>NZ_JBQFJO010000002.1:0-802134 GCF_056536325.1 Ruegeria sp. AB11 | reverse complement strand
TCGATCCCCGGTGTTCTGGCTATTAAATTGCTTGCAAATGGTGATGTCCAACTAAGCTTGGCGGATGGTCGAACGATTGCTGTCACCGCCGAGAACGTTCAAATTCTGGAAAACGGCGCGATGCTTGCCGACGGGTCGCCGCAGAAATTGCTCAATTCAGTCTCGCAGCGGAAGCCGCCGGAGCGACCGCCGCCGCAGGCGGTGAGCGGCGCGCTTGCATTAGGTGGGCTGGTATCGCCGGTGCAGCCGCTGCTGGCAGAGGTGGTCGCGGAGGGGGCGGGAGTGATGAAGACCCCGAGCCAGCTACGGTCGCCACAGAACCTCCTCGCCCACCCAGCCTTAACCTGCAGGGATTGCAGACAAATGAACTTAATAATATCAGCAGCAAATCAGCGACCCCCGTGGGCACAACTTCGGTAGAAGTAACCATTGGTTCCGTCACCAAAGCTGTCACACCAGATATCAATGGAAACTGGAGCGTTTCGCTGACTCGCCGAAACGGCTGCGCCCTCAGGAGTTTCAACGGTAACAATTCGTCATCTGGATGGAATGGGCACGGAACTATCGGTGGATACCGCAAAGTTTGACGTCGATACAGTCCCGCCTACATTGGCAATTACAGCGTTTTCAGCTGGCGAAGTTTTGAATGGCGCAGAACAGAATGGCGCTCTCGAAATCTCGGGCACAACAGATGCGGAAAATGGCCAAATTGTCACCGTAACAGTCGGTGGCCAGACCTATCAAGGGACAGTTTCTGGGGGCAGTTGGGGCGTCTCGGTACCAGCCGTTGATCTTGCGGCTTTACCGGACGGAGCTAACATAGCAGTAACGGCAGATGTAACTGACCGCGCAGGCAATCCCGCCGTTCAGGTAAATGATGCATTTGATACAGACTTCTCTGCTCCTACTCTGACTCTGAACCCTGTTGCCGGCGGATCCATCGATCTTGCGGATGTTGGCGGCGATCTGGTTCTGACGGGGACAACCACCGCCGAGAACGGTCAGGCCGTTACCGTATCTTTCGACGGCCAAGATTATGGCGGAACCACTTCGGGCGGCAGCTGGTCGGTGACGATTCCAGATGCGGATCTTTCTGGGCTGGCCGCAGGGTGCCGCCACCATTTCTGTTGCGATCAGCGATGCTGCGGGTAACTCTGCAGCACCCATTGTTGTCTCTGTACCGGTCGATCTCACTGGTCCTTCGATAGCAATTACTCCCTATCCGTCGGTTCTGTCCTGAACAGCTGAGGTGGGTTCTGATCTGACCGTAAATGGGACAACAGGAAACGTATCTGACGGTCAGCAAGTTTCGGTCACTCTGAACGGCCAAACTTACAGATTTGGTATCGGGCGGCAGTTGGAGCGTGAATATTTCAAGCGCAGATCTCATAGCACTCGCTGATGGCGGAAGCTTCAACCTGACGGCCGATGTTACAGACGCTGACGGCCTACCGGCTCCGCAGGACGTTGTCGGCCTGTCCAAAGATGTTTCAGCGCCCACATTGAACATTGACAGCTTCTCGCATGGCCCAGTCATGAATGCGACAGAGCGTGATACGGACCTGACCGTCTCAGGAACCACTTCGGCTGAGGATGGCCAAACGGTGACCGTATCCCTCAACGGACAATCCTATACGGGTTGTTATTGAGGAGGGTCTTGGATTGCTACCGTACCTACCGCAGATTTGGCGCTGCTGTCAGATGGCGCAACGATATCCGTGACTGCAAATGTCTCCGATTCGGCTGGTAATCCGTCATTGCAGGCTTCCGGCAGCTTCGACACTGACTTCACACCTCCAGCATTGGTGATTTCGTCCCTATCCGATGGTCCGGTGATAAACATCGCCGAGCAGGTTACTGATTTGGAAATTTCCGGAACGTCCAACGTCGGTGATGGAACACAAGTTACTGTTCAAATTGTAGCTTCAGATGGCACTGTTTTGCTAAGTGGTTCCACCCCTGTCAGTGGAGGTGGCTGGACTTACACCGCGGCCGCATCTGACCTGAGCAGTTTACAAGATGGGGCATCATACACCGTAAATGCTTTGGTTTCCGATGCCGCTGTGAATGACAGTAGCGCCTCGGCAAGTTTCAGCACGGACCTTGATGCACCTACGATTACGATGAACCCTCTGACTGTGGGTCCTATACTGGACGTGATTGAACAGGGATCTGATCTGAACGTTTCAGGTTTCACCTCCGCTGAAGATGGACAGTTGGTTACTGTCAATCTGAACGGTGCGGATTATACTTCGGTGGTTTCTGGTGCTGGGCTACGGTTATCCCTTCTGCTGATTTGCTTGGGCTCGCAGATAGCAGCAGCTTTCAGATCACAGCATCGGTCCAGGACGCAGCAGGGAATCCGGCAATTGACGCAACAGCAACGTTAGATACAAACTTCCGTCCTATCCTGAGCCTCAATACGCCCGGAACGAACGGAGCAGTTTCATTAACCGATGTGCAAAACACTGGATTAACGATCTCTGGTGGTTCTGCGGGTTTAACGCCAGGTCAGGCGATTGATGTCACGCTAAATTCAGTTTCCATCGGCAGTGCAACCGTTGCCGCTGATGGAAGTTGGAGCCTTGCAGTGTCCGCTGCAACCTTCGCCTCGATCGATGCTGGAGACTCTCTCGATTTTTCTGCACAGGCAACTGTGTCTGGTGGTCCGAACCCCTCCCCAATTTCGGTTGAAACCTTCGCTCATGTGCCAGCCGCTTATACTATTTCTGAGGTTGGTCGAAGCGGATCGACGGTGACATTTGAGATCTACGCAGACCCGGATCGCGATATTTCCAGCGGGCTGGCATTTACAGCTGATCTGGGCTTTGATTCTTCGATTGCGACTTATGACAATGGGTCCGAGATCGAGAACGCGGATTTCAACCTGTTCCTTGCGAACCCAAGCGGAGGTTCAACGATCAGTTTCGCCGGAGCTGCGACAAGCTATGGAGATTTGTCGCAACCAGTTGTTACATTCACGATGACCGTGCAGGATGCAACCAAACCGATAGTGCTGACGTTGACCACACCGGATGGCGGGCCGTCGCAACTTCATCTGGGCACCGCTGGGGCTGATCATCTAATCGGGTCAAACGTCGACGATGTCATCCATGGCGGCGATGGAAGCGATATGATTGACCTCTCAGGCGCGGGTCGTGACGTTGTTGTGTTTGATGCAGATCCGGCGGCGAATGGCCTGGATAGTGTTCGCAACTTTACACTCGGTCCGGCAGCGAGCGTATCAGACGCGCTGCTATTTCATAATCTCGATGCAAGTACGCTGCGCGGTGACGGTACTGGAGTTGAGTTGCTTATGGCAGGAGGCACAATCGGCTCAAACACCGGCTTCGTTGGTTTGGAAACTTCACTTGCTGATCTGGATGTCAACACGATTGCCAGCGCTGCAGAGAACCTGACAGGTGCTCAGGCCGGAGACGAGATATATCTTCTTGCAACAGATGGCTCTGACAGCCTTCTTGTCAAAGTCGATTATTCAAGCCGGGTTCAGCGTCGGTAGAAACACTGGCGCAGTTTGAAGGGCTTGCGGACCTAAGTGCGTTGACATCAGACAACGTCCTGTTGACCGACCCGACCGGCACTTCTGCGTAAATCGCCGATAGGCATTTGGCGAGATTACCTGAGCTGATCTCGCCTTATCCTTACAAGAGGTTTGTATGACAGAGAATGGTCTTGTCCCCGTACATGTTGGGCGTCATCGCAACTTTTTCTGGCGTCGTTTCACGTCTTTCGGATTTGCCCAAGGAATGGCCGGATGTCCGATCGTCGTTTCAGAAATATCTCGGATTGCGTCTGCGTTCCCCATTGTGTTCCAGCGGCAGGGGGATGATTTCATACCGACGGCGCTGTTTTCAGTCGCTGCTGGCATAGCGTCACCCTTTGTCGATCCAAATGGGCATTGGCGTGCGCCGTATGTACCGTCAGCGCTTCGTTCCTACCCGTTTTACGCAGGGCCTTCTAGAAATTCCGACGTTCCTGCGGTGCAAAAGTTGTGCCTGTACGTAGATGAAAACTCTGGATTGTTGACGCGCGATCCACAAGATAATCCATTTTTTACCGATCAAAATAAACTGACTCAGGACCTCCAGGACGTGTTGCAGTTTTTGCAACATCGTGAAGCCGCAGCAATCACAACCCACCGCCTTTGCACATTGCTTGCAGAAATGGAGCTTTTCATTCCCCTTCAGGATTTTGAAGGGATCGCTCTGCCCCCAGCATGTTGGGGCATCGATAGAAAAAAACTAAATCGCGTTCCGGATGTTTTCAATCTGACGCTGATAAAAAATGATGCATTTGAACTTATCCACGCTCATCAGATTTCGTTGTCGCAATGTGCATGGCTAGCACAAGCGCAGAGAGGCTCAGAATACAATCATTCGTCTTCGAGCGACACTCTAAACGGGTTCTTAACCGCGATGGCCAATGATGTAGCCCATGATCACACAAACGCAGAGCCGATCAATGAGATGGGCTAACTATCTATCAAATCTACCGTTTCTGGCGACCGTGCTTTTTTCTACTCAGAAAACAGCGCCAAACCTAAATTGTGAAAAGCGGGTAACAACTGCGAGCCGATCCGTAAATTCGAATGATCCGGTGATCGTCAAATTAAACTATTGGGATAGGCTCACATGAAAGTTACCCATGGTTCTTTAACACCGCTAGAATCTTGCTTGTTAAATGTAGCAGCCACGCTCGAACGCACTTTGACAATTTCGACACTGTCTGCCGCACGGTCGGGTGAGGCGGATGATCTAACCGTTCGCGACGCGATAACCTTGGCGCAAAATGCCGGAATGCAGGTTGGTTTTGGAGCACAAAAAATCAACGCATTTGACGCAACACTGGCGCCAGCGATCCTGTTGTTGAATGATGATCGTGCCGTCGTATATCATGGCCGCTCGCAATCGGGTGATCTCTTACTCTTTGATCCAGCGTTAGGCGATGGCGTCGGAGAAATTTCTGAGGGAGACTTTCAGGAAGCATATACAGGCTATGCCTTACTTTTTCGACGGTCGCACGATGACGAGGTCGGAACCTCTGACGCGAGGCACGAAGGGCACTGGTTCTGGTCCGCGCTCGCGGTGAATCGCTGGTCCTACTTTCAGGTCGCGTTGGCGGCTGCGATGGCGAATATTCTGGGGCTGACGACTTCAGTTTTCATAATGATTGTCTACGACCGGTGTTGCCGAACGAAGCAACAGGTCTCTTAGCTCTGACTTTTGGCGTGTGCTTGGCTTTGATATTCGACTTTGCGCTTAAGCTCTTGCGCGCCGGTTTCATTGACCGCGCCGGACAACAAGCCGACAAGTTCATGGGGCGGCGCATCTTCGACCAGATGCTGAATATCCGCATGACCGCACGGCCAGGTTCAGTCGGTGAAATGGCCAGCACGATAAGAGAATTCGAAACCCTGCGTGAGTTCTTTACTTCGGCCACTTTGGTTGCAGTTGTGGACTTGCCGTTCATCGCCGTCTTTATCCTTACCATCTACCTCGTCGGGGGGCCATTGGCGCTGGTTCCAGCACTTGCCGTACCGGTTGTTTTGCTGAGCGGGTTGGCCGTCCAACCAATGTTGTCACGGCTGGCGGAAAACAGCTTTGCCGATGGACAGTCAAAACAATCTGTGCTGGTCGAGACAGCAACTGGTCTTGAGACGATCAAGACCACAGCAGCAGGTCGGAAAATGCGAACACGCTGGGAGAATGCAATCGCGCGCCAGTCGGAGCATGGGGCGCGTAGTCGCGCCATTACCCAATTCGCACTGAACCTGACTGGGCTTACTCAACAAGCCGCGCAAGTGTTGATTGTGTTCTACGGCGTATTTCTTATTGCAGATGGCCAAACCAGCATGGGAGCGCTTGTAGCATCAGTTATGCTGACTGGACGGGCTTTGGCGCCATTGGGCCAGTTGGCTCAGACACTTACGCGCATCAATCATGCGCGTAGTGCTTTTTGCAATCTCGATAAGCTTATGCAGGCAGATAACGAACGGCCGCAGGGCCGGTCATGGGTGAGCCGACCCGAGATTTCCGGGCGCATCGCGTTTAATAATGTCCATTTTACTTACCCCGAGCAAACAGACGATACGCTAAAGGTGTTTCCTTCACCATCGAACCGGGTGAAAAAGTCGCTATCCTTGGCCAAATTGGATCGGGCAAGAGTACGATTGCGCGATTGCTGCTGGGTTTATATCAGCCGCGCGTGGGATCTGTAATGCTCGATGGGCTGGACATCCGCCAAATCGATCTCGGAGAATTGCGTCACAACGTTGGCTCGATCCTGCAAGATATTTGGCTGTTCTCTGGTTCAATCAGGGACAATATTGCCAGCGGTATGATACGTCCGCGCGATAGCGATGTAATCCGCGCGGTAGGTAGCGGGGTTGAGGATTTCACCGCCAAGCACCCGCGCGGTTACGACCAACAAATCGCCGAACGTGGTGAAGGCCTGTCAGGCGGTCAGAGACAATCAGTTGCTCTGGCTCGGGCGCTCATCGGCCGCCCCCCGGTGTTGGTGTTGGATGAACCGACAAGTGCCATGGATATCAAATCCGAGGCGGAGACAATCAAAAGGTTAAAATCTGCAACGCAACACACCACGATGGTGATCGTGACACATCGTACAAGTTTGTTGGAACTGGTGGACCGCGTCATCGTGATTGAGGATGGCAAGGTCGGCATGGATGGACCCAAGGGCGTTCTTGCGCAACATGTTCGCAATCCCGGGAGGCATCTGAATGTTGCGGCATCCTGAATTCAAACAGCTCGCGCGCGAAATGCAGGGGCAGGCACCGCTCCGGGGATCCGTGTTACTGTTCCTGATTGTGGGATGCATCATCACCGCGGTTGCGTGGGCAAATTTTACAGAGTTGGACGATGTTGTACGCGCCGACGGCCGCATAGTACCCTCCGGAGACATTCAGGTTATTGAAGCCACCGAGCCGGGGGTTCTGCAATCTCTGCATGCATATGAAGGGCAGCTGGTCGAAGCCGGAGCGTTGTTGATGGAACTCGACAGTAACCAGATTGAACGTGAGTTAATTCAGGAACAACAACGCGCATATGCTTTAATGGCGCGTGCCCAGCGACTGCAGGCGGAAATAGACGGGAGTGATCTGCAGTTTGGCGAACCCTTGTTGAGCGAAGCTCAAAGCGTCGTACGATCAGAAACAGCGCTGTATCGGGGGAGGCAAGCTGAACTTGCCTCCGAGATTGCAATTCTGACGAGACAACACGAGCAAAGACAGCGCGAGTACGAGGAGGGTTTGGTGGATCAGATTACAACAATGGAAACATTGAATGTTCTGGCTGAAGAGCGCGCAATGATGGAGCCTCTGGTTGAGCAACGCATGGAACCTGTAACTACATTGCTTGCATTGCGTCGGAGTGAGGCAGAATGGACTGGCCGAAAGCCAGGCTGAGGCGGTGATAAGCCGCCTTAAGGCCGGTCTTAACGAAATAGATGAAAAAGTAAGCGCAACGCGCAGCAGATTTCGCAGCACTGCACTTACGGATTTGGCATTGGTTACGGCTGAGCTGTCGGCGTTGCAACCTGCCCTGCCCTCGCTACGTGACCGGGTGTCGCGCGCGCAGATTCGTGCTCCGGTTCGAGGCATCGTAAATCGCATCCACAGTACGACAATCGGAGGTCTGGCGCGCAGCGGTGAAGAATTGATCGAAATCGTCCCATTGGACGACGGATTGTTGGTGGAAGCTTACATTCGCCCCGATGACATCGCATTTTTGCATGCAGGACAACAGGTTAAAATAAAGATTACGGCCTACGATTATTCTCGATACGGCAGTTTAGACGGTGAGATCATTCGCATTGGAGCTGACGCAGTAACGCGTACTGAACGGGTGAAGAAGAGGTCTTCGCAGTTGAAATTCAGACCTTGGACACCATGCTAGACGGATCTGGTATGGCGGTCGAGATCATACCCGGAATGATCGCGGAAGTTGATATCCTTGCGGGCCGAAAAACGGTGCTGGATTACCTGATCCAACCGGTATTGAAGATCAAGGACCGGGCCCTTCGCGAATGAGCTCTCGTCTCAAGAAATGCTGGCTCATTCGTCGTGGCGGTAAATTGACAATTGTTTGAAAGGGATGCTCATCGCCAGGCAACGTCGCCTAGAAAGATGTACCCTGCCCCGTAGATAGTTTTGATCAGGCGCGGATTTTTGGGGTCCTCTCCCAATTTTGTCCGCAACCGTGAGATACGTACATCCATCGCCCTATCAAAGCTGTCACCAGCGCCACCACCTAAAATCTCTTGCATACGGGCCCGACTGATAAGGCGTTTGGGACTTTCGAGGAAGAGGCGCAGAACCTCACCTTCGGCGTGGCTGAATGGTGTTTCCGCACCATTTTCATCAATCAGAACATATCGGTCAAAATGCGCGGTCCATCCGTTGAATTCGGCGGCATCTGAGTTTTGCACAGCAGGACCAGTAGACCGCAAGCGGGCGCGAACACGCGCAATGACCTCTGCGGGGTCGAAAGGTTTGGTTATGTAGTCGTCCGCCCCAAGTTCGAGCCCTGTCACTCGATCCTGCACCTGTGCCCGGCCAGAGATGATAATGACAGCGGCCCCCTGCTCGAGCGCAAGGCGATGTACCAGTGCCAGTCCATCAGTATCAGGGAGCGACAAATCCACAAGGCAGACATCTGGCGTGACCCGCTTCAACGACGCTTCGAATTCACGCGCGCGCGCAAAGCTTTGGGTTCGAAAACCCGCATCTTCGAGAGCGCCTGTCAAAATGTGCCGTATTTCAGGTTCATCATCAAGAATGGTCACCAATGGTTGCGTCATCTATGCGGCCTCGATACGGATCAAAGCGGAAAGCTGCTCTGGTGTGAAAGGTTTGCTCAGGACAGGCGCGCGTTTCAGCGCTTGATGATGCAACGGATCGGAAATCGGTAGGGATGTCATCAGGATGCAAGGCAAGCACCACTCAGATGGTCGACGATATCGATACCGGTGCCTTGACCCTCAAGCCGGATGTCTGATAGCACCAGCGTGATATCTTCAATATCGGACGTCAAAGTAAGTGCTTCTTCAACCGAGCTCGCTTCGATGACGGAACAGCCCAATCCAATCAGAATTTCCCGAAATTGGCTGCGTAATTCATCGTTGTCCTCAACCAAAAGTACAAGACCCGCCTGAGAGGGCGCCGCTGGTCGGAAAGGCAGGCGAATTACAACCGATGCACCAGAAGGCGTGTTCCGTAAATTCAGATCGCCCCCGGCGAGCTTTACGGTGTCATAAACCATCGGAAGCCCCAGCCCCGATCCATCGCTGCCTTTGGTGGTAAAGAACGGATTTAATGCTTGCTCCAGCGCTTCCGGAGTAAAGCCTGAACCCGTGTCCGAGACCGTAATTTCGATCCAAATGGTTCCGATCGCATGCACACTGATGGTAATTTGACCGGACGTACCACAGGCGTCTCGGGCATTCAGCACGAGATTTAGTAGAGCATCCTGCACCATACCTGGATCAAGCATCAACGGCTTGTTGGGCAGAGTATTTACGACTGACAGTCCCATTCCGCGCGGTAAGGAAGGTGTGGCCAGAATGCGCAAGTCCTCGAGTAGCCCGCGCATATCCGTCGCCTGTGGTTGGGGTGTGCGATTGCCAGTCATGTCTGCGATGCGGTTCAACAATTGCCCGCCTCGCCGTGCGGTCTGTTGCGTGGCGGCGATCAGTTGGTCTGCTTCTTCAGGCAAATCCATCTTCTCCAGACGCGCCTGCATGCCAAGTATTATGGTCAATAAATTCGAAAAATCGTGCGCGAGCCCACTTGTCATTTGCGCCGCCATCGCTCTGCGTCGCGTTTGCTGAAGGGCGACACGAGCTTGTGTCTCTTCGGTAATATCGACCGACATGACATAAACACCACCAGCTTTGTCTGGCGTGAAGGACACGCGAATGCGGCGCGATCCTGATCCTCGGTAAACTCAAAACCGAAGGTTGGCCGCCATACGCCTGTTCCAGATGCGGTTTTACCCGATCATAGGCCGATTGCCCCAAGGCCTTTGATATGTGAAGGCCTAGAATGTCAGACGGGCGGCCGGGCATAACCGAACTGAGGCGGCGGTTTGAGTAGTCGTATCGTCCATCAGTATCCAGATGCGCGATATGAGCCGGCATCATCTCGGTTGTCATCCGCGTGCGCGCCTCGATCTCGGTCAGTTGACGCTTGGCTTCTTCCAAAGCGGTAATAGTTGCTGCAAGTTTGCGGTTGGTTGCGGAAAGCTCTTCGGCGTGTCCTAAAAGTTGGCCGGACAGTTCTTCTGAGCGGGTTCGCAGCAATTCTTCGACCTGTTTGGTGCGCGTAATGTCTGTGTAAACAGCCACCCAACCACCATTCGGCAAGGGCGCACCTTCGACCGAGATCACTTGGCCATTGGGTCGAGTACGCTCCATGTAGTGTGGCTCGAACGCCAAGGCCTGAGCGACACGGGTCTCAACCATTTCGGCGACATCACCGTCCGGGCCGTACTCGCCACGGCTGGCGAGAAAGTGAATGGTGTCGTGGAACAATGCACCTGGTTCGACAAGTTCATCCGGCAATCCGAACATTTCCTGAAATCTCAAATTGCTGACTACAAGGCGCAACTGACTGTCATAGATCGACAGCGCTTGCCCGATCAGGTTCAGGCCAGCCGTTGTCATCGCCTTAATGCGTTGTTCAGATATCTCCAAATTCATCCTCCCCTGCGCCTATGGGTAACACCAGTTCAGGCACAGGTGTAGGGAATTTGATCTAGCCATGCAGCGGCAAATTGTTCGCGGCGCGGTAGGCCTGCACGTAGCCCCGCGCAACCGATCGAACAGCTGTTCCGATCTGCGAATAGGCTTCATCCGGCAGGTTGGCGAAGGAAACGCGGGCCGACCATCCGGGTGCATCAAATCCGCTGCCGTTTAGCAAAACGATGCCATAGTCTTCGGCCAGCTTGAACGCGATATCCAACGGGTGAACATTCTGTTTAATCCATGCCACGACATCTTCGCCGACATATTTTCGCAGCCAGTATTCAAAATCGATGATGCCGTAATATGCGTCGTAGTGCGCACTTGCCTGCACCTCGATCCCCATCGCTTCGGTCAGGAGTTTAAAACGGCGATGAACCAGTTCCATGCAGGCGGTCTGATAGATTTTCTTGCTATCGACCAATTCGCACAGCGAAAACAGAGTCATCATAACCTGCTGCGGCAGTGATAGACCCGCCGTGTGGTTTAGAGCGACATCGCGACTATCGGCCACTAACCGGTCAATAAAGCGGATATCCCGTGGCGTCAGGCTGAGTGTGCCATAGCGCTTGTCCAAGGCCTGTTTGATCTCGTCCGGATGATCCGCCAGTTTCAGATCGAAGATATTGTCTTGCGCTACGGCAATCACACCAAGCCGCCAGCCGGTGCAGCCAAAATACTTCGAATAGGAATATACTCCGATCGTATTGCGCGGCAGATGGCCCATGACCGAGGTAAAATCATGCACAAAGGTGCCGTAGACATCATCTGTCAGCACGATCAAGTCAGGACGGTGATTTTCCACTAAATCCGACAACTTGCGCAACGAAGCGGTGCTGAGCGCAACTGAAGACGGATTACCGGGATTGACCAGAAAGAACGCCTTTACTTTGGGATCTTTCAACTTTTCCACAGCGTCGTTGGTCAGTTGGAACCCGTCTTCCTCGTCGGTCTCCACATGGACAGATTCAAGGCTGTAATCCTCCAGCTCTGGCATTTCCAGATAGGGGGTGAATATCGGTGTGCATAACGCAATGGTATCGCCGGGGTTCAGCAGCCGATTGGCTTTCAGAGACTTGAAGATGTAGCACATCGCCGCCGTGCCGCCTTCGACTGCGAACAGATCGAACTGAGCGTCAGGCCGGTGGCCTCGGCACATGGACCACATCAAGTACTCATGGGCGATGGCGGAATTGTGTCTTAGAATGCGGTCGGGGACTGGATAGTTGTCACCGATGATCGAATCCGTAAGCTCATGCACAAACTCATCCGCATCGAAATCAAATGCGGAAATGGCATGCACCACGACCTCAAGCAGCGTGTCGACGCCCGGTGTTTCAGAATGATCAGACGCCCAACTCTGCAGCCGTTGATGGCAGCCTTTTTGCGCAGGCATTCCGCCTAAACCAGCAGGATGGTCCATCACGCGTTTGGATTCAGTTATTGCAAATTGACCAAGGGCAAAGAACGCCTCGCGCGGGCGGGTGGCGACCCAGTTGGGATTCCCGCGCCCTGCGTTCAAAAAGGCGCTGTTGGCCTTACGTGCCTCGGCCGAAGCCAGCTTGATCAGCTCATCCTTGATCTGAAACGGGCTGAGCGCTTCGTAATCGTGCAGCGTTACTCTATCCATAACGATAACCTTTCCAAATCAACTTAGGACTAAAACGACGACCATCCCGAAGATGGTCAGCAATGTGTTCCCGATCGCATACGGCATTCCGTAGCCAAGCGCCGGGATGCGACTTTGCGCGGCTTTGGATCATACCCAGTGCGGCAGTGGTGGTGCGTGCGCCTGCGCAGGCACCAAACAGAATAGCCGGGTGGAATTTGAACACGTAATGCCCGACATAGACCGCAAAGATCATCGGCAGCGAAGTCGCGACGATCCCCCACAGCAACAAAGCGATACCAGCCTGTTGCAGCCCCGCGACAAATCCCGGCCCTGCGGTGATCCCTATCACCGCGATAAACACGTTCAGACCCAGAGTGTTCATCAACCAAAGCGCCGGACCCGGGATGCGCCCGAAAGTCGGATGGACCGTGCGCAGCCAGCCCAGCACCAGCCCAGCCAGCAGCGCGCCTCCGGTAGTGGAAAGGCTGATCGGGAAACCACCCATCATGACTGACAGAGTTCCGATGACACCGCCGATGAAAATTCCCCAGCCTACAAAGGCCAGATCCGTGGTGTCGACCGGGCGGTCCGCATAACCGATCTGGGCAACTGCGGCCTCGACATGCCGCTTACTGCCCTGAATTGTGACGATGTCACCGCGGTGCACGACTGTCCCGGGTAACAGCGGCAAGTCCTGCATGTTACGCATCAGTTTCGAGACGTAAATGCACCGCGCGATCGACAGTTTGCTTAGCTGTTCCAGCGTTTTGTTATGCACCTCTTTACTGGTGATCAGAACATCCAGCTTTTCCGATGGGATGCTCAGCAGATCAGGCGCATCAGCTTCTGTGAGGTTGGACTCAAGCAGCCCCACCAGATCAGCGCGGCGGCCTGAAAACATCACGACATCTCCGACCTGCAATACGGTGTTATCGTCCACCTCAATGATCTTCCCATCGCGTCTAAGGCGTTCGGCATAGATGCGGATACCGGGCATCAGATCTTTGACCGGTTGCCCCAGCAGATCGCTACCTTCTGGGATCTGGAAAGCCCGCGCTTCAATCGCGCGATAGGCTGAGACGATGCCATCACCGGTTTCCACCGACGCTGTGCCACCTAGCTTTGCTTCATACTCCTTGCAGGCCGCGACCAGATCGACGCCGATCAGGCGCGGGCCGATCTTGGCCAAAATGATGGCCGACCCGATTGTGCCGTAGATGTAGGTCACCGCATAGGCGATCGGAATCTGGTTGGCATAGGTCTTGGCCTGTTCCGCAGACAGGCCCAGCTGACCGATCTGGTCAGTGGCAACCCCAATCGCCGCCGAAATCGTCTGCGATCCGGCATAAAGCCCCGCTGCATAACCAAGCTCTAGCCCCGCCACCTTGGCTGCGATGATCGGGATAACAAGGCAAAGCGCAAGTACGCTGAGCGCAAAGAGCACCTCGCGCGCGCCGTCTGCCTTCAAACCGCGAATGAACTGCGGTCCGACACCGTAGCCCACGGCAAATATAAACATAATGAAGAATGTCGATTTAACGGCCGAGTCGATGTCAATCTGGGCTTGACCAATCACCACAGCCGCCAGCAACGTTGCGGTGACTGTGCCCAGGCTGAATCCCATCACCTTCCACGGGCCGACTAAGAAACCGATACCGATCGACAAAAATACCGCCAGCTCAGGATAATTCTGTAGAATATTCACCAACCAATTGACCATCATCCACCTCTCAGTTCGTGCGCAAAAGGCATGTGGTGCAAGCGGCGGTGGCGAGGCAGAAATGCGCCCTACAAGCTAATCTATTTGCCGACCAAGCTGCCCATTCGACAAACTCAACCACAATTTGAAATTTCCAGCACACGATACCTCAAGAAGGATACTTGTCCATAATTATCTGAATATTAACCTGTTTTGCTCCCGCACGCCTATCAATACCTTTCGAGGTTTGCCCGGCAGATTCTTGGTATTCAAATGACAGGTTTCGACCAGTTGCACTGTTTCTTTAGCAATCTTCGCCCCGAATTTCACTGTCGCACACTCGCCATGCGTGAGGGTAAAATCTTAGCTTATTTGAACAAATCCATTGCAGGCCCCAAGTGTTTGCCATCACATACGGCTATGACACGGCCGACGATAAATTCTGAGACGAGCGCAACCGGCGTTTGCATACGGATATCGGGGGACTTGCGCACGCAATTGTTGGATCGTGTTGAAGGGGATTTTGCGGCTCTTACGCCCAACGGGCAAGATGCTACGATAGACATGTCACAAGTCGAGTCTTTGGATACCGGAGGGCATGGCTTGTTGCCAACCTCGTACGACGGATGAGTTCCAATGGGACCGGTTCGGCTTGAAGGGGTGGCCCCAGCGCATTCTTCGTTGATCGAGACGGTATCGCACAACATACCCGATGCGGCCGGAGAGGAGCTGCCGCCGCAGGGTTTTGTGAACTGGGTTGCTCGGGTCGGTCAAAAGACTTTTGGTGCCTGCAAGACACGTTGTCGATCGTCGGCTTTGGGCCTTACCCTGCATCGCTTGGTTCGAACTTTGATCATGCCTGGCGGTTGCGGCGTGCTGCATTGTTCTCGCAGATGGAGCAGGTCGGCTTCAAAGCTCTGCCGATCGTTTCCTTGATGGGCTTTTGATTGGGGTTGTCTTAGCGTTGGGGCGCGACTCAGTTAAAACAGTTTGGGGCCGAGATCTTTGTAGTGGAGCTGATCTCAATCTCTATCCTGCGAGAGCTGGGTATCCTGCTAACCGCTATTATAGTCGCAGGCCGTTCTGGATCGGCCTTTACCGCCTCAATCGGCTCCATGAAGGTGCAGGAAGAAATTGATGCGATGCGGACACTCGGGCTTGACCCGATCGAAGTTCTCGTCATCCCGCGTGTCGTAGCCTTGCTTATCATGCTGCCAATCCTGGGATTTGTGGCCGACATGGCAGGTTTAATCGGTGGCGCTTTGATGAGTTGGATCGACCTTGGAGTGAGCCCCGGCATGTTCCTGACCCGGTTGAAGGAAAATACTGGGGTGGCACAACTTGCCGTTGGAATGATCAAAGCTCCTTTCTTCGCGTTGGTGATCGGAGTTATTGCCTGCTGGCAAGCCATGCAGGTCAAAGGCTCATCCGAAAGTGTTGGTCAGCGGACGACAGCCTCGGTCGTGCAATCGATCTTCATGGTAATTGCGATAGACGCGCTGTTCTCGATCTTTTTCTCAGAAATGGGGATATGAGATGGATGGGGCCGCGCTGCAAAACAAAACCCAATCCGATACGAAACGTGAAGCCGTTATTCGTGTGCGCCATCTGACCAATCAGTTTGGAGATCAAGTGGTCCATGACAATCTTGATCTGGATGTCTGGCGTGGTGAAGTTCTGGGTGTTGTCGGTGGCTCGGGCACCGGTAAGTCGGTGCTATTGCGCACGATCGTTGGGTTGAACAAGCCTAAGTCGGGCAGCATCGAAGTTCTGGGTGTTGATGTCCTGAACGGCCCCGAAGAAGAGCGTCAGCGCATCGAAAAAAGCTGGGGTGTCGCCTTTCAGGACGGAGCGCTGTTTTCCTCGCTGACCGTGCTGCAAAACGTGATGGCGCCTCTGCGTGAACATACCGGCATAAGTGAAAAACTGATGGCCGCGCTTGGGGGGCTTAAGATCAGTCTGGTCGGACTACCTCAGCTAAGTTGCAGCAAGTTCCCCTCGGAACTGTCCGGGGGTATGCGAAAACGCGCCGCGTTGGCCCGCGCCCTGTCGTTGGATCCCGAAATCGTGTTTCTGGACGAACCAACCGCTGGGTTGGACCCGATCGGGGCTGCCGCTTATGATGAATTGATTGGTGAACTTCAGCACGCGCTAGGTCTGACTGTGTTCATGGTGACGCATGATCTGGACAGTTTATACGCCATTTGTGACCGCATCGCTGTACTTGCGGAAAAGCGTGTGCTGGTTGAAGGTCCGATAGAAGAGATGACCAAGGTCGACCATCCTTGGGTTCAGGAATATTTCACAGGCCCCCGCGCCCGTGCGGCACAACAGAAGGGGCAGGACAGGTAGAGGCGATGGAGACCCGAGCGAATTATATCCTGATTGGTGCGTTCACCTTGGCAGGCATTCTTGGCGCCTTCGGGTTCTTCCTATGGCTCGCCAAATTCGAAGTAACCCGTCAATACGCTTACTATGATGTTTTGTTTGACAATGTTTCGGGCCTGTCTGCCGCTGGTGGCGTGAACTATAACGGCTTGCCGGTGGGACAGGTAATTTCCCTGGATCTGGACAAAGATGACCCCTCGAAAGTAAGGGTTAGACTTGAGATTGATGCAGGCATCCCCGTCACCAAGGAAACCATCGCGCAATTGCAGTCTCTGGGCGTCACCGGCGTGGCATATGTTGAGTTGTCCGGTGGATCACCAACCGCACAGAAATTGCCTCAGAACAGCGTCATCACAAGTAAGCGCAGCTCGATCCAGTCCTTACTGGAAGGCGCACCAGAGGTTCTGGAAAAGGCGGTCACCCTGCTGGAGAACCTCAATTCCGTTGTAGATGAGAGCAATCGCAAGGCGGTGTCGGATATCCTGAACAATCTGGCGGAAGCGTCGGGCAAACTGGATAAAACACTGACGGATTTCCAGTCGCTTTCGTCCGATCTGGGCGGTGCCGCCAAAGATGTTGGCGAATTCACCAAGAGATTGGATACGTTGGCGAACACGGCCGAAACAACGTTGAGTACAGGAACCGATACGCTCAAGAGCATCAAAGAGACGTCAGAAACTGCCAAAGCAACTCTCGAGACTGCAAACACCGCCATTGCCAGCGCTGAAAACGTAATTCAGGAGGAGATTCGACCATTTATCGAGCGGGGTTCAATCCTTGCCGAAAGGCTGACCCGACTGTCAGATGAGGGCAGCCTGACACTTGGCGTGATAGGTGAAACTGTTCTGAACGCAAACACGACCCTTGAATCGGTTACATCCACGATGAACTCGGCCAAAGGGGCGCTAGACTCGGCCGAGCGGGCATTCGACTCGGCCAATCGCGTGATGGACGAGGATATCTCTCCGGTCGCAGCCGATGTAAGTAAGGCCGCCAATCAAGTCGCGGAAACCGTTTCGAACATCACCGAAAAAATCGACGAAATATCAGACGACATCCTGAGCGCTTCTAAATCGGCGTCAGATCTGTTGGGCACGATCGATGGTGTCGTTCAGGATAACCGCCGTCAGGTCTCGGATTTCTTGCGCGTTGGCTTGCCTCAGTTTATCCGCTTCATCGAGGAATCGCAGCGTCTGGTGATTAGTCTCGACCGACTGGTCGACAAGGTCGAACGCGACCCCGCCCGCTTTTTGTTAGGCACCCAAGCATCGGAGTTTCGTCAATGATACGGCCCTTAACACTGTCTCTGATATTGGCCGCAATGACGGGTTGCACTGGCCTAGGAACGCTGCGGCAAGCCTCAAAGCCCAACGATCTCTATTTGCTAACCCCAAAGAGCACGTTCTCGTCTTCGCTGCCGCGCATACAGAAACAGATCGTTGTTGAGGAACCCACAGCGACGGCAGCGGTAAACACCGATCAGATCGCCGTTCAGCCAACTTTGCTGCAAGTTCAATACCTGCCTCGGGCCCGTTGGGTGGATCGCGCGCCATTGATCGTTCAGGCGCTGATGGTCGAAAGCTATGAAAACTCCGGCAAGGTTGCGGCCGTGGGGCGATCGACGGTTGGCCTGCGGGCTGATTATGTGATTGCACCCGATTTGCGCGAGTTTCAGGGCATAGTCGTCAGCGAAACCGGAGACTCAAAAACGGTGCGCGTGGAAGTTCGCATCAACATCAAAATCATCGATGAGTACGAGGACAAGATTATCGCCTCCAGCTCGTTCAGGGAAAACGTAATGGCCACGACTGATCAGACCCCTGATCTAGTCGAAGCATTTGATGTGGCCTTGGGCCGGACCATGCGGGATGCGGTTGAATGGAGTATCCGCAAAATTAATACTCACGTGCAGAACAACCCACGATCAAGCCCAAGCTAGGGGTTGTCAGAACTGGCTGGCCGAAGCTGCCTGCCAGTCCGCAGCATATTCCCGCGGCACGGTTTTGCCCAGCAATGCGTCTTCTTCCAGAAAGCTGTAAAGCTCAGCGTAAGATCGTTCTCCCTCATCTGCCATGCGACGGAGGATATCGCTGGGTCGCAATTCAGAAACCTTGGCTTTGCCCATAGCACCCAAGATCTCGCGGAAGCTTTCCAATGTCGCGTCATGGAACCGGTGCACACGCTGACGTTTCTGCGGCACGTTTACCGCTCGGCCCCGGATCGGATCCTGCGTCGCCACGCCCGAAGGGCACCGATTGGTATTGCAATGCAGTGCTTGAATGCACCCAACGGCAAACATCATCGCCCGCGCCGCGTTGCACATATCAGCACCCAAGGCCATTTTCTCGACCATGTCGAAACCCGTCGCAACCTTGCCCGAGCAAATCACGCGCACCTTGTCGCGCACTCCAATCCCACGCAGGCAATTGTTTACAAAGATCAACCCTTCGTTCAGGGGCATCCCCAGACGGTTGGTAAATTCAACCGGCGCCGCGCCGGTCCCTCCTTCCGCACCATCAACGGTAATAAAATCGGGCAGTATGCCGGTTTCCAACATGGCTTTACAGATCGCCATGAATTCCGAAGGTTGGCCGATGCACAGTTTGAAGCCAATCGGCTTACCGCCAGACATTTCCCGCAGATGCTGAACAAACTGCATCAACCCTGTCGGCCCATCGAACGCCGAGTGTATCGGGGGTGAAATTACATCCTGATGCACAGGAACACCTCGGATTTCCGCGATTTCCTCGTCCACCTTTGCGGCCGGCAATACCCCTCCATGAGACGGTTTTGCCCCTTGTGAAAGCTTAATCTCGATTGCCTTCACCACATCCTTTTTGGCTTTTTCGGCGAATTTGTCTTTGTCGAACCCCCCATCGGCGGTGCGACATCCAAAATACCCTGTTCCGATTTGCCAGATGATGTCGCCACCCTCAGCCAGATGGTGCGGGGATAGCCCTCCTTCGCCGGTATTATGTGCAAACCCGCCATCCTTAGCACCACCGTTCAGTGCCCGGATCGCATTTGCACTGAGTGCACCAAAGCTCATCGCTGAAACATTCAGGCGCGAAGCGTTATAGGGTTTGTCGCATTGAGGCCCGCCAAGCATAATCCGCTCCTCACTTTCATCGACATGTTTTGGCGAAAGCGAGTGATTTGAACGATGATAACCGACACTCAGTATGTCGTACTGGGTCCCAAATGCCTGTGTATCCACCTGCCCTTTGGCGCGGGAATAGACCAGACTGCGGATAATCCGATTGAATGGTCGGCCACTTTCGTTGGTTTCCACAAAATACTGCCGGATTTCGGGGCTGACAAATTCCAGCATATAGCGGAAGTGGCCGAGAACGGGATAGTTATTCAATACGTTATGCTTGGTCGTCAGCATATCGTACATTCCTACAATCGCGTACGAGATCAGAATGACCAACAGCCAACTCGCAGGGGACCAGAAATACCCCAACAATAGGGTAAGTGGCAGGACCACAAAGCTGAGCACATAATATAGTCTGCGAACAATCATCCCTGACCTCCCTGGGTGGCGTAAAGAGCTGTGTATCCTCGGCTGGATCGTGGGCCCGAAGCCCGGCAGATGTTTTTAAACGTGAACCAGATTCAACTGAATTTGCAAGACCTTGCTAATCGGTCGTTAGTAACGGTTGAGTTAGCAAGGGCAGTTGATCGGTCCATTCGCAATCTATATGCGGGATAAGACACAGGTAAGAGCGGGATCAATCTAAGTGTCACAAACTGCACCTGCCCTCAGGCGTAGTGCCCAGATGTACGCAGCCGTCTTTGTTGGTGGCGCTGCGGGTTCGCTGCTGCGCGAACTGTTCACGGTGCCGATACCCGGGGCTCCATTCCTGACAGAGACGTTCGGTATTAACATTATGGCCTGCTTCATCCTTGGCTGGCTTTATTCTATCCGCCACAAAGTTCATGCACATGTGCTGCACTTGGGTGCTGTTGGGTTTTGTGGCGGCCTTTCTACTTTTTCTTCATTTGTAGCCGAGTTGGAGCGTTTGGCCGAAACCACCGGTTGGTACGTCATCACCGCCTTCGGGGCAGAAATCGCAATTGGCTTAACCGTAGCGGCTTTGGGTGAAGCGTTGGGTCGAAAGTATTTGCCTTGGAGGCATCCAGAATGAACGACCTGCATCTGCACGTCATGTTTGCGCTGGGAGGAGGAGCAGGTGCCGTACTGCGCCACTGGTTGACGCTTCAGGTGACCCACGATCTGCCTTACGCTACACTGATTGTGAATGTGGCAGGCAGCCTGTTGCTTGGTCTCTGGGTTGGTTATCTCGGCGGGGAAATCGAAATGAGCGAGCAACAGAACCGATTGGTATTTGGCTTCTGCGGTGGCTTCACAACGTTTTCCAGCTTTGCTTACCAGTCACTGCAGTTGAACCGTGAAAGAACCTTCGCATTCGCAGCTGGCAACATTATTCTCAGTCTGGTTTTATGCTGGATCGCGCTTTGGTTAGGATTGGTCCTGATGGC
The DNA here is from genome assembly GCF_056536325.1 of Ruegeria sp. AB11. Lineage (NCBI taxonomy): Bacteria > Pseudomonadati > Pseudomonadota > Alphaproteobacteria > Rhodobacterales > Roseobacteraceae > Ruegeria > Ruegeria sp. AB11. Next base: position 781,150 of record NZ_JBQFJO010000002.1, on the reverse strand, counting down.
CTGACCAATCGAGTTACCGGTTATGGAACCAATGATAGTGGTGCGAAGAACCATTCCTAATGCGGCTACAAGCGGGTCAGGGCTTGGCGGATCACATCATCTGCATGTGCATCCGAATGGCCAAATTACCTAGAATCCAGACCGTCCCGCCGATGATAATCAATAAGACCAGCGTTGAGAAAAGGATCAGGTCCAGATCCTCTCGGCTGCTGCGCCGCCTGTCGATATGAAGAAAGTACACCAACTGCACAACCAACTGTGCCAAGCCCAGTAGGCCGATGCTAAGATAGACCCCTTTGGTTTCAATCCCGTATCGGTGAGCGATTAAGAAGACCGCCAGCGTCAGCAGAAGAGACCCACCATATCCGATAACATATCGGCGACGCTCTCGCTTGTGCAGGTCAGCGCGTCTATCCATAGGTCAGCCCTCCGAAATACACAATTGTGATGATGCCGACCCAGATCAGATCAAGGAAGTGCCAGAACAATGCCAGTCGCACCATACGGGACATCAACAAGTCAGTTAGTCCGAACATTCTTAGCTGAATGCCCAAGACGATCAGCCACAGACACCCCGATGCGACATGCAGACCGTGCAGTGGCACAAGGCCATAGAAAGCCGACAAAAATCCACTGCGCTGAGGGATACCGCCCTGGGCTGCCATGTTCAGAAAATCACGGATCTCCAGAACCAGAAAGCTAAGCCCAAGCATCAGTGTTACCCCAAACCACAGAACGATCCGCGCCCGCGGCAAGTTGTATTTCAACGCCAGCATCGCCAGCCCTACGGTCAGACTGCTGGTCAACAATATCAGGGTTTGAGCAAAGATGCTTTTCAGATCAAACAATTCATGTGGTCCGGGCCCACCGGACTGTGCATCAATCATCGTGATGTAGATCGCGAACATCAGGCCGAAATAGACCAGATCGCTCATAAGAAAGACCCAGAAGCCAAAAGTGACAACCTCGGTGGCTTTGTGGGCGCTCGCATGGCCTTCGCCAAGGTTGATGCCCGGATAGCTTTGCGTGGGTGCGCGCCTCATGTCACGGCCTCCATATCCGGGCGTGCGAGACCGCGATTTTCTGGGGCAATTTCATAATCGCGATCCACTGCTGCAGTGCTATGGACAAGGTCCAGCCAAGCTTCATGGTCTTTGCGGACCTCTTCGGCAGGAATGATGATTTCGGTGCTGGTATCAAAGCTCCAGATGATAATTGCCAGGATGATAGTAATCGTCATCAGGAGCGCCAGCCACCAAATCCACCAAACCAGTGCGAACATCCAGACACCGCTGAGAACGCAGAGGATGAACCCGATGCCGGTATTGCGCGGCATCTCGATATCTTCATAGGCTTCAGGTTTTGGATAAGCTGCAGCACGCTCTTTGGCGGCGGCAAAGTTGTCGCGGTCGGTGATCTCCGGGATGATGGCAAAGTTGTAGGGCGGTGGCGGAGACGGGATAGACCATTCCAGTGTACGCCCATCCCACGGATCACCTATCGGAGCACGGGTTTGTTCACGATTGCGGATACTGACCCAAAGTTGAATGAGGATCGAGAACAACCCGCAGGTGATGACCAATGCACCAACTACGGCAATGATCATGTAGGGGTGAAAGCTCGGGTCCTCCCAACTGTAGGACCGGCGCGGCATTCCCATCAAACCAACAAAGTAAAGCGGCATAAAAGTCAGCAAGAAACCCACGGTCCAGCAGACGACCGAGACGCGTCCCCAGAATTCGTTGAGACGAAAACCGAAGGCTTTCGGGAACCAGTAATTATAGCCTGCGAGCAGCGCAAACAGTACCCCGGGCAAGAGGACGTTGTGGAAATGCGCCACAAGGAACAACGTGTTGTGGACCTGATAGTCAATCGTCGGATTGGCCAGGATTACCCCGCTAAGGCCACCAATCACGAACAGCATCAAAAAGGCCAGACCATAGAGCATCGGAACGGAAAACCGTATCCGCCCGCGATAGAGCGTGGCCATCCAGTCATAGACTTTCACGCCGGTTGGGATCGCGATCAGCATAGTCGCAATGCCGAATACCGCGTTGATCAGCGCGCTTTGGCCCATGGTGAAGAAATGATGCAGCCATACTGTGAAAGACAATACTGCAATCGACATGGTGGCAATGACCAGCGAGTTGTAGCCATAGAGACGCTTAGCCGAAAAAGTGGCAAAGACTTCGGAATAGATACCATATGCTGGCAAGACCAGCAGATAGACCTCTGGGTGACCGAACAGCCAGAACAGGTTGGCATAGTTCATCATGTTTCCACCAAGATCATTGGTGAAGAAATGGAAATCCAGATACCGATCAGCGGCCAGCAACAGCGCCGCCACGCCAAGGGGCGGCATGGCAAAGACGATCAGGATTGAGCTACAGATGATCGTCCAGCAATACATCGGCAGCCGCATGAATTTCATCCCAGGTGCACGCAGCTTGTAAATTGTAACGGCAAAATTGATACCAGTGAGAGTGGTGCCTACGCCCGAGACAACAATGGCCCAAATCCAATAATCCGGCCCGACGCCGGGATTGAACGCGGCGCCTGTGTAAGGCGGATATGCGGTCCAACCTCCGGTCGAAAACTCGCCAACCACCAGCGAGACCATCAACATCATGCCGGACGATACCGTCAGGCCAAGGCTGATTTGGTTCATAACCGGAAATGCAACGTCCCGCGCGCCGATCATCAACGGAACCAGATAGTTTGCCACTCCAAAGACAAAGGGGACGGCAACGAAGAAGATCATGATGGTGCCGTGGGTGCTGAATAGCTCGGCGAAATGTTCGGGCTTCAGAAATCCATCGCCCGGACCTGCCGCCTGTTGGGCCCGCATCACAACACCTTCCAACACGCCCCTTGCCAGCATGACGATGGCAAAGACGATATACATGATGCCGATTTTCTTGTGATCAGCGCTGGTCAACCAATCCCGCCAGAGAGGGCTCCAAAGACGAAACCACGTTAGCAGGAACAGCACCGTCAAAGCGCCCACTATCACTATACCAGCCGCAGCGTTGGCGATGATTTCATTGGCATCGGGCGTCCGGATGAGCCCGGTGATCGGCAACGCATCCCAACTCAGGCGACCCAAAATGCCAGTCTCGACTGAAGTCATTGTTTTGCCTCCGACCCGAACGCAGTGGTGCCGGGTTGCTGGTCAAGCGCAAGAGGCTCCCCGCTGTGGTAACGATGCAGGATCGAGCGGAACAAATCACCTTCTTCCAGTGTAAAATAAAGCGCGTTCAGCGGCATGAGTTCGGTTCCTAACGCCGCCTGAACTTCGTCCCGATCCGTGCGCATGGCCAGTGTCTGATACGTGTCTTCTGTCAACGGAATACCATGCGCCCGGACGCTGGCGACCCAGGCCTCGAAATCTACGGGTTGCATAGCCTGTGTTAGAAATTTCTGCTTGGTGAACCCGCGACCATTATACTGCGTGTTCTCACCCTGCATCGTATTGGGCGAGTCGGCCACCACATGCAGTTGCGTTGTCATGCCTGGCATGGCGTAGATTTGCCCAGCCAATGCAGGGATCATAAACGATTGCATCACTGTGTCGGTCGTCAGCGTAATCGCGACCTGCTTTTTGATGGGGATGCCAAACTCTCCGACTGTGGCGATTCCAAGATCGGGGTAGATGAACAGCCATTTCCAATCGAGGCCAACCACCTGCACCCGCAAGGCAGGTTCCTCCCCGAAAGGGGCTGCATAGGGATCGAGACGGTATGTGGTTTTCCAAAGGTAGAATGACAGGATCGCCACAATCAGCACCGGTACACCCCACATCAATACCTCAAGCTTTGCAGAGAAATCCCAGTGCGGTTTGTAATATGCGTTTCCACCTTTACGTCGGCGATACCGATAGGCGACCAGCGGCACCAAGACCAAAACCGGGATCACCGCAATCAGAATCAGAGCGGTCGCTCGCAGAAGGTGCTTTTTTTGGATCTCGGCGATTGGCCCCTGTGGGTCGATGAAACTATCACTTGCCCCAGCTGCCTGCACTGTCAGCAACAGCGCAACTATCGTCACCAGAGCGGACACTGCGATCGAAGACATCCGGGAAAAGGTCACGCCTGATGATCCTCTTACGGCGGGGGTTCCTGGCAACTATCGACAGAGTCACGGATTTTCTCAAGGACTTTTGCAATTTTGCTCCTAAAGGCGCTTGTTGACACCACGTCACGGGCGCGCAAGATCGGTTCCATGCGTTTCGTTTTTGCTGTTCTCTTCCTGATTGTTCTGGCAGCTCCTTTGTTGGCGCAGGATCGTGTTTTTGTTGAACGTCAGTTTCAGAGCTGGCTGCAAGAAACCGTCTGGCCACAAGCAAAGGCAAAGGGTGTTTCCAAGCAAACTTTTCGGCAAGCTTTTGATGGGGTGAAACTAAATTGGGATCTTCCGGATCTGGTGCCACCGGGCAGCCCTCGAAAAACACCAAAGGTGCAGCGTCAAGCCGAGTTTGGCTCGCCGGGTCGGTATTTTAATGCCGGATCCGTACAGGGCGCCACGTCGGTCGGCCGTAAAATGGCCAGACGTCACGCAGAAACCCTGGCACGCGTTGAAGCTGAAACCGGTGTGCCCGCACGCATCATTCTGGCCATTTGGGGACGCGAGAGTGGATATGGTCAGGTACCAATCCGACACGATGCATTTCAGGTTCTGAGCACGAAAGGGTTCATGAGCACGCGCGCCGACTATTTCACCGCAGAACTGATCGCAGCACTGCAAATTGCCGAAGCGGGTCATGCGCAAGGAAGAGAGCTAAAGAGCAGTTGGGCAGGAGCATTGGGTCAGCCACAATTCATGCCAACAAATTTTCTGACTTATGCGCGCGATGGCGACGGCGATGGCAGGGCGGACATCTGGGGCTCAGCCGCAGATACTATTGCGTCGATTGGAGCCTATCTTGAAGAGCACGGATGGATTGCGGATCGCGATTGGGGATTTGAGGTTAATCTGCCCAATACCGTTTCATGCGCCCTAGAGGGGCCTGATCAAGGGCGTCTTATCAGGGATTGGGCAGCAATGGGCGTCAGCCGTGTTTCTGGCAAACCTTTTCCAGCGCACGAACTGGCTGCCGAAGGTTATCTGATGATGCCCGCAGGTCGCAGCGGTCCGGCTTTCATCGTCACGCCTAATTTTTATGTCCTCAAAGACTATAATACCAGTGACCTCTACGCTTTGTTTGTGGGCCATGTCGGCGATCGCATCAAATACGGTGTCGGCGATTTTCACGGGCGCTGGGGTGACGTCGGCAACCTCTATCGGTCGGATATCGTAACAATGCAGCAAGTGCTTGTTGAACAGGGTCATGATGTCGGCGGCATCGATGGTCTGCCTGGATATAAAACCCGGCGTTCGATCGGTCGCTGGCAAGCCGCATCAGGCCGTGCGCCGACGTGTTTTCCAAATGACCGTTTGAAGGCAGCGCTGAAGCCCTGAAATTTGCCCTGATTCGCCATTTGCGCGTGTTGACGAAAACCCATTCGCCCTTTGCAATTTGTATGACTTCACGAAAATGTCACCAAAGCAAAGCGTTTCAGAATAATCTTTCGATGCTCCCTTACGTTACGGTTTCAATCGATCTTTGAGCCGGCAATGCGACTTAAAACCCTTTACCTTTCTCCAAAAACCAGCAGATTTTGCAGCAGTGAAAGAGAACTTTCGCAATCGGCTTTCCGACGCTGCCCAATGGAAATGGTCTGAAATTTGGACTCTGCCGCGATCTAGATCAAGGTGAACGCACGGCAATTGTCGGAGACACACAGGTAGATGGGTATCCGCTGCAATAGCAGGATAGCCCGACGCCACATAATAATGGGAGTAATCACATGCACAAAATTGTCCGTACTTCATTGGCGGGGCTGTTGTCCTCGACCATCATAACTGGCGCAGCAATCGCCGCAGGAACCCACCCCGAAACCGGCGAAGCGCTGGCGGATGATCAGACGTTTATCTATCGCATTCTGGATGAGCACAGCTCGGTCGACCCGCAAGTGGTTGAAGATGTGTCGGGCGCCGAAATCGTGCGCGACTTGTTCGAAGGTCTCATGAACCAGGACGAAGATGGTAATCTGGTCCCCGGCGTTGCCACCGAATACTCGGTCAATGACACCAAGGATGTGTATACGTTTACCCTCCGCGATAACGCGAAATGGTCAAACGGAGATCCGGTTACCGCAGGTGACTTCGTTTTTGCATGGAAACGTGCTGTCGATCCTGAGCTGTCATCGCCCTACGCGTGGTTCATGGAACTGATGTCGATTGAAAACGCGGCTGAGATCATTGCGGGTGAAAAATCAGTCGATGATCTGGGTGTCAAAGCCATTGACGACCACACTCTAGAAGTCTCACTGAGCACGCCCCTCCCCTATTTCCCTCAGATGACCACGCATTCGACAACCTTCCCTGCGCCGCAGAAAGTCATTGAAGAATTCGGCGATGCATGGACCAAGCCGGAAAACATCGTATCGAACGGCGCCTATGTCCTGACCGAGCATCTGCCACAGGAACGTTCGGTGCGTGAGCGCAACGAGATGTACTGGGACAATGACAACACCATTATCGAAAAAGTTGTGGCATTGGTCATCAATGACGAGAATGTCGCCCTGACCCGCTACCTTGCGGGCGAGTTGGATCGCACCGAAGTTCCTGCTGGTCAGTTCCCGCGCCTGCAGCAGGAGCATCCGGATGAAGCCATCAGCTTCCCTCGTTTGTGCAACTATTACTATACCTTCAATGTCTCTGACAGCGGTCCCGAAGCGTTCAAGGACCCCAACGTCCGTCAGGCCCTGTCGCTGGCCGTGGATCGCGCGATCATCACTGAAAAAGTGATGGCCGGTGGTCAGCCCCAGGCTTACACGTTCGCACCCGCCGCCACTGCCAACTTTACGGTTCCGGACGTGGAGATGGCTTCGATGAGCCAGGCTGAGCGCGATGAGCTTGCAAAAGAGTTGCTAGCGGGAGCGGGCTATGGTCCGGATAATCCGCTGAGCTTCGAGATGGTTTACAACACCTCAGAGGCGCACAAGAAAGTGGCCGTGGCACTCAGCCAGATGTGGAAGCAGAAGCTCGGCGTCAATGCCGAACTGGCAAACATGGAGTGGAAAGTATTCCTGGAAGAGCGCGGTAACCAGAACTTCGAACTGGCTCGTGGCGCATGGTGTGGTGACTATAACGAAGCCTCGACCTTCCTTGATCTGCTGCAATCGGATTCCGGTTACAACGACGGTAAGTACAACAACGCACGCGTTGATGAGCTGCTGGCCGAAGCCAAAACTTCGGATGATCCGGCACCGCTTTATACCGAAGTAGAGCGGATTATTGCACAGGAAACTCCTGTAATCCCGATCTATCACTATGCAGGCGTTTACATGATGGACAGCGATGTAGGGAACTGGCCCGTCAACAACGTCGAGCAGAACTGGTATTCGAAGAACCTGTACAAGGTCGCCGAATAATCGCCATAGAACCACGCCCTGTCCCGGAGGTATCCGGGGCAGGGCCAATAAACATGGGGGCATGAAATGCTTGCCTACAGTCTGCGGCGACTGCTGATCGCCATTCCGACAATCCTGTTGCTGATCGTCGCCTGTTTTTTCCTGATGCACGTAGCACCCGGTGGGCCATTTACCTCAGAACGGCCGCTGCCGCCGCAGGTTCTGGCCAATATTGAGGCGCGCTATGGGTTGGACCAACCGTTGTGGAAACAGCTCTGGGACTACCTGTACAACATCGTCGTGCATTTTGATTTCGGCCCGTCCTTCAAGTTCAAGGATAGGGACGTCAACGACATCATCTCCCAAGGGTTTCCGATTTCTCTGACCTATGGCTCGCTTTCATTTCTTGTCGCAACAGCCGTTGGTGTAAGCCTTGGGATCGCAGCCGCGATCAAACACAATAGCTGGATCGATTATTTCGCCGTCGGCCTTGGTATCGCGGCGCAAGCTCTGCCAAACTTCATCATGGGGCCGATCCTGATCCTGACCTTCACCCTGTGGCTGGGCTGGTTGCCGGGAGGCGGCTGGAACGGCGGCCAATGGCAATATCTGGTCATGCCGGTGATTGCGCTGGCAACCTCCTATATGGGTTCGATTGCACGGATCACGCGTTCGTCGATGCTCGAGGTTCTGAACTCGAACTTCATCCGTACCGCGCGCGCCAAGGGCTTGCCGACCAGAACCGTAATTTGGCGTCATGCGTTGAAACCTACGTTGTTGCCGGTTGTCTCATATCTCGGGCCGGTGTTCGTCTACGTGCTTACGGGTTCAGTCTTTGTCGATATCTATTTCTCGACCGGTGGTCTTGGTCAGGCCTATGTGGGCTCTGCACTGTCGCGTGACTATGCGGTGCTGCTGGGGGTCACCATTCTCTATGGCGCATTGACCGTTGTCGTGAACCTTCTGACCGACCTGGCTTATGCCTGGTTTGATCCAAAAATTCGTTACTGAGGGGCAGGCTCATGCTAGGAAAATCTCAAAAAGCCGCCCATCTGGCCGAAGAAATCACAGATTACACGGTCATTCAGGGGCGCTCGCTCTGGCAGGACGCACGTATGCGTTTTGTCCGCAACAAGGCCGCAATGGCCAGTGTTTTTGTTTTGGGTCTGATCGTGCTGTTCACGATTATCGGACCATATTTTGCAGCCTGGTCCAACGAAGAGATCGACTGGAACGTTATGGGTGACGTACGCGGCATGGGAATGCCCTCGATCGAGACTGGTCACTATTTCGGTGTCGATGATCTGGGGCGCGACCTTTACAGCCGTGTCATTCAGGCGACCACCACATCGCTACTGGTTGGTCTGATTGGGGCTGCAACTGCGTTGATCGTTGGCACTTGCTATGGCATTGCCGCTGGTTATATCGGAGGGCGTACCGACAGCGCCATGATGCGCTTTGTCGACATACTTCTGGCGATCCCGGCAACTCTGATCATCATCCTTCTGCTGGTCGTGGCGGGGCGGTCCTTTTTCATGCTGTTCATCGCGTTGGGTGCAGTCGGTTGGCTGACCATGGCGCGGATCGTTCGGGGGCAAACCCTGACGCTGAAGAACCGCGAATTCATCGAAGCCGCTCGTGCCGCCGGTGTCAGTGAGTTTACCATCATGTATCGCCACATTCTGCCCAACCTGTTGGGCGTTGTGATCGTGTACGCCTCGCTGTTGGTCCCCGAAATGATCCTGACTGAAAGTTTCATTTCGTTTTTAGGTCTCGGGATCTCTGAACCCTACACCTCTTTGGGCCGCCTGATCGCCGAAGGTGCCGGGACTATGGGCTATGGCACTTTGTGGCAGCTTCTTTATCCCCTGACATTCTACGTCGCCATCATCATCACCATGTTTTTCATCGGTGATGGTTTGCGTGACGCGCTGGACCCGAAGGATCGCTGATATGAGTCTATTTTCCATCAAAGACCTGAGCGTGCAGTTCGATACTCCAGATGGCATCGTCGAAGCCGTCAAGGGCATCAGTTTCGACATCAATCCAGGCGAGTGTCTGGGCATCGTCGGCGAAAGCGGGTCGGGCAAAAGCCAGACCTTCATGGCAGCGATGGGGCTATTGCCTCCGGCTGGCCGCGCAACGGGGTCTGCCATGCTGAACGGTCAGGAAATACTGAACTTGCCAGTGAACAAGCTGAACCGCATCCGCGGCGATGATGTCGGTATGATCTTTCAAGACCCGCTCACCGCCCTGACCCCGCATTTGCGGGTCGGTCAACAGATGCGCGAAGTGTTGCAAGTTCATAAGGGTTTGCAGGGTTCGGCTGCCAAAGCGCGATGCCTTGAATGGCTGGACCGCGTCCGCATCCCCGAGGCGAAACGGCGACTGGATCAGTACCCGCACGAGCTGTCGGGTGGGATGCGCCAGCGGGTCATGATCGCGATGTCGATGCTGTGCAACCCGAAATTGCTGATCGCGGATGAGCCCACAACGGCGCTAGACGTCACCGTACAGGCCGACATTCTGGACCTGATGGTGCGACTTCAAAAAGACGAAGGCACAGCCATTGCTTTGATTACCCATGACATGGGCGTCGTCGCGCGGATGTGCGACCGCATACAGGTCATGCGCCTTGGTCAATTTGTCGAGGCCGGGGAAACCCGTGAAGTCTTTCGCGCACCGCAACACGAGTACACGCGCACCCTGCTTGAGGCGATGCCTCGCATCGACGCCGGTGACGCGCCCAAAGCCTTGGGCAATACCGAAGAGCCGCTGCTGCGCGTTGACGACGTCAAGGTTCATTTCCCAATCCATGTTCCGGGCGGATTGTTCGGCCACAAGGTGCCTCTCAAGGCCGTGGATGGTGTCAGCTTTGATATTCGCAAGGGCGAAACGCTGGGCGTTGTGGGTGAATCTGGTTGCGGCAAGTCCACGCTGGCGCGGGCGGTTCTGCAATTGATCGAACCCAGTGCGGGCAACGTCAGCTGGCTGGGCCATCCGATCGTCGGGTTGAAACGGTCCGAGTTGAACAAATACCGCAAGGATTTGCAGATTGTATTCCAGGATCCGCTCGCCAGCCTTGATCCACGGATGACAATTTCGGCCTCAATCGCGGAACCATTAAAAACCTATCGCCCAGACCTGACGGAACGCGAACGCAAGGACCTGGTCGCCGAGATGATGGAACGTGTTGGCCTGCCAACCAATATGATCAACCGTTATCCACATGAACTGTCAGGTGGGCAAAATCAGCGCGTCGGAATCGCTCGGGCAATGATCAACAAACCAAAGTTGATCATTTGCGATGAAGCCGTTTCGGCACTGGACGTGTCCATTCAGGCTCAGATCGTGGAATTGTTGCGAGAATTGCAACAAGAGTTCGGTTTGTCGATGATTTTCATTAGTCATGACCTGTCAGTTGTACGCGCAGTGTCTAACCGAATCATGGTTTTGTACTTGGGTCGCATTGTCGAATTGGGCGATGGTGAAGTGATATGTTCTGAACCAATACACCCCTACACCAAATCCCTGATATCGGCGGTTCCGATTCCTGATCCGGATGTTGAGCGTAACCGTCAAAGGCTTAAATTACCGGGTGAATTACCGTCCCCAATGGATCCCAAGGCCACATTGCGTTTCTTACCCAGCAAGTTGTCCTCGGGCGAAACGGACTATGTTCCGCGGCTTAGCGAAATTGCTCCTGACCATTTCGTTGCCGAACATGATCCGCTTGATGCGATTATGGCTAACTCCTGACTATTCGCGCCCCGAAGCTTGAAGGTTTCAGGGGCGCGAATCCTACTTTTCAGCGCACCAAGTACTCTGTGTACCTTGGCTAGAACCACGTTTGGGTGTGTTTCGTTTTGACTCTGTGTGCAGGTTAATGGCAGATTCCATCGTGCCCGCTGCACTACTGTCGGGTGAGATTGATTGATGCGAATTTAAGTTTTATGTGAGGACCCCAGCGCCTACAAAGCGCACGGGCAGACTATGGAAATCATGAGGTAACATGGCACGCAAAGTCACAAAGGCTATTTTCCCCGTCGCGGGTATGGGGACGCGCTTTTTACCGGCGACCAAATCGGTGCCAAAAGAGATCATGACTTTGGTCGATAGACCGCTGGTTCAATATGCAATTGACGAAGCGCGGGCAGCCGGGATCACCGAGTTTATCTTCGTGACGTCACGCGGGAAGTCAGCGCTTGAGGATTACTTTGACCACAACCTTGTGTTGGAGCAGGACTTGAAGTTGAAGGGCAAAGACGATTTGCTTGAGATATTGAACGCGACCAATATGGAAAGCGGCGCGATCGCCTATATTCGCCAGCACAAGGCGCTGGGGCTTGGACATGCAGTTTGGTGTGCACGGCGACTGATCGGAGATGAGCCCTTTGCGGTAATGCTGCCCGATGATGTTATTGCTGCTGGCAAACCCTGCCTGCAGCAAATGGTTGAGGCCTATGAGGAAACCGGCGGCAATATGGTTGCTGCGATGGAAGTTCCAAACGAAAAGACAAGCTCTTACGGTATTTTGGATACAGGCCAAAATGTCGGTGCGGTTGTCCGAGCCAAGGGTATGGTTGAAAAGCCAAAACCTGAGGAGGCACCATCAAATCTCGCCGTCATTGGTCGTTATATTTTGGGCCCCTCGGTACTGTACAATTTGAACCAGAAGAAGAAAGGCAGCGGAGGCGAAATCCAGCTGACTGACGCGATCGCCGAGGATATCGGAAATGGCGTTCCTGTATTTGGTTACAAATTCGAAGGCCAACGATTTGATTGTGGCTCAAAGGCCGGTTTCCTTCAGGCCACGGTATCGTTTGCGCTGGCCCGCGACGATCTTCGTGATGATTTAAGTCAGTATCTGCATGATATCGTTTCGTCGGACCAGGCCGCGCAATAGGTAAGATGCTTCAACCAGTTGGCATTCATTGCAATAGCTCGACCCCAAGAACACAGAGAGCGAGGGCAGCATGAGGACCGTCTATCCGGTAATTTTATGTGGTGGCTCCGGAACACGGTTATGGCCCCTGTCACGCAAAAGCTACCCAAAACAATTCGTGCCGCTGATTGGTGCAACCAGCCTTTTGCAGCAATGTGCAAAGCGTCTTAAAGGACCCGTCGAAACGCCTTACGCAAAGCCGTTGCTGTTAACCAATGAAGCATTTCGTTTCGTTGTACCTGAGCAGTTGATGGCCGTTGGAATTGACCCAGGCCCGATCCTTATCGAACCTGAAGGGCGCAACACCGCTCCGGCTGTCCTGGCGGCAGCTCTGCACCTTTCGTCCAGCGATCCCGATGCATTGATGCTGGTGGCGGCGTCCGATCACGTCATTCCGGATGCTCAGGCCTTTCACGAGGCAGTTGCGGAAGGTATCCGTACGATCGATGAGCGCGGAGACCTTGTTACATTCGGAATCACGCCTGACCGGCCAGAGACTGGATATGGTTATCTCAAACTTCGGCAGATTCCCGACGCGTCGGGTGCGTCGATTCATCTCGATCGATTTGTTGAAAAGCCCGACCTGAAGAGCGCCGAAACGATGGTTTCCGAAGGTAGTTACCTTTGGAATTCCGGCATCTTTCTGTTTGCGGTCCGCGATATCCTTGCGGCCTATGACCAACATGCGCCGGATCTTGTAGCTCCGGTTCAGAACGCTGTTGATCAGGCGCAGTCTGACTTGGGCTTTCTGCGGCTTGACCCCATCGCTTGGAACTCAGTTCAGGACATATCGATCGACTATGCGGTTATGGAAAAGGCCAGCAACCTCAGCGTTGTTCCTTATGCAGCCGGTTGGTCAGATGTAGGCAGTTGGTCGGCGGTGCAGGAGCTCAGCAACCCTGATGCAAATGGGGTCGCTACCGCCGGTGAAGTCACTGCCATTGATTGCCACAATGTGCTGGTGCGCTCAGAATCTCCTGCACAGGAGGTCGTAGCGATGGGGCTGGAAAACGTGATTGCAGTCGCGATGCCCGATGCGGTTCTGGTGGCCAGCATGGACCGCGCGCAGGATGTCAAACAGGCCGTCGCAGCCTTGAAAGCAAAAGGCGCCAAGCAGGCGGAATCCCTGCCCGTCGATCATCGACCCTGGGGGTGGTTCGAAAGCCTCGTCATCGGAGACCGGTTCCAGGTCAAGCGTATCCATGTCCATCCCGGTGCATCGCTGAGTCTGCAATCTCACCATCATCGGTCCGAGCACTGGATCGTCGTGGAGGGCACCGCCGAAGTGACGATAAATGACGATGTTCAGCTGGTGTCAGAAAACCAGTCGGTCTATGTGCCTTTGGGTGCGGTTCACCGGATGGTGAACCCCGGCAAAGTCCCCATGGTCCTGATCGAAGTACAAACCGGGACCTATCTGGGTGAAGACGACATTATTCGCTATGAAGATGTATATGCGCGTAATTGACCTAAGTCAGTAGGTGCTAGTAGCCCTTTATCTCTGATTAAATCCCGCTATCTGCAATGCAGGCGGTTTTTGACATTTCTCAAATCCTAACAAATCAAAAACCCAGCGTCCGGGTTCGTCAGGTGGGCTTCACTCCGATTGAGGCAGGGTGGCGCGCGATCATTGTCAAAGCGACATCTCAGGAGGACGCCCGTGCCACAGAACTCACCTCGTTTGAACCTGCCCTTTATTCAACCATCTCAGGCCCAGAAACACGTGACCCATAACGAGGCGCTGCGTACACTCGATCTTGTAGTCCAACTGAGCGTAGTCTCCATCGACGCGACAATACCGCCCGCTGCGCCCGATCAGGGGGAAACGCATGCACTCGGCACGGCGCCTACGGGGACTTGGGCTGGTCACGACGGCCAATTGGCAGCTTGGTTGGACCACGGATGGCATTTCTTAGCGCCGGAATTGGGGTGGCGGGCCTGGGACCAAAGCTCGGAGCAGTTGAAAATCTGGAACGGATCCGCCTGGATCGACCCGCCTGTCGATTTGCAGAATCTGCCAGGAATTGGCGTCGCAACCGGATCCGACAGCACCAATCGGCTGGCGGTGCGTAGCCCTGCGACGTTGCTAACCCATGAAGGTGGTGGTCATCAGTTGAAGGTCAACAAAGCCAGCGACGGCGACACGGCCTCGCTTTTGTTTCAATCCAACTGGACCGGTCACGCCGAGATGGGCCTTTCTGGCAACACGGAGTTCTCGATCAAAGTCTCGCCAGATGGCGGGAGCTGGGTTGAAGCACTACGGTTTGACGCCTCATCTGGTATAGCGGGTGGCGCAGCCATACAGAGCAGCGCCAATGACACCACGCCTGGTCGCCTGATGCGGGCAGATTATGGATACGGACCGGGCAACGTACTGGGCACAGTGTCACAAAACAGTGGTGTACCTTCTGGGGCTGTGATCGAGCATGGCAGTAATACAAATGGAGACTACACGCGATTTGCTGACGGTACCCAAATTTGTACAACAACTCTTGATGCTGTCGGATGTACGACCGCAACCGGTGCCTTGTTCACCAGCGGTTCTGCCAACTGGGATTTTCCCATCGCTTTTGCCGCTGGCAGTAAACCAGCCCTTAGCGGGAATGGTGGCGGGCTCGGTCGGTTTGTAGGATTTGACACGCCATCTGAAACACAAGCAACATTCCAGGTGCTGGCGGCAATTTTGGATGCCACAAATATTGAACCATCAATGATCGCCATCGGCCGCTGGTTCTGACAGCTCAGACCGTCCGGGCCATTGCGCGGGCGGTCACCTTTCGCGCAGATCGGTTTCTGATTGATCTAGAAACCACGCATAGGTCTGGCGAATTCCGTCGTTAAGACTGATGCCAGCACTCCAACCCATACCTGCGAGGCGCGATACATCCATCAGTTTTTGCATCGTGCCATCCGGTTTGTCTGGATCATACGTGATCCGGCCAGTGAAACCGACGACACCCGTAATGATCGTTGCGAGGTCTGCGATCGATGTATCGCTGCCCGTACCCACATTAATGTGGCTTAACATTGGATCAGTGTTTGCCTCATATACCTCGCGCGGCAGGTCCAATACAAACAACGACGCCTCGGCCATATCATCAACATGCAAGAACTCGCGTCGCGGATTTCCGGTTCCCCATATGACAACTTCATCTAGCCCATCACGCTGTGCCTCGTGAAAACGTCGGATCAGTGCTGGGAGCACGTGACTGTTTTCAGGGTGAAAGTTGTCTCCGGGGCCATAAAGGTTGGTCGGCATGACGGACCGGTAGTCGACGCCGTGCTGCCTGTTATAGCTTTCACAAAGCTTGATCCCGGCAATCTTGGCGATGGCGTAAGGTTCATTTGTCGGCTCCAGCGGCCCGGTCAAAAGCGCGTCTTCGCACATTGGCTGGTGTGTTGCGCGCGGATAAATGCAGGAACTTCCAAGTTGCAGCAGCTGTTTTATACCCGCCGAAAACGCCTGATGGATCACATTGCATTCGATCATCAGGTTTTCGTAGATGAAATCCGCCGGATATGTGTTGTTCGCATAGATACCGCCAACACGGGCGGCGGCCAAAATCACGATGTCCGGACGTTCTGCACGCATGAAATTCTGAACCTGAACCTGATCGGTCAGATCCAATTCGCTCCGCGTCCGCGTGATTAGCTCGAGTTTTTCACCTGCCTGCTGGCGCTGCTGCAGCCTTCGCAGAATCGCGCTTCCGACCATGCCGCGATGACCCGCTACATATATTCTGCGCGAACCGCCCATTTCAGCCGTTTTCCCGCGTGACAGGCGCAGCCATCCCGTGTTCTTTGAGCAGGGCATTGCGCCGTGCGATTTCCAAATCTTCGGCAACCATTTCGGCGCATAGATCTTGCACAGAGGTCTCGGGTTCCCAACCTAGTTTTTGCTTGGCCTTGGACGGATCTCCCAACAGCGTATCAACCTCGGCCGGTCGGAAGTAACGCGGGTTGATCCGCATCACGATATCGCCAGCTTTCAGGGCAGGCGCCTTATCACCCACTACTTCGCGAACAATCGCAAATTCCTCGACACCCTCCCCTAAAAACTCTAGCACCAAACCCAGCTCGCTGGCAGACCATTCGATGAACTGGCGCACGGAATACTGCTTGCCGGTGGCGATTACAAAGTCCTCGGGCGTCTCCTGTTGCAGCATCAGCCACTGCATCTTCACATAGTCCCGCGCGTGCCCCCAATCGCGCAAACTATCGATATTACCCATATGCAAACAGTCATCCAAACCTTGCGCGATGTTTGCAAGGCCACGAGTGATCTTACGAGTCACAAAGGTCTCACCACGCCGGGGGCTTTCGTGATTGAACAAAATACCGTTGCAGGCATACATCCCGTAAGCCTCTCGATAATTTACTGTTATCCAATAGGAATACAGCTTGGCGACCCCATAGGGTGAGCGCGGGTGAAAAGGCGTTGTCTCGCGTTGCGGTGTTTCCTGCACCAAACCATAGAGCTCTGAGGTAGAGGCCTGATAAAACCGGGTCTTGCCCTCAAGCCCCAGAAACCGGATCGCTTCGAGCAGGCGTAGCGTACCCAACCCATCCACATCCGCAGTGTATTCCGGCGATTCAAAACTCACCGCAACATGGGATTGCGCGCCGAGATTATAGACCTCGTCGGGCTGCACTTCCTGAATGATCCGGGTCAGGTTCGAGGTATCGCTTAGATCACCATAATGCAGATGCAGTCTGGGATCTGGTTCATGCGGATCCTGATAGATATGATCAATCCGCTGCGTATTGAAAGACGATGCGCGACGTTTGATACCGTGAACGTCATAGCCTTTGGCAAGCAACAGCTCGGCCAGGTAAGAGCCATCCTGACCCGTAATACCGGTTATCAGTGCTGATTTGCTCATGATTGCGCCCCGATGGTTCTACTTCGCCTGTTGTTCTTCCAGAAACAGCAAGACTCGGCCAAATGCAAGCTAACGGGGAATTCGAAAGATCGGTTATAATGCCGCTGTCCAGACTCGATAACGGCCCTGCCCTGTCACCTCGCGGATCAATCCTCTGTCGCTGAATTTGTCCAGATTTCGCTGTATGGCCGCGCGCGAGGCTTGGGTCAGCTCTTCGGCCAAAGGTGCCGACACCATCGGCCAAGCTGTCAGCGCGTCGATCAACACTGGTGGAGTTCGCCCACTCAGATCTGATACAGCCTCACGGGCACGTCCTTCCCAGGCGCTGATCCGGTCCAGATGCAGCAGAGCTGCAAGCGAGGCCTGACCTGCCCCGCCTATCCAGGCGGATAGCTTCTCGTCCAATGAGCCTGCACCGCGCAACGCACCCGGTCCTGACAAGGAAAGCGGCATGAACAATGCGCCACCTCGCCCCATCGATGCCGCATGGCGGGCTGCAATAACGGCAGCTTCGGTATCCTGTCCTATGCCCGGAGAGAGAGCGCGCCACGCGTGGAACCCGATTGCAGCCTGAGTCACCGGGTGTAACGCAGCTACATTCCGCATCACTTCGGCCAGATCTATCACGGTCTCTGGGGCGTCCTCGATGCCCTGGGCTTGACGATCCAGAAAAGCGGTCAACCCAGCGTCCCATCCTCCCTCTGATGGCCCAGCACCCGAGGATAGTCGCCGCACCGCCCAGCCTGCCCGGTACAAAGCCTGAACGTCATCACTCGTCGCACCGATCCGTAATCCGGTCCATAGCGCGAGACGGTCGACACTGATCCGGTCTCCGGTCCACCAACCCAAATCCGACACTTCCATCAAGGCCAGACGGTGACCCCATCCTTTCGGCCCTGCGCGCAAACGTTCATCCAGCGCCCCGAAAGTCACGGCCAGATCAGCAAGTTCAGCGGACAGTTCAGATTGAGCCGCGCGCCAATCCCTTGGATCAAAAAGGAGGCTTTGATCAGGCCTTGAGACAAACGGAAGAAATTCTTCAGGATCTTCTTCATCCGCTGGAGGGAGAAACCATAGATCCTCTTCATCCGGTGGATCGGTGTCATAGATGCTGCGCGGCCCTGCGTCCAAGGCCTCATCATCTTCTGGGTCCGGTTCTTGAGGGATCGGCTTCATATCTGGCATTCTTCGAGCATTTGCCGCAGTTCACAAGGGGTTTCCCGAAATCCCGATAGTCAACCCGCAAAGGCTGCGGTCAGAGCATGCAGCTCTCCACTCAGATCTGTCTCGCGATCGCCACCCAACAGCATATAACCATACCCATCTTTTGCCCATGTCGCGGTTGATAGGCCGCTCAGCACTGCAAGATTGACTGCCTTCGATGGGGCATTTGGACCTTGCCGGATCACGCAGAACGCAAATGGATTTCCCTGCGCGTCAGCAAAGACAACCTGAACCAATGGCTTGCCTTTGAATGATAAAACCTGTGTGCGTTTCAGGTCGAGGCCGGGAAGATTTTCCAGCACCTCCCGATTTAAGGGTCGGCCGAGCTGAGCCTCAGCCTGAGCAAATTGCGCGTCCAGTTTTTGCGGAGAGTTATCCAGATCAGCAATCGTTTCGGCTGAATAGAGTGATTGATAAATTGCGGCTTGCTCTGCCCAGCCCAAAGCCTTCGGACGCGTCACCCAGAAGGTTGCGGATACTGCGATAACGGCAACCGAAGCCGCAACCGCCAGCAATCGAAGAGGTCCTGATTTGTATTGCTGCGGAGTGGGCGCAGGCAGATCAATTTCAGGAACCTCAGCCGGGACGTCATCAAAAACCTGCTGCACAACAGGGGCAAACGGATCCAACGCCATCAAGCGGGCTTCAAGACCCGTATCCTCTGCCACGGCCGCTTCGATGGCGTGGACTTCGGCCTCATCAAGGCTGCCCTCCAGATAGGCCAGAAGTGTTTCGTCGGAAAACTTCATTTGCCACTCCGTTGCACCGCGTCGTCCGCTTCGTGCTGCATTACGGTTTTCAGTTTCTGCCGGGCGTTGGACAACCGGCTCATGATTGTGCCGATGGGAACATCCAGCATGGCCGCAGCTTCGCGGTAACTGTGCCCTTCTACA
Source organism: Ruegeria sp. AB11 (assembly GCF_056536325.1). Taxonomy (NCBI): domain Bacteria; kingdom Pseudomonadati; phylum Pseudomonadota; class Alphaproteobacteria; order Rhodobacterales; family Roseobacteraceae; genus Ruegeria; species Ruegeria sp. AB11. The sequence continues at coordinate 761,751 of NZ_JBQFJO010000002.1, read as the reverse complement.
AATACAAGCATCACCGTTTCGCGCTGCGCCTCTGGCAGTTGCATCACTTGAGTAAACACCTGAGCGGCGAAAATATTCGTTTCTGAGTCGGGCCCGTGTGCAACCAATTCCGCCTCAGGTGTAACCGACAATGCTTGCGCCTTGCGCACAGACCGTGCCCGTATCTCGTTCAACCAGATCGAGCGGCAGATCGTCATCAGCCAACTGTCCAACCGTTCATACGAGGTGACCTGATGGTGCTTTTCCAACGCACGCAATGCCGTTGCCTGCAGCAAATCGTCCGCTACATCCGATGCACCCGACAGCGCCAATCCAAACCGCCAGACCCGTTTCGAATGGGTCTGGATCGCGCCGCGCACGGCTTGTTCGGTGCTCATCTCAACACTCATCGAATAAATCGCGACCTGTGTGTGTTTGCTTTGTCATGGGACCGGGCCCGCTTGGTCTGAACTGTCATAGACTCTGGAGGAATGAAATGAAACTTCTGTTCAAAACAATCACGATTGCGTCGGCTTTTGTTGCAGGTCCTGCGCTGGCCGCTGATTGGACGCTGAACCCCGACGCTTCTCATCTTGCCTATGGCACGGTTAAGATCGACGATGTGGGCGAGGTCAATTCCTTCACCAATCTATCAGGCCATGTCAGCGAGGATGGCAAAGTTGAGATTGATATCGACTTGTCCTCGGTCGAAACGAATATCGATATCCGCAACGAGCGGATGATCGAACATGTGTTCCGCAAGGCAGCAACAGCCACACTGACCGCAGAGATTGATTTGTATGAGGTATCCAAGTTGGATGTGGGTTCCAGCAACACGGTTGAAGTGGATGCCAAACTGGCTCTGGCCGGGACCGAGGTTGAGTTCTACACCGATATGTTCATTTTGCGCGTGGCCGAAGACACTGTCATGGTGTCAACCAACGACATGATCTTCATCAGCACTGAGGATGCGGGCGTTTCAGCGGGTGTCGACAAGCTAATGGAGCTGGCGCAACTTCCCAGCATCACCCGTACCGTACCAGTGACTGCAAGACTGATGTTCAACCTCGATAGCTGAAGATCAACCAAAGTACGGGGTCAATTTTGGCCCCGACTTATGCACCCCAAGTATCACTCAAGCGGTAGCCACCGGGCCAAGGGTCTTCCGGGTCCAGCATGTGCTGGTGTGTACCCGTAATCCAACCCCGCCCCGAGATTTCCGGTGTGATCGCCACGCGCCCATTCAGATCGAGCTGATCCACGATGCGGCAGCGAAACTCACTGTCGATAACCGAACGCGCATGATAGCGGTCATTCATCGACATCTGACCTTTGGCCAGCAAAACAGCCATTCGGGCCGAGGCACCAGTGCCGCAGGGTGAACGATCCAGCTTGCCGGGCTTGATGGCGACGGTATTGCGACCGGTGAGGATATCGCCTTGTCGATTCAGCGGGCCTGCGATTTGGCAGAATGAAATGTGATTCCAGTCTTTGGTGGGGTGATTGAAGCCAAGCTGCTCATTGGCCGCATCGGTGATACGCGCGCCGGTTCTGGCAAGATCAGCGCCTTCATCAGGCGTCAGGTCAAAACCCAGATCAGCTGCATCGACAATTACAAAACTGTCGCCACCAAACGCGGTATCTACGCGCAGCGTCCCGATGCCCTCAACCTCGATCCGGGCATCCAGCTTGTCGACGAAACTTGGCACGTTCTGCACATAGATGCGATCTGCCTTGCCATTTCGGCATTCGGCGCGAACGCGAACCAGCCCTCCGGGAGCTTCCAATGTCAGATGGGTTTCAGGTTCGTGCATCGGAAGGATGCCGCTATCCAGCAGAACCGTTGAGACGCAGATGGAATTCGAACCGGACATCGGCGGCGTGTCTTCCGGCTCCATGATTATGAAAGCAGCATCGGCCTCGGGGTTTTTTGGTGGCACCAGCAGATTCACATGGCGAAAGACACCGCCGCGGGGTTCGTTCAGCATGAAATCCCGCAGGGTCTGGTCTTCGGCGATAAAGGCCCTCTGTTCCCACACGGTCTCGCCCGGAGGCGGGGCGACCCCTCCGACGATGACATCGCCTACCTCACCTTCGGCGTGGGCCGAGATCACATGGATGGTTTTGGAACTGCGCATATGGCCTCCTGAAAGCCGCTGGTTAATGCGCAGTCATGCAAAACAACTTCGGTCTGGCAAGCCCTATCGCAGCCGCTGACCCGTCTCGGGATCGAACAGCATCGCGCGTTCGGGCCGAATCGAAAGCCCGATACGGTCACCGGTCGTACTGCGCTGGTCGTCCCGCTCTTCCACAATCAGCTTATCGCCATTGGGCGTAAGCAGATAGGAATAGGATACCCCACCCAGCGCTTCGGTCAGATCGACTGTGCAGGTGTCACCGTTTCGATCCACCTGAATATGCTCGGGGCGAATGCCCAGAGTCACTTTCGTTGCCCCATTCGGAACGCTTTCGGTGACCGGGATCGCATCAGTCAGCGCAGGGTGCCGCACCATGCCATCCACGACATCGCACTCTAAGAAGTTCATGGCCGGAGAGCCAATGAAGCCCGCCACGAATCTGTTATCGGGGTCACGATACAGGTCCATTGGGGCACCCACCTGCTCGATCCGGCCGTCGCGCAATACCACAATCTTGTCGGCCATGGTCATCGCTTCTACCTGATCATGCGTAACATAGATCATCGTTGCGCCGATTTCCTGATGAAGCCGCGCAATCTCGACCCGCATTTCAACCCGCAATTCCGCGTCAAGGTTCGAAAGCGGCTCGTCGAACAGGAACACCTCGGGGCCGCGCACAATAGCGCGCCCAATCGCAACCCGTTGACGCTGACCGCCGGACAACGCTTTGGGTTTGCGTTTCAGATATTGATCGAGTTTTAGGATATTCGACGCTTCCTGAACCTTCTGGTCAATCTCGGTTTTGGCGACACCGTTCATCCGCAGGCCAAAGCCCATATTCTCGGCCACAGTCATATGCGGATAGAGCGCATAGGTCTGGAAAACCATCGCCACCCCCCGCTTGGCCGGGTCGACGTGCGTGACTTCACGTGCGCCGATATGGATTTCACCATCCGAGGTTTCCTCAAGCCCCGCGATCATCCGCAACAACGTAGACTTGCCGCAGCCCGAAGGGCCCACGAACACGCAAAACTCGCCATCTTCAATCTGCAGATCGATCCCGTGAATGACCTGAGTCTGGCCATACCGTTTGATCGCGCCTTTCAGGGTTACACCTGTCATGTTGCTTGCATCCTATTCTGTTGGCCCTCGGGGAACCGCCACGCCTGTGCTTCTGTGCCAATCTGTTCAGCGACGCGCCGGACGCGTGGCACCCAAGATTTTAATTGTTCGAAATCCATCCTTCCGGTCGATCCCGTCACCGATAGAGCCCCTAACATGCGGCCCCCGGAGGTCAGGATCGGGCAGGCAATACAGATGATGCCGGGCTCATGCTCTTCATCATCAACCGCGTAACCCCGGTTGCGGATCAGCTCGAGATCGGCTCGCAATGCCTTCTCCGAGGCCAGTGTCTTGTCGGTGAACCGGTGAAAGCTTTGTTGCGAGATCGTCTTCTCCAACTGAGCCTCGTCCAGATAAGCCATCATCGCCTTACCGACGCCGGTGCAGTAAGCCGGGCCAACCTTGCCGGCCTCGGAATACATCTCGATCGGTCGCTGAGCATTGCGTTTATCCACGTAAAGCACCTGACCGGAATCAAGCTGCGCCAGGTGCACCGTTTCCCCTGTCTCGGCGCTGAGGGCGTCCAAGAAAGGCCGCGCAATGGGCGCAAGCGAGCTTTGGGTCCATGCCGAATGAGCCAACCGCACCAACCGCATCCCCGGAGAATATGTTTGCCGTTCCGGTTCGTAATGCAGCATGCCCTGATTGGTCAGCGATTGCAGAAAGCGATACAGCGTCGCCTTGGGGAATTTGCTGCTTTCCAGCAATTCCCCAAACCGCACAGGGCGCCCGAAGGCCGCGACCTGTTCCAACACATCACATGCTTTTCCTATTGTTCCGTCACCTGCCACGGGCGCCTGTTCTCCTCCATTTTCCCCCGGCTATGGGCACGAGGGTCTTGACAAGACTAGCCGAGTCGATGTGTAGTTTTCAATATATAAAACAAGGTTTCAATATTTGGAACCAATATGGAAGCTTAAGGGAGGAAACTATGCATTCCATGTTCAAGCGCACAGCAGCTGCTTTGGCTGCCAGTGTGGCACTTGCTGCGCCTGTTGCAGCTGAGCTGACCGGCGAGCTGCGAATCTTCCTCGATACATCCAACCCGGCGCCGCGCGCGACGATGGAAGCGATGATCGAGCGATTCGCGGCTGAACATCCCGGTCTGGAAATCGAGACCACCGTGATCGACCGTGAGGCTTACAAGACCCAGATCCGCAACTTCCTGACGGCAGACACGCCGGACGTTGCCACGTGGTACGCTGCCAACCGGATGAAGCCATATGTCGAGGCGGGCCTGTTCGAGGACGTCTCGGATCTGTGGGCCGAGCCTGAAATCGCCGACAATCTGGCATCCACCAAAGGCGCGATGACCATTGATGGAAAGCAATGGGGTGTCCCGTACACATACTATCAGTGGGGGGTTTACTATCGCAAAGACATCTTTGATGAACTTGGCTTGAGCGAGCCAACCACTTGGGAAGAAGAGCTGACCAATTGCCAGAAGATAGTTGATTCAGGCCGTGCCTGCTATACCATCGGCACCAAGTTCTTGTGGACCGCCGGTGGCTGGTTTGACTACTTGAATATGCGCACCAACGGGTTCGATTTCCACAACCAGCTCGCAAATGGTGAAATCAGCTGGGAAGACGACCGGGTCAGGCAGACCTTCGCCAACTGGAAACAGCTGATCGACATGGGCGCGTTCATCGACAATCACCAGACTTATAGCTGGCAGGAAGCCCTGCCCTTCATGGTCAACGGCGAGGCGGCGGCCTATCTGATGGGCAACTTCGCCGTGGCGCCCCTGCGTGAGGCGGGTCTGACGGACGATCAGCTGGATTTCTACCAGTTCGTTGCCATCAACCCCGATGTCGAACTGGCCGAAGATGCGCCGACGGACACGTTCCACATTCCGGCGAATGCCTCAAACAAGGAAGCCGCGCGTGAGTTCCTGCGTTTTGCGGTTTCCGCGGACGAGCAGACCGAAATCAACAACGGTGCAAACCTCGGCCAATTGCCTGTGAACGCGCAATCTGCGGTAGATGATGACAAGTTCCTGCAGCAAGGTTTCACGATGCTGTCGTCCAACAGCCCTGGCGGTGTTGCCCAGTTCTGGGACCGTGACGCACCAGCAGAAATGGCCAAGGTCTCGATGGAGGGCTTCCAGGAATTCATGGTCAAGCCTGACAACGCGGATAAGATTCTGGCCAAGCTGGAACGCGCGCGTGAGCGCATCTACGACAACTAAGTGTAATTAGGGCCGAACTCAGTTCGGCCTTAAACCATTCAAAATCGTAGGGCGGGCTTCAGCCCGCCTTCACCCCCTAACCAGAGATGTTCCATGACCGCTGTAGTTGACACCCCAGAACAGGAAAGCTGGTTCCATAGAAACCAGCAGCGCATCGCGCCTTGGCTGTTTCTGGCTCCGGGCCTGCTGTTCTTCATGGTCTATGTGATCATCCCGGTGTTTCAGTCCTTCAATCTGTCTCTTTACGAGTGGGATGGGCTGGGAGCCGCCGAATATGTGGGCTTTCGCAACTACGAAGACCTTTACTGGGAATGGGTTGACCGCGACGCCTTTTATATCTCGCTGAAGAACAACCTGATCTGGCTGATCCTGTATCTTGCGGCGATCCCTGCGGGCCTGTTCATCGCGTTGTTCCTGAACCAAACGGTCTGGGGCATCCGCCTTTATAAATCTCTGTTCTTTTTCCCTTTCGTTATCTCACAGGTCGTCGTTGGCCTTGTTTTCACGTGGTTTTATGATCCGACATTTGGCTTGCTGAACGAATTCCTCGGCCTGTTTGGAATGGGCCCGCTGAATGTGCTGGGTGACGAACGGTTCGTCACGTATGGCATCATCTTCGCGGGCCTTTGGCCGCAAACCGCCTATTGCATGATCCTCTACCTCACCGGCCTGAACGCCGTTGACCCCGAGCAAATCGAGGCCGGACGGCTTGACGGTGCAAAAGGTGGGCGGATGCTGTGGCACATCATCCTGCCGCAACTGCGACCCGCGACGTTCATCGCTTTTGTCGTAACCATCATCGGTGCGTTGCGCAGCTTTGACCTGATCTCGATCATGACACAGGGGGGGCCTTTTGGGTCGTCCCGTGTGCTGGCCTATTACATGTTCGAAGTCGCCCTGTCCGAATACGGTTTCCGCATGGGATATGGAGCCGCCATCGCGGTGATCCTGTTCCTCATCATGCTCTGCTTCATCGCCTATTTCCTGTGGTCGATGTATCGCGAAGAAAAGGGGCACTGAGATGTTTCCCAAACCCATCGAAAAACAACCCCGCGCGGCCCAGATCACCTATCAGGCGATGCTGCCTCTGGCGCTGTTGCTGTGGCTGGGGCCGTTGCTGGCGGTCGCCCTGTTCTCGGTCAAACCGGCGGCAGACTTCACCAACGCGAACTATTGGGGCATGCCGTCCAGCTTTGAGGGCGCTTTCAACTATGGGCAGGTCTTCTTTAATTCAGACATGCCTCGATATTTGCTGAACTCATTCCTGATCACCGTACCCACCGTGATCGGAGCCGTGGCGCTCAGCTGCATGACCGGATTTGCGCTTGGAATCTACAAGTTCAAATCGAACCTTTGGATCTTCTTCATGTTCGTGGCGGGCAACTTTGTCCCCTTCCAGATTTTGATGGTCCCCGTACGCGATCTGACTTTGGAACTGGGCCTCTACAACACCAAAACCGGGCTTGTTCTGTTCCATATCGCCTTCCAGACCGGCTTCTGCACACTCTTCATGCGCAACTTCATCCGCGCCCTACCCTTCGAACTCATCGAGGCGGCGAGGGTTGAAGGTATCAGCGAATGGCGGATTTTCTGGTATGTGGTCCTACCGCTAATGAAGCCCGCAATTGCCGCGCTCAGCGTGCTGATCTTCACCTTCATCTGGAACGATTATTTCTGGGCGGTTGTCCTGACCCAAGGCGCCGAAAGTCAGCCCGTGACCGCCGGGATCACCAGCTTCAACGCCCAATTCCGCGCCGCCTATCAGCTGATGAGTGCCGGTTCAATTGTGGCAGCCCTACCACCTGTTGCCATGTTCTTCCTGATGCAGAAACACTTTATCGCGGGCCTGACCCTCGGTGCTGTAAAATAACGCTAAACCAGAGGTTTACCTCATGACCAAGATCACCTTTGTAGGTGCGGGTTCCACGATCTTCATGCAGAATATCGTGGGTGACGCCCTGCTCACCCCTGCCCTCGCCGACAGCCATTTTGCGTTGATGGATATTGATCCGGTGCGCTTGGCCGAGAGCGAGGCTGTGGCCAAGGCCATGATCCGATCAGTCGGCACGGGTGCGACCGTCTCGACCCACACGGATCGCCGCCCGGCGCTGGACGGCGCGGATTTCGTGATTACTGCCTTTCAGGTCGGCGGATACGAGCCGTGCACCGTGATTGACTTCGAAATCCCGAAACAATACGGCCTGCGCCAAACCATCGCTGATACGCTGGGTGTAGGCGGTATCATGCGCGGCCTACGTACTGTGCCCGTTCTGTGGGGTGTCGCGCAGGACATGATGCAACTCTGCCCCAATGCGACGCTACTGCAATACGTGAATCCGATGGCCATCAATACCTGGGCAATACCTGGGCCCTGGCCGAGCGCTTCCCTGCTCTGAAACATGTGGGACTGTGTCATTCTGTCCAGAACACAGTCGAGGAACTGGCGCATGATCTGGATCTGCCCAAGGCGGATATTCGCTACAAAGTTGCAGGCATTAACCACGTCGCCTTCTTTCTCAAACTCGAGCATGAGGACCGCGATATCTATCCTGCTCTGCGACAGGGCTATCACGCCGGGCACCTGCCCAAGCCTCCGCTTCTCATGCCTCGTTGTCCGAACAAAGTCCGGTACGAAGTGATGGATCATCTCGGTTACTTCTGCACCGAAAGTTCCGAGCATTTTGCAGAATACGTTCCTTGGTTCATCAAAGACGGACGCAATGACCTGATCGAACAGTTCAGCATACCGCTGGACGAATACCCGACCCGTTGCGTCGAGCAGGTGGCCAATTGGAAGGACCAAGCCAAGACACTGACCGATGGTCGGGATATCGAAGTAACCCGAAGCCACGAATTTGCCGCCGACATTATGAACGCAATCGTGACAGATACGCCTTACACAGCTTACGGCAACCTACCGAATACGGGTCAAATTCCGCAACTGCCGCTGGGAGCCGCGGTTGAAACTCCGTGTCTAATCGACGCAAATGGCGCCCAACCTTCCGTGGTTACGGATATCCCGCCGCAGCTGATCGCTCTGATGCGGACCCAGATCAACGTGCAAGAGTTGACGGTTCGTGCACTGACCGAAGAGAACCCAGAATACATCTATCACGCCGCCATGATGGATCCCCATACTGCGGCGGAGTTGGATCTGCGCCAAATTCGCAGCCTCGTCACCGATCTGCTTTCCGCCCATGGCGACTGGCTACCCGATTGGTGCCAATCAGCCCGTGCGGCCTGATCTTCATCTATTCGAAAAACAATCAACTCCATCGCAAGCCAGACAGACAGAGCCAAAAATGACCAAAAAACGCCGTTCTCAACATTGGTACGGAAAACTTGACAAGGACGGGTTCATTCATCGGTCGTGGATGAAGAACCAGGGCTTTCCGGACCATGCGTTCGACGGACGCCCCATCATTGGCATTTGTAATACATGGTCAGAACTGACGCCCTGCAACTCGGGCCTGCGTGACCTGGCCGAGGGTGTCAAACGGGGTGTGTGGGAGGCGGGCGGCTTCCCTGTCGAATTCCCGGTAATGTCGCTGGGCGAGACTCAGATGAAGCCCACCGCCATGCTATTTCGCAATCTGCTGGCGATGGATGTTGAGGAATCCATCCGCGCCTATGGTATCGACGGCGTTGTCCTACTGGGGGGATGTGATAAGACCACACCCGGGCAGCTGATGGGGGCAGCCTCGGTCGATTTGCCTTCCATCGTGGTCAGCTCAGGCCCGATGCTGAACGGTAAGTACCGGGGTCAGGATATCGGCTCGGGCACGGATGTCTGGAAGTTTTCCGAGGCGGTTCGTGCCGGAGAAATGACCCTGCAGGAATTCATGAGCGCGGAATCCGGCATGTCGCGCAGCGCGGGTGTATGCATGACCATGGGCACCGCTAGTACCATGGCCTCGCTGGTTGAGGCGATGGGCATGTCTCTGCCCACCAACGCCGCCCTGCCCGCCGTTGATGCCCGTCGCATGGCACTGGCGCATCTGACCGGCAAACGAATTGTCGAGATGGTGGACGAAGACCTCAAACCCTCGGACATTCTGACCAAGGAAGCCTTTGAAAACGCCATTCTCGCCAATGCGGCCGTCGGAGGATCAACAAATGCGGTGGTTCACCTGTTGGCACTGGCAGGGCGCGTGGGCGTCGATCTGACGTTAAAAGACTTTGAAATCGGGTCAGAAATCCCACTGCTAGTCAACTGCATGCCCTCAGGCAAATACCTGATGGAGGATTTCTGTTATGCGGGCGGCGTGCCAGTGGTTCTGAGCGAACTCAAACCTTTCCTGCGCCCAGCTAAAACGGTTCTGAACAAGGATATCTCGGCGCATTATGAAGGCGCTGAGTGTTTCAACACAGATGTCATTCGCCCCTTCGACGATCCGGTAAAACCCGCCGCTGGCCTGCGGGTTCTGCGCGGAAATCTTGCGCCCAACGGGGCGATCGTGAAACCTTCGGCGGCCACAGACGCACTGTTGGAAACCGAGGCAGAAGCATATGTTTTCGAGAGCATCGAGGACTTGAAAGCAAATATCGACCGCGACGACCTGCCTGTCACACCCGAGACCATTCTGGTGCTCAAAGGCTGTGGCCCCAAGGGCTATCCGGGCATGCCGGAGGTTGGGAACATGCCTATCCCTGCGAAGCTGGTCAAAGAAGGCGTACGCGACATGATCCGCATCTCGGACGCGCGCATGTCGGGCACAGCCTTCGGCACGGTGATCCTGCATGTGAGCCCTGAGGCGCAGGCCGGTGGTACACTCGCCTTGGTCAAAACTGGTGACCGCATCCGAGTGTCCGCCAGCAAAGGCGAACTGGAACTGCTGGTTGACGAAAAGGAACTGGACGCCCGTCGCGCCCTGTGGCAACCGGACGATCCGCATTTCACGCGCGGGTACGCGAAACTCTACATCGATCATGTGCTGCAAGCCGATCAGGGCGCCGACCTTGATTTTCTTGTGGGCAAAGACACGCGCCTTGTGACGAGAGAGAGCCACTGATGGATCAACCAGCTACATTTCAAGACCTGCGCGGTGCATCCGTATACATTACCGGCGGTGGATCGGGTGTTGGCGCGGCACTAACCGATGGCTTCATGGGCCAAGGTGCAAATGTTGCCTTCATAGGTCGTTCCGATGCGAGCGCTTTCGTCGAAGAGATGCGTGACAAGCATGGCCGCGCACCGTTCTTCCTGCAGGGTGACATGACCGAAACCGAGCTGTTGCATGCCACCATGGCCAAAGCAGCCGAGGCCCACGGCCCGCTGAAAGTGCTGGTCAACAACGCGGCCAACGACAAGCGTCACTCGCTTGAGGAAACCACTCCCGATTTCTGGGACTGGATGATCGAGGTGAACCTCAAAGCTTATTACTTTGCCTGTCAGGAAGCCGCGCGGCAGATGAAAGACAACGGCGGGTCGATCATCAATTTCAGTTCAATCAGTTACATGATGGGGAACGCAGGCTATCCGATCTACACCAGCTCAAACGCGGCAATCACCGGTATGACTCGCTCTTTGGCGCGCGAGCTTGGGCCTCAGAAAATCCGGGTCAATGCACTGGCTCCGGGATGGGTTCTGACGCAGAAACAGCTGGACATGTGGGCAACGCCCGAAGATCTGGCCGCGCATTTGGATCGCCAATGCCTGAAAGAACATCTAACGCCCGAAGACATGATCGCACCAACCCTGTTTCTGGCCTCAAGCGCAAGCCGTGCCATGACGGGTCAATGCATGGTTGTCGACGGCGGCGTTGTGGTAACGGGGTAACGCTATGAATGTTGAGTGGATCGCTGTTGACTGGGGTACCTCTCATCTGCGCGTCTGGGCCATGCAGGGAGAAAGAGTGATCGCTCAGGCGGTTTCGCAGGATGGTATGTCGCGCACGGCTGGGGGAGATTTTCAGGCAGCCCTGTTGGCTCTGATCAAAGACTGGCTGCCTGAGAAGCCAGTAGACGTGATCGCCTGCGGAATGGTTGGTGCGCGGCAGGGCTGGGTCGAGGCGCCCTATTCCGCCGTGCCGTCCGAGCCAATCCCGGTCGTACCCTTCCGCGTTCCAAACACCGATCCGCGTATTCGGGCCTTCGTAGTTCCGGGACTAAAGCAGAACAGCCCCCCCGATGTGATGCGCGGTGAAGAGACTCAGATCGCAGGGTTCCTCAGTGCGCATCAGAATTGGGACGGTGTGATTTGCCTGCCCGGCACACATACAAAATGGGCCCAGATCAGTGCTGGTGAAGTTGTCAGTTTCCGAACCTTTATGACCGGTGAGATGTTTGATCTGCTGTGCGGGCAATCCGTTCTTCGGCATTCGATCGATGATGGATGGGACGAAGCAAGCTTCATTGACGCTGTGGCGGATACGCTATCGAAACCTGAACAGCTTGCTGCGCGACTCTTTGGGTTACGGGCGGCTGACTTGCTGCATGGTCAGAGTAAGAACATCGCGCATGCCAGTCTTTCGGGCTTCCTGATAGGTGCAGAGCTTGCCGCATCGCGGCCCTATTGGCTGGGTCAGCAATTGGCAGTCATCGGCTCGGAAAGTCTAACCAAGGCCTACGCCACCGCACTACAGCAACAAGGCGCATTGGTCGAAACCGTTGAAGCAACCGCGACAACACTTGCGGGGCTGGCACAGGCCCGCACACTCACGAGGCAAACCGCATGAGCCGTCCCATAATCGCCATCTTGCGCGGGCTGACACCTGATGAGGCGGGGCCTGTCGGGCACGCGTTGGTGCAAGCGGGTATTGACCGGATCGAAGTACCGCTGAATTCACCCGATCCTCTGGAAAGCATCCGTATCCTAGCCTCGGATATCGGTGATCGGGCACTTATTGGCGCAGGAACTGTGCTTACCCCTGATCAGGTTGATGCGGTAGCGGACGCTGGCGGCAAACTTATCGTTTCACCGAATTGCAATGTATCGGTAGTCCAACGTGCTATTGCACTTGAATTGCAAAGCTGGCCAGGCGTTTTCACCCCGACCGAAGCTTTCACGGCCCTACAAGCTGGAGCAACTGGGTTGAAATTGTTCCCCGGGTCGATGGCTGGCCCCTCAGGCTTGGCCGCAATGCGGGCCATACTACCACCTGACACGCAGGTATATGCCGTCGGTGGCGCGGGCCCAGAGAATTTTGATCAATGGATCAAGGCCAGTGCCGATGGCTTCGGGATTGGCTCAGCGCTTTACAAGCCTGGCATGTCTGTTGCTGAAGTATCAGACCACGCCCAGCAGATCGTGGCAGCCTATGACGAGTCAACGAAATGAGCCACGTTTACGATGATCGCCCCTGCGAATTGGGTGAAGGACCATTGTGGCACCCGGAGCGAAAACAACTCTTCTGGTTTGACATTCTTAGCAATCGCCTGATGTCCAGAGAAGGCAACCAAGCTCGGGTCTGGGAATTTGAAGAACATGTCTCCGCCGCTGGTTGGCTCGACAACGAAACCCTGCTGATCGCATCAGAGACAGGTCTGTGGCGATTTGAGCTGGGTAGCCACGCCAAGGATTTGATTGTTCCGATTGAGGCCGACAACCCGGTGACTCGATCTAATGACGGCCGCGCCGATCCTTGGGGCGGGTTCTGGATTGGCACCATGGGCAAGAATGCTGAAAAGGGCGCCGGATCGATTTACCGGTATTGGAAAGGTGAGCTAAGGCCATTGGTTCGGGATGTGACGATTTCGAACGCGATCTGTTTCGCGCCTGACCGCGCCTGTGCCTATTACAGCGATACTTTGACCAAACAGGTCATGCGCTGGGAACTGGATGCGGAGACTGGCTGGCCCATCGGCGAAGCCGCCGTGTTCCTTGACCTGCAAAGCGACGGCTTGAACCCGGATGGGGCTGTTGTCGACAGCACCGGCAATATCTGGATCGCTCAATGGGGTGCAAGCCGAGTCGCGGCCTATACGCCAGCCGGTCAATTCTTGAAATCAGTCCATTTCAACGCCAAACACACGTCGTGCCCGAGTTTTGGTGGCAACGATCTGACAACGCTGTTTTGCACCTCCGCCCGACAAGGGCTTGAAGCCGACACACTGACAAAAACACCAACAAACGGCATGACCCTCGCCGCCGCAAATGTTGGCGAAGGTCAAGCGGAGCACAGAGTTATCATATGAAGCCAGAACTTGGCGTCTGCTATTACCCTGAACACTGGCCCGAAGAGAATTGGGCCAAAGACGCGTCACGCATGATCGAGACCGGCCTGACCTGGGTCAGGATCGGAGAATTTGCTTGGAGCCGGATGGAGCCCACTCCGGGCGATCTACAGTTTGGCTGGTTGGATCGCGCGATTGAAACCCTGGGCGCTGCGGGCTTGAAGATTGTGCTGGGCACACCGACGGCAACTCCGCCACGTTGGATGCTGGATAAGTATCCCGACATGCTGGCCATGGACGCCAATGACGATCCGCGCAAATTTGGCTCGCGCCGACACTATTGTTTTAGTCACGCAGGCTATATCAACGAATGCACGCGGATCGCACAGATTATAGGTCAGCGTTATGGCCGTAACCCGCATATCGCGGCGTGGCAGATCGACAACGAGTATGGCTGTCACGATACGACAATCAGCTACAGCGACGCCGCTTTGAAAGCGTTTCGCCGCTGGCTCGCGGACCGCTACAGCTCGATCGAGGCACTGAACACAGCATGGGGCAATGTGTTCTGGTCGATGGAGTATAATAGCTTCGATCAGATCGAGTTGCCGAACCAAACCGTGACCGAGCCCAACCCAGCGCATGTTCTGGCATTTCGCAGGTTCAGTTCGGATCGGGTGGTGGCGTTCAACAAGGCCCAGGTCGACGCGCTGCGCCCGCTGACGGATGCACCATTGTTGCACAATTATATGGGTCGCGTGCTGGAATTTGATCATTTCGATGTCGGGAATGATCTCGATATCGCCACATGGGACAGCTATCCGATTGGCTTCCTGTCAGATCGTCTGGAAGCGGATGAGGCGCACAAAACCGCGTTTCTGCAGCAGGGCGATCCCGACATGCAGGCCTTTCACCACGACCTATACCGCGCTGTCGGTCATGGCCGCTGGTGGGTGATGGAGCAACAACCGGGCCCGGTAAATTGGGCCCCATATAACCCAGCCCCCCTGCCCGGTATGGTGCGCCTGTGGTCGCTTGAGGCCGTGGCACACGGGGCCGAAGTTGTTAGCTACTTCCGCTGGCGACAAGCACCGTTCGGTCAGGAACAGATGCATGCCGGCCTGATGACCCCAAATGGCCACGACGCACCCGGATTGGCCGAGGCGCGCCAAACTGCCGTCGATCTGGCCTCACTGGGCGAGGCCCATCCGGCACGCGCGCCTGTAGCGATTGTGTTCGACTATGCGTCGGACTGGGCATGGTCCACGCAGCCTCAGGGTGCCGGATTCGACTATTTCAAGTTGGTGTTCTCAGCCTACCGCGCATTGCGACGAGCCGGATTGTCAGTGGACTTTCTTTCTCCGTCTATGGTCGGCGAAAAGCACTACAACCTGATCCTCGCGCCGGGCGTGGCTGTACTGGGCGATCTGGAACAGCGACTGATACAGGGTTGTGATCTGGCCATTCTGGGTCCGCGTAGCGGAGCAATCACGGAAGACTTTCAAATCCCTCGCGAGGGGCGTCCCGGCCTCAACTATCTTGATACTCATGTTAACCTGATCGAAACGCTACCACCCAGTGTGGTCCGCACCGTCGACGGGGGTGGCAAGTCGGAACATTGGGTTGAACGTTTGTCGGGTGAAGCCAAGACCCTGCTAACATTCACCGATGGCACCCCTGCCCTGCACGGTGAAGCGGGGCTTTGGTATCTGGCCGGATTCCCGGATGAGGTGCTTTGGGATCGGGTCATTACGATGGCTGCTCAGGACACCAATCTTGTGCTCCACCCAATGCCTGCTGGACTACGACGGCGCGAGACGCAGTCGCATGAGGTATTGATTAATTACAATGCGCATCCGGTTTCGTGGAACGGCCTTCAGATCGAAGGTTGTGATGTCCTGTTCAGGAAAAACGGCTCATATCAACGTTAATATAGATACCGCTAACATAACCTGATACAGGGCATGACGCAGGTCATGGCTCCAACAGGTTGCGACAATGAAATACACCCGTTCAGACTATACCGATGGCTTCCTATTTGGGGCGAATGCCCCTGCTGAAATGGTCACAGGGTTGGATATGTACCGCATGTCGATCCGTTGGATTGATATCCTGCCAGATGGTCGCACACCTGATACTGATGCGTTGGATCAGTGCGAACAGCGGATCGATCAAATTCTGTCTCTGAACCTCCGGCCATGTGTGGTGCTAGATCATTCAGAGTTACCCCCAGCACTGGAAGACATTGGCGGCTGGTGCAATCGAGAAATAGCCGCATATTTCTCGGATTTCGCTGAAACAATCGTGGCGCGGATGGGCGATCACCTATTCAAGGTCTCAACATCGTGCCTGAGGACAAAAAACCAAGGCAGCCCACGCATCGAAGCGCGCAGTCTGCACCATCAACTTCTTGCTCAAGGCGCTGCTCGTCAAGAAATGCGCAGCTATGGTTTGACCAACCTAGGTGCAGAGCTTGAACCAGTCTTGCTCGCTTCAATTCTGAACGCGAAGTACCCCGAGGTGCTGCTGGATCGATTGAAGGACTACCTTCCCGACAACTGGTCAGATGATTTCGCAACCATCGCAGAACCGATTGACTGGCTCAGCGTGACAGTAAGTCAGGACGTCGATGTTGACACCGTACTGAACATAATTCCTGAACACAAAAAGCCATTGCCGGTTTTCATCAATGTGGCTTCGAATGATGCCTCAGACCTGACCCATGGATTGGATGCGATACACATCGCTCTGAAACAGGGCAGCTTGATTCAAGGGGCTTTCTTTGAATACGAGAGTAGCAGCACAGCCGATGCGCTTCAGCTACTCCTGAATGTTGGCAGCCAACCTGCGCCATGGGTTCGCCCCAAAGGAGGGCTGCACGCGCATTGGAACCTTGTTGCCGATATCGGTGGCACCAATACAAGACTTGGCGTCGTGACTGAGGGGGAACTGACTGATCTGCGCAAGCACCCCACCGGGACCGTCAGCGATCTGCAGGAGGCGCTTCATGAATTATGTGACGAAATTGGCACCCAGCCGCGCGCGGTTGTCGCCGCAGGTGCAGGACCCGTTAAGAATGGCACAATTCGTCTGACCAACGCCAATCTCGATCTCTCCGAGGGCGCTCTGGCCAAAGCCACAGGCGCGCACCACACCTATGTCATAAACGATTTCACAGCAGCC
This sequence comes from Ruegeria sp. AB11, assembly GCF_056536325.1. Taxonomy (NCBI): domain Bacteria; kingdom Pseudomonadati; phylum Pseudomonadota; class Alphaproteobacteria; order Rhodobacterales; family Roseobacteraceae; genus Ruegeria; species Ruegeria sp. AB11. Next base: position 745,023 of record NZ_JBQFJO010000002.1, on the reverse strand, counting down.
GCTTGGTCAGTTGCCGAAATTACCCAGAATGATGTCGAAGTTCTGCAGGGTGAGGCATCTCCGCCTCTGGGAACGCGCTTGGTCGTCGGGCCGGGGACAGGATTGGGCGTAGGCGCCCTGCTCTACTCCGAGGGTCATTTTCACACTGTGTCTGGCGAGGGGGGCCATATGGGTCTATCGCCGCGCCATCTGGATGAGGTCGAGGTTTTTAACGCCGCACGTCAGATCGTACCAGAGTGTTTCTTCAGTGATACGCTGGCCATCGAAGCCGAGATGTTTCTAAGCGGCACCGGGCTGCCGGTGCTTTATCAGGCGATTGGGATGACTGAGGGTCAGCTCAATGTCGCCATGCGTTCGGCAAAAGACATTCTTCAGGATTCGCAAGATGGCTCTGATGCCTGCGCGGTAAAAGCCGCTCGTATGTTTACTGAACATCTGGGTGCACTTATGGGAGACCTTGCCGTCGCCCTGACGCCTACAGGTGGGGTGTTTCTAGTTGGAGGGGTGGCTGAAAAGAACCGTTGGTTGTTCGGTCAGGATTTTCTACGTGCATTCAACGCTGGCGGACGTTTCGATGATTTGCGTAAAGCGATGAACTTGTATGTTTCGGAACAGGATGAATTTGGCATTGTTGGCGCTAACAATTTCTGTAAGAATGCGCTCGCACGTTAAACTAACCACGCCTTTTCTGAACAACGAAGGACTGCAGGATGATCCTGTGCTGCGGAGAAGCTCTGATCGACATGATCGCAGAACCAACGGTTTCGGGTGCAAAAGGTTTTGTTCCTCACTCCGGCGGAGCCATTTTCAATACTGCGGTCGCGTTGGGGCGCTTGGGTGTCTCGACGGGTCTATTGACAGGTTTGTCAACGGATATGTTCGGGGAACAACTAATAGCCGCCCTACAAATCAGCCACGTCACAACTACACATGCTGTTCGCTCGGATCGTCCAACGACGCTGGCTTTTGTGCAGTTGAAAGACGGGCATGCCACCTACAGTTTTGTTGATGAGAATTCTGCTGGGCGAATGCTGAGGCCAGAAGATATGCCCGATAAACTACCGGGCATCTCGGCATTGTATTTTGGTGGGATCAGCTTGGCCTGCGAACCCTGCGCCGATGCCTACGCTGCCTTGCTTGAACGCCATGGCGCAGAGCGTGCGGTAATGCTGGACCCAAACATTCGTCCGGGGTTCATCAAGGATCAGACCCGATACCGGACCCGACTGAACCACATGATCGCTAAGACTGACATAATTAAGGTATCAGACGAGGATCTTGATTGGATTATCCCCGGTCCCGAAAGCCATGCCGAGAAAGTCCCACTGCTGCTACAAGCAGGTCCTGCTGTCGTGATCGTGACCAAAGGGGGCGACGGTGCATCCGGCTATCTAGCGGATGGAACTGAGGTCTCGGTACCAGTTCAGAGGGTTAAAGTCGTGGATACCGTCGGTGCCGGAGATACATTCAATGCGGGCGTGCTGGCCGCACTAAGTCGCGCGGGTCAATTAGATAAGCCATCCCTGCGCGCCTTGCCGTCAAACAGTTTACGCGACGCGCTGGAGTTTGGGGCAAAAGTTGCTGCGGTGACCGTATCGCGCGCCGGGGCAAACCCACCCTGGGCGCAGGACCTCTGATTTTGGACAGATTCCGGAAGTGATGGAAAACATCTTGAGGTCACCCCTCAGTGAATATTATGCCCCTTCAAACGTAGTGAATTTGGCAGTTGGGCTGCAACGCAGTCAGGTCTTGCCCAAGCAGATTACTATCTGCGGATCAACTTAATTCCTCTACGGATATATTGGCGCTAGGTTTGAGGTACACGATATGAGAGAGATTGTGGCCTGCAGGCACTCTGGCGACGCTGAGGACCCGGTCGGCTGAAGCGACAGAGCACCAACATGATCCAGCCAAGTATGATTGGTGCGACCTCACCCGTTAACCAATTGGTAAAGATTCTCTTCAGCCTTGAGATCAGACCATCCAGAAACCGTGTATCGGCGTCCGCCAATATCCCGACACCGATATCGCAATACGCCATGAAGTGCTTGCCACATTTTGCTCCCCTGAGAGCGCGCAGCTAGATCCTCACGCTATCTAACATCGGACTTTCTTTGGATATGGAAACAAAGAAGTGCTTTGCTGCCAACCAACACGAGGCAATAGACCAGCTTCAAATAAAGAGCTGCCCCCAATATTATTCGGAGGCAGCTTAGTTGTTAATTCAGCAAAAGCTGACTTCGGTGATGAAGGTCAGCTCCGGCCTTTCCACGGAACCAGCCAGTTTTCAGCCTTGCGCATCAGGATATCGATGCCATAGCCGATGATGCCGATCAGCACGATGCCCATGATGACAATATCCGTCAGCTGGAATTTAGAGGCCGCGATGATCATCATACCAGCCCCTTTCTGTGCCGCGACAAGTTCGGCCGCCACAACAGTACCCCAGCATACACCCATGGCGACGCGTGCGCCGGTGAATATCTCGGGCAACGAGTTGGGCACAATCACATGGCGCATGATCTGCCACTTCGACGCCCCCAGCGAGTATGCCGCGTGGATTTTTGAGATGTTCACACCAGACACACCTGCACGTGCAGCAATAGTCATGATCCAAAGCGCCGCTAGGAACAACAGGACGATCTTGCCGGTCTCCCAGATGCCAAACCAGATGATGACCAATGGGATCAGCGCCAATGGCGGCACAGGGCGCATGAACTCTACGATTGGGTCAAACCAGCCCCGGAACCAGCCAGACAATCCCATGGCGTATCCGAGCGGAATGCCGATGAGCGCCCCGGCGACGAAGCCCGCGATAACCCGCAACAACGACCAACCAAGATGCTGCCAAAGCGAGAAGTTCTGATAGCCTTCGCTGGCGATCTCGAAGAAGCGCGCGACAACAGTTTCGGGTGCCGGCAACCAGATCGGGTTCATCTGCATACCCTGCGCGGGAGTGAAGCTGATCGCGCCTTTTCCGGTCAGTGATACTGTGCCATCGCCCACGCTAACAGAACCATCCTCGCCAATCGCCGTGCCATTGATGGCGATGATCTTCGCGCCATCTTTGCGCTTCACCTCATCATTTTTGTCGAACAAGATGGTTGAGGAACGACCGCTGGGCGCGACAAAGGCGACATCCTTGGCAAAGCCGTCACCAGGCTCAACTTCAAAGCCCTCCGCCTCCTCTCCAAAAGGGGGAACCTTTACATAGATCGTGGCATCATCTGTGTTGCCGTTTGCGTCTTCGACTGTGTACGTAAACTGCAAATCCCCGACAAAGGGGCCAGGGACATGGATGGGCAGCAGTTTTGAACCGGTAAACGCGGCCCAAATCACAAAGATCACAAGGATCGAGATAATCGACGCTGCCCGGTCTGCGCGTACAGCACTTTCATCGCCAAACGTCACAGTTTTGAGGCTCGTAAAGTCCTGACGGCTTTGCAAACCCCTGCGCAGCAGATGCACGATCAGAAATGCGCCGCCGAACAGGCCGATATAAAAAAGAAGTACCATCATGATGCTTGCTCCGTCCGGCCCATGATTTCCTCTTCCATTTCCCAAATCATCGAAAGGATTTCGTCGCGCGTTTCCGCAAAGCCCTCGGACTTTTTCACGTCACGAAGGTCAGCGTTCACACCTCGCTCGGCAAATGGCAGATTATATTCCTTGTGAATTCGTCCAGGGCGCGGGGCCATGACGATCAATCGCTCACCCAGCAACAGGGCTTCTTCCACCGAGTGGGTGATCAGAATGATTGTCTTACCAGTTTCTTTCCATAGCTTCAGAACCAGGCCCTGCATTTTTTCACGTGTCAACGCGTCCAAAGCACCAAGCGGTTCATCCATCAGGATCACATCGGGCTCGTTTGCCAGGCATCGCGCCAGTGCGACACGCTGCTGCATACCCCCAGACAATTCGTAAACAGCCTTTTCCTTGAAATCCTGTAGGCCCACGACCTCAAGCAAATGATCCGATATCTTGTCTCGTTCCGCTTTTGGCATGCCCTTCATACGTGGTCCAAAATCCACATTCTCGCGCACGTTCATCCACTCGAATAGGGCGCCTTTTTGAAACACCATTCCGCGTTCCGCATCCGGACCTTTGACCAAATGCCCATTCAGCTCAATGCGCCCTGAGGTCGGTGCAAGAAAGCCCGCAACAATGTTCAGTAATGTTGTCTTGCCGCATCCTGATGGGCCAAGAACCGAGACCAGTTCACCTTCTTTCAGACTAAGCGATACGTCCTGGAGCGCCTGCACTGAAGTACCGTTAGGCAAGTCAAAACGCATGGACAGGTCTACGATGTCCAATTCAGGCATTCTGTTTCCTTCCTGCTGTTGCATCTGGGGACCGGCCCGCAACCGGACCAGTCCCCAGCGATCTGCATTATTTTAGTTGTCGAATGTTCGTCCCGATCTCAGTTTGAGGCTGAGCTCAGCGGATCTGCATTCACAGCACCTTCATAGGAATCCAGCGCGGAATCGATGCTACCCGCTGATACAAAGACGTTAGCGACGCCCTTCATAAAGTCTTGGGCACCACCACCTAGCCACTTGTCCGACAATTGCTCTTCGGCCGTCGGGAAACTGAATGTAGCGATCGTTGCTGCAGCATCGCTTGGATCCATACCTGCATCCTTGGCGATGACTGCCAACATATCATCCTTGTTGTCCCCAGCGGCCCATTGCGCATTGGCGTCCGCGGTCACTTTGAGAAACTTCGAGAGTAGTTCCGGTTCTTCTTCGATGAAGGAAGACGGAGCACTGGTCACATCGAAAACAAGAATGCCAAGCTCTTCCTTCTCAGCACCAGTCAGCAAGATATTGCCGTGCTCGGTCATGCGCCGCAGCGCACCACCCCAGCCGCACACCATGTCCAGGTTGCCTTGCGCAAAGGCGGCTGCCCCATCGGCAGGAGCCATATCGACAATTTCCAGCGAGCTTAGATCGACGCCAAAATGGTCCATCTGTGACAAGAAGCCATAATGCGCGGCGGTCCCAATCGGAACGCCAACCTTCTTGCCATTCAGCTCACCTGCATTTGTCTTGTCGATTTCAAGCGCTTCAGCGACGACACAATTGTCATTGTCCGAATAGCTTACCGCAACATCCACGGCCTGCAGATCCTGACCGGCAGACGTGGCTACGACAAAAGGTGGTACACCCTGGCTGACCGCGATCTGAACGTCGCCTGAAGCCATGGCGGCAGACATTGCAGTGCCCGTGTCGAAGGACACCCAATTGATCTTGACCCCCATCTCGTCTTCATAGGTCCCGTTTGCTTTCGCATACTGGAACGGCATCGGCCATTCCAAAAAGTACGCAACCGTTATTTCATCAAGCGCTGCGGCTTGTGAGGCGGTTACAGCGGCAATCCCGGCATAGGCCGTTGTAAGCAGATATTTTTTGATCATTTCGATTATTTTCTCCCTGCTGGTTCCGTCAGTTCGACCATTTCCGATGGTCGACTACGGATCAGTAAGAGAAACCATAGTCGGTAAGGCTCAATTTCGTAAATCAAAAAACATGTTGCGAAAAAACCGTAACTTTGTTTCGCTTTTGATAAATAGTTCTTTGGAAGGGCCTGCAGTGACCAAAAAATCACTTAGCCTCAGATGGCTTGAAATCTTTCAACTGGTCTCGAAATTGGGGTCGATCCAAAAGGTGTCTGTTGAAACCGGTTTGTCAATCAGCACGGTTTCAAATCATCTGCGCAGCCTTGAACGGGCTCTGGACGTGGAACTAGTGGATCACAGCCGCCGACCGATGGGATTAACGCCTGCTGGCACAGTGTTCTCCCGACATGTCCACGAAGGCCTGATGGCTCTGAAACGTGGTGAGGCTGAGCTGCGCTCGGGCAGTTGGCAGCATGCAACAGATTTGCGTTTAGGTTTGATAGATGATTTCGACAGCCGTGTTGCGCCCGATTTGTTTACTCTTCTTTCGGCTCGGCTGCCGCGATGCAGCTTTCGCCACTTTACGCGCCAAAGCCACGAGATCATCGACAAGCTTCAATCGCAGGGTTTGGATGCAGGTGTCGCAACCCGACCTTCCTACCATGTCGAGGGGCTGAAAGAGTTTCCCCTACTTCGTGATCCCTTCATCGTGATAATTCCACCCGCCTTCGACTGTCCGGTTGAAGACCTTGCCAACCCGGATAGTACTCTGCCGTTTCTGCGATACTCGCGGGATCTCGCCATCGGCAAGCTTATTGAGATGCAGCTTACGCGCAGCAAGATAATTTTGCCCAACCGCTTCGAACTTGAGTGCAATCAATCCATTATCGGGCTGGTCGCAGGAGGCAGTGGTTGGACCATCACAACCGCCGCCAGCTACTATCGTGCGCGTCGCTTCCACAAAAACACGCGGGCGATGCCTTTTCCCGGCAAAAGTTTTGCCCGCACCGTGTCGTTATTTACAACGGATGTATATCCGTCATCGACGACCCGGTTGATCCACAACGTATTGCAAAAGCTGATCCGTCAACACGTCACCGAACCTATGATATCGCGGTTCCAGTGGTTGGAAGATGATTTCCGAACAATCCCCACTCCGGCCGAATTGTAAACGCCTCGTCATACGAGCTTAGCCGACGGATGTTTCAGCACGGCAGACGTTGCAGCCGTCATGTACCCGCTAGGTTTCAGCCTCTTGCTCACGGGGGGGCAATTCTTCGATCAACCTTGTCTCAAGCAACTGACCGCTGGAGTAGAGGATCGGCGTCGAAATAGCGGCTATATGACTATTGAATTCACGAAGCGCCCGTAGGGTCTCGAGATGCACATCGCTGGTTTCGAAGCTTTCTGCCATGCCATTTTGCAAACGGCGGAAATGACGTTTTCTGCTGTCACGTTCGGCACGCTTGATCTCAGTCTTTTCCAAGTTCAGAAGCCGTGCACTTTCCAGATCTTCCGAAATTATGACGTTTGTCGCCAGTTTCAGATTGGCCAGTATTTTCTCGTGCATCTGTTGCACTTCCGACCATCCCTCTGGCGAAAACTGCTTCCCTGTTTCCCGCAATTCACCGGTCAGCACCGTCAGGCGCTTTGCCACAACGTCGCCTGCTGTTTCCAACCGGACTGCATATTCCAGCATATCGCGGGCTGCATCAGAGTTTTTCGAATCCATCTTGTCCGCAGGCAATGCTGCGACAAATGCCCGGATATCTGTCAAGCATTGGTTAACATCCTGATCTATAGCCTGAATTGCCTTGATCTGCTCGGGTTCACCAGATCGGTAGAGCCCCAGCAAGGGGCTGAACATCAGCTGTACAAGATCAGCCATTCGAACCAACTCGCGTTTGAGGGCCGAGATCGCCAGGGTTGGAGATCCCGCCACTTGTGGATCAAGGGCGCTTGCGGGCCGAGCGAGCGGGTTGGCTTCTACGACTGGTTTTTCATCCGGTAGTAGCCGCATGAACGGAGCCTGCAACATTCCACAGAAGGGTAAAGACAAGATCAGGAGCGAAGCATTGAACGCCAAATGCGCATTGACCAGCATCTGCCCCTGATAATCGCTGCCGATCATCCCAGCGCGCAAAGCCAAGTTCGCGGCAAACAGGCATAGCAGGGCCCAGACCCCGCGAAGCGCAAGATTTGCGTAAGGAATGCGCCGGGCACGTATGTCCATCCCACGCGTTAACCAAACTGGAATGAGCGCGCTGCCCAAATTTGCGCCTAGCACCAATGACAATCCGGCAGAGAACGGCAATGCACCTATCTGGACCAGCGTGACGCACATCAAAATGGCCGCAACTGAACTGTGCATGACAAAGGCCAGCGCACCTCCGACAATGAATGCAGTCACATAATCGCGTACGAGATAGTCAGCGATTGCGGGCAAGAACGCGCTGTCCCGGATCGGGTCCATGGCTTCACGCAAAAACCGCAGAGAAATCAAGATAAAGGCGACACCCATCAGAATTCGACCGATCTGACGTGGCCGCTTTCGTTCGGTTTTGACAAATAACCAACCACCGATGGCCAATAGTAGCGGCACGAGCCAGTCAAGACGGAATGACAGTATCTGAATCACAAGGGCGGAACCAAGGTCACCCCCCAATACAATCGCCAGACCGGCCGGGAAAGCCAAATATCCGCCCGCCGCGAACCCTGAGGCCAGCAGCGCCACCGCAGCCGAGCTCTGCAGAACAACTGCCAACAGCATCCCCGTCAGGCTGGAACCCATCATGCTGTTGTTTCGTGTCAGCACACGCTGGAACGAGGCGCCGTAACTCCGCTCGATCCCTGTTCGGACCATTCGAACCGCAAACAGCAAGAGCATTGTGGCTCCGGCCAGTTGAGTAAGAAATACTAGTATTGCCATGCGGTGCGGTCTTTCTGCTGCATCGGCCTGTTTAACGTCCAAATTCTATGAAATTCAAGCACAAACGAGGCAAACAATGGTGGCGATACGACATCTAGCGGCTGGCTTCGAAGTGCAAATGTATTTGGCAGGGCAGATCAATTGCAAGTCGCATTGCAGATATTCAAATCAGCGTTTGGTATTAGAGAAACGGGTGCCGGATTTTGACAAATTAATATCAATGTTCGCATGAGCCGCTTAATTATACGCAGGTATGCCTGTATCCATAGGATTTAGAATGCCGCGTCAGTCTGCTCCGAAAGACCTCAGCCTCAAATGGCTGGAACTGTTTCAGATATGCGCGCAGAAAGGGTCGCTGCAGGCGGCCTCAAAGGAAACAGGGCTGACGATCAGCACCGTTTCCCATCACCTGCGCAATCTCGAAGACCATCTGGGCGTTGAGCTGTTCGACCACACCCGCAGACCCATGGTTCTGACCCCAAAAGGTCGGTCTTTCCTGCTCAATATCGACGATGCGCTGCACCTGATCCGAAAGGCCAAGGCCGAAGCGTCTGCAGGAAGCATCACCGAGGCCAGCTATCTGCGTTTCGGCACGATCGAGGATTTCGACAGCGACATTATTCCGGAACTGGCGGTCTATCTATTCGCGAACATGCACGCCTGCGATTTCATGTACCATACAGATTCCAGCCACGCGATTATCGACATGCTGCGCGACAGGCAGTTGGATCTGGGGATTTCCACCACCCCCAGCGAGCGTATGCGCGATCTGCAGGATCGGCCCCTTCTGCGCGATCCATTTGTGATCATTTTGCCCAAGGTGAATGACAAATCTTTGGAAGATATTGTTGAGGGTCGAACCAAATTGCCGTTTCTACGGTATTCCAGCAATCTGATTATCGCGCGTCAGATTGAATCCCAACTACGCAGGATGGGGATTTCGGCCTCTCACAGGTTTGAATGCAGCAATAACCAGACACTGATGTCGATGGTGTCATCTGGTGCGGGTTGGACCATCACAACGCCGCTGCTGTATTCTCGAGCAAAGCGGTTTCAATCAAAGCTGCGCATGCACCCGTTTCCGGGCAAAAGCTTTGCGCGCACTCTGGCGCTGGTCGCAACGCCGGATTGTTCGAGGTCGGTGATCGAGCTTGTGGATGCCAAAACCCGATCACTGATCAATGACCGCATCATTGCCCCGCTGAGCACTGATATCCCTTGGCTGGCGGATAATTTCAAGCTGATCGAGTAGCAGCTGGATCAGCTTTCAGATGATCTTGAACCGCTCCCGAATTTGCAGGTCCTGTTCGTCAGTCAGATAACTTGGGGTGTGGGTCTGCAAAATCTCTTGCGCCCGATGGCGTGCGCGTGTCCAGGCATCTTGCGCCCCATTTTCTGCCCAGGTTCGGGGCTCATCCCTGTCTGCAAGCGAGGGATAGAAGTAATCCCGCTCCATGGCCGCAAAAGTATGCTGACCACCCAGAAAATGACCCTCGCCCAGCACGGCTTCGCAGATCGCGTCGAAGCCCAGATTTTCGTCTGTCACCTCGATACCCCTCAGGGCGCGGTAGGTGTGCGAATGCATCTCATCATCTAGCACAAACGCCTCAAAACTCGCGCCCAACAACGAGGCCGTCATACCCGAGCTTTCATAGATCAGATTTCCCCCCGCCAGCGCCGCCGCCATCGAGGTCAGGCCCTTCTCCATCCCGTATTGTGCATCGATTGCCTTGGCATCGGACATGGAACAGGCCACGCCCGACGGCAGCCCAAGCCAGTTGGACAGTTGGGCCGATGCCGCATTCAGCACCGCCGTTTCGCCGCTGCCGCCTGAGAACGCGCCGGTCCGGAGGTCAATCACCAGAGGCCAGTTTGAAAAGACCATAGGAAATCCCGGCTGGATCGCATGGACCATCACCAAACTGGCGAGCGTTTCCGCCAATGATTGCGCCAAAAAGCCAGCCAGGGTTGCGGGTGCCGTCGCCCCGGCCTGCGCCGCAGTGATGCATGAGATCGGGATATTGTGCTCGATGCAGGCGTAGACCACATCCACCGCATCTTCGCCGTAACGCATCGGCGAGATAACCGGGCTAATGTGTGCTTTCATAAACGGGCGCTTTGCGAATTCTCCGGGGCCTCCGGCTGCGATGTCCAGCATTTCGACAATCGGAGCGACGTGCTGGGCCAGCGTGAACGAAGTCGCGGTTGGCTTTGTTGTGTTCTTTAGCAACGCATATACTGTGTTCACATCCAGATCGAAGGTTTCCTCTAGATCGGTTGCAACACAACAGCGGGTGAACCAGCTGACATTTGGCAAAACATCCTGAAGACGCGTGAAATCATGCAAGTCCTGCAAGGTTGAAGGCCGATAGCGCCCACTGTGCAGATCAAGTGTCTGAACTGCCGCCCCTCCGGTTCCGAAATAAACGCGATTGCCGCCGACCTCGATGGATCGGGTTTCATCCCGCCCGTGCAGAACAAAGGTTTTGGCAGCCTGGTCAATCGCACGCTCAACAAGTTGGGGCGGGAACAGGACACGACCCTCATGGCTATCCCATGCTCCAATAGCCAACAAATCGGAGCGCAAACGATCTGGCACATCTCCAATCCCCAGCTTTTCCAGAAGCTCCAGAGCCGTGTTGTAAATCCGTTCCAGCTCGAACCCGGTCAGCGGCTTGTAGGCTCCACCGGGCTGACCTGGTGGGCACGGATCAAGCGCGGGCTTCTCAGCCCGCTGTGCAAGACGCCCCTTTCGACCAGACCGTTTCACCTGCGGCGCAGCCATATGTGATCCTCCAACCGCATCTAGTTGGCCAATTCAAGCGAACGCTTGCCGCCAGTTTCAATTGCATTCGCCTTATTGGAAAATAATGCGTTTTTATTTTCGATAATTTGCTAGCTAAGACCCCAACCCTTGTGGACCGCTTCGCATAACAGGCTAATCCCGGATATACGAGCCGGAGGGTCCTTTATGAAATCGCGCACCAAAGTGGTCGTCATTGGCGGCGGTATCGCCGGTTGTTCGACGCTGTATCATCTAACTCGCGAGGGTTGGACTGACGTAGTACTGGTAGAACGCAACGAACTAACCAGCGGCACAACCTGGCATTCGGCTGCGCAGGTGACCAATTTTGGCATGAATCAGACTATGGTTGGACTGAAAACGCACTCGATCAATCTGTACATGGAATTGGCCGAGGATCCAGACTACCCGATCAACTACCATCATGGCGACGGCGGTATCAGGCTAGCCAACACGCCGGAGCAAATGCAGGGGTATCGCCACTTTGCTTCCATGGCGCGCGGAATGGATGTGCATTTTGAGGTCATAGATGCCGAAGAATGCGCCCGCCGCCACCCGCTGATCTCGACTGATAACCTATTGGGTGGGCTGTGGGATCCGCTTGATGGCGACATCGATCCGGCACAGCTGTGCCAAGCTCTGGCACGCCGTGCGCGCAAAGCCGGGGCCGAGGTTTATCGCAACACTCCGGTCACCGGGCTGACGCAGCACAAGGACGATACGTGGACGGTGCACACCGAACACGGCGATATTGATTGCGATATAGTGGTTAACGCTTGCGGCTATCGGGTCAACGAAGTGGGCGCGATGATGGGTGTACACCACCCCGTTGCCTCGATGGAGCATCAGTATTTCCTGACCGAAGAGATCGCGGCAATCCGCGAAGCAGGTCATCGCATGCCCCTGCTCCGCTGTCCGATCAGTGACTATTATTGCCGTCAGGAAAAGAACGGTTTGCTGGTCGGCTTCTATGAGCAGGATTGCAAAACCTGGGGCATGGACGGGATCGATCCGAATTTTGTCAACGCGCTGTGCCCGGACGATCTGGACCGCGTGACGGATGTGCTGGAAGGTGCGTTTGCTCGCATGCCCGCACTGATGGAGGTCGGCATCCACACCGTCGTGAATGGTCCGATCACCTATACGATTGACGGCGCACCTTTGGTCGGGCCGATTCCCGGCAAGCGCAACGCTTTCTGCATCATCGGCCTGCGCGCAGGTCTGGGCGAAGGGGGTGGCCATGGCTGGCTGCTGGCCCAACAGATCGTTCATGGCGAAGCCTGCTATGACACGTGGTGCCTTGATCCGCGCCGGTTTACCGGCCACACCAATGTGGAGTTGACGGCGTTGAAAGCAATCGAGGACTACCAAAATGAATTCCGCTTTCATTTTCCTCACGAACACCGGCCTGCCGGCCGCCCTGCCAAAACCACACCGCTGACCCCGATCTTCGCAGCAGAAGGGGCCGAATTTACAGTGGTCAACGGCTGGGAGCGGGTCGACTACATCAAGCCAGCGTCTGACTTTCACCCAACACTGAGTTTCAGTTTTGATGAGACGTTTGACGTCGTCGCAGCGGAAATCAGTAACCTTCAGGAAAATGTCGGACTGGCCGAAGTTAGCGGCTTCAACCGGCTGGAAATCACCGGATCCGATCGGCATGAGTTTCTGGATCGGATGATGTGCGGCGCGGTGACGAAACGCGACGGGCGGGTCGGCCTTGGTTATCTGCTGAACCACGAGGGGATGGTCAAAGCCGAGACCACAATCGCCAATCTGCCCGCCAGCGATCGCGGCCCGGCGCGGGTCTGGTATGGGTCTGCCGCCGCCAGCGAATACCACGATATGGACTGGCTGCAGGCGCATCTGATTGATGGCGAAGACGTGCAAATCCGATCACTCACCAATGATCAGACTATACTGGTGCTGGCCGGACCCAAATCGCGCGACGTGCTGTCTGCTTGTGCCCGAGGAGACTGGTCGCGAGACGCCTTCCCCTGGCTGTCTGTTCGAGAGTGCTTTGTCGGGTTCGCACCAGCAACCGTGTTGAATATCAGTTTCTCAGGGGAATTGGCCTACGAGGTACATGTCCCGAACACCTCGCTTTATGCGGCCTATCTGGCGCTCAGAAAGGCGGGTGAGACACATGGCATGAAACTCTTTGGGGCACGCGCCGTCGAGTCCATGCGGATGGAGAAAGGATTCTTGCACTGGAAAGCCGATCTGCTCACAGAATTCGATCCGTTCGAGACGGGTTTGGATCGGTTCGTGAAATTGACCAAGGGTGATTTCATTGGCCGAAACGCGTTGCAGAGACGCCTTGAGAACGGTCCGCAAAAGAAACTGGTAAGCCTGAAAATCGAGACAACCATAGCACCTGCACATGGTGGCGCCTCGCTGATGTTGGACGGCGTGGTTGTTGGCACGATCACGTCAGGTGACTGGGGCCACCGAACAGGGCTAAACCTTGCCTACGGCTTTGTGAATCAAGAATTTTCCGAACCCGGTAGCCGCTTGCAGCTTGATCTGTGCGGAGAAATAATCGGTGCCGAGGTGATTGCACCTTCCCCTTATGACCCAGACCTCTCACGCGTGCGTAGCTGATCCGGAAGCTACCCGCCGTTCCGATAAGCAGTCGGTGTCTGCCCGAATTGAGCCCGGAACGCACGCGTCATGGCACTGGGGTTTTCATACCCGCAACGACTGGCGATTTCGGCCACGGATTGCTGGGTCTCTACCGCAAGTTTGCGCGCCAGATTCAGACGCAAGCGACGATAGAGCGCCTGCGGTGTTACACCCAGTTCGGCCAAAACACGGGTTTCGATCTTCTTTTGAGAACACCCGAGTTGGCGGGCGATATCCTTTATCAATACCGGTGCATCCAATGTGCCTTGCATGACGCCCAGCACCCTATTCACAAGCCTGTCTTCGGATTTCATCTGTGGCGAAGCAGCGCTTGGTTCACCGCGGTTCATCAGAAGATGCGCGACCTCCATCGACAGCAATGGCCCATGGTCCGCAAGGATCAGCGCCGTGGCCAGATCATAAGCCGCCATAGCGCCGGAACAGGTGATCCGGTTGCGGTCGATCACAAAGCGCTCTTGCAGGGCATCAACGTCTGGAAATGCCTCTTCGAACCGCGATAATTCATCCCAGTGAATGGTTGCGCGATACCCGTTCAACAGACCTGCATCTGCAAGCAACCAACTTCCGGTATCCAATCCAGCCAGCCGAGAATGTCGACTTGACGCACGGTGCAAAGCGCGCAACGTTTTTGAAACGGAATGCTCCAGATATCCATATGACGGCATGACGATCAGAGCATCGCCCACTGCGGCCCCGATGGCACCGTGAGGTGCCACCTGTAACCCACTGGAACTTTCCACAGTTGCACCGTCAGGCGAATAGAATTGCCAGGCATAGAGATGCTGCCCCGCCAAAGTATTCGCGGCGCGCAGCGGCTCAACCATGTTGGCAAGGCACAGGTTCGAGAAACCATCGAACAGCAAAAAGTTGTAGGTCTGAGTCAATTTTTTCTAACTCTGCATGATAAACTACGATTAGTGCATGTCATAGGCCCAGACAATGCCGTTTCATTCCCAATCAGGCATCAGGGGAACCGCGTTATGCAATTTGGCTTATCCGAAGAACAGGACATGATCGTCTCGACCGTGCGCAGTTTTGTCGAGAATGAGATCTATCCGCATGAGGCCGAGGTCGAACGGACCGGCCAAGTCCCGCCCGAATTGGGCGAACAGATCAAGCAGAAGTGCATCGATCTGGGATTTTATGCCTGCAACTTCCCTGAAGAAGTGGGCGGTGCAGGTCTGTCGCATCTCGACTTCACTCTGGTTGAGCGCGAACTGGGTCGCGGGTCCATGGCATTGACCCATTTCTTCGGTCGCCCGCAGAACATTCTGATGGCGTGCAATGACGAGCAGCGTGAACGCTATCTGTTGCCCGCTGTACGTGGTGAAAAAATGGACGCGCTGGCGATGACCGAACCCGATGCGGGTTCGGATGTCCGAGGTATGAAATGCCAGGCGGTTCGCGATGGCGGCGACTGGGTCGTAAACGGTTCGAAACACTTCATATCAGGCGCAGAACACGCTGATTTCTTCATCGTGTTCATCGCAACAGGTGTGGATGAAACCCCGAAAGGTCCAAAAAAGCGTATCACCACATTCCTTGTGGATCGGGGTACGCCGGGTTTTGAGGTGCGCGAGGGGTACAATTCGGTGAGCCACAAGGGCTACAAGAATTATATCCTTTACTTCGACAATTGCCGCCTGCCAGACGCACAGGTTTTAGGTGAGGTTGATGGCGGTTTCGCCGTGATGAACGAATGGCTTTACGCGACGCGCCTGACGGTTGCTGCCTTTTCGGTCGGACGGGCGCGGCGCTGTTTTGATTACGCGCTGAATTACGCCGCTGAACGCAAGCAGTTTGGCCAACCAATCGGCAAGTTTCAGGGTGTTAGCTTTCAGATCGCCGATATGATCACCGAGATCGACGCCGCCGATTGGCTGACACTCTCGGCCGCATGGCGACTGGATCAGGACTTGCCCTCAAACCGCGAGATTGCGTCGGCCAAAGTCTACGCCTCGGAGATGCTGGCGCGGGTGACGGATACCACGCTACAGATCTATGGCGGGATGGGGCTGATGGACGATTTCCCGATCGAACGGTTCTGGAGGGATGCGCGGGTCGAACGAATCTGGGACGGCACAAGCGAAATTCAACGCCACATCATCAGCCGCGATCTGCTACGGCCTCTGGGTGCCTGAGGCGTAGATGAGCAAGGATATCTCTCGCCTTCTGCGCCCGAAATCCATAGCGGTCATCGGCGGTGGTGCGTGGTGCCAGCAGGTTATCCAGCAATCCCAACGTATGGGCTATGCTGGGGACATCTGGCCCGTTCACCCCAAGGCGGCTGAACTCGCAGGGCACAAAGCCTACGCACAGCTTGAGGACCTGCCCTCCGCCCCGGATGCCGCCTTTGTTGGCATCAATCGACACGCCACGATTGAGGCGGTACAGATTTTGTCCGAAATGGGCAGCGGTGGTGCAGTTTGCTTTGCATCCGGATTCTCGGAAGCTGTGGCCGAGGATGATACGGGTGGAGACTTGCAATCAGAGTTGATCAAAGCGGCAGGTTCCATGCCCATTCTGGGGCCAAACTGTTATGGCTTTATCAACGCGTTGGACGGGGCGCTGTTATGGCCTGACCAACATGGAGCAGTTCCAGTTGAGCGCGGCGTCGCCATTCTGACCCAAAGCTCAAACATCTCGATCAACCTGACGATGCAGCGACGTGCCCTGCCGATTGCATATATGGTGACTTGCGGGAACATGGCGCAGACCAGCCAGGCAGAGATCGCTGAAGCGCTAATCGATGACCCGCGGGTCACTGCAGTAGGTCTGCATATCGAAGGCTTTAAGGATATTCGCGAATGGGAAGCCCTTGCCGTCAAAGCTTTTGAGAAAGGCGTTCCCCTGATCGCGCTGAAGATTGGTGCGTCTGAACAGGCGCAGGCAGCGACTGTGTCACATACCGCTTCACTGGCAGGCAGCGACGCGGGCGCGCAGGCTTTGCTGAACCGTCTTGGCATACCGCGACTAAAGTCTCTCCCAGAGTTTCTAGAAACGCTGAAATTGCTGCACTGCTACGGACCGTTAACAGGAGCCAACATAGCATCGATCAGCTGTTCCGGAGGCGAGGCAAGCCTGATCGCGGATATGGCAGTTGGCACAGGCCTCAGCTTTCCCAAACTGAGCGAAGACAAAGAAACCCGATTGCGCGATGCGCTTGGTCCGATGGTCGCACTGAACAATCCGCTCGACTATCACACGTATGTCTGGCGCGACGAAGCAGCAATGGCGAGGGCCTGGGCCGGGATGACCGGGGACGATATTGATCTGACCATCTCGATCGTCGACTATCCAACCACCGACTTGACGGATTGGGCTTGTGCAACGAACGCGGCACTCAAGGTGCGGGAAGAAACCGGCGCACGATTTGCTGTGGCGGCGACCTTGCCCGAGTTGCTGCCAGAGGATGTCGCGCAAACCTTGATGGCGGGTGAAGTGGTTCCGTTCATGGGCTTAAGTGAAACTCTCGCTGCTACTCGGGCCGCGGGTCAGATCTGTGCGCCTTCGCACGAACCAATCTGCTTGCCAGGCGACCTGGAAGCCAAACGAACTTTGACCGAAGCGGACGCCAAGCAGGCACTTACAGGACATGGCCTGTGTGTGCCCCAGAACCGTTCGGTTCGGAGCGCAGAAGAAGCCCAATGCGCGACACACGAGATGAGCGCGCCTTTCGCCGTCAAGGGCGTCGGACTTGCCCATAAGTCCGAACACGCCGCCGTGAGACTGGGAGTTCAGGCCTCTGACGTGCCGAAAGTTGCCGCAGAAATCGGAACCGACGAGATCCTGATCGAAGAGATGATCTCGGGAACCGTGGCCGAACTGCTGGTCGGCGTCGTGCGCGACCCCGCCCATGGGTTTGTTCTGACCCTCGGCGCGGGTGGTGTCCTGACCGAGATCTTGCGTGATACCGCTTCGCTGCTGATACCGACGACGCCCGATGATATTCGTGGCGCGCTCGACGCGCTAAAGATCGCCCCGCTTCTGGCCGGATATCGCGGCCAACCAGCGGCTGATATGGATGAGATCATTGCCGCTGTTCTGGCCGTTCAGAACTATGTCGTGCACAATGCCGATACGCTTGGCGAGGTCGAAATCAACCCGCTTCTTTGCACGCCGACCCGCGCGGTTGCAGTGGATGCCCTAATCAGAAAGGCCTGAGATATGGACCCGATCAAGACCCGCCGCGAGGGCGCAATCCTTGAGGTTACTCTGGACCGCCCAAAGGCCAACGCCATCGATCTGGCCACCAGCCGCGTCATGGGGCAGGTCTTTGCTGAGTTTCGCGATGACCCCGAATTGCGCGTCGCCATTCTGACTGGTGCAGGCGAAAAGTTTTTTTGCCCCGGCTGGGACCTGAAAGCGGCCGCCGACGGCGACGCGGTGGATGGGGATTATGGTGTGGGTGGTTTCGGAGGGATTCAGGAACTGCGCGACCTCAACAAGCCAGTCATCGCCGCCGTCAATGGAATTGCATGCGGGGGTGGGTTGGAACTTGCGATTTCAGCTGACATGATTCTGGCCGCAGAACACGCTACCTTTGCCTTGCCTGAAATCAGGTCTGGCACCGTCGCGGATGCCGCCAGCGTCAAACTGCCTAAACGCATCCCCTATCACATCGCAATGGAATTGCTTCTGACAGGTCGCTGGTTCGATGCCGAAGAAGGCCACCGCTGGGGATTGGTCAATGAGATTTTGCCTTCCGATCAGCTCATGGATCGCGCTTGGGAGCTTGCGCGCCTGCTCGCCTCGGGTCCACCACTTGTCTATGCAGCGATCAAAGAAGTTGTGCGCGAAGCCGAAGACAGCAAGTTTCAGGATGCGATGAATCGCATCACCAAACGGCAGTTGCGTACGGTAGATGTACTTTACTCCAGTGAAGATCAGCTTGAAGGCGCAAGGGCCTTCGCTGAGAAGCGCGACCCGGTCTGGAAAGGGAAATAACAAACCCATTCGTTTTCTAACTACGTAAATGAATCCGAGAAGAACAGCCCTTGATCACACAGGTCGAGCTAGTTCATCAAAGTCAGCTCAATTTTTGAGTAGATCATACTTTACACGCCTGAAAATCAGGTCACAAATTGCTTTATGCATATATTTGGGATCAACGTGACCTGATGCAGGACAAAAAATCAGAGACTGAACTGGAGATCGGTCGCACTCTGCAAAGACTGCGGCAAGAGCGAAACCTGACCGTCACAGAACTGGCAACTCAGGCAAACCTGTCGACGGCGATGATCAGCAGAATCGAGAACGGCCACGTTTCGCCTTCTCTTGGCACATTGCAGGCTTTGGCCGATGCCTTGTCAGTATCTCTGATGGCGTTGTTCAGCCATTCCGAGCACACGGCAGACGTTCACCATGTTCCCGCAGGCACAGGGTTGCCGTCACGGCGGATCACGCATGACCACGCACATGACTACCTGACACTGGGTAAGCACAGCGGGCCGGGCGGGTCCTTTCAATCCGCGCGCATCCGTATTTCTAAGCAAGACCAAAACACCTTGCCCAAATACCAACACGAGGGACACGTATTCATTTATATGATCGAAGGGCGTGCCCGGTATTTGTGCGGTGCCGAAGAATTTCTGATGGCGACGGGCGACACGCTTAGCTTTGACGCCAAACTACCACACGGAGTACACGAAATCCTATCGGACGAGATCGAGTTCATTACCGTTTCAACCCGGCCACAGTAATGACCATCTGCTGGCGTCACCGTGCCTGAACCCTTGCCTAAGTGACCCGGGAGTGAAAAGACCTAGAGAATGAAAATTACCTTTCGACAGGTCGATGCATTTCGATCCGTGGTATCGACCGGATCTGTAACAGAAGCCGCGACAATGCTGGGCATTTCGCAACCTGCAGTTAGTCGGCTAATCGCAGATCTTGAGGCTGAAGTCGGATTTGCTCTGTTTCAACGCTCAGGAAGGGTCCTGGTTCCAACAGACGAAGCGCGGCTGCTTGTACAGGAAGTGCGCCAAGCCGTCAGCGGTATGGAACATATCAAGCAGGCGGCGACAGCGATCGGCAGTTTTGGACACGCGCGGCTAAGCCTGGTGACCACCCCAGCCTTCGCAACGCAACTGGCCCCTGATCTGATCAGCTTATTCGCATTGGCCTGCCCCGAGGCTATGGCGCGGTTGGAATTTGAGGCCAATGACGATTCAGTGGAATGGCTGGTATCGCAGAGTTTTGATTTTGGGATTACGTCCAGCGTCCCGTCTAACCCATCTTTTAACAGCCTGATGCTGTCGGATGACGATGTATACTGCGTCTTGCCCAAGGGCCACCGGCTAGAAGACAAATCCGTCATTCACGCACGAGATTTGGCGGATGAGAGTTTTATATCCTACATGGGGTCATCCCGCTTCCGGTTCGAGGTCGACCGCTTTTTCGATGCCAAATCGATTTCGCGTAGCCTAAAATATGAAACTCGAACTACGGATGGCGTCTGTCGTCTTGTCGCGCGAGGGCTTGGAGTGTCGATTGTTGGAATGTCCAAAGGCCTTTCCGAAACCGTTCCAGGATGCGCTGTACTGCCGTTTGCTGCACCGCTAAATTTTCAAACAGTGCTTTTCTGGTCCAACAACAGACCACTATCCGCTGTTGCAAATATCTTTCTCGAAATAGCGAAGGACACGCTTAGCTCCGATTGAGCGCATCTCGAAAGCTTTGTCGCGCCTTTGCACTGTGAATATAGTCATAGTCGCGTGGATAGGATTTGCCCGGCTGAATCTCCATCGAAACAAACTGAGGGCCCGGCGTATTCAGAATATATGGTAACGCGTCTGCAAACAGTTTCAGCTCGCGAAAACCCTGCGACCCGGCATATCCGGCTGAACGCGCAAACCCAACGAAATCTATCCGATTAGCGCCGGGCAGCGGATGCGCGCCATTCACCTCATACACCCGGTTGGCCGCCACGAAGTGATACAAATTGGTTACGCCTGAGTTTGCTATCGTGACCAGAGAACCCAGATTCATCAACAGGCTGCCATCCCCATCCAAGACAATCACGCGCCTGTCTGGATTGGCCAACGCCAAACCTAAACCGTGTGAACTGGCCTGACCCATTGCTCCGACCGCTACATAGTTCAGATCACGAGGATTGAGTTGCAGCCAATCAAAGCAGCTTTGATATACGGCCACAACGACATCCCGTTCATTCACATGGGGTATCAACGCAGCAAGCGCATCATCACGGTCAATGATCATGTTGCCTCCGGGCTCCGTCCAATCAGGAATACATGGGGGCACGACGCGTTGTATGCCTCATCGACGGCTTGCGGAATATGATCAATATCTTCAGGCTCTTCGATCAGTGAGTGCGATATTTCCATCGCATCCAGCACCGGTTGGATAATACGCACTCCGTATGAAGCTGATTGGTCGGGTTGCACATCGGGCTCTTTTCCCTGCAATCCGACCATCATCACGATGGGCAACTCATAGTCCATGCCAATTGCCCGAATGGCGTTCAGAGAATCCATCAACCCGGTTTGCTGCATCATCAATAGCGCCCGAGTGCCATTGTAGGACATCGCCCCACAGATGCTAACACCCTCATCTTCTTTACAGATGCGGGTCAGGCGAAAATCGGGATCTTTCGAAATCGGCCAAAGTAGGCCGTCACTTGTGACGATATCCGGCAGGGCAACAATTTCCCGAATATCCGATTGCTTTATGCAGGCGATGATGCCAGCCCCCGACGGAAAGGCAATATCCCGAGCACTTGCGGCAGGTTGAAGTGATCCGCCCATTAGCCCGCCCCATTCAAAAATTCAGCAATACCATCTCGCACAGCTTGCAGTTCATGGGGCCGCCCAATGGTTATGCGAATATAATCCTTGTAGGCCGCCGATGCCAAACGCCTTACTGCAATACCATTCCGGCGCAAGAAGAGGTCGACCCCTTCTGCAGATTTCACCGGATCAGGAAAATGGACCAAAAGAAAATTGGTCTGACTTGGGACTATCGTCAAACCCAGCGATTGCATTTCCGACGAAAGCCACTTGCGCCCACGCTGATTGGCATCAAACACAAAGCGTGTGTGCGCCCGATCTTCAAGCGCTCCAATCGCAGCAACCGCCGAAGGTGAAGCAACGGGAAAAGTCAAGGCAATACGACGAATACTATCGAGGATATCCGGAGGGCCAAACACCCATCCTACCCGCGCTCCGGCCAAGCCGTAGATCTTAGAAAATGTCCGGCACATAACAACGTTGCTGGCCTCTTCCACCAGCTTGTGCGCTGGTTCATAGTCTTCGGCGTCGACATATTCTTCGTATGCCGCATCAATCACCAGTAACACGTCCTTGGGCAACGCAGCGTGTAGTCGCCTCACCTCAGATCCGTTCAAATAGGTTCCAGCGGGGTTTTCCGGGTTCGCAAGATAAACAATCCGCGTTCGATTGGTCACGGCATCAATCATTCGATCAACCGAGGGCTTGAAGCCGTCATCAGCGACTGAAATTACATCGGCATCATTTGCATAAACGTAGTTTGGAACCTTTAGATATCCGTTTGCGCTTCGGATCAGCTCGGTGCCCGGCCCCAAATAGGCTCTGGCCAATCGGGCCAGCAAATCATCCGAACCTTGTCCCGTTGTTATCCATGTTTCGTCCAGATCGAAATGCCGCGCGATAGCAGGCGCAAGAACACGATCAGGGTTCTCTAGGTAGCGCTCAATATCGCTCATGGCGGCGCGCGCCGCCGCACGCGCATTGGGACTGGGTCCAAAAACACTTTCGTTGGAATTCAACAGCACGGTCGCAGGTTGCCCGGCTTCTATCGGCGCACCCACCATATGTGGCTTGATGTTTTCGATTCCAGATTTTGCCAGAACTATGGTCATATTGCTTCCTCGAAACGGATCAATCACGCTGCTCAACTCAATATATCACACATAATTATTCATATGCCAATTCACTTGCAAAAATATTATGGTATATGGGGAGCATATTGAACAAAGGACCTGCCATGGCAGAGGCGAAACAAACGCAACCCAGCAGAGTGCATGCAACCATCAATCTGGATTCCCCGGGCAAACAGACCGGGGATTTAATGCTGAAGTGGTCAGACAACACCGTGCCACTGGGATATCACCCCATTGCGATCGCCAGTCTTCGCGGATCTGACGGCCCGACGGTTCTGCTGCTAGGTGGAACTCATGGTGATGAATTCGAAGGCCCCGCTGCAATATTGCGGCTAGCCGAGCGGCTGGACCCCTCACAGATTGCCGGGCAGATCATCATGATACCAGCCCTGAACGCTCCGGCAGTCGCCAGCTCCTCACGCGTATCTCCGCTGGACGGACAAAACCTGAACCGCGCCTTTCCCGGTGACCCCGATGGCGGGCCAACGGCGATGTTGGCGCACTATGTGGAAACAGTGCTGCTGCCACGTGTTGATGCGGTAATCGACCTGCATTCGGGCGGCAAGGCTTCGGTCTTTACACCTTGCGCACTGGCGTCGCGCTGTGCTGACCCCAAGCTGACCAAAGCGAACCTTGATCTGGCCAGCGCGTTCGGATTGCCGCTGATCTGGGTATTGGGCGCACATAATGACAATCGTTCAGTCAACGCAGCAGCCGAGCGTGCAGGTGTTCCTATGATCGCAACCGAGCTAGGCGGTGGAGGCAATATCACACCCGAAATTGTAGATGTCGCAGAAACAGGTTTGATGCGCTGCCTAACCGAACTCGGGCTTCTAGAAGGCAGCTCTGGTATTGGAACACCCCCGCGGCAGGTTGAGATCGCCTCCCCGCATGACTCACTCTATGCCCCCGAAAATGGCTTATTCGACCGATATGTCTGTGCTGGGCAAGAGGTTCAGGCGGGTGATTTGGCGGGGCATCTGCGTTTTCCCGATAATCCTGGCCGACCCGCTCTGAAACTGAATTTTCCCAACAGCGGATTTGTGCTCGCGCATGGCAATCGCGGGATGGTGTGTCGCGGCGATCTGCTGGCGCTGGTAGCTCAGAACGCGTCGAAAGGAGACTGAATGCGATCCTACACTCCATTCATTTCAGGCAAGTTCATAGATTGGCAAGGGGACACCATACCCAGTATCAACCCTGCAACCGGACAGGTCTGGAGCCATATCGCCAAGTGCGACACATCCGAGGCAGATGTAGCGATACGAGATGCCGACCTTGCATTCCGCACAGGCCCATGGGCTCAGTTAGATGCATCAGGGCGCGCCGACATGCTTGATGCTATGGCTGATGTGCTTGAGGAGCGTTGGGAAGAACTTGTTGACCCGGAGATTCTGGATAATGGCAAGCGCATTACCGAGGTACGTGGTCAATTTTCTGGATTGCATACCTGGTATCGTCATTTTGCTGCCGAAGCGCGCAAACTAGCCCCTGTTCCGCAGAGTAATTCCACGCTTGGGGTCACAAGCGAAGGACATTGGTCGCCCTACGGTGTGGTGGTCGCAATTACACCATGGAACTCGCCCCTGATGATCCTGGCATGGAAGCTGGCTCCGGCTCTGGCCGCGGGAAATACGGTTGTGGTCAAACCGTCGGAAATGGCGTCAGCCTCAACCCTGGAATTCGCCCGACTTGCCCGCGAGGCGGGTCTTCCACCGGGTGTGTTGAACGTGGTGACGGGATGGGGCAACGAAATTGGCGAGGCACTTGTTCGGCATCCGTTGACACGCAAAGTAAGTTTCACCGGCTCAGATATCGGTGGCCGCAAGGTCGCTCAGGCTGCCGCGGGTCAGGTCGTGCCCACAACGCTCGAGCTGGGCGGCAAGTCGCCTCAGGTTGTGTTCGCCGATTGTGATCTGGATTCGGCGATCAACGGGGTTATGTCCGGCATTTTCCTGTCAAATGGCCAGACTTGTGTCGCAGGTTCTAGGCTAATTGTCGAAGCCCGGATCAAAGACGCAATGATCTCGAGACTGCTGGAACGATCCCGTTCACTGATACCTGGCGACCCATTTGACCCGAACACTCAGATTGCACCGCTCGCCAATGAGCCGCATCTGAGAAAGGTTACTGCGATGATCGAACAAGCAAAGGCAGATGGCGCCAATTGCCTGCTGGACGGCACCCAAACAGTGAAAGGGATTGGCGGCTACTATGTCGGGCCAACGATCTTTGATCAGGTCTCTCCGGACATGCAGATCTGGCGAGAAGAGGTTTTCGGCCCTGTGCTTTCAATCACCACCTTTGAATCCGAGGACGAAGCCATCGCGCTCGCTAATGACAGCGACTATGGACTGTCCGCCGGGGTTTGGACCACGGATGCAGCGAAAGCCGCCCGAGTTGCCGAAGCGATATGTGCGGGCACCGTTTACATCAACCACTACCGCAGCGTTGATCCAGGTAGCCCGATCGGTGGCGTCAAACTGTCGGGATATGGGCGGGAACTGGGACCGGGCGCAATCACCGATTTCCTGCAGGTCAAGTCAATCTGGACCGGAACAACACCTGTATCCAACCCGTTCCTTTAATTGTGTTGGCCGTAAAATTGGCGGGGCGCAGAATTGCGAAGAAATAACTAATTGACATATGGATGGCACTATCAATAAAAAAATATAATGTATTAGAGAGCGCTAGATTTGTAGAGCATTCGCGCACTGCAGCGTCCAGCCGTATCCGGCATGAGACATCGGCAGGTCATTCCCGAGTGGAAGCTCGAGACATGCAGAAGCCAATCGCTGGGTGCGTAAGCCACGACGACTGGAAGGCCAAAAATGAACACCCCATCTGACAACAGCCCATTCACGGTTCCAAAAGGGAATTTTCGCGGTCACGATCAGCAAGGTGTCTGGTTAGAAAACTACGACCCGGAATTGACCGAGGTTGGTCCTGGAACACCCTGCGGCGAGTATCTGCGCCGGTTTTGGATGCCCGTCGCCATGACTGATCAAATTGGAGATCTTCCTTATCGCCTCCGAATTCTGGGCGAGGATTTGATCCTGTTTCGCGAAAAGAAAAATGGCAGGCTGGGATGCACCCATCTGCATTGCTGTCACCGAAACATGAGCCTGGAATTCGGCATCGTGGAAGAAGGCGGCATTCGCTGCTCTTACCATGGCTGGAAGTATGGGTTGGATGGGACAGTTCTGGAAACACCATGCGAACCCCCTGCGTCTCAGGTCAAGAAAAAGGCCTGTCTCGGTGCGTATCCGATCATCGAATACAAAGGGTTGGCTTTTGCCTATATGGGTCCGGCAGATAAGACCCCGCCTTTCCCGGTTATGGATACCTTCGATGATGAAGGTGATGAACTGGTACCGTATCTCATCAAGTCACCCTGCAACTGGCTACAGGTGATGGAGAACGCGTGGGACCCGTTTCATGTGGTCTATCTGCACACCAAGGCTGCGCGGGTGCAGTTCCACGAAGCATTCGCGCTTATGCCGATGATTGAGTTTCACGATAGTCAGACCGGCGATTTCTATACCAATGTGCGTCGGGATGGTGATTTCATCTGGGTGCGAGTACATGACCACATGTTGCCATCGTTCACTCAGAATGGCGGACATTTCCCAATTCCGGATCGATCAAGGTACTTTGGACGCGGTGGGCTGTCACGATGGATCACTCCGATTGATGACACCAACACCATGGTCATCGCATGGCGTCACTTTCGGGAAGAGCGGTTCAACGACGACCCGCGCGGCATGACCAATCGGGACGAAGTGGGCTTTGGCAAAACCGATTTCTACGGCCAGGGTCCGGATCGCCCCTATGAAATGCGGCAACGCGATCCCGGTGATTATGATGCCTGGGTCAGCCAGGGCCCAATCAACATCCATGCCCGAGAGAATCTGTCATTCACAGATCGTGGCGTGGCCAAGGCGCGCCGGATGTTGCGCAACGCGATCCGGGCCCTGGCAACTGGAACTCCACCTGCACAGCCAACTGACAATTTCAAGGGTATAATCCCGACTTATGCCGGGGATACCGTGTTGAAAATCCCGTTGCAGGAAGGTCGTGATGATGGCGCCCTGCAGAAAGAAGTCTCGTTCAAGGTTGCTGATATTCTGAGGTCCGGCGATCATCTGCAGGGGTTTGAGCGCCGCACTTTCATCGAAAATGCTTTGAAAGAATACGAGGCAAGCTGGTCATGAGCACGCGAATCCCTCACAACCCGGGGCGGGTTGATTGGTCGGGCGAGAACCCGGGCATCTATCTGAAACAGCAGCCCGATCAGGCCCATTACGATACGCTGGCGTTGTTCTTTCGCGTGGTTCTGTCGCCATATGGGCGTGGTCATGCAGCAATTGTATTGGGCGCTCCGGACGAGGCCCGCGGCTGGCCGAAAGTCCCAAACCTGATCATGACCGACAACCAGCGTATGATGCGTTGGATCGTTGAAGGCTGGGTATCCAAGATGCCAACATTTGTTGGCAAACCGGGCTTGCAGGCCATGACCTGGCTGGATTGTGACAGCGTTGAAAAGCGGCCCAGCGACCTCAAGACACGCTATTCCGAGACCTTGCGTGGTTCGGGTGTGACATTGGACATGATCTGGCAGGATATGGGGCCACCGCTGCCGGTGGAAGTCACACGCGAAAACTCGGCGACCAAAGAACACGAGATGTATTCCGTATTTCTTGAGGCCAAACAGGCTCAGGTCAGGATCAACGGCACCGCCCTGCGCGGTCAGGTGGCAGATCGCCAATTCTTTGGACGCACGATGAGCACGGCCTTTCTGGCCTTCTCGGAAACCTGGGTTACCCCTGCGGAGGACACCTGATGCCCCTGAACGAGCCCATCACCCCCGGCGTTGTTGACTGGACAGGCGAAAACCCGGGCATCCTGCTTAAAGACGAGAATGGCAATTTTAGCGCCATGGCGCTATTCTTTCGGGTGGCTTGGTCTCCGGTCGGTCAGGGGCAGGTGCTGTTGCTTCTGGGATCGCCTGATCAGGTTGAGGGTCCACCGAATGCCCCAAATGTCATCCTCAGCGACAATCCCGAACTAACCGCGTTCCTGAAAAAGAACTTTATCAGTAAACTGGCTGCCTTTGCCAATGCGCCTTCGTTCGCAACCCTGCCTGAAATTGGGGCACATGCCGTGCGCAGTTCGGGCGACCCGATGAGCCATCGGTATACCGAAACAATTGCAGGCGGCCCTTTGACGGTTGAGCTGATTTGGGAAGGCTTCGAAGCACCTCGTGCATTGGAACTGTCCCCGCATGAGGTCGCATCGGGTGAGCAAAACATGTTCTCGCTACTGGTTCCTGCCCATGCGGCCCAGATCATCGTCAATGGCCACGTGTTGCCGGGCAAGTTGGGTACGCGCGTGCAGGCCGGGTACGAGACCACAACCGCATTTCTCTATTTCTCGGAAACTTGGATCATTCCTCCGGAGGGATCATGACCCTGCACCCGTCAGACCAGTTGGCCTTTGATCGGGCGATGGTCACGCAGCCGGTCTGGAATCGATTCAACACCGCAGCTGACGCGCTTGACCTGCCAGAAAATGTACTGTTGCACGCAGGTCCAGCCTTTTCGCGCCCCACAGATATCACCGCTCCGATCCTCAATTCAGCTTGTGTTGCTGCAGTTTGGGAAGGTCTGTCCCGCGACTTCGATCAGGCCGAAGCGATGATCATGGCAGGTGAGATCGCGTTACGCCCGGCACAGGATCACGACGTCGTCACGCCGCTGGCAGCCGTGGTGTCCGCCTCCATGCCGTTGCATTCGGTCTACGACGCATGGCGCGGTCAGACGCGGGTTTTCTCCCCGATCAATGGTGGTGCACGCCCGTCGCTGCGATTGGGTCTGCGCTCGGACGCTGTCCTCGAACATATCCGCTGGCTGAACACGCGCTTTCTGGATGCGCTGCAAAACGGTCTGGCCGAAGGGATTGCGTTGGTTCCATTGGCGGTTACGGGGTTGGTAGGTGGCGATGATTGCCACGGGCGAACACCCGTAGCAACAGAAGCGCTGGTTGATGAACTTAAGGATCGCACACCTGGTGGCATCAATGACGAAGATGTTCTGGAGTTCATGGCGAACTCTCCTTCGCTGTTCCTGAATCTCTGGATGGCGGCGACCAAGCTGATGATGAAGCTTGCCGAAGGTGTCGAAGGCTCCAGTTTTGTGACGGCAGCAGGTGGTAATGGGCGAGAGGTTGGCATTCAGATCTCGGGCCTGCCGGGACGGTGGTTTACTGTTCCCGCAGCACCGCCCAAGGGTCGCTTCGATACCGACTTACCCGAAGATCGTGCCCTGGGCGCCATCGGAGACAGCGCCGTAGTCGAGGCCTTTGGCCTTGGTGCCATGGCCATCGAACTTAGCCTCGAGCAGAAAAAGTTTCTCGGCGCTTATCTACCTGACAATTCCAACGCACGGGTGACAGGTCTGTCAGCAGGTTCTCATCCCTATTTTCGTTCTCTGGATATTCGGCTTGGCTCAACTGCGCGCGGAGCGGTGGCGCAAGGTTCTGGTCCAACAGTTGGGCTTGGCATACTTGATAGGTTGGGTCAGGCCGGTCGGTTGGGTGGCGGCATCTATGACATGCCGGTCGATCCATTTTCAGCTGCGGTGAAAGTACTCAAGGCATGAGTGATTTATGCCGCCGCAGCGCGCACGACTTGGCCCGAATGATCCGGATAGGAGAGGTCAAACCCTCTGAGGTCATGCAAGCACATCTCGAACGGATCGCACTTCGCGAACCTGTGGTC
The DNA here is from genome assembly GCF_056536325.1 of Ruegeria sp. AB11. Lineage (NCBI taxonomy): Bacteria > Pseudomonadati > Pseudomonadota > Alphaproteobacteria > Rhodobacterales > Roseobacteraceae > Ruegeria > Ruegeria sp. AB11. The sequence goes on along the minus strand of NZ_JBQFJO010000002.1, from coordinate 715,588 downwards.
AGGGCATTTCAGTACCTTGATGCAGATCGCGCCATGGATCGGGCACTGGCTGCCGATACTCGGCAATCTGACGGGCCGCTCCATGGTGTCCCATTCGTGATCAAGGATATCATCGATACCGATGACATGCCGACCGGTTGGGGCAGTGACTTGTATTCTAATCGACAACCGGTAATGAGCGCGGCCTGTGTTCAAATGCTTCTCGATGTGGGCGCCATTCCTATCGGCAAAACAGTTACGACCGAGTTCGCCTATTTCCGGCCCGGCAAAACTGCGAACCCGCACAATCCAGGCCATACTCCGGGCGGCTCATCATCGGGTTCCGCTGCAGCGGTCGCTGATTTCATGGCTCCGCTGGCCTTTGGATCGCAGACGGCGGCATCATTGATCCGACCGGCTGCATATTGCGGAGTTTATGGATTTCGCCCTACGATCCATGGCTACCCGCTTTCCGGTGTGATGGGGTTGTCACCAAGCCTTGATACGCTTGGGGTACTCGCCCGTCATCCATATGATCTTGCACTTACCGATGCGGTTCTACGCGGCATCGAGCCGCCTCAACGAGCGCGTTTTGAGGACAGTTTGCCGCGGATCAGCCTGATGCGCGGACCACACTGGATGGATGGCTCGATTGAGATGCGTGACACCTGCACCCGTGCTATGTCCGCCATTGCAGCCGCAGGATCGGAATCTGGCGAAATTGCCCACCCTGCTATTTTTTCTGAACTCACCTCGGCACATCACACTGTAATGGCATATGAGACCGCACGATTGCGCCGCGATGAATTCGAAATGGGATTGCCCGCGATCAGTCCTCAATTTCGCGCGCTGATCGAAGCCGGGTTAAAGATCAGCGAGGTGGATTACCAGCATGCTCTGATGCTCTGTGATCGAGCTGGTTTAGTATTGGAACAGATTTTTGGGGATACCGATGCCCTTCTGGTGCCGTCTGCGCCAGGTCCGGCCCCGGTGGGCCTGGAGGCGACCGGAGATCCCTTGTTCTCGCGCATGTGGAACCTTTTGCAGGTTCCTTCGATCGCCATCCCATTTGGGACCGACCAAAATGGATTGCCACTAGGGATACAGCTTGTCGCGCCAAAGGGCTATGACGCCCGGCTACTGGATATTGCGCAATGGGTCGGTAACATCCTAAACCCATTGGGTTGAATTTTTCGGTTCGTCTAACCGATTAACGGCAACAATATCGTCAACGAAATTGGTATACTAACGGCTGCTATCAAGGTCTGAAGCGTGACGATTGCGGCCATCAAAGGCGCGTCCCCGCCTAGTTGCTTGGACAAAGTGTACGATGAAGCCCCCGTAGGCACCACGGAATAGACCACTGCAATCTGCAAAACATCCTGAGGTAACCCGACAAGTATTCCGATACAGAGCGCAGCAACCGGAAACACCATCATCTTGCCGACAATAGCCAGCATTAGAGGCAGCGCACTCGCCGCCATCGCCCGGACACGCAGGTTTGCGCCAACAGCCAGCAGAGTAATGGGCAATGCGCCCGCCCCAAGAATGTCAGCCACCTCGTGGACAACAGGAATGCGGTCACCGATCATCTGGTTGGCCCCAATCGCCAATAGGATCGAGATGACATAGGGGTTTCGCCCAAGCTCACGCAGGATAGCGATCGGCAATCGGGTCGCAGAATCCTGTTTCAATGCCCCCACCATCATGACCACCATGACGATGTTGGTGATAGGCACCAGTATGGCTGTCGCCAGAATAGCGATGTCAAACCCCACTGGACCGTAAAGATTGGCTGCAAGCGCAAGGCCTATGAATGAGTTATGTCGCGCACTTCCCTGCAAGATCGACGTCGCCTGCGGTGCCGCATATCCCATCAGACGGGCACTGATGACTGCAAATACCAGCGCCGCCAAAAACCCACCCAATATGGTCATCGAATAAAGGCCAAGCGCAGATTTATCTAACGGCGATAACGAGATCTTCGTGAATAACAGGCAGGGCATCAAAACCCAATAAACCAGCTTGTCATTCAGGTTCCAGAAATCGGTGCTGGGAATTCCGCCTTTACGAAGGGCCAGACCCAACGCGATAATCAAAAAGATCGGTAATATCGAAGTCAGAATTGTAAGCATCTCAAATCAATAATAAATCTGGGCTGCACTTCGATATACTGTCATACAGTGATATTCTACACAACTCGACCGCCACCCATTCAAGCGCTTCCGTCCGTGTCTTCGTCGATCACAGCCATTGCATCAATTTCAACCAACAGTGAAGGATCGGCCAAGCCTTGCACGACAACCCCGGTCGAACAGTGATGCACGCCCTCGAACCAGCGGTTGATCGCCTCGTAAACGGCGGGCCGGTAGGAAATATCAGTGACATAGACCGTCAGCTTGCAAACATCGGCAAGGCTGCCTCCGGCCTCTTCCATCCAGCGTTGAATATTGCGGCAGGCCTGATCCGCCTGGGCACCAGGATCACCTTCGCCGATGAGTGTCCCATCCAGCAAGGTTCCAACTTGGCCCTGCATGAAGACAAAATCGCCCCGCGCCCGGATCGCCTTGGAATAGGTCGCCTGAGCGTGATAGCGGGTTTGATATTTGTGAATATGTGTTCGTGCCATTCGCTTTTTCCCTCTAAGCGACGGCACGGGAAAGATAATCCTCGACCATATCGCCAAAGCTCTGCTCTACGGCAAATTCAAAACCATCTTCACACCGCATAATTAGTGCTTTGAGGCCAAACAATTCAGTATAGGTCACGGTTTCTTCGCCGAACTCAGTTTCATGTATATCCAACGGACACGCAATGGACATCACTTCATCCGCTTGCGGACCGGTCACTCGAAAAAATGTCAGCGTATCCGAAACCCGCACGATGCTGATTTCCGCCGGGCAATTGGTTGGGCTGAGGCGTTTCTCCAGTTCGGCTTCCTGCTCCAGTGGAGCGCGCGCGATCCAGTGGTTTCGCCCGACATAATACAATTCGACTGAAGCTTGACCTGACCGCGAGTTTGGCCGCTCTGGCAGTGTCGGTAGAACATCAGCTGCCCAGTTTTGAATGGCAGCTGAACTCCCTTTGAGATCAAACAGCGCGTTTAGGGATTGGCGCACTATTGCCACGTCATAAGTCATCTCAGGACCTCAAGAGCTTGCCGTCGGGATCGTGGAACACCGGCTTGGTGATTTTGACCGGGATCACGTCCTCTTTCAGGCGGACATGAGCAGTCTCCCCGTGTCGGCTATGACCATTCTTCAGCAATGCCAACCCGACCCAGCGATCATTCACAACACTCCAGACGCAGGCAGTTACAAGGCCTTCGGTGGCCTCTTTACGACCTCCGGTGGTTAGCGGCGCGCCTTCTGGCACTTGCCTGTTGTGATCTTCGGGTAGAATGCCCACCAACTCCCGCCGAGTTGCTTTTCCTTCGCGACGCAGCTGTATCGAGCGTTTGCCAAGATAGTCTGTCTTTTTCTTCGACATTGCCCAACCCATCCCAAGGTCAAGGGCATCCACTGTGCCGTCGACTTCGTGTCCCAGCGACAGGAAACCCTTTTCGACACGCAGCACGTGGCTCGATTCCGAGCCTACCGGGAGGATCCCAAAGGGGGCGCCTGCATCCATCACCTTGGCCCATAACGCCGCCATGTGGCGTGGGGCAACATTGACTTCAAAGGAAAGTTCACCCGTGAAACTGACGCGAACGATGCGCGCGGGAAAACCTGCGACGGACCCATCCCTGAAAGACATGAATGGAAACGCCTCGGGCGAGAGGTCGACATCTGTGCCAATAGCCTGCATCACATCGCGCGCGCGCGGGCCGCAAATCGTGGCGTTGTTCCATTGGCTTGTCACTGTCGTGATCATCACCTGCCAATCCGGGAATTCTGTCTGAAGCAGCTTTTCCATATGCTGATTTATTGAATCCGCATGACCGGTAGAGGTGGAAACAAGCCATCTGTGTTCATCAAGCCGGAACACCACGCCATCATCCAGGATCAGCCCATCATCCGATAGCATCAGCCCGTAACGACCATTGCCAGGCGTCAGCGAAGACATCACGTTCGCATAGATAAAATCCAGGAATTGCGGGACATCGCGGCCTTTCAACTCGAATGTCCCTAACGGTGAGCCATCATAGACGCCAACGCCTTCCCGAACGGCACGGCATTCACGGTTCACTGCGTCTTGCAGGCCTTCACCCTGTTGAGGGAAAAAACCCGGTCGCCGCCAACGCGCACCGGCCTCATACATGACCGCGCCATTGTCTTTGTTCCACTGGGTGACTGGCGTGTGCCGATAGGGGAACAGAACCGAATCCTCGCGTAGCCCGCCGATCGCACCGAAGGACACAGGTGTGTAGGGCGAGCGGAAAGTGGTTGTTCCAACCTCTTGCAACGGCACACCTTTTTGCATCGCAACAGTGCCGATGATGTTGATGTTCCCGGTCTTACCCTGATCAATACCCATGCCGCCGGTGGTATAGCGTTTGACGTGTTCGACATTGTCATAGCCCTCACGCAAAGCCAGATGCACATCACTGACAGACACGTCATTCTGAATATCCAGAAACGCCTTTCCGCGCTGGTCAGGTAGGTCTACCCGCCAAAGAGGTTCGATCTCATATGGAAGTTCCTCACCCCCATCGATAATCTGATCAAGTGTCAGTTGCCCAGCCGCAGCGCCAACCGCTGTGCAGTTCTGCACTGGTTGATATGGAAGAAAGGCAGCCAAATCTTCGTCAAACCTTAGCGTGCTGCGAGATTGAGACCACAAATGTACAGTCGGGTTCCATCCCCCTGAATGCGCAAGCAAATCGCATTCAATCCAGTTTACAGAACCCGATGTGGAAACGGCTTTTACTGCTTTGACCCCTTTATGACCGCGCACATCTCCAACAACGGTTGAAGATTGCACAGTGATTTCGGGCACCAATTCCAGTGCGGCCTGAGGCACGCTTGAGCGACTGTCGAGGATAGCCTCAACCCGCACCCCTGCCGCGATCAGATCAGAGGCGACCGCATATACACTGTTGTTGTTGGTAAACAGGACCACTCTTTTTCCGGGGGTTACCCCCCATCGGTTGCAGTAAGCCTGTACCGACGATGCCAACATAACCCCGGGCCGGTCGTTGTTGCTGAATACCATGGCACGTTCGGTTGCGCCTGTGGCGATAACCACTTCCCCCGCCCTCACGCGCCAAGAACGCTCAATGATGCTTCCCTGTAAAGGATTACGCTCATTTACAATCAGCAAATTGTGTTCGCGATATGCCCAGACAGTCGCATTCTGCAGATGGGTGACATTGGCCATCTTGCGCAGCTCCTGAACGGCAGCCTCCACCCAACCCATTGCAGGTTGCCCATCGATGGAAAGATCGCGGTTCAACAGGCTGCCGCCTGCCTCTGAGCCTTCGTCGGCTAGGAATACGCGCTTACCCGCCCGTCCTGCCTTAAGCGCTGCCTTCAATCCGGCGGGGCCTGCGCCAGCGACCAAGACATCAGCATGGGCGTGGCGCGCTTCGAAATGCCCCGAGGATGGCGGCTGAGCCGGTGCAGCAGCCAACCCGGCAGCTTTGCGAATTGAAGGCTCAAAAAGATGCCAATTGGGCCATTTGAAAGTCTTGTAATAAAAACCGGCCGGTATGAAACGGCTGAGCAGTTGATTTACACCGCCAATATCAAACTCGGGCGATGGCCAGCAATTCACCGAACGCGCGCTTAGCCCGTCGCGCAAAGGGACGGTGGTTGCCGGGCGGTTTCCCGAGGCATCCTCACCATCCAGCTCCACCAGTGTCGCGGGTTCTTCGGGACCATGACCAACAATGCCACGAGGGCGGTGATACTTGAAACTGCGCGCCGTAACACGAACACCGTTGGCCAATAAGGCCGAGGCAAGAGTATCGCCTTCAAACCCCTCATAGGATTTGCCATTGAAGGTAAATCGCAGAGTTCGGCTTCGATCAATCCGCCCACCAGATGCACAGCGGTTATTCTGAGTCATCTGGGGCCTCCACGATGTCATGGGTCCGGGTATCACGCCAAATCGTGACCCACTCGCCACAACCTCGCGCATGCCACCACCGTTCCTGAACCGGGCCTAAGGGGTTTGGCACCACGGTCAGATACTCGACCCAATCCGCGTCGCTAACGCTGTTCGGGTCGGGGCGGTCTGCACCGACCGCGCCTCCAAAGATATATTCGCTTTCATTACGTTTGCCGCAGAATGGGCAAGGAATTAGCATCATGAACCTTACCCTCCTAACGCGCCGTGGTTGTCCCGGCTTCCATCACAAAATCCAGATGGCGAAACCGGTTGAGCGTAAACGAAGACATCAGTGGATGAGGCTCGCCCTTGGCCACCAGATGGGCAAGCGTCAACCCACCTGCGGGGATGGCCTTGTATCCGCCCCACCAACCGGCTGTCACAAACAAACCGGGCAAGTCTGTCTGATCCATAATGGGTGAGGCATCGTGAGCAATGTCCAGATGCCCGCCCCATTGCCGCATAAGTTTGAGTTTCTTGAACGACGGGAACAGGGAAAGCATTGCGGTTACCGTGTCTTCGAACACGTTCTGCTTAATATCGCGTCGGAAACTCTGACCCATATCCGGTGCACCGCCGATCACCATCTCGCCCTTGTCGGATTGGCTAAAATAGAACCCGCTGTCAGGGCAGTTTACTATGACGTCCACTAATGGTTTCACCGGTTCGGACACAAATGCCGTCAGGTTCATCGTGCGCAAAGGTAGCTTCAGCCCGACGGTTTCGATCAACGTTGTGGTATGGCCTGAGACGGCGACAACAACTTTTTTGGCACGAATCCTACCGCGATTGGTTTCGACACCGCTGATATGGCCATCAGCCCCGCGGATCAGAGATTGAACTGCGGTTTGCTGGTGTATCTCGACCCCAAGCGCATCAGCCGCGCGCGCATATCCCCACGCCACTGCATCATGTCTGTTCACGCCAGCATCCGTATGCACCATGCCGCAAATTACAGGCAAACGCGCATCCGGGCCGCCCCCGGTCAGCGCGGGTATTCTTCTACGCAGTTCGATCTCCGATATCTGTTCGTAAGTCGATCCGTAAATATCCATTGCCAGTTGCCGTCGCCTGAGCTCGCGCAACTTGGGCCAGGTTTGCACAACATCCACCATGGTGCGCTTCGAATGCATCATGTTGAAGTTCAGTTCGTGCGTCAGACCCTCATACATGGCGACGGATTTGACGTAGAAGGGGATCGACTCGTCCCGCATGTAATTGGATCGGATGGTCACCGTATTACGAGCGATATTGCCACCACCTAGCCAACCTTTTTCAACCACAGCGACGTCTGTAATGTCGAATTCTTTGGCGAGATAATAGGCGGTCGCAAGACCGTGCCCCCCAGCACCTATCACAACAACCTCATACTGGTCTTTGAGCGGGGGGGAACGCCAAGCCCGCGACCAGTTTCGGTGCCCTGAAAGTGCATTCCGGGCGAGCGAGAACACAGAATATTTTTGCATGGTGATCCCAATATTGACCACAAGCAATGTACGGTCAATAAATTATTTTACCATCACGCAAAACTATTGGCCGTTTGACCAAATTGTTGTACGGTGAGTCATGAACTTCCGCATTAAACAGTTTCACCGGAACCTCGCTGGCAAATGGTCTGCCCGGTCGCGGTGGCCTTGTTTCATCATCAATTGCCGCAGTTCTCCATCTTACTGACACCACGTGGATCGCGGCGCTTCGCGCCAATTTACGAACCCGCCCGGAAACGGAGTGGAAACTAAATGGATGGATCGGATGACCAAGCCAAATGAACTTAAGGACACACAGGAATCTTATGCGCGCGACGGCGTCGTATTGTTAAAGAACATCCTGTCAGACGACTGGCTGAGCAAATTGCAGGATGCAGTTGATACCGAAGTCACAAAAGGTGACCGATACTTTGCGTACAAAAACATGCGTGAAAACCCCGGCACTTTTCAGGACTATTGCCTGACATCGGATATCGGACAACGCGTAGCTGAGGTATCAGGCAGTCCGTGGACATCGTTAATCTATGACCAGATTTTCGTAAAAGAGCCGGGAACGCGGACTCAAACCGGATGGCACACGGATCAGCCCTATTGGCCCGTGGTAGGTCCAATCATGACAATGTGGATCGCGCTTGACCCGGTTGACCCCGACAATGGAGCACTGGAATTTGTGCGTGGATCACATGCATGGGGTGCAAAATACCGGCCTTTCAAAACCGATCAGCAAGGCGGTTTCCTGCACTATCTGGAAGAAGATAATCCGGATTACATAGACATGCCGGATTTTGAGGCCGACCGTGCCCAATATGACATCTTCCACTTTGAAAACATGAAACCAGGCGACGCACTCGCCTTTGACGGAATGACCGTGCATTCGGCTATGGGCAATCGGACTTCGACACGTCGCAGGCGCGGATACGCAATTCGATTTGCTGTCGAAGGTGCGACCTATGAACCTCGGGATTCGGTTACAGAATGGCTACATGACGATAGTTTGAAACCCGGCGCACCCTTTGCAGGGGGCCGGTTTCCAATCATCTATGAAAATGCCTAAGATACGGGGCCGGCGATCCGGCCCCGAACCAGAAATCAAGCTTGCTTTAGCGCGCTTTCGGTTACCGTTGTTTCAGCTTCAATCGCCCGATCCAAAACGCGCCGATAAATCTTTGCTCCGGCATCCAGGCCCAGATCGATATGAGGCGTCTTTGCGTTCTTCATGCCCTTGTGCACCTCTTCCAATACTTCTTTATCCTCAATAAATGCCATCCGGGCACCATCGTTCATGAATTTCGAAACCTCTGCATTGTCAGGGTCAGAATTACGATGCTGGAACCAGAAATATCTGGTTTCATCTTCGTTTATCGGTGTCATGAAGTTATACGAAATATTGATAAAGGTCTTCTCCACCGGATCTTTTTCATAGCCGCCGGTGCCGACCGGCGTATAGATGGATTTGTTCAATCCGATCGCTGGTAGGCACATCTCATAATGCTGCAGCCGATCACAATCGCCTTCAAATGCGACCAGCTTGGAATAGTAAGGCGACGGCGGCTTATTCTCGATCCAACGAGAAACGATCACGCCTCGATCGGTTTTTTCAACATTCAGGGGCTCTTCATCCGTTCCGGCCCCTGCAAATGAGGAGACGTGAACCCAAGCCACATGGCTGGGATCAAGCAGGTTGTCACAGACCCAAAGGTAGTGGCAATCGATGTCCATCACGCCGCCATCGGTCATGCCCCAGGTTGGGTTGTCAAAGTTCTCGATAGGGAAAATCAGATCAGGGTTGGCCAACTCGGGATCGCCCATCCAAATCCAAAGCAGGCGATAGCGATCAACAACCGGATAGGATTTCACGACCGCGCGGCGGGGCGTCATCCCACGCTGTGTCGGGCTATCCGTGCATTTCCCCGAGCAATCGAAGGTCAACCCGTGATAGCCGCATTCTACGGTGTCTCCTATCAGATTCCCTTTCGACAATGGCAGCTTACGGTGTGGGCAAGCATCTTCCAACGCGACCGGAGTGCCATCTTGCTGTCGATAAAGCACAACATTTTCACCCAGATAGGTTTCCGCTTTCAGCTCACGGCCGATATCCTTGCTCCAGGCGGCGACATACCAACAATTCCTGAGATACATGGGCTGCTCTCCTTATCGATCCGGTAGCTAGGGGCATTATGGCATTCGATTGGCAATACGCCATGCCGGATTGGTAATAAAAGATATAAGGTGGGCTAATTCGAATTTGGCGCAAGCGTTGGCAAGTCTGGCTGAGCTGCTGCTTCGGCTTTTATCCAGTTCAGAAACTCGTTGACCTTCTGGCTATCCTTTGTCTCTGGGCGTCGCACAAGCCAATATGATAAAGGCGACAAGGTCATTTCCGAAAACGGACGAACCAGCCTGCCATCACATAGTGCATCAATGACCAATGGCTCGCGGCCTAACGCTACGCCCAACCCTTCGATAGCGGCCTGAATGACCATGTTTGACTGCCCCAATCGGCGTGTCCGCGGCGATGAAGGCATGGTCAAGCCACTCTGCCGTGCCCAGAATTCCCAAGTAGGGCTGGATGTGCCGTGATGGAGGTTCTCATCAACGAGCAACGTATGTTGCGCCAAATCCTGTATGCTTGTCAGCGATGAGGCAAGTGAAGGGGCGCAAACCGGAAACAGTCTTTCCCGCATCAATAAATCAACTTCCAACCCCGGATATTCTCCAAGCCCGTATCGGATACCGATATCTGAATCCACTCCGGAGAACGGGTGGTAACCGGTGTCGGTCGCAATTGATATTGAAAGGTCAGGATGCGCCAGATCGAAGTGCAGTAGCCTTGGAAACAACCAGTTAAAAGCAAATCCAGGCAGGCATGAGATGACTATTGTTCGATCCGAGCGTGTGCGATCCCGCAATTGGGCGCACACTTCTGATATGCGTCCCAATCCTTCTGCAATAGCCAGCGCTAGTTGTTCGCCTTCCCGGGTTGGACGCGATTGCCGCGCACCTCGCACGAGTAAATCCCTGCCCAACCACTCTTCCAGTGTCCTGACATGCTGACTAACCGCGCTCTGACTGACCCCCAACTCGTCGGCAGCAGGAGAAAATCCAGAATGGCGCACGACCGCCTCAAAGGCGCGCAATGCAGAATAGGGCAGGTTCAGGATCATATTAGTGACCCTAATGTGAGCCATTAATACTTTCAAATGGATTAGCTCCCACATCGGATCGTAAATTTGAGATAGTTAGCAATCAGGATGTGTCGATGTCTGATATGACGCCGGAGCGGGGCGCTCAAAATCTGCTGATCAACTGCGCCCGCGCATCTACGGGCGACAAGTTGTTGATTGCATATGAGCCACCTGAGTTTGGGTACTTCGATGCCGAATGCGTAGATGTCGTGAGTCGAGTAGCCCATAAGCTGGGAATGACCGTCGATACCGTCGATGTTGGCTTTAACCCCGACAATCCGCATCTGACACCTGATCTCATGGCCCGGTTCGAAGAAGCAGACATTATTCTGTTCCTTGCCCGGCTTGGGGATCAGTTGCGGTTTTCGGATATGCCGCAGGGCAAAAAGATTATTGTCAGCTTTGCATTGTCCAAAGAGATGCTGGGCTCGGGCTTTTCTAATGGCCACCACGATGCGTTCATGGATCTTAAGGCCGATATCAACGCAGTGCTGGACTCATCGACTGAGGTACGCCTGACCTGCCCGCTGGGCACTGATGTTCGTGGCCGACCGATTATGAACCTGAAACCAACAGGTGACACCTCGATCCTGCGCTTTCCAATGTCCGTCTTTACCCCTGTTCCGGCTTACAGTTTCTCAGGTCGCGTAGCTATCAGTTTTCTGACGGGAACAGGTTCGAAATACTATGACGACTATACGATTGAATTCGACCGCCCGGTCTTTGCAATAATGGAGAACGGGCAGTTGCTGCGTTTCGAAGGCGACCCTGCCAATGCGTTCAAAGCCGAAGCACATTATGACCGGGTCGCAGGAGATTTAGGTATCGACCGTAGCTTCGTTCATTCCTGGCATGCAGGCATTCACCCAGGCTGTGGTTATCCATGGGACATGCGCGACAACTACGAGCGCTGGGGCGGGTCTGCCTTTGGCAACCCGCGCATCCTGCACTTCCACACCTGCGGGGCCTACGCGCCCGGTGAAATCAGCTGGAATGTCATCGACCCGACAATCGAGATTGACGGCGTGACCTACTGGAACAACGGCGTTTTTCATGCGGATCGGTTGCCCAACGGGCAAACCATTCTGGATCAATACCCTTGTGCCGCAAGCCTGTTCGAATATCCCGACCCTGATATCGGATTAAGGGTCGCGAGCTGATCAATCGCGGCTTGATCGAATCATCACCTGTCGAAATAATCTTGTTAATAGGACCTGATCGAGTTGGTCCTATGGTGCGGAGCACTCCCGTCTCCGGTGCCGGTATATGCGTAGAGGGCAAGACCCCCGCTCCGGCAAACTCATGGAAATCACATGTCAAAAGCTATCGTCACGCCGCTGACTCAGGCACTGGCCGAAGGAAAACTGACGCGCGAAGAACTCAAAGGATTCATGCAACGCTCGAACGCGCCTGGATTGCGTCATCTTGCACTTTGGATTTTGGTACTGACCTGCACCACAACTCTGATCACCCTGGCTTGGAACAGTTGGTTGATCTGGCCCGCGATGTTTCTGCAGGGCGTCGTCCTGGTTCACCATTTCTCACTACAACATGAGTGTGTCCACTACACGGTGTTTCGTACCCGCTGGCTGAACGATCTGGTCGGGCAGATTTGCGGCCTGATTATCATCCTGCCACACCGGTTCTTTCGGTACGAGCATTGTGACCATCACACCTATACCCAACTGACCGGAGAAGATCCCGAATTGATCCCGCTTCCGAAAACACTTGGTCAATATTTTCTGTATTTATCTGCCCTACCCTACTGGCGCGGCAAATTCACTGAACTGTTCCGGCATGCCTTTGGCAAACTCAGCGACGTTGAACTGCGATTTATTCCCAAAGAAGAACATCAATCGGTCTATTGGGACGCGCGCCGGATGTTGGCCATCTACGCAACGATATTGCTGGCCATGGCGGTCACCGGTTGGTGGGGCTTGATCTGGTACTGGATCATACCACTGTTTCTGGGTGAGCCAGTGATGCGCTTTGTGCGCATGACTGAACATGTTGGGCGGCCCACCGTGGCGCAGATGTCAGAAAATACCCGCACCAATCTCGTATCAAAACCGATGTCCTTTTTGTGCTGGAACATGAACTATCACGCCGAGCATCACTATGTCGCCTCGGTCCCATTCCACGCTCTGCCCCGCCTGCATGAAAAGCTAAAGGATCATATCTTCGTCGAAAAAGGCGGGTACCTGGCCGCGCATCGCGACATTCTGCGTCAGATCATGCAGCGGAATGCAAGGGCCTGAGTGATGAAAACAGAAAAACCCTGGCGCGATGTAATAGAAGTTTCAAAACTAGAGCAGAACTGGGTCACGCGCGTGGAAATCGGGCCTCGTATGATTGCGGTTTACGATACACCCAGTGGTGTCTACGCCTCACTGGCTTTGTGTAACCATGGTGGGGCCGATTTGTGCGACGGCTATTTTGATGGCCATGTGATTGAATGCCCATTGCATCAAGGTGCATTCGATGTCCGGGACGGCAAGCCTGTTTCAGCACCAGCAACCCGCGCGATGCGCGTATTTGAAACACGAGTGCAGGACGGGATGGTTCAGGTCCGAATGTGACCTGAACCTAGCGCTTTTCAGATCGCTTCTCGAGCCGCGCAAAGATGCGGCTGAGGCCAAAGCAGACAACAAAATAGAACGCCGCAGTTGTGATCCACGCCTCGAAGATCATCCGGGACGAGGCGACCAGTTCGACGGTTTTGTAAGTCAGTTCCTGCACCGAGATCAGCGACAGGATCGAACTGTCCTTGATCAATGAAATGAACTGGTTGGCCAGAGGTGGCACAACCTTTTTCATCGCCTGCGGCAGCACAACGTAGCGCAGCTCTTGCATACGGCTCATCCCGATCGAGCGTGCCGCCTCGCGCTGACCCTTCGGGATCGACTGAATTCCGGCACGCACGATTTCGCCGACAAATGCACTTTCAAACAGGGCCAGAACGATCACGCCTGAAACAAGCGAAGGAAAGCGACGCATTTCGCCGAAGAAGAAGGTCCAGATCTGGTTGTTTTCCTGCCGAGCAATACCGCGCGCCCAACGTTCAAGGTTCAGCGCATCGATCAGCTGTTGAGATAAGAAAAAGAAAAAGATGAAAACAACGACGACGGGGGGAACATTACGCAGAAACTCGAGGTATGTGCGCGCCAGCATGCGTATGGTCAGATTGGCCGAACAGCGTGCAATTCCCAGAATTGTACCAAGAATGAGCGCCAGAATACCCGAATAGATGCTGATGCGAACTGTCGCTGCTAAACCCTGCAGCAGCAGATTTGCAAAATACTCTTCGCGCCCGGAATGCCAGCCAACAATATAGCTTGGGATCAGTTCCCAACGCCATTTGTAATTCAGCGTACCTTCGATCGACAGCCAGATATACCCAAAGAAGGTTATCAAAACCGCCACGATCACATAGTCGGGCCATCTGAGTTTTCTAAGGAATTCCTGCACCAAAGCGCTCCGCATAAGGACCAGGGGCGGTGGGTCCGCCCCCAGTCAGAGTGGTTATTGGGCGACCTGGTCGGCCCACTCTTCAGTGGCAAACCAGTAATTGTGGCGCTCTTCCAGCCAGCCGGACCGCCAATTCTGTGCAATCCAGTTGTTGAAGAAATTCATCGCGTCGGGATCACCTTTGCGCATCCCGAACGCCTCACCACGCGGGTCGAACAGCTCACCTTCAAGCACAACCAGTGTTTCTGGATTGCGCCCCGCCTCGCGGTTGGGGGTTGGCTGCGATGCCATTGTGGCGTGGGCGTTGCCATTCAGAACTTCCTGAGTCGATGCGCCATCCTCATCAAACAACAGCAGATTAGCCTCAGGGAATGCCTTGGCAATCACGGTTGCCGGCGTTGCACCGCGACGCGCAGCAAAGGTAACGTCAGATGAGTTCAAGTCCTCACGCGCCATACCTGCAGTCAACTCTTTGTTGGCCAGGATGGCCAAGCCAGAATAGGCATAAGGGTCAGTGAAGTTGATCGTCAGGTTCCGCTGAGCAGTCACCGACATGCCCGAGATGATCACGTCGAAATTACCAGACACAAGGGCCGGGATAATGCCATCCCAGGCAGTTGGAACAAATTCGACCTCAACGCCCATGTCTTCGGCCAATTTTCGGCCGACATCCAGTTCGAACCCGATCAGATCGCCGTTCTTGTCACGCATCGACCAAGGTACAAACAGCGACAGGCCAATCCGGATCACCCCATCCTGTTTGATCGTTTCAATTACACTTTCGCTGGACAGTTCCTGAGTTGCGCTTTGCGCCCAGCTTGAGGTCGCCATGCCAGTTGCCACGACCGCGCCCAGGGCAACCCCGAGCATTCTGCGAGATAGCTTCATCTTGGTTCTCCTTGTTGTCCGGTTAAATTCTTGTGGTTATTGGTCGACGGCATATTTCTTCTCCAGATAACTTACGCCGATCGACAGGATCAGGGTCACCACCAGATAGACCAGTGCGATGGTGAACCAGATTTCAAAACTCATGTAAGTGTCGGATATGATGTTGCGTCCGAAGGTGGTCAGCTCGGCGACGGCAATGACGCTGACAATGGCCGAGGATTTGATTAGGTGAACAACCTCGCCCGTCATCGGCGGCAACATAAACCGAATAGATTGCGGAAGGATGATGTAACGATAGGTCTGATAGGGGGTCATCCCGATGGATTTAGCCGCCTCCCACTGACCAGTTGGGATGGCATTAATCCCAGCCCGCAGAATTTCGGATATCAGCGCCGAATGAAACACCGCCAAGGTCAGAATACTGGCGGTATACCGGTCAAAACCAAAGATCGGACCCAGCACGTAGTAGAACAGATAAAGCAGAACCAGCAGAGGAATGTTTCGGATAAGTTCAAGGAAGCCAACTGCTACAGCCGTACCAATTACCAGGCCGGATAGACGCAACAACGCGACCAGGAGTCCAATAGCAGTGGCCAACAGGAAAGAAATGACAGACAATTTGATCGTGGCGACCAACCCTATGGGTATCTCACCCCACTCAAAGCCGATTTCTGTGTTGCGGTAGAGGAACTGAGGCACCCGGTACCATTGCCAGTTATACCCCATTCCCTGAGCGCCAACGTACGAGCCATAGGCAATTAGCCCAACGATGATTGCATAAATCGCGACCGAGACAAACACCGAGCCAAAGAACCGCTTATAGAAGGGCGGTTTCGGCAAAGACTGCCCTTTTCCCCGTGATATGCCCAGATCGGTCACGTCAGTGCTCCAATATCTGGTTCAGGAACAGGCGACAGCGTTCGCTGGACGGGTTGGTAAAGAACTGTTCTGGAGGTGAAATTTCCACGATCTGCCCGGCCTCCATGAAAACCATAGTGTCAGCGACCTTACGGGCAAACCCCATCTCATGGGTGACAACAACCATGGTCATACCGGTATCGGCAAGTTCCACCATCACATCCAGCACTTCATTAATCATCTCTGGATCAAGCGCAGAGGTCGGCTCATCAAACAGCATGATCCGGGTTTCCATGCACAAGGACCGCGCGATGGCAACGCGCTGTTGTTGCCCACCCGACAATTGCGCCGGATACTTGTCGGCCTGCTCGGGAATGTGAACACGATCAAGATAATTGCGTGCGGTTTCCTCGGCCTGAGCTTTGGAAATCTTTCGCACCTTCATCGGCCCGATCATCAGGTTTTCAAGCACGGTCAAATGCGGAAACAGGTTAAACTGCTGAAACACCATTCCGACTTCTTGCCGCAACTCACGTATTTCTTTTGCGTCTTTGTAAACTTCGATGCCATCAATCACGAGACGTCCAGAGTTATGCCATTCCAACCCGTTGAAACAACGGATCAGCGTGGATTTTCCCGACCCAGACGGGCCGCAGATCACAACCTTTTCACCCTGATGAACAGTCAGATCGATATTCTTGAGTGCATGGAAAGTGCCATAATACTTATCAAGATTGGTCACTTCTATCATGGGGGAGGGCTGAGTCATGCCGAACCTGTCGATATCCGGGTCAGACGCAATAGCTGACCTTTGAGGTTGCGAGTATTGCCCGTCAACAAACCAGGCGCATTTCGACTTTGCGCGCATTTGATCAACCGCGATCCGTCGTCATGCCTGTTGGCACAAGACATCTGCAGCTTTGAATTTGGCAAAGCGGAGCAATCTGGCAAAGCTTCAGAATCCTCAAATCTGTTGCGCGCTAATCAATATGGTTGCTTAATGTGCAATATTCGTCAATAAAAAAACTCAACGGGCGCTCTGTCGCCGCCTCGAAATACGAAAATAAACTATAGAAGGACGAATGAATGTCTGCCTGGATTCGGATGATATCTGACGAAGATGCCGACGAACATTTGAAGAATACCCTTGATTTAGCGCGTACACCGCATGGGACAGTGGACAACGTGATGCGTGTCCATTCGCTACGTCCCAACACCATGAAAGGGCACGTCATTTTGTATCGCGCCTGCCTTCATGATGACGCCAATTCAGTGCCTATGTGGTTTCAGGAAGTCATAAGCTCCTACGTTTCCACGCTGAACACGTGCCCTTACTCCTATGCCAACCACTGGGCAAACGCCCGTCATCTGATCGGTGACGACGCACGCGCCGACTCAATTGAGGCTGCGCTTACCGCGCATCGCCCTCAGGATGCGTTCGAGGGCGCACATCTGGAAGCGTTGAGCTATGCTGAGAAGCTGACGCTGTCGCCGGGCACCATGGAAGAATCGGATGTAGACGCCTTGAAAAATGCTGGCTGGGAAGACGGTGAGATCCTCGAAATCAATCAAATCGTGGGATATTTCAATTATGCCAATCGGTTGCTGAATGGTCTGGGTGTCACAACAAAAGGAGACGTCGTAGGCTATTACGGCGAAGATTGACGGAACGTTTCATGCAAGTTGACACGCCGGGAAGACAGATTGACCGTGCCATTGGCGCCTCTCTGAGGGAGCTGCGTCAAAGCCGGAAGCAATCCGCCCGCCGGCTTGCCGAACAATCGGGTATTTCGGCTGCGATGGTCAGCCGTATCGAAAATGGGCTGGTTTCACCTTCGATTGACACTCTTGCGGCATTGGCGGAAGCACTAGAAGTCCCCATCGTTTCACTGTTTCGCGAAGCAAGAACTGATCACACCGACTATACCCTCGTGCGCCATGGCGAAGGTTTGAAGTCCACTCGCTTGGCCGGTGGACATTCGCATGAATATGTCAACCTCGCATTGCATTCTCGGAAAGACCTGCGATTCCAGGCCCGTCGCGTAACGCTGTTACGGGATGAGGGACAACCGCCCACCTATGTCGGGCACGGCGTTGTGTTTGTTCAGGTCCTCGAAGGGCAGGCAGTCTATCGCTATGGCGAAGCAAGGTTCACGCTTTCAGCCGGGGATAGTATTAGTGTTGATGCGGAATTGAACCACGGCTTTGAAGAGGTTCTGACACCCGAGTTCGTCTTCCTCACCGTTCAAGCCGAGCGCCCTTAGGGGCTTACTGAGATGGCTGCCCCAACCGAGATTGATCTGACACGCGGGCCGATTTCAGCCCATTTTCGAACCTTAGCCATCCCAGCGGCAATTGGGATGCTGTTCAACACGCTCTACAACGTCGTAGATATGTTCTTTGCGGGGCTCCTCTCGACCAGTGCGCAAGCAGGCCTGGCATTGGGTTTTCAGGCATTCTTCATTGCAATCTCAGTCGGAGTTGGATTGGGCGCAGCAATGAGCGCGCTCGTCGGTAATGCCTTGGGTGCCGGTGATAATCGCGCGGCACGGCGGTTTGCAGCTCAAGGGATGATCTACGGTTTCATCGCAGCCGGAGTTTTGGCATTGGCAGGGCTCTGGTACGGCCCGGCACTTATTCATTTGGTTTCGGAACCGGGACCATATCGGGAAGCGGGATTACGCTATTTCTACTGGCTATTACTGGCCCTGCCCGGGTTCCTTTTGGCCTTTGGATGCAACGGAATTCTTCAAGCACATGGGGACGCGGTTTCGATGCAACGCGCTCTTATCGTTGCGTTTTTTGCCAATATTGGTCTCAATCCGTTGTTGATTTTTGGTATCCCGGGCGTGATCACCGGCATCGGGTTCGATGGCCTCGCCATTTCTACGGTAATCAGCCAAATCGGTGTGATGGTGTTCATGATCCGCCAGGTGCTCAGACGCCGAAGAATGAGGCGCATGCGGGCAAGAAATTTCATTCCGCGCCTGCAAAAGTTCAAGGAAATCTCAGTTCAAGTCCTTCCAACGGCCACATCGTTCATCGTGATGCTTCTATCAGGTTTCGTCGTGCAGTTCGCGTTGAAAATCTTCGGCGAGCACGCGATTGCGGGCTTCGGTGTCGCTATTAGGTTGGAGCAGATTCTACTATTGCCTGTGCTCGGGGTCACTGGTGCGCTGCTTCCCATCGCGTCTCAGAATTTCGGGGCACGGGACTATGAAAGGGTGCGTGAAGCCCTGTTTTATTGCTGGAAAGTCGGGCTGGTCATGACCGCTATTGCGGCCCCTATCCTGTGGATATTTGGCCGGTCTCTGCTGGGTTTCTTTACTGAAGATCCCGAAGTTATTCGCGTGGGGCTCAGCTATCTACGTGTCGATAGTCTGATCCTTCCATTCTATATGATGCTGTTTTCAATCAACTCGCTGCTGCAGGCGCTAAAACGCCCAATCTGGACAGTATGGATCAGCCTCTATCGTCAGGGATTTGGCGTCGCTTTTTTTGTCTGGATTTTTATAGGCATTCTCGGCTTCAACGAAATCGGTGTCTGGTTTGGAACCGCCTGTGCCGTGATCACTGGATGGATGATCGGGCTTTTGGTGGCATCTTACGTCGCCCATAAGGAATTGGGCGGGCTCTGGCTTAGTTTTAGAACCGATCCGGGCTGAAGGCCTGTATATTGATGCTCGGTGCCCTGCCAGCGATTACATCTGCAACAAGTCGCGCAGTCGTCGCTCCCAATGTCAGACCCAGTTGCCCGTGGCCCGTAGCAAAAGTGACATTGGTCAGACGCCTGCTGCGGCCAATGATCGGGCGTGTATCAGGCGTAAAAGGGCGACGACCCATGCGGCGCTCAAATTTCTCAGTCCTCAACCCCGGCAATACACGCTGCGCACGTTTGACCAGTACATCGGCCCGGTTCCAATCGGGCTGCGCATTCAAGTCCGCAAACTCTGCGGTGCCTGCCACGGCCAGCGCATCCTCATAAGGCGTGATGCCAAACCCGCCCTTTGCGTAAAACACCGTGTGGCGCAGATCGATTCCACTGTCGTGCAAAGCAGTTGAGTATCCTATGACACCCTCCATGCGCAGTGAAATATTCAACTTCTTAGCCAAAACGCGCGAATGCGTGCCTGCAGCAACTACAAACTCATCCGCGCTCAACGTGCGACCGTCGCCGGTATGCACGCTTTGGATATGTTGACCATCACGCGTAAAGTCGATCGCTGCATTCGAGACAATTTCCCCGCCCCGTTGGGTGAAGCTCTGCATCAGAATTTCGACCAACAGTTTTGGATCCGTCACAAAGCTCCAATCCCGTAACAACGCTGCATATTTGAAATCGGGCGCAATAGCGGGGTCCATCTCATGCGCTTCATGGCCTGATACCTGGTCGATGGTGCACCCGAACTCACGCGCGAGATCAAAGGCAGCGCGCATGATCGCAAGGTCATTGTCATCATCAAACAGCTTGATCACTGGTCGCTCAACCAAAAGCTCTGGGTGACCAACATCCGCGAGTTGCGCTTTGAAATCATCAGTGGCTGCAAAGGTGAGACGTGCCAGATCGGCGGTAATCGCCCGCATCTTCGAACGCCGCGCATTGGCTGTGAACCGCGCAAACCAAGGCATCAGCTTCAATGCCGAGGCTGGCCGCAAAGAAAGCGGGGCCTCGGAATCCAGCAACCAACCCGGCACTTTCATCAGCATCCCCGGCTGCGACAAAGGCACGATCTCGCCAACTGCGATACAGCCGCAGGAGGCCCAGCTTGCCCCCTCACCCACCGGTCCGGGTTCAACGACCGTGACAGAGTGCCCCTGCGACTGCAGTGTTAAAGCACAGGAAATTCCGACAACACCGCCACCGATTACAACGACCCGAGACATTCGTGCGGCCTCTACTGAAGTTCGCGCAGTTGCGCCATCAATTCGGCAGTGACACGAACTCCATCCGCTTCGGCAGCAGCGCGATTCTTCAACCTTCCATCTCCGGGGACGCGTGCATCGCCATTACCTTCAATCTCGGCGCAAATGCGCTGGACATAATCTCCGAACGCTTCGTTGCCAAACCGCGCCGGATCAATTGCGATCAGCGTGTTGCCGCCTTTGATATTTAACGCCCCGTGCGCTTCGCGCTTGGCGTTATCGACGG
Source organism: Ruegeria sp. AB11 (assembly GCF_056536325.1). Taxonomy (NCBI): domain Bacteria; kingdom Pseudomonadati; phylum Pseudomonadota; class Alphaproteobacteria; order Rhodobacterales; family Roseobacteraceae; genus Ruegeria; species Ruegeria sp. AB11. The sequence goes on along the minus strand of NZ_JBQFJO010000002.1, from coordinate 694,523 downwards.
ACAAGGTTCCGCCAGCCAGTGCTGCACCGAGGACCTCGATCAGGAATGCAATCGCTGCTCCCTTGTGTTCACCAAATGGCAACAAACTGCGGGTTTCCAGTATGGCGTTGGGGTCACGTGTCGGCTGTCCCTCTGGATCAAGCCCTGCAGGACGTGGTAAATCATGCCCTTCCGCAGCTGCCATGCGAATATCCATAAGTGCCACCATGGACGATGCCTGATCCCAGACGACCGGCTCACCCCCAGGTCGAGGGCAGGCAAAAGACATCGGATTGGTGCCAAAAACCGGGCGAACGCCCCCTTGTGGCACCACCATGGAAAGCGAGTTCACGACACCTAGCGCGACCAGTCCAGCCTCAGCTAACGGACCGGTATCGAACCGTAACGCCCCCAGATGGTGGCAATTGGCACAACTGAATGCCGCAATCCCGTTCTCGCGCGCCATCTCAATAAGCTCGTTCCGCGCTTTGGCGGCCACGATCTGGTAATAACCATTGTCGCCATCCCCCCGCAAAACACCCGGAGCGATACGTTCAACACTCGGGTTGGCGGCGGGGTTGGCGTAGCCCGAAGCAAAGCTCTGCGCATAAACAGGTAACATTCGTAGGCCATGGCTTCGTGGCCCGTCTCGTTCGCTCATTCGAACAAGATCGGCCAATACTGCGCTACCGTGCTCATCCACTCCCGCAGCCACAAAGACAGACCTGGCCAACCCCCTTACCTCGTCGAGTGAGAGCGTTGTCGTCGAGTCATCGGTCATGTGCGTGATCCTGTCCTTGGGTTATGAACCGGGCACGTTAGCGCCCGCTTTCCAGATTAATCAAGCGCTGTATTCCAACCGCTTTTTGGCGACGAACTCATCCAACGCACCGCGCTGATCATCCGGCATTGGCGGCCGCACATAGGTGTTTAGCATACGCTGCGCCTCTTCCGTACCAACGACTTCGGCGGTTTTCGAGCCCTCAGCTTCCCACTGTTCAAAACTGTCATTGTTTTGCAAGTGGTTCATGTGCATGGGGTTTTCACGCGTGTGGTCGGTGCCTAGGAAATGTCCGCCGGGTCCGATGTTTTCGATGTCGCCCAGCAAAGCGTCCAGATTTTCCTCTTGCAGGCCACTGAAGAAACGGTGGAAGTTCTCTAACTGCAATGCGTCCTGCACCCATTTCGAATAGCTGACCCCAAGCGCGCCCTCAAGAAAGCCCGCCGAGTGGACGATGTAGTTCGCACCGCCCAGCAGCACCGGCCACATGGTATTTGCGGTGTCGAACGCCGCCTGCATATCCGGGGATTTCGATCCGGTCCACATGGTGCAGGTTCGCCACGGCACACCGTAGAACCGCGCCATCTGACCCACCAAAAGGTTCATCAAGCCGGGCTCCGGGGACCCCATCATCGGTGCGCCTGTCTTCATCGAAACGCCCATGATCGCGACGCCCAATACCATCGGTGCTCCGCGCCGAATGATCTGGCTGTAAGCCATTCCCGCCAGCGATTCGGCGATCAGCAGCGCGACACCTCCCTGCGGGCTGGCAGGTGTGCTTGCCCCGGCAAGGACAAAGGGCGACAGCAGGCAGGGCTGGTTGGCAGCGGCATAGACGCGCAAGCTTTGCAACATGGTCTCATCCCAGACGAGCGGTGTGTTGCAGTTCAGTAGGGCCGCCATTACCACATTGTTGTCGACAAATTCCTCACCAAACACGATGCGAGTCATCTCAACCGAATCCAGTGCCGCCTGTTCCGACAGCACCGAACCTTTGATCGGTTTGTCCGTCAAGGTCAGTGCGGCATGAACCAACTCTAGATGGCGTTGCGGGACGGGCACATCCTGCGGCTCAACCGGCAAAATACCCGGCACCATCATCGACTGGCTCATTTGGCTGAGCTTGAAGAAATTATGTGCATCCTCAAGCATCGAAGGGCGGCGCACGCCATCCAGACCGTAGACAAACGGCGCACCATAAGCGTTGGCAAAGACCGAATGCTGATTGCCCACCCGAAGCGAGCGTTCCGGGTTGCGCGCAGCATAGCCCCACTCTGGGGGAACGGCCGAGATCAGGTCCATCAGCATCTCGCGCCCGATACGCACCCGTTCACCCTGCACATCCGCACCGTACTTCTTCCAGTCGGCTAAGGCGACGGGGTCACGGAATTCAATGCCTGTTGTCTCAAGGATCGTCATTGCGGCGTTGTGAATCTTCTCAACGCCTTCGGGGCCAAGCAGATCAATTGGTCCCACCTTGCGGTTGAGCGTCGACAGGTAGACGGGGGGCGGGTTGGTGCGAGCCTTGACCCGCGCGGCACGTCCGCCGCCACGGCCCGAGCGTGCTTTGACTTCTGCCATCTCAATTCCTCCGGATCAGGCGCGCGCGCGGGCGCTGGTGGGATCAACGGCGCAGGTATCGATCACTTCGGCCTCGCGCATTTCATTGTGGATAAGCACCTGCATTTTGGCGCCGGGTGCCGTCATGTCCTGTGGCACCAGTGCCATCGCAATGTCGTGGTTGCAGTAATACGAGAACCCGCCCGAGGTGACCCGCCCGATCAACTTACCATCGGCATAGACGCCTTCGTCGAACATCACCGAGGTATCGCAGAACGGCAGCTTCAGTGTGACCAGCGTGTTGTATCCGCCATCGGCCTGCTGCTTCTGCAGCGCGGCTTTGCCGATGAAGTCACGTTCGGCCACCTGCCCGCCGATCTTTTCTGTCATCGCCACGAAACGGCCCAGATCGGCCTCATAGGGTGTCAGGTCCTTGCAAATCTCGCGATTGATGGCGCGATAGGATTTCTCAAGTCGCATCGATTCCAGCGCCTCAAGACCGAAGGGTTTCACGCCGGTCTTCAGCAGCAGATCAACGAGGTGGCGATTATACCCAACCGGGTGATGCAGTTCCCATCCAAGCTCTCCGGTATACGAGACACGCAGCAGGTGCACACCTTTGGCATAGCCCACCTCACCCATCTGCGCCGAGAGCCACGGGAAGGCTTCATTTGACAGATCATTGTCCGTCAGCGGCTGTAAGATTTCGCGTGCCTTGGGCCCGGCTAGTGCGATCACGCCCAGCTGCTCTGAGATATCCTCGATCACGACAGACCCGTCGCGCGGCAGCGCGCGCTGTAGTTGGTCCCAGTTATAGGCCCGCCAGTTCGGTGTTGAGATCAGGTAGAAATCGTCGTCGGCATAGCGCACGATGGTGTATTCCGCATCCATGCCGCCCTTGTCGTTCAGCATCAGCGACAGGGTCATGCGGCCCACTTTTGGCAGTTTGTTGGCCATGATGCTGTCTAACCACTGTGCAGCCCCCGGTCCGCGAACGGTGAATTTGGCCATCGGAGACATTTCGATGAAACCAGCTTCTTCACGTGTAGTTCGCACCTCTTCCTGAACCCGCTCCATATGATTGGTGCGACGGAAGCTGTGTTCGGGGATCGCTTCTTCGGGTGATTTGGCGAACCAGCGCGGGAATTCGTAGCCATTGAAGCTGGTCCAGACTGCTCCTTGTGCGGTCAGCAGATCATATGACCCGACGGTCTTCATAGGACGCGCATCGGGGAAGTCCTCGCCCGGCACATGCGCATCCATATGGGTGCCCCATGTCTCGCGCACCTTATCCATGGTCCAGCGCTTGGAGGCATAATCCGAGAACCTGCGCGGATCGAGTTCCGACATATCCATGCCCGGATCGCCATCGACGATCCACTTGGCCAGACGGTTGCCAACCGTCCCGCCCCACAGAATGCCACCGGGCATGCCTTCGGCCAGCCAGAGGTTCTCATGTCCCGGCGCCGGACCGGCCAAAGGCAGCTCGTCCGGTGTCATCTGAAATGGACCGCGGGTGTTGGCTTTGATCCCAACCTCGCCCAGTGTGGGCACCCTTTCAATCGCGCGTTCCCACTGAGTTTCCACGGCGTCGAAATCCTCGGGCAGTAGATCAGCACCAAATTCCGGTGGCACGCGGTCTTCGGCAAATAGCTTGAGGTCTTTGGTGAATTCATAGGGCCCGAACTGGATGCCGCCCACATCTTCGCGCATATAAGCGCCGTAATCTTCATCCCGCAGGATCGGGAATTCTGGCAGGCCCTCCGCCCGGCGCTCTTTCAGCAGCGGTACGGTCTCGGTGGTCCAATACTGGTGAACGATCGGAATACAGGGCAGATCCAACCCCACACGGCGTGCGTTTTCGCGGGCATAGTTGCCAGTGGCGAAGATCAGATGTTCACAGGTTATTTCACCCTGGCTGGTGGTCACTTTCCAATGGCCGTTGTCCAGCTTTTCATAGGCCTGAGCCTCGGTGTTCTGGTAAACCTTGGCACCTGCATCGCGTGCCAGCTTGGCGAGCGCCATGGTGATATCGGCCGGGTTCACGTACCCGTCTTCGGTGTGCAGGATACCACCCCGAATGTCCGGGCTCTGGTTTAGCAACGGATGGACTTCGGCAATCTCTTCAGGGGTCAGTAGCTTGCAAGGTACGCCAGCCGCCTCGGCAATCGAGATATAAGACTGGAACTCGTCCCAGCGCTTTTCAGTATTGGCGACCCGCAGTTGACCAACCTTCCGCAACCCGACCGAGCTGCCCATCTTTTCTTCAACCTCAGTATAGATGCGGATGGTTTCCATCGTCATCTTCGACACATTGTGCGACCGCACGAAGGTCACCAACAGACCCGCTGCATGCCAAGTCGAGCCGGAGGTTAGTGTTGTACGTTCCAGCATGACCGCATCTGTGCAACCATGTTCTGTCAGCCCGTAAAGGATCGACGCCCCTACGCAACCTCCTCCGACAACCACGACTTTTGCATGTGACTGCATTCCGCAACTCCTTCAAACTGTGCACGACCAACAAGGGATCGCATTGCAAACCGGTTGGGGAGCATTTTCATCGGGAACCGTTGGCCGACAATTGCAAAAAGATTCACTCTGAGTTAGATGAAATAAGCCTATAGCCAGACGATCTCCTTTAATTTATCAGGCAATAGATCCATCACAGGTCAAAACATCTTGCCCAACCGTCCCTACGATCTACCACCTCTTAGTTCGCTGATCAGCTTCGAAGCAGCCGCCCGGCATGTCAGCTTCAAGACGGCGGCTGAAGAACTCAATGTCACCCCGGCCGCGATCAGCCATCAGGTCAAAGCGCTCGAGAACGAACTGCAATGCGGGTTGTTTGTGCGCCATCATCGCGGTGTTGAACTGACTGAAAGTGGGGCATACCTACTTGTCTCACTGCAACGCAGCCTAGAAGGGATCAGCGAGGCCCTTGGGCAATTGCGGCGCCAATACGACAAAAAAGGAGTGACGATCCGCTCGACAACAGCGGTAAGCTCACTCTGGCTCACGCCACGCCTTGCCCAATTCTGGAAACAACACGGACATGTTTCCGTTACACAGGTTGTAACAGATCTGGGCGTCGACTCTTCGAAGTGTGATTTGAGCATCCATTACGGAGATTCCAGCCGTGAAACAGGTATTTTCAAGACTCTGTTTCATGACAACATCATGGCCTTGTGCAGCCCCCGGTTTGCAGAACAAAACCCGATTGAGCGGGTCGACGAAATCGCGGGGCTTCCACTCATTCATCTCGATGCCCCGGATACCGGATGGACTGACTGGCGCGCGTGGACACAAAAACTGGGGTATGAGGGCCCTTTGAACTCCGCCCACCGCGTCAACAATTACACGATTGCGCTTCAAGCCGCTCAGGACGATATGGGGGCAGTTTTGGGATGGGAGGGCTTGACTTCGGAGCTAATCGCATCCGGCAAACTCGTTAAGTTGTTGCCGCAGACCATTTCATCACAACTGGATTTTTACGTTAAACTGCACAACACCTCATCCGACCGCGCAAAGCTCGTATTCAAATGGTTGGGTGAGGCGATTTAAGAACACCGCGATCCGAGCGATACCTTTATGCCCCGATTGTTTTGAGCGATCACCTATCGTTGTCGGTCACCCTAACCTTATTGGCAGCAGCAAAAACCCTATTGTCACTTATCGGTCATTCTTCACCGGACAAACAACCAATGCTCTTATTCAATGGTTTGGACATGACCGTCAGAGTAAACAAACTCACTTGAACATCCCCCCCTAAAGGGCATATTCCGTCGCGAAGAGTTGCATCCAGGTGAAATGTTCCGGACACCAATATCGGTACTGCGCCCATACGCTGAGCAATGGTTAAGTGTGTGGTTCCAACCGGAAGCGCACCGCTGGCGGGGAAAAAGAAGGAATTTGATTAATGCGTATTGCTATGATTGGTACCGGATATGTCGGCCTGGTGTCCGGAGTTTGCTTTTCAGATTTCGGGCACGACGTTGTTTGCGTCGATAAATCTGAGCGCAAGATCGAAATGCTTCAGGCCGGTGAGGTGCCGATTTATGAACCAGGCCTCGATGTACTTATGGCCAAGAATGTGGCTGCGGGTCGTCTGACATTCACCACCGACTTAACATCAGCGGTCGATGGAGCAGATGCTGTGTTCATCGCAGTTGGCACGCCAACTCGACGCGGCGATGGACATGCTGACCTGACTTATGTGATGGCTGCCGCCGAAGAGATCGCGCAAGCTATCACTGAATATACGGTTGTAGTCACCAAATCGACTGTCCCGGTAGGTACCAATCGCAAGGTTCATGCAGTCGTATCAGCTGCCAATCCCAAGGCGAGTTTCGATGTAGCTTCGAACCCAGAATTCTTGCGCGAAGGTGCAGCAATCGATGATTTTATGCGCCCTGACCGTGTTGTTGTAGGCGTCGAAAGCGAACGCGCGGCAGAGGTTATGGCGGAAATATATCGCCCACTCTATCTGCGGGATTTCCCGATCCTGACCACCGATCTGGAAAGTGCCGAGATGATCAAATACGCCGCAAACGCATTTCTGGCGACAAAAATCACCTTCATCAACGAAATTGCGGGGCTGTGTGAACGTGCCGGTGGCGATGTTAAGGAGGTCGCACGTGGCATCGGTCTTGATGGACGGATTGGCAACAAATTCCTGCACGCCGGGCCCGGCTATGGTGGCTCTTGTTTCCCGAAAGATACCGCTGCACTTGCACGGATCGGGCAGGATCACGCGCATCCAATGCAGATCACCGAAACCGTCATCCGCGTCAATGACGAGGTCAAGAAGCGGATGATCGAAAAGATCCGGGAAGCCTGCGACGACAACTTCAACGGCAAAACGGTTGCGGTGCTGGGTGTGACCTTCAAACCCAACACTGACGACATGCGCGATGCACCGTCTCTGACGATCGTTCCGGCCCTAATTGGTGGCGGTGCCCGTGTGCGCGTGGTTGATCCGCAAGGTCGTGCCGAAGGCGAGGCGCTGCTGCCGGGTGTCGAATGGTTGGATGATCCTTATGCTGCGGCCGCAGAAGCTGATGTTGTTGTTTTGCTGACAGAGTGGAACGAATTCCGTGCCTTGAATCTGAATGACCTGGCAGAAACTATGAAATCGGCCCGCATGGTTGATCTGCGCAACATCTACTCTTCCGCGTTGGTGTTAGGCTCAGGGTTTGAGACCTATGTCGGCGTCGGAGTTGGCGATCACACACAGATGTGACCAGCCACGAGATGTAATTTTATACCTAACAATGAAAATTGCCCGGCATTTAGCCGGGCAAATTTTTATTACACCCTAGCGACGGCGTCGTTTATTCGTCAGGCCGATAAAGATCGACACGCAAGTCAGCGCCAGAACAATCGCGAACGGAAAGCCCGTTGCAATGGCCGCCTGAGGTCACAGAGCCATTCCCCAGAGAGCCAGCCTACGAAATCAGAGCGATGAGCATCGGCACAAAAGAGGATTTTATGAAATCCACCTGGCTCAATTGGAGGCCATTCAAGTTTGTTGAAAGCTGGGTTATTCAGGGCTAATCCACCAGGTCGGGTCAGCAGCGCAGCCATCCATCTAAACGGGCTGTCAGAAAAATCACGAACGCATCGTTTGGTCCAACGATCAAGCCAGCAACAACCCCTAATAATCGGCTCCTAAATTGTCCGACTTAAATTTCCGATTTGCTTCTACACTCCAAGTACCGCGCGCATCAGGCATGCGTTGAAATCTGGTCGCTATACGGGCAACATTTCTTAGTTAGAATTAGACATTCGTTTCTTTGATTGTTGAATAAGCATTCTGACGAGTTTGCTGACCGCATCCGTAACTTAGAAAGTCAAGCCACTGAATCTGCCTGCCGATACAACCGACCCATGATCAGCGGCGTAAGATACATCGGGATCTGATAGGCGCCGATAAATACCATGATAGGCAAAGTCAGTTCGGGGGGTAGCGCGACGAAGAAGATAGCAATGTTCCGGTTTCCAGCTATCAAGGAAACCGCTGTTGCCTTTGCGGGAGGGAGACTAGCGCGCGTCAATCGGAACGAGACCACCTGAGCGCCAAAATTTATAACACAAGCAAACACAATCCAAAATATCGCCACACCTGGGTTAACTATGGCCACCGCACTCAATGATGGCATCAGGCCGACCACAAATACGGCAAGCGTGATCGTTGCCGCGCCTTCCATATTCAGAAGCGTGGCGTTTGACGGCTCGCGAAGAACCGTCCTCCGCAACACAACGGCAGAGAGGATAGCGACCACGATGGTAAGAAACAAACGAAGGGTGGTCATCAGCACAGCTTGCATATCACCCAATTCAGGCATCAGCCAAAAAATTGGTAAGGCGGTAATTGGCAGCAGAGCAGTCCCCGCCAAGACCAGCCGCATCGCGTATTCTGCGGGATATCTCATCATCAGGCACATATTGGGACTGCCCGAAATTGATGGAGCCGCTGCCATGATTAGCAACGACAGAAAGACCGGAGTATCAGTCCAGCCACCAACAATACCTACCCCCGCCACCAACAGCGGCATGGCCAGCTGAAAGGAAACGATTGTTACGGCAACCTGCTTCAGATCAACCAGCGAACCCAAAATGGCACCTGGTTTCATCCGCAGCAGCGTTAGAAAAAGCAACACCATGACCAAGGGTGGCAAGAACGGCCGCATTGGTTCGGCCAGCCCCGGCAACAAAAGACCTGCGACAAGCCCCGACACCAAGACATATGGGCCGTGACGTGCCGCGAGGTGAAGCGGGTTCAAGGCGTTCTACCCGCCCGGACTTTGGCGCAGGTTTTCAGGCAACCAGGTGGCCAGTTCAGGGAACCAGATCAGAACAAAAACCATGAGCACCATGATCAGGAACATTGGTATTGCAGCACGCGCGATATAGCTCATCTCGTGGTTGGTCATCCCTTGCATCACGAACAGGTTGAACCCGATGGGCGGTGTGATCTGCGCCATCTCGACGACGACCACGATGAAAATCCCAAACCAGATGAGATCAATTCCGGCGTCACGGATCATCGGTTCGACAACGGCCATGGTCAGCACGACCGAAGAAATCCCATCGAGAAAACAACCCAAAATGACATAGAAAACCAGCAGGACCATCAACAGTTCGAACCGTGTCAACTCCCACCCCGCGATTAGGTCCGCCAGCCCACGCGGTAGGCCGGTAAAGCCCATCGACAGAGACAGGAATGCAGCGCCCGCAAGGATCAGGGCAATCATTGCGCTGGTGCGGGTCGCGCCCATCAGGCTTTCAGTGAAGGTCTTCCAATTCAGAGACCCCTGCCCCGCGGCCAACAACAGACCTCCGATCACGCCAAATGCGGCCGCCTCGGTCGCGGTGGCATATCCCAGATACATGGACCCGATTACGACCATAATCAGCAAGATCACCGGTAATAGGAAACGAGAGTTCTTGACCTTTTCGGAAAAGGTCAACTTGCCCTCGTCGTTGGGGTTCCAGTCTTTGCCAACTTTGGAATAGATGGCGACGTAGCCCATAAACATCGCAGCCAGCACAAGGCCAGGCAGAATACCCGCAAAGAACAGCTTGGTAATCGATTCATTGATTGTCACCCCATAGACGATCAACGTCAGCGACGGCGGGATCATTAGCCCAAGCGTTGCCGCTCCGGTTAGTGTACCGATGACCATGCGTTCGGGGTAGTTGCGCTTTCGCAGTTCCGGGATCGACATCTTGCCAACCGTAGTCAGCGTGGCCGCAGAAGACCCCGAGACCGCAGCAAACACAGTACAGCCTACGATATTCGTATGCACTAACCCGCCAGGCAAAGGTGCCATCCACGGTGAGAGCCCTTTGAACATGTCTTCAGATAATCGCGTGCGGTAGAGGATTTCGCCCATCCAGATGAACATCGGCAAGGCGGTCAGCGTCCAGGATGACGACGCTGACCAGATAGTCGTGATCATCACATCGCCCACAGGGCGTGTTGTGAATAGTTCCATCCCGACCCATGCGACGCCCATAAGGGCCAGACCGACCCAGACACCGGTGCCCAACAAGGTGAAGAGGACAAAGAGGAAGAGGATAATGACGGATATATTCTCCATGCTCTTACTCTCCGTGGCTCTGATCGGCCAGATCACGGGTGATGCGGTGATCACCCTTGAACAGGACGTGGAACAAGTGATCGGTGAGCGCGATGGCGAGAATGACGGCTCCGATCAGCATGGTTGATTGAGGTATCCAAAGGGCGGTTTTGTCCTGCCCCTGGCTTATGTCGTTGAACTTCCAACTCCAGTACACAAATCGATAGGCGTACCAGCAGAAGTACCACATGACGGCAGAGCCGATGGCAAAGCACCAGATTTCGAGAATTCTGCGAAAGCCATCGGGAACCGCATTCAAGAGGATGGAAACCCGAATATGGCTGCCCCGGTTCAGGGCGTTGGCGAAGGCCAGAAACGACGCAGCAGCCATCGCGTATCCTGCATAATCCGGAGCGCCGGGAAAAACTTCGCCGGTCCAACGGGCCAGCATTTGCACCACAATCAACACCAGAATGGCAATCAGGCTGAGCGCCGCCAGAACCCCTGCTGCCAGATAGATGAAATCCAGTACGGACCTGAGCCCTCGCATTGCCGCCATGCTGTCCCCGCTGTGTTTTGTAGATTGGGAGCTGGCGGCAGGTTGGACCGCCGCCCGCATTGGAGTGGTTACTGAGAGTTGAACGCGTCGACGATGGCTTTGCCTTCGTCACCAGCGGCCTCAAGCCACTCGTTCGTCATGGTGACGCCGATTTCTTTCAGCTCATTCGTCATCTGCTCGGACGCAGGACCAACGGTCATACCGCCATCGCGCAGACCCTGAAGCGTAAAGCCGGTATATTCCTTGGCGCGCCAGTTACCGGCATACTCGGCCAGTTCCGCACAGCCTTTGATCACATTCTTATTGGCGTCCGAAACACCAGACCACACCTCTGAGTTGACCATCACATAGTTGCGCGGCAGCCAGGCATCCACCTCATAAAAGTAGTTCAGGCTTTCCCAGACCTTGCGGTCATATCCAGTTGAGCCGGACGACACCATGGAATCCGCCACACCGGTGGCAAAGGCCTGGCTGATCTCAGCCGCCTCGATGGTGACGGGCAGCATCCCGGTCAACTCGGCCAGCCGCGAAGTGGCATTGTTGTAGGACCGGAACTTGATCCCTTCCATATCCGCAACCGAGTTCACTTCGTTCTTGAAGTACAGACCTTGCGGTGGCCATGGCACGGCATAAAGCAGGGTCAGGTTCTGCTCGGCCAGCAGCTTTTCAATCGAAGGTTTAGCAGCGTCCCAAAGCTTGGCGCTGTCATCAAATGACGTTGCCAGGAACGGGATCGAGTCAAAGCCAAACAGCGCGTTTTCGTTCTGGTGACCAGACAGCAGACGCTCACCAATTGGGGCTTGCCCGGTCTGGATCGCACGCTTGATGTCGGCACCTTTAAACAGCGAGCCAGAAGGGTGCGTGACAATCTCAATCTCGCCACCTGTGCCGGTGGTGACGCATTTGGCAAACTCCGCGCCCGTGGCCGAGTGGAAGTTTGATGCCGAATAGGCCATCGGCATATCCCATTTCTCGGCCATTGCAGGTGCGGCTGCGGCAGCTGTCAGAGCGGTTGCCGCCAGAAGGCTTGTCAGTTTTTTCATCATGTTTCTCCCTGTTAAGTTTTGACGCGCCGGCGTTCTTCGCCAGTCATTTCTATATTGCGAAACGCGAGGGTGCATAGACGCTCATGTCTGTGTTCGGGGTTCTGCCCGCAATCATCTGGGCCAGAAGTCGCCCCGTTTTCGGCCCGCCTGTCAGGCCTATGTGATGGTGCCCAAAGCCCATATACGCATCGCTGATCCCCGGAGCCTCACCAATAATTGGGATCGAGTCAGTTGGTGCTGGGCGGTGCCCCATCCATTCCACTTCCTCCTTCCATGTCAAACCCGGAAAGGCCATCCGGGCATTCTTGCGCATCAGTTCAAACGGCGCGCGCGAGGGTGGCGCATCAAGTCCGCCAAACTCCACAATGCCAGCCAAACGAATGCGGCCATCCATCGGTGTGGCAACAAATTTGCCAGAAACCACCATGACCGGACTGCGCGGCATGGCAGAAGGCTCCACCAATTCAAGATGATAGCCGCGTTCGCTCTCAAGGGGAACAGAAATGCCCAGACGCTTGGCTAAAGGTCCTGACCAAACGCCTGCGGTTACGATCGCAGTGTCGCACGCGATGGTTTCCCCGCCCGTACGAACGCCGGTTACCTTTCCATTCTCCTGAACCACATCATCGACTGCGGCACGAAGGATCGTGCCTCCATTTGCTTCCACATACGCCGCCAGATCTTTGACATAGCGACCCGGGTCAGTGATGTGGCCGTGGTCCGAGAGCTTCGCAGCAAAACCGATGTCTTCACTATAGACCGGGTCATAGGCATGGAAGGCTGGGCCTTCCAACTCGTCCCATATGAAACCGTTCCGACGACGAATGTCCCACCCAAATGCGTCTTCCTTGTAATGCGTCCGGTCTTTGTAGAGGAACAGGTAGTCGGATGGCACGATCCACTTTTCAGCGCCAGTGCCCTCGGCCAGCGCTTTATGGTCGTTCAGGCTGTCGCCAACAATTGGTGTCAGAGCTGCAGCGATGCGTTCCACATCTGATGCATTCGCATGACTCAGATAGCGGGTCATCCAAGGGACCAGCTTTGGCAGGTACCCCCATTTCAAAAACAATGGCTGCGACGGGCTGAGCAGCATTTTGGGCGCTTTTCTGAGAAGCCCCGGAACAGTCACTGGCACAATCGAGCAGGACGCCAGCACGCCCCCATTGCCGTGGGAGGTCCCCTCCCCCGGTCCCGCCTTGTCGATCAGGATTACCTTATGTCCTTCCCTCTGCAGCCATACCGCAGCAGACACGCCGACGATCCCGGCACCGATGATCGCTATGGTCTTCTTCTCGCTCACGCCGCCACCGCCTTTGCCACTGCATAATGGTCAAGTTTGGCTATATCTGGCCTATTGCCGAGACCAGGAGCGTCAGGGACGACCACCTGGCCGCCGCTGACTTGGAAGGGGCTTTCCAGAATGTCTTCTTTCAGGAAATAGGAAGCTTGGTAGAACTCGCAGCCCAACGTGATCTCAGGAGTTGCCGCAATCATGTGCGTTCCTGCCAGATGTGCCAGTCCAGCCTCGAACATATCGCCGCCATAGGCTGTCAGACCGTGTGCTGCAGCAACACGGGCCACAGACTGCCCCCGGGTCAGACCACCGGATTTCATGATTTTCACAGATACCCCATCACAAATGCCCTCGCGCGCGGCACGTTCCATATCTTCAGGGCCAAAGACACTCTCATCGGCCAGCAGCGGTACGTCGATCATTTGTCGTAGCTTGCCCATCATACCGAAATGGTGGGCCCGGACGGGTTGCTCGATGAAATCCGGAGCGAATTGCGCAACATCACGTACCTGAGCGGGAGCGTCCTCAATATTGAGCCCCTGATTATAGTCCACTCGAACCGAAAGCTCCGGATAATTCTGAGCGAGATACTCTAGTCGCATGATATCAAAGGCGTGATCCTTAAACCCGGTTTTGAGCTTCACAAGGCGAACGCCATCCGCCTGCAACCGAGCCAAGAGGTCAATATCCTGCACAAAATCTGGATTCGCGATAGAGCAACTGAGCGGGATGGTCTCACGACACCGCCCACCCAGAAGGGACCAAACCGGAACTCCGCTGATCCTGCCTGCAAGATCAAGCAACGCAGTCTCCAATGCGGCCTTCGCTTCGGTGCAATGTGCGACCGCATAAGCCGCCCGCGCCATGATCGCTGACCGATTAGCGACCACCTGTCCGACCACGAGTGGGCGCAGATAACGATCCAGGGCTGCGTAGGTGGCTTCGGGGGTGCCTGTGAAAACGGACCAAGGGGACGCTTCACCAAACCCTTCGTTGCCGTCTTCGGACTTGAGACGCAGAACAACGACTTCGCAGACGCCTTCAACGGACCCAATACCGTGATCTCGGCGCGAGGTAACCGGCAACTCAAGGTGCCAAAGATCATAGCCAATGATTTTCTGTGACAGATTGCCCATTGCGCCCCCAGCCTATGGCGAGAGCCTGCCTTGACCGAGCTATCATTTCAAATACTATATTATCTAGAGATCATCAGAAAAAATGATACTGTAAAACATGTCCCTGCGTTTTCGTCAGCTTCAAGCCTTTCATGCAATAATGGAGACCGGAACCGTGACAGGCGCGGCTTCGGTGCTTGGAATTTCACAGCCGGGTATCAGTAACCTTTTGGCCCAACTCGAACGAGAAGCGCGGCTACCTCTATTTGAGCGTAACAAAGGGCGCCTTCTGCCTACGCCAGAAGCTGAATTGCTGTATCGCGAGGTTGATACCGTTGTTCGAGGCCTGGACCACGTGGCGCAGGCCGTCACGGATCTGCAGAACAAGCACCCCGGCCAATTGCAGATCGCCGCACCACATCTTTTATCCTTCGGCTTCATGCCGCGTGAGATTGCTCGCTTCGCCAAAAGCCGCCCGAACCTATCGGTAAGTTTTCAATCGCAATATTCCTCGAAGATTCAAGAGTGGGTAATCTCTGGCTTGTTTGAGATCGGCATTGTCGAGATGCCCATTCTGCATGACACGCTAAACTACCAAGTCTTTCAGTTTGAAACGCTGGCAACCTTCCCAGAAGGAAGCCCATTGGCTGCCCATGATGTGCTCACACCCGAGATACTCGAAAACGAACCGTTCATCGTGATGGGTCCTGAACATCAAACACACAGGCGGACCAGGGACATCTTCCAATCCGCGGGGCGCACCTGGCGGACTCAGATCCACACCCATCTGTCCGAAAATCTGCTGAGCTTCGTTAAGCAAGGTATGGGGGTTGCGATGATCGACCCCTTTACCGTTACTTTTGATGGCGAGCGCGGGTATCAAACCCGCCCTTTCCGACCCGCCGTGATGCTGGATCTGGCAATCATCACCGCCAAAGGACGCCCTCTTTCAACGATTGCTCAGGATTTTCTGGCCCAACTGACCCCTTCAATTGCCTCTTACGCTACCCACTCCGAAACCGGCGCAGCGGCCTCGTGAAGCTGTTGCGAATGGATGTCGACCAGTGTGGGTCCATCATGCTCAATCGCCTGTTTCAGAACTTTCGGTAGATCCTCAGGGTCTTTGACTGTCCAGGATTTCACACCGAAGGCACTTGCGACGGCGGCGTGGTCGGTGCGGTTGAAATCGACGTTGTAGTAGCGCTGGCCAAACCCCGCGTTCTGTCCCGCTTTGATCCAGCCAAAGACTGAATTCGAGAACACGATCGATGTGATCGGCATGTTGTGCCGCACCATGGTTTCGAACTCACCACAGGTAAATCCAAAAGAGCCGTCCCCCATTACGGATAACGTCTTGACCGAAGGCCGCCCGACATGTGCGCCCATAGCGGCACCCAAAGAATACCCCAGCGCCCCATGGGCCCGATTGGTAATGAAATGCCGCCCGGGTTTCCGCCAGCGGTAATGTGCACTGAAATAAGGACATGGCGTGCCTGGATCAGCGACCACAATCGCATCGTCATCCAAAATATCCATCAGCGAGGCCATAACCGCTTCGGGACGGATCGGTGTTTCGTGGCTAGCAGCGAGCGGGCCGAAGGCCGCCATCTTGGCCGCCCATGCGGCGCTGGCTTTGGCAGCACCACCAAGCTTTGGCAGATCACTCCGTTCTTCCAGCGCTTCGGCCAAAGCCTCAAGTGCCAATCGGGCGTCGGCACAAATTGCAACCTCGGTCGGATAATTGGCCCCGATCACCATCGGATCACTGTCGATATGAATGATAGTGGCATTGCGCGCGGGGCTTCTCCAGCGTTCAGTCGTAACTGATCCTGCACGACAGCCGATGAAAAGAACGACATCGGCTGCGTCCACCACTGCACGGGTGGCAGGTACCCCGCCATTCGACCCGACGACACCCAAGGCAAGAGTATCTGTTTCGGCGATGGAACCCTGCCCGGATACTGTCGTGGCAACGGGCATATCCAACAGCGCCGCGACACGGCGCAGGGCGTCTGTTGCTCCGGACAAAACAGGTCCTCCCCCGCAGACCGCCACTGCGGATTTCGATTCCGCGAGTATTTCTGCAGCCGCCTCGATCGCGTCCGGATCAGGCCCTGCGCGCTCGGCTGGATAACTGCGATGCCGGGCATCCGCCCAGATTTCGGCCTCATCGACCGGCGCTTTCTGAGTGTCAAAGGGCAGAGCAAGATGTGTGGCCCCGGGAGTTCCAGTTGTCATCGCTCGAAAAGCAGCACGCACCATGGCTGGCAGTCGCGTGGCATCATCCAGTGATGCGTTCCACTTAGCCAGCGGTTTGAACAACGCGGGCTGGTCCAATTCGGTGAGCGGATACTTCCCCCGACTGGTCGTTGCCACATCTGAGGTAATTGCCAATATAGGGACCGAGCTTTCATTGGCCTCGACCACACCGGGTAGAATGTAGGTCGCCCCACCCCCAGAAGGGCCTTCGCATACACCTGGCTTACCAGTCACCCGTGCGTAACCATCTGCCATATAGGCTGCATGACGCTCGTCCCGGGTCAGAATGTGCTGAATACCATGATCCATGTGGGCCAGCGCGTCATAGAACGGCAGGGTTGTATCACCACACAAGCCAAACATGTGCTTCACACCATGCGCTTCCAGCATACGAACCATTGCTTCGGCTCCGGTCAGATAATTCGTTCCCGTCATGGTAGATGCCCTTTCGATTCTTCCTGCACACAGTACTGTATACAGTTTTGTATATTGATTTCAAGAACGGCGTGTGGCACCTGTAGATCAAGGAGAAATGCTTATGGCGGGTCCACGCGTTGATGACATCTACGATCAGGTGAAGGCGATGGCGGTCTCATTCCGCCTGCGTCCCGGCGATCGATTGAACGAAGTCGCACTATCGAAAGAATTGGGCGTCAGCCGGACCCCATTGCGTGAGGCTTTGAACCGGTTGGTCGCAGAGAGATTGTTCGACTTTCGCCCAGGACAGGGTTTTTTTTGCCGCGCTCTGGATGCCCAAAGCATTTTTGACTTGTTCGAGTTGCGCCAAATCATCGAAACCGCCGCAGTCCGAGCGGCGTGTACTAAAGCCTCTTTAGAACAATTGCAGGCGCTCCATGATGAGCTGTATGCAACCGGTATCGATATCACCGGATTGACGGTCGAAGAAGCGGTGACCCGGGACGAGGCATTCCATCTAGGAATAGCCAAACTATCCGGAAACAAAGAGTTGCTGCAGACGCTGACACGGATCAACGAGCGCATTCGCTATATTCGCTGGATTTCCATGAGCCTTGACCGGGTTCAGCGATCGAAAGACGAGCATAAACGTGTCATGCAGGCACTGATGGACCGAGATGCCGATGAAGCTGCACGGGTTTTGGGCACCCACATCAACAAGCGGATGGATCAGGTGCAGGATGCGGTGCGCCATGGGATATCCAGTATCTACATGGAAGGGTCCAAAGATATCTCGACCCGCATCATTCAGGAGGCGCAGTCATGATCGCGAAGGGCGGCAAATCTATCTATGGTGCATCCGTCGGGATTCTCATGCTGGACGCCCAGTTTCCGCGGGTTCCCGGCGATATGGGGAATGCGCAGACATGGTCGTTCCCGGTGTTGTATCGCATTGTTCGCAACGCTTCACCTGATCTTGTGGTCCGGCAACGGGCAGAAGGGCTGCTGGACGCGTTCATCGACGCCGCAAGAGACCTTGTCAAAGATGGGGTGGACGGGATCACCACCAATTGCGGCTTTCTCTCGCTGTTTCAGGAAGAACTGGCCGACGCGGTATCTGTCCCTGTAGCAACCTCCTCTTTGATGCAGGTTGAGATGGTCAATCGCGTTTTGCCTGCGGGAAAACATGCCGGAGTACTGACCATTTCCGCATCGACGCTGAGCAAAGAACACCTAAGAAAAGCTCGTGTTCCCGAGGGCACACCAATCGGCACAACCGAAGGAGGTATCGAATTTACCTCGGCGATCCTTGAAAACAAACTGACATTGGATGTGGACAAAGCCCGCACCGACAATGTCAAAGCGGCGCTTGCCCTTCAGTCCGACAATCCCGACCTTGGCGCCATCGTGTTGGAATGCACCAATATGTGTCCCTACGCGCCGGATATTCAAAAAGCGACAGGCCTGCCCGTATTTTCCATCGTGTCTTTCATAAACTGGTTTCATGCCGGACTAACTCCGCCTGAGTACCTGTAAAGTCCCAGAACACAGGAACTGCCCCTACACACTTAACTTAGGAAGCCCATATCACCTTCCCTACGGTTAATATGTTAAGGAAAGCGCTTGACCTCAGCGGGCACATTACTTAACATGTTTATCAAATAAACGCAGAGAGAGGGGCTATGCCGCATCTTCACGTCGACTACTCGGGAAACCTCGAAAATATCGTGGACATGAGCGGTCTGTGCGAATGCCTCCGCGCGGCAGCGGCGGATATTGATACCTTCCCAACGCCCGGAATTCGCATTCGCGCGGTGCGGGTCGATCACTATGCCATCGCCGATGGAAACCCGGCCCACGGGTTTATCGATATCTCGATCCGCCTGCGCGCAGGTCGCAGTGAAGATGTGAAACAAGATGCCACTCGGCGCATCTTTGAGGCAGCCAATACTTATCTGGCCCCGGCTATGGCCCGCCATTCAATCGCATTGTCGCTGGAAATGCGTGACATAGACCCTGAGCTTTCCCCAAAAACCGGCACGATCCGCGACCATATGGGCGCGGCCCGTCAGGAGACCTGATACATGAGCGCACTGGACAGCAATATCGAAAAACTGGTTGGCTATCTGACCCGTTTCAAGGAAACTGGAATCAGAAACCGGATCAATGGGAAAGACCACGATGGCTCTGGTGGTGTGTTTCAATCCACGACACCAGTTGATAAAAGCACCATCTGTGATGTGGCCCGCAGCACTGAGGCTGATGTAGATGCGGCGGTCCAAGCCGCAAAGGACGCATTTCCAGCGTGGCGGGACATGCCCGCAACAGAACGAAAGAAAATTCTGATCAACATTGCTGACGCAATCGAGACGCGCGCCGAAGAGATTGCCCTATGCGAATGCTGGGACACGGGACAGACATGGCGGTTCATGTCCAAGGCAGCTTTGCGCGGGGCCGAGAACTTTCGCTATTTTGCTGATCAGGTGGTGCAGGCCCGCGATGGTCAGCAGTTGAAATCACCAACCTTGATGAATGTTACCACCCGCGTACCGATTGGTCCTGTGGGTGTGATCACGCCATGGAACACGCCGTTCATGCTGAGCACATGGAAGATCGCTCCTGCGTTGGCTGCGGGCTGTACCGTGGTTCACAAACCGGCCGAAGATAGCCCGCTAACCGCAAGACTGCTGGTAGAGATTGCAGAAGAGGCCGGGCTTCCACCAGGTGTTCTGAACACCGTAAACGGTTTTGGTCATGATGCAGGCAAACGTCTGACTGAGCATCCTGCGATCAAAGCAATTGCTTTTGTAGGTGAAAGCCGCACCGGAAGCATTATCACCAAGCAAGGGGCAGATACATTGAAGCGGATGCATCTTGAACTAGGCGGAAAAAATCCGGTGATAGTGTTTGATGACGCCGATCTGGATCGTGCGCTGGATGCGGTAATCTTCATGATTTATTCGATCAACGGTGAGCGCTGTACTTCGTCGTCGCGTTTGCTGGTGCAAGATACGATCAAAGAGGATTTCGAAGCCCGCTTGATTGAACGTGTCAACAACATCAAGGTCGGGCATCCGCTGGACCCAGCAACCGAGATTGGCCCGATTGTAACCGAAGAACACTACAACAAAGTCACCAGCTACTTTGACATCGCCAAGGTGGACGGTGCTACGATCGCTGCAGGTGGCGAGAAAGTCGGCGACGAAGGCTATTTTATCCGCCCCACCCTGTTCACTAACGCCAATAACCAGATGCGGATTGCGCGCGAGGAAATATTTGGGCCCGTTCTGACCTCAATCCCCTTCTCGACCGAGGACGAGGCGCTGACTATGGCGAACGACACAGACTATGGCCTGACCGGCTATGTCTGGACCAACGATCTGACCCGTGCCCTACGCTTTACCGACAAGCTCGAGGCTGGGATGATTTGGGTAAACTCGGAGAATGTTCGACACCTACCCACACCGTTTGGCGGGGTAAAGGCATCCGGCATAGGTCGCGATGGCGGCGATTGGAGCTTTGAGTTCTATATGGAACAAAAGCATATCGGTTTTGCCACAGGGCAACACAAAATCATGCAATTGGGTAAGCTATAGTAGGCCAACCCGCTCGAAAGACTAAAAATTCAGGAGGAGATCATGGGCGAAATCGTTCTTGCTGCAAAGATGACCCACGTACCCACGCTGCTTATGTCCGAGCAGGAAGGGCCGATAAAAGGCAAACGTCAGCCAGCCATTGACGGTCACCGCGAAATCGCACGTCGCGCGAAAGAGCTGGGTGCAACCACAGTGGTTATTTGTGACACCCACTGGGTTATCAATGCCGGGTTCCACATCAATGCGAACGAGAAGTTCGAGGGGCTGTTCACCTCAAACGAATTCCCTCAGTTCATTCAGAACCTGCCTTACTCGTATCGGGGCAACCCGAAAATGGGGGACGCGATTGCCAAAATCGCATCGGATAAGGGCGCCTATACTCTTGCACATCATCTGGACAGTCTTGAACTGGAATATGGCACTTTGGTCCCGATGCGGTTCATGAGCCGCGAGCATGACATGAAGGTCGTCTCCGTCGCTGCTTGGGCCACGGTTCACGATCACGACGAAAGTCGGATCATCGGTGAAGCCATTCGCGAGGCGGTCGAGGCCAGCGATGAGAAGGTGCTGCTGGTCGCGTCCGGTTCCCTGTCGCACAAGATCTGGGCCAACAAGGATTACGCTGCCAATAACGGCACATTTACCATCAGCTCGGAATTCAACCGCCAGATGGACTTGCACGTTCTTGAAATGTGGAAGAACGGCGACCACGCCACATTCCTCAAAATGCTGGGTGACTATGCCAATTTCTGCTGTGGTGAAGGTTCGATGCACGACACGGCGATGCTTTATGGCGCACTGGGATGGGATGCCTATGACAAGAAGTGCGAGGTCGTGACTGAGTACTTCCCCAGCTCGGGCACCGGACAGACCAATGTCATCTTCCCTGTTTGAGCCCTCGAATTGCTCAATCAGAACCTGAGTGTGGCGGCTAACAGTTGAATTTCAGCATAAGACCGGACCCCGCTAACGAGGATACAAATCAATGCGCTATGCAACTTACACAGCCAATGAAGAGCTATTCTACGGGGCGGTTGCCGATGAGGGCATGATCGCTCTTTCGCCGGATTTTCCCCACTGGCCATCTCTGTATGATGTTATAGCTGCAGGTGCATTGGACCAGCTAGGGGCGGTTGCCAAAGGCAAACCTGTGACACACACCGAGTTCACGTATGAAATGGTCATGCCCAATGCGAGGCGCATCCTGTGCGTTGGAGTAAATTTCCCTGATCGGAATGCCGAGTACAAAGATGGCAGCGCGCAACCGAAATACATGTCGCTGTTTCCACGTTTCGCCAGTGGATTTACGGGCCATGAACAAAACCTCGTTCGTCCTCCCGAAAACCACACATTGGACTACGAAGGCGAGGTTGCGATTGTCATCGGCAAAACGGGGCGACGTATCCCTCAGGATCAGGCCTATGACCATATTGCAGCGCTGACACTGTGCAACGAAGGCACGATCCGCGATTGGGTCCGGCACGCGAAATTTAACGTCACGCAAGGCAAGAACTGGGATCGTTCTGGGTCCATCGGGCCGTGGCTGGTGCCATTTACCAACGCCTCTCAGCTGGATGACGCCCGTATCGTCACCCGCGTCAACGGAGAGGTACGTCAGGACGATACGCTGAACCGCATGATGTTTCCGATCCGACGCGAGATCGAATATATCTCGACCTTCATGACCCTGCAGCCTGGGGATATAATCGTTACCGGCACGCCCACAGGCGCGGGTGCACGGTTTGATCCGCCTAAATACCTCAAGCCCGGTGACGTGGTCGAAATCGAAGTCGAAGGCATTGGGACTTTGCGCAATGGCATCGAGGACGAAATTGTATGACACCCGCCGAGCACGCAAAAGCCGCTGCAGACTTGCTTGAAGCCGAACGCAGCGGCAATCAGATCGGCCTTCTGTCTTTGCGTCATCCTGAGATGGGGATGGATGATGCTTATGAGGTACAAAACGCAATCTATCGCGCCAAGTTGGCCGAGGGTCGCAGCGTGGTTGGTTGGAAGATCGGCCTGACCTCGAAAGCGATGCAATCCGCGCTAAACATCGATATCCCTGACAGCGGTATCCTGTTTGACGACATGATCTTTGACAATGGCGCAACCGTGCCTGCCGACCGATTCATTCAGCCCCGCATCGAAGCTGAGATCGCCTTTGTCACCAAATCTCCGTTGGGTGGAGAAAACGTGAGCCGAGAAGATGTGATTGCAGCCACTGACTATGTCGCACCTGCCATCGAAATTCTCGATACACGGATCCAGCGTGTAGACCCTGAAACCGGCAAGACCCGAACCGTGTTCGATACCATCAGTGACAATGCGGCCAACGCTGGCATTGTGTTGGGTGCCGTGCGTCATAAGATCGATGCTGCTGATCTGCGATGGGTCGGAGCTCTGACATTCCGCAACGGTGAAATCGAAGAAACCGGACTGGGAGCGGGTGTGCTGAACGACCCAATCGAAAGCGTTGTTTGGCTGGCGCGCCGCATGGCCACATATGGCCAAAGCATTGAGCCCGGCCAGATTATCCTGTCCGGTAGTTTTATCCGACCGGTCGAATGCCCTTCCGGGACCGAAATCCATGCTGATTTCGGCGCGTTTGGGTCCGTTGACATTCGCTTCGCTTAAAAGAGAGTTCGCCATGCCTGCCCCAACAAACCGCTTTAAGATCGCGCTAAAAGAAAAACTCCCCCAAATGGGCTGCTGGATTGGCTTGGCAAGTCCATACGCCGCCGAAATCTCGGCAACCGCCGGATTTGATTGGCTGCTAGTAGATGGCGAACATGCCCCGAATGATCTGCGCTCGATACTGGAACAGGTGCGCGTGATTGAAGCCTCCGACAGCATACCACTCGCCCGCTTGCCGATCGGCGAAACATGGTTGATCAAGCAATATCTGGATGCGGGTATTCAAAGTCTCCTTGTACCAATGGTTGAAACTAAGGATCAGGCAGAAGAACTGGTTCGGGCGGTTCGGTATCCGCCTATTGGGTCACGCGGTGTCGGTTCGTCTTTAGCTAGGGCGTCGATGTTCGCCGCAATCGACGACTATCTCACCACTGCAGATGACCAGATATGTCTGATCGTTCAGGTTGAAAACCGTGCCGGCATGGCGGCACTTGACGGAATACTGGAGACCGAGGTTGACGGGGTCTTTATTGGACCAGCAGATCTGGCTGCTGATATGGGCCATATCGGCCAGGCAGGACACCCAGAGGTCAAGGCCGCCGTGCTTGATGCCATAAAACGCACAGTGGCCGCTGGCAAGGCGGCAGGTATTCTGACCACGGACCCCGAGATGCAACGCCAATGTCTTGATCTGGGTGCAACCTTTGTAGCCACCGACATTGATGTAACCCGGTTTGCTAGTGCTATTCGCACGAGCGCGCAACAAGCGTTGAGCCTGCTTCCTGACCAGACAGCATCGGGACGGATGACCTCGGCCAACAGCAGCAAATATCTGCAACAACTCTGCAAGCACTGGTCGCACAAGGCCGAGGTTGAATTCAACGAGACGCACGGCCGGATCAACTTTTCGGATGGCAAATCTGTCGAGATGTCGGCGACCCAAGACTATCTGTCGATTGTCGCTACAACGGGCGCGCGCGGTGATCTGGAGCATTGGAAACAGATTATTGAACAACACCTCTTACGCTTCGCCTTCCGCGAAGACTGCACGCCGATCTGGGATCAGAGTTCTTCCTGATCCGTTCACGCAGATTTGACAGCGACGAGTCAACAACTGGCCCACTTCTGGTCGCTTACTGGCAGCGTCGCGCCGTTTGACGCATTGAACAAAACCATTGTTTGTGAGACGAACCGGCGCAGTGCAACTACGGGCAAGCCAATTGGTGTACTCCAATGTCCTCAACCGAGCGTTGCTGCCAATTTTAGTGGAGAAGGACGGGTACCGATGACCTTGACGCCAATTGAGCTGCTGAAGGCGAATGCGCCGACAACCCGCCCTGTTGTGGCGCTGAGCGAAGGAGCAGACCCGCGGATAGTAGCAGGGGCGCTGGCGGCTCATAGTGCGGGTGTCGCCGATATCATTCTGGTCGGACCAAAAACAGAGGTTGAAGCCGCATTGCAGGCCGAAGACGCATCAGCAGGCGACGGTATCTCGATCCACGACCCGACCCAATCTTCCCTGACTGAGGCTTTTGCAGCCGAGTATTATAACCTGCGAAAACACAAGGGTGTTGACGAAGCCAAGGCGCGGCAGGCGGCGGAAACGCCATTGGTCTATGCGGCGATGCTGGTGAGACTCGGACACGCAACAGGCACAGTGGGAGGAGCGGTACATACAACTGGCGATGTTGTCAGGACCGCAATTCAGGTCATTGGCATGAAACCTGGCGCTGGAATGGTGTCATCCTTTTTTCTGATGTACCCGCCCGAAAACGCACAACCCGGTGCACGTGCGATGCTGTATTCTGACTGCGGATTAGTAATAGACCCGAATTCGGAAGAATTGGCGAGTATTGCTGCTGCGTCGGCGGTTTCCGCGCGTGCCTTGCTGCGGGAAGAACCAAAAATCGCGATGCTGAGCTTTTCAACCAAGGGCAGCGCACGCCACCCGTCGGTCGACAAAGTAGTCAACGCAACAGAAATACTCCGCGCGAAACACCCGGAATTGAACGTTGATGGAGAACTGCAATTCGACGCCGCATTTGTTCCATCGATCGGCGAACGCAAATCACCCGGATCGACAGTTGCCGGACAGGCGAACATCAAGATTTTTCCAAATCTGGATGCCGGGAATATTGGCTATAAGATGACCCAGCGGTTAGGCGGTTATCTGGCAATTGGACCGGTTCTTCAGGGCCTAGCCAAACCAGCCAACGACCTATCGCGGGGCTGTAGTGCAGAGGATGTGACACAGATTATCGCTGTGACCATCCTTCAGGCGCTTGAATCCTAAAATCAGGCACCTGGCCTTCAGTTTTGACAGGCTAGCGACCCATTCAAGACACTTGAAGGACCTGTCTGAATGGTCTCCGCCAATGCGTCTCTCCCTCACCTACCTGAAAATGAAACATCGGGAGACGATCTCCTTCGTGTCGCATTTTGCACGCTGGAAATCTGATAAATCCGAAACCTTGGTGTCAGCACCGTGGTGTATAGTTCGGCGGCGCTGGAAACTGCGGTGTAAGCACCATTTCTTGATGATCGCCCGAGCCGGTCAATTCATTTGGAGTCCGCTATAGCAACCCCGTTCCAGTCTGCCGGTGGTGGCGACACCAGATAGGTGTTTGAGCGCTCTATCATAATAGCTGAAGCCTGATCACCGCCCCGGCCTCGTTCTGCAGCTTCGAAAGCCCGGATCGCCGCTTCGAAACGGAGGTTTCGGTAGTGCTCAAGTCCTTCTTCGTAAGCTTTTATCCATGAATGCGATCCCGCAGAACTGTCGGCCATTTCGATTAACTCATAAATCACCAGACCACCTGTTCGACCATAAACTGCCAATGTGTCGAGCTCGCGTACCACAATTGAATCACTTGCAGCACGGCGCGTTTCCGGGCCGATCAGAACCGAAGTTCCATAAATCTTGTTGGCACCTTCCAGACGGCTGGCAATATTAACAGCGTCGCCTATCGCTGTATAATTCAATCGCTCTTCTGAACCGATATTCCCGACCAGCGCATCGCCTGTATTTAGTCCCACACGTATGCTCAGGGGGC
Organism: Ruegeria sp. AB11; assembly: GCF_056536325.1. Classification (NCBI taxonomy): domain Bacteria; kingdom Pseudomonadati; phylum Pseudomonadota; class Alphaproteobacteria; order Rhodobacterales; family Roseobacteraceae; genus Ruegeria; species Ruegeria sp. AB11. The sequence continues at coordinate 668,146 of NZ_JBQFJO010000002.1, read as the reverse complement.
GCCCCTCATCATCTTTGATACCTGTTGCGGCAACGGATTCGACAAGATCCAAAGACGCCCTGCAGGCATGTTCGGCGTGATCGGCGTCGGCACGCGGGGCACCCCAGAAGGCCATGACAGCATCACCCATAAACTTATCAATCGTCCCATCATGTCGGGCGATAGCGGAAGATGCAGCGCTGAAGAACGGCGCCATTAACTGAACAATTTCGGGGCCCAGCTTTTCCGAAAGCCCTGTAAAACCAGCCACATCACAAAACAGAACTGAAATTCGCTTTAGGTCTCCGCCCGGCTGCGTTTTGATCCCCTCTGCAACCAACATCCGAACAAGATCAGTTGGTACATATTTGCGAAAGGCCGATAGGCCTGCCGCCATATTCGCGGTTGCCGCTGAAAGATTCGAAAGTTCGCGAAGCTTTGAGGGTCTGCGGGTGATCTTTTCAGTATCAAATCTTTCAACGCGGCTCAGGTCTTCGACGATGCGTGCCAAAGGATTTGCGACAACCGTTCGGACAAGCCAAATTGCCAGCGCCGTTGCAACGACGACGACTCCGACCAGAATATAGAGCAAGTTCACCAGTGTCTGATTGATTCCGGACAAGAAAGCAGACTCGGGAATAACCGTCGCCACGCGCCACCCATAAAACCCCAACGGTGTCAAAGCCACTGCATAGGGCACACCATCGTTCACAATCCTAGTTGTAGAGTTCATGGACGCGCGCGAAATCGAATTCCCCAGCAGTTGCTGCCCGGACTTCTTGGCAACTTCGTAAAGCTGACCTTCACCCATCCGGGCAGGTGTGATCTCATCCGCCTCGGGATCAGGAACTGCGATCACTTTCCCGTCAGCGTCAAGAATAAATGCAGCGCCAAATTCACCAGGTCGCAGTGTGCCCAGAAAACGCGACAGCCTGTCAGTTTCGATGACAACAGCCAGAACACCCTGACGCTTGCGATTTACGTCGACGGGGCCTGCAAACGCATAAACCGTCTTATGACCACCGGGCAGATCGCGGGCTTCGATCCAGTCGGCAGTGCCCCGGCCTATGAAATTCCGATACCAAGCGTGATCACGCGGATCAAAGGTTGTCGCCGAGAAAGCCCGTTCTTCGAACTGAATATCACCCGGAATAAAAATGTATCGGTCGGTCCGCAGCATTCCATCTCGGATTTCGCTGTCGATCTCGATCATCTCAAGCCCACCATCCCCCAAGCGGTGAGCGGCGAAGTAATTCCCGTCTGGCCAACCAAACATGATCCACGAAATGTTTGGTTGCGCCTGCAGTTGCGACAGAAAGACAAACTCGCGTTTGTCGGCCTGTCGCGTGGCGATGACATCCTGAACAAAGATGGTTCGCACGGCTGCCCAGGCTGCCTCGGCAGATCTTAGCGTCAGGCCAACTTCGATCCGAACAGTATTTGCGATCTGACTATTGATCTCAGCCGCCAGCATTCGGCTGTTCTCGCGTGCAGTCGTCCACCAAAGCGAATGCACCAGAAAAGTTGACACGCCAATCGACAACGCAACCAGCAGAGTCACCGCGATCCCTACACTGATGCGCATGTCTGCTCCAACACGATACATCGTCGGGAAATTGCAATTTCAGTGCGCGGTTCAACCATATGATTCCTCATGCCCCTGCCGACATGGCCAATCCACCCAGATTGACCACTAAATAGCCTGACCATTTGACGCGCCGTGCCATATGGCCTCTTTCTCGGCGAATGATCGCACACAAACTGGTAGCAGCGTAATCAATTCACATTGAACGAACCTGCGCTTTAGAATTCGAAGGGCCAACGTCTTCTACCCGGTCACGGTACAAATGAAAATCAGTCGAACTAATACCAAGTTCAATGTTCAAGCCCCCGTGTGTGATAGAAACTGAACTTCGATATTTCAATCGTTGCAAAACGACCGGTTCCCGGCAGTTGTCACAATCAGACAATTAAAAAATTGGCCAGACCCACCGAGGGAGGTCCGACCACCGTAAGTTCTGGATATCGCCTATTACGCCACTTCAAGCGCGTCGGAATTGATGGCGAAACGAGCGGTTGCTGGATCGGACATGTAACGCACTTCCAACTCGTCGAGACGACCGGTCAATTCGTTCACACAATCGATGATGTACTGAACTTTCGCGTCATCCATCAGATAACTGAAATTCAGACGTACCCAACCCGGTTTAAGCAACTCTTTTCCTTCCCGCAGATCGCTGAATAGCTGTTCGGATTCAGGTTGTCCTATTTCCAGAAGCCGATGCGCATACGGACCTGCGCAGGCACATCCACCTCGTACCTGAATACCATAAACGTCGCTTAGCATGCGGGTAAAAAGCTGGTGGTGGAAACGCGATCCATCAGCACGGTTCACCCGAAATGAAAAGATTGGCAATCGATGCGGATGATCAACGCCCAACAGGGTCAGTAGCGGGTTTTTGGACCAGGCCTTCAATGCCATTTCGTTCATCTCTGCTTCGCGTGCAGAGATGAAGGCCTGACCAATTTCGTCTTTGATGATAAAGGCCAGCGCAGCGCGAACATCACCAATAACATTGGGGGTGCCTGCCTCTTCGCGGGCTGCGATATCGGACGAGTACCGATGATCCCACGGCGACACGAAGGTTACTGTCCCTCCTCCCGGCCACGATGGGATATCCAGACAAACAGTGTCATCGCGCACTATCAATACCCCGCTGCCTCCAGGCCCCCCCGGAAACTTGTGTGGTGAAACAACGACTGCGTCTTTTTGGCAATCATCGGCGGGGTTCATATCAATCGGCAGATAGGGACCAGCTCCTGCGTAGTCCCAGACCGACAATGCACCATGGGACTTGAGCAAGCGCGTGACCTCATCGGTCGGAGTGACAATACCCGTGACATTGGACGCTGCCGAAAAACTGCCGATTTTGACGTCAGCGTCAGCATGATCCTTCAATGCCGCTTCAAGCAGCGCCAGATCAGGGCCACCTTCTGCGGCTTCGGGGATTTCCACTACTTCAGCTTTTGATTCACGCCATGGCAGCAGATTGGAATGGTGCTCGTAAGGACCAATAAAAACAACAGCCTTGGCAGCGTCGTTGATACCAAACAGCGCGACAAGTCGGTTAAGGCCTGCAGTAGCACCAGAACCGGTAAATATCGTGCTGCACCCTGCGGCATTGGTAAGACGCGAGATTTCTGCCCGGGCTTCGGCGCGCAGACGGGTCATAAAGGAACCGCAGAACGATGCTTCGGTATGGCTGTTGGCATAATAGGGCAGCACGGAATCTCGGATATAGTCCTCAACCTGAGTAAGAGCCCGTCCGGAGGCAACATAATCTGCGTAAACGAGTGATACATCGCCAAACAGGCCCGGGATGCTTGCCCCGTCACCAATTACGCCTTCGCGCAAGTTGCGAACAAGGTTATCGGATTTTAGAGAACTACGAAAATCTGCAAGCGACATGAGAATACTCCTTTGATGAGTATTTTATATGCAAAGATAGAAAAATATGACCCAAAGTTATCACCATTGGCATATTAATCGATAATTATGAACGAATAATAGGGTCGATATTGGGTTAATTCGCCAACTCTAATTTTCTGCCACACCGTTATCGAGGCGCTCGTTTAGCGCCACCTCCGCATTTGTCAAACTCAACGGAGAAAAACCGGCAGTGAAGTCGGGCCACGAAAAGCAAAACCCCTGAACTCTACTTCCCGCGAGGGATCGGCCTGCATATTCGGAAAACACCGGAACAAATACGGCAGCAGCGCATCGCTTACCAGTCGACGATACAGATCGCCCCCCATACACCGATGCGGACCCAACCCAAAGGTCTGGTTTGCAATAAGCGGGCGATGAATATTGAAGAGATGGGGGTCCTGCCAGTAGTCTTCATCATGATTGGCCGAGCCCTGCACAACCATGATTGTTTCACCTTTGGGCAACGTTACTCCGCGTAGGGCAATTTCACTGGCAACTATACGTGGGCTGGCCTGAATAGGGGCAACCCAGCGCAGCCCTTCCTCACATGCCAAATCCCAACGATCGGATTCTATACAGTGATTTAGCTGATCCGGATTGCGTAGAAGCCCGTGGACCGTGGTTGAAATCGCATCGCGGCTTTCGACCACTGCACCCCCGATACAGATTTTCAGATTTGTGCGTATTTGACTCAGCGAAAGTGGATTAGGTGCATTGACCATTGCTGACAAAACGGAAGGATTGGGGTTTTCGCGATGAAAATCGACCATCCTGTCAAAACACCGGTTCATTTCATCGTTGGCACGATCGCTGAGCGCAAATACGGCCGGGTCAAAACCTGAGTTCATGGCCCCCGTGATCAAGGCATTCGCCCAACTGAAAAGTTGATCCTGATCGTCAGGCTGGATGCCTAACACGTGTTGCAGGTAGAGCGCCGATAACGGAGCTGCCAAGGTCTGGCGAAGGTCCGTTCTGGTTTGATCGCGCAAAGCGGATACAGCCAATTCAGTGACTGCTTGGAACCTAGCCCTCCAGGTGTCGCAAATGTGGCGAGTATGAAAGGTTTCCACCATTGCATTTCGCTCGTCCAGATGCGCCGGACCATCTTTACGCATCAACGTGTTGCCACCAAACGCTCGTTCCATTGCCGTCCTGGAATCGGTGGAATGAAAATGTTGTGTATCCGTTTTGGCCAGATAGGTGTCGTCTGCCTTAGTCAAAACAATCCGGCCGATCGCCTCTATCCGGACCACAGGCGTTTCGCGCCGCAAACGCCGATAGACAGAGGCTGGATCTCTGTCGAGCATTTCAAGGGTCGTGTCGGAATCTACGGGAACTTCGTGCCTCGCAGCAGAGATTTCGGTCATGGCTCTGCTCCTTGTACCCAGAAATTGGCTCGCAGCGGCATTCAGGCGATCAGGCCGCCTGAATGTTGATCTCGACTTCGGTGTTCAATGAGTTGCTGACAGTGCAAATAGCTTTGGCCTGCTTCAAGATGCGGGTGGCCATCACCTCATCATCCACCACATCGCCGATGATCGTGATCTCGGCCTTCTCCAACCGACCGGGCAATTCAGGAGACTTGGTGCCTACAATTTTGACTGTGAAAGGATTCAACTGCGATTTACGTTGCGCAGCCGCCCACTCGACTGAACGTATGATACAAGAACCAAGCGAAGCAATCATCGTGTCCACTGGAGTTTCATGCGGCGGATGAGGAGTAATGTCGTCAGTATCCCCATAGGCATAGCTGAGTTGTGCACCTCCATTGAAGAACACAAAGACCGGTCCGAAACTTTTGGGCCTCACTTTCAGAACCATAGGGCTTAGCTCCTTTATCAGAATAGCAAATTTGGCAGGAAAAGCGCCAATGCAGGGAACATCGTCAGCACCAGAATGGCGAACAGATGGATCAACCAGTAAGGCACTGTTGCCGCCGCGACGCGTCCCAAGCTGACTTCATTATTGGTCAGCGCCGTCAGGACAGAAAGATTAAGTCCCACCGGGGGTGTGACCTGTCCAATCTCGATCACGATGGTGATGATTACTCCGATCCAGGTCGGGTCAAACCCCAAGCCCGTCAAGAGCGGGAATACCACAGGCAACGTCATGATCATCAGGGACAATCCATCGAAGAAACATCCCAGGATCAGATAAATCAGTACGACGATTAACAGCACGCTGTAGGTTCCCATGCCGCTTTCTGCGACCACCTCGAGAATTTGCTGAGGGACACCCAGGATACTTGTGGATTTTGCCAAAATGGTTGCGCCCAGCACCAGAAAACCAACTGCAGCGAACAACAGAACGGACTGATACACCGCCTCAACCAATTTCTTCCAGGTCAAATCCCCCCAAATCGAAGAGATAATGACTGCCAGCACAACGCCCACACCTGCGGCTTCGGTTGGCGTTGCCAAACCACCCACAATGCTGCCGATCACGGCAAAAATCAGGACCAGAAGTGGCCAAATCTGTTTGAAGCCTGCTAAGGCTTGCCACAACGATACCGGCTCCTGGTCACGTGGAGCGATCGACGGGTTGCGAGAGCATTTGACGAAGAGATAGGCCATGAACATCAGACCCACTAGGAAACCCGGAATAATGCCTGCGGCAAACAGGCGGCCGATCGAGGTTTCCGTCAATGCGCCGTAAATCAAGAAAGATAGGCTCGGCGGTATTAGTAATCCCAGTGTGCCTCCGCCGGCCAGACTTCCAACCACGGTGTCTTTGTCATAGCCGCGCTTGGACATTTCAGGATAAGCAACCGATCCGACCGCGGCTGCTGTCGAAAGACTCGAACCGCTGACGGCTCCAAACAATGTGCAAACCGCAATGTTAGTGTGCAGCAACCCACCTGGAATTCGCCGAAACAGAGGCGAGAATGCGGAATAGGCTTTCTCGCTGATTCCGCTCCGCAGCAACACCTCACCAAGCAAGATGAACATTGGCACCGCGCTGAGTGTGAACGAGTTGAAAACGCTCCAGATTGCGTCGATTGCAAGCGAGGTCGCGCCGTTTGAGAAAAAGTAAAGGATAATAAGCCCCGTCAGGCCCAATGCGGCACCCAAAGCGACGCCAGTACCGGCGGTGGCAACCAGCACCCCAATCAGAGTAAGCCAAAATGACATTAGCGGGCCTCGTCGGTAAAGCTTTGTTCCATATCTGCTTCTGAGTCATCCACTCGGTCTAGAACACCGACCAGACGGGCCACAAAAATGGATAGGGTTAGCGTCAGAGAGATCGGCATTAACGCCATCCAGGGATAGAGCAGAATCCGGGTGGTTTCCGTCTTGAGATTGCGCTTGAAAGCAAACTCGAACCAAGGAATCGTCTCGACGATCAACCAGAGAAAGAAGACTATACCAACCAGCAGCGCGGCTATCTGCACAACGACATGCATCTTGCCTTTTAGCCTGTCGGCCAACAGCGAAACGCGCACATGTTTGGCCCGCAAGGTGACCATCGGCAAACCCAAAAATAACGAGACACTCAATAACAGTCCAACCACTTCCTCGGTGATGTGAAGAGGCGAGTTGGCAAACTTACGCATCAGGACACTGGTTACGATAATGCCAACAATGGCTATCATTCCCAGTGCTGATGCCGCCGCACACGCAAGGGCCAGACGATCCAGCCCTCGCGCGATAAAGTGTTTTAATCTTGTTGCCATCTTTGAATTAGCGGCCCAAAGCGCTCAGAATACGTTCGCGGTAGGCCGGTGCGTTTCCACCAGCTTCTTCCGCCAGCATTTTCCATGTTTCGGTTACCGAGGACACAAAGAGGGCCCGGTCTTCGTCAGAGAAGTCTTCACCCCAGGTCACACCCTCTTCACCAAGTTTTTCACGGGCAGCAAGCTCACGCTCGAAGTCATCTTCATACTGGTTGGTGCGGTCCCACAAATCATCTGCTGCTGCGGTGATCGCCGCTTTGGTCGCCTCATCCGTCGCGTCCCATTTGTCGGTGGCCACACCGATTACATATGGACCGGATGCCATCGGATAAAGGAATGACGCATACTTGGCCACTTCCTGCAACGAGACCGTATGCGCATAGAGCGCCGGGTAAAGGGCACAGTCAACGACCCCGGTCTTGAGCGCCACATACATTTCTTCTTGCGGGATGATCTGCGCTGCAACACCCAGACGGGTGAAGGTTTCGACCTGATCACGCGCCCAGACACGCAGCTTCTTTGATTTCAGATCCTCAAGGGTACGCACGGGCTCATCCCGGCAGAAAACTGAAACCGACAGCATCGGGATTGCGACATAACCCACTGAGGACACACCCCAGTCAGCAAACTCTTCTTCATAGATATCGCGGACTGTCGGGATTGCTTTTTCGAACTCTTCGATCGAGCCGATGGTGCCCTGAACAACTACGGAGCTTAGCGCAGGAGCGTCACGCCCTAAATAGTTGGCCCACATCAGGCTCATTTCCACTGCGCCTTTGGGCAAAAAACGCAGGGTATCCGTGTTTGGCAAACCCAGCGAACCGCCGCTGTAGAGAGTAATCTCAGAGCCTTCTGCGAGTGCGCCGTTCACATCTTCAACGAATTGCTCCAGCTCAGCCGTTTCCGGGCGCGTTTCCGGAAGAAAGTTGTTAAAGCGCCACTCATCGGCCATCGCTGGCGAAATGGCTGCTCCTATACCCGAAATACCGAATGCGGCAGCTTGGATAAGTCTATTCATATCGTGTCCTCCTGATGGAAATGATATCTGCGACCTGGTGATTATTATCACCAAAATATCAACCGATTTCAGATTATCCTGTGTATGTGACCACAAGAATGGGGAAAAATTCGCCTAAAGCTTACGATCGCCCCTAGTGCGATTCTTCCCAATCGAAAACAATCCAATCATGCACTTACAATTAGTTTGGACCAACCAAATCTGGCTGTTCACGTGAATATCAAAGTTCAAGAGATTTTTAGTGGCCGCTGCTCAGCGATTGCTTCCATCGAGAAATAGGAGGTAACCGAGTCAAGCTCTACTTCTGAAATCAAGCGCTGATATACCAGATCATACGAGTTCATATCCTCAGTGATGACCTTTATCATGTAGTCGTAATCGCCCCCGATCCGGAAAAAATCTACGACATCCGGAATTTTTAATACGGCGCGGCGGAATGCATCAAGCCATTCCGTCGAATGATGGCGCGTTTTCACCATCATGAAGACCACCAAGCCGAGGCCAAGTTTCTCGCGGTTAACGCGCACCGTCGAACCAACGATTACTCCGGTTTCGTTCAACCGCTGCAAGCGTCGCCAACAGGCGTTCTGAGACAAGTTGACCTTTTCGGCAAGCTCTCGCTGGGAAAGAGAACTGTTTTTTTGTAATGCCTCAATGATTTTTAAGTCTTTGTCATCCATCTACGCACGCAATTCATTCAATTGACCCACAAAACAACAAAAAACACAGGGATCTCTTACATACAACACAATAGTATTGGGTCTGTCACGATTTCTCTGACCCCACGAAATGAATCGAGCCCTATCAAGTGCCAGACTGACTTCCATAGAGTTGCACGAAGCACCGCGCTTAATAATAGCGATGAATATGTCTGACTATCCGGCTCGGCCAAAGGTAGATGACCTGTCTAGAGCCTATCTTTCCAGAATCTCCCGACAAACCTCGCGTGATCAGCGACGCCTTCTCAAGAGCGTTATTTTAGTACACTACACTGACCTGCATTGGCGAACACGGTCGTTAGTTGCCCGACGAGGTTCTGGGAAAGCAACTCATTGAGCTGTGCATATAGTGTACATCTCAAACGCCTCGGAACATCGTTCGCGACAGGCGTTGACACAATCGTCAAATAACAATCAAGTGTGAAACACTAATACGGTACTGGTCGCTGTTCTCAGACGCGGGATCTGCTGCAAAAGCCGAGCATTTGATCCGCGTTAAGTTGGAGGTCGAATTCTTGTCGCCACGTTGGAGTGTGTCTTTTGGCCAATAAGATAGATGTCTCGGCGTCTTCCATCACATCAACCTCCGATTACTCTCGACAGGTCTATTTCCTACTAATCTCATTGTTTTTAGCATTTCAGTTGCTCAAATTGATATACTTTTTGCCTTCACCCGAGGTTGGTGGAGACGCTGCACGAAAATGGTTTTTGGCCAAGGATTTGTCCGAGGGATCGCTAGAGGTTTTCCGTGCGAATGAACACGCCAGCCATCACTTTTTTCGGTGGGGGACCTGGCTATTTCCCCTGGCGCTAGTTTGGTCTTTCGGGGACTCGGTTGCGTTTTATTATCTTTCGACCTTTATCCCTGCGGCACTTGCAGCCAGTATTTTTCTGAACCTCTACTACCGCCACTTCGGTTTGAAGGTGGCTTCCGCTTTGGCAATACTCTGGGCGTTGGATCCTCAGCTCAATCGCGCGTTGTTCCAGCTTCTACCAACCGGGGCAGGCCTTCTTCCATTGGCGTTGATTGCATTAGGCTTCCAGCGTTTCATTGATGAAAAGCTGACCAAACGCGGGTTGGTGCTTTGGCTTTCTCTTTGCCTGTTCTGGCTCTATGGAGCGAAAGAGACGAATATCTTTTTTGCCCCGGGCCTCTTCATCGCGGTCTGGGTTTTGGCCGGACCAAGGTCTGCATTCAAACTCACAGCCATTTGCCTGATATTCTATGTAATCGAGGCCATCGCTCTGAGCGCGCTTCAAGGCCAAATCATGGTCGGAGGCAGACTGCTTGAGCTGTTAGTGGGCGGAAGCAATCACCTGAAGATAATGTTTGAGTCCTCATCTCACGTCCAACAGCAAGAAGCGCTCTGGGACGCAGGCATCATATCGCGCTGGTATCGGGTTCTGGCTGTGCATGTACCAGTCTACATCCCTTCAATTTTGGCTTTTGGTGCGATTGTGATCTCAGGATTTGTCTCGCCATTCTCGGATTCGACGGGTCGGGTCGCCTTCGCAATCGCCCTAACGGCGCTTAGTTTTGTCGTATTGACCTCTTTTTTCATAGTGTCATTTGATCCGCTGCGTTTAGGGCAGCCCCTGAGGCCTCGCTATGTTGCGATCTTACTTCCGTTCTCGGCATTTGCCTTGGTCTATGTCGCACGCGAGATGAGAGTCGGCCGTGTTCTGCGCGACTTACGCTTCTTAGTTCTTATCGCGTTGATGTACCTGACCATCGGATACTCCAGTCATCAAAGAGAAATCCGAGCGTTGTCGTCCCGGTTAGATGACGAGCGTATATCACTCAATCCATCTGCCAGAGATACTTTGGTAAGTTGGATGGCCTACTTCGAAACATATGGGAAGGAGCTTCCACCCAACTATTGCAACTTAGAAAAACAAGATTTCAAACAGTTGTATTTTGGATTGATGTATGTTCGGAACGACAGCCATGCGCCATCGCAGATAGAAATCGTTGGTGAGTGCACACAAGCAGCGGGCCCGTACATGTAGAAAAAACACGCGCAGGCCACTTCACCTATAATCATAACAGATATAAAAAAATCATGACCAAACTCATCGTTCAAATCCCATGCTTCAACGAGGCAGGCAGTTTGGCCCAGACTGTCGCTGACATCCCCCGTCAGATTGATGGTATCGATGAAGTAGAAGTTCTGATCATTGATGACGGCTCTACCGATGAAACGGTTGAGATAGCGAAGTCCTGCGGCGTCGACCACATATTGCGAAATAAGGGCAACAAAGGGTTGGCGCGTAGTTTTTCGTATGGACTTCGGGCCTGCCTTGAACGTGGGGCAGACATTGTTGTCAACACTGATGGTGACAATCAGTACCAAGGGGCATCAATACGTGATCTAGTGCAACCGATCCTAAACAATCAAGCTGATATCGTTGTAGGCGACCGCGGCACCTCCGAGATCACACATTTTGGCCCGTTAAAAAAGCGTTTACAAAAGCTCGGCAGCGCTGTCGTGCGTCGAATGTCCGGTCTGGATGTAGAAGACGCAGTTTCAGGCTTTCGTGCCTATTCCCGTGAGGCGGCCCTGCGCACCAACGTAGTTTCCAGCTTCAGCTATACGGTAGAGACCCTCATCCAAGCCGGAAACAGCGATCTGTGTGTGGTCTCTGTTCCCGTGGGCACGAACCCACAGCTGCGCGAATCGCGACTGGCAAAAAATATGGGCAGCTTTATCCGTAAACAGGTGTTTACGATGCTGCGGTCTTACGCGATGCATCGGGCCTTACAGTTCTTTACGCTGATAAGCGTTGTTTTGATATGCTTCGGCTTGCTACCAATCGCTCGCTTCCTCGTTCTATTCATGATGGGCGAGGGACAGGGAAACATTCAATCGCTCGTTTTGGGTGGCGTTCTGATCGTTCTAGGGGTAATCAATTTTGCGGTCGCGCTTCTGGCCGATGCGATTGCAGTTAATCGGCGGCTGCAGGAGCAGACATTGGAAACTATACGCCGCATGGAACTGGCTTCCGCAGAGGTCTCACGCAAGCGATCGGACATGGAAGAATGACCGCCTCTCGTATCGCCAAGTCAGTTTATGTTTCAACCCTTCGAGGAGCGGGCAAAATTGCCCGCACTGCCGGGGTCTATAGCGCGCTTCAACGACGCCTTCCGGATCGACGCGCTCATTGGTGGCTGAGCCTTTTTGCCATTCACGATATTGATGCAATGGTTGATCTGGACGTGCCCTGGTGGAGTTATGGCGCCATCGACAAGGTCGACGCTTTTCTCGCCCAGCGAGACAATCCACGCGTTTTTGAATACGGCAGCGGTGCAAGCACAATCTGGGCCGCGCGGCGCGCTCATCATGTCACCAGTGTCGAACATGATGTCGATTGGCATCCTGTAATTTCCAACCGGCTGAGCGCGTTTTCCAACGTTGAATTGAGGCTGATTGAGCCCGATGCCAACTACAATCCAGAGTACGGATCAAAAAAACCCGGCAATACTTCGCGCAGTTTCGAAAATTATGTCACTGCAATCGAAGGCGCAGAAGGTCCATTCGACGTCATCATCATAGACGGACGCGCACGGGTGGCTTGTTTGAGGCACGCGATAGCACACGTTGCACCTGGTGGCATGATCGTATTTGATAACTCCGGCAGACGGGAATATCGTCGCCCGATTGAAGCGGTGAAGGCACAGATCAAGACCTACCGGGGGCGTGTTCCATCACTGCCCTACCCCGATCAAACGACACTGATCCAACCCACCCCTGTAGCAGAGAAATGACACTTCCAAACAAGTTAGGGCGTGGACAGCGCCGCGCGCTACGCGTGATAGGCTGGGCCATTGTTGCCGTGACTTTGTACTATTTTACCGTCGCGGTTGCACAGCACTGGTCCCAAATTGCGGCTTGGTCTCCTGGCTGGCAGGCGTGGGCAATCGTATTTGCGGCAATATTTTATTATGCAACCGCTTTGCTGCTATTGGCCGAGCTTTGGCATGGGCTGGTCCAGGGAACGCAAGACCAAACATTTTCACGTGCACTGACGTTTTCAACCTACTCCAAAACGCAGATCGCGAAATATCTACCGGGAAACGTGTTTCAATATTTGGGCCGACATATCGTTATGGCTGACCATGGAGCAAGTCAGGGTGGGTTGGCGCTCGCAAATATTCTTGAAATTTGCACTCTTATTCTGGTCGCGGGGCTTTTCGCTCTAATTGGATTTACATTTGGTGCAGCTCCCCACTCACTAGAAATATCTGATGTCATACCTATTCATTGGCTTGTACCGACAGCGATGGTTATTGCCATTTTGATGATCATACTGATTACAAGAAAACTTCGAACACTCCCCAACGCGCCGTCGCGACAAAGGCTTATCTACGGATCGTTGCTTGCTTCCATCTTCTTCTTAGCCATGGGCTTTACTCTGTTGGTATTGGTAGGGTTGGTTTCCGGTGACTATGACCCTGCGATCATAGTCATTGCCGTTACGTCATGGCTGTTAGGCTATGTCACTCCTGGCGCGCCTGGAGGGATCGGAATCCGTGAGTTTGTTCTGCTCATCTTCTTACAGGCCTACATACCTGAGGCAGAAGCGCTGATTGCAATCGGGTTGTTCCGCGTGGTCACATCACTAGGTGATCTGGCATTCTTTATCGGCGGCGCTTTTCTGTGGCGTATCTCGCCAAGAGTAGAATGATCATTTGATTGTCAAACTTGTAACCCGACTGCATCTTTTAGATAAAGTAAACTATTGAGAAGCAATCAATTTTAGGCTCATTGTAACCATTAACAAGCGGAGATGCGATTAAATCCGGAAAGCGATAGCTGCGGCTGTTAGTCACTTAAATTCACCGCTGGTTTCTTGCTGTTCTGAACAAAAGCAAAAATACAAAAACCGAACCTATGGAAGTCGTGACAATCCCTACTGGCAACTCCTGTGGCGCCAGTAAAAGCCTGCTGAGAATATCCGAACCGGTCAATAACGCAGCGCCAACAATTGCGGCAGTCGGTACAAGGTGGCTGTGCAAAGGTCCCGCAATTCCGCGGGCTATGTGTGGCACCATTAGGCCAACAAATCCGATCACACCCGCCACCGAGACAAAAACTGCAGTTGCCAAAGCTGCCGCGAAAAACATGCTGAATCTCAATCCCTGAACAGGGACCCCAAGAGTTGCTGCAGTTAAATCCCCCGTAAGCAGCGCGTCCAACCAACGACTGCGATACAGAGAATACGTTAAGATCAGGATCAGCCCAACACAAACAAGGGGGAACGTCTCCCAGCGGGCCAGGCCCAATCCACCTAGCATCCAGAAGATCACCGAGTGGGCAGCGCGGTTGTCACCCGCAAATATCAAGTAGTTGGTGATGGCTGAAAAGAGGAATGAAACCGCCAATCCTGCCAGGATTAGTTTCTCTGGCGCACTTGTGCGCAAACCGTGAACCAGCGCCAATACAACGCCTGACGCGACGAGCCCTCCGCAGAAGGCGGCGAGCGGCAGTGTCCAAAAACCCAGCACATCTCCGGTTACGGTGATGACAAACACCGCACCTGCGGCGGCCCCCGAAGACAAACCAAAGAGAAAAGGGTCGGCAAGATCGTTGCGAGTGGTGGTTTGTAGGACGACGCCAACGATACCAAGTCCGGCGCCTATCACAGCGGCGAACAATGCACGGGGCAACCTGAGATCAAACACGATCCGGTGCATCGGAGACATCTCGCCGTCGTCGATACCCGTGCCACGCATAATAGCAGTAAATGTCTCAGACACCGGGATCGAGGTGGTTCCGTAAATCGTGGAAACCAGCACAAGGGCGGCCAAAATAGCCGCCCCCAGCAGAAGTGTTAGGCCAAATCGGCCCATATCAGTTGAGGCCCGGATGCATCGCTTGAGCCATTTTCGAGATCGCCTCAATATTTGCGGGGCCAGGTGTCAATTCTTCGTACCGCAACCCGATCCAACGCTCATTCTTGACGGCATCTGTCTGCGACATCACCGGATGCTCTTGCAGGAATTTGAAGGTATCTGCCGCGCCGTTGCCGGTCTGATAATCCAGCAGCACCAGGAATTCGGGGTTAGATGCGGCCACGGCTTCCCAGGAACTACGCCCCCAGCTTGTATCCATGTCATGGGTGACATTCTCACCACCCGCCGCAGCGATCATAGCATCGGGAATGGCAAACTTCCCAGCAGTGAACGGTGCATCCGCCGGACCATCCAACAAGAAAACTCGAGGTTTCGGCAACTCGGTCGTTTGCGCCTCGATCGCGGCCAATTCGTCTTTCCATTCGCTCACTAGCGCCTCGGCCTTGTCCTCGACCTGCATAACCTTGCCAAGACGCAGAACATCGTCAAACAGCAGGTCCATGCTGGACTCGGGGCGATCCTTGTCCAAATGCACACAGCTTTCGGTCAGGATCATGGTTTTGATCCCGAAGGGTTCCAATGTGTCTGGTGTCACATCCCCACCCGGTTTCATTCCATAATACCAGCCCGCGAAAAACAAATCTGGGTCCGCTGCGACGAGGTTCTCAACAGTGGGGTATTTCGGCGCGAGCTCCGGAATGTCACCCCGCAAGGTATCGAATTCCGGGCTGGTCTTGTACCAGCCGGTGATCCCGGTGAGGCCGACGATCTTGTCCTGTAGCCCCAAAGCAAAAGCCATATCCGTCATGTTCATGTCATGCACGACCAACCGTTCCGGCAACGTCTCAAACACAAGGGGTTCGCCGCAATTGTCCACGGTGACTTCCTGCGCTGCAGCGCTGCTTGCAATGGCAGTGACCAAAGCCACGGACCAGATGTGTTTCATCAATATTCTCCTGAGTTTATGTAGAAACAGTGGTTCTTCGGATATCAAGAGCCGGTATCACGCGACCCTCATGGTGAAAGCACAGATAATCCACGCCAAAGGTTTCACGGACCCGTTCGGTCGTCAGAACTTCGGCGACCGTGCCAAATCCGGTCAGGCGCGTGGATTTCATCAAAGCAACATGTGTGGCGAATTCAGGGATCATGACCAGATCGTGCACGATCATTACCACTGTGACCCCAAGATCAGCGACCAGCGATAGCATCCGCCCCTTTGCGTCAGGGTCCAGATGATTTGTGGGTTCATCGAGAAACAGCAATGAGGGGTTTTGTGCCAAGGCGCGCGCAATATGCGCACGCTGACGCTCGCCCCCAGAAAGCTGAGCCATCCGCTTTTCTGCCAATGGAGCCAGATCAGTGAGGTCAAGTATCCGGTTCAGTTCGCATGCATGATCTTCGGCCGAGCGATCTGCGCGAATGGGAATCTGACCCAATGCCACATAATCACGCAGTGACAGACGCCCGTCAGGAAATTCCTGCTGGCTGACAACGGCTATCATGCGGGCGCGTTCTTTTGCGGATAGGTGCTTGAGGCTTTGTCCATTCATACGCACATCCCCCAATGCCAGTGCCTCGGCACCACAGAGTAGATTCAAAAGCGTAGTTTTACCTGCCCCGTTCGGACCAGCGATCGCAAGAATAGCGCCCTCGTCCAAGGCGAACGACACGCCTTGCAACAAGATATCTCCGTTAAGCGCGTAATATTCCAGATTTTCGGCAATCAGAAAGCTTTGCTTGGTCATAGCGCTTCCTCAAGCTCAATACGCGGCAGGCGTGAGAGAGTTTTTGTGAACAATGCCCGTGGCCGATCAGTGGCATTTGTCCAACCATCGCCACTGCGCAGATACTGATGGGCAAATTCAACGATCGCGTCCAAATCTTCATCTGTAGAAATGTCACCAAATAGATATTGTGCTTTGCCAAGGGACTGAAAGCCGATGGTGGTTGGCCTTTCACAACCCGCCATACAATTCACAGAGCGGATCACAAATTCCCTCGGCAATCTATGCTTCAACGCCTGGGGTACTTTGTTTGCACTTTCGCCACTTCTGCAGCTCGCGCAGACAAGAAGGATATGATCAACATTGTTCGTCATCTCGCCACCGTTTATTGCGCAATTAAGGTTTTTGCAATGTTATATCGTAACGCTTTGAATATTCTGAACACCGCTTTGGGCACCCCGCGTCGGCGGTTCACGTTGTCGACAATGTATTGATCAGCGATTTTCGCATTTCTCACTCCGCTTGTTTCCAAGCGCAGACGGAAGCTGCCAGTCGTGTGCACACGTGTGAAACGTGTCATCAATACCTCCTTCCAGGACGCCCCGCCCCGGGTTGGTTGAACAATTGATGGCAGGTCTCCTGACTTGCGGGTCCGCGCTTGGCCAACCTTCCCGACCCTTGGGGTCAGTGGCTATTTGGCATAGCTCACCGCTTACAGTTGCGGGGGCAGTTACGGAATTGGCGCCGCTTGGCATTCCTCACCGTATTCCCTTTTCATCCCTCTGACGTATCGTTGGGAACCATCTGTTGCCTGAGTGCCCGAGATCAAGAAATGCGTCAATAACTTTCTGTCAGCTTAAGTCTTCGAAGGTAAGCCAACGCAACGCCAGCGATTACGGCGCCAACCGCGTCCGTTTCGAAGTCGTAAATCGATTGATCCCACCCGACCAATTATTGACCGGTATACTTCATTCTGACGCGAAAACGGCTGTTTGGGATCAAAAGGAATGAGGCAATAAGGCTGCCATAAGTCACTTTATTTGAAAGAAAAACCAAAAAGGGTTAATCTGCGGGCATTTAGAAGGGGTTGGCTGTCAGATATCTTTGTAGAGGTTAATTATTGCCTGGGCTTGCTCGGGAAAAGGGGGTTCGTTGACACATTCTTTGCCAAACACTTCACCTGAAGACGTGGTTGACGATATCATCGATCAGAATTTTGAAGCGATCGCGAAGTGGAAAGGTCGAAGGTTAAGAGCGCAACATGGGCGCAGCCATGGATGTGTCAAAGCCACTTTCACAATCCGGGACGATCTGCCGGAAAGGTTGCGCCATGGCCTTTTCGAAAAAGCAGAAAGTTATTCTGCAGCAGTTCGCTTTTCCAACGGTGCGCATCTGGATGATCGCAAAACCGATGCCCATGGAATGGCGGTCAAACTATTTGATGTGCCGGGCACCAAACTGATCGACGTCGAGGCACTTTCACAACTCAACATCTCTCAAATCAGCGATGAGTTCGACTTTGTTCTTGTCGATCGGGACACTTTCCCCAGCTACCTTTCCGACGATTATGAACGGCTAAGCAGCCTGATCGCCACACTGCAAGCCCTACAGCACGCGGCAAATAAGCGTCGCAGCTGGTCATTGAAGCTGATCACTCGAGGGTTGGTGGCCCTGTTTCGCGCATTTGCCACACAAAAAGGCAGGCGACGTCTTCAGACTGCGAGCGATTTTGCCTCGAACTACATGCAGTCGCCATTCGAGGCGCATTTCTGGTCAACGACGCCCTATCGGCTGGGGACTGACCTGACAGTACGATACCTCGCCCGCAGCGTTCGACATAAGGTAGCAACTAAACCGGTGGACGAGCATGACGGCATCAGCCTGAAACTCCGTCAGGACGTCGCCAGTGACGGCAATCGATTTGAGTTCTGTATAATCGAACCACCGCGTAACGATGGCGACTTCGATCCGCTCGATAACCGCGTCAGATGGGCCTGCGATCCACAGCCAGACGCACCACTTGACCCGTTTCATCGCACGGTTACACCCATCGCAGATATTACCATCGAAAAAGATGCAGCATTTGATCCGCTCGATGGTGATACCCTGTCATTTTCACCATGGCGTGTGACCGCCGAGCACAAACCTCTGGGCCCGATCAACGCAATCCGGCTTAAGACTTACCTCAGCCTCGCCCGCGCCCGTTTTCCAAACCGATGATCAATTGGAGCCATTTAGATGCTGAATATTGATGATCTTATCAATCTTGGGTTCAAGATCGCACCACGCACGACAAGCTATATCTCAGCTATGAGGCTTGCGAATGCAGCGCGGGTGCACCGGCCGCGGCCCTATACATTGGGTGCGGACTATACCAGCTGGCCAGGCGTCTATTCCAACCGCTGGATTGGTCGTCACACACCGCCCGAAGATCCTTCGCCGATCCTGCCATCGGAAAGTGAAGTGGCCGACTTGTTTCGCCGCAGAACACAGATAGATGGCAGCCCGCTCACCCTATTGTGCCCGCAAGGCACGACCGTTCTTTTCATCTCGGTCGCGCAATGGTTCACCGACAGCTTTCTGCGGACCTTCGGGCCAACCGGACCGTTTGATCAGACTGATTCAAACCACGAAGTCGATCTTTGCCAGATCTACGGGTTGAATGATTTTCAAACTGATATGTTGCGCGAAAGAGACCCCGAAACAGGCGAAATGACCCACCGACTGGCGTTTCGGATGGATGAGAACGGCGAGATGTGGCCACCGAAGCTGTTCCAGAAAGATCAATCCGGTGGAGTTAAGCTGGCCCCGCCATTTGATGGCAGTCTCGCCGAGGGTGATAATGCCGCGCGGCCCCTGCATGATCCTTGCAAGCTGCGTAACTCCTTGAAACGCGCGCATCCCGAGCTGACGCGCCAACAAGTCGATCAAAGGCTGCTTGATTTTCACGCAACCGGCCTGGACAACGGCAACGGCACGATCGGCTATACTGCCATCAACACATTGATGATGCGCGCGCACAATACATTTGCCGATCTTCTCTTGCGCGAGAAACGCGGCACTGACGGTTGGGATAAAGAGCGCGTGTTCCAAACCACGCGGTGCACTCTGATCGCGCTGCTGATCAAGCTGGTGATTGAGGACTATATCAGCCACGTGGCAAACATGCCTTTTCATCTGCCGGTCGGCGTCAACCGCTGGCAGCGTTGGCATCATTCAAACCAAATCGCGATTGAATTCAATTTGCTTTACCGTTGGCATTCAATGATCCCCGAGCGTTTCATCATCGACGGCGCTCAGGTCGAGCCGACTGGATTCCGGTTCAACCCTCGACTCGTCGAACAAACGGGACTTGAGGAAATGATCCGCTCTCTCTCGCGCCAACCCGCAGCCAGGATATCGCTGCGCAATACACCTGATTTTCTGTTCGAAAGGCCTGCAGAAGGTGTGCCCTCACCGGTCGAAGCAACGATTGCCCTTACACGCAAAGCACGACTTCCCTCGCTGAACGCCTATCGTCATCATTTTAAACGTCGAGTACACTCGAGCATTGCGGATCTTGTGGGGGATCAGCCCTTCGCCGACGAGCTAATCGCCGACCTGAGCAGAATGTATTGCAATGTTGACCGGATCGAGTTGTTTCCGGGCTTGTTCGCCGAGCAGCACAAGGGGACCGTCATTATGGGTGACTTGATGACGTCAATGGTGGGGTATGACGCGATCACGCAACTCATGAACAACCCAATGGTCTCAAAGAACCTGTACTCGGTCAAGACCTTTTCGCAAACGGGTCATCGGCTGCTGCTAAAAACCTCTTCATTTGCGCAGGTCGCTGAATTTGTTGGTCTGAATCTTGCCCCGGATGACTGTGCATTGGGCCGAAGGCTCTAGGCCGAAACCCCGGCATCATTCAGCTTGGCAAGACGTGCAGCAATCTCAGGGTCAACTGGTCGCAGACGGGCCAGATCTTCCAATGCTCGTTTCTCATATAGAGCGGCTCCCTGATCACGGGCCACCTGTATCGCCCTTCGGCACGCGGCCTCGGCCTCGTCAGAAGCGTCTTCCTGCTTTGCCAGCAGCGCAGCTCTGATCCGGTTTAGCTCGGCTTCGTAATTCCGCTCTCCGGTTTGATCCGCAAATCTTAAACCAGCATCAACTGCTTCCAGACCTTGTGGGATTTGACCAAGCGCGAGAAAGCCACGCGCAAGTTCAGTATGGACAAGAACACCTGCCGCCTTGGCTCCAGTTGCATGCATTTTTTCCCAGGCCGATTGCAGCAAGGCGACGCCCTTTGCCGGTTCGCCCGAACGTATCGACGCACCCGCGAGATGCGCGGTTGCAACCGCGTTGTAATATGGGCCAACACTGTCTCGCACGATCTTTGCAAAAGTCTTTGCCATATGCGGATAATCCGGATGATCGGTCTGCATGTAGATCTCGGTCTGCCAATGCATCGCATTTGCCACTGTCAGCGACTGCCCCAATGCCCCTGCAGCATCAACCGCACTTTTGGCGCGAGCCAAAGCACGTTCAGTATTCCCCAGGAAACTGTCGACCAAGGCAGCCATGCTCTCGATCTGTAACATCGCCGCGACATCCGGATCGTTTCCTGCCTCAGCAGCGTGTGCTTCGGCGTGCAAAGCTGCTTTTTCCAGCGCAGTCGCCGCGGCTATGAACTGTCCACGCGGTGCAAGCGCTGATCCACGTATGTAATTGCCGACCATGCACGTATGGTGATCATCATGGGCATCGATCATCGCCTGTCCCCAATGCTCGGCCTTGCGATAATCCCCTTTGACCATCGCGGCGGTAAAGAGACCCCTGCCGGCGCGCACCAAAGTGCGGCGATCTCCGAGTTTCTTGGAAAGTTCAAAGCTACGGTCGAACGCTGAAATTGCAGAATCCGCGCCATATCCGATCCGGACGCGTTCGGCGGCTGCAAGCAGAAACTGCAAGGAAAGTTCTGCCTCTTCACGATGTTCGGCAGGCAGTTTCTGCAGCAATCGCAGTCCGTTTCTAACGTGCTGCGCACCTTCTTGATTGGCATGGCGACGCAGGTTTTTGCGAGCGGCTTCGATCCAGGCAGCCACGGCTTTGTCGGGCGCACCTGCCAACTCCCAGTGACGTGCAATCTGTTCCGGTTTGCGGGCCGCCTCCGGCTGTTCATTCAGGGCTTCGGCTGCGCGTCGATGTAAATGCGCACGCCGGTCCCGTACGAGGCTTTGATAGGCTGCTTCGCGGACAAGTTCGTGCCTAAACCGCCAGGCCCCGCTCGCATTTTTCCCTGAACCCGGAAGGTGTTGCAGTAAACCTGTTGATGCTAACTGGTGTATTGCCTCATCAGCTTCAGCTTCTGAGATGCCGCTGACATGCGCCATCATTGGTACGCCAAATGTACTACCTATGACTGCCGCCTCGACAGCTGTACGGCGCAATTCACCCACTTCGTCTATTTGCTGCGACAATAGGTCGTGAAGTGTCGCGGGAATGGCCCCCAGCCCACGTTCGGGTGAAGCTGCCATAGCAGTCGCGCATTCTTTGATGAAAAGTGGAATGCCGTTCCCGCGGGTCACGATCTGCGCCATGGTTTCATCACTAAGCTGCGCATTTGATGCGGCACCGGCCAAAACCGCAGCGGTGTCATCATCCAGCGGTGATAGTGCAGTTATCTGCAGCGAAGGGATGCTTTCTTCCATAGCCCGCGTGACAGGATTTCGCCCGGCCAACAATAGCAGAACAGGTAATTTGCTAAGATGCTCTGCCACAGTTTGAAGAACCGAAAGGGTCGACGGATCTGCCCATTGCAAATCCTCGACCACGACAAGCACCGGCCCTTCGCGGCTTAACCCTTCAAAGACACGACAGAATATCGTAACGATTTCGGCGCGCAGCGCCTCTTCGCTGGCGGGTCCATGATCGCCGGGTCCTGGCGCGAGAACAAAAAACAAGGTGCCCAACTGGCCGTCATCCAGAATATAGCCCAGATGTTCCGTCATTCGGTTTCGTCGGATCGCGATGTCGTCGCTGTCGAGAATTCCGCACCAGCGTTCAATTTGTGAGATGAATGGAAAAAAGGGTGAGCTCACATGAAAAGGACTGCAATGATACGTCACCCAGGCCTGGGGGCCCACCGACGTACGCAGGTCCCGGATCAAGTGGGATTTTCCAATTCCTGCTTCACCTTGCAGATAAATTACCCTTCCTTTGCCGGTTTCCACGTCAGACCAAGCCGCATGAAGTTGTGCTCTCTCAGCGTCCCGCCCGATCAAAGGTATCCGGTCTTTATCCAATACCTGAATTCGGGTCTCACCTGCCAAGCGATACACTGGAACGGGCCGATCAAATCCTGCGAGGCTCTTTGCACCCAGGCCATCGAACTCAAGCTGCTCGCCCCCCAGTGCGCGGGTCGCAGCGGATATCAGCGTCCCACCGGGTTCAGCAAGGGCCTGTAACCGCGCAGCAAGATTCAGCGTAGATCCAAAGATCGCATCCGGCTGGATGTTGCTCCCGAGTGCAATATCCCCGACCAGCACGACGCCAGAAGCGATTCCGATGCGGCACTTCAATTCGGTCGGGCCAGACAACTCGGCCAGATCAGAATGTATGCGCAAAGCCGAGCGCATGGCCCTTTCGGCATTGTTTTCACAGGAAGAAGGCCACCCAAAGACCACCAAAACTCCGTCACCGACGATCTGCAGCACGCTGCCTCCAAAGGCATGGGTGGCATGTTCGACCAATTTCTGATAGCGCAGCGTGGTCGATAGCAAATCCTCGGGATCAAGGGTCTGGGCAAGAACAGTTGATCCGACAAGATCCACCATCATGACTGTGAGATGGCGATGCTCCATCGCGCCAAGATCAGTATCAGGACCAGCCGGGTGTAGTACCATCAGCTCACACCGTTTTCAGACATCGCATGACTATGCGATTGTTTGCTCACAATTGAACTAACACTGAACAATGAGAACATGCCCCCCTCGCAAAGCCTCATATAAACCTGCACTCGCCATTGCAGTCTGGCGACATGTAAGCTGCGAACACAGCCTATATGATGCAAGGCTATCTGGCTATGTCCAGCGTTACTCAGGTGCAGACTGCCTTCCCGTGCGAAACTTCATTGGTCCAATTTCACCAATCACTACACAAAAATTGCCCTAAACTCCCGTGGTCTGGTCAAACAAATCGGGGGTGGTAGTGTTTCCTCAAAATTAGGCATCTACCATTCTGGAAGAATTGATGCGATTGCAGCATTGAAAGCCTCAATGGCGGTATTGTGAGACGCGGCGTGCACCGTCGTTTAACGCAGGTGGGACGATAAGAATGACAACTGATAAGCTACTTCCGGTCGGGCTGGATTCTGAAACAGGTTTTTGGCTGGACACGCCAGAGCACCAGAACTGGTTGATGGAACAGGCTCGTCATCAGCTTGAATTTTTCAGTGCAAGCTGCCGAAATGGGCCTGGTTTCTTTCTGCTTGATCATGACGGCACCCCCCTGCCTGGCGAGGTGCAGGAACTGCACACGACCACCAGAATGATCCATTCTTATGCCTTGGGTCATCTCTTCGGATTTAAGGGTGCCGAAAAGATAGTTGACCACGGTATGGCATATCTTGAGCGCTATCACCGAGACGCGGAATTTGGTGGATTTTTCTGGGCGCTGGAAGGTGACCGCGTCGTTGATGATCGCAAACTGGCTTACGGGCACGTCTTTGTTCTTCTTGCGGCGGCGAGCGCAAAGCAGGCAGGTCATCCGGGCGCGGACATGCTCATGACTTACGCTCGAAAGGTTCTGGATACACAATTTTGGGACGAAGAAGCGGGGCTGTTTTGCGACGAATGGAACAGAGATTGGACGCCGTTCTCCGACTATCGCGGGATGAATGCAAATATGCATGGTGTCGAAGCCCTGCTTACCGCGTTTGAAGCAACAGGGGACAAGGTGTATTTATCCCGTGCAGGCCGCATTCTGGATTTCTTTGTCGGCAGAGTCGCACCCAAAGAAAACTGGCGATTGCCAGAACATTACACGAGCGACTGGCAGATTGATCGCGCATATGCGGGCAATCCGATGTTTAGGCCAGCCGGTACAACTCCGGGACATTCGTTTGAATTGGGACGGTTGCAACTGCAATATTGGGATCTGTCGGGTCGCCCGAACACCGGCGCACCGCATTCTGCGCGTCAGTTGATTGAACAGGCCCTGCGTGATGCCTGGCTTCCCGGCGGAGGCATCGCTTATACGTTGGACTTTGATGGACAAGTCTCAAACGAGAACCGGTTCTGGTGGCCTGTAACCGAAGCGATCAGTGCCGTCGCTGCATTGATCAGAATTGATAAAAAAGCAGAAGATGAGCACTGGTACAGAACTCTCTGGGGTTATGCGAATGAACGATTTGTGGACCATCAAAATGGCGGCTGGTTTCCGGCGGTGGACGAAAACGGCAAGGTCGTAACATCCATCTTTAACGGGAAACCAGACATCTATCATTCCCTACAGGCCTGCCTGTTTCCGTGTTCAGGTCGCCTATCGAGAATGCTGCCGTTTTGACCTGCCAATCCCTGTCATTCAAAAGCGTGCAGAAGCCCTTCAATTGAAGAATCGGGGGAAATCTGGTAATGTAGGCATATTCAACATCATCTGACGACCTGCCAATTCGGATACGTTTCCAAACGAACGGATAGGAGAGATGAATGGCAAATCAAGCTAGCAAAAAGCACAGTACCCGCAAAGGAAATGTCGAGGTTCGACCGCAACCGTCTGCCCATTCCGCTTTAGGTGAAAGGGCAGAAGCATCTGGCCTGATGACACCCCAAACTCTTAGTGAACGCGACGAGAAGGTTTCAAAGGTTCGCCGAAAGGGTGGTCCGCCATTGGAGGAAGACAACTCTGCCAGTTCTGCAAGCGAGGCGGACCCAACCGAATTGGATTACTGACACATTTTGACATTACTATTACGGAGGCTGCCATGCCCTCGACCCATCAGCCAAGGATATTCAATACAGTAAATCTAACAGATTTTGATACAAACGGGCAAACGTCGACAGTCGGCGAGCCCACGGTCTCAAACAACGGAAATCAGATACTGGCCACTGGAAACTGGTACGCCAGCCGGTCTTTGGATAGTGGCCAAAGCTGGTCGCATATGAGCCCTTTCACCTTGTTTCCGCCAGCAGATGGAGGTTTCTGCTGCGATCAGACCACCATTTATGACCCAAGCCGGGATTTATTGATCTGGCTGCTTCAATATATCGAACAGAACGGGACCAACACATTACGTGTTGCGGTCAAGCAAGGCCGCACACTTGGAAATGACAACTGGAACCTCTGGGATTTCACACCGGCGGGAATTGACCCATCGTGGAACGGCGAATGGTTTGACTACAACCATGTCTCTCTTTCAGAAAATTACCTGTATGCGGGAACCAACGTGTTCTCGGCCAGCAGCAACCTTTTTAGGAGGTGCGTCATATTGCGAATATCGCTGGACGAACTTGCAGCTGCCGCTGGATTATCTTTTGACATATTCGAAACGCAGCACAATTTCTCACTTCGTTGTGTTCAGGGCGCGCGCGGTTCGATGTACTTCGCCAGCCACAATTCGAACTCGCAAATCCGTGTGTTCAGGTGGCCAGAGAACTCACCGGACGTTGATGAATTCGACATCGATGTCACCCCGTGGTTTGCGGGCAGCTATTCCGCGCCTACAGTCGGAGGCGGCGACTGGATGTCCAGGACCGATCCACGCATAATGGCCGGTTGGTTAGGGCGAGGCGCGCTGGGGTTCATGTGGACAGCCAACAAACAAGCCAACAGGCCAAACCCATTTGTCCGGACCGTTCGCATCAACGAAGCCACAATGTCCCTGATCGACGAGCCTGACATCTGGAATGATCAGATCGCGTTTTCCTACCCCTCGACAGCCGTAAATCGGTTCGGCGACGTCGGGCTGTCGATTTTCGCCGGTGGGGGCAATCTGCATCCAAGTCATGTCATTGGTACCTATGACGATATAGATGGAGTTTGGCGCTTGTCCCTCGCGCGGCAAGGAACGCATACGCCGTCCTTGGGCAAATGGGGAGACTACACGAACTGTGCCGAGATTGCAGATGACGGATTTACCTGGCTTGCCGCTGGCTACACGCTGCAAGGTGGGAGCACGCAAAGCGACATCGAACCAACAATGACTTGGTTCTCACAGCAGCGCTATGACGCGCCTCGACGTCATCCTCCTGCAATAGTCTAACCAACTAGATTAGTTTCAAAAGATTGGATCATACCATGCATACAGCGATGAAATCACAAGGAATAAAGTCTTTTTTGCGCCAAGAAGGACCGTGGTTGTTGAGTGCATTCGTCATAGCCGACTTATTTTATAAATGGGGCTCATTTGCATTGGAATGTGTTGGCTTCTTACTGACATGGTACGCCCTAAGCTGGATCTCGAGCCTGCTTGTGCGGGTCTTCACGGGTGAAAACTCCGCTCTCGGCGATTAAACTTACCGAACTCCTACACACAGACTTCTCGGGATCAGCTTGGGCTTCATTTCAAACAAGCCTTCACGTACCCTGCAACTCAGTCACGACGTTGGATAACAGCTCAATTCCTTGCGGGATTAACCCCGGTTGGATTGATGAGACACCAACTCGGAAATGATGCTTCCCTTCCGCTGCCTTCGAGAAACACGCTCCAATCGGCTCTACGATTACGCCCCGTCTGAGTGCTGCATCACAAATTGTCTTAGCCTCGAGTTTTTCATCGGGATCGGCTAGAACGAAAACAGTACCACCGAATTCACCTGCTCTCAGAAAGCTGGGTAACCGCTCACGAATCATCGAGTCTGCCAAATGCCAGCGTTGTTCATAGTTCTGCCGCACCCGGCGTAGCAAACCGTCGTAATATCCTAACCTGATGAACGCGGCGGCAGTATGTTGCAGTATCATGGGTGGGTGGCGCATCATCATGCCCCGGCAATCTCGCGCTGCATCGATAAACTCAGGCGCGGCTGCCAGATACCCCAGTCGCAAACCTGGCGAGAGCCCCTTGGATAAGCTGCCCAGATAGATCAGGCGGTCGGTATCATCCAGGCTCCGCAACGGCAGAAGCGGTGAATGACGATAGTCCACGTCGCATTCGTAGTCATCTTCGACAATGTAAAAGTCATAATCCTCAGCAGCTTGCAACAGTGCTCGCCGACGGCGTTCAGACAACGTGACTGTGGTTGGGTGTTGCCGGTTAGGCGTGATGAACACCAGATCCGCGCCGCGCAGCCGCTCGTCAACAATGAGACCTTCCTCATCCACGGGTTGAAAGCTCACCTTGCCGAAATTGGCCTGAAGAATCTTCCGAGCATCCGGATAACCCGGATCTTCCATTACCGCAGTACGTTCACGCCCGCCAAAGAGCAGGCTGGTAATAAAAAGCCCATTCTGTGAACCCAATGTAATCAGTATCGATTCACTGGGCTCGAAAATTCCCCGCCGTGGCAAAATGCGTTGCCTGACCTGTTCGACAAGCTCTAGGCTGTCATCATAAAGTCCATCTGCGGACCAGATCTTGAGGTCTTTTCGGTTCATTGCCAGCCGGGTGCACTCACGCCAATCCGCAACTGGAAACACACCATCATCGATCTGATTACACACAAAGGGATAAGCATATTTATACCAGTCTATTGGGCGCGGGATTGTCTCAATCTCTTCAGTACGACGCAGTTTGTTCAGTTTCTGGCTAATTGATGTAGCGGGCCTGGTATTCGACCGGCCAATCGCATCACTGTCCGTTCGTATCCCGCGGTCAGAACACACAAAATAGCCGGATCTTGGCCGTGCCTCGATCAGTTGTTCTTCCTCTAGCTTACGATAGGCTGCGACAACCGTATTAATAGAAACATCTAAATCCCGCGCCAACACGCGGCAGGACGCAAGCTTCAGACCGGACGGCATCAAACCTTCAAATATGAGCCGCGATATCTGCGAGACAATTTGGTCACGCAAGCCGCTGGACTGAGATTTATCAATACTCAATCGTTGTGTCATATCCTACAGGGTCCCAGTCACAGTTTCCGCCGCGCGACTTGCAAACTGTATCCTTGTTTTCAAGTGTTCCTTGCGAAAGGCAAAAGGCAAGTTATACCCAATCGTCGCTCCGGAATCGCAGTCGGAAACAGGTGATCTGATTACGAGTCGATTGATGATAACTCAAAAAGAAACTTCCACCAACTTCATGTAATAAAAGCGCTTCTACCAAAACGTGACTTCAATAAGTGTCCGGTAGGTGGGTATGTTCACCCGCCATCAGTATGCGGTCAGATACAAATTATGGCGATCACCGAACGCCTCGCGCGATACAATCTGTACCCATTATTACAAGCAACTGTATCTTTCTCAGCGGTACTCCATCGCGTTTGCTGTAGCGATCCGGAAGGCTCCACACCGAAACTAGGAGTAGTTCGGATCGTTCGATGCGATAAGGGAGGGAGACCGTTCGCATGGTTTTGCATGAGTGGAATACGCGTCAACACTCTGAGATGAGCTTCAGCCAACGACTGCATGGTATACGTCTGAGTTAGCTACCTTTGAACTTTGCCGCCAGAGACAGAGAACATCGAAGTTACACTCGGAATTTTTGAGGGAGAACCATATCCATGAAAAACACAGTGAGGTCGGAATGCTGATGCGCGGATTGGAAAAACTGACAAGCGCAATCTCAGAGGTCATGGGCCGTATCGGTTGGTTCCTGATCCTGTATTGCATGGCATTTGGTGTGTCGGATGTGTTCATGCGCTACGTACTCAACGCACCGTCACAGTGGATTGGAACCACTTTGCAGGCAGCAATGGTATTGTTGGCCTGTACCGGAGGTGTTTACGCGCTGCAGCATGACAGCTTTGTCAAACTTGACCTGTTCTACGCAAATGCAAGCAAGCGATCAAAAGCGATCTTGGACGTCCTGACGGCGCCGATCGCTATTCTGTTTCTGGTCGCCTTGATCTGGAAAGGATACGAGGCCGCGTCATTGTCATTGATGCTCAACCAGAAAACTCCGACATCTATCCCGATCCCGATCTATCCAATCAAGTTTGCCATTCCGCTTAGCGGTGTAATGGTACTTTTGGTGGTCTTGAAACACTTGCTCCGCGATCTGCAAACGATCTTCGGGCGGGGCTAAGGCCGTTTGCCCGGATACACATAATTTCACGAAAACAAACTGATCCACTAACGAGGAGGAACTAACATGAAACCAAACAGGTTTATGCATACCACGATGTGGGCGGGCGCCTTTGCGGTGACCGCAAGCATAGCCGTCGCTCAGGACGGGCCGCCGGATGAAGTCACTGAATGGACTTTCCAACCCGCATTTGACCAGACCGATGCTGGCTGGGACAACGGCCTGATCCCTTGGGTTGAAGCTGTTGAAAAAGCGACCGAAGGCACCGTTAAAATCCGCGTTGAGCCCGCCGGGGCACTGGTCAGTGGCGCAGAGGCCTTTGGCGCTGCCGCAGCGGGTTTGACCGACGGCTATGCCGGATGGGGCTCTGTCTATGGTGGCGATATGCCCGAAGGCATGCTGGCCTTTGGTATGGCCATGGGCGCCAACAACACCGAAGAAGCCTGGGAAGTGATGTGGGGCAACCCTGATTATCGCGTAGGCGACATCGTTCAGGAAGCGGCGCATGCCCGTAACCTGCATTGGGCTGGTTGGACCAACCAGGGCCCGAACGCGATGTTCACCAAGTTCCGTGTCGAAAAGATGGAAGATCTGGAAGGGCACAAAATGCGTGCCGGTGGTCCTCAGGCCATCTTCCACTCGACCATGGGCGGTGCGCCGGTATCGATGAATGGTGGCGAAATCTATACTGCCATCAAACTGGGCACGATCGAAGGCACATACTGGGACACCGGCGGCATCGACGACATGTCGTTCCACGAAGTGATCGATTATGCGATCATGCCCGGCTGGAACCCTGCCCAGCATCAGGAAATCTTTATCAACCTGCAAAGCTGGAATGCCCTGACCGACTGGCAGCGCGAAAAGATCGATGGCGTCTTTGAAGAAACCTACTTCGAAACCAGCCGCATGCATGCGGAAGGCGTGGAAGAAGCGCTGCAGATCCTGCGTGATGCCGGTGGTGAAGTGATCGAGCTGAGCGACGAAGAAGTTGCTCGTATGCGCGAGAAGTCCATTGCGGAAGTGTGGCCTCAGGTTGCAGCTGCTTCGGATGGCAACGCCAAAGGAGTCGAAATCTACAAGAAGTTCCTGGAAGACAAGGCAAACGCGCAATAATCCCGCGCCGCGTGAAAGCTCACGCATTGCTTAAAACGCTTCTGCTGGCCCGACTATTGGGCCAGCAGATTAGATAGGCGCATGCCAGCGTTCGAAAGATTGCAGGCAAGCAACCTGACATAGACCGCGCGAACGGCCACTAGGTAAGGAAACTAAAGATCATGAGCCTCGAACTAATTACAGCGCTGTATTTCTTAATACTGTTTGGGATCCTTTTTATGGGCCTGCCGGTTGCGTTCGGTTTGGGTGGAACGGCGGTGCTGTTTGCCTTAGTCTTTGAACCTCGCGCGCTGCTTTCGGTACCAAGTGCCTTCTATTCAACGCCCTGGAACTCGGTTCTGGTCACAGTTCCCCTATTCCTGTTTATGGGTTCACTCATACGATTTTCTGGGATAGCCGAGACGGCCTATGATGCCGTTTACAAACTGATCGGCCATATTCATGGCGGTCTCGCGATGGGCACGGTACAGGTTTGTACGGTGTTTGCTGCCATCACCGGCATCACACCTCCGGCAACGACCACAATGGGTCAAATCGCTTACCCGTCAATGATGCGCTATAAATATGATCGCCGTATCGCGATTGGCTGTATCGCGGCTGGCGGTGCGTTGGGCGCGCTGATCCCTCCCAGCGTTCCCTTCATCTTTTATGGTTTGCTGGCCAAGGTTTCGATCGGTGATCTGTTCATGGCAGGCCTCTTGCCGGGCCTGATGCTGGCGACATTCTATACGATCTATATCGGCGTACGCTGCAAAATTCAGCCTGAACTGGGCCCCGCGCTGCCTGCAGATCAGAAATTCACCCGCGCCGAAAAACTGACCGCAGTTCTCAGCATCTGGCCATTTGCACTGCTGATCATCATCGTTCTGGGTGTCATCTGGGGCGGAATCGCAACGCCTGCCGAAGCAGCGGCATTTGGTGCGGCGGGTGCATTTGTCATCAACCTGATCTACGGAAAGCTGACCTGGAAAGCTGACCTGGGAAGTTTTGAAGGAATCGCTGGTTTCCACTTTGAAACTCAGCGGCATGGGTCTGTGGATCCTGATAGGTGCAACTGTCTATCTGAATGTGTTCAATACTCTGGGCAGCCAGGACCTTTTGACCAACCTGGTACTTTCTATGCCGGGCGGCAGCACAGGCATCCTGCTGATGATGATGCTGATCATCCTCGTTCTGGGTATGGTGATGGACGATTGGGCTATCATCATGCTGTGTACCCCGCTGTTCATTCCAATCATTGACGAGTTGGGAATTGACAAGCTGTGGTTTGGTGCATTGTTCATCGTGAACATCCAGATCGCCTATCTGACACCTCCGTTTGGTTTCGTGCTGTTCTGGATTAAAGGGGTTCTGCCCAAAGATGTCAGCATGGGCGATGTCTACAACTCGGTTGGCCCGTTTGTTGTGCTGCAGTTTGTTGGTCTGACACTAATCTTCATCTTCCCGCAGATCGCAACCTGGCTGCCAAGCATCCTGAAATAATTCGGAGGTTCCGATGTATAAACATATCCTCGTTCCAGTCGCACCCGATCACATCAACGACTGCTCCTTGTCTCTGGATGCTGCAAGCCGTTTGCTGGCAGACGGAGGGACCGTATCGGTGCTATCGGTTCTCGAAGAACTTCCTTCGTATATCGGCTCGTACTTTCCTGCGGAACAGGTTCAGAAAAGCGTTTCAGAGTTTGAAGAAAGACTGGGCACAGCCGTGGAGGCTTCGAACATCAGTACGCATGTCGTGACCGGGCATCCCACAAACTCGATCCTCGATTGGGCTGAAAAGCACAAAGCGGATTGCATCATCGTGGCGTCGCATCAACCGGGTCTTTCGGACTATCTGATCGGCTCAACGGCTGCACGTGTTGTCCGGCATGCCCAATGCAGCGTTGTTGTACTTCGTGGAAAATAGGACCGAAGACCAATAACCTACCGCTTCTGCAAATTGTTGATGGCTGGCCTATTTGGCCGGCCATCGCTTTTCAGAAGCCTTGCATCAGCATATCGACAGCAACGGTAATTTTTTCAAACTCGTCAACGAGATTCTCTACTGGCGATTTGAGTACCCCTGTCGGAACAGCCGCCATAAACTGGGTCACCATGACAACCGGCTCATCCATGATCATGAACTCTGGATTAAGACGGGTTGCAGGTTTCGGCGCGTACGGTTTCGGCAATAGGGGTACGACCACACGTGTGTTCAAATCGCTCAGAAGATCCGATTGGACATCCAACAAGAAGCCATCGCCAGAGGGGTTGGGAAACACATCGTATTTCGGCATCAGAACTGACGAAACCGCTCCAGGGGCAATCCATGCTTTTCAACATAAGAGTTGGAGCTTTGCAGAGCTTCGGCGTTCTCCGCTTGCCATTGCTCTGCCTTGGCTGCCGCCACGGCTGCACGAACCCCCTCCTCCGCGGCCCGCGAAAGGTTCACTTTCAGTTTTCGAGCCTCGGTAAGCAAAGCGGGATCGAGCGACAGATTGGTCGGTTTCCGTGCTTGGACATTCATATAATCAACCTCCTCATAAGCAAATTTAACACCATATATTATGCGCGTCAAATATGCGTATAAAAACGCGCATCAAGTTCAACATCAAACTGAACGATTAGTTGGCAACAATCGACATGTTGCAGGCTTGAACCTCAGGATTTTGGTTGTATTTGCGCTCGTGTCACCCTAATCACAGCCCTACCTCGGGGTGCGCGCGATACTGCGCTGAGATGTCCACTGGCAAACCCGTTGAACCTGAACCGGCTAGAACCGGCGGAGGGAAAGGTACAGGTTTTGTCCATCCTTACCCTCTCGCCGCATTGGAGGATGATATGAAACATCTGGCAATTGCTGCGGGAATACTGACTGCGACATCGGCTGTTGCAGCCGACAAACCACAGTTGACCGTTTATACATATGACAGCTTCGTCTCGGACTGGGGCCCTGGCCCAGAAGTCGAAGAAGCATTTGAGGCAGTATGTGACTGTGACCTTAATCTTGTGGGTGTCGAAGACGGTGCTGCCCTGTTGTCACGCATCCGTCTTGAGGGTGAGAACACCGATGCAGATGTTGTGCTGGGGCTAGATACCAATCTGATCGCCGCCGCCAAGGAAACCGACTTGTTTGCCCCTCATTCGGTAACCGCTGATTACGCGCTGCCAATCCAATGGACCGACGATACTTTCGTTCCTTTTGATTGGGGTTACTTTGCCTTTGTTCACAACGCTGATGCGTCAGCGCCCGCCAATTTTCGGGAACTGGCGGACAGCGAGGCTAAAATCATCATTCAAGACCCGCGCTCATCTACGCCGGGTCTGGGCCTGCTATTGTGGGTCAAGGCGGCTTATGGTGATGAAGCCCCGGCAATCTGGGCTGACCTTTCCGACAACATCGTGACTGTGACCAAAGGCTGGTCCGAAGCTTATGGGCTGTTTCTCGATGGCGAGGCTGACATGGTGTTGAGCTACACAACATCTCCTGCCTATCATCTGATCGCCGAGGAAGATGCCAGCAAAGCAGCTGCAGCCTTTGACGAAGGCCATTATATGCAGATCGAAGTTGCGGCAAAGTTGGCTGGCTCGGATCATTCAGATTTGGCCGACCAGTTTTTGAATTTCATGGTATCCGACGCGTTCCAGCAGATCATCCCGACAACCAACTGGATGTATCCAGCCGTCACCCCGTCCTCGGGGCTGCCCGAAGGTTTTGACACTCTGGTGGTTCCTCAGAAATCTCTGATTATTGATCCCAGCGAAGCTGCAACCAAAAGAGATGAGGCATTGACGGAATGGCTGGGCGCACTCAGCCAGTAAGCTCATGGCCAGGCATCAGCGCGGCGGCCCTTGTCGCCGCGCTGATATTGGGAACTTTGGCCACCGTTGGCTTACGTGCCGAAACCAGCGGCGGATTCAATCCCTCTGACTGGGCGGCACTGCGCTTTACGCTTTTGCAAGCAACGCTCTCTGCAGCGTTCAGTTCTATACTGGCCATCCCAGTGGCGCGTGCATTGGCGCGGCGGCGGTTTCGTGGACGACGGGTATTGATAGCGCTCTTGGGGGCGCCATTCATCCTCCCGGTGATCGTCGCGATATTGGGACTGCTACAGGTATTTGGCCGCTCTGGATGGATCTCGGATGTTTTGGGCGTATTTGGCCTTACCCCAATCCAAATTTACGGGTTGCATGGTGTCGTTCTGGCCCACGTGTTCTTCAATCTCCCTCTTGCAACGCGGTTGATTTTGCAAGGATGGCAGGAGGTTCCAGCAGAACGATTTCGTCTTGCCGCACAGCTTGGATGCGATGGGATGGCAATGTTTCGATTGATCGAATTGCCCATGCTGCGGCGCGTTTTGCCCGGCGTGCTGGCCGTTATTTTTGCCATCTGCCTG
This sequence comes from Ruegeria sp. AB11, assembly GCF_056536325.1. Lineage (NCBI taxonomy): Bacteria > Pseudomonadati > Pseudomonadota > Alphaproteobacteria > Rhodobacterales > Roseobacteraceae > Ruegeria > Ruegeria sp. AB11. Next base: position 633,026 of record NZ_JBQFJO010000002.1, on the reverse strand, counting down.
ACCAGTTTTGCCGTTGCTCTAACGTTAGGCGGCGGCCCGCGCGCGACCACGATCGAACTCGCTATTTATCAGGCGTTTACATATGATTTCGATCTTGGCCGTGCAGCGCTGCTATCCGCGTTGCAACTGGCCCTGACCGCGGCTGCCGCACTGGCGGCCCTGAAGTTTTCGAGAGGGGACGGCTTTGGGGCGGGCCTCAACCGTGCAATCCGCCGTTGGGATGGTGGACCGCCTTTGTTGGACGCGTTTTGGATTATCGCCGCAGCAACATTCCTACTTTTGCCATTGGCATCTGTGGTGATTTCAGGCGCGTTGGGATTGTTCGAACTACCCACCCTAGTGTTTCGCGCAGCCGCAACTTCGATCCTCGTGGCCACCATCAGCACCATGCTTTTGTTGCTGCTCGCGGTGCCTATGGCTATTTCTGCGGCGACCGGAAGGTACGGCATCGTTGAACTGTGCGGCATTCTCGGCCTCGCTGCATCACCACTGGTTATCGGCACCGGTCTGTTTATTCTGATCCGCCCTGTCGCCAATCCAGCTATGCTGGCCCTTCCCGTCACTGCACTGGTTAACGCCGTGATGGCCTTGCCTTTCGCGCTTCGAATACTCGCGCCCGCTGCGCGCGACACGATAGAACGGCACAGACGTTTGGCCTTGTCTTTGGATATGAACAAACGCACATTTTTCACCCGCATCATAGTGATGCGTCTTCGCCCACAAATCGGTTTTGCTGCAGGTTTGGCTGCTGCCCTGTCGATGGGTGACCTTGGCGTTATCGCATTGTTCGCTGATGCGCAGATCGCAACCCTTCCATTGCAGATTTATCGCCTTATGGGGGCCTACCAAATGCAAGCGGCTGCGGGCGGAGCGTTGTTGCTGCTTCTACTTTCGATGGGTGTGTTTTGGATACTGGATCGTGGAGGGCGTTGGCATGCTGAAGCTTGATGAATGCATCATCTCGAACGGCAGCTTTCTGCTGAATGCCGATTTTGAAATCGAAACCGGAGCCAAGGTCGCGGTCATTGGCCCATCTGGCGCAGGGAAATCTACGTTGCTGGAAACCATTGCCGGATTTCGGGATTTAAAGGCCGGGCAGATGCACTGGAATGACCAAAGTCTGACCACACTGTCTCCGGGAAAAAGACCGTTTGCGATGCTGTTTCAGGACGGAAATTTGTTCCCGCATCTGACCGGGGCCCAAAATGTTGGCTTGGGCATCCGCCCGAATGGGCGCTTGTCAGATGAAGAAAAGGAAATGGTAAGGACGGCCTTGCATCGCGTTGGCCTACCGGAAATGGGAACCAGAAAACCTGCCGAATTGTCCGGAGGACAACAGAGCCGGGTCGCGCTGGCTAGAATATTAGTTCAAAAGCGAGATGTCTTGTTGCTGGACGAACCCTTTGCGGCCCTTGGTCCTGCGCTAAAGGCCGAGATGTTAGATCTGGTGGTGGATCTGGTGGCTGAGACCGGAACAACGCTGCTTATGGTCAGTCATGATCCTCAGGATGCGCTTCGGATAACCGAGCAAACGGTATTTATTACGGATCAGGTTGCACACGCACCTGTTGCAACCAAGCAGCTATTTGAAAATCCACCTCCAGCGCTGCGTGATTATCTGGGGTAGGCAAATTCATCGAGACAACCCTCAAGTAGATCTCGCACCTGCACATCCAGACCGGGCGCCTCCGACCCGCGCGGACCGGCAATGTTCAAGACTTCAACTGGATTTGTGCGCAACCAATCCCGCAGTTTTTGTTGGCAAAACTCCGTTCCCTGCCTGACATCAAGCACCAGGTAAGGCTTTCCGGCCTCCCTTGCAAAAACAACTGTTTGTTGCGTGCCAGGACTGTCTGAACCATTCACAACTATCAGCGTTGCATCGCTGGACTGAACGTTCAGCTTTGTCCGCTCGATCACTTCCGGTGAATGGGTCTCGACCAATCCAGCGTACTCAACAGAGATCAGACCGGCCTCGTTTGTTCTGCCTTTTGGAACCCAACCACCATAAAGGATATGGTGCTTTCGTGCGAAATCCAGTGCAGCCAAATCAACGCCCGTTTGCCCACCCGCCACGATTTTGGAAACAGACATTCATTTCTGCCCTTTGGTTACGGTCTGATTATTCCGGTTCGGAACGGATCGTCCTCAGCAAAGATCAATGTGCTTTCAGCCATCACGTATGCTTGCCCGGTTAAACTTGGAACAACACCCCCACCCTTCCCGGGTTTATAGAACAACCGGTAGCTGCTTCCGATCACACTCTCCTGCACAATCTCTTCTCCGGCTTGCAGCTGCCCGCTGGCCGCCAGACAAGCCAAACGCGCCGAACTGCCGGTGCCGCAGGGTGAGCGGTCATAATCGTTATCAGGGCATAAAACAAAGTTTCGGCTGTGGACCCCTTTATTCGGAGATTTGCCCTGCAAAATAACATGGTCGACAGGCTCGCCATTCTCACCGCCAACACCATGGGAATTACAGGCTTCGCGGATAGCAATGGTAAAGTCAGTCAATGAGCGGATGTTTGCAGGTTCAACTGTCATTGGGCTCGGGTCGACAATAAAAAACCAATTGCCGCCATAGGCTAGGTCTCCGGTCACTGGCCCGTAGCCGTCGACATCAACAGTAACCGCATGACGCACCCGGCGGCTTTCGATATTCGTAACCTCAACGGTGTTTGGGTCCTTCAGGTCAATCACCACTTCTCCTGCGGGGGTTTCGATCCGGTGCACACCGATACCGATCCGACCCAAATGAGCCAGTGTCACACCCAGACCGATCGTGCCATGCCCGCACATCCCCAGCACCGCATCAGCGTCAAAATAGATAACGCCCGCGGCACAGGCCGAGTTTGTGGGCTCCACAAGAAGTGCACCAACCATTCCGGGCTGGCCACGCGGCTCTAGCAGAATGGATTTGTAGAACTGCTCGTGCTGCATCGCCAATCGTTCTGCCCGCTCTGCCACCGAGCCAGACCCCAGATCGGGACCGCCATCCAGAATGACACGCGTTGGCATTCCCCCGGTATGGCTGTCGATCACATGCATTCAGCGATGACCCCACCCTGTTGGACCCAGTCGTTGAACCAGTTGCGGAAAAGTTCATACTGCTGTTCGCAATAGTTTCGCTGCGCGTCAGACAACTCGTCTGTTTCGTTGAAATGCAGGCGGTATTCATCTTCGCCATTCAAAACCAGAAGATGTTTATAATACAGAACGAGGTCCGTACCTTCGTCAAAACTGGCCAATACGCCAAACGCCTCATCCAATTCGCGTGCGCGCAGGCGGGCTTCGGCGTGACCAGTCGCGGCTTTCTTGGCCAGTGCCGCCAGCAGCAGTGCCTCTTTCGGCAGCGCGGTGCCGATCCCGGTAATTGACCCTGTGGCTCCACAATTTACGAAACCGTGATAGACCTCGGTGTCTACACCGACCATTAACGTAACCTGATCGTCCTTAGATGTAATGAATTCGGCAGCATATCTCAGATCGTCTTTGCCTCCGAATTCCTTGAAACCGACCAGATTTGGATGTTCGGCCCGGAGTGCGAAAAACAAGTCAGCGCGGGTCGCAAAACCGTATACTGGGCTGTTATAGATAATCGCTGGTACGTCGGGTGCTGCTGATAAGATGGCTTTGAAATGGTTCTTTTGTGCCGCGATCGACGAGCCACGCGAAAGAACACGTGGAATAACCATCACACCTGATGCGCCCACTTTCTGCGCATGAGCTGCATGCGCGACCGCTGATTTTGAGTTAATGGCACCGGTGCCAACAACCACAGGCAATCCAGCATCAACCAGCCTTTCAACGCCTTCCATCCTTTGCGCATCCGTTAGCAAAGGCCAATCGCCCATCGATCCACAATACACCACGGCAGACATGCCGGCGTCGATCATCTCTTTGCCCTTTTTGACCAAAGCATTGAAATCCGGCGCCCGATTAGGCAGGCAGGGTGTCATTAATGCAGGCATCGTGCCGGCAAAGATATTCTGTGTCATGTGCTTCTTCTTTTGTTCGGATTGAGAGTGCTCAAATTCTAATTCCGTCCCAACAACAACGCGGTTATCAAAACAAACCGTCACATCGGTTTCACTCGAGCGATACCCACAACACCTGGGCATCTTCTTTGCTGGTTGAGATGCATCCGTGCCCCATACTGCTGTCGTAATATAGTGAATCCCCAGCTTTCATGGGCAATGGTCGATAGTGTTCGGATACAAACGTCAAATCGCCGCTGATTACATACATGAACTCTTCGCCACTGTGCCTGATCCAAGTATCATACTCTGAAATATCTCTGGCTTTGATCGTCGCGATATAGGGAAGCATCCGCTTGCTTGTGAGCTCTGTGCACAGAAGCTCATGCAAATAGGTAGGTGTGTCCTTGATTTCACCCTCACCCTTGGCGGTGAAATCGCGTCGCCCTGATATGCCGGTCTGTCCTGACTGCAGGAACAGTTGAGGCGTGCTCATACCCAGTGCCTGTGTCAGCCTTCGCACGATGTCAAAACTTGGTCGCGTTTGATTGTTTTCAATTTTCGAAAGCGTGGATCGACCGATTCCCGCTGCCCGACCAGCCTCTTCCAAAGTCCAGCCTTTTTCACGACGCGCATCACGGATCGAGCGCCCTAGTACAGCTCCATCGCCCAATTCATCCGGTCCAGAAGTATCATTTGGGTGGTCCTCAACCATATAATTCTCCCCTTTTTCTGAAGGTTAAAGGTTTCCACAACATCCTACAACTTTCCTGCTGCTAAATATTTGTTGCCTTATCAGTACATCCTCCACTATAGGAAACTTAGTTTCCTGTTTGGGGAGAATGATCGATGGAGGAGATAATGTTCAAAAAGTCGCTCAATGAAGCCGATCCGGTCATCGCGTCATCGATTGCGCGCGAAGGCAAACGTCAGGCTGAACAGATCGAACTGATCGCTTCTGAAAATATTGTCTCTCAGGCTGTGATCGATGCACAGGGTTCTGTGCTGACCAACAAATATGCCGAAGGCTATCCTGGCCGCCGCTATTATGGTGGATGCGAATATGTGGATGAAGTCGAGGCCGAAGCGATCGAACGGTTGAAACAATTGTTCGGTTGCGAGTATGCAAACGTCCAACCCCATTCGGGTGCACAGGCCAACGGGGCCGTCAAACTGGCGCTACTTAGCCCTGGCGATACCATCCTGGGAATGTCGCTGGATGCTGGTGGCCACCTGACTCACGGCGCAAAACCTGCCCAATCCGGCAAGTGGTTCCGTCCGGTCCAGTACGGACTGACCGAAGCCGGGCTGATTGATTATGATCAGGTTGAGGCACTTGCCAAAGCCGAAAAACCCCAACTGATCATTGCAGGCGCATCGGCCTATTCGCAAAAAATTGACTTTGCACGCTTCCGCGCCATCGCGGATGAAGTTGGTGCTTGGTTGCTGGCCGACATGGCCCACATAGCAGGGCTTGTCGCGACAGGTCTGCATCCTTCGCCAGTTGGCCACGCCCACGTTGTAACATCAACCACGCACAAAACCCTGCGTGGACCGCGTGGCGGGGTTATTCTGACCAACGACGAAGCGTTAGCAAAAAAGATGAACTCAGCCGTTTTCCCCGGCTTGCAGGGCGGCCCTCTGATGCATGTTATTGCAGGAAAAGCCGTTGCATTTGGAGAAGCACTGAAACCCGAATTCAAAGAGTATATGAAGCGTGTTGTGGATAGCGCGTCAGCATTGGCGAATGTAATGATAGCGCGCGGCTGCGATATCGTTTCGGGTGGAACCGAAAACCACCTGATGCTGGTCGACCTGCGCCCAATCGGCGTAACCGGAAAAGACGCTGAAGCTGCGCTCGAGCGTGCAGGCTTCACTTGCAACAAAAACAGCGTTCCGGGTGATCCCCAGAAACCAACGATCACCAGCGGCATTCGTTTGGGCACCGCAGCTGGCTGCAGTCGGGGTTTTGGTCCGGAAGAGTTCAAGCAGATCGGTCACCTGATCGGCAATGTATTGGACGCATTGGCCCAATCGCCGGACGGGGATGAAGCCGTCGAAAAGGAAACCCGCGAAAAAGTCCGCGCCCTTTGCGCGAGCCACCCGATCTACTGAGAGAAGACCAAATGACTTACGATCTTATTGTCATCGGGGGCGGACCAGGCGGCTATGTCGCCGCGATCCGCGCGGCTCAATTGGGCATGAAAGTAGCATGCGTTGAGGGCCGTGGTGCGCTCGGCGGGACTTGTTTGAATGTGGGGTGCATACCCTCCAAAGCGTTGCTGACCTCCTCGGCCAAATATGCCGAACTTGCACATCTCTCCTCCCACGGTATTGCGGTCGAGGGGGCCAGCATCGATGTACCAGCGATGATGGGCCGCAAGGACAAGATCGTAGGCGACCTGACCAAAGGCATCGCGTTCCTGTTCAAGAAAAACGGCGTCGATCTGATCGAGGGGTGGGCCAGCATTCCCACCGCCGGGCAAGTTAAAGTTGGAGAAGATGTCCACACAGCCAAGAACATCCTGATTGCCACGGGCTCGGAACCCACACCATTGCCGGGAATCGAGATAGACGAGCAGGACATCCTCAGCTCAACAGGTGCGATCGCATTGGAGACGGTTCCCGAACATCTGGTGGTGATCGGTGCAGGCGTTATCGGTCTGGAGCTGGGGCAGGTCTGGGCACGTCTGGGCGCTAAGGTCACGGTGGTCGAATATCTGGATCGGGTGTTGCCCGGAATTGACGGTGAGATTGCCAAACTGGCGCAGCGCGCCCTGTCCAAACGTGGATTGAAGTTCCAATTGGGTCGGGCGTTGAAATCGGTCGACAAAACGGATGCAGGTCTGACCTTGACAGTGGATCGCGTTGGCAAGGACAAGGAAGAAGCGATTGAGGCCGACAAGGTGTTGATCGCTGTCGGTCGCCGCCCCGTCACCCGAGGGCTTGGCTTGGAAGAGCTGGGTGTGGCTGTGAACCAACGTGGCGTCATAGAAGTTGACAATACATTCCAGACATCAGTGCCAGGCATTTACGCCATCGGTGACTGCATTCCTGGCCCAATGTTGGCACATAAAGCTGAGGAAGACGGTGTTGCCTGCGTTGAGATGCTGGCAGGCGAAGCCGGGCACGTCGATTACAACACCGTGCCGGGCGTTGTGTACACAGATCCCGAAGTCGCCTCGGTAGGATTGACCGAAGAAGCGCTGAAAGACGCCGGGGCCGAGTATTCCGTCGGCAAATTCGCCTTCATGGCGAACTCGCGCGCGCGCTCGACCGGAGAAATAGACGGTGCGGTGAAAGTACTGGCAGAGACTAACGGCAAGATTCTGGGCGCGCATATCTGTGGCGCTCATGGTGGCGATCTGATCGCAGAATTGGTGTTGGCGATGACCAAGGAGGCAACCGTGTCCGAAGTTGCTGCAACCTGCCATGCGCACCCTGCGATGGGTGAGGCTGTCAAAGAAGCCTGCCTCGACGCCCTAGGCCGCGCGATTCACGCCTAAACCGGAGCCGCCAGATGACCATCCAGCTTCGTCCCCGTCACCCGGAAAAAGCCAAAAAGGCAGATAGCGTCATCCCACGCAAACCCAAGTGGATTCGCAAGAAAAAGGTAGAAGGCCCCGAGTTTTATGAAACCCGCCGCCTGATGCGGGACCACGATCTCGTGACGGTCTGCGAAGAGGCAGCCTGCCCAAACATCGGTGAATGCTGGTCTAAGCGGCACGCTACCATGATGATTATGGGCGAAGTCTGCACGCGCGGCTGTTCATTCTGCAATGTCTCAACCGGGCGTCCCGATGCCCTGGATGTTTTCGAACCTGGTCGGGTGGCCGCAGCGGTGAAGAAACTGGGCTTGCGTCATGTCGTCATCACATCTGTTGATCGCGATGACCTAAACGATGGCGGGGCTGAGCATATTGCACAGACAATCCGTGCGGTCCGCCATCAGAACCCTACCACGACGATCGAGGTTCTGACACCCGATTTTCTGGGTAAGGGCGAAGCTTCAGAAGTGGTGTTCGAGGCCGCTCCGGATGTGTTCAACCACAATCTTGAGACTGTTCCGCACCTCTACCCAACTGTACGCCCGGGTGCGCGCTACTATACTTCGCTACGGTTGCTGGACGATGCCAAACGCGCAAATCCCGAAGTTTTCACCAAATCCGGTTTGATGGTTGGATTAGGTGAAACACTGAATGATGTCCGACAAGTCATGGATGATCTGCGCGCCGCAAACGTCGATTTCTTGACAGTTGGTCAATACCTGCAGCCGACACCGAAACATCACCCGATCGACCGATTCTGGACTCCGAAAGAATTCGCCCAACTGGAACAAATCGCGCGTTCCAAGGGCTTTTTGCACGTGTCAGCAACCCCGCTGACCCGTTCGTCGTTCCACGCGGACGAAGACTTTGCCGCCCTTAAGCAAGCCCGCCAGCGGGCCATCGCAAACAGGGCATAAACCTGACGCAAATGGGAGGGAAACCATGGAAGCGTTAAATTCAATCGTAGGGGCTATTAATAGCGTCGTGTGGGGGCCGCTAATGCTGGTCCTCATCCTCGGCGTTGGCTTCTTCCTGCAGGTGGGGCTGAAGTTCATGCCGATCCTGCGCATCGGCACAGGCTTCAGCCTGCTGTTCAAAGGCCGTGAAGGTCAGGGCGAAGGGCAGATCAGCCCGTTCAACGCGTTGATGACCTCGCTGTCGGCGACAATCGGTACGGGTAACATCGCCGGTGTGGCCACTGCTGTCTTCCTGGGCGGTCCGGGCGCCTTGTTCTGGATGTGGATGACCGCCCTGGTGGGCATGGCCACCAAATATGCCGAAGCTGTCTGCGCCGTGAAATACCGCGAGAAAGACGAGCTGGGCAACTATGTCGGCGGTCCGATGTACTACATCAAAAACGGTCTGGGTGCGAAATGGGCCTGGCTGGGCGTTGCATTCGCTCTGTTCGGAGCTGTCGCAGCCTTTGGCATCGGTAACGGTGTACAGGCCAACGGTGTTGCCCAGGTTCTGGAAGCGAATTTCGGTTTCAACACCTCGGTCACCGGTGTTGTTCTGATGGTTCTGACAGCAGCCGTGATCTTGGGCGGCATCACCCGGATCGGTGCAGTTGCCGGTAAGTTGGTTCCGTTCATGGCAATCGCCTACATCATCGCGGGCTTGCTGGTACTGCTGATCAACATCGGCAACATCGGACATGCGCTGTCACTGGTCTTCACCTACGCCTTCACCCCCTCGGCCGCCGAAGGTGGTTTCGCGGGTGCCGCTGTTTGGGCTGCGATCCGCTTTGGTGTGGCACGTGGTGTCTTCTCGAACGAAGCGGGTCTGGGTTCCGCTCCGATCGCGCACGCCGCAGCCGAGACCAAAGGTCCGGTCAACCAGGGCCTGATCGCGATGCTGGGGACGTTCATCGACACTATCATCGTTTGCTCGATCACCGGTCTGGCGATCATCTCGTCGGGTGCATGGACGTCTGGTGAATCCGGTGCCGCTCTGACCAGCCACGCGTTCGAGCTATCATTGCCGGGGATCGGTGGATATCTGATCGCCATCGCTCTGTCGATCTTTGCCTTCACCACCATCTTGGGCTGGTCGTTCTACGGCGAAAAATGTGTCGAGTTCCTGCTCGGCGTCAAATCGCTGATGCCTTACCGCGTCCTATGGATTGTCATGATCTATTTCGGAGCGACCGCGGATCTAGGCTTCATCTGGCTGCTTGCCGATACGCTGAACGCCATGATGGCTATCCCGAACCTGATCGCCCTGGCGCTGCTGAGCCCGATCGTCATCAAGCTGACAAAAGAGTTCTTCTCTTCGGGTGGCAAGTCCGAAGAGCCAGGTGGCACACCAGCCGAATAAACCTGGATAAACATACCCCGGGGGCCAGAGTGGCCCCCGGGCTTTGAAACAGATTTCTATATCTCGAGGAGAGACGTGATGGCCACGAAAATCCTGCTGCCCATTGATCACACCGACGACCGCTCATGGAAGAACGCCCTGCCGCTCGCGCTGGAACAGGCAAAATTCTATGGTGCTGAATTGCACGCAGTGGCCGTTATCCCCGAGATCATCCAGCTCCCTAACCTGCCTGCCAACTATGGTGCGGGTGCCAAAGAGCATGTACGCAACGCGGTTCAGGCCATTCTGGATCACGGCAATGCCGGAGACGTTCCGGTACATGTCGAAGAAGGCAGCGTCTACCGCGAAATCCTGAAGCTTGCGTACAAGGAAGGCTTCGATCTGATCGTCATGGCATCGACCAAAGGCGATTTCCCGAATTATGAGATTGGCCCGAACTTGTCACGTGTCGTGCGTAACGCGCATTGCACTGTAACAGTCGTTCGTGACCAATCCCGCTGATTAGAAAGGCTCTGGCTATGGGCGAGATTAAACGCACGCCTCTTCACGCTTTGCATGTTGAGTTGGGTGGTAAGTTGGTTGATTTTGCTGGGTGGGAGATGCCTGTTCAGTATCCATTGGGGATTATGGGTGAGCATAAGCAGTGCCGTGAGAAGGCGGCGGTGTTTGATGTGAGCCATATGGGTCAGGTGATCCTGAAGGGCGAGAATGTGGGCGAGAAGCTGGAAGCTTTGTGCCCGCAGGCCTATGCGACGTTGAAGGAAGGCAAGGCGCGGTACGGGTTCTTTACGAACGCGGATGGCGGGATCATGGACGATTTGATCGTGTCGAATGCGGGCGATCACTACTTTGTGGTGGTGAACGCGGCGCTGCGGCATCAGGACATTCCGCATATGCGCGAACATCTCGACGGTGTTGAAGTGATCGAGATCTTCGACCGCGCGCTGGTAGCTGTCCAAGGCCCCGCAGCGGAAAACGTTGTGGGCGAGCTCTGCCCTGCGGCGCGGGATCTGAAGTTCATGGAAACCACGGTGGCCGATATCAACGGTGTTGAATGCCGTATCTCGCGGCTGGGCTATACCGGCGAGGACGGGTACGAGATCTCGATCCCCGAGGACAAGGCGATAGAGATCACCAAGGCCTTCCTGGCGCATGAAGATTGCGAGGCGGCCGGTCTGGGCGCGCGCGACAGTCTGCGGCTTGAGGCGGGTCTGTGCCTTTATGGCAATGACATCGACCAGAGCACTTCGCCGATCGAGGCCTCCCTGGCCTGGGCGATCCAGAAGCGCCGCAAGGAAGAGGGCGGCTTTCCAGGTGCGGACCGTGTGCAGAAGGAACTGGCCGAAGGTCCCGCCAAAAAGCTGGTGGGCATCAAGCCCGAAGGCCGGGCGCCAGCGCGTCAGGGCGTTGAGATCCAGTGCAGCAATGGCAATACAATCGGCCAGATCACCTCGGGCGTGTTTGGCCCCACCGTGGGTGGACCGGTGGCGATGGGCTATGTCGCGGCAGGTCACACCGAGCCGGGCGAGACGGTGAACCTGATCATCCGGGGCAAACCGCAACCGGCGCAGATCGTGGCGCTGCCCTTCGTCAAACAGAATTACAAGCGTTGAAGTCAGGAGAGAGAGACATGGCAACCTATTATTCCGAAGAACATGAATGGCTGGCTGTTGAGGGCGACACCGCCACGCTGGGCATCACCAAACACGCCGCCGAGCAGTTGGGCGACGTGGTGTTCGTGGAACAGCAGGAAGCAGGGGACGAGTTCGAAAAAGGCGGCGAGATCGGCGTGATTGAATCCGTCAAGGCCGCGTCCGAGCTTTATGCGCCGGTCGATGGCGAGATCACAGAGGTGAACGAGGCGCTGGCTGACAATCCCGGTTCTCTGAATGACGACCCCGAAGGCGAAGCCTGGATCTACAAGATCAAGATTACGGATGCCTCGCAGCTCGAAGATCTGATGGATGAGGCCGGCTACAAGGCCTTCATCGGTTAACTCTCAATTGGGGCCCTGTTTCCGGGGCTCCGCCCGTTCGGGCCTGAAACTGTCCCCTGGACAGTTTCCAAGACGGCCCTCACCCCACGCCGGAGGCTCCCGCAGCCGCCGAACCTGATCTATCCTTGAGGAGCGCAACGATGGCCTTCAAACTGACCGATTACGAAGCCTATGACTTCGCCAACCGCCGCCATATCGGGCCCAGCCCGACCGAGATGCGCGACATGCTCAAGGTGATCGGCTTCAAGACACTGGACCAGCTGATCGACGCCACCGTCCCGCCTGCGATCCGGCAGAAAGAGCCGCTGGACTGGGGCCCGGCGATGACAGAACGCGACGCTCTGTTCCACATGAAAGAGGTGGCGAGCAAGAACAAGGTTCTGACCTCGCTGATTGGTCAGGGATATTATGGCACCACCACGCCGGCGCCGATCCTGCGCAACATCTTGGAAAACCCGGCCTGGTACACGGCCTATACGCCCTATCAGCCCGAGATCAGCCAGGGCCGCCTTGAGGCGCTGTTGAACTTCCAGACCATGGTCAGCGACCTGACCGGGCTGGATGTGGCCAACGCCTCGCTGCTGGACGAAGCCACAGCTGCGGCGGAAGCGATGGCCATGGCCAAGCGCGGTGGTCGGTCCAAGGCCAACAATGCAGCCTTCTTTGTCGACAAGAACTGCCACCCGCAGACCATCGCGGTCATTAAAACCCGGGCCGAGCCTCTGGGCATCGAAGTGCAGGTGGCCGATCCGGACACGCTGGATGCAGGCGCGGTCTTTGGCGCGATCTTCCAGTATCCCGGCACCCACGGCCATGTGCGTGACTTCACCGCCGAGATCGCGGCGCTGCATGAGCACAAGGCCATCGCAATTGTCGCCGCCGATATCCTGTCGCTGGCGCTGCTCAAGTCACCGGGTGAGATGGGCGCCGACATTGCCATCGGCTCGACCCAGCGCTTTGGCGTTCCGATGGGCTATGGTGGCCCGCACGCCGCCTATATGGCGACCACCGACAAGCTGAAGCGCTCGATGCCGGGCCGGATCATCGGTGTCAGCATCGACAGCCGCGGCAACAAGGCCTATCGCCTGGCGCTGCAGACCCGCGAGCAGCATATCCGCCGCGAGAAAGCCAACTCGAACGTTTGCACTGCGCAGGCGCTGCTGGCGGTGATTGCTTCGATGTATGCGGTGTATCACGGCCCCGACGGCATCAAGGCCATCGCGCAATCGGTGCACCGCAAGACCTCGCGCATGGCTGCCGGTCTGGAAGAGGCAGGCTTTGCCGTCGAACCCGAGGTATTCTTCGACACGATCACGGTTGAGGTTGGCCATCTGCAGAACGTCGTGATGGAGGCCGCCGTGGCCCGCGGTGTGAACCTGCGTAAAGTGGGCGACACGAAAGTGGGCATTAGCCGGACGAACAGACCCGGCCCGAGACCATCGAGGCGGTCTGGGGGGCCTTTGGCATCGACCGCAAGGATGACAGCTCGAACAAGCAGTACCGCCTGCCGGATTACGCGCTGCGCGAAAGCGAATACCTGACCCATCCGATCTTCCACAAGAACCGGGCCGAGGCCGAGATCACCCGCTATATGCGCCGTCTGGCCGACCGCGACCTGGCGCTGGACCGGGCGATGATCCCGCTGGGCTCGTGCACCATGAAGCTGAACGCCACGATCGAGATGATCCCGGTCACCTGGCCCGAGTTCGGCAACCTGCACCCGTTTGTGCCGCAAGATCAGGCGCAGGGCTATCACGAGATGATCGACGATCTGAACGACAAGCTGTGCCAGATCACCGGCTATGACGCGATCTCGCAGCAGCCCAACTCGGGCGCGCAGGGTGAGTACGCGGGCCTTCTGACCATCCGCAATTATCACTTCGCTCGTGGCGAGGGGCAGCGCAATGTCTGCCTGATCCCAACCTCGGCGCATGGCACCAACCCGGCCTCGGCCCAGATGGTCGGCTGGCAGGTTGTGCCGGTGCAGGCGGATGACAAGGGCAACATTGACCTGAACGACTTCCGCGCCAAGGCGGAAAAGCACTCGGATCATCTGGCCGCCTGCATGATCACCTATCCATCCACCCATGGCGTGTTCGAGACCACCGTGCAGGAGGTCTGCCAGATCACCCATGATCACGGCGGTCAGGTCTATATCGACGGCGCCAACATGAACGCCATGGTTGGCCTGGCGCGTCCGGGCGATGTGGGCGGTGACGTCAGCCACCTGAACCTGCACAAGACCTTCTGCATCCCGCATGGCGGCGGCGGCCCCGGCATGGGCCCGATCGGCGTCAAGGCGCACCTGACCGAGCACCTGCCCGGCCACCCGGAATACGGCACCGCCGTGGGCCCGGTCTCAGCCGCACCCTTTGGCTCGCCCTCGATCCTGCCGGTCTCATGGGCCTATGTGTTGCTGATGGGCGGCGCAGGTCTGACCCAGGCCACGAAAGTGGCAATCCTGAACGCCAACTACATAGCGGCGCGGCTCAAGGATGCCTACCCGATCCTCTACACGTCGGACACGGGCCGGGTGGCGCATGAATGCATCCTCGACACCCGTCCGCTGGACGAGGCCGCGCATGTCAGCGTCGATGACATTGCCAAGCGCCTGGTCGATTCAGGCTTCCACGCCCCAACCATGTCCTGGCCGGTGGCCGGAACCCTGATGGTGGAGCCCACGGAATCGGAGCCCATGGACGAGCTCGACCGCTTCTGCGAGGCCATGCTGTCCATTCGGGCCGAGGCGCAGGATATCATCGACGGCAAGATCGATGCGGAAAACAACCCGCTGAAAAACGCCCCCCACACGGTGCGCGATCTGGTCGGCAGCTGGGACCGCCCCTACACACGCGAACAGGCCTGCTTCCCTCCGGGCTCCATGGGCGTCGACAAATACTGGTCCCCCGTCAACCGCGTCGACAACGCATACGGTGACAGAAACCTCATCTGCACATGCCCGCCAATGTCAGAATACGAAGAAGCCGCAGAGTAAACTCTCAAAACCCCCGCCAAAAAAGCGGGGGTTTTTTAATCTCGTACAGGTCAGAGCTTAATGCGGAACGCTGCAAAGCCATCTGCACCTTCTCCCGCATCTTCGATGACAACGCCTTTAACATCATTCATGTAGTCCCGCGCTTTTGGCCCGGTTTCAAACAATACGGTCGTGTCGGTGAGCGGCGCAAATGACCAGTTGGCATCTGCTTTAGGATCAATTGTACCCTGCTCGACAATATAGCGGACGATGACATCCCGGTTGGTGTCCGGAGCCTCAAAAACAACTGTGTCACCCTTTGCGCCGGGGAAAGAGCCCCCGCCCGATGCTCGGTAGTTATTGGTGGCGATAATGAACTCCATGTCATCCGTGACCGGTGCACCATTAAAGGCAAGATTCACGATCCGGACTGCATCTGGATTAAGTTCTTCGCCTTTTGGACCGAAGCGGGACGGCTGTGAAAGGTCGATCTGATAGGTCACACCGTCCATCACATCGAAATTATATGATGGGAATTCCGGGTTCAGCAGGATCGCGTCTTCAGAACCTACCTCAACCTGATTGAACATGCCCGCCGAACGTTCAAGCCAGCCTCGAACCTGCGCCCCGTTTACCCGTACGGCACGAACTGTGTTTGGGTAAAGATAAAGATCGGCCACGTTCTTGATCGCAACGTCACCGACGGGAACATCAGTGTAGTATTCCGGGCCGCCACGGCCGCCAGCCTTGAATGGCGCCGCTGCCGAAAGGATTGGCAGACCCTCGTGCTCGGTGCCTTTCATCATCTCTTCGACATACCATTTCTGCGCGATCGAAACGATCTGCACAGACGGATCATCGGCAACCAATGCGAAATAGCTGTGCAATGGGGCCGAAGTCTTACCCACAGCGCGGCGGACGTAGGCCAGCGTTTCGTCGTGATCTTTCGCCACCGAGTCGAGAACCTTTTGATCATCTCCGACCAGCGCAGTTATTGACCGATCTTCGTTGCGTTTGGAGATCGGCCGCGCCTCGGAAGTGGTGGTGACCACACGCCAGGCGTTACCATCTCGTTCCAGCAACAGATCAAGCAGGCCAAGATGCGATCCCCAGAATCCACCCATGACGGCGGGCTTACCCATCAAAGTTCCGGTTTCCACGTCAATACCGGGACGGTCCGCAAATGTTGGAGATGGGAAGACCAAATGGTTGTGCCCGGTGACCAAGGCATCGATACCGTCAACACCGGCAAGAACGACCGAGGCATTCTCCATTCCTTCCGAATGATCGGCCTCACCTATACCTGAATGCGAAAGTGCTATGATCAGATCACAGCCTTGCTCTTTCATCTCGGGTACGTAAGCCTGCGCTGTCTCGACGATATCGCGGGCTTCGACATTGCCTTCAAGGTGTTTACGATCCCAATTCATGACCTGCGGCGGAGTGAAACCGATGACGCCGATCTTGATCGGATGTTTGGAGCCGTCCCCCATTTCAATCTCGCGATCAAGAATGGCATAGGGCTTCACCAGAGTTTCGTCATCGCGCGGGCTGGCCCCTTTTTTCTTGGCAATATTGGCCAGAACCACTGGGAAGTCGGCCCCGGCAAGCGCTTTATCAAGAAACTCCAGACCATAATTGAACTCGTGGTTGCCCAAGGTGGCAGCATCGTAGCCGACCGTGTTGAATGCAGTGATAATCGGGTGGCTGTCACCCGCCTTCATTCCGCGCTCATAGGCGATATAGTCACCCATCGGATTGCCCTGCAGAAAGTCGCCATTGTCAACAAGAAGCGAGTTAGTCGCCTCTGATCGGATGTCGTTGATAATAGATGCCGTGCGTGACAGGCCCACGGTGTCCCGTGGTTTATCTGCGTAGTAATCATAAGGGAAAACATGCACATGGATGTCTGTTGTTTCCATGATCCTTAGATGAGCCTGATTGTTGGCAGCAGACGCAGAGAACGGATGCAGAGTAATCGCAGCTGCACTGGCTGTCGTTGTGGCAAGAAACTTACGGCGAGAGAGCTTACTGCTGGAAAAGGGCATATCACACCTTCCTGGAAATATGTTCGAAACGCTTTGTAGATGGCGATTGTAACAAAGATGAATAAAGATCACCTAAGCCGATCAAGCATCGAACTATGGTTAAGATTGACGATACTGTGCCGACAAACCCTATGAGCGTAAAGCTCATCAAGGTCTCAATTTGGAATTTATTTTGTGATATCAGCCAGACCAAAACTGATGAAGCGCAGGCAGTTACATGGCAAATCGACAAACACCCCCGAATTACAAGTCCTTAGCGATCAGCGCATAATCGATTTGACGCGAAACGGGTTCAAGCTTTCGCTGAACTGTTCGATAAATTCCAAAGTTACCAAAGATGGTTGTTTCAATATAGGGCGCACTAAGGAAAGTGTATGAGGTAACACCGGTACGAATGGCCTGTAGCACAGTCCAAGATGGGCATATTGAACCGCATCCAGTTCGCTCACTACTGAGACACCCACACCTCTTAAGGCGAGTTCACAGGCTGCTGTAAATTGCCTGACCTCGATGTGAGAGTTCAGTGAGATATTTGCGCTTTGGAACGCTTTCGATAGGCGCGCAAAAAAGTCGCTATCACGGCGGGTGTGAATGACTTTCTCGTTCTCAAGCTCTTTGGGTGTAACTTCCGAAACGCTTTCCAGCTCGTGACCGCTCGGAAATACACAAACCGTGCGTAAGTGCACATCTGTATTTTGCACGGCAGGGTGGCTGATAAAACTGTCGGTGATCCCAAAATCATATTGCTCACCGATCATCCATTCAAGAATGCGCTCGGGCCGATCCGGCTCGATTGTCATGGTGACGCCGGGGCGGTCTTTCAGAAATTCGGCGACAACTTGTGGCAGGTGGCTGGTTGCAAATCCGGGCAGGCAAGCGACGCGAATATGTCCCGCCTTTCGTTGCGTGATGTCCTGACTGACGTCGGTGATCTGCTTCATCAGTTCCAGAACACGCTCTACGCTGGGCTGCAAATACCGAACTTCCTGCGTCGGCACTAACCGCCCCTCGCGGCGATCAAAAAGCTGAAACCCAAGTGACTTCTCCAGATCAGATATTAATCGGCTCACAGCTGGCTGACTGACCCCAAGATCAGTGGCTGCAGAAGTGATCGATCCATTGGTCGTCACTGCCATAAGGGCTTCAAGCTGTCTGATTCTCAGGGTTTGTCGCATGTTTGAACCAGTATTTCCCAGTTTTTCGCTCACGAATATAATGCCGTGTTATTTTTTTTATCAATACTAAGGTCTTGAATTATATTTCTGTAACGCTAACGTCGTGAAATCGTCATGTGTGCCGTTTACCCGTAGCGGTCGGTATTCAACGAAGCATCGAACCTGATGCATGGGAGGAATCATGAAAAAGAGATTTTTCGGCGCTCTCGCCGTAGCAACTGCCTTGTCCCCTGTAGCGGCAATGGCTCAAACCGAAGTCCAGTTCTGGCACGCCTTTACCGGCCGTCTTGGTGATCTGGTGAAAGCCCAGGTTGAAGAATTCAACGCGAGCCAGGACGAGTTTGTCGTGGTTGAAAGCCACAAAGGTAATTACTCGGAAACGCTGAATGCAGGTATCGCCGCGTTCCGCGCTGGCGAACAGCCCCACATTCTGATGGTATTCGAAGTTGGCACCGCAACAATGATGTCGGCTGAAGGCGCCATCAAACCAGTCTATGAAGTGATGGCCGAAAGTGGCGCGTCATTTGATCCCGACGCGTATATCGGCGCTGTAAAAGGGTATTATACCACTACCGATGGCGACATGTTGTCATTGCCCTTCAACTCTTCCACACCCGTTCTTTGGGTCAATCGCGATGCGATGGAGGCGGCAGGAGTCGATCCTGATACCGATCTTTCCACTTGGGAAAAAGTTGGCGAGGTTCTTGATCAATTAAAGGCAGGCGGTGAAGAATGTCCGCTTGTCACTGCTTGGCAAAGCTGGGTTCACCTGGAAAACATGTCAGCCTATCACGATGTACCATTTGCATCGAAAGATAATGGTTTCGCCGGTCTGGACACCGAATTGATGCTGAATGGCCCGGTGCAAGTGGCCCACCTAAGCGCAATGGGTGATTGGGCCAAGGACGGTAAATTCATCTACACCGGTCGCAGAAACGAAGGTGGAGCCAACTTCCGGGCCGGAGAATGCGCCTTGTTCACAGAAAGCTCGGCAGGCTACGCGGGCATCAGCTCGGAAGCTGAGTTCGATTTTGACGTACGGCCCCTGCCCTATTGGGAAGGTGTTACAGCCGAACCTCAGAACACCATTATCGGTGGTGCCTCTCTGTGGGTGATGGAAGGGCACGACCCCGAAGCCTACAAAGGAGTTGGAGAGTTCCTGAGCTTCCTGTCATCGTCAGATGTACAGGCCAATTGGCACCAGAATACCGGCTATCTTCCGATTACTGCTGAAGCGGGAGATGCAACCCGCGCGGCAGGATTCTATGAAGACAATCCCGGCACAGATATCGCGGTTATCCAGATGACTGCGAAAGAACCAACCGCAAACTCAAAAGGTCTGCGTTTGGGGTCATTCGACCAGATTCGCGGAATCATTGACGAAGAGCTCGAGGCCATCTGGTCTGGTGACAAGACGGCTCAGGAAGCGATGGACAGCGCCAAGGAACGTGGCGACGCGTTGTTGCGCCGGTTTGAATCAGCCAATCAATAAAAATGATATCATGCGGGCCTTTAACGGCCCGCATTTCTTTTTTGGTGGGACACTAAATTGGAAAAACGCGTCACCTTTCGGGGCTGGTTGCTGCCTCTGCTTCTGATCGCACCTCAGGTGATCGTCTCTGCCATATTTTTCTTCTATCCAGCGGCGCAGGCAATCTGGCAGTCGCTGTTTATTCCTGACCCGTTCGGGCTGTCATCTCAATTCGTCGGGCTCGGCAACTTTGAATTCCTTCTCAGCGACAAATTCTATCGTGCATCCTTCTTAACAACGGCGATCTTTTCGACGCTTGTCACCTTGTGCTCGATGATTCCGGCACTTTTTCTTGCAGTCATTGCCGACAGGTTGATCAAAGGCTCAGGTGTTTACCGTACCTTGTTAATCTGGCCCTACGCAGTCGCACCAGCTGTTGCTGGTGTGCTTTGGCTTTTCATGTTCAACACACGCGTCGGAGTTGTTTCCTGGTATCTTGGCCAACTCGGCTATGATTGGAACCACGTTCTGAATGACGCCGAAGCAATGGGGCTGGTCGTTGTCGCATCCGCGTGGGGGCGTATCAGTTATAACTTTTTGTTTTTCTTTGCGGCGCTGCAATCCGTGCCAAAGTCAGTCATCGAGGCAGCCGCAATCGATGGGGCGCATTTCTGGCGCCGGTTCTTCACAATTGTTTTGCCACTGCTGTCGCCAACGGCCTTCTTTTTGCTGGTGGTCAACGTCGTCTATGCGTTTTTTGAGACATTCGGTGTTATCCACACAATCACCGGAGGTGGTCCGCAACAAGCAACAACGATCCTGGTCTACAAGGTGTTTTCCGATGGGTTCGTCGGGCAAGATCTCGGGTCTTCGTCGGCTCAATCCGTCATCCTGTTGATCGTGGTTGGTTTGCTAACGGTGATCCAGTTCAAATACGTCGAAAAAAGGGTGCATTACTGATGGCGGCCCAGCAACACGGAATGGTCGAGAAACGAGGCGCGGGTATCTGGCTAACCCACGCCTTTATGGTCCTGGGCGTCCTGATCATATTCTTTCCGATCTGGCTGGCTTTTGTTGCCTCAACAGTATCCCAGCCTGAAATCGTCTCGCCCCCTATGCCGATCTGGCCGGGTGATCAATTTTGGGAGAACTACCGAGCAGCCCTTTTTGCCGGCGTAAACGTGCCCGTCGCTACCATGCTGTTCAACAGTCTGGTGATGGCTATCGGTATTGCCGTTGGCAAGATTGTGATCTCACTTCTGTCGGCCTTTGCAATCGTCTACTTCCGCTTCCCGGGGCGAACGACCTTCTTCTGGCTGATCTTTCTGACACTGATGTTACCTGTCGAAGTACGGATTGTTCCAACATTCGAAGTTGTGGCGGGTTTTGGCATGCTAAACAGCTATTCCGGGCTGATTTTCCCATTGATCGCCTCAGCCACTGCCACTTTCCTGTTCCGGCAATTCTTTCTGACAATCCCGGATGAACTTGCTGAAGCGGCGCGGGTAGACGGTGCGCGGCCGATGCGGTTTTTCGTCGACATTGTAGTGCCGATGAGCAGAACCAACATCGCGGCCTTGTTCGTCATTCTCTTCATTTATGGCTGGAACCAATACTTATGGCCGTTGCTCATCACCACGGATCCCGAGATGAATACCATTGTGATGGGCATCAAACAGATGTTCCCATCCGGCGATGATGTGGCCGAATGGCCCGTCATCATGGCAACCTCGATATTGGCCATGATCCCACCGGTCATTGTGGTGGTGTCGATGCAAAAACTGTTTGTTCGCGGCCTTGTCGATAGCGAGAAGTAAGAAATGGCAACTGTAACCCTAGAAAACGTCAAAAAGAGCTTTGGCACCACAGACGTCATTCATGGTATCGACATTGATATCGCAGACGGCGAATTCATCGTTATCGTCGGGCCTTCAGGATGTGGCAAATCCACGCTTTTGCGCATGGTGGCAGGTCTTGAAACCGTGACTTCGGGTGAAATCCGCATCGGAGACGAGCGGGCAAATGACAAAGAACCGATGGATCGGGATATCGCGATGGTATTCCAAAACTATGCGCTATACCCGCATATGTCTGTACGCCAGAACATGGGATATGGACTAAAAATTGCCGGGTTACCTAAGGCGGAGATCGATCAAAAGGTGACCGAAGCAGCAAAGCTGTTGCAATTAGAACCTTTGCTAGACCGAAAGCCCAGACAGTTGTCGGGCGGGCAGCGGCAGCGGGTTGCAATGGGACGCGCCATCGTTCGTGAACCAGCCGTGTTCCTTTTTGATGAACCGCTTTCAAACCTTGATGCGAAACTACGCGTTCAAATGCGCCTGGAGATCCGCGAACTTCAGGAAAAGCTGGGGATTACGTCCCTGTATGTCACACATGATCAGGTCGAAGCCATGACGATGGCAGACAGAATGATCGTAATGAACGGCGGGATCGCCGAGCAAATTGGTACACCTCTGGACGTCTATGAATCCCCAAAAACCCTGTTTGCGGCTCAATTCATCGGCAGTCCCGCGATGAATATCTTTGACGCGCAGCGTGTAGGTGGAGTGATCAAAATTGAAGGCGTGGAAATTGGTCCATCTCAAGGCCCAGATACCTCTGTAAAACTGGGAATCCGGCCAGAACACCTGTCAATGGATGAAAATGGCCCGCTGGAAGCCGCAATTCAGATGGCTGAACCTTTGGGCGCAAATACGCTGCTACACGGTCGCCTGACAGGCAGCCAAGATGTGATCACGGCCAGCCTCCCCGGCGTACACCCAATCGAAGGGCGGCATCCTGCGGTAAGGTTCTCGGTCGCCCCCGAGCAGATGCACCTGTTTGATCCGGATACCGGTAAGCGACTTGAGGTTTGATGGCCCTCTGGGCGGTTTTATGGTCGTTGGTCACTCAATATGTCGGTGCACAAAGCACCCCTAACCCAGATACCGAAGCGCAAGCTTGCGTGTTGTATCAATGAATCTCTGATTTCGGAGTTCAGAGCCTTCTTCCGACAGTTTGTCGATTACCCAACCCATGTAGGTCGCCGCACGCAGCAATAAAAAGAGATCAAGCGCGCTGTCATCCAGGGGTCGTTCAGACCGGTAACCCGCAAGCAAAGCCTCTTTTAATTCAGGATAGTCTGGCTCCTGCAAATTCTTGAGTAATGTCGTAGCCAGATCAAACAGGCGAAACCCAAAGCCACTGTCGTCAAAATCAATGAGTTGAAGACGATCTCCATCAACCAGAATGTTTTCGCGCACCAAATCCGCATGGATCAGACCGTAGTCCAACGTATCTTCCAGTTGGGTCAATTCGGTCGCCATCTTTCCGCGCAAAGCCTCAAACAATTCGCGGTCCTCGGCAGACAAAGTCGGGTTTTCCCAGAATCTGCCCCACAACGGGTTATCCCCCAGCAGTCCATTCCGATCCCAGGAACATCTGTCAAAATCGTCAGGCAACACCCACCTGTCCGAAACGTCATGCAACCGCGCCATTTCACGCCCGATGCCTAGGAATAGTGAGGTTCGGTCTTTTGTCTCCAGCGGCTGACCCGTTGCGCCCATTGGCGCACCGTTCAGCCAGGACAAAACGTCAATTTGGACCCCATCAGCGATATGCAGAAAATCTCCTGACGCCGAGGCAATCGGCGCTGGCACATGTAATCCGCCGCGCGATACCGCGTCCATCCACTGTAGTTCCGATCGCAATTCCTCATTGGTACGATACCCCGCTCGATGCAATCGCAGCGCATAAGGGAAACCATTGATATCGACGCGGAAAACCTGATTTTCGCGGGCCGCGATCAAATGGTAAGATGCACCCTGCATCCCCCATAGCTCCAACGCCTGATTAACCGCCAAATTCATGCGCATAGCGGAGTTTTGGCCAGAACTTCATCCAGCGTATCAAACAAAAAATCTGCGTTCTCAATCGAGAACGGCATCGGTGGACGTATCTTCAGCGTATTCTTGTGACGCCCCAGCTTTGAGTGGATGATGCCCCGTTCACGCATGCCATTAATTACCCGATCCGTGAATGCACTGGCGGGTTGCTTCGTTTCCCGATCCAGCACCATCTCGGCGCCGAAAATCAGGCCTGAACCGCGTACGTCACCAATGAACTCATGCTTTTTCGCTAATCGAGTCATCCTCATACGAGCGTGCGCGCCGACTTTTCTGGCGTTTTCAAGCAGTTGTTTGTCCTCGATTTCTTCCAATACGGCCATGGCTGCAGCGCAAGAGACCGGGTTGCCTCCGAACGTATTGAAATAGCGATAACCTTTTCTGAAAGTTCCCAGTATTTCCAAGTTGGTGACAACACCTCCGATCGGATGGCCATTCCCCATCGGTTTACCCAATGTCATGACATCCGGTACCACGCCCATCTTCTGATGCGCCCAAATATGCGTGCCTGTACGACCAAACCCGGATTGAACTTCGTCGCAAATCAGCAGGCCACCTGCCTTACGCACAACCTCGGCAGTAGGTTTCAGCCAACCGTCCGGATTATCCGGGAAACCTTCGTTCAGAAAATACGGGCAGACAACCAATGCGGCAAACCCGATACCTGATTTTTCATGCTCGGCAATCTGCTCAGCTACAGATTCTGCAAATCTCATCCCCTCGGGATCAGGGTTGCGATAGCTGTCTGGCGCAGCGACAAAACGAAAAAATTGACCAAGGCCAAATCCAACCGTCGGAACGTTTGATTTGCTAAGCTGGCTGACGAGTGAGGTATTGCCATGATAAGTCGCATCCGTTGCGATGATTCCACGCTTGCCCGTCATACTTTCGGCCATTCGCAGGGCAATATCGTTGGCCTCGGAACCAGTACAGGTCAGAATGGCGGTATCCAGATGGTCATCCACGGTGCTGGTCAGCTTTTCGACATAGTCGAGAATGCCGTCATGAAGATAACGCGTATGAGTGTTCAGTGTACTGGCCTGACGACAAATCGCATCGACCACGCGCGGGTTGCAATGCCCAACATGTGGCACATTGTTGTAGCAATCCAGATACTTGCGCCCGTCGGCGTCCCACAGCCAAACACCCTCGCCCTTCACGATGTGAACTGGGTTGTCATAAAATGTGGAGACATTTGGACCCAGCAGTCGGGCGCGATCTGCGATCAACTCAGCGTTCGATCTGGTCAATTTTTACCCTCCAGATGAGGTTACACTTTACGCACAACGCCCTCAGCGACCCATTCGTCGAACTGTGCGAGAACGGCATCCGCAAAGGCCTGATCATTGATGTGCGCGTCAATCTCGGTTGTATTTACGACCGCAGGCATCACATTACGTGCCTCGTCAATCAGGGCGGCAAGACCCTCGGGATCGTGGGCCTCCTGACCCTCGCGATCCCATTCCTCAACTCCACCAACCGGTAGGAAGAAATGGGTCGGACCAGTGGTTTGTTCTAGACGTTTTGCCATCTCCCGGATTCCGTTGCGACGTTCATCCGCGTTGAACACAGCACTCTTTATCAGGCGGTTATGCTCGTGGAACGGGCGGTCGGAAAACTGCGGCGGGATGTCTTGCCAACCCGCAAAATCCAGCAAGTCCAGCGCGCCCGGAGCAACCATTTGCGGAATTCCGGCCCGGCCCGCATTGGTCAGGCGATCTTCGCCTGATGAGACCAGCGAGCCCGCCAACATATTGGCAAATTCCTGCATGCAGAAATCCATCACGCACGCAAAGGCGCCTTCGCCCGCGAGCTTTTCGAACGCCATACCCCCCATCCCTGTCGAATGAAAAACGGCCACATCAAAACCGCGGGCTTCCAGCTCCGGTTTCAGGATCTTCATGTAGCGCAAACAGCTTGAACCCAGTGACGTCATACCCACCACCGGGCGTTCGGACTTTGGTGGCTCAACAGCACGCGCTGCACCAAGTACAGCCCCCGCAGCCTGCGAAAGAGAGGAACGACAGATCGCGTTCATCCCGTACAGGCCCCCGGCCCACAAGATCATCTGGATGTCCGGTGCTAAGCGATGTGGTGGGATCAATGGGGAAAAGCTGACGGTCGACACAATGTATTTAGGCACTCCCATGGGGATCGCTTGCGCACAATCAAGCGCCAAATCGGTTCCCATTGTGCCACCGGTTGCCAACATGGCATCAAAGCGCCCTTCGGACCGGGCGTCGCGAACGACTTTAGCTGCCCCTTCTGACATAACACGAAAAGCCTTGTTTTCATCGCCCAACGCGATCACGTCTTCGATGGTCATATCGCATGCTGCAGCAACATCATGTTTGGAAATGTCCGTGGGTTGGGACGGGTCGCCCAATACGGATACATCCATCGTCAGAACATTTCCCCCCTGTGCTACGATGCATTCCTCTAGATACCGCATCTCTGGGTCCTTGGTGTCGTAGGTCCCGATCAACAAAATGGTTTTGTCACCCATGGGGGTTCTCCTTTGAAGTTCTGGGATCAGAGTTGAATCCACGCTGTTTTCAAATCGCTGTATTTCTCCAGCGCATGAAGGGATTTGTCGTGGCCATTGCCGGATTGCTTCACCCCACCCAAGGGAACAGTGAGATCCGAACCGCCATATGTGTTGACATGCACCACACCCGAGCGGATGCCTGCCACCATCCGGTGCGCACGGCTGAGGTTAGATGTCCAGACACCAGCGGACAGTCCATATTCTGTACTGTTGGCCAGTTGAATCGCCTCTTCCTCTGTTTCAAACGGGGTCACGGCCAGAACTGGGCCGAACACCTCGTTTCGAAACAGAGTGTCAGTCGAGCGGACTCCCGTCATAACGGTCGGGGCCATATAGTAACCACCAGTGTCCTTTAGAATTTGGCCACCACCAAGTTGTAGTTCAGCACCTTCCACCTGCGCCTTTTTGACAAATTCAAGGTTCGCATCCAATTCGGACAGGGAGTGCACCGCTCCAATGTGGTTGTTCAGGTCTAGAGGATCCCCGACCTGCATCGCTTCGGCGTTCTCGACCAACTCTGCGACAAAATCGTCATGAATATCTGCCTGAACAAGCAAACGTGACGCCGCAACGCAAATCTGACCTGAGTTCCGGAATATCCCCGCGGCCGACACTTTCGCCGCCTGCGCAAGATCAGTTGCATCATTGAATACGATGTTCGGGGATTTTCCACCAAGTTCAAGGTAGCAACGTTTGAGGTTTGAACGCGCCGAATACTCAAGCAGCTTACGCCCCGTTGCGCCCGAACCCGTAAAAACAAGAATGTCCACATCCATCGACAGCGCCAGGGTCTCGCCCACGACCCGACCCGAGCCTGTGACGACACTTAATACGCCTTCTGGAATACCCGCCTCGACCGCCAGTTCAGCCAGTTTCAACAGCGTCAAAGATGCGCTTTCCGCAGGCTTCAGAACTACCGAATTACCCGCCGCCAGGGCCGGGGCCAGCTTCCACGCTCCGATCATCATCGGCATGTTCCAAGGCACAATCGCCCCGACGACGCCGACCGGCGCATGGTGGATCAGCCCAAGGACATTTTCGGCAGTGGGCGCGATCTGGCCATAGACCTTGTCTATTGCCTCGGCGTAGTAGCGGAATGTTCCAGCCGCAGACATGGGTTCGGCCTTCATGGCCATCGTTATTTCGGAGCCATTGTCACGCACTCCCAGAACCGCAAGCTCCAGCGCATGTTTCTCGATCAGATCGGCAAGCTTCAGAAGGATTTTCTTACGCTCAGATGGTGCGCGCCGTGCCCAACGACCATCTTCAAAAGCCGCCCGCGCGGAAGCGATGGCCGCATCCATATCAAAAGGTGTACCCTCGGCAATCTGCGTCAGAACCTGACCATCAATCGGCGACAGAACATCGCGTGTTCTGCCTTCATTCGAAGGGACAGAACTCCCATTGATAAAATGGTTTCGGGGCGTCAACACCTTGCCGCGAAGAGCGTCGATTTCTGACTGGATCATTAAAGGATTACCCTTGTTGGTTTGGGTGGTCGGCATCAACAGGCTCAGCCGTAGGCTCGGGCCGCAACTTGTTTCTGAACTCGAAATACAGAGTGCGGAAATGAAGGATCAGGATCAGCAGTATCAGGGCAAACAAGATCGCTGCGATTGGCCGGTCGACAAAGTCGAGTGGGGTTTTCACCCGCGCCATGGCGCTACGAAGTTTCACCTCCATGATACCGCCAAGAACCATTCCAAGAATGATTGGCACAATCGGCAAATCCAACCGTTTCAGAATAAGGCCAAAGACACCAAAACCCGCCGCAAGCGCACAATCTGTTATCGAGTTCCTCAGCGAATAAACACCAACAAAAGACAACACCAATATCATGATCCCCAGAAAGCGAGTTGGTATCTGGATAATCTTGAGAAGCAGGTTTGTCGAAAACAGCAGGAACACCAGAACGATAACATTCAACAAGATCAGCGCCATATACAGCGCCATCACAAAGTCCATCTGAGATTCAAACAGCTGAGGGCCAGGAATGACGTTGTGGACATAAAACACCGACAGCATCATCGCCGTCAGCGCTTCACCCGGAATGCCCAACGCAAGCAGCGGGATCATCGCAGCACCCGGCACCGCGTTATTGGCCGCTTCGGATGCCACCAGCCCCTCGGGTGATCCATCGCCAAACTTATCGGGATCCTTCGAGGATTTCTGAGCATAGGTGTATGACAAAAACTGCGAGGTGAATTCGCCAGTGCCTGGCACCATACCCATGAGAACACCAATGCTTGAAGACACCGTCGCTACGCGCTTGATGCGCAAAAGCTCTTTCAAGCCCGCGAAAATGCTGCCGCTAACATGCGCTTTACCGGGTGCATGGTTTTTTTCCAGAAGCAACAGCAACGCCTGACTGATCGCAAACAGGCCTAAAACCACAACGATCAAGTCGATACCTGAAGCAAGCCAACTTTGGTCAAATGTGAACCGACGCGTGTACTTGACCGGTTCCAAACCCACAGTGTTCAGAAAAATGCCAAAGGCGGCCAGCATTCCCGCAGCAAATATTTGTCCGCGGTGGGCAAGCACCACCAAGATAATTCCCAGCAAAGCAGCTAGAAAAATTTCGCGGCTACCGAAATGCGGCGCAATCAAAGCCAGCACCGGCGACAGGATCATCAGACAGATGATCGAGAAGACCCCACCGAAGAACGAGGCCGAGTATGCCAGTGAGAGCGCCCGGTGCCCCTGCCCGCGTTTAGTCATTGGGTAACCGTCGTACGTTGTCAGCGCATTCACGGCCGTCCCTGGCGTGTTGATCAAAATCGCCGGGATTGCGCCGCCATACATGGACGACCCGTATATTCCGAGCAGCAATGTCAGACCGACAATCGGCTCAAAAGCAAATGTTGCTGGCAATAGAATTGCGATGGCAACGGGTGCGCCAACTCCAGGAAGAGCACCTATTATGACCCCGCCGATTGACCCGATCAGCAGCGCAATAATTACCTGCCATTGCGCCAGGATCGAAAGTCCAGAAAATAGTGTTTCCATTTCGAACCTCAGAGATATGTCAGCGCAAAGGCGCGAACGCTGTCGGGCAGATATTCATAAACAGCACCAGCAGGGATTTTGACCTGCAGGAAGCCTCGGAAAATGACAGTGACAAAAACGCCGAACAAAGCCGCGATACCGACTGTTCTCGCGTCCGGAAACCCAGTTCGTAACGCCAGAAAAACAGCAAACAAAACGGTCGACGGCAGGTATCCCAAAATGGGAACCAGCATCACGTAAACCAAAAAATATGCGACATATTCAAACGATCGCACCCAGAACCCGACTTCTGTCCAGCGACCAAGAAGACGGGGGGACATGGCTGAGCTCAGCCAGTGAAGCAACCCAAAGATGACCATCGCCCAGAGCGAGATCATTGGCCAGAGGTTAGGCTGGGCAAACCATTTGGTCCGCTTTACGGCTTTGGTCTGCTCGCCCAATTGCGTCAGAAGAAAAACCGAAAAACCAAGGAAGAGCACTGCGAATACAACATCACCAGGTCGGCGATACCGTTTGAACATGTCCTGTAAGGTCTTCGCGATCATCTAAACCTCTCCCCTGATTGAAAAAGGCCCGGCAGATTTGATGCTGCCGGGCCAGTCTCATGTTATTCGCCCAGAATCTCTTCGATTTTGGCGAACGAGGCTTTGTCTTGTTCGATCTGTGCGTTGGAGGCATCTGGATCCTGCCAGTAGATCAGCGCACCCGTTTCCTCAGCAAGCTGCTTGGCCTTATCGGAACTCAGGGCCTTTTGCGCGGCTGCGGTGATCTTTTCACGTGCATCGGCTGGAGTGTCTTTGTGCACGAACAGACCGTTCCAAAGTGCCAAAGGCAAATCAGGGTTAAGTTCAACAACGGTTGGCGTGTCAGGAACCAGCGATATCCGCTCTCCTCCGATGCTGGCCAGGACGTTCACCTGATCCAAGCAGGGAAGTATGAGTTGAAGCGTGGTGTTGATCACATCCACGTCGCCCGAAGCCAATGTGTTGCAGTCCAGTGCGTCGAAAGCGGCTTCGCTCGCGAAATCAAACCCGCTGCTGACAGCAGCTGCAAATGTTACCTGTGTGGGTGGCAGCACAGAGCCGAAATGCCCCAATGCAACGTCGTTTTCCTTACCGTGCTCTACCAATTCCGCCCAAGTCGAAAAGGGCGCATCCTTGCTGGATGCGATCACAAATGGGTAGGTCAGGAAAATACCAATCGGGTCAAAGGGATTGGGGTTCAGCTCGGGAATACCAATGTCAGGGCCGATCACCGGTACGCCTATGACGAAAGAGCCCACTGTATATCCATCCGCCGGAGCTGTAGCCACTTCAACCGCGCCGGGAAACGGGCCTCCGCCACCGCCGGGCTTGTTAACCACTGCTGCGGGAACACCATACATCGCCTGAAATTCGTCGGCGATGAGGCGGGTAAGCACATCCTCAAGGTCACCCGGTGGCCATGGCACAACAAAAGAAACGGGTTTTTCAGGATATTCAGCCAAAGCAGCGCTGGCACTTAGGGCCATTGCTGCGGCAGTAGCCATGAATTTTTTCATTACGTCCTCCCAAGCGGTTCATATTTTGAAACACAGTATCAATTTTTTTATTGCTGTGTTAAGCTTTATTGTTGCTGTGTTAAGCTCTTTCTGTCAAGATAATTGTGAAACAAAGGACTGGATCATGGGGACTGCACTGAAAGTACTGAAACTTTTGGATAGCTTTTCTCTGCAACAACCTGAGCTTGGGTTGTCGCAGATTGCTCGGATGAATCAGATCAACAAGGCGACTGCACTGCGGTATCTGACGAATCTGGCGGACTACGGCATGGTCGAACAGGACCCACAATCCAAACTGTATTCGATTGGAACCGCCCCCCTTCGTTTGGCCAATCTACGAGAGGCCGCCAAACCACGGCTGACAGCGGCCCGAAAAATTATGAAGGCGCAGGTGCTGAAAGTGCATGAAACGATGCACATGTCACTTTTGAAATCCGATCTTCTGCAAACCACTTTGGTTGAAGAAACACAGGCTCATTCCGTTCGCATAAGTATCGGCGCCTCTGAAATTTTGCCTTTGCATGCGACCGCCTCGGGCATCGTTTCACTGGCGTTTGGCCCCAGAAATCTATTGCAACACGTACTGGATGGGTCGCTACCAATCTATTCCGAACACACCCTGACAAACCCCGATCGCCTGATGGATCTGGTCAATGAAACACGGCAGAAAGGGTGGTGCGAAAGTGTGAGCGGCTATGAAACAGGCGTACACGGGTTCGCCGCACCGATCTTCGGCGAGGAACAAACCGCGATTGGAGCCATCGCCTGCGTCATTCCGCAGCCTCGGGTCACATCGGACTTGCGGAGTGCCGTGCTCGACGCACTGAGCATTGCCTCAAAGGAGATCACATCAGTCTATGGCGGACAGTTTCCTGCCACCTACCGCCTGAATCAGTTGCAGACCAGTTGATACCGACACGACGACAGAGAGAGCCATGAAAGACTCAAACTTCCTGAAAGAAAACAACGCG
This sequence comes from Ruegeria sp. AB11, assembly GCF_056536325.1. Lineage (NCBI taxonomy): Bacteria > Pseudomonadati > Pseudomonadota > Alphaproteobacteria > Rhodobacterales > Roseobacteraceae > Ruegeria > Ruegeria sp. AB11. Next base: position 601,549 of record NZ_JBQFJO010000002.1, on the reverse strand, counting down.
CGATATTTCTGGCATCCGATGGCCCATCCGGCGGACAGTCAAAAAAACCCTCCCACTATTCTAAGTGGCGGTGAAGGGGTCAGCATCGTGGATGTTGATGGCCACCGGGCACTGGATGCAGTCGGTGGTCTGTGGAACGTGAATCTGGGCTATTCCTGCGAACCAGTAAAGCAGGCCATTGCGGACCAGTTGAACGCCCTACCCTACTATTCCACGTTTCGTGGGACCAGCAACGACAAGGCAATCGAACTATCCTATGAGCTTGCGCAGTTCTTTGAACCTGATGGCCTGACACGCGCGTTTTTCACGTCTGGCGGTTCGGACTCGGTAGAGATCGCCCTGAAAATGGCCCGCCAATACCACAAAATTCGCGGTGAGGCCGGCCGCACCAAGTTCATCAGTCTGAAGCAGGGTTATCACGGCACCCACTTTGCAGCTGCGTCGGTCAATGGAAATCAAAAGTTTCGCGCAGCCTACGAGCCCATGTTGCCGGGATGTTTTCACGTCCCCGCGCCTTGGACCTATCGCAACCCGTTTGATGAGACCGATCCAGCACGGCTAGCGCAGCTTTGCGTAAAAGCGTTAGAAGCCGAAATCGCATTTCAGGGTGCAAATACAGTCGCGGCGTTCATTATGGAACCCGTTCTCGGCGCAGGGGGAGTGATCCCACCACATCACAGCTTCATGCCCATGGTGCGCGAGGTTTGCTCAAAACACGGTATTTTGTTGATTTCGGACGAAATCATCACCGCCTTTGGCCGAACAGGCAGCGAAAGCGGCGCGCGGCATTGGGGCGTGAAACCAGACATAATGACCACAGCCAAGGCGATTACAAATGGCTATTTTCCATTCGGTGCAACGTTGATTTCTGGCGCAGTGGCTGAGTTGTTTGAAACCGATACAACTGGTCTGGCGTCGGTTGATCAAGGGTATACATATTCGGGCCATCCAGTCGGCGCGGCGGCAGCACTTGCCGCACTGTCCGAAATTAACCGCCTTCGGGTCTGGGAAAACGCCGCCGCACGCGGAGACGAACTCTTTTCCGGATTGCAAAAGCTGACCGAAAAATATGACGTCATCGGTGACGTGCGTGGGGGTGAGGGCCTCATGTGTGCGCTGGAATTGGTCTCAGACCGCGAAACAAAGGCACCGATCGCGAAACACTTGCCTCTGCAGGTACAAAAAACAGCCTATGAAGACGGTGTAATGGTTCGTGTGTCCGGCAATAACATCATCCTGTCACCGCCTCTGGTGATCACTTCGGAAGATGTGGCCAAAATCCTCTCGGCGCTTGATACCGGACTGGCCAGTCTCTGACTTGTCTACTGACCTCGTTTTTTCCCAGGACGGGGTCAGACTTTAACCTCTTGCAGCTCCTCGAGAAGATCCAGAAGTTGATCTAGCTTTTCACGCCCCAGTTGCGCTTCGATATTGTTCGATATTGCAAGCGATGTGGCGAGATTGTTCTCTAATATCATTCGACCCGCGTCGGTGATCTGCACCATAGTCCGGCGCTTGTCCTCGTTGTCTTGACGGCGCGTAATCTGCCCATCTGTCTCCATCGTCCGTAGAATTCGGGTCACACTGGGTAAAAGCAGGCAAGCCTCATGTGCAATAGTACTTTGCTCCACCTCTCCCAACTCATCCAGTACGCGCAGAATTCGCCATTTCTGTTCAGTCAGGCGAATACCCTGCAGCATATCCCGGATGGGTGCCATAACAGTTTCACGCGCGCGCAAAAGCGCAATTGGAAGAGATCGGGCGGTACTTTTGGTATGAGACTGAGTATTCATATGACCTTCTTAATCGTCAATTCTTGGTTTGCAAAGTTTAACAAGGCAAGTTCCTGCGACCGTGCCTGTTATTGTAGCTTTGTCTCTAACTAGCGCCCGCCGCTTCGGAGAATTTCCAGCAAGCCCTTTCAAGCGAAATGTTCCAACTGCGGCCAGTTAAGGCCACGATTTGGACACTATTATGGCTATTATCTTTTATTGTTGATGTTACGATCCGCTATTGGGAGCTATCTGAACCATGGTGCCAGCCGAAAACTCGGTCGCTATCGTTATGCCTTGCCTGAACGAGGCGGCAACGATTTCTTCCTGTGTAATCAGAGCGCAACAAGCCTTGCAGATACTCGCTGAGCGATACCAGATATCAGGCGAAGTAATCGTTGCAGACAATGGCAGCACGGACGGCAGTCAAGCCCTAGCTGAAAAGGCCGGTGCCCGGGTCGTAAACATTCAAGAACGCGGTTATGGCGCTGCCCTTATTGGTGGTTTTGCCGCAAGCGACGCCACTTATCTGGTGATGGGCGACAGCGATTGTTCCTATGATTTCGTCGAAGCGGTTCCGATGATCGAACAGTTGATGAATGGTGTCGAATTATGCATGGGCAACCGTTTTCGTGGCGAAATCAAGCCAGGCGCAATGCCTTGGAAGAACCGTTATATCGGCAACCCGGCCTTGTCGGGCATTCTTAGAATTTTGTTTCGCACTGGTATCGGTGACGCCCATTGCGGCATCCGCGCCATCCGGCGAGAGGCATTGGAGCGGCTCAACCTATCTTCAACCGGGATGGAATTTGCTTCCGAGATGCTGCTGAAATCTGTGCTGCGGAAGCTGAATATAGCCGAGGTTCCTGTAACTTTGTCTCCTGACGGACGCGGTAGGGCACCACATTTGAATCCGTGGAGAGATGGGCTTCGGCACCTGATATACATGTTTTTGCTCAGCCCAACCTGGCTGTTTCTGGTGCCTGCACTGGTCCTGTTCCTCGCAGGATTTGCAATCACCGTTCTACTGCAACTTAGCGGAGATCAGGAAATGGCGCTGATCGGTGGCTTCAGGATCGGCGATCACTGGGCGGTTGCAGCGAGTGCAGCCATGGTCCTGGCCTTTCAGACGGTGGTGCTGTGGCTGGCGGCACTGATGTGCAGCTATCGGGATGGGCTTCGACTGCCAACAGAACGCGCTCGGGTATTGTTGGGATATTCGCGCTTGCAATATTGGATTCTGGCCGGGCTTGTCCTGACATTTGGCGGCTTGATATGGGCGGCCACTATCACCTCTAGCTGGATTGCCTCGGACTTTGCGGCATTGAACGAGATGCGCACTTTGATCGCTGCGTTCACGATGATTGTTATTGGGGTGCAAACATTTTTTTCCGGGTTCTTGCTGTCTATGATTGCGGGCAATCGCTCGCGTCATTCAGCGGTTCTACCCAAACGAGGGAATGTCTCTGCCAATCCCGATCTAATGGCGTTGAACCAACCAACATGATCTTCGGCTGATCTGCCTATTCCATTGGATCTGATGGTACCGCCAACGCGCGGCATCCGATCGCAGCGTATCAGCCTTACACCGTTACAAGCTTCCCACGTCGGAGTTCGAGGGTCTCGGGCGCCAACGAGCGGCGGAACGCAGGGGCATGACTGACCAATAGAATCGCCTGAGGTAATCCCTGCAAAATTTCCAGAAGCCGTGCTTCATTCTTGGCATCAAGCGCGTTGGTCGGCTCGTCCAATAGTAACGCCTCAGGCTCCATCGCGAGTACGGTGGCAAGGGTCACCAACCGTTTTTCACCACCTGAAAGTTTATGCGTGATACGGTCGCGCAGATGCACCAAATCCAGATCGCTCAGCACCTTGTCAACGATGGCAAGCGCTTCGGTCGTGCTGCGCCCAAGATTGAGCGGGCCAAAAGCGATATCTTCCGCCACGGTCGGGCAAAACAACTGGTCGTCAGGGTCTTGGAACACCAATCCTATACGGCGGCGAACCTCGTGAAAGTCAGCCTCGACACACCTATCCTTACCAAAGATGTTCACGCGCCCAGAAGAGGGCGCTTGAAGGCCAAGGACAATGCGAAAAAATGTGGATTTTCCTGATCCATTTGGACCTGCAATCGACAACCGTTGACCAGGCTCAAGCTGCAGCGACGCTCTGTCCAGAACCGGGGCGTGACCCGGGTACGAAAAGCAAATGTCTTCGAGCTTAAGGATCGTCATTGAAAATCCAGAATAAGAAGGCTGACACAAATCGCACACATCATCGTGGCAAACCAATAATCCCGTCGGGTCAGGTTAAATTCCTGCAACAACAGAAGCCGGCCCGAAAACCCTCGGCACTTCATCGCGTCCAGAATGCGCTCGGAACGTTCAATGGCGCGGATCAGCATCATACCGACCAGATAACCAAAGCTGCGATAGGTGTGCCAGTTGGTGCCCGGACGGAAACCTCTGACCTTCATCGCGCCGCGCAGACGCAGGTACTCTTCTCGCAGCACCTCGATATAGCGGATCGTGAACATCAACAGATGCACAAGCACCTCCGGGCAGCGAAGTTTGTGCAATGCATGACCTAATGTGACAGGCTCCATCGACCCTACCAGGACCATAAGCGCCAGTATCACTGCGTTTGCCGTCAGCGCGATCTCAATGGCTTTCCAGAACCCCTGCCAGCTTGCTGCAAATCCAAAGAGGGTGAACATGGCGTCTCCGGGCATGGAGAATGGCAAAAGCACCAACATGAAGATGATAAAGCTGTCCATCATCGCCATACGTTTGAGAGTTCGGCGAATGGGCAACCGCGACATCAGCAACAGCCCGATCGAAACTGAAAGCGCGATCAACAACGAGGGGATTGAACTTAGTGCAACGGTGACGACGGCAAAGAGACATGTGACTACGATACGCATCCGCGGATCCAAATCCGCGATCACCCCGTAGGGCTCAATCCCACCTGCCTCGGCCAGAGTTTTGGCCTGGGGTTCCAGCGCATGTGCCATCAGGCGACCAACTTGCGACGTGCGGCGAAATAGAACCCGACACCAAAGAGACCAACGATATACCCGATGCCCCCCAAAATACTTTGCATATCGTTATGTTCGCGATAGGCGGCAATTTCTCGGCGCAAGGGGCGAGTTTCGTCGCGCACCACTTTAGCGATCGCGGCGCGTTCTTGATCGGACAGAGACGCAACCATCACGGTTCCAACGCTTGCAACAGTCGTCGGCTGAGCACCGATCTCCGCAACCTCAGCGGCAACTCCCATGATTTCGGCCACCTCGTTTGCGGACATGGTCACTTCAGCCACATGGCCCGCGCCAAGATCGGCCTTGAAGGTATGCGCAACAGGTTTTGTGGGGATATACAAAAAGAACCCGTCTCCATCGGTAACGGTGTGACCTAGTTCAGCACCATCGGGGCCGTAGACGAAAACTTCCTGGTCGCTTGCCATATCGCCATTGGAGAACCCCAGCTCACCCTCGATCACTTCGCCAGCGGGGAAAACCCCCGCGATGACCTTGTGTGCGAGGGCCGAAATCGGTGTGAGCATCAGCGTGGCAATAACAACCAGTTGTTTCATGTTAAAATCGCCTTTTCGAACAGTTCCGGTTTCACCTTGCGCGCCAACATCACGGCAAACCCCGTAAGCATGGCTTCTATGCCCATAACCGGTATATGGGCGAAAAACACCAGCTTAGCCGCAGGCAGGAACGCGTCACCGGACATCGCCAGTGAAATGGCAACAAACGCGGTTGTGGCTGCGATTGAGAACGCCCCCCCGATACCGCCCCAAATCGCCCCCTGAATGGCCGAGCCTCGGGCGATGAGGCGGCCAAAGATCATCCAGGTCAGTACCGCCGGAAGGGCAATATTCAGCGTATTGATCCCCAAAACGGTCAGTCCACCAAATCCAAAGAAAACAGCCTGTAGCAGTAGCCCGACAAACAAGGCCGGAAAGGCGGCCCAACCGAGTAAAAGCCCTGCCAGGCCGTTCAGGATCAGATGCACAGAAGATGGGCCAATCGGCACATGAATCAGCGAAGCAACGAAGAAACTGGCTGACAGAACGCCCGCTGTGGGAATGCGATCCAGATCCAGCGACCTCAGCCCCATTGCAATCCCGCCTGCAGCAGCGATCGCACCGCCGATTACGACAGGGTTCGAAAGAGCACCATCTACAATGTGCATAAGGATTTACTCCAGATCCCAGGCGCGGATCCAGATCACGGCATCCTGGCTCAGCTCTTTACCTTCATGCTCGGTTTTCGGACCAGAGCCCAGAGCAGCGAAACCCCAGTAACCGGCCTTGGGTACACCAAAACTGAAATAGCCATTCTCGTCCGAAATCGCTACCAGCGCACCACCTGGCAGCGGTGACACTGTCGGTGCAGCGGCGCCCGTGCCTTTCAGGTCAGGGGCGGCGGCGATGAATTCGATCTCAATCTCGACCCCTGCAACTGGTTTGCCCTCGCTCAGCACGCGACCCGTGAAAGTTGAGCCCGCAATTATGTTGTAGGGCTTGTTCAGCGGCAGGATTTCTGTTGCCAGACCTTGTGGCTGATCCCAGTCGGTGGGCAGTTCATTTCGGTTCAGATAGGCCTTGGTGATCTGCTGGATATAAATATCCTCAGATTCTTCGTAGTAGGGCGCAGCAACGGTCACCACCACATAGTCGCCCGAACGCTTCACCGGGACCGAGCCTTTGAACGCCTTGGCGCTGTTGTCTGGGCCGTCAAATGTGGTTTCTTCCAATGTGTCCAGCAGATCGGTTTTACTGCCGTTGTGGATCACATAGAATTCTTCCGGTTTTTCAAGCGTCATCACATGACCGGCTTCAAACGGGTGCCAGAATATCAGCTTTACCGGCACATCACCGGGTCGCTCGATCATCGTGTTTTCTGTGTATTCCAGTAGGAAATGAGCGCTCGCAAACGTAGGCATCACTGCAGCAGCTGCGGCTGCCAAAAACAATTTCTTCAAAACTCAGTCCTTCTCAGGTCGCGCCTTCCCCGGCACATATTTGGTTTTGACTTGGGGAGGGCCCGCGTCCGTTCGTCGACCGAGACAAACGGATACAGCGCACACCCCGTCGCCGACAATGAGCACCCTTTCCGAGGGCGCGTGTTCGGCAGGTCTCCTGACTTGCGGGTCAAAGCGCTATGCTGGCCTTCCCGGGATATCCCAGTGGCATTGTCAGCCGCGCTCGCCGCTTACAGTTGCGGGGGCAGTTGCAGATTTGGCGCGAAGAGCACCGCACTACATTCCCTATTGCTTCCAGGGGAATCCCCCGGAACCGAACATGGCGTGTTCATGCCAGAACATGCAAAGCGCGGTCAACAATCGTTTCCGTCACTAAGCAGGCCATTTGCGAAATTAGAGTACCCACATCCGCTCGATCAGTATCGGATCGATCCTGACAGCTTCATCACAGCCGTATTACAGCCATCTTATCTTGCGTCATGTCATGCATGGTGTAGCCGATACCGCCGGTGTTGTACCCTGATTGACGGCGACCCGCGAATGGCATCCAGTCGACCCGAAAAGCAGTATGATCGTTCACCATGACGGCCGTGGCGTCCAAATACCGCACGGCATGCATTGCTGTATCCAGGGATTTGGTAAAGACCGACGCCTGAAATGCAAAAGGAAGAGCGTTTGCAGCGTCGTATGCAGCACTAAGATCATCATATTCATAAACACAAACAATCGGCCCGAAGATTTCGGAGGTGGACACGTTCGCATCAGCGGGTGGGTTTAGAAGGACAGTCGGTGCATAGGTCGTTCGGCCCAGCCGATTACCTCCTGTCATTACGCGGGCACCTCCCGCAACCGCTTCGTCTACCCATTGTTCTACTCGATCAACTTCACCCGGACGGATCAGTGGCCCACATTCCACGCTGGCGTCACAGGCATCACCCACCTTCAGCGCTGAGGCGGCTTCTGCCAACTTTCGAGCGACCGTCTCCGCCATCCCTGATGGAGCAAAAACACGCTGAACCGAGACACAAACCTGACCGGAATGATAAAATCCACCCTTGGTCAACAAGGGGATCATGGCATCAATGTCGGCTGTCTCATCGATGATAACTGGCGCCGCTCCGCCGTGCTCCAACGCGCATCGCGTCCCCGGCGCCAGCTTCGAGCGCAGCATCCACCCGACACGTGCCGATCCGATAAAAGAAAAGAATCCGACACGCGCGTCCGTGATCATCCGTTCAGCTACATCATTTTGGCAAATCGCCAGATGGCACCACTCCTTTGGCAGTCCAGCCTCATACAGGATGTCGACAAATGCTTCGCATGACAGTGGTGTATCAAGCGCCGGTTTGATGAGGACCGGGCATCCAGTGGCCACAGCCGGGGCCACCTGATGTACGATCAAGTTCAACGGATGGTTAAACGCGCTTGCGGCAACCACAACGCCTATGGGTTCACGCTGTGTAAAGGCAATCCGACCCGATCCTGCTGCTGTCAGATCCATCGGTATTTCCCGGCCCGCCATCTGCCCGATTTCATGGATACACAGTTCGACACCATCAATAGCACGTGCCACTTCGATGCGCGCGTCAATCAAGGGTTTGCCACCTTCGCTGGCGATCAGCATCGCAAGGTCTTCCGCGCGGCCGGACATGATCCGGGCTGCATTCTTCAGAACCTCAATCCGCCTGTAAGCAGGCAACCAAGTGCCCCGATCACGGTGCAGACCGTAAGCCACGTTCAGCATCACATTGATATCGTTCCAGTTTTTAACCTCGACACTACCGATTTTCTCAAGATCAAACGGGTTCAGAACTTCAACAACATTACTCATATCAGACAGACCTTCGCCGCAAGCTCATCAATGAGGACACGTTGGTTTTCACTGTAATCGACCGGCAAGTCGATCAGATGCACACCACCTGCTTCAAACGCTTTTTCAAATGTAGGCACCAGATCTTCTGTCCATTCAACCCGATGACCCGCAGCACCATAGCTGTTGGCGTATTGCACAAAATCAGGATTCTTGAATTCCAATCCCCAATCATCAAACCCCGCATGCGACTGCTTCCAACGGATCATTCCGTACGAGCTGTCATTCAGAACAGTAACAACCAGATTGAGGCCAAGACGAACGGCGGTTTCAATCTCCTGGCTGTTCATCATGAACCCTCCGTCACCGCAAATGGCCATGACCCTGCGTTCGGGATATAGCTTTGCTGCCATCATGGCCGAAGGTAAACCTGCCCCCATGGTGGCAAGCGCGTTGTCCAGCAGAACCGTGTTGGGTTGATAGGCCTGGTAGTTTCTGGCGTACCAAATTTTGTAGATACCGTTGTCCAAAGCGATGATATCGCAATCCCCCATGACTTTGCGTGTGTCAGCTACAAACCGCTGGGGGATGACCGGAAAGCGCGGATCATCAGCGCCTTCTGATGTGTGTAGATCGGTCTCGTTTTTGACCCGCTGGAAGTAACTGCGGTCAAATTCCAAAGGTTCTTGCAGGAACTCACCCAATTTGGAGATGGATTGCGCCAGATCACCAACCACTTCAACTTGAGGGAAATAAACCTGATCGACCTGCGCGGCCTTGTAGTTAACATGGATCACTTTGGTGCCGCCCTCTTCCATAAAGAACGGCGGTTTTTCCACAACATCGTGACCCACATTGATGATCAGATCAGCGCGTTCGATGGCGCAGTGCAGATAATCACCATCCGACAGAGCGGCTGTGCCCAAAAACAGTTCGGACCGCTCATCCACGACACCCTTACCCATCTGAGTATTGAAAAATGGAATCTGAGTATCGTTCACGAACTTGCTCAGTGCGCTGCGGGCGTGTTTTCGGTTCGCCCCGGCCCCCAAAAGCAAAAGCGGCATCCTGGCAGCGCTGATCATCTCAGCCGCTTCGGTCAGAACTGCATCACCGGCCACGGCATAGTGACGCTGATGCGGTTCAAGAACATGCTCAGAAGTCTCTTCGGCTGCAATGTCTTCCGGAAGTTCCAACAAAACCGCGCCGGGGCGTTCCTCTTGCGCGACACGAAAGGCTTCACGGATCAATGAGGGGATAGTGTTGCCGTGTACAATCTGTTTGGACATTTTACAGATCGGATCGAACAGCCCAACAATATCGACAATCTGAAACTGGCCCTGTTTCGACTTCTTGATGGGTTTCTGCCCCGTGATCATGATCAGCGGCATACCACCCAGATGAGCATAGGCCGCTGGCGTAGCAAAGTTCGTAGCCCCCGGCCCCAGCGTCGCCATGCAGACTCCGGCCTTACCCGTCAGACGTCCATAGGTCGCAGCCATGAAAGCCGCTCCTTGTTCGTGACGCGTGAGAACCAACTCTATTTTTGAGGTTCTCAGAGATTCCAGAACATCCAGGTTCTCTTCTCCCGGAACAGCAAAGATGTACTCAACACCCTCCGCCTCAAGCGCTGCGACCAGCAGATCAGAAGCTTTGTTAATTGGCGATACGATTTGGTCATTGGTAGACATGTAATCTCCTGATTTCACGACAGATCGGTGAGCTTGGGGTGGCCACAAAACTAAATGTACCACCATTTTGAATGAGGTTAAGGTCCATCGATTAACCACCGGCTTGCAATCGCTATCGCTTGGGAAACAGCTTGTCCTCAGAATTGGGTTCCGCGCTTATCGACTAACAATCGCAACTGAGTGGCCTTTCGCTCCCTGCTCCACTGTCTGCAATGGGCAATACGCAAAATGAACCACTCCAATGGAGTGCAGATCACGCGTCGACCCGAGCGGAACAGTTGAAGAAACATTTTTGTCGGCGCACCCAATCCCTGAATGCTCTGACTGATTGAGGGGCGTTTCCGCACGATCCTGAACAAAGATATATTGCCAAAATAACCCGCACAAACGCTCAAAAACGAGACAACACCGGGCGACCACGGGAAAATTACGCCACATGGCCCTGTCGAATTGGGTGATTACCCAGACGTGAATCACAATGAGCCAAAGAACTGCAAGGCCAACGAGAGAACTGGATAGCTGCAACATGTTCTTTGGCTCGTTCTTGGTTCGACTTAGGCCCAGCCTAGGTGCGCTGCAATCAAGTCGATGGCTGAATATTCAAACTAGATTGGAACTGGAACGTCCATAATCCAGCACAGAGCTCATCACGTATTGGTGAAGTGATATCTACGCGGTAACAAAATGAGCGCGGAGACAGAACAGCGTAATCCGTCAGTCTCGAAACACCCTTTCCTTTACGCGTATGACTGGCTTCGTCAGATACTCCAGCATTGTTTTTGGTTCGGACAGCATATTAACTTGAGCAACCATACCCGGTATCACGCCCAGATTCTGCCCATCCGCATCCGCCAACGCTCCAACCAGCCATATCTCCAGGACATAGACCGACGTTTCTTCATCCGGGGCAAGTACCGTACCCGCACCGATGCGCGTTACCCGCCCGTCCAGTGCACCATAGCGTGAAGCGTCATATGCCGTAATACGCACCTTCACCTCCAGATCAGATCGAATAAAGGCAATGTCATCCGGCGCGACAAAGGCCTCGACTGTGACGGTTTCGGCAAACGGTACGTTTCAACTACGGTCTGACCCTGCTGGACCACTCCGCCCAAAGTCGAAATCAAAACCTGATTGACAATGCTGCGTGTCGGTGCGCGAATTTCGGCACGTGCGAGACGGGTCTGAAAGGCTGGAATACGGGTTTCAAGCGAAGCCAGTTTGTGAGCCTCCCCATCTGAAATGGTCCACCGCTATGTTTAAGAAACGGAGTACCAAGAATAGCAAACAAGCGACCTAAGCCGGAAGAGATTGTCTAAACCGGCCAGAAATGATGTTCTCCTTCAGAGTCCCTGAGAACGGCCAGCAATCCTGCAACACAGCGCCAATATTGCGCGTCTTATCCGCCGGATCCACGGCACGCGCATCCAGACCATCCAGCATGGCCGCCCCGGCATCTGGTTCATACAAACCCAAGATCAAGCGCGCCAGATTGCTTTTCCCAGACCCAATCGGGCCCTATATCGCTACTTTTCCGCCCGGTTTGATCGCTAAATCGATATCCTTAAGAATCGAACCCAACGCGCCATCGTAAGCAAAACTGACACCTTTGAAGTCATTCTGACCTTCGATCCTGCGCCGAGACAAATAGCGTCGGCCAGGCTGACGCTCGACCTCTTGCACCATAATCGCATCGATCTGGTGATAAACCACGCGCGCTTGGTTCAGACGCGTCAGTACCTGCGCCAACTGGGACAGAGGCGACAGGGTTTTGGCCGTCAAGATCACGCAAGCGATCAGTGCTCCCATGGAGATCACCCCGTCCCGGATCAGGAACACACCGTAAAACACAATCACGACCTGCACGATCTGTCGAACCAGCAAGGTAAGGTTCACCGTCCCCTATGACAGCAAACGCCTCCTGCCGGAACTATCTGCCTGCGCGCGTACCGACTCCTCTCAGCGGGCGCGCATGACCGGTTCGGCACCGGTCGTCTTGAGGGTTTCCATCCCCGTCTGCGTTTCCATCAAAACTGATTGTTTGGTCTGATCATCAACACTAGATTCACGGGCATATTGGCTGAGGAATGGCTGCGCCAAAAGCCCCGACAGCAACGTAATAGGCACAGCAATTGCCGGATCCAGCGCGAGAGTACCGCCGATGGCCCAGATCATACCGATAAATACAAATAGGAAGGGCAAATCGATCAAAGCAACCAGAAAGGCTGAGGTGGAAAAGTCACGTACCACCTCAAAGTCCCGCAGGATCGAGCCCATCCGCTCATTCTGACCCCTACGTGACTTCATCTTGAGCGCCATCAACTGATTGAACAGCCGTTCGGCGATCTTCCTATTCACCCGTTTCCCTACTGTGTCGATGAAACGCTGCCGCAGATTTTGGATAAGAAAGTAAATCAGCAACACAAAGCCCACACCAGCAACCAAGGCCAATAGACTGTCGACCGCTCCATTCGGCAGGATGCGATCATAGAAAACCATCTTGAACGGAGAGGTCGCCAGTCCAAGTACGCTGGTTTCTAAGGCGGCCAAAACCAATGCCCTGTGGCGCTGAACGGTCCTCCTCCGAGCGGCGCGCAGAACCCCGAGCGCTTTGCTCGGACGCGGGTCCTGTAGCCGCCAAATTTTCGGCTCGGATGTTCCAGTACAGGCATCAATCACTGGAAATCGATCCTATCCTTTCGATTCAGCACTACAAAAGGGGAGCCCTCGGCAGCAAAGGACCAGAACCGGAAAGAGGATCGGATCAAGCTTCAACAACCGCGCCTTGCCGAAATCCGCCCTGTAACCCGCCACCTCCAACGCACTTGCAGCGTCTTCGACGGCATAAGCATCAGGCTTGCCCTAAAAAACCCGAAATAGATCTGCCTCGGACAGACCATGGCCTAGATGTTCCGTTAATAGCCGGAGATGATTGATCAGCGGGTCGGATGTGGCAGAATTCATCGGGACTGTCACAAGGTCGGATCGGTAGGCTGAGCGACACCCAAAGCGTCCAAGATGTCACCGGTGACCGCCAGCACAGCATATTCGGCGCGACGCGCCTGAGCTTCAAGTTGAATTACCCGCACCTGTGCAAGGTTCAGTTCGCGCAATGCATCCAATATCTGAACCAATGTGCTGCGCCCAATATTAAACTGATCCCGTGCAGCATCTAGCGCCTGCTCATTGATCTCGACCGCGCGTCGGGCTGTCTCTAGCCGCCGTTGGATTGAATTGGTCTCTTCCAGCGCCCGAGACAGATTACGCTGCAACTCGCGGCGCAACTCCTCTTCATCGGCTTGGCTTTGTTGAAGATTCGCGCGCGCCGTTTTCACGTTGGCCCGTGCGGAACCACCTTGGTAAATCGGAACTGTCACGCCCAATCGAGCCTGCGCCCCATCGTCAATGAACCCCTGATCGAAATCAGTCTCAAGGATCGCGGACAGGGTCGGCCGAGTCGCCCGTTCCGCAACGATAACTTCTTGCTGGCGCACCTGGCTAACGGCAACCTGAGTCCGTAAACGTGGGCTGCGCTCAACCATCTCCTGCGCCGAAGACCCAGCCAAAGCCGGGGCCGGCGGGATCGTCGGAATAACACCGGGACGGGTCCCAAAAACTTCTACCCAGTTTGCGGTTGCCAGTTCCACTTCTGTCTGCGCTTGTGCCAGTTCTGTCTCGGCATTGGATCTGCGCCCTTGCCCGGCCAGCAGATCTGCAACAGATCCAGCCCCCGCATCAAAGCGTGACTGGAGGTCGTCAACCAATACATCCGTGCGGTCCAGATTCTGCCGAGCTTGCTGTTCGAGGCGACGGTTGCGGTCCAGATTGACTATGGTTTCTATGGCCTCGAAACTTAATGCGTTCAGCTCTGACAACTCACTTAACCATGTCTGCCGGGCTTCGATCTGGCGCAATCCTACGCGACTGTTGACTTTGCCCCCATCATATATGATCTGGCTCAACCGCAGGATTGGAACCGGATCACCGCCAGACGTCAAAGACGTCTCGGCCTCTATCTGCGGCAAAAATGCCCCCTGCGCTGCGTCGATTCGAGACTTCGATGCCAGAACGTTCGCGGTGCCTGCGGCTGTCGTAGGTGAAGTAGCGACCGAAGTTCGTACCAGCTCGGCAAAATCAGTATGTGCAACGCTTCCCTTCAGATTGTTCCTACCTGATGCGGGTGCTTCCACGGGTTTTGCAGTCGGATCAAAGGACTGAGTCCCCTGAATATCTTCAGTGCAACCTGCCAAAACTATCGTGGTTATCAAAACCGACAACCAAGCATTCATGATGCCAATGCTCCTGGTATTAATTATGCGCCAGACAACAAATCATCGGTCAATATTCTTAACAAAGTGCTATTCAAAGTTCTCGTTAAAAGGGTATTTTGACGGACAAACAACCTTATGCTTTGCACGCATATTTACATTCGAGCGTAACAACAACGGCGCACGTGCGGCCCCTAATGCACCATCTGCACGCAGCCAAAGACCGCTTCCTTCGACCTGCAATGCATTGTCGACTGCATCGGCCAGTTCCACATCCGTGATCGCAATGCCCAGCCAGATATCATCAATTCAAGCTTCAAATCACGGTTAACGTCATCTACCTGCGCCACAATCGACCTGTCGAAACCGCCACCCGCATCCAGAAAATCGGTGCTCGAGCCCAGTATGAACCTTTGGCTCTTTTCTAAGTCGATACTGATCCCAAAAAATCGCAGGCTAACCTTAGTAACTGTAGACGCCTTCAAAAAGCAAAATACGATCGCCTGGATCGGTCAAAACCGAATTGTTTGTTGCACGGGGCATCATAATGTTCGGAGCTCGCAACTCATAATTCGCCTCAAGCACGGCGCCAAATTCCGATCCCAGATTGTTTGTACGATAAGATAATATCACAAGTTTTGGCTCGGCGCGGAACAACGCCTGATACAGGGCAGATTCTTCGCCTGCAGATTTCGTGTTGTTGACAGCTTGTGCATCAAGCCAGAGGCGCGGCTCCATGCGACGACTGGGAATCATGCCAATGCCGTCAAAATAGGTGTCCTCTTGCTCAAGTAGTTCTTCTGCTTGCTGAACCAGCGCAAGTTGGTCACGGTTATCGTGGGCCAAATATTGAACATTTCGCAGCGTGCTCAGCACAGCAACAATTACCAGAATGCCAATAACACGCGAATACCACGTTTCTGATCGCAGCATCAATCGGGCGACGGCGTCGGCACAATAGAAAGCCAGAAACGGCAGCACCATGACGAAAACGTATGGCCATGTTTGATTATGAAAAAAGACCAATGCAGAAAGCACTAAGGTAAAGACAAAATGTACCCGCGCAGCACTATCACATTTGGCAAATCGAGAGGCGGCTACAAAAAGCCCAAATATTATCAAACCATATTGCAGGGAATTTCGCTTGAGCGTTTGCCAGACGAACGCATCAAGTCCTTCGTAATAACTGCCCCCATTGAACGCGAGTTCCGCTGGCCCAAAGAAAAGCACGGCAAGAACCTGTGGCATCGCCGCGCCTCCTAACAGGACTCCGTAAACTGCTATTGCGGCTGCCCACCCCAGTAAAAGCATTACCCCACGCTTCACCGCTCGGGCGACTGAACGCATGATGAGAGCATCAATAGTCAATGCGGCCCCCAACGCAAAATTGAAGTAGATTGATTTTTGGGTTGTTACAAATGCAAGCCCACTTAGCAAACCAGCAATCAGAAGAGGCTTGGCGCGGTCAGTTCCAGACCGAATGACGACCAGAATTGCCATAATCGCAAATAGCGTGGCAAGCGGTTCTGAACGCAAGCGGAATCCGCGTTCGATGAAATTACTGAAGCTCAGCAAGAGTGCAACGGCTAACAAAGCCGTAACACGTTCCGCCCCCAAAGACCGGGCGCATAGGTAGACACACCAAATGATCGCGATTGCCAAGCAGGCTGTTGTCAATCGGCCTACTATCAGCATCGAGGTGGCATCCCATCCGATCAGATGAGAGAATTCATAGAACAGAGCATATCCGACCGCCTTTTTCGGCCAGATCGTCTCGAACGTTCCGTCGAACAGATAAACGGGCTGGGTAAAATGCCAAAACTCATCCATCACAAAACGAGTATTGACCGCCAGCACAACGAGAAACGCAATCTTTAATAAAATAAAGGCTTTGAGTGCAAACGATAACCGTTCAGAGCGGTT
Organism: Ruegeria sp. AB11; assembly: GCF_056536325.1. NCBI lineage: Bacteria > Pseudomonadati > Pseudomonadota > Alphaproteobacteria > Rhodobacterales > Roseobacteraceae > Ruegeria > Ruegeria sp. AB11. The sequence goes on along the minus strand of NZ_JBQFJO010000002.1, from coordinate 585,091 downwards.
CAGGTTTTGTGGCAAGATCTTTGTGCGCACCGTCATTCTGTGCACTCTCACATAAAACGCTGCTGGCTTGTTTCACCGCGCGTGATCTCAATATCTGCCACTGGATTTAACCGACCTCTCACGCGATGTGAAAAACAATCCAATTCAAAAAAAACACGGTGCCGCGATGTCAAAGCAAACCCCGAGTCTGCCTCAAATGCGGAATCAATATGCACTCTGAATGGACCCATCTCATGTTCCTCTTTTCATCGCCAGCTTAAGCCGGGGCACGAGCCTGTTCACGATCTGTGAGCGGGTGAGAAACTCGCGCCATTCAAGCGGTCCAAGTAAGATTATTGCCTTTAACGCTGAACCACATCCACGCAATCTGCGATGGTGCAGGCTGGCCAAACAAATGTTAAAAGCATTGGCCGTATCAGCGCGTTTACGGGCAATCTTTCTGAGATCGTCTGGCAGATGCACAAGATGCCGTTCCATTGGGATCTTCAATTGTCGCTTGAACGATTGCAGGTCTCGCGACCCGGTCATGGTCTGGGAAGCTGCATGAATACGAAACGATGCGGCGCAGGTGGGATCCCAAGCCAATCCATTCTGTGCGAGGCTCAACCAAAGGTCCCAGTCGGCAGTATACCAAAGGTCTTCATCAAGACCGCCCTTTCGCATTGCTGCATCCCGCCTGAACATGACGGCAGGCAACGCAACGGTATTTTGAACAATCAAGTACGAAAGCGCCTCTTCGAATGAAAGAACGCGCTGAGCACCTCCGAACGGAGGACACATATGGCCGACCGTATTACCCTTAAGATCAATGAGATTCGCACCATGAACCCATATATCGACATTCGGGTATCGTGAGGACATTTCTTTCAGCAATGCCGCACGACCAGGCGACCAAATATCATCCTGATGCAACATTGTGATAAGGGATGAAGCTGCTTCTCGCAGTCCAAGATTTGTATTCTCGGTCCACGATTTTGCATCAGGATTGTCGATGATCCGGAGTGGAAGACGTGACCGCGCAGCCTCGAGAAGTTTCCGGCTATTATCCGTTGAACCTTGATTGACGGCGACAATCTCAAGCCCTTCGCATTGACCATCTAGCGACGACAGTGCTGCGTCCAGAGTGTCCCCGCCATTATAGATTGGCATAATTACTGTAAGCCATGGTTGCGTCATGGGGTGCAGCGCCATTGAGTATGTATTCCGATCATGAAGGCAATCCTGGTCAGCGAAGACTCTAGTCTCAAAGGATTATCTGTCGCAACTGATGTTGCGATTGGGAGACCTAGCTGTCGGAAATTATGCGCGTACATCAATCTAGGTCATCTCCTCCAATTCAGGCGGTGTGAGCAGCAATTTCTAAAGCCTGCACCATCTGATCACCTGTGGCGCAAGTTGCTGCCGCTCTTCGAACAGGGCTCTTTTTGCCAAGTCAGATCTGATGCGATTGGGTTTATCATTCTTTTTTACTCCTTTGCGCTATGAATTCCAAAACAAGAACAGATTGTTTCCGATTCATCAGGCTATTGTGGCTAGATTGGGGCATCACGCGTACTGATTTGTGGTTCTCCCAAATGACCAAATAGGCCGCGATAGTTTGATCCACATCAGTGAGTAAAAAACCAATTGGACAACTACTCAGTCCGGAGATTCCAGAATGATAGGGAATTGGTGCTTTGAACCCACCTGACAAAATACGGAATTTTTACGATCAAAGATCCTGATGCCGCCTAAATCCCGCTGCAGCAAGTAAGGGGTAGCACAACAAGAATCCGCTTACGGTTACGATCCTCAAAGATACCGCAGCTTCGGCCGCAGTCGCCGCGTCAATGCCCTGAAGGAATAGAGCGCTAGCCCATGTCACTTCAGTCACTCCCAATCCTGCAGGTAAAAACGGGATCGACGAAACGAGTAGTATCAAAGGGAAGGCGACGAAAAGCGGCATGGGATCGAGCCCCGGCAAAAACATCACCATCAGACCAACATTCAAACCCGCTATCAGCACATACCTCAAAAGGCTCAACCCCATAAGTTTATGTAGAACCACGGATCTTTGGTCAGCAGCTTGGTTCAAACCATCGGCGAGCGACGTCAAAGCCGCGCCCTCTCCTATCATCACACGAATTCGATGAACCACCAGTGCACTCCCACGCAGGACAGGCTTTAGCGCAGCGACAACAACCCCGAGAAGTACGATCAAAGAGAATGTTGCAAAAGCCGCACCCAACGCAACAAACACAAGGCCGGCCAATACCGCAATTCCCAGCGTCAAAAGCTCTAACGATTGCTCGAATAGTGAGGTACCCGCAGCGGCGCGGGCGCGGATGCCGCTTTTGCTCGCAACCCACGCGCGGACAATCGGGACGCTAATCTGTATCGAAATTATCTGCCCCAAAAGCGCACCGGTCGCCGTTGCAGAGGTGGCCGTTCCCAAGGATATTGTCTGAATATCCAGTGTTTCTGAAAGCACGATCCGCCACTTCATTGCCGCGGCCACAACAATGATGCTTTGCGTCAACATAATCAGCGCGTAAATGGGCCAGGGTACGCCGCCCAGTACCTGAGAAATACCCGACAGAGTTGCTCCACTTTTTTGTATGAGCACAACCAGCAGCGCCAATCCTGCAATGAGCCCTGCCAGGGTCCAGCGGAGGCGTTTATTGCGAGTTAGTGTTTTTGTCCCATCAGACAAAGCAATTAACCCCGTATATCAGGTTAATGTCCGGAATTGCGGCCCGCATGGGCCACCACTTGGTACGGCGTTCTGGGAAATGAAACTTAATAATCTGATGCAGGTTATAGATCGCATTTACATGCTCGACTGACATGTAATAATCGTAAGGCAGGCCCGCTGCATAACCGCGTTTTCGCGGCCCTAACGTTCGCCCAATTCTCCACGCAAGTCCGGGGTCACACGGGAGGATCAGCGATAGTACCCCGCCCGGACGGATAACGCGAACCCACTCCTCCAACGCACTTACCGGATCAGGAATGTGCTCCAAAACATGGGTCGCGATCACGCGATCAATACTATCGTCTTCAAATTGCAGCCTGGCACCTGAAAGCTGCTTGATCTCGACGCGTGGGTCCCAACTACGCCTGGTTAACCAATCGATTACTTTTGGATCATGGTCCGAAGCGATGTATCGCTCGAAACCATGTTGAACGCAGCCGAAATGTGCCATCGTACCAACGCCAAGCTCAAGAATCGTCCCGTAGTGATCATCAAGGCCGGCATTTTTCTCGACCAAGTTATGCGTCGAACGTAAAATACGCGCACTTAAGTTTGAGCCGTAATTTGAGGCGTCATAGTTCGCCAGCCAATTTTCTTCATAGTTCGACCAATCCGGTTTCTCTACAAAGTTTTTCATCTCGTTGGCCTCCTGCATTTTACGCAAGCCTATATGTTGCTGGAGAAGTAATACCTTGCTTCCAAGGCTTCAGACGTTGCGAACAGGGAAAATGACAACAGTAATATCAGCAGCACATTCTCAGCCATTCTGTATTTTCTTGCCCTGCCATCGATAGTTCCACGCGATTGGAAAAGACAGGCCATAAGTAGGATGGGTAGCAAAAAGTAACGGCCCTGGACACCCAATATAGTTGAGGCGGGATGGGGCGTCCAAGTTACTAGAAGTGAAAAGAAAACTATGAAGAACCCACCAAATGCAGATGAAATCAAGGCAAATGTAGACAGCCCATCATCTATTCTTCCCTGAAGTATCGCAAACATCAGGATCAACAGGACAATAAGAAATAATGTAGTGTAGGTCTGAGGAGAGAATGGCACATCCAGCCACCCCAAAATTCCTAAAAATGTATGAAGGTAGTAAAGAGTTCTTTGTCCGTCCGAAAGCGTGGCCCAAAGAGTGTCCGCGAACTGCCAGGGATTGAGCACATAATATTCCAAGATCTGGGTCGTGGTCGCACCTAAATCTACGCGCATATCCTTAGTTATGGATAATGCAAATCCATACCAGGAAATGATCGCGATACATAAAACCATGAATAGGGAAATTGCAGGAATGCTCCGAAAGCGAACCCCGAACGTCAGGGGTAACAACACAAGTGGCGCCATGTGCAAACGGCACCCTGCAAGTAAGAAAATCAGGGCCGATAATCCAAGCATCCTTTGAATACTTGGCCGAGTGCTTCTTTTCATTATGTCGAGGTATAGCGCGATTATCAGAAGCACCATCGCTGTGGATATGAAGTCAATGCTTGCAGATGCAGCCTGAAACAGCGTCATCGGGAGGAATAATAGTGCGATCACCAACGCCGAAGGCACCATAATTCGAAATGCCGCAAGCAAAATCAACGACCCCGCGCTAAGAGTAAAAAGTCGCGCAAGTTTATAGCTGGCATCGACACTTTGACCCAAGAACTCTCCGCACGCGAGAGCCAGTGCTTGAGGTAAATAAATAAGAGGGAAATAATACCCTGTTCCAGGCAGTGTTTCGTAGGCGCGCTTGCCGCTCCAATCTATGTCTTTCGCAGAATTCAGTTGCGCTGAAGTGACCTTGACTTCCGGGTGATGCGGCAAGGATTTAAACTGCGCCATATAGTCGAGCAACCCAGTGTCCACATTCCCGCCTGATGCCCGACTCTCGTCAGTGCTTAACAGTAACTGACCTTTCGAGAGCAAATAGGCGCGTTCGACGTGATCGAATTCGTCGGGGGATTGGAAAGGCGGTGTCAGCAGGCCTATCCACAATGCGGCACAGAACACTGACAAGACCGCAAGCAAACTCCGATCGTACGTCATGTTATTTATCGTCTGTCTTTGCGCCACTGCCGACAAGCATCGGTATGCGCCGGGTGATCCGTAGACGTTGAATTGGGACCGTTGGTTCAGATGCAATGTCATAACTTGCAAAAAACAGGAGCATCTGGAATCCAAGGACAATCGGTAATGCCGAAAGCATTACGGTTCCGGTCGTAGCTGGCACCCCGGTCGCAACAGACTCTGACCATGCCACCGCACCAAACATGATCCCAAAACTCAAGAGAAGGACTCCGAACAGGAGGTTTAATGACGCAAGAGAGAAATCGCGCAGAAAATACATGTAGATAACGCGCTTTAGTGTGGCGACCAAATGGCGCCAAAGAAATTCAAACATGACACGTCCGACACGAAGTCCGCTGACTTCGTCGGCATAGACCGCTCGCATAGGAATATCGATCACGACAGCCCGAAGATCACCGAGACGAATGAGCATGTCACTTTCAAAGAAATATCGCTGGGATACTTTGTCGAGATCAATTGAGGCGAGCGTACGGGCATGTATCGCGGTAAACCCATTGGTTGGATCAAATATGCTCCAGTACCCACTTGATAGCTTCGTTATGAAGCTAAGAAACGCGTTGCCGAACAACCTGACCCAGGGCATTTCCCTCACCGCAGTACCCGAATAGAACCGGTTACCTTTTACATAGTCCGCTTCCCCAACTGCGATCGGTTGTACAAACTGAGAGATCAATTCAGGGGCCATTTGACCGTCCCCATCAACCTTCACGACTATTTCGGCATCTGCATCCAATGCTGCCCGATATCCCGTGATGACAGCTCCACCCACACCGGTGTTTGTCTTATGCCTTAAAACCGTCAGGCGGGGATCCTTTAATGTTTTTTCAATGAAACCACCTGAATCTTCGGGGCAGGCATCATCGACTGCAAAAATATGCTCTACTTCTGGACCGATACGCGCGATCACATCTTCAATGTGGCGCTTGACCTTGAAACAGGGAATAACGACTGCAATGCGCATAATTGATCCCCCGATTGAACCTCGGGTCCACTCCTAGCCTCACAAACTGTAATTATGTCAGTGATGAATTCCGCGCAAAACGACCAAAAGCGATAATGCACGCACGTTGCATAAAAGCCCCACACACGCGATCTGGAATGCTTCGCTGAACTCCTGGTTGGAAACGAAATTTGATTAGCGCATGACAGTTCGTAAGAAGTTTTTTTGGTGATTATTCCGGCACTGCAAACCGACTACGAGTGCGATTTGCAAATGCCACCAATGACAACATCACCGGAACCTCGACAAGCACCCCAACGACGGTTGCCAGCGCCGCACCCGAATTCAAACCAAACAAACTGATGGCAACCGCAACCGCAAGTTCAAAGAAATTCGAGGTTCCGATCATGGCGCAAGGAGCAGCAATTCGATGCGGAACTTTCAACGCATAGGCCGTACCATAAGCCAAGAAAAATATGCTGTAACTCTGAACCAATATGGGCACTGCGATCAGCGCAATTACAATTGGCCGGGTCAAAATCGTTTGCCCCTGCAGGCCAAACAAAATGACGACTGTGGTGATCAAACCCACAACCGACCAGGGCTTTACACGTGCCGAAAATGTATCGATTGCATCTTGCGACCCAAGCCACCTGCGCGTGATCAACCCGGCTATCAAGGGCAGAACTACATAGAGTACCGTTGCCAGAACGAGCGTTTGCCACGGAACCGAAATCTCTGTGACGCCCAATAGAAATGCTACTATTGGCGCGAACGCGACAACCATGATCAGATCATTCACCGAGACCTGCACCAATGTGTACGTTTCGTCCCCTTTTGTAAGTTGCGACCAGACGAAAACCATTGCAGTGCACGGAGCGGCCCCAAGCAGGATCAGGCCCGCAGTGTATTGAGCCGCGTCTTCAGGTTGAATCCATGGTGCGAAGACGAACTCAAAGAACAAAACAGCGAGCATCGCCATGGTGAAAGGCTTTATCAGCCAATTCACGACAAGGGTGATGATCAGGCCCTGAGGCTGACGCGCAACGCCCGCGACAGCACTAAAGTCAACGCCAACCATCATTGGATAGACCATTGCCCAGATCAACAACGCCACAACCAGATTGACGCTCGCTACCTCTGCCGATGCGATAACCTCGACCAACCCGGGCACTGTCTGGCCAATTAATACACCCCCGATCATGGCAAGCGCGATCCAGACGCTCAGGTAGCGTTCAAAGATACTCATAAGATTGCCTCATTGGTCGGTGCTGTAAGTTTACAGGATATGAGTGCAGAAAGGCCGATCATGATTGCTGCGGTTCCCAGCACAAATGGAAGCCCACCCAATTGATAGGTCACGCCAGACAAAACGGTACCGATCAATCGGCCCGCGGCATTGGCCATATAGTAAAAGCCTATATCCATCGTGACCCTTTCAGATTTGGTGAACGCCAGGATCAGATAGGAATGAAGCGAAGAGTTGATCGCGAATATCGCCCCAAAGAATAGCAAGCCAATTACCAAAGTGACAGTCAGCCATACCGGCGCCCCTGTAGACAGCAGGGCTGCGACAGTCAGAATTGCTGGGATGCAGAACAATACAGCAGCCCAGTCACGTGCGGCGCGTATTAAATCTCGTTCAGAGCGCTCAGACGCGCGAAGGATTTTTGGCGCACTGGCCTGAACCGCACCGTATAATATCACCCAGATGGTCATAAACGTGCCGATCATAAAGAAGGCTGCGCGGTTCGCTTCCTCAGTGCCATTGGAAAGCACGGCATAGAAATAGATTGGAATGCCGACGACAAACCAAACGTCCCGCGCGCCGAACAAAAAGACCCGTGCCGCCGAAAGCCAGTTTACATTGGCCGAATTCGAAAAGACCTCAGAGAACTTGGCGCCCTTTCGCCCATTGGGAAGACCGACTGGCATGAAGGCAAGAATAGCACCCAAAACCACAGCCAGTATAATCGCCATAAGTAAAACGGCCCAATTGAAACCCAAAGTCGCCAACAGCGCCGCCCCAAACAAGAATCCAATACCTTTCACGGCATTCTTTGATCCTGTCAGGATAGCAACCCATCGGAATAGACCGCCACCTTCGGTTGGGGCAAGCAGTTTGACTGCCGATTTTGACGACATCTTTGCCAAGTCCTTGGCGATCCCACTTGCCCCCTGAACAATCATCACAAATGCCACCGAGACACTCATGGCCCATTGCGGGTCAAGTTGCGTCAGCGCAAGCAATGCCACGATCTGCAGCGCCAGACCTGCATAGAGAGTTGCCGCGAGCCCAAACCGGGCTGCAATCCAACCCGCAGCGAGGTTGGTCACCATTCCAGCGATCTCGTACAAAACAAACAGGTAAGCCAACTGCACCGGTGAGAAGCCCAAAGTATGAAAGTGCAACAACACCAGCATTCTGAGCGCGCCATCGGTCAGCATAAACGCCCAATAGGCGGCCGTTACGGCGATGTAGGCCGGCAGACCATCGGGTCTTTGCGTCACAATGATGCCCCGACCATCAAGGCAACATCGACCAGGCGATGCGCATATCCGAATTCATTGTCATACCACGCATAGATTTTCACCTGAGTGCCATTCACCACCATGGTTGAAGGCGCATCAACGATCGAAGAGCGTTGGTCGTTTGTATAATCTGCCGACACCAAGGGTCGCGTTTCATAACCTAGAATACCGCTGAGTTGCCCTTCAGCGGCAGCCTTGAACAAGCCATTGACCTCCTCAATGGTTGTTTCTCGTTCAACCTCGAAAACACAATCTGTCAGCGACGCATTCAGCAATGGAACACGCACGGCATGGCCATTCAATCGACCCTTTAGTTCCGGATAGATCAGCGTAATTGCCGTTGCTGATCCAGTTGTGGTTGGGATCAACGAATTCAATGCCGAGCGCGCACGACGCAGGTCCTTGGCTGGACGATCTACCATTGTCTGCGTGTTGGTCACGTCATGAATCGTGGTCATCGACCCGTGCCGGATTCCAAGGTTTTCATGAATGACTTTTACGACCGGAGCGAGACAATTGGTCGTGCAGGATGCTGCAGTCACAATGTGATGCATTTTGGGGTCATATGTATCTTCGTTGACACCATATACAATGTTAGAGGCCGGACCGTCCTTGACCGGTGCAGAGACAACCACCTTCTTAACACCGGCTTCAAAATACGGGGCCAACTTGACCTCGGTCTTGAAGGCGCCCGTGCAATCGATCACCACGTCGATGCCATCCAGTGGCAGTTTTGTCAGGTCGTTTGTTCTGACGAACGGTATGCGCGTTCCATTGATGGTGATGCTTTCGTCATCATGATCGAAAGAACCAGCCCAACGGCCGTGCACAGAATCAAACTCTAACAAGTGCGCGTGCATTGCGGCGTTACCCACCGCGTCGTTGATCCATGCGACACGTGCCCCTCGTTCCAAAAGCGGCTTCAGGGCAAGCTTTCCCATCCGGCCCAGACCATTCACTGCATAAGTTGTCATGTTGTACTCTCAGCGGCAGATTTGCCGATTTCATCGATGGCGGATTGCAAGGCGAGGCGATCAAGGCTTTCGACCGGCAACGCGGAAAAGGCCTCAATCCGACGTTTAAGTGCACCATAGGCGTTTTGAAACGCGAGGCTCTTCTCCGCATGGGTACCCTCGGCCTTGACCGGATCCGCCATGCCCCAATGACCGCTGATCGGTTGGCCATCCCAAGCCGGGCATTCCTCGTTTGCCGCCTGATTGCAAACCGTAAAAACGAAATCGAGGTCTGGTGCATTCGACCCTGAGAATTCTGCTATGTTCTTTGAACGTAAAGCCGAGATATCGTGGCCTTTGTCTTTCAGCACCTGAAGTGCAAAAGGGTTCAATTCAGACGAAGGCTTGATCCCTGCCGAGAATACATTGAACCGATCCCCGGCAATTTCACGAAGCAGAGATTCCGCAAAGATAGAGCGGGCTGAGTTTCCTACGCAGAGGAACAGCACGTTGAATTTCCGATCATCCTCGACGTCAATTCCCAAATCGAAGGGCATGCACAAATCAGGTCGTCCGAGGCAGCAATCCAAGAACAAGTAGTCGAGCATTTCCCGCACAGAATGCATATCAATTGAATAAAGCAAAGAGGTTCCAACCCTCTGTTGATTTATGATCTGAGCGTTCTGCAGTGCACTAAGATAGCTCGACATGGTGCTGGGCTTGATATCGAGCGCCGAACCCAGCTCTCCAGCCGGCACCCGATCAGGATATCGCCGCATAAGAATCCGAAACACCGCTAGCCGATGTGGATGGCCTAATGTGTTAAGTTGGTTTGAGATATATGATTCCATATTTCGTGAAATATTGAAATTATATCTAGGATGCAATTACTTTCTATGAGTCAGGACTTCCAATGCAAGACAGACATGCTAACCAAAGGAACAGTGTGCACCAACCAAGGCTCTGAACAGAATGATTGCAAATCTGATGATGTATCAGCGCCCGCAGCTGGCAGCGGCCCATGATCGTTATTGGCAGCTGATACTTCGGAACTTGAATGAAGTAGGTATAGATGGCCCCGAACATCTCTCTCAGAACGCAGAAGAGTTTTTTGTGTGGAAAAACCCGAATTTGGTATTAAGCCAGACTTGCGGCATGCCGTATCGCATCTGGCTGCATGACTTGGTCGAGCTGGTCGGCACACCGGACTACGGGCTTGATGGCTGCCCCCCAGGATATTATCGTAGTGCACTTGTCGTGCGTTCCGATGATGCCCGACAGGACATCGTAGAATTCAGCGAGTCAATCTTTGCGTTTAATCAGGCATTCTCGCAGTCAGGTTACGCTGCTCCGTACTGGCATCTACGCAAGCACGGTTTTTGGTTTCAAAATCGTCTACACACGGAACAGCATGTCAAATCAGCTCAAGCGGTCGCCTCAGGACGTGCGGACATCGCATCGCTAGACGCTATGTCCTGGAAACTGATGGAGAAGCATGATGCGTTCGCGCAGGAATTGCGGGTTTTGGATTGGACCGCGCCGACACCTGGATTGCCGCTTATTACCGCGAATGGAAATGACGCAGATTCCATATTTAGTGCAGTGAAATCTGCGATCGAACTCCTTGATCCGCTCGATCGGGGCCTTCTAGGATTGCGTGGTATCGTCCGAATTCCAAAAGACAAATACGCCGAGATACCCAACCCACCTTGATTTGAGCGTTTATCGAAGCTTCGGATCAAGGATTGGAAGGCAATCTGATTCAACCCGCGAGCTTGTAGCGATGAATCAACTCAAACCGCCCATCTTTGCGTTCACCACACAACGCGATCTGATCAACAACAAACGGAACCGGCAGTTCAGGCAGAGACCTCAATATCGTTTCTGTCCAGACCGGAATATCTAGCTTGGGCAACCGTGCGGTAAGGGTCATGTGGAATCGGAAATCGTCCATCACATACGGGTAACCCCATTTGGTCAGTAAGGCATTCTGACGGGCGCTCATCCCCGGTCGCCGCCGCCGTTCAAGTTCTGCCACAGACAAAGGCGCTCGGAATTCATCCAAGTCTTGGACGCAGGCCGCAGCGACCTGTTGCAACGCCTTAGATTCACTGCGTGGTATCAGCGCCAAAAAGCGGCCAAGTCTGGTTAGTTCCAAACCATCGCATATCGCTGGAGCAAGTCCCAACGCCAACTCAGCCACGCGCATGTGCAATTCCTCGGCTGTGCTGTCACCGGCCAACCGAAATGGCGGTTTCAACGTTCCGTGAAAGCCGTATTTGCGCGGCGTCATCGTGATTCCATCCAAACCGGGAAAATCGAACAAAGGCGCTTCACACGCGCTGATAATGTCCCAACCCAGCCAGGATGCCCCGAAACGGGCCAACGGGCCGTGGGGGGGAACATAGTAGATCGCAAAACGAGTATACGACATGAACTCCTCTTATCCTGCATCCTCTGTGATAGCGATGTGTCAGGCATTCCGTGGCTTGCCAAGGTGCGATTGGCTTTGCCTGATCAGGTTTTAACCGGGGCTGTGACCACCGAACAGGGCGTGGTTGCGGATACTCAAGAATGGGAGCACCACCTTCGCGCTGACCTCAACACTGTATTCTATGCACTGCACATTGGGTCTATGAACCGCGCCCTCACCCCCCCTTGCTCGGCATCTGGAGCGATCGCAAAAGCGCTGTTTAACGGCAGGTAACCTTGACTAATCGCAGGTAGAAAAGGGTTGTCTCTAGGGCTTTAAGAATTTCGCCCACCTTCTCATTTCCCATTCCCTGCAATCTTGAAACTTAGAGGAAATGCACCGGGATTCGAGATGGCCTAAAGGATTTTCATGTATTATGCGGCAATCCGGCGCTTGAACTCCGTCAATCTAATGTATACGAAAGTATACTATACTGATCCAGCGACAATTATGCCGCCGCGAATATCGCCCCATAGCATGCCAGAGATGCGGAAAAATAACATGAGCCTCTACAACGACTACTTGACCGAGATCGAAGACCGCAAGCAACAGGGTCTCAGCCCCAAGCCCATCGATGACGGTGCACTGACCCGCGAAGTTATCGACCATATCAGAGACACCGGCAGTGCGCACCGCGATGATTGCCTGCACCACTTTATCTATAACACCCTGCCCGGCACCACGAGCGCCGCGGGTGAAAAAGCGCGCTTTTTGAAAGAGATCATTCTGGGCACTGTCGAGGTTGAGGAAATCAATGCAGCTTTCGCCTATGAGCTATTGAGCCACATGAAAGGCGGCCCGTCGGTCGAAGTGTTGCTTGATCTTGCACTGGGCACCGACGAAGCGACAGCGCGAGATGCGGCTGAGGTGCTCAAGACTCAGGTCTTTCTTTACGAGGCCGATACAGATCGCATCAAGTCGGCCTATGAGGCAGGCAATGCCATAGCTTCAGATCTTCTGGACAGCTACGCCAAGGCAGAGTTCTTTACCAAGCTTCCTGAGGTCGACGAAGAAATCAAAGTTGTCACCTATGTGGCGGCCGAAGGCGATATCTCAACCGACCTTCTAAGCCCAGGCAATCAGGCACATTCCCGCGCTGATCGCGAGCTGCACGGCAAATGTCTGATTTCGGAAGACGCTCAAAAAGAAATTGAGGCACTGAAACTTAAGCATCCAGATGCACGTGTCATGCTAGTCGCTGAAAAAGGCACGATGGGCGTCGGATCATCGCGCATGTCTGGGGTTAACAACGTCGCCCTTTGGACCGGCAAGCAGGCAAGCCCGTATGTTCCGTTTGTCAACGTCGCACCCGTCGTGGCGGGAACGAATGGCATCTCTCCCATTTTCCTGACCACGGTAGGCGTGACCGGTGGGATCGGTGTGGACCTTAAGAACTGGGTCAGAAAGACGGACGAAGACGGCAAGACGATCCTGAACAATGACGGCAACCCGGTGCTGGAACAGAAATACTCGGTTGCGACCGGAACCGTTCTGACAATCAACACAAAGCAAAAGAAACTATTTAGCGAAGATGGCAGCGATGAACTGGTCGATATGGCCGGATCATTCACACCGCAAAAGATGGAGTTCATGAAGGCTGGTGGGTCTTATGCCATCGTGTTCGGCAAAAAACTGCAGACTTTCGCCGCTGAAACTCTGGGGATCGAAGCACCGCGTGTCTTTGCGCCTTCGACGGAAATCAGCGCCGTGGATCAAGGTCTGACCGCGGTCGAAAAAATCTTTAACGCAAACGCACTGGGTGTAGCGTCCGACAAGGTGCTGCACGCAGGGTCTGACGTGCGGGTGCGCGTCAACATCGTTGGTAGTCAGGACACAACCGGACCAATGACGGCACAAGAACTTGAGGCCATGGCCGCCACGGTCCTATCCCCGTCGGTCGACGGGGCCTATCAGTCGGGCTGCCACACTGCATCGGTCTGGGACGCCAAAGCGCAGGCCAATACGCCCAAATTGATGGCCTTCATGCACAAATTCGGCTTGATAACCGGTCGTGATCCGAAGGGCGTCTATCATGCGATGACGGACGTTATCCACAAGGTTCTCAACGACATTACTGTTGACGATTGGGCAATCATCATTGGTGGTGACAGTCATACCCGGATGTCCAAAGGTGTCGCGTTTGGCGCGGACTCTGGCACCGTGGCACTAGCTCTGGCGACAGGTGAAGCAACCATGCCAATCCCTGAATCAGTAAAAGTGACCTTTAAGGGCAAGATGGCTGATCACATGGACTTTCGCGACGTGGTTCATGCAACACAGGCGCAGATGCTGGCACAGCACGGTGACAATGTGTTCCAGGGTCGGATTATCGAAGTGCATATTGGAACGCTGTTGGCGGACCAGGCCTTTACCTTCACCGACTGGACTGCGGAAATGAAAGCCAAAGCTTCAATCTGCATATCCAACGACGAGACCCTGATTGAGTCACTGGAGATTGCCAAATCGCGCATCAAGATCATGATCGAAAAGGGCATGGAGAACGATGCCCGGATGCTCAACAGCTTGATCGAGATCGCGGACAAGCGCATCGAGCAGATCAGGTCGGGTGAGAAACCCGCGCTGACTCCCGATGAAAATGCCAAATACGCTGCCGAGGTCATTGTCGATCTGGATGAAATCGTGGAACCAATGATCGCGGACCCAGACGTCAACAATGCGGATGTCTCAAAGCGTTATACCCACGACACCATCCGCCCGATTTCATTCTATCGCGCTGAAAAGAAAGTGGACCTTGGGTTTGTAGGGTCATGCATGGTGCACAAGGGTGATATCAAGATCGTCGCTCAGATGCTGCGCAATCTCGAGGCTGATCAGGGCGATGTCACATTTAAGGCTCCGCTCGTCGTGGCCGCTCCGACCTACAATATTGTTGATGAATTGAAGGAAGAGGGCGACTGGGAAATTCTGCAGAAGTACTGCGGATTCGAGTTCGACGATGCTGCGCCTAAGGTCCAGGCCCGTACCGAATACGAAAACATCCTTTATCTTGAACGTCCGGGCTGCAACCTTTGCATGGGCAATCAGGAAAAAGCAGCCAAAGGGGATACGGTTCTAGCCACATCGACACGCCTGTTCCAAGGCCGGGTGGTTGCGGATTCCGAAACCAAAAAGGGTGAATCCTTGTTGGGCTCAACTCCTGTTGTCGTCCTATCGGCAATTCTGGGACGTACACCAACGCTGGATGAATACAAAACAGCAGTTGAAGGCATCGATCTGACCAAGTTCGCACCTCCAATCCAGAAGCCCTTGGCTGGTCTGTCCGTACATTTCTAGATCGGCAATCAACATCGGAAAGACGTTGGAAGATACAGGTGCGTTGACCTTTGTAGATGCGGTGCAATTTGCGCCGCATCACTTGGTCGACGTTAAAGAACTGGGCTATGATTTTCTGGCCTTCTCCTCGTACAAGTTTTTCAGACCGCATTTGGGTATCGTCTGGGGACGTCTGGCGTTGTTGAATTCGCTTTTCCCCTACAAGCAGCGGTGCGTGTCGGATGCAAACCCGAACCGATATGCGATGGGCACCCCTCAATACGAGGTGCTGGTGGGCCTGTCGGCGACTGTACGCTATTTTGAGGAAATCGGTTGAGCCACTGGAGGCAGCGGCGGAGATATGGATCGCAAGGGTTGACCATGGATGGTCGTCGGATCAGAACAGTGGCGATCTGGGTTCACTGCCCTGCGGCAAGGCTCGGTTACCTGACTACACCAGGTCAGCATATTTCCGTTCAGTCGGCTTGGGCCTTGAGGGCATCGCCATGGTTTGTGGCATCTGGAAACTTCCTCAGGCGCAAGGACTGAACAACAGGGAGAGATGAGATGAAAATCAAGCCTTTTGGCGTTGAGATCTGGATGAATGAATTCGAAAACCATTGCGAGTTCAATCTGGCCGAAACCTGTGTTGCATCTCTGACGATCGAGCAGCTTTTGGAATTGTCTGGCAAGAACTCCGACGTTCTAGATGACCTCAAACCAATGAAGCTGACCTATGGCGCGATCGAAGGGTCTGACCGATTGCGTGATGCGATTGCGACGCTTTATGAACGGCAAGAGCGCCAAAATATTGTCGTCACACACGGGGCGATTGGGGCTAATGCGCTGGTCCATGAAACGCTGGTCGAACCGGGCGATCACGTGATCTCGGTCCGGCCAACCTATCAACAGCATTATTCGATCCCCGAGAGTTATGGCGCCACAGTTGATATCCTTCACCTGCGGCCGGAAAACGGCTTTTTGCCCGATCTCGATGAGTTCGCCGCATTAATCCGACCAGACACAAAGTTGATCGCAATCAACAACCCCAACAATCCGACCGGCGCATTGATGGATGCCGGCTACCTGGAGCAATTCATTGAGATTGCCCGGCGCAGTCAGGCCTATGTGCTGTGCGACGAGGTGTATCGTGGCACCAGCCAAACCGGTGACGGTTTCTGCCCCGCGATAGCGGACCTCTATGAACGAGGTATCAGCGTGGCCGGTATGTCCAAGACCTTTTCGCTGGCAGGATTGAGACTGGGTTGGATCGCAGCGGCAACGGAGGTGCTGGAGGCGGTCTCCATCCATCGCGATTACAACACGATCAGCGTTGGAATGCTTGACGATTATTTCGCCGCCCTCGCGCTGGAAAACAAATCCCGCATCTTGGAGCGCAGCCACCGTATTACCCGCGGAAACCTAAAAATCCTTGATGATTGGGTATCGAATGAACCCAGGATTTCTTATGTCAAGCCGCAGGCTGGCACCACCGCGTTGCTTAAGTACGATTTCGATATGTCGTCTCGCGAATTCTGTGTCTCATTGCTGGAAGAAACTGGGGTGATGTTCACACCTGGCTCAGTTCTGCATATGGAGGGTTGGTTACGTATCGGTTACGCCAACAACCCTGAAATTCTCAAGACCGGTCTTGAAAAGGTCAGCGGCTATCTGAGGCGGCTCGAAGAGAGAAGCGTTCCATTCGCCACAGAAACCATCACTTGAACGGGCCAACCCAAGAAAAACACTGGAATGCCATCCAGATCCACCCACGTTTTCTGTCTGCATCTTCTTCTTTAAGTTGACCAGACGGTTCTTCAAAGAACTGTGCAGAAGGCCTCGTTCAAAGCCCCGCACGTCTTTCGAATAGCCCCGGGCCCGTGTGTAATCGCCACATTGAATTTGTTGCGTTGTCTTTTGCATCAGTATCATTACGGTGATCGTATTTCTTAATTGGTTCGCACCTTTTTGCCCAACTGTTTGTTTTAAAGTGTTCTTGGAGGAACCCAACAATGAATACCAAACCGAAACAAAAGCGCGGTCTAACAGCCTCTGCTGTAATTCTGAGTGCGCTGTTGAACAGTACTGCCTTCGCCCAACAGACCACAGATGCGGTCGCACCCGAAGCAGCCACCGCCGGTGCACTGGATAAACTGTCAGAGCGTGCTGAAGCCGCCCTGGTTAAGCGCGATGCCGGGCAGCCCGTTGTCGCTTCAGACTGGATGGTCTCGGCAGCGAACCCGTTGGCTGTAGAGGCTGGCGCTCGTGTTTTGTCAGAAGGCGGAACTGCAGCGGACGCCATGGTCGCCGTACAATCTGTACTTGGATTGGTAGAACCACAGTCTTCGGGGCTGGGAGGTGGTGCATTTCTTGTCTGGTTTGATGCCGAAACTGGTGAACTGACCACATTGGATGGCCGCGAAACCGCTCCAATTGAAGTGAACCCACGCCTGTTTCAGGATGCCGAAGGCGAAAAACGGGGGTTCTATGACGCGGCCATCGGTGGCATCTCGGTCGGCGTGCCAGGCACCCCTGCCCTTATGGAAGACGCACATCGCCGCTGGGGCAGCGCAAACTGGCCCTCATTGTTTGAGGATGCAATAGACTTGGCCGAAAACGGGTTCACAGTTACGCCCCGCCTTGCAGGTATGATCGAGTGGGATGCTGAGCGACTCAGTCAAGTGCCGTCAACAGCCGCATATTTCATGCCCGATGGCGCAGCACTACAGGTTGGCGATCATCTGCAGAACCAGGCCTACGGGCAAACTCTACGTAGTTTTGCGGTCGAAGGGGCCGATGCATTTTATACGGGTGAAATTGCCGAGGATATTGTGGCAACAGTGCGTGGAGCCGTACGCAACCCAGGGGTTCTTAGCATGCTGGATATGGCAAACTACCGTGTGGTGGAAAGACCTGCGGTCTGCGCGACATATCGGAGCTTTGAGGTCTGTGGTATGGGACCGCCATCATCGGGGGGCCTAAGTGTCGGGCAAATCCTTGGCCATTTGCAACCTTATGATATTGCCGCAATGGGCTCCGAAAGCCCAGAGGCATGGCGTCTGATCGGGGATTCCTCGCGGCTCGCTTTTGCTGATCGTGGGCGGTATATCGCAGACAGCGATTTTGTTCCAGTTCCGGTTGGTGGCCTGCTGGACGAAACCTACCTGAAAGACCGTGCATCGTTACTAGAAGGCCCAGCGGCGCTGGATACCGTCTCACCTGGACAACCCGAGTTCGACCACGCGCTGCTTTGGGCCGACAATATCGATATGTCGATGCCCTCCACATCTCATATTTCAATCGTAGATCGCTATGGAAATGTGTTGTCGATGACCACGACCATCGAAACAGGTTTTGGTTCACATTTGATGACCAAGGGCGGTTTTCTGCTGAACAACGAATTGACCGATTTCTCGTTTGCCACACATAGTGATGGTGTCCCGATTGCAAATGCAGTTGCGCCGGGAAAACGACCAAGATCATCGATGGCACCGACGATTGTAATGCAGGACGGAGAGCCGGTTCTAGCGGTTGGATCTCCGGGCGGGTCACGGATCATCGGTTATGTGGCACAGGCTATTATTTCCGTATTGGACTGGGACATGGATGTCCAAAGCGCCGCAGCCGCTCCTCATCTGATCAATCGGTTTGGCACATATGATCTCGAAGAAGGGACGGATGCCGAAGCCCTGGCTCCGGCGCTGGAAGAAATGGGATTTGAAACAAACAGCCGCGCTCTGACCAGTGGATTGCATATGATCAAAATCAGCCCGACAGGATTGGAGGGCGGCGCAGATCCGCGTCGCGAAGGCATCGCATTGGGCGAGTAATCGCATCGATAATGCAAAGATGGAAAGGCGGCTGATCAACAGCCGCCTTATTAAATCGGACTATCGACTGTCAAAAACACATCGCTGCGGGGGCACTCAATCGGTAGGAGGTGCCTTAAAAACCGGTCGGTTTGGGTCGCCCCCTTGATCAGCGCAACATTCGTCCTGAAGAAATTCGATCACTTCCCACAGGCGATTATATTGCGGTACACAACGGAGAATACGCCCTTCACGCTCTTGCGTTATCAAACCCGCGCTAACTAAGCTTGCGATATGATGGGTCATGGATGAATGCGGAATGTCCAGATCTTCCCTGAGAACCCCCACCGGTAGACCTTCGTATCCTGATTTCACCAACCTTTTGAATATCTTAATTCTGTGGCTATGGCCAAGCTCTTTCAGCACTTTGGCAGCATCATCTATCTGCATTCTCACCTCACAATCTCAATATTACGATATTACCCGTAATACCTTGACACAAGTTTGAATTGCTATTATTTCGATATTTCTAGTAATATAATAGAGTATGACATCATGTCCCAATCAACCCTGACTGCTGTGCAGGAAACACTCAGTATGTTCACCTTCCTCGCGGTTGAACTGACATTGCTTTTTCTGATCATCAGCTATGGCGTCGGCCTTCTGCAGGCTTATGTCTCGCCCGCGCGCATTCAAGCCATCCTCAGTTCACGCAATGGTCGTGGCTATGTAATTTCAGCTATGTTGGGTGCAATAACCCCATTCTGCTCGTGCTCCACCATCCCATTTCTGAAAGGACTGCTCAGAGCGCGGGCCGGATTTGGGCCAATGATGGTCTTTTTATTCTCCAGCCCTTTGTTGAACCCTATCATCATCGGTTTGTTCGCTGTCACGTTCGGCCTCAAAGTGACCCTGGTCTATTTTGTAATCGCCCTCGGCGTTTCGATATTCGCCGGTTTCGCGCTCGAAAAACTTGGCTTTGAACGCTTTGTAGAGCCCGCCGCATATGAGGCCCCAGCTCCATCCGCTGGGTGTGGGGCAAGCCGATCGGCCGAGATCAAACCCAACAGCCAATGGGGGCGGGTATGGAAAAGCACCTGGAAAGATTTTAAAACCGTGCTGCCCTATTTGTTGGTCGGTATATTAATCGGATCCATGATTTACGGTTTCCTCCCCACCGATCTGATCACGAAGTATGCCGGGAACGATAATCTGCTAGCAATCCCGATATCCGCCGTAATTGGCATCCCGCTTTACATTCGTGCAGAAGCGGTCATCCCGCTGAGCGCCGCCCTTGCTGCCAAAGGCATGTCTTTAGGTGCTGTAATGGCGCTGATCATCGGTAGTGCTGGGGCAAGCCTAACCGAAGTCATCCTGCTACGTTCTATCTTCAAACTGCCCATGATCGCGGCTTTTCTATTTGTCATTCTGTCCATGGCGATGATTGCAGGTTTCTTCTACGCTTTCACCCCGTTGGGCAGCTAGACTTTCGAAAAGTGGACTATTCGAGGCAGTACAGGCAACTCCTGCTGACTGGCCCAATTAAGCCGCTAGTGCATGATCTTACCCTCTGAGCCATCAGCCCAATGACGGGATTCAACTTAACGGTAAGAGGGAAATATTTTGGCGCAAAGCCCTAATTCGAAGGCAGAGCCAATTGAAAAAGAATTCTTTTTCAACATCTTAACAGGACGCAATCCGACTTAACTTAGACTGCGGTCTGAAGTTCCTGCCAGCGGTGACAGGAAACGGAATGGCCGGCTTCGCATATCTCCATCTCAGGCTCTTTCTGTCTACACAGGTCTGTCGCAAAGGGGCATCGTGTGTGGAACTGACATCCTGTTGGGCGGTTTGTCGGCGATGGGATCTCACCCTCCAACCGCTGTACTTTTCCTTTGTCATCGGGGTCCAGAGAAGGGATCGCGGAAAACAACGCCTTCGTATAAGGATGCCGAGGTGCCTCGAACAACTGCCGCGTCGGGGCACTTTCCATAATCTGACCAAGATACATTACCGCCACATGATCGCATGTATGTGCGACCACGGACAGGTCGTGGCTGATAAACAGGTAAGTCAGGCCCATTTCATCTTGCAACGACTTAAGCAAATTCAAAATATCGGCCTGAATCGATACGTCCAATGCCGCGACACTTTCATCTGCAATAACAAACCGAGGTCTGGAAACTAGGGCACGTGCGATCGAAATACGCTGACGCTGTCCACCGGAGAACGCATGTGGGAAACGGCGCAGGTGTTCGATATTGAGCCGACACATCGCGGCCACTTCGCGAACCCGCTCGTCCACCTCATCGCGCGACTTGCAGAGCCCCATAACTTCAAGAGGTTCAGCGATAATGTCGCGCACCGTCATGCGTGGCGACAACGCTGCGTAGGGATCCTGAAAAATCAACTGTGCCCTTCGCCGGTATTCTTTAAGACCTGCTCCGGCCAGATCTCCAAGGTCATAGTTTACTTCGCCATCATCATAATGCGCTGAACCGCCTGTGATCGGTACCGCGTTCAACAGGGCACGACCAAATGTCGTTTTTCCAGACCCGCTTTCACCGACCACCCCAAAGAACGACCCCTTTGGGATGTCGAGAGTAACATGATTAACCGCCTTCAGGACCCGCCTATTGAAGAGTTGACCACCCACCGGGAAACCAACCGAAAGATCGCGTGTTTGGATTAGGTATTCAGAACTCATTCAATTATCTTTCAGCGCACAAGTGACACGCGGTGCGGTGATTTTCGCCCGTATCAGACCATTGCGGCACGACAGTGCGACAAATGTCGCCGATCACCTTGCCGCAACGGGTGTGAAAGACACATCCCGCAGGCCGTTCCAGAGGTGACGGTATATCTCCTGGGATCGGCATGAGTGGTTTCTCCAGGTCATCCAACTGCGGCAGGGCATCGATCAGACCTTTGGTATAGGGGTGATATGGGTTCCGAATAACTTCGCGCACCGGTCCCTGCTCAATCACCTTGCCCAGATACATCACCGCCACTTTGTCAGCGGTTTGTGCAACGACGCCAAGATCATGAGTGATAAAGATAATCCCCATGCCGAACTCGGCCACGAGGTCTTTCATCAGGTCTATTACTTGCGCCTGAATGGTTACATCCAAGGCCGTCGTGGGCTCATCCGCAATCAGCAGCTTGGGTTTGGTCGATAGGGCCATGGCTATCATCGCCCGTTGCCGCATACCGCCGGACATCTCAAACGCATATTGCCCAAACCGAGTGGATGCGTCAGAGATACCGACCCGGTCCAGCATTTCAATTGATAGCTCTTTAGCCTGTTTCTTGGACAAGTCAGTGTGGATCAACAACTGCTCGACCATCTGGCTGCCGACTGTCATCGCCGGCGCAAAACTGGCCATGGGTTCCTGAAAGATCATCGAGATCGACCCACCCCGTACAATTTCCATATCGCGGGGGCGTTTCAGGCTCATGACATCCACTGGGCCGCTATCAAGATGCAAGGTGATCCGACTTTCCGGAGAATAGACCGCATTTCCCGGATTAAGCTTCATCAGAGATTTCGCAGTCACGGACTTTCCAGAACCACTTTCCCCTACAAGGCCCATGACTTCGCCGGGCGCCAGTGAGAAAGACACATCATCTACCGCAGTGATCAAACCTTCGTCGGTCTTAAATTGCAGCGTAAGATTTTCGACGTCGATCAGGCTCATTTGCGGGCCTCCGAATATGGATCAGCGGCATCACGCAATCCATCACCAACGAAGACGAAAGCCATGACCAGAGCGATGAAGAAAAAGACCGGAATAAAATACCAATGATAGTTCAATAAAACGTCCGCCTTGGTCACGTTCTGGAGCATTACACCCAATGAATTGACCGGATCCTTAAGCCCTAGCCCAATAAAACTGAGAGCGGTCTCGGACAGGACAACATACGGAAACGAGATCACCAGATCGACGATGATATAGCTGGTAAAGCTGGGAAGGAGATGTCGCCGAATAACGTGCCCTGCAGATGCTCCGCAAAGTTGAGCCGCCAAAACATATTCCTGATTACGCTCGGTCAGCAGATGCGTTCGCACCCTTCGCGCCAGCGTCGGCCACCCGACCAATCCCAGTATCAGGGTAATAACGAAAAATCGGGTCTCAGCCGACCACTCGGGCGGAATAAAGGCCGCAATAGCCATAAAGAGCGGGATCGAAGGCACCGTCCTGACCGCGTCAGTAATCATCTGGATCACGCTGTCAATCGCGCCACCGTAGTAGCCAGCAATCCCCCCGATCATCAGCGCAAGAACGAATGAGATCACAACGCCCAAAGTTCCCACCTGAAGCGACGTCCAGACTGCATGAAGCGTACGCGAGAAGATGTCTTTGCCCGCACTATCAGTTCCGAATAGGTGAACGTATCCTTGCTCCATACCGAACAAATGGATGTTGCCAGGGATAAATCCGAATAGCTTGTAGCTTTCGCCCTTTACGAAGAACTCCATATAGCGGCGTTCATCCTCGTTGACCTTCTCAACCCATCGAAAATTTGTCGCCAATGATCGTTCGCGTGTCACAGTGTGCAGGAAAGGACGTATGGAACAGCCATTCTTGTCGCAGAATTTCGGGATCTGAGGTGCCCCATTCAAGTAATCCTTATCCCGCCCAGCGACTGTCGGATCATAGGGCGACAGGAATGGTGCAAATAGCCCTGACAGGATCAATACAACCAGCACTGTAGCGGCAATCATGGCCGCACGTTGTTTTTTGAATCTGGCCCAGATCAGTTGGCGCTGTGAAGCCGTAAAGTAAGCTTCTTTCGCCTTCTGATCGTCAATTTTCGTAGACGTTTTTGCAGACATGGGCGTTACCTCAGAATGCTCTTGCGTACGCGCGGGTCAATTACAGCCAACAGGATGTCGGTCGCGAAGTTCAGCGTGACAATGGCAGCTGTCAGCAAGAATATGATCGCACCAGCCAACTGCTGGTCATTCGACCGTGCCAGCGCCTCAAGCAGTAGAGATCCAGCTTCGGTGAGTGTCAGGATCAGGGCCACAATGGGCAGTTCATTGAAGATACGGTTCAGGTCGAACCCAAGCGAGTTGACGATCGGCCCCAGCGCATGGCGTGCGGGATAGCGCCATAAGAGTCGGCGACCATATATCCCGCGCGCGGCGGCGGCGGTCACGTAAAGCTTGCCGATCTCGTCCGACATCAGTGCACGAACGGTTTGCAGAGCAAATGCGGTTGCCGACCATCCCAGAATGAAAATCGGCAGCCAGGCATGCTTCAAAAGATCCACAAACTTGGCCCATGACCATGGCGCTTCACGATATTCAGGGCTGAACAGGCCGGTCAGTGTCTCTCCGAAATACACGGTGGAAAACAACATCACCATTAACGCCAGCAGAAAGTTCGGCATTGCCAGACCCAAATAGCTGACCAGTCGCAGGGAATTGTTGAGGAAAGCGTTCCTTGACGCCGCCGAGATAATGCCCACCGGGATTGCGCTCATATATGCCAGTGTCAAAGAGCCCAAGCAGATCCACAAAGAGATCCAAAACTTGTCACCTAGAAGTTGCGCGATATTGACGCGCAAAATGCAGCTATCCCCGAAATCACCGCGGAAAGCGCCGCTTAACCAAGTAGCCCAACGTACCAGAAAAGGACGATCAAGCCCCAGCCTTACCCTCTCAGCCTCGATATCAGCCAGCGTAATGGCCGAGCCCTGCGTGTTTTTGTAGGCGAGATAGCGTTCAGCACAATCACCCGGCACAAGCTCCATCAGTGTAAAAACGATGAGCGAGACCAACACGAGAGTAACCACAGCCATCACTGCGCGCGTGGCGGCAAAGCGAGCGAATTGGAGCATTTCTTAGTTCCTGGCTAGCATGTGGAAAGGGGCGCTGACGCCCCTAACCGTTGTCTTAGATTGAAACGCCTATCACTCCGACAGCCACCACTGGGCAGGGCGGTACGGATAGGTTCTATAGAACTCGTAGGACTGCGTTTTGAATTCAGTGAAGTTCTGCAGGTTGTTCGAATGATAGATCGGGGCCGGAGCATTAACTGTACCAATGAACAGCATCTCCCCAGTCATGATCTCGACCATATTCTGCGCAGCGGCGACCGAGGCGTCTGATCCGGGCGCACTGGATTGGTAGGTGTCCAATGCCGCTTTCAGATCAGCAACCCAAGCTGGTGGTTGCACACCATTTTCCCCATTTGAACTGATGTACTCCGCCCACAGCATACCGGTACGCACGTCGAAATACCCGTCAAACGGCGGCACCCAGATTTCACCATCGCCAAGAACCGAACCGGCTGGCTGGCTTTTGAGCCACATGCCCATGTCCAGAGTGTTTGCCGATTGCGCGGCACGGAATTCATCCGAGGTAACCTCTTTGATTGCCGTGTTTACGCCCACATCTTTCCAGTTCTGTGCGATCAGCTCCACCAGCTGAGCCGATGCGGATTGCGTCGAGAACTGCCAGTCCAGCACAAACGGATCACCGTTTGGCAGATCGCGGAAACCGTCTCCGTTCTGATCAACAAGGCCAACTTCATCCAGAAGAGCATTTGCACGTTCCTGATCAAAGTTGATCTCGTAGTTCGACCACTTTTCGTCGATGAAATCCGGACGCGGAGAAAAACCAATATACTGTGTTGGTTCACCAAGGCCGAATGCGGTTACCTCATTTAGCTGATTGCGATCCATCGCAACCGACATCGCTGTTCTAAAACGAATGTCATTGAAGATCGCTCTTTTAGCTTCATCCTCAGCAGTAACGTTGAACGTTAGCACCGGGTAGCCAATTGCCGGTTTCACTTCTAAAGTGTAGTTCCCGCTTTCCTGACCTTCCAACAGAACCGGAGCAGATGTCAGGTTTACGCCCTGCGACTTGTAATCCACCTCGCCGTTCAACAGTTTAAGGTTCCGCACCTCTTCATCTGGAACATAGGTCTCATCCATCTCAGAGATATACGGCAGCTGGTTTCCTGCCGTATCCACCTGGAAGAAATATGGGTTCGCAACGTAGTGGCGCCCCTCTGTGCTTTCCTTGACCAGAATGTGGCTTTCCAATGTTGGCATCGCATCCTTGGGCAGACCTGCCAGTTTATCTCCCGCGGTCAGCATCGGAGATGGCGTGTCCATCCAGTCGGAATTACCGTAATAAGCTTTAATCAGCTCATAACCGTTCTCATATCCAAGTGCTTGTGCATTGGCGTCCGCATTTGCATCCAGAGCCGGATGGAACTGTTCAAAGAAATGCTTTGGCTGGAACGGCTGAACATACGTGAATGAGAACGTCTCGGTCAGACCCGGCTTCGGCGCTGCCAGCGTAAAACGAACGGTAGTATCGTCAAGCGCCTCAACCTTCATCGGTTCACCACCCGCCAGCGCGTAGTCCTTCGCTTCGGCTATAACGTTGGTGTCCATCATCAGGTTATCATACCAAAATACAACATCTGCAGATGTAAATGGCGCGCCATCCGACCATTTGTGACCTGAACGCAGATGAACCGTCAGCTCGGTGAATGCGTCATTCCATTCCCAGGACTTCGCAACATTGGGCACCAAGGTTTGCAAGTCGTCGGAATAACGGAACAGATTGACGTGGCGCACAGACAAGAAGTCGGATGTACCGCTTTCCGTAGCGTTGGACAGCGCGTCCAGCTGACCGCCATACTGGCCAATGCTGTCGTAGGGTACGATAACCAGTGGATCAACTGGCAAACGATCCGCAACTGCTGGTAGGGCTTCGTTGCCTCGGATCATGCCGTTGAGATCTGCGATAGATGGGTTTTCCGAAAATCCAAGCGTACAATTTCCTGCGGACTGGAATTCAGACAGATCAAATTGCTGAGGATATGCCCCATCCGACAGGCCCTGCATATCTGCCACCGTCGCAGGCGGACAATTTGCCCAGGCAGCACTTCCAAGAGTCGCAAATGCGGCTCCGGACATCAAAAGCTTCTTCATGATAACCTCCCTAAAGATAGCTCTGTTTCTCAGTTTTCTTCATCTATGGCGGCATTGGCATCATCTGCACTTGCGCCATTGCTGGTTCCATCCCTTTCAGAAGCGACGTGGACCCTGACCCCAGCCTCATGCAGCGCCGAACCAAAGTTGGCGGGTGGGGTAATATCTGTGACCAGATCAGTCACTTGATCAAACCGACAAGCGATATTGGCCGCTCGCGCTCCAAATTTTGTGTTGTCCGTTGCGACAATCGTACGGGCGGTGTTGTCCAAAAGCGCGCGTGTCAGCTCGGCTTCCAGCAGATTCGAGGTCAGCACTCCGCCTTTCAGCGACAAGGCATCGGCACCACAGATAATGGCGTCATAGCTATACTGACACGCCAGTTGCTCGGCGGCACGCCCAAAGCTTCCGCGTTCTGAGCGGATGACTTCGCCTCCGGCAAGAATGGCGCGCGTACCGTTGTGATCTGCCAAAGATGCGATAACCGACAGCGAATTGCTCACTACCAAAAGGTCCTTATGATCGCGAAGTTGTTCTGCAACATGCGTCATGGTCGAGCCTACCGAAACGAATATCACCATTCCGTCTTCGATGATCTGGCTGACCCGATTTGCAATAAGGGTCTTCTCTTTCGCATTATGTTCGAGCGCCCCAGAGAACATTGGCGTGTCCTGAGCTCGCGACAGATACGTCCCTCCGTGAACACGTTCGACCATGTTTTCGCGTGCGAGCGCTTTGACAAGACGGCGAACGGTTTCTTCGGACACATCCATGACCTGGGCGATTTGGGTGTTGCGTGCAGAGCCGCCCAACCGTGCCAACACGTCGAGAAGCTCCCGCCCTCGATGTGGTATGTTTCCACTATCATCGTTCATTTTTTAACTTCGCCATAATTCCATTTATAAATCCACAAAAAAAGTAATAGTTTTGTGACAATTTTGGTTTTTCACAAAAATATATATCTAATTCAAACATAAACGGTCACGCCATCAACTGCCCAACGGGCGAGGCATTACGGCACAAAATGATTGTTGTATTACTTCCTGACAGCTCAGGACGCCAAAGCGATCAATGCCACGCCGACTGCCATAATGATTGCAGCCATGATTCGACGGACCGGGTGACCTTCACCAAGCAGCAAATACCCAATCAGAGCCGCAAATATCACGGATGTTTCCCGCAGAGCCGAAACGGCACCAAGAGGCGCGAAGTTTTTTGCATAGAGGACAAGACCGTAGGCTGTCATCGAAACGAATCCACCCGTGAGCCCGATAACCCATGTCTTAGCAGGTAACTTCAACATCGCCCTGCCACGCCTGATACCTACAAAAGCCGCTATGAAAACATGCAACAGAGAGTGCCAAGCCCAGTACCCAAGCGTATTTTCGGACAGGCGCACTCCGACACCATCGACAAGCGAATAGGCTGAAATACACACACCGGTTCCCAGGGCGAATCCCAATGCCGCTCGGCCAACGCCCTGTCGTAACGCCGCCCAACTGGATAGCTGAATAGCCCCCGCGATCAGCGCTATGCCCAACCACGCTTGTGCGGGTAGCACCTCACCCACAAAAATCATTGCCCAAAGCGAAACCAATGCAGGCACGATGCCGCGCGCAATCGGGTAAACCACGCTGAGATCGCCATGTTTATATGCCTGACCGAGCATATAAAAATACCCGAAGTGGATCACCGTTGATCCCAACAAATACGGCCAGCTTTCAATGGCTGGAAAAGGCAGATAGGTCACCAAGATCAGGCCCGGGAAAACATGCCCAAGCGCGACCAGCCCCAACGTCACTGTTCGGTCACCGGCTGCCTTAACGATCGTATTCCAAGCGGCATGCAAAACTGCCGCCGCAAGGATAATTATGATGATACCCGTGCTCAAATGACGTGTATCAAATCAGCGCATTAAACAGGTGGCGCAAATTTTCGCGCGTCAGTTCCACTGGATTGCCACCACAAGACGGGTCAGTGATCGCCCCTTCCACAAGCGCATCCATCTTGTCTGCGGTTACGCCCATCTCGGACAATTTTCGCGGAATTTCAAAACCGTCATTGAATTCCTGCACAAAGCTCTGAAAGCCCTCAAATCCCCCATCAATACCCAGATAACCGGCCGCCAGATTAAAGCGATCGCGAATGACGTCCGCATTGAACTTGAGAACCTCTGGCATGCACACAGCATTTGTGGTGCCGTGGTGAGTGTTAAAGATCGCGCCGATCGGGTGACTCAAGGCGTGAATAGCACCTAGTCCCTTCTGAAAGGCCGTGGCCCCCATGGCTGCAGCACTCATCATATGGGCCCGTGCCTCAAGGTCCGTACCGTCTGCATAGGCCCGCGGCAAATTGTTGATGACAAGGCGCATGCCTTCCAGTGCAATACCCTGACTCATCGGATGGTAATGTGGCGAGGAGTACGCTTCAACACAATGAGCAAAGGCGTCAAGACCGGTGCCAGCCGTAATGAACTTGGGCATGCCAACGGTCAATTCCGGATCACAAATCACAACCGAGGGCAAAACTTTCGGGTGGAAGATGATTTTTTTGACGTGGGTTTGTGAATTCGTGATGATGCTCGCACGGCCAACTTCAGAACCCGTACCCGCAGTGGTTGGTACCGCAATGATGGGCGCAATTACATCGGCATCCGCACGTGTCCACCAATCGCCCACATCTTCAAAATCCCAGATCGGACGCGTTTGATTGGCGTGGAATGCCACCATCTTACCGAGATCAAGACCGGACCCGCCGCCAAATGCAATGACCCCATCATGGCCACCCTCTTTGTAGGCGTCCACACCCGCCGCCAGATTCAACTCTGATGGGTTCGGATCCACATCAGAAAACAAACCGCGACCAAGACCGTCCGCTTCCAGGATATCGAGCGCGCGTTCCGTGATCGGCAGATTGGCCAAACCTTTATCCGTCACCAATAGCGGGCGTTTTATTCCGAGATCCTTGCAGGCACCCGCCAACTCAGAAATGCGCCCAACGCCAAATTTGATCGCGGTCGGATAAGACCAGTTTCCCGTGATGCTCATTCTCTCACCTATTCAAGTCAAAGGGTGCATGCACCCAACATGTGATGTCTGCGTTGCCACAGAGATTATTTGGTCACCTTTTTCAGGTGATAGCTCTTTGGTCGGGTTAAGTTGTGATAACCAATGACCGACAATCCGCCGCCACGTCCGGTGTTTTTACAACCCGTCCAGCAAAGCCCGGGATCAAGATAATCTGCCCGGTTCAAGAATACCGTGCCTGTCTCGATCCGATCACCTATATGGGCTGCCCGGTCGACGTCCTGCGTCCAAAGACTTGCTGTCAGCCCAAATTCGCTGTCATTCATCAAAGCAACGGCTTCATCGTCTGAAGACACTTTCATGATGCCAACAACTGGGCCAAAACTCTCGTCACGCATGACGCGCATATCATGATTGACGTTTGTCAAAATCTGCGGCGTCAGATACGCGCCACCATCATCTTCGGCAAACAGA
The DNA here is from genome assembly GCF_056536325.1 of Ruegeria sp. AB11. NCBI lineage: Bacteria > Pseudomonadati > Pseudomonadota > Alphaproteobacteria > Rhodobacterales > Roseobacteraceae > Ruegeria > Ruegeria sp. AB11. Next base: position 554,845 of record NZ_JBQFJO010000002.1, on the reverse strand, counting down.
TCGATATGCGCGACAGCTCCATCTGCGAGAGCCTCTGATATCTGCGCCCGGACTTCTGCAGCAAACCGCAAATTAGCCATTGGCCCGATCGTCGTCTCAGCATCTAAGGGATTGCCAAGCTTGTATCCCTTTACAATCTCGACGGCCTTCTCAACAAATTGATCATAGAGACTTTCATGCACATAGATACGTTCGATGCCGCAACAGCATTGGCCCGAGTTGAACATCGCACCATCGATCAGGGTATCAACCGCAGCGTCCAGATCGGCATCCTCCATCACATAGCCCGGATCTTTTCCTCCAAGCTCGGTCCCGACCCCAGTAAAGGTTCCTGCGGCAGCTCTCTCCATGGCAATACCACCACCGACAGAACCTGTGAAGTTTACAAAATCAAACGCATTGCCTGCGATCAGATCATTGGTCACTTCATGGGTTAGGAAAACATTCTGGAATACGTCTTCCGGCACACCCGCAGAATGAAATGCTTGCGCCATACGTTCCCCGACAATCAGTGTCTGAGTTGCGTGTTTCAGCAAAACCGCATTGCCCGCAATCAGTGCCGGAGCCACCGTGTTGATCGCGGTCATGAACGGATAATTCCAAGGGGCTACAACAAAAACCACACCGTGCGGAACACGCTTTATATAGCGTTTGAAGGTCGCATCCTCGCCCACTTCGATATCAGCAAGGCTTTCCGAGGCAATAGATGCCATGTGGCTGGCGCGTTCATTGAAGCCACCAAACTCGCCACCATAGCGCACCGGGCGGCCCATCATTTTTGCGATTTCAGGAACGATTTCATCATTCATTGCCCCGACAGCGGCAACCCCAGCCATAACCAAATCGATCCGCTCTTGTAGCGGGCGCGAAGCCCATACTGCCTGTGCGCCTCGGGCTCGCTCTGCCGCAGCAAAGGCCTCATCCCGCGACAGAGCCACACGTTCTGCAAATACCGACCCGTCAATCGGTGAGATACATTTCAAAACCTGATCCATGCCAGTTCTCCAGATACAGGGATTCCACCCCGTCTATTCAAAGAATAGTCCCATAAACCCAACGAGCGATGTTCCGAGGGCAATACGGAGCTATGCCCGCTCAAATCCGCGCGCGATCTCGTAGTCAGTCACAACACGTTCAAATTCTTCGATTTCCACCTCAGCAGCACGCACATAGTGGTCGATGGCTTCGTCGCCCAAAGCCGCGCGAAGCATCGTAGATGCGTGTAACGCGTCACGCGCTTGGCGAAGATTACCCGGAATCATCCCGGATTCTCCCTGATATACGTCACCTTTGGTTGGAGCTTGAAGCTCTAGGCCCTGTTCAATACCTGCAATACCTGCTGCAAGCATGCCTGCCATGGCAAGATAGGGGTTCATATCGGAGCCGGGGATCCGGCACTCAATACGAATAGCTTTTGTACCATCGCCACAAAGTCGGTATCCGGCAGTACGATTATCCACCGACCAAATGATGCGGGTCGGTGCAAAAGTACCCTTCATGAAGCGTTTGTAGCTATTGATGTAGGGCGCCATGAAGTAGGTGTAGTCTGGCGCATACTTCAACAAACCGGCGGTATAGGCCTTCATTACTTCAGACATGCCCAAACTGTCGCTTGGATCAAAGAACGCATTTGAACCCTCTTTCCAAAGCGATTGATGAACGTGGGACGAACTTCCTACCTTGTCATGGTGCCATTTCGGCAGAAATGTCGCTGCATGGCCTTGCTGCCACGCGATTTCTTTGACGGCGTGTTTTGCGATTGTGTGATAAGCCGCCGTGTCCAATGCTGAGGCATACTTGATGTTCAGCTCTTCCTGACCGGTCTCTGCTTCACCTTTCGAATTTTCCACCGGAATCCCAGCATTCCACAAATGATTGCGGATCGGGCGCATCACGTGTTCTTCCTTGGTGGTTTGGAATATGTGATAATCTTCGTTGTAACCCGATATCGGCTCCAGATCCCGAAACCCGCTTTTGCGGATTTCATCAAAGTTCTTTTCGAAGAGGAAAAACTCGAGCTCGGTCGCCATCTTCGCATCATATCCAAGCGCATTCAGGCGTTTTACCTGTGATTTAAGCATCGCGCGTGGGGAATGAGGGATCTCCTCATGTGTGTGGTGATCAAGAATGTCACACAGCACGAGTGCCGTACCTTCCAGCCACGGTACCGGCCGTAGCGTGGTCAGATCAGGTTTCATAACATAGTCGCCATAGCCCCGCTCCCAGGAAGTCGAAGCGTAGCCATCCGGCGTTCCCATCTCCAGATCAGTTGCCAGCAGGTAATTGCAACAGTGCGTTTCCTCATAAGCACCCGCAACAAAATGCGCCGCGTGGAAACGTTTCCCCATCAAACGTCCCTGCATATCTGCAAAACAGACCAAAACAGTATCGATGGCGCCGTCTTGCACCTTCGCTTGAAGGTCCTCAAAAGTCATCGTTCCGCCCATGACAACTCCTCCAAATGAGCGATTTCCTTTATGGCAGGTTGAAGAAGCGTCAATAGCTCTTCCGTGATCTCCGCCACATCCTCCGGAGAGCGCATCAGATCATTGCGCACTTCGATCATGACATTCGCCAATCCACGGGACTGGGCGTGCAACCTGAGCGAATGTGTAACCCCATCGCCAGGTCCGTAAGGTTCATTCCGTTCTACCCGACGATGCGAAAGTAGAGTTTTCCGCGCCAGCATCGCGTCGGCCAAGCGACTGTCTTCATCATGCAACAGCCCGATTTCGACCGCACGCTTTACGCCGTAATATATCGGCGTAAAACTGTGTATCGTCACAACCACCGGATCGTTGTTGCGGGCTTCTAAAACGCCTGACACGGCCGCACAGAATGGTCCATAGACAGACTGTATTCTTACATCGCGCTGTGACTGGTTCAGATTCTGATTTCCCGGAACCTCAATCAGCTCGGACCTTTCCGGTATCGCACTTGGCGCATCCGGTGGACGGTTACAGTCGCAAACCAACCGCGAAACCCGCAATAGTATGGCGGGCGCATCCAAGGCGACACTCAAGGCCAATGTAACTTCACGTGCACCCGGATCCCAAACCGCGTGGCTCAACCTGTCTTTTTCGGCAAGGCCCAATTCGTCATAGGCTTCGGGTATTGTGGAACTTGCATGCTCGCACAACAACACGACACGACCCTTGCCATTCGGATTCAATATCTCAACCGGGTCGATCATGCGCCTGCCACCTCCCTGTGCAGATTTGCACCAAGGCTGAACTTTGTGCCAAGACGCACCACATGAACGACAAAAACCATCAGCATCGCCGCGCGCACAAATTCAAATAGAAATCTGCCATTTACCATCTAGCGTCCCTGAGTCATGGCCAATAGCTCGGCATGCAATGCAGGCGTCGCGGCTGATATCACACGACCATCCGAATTCAGATTAAGCGGATTACCATTCCAATCAGTAATCACACCACCGGCAGCTTCAATGACAGCCGCAACCGGAAGAAAATCGTAGGGTTGCAGGTCATAGTCAATAACCGCATCAACGTGCCCCATCGCAACCAGGGCATGGGGATAGCAATCGTAGGCGAACCTTCGGGTTTGCCCGGAATGCATCAAATCTCCGAACAAATCAGGGTGATCACGGTAAATCTTATCTCCTTCATTCACGAAGAATACTGCGTGGCTCAAACTCTCTGTTCCACTGACTGAAACCGACTGGCCATTTAGCATGGCCCCTTGCCCTTTGATACCAAGCAGACATTCATTCAGTGCGGGCATTCCAATCACGCCAAGCAAAGGTTCACCCTTAACAAGCAAACCCAACAAGAAGCCAAATAAAGGATGGCCTGACAGAAACGAACGGGTGCCGTCAATCGGATCGATGATCCAGACATGATCACGATTCAACCCCTCGGCACCCTGTTCTTCACCAAATATTCCATCTTCTGGAAAGTGCTCAGCCAGGTAGGCACGCACGATGGTTTCGACGCCTTTATCTGCCTGAGTCACAGGGCTTTCATCGGTTTTGAATTCAACGCCCAAGCGGCCACGAAAATAACCCCGAGCTGCGTCAGCGGCCAAAGCTGCAATCTGCGTCGCATGCTCTGCATGTGTTTTCCCGTCCGTAGTCGATCTAACCATTTCTGAGGGGCTCAACATTCAATACGATCCATCTGCAATTACTGCTTTGATACCCCAGGCATCCAGTGATTGCGCGAGTGCCTTACCAGGCGCTTTATCGGTCACAATATGACTAATCTGGCGCGGGGCGGGTCCTACAAAGGGCGCAGATTCGCTGATTTTGCCGTGGTCGAATGCAATCAGAATCTGGTCGGCACATTCCGCCACGATCTGCGCAAGCTCTGCCTCTGCATTGCTGTGATACAAAAAGCCTCGGCGTGGTGAAACGGCATCCGTACTGAGGATCGCCATGTCATATACCAGTCGCTGGGCCTGTCTGTGGGTGACGTGACCAAAGGCACCACGCTCATTGGCCTGCATTTCTCCGCCAAGAATATGCACCCGGTTACCATTCACGTTGACCAGTGTCTGGGCCACTCCAATCGAATTGGTAGCGATTGTCAGGTTTTGATGCCGTCGCAGTTCTTCCGCGACAAATGCAGTGGTTGATCCAACATCAAGAAAAAGGGTCATGCCGTCAGAGACTCGAGTACTAACGACATTGGCAATCAGCCGCTTTTCTGTCGGGCGCTGAGTAATGCGCCGAAAAAAGCTGGGGTCGTTCTGTGTGCCTACCAAATAAGCACCACCACGCACGCGGGCCACCATTGCGGTTTTGGAAAGGGACTTGATCGTTCTCCGTACTGTTTCCTCGGAAACGTCGAGCGCTTTCGCCAAATCTGTGTTCCGCGCAGAGCCACCCAGGCGCCTTAGCGCTTCAAGAAGCTCAATTTCTCGGTGCGTCTGCGACATCCGCTTTCCACAATATCCCTCACATTTTCCACGTTATCCCACATGTTTTTACAAATGCAACAATTCTTGCGTCCATATGTTGATTTTTGATGTTTAATGTGGATTTTGACGGGGCGTGCAGCGCATTCTTAGCTCGGCACAAGCAAGTTAGAATCACAACAGCTAGATTCCTGACATCAACTGAGCCGTCGGTCAATTCATCTGGAGCGTCAAACGATGCACGACAAAAGAAACGTCCTTTTTATTATCACCGACCAGATGCGGGCCGATTGTGTGTTTGGTGCGCTGGCGAACCACGTTGATCTACCCCATTTGCGGGCACTGATGAAAGACAGCGTCACCTTCACCCGTCATTTCTCGGTTACAAATCCATGCGGGCCATCGCGAGCATCGCTGCTGACGGGGCAATATGCGATGAACCACCGCTCAGTTCGAAACGGCACGCCTCTTCGCCACGACACGCCTTCGATCGCATCAGAGATGCGCAAGGCAGGCTACCTTCCTATGCTTTTTGGATATACTGACACCTCGCAGGACCCGCGCGTATTTGACACCAATGATCCGGCACTGCGTTCTTACGAGTTTCACCTGCCAGGTTTTCAGGAAATGGTGGAGATGCGCATGGAGATGTCTTTTCCCTGGCGATCACACCTTAAGAACAAAGGATATGTTTTCGACGACTATTTTGATGTTTTTAAACCCGTCTCGCCAACCGGAGACGCCCCGAAACTGAATGATCCTGCGCTCTATGCTGCAGAAGACAGTGACACAGCATTTCTGACTGACCGGTTTCTGGAAACCATGCCGGCTTATGCAGATCAGGACAAAGGATGGTTCGCCCATCTTACTTATCTACGACCACATCCGCCGCTGGTCGCGCCAACCCCTTACAACCAAATGTATGATCCGGCCAAACTGCCGAATCCAACGCGCCATGCTTCAGCACAAGCAGAAGACGCGCTCCATCCGTTCTTCGCACCTGCCAGAGCTAACAGTGCTGTTGAAGGATTTGTTGAAGGCTTCCCCGAACTCGAGCCAACTGACGAGGTCGTCGCGACCCTTCGGTCTATCTATCTGGGCCTCGCAACCGAAGTTGATCACCACATCGGTCGTGTCGTGCAGTTTCTGAAAGACAGCGGCCAATACGACAACACATTGTTGGTAGTCACAGCCGATCATGGCGAGATGCTGGGTGACCATCATAGTTGGGGTAAGATGTCGGTCTATGACGCGGCATACCATACACCCCTGATTGTCAGGATGCCGGGCGGTGTCGAAGGCGCACAGATCTCGAAGCCAACGGAGAGCATCGATATTGTCCCAACGATCCTCGATTGGGTTGGGCAACCAGCTCATGACGCAATGAATGGCATGACTTTGATGCCGTTCCTTGAGGGGAACCTACTTGAGAACTGGCGCAAATATTCTTTCTCTGAGCTCGATTTTGCGGACCCAATCGCGCCAACCCTTTGGCAGAAGACGCTTGGCACGGACATCTCGGACAGCTGTCTTGGAATTCTGCGCGACGATCGGTTCACGCTTGTCCAATTCGGAGCCGACCTACCACCCCTGCTTTTTGACCACAAAGGCAAAGGCGAAATGGAAAACGTCGCAGAACGACCTGAGTTTTCGCAGGTCCTCACCCAAATGACGCAGGAGATGTTACGGCATCGCATGCGCCACATGGACAAAACCTTGTCCAATTGGATGATTACTTCGGACGGGCCCCTCCATCCTTCGCAGCTGGCATCACAAGTGGAAAAGAGTGGGAAAGCCTCTTAATTTTGCCGCGTGGTGCTCAAATGGTAGTAGAGTCAGCAATCTGGCGTGAATTCTTCCATTAGATCAGTCATCGTTTACAGGAATTGCTGCCTCAATGCTGATCTTGCTCAGACCTGGCGTAACAAAAATCATTCTGGAACAACATGAATGCAGAGCTTTCCCCAAGGTTTCTGCTCACTCTGCCCTTTGACGGTACTCTCTTTGATCTCAGCGATTTTTGCGGTCAAAAGAGTTTCAATGGAGCCGATCTATCAGAATAGCTTGCGGGCAAACCAAACCATACAAACTCCAATTGTAAATTTTCAATCTATTGCGCTAACCTAACTGCATGAGCCCGCTCCATCCGGCCAAGCGAACTAGCATTTTTCTCATAATGACGTTCTTGAACGTCTTGTTTTTTGCGACGCAGGTATATGCCCAAGAGCGTGTGGCATTATTAATCGGCAATTCAAACTATGAAGCCCCAGAAATGTCATTGCGCAATCCCGCAAATGACGTCGCAGCCTTGAGCGATGCATTGGAGGAGCTTGGATTTGCCGTCATCCAAGCCACGGATCAGAACGCAAGGGCCATGCAAAGGGCGGTAGAGCAATTCGGCGTCGCAGCGAAGGGTGCTGAGATGGCGGTCTTCTTCTACGCCGGACACGGTGTTCAGATCGGAGGAGAAAACCATCTGATTGGCACAGATTTTGCAGGCAACGATCTATCGGCGCTCAGGCAAAGCTCGATGACCCTAGATTTGGTGCGCGATGTGATGTCCAGGGCCGGACCAGATATCGGGATCTTGCTCTTGGACGCTTGTCGCAACAACCCGTTTACCGAAAGTGGGATGGTCGAAAATGGGTTGGTCAGAATTCGTGGCGGAGCCGGTTTGCTGATCGCTTATGCCACTGACCCCGGCAATGTGGCCTATGATGGATTGGAAGAAAACAGCGTTTTCACCTCGGGTCTTCTCGATCACATTGCGACACCCAATCTGGACGTCCGACTGATGTTGGGTCGCGTACGCCAACAGGTCGTTCTTGAGACAGATGGACGCCAAATTCCCTGGGTCGAGGAATCCGTTCTGGATGAGTACAGCTTTGCGCCGGTTCTGACTGGCAGTGCCCCTAAGGACGAATACACTATTGATCTGGAACATTGGCGGCGCATCGCCTCCAGTTCAGATGCACAGGATTTCGAGGGATACCTAGAGGCCCACCCGGAGGGATTGTTTGCTTCATTTGCGCGCGAAAGGATAGCCGCTCCCCTACCGGAACCAGCAGCTTCGCTGGCGCCGATCAACGCCTCGCTAACCGAAGCCGATCCCTACAAAATTGCCTCGGCATTGGTAGCTCTGGGGTATTTGAATGACCCCCAGACGCGCGATCTAGGCCCGGCATTGGACAATTATCGTAGCCAATTGCCAGAACGCGAAACTGCCTCGGCTGACCGCCTGCTTCAAGACGCGGCGCAAGTGTCGATTTTTCTGGCCACCACCACGCTGCAAAGACTACGCACCGATATTGTGGCGTTGCGCAGCCTGGAACGCACGCTTGGTATCGCCGAAGATGCATTGCGGCAAATCGAGGATATTGCCCGTACCGACGCAAATGCCTTGCCCATTTTGCAACAGGCGCGCAACGACATTTATGATATCTATCGATCGCGCGGAATCATCTTGCGCCGTCTGGACCAAAGCCGAAGCTACTACGAAGAAGTTCTAAATCGCGCTGTCATCTTCTTCCCTCCTGGCATCGATGCGTCAATAATAAGCAAAGCATCGGCACCGCGGGATCTGAACATCGCCGATGCGCGAATGACAAACGACGCAGCTCTTTTTTTGCGGCACGTTTCGCAGGCAGAAGATAGTAGAAAAGGAAGTTACCAATGGCTGACCGATCTCATCCCTCCCGAATAGGTGCTGCACTTGTTGCGGTATCTCTTGCCCTCTCGGCTTGCGGGGATAGCAGTCAGTCCTCGGCCCCTGCGACTGGCTCCACGGGAGCAACACAGGCTGAGGCCGATCTAGCGAAACAGGCCGCGGCGATGCAGAAAACAATCCTGCAAGGTGCCATCGCAGGTGGTGTCACCGGTGGCGCGATCGGATTTGGCCTTGGCGGTAGTGACGATATTGGGACAGGTATTTCAGTTGGCCTCGGGGCGGGTGCCCTGGCCGGAACCTACGTCGCCTTCGTTCAGCGCAACTATGCTGGCCGCGAGGCACGTCTGAGGCAAATCAAAAAAGATCTGGATCGCAATGCCAGTGAAATGCAAACGACGCTGAACGTTATGAACCAGGTTCTTGCGGCGCAAAGAGCCGAACTTGATGCACTGAACGCCAGCGTAGCAGCGGGCACAGCCGATCAGGCGGAGGTCACAAAAGAGCTTGCCGAGGCTAATGGCAATCTTGCTCAGATGGAGCTTGCAATTGACGGAGCTACCAAACGTCAGGCTGAATTCAATGAGGCCCGGAACCTGACGATTAAACGCGGTCAGACCGCCTCACCGATTGACGGAGATTTAGCAGCCCTATCGAACCAGATCACGCAAATGCGCGGGATCGCAAACGATCTGGCATCTTCGCTATGACGATAGGCACAGCAACTCGTTTCGCCGCCCTGCCCTGCCTATTGCTGGCCGGATGTCAGACCACGACCGATCCGGCGGACGGCGGTTTCTTTGCCGGAGTCTCAGGTATCACAACCGGAGCCTATGATGATCGCATCGCTGCTGCCGAGGGGGATGTGGCCACCGCAGAGGCGCGCAACGAAGCCCTCGCCGCGCAAATCCGGAATTCTGAATCCGAATTGGCACAATTGAAGTTGAATATTCTACAACAGCGCGATGCAATCGGAGGGGGCGACGCCGCAACGGCTGCCCGCATCGACCGTGTGCTTAACGACACGCCTACCGGTGCAACCCCGGATGATAAACTGGCTGCATTACAAAAGAGCATCGCTGAAGCCCGCGCCCTGAGTGCCGATCTTGCCAAACTGTCGGGTTGATCCGCCTCAGCGCATTAACCCTGGCACCCACCAAGAGCCCAGCGGCGGAGATTGACCTTTAGGCCACCTCCATAGGGGTGTTGTTTGGTAACATTCCCGGCCTCGGGGCGATTCACGTAGGTCTGTGCCTGATCGCAAAGGGCTTCGGGTGTCCATTGATGGCAATTGGAGCAGTTCTGGTCTTTCCACAACTCGTCCGGCAACCCCTCGATTGGCGGAAATTGTGGCGTGCCCACCACCAGTTGATTGATGGTTTGCCCGCGTACATACGCGTTTCCAAAATCAAGCAGAGAGTCCAGCGTAACCAGTACATCTGCTGACGCATCAACCCCGCCTTGGGGCTCTGACACGTCGGAATCGGGCGCAGTCTTACGTGTCACGGATTCCTGTCCATACCGCAGGGCCGCCAGACGGTCCTCCGCTTTGCTCGAAAACACACCTTCGGGAAAGCTCTGCAAATACACTTCGTAGGCGTGAACGGTATCGTCGGCCAGAGCGAGCTCATACATCAGGCGTTCTGTCTCGTTAGCCTCGGCAACTTCCTCCTGCTGCTCCGGCGCATTCGCTCCAAGCAGCGGGGATGTCCCAAAGGACTCTGCCATAACCGTCTGCAAAAGACTGCTAGCCTCTTCGGCACGCGAACTATTGGGATACGCCCGCATGAAGAGCATGATTTGAACAGGGTCGCGTGTGGTAATCGCTTCCTGCCACAGTTCATCTTCACTTTGATTTTTGGCAATTTGCGTTTGGATCTGCGGTGAGAATGCAAAATCCTGTGTCAAAGACGATGTATCCCAAGGGGTTTGCAGGCCGCGCGTTTCTTGCAGTACGTCAACGCGAACTTTTTTGAACAACTGTTCGATGGCCATGCCCGGTGTTTCGATATGTTCTGCCAGACTGAGTGTGAACGGGCTGTTGCCTTTTTCGCCGTCCAGTGCAACCCCACCGGGATCGGTGGCATAGGCAAGAAAAGTGCCCGTCGGGGCCTTCATCTCGGCCAGGCCATTGTCATCCATGTTCGAAAGACTTTCGAAAGGATTGTTCCGACAAGCGTCAAGAATGACAATATTGGTCTTGTTATGTGCTGATGCCATCTGATGTAGGACAGAACGCGCTTCCACTGCCATCAGATCCAGATCGGCCGGATCACTGAGTGAGATATCGACCGGCAGCAGGTAATTCGAACCAAAGGATTGTACGCCATGTCCGGCATAGTAAAAGAGCCCGACCGCATCTTCACCACTTTGACGCAGGTCGCGGCCAAACTGGGAAATCGCCCTTTTCATCTCAATCTGATTACTGTCCGTCAGATTTCGGACATCAAAGCCAAGGTCAGTGAGCTTTTCCGAAATCAGCTTTGCGTCATTGACCGGATTGTCCAACGGCGAGACTGAACCATAGGCAGAATTCCCAATCACAAGCGCAATACGCGTCTCGGCCCCTACCTGAGCGGCCCATGATATCGATATCATCGCAATCAGAACGTAATAAATGCGAAACACGCCAGATCCTTTGCCACCATCATCCTAGCATATCCGTGACGCCGAGACATCAAGCCAGCTAGAAATTGGTTATATGTGTCTTTTGGCTTTATTATGGCCACGGACTGACATATTCCGATTTGAGTATCAAGCATAGGAAGAGGTTCACACATGCCACGTTCAACCTTGATGCGAGTTCTTATTGCCATCGCGCTGTTGGTACTTTCGAATGCCGCATCGGCACAGAGCGCTGATCCATTTGAGCATGGCTGGACGCTTGATGCCGAAACCTCCGAATTGCAGTTTTTGTCCGTTAAGAAAAATTCGGTGGCTGAAAACAGTGGATTTGCAACACTCACAGGTGTGATCAACCCGGATGGTGCCGCAGAGATCAGAGTTCTGATGGACAGCGTCGACACCAACATTGATCTGCGCAATGTGCGCATGCGATTTCTGTTTTTTGAGACCTTCAATTATCCTGAGGCTGTCATCACAGCGCAGCTTCCACCTGAAAAGTTGGTTGACCTGCATCAGGCACGTCACAAAATCATTGACCTGCCCTATACCTTGTCGCTGCACGGCGTAACAAAGGACGGTGTCGCGCAGGTTGCCATCACATTGGTCGACAATGACCGTGTCGCTGTGGCAAATACTACACCGATTGCAATCGCACTGCCCGATTTCAACCTCGAAGAAGGGCGGGGCAAACTGCAAGAGGCTGCGGGCGTCGACATCCTGCCCTTCGGTTTCGTCAGCTTTGGCTTCGTGTTCGACCGGGCGCAAGCGGGCACCCCTCCGCAACTTGTCGCGGCATCGACGACCCCCGGGGCCGCAGCGCTTGAAACCAAAGGCAATCTTGACCGCGAAGCCTGTGAAGGCCGCATGGAGATTCTTTCGCGTACAGGCAACATCTACTTCAATTCGGGCAGCGCCCGCTTGTCAGATGCGTCCATTCCGCTGCTGACCAACCTGCACAATATCGTTGATCGCTGCCCTGAACTGACGATCGAGATCGGAGGCCATACAGACAGTGACGGCTCGGATTCAGCAAATCGGGTGCTCAGCGAACGTCGCGCGCAGGCCGTCAACACCTATCTGGTCAATCAGGGTATCGCACCCGAACGTCTTGTAACCGTCGGTTATGGTGAAAGCCGTCCTGTGACTTCAAACGACACGGCCGAAGGCAAACGGCGCAATCGTCGGATCGAATTTGTGCCGGTGAATTAACCGAAATTGAAGAACAAGGGCTCAATCCCCGGCCAGAATAATCGGTTTGAAACCGCCGCTGCGCCATTGTTGCAGGGCTGAAATGAAATTCGGCCCTGGCACACCGTCGATGGTACTGGAGTAGTAGCCGGCTTTTTGCAGCAGTTTTTGCACTTCCATCAAAGTGTCCCGTGTCCACTGATCCGAGGCCAGTGACAACTGGTTCACAATCGTGCCGTTATCTTCTGCCGCACCCCGCAGCAACATGCGGGCTGCTTCGACGGGGTCTTGTGCAACGCCACGCCCCTCATCCAACAAGATCGCCGCCGCCAGATACCCCTGATATTCACCATCGCGCGCGGCTTTCTCAAAGTAGTTCAGCGCCTCTGTTGGCTCTCCGGAAACCCCATCCTGCGCCAGCACACCAAGGTTGAAGGTTGCTTTGGCTGATCCACCTTCGGCGGCTTGCTGCAATAGCGCGATCGCGCGCGCCTCGTCCTTAGGCACGATATTCCCTTCGAATAGTGTCACAGCCAGATTGATCATGGCGTCAAAACTGCCGCCTTCTGCCGCGCGTTCGTAGAGAGACAGCGCCATGTCCTGATCCTGTGGCACCCCTGTTCCGCTTTCATGCAGTTGCGCCAGCGAAACCATCGCCCGCAAGTCACCTGCCTCAGCCGCCTGCTTGTAAAGCGTAACGGCGCGATCCACATCCCCTGCAGCAATGGTTGCCCGCGCCAATAAGGCTACGTAGTGCGACAGATCAGGCGTCTGCGCAGTGGCAGCACTGCAGGCCTGTATAGCCGTCAATGCGTTTTCCTGAAGGCGGCTGAATGGCACCCCAGGGATGCTGGCCGTTCGGTCTCGGGGATGGGTCGCAAGACGTTCACATATACCGCCCGGGGTACTGTCTTCGGGGCGCGGAATTGATGAAATTAAGCGCTGCGCCTGACCGGCATGAGCACCGTTGGGGTATTGCTCCAGATAGAATTCGAGCAGCGGGCGCATGCGGCTGCGCTGTGCTAGTTTCCAAAGACGTTCGGCTTGCTCGTCTTCCTCTTCGACGGTCACCGCGCGGGTCAGCGTTTGCGCCTGCCCTGCCCGGTCCAGAAATGCCACAACTTCGTTCACATGTGCGCCTTGCGGATAGCGATCTATGTAAAGCTGCATGAGCGAGGCATCCTGCGCATTAGCCGCAACCTGCCACAGCAACGTCTCTTCCGAGGCAGTAACTGGGCTGTTGTCAAAACGGAACTGCCGCGTCAAAGACGAGTTGTCCCAAGGAATTTGACGTCCCCCCGTTGAAGCCAGAACATCCTTGCGGACCGAAATCATCAGATCCGAGATGTCCTGTCCGGGCGTGTAGATATGGCTCAGCAACGCTTCGGTGAAAAAACTGTTTCGACCAGTGCCGTCATAGGCCACGTTGTCAGGTTGGGTCGCGTAAGCAAACATGAAATCCGCGGCGCTGCCAACACGTGCCAGCCCGTCACCGCCAACCTCAATCCCGGTGCCTACAAAAGGATTGTCGCGACAGGCATCAAGAAAAACCAGTCGAATACCGTCTGACCGTTCCATTCGGCTAACGAATTCGTCCATCTGAATCGTCTGTTCCGGAATGTCATCCGGTTCCGTGATCTGAGCATCAACTGGGACCAGATAATTGCGCCCGCCCACTTGAAACCCATGGCCTGCATAAAAAAGCAGCGACACATCAGAATCCGCCGCAGTTGCACCGTAAGATTCTGCGAGTGACAGCATTTCATCATGCGTCAGATCGGTGCCCAGAAACACCTCAAACCCGAGCCCTTCAAGCGCGATGGCCAGATCGGACGCATCGTTGATCGGGTTGTCCAACGGGCTCACCGACAGGTAGTCCGAGTTGCCGATGACTAGCGCAACACGTTTGTCAGCCAGTGCCATTGAAGCACCGAACATCAACAGTAGAAGCGCCGCAAGGCAACGTTTCAGGTACACTGGCTAAGTTCTCCGACGTCTTAGAGACCGATGGCGCGCGTCAGTCCGATTTCCGCCTGACCAACAGCCGCCACAATCGTTTCTACCTGCTGGTTCTGGATGATGGCAAGTTCGGGATCGCTTGCTCTTATCAACGTGATAGCTTTTCGGATCTCCCTCTGAGCCTGACGAATTTGACGCCGTGCTTGCTGGACAGCTTCGCGTCGAATCGCGTTGCGTTCCTCGGCAGTCGTGGCAAGCGACAGACGGCGGCTGGCTTCTTCGCCAGTTTCGCGGATACCGGCACTGGCACCGCGGATGATATCCCCAACTGAATCCAGTCCCGGCGGTAGGCCCTTAACGATCCCATCTAGATCGGCAGCATACTCATCCATCGCTTGGGCCAGACAGGCAAGATATTCGCTAACGCTTTCACCACTACTGGCACAGGATGCAATCTCTTCGTCAAATTCCTGCGACACATTTTCGATTGTCCCCAACGCGGCTTCTGCCTCGGCGACAGTTGTCACGGCTGTGCCTCCGCCACCTCCGCCGGTGATTGTTGTGTCTACTGTCGGCGTAACCTCAATTGTAGGCGTCGGAGGAACTGTAATAATCGTACCGTTTGTAATGACGGCCGCCCCCGGCAAAGCGGCAATCGTATAGACCTGCCCGCCGCTGCTGGTCACTGAACTTCTGCCCAATGTAAAGGTCGTCGCCCCGGGTGAAGTGCTGGCGAAATTCAACGGACTGAAAACGCTGGAAGTATTCAGTGTATCGGATGCCGGACCAAACCGATAAAGCGATGGCCCACCATAGACCGTACCCGTCGTGGAGGCGCTAGATGTCTGGCCGGCCGGGACGGCAACATCGTCAGGTATGGCGAAGAGCACGGGCGAAGTTGTGTAATTCGCAGGGTTTGTGCTGCCTGTTCCCGGTGCCCACACGCTGGTGAAATCCCATCCCTGAGAAGAGGCCCGTCGGTAAAAGCTCTCGGTGTCCTGCAGCTGCGATGTGGTCAACGCGGTGCCACCGTCACTCGTGCTGACCCCCGTAGATTGGCTATCCCAGAATGAAGCCGTAACCGAGGCTGAGGGATCGTTAAAGACAACCAGGCCGCCGAAGGTTGTTGACGCCGACCCGTTCGAGGTTATGGCACCCGTTGCAAATGTGCGTTCGATCGTACCAACGGTTCCAAAATCAAGGTTTTCATCATTGTCGATCACCAGACCACCAATGGTCACAGTGTCATCGACGTTGTTGGCCGTAATATCTGACGTTGAATAGGAATCCCGGATTGTTCCAGAATTGAACGCCGCCAGACCTGCGCCAAGGGCATCGCCAGAGCCTGTCAAACTAGTCAGGATGACTGGCCCGGAACTGTTCGACCGCTCAATCGTGCCAACATTATCAATGACAAGCCCGGCACCAATTATTGCTGCGTCAGAGGCATCTGGCGGGAATATTGCTTCGACGCGTGCGGTCGAGAAACTGTCCTCAATCGTACCTTCGTTGAATCCAACCAAACCCGACGCTTGTGATGCGCCGCTAAAGTTCTGCGCTGTCACAGTTCCACCGAATGAAACGCCACTAATAAGGCCTGAGTTCGACAAAGCGACCCCGGACGCAATACCTCCATCAATGTCCGCATTCGTAATGCTAAGGTTCGATACCGAGCCCGCCTCCTCAATTGCCAAAAAGAAAGCGGCAAGGCCATCACCCTGATCAATGTTCAACCCATCAATCGCAAACCGATTACCATCCAGCGAGCCTGAGAACGTGTCGATCGGATCAAAACCTCCGGACCAGCCGGATGTGACCGACGCATCGATGTTATTCACCAATTCAAAGCTGTCACCATCCAGCCCGCTGCTGTCGATCCCTTGCAGACCATAGACATCCGTCAATTGATAAGGGCTAGCGGCAGTTCCGCTACCACCCAGCACCCTCAGGAATGTGGCCCCGTCCGTGATCGAGAAATCGCCCGCCGCGAAAGAAGGGAGCGCGCCGCCGTTCTGATCCCATGAGCCGCTTTCCAGAGTGAACGACGCAACATCGATTGCACCGCCAGAGCCGGTTTCAACGTCACCAACCGCATCGATCGTTAATCCGCCATCAGGCGCTGTAATAGCGGCGTTGATATCAATGTCGTTGTCCGCACGTAGGGTAAGGTTGGAAGAGCTAGCCCAGACAACAGCCTCTTCGACAGTGATGTCCCCCGCTTGGCCGTCAGGTCCACCCAAATCCACTGGCGGGCCGCTGCCGGGGATAAGCTCTCCGGTTCCGGCAGTGGTGATGATAACATCACCAAGGTCGAGGTTGGCAACGATCGTCGCCGGGTCGACTGTTCCGAGAGCGCCGCTCGAATTGATAAAAATATTAGACGGGTCAAGCAGCAACGTCCCATGAGAACCGCTGGGCGCGCGCGTATCGGTCAGTCCTCGGTAGCTGAGCTCGATTTTACCAGAAACCTCGACAAATCCGCCATCACCCGCCTGTTCGCCCCCGCGGGCTGAGTTGAAGCCTGAGAAGATCGTAGAATAGTCAGACCAAACGATGATGCGTCCGCCATTGCCCTCCTCACCACCATCGGCGGTCAGGGTAGAGCTTGCGTCCACACTGGTTGTCTGCGCTGTCTGCAGCGTACCGCCACCCTGATAGTCTCCGCCCACCAAGATTGTGCCGCCATCACCACCACCAGCCCCATCAGCGCTCAGCGTGGCACCGGCTAATGCAATCGCTTCACCCGTGATCGTGATTGTTCCACCATCTTGCGCACGAACCCTTGGACGCAACGAGGTTTCAACAATCGTCTCGCGGGCCGAAGTGTCGATTGTTCCGCTGATACGAACCGCTCCACCGCTACCACCTAAAACAACTGCGCCGGAAACGCCTCCGACGGATTTCGCCTCAATCACACCGGACATGTTGATCACCTGCCGCGCGGCATCGCGCGCGCTGGCTGCTTTCAGATGAACCAGACCACCCTCGGCCTCGATCCGCCCCGAATTGGTGACCAAGGCCTCCATCGTGGCATCATCGCTGTCCGATGGAACCGCCACCTGCAAAAACCCATCGCCTGAGACGTCAAGGGTTACCTGTTCACCAGCACCCAAACCGACCTTGCCCAATGGCACCCTGATCAAGCCCGAGTTAGATACCTTGCCGCCGATCAGCGCGGCATAGCCACCGGGAACGATGGAGATCGTTCCGGCATTCTCAACCGAAGCTGAATTTCCGCTACCTTCGAAACGATATCTCCCGTTCAGGAAATCATCATCCGAGATAGCGAGGGTCGAGGCTACAAATCCGCCTGTATTTACATGACTGTTCGGCCCAATGAAAATGCCATTGGGGTTGACCAGAAACACCTGCCCGTTCGCATTCAGCTGCCCATGGATTTGGCTAGTGGTATCACCCGTCACCCGGTTCAGGATGGCGCTCTGCTGTCTGGGCTGATGAATGTTAACCGTCGAACCGGAACCGACCGAAAATCCGTCCCAGTTCACAATAGCGGTGTCTGAACTTTGAGTTATGTCCAGTTGTGTGCTGCTGGGCTGCGATATTGTCGCACTGCCTGCGGCCACGGAACCACCTGTCGGCAAGGACTGCGCCATCGCAGTCGTGCCCCAAAGCAGTGCCGTGGCTGAAACTATCGCAGTCCGAAGTATATTGTCGGTGCGCTCAGAATCTCCGGCTCGCAACGATACTGAAGCGGTTTCCATCAGCTCCCAGGTCATCGCGTTCACCTCTCCCATACTCAACTCGTAACGAACCCGACTTATAGGTCGAGTTTTCAATGATAAACAAATCAGCGCCGATCCCATAGGAATAGGCCGTGGTGGTGCTTTGCTCAAATATCGTTGGCTGTTCTAATCCCAGTTCCCCATAAGCACCAAAGATATAGGGCTTCAACAGCAGCGGAACTCCGGCGAGTTCAATCTGTTGAGATCGACCCACTTCGGACCGCACGACCCAACCATCATCACCACGTAGCGAGCCCGCGTCAAACGTTGACAGCTCGCTCGAGCTGGCGACGCTGAACTGCTCTGATGTAACCAGCGGATCGCCAAAACTAGATTGAATGCGGCCGCTTAGATTCAACGACCAATTGGCATTTATCGGGCGCTGATATTGACCGGCCAAAACGAGTTTGGTGAATTCGGCACTGGCACCCTGCCGAGACAAAGGTGCTTCATCAGGCCCGACCGATGTGCTGGCTCCAAATGCATCTAACCCACGAGACAGGATAGCACTGCCGCGCAAGAATGCCCCATTATCATAGTTTCGCGTAACATCTAATGTTGCGCGCAAGACGCTTGTATCGTCGTCGTATACCGGGACTGAATCTGATCCGATCAGCAAATCTTGAGAATCGCTGATACGGTCAAAGATCAGCTGCGATGTCAGATTTAGCTGCCTCGATCGAATCCAAGGATAATACAGCCTCAGAGACAACCTCTCGAATTCGCTTTCATTCGGAACAAGGTCTGTTTCGGGGCGCGCCTTACTGGATGTTACTTCTGCATTAAACGTCAGACCATCATAGCCAATCGGGAATACGGTACCTGCCGCGACTATTCGGTATTCAGGGTCACTCGAGAAAAACCGCGTAGGGGACCCGCCCACATTGAAGTAGAAGGTCTCTCCAAGATCGAGAAAACCGTTCATCTCAAGCCCCAGGCTCAGGTTCACGGGACCAAGCTCATCCGATAACGTGTTGTCGAACCCAAATGAGCCGGTAATTTCTTTGAATTCTCCGTCCAGTGTTAGAATCGTTCCGCCATTGGCGTCCCCGGCTGATAGTGTCGATGCCAGCCGAACTCCAAATGTATCACCCGCTAGCAATAGTGCCCGTTCAATCTCTTGCAGCCTGATACCGCGTTTGCCGATCAGTGGTTCAGTGATCGCCACCACCCGGTCGCGAACTTGTTCGGGAACCTTCCGGGCATCGATACGCTCTACAAACCCATCAACCACAACAATGCGAAGGGTTCCACCGTCGCGCAGAGTCTGCTGCGGCAAAACCACACGACTTAGAACAAACCCGGCATTGGCGTACGCGCTTTCCAGACGGTTGGTCGCCGCAAAGATTTCAGACGCCGCGACGCGCTTGCCCGACAACCGCTCAATAAAGGCGGTATTTGCACTCTCCATCTGTGGCAGAGCACCTTCGATAGCGACCCGCCCAACCGTCACGAATAACCGGTCCGCACCCTCCGGGATCGGAGCACCCGGATCCCGCGCCACAGTCACTGGCCCAGTGCTTTGCTGATTTTGTGGCTGAAACGTCGAAGGCGCAATGTTGGACGCGCTTTGCGCCCAGACGCTATCCGCAAGAATGTTCAAGCTGCCGGCGGCAAGTGAAAATATCACACTGATATTTTGGAGGCGCTGAAACTTCCTAGGGAGTAGCTTCGACATTGGTGACCTTTGGTGAAGGCGAGAAACAGTACTCAGAAAAACCCAGCGTATACGCCAAAGCAAGATTGTATTTACCATTTACGAAAACTCGTTGGAATTACTGTTCTGGGTATCACGTTTAGTGGCTTTGAAGTCCGTGTCCCACTTCACATAACGCGCAACTACAGCAGACCTTGTTCCAGCCACTCTTCTATCTTGTCTCGACTGACTTCGAAATGCATGGAATCCTCGCGCCCCCATGCAGCCCCCCAGACCCAGCCTTCCTGGCGGAAAAAATCGGCAAGGATAGTGAGGCCAAGTTGAGTTTTCCCATCGCCCAAAGTATCCAGCACACCGTCGATGTTCAGATCAACAGCCAGTCCATAAGCATGCGCCGAGGCTGAGGAAGTCGCTCCTCGAATTCGGCGGACACACAAAGACCCTGCCGTATTAATACGGGCAAATAAATCAGGATCGGTTCGTCGGATATTGTCGAATACAGTGCGCAGGGAATCGATTGCAGGTTTCAGCATCCGCACACGAACAGGCCCCACTTCTTCAAGGATCAGCAGACTTTCCAGACGCGGATTAGTCATTGACTGGCAACTGTCTGTTAAGTCCTCGCGCGGCAGACCAAACGTCTCTTTCAAGAATGTTGAATTTGCCAGCTGAAGTTGCTGGTTCACCTTTTTACGATTGGCAATCAGAACAACCTGAGCATAGGCATCGATGATGTCGTTTGGTGTGGTGCTGTCATAGCCAAAATCGTCGGCACCGTCGGCACCTTGTTGCAACAAAGGTCCACCGCTTTGCGATCGGGAGATTTCCAGAGATAACTGCTCAATCTGATTGCGCATGTCTTCGACTTGCTGGCTCAGCATTTCAATCTCGATCCGAGCGCCTGAGTCGATTGCGGGCCCCTCAAAATCACTTTCAATAGGGACTATTATAGGGAAGACATACCAGATGATCGGGGCAAGGATTATCGCCACACCAAGGATTATCGCTGGAACGGTGCGCATCTGCTGTGTTTTCCTGTGTCTCACTGCCTTTGTGCATCAACCTAGAAGTCGACGGACAGGATGTCACGTCTTTGCCCGAAATTGTTAATCTCATATGTGACTTTCTTCATTGTCGCTGCTCAGAGGCAGGGGTACTCTTTGTCTCAAATATGGAAGGACTTCAGTAATGCCTGCATTTTCATCGACGAAAACTATCGGGGCTTCGGCTTTTGCATTTGTATGTGCGACACAATTTGCACTGGCGCAGTCAAATGAACTGACAGCCGACGAAATCACCGACGCATTCAACAAACAAAAAACACGCGGACTTGTGATCGTGCCCTCAAATTCCGGCACCGAAACTACACAAGACACCGCTGAAACCACTGTTGCTGCAGCGCCCGCCGAGTATCAGCCCGTCGCAACAGAAGATCAGGTCAACATTCAGGTTCGTTTCGATTTCGCCTCGGCCGCACTGCGGGACGATGAAAAACCGAAATTGGCCTCGCTCTGTCAGGCGATGAAGAACGTCGACGTGAATGTCTTTCAGATTATCGGACACACCGACAGCGCAGGATCTGCGGAGTACAATCAAAACCTGTCTCTGTTGCGCGCAAAAGAGGTCAAACGCTTTCTTGTCAGCGATTGCGGCATCTCGGACCAACGCCTTGAAGTGCTCGGCGTCGGTGAAGCACAACCTCTGAATAAGGATAACCCGCGTGCTGATGAAAATCGCCGCGTTGAATTTCAGGCTCTCGGCTGATTTAGTCTCCTCTGATAACAACTAAATTCGAGGGCGGCATGACTGAATCCCGCACAGGTGACCTGTTTCAGCCGGGCGATCTGGTGAACAATACCTATCGGATCGAGGCGATCCTTGGGCGGGGTGGAACGTCAGACGTTTACCGGGCACGCTCCGAGATTTCGGGGCGCCTTGCCGCACTCAAGGTATTGAAGGCCGAATTCTCCAGTAACGACGATTATCTTGTCCTTCTGACCCGAGAAGAAGAAATTCGCGACATCCGCCACGACGCGGTTGTGCGGTATTCTGAAAATAACCGCACCGCCGACGGACATGTCTATCTGGTGATGGATTACGTTGACGGACCCGGACTGGACCGGAAGCTGGCCGAGGGTCCGATGTCTGCGCCTGAAATTCTCACTGTGTGCAAACGGGTGTGCGAGGGATTGGAGGCCGCCCATGCCCGCAATATCGTCCATCGCGATCTGAGCCCGGATAACATCATCCTACGTGATGGCGATCCTGCACAGGCGGTGATTATCGATTTCGGTATTGCCAAGGACACCAATCCTGGCGCGGAGACTATCGTGGGTGGTGAATTTGCCGGCAAATATGCCTATGCAGCGCCCGAGCAGTTGTCGGGTAAAACCGATCAACGCACAGATATTTACTCTTTGGGCGCGTTGCTACTTGCAAACTTCCGGGGCAAAAAAGCAAACTCAGGGCGCAACCTGCTGGAGGTTGTCGAAAGCAAGAAAGAGCCCCTGGACACAACAAATGTGCCTGAGCCTCTGAAATCCATCCTCGACAAGATGACCGCCCCGGATCCAAATGACCGATTTCAATCGGCCGGTGATGTACTAAGGGCGCTTGCCTCTGCACGATCAGAACCAGTTGAGAGCGCAATCCCTGACACTGATGAAGATGCCACTATAATTGTTCCTAAAAGTAGCGCTCCCGCACCTGCGATGGCCGCGCCTGAATCCACGCCTTCTCAGGAAGTGCAGACGCCGAAGCCCTCTCAGCCTGCAACCGCAAAAAAGTCACGGACAGGGATTATGGCGACTTTGGGCGTTGTTATCGTCGGAGGGGCCGGAATTGGCGGCTATCTAAGCGGCACCTTCGATGGACTGTTGGGCCCGTCATACCCCGCCGTCGCGCCCTACACATTGGTAGCGGACAAACGCGATGGGCAGCCCCCGCGTGCGGTCGGGTTCGTACCATCGGAAGAAACTCGGGATGCTATGACACGCGAGATTACCGGAGATGGCGGTACGGTCGATTTGACATTGGCATCGGGCGACATTTCAGAAAACTGGGGAAGCGCCGTCAGCGATGTCGTAGACGCGGTGATGGACCTGGAAGAATGGCGTCTGGTCGTAAACGGCAATGACGCCCAGTTGACCGGACAGACCACGAACAAGGCCCTGCACACAGAGTTGGAGCAGCTTTTTTCCGCAGGATTACCGGCTGGGCTGCAGGGAACAGTTGATCTGGAACTTGAACCTCTATTCGTTACAGCAGCAGAGATCAGACCAATTTTGGCAGGCTTGGCCGATTGTGGCACGTTGCAATTGGTTGACCCGCCTACAACCGGATACGGACTTGAAACCTCGGTACGGGTGAGCGGCACACTGGCGTCTCAGGACAGCTTAATCGCGCTTGAAACCGCTTTGACGGCGCTTGTTGGCACGCGACCCGTGGATTTGGACCAGATTGCGCTCTTGAATCCTACCCTGTGTCTGATCGAGAACTATCTTCCAACTGCACCGACAAGCGATATTTCGATCGCATTCTATAATGGTGAACAGGGTAACGCGCCAAATCCCAATGGTGATTTTATCGTCGGCCAGAACCCGGTGATCGACGTCAAACTGCCAGATGATGCGCAGGACGGATTTCTGTCTGTTTCAGTTCTTGATGTCTCAGGAAACGTATTCCACCTGCTGCCCAATGTGACGCGCCAGGAAAACGGCATTCCGGCCTTAAGGGAAGGCCAAACAGGACCCATGTCAGTACGCGTTGCTTATTCGATACCAGAGAGCCAGGAAAACGGAGGCATTGCTTTCGAGGTTGACGATTCCACCTTGGGCAAAAGCAAAGTCATCGTGTTGCATAGTGACAAACAGTTATTCGACACCCTGCGACCAACAACCGAATCCGCAGCAGGATATGCCGAAGCGCTGCGCGAGCAAGATCGCAACGTCGATACGCAGATCCTGTCGCTGGACAGCCGTATTCTGACTACCCTGGAACAATAACCTGGCCTCGAACTGCAAGCCATTGGTCATTAGCGACGCCTGAAGGCATCATTTGCCTTCAAGGAATGTCGACAACAATCACCGAGATATTATCTGCGCCACCCCCATCCAGAGCGGTTTGGATCAACTGATCTGCCACTGTCTCAATCGGCATTTCGGACAGTGCTTTTTCGAGCATCGGAAAAGTAGCATATTTGCTTAATCCGTCCGAGCATATCAGGAACCGGTCCCCCGGTTGAACTTCGCCACGGATCTTGTCCAATTCCAGCTCATCCCCAACTCCCACCGCACGGTTGATGGCGTTGGATTGAGGGTGTTGCTCAGCCTCGTCCCAGCTCATCTGACCGGCCAAAACGAGATCAGCGACCACGGAATGGTCGGTGGTCAGCATCTGAATTTGATTGTTCCGCAACAAATAAATTCGGCTGTCTCCGGCCCACAACCCAACAAAATGGCCATTTGCCAACATCATGCAGGCAACAGTCGTACCGATGGTTCCGCCACCGCGTGCTTCGGCCTCGGCGCGGATCGCCGCATGAGCCTGCCGAAGCACATCGCGCAATGAGACCATCCGGTCTGAAGGTGGCAGACCCGCGGGGATGGCCGCAACCATATCCGCAACAAGCCGACTGGCGTAATCACCCGCCTCGTGACCGCCCATCCCATCCGCAACCAGCCACAAGTTTTCCTCGGGCAGTGCAAGCACCGCATCTTCATTGAGCTTACGCTTGAGGCCAACATGGCTGCGGGCGCTGTACCGAACGCGGTGACTTGAATTCATATTGGCCTTGCCTCGGTCCAGACTGCAGCGTGAAGGTTGAACAAACCTTGCATGTTTGCCCCTTCCGGTAAACCTTCGCAGACCATCATTCGAGGCACACCACCGATTTCAGTGCTCCAAATTGTTGGCATCCGAAAACGATCAGATACTAATCCCGAAGCAAGATCGGGCAGCAGGCCGTCGGATACTTCTCCGCGCGTCAGTACCAAGGTGTTGCCTTGTGCACGAACCGGGGCTGTTGGCTCCTGCACTGGAACGATCAAAGCCTCAAGCTCCTTAGCCAACTTGTCACGGGTCATGTCGTCCTCGAGCGCAGCCAATGCGAGATCTTCGAGCTGACCGTAAATCTCCGCAGCCCGAAAATGAGATAGAATAGCAGAACCCTCGTTCGAAATCGCTGCAACCAATGTCAGGGGAAAGCGTCGCCCTACTCTGTCCACGGAAGGCATAAGAACGCCCAGCATTTTCTGCGGACCTGCCAAGCCTGGGGCAAGGCAGAAGCGCCAGATAGGGGCCGACATGTAATGCGAATCCCAAGCAGGCCCCAGCGACTCGGACGCGGCAAGCATGCTGTGCTGTATCCAGGTGTCCCAGGGCTGGACAAACTCGGGTGCTACCCCGAGCCGAAAGAAATCTCCGACCGAGGGCATCTTCCCGAATGCGCCAAATCCAGCCTTCGGCATCAGAAAGACTTGGGGCAGCTGAATTTCTGCAGCGCCGGCAAGGCAAAGGGGTTGATGACCGATCCTGATTGCAGCTGGAAAATCGCGATGCGACCGCCAACGTTGAATATTACCTTCTTGCGGTCTGACACGTTTGTGCGCCGCACCTCGGCTGCGTCAAGTAACCGGAACCAGGCCCACGGTCCGTCCTTGGACAAGACGCTTTCAATGTTGCGCTTTTCCGGTTCAAAGCTAACGCGCGCCAGCCCAACCTGACCCGGCCAGGCAATGGCCATCGGTGACGGAAGCCCGCCACGATGACGGAACTCCAGCGTCTGACCGTCAATCTCCAGCTTCACGCCCTTGGCCTTGGGGTCCAGCGCCTCGGGCATGATCTGAAACTGTATCCGCGGCTGGGGGCCAGCTGCAAAAAACGCTTCTCGGATCTCTGCTGCATTCTGAAACTGGGTCAGTACTGCCTGACTGATCCCCAGATCGGCCTCATTTAAACTGGTTTTCCAAGACCACGGCCGGGTACGCATATCCACATGCTTCGCGAGGTTTTCGTTGAAGAACGTATCAATCAAACCTTGCGGGCCAAACAGCTTGCTGAAATCACCCATGGCAACATCCGCGCCCGATCTGCGGTTGAACGGATAACGATCGGTCACAACCTGTTCACAGAAGGGCAGTACATTAGCCTGCCAGCGCGCATTAATAGATGCGCGCGTGCTGTCCGACGTGATTCCAGATGACCCATCGATGATCTGCAATGCCCAGCGTTCCATCGGGCCAGGAATACGCGCCGCTTCCTGCTGGAACTGCTGCAGCGCTTGACCGGATTCCGCGCCAGTGACACCACTGAAGGACATCTTGTTCAGTTCTTGATACACACCGGTCAGCGATCCCATCAGAAGATCAAGCTGCGAGGGTTGTCCCTGTTGCTGTTCCACCAACTGATGCAACCAAGAGAACCTATCTTCGACATATTGGCCCGGTTCTTGCACCGGCTCTGATGAAGTTGCACCGCTGGACTTGGCCAGCGCTTCCAGCAGGATTTGTGTCTGGACGGAGGTTGCGGACTGCACTTCCAGGCTGGCGGCATTTGACAACCCTTCGTTCAACGCATCCGTATTGGGCAGGGCTGAACGGCTTTCTGTCAGTTTCGTCTCGTCAGAAATCGAATTTAGGATGTTCACGATAGGCGACGTCGGGCCTGACAGTACGTTGGTCACCTCAACTGCATGGCTCAGGCTTTCCATAGGAACGATGTCGATATCGCCTAGCATGGCGTCATAGCGCGCGATGTAGTCGTTGTAGTACAGGTCCAGAACATCTCGACTAAGCGCCGCAAGGGCCAGTTCGGTTTGCTCGGCCTCTCCGCGAGGACCTAGAACCCAGCTTTCCTTTTGTACCCGTTTGGCCACTCCGACCGCTTCGCCCAAAAATACGTCGTTGAAGCCTTTGTAGGTGAAGATCCCCTCGATCCCGTCATTTAACGGCTTCCCAGACGACCGGACCAGAACGCGACCAACGGCAGGGCCGCCAACTTCGGTAATGCGCCACTCCGGCAAGGCCGTTGCAGTTGGGCTGGATATGATCCCATTATACACCCGCTGCGCCAAGGGCAGCTCCGATAAAATACCTTGGATCTGTTCCACCATCGGCCCATTCAAGGCAACGGCCTGCATCGGCTGACTCAGCAAAGCTTCAAGGTGATCATTCAGGTCGGCGCGAAATTCCTCACGAGAGGGGCCAGGGAACGAAACCGTCCAATCGATATTCATCCATTCATTGACGAGGTTCGGGTTCATCGGACCCTGCAAGCCCAACATCAGGTAAACCTTGAGCGCTTCATATAGAACATCGGGATTGTTGATATTCGCGCTCATCTGCTCCTCCAGACGCAGCAGCAAGCGCGGTAGGAACCGTTGGTTCAATGCGGCGCGATAGGTCTGCGCCGCCTGCGTACCAATTACGTCACCCTGATACAGACCATATGTCAGGCGCGTTTCCGGATCCGGATCTGACAGTGTCGGATTCGCAGGCAGATCGCGCAACGTATTCAAAGCCTGCACGACAGGTACAAGATCGGTATCTCCCACCGGGCTGGGCGGAAGCGTTGCTGCAGCAGCCTGATAGGCGGACACACCTTCCTGCGCCTCGGCAATCAGCTCGGAATTTCCCGAGAAGCTGCGCACAAGCAAAGCGCCAACCGTCACGGCCGCCATAACAGTCGCGGCGACCGAAACCCATTTGGTAATCCTGTACCGGCGTTCAACCTTATCATCTGCACTGACCAGACCTGCTTCACGGAAAATCACCTGATCAAACAATCTGGTCAGGAAGTACGAGCGCCCTGAACCCTGCCCCGTACCAATGGCCTGACGCCCGATCCCGAAGGTCCGGGCCATCCCCAGCATCAGCCGGTCAATCGGTGTGCCTTCCTGCGTTCCAGACGTGAAATACACTCCGCGCAGCATGTGGCGATGCTGATAGCGGCTGTCCTGAAAAACCTCGGTTAGAAATTCATGCGCAACCTTCCGGAAGGATGCCACCTGCATCGGGAAACCGGCAACCAGAGCGCGGCGCTGTGGGTCGGTTTCGGTCTGCATCCGTTCCAGCGATTGGGCGTTCAGGCGGCCCAGCAGCAAGGCGAACTCTTCATCGAAGGCAGCAACAGGAGATTGCTCGGATCGAGACTTGTCCAATGGCAGTGTGAAGCCCCACACCTGTTCACGATCTTCCTTGCCCAGATTGTCGTAGAATTCGGCGAAACCGGCAATCAGATCAGCTTTGGTAAACAGTATATAGACCGGAAAGCGCACACCCAACTTCTCGCGCAGCTCCTCAAGCCGACGGCGAACGGCTTTCGCGTGCTCTTTCTGAGTGATTTCATCCTGCAGAGACAGATCAGAAAGCGAAATCGCAATCATCGCGCCATTAATGGGCTGGCGTTTACGATATTTCTTGAGCAACCCAAGAAAACCGATCCAGGCCGCATTGTCGACTTCAGCGTCACTTTCTTGCGTTGTGTACCGCCCCGCAGTGTCGATAAGAACAGCATTTTCAGTGAACCACCAATCGCAATTGCGCGTTCCGCCGACGCCACCAATCGCTGTTTTTCCCATTTCATCGGCCAGTGGAAAGTTAAGGCCAGAATTCACGATCGCCGTGGTCTTGCCTGCGCCTGGCGGGCCAATCATCACATACCATGGCAATTCGTTTAGATGGCGTCGTCCGTTCTTGGATTTACGCAGCGCCGCCATTGCCGTTTTCAACTTGCCACGCAGCTCGGAAATCTCGCTGTCGATCATATCGCCGCCATCACTGACGGCTTCGGTGATTTCTTCGGTTAGGTTCTTTTCGCGTCTGCGGCGGACAAAGAATACCGTCAGCGCGATAACCAAAAAGATGGCAAATATGACGCCACACCAGATCAGGCGCGCCGCCACACCATCCAACGGGCGCCATTCATCCGATCCGATCAAAGGCCCGAAGAAATACAAGCTCAGCGACAGAGCAGTCGCGGTAAAGAACAGAACCGTGTAGATGGATAGGAAAACAAACTTCAGAAATCTGAGGACGATCATGGGGTTTCCTCCTGAACCAACAGGACTTCGATCCGACGGTTGGTCGCGCGACCTTCACGAGTCGAATTGTCGGCGATTGGTTCACTGTCGGCCCGACCTTCAGCGCTAAGCCGTTTGGGATCGGACAAATCCGCCGCCATCTGGTTCATGACAGATTTGGCCCGAGCCAGTGAAAGGGCCAGATTGGACGGAAACCGAGAGGACCGGATCGGCACGTTGTCCGAATGCCCAGCCACGATCACGGAACCCGGTTCGTCGTTCAGCGCTACCGCAACCCGGCGCACGGGCTCGCGGAATTTATCCTGCAGATGATCCGAACCCGAGCCAAACATGCCCGAGCCTTTGATGCGAATGACCAGTGTATTGCCCTTCTCAAATACCTCGACCAATCCTTCGTCGATCTCGGGCTTCAGGAATTCCACGACCTTTTCCACCTGTGCCTGCGGTGGAGGCGGTGGAGGTGGAGGTGCACGACGCTGCAATTCGGTCACAGGACCCGCATCAATTACCGACATCTGTCCTACAAGATTTTCTGTTTTATTAGACAGCGCGTAGGACAGGCCACCAAACTCGATCATCAGCAAAAGGGCCGTCACGCCAAGCGCGATCCAAACCGGTTTCCACATGCTGAGCGCTCGATATGGTTTATCTTCGCCTTCCCAATGCGGAGCAAGGTCACGTTCAACCGGGCCGCGCTGAGCCCGGATGATCCGCGCAAGACCTTGCCTAATCTGCAAATGCTTGTCCGGACCTCCCTGTTCCACCCGCAAGCGCCCTTCAAAACCCAGTGACAGGCACATGTAGACGAACTCTAGCAATTCGATGTTGTTCGCAGGCTCTTGTTCCAGCCGCGCCAGAAGATCATAGAACCGATCGCCACCAACCGTCTCACGGTGGAAGGTCCCGACCAGAGACTGCGTGGCCCAGCTGGATTGCCCGCCCCAGGGTGTATTCAACACCACATCGTCCAAAGTGGCGCAGAGCGCATAGCGTGCGATCTTTACTGACTGGGCTGGGATACCCGCCTGCAATGCTGCGTTCTCGAAACTGCGCACTTCAGCTACTACGCTTTGGCGAAGCTTGTCGGGGTCCATGTGTTGCGCGCGGTTACGAATTCGACTGATGAGCGAAAACAAAGGCGAGGCACAGGCATTCAGGCGGTTCATGCCGGTGGTTGCCACCTGCCCTGTACCACCCTGCGACGTGCGCGGTTGCGAAGCCTGCGCAGGTGGTACGCCAATTTCTGCCCCGCCCGCCGCTGGCTGCTGAGGTGGAGTCTCCATCGGGTAACCTGCCGGTTGCTGAGACGCGGCAGGCTGCTGCTGCGTACCGCCGGGCTGACGCCGCCCACCCGGGTTAGGTCGGATCACCGTCTTGTCTGTGTCGTCCGGTTCGGCAAAAGGATCGTTGTCGGACATCGTTTACCTGCTTCCTCAAGGCCCCCGCATCTTACTGTGACCCACGCGGACAGCCCCATCAAATTGTTTCTTGGCAACCACTCAAGGCCTCGTCTTTCAAACGAACGCTTACTGATTGCGGATTGCCCAAAGTTCCATCTGCAGACCTGGGTACTGTCCTGACACGTGCACCGCGATCCCACCCGAGGTAGTCATTTTGCTCCAATACGGGCTGGCGGCGTCCAGTTCGAAGTACACCACGCCCGAATGATACGGAATTTGGCGCGGAGCAACCGGGAGCGGGCGCAGCGTGATTCCCGGTAAGGCCGAGTTCACCAACTGACGGATTTCCTCGACTGGCCCGGTCTTGGCCTGGCCCGCAAAATGCCTCCGTACATCCTCGGCTGGGATATCGGCATTGACGGCCAGAACGAACCCGGCATTTCCGATCAACTTGCGGTCGGCAATTACCCCTACGCTTATGCCGTACTTCCGTGGCTCCAGCGGGATCGAGATCGCCGTCTGCTCCAAAACTGAGCTCAGGTACTGGCGCAGAACGCGGATCACTGGTGCAAAAGACTCGGTCAGATTGTCATGCTGATAGGCTGGAAACTGCACGGCTTCCTTTTCGGCACTCATAAAGGTCGCAAGCTCTCCGGCCAGCGCGGCACAGACGCGATAAACATGTTCAGGATGCACATTTTCGATATTTGCGAAATGGCGAACAAGAGGCAAGTTTCGGTTTATCACCATCAACAACAAGAAATCCGATATCTCGGCAGCACCCTTGGCAGGACCGCCTTCAGATAATCTTCCGGCCAAGGCCTGCATCCTGTGTGACAGCATACCCTCAAGCTCGTTCATGAAGCCCGCCAGTGCCGGAGCCGCGCGAACATCCATAACCGAGGGGATAAAGCCACGGTCCATTATGATTTCTTTGTCCGGACGCACTTCGATGATCCGGGCAATCGGAATGGCAAGCTTGTCGGCCAAATCGTCAACAGCCAGTGCAAACTGCAGGCGCAGCTTGCCAACACCAAGGGTCACCGGCTTTTTTTGCTGGCTCATCACATCCGTGATTTCCTGCTCTGCCGGGCGCAGACGGCTAACCGACTGTTCAGCCCCGCTCAGGTCTACTTCGGACGCGCCTTGCCGCCTTTGCGGAACCGTCAAATATACCACGCAATCCTTGATCGACTCGGGCACTTCCAGCGCCGGTGGATGATCTTCGGCCTGCGGGACGCGAAACACCTGCCCATCCGATGTCAGACCCGCGCAAGACTTGAGCGCGATCTGACCGACCTTGAGTACTTCGTCATCAATCTCAAGCGCACTCAGACCCCAGGCATAGGGCGTCATTCTACGCGCAAGCCCGGCCACCAGAGCCTCAGTATATCTGTCGGCCTGCTGGAAATGATGGGGCTGCAGAAACAACCCTTCGGTCCAAAGCACCTTGCTGTCCCAGGACAATGGCTGCCCTCCCTTGTTATCGCGCCCAATCTGGACGTTACTTCAGCTTCTCCAACTGTTCCTTATAGGCACGTGCGAACTCGCGGCTGAATAGATCGTGGAAATCATTCTCTGCCTGATCCGAAATCTCCGCGTACATCTTCTCATAGACTTCCCAATATTGGGTCTTCTTACCCTTGAAAAGTGACCCAAGTTTGCCAGACCCTTCAATTTTTCCGGCCAAAACTTCGGGATCAAGACGAGACAGCACGCCTTTCAATGCCGCCTCCATGCCTGTCACCATGGCGATCTCATGCGCCTTAATGTCATTCAGCGCCTCCTCGGTCGCTTCTTCCGAAGCCAGATAGCCTTTGACACGGGGCTTCACGAGCGCTTCGATTGCCTGCTCTGGGCTGATCGAAAACTTCAACGGGTTATTCCCACCAGCGCTGATCATCGTCTGATCGATCCGGAATTCGGACTTGATCGAGGTGCGCGTCATCAGGATCTCGCGCAGACCAACAATCATCGTTCGCAGCACACGGCCCAACCGGCCCATCGTTGCGGGCAGGTCAGCATCGTCAATGCGTAGATCATCCACCTCAAGCGCCTCAAGCAAAGCGCGCGCCGCCGCCTGATCCCCAGTCGCGACAGGCGTAGCGGCCTGTACGTCCACTTTTGCTTGTTGCGGCGCAGGTTCGGAAGATGCAGCTTCGGGTTTGGGGATCGGTGGTGGTGCAGCAGCCAGCCCACCCGGTGTCGGTTTAGTTGGCGGCGGAGCCGGGTTTTGTGGTGCGCCCCCGGAAGGGTCTGTGGGTGACGCGCCTTGTGGCGAAAGCAGGTCATCATCCCAATCATCCGGGATCAGATTTGCGCCACTGCTTGGAGCTGAAAACGCATCCGAGGCTGACGGATTGTGCATCGGATCGCTGGCCCCCATTTCCTGATGCGCATCTTTTGGTTTCGCAAAAAATGGGTCGTCATCATCCAAGGGCGGCAACAGCTCATCCATCGGGTCAGGCGTTGAAATTTGGCCCGGCCCTTTCGGCGCATCTCCCCCCAACAAATCATCAAGGAAATCCCCGCCCGGCCCTGAATCGTCCAACAGAGCCAACGGGTCCGGCGCATTTTGCGACTGCCCCGGCGAGACTCGATCCTGTTGCGTCGGCTGAGGAATCATCTCTTCGAACGACGGCAGATCAGCGCCGATTTCGACCACCATTTCATACCCACCCGCCGTCAGCACATCGCCATTGTTCAGCGGTGTGGGCGTCCGGCCCAGGGCAATCTTAGAGTAGTTGAGAAAAGTGCCGTTGGTCGACAAGTCCACAATCACCACGTTGCCATTGTGATCTTCGATTACAAAATGGTTCTTGCTGAGCGTTCGCTCTGGGTCGGGGAGGACAAGGTCATTGGCCGGTCCACGCCCCACGGTCAAAGAACCCCCCTGCATCGACACCGGGCGCCCGTCGCCCGGCACTATGCCGGTGGATTGAAATTTTAGTGTGACCGTCATTCGTTTGTCTTCATCCTCCAACCAGAACGGTGGGGCAGCAAGGCGGCAGGATCGGACCACCGCAGGCGCAAGTATCCATAACCCGCGCCGCCGGAAGCTTGCCAATCAGCACCGTCGCCGATCCTTTCAATATAGGATGCGGAAATGCAGGTGTCGCCAAATCTGTCACACGCGCCGCTGGCAGTTTCGAAACCAGAACGGTTGGACAACAAGGTGGCATGATCGGCATCGGTACCGGCGCAGGAGGCGGCGGCGCTGGCGGCGGTGCCGGCAGCGTGCATGCGTGCAGATCAGTTACACGGGCCTGTGGAAATCCCATGTTTATTCCTCCGTCCCTGGACCGGCACCGTCGCGGTCCAGATTACCATTCCCACCCCGAGCAATATCGACGCCGCGATCAATCAGCAACTGTAGGTAGGCATCAAAATCGCCTTCGTGATTGTCCATCGCAACAACATTCATTGCAAACGCCACGATTTCCGCCGCCCCGAGCGGGGCTGGCATAGTCGCTAAATCGCCGGTTCCCAGCGTGCCATCTGAATAGAGCACGCCAATGGCACAATTCACGGTTTCATCATCCGGGTCGGCCAGATCAATGGTTTCCCCCGCTTTTTGCCGGTTTTCGGGAGTTGGGCGAAACACCCATTCCTCGGATGCAGCTAAAGCGCGGGTATTGTTGTCCGGCGCTTTGCCGATGAAATCGCGTGCGGCCAGACAAGACCACCACACGCGCTCACGTGGCGGCAGCGCAACACCCAACAGACGCAGCACATCAATGTAGGCTTCCTTTTTTTCCAATTCAGCCAGAACAACATCCAATGCAGCGCTGGCCGGTGCATCAAGTTCAACACTGAGCCGCGCGTTGGCGTCGGCCAACATCCGGGCGGCGGGTACCTGCGGGACCTTAACCATATCTGCAAATCGTTCACTCATCGGTCAGCCCCCTAGTTGATCATCGTCAGGCCGCCCTTGAGGGTCAGCATGGCATCGCCGTTCACGGTCGTCATCGGGCTTTTTGCATCCAGCTTGGCATTCGCCTGAACCTTGATCATCGTACTCTTGATTGTAATACTTGTAGGATCCAGCTTGATCGATGACCCGCCCACTTTCAGTTCAATCGACTGCATTGCGGTCATTGTGATCTTACCGGATTTCGCATCGACCTGAATGTTGCCGGTACTCACGGTGGTTGTCTTGTTACCCGTCTTTACGGTTTCAGCGACATTCCCTGTGACCGTCCGGGTGGATTTGCCCTCAATCGTTTCGGTTTGATCGGTTTTGATGCCGATGGTCTGGCTGCCCGTTTCGATCGTAAAGGTGTGATCCCCTTTCTTGATCGTTTCGTCAACGTTCTGCTTAACCACCTGGCTCAGGCAACCATCACCGCCATTCCCACCTGTGTCCAACTCATCGTAGCCAATGGTGATTGTGGACTTGTTCTTGACCAGCTTTTCATGATCCTTCTGCGCCTGAAAGCGCACCAGTTCCGCGTCCTTTTTGTCCTCGAACATCAGTTCGTTGAACGTATTGGTGGCGCCACCTTTGGTAGACCGCGTTTTTATCCCAGATTGAGTTTGATTATCCGGCAGCTTGTACGGCGGCATGGTTTCCGCGTTATACAGCATACCGGTACAAATCGGACGGTCCGGATCGCCCTCTTCGAACTGAATTACAACCTCCTGTCCGATCCGCGGTATATGGACCATGCCCCAGTTCTTACCTGACCACGGGGTCACCACACGAACCCAGCAGGTAGTTTTTTCGTCCTTTTTACCCTCGCGGTCCCAGTGAAACTGAACTTTGATGCGACCGTATTTATCAGTCCAGATCTCCTCTCCGGATTTGCCGGTCACAATGGCAGTGTGCAGACCCGATATCTCGGGCCAGGGAATGGTACAAAGGGATTTGAATTCGGTCTTGGCGGGCTGAGCCTCGAACTCGACCATGAACATTTCGCTGTTGTCTTCTGGAAACTCCAGCGCGCCAGTGTCCAGATCTTTATCCTTCTTCTCAAATCCGTATCCTTCGGTGGTCTGAAGGAAATACTTGGCACTTGTTATCAAATACTCCCCATTCTGCTCTTTGTCCGGATGGTCTTTGAGCGTGAATTTCCGGCCTGTTTCCAGAGATCGAACCGAAGCCCGTGCCCGGCGTCGAGAAAACAATGCATCCTGTGCGGTCATACGCACTTTTGCTCTGGTATTACCCAGCCCAGTTTCCTTGTAGTGCCCGGGCGTGTCGTACAACTCCAAGTCCTCTTTGAAGGAATGGCCCGGCTTTGTGCCCGTTTTCGAACGGGCGTCCAAAGATGCCGAGGGCTTTTCAAAATCAAAATCCCCGAGCGACACAACACCCGATCTGATCGATTCAGATGCAGCCCATTCTGTAATAAAGTCCCCCAGACGCTGTTCATAATCGTCACCGCCACGAAACTCTACCTTGGGCTCTCCTGTTATTGGCGTATGCGCAGAAGGGCTATCGCACAGAACCAGCTTTTCGTTTTTACCGTCGGCGTCCGAACAATCGAAGTAATAATAAATCCCTTCTTCCTGCATCAAACGCGAGATGAAATCAAAATCGGTTTCTCGGTATTGAACGCAGTATTCACGCTTGGGGTGTGTGTTGGTCAGGCTCTTTTTGTAATCCGAGATATTGTGATCTTCTTTGAAAATCTTCTCAAAAATCTCGACGACCGACATATCCTGAAAAATTCGACTATTGGTTCTCTGTGTCAGCAACCAGAACCACGGGCGCAGCTCGGCCAAGAACTGCACCAACCCGTCTCGCAGGGCCAGACGCTCTACCCGAACGATGGTACCGGTGAATTTGCGTTTTGCCCCGTCCTCTGCGGCCAGGTGAATCGTCATCACCTTTCCCAACAGCTTGTCCAGTTCAATCGTCGTCTTCTCCGACATGAATTCGACCTGAATCTCGGTTAGTGTTCCCAGCTCTTCGGTCACGATGGCGCGCCTGAGGACCAGATCGTCTTTGTCGTCACTACCCTTGTATGGATATGAACCGGTGATCCGAAGGGGCCACTCTTTACTTTGAAGACTTTCCGCCATTTACCATTCCTTCCAAATCTCGTTCGACACGCCGTTACAGATCGGCCAGCAGAGCCGCCAGTTCCGGGTCCATTTCATCTTCATCCCCGTCATCCCCGGCATCATCATCAAATGCCGAGAGAAAATCATCCAGACCGCCAGAGTCATCGTCCTCAAGATCCAGGTCGAAGTCATCGTCATCCAGATCCGATGTGTCGTCATCGTCAAGGGCCAGATCTGGATCGGAATCATCGTCCAGACCCAGATCATCGATATCAAACTCATCGTCCGAGGCCGCCTCTTCCGCCTCGGGCTCATCCGGCACATCCGGTGATGGCGCCGGAGCCGGGACGCCTGACCACGGCCCTAGCAGCTCCTGACCCGCGACCGAATTGAAGGATCCCAGCCTGATCTCATCCCGCCCTTTGACAGACAGCAGGGGCATATAACCGCGCTGAACCGAATGTTCGTGCTTGTCCAAACTGATATTGCGCTCGGTGCAGGGCAGAGCCACTTGATCGCCATAGCGGTCGTTTACGAAATGATAAGGCATTCCACCAAGGCTCATGACTGAACCCAAATTCATCGCTTTGCCATTCTGCTTGAAAGACCGTGCAAGTAAGATCGTCACCAGCACCGCTGGATTGGCCCAGAGCATTCCGCGCAATCCTTCAGCCTCGGTGAATTCCTCGAATTCAAACTCATAGATTGGTTCGGACTTGGCCCCGTATGGCCGACGTAGCAGAAAACGTGGCGATGCAAGCCCTACGTGCCCGGCTTCAGGCATCATGCGAAACGTGTCCCAAGCCTTGACCACCAATGGGTGGCGGTCGTCTTTCTTGATGTCCAGATAGGCGGGTGTAATAGCGCTGATAAAGGGCGCATCCACATGTGCAGCAACCCGGCCCACGCGCCCGAGAAGTTCTCCATGGGGCGGTGTCTCCTCGAAAGTATAAAGACCGATCAGCGCAGAATATCCCCCGCGTCCGTTCTCCTCGTCCAGGGGTTCTTCGGTCAGCAAACGCACAAGCCCGGTTTGGGCCAGATCCTCTTCGGCGGCCAGATCGGCGGCGATTTCTTCAGCGGATACATCGTAGAGGATCACATCCAGCGTATCGTCATCTTCGACGCTGCGGGCGATCAAATCCAGACTGCGCCATTGCGCCTCGACTGACTGAAATTCGGGATGATGCAGAACCAGCCGCATCGCCGTACTCAGCGCGTCATCTACCGCAATCTGCATAGCGGCGACATCGGGACTGGGTAGTTTGTGGATATGCGGCCCAACCACGCGCTTCAACAGATCGTCCACCGGAGAGGGTTGCGCCAATTCACCGCCGGTATCACCGATTAGCTTCTGAAAATCGCTCAGTTTCAGATCAGCTCGTACGGTGTTGCCACCCGAAGACTTGCGCGGTGGAACCACA
The DNA here is from genome assembly GCF_056536325.1 of Ruegeria sp. AB11. Lineage (NCBI taxonomy): Bacteria > Pseudomonadati > Pseudomonadota > Alphaproteobacteria > Rhodobacterales > Roseobacteraceae > Ruegeria > Ruegeria sp. AB11. Next base: position 517,255 of record NZ_JBQFJO010000002.1, on the reverse strand, counting down.
GCCTGGCCAAATTCCTCTCCCCATGCCGTCAACTGTTTTGCCGCATGATCCGCCGTTGCTCCGGCACTCAATTGGCCTTTCAGGCCCGCCAGACCCTCAAATAGCTCAACGTTTTCGTAAAGCTCATCGGGATGCAGGTCGTCGAGCTCATTCAGTTTCACCTCAATCCCTGCGCCATCCTTCCCGATAGGCAGCACAAGGGTGGTGGCGAAGCCGGCGATCACATCCTCAACCGTATCCGAATCCAGCAGGATCGGTTTGCGCGCGGCCAAAGCGTCCCCCGTCTCGATCTGGCCCCTCGCAGAACGGCCCGAGAAATCGCCAAAAACTGCTATACGAAAACGGCTACGCTTCAAGCGTTCAGGATCGGGCCTGTCGGCGCTCATCCGACCAAATGCGAGCATCGGTTCCCCATCCGGTTTGGCCCCTTCCGAAGCGACCTCGTTATCGGTGCCCTCGGATTCGTCATCGTTCGACAGCAGATCGTCCAAATCAAAGTCATCTGCGTCATCGGACATAGTCTCTTCTTCATCCGAGTCTTCCAGCAAACTGTCCAAATCAAGATCGTCCAGATCAGTCTCGGCACTTTCGGATCCTGATGCGTCATCGGAGGAGTCATCCTCGTTGAACAGATCGTCCAAATCCAAATCGTCGAGGTCTTCCTCGGATATATCCGCCGCTTCATCATCCTCAGACGCGTCGCTGCTTAGCAGATCGTCCAGATCGAGGTCATCCAGCTCATCAGGCACAGGATCTTCTTCATCCGTGTCGTCCAGCAGACTGTCTAAATCCAAATCGTCCTGACCGGTCTCGGTGCCTTCAGCTTCTTCCGCTTCGCCGGTCGCGTCGTCATCGCCAAGCAGGCTGTCCAAATCCAAGTCGTCGAGGTCCGCCTCAGAAGTATCCCCAGCGTCTTCTCCTTCGGTCGCGTCGCTGTCTAGCAGGTCGTCGAGATCGAGGTCGTCGGTATCGCCTTCTGATACGGGACTGTTATCGTCTGACGAGTCATCTTCGAAAATATCATCGAGGTCCAAATCGTCCCCGTCTGCTTCCTCCGCAGTAGCCTCGGAACCCTCATCATCCAAGGCCAGGTCTCCGAGCAGATCGTCCAGTTCAACCTCATCCGAGGTCTCCTCCTCGGTCGCGCTGTCTGACAAATCGCCTAGTAAAGCATCCAGATCGTCACCGTCATCCGCACTTTCCTCGGGCACGTTCTCTGCCAGATCGCCGAGAACATCATCTAAATTTTCTGCATCATCCGCGCTATCGAGATCCGGAATTGCTGCAAGGATATCATCCGCTTCATCATCCTGATCCATGTCCTCTGGTGCCATGTCGGCAATATCGCCCAAAAGATCATCGATGCTGCTGTCTTCAGTGTCCTCCTCGGGCGCAGCGTCGGCAAGGTCGGATAGTATGTCATCACTCTCGTCGTCGTCATCGGCCTCTTCAACGACCGGTAGCGAGGCCAACGCGTCTGCTGAGGAGGTATCCTCCAGCGCTTCGTCATCTGGTGCCAAATCCGCGAGGTCGCTCAGCAGGCCATCTGCAGTGCTGTCATCCAGGGCATCATCTCGCGCAGCATCAGCGAGATCGGACAGGATGTCACTGCTGTCGTCGATGTCCTCGGCTTCGACAACATCAGGCAGCGACGCCAGAGCATCGCTGGCTAAACTATCCTCGGCGGTGTCCTCAACCGGCGCCATTTCGGCAAGTTCACCAAGCAGATCATCAACACTACTGTCTTCAGACTCGACCTCCGGCTCTGCTTCGGCAAGGTCGGACAGGATTTCGGAATAATCGGTTTCGGTTGCTTCTTCTGTCTCTGGGAGGGACGATAGCGCCTCTTCTAGGGAATTGTCCTCGGCAACAGCATCTGAGGCCTGATCTGCGAGGTCGGACAAAATGCCTGCTGCCTCATCTTGCGCCTCGTCTTCTGCCACGTCTGGAACTGAAGACAAGGCGTCTTCAACCGAAGTATCTTCTACGGCCTCTTCGGGGGTTGCACCTGCCAGATCAGACAGCACGCCAGCGGTCATGTCGGTTTCGTCGTCGCTTGTAATCGCTTCCGGTAATGAAGCCAAAGCATCGTCCAGGGACGTATCCTCAGGCGGGTCTTCGGGAGCATTGACAGATAGGTTCGATAAGACGTCTGACGTCTCATCCGGATGTTCGACGACCTCAGTTTGGGGCAGCGTCGCCAATGCCTCGGCCACCGAGTGATCCTCGGGGGTGTCTTCGGGGGCCAACTCCCGCAATGCATCCAGTGTCGACGCTGGGTCAGGATCTTCAACCGGGCCGCTTGCCAGCGTCGCCAACAGTCCAGGATCGGCCAGAATCTTTTCGATCAACGCCTCGGCTCCGGCCTTGCCGTCCATATAGGCCATGAGCGTGGCTAGCTGAGTGCGCGCGTCCAGTAGTTTCTGCAGGGGTTCAATCTTGGCCGCGATCTGGGCCGGGTTGAAATCACCCATCTTCTCAAATGTCAGGTCCACCGACAGATTGCCATCACCTGTCAGAGTATTGGGCACCGAAAATGCAACACGAGGAGCCATCGCCTTCATGCGGTCATCGAAGTTGTCGACGTCGATCTCGAGAAATTTGCGGTCGGAAATCGAGACGGCTTCGGCCTTGGACTTCCCGGACAGATCACTCAGAACTCCCATCACGAACGGTAGCTGAACCTTTTTCTCGGCCCCGTACAATTCGACATCGTATTCGATCTGAACCCGCGGCGCCCTGTTGCGTGCAATGAACTTCTGAGAACTGTCAGCCATCGCCCTGCCCTTTCAACTCCGCAACCTCGCGACGCAATGCTTTCACTTCGACAAGCAGTTCCTTAACGCGATCGTCAACTATGTCCGTTTCGCTGCGTACCAGTTCACGAAGATGCGAAAACTCTTCGACTGACTCGTCTTCGACCGCTGACTGCATCGTATTGACCAGTAAACCAATGAACAGGTTCAACACTGAGAACGCAGTTATGACGATAAATGGAACAAAGAATAACCACGCAGTTGGATGTGTTTCCATCACGGGACGCACGATGCCCATCGACCAGCTTTCCAGCGTCATGATCTGGAACAGCGAATACAAGGACCGGCCCAGCGTGCCGAACCATTCGGGAAAATCGGGGCCATACATCAGCGTAGCCATGACAGCAAAGACATAGAACACGATCGAAATCATGATGATCACTGCGCCCATGCCCGGCAACGCATCAAGCAACGCCTGTACCACAGCGCGCATCTGCGGAATGACTGACAAAAGGCGCATAGCGCGAATGACCCGTAGCCCTCGCAAGGCTGAAAGGCCATCGCGATTGGGCAACAGGCCTAGTGTCACGACCACAAGATCAAAGATGTTCCATGCATTTCTGAAGAAACTCAGCCGGTAAGCATAAAATTTCAGCAGCAACTCGGCTACGAAAATACCAAGGACGATGCTGTCAAACGTGGTCAGGAGATGGCCAACACTGGCCTGTATGGACGCCGAAGTCGACAATCCCAGCGTGATCGCATTGAAAATGATCACGCCAAGAATGGTGTTGGTCACAGCCTTGCGTTCAACAAATGCACGCACGGTGTCGCGGAGCGTTTCGCTCTTCTCGATACCGGTATCCAACATGGCCTCCTGTCGTCTAGCATCAGTTGGGCGCACAAGTGGCGCGCCCAACGTGTAAGGGTTCGATCAACCTACAGCGTCGCTGATGTTGTCGATCATACCTTTCACGGTCTTGATGTTGGTGAACATGTTCTTGGCTTCCGTCGCGATGGTTTTCTTATCCAACGCCTTGATCTTGTCGATGATCGCGGTGTCGTCCACTTTCAGACCATTGCCTTCCATCAACGCGTTCATATCATTTAGGAAATTCTCGCGATCTTCCAGCTTCTTTGAAAGTTCACTGGCCGAGCGTTTGACGTTCATACATTCAGCACCCAACTTGATCCCCTCTTTGAGGGTCTTGGAGCCTCTGGCCGCCTTCATCAATTTGTCTGCCGAAGCGCCCAGATCATCCACTTTATGACGTGTCTTCGTCGTATGCTCGCGGTATTTCTCGCGTGCTTTCTTTGCGTCCTCCGCCTTGCCTTTCACCGCTTTCGCTGCAAAATCCAGCATGTTCTTGGCGATGGTCTTGGGGTCTTTGCCCTTTGTAACTTCCTCACCCATCGCAATAGCTTTGGCGGTGAATTTCTTAATCGCCTCCAACGGCTTTTTCGGCGAAATACCGGATGTATCCGTGATACCCTGTCGCTCGGCCGCCTGCATGATGACAGATTCACGCAACTTCATGTAATTCTGGATTGCCTTATACAGATCCTTGCGCAGCTTTTCCTCACCCTTGAGCTGTTGCTGAAGCTCCTTGCCCAGAGAATACACTTGCTTGGCAATGGTCTTGTAGGCCATCGCATCTGCACCCGAAGATGCCACCAACCTCGCGACTGCGCCACTGATCTTGATGACGCCCATGGTTACCTTCACCGTGGTTTTTATGCGCGCCTCTTTCAGCAGCTTGTCTTTGTTCGCTTCGTCTTTCAGCTTCTTTTCGATCGCCACCTTGGCCGCACCTTCGGCGGAGGCCATGGCATTCTTGATCGACTGATTGACGCCCTGGATCAGCTTTTCCGCCTCGTCCTGGGATTTTTTCCCAGGCGTCTTCATCAACTCCCCGACTTTTTTGTCGAGCCGGACAGCCTCTTGAGTGATCGTCTTTTCGTAGTCGTCCAGCACCTTCATGCCGGCATCTTCCAGACGTTTCAGCGCGGTTGAGGGTACCGGTGCGGGCTTTTTCAGCTTACCCGATTTCGTGATCTCGAAATCTACATCAACCCGGTATTTTGGGATTTCGATGTATTCAAGCTTTGGCTTCGACCGGATCAGATCGACGACGTAAAACTTGTGCTTGGTAACTGTTGTCTTTGCCATATTGGGACTCCTCCACTGGCGATAATCTATTGAGTTATGATCCGTCCGAATGGCGGCCTTTGTCAGTCAAACCCATAAGTGAATTCGCCGTCTGTGACCTCGATCACCACTTTTGAAACTTCGTGCCCTTCCATCATACGACGAAGGAACTCAGCCGAGATATCAGGCAGCATCGTATTGGTCACAATCGCGTCGATCATACGGCCTCCGCTGTCCAATTCCTGGCAACGATTGACGATCTCTTCGACCACTGAGTCGGAGTATTCGAAGGGCACGCCATGAGCGTCCTGAACACGTTTTTTGATCCGGCCCAGTTGCAGTTTGGTGATCTCGCCCAACATTTCAGGGCTCAGCGGGTAGTAGGGGATCGTGACCAAACGTCCCAAAAGCGCGGGCGGGAAAACTTTGAGCAGCGGATCACGCAGCGCTTTGGCCATCCCCTCGGGGTCGGGCATCAAGTCGGGGTCCGCACACATATCCATGATCATCTCGGTCCCGACATTCGAAGTCAGCAGAATCAAAGTATTCTTGAAATCAATTACGCGACCCTCGCCATCTTCCATCACGCCCTTGTCGAAGACCTGAAAGAAAATTTCGTGTACATCAGGATGCGCCTTTTCGACCTCATCCAACAGAACTACCGAATACGGTTTGCGTCTTACCGCTTCGGTCAGCACACCGCCTTCGCCGTAGCCGACATAACCCGGAGGTGCCCCTTTCAAACTGCTGACGGTATGAGCTTCCTGATATTCGGACATGTTGATCGTAATGACGTTCTGTTCGCCACCATACAAAACCTCGGCCAGTGCCAGCGCGGTTTCCGTTTTGCCAACACCACTGGTACCTGCGAGCATGAACACACCGATCGGTTTGTTCGGATTGTCCAGTCCCGCACGGCTGGTTTGAACCCGCTTGGCGATCATCTTCATCGCATGGTCCTGACCGATCACACGCTTGGCCAGGCGCTCTTCGAGATTCAGGATGGTCTCGATTTCGTCTTTGACCATGCGGCCGACGGGGATACCTGTCCAGTCACCGACGACGCTGGCCACCGCCTGATGATCGACGATGGGCAGGATCAGCGGGATATCGCCTTGTAACTTTTCCAGTTCTGCATTCTTGGCCTTCAATTCGGCCAGCAGTGCCTCCCGGTCGACGGGTTGCGTATCCGGGGCTTCATCGGTCGCGGCTTCACCCTCGGCTGTTCCAGTTCCTTCAACCTCCTGACCACCCTCGCGCAGCTTGGCACGCAGGTCGAGAATTTCTTCGACCACCTTTTTCTCGGCGTCCCAACGTCCAGTCAATTCTGCCAGTCGCGCTTCCTCAGCCACTTTCGCGGCATTCACCGCTTCGCGCCGCTCGGCTACGTCATACCCTGCTGTCTCATCCCGCTCGATGATTTCTAACTCAGTCGTCAATGCCTCGATCCGCCTTTGGCTGTCGTCGACTTCCGCCGGAACCGCGTGCTGGGATACCGCAACGCGGGCACAGGCGGTGTCCAGAAGGCTGACTGATTTGTCGGGTAACTGACGCGCGGGGATGTAGCGAGCCGATAGCGTCACCGCCGCCTCGATCCCTTCGTCCAGAACTTGCACACGATGGTGTTTCTCCAGCATAGAGGCGATACCGCGCATCATCAGGACAGCTTTTGGAATATCTGGCTCTTCAACATGCACGACCTGAAAACGCCGGGTCAGGGCCGGGTCTTTCTCGATGTATTTCTTGTATTCAGCCCATGTAGTCGCACCGATTGTACGTAATGTACCACGCGCAAGCGCTGGTTTGAGTAGGTTGGCCGCATCTCCTGTCCCTGCGGCACCACCAGCACCAACCAATGTATGCGTTTCATCAACAAACATTACGATCGGCGTCGGGCTGGCCTGCACCTCGTCAATCACCTGACGTAGGCGGTTTTCGAACTCACCCTTCATCGAGGCCCCGGCCTGTAAGAGACCCACATCCAACACCAGTAAGCGCACATCCTTCAATGCAGGTGGCACGTCACCACGGGCAATCCGCAGCGCAAACCCTTCAACCACAGCCGTTTTACCGACGCCAGCCTCACCAGTTAAAATCGGGTTGTTCTGACGGCGGCGCATTAACACGTCGACGATCTGACGGATTTCCTCATCGCGACCCACAATCGGATCGATCTCGCCGTTGCGCGCCTGTTCGGTCAGGTCAGTGCAGAACTGCTCCAACGCCTCACCTTTACCCATCGCGCCGGGTGCCATCGCACTGCTGGCCTCACCAGGTTCGGCCCCGCCCCCAACATTGGAACCATCCTGTGCGCCCAACGTATCCTCAGGAGAACCATCTGTGGCCTCGGCAAAGCTGTCGGCCAGATCATCCGCGCCTATCTTCGCAAGCTCGGGCGACATACTGCCCAGAATATTGCGCAGTGCGGGCGTCTTGAGCATGCCCAAAATCAGATAACCCGTGCGTACTTTACTATCGGAGTACAAAAGCGACCCCCAGACCCAGCCGCGTTCCATCGCATCCATTAAGTGGTCGGAGAGGTCCGAGATCGAGGACGCCCCGCGCGGCAGCATATCCAGACTGCGGGTCAGTTCCGACGCGATCTTGCCCGGATCCAGATCATAGTGCTGGATGATCCGGTGAATGTCGCTGTCTTGACCATTGAGGATTTGATGCAACCAATGCTGGATCTCGACATAAGGATTGCCCCGCATCTTGCAAAATACAGTGGCCCCTTCGATCGCTTGATAGCCCAGCTTGTTTAGCTTGCCGAAAAGCGAAACACGGCTGATTTCCGTCATATTCAATACCTCTCGTTGGGGGCCAGTTCTTTGGCCTCGAATTCTTGTGTCGTGTAGCCGGGGTACAGAATCAGATCATCTGCATCCGGTTGGGTTGTTTCCGCTTCATCGCGGCTTTTGATCCAGCTTGTGTGACCCAGCTGCGTCGTGCCGCCCAGCGATGCGCGGGGCACTTCGTCACCGGCCAGAACCAGATTGATCTCCCAATCCAGAGTGTCGCCGACATAGGTGCGTAGGATCGCCTCTAACCGCTGCTGCGACAGGCCGCCGGGAAGCAGGCGTTTGTAGTCTTCTAGTGAAACCGGCCCTATCCGGATTCGAAATTTGGCCGACCGAGACCAAACCCGGCTTCCGATGCTGGTTGACTGTCCCAGACGAGCGGGCCCACCCAGTTGCCAGGTATCATCGGGCTCAAGTTCCAACCAGGATCCTACAAATTGTTGGATGTGTGCCTCGACGCCGAAATAGTCGGACAGTATCGCGATTAGACCTTCAGCTGTCTTGGTGCCCGATCCCAGATGCCCGGCGAAAAATCGGCGTAGAATGTCCGACATCGCATCGCGATCTACGAACGACTGCCCTTTAAAACCGGCCAAAGCAGCCACCCGCTGTTCGAACGGATCATCCCCACGATCGAAGCTGGGTGCCGGTTCGGCTGCTGACCATGCGCGGTACAGCAAGCTCATCATTCGGTGCGTCAGCATGTCGGCAAAAGCGACAAATGTAGGATCGCGGTGATTACGTTGCCGGTCGCGGGCGAATTCCGTCAAGTGCAACGGCAAAGGGCCTTGCGGGCCGAAGAATCCAAAGAATAGGTTGTTCAGCTTGCTGGGTGCGTTTTCTGACGCCGGTTCAAATCGGGTTAGAGTATTGGGAGGAAAGGCCAGTGAGACATCCTGCCCCAACCGCACTTTATCTTCGCGCGGACGGCGGGATTCACCCAACCTCGGTGCATCGGAATAATGCGCCTCGATCACCCGAAGCGCCTGAAAGACATGATGTCTTTCAGGGTCTGCCGCCAGCGCGGCAAGCAGGCTCAAATGATCCTGCCCAGACCGGCTGCTGGTCGCCATCTGGCAATCTCTCCTCGTCTTTCGGTTTTCAGAACGGTTTCCGTGAAACTGTTGATCGTCGTATATTTACGGAAGAACCGTTCAAGCACGGCACCCAGAACATATACGCTGGTACCTTCGTAAAAGCTTTCATCAAACCCCAACGTAATCTCCAAACCGCGCACGGCTGTGCTGAGCACTTCGTCGCTCATCCGACGCACGATTGGGCGACTGGTAACAGACGCCACGCCCTCCAACTGTTTTTCGGTCACCCGATTTCCCAGAGGAGCATAGATCCCTAACAACTCGCGCAGCGCGCCTGCACCGCCTTCCGCGCCATCACCAGAGATCGAAAGATAGTTCAGGCTCAAATGGCTGATTAATTTCCAGGCTGCATCCCCCTGAGCCAACGTCGCATGAGGTCGAGTTGGGGTTACGGGTGTGCGTACCGATTTAACTGGCCCACCTTCTGGCAGATGGAACACATCTGTCCCACCCGCCGCAAGCAGCATGGGAAGATCCCGGTTCGAGCACAGCGCCTCAACCGCCAACTGGTCAAGCGATCCGGGGTAAGGTGCCTGAGCCCGATCTACCAGCGTCAGATACACTTCAGAGCCCAGATAAGATGTGCGAACTCCGCGCAACCGTTCTTTTTCGTTCCGTTGCCGCATCCGACGCTTGACCGTGTAATAGGCCGAGTGGTTATCGCCCGCAGCTGTCAGATCGGTGTCGCTGTAGAACGGGCGGAAAGGAATGTCCCCTTCTTCATCGGACTGAATCCCGGTCACGCGATCAATCGAAAATATCTCATAATCCAAACCAGCTGTCCGGTTCGGCACAACATGGTGCTCGGTGTCCATTTGCGTGATATGAACCCGGTCACATCGGCGGTGAAACAGATTGACAGCCGGAACTGTGTTCAGCGCAAATGCCGCAGGCGTAACCGCCGGAGCGACATCGCGCATCCCGTCCTGCAGCAGGATATAAATATCAACATCACTGCCCGCCGACTGTTTCAAAGCCTGTTGCAAACCGGTCAATTCGACGAACAGGAAACGTTCGGGCATTGCGAAATATTCCTGCAACAGACGATAGCCGTCAAAGGATTGACGCGGTGTCGGCAGCAAAGCTTCGTCAGGCTCGAACCCTTTGGGGATAACATCTGCCTGGTTTAGGCGAACGGTCCAGTCCGCACGCCGATCTGTCGACCGCCCTGTCAGGCCTACGCATTGAGTCGCCAGCAATTCATGAAGCGCCCATGCCTTGCCGCTCTGGGTGTCCAGATGCAGCACAAGATCGTCCAAACCCAGTTCTGCCATAGGTTCGCCGTCGGTGCGCCTCAAACGCAACCGGATGCCAGCCCGGGCGTCAGTTTCCTTGGCCACACCTGCTGCGACCAGTTCACCGCGCCCGTCAATGTATTCGGCTTCGGTAATCTCTATCGGCCACAGCGTCATGTCGGCCGAGGTCCTGAATTCACACGCGGTCTGCTCCCCTTCTGCCAAGTAAGAACGCAACGTCGCACCACGTGAAATCGTATAGCCCTCTTTGAGGGCTGCATTACCAACGTCCGGTTCAAACTGCGCAATCATCATGGATGGTGTCGGCGCCAGATAATGCGGATAGACAATTTCCAGAAGGTTCGACGTGAATGTCGGGAACTGCATTTCCAGTTCCAACTGCACGCGCGCCGCCAGAAAAGCGCTCCCCTCTAGCAGGCGTTCTACATAGGGATCGACAACTTCGATCCCTTCCATCCCCAGACGGGACGCGATCTTGGGATAAGCGGCAGCGAACTCTGCCCCCATTTCGCGAAGAAAGGCCAGTTCAGTTTCGTAGTGTTTGAGCAGGCGGGTATCCATCGCACTAACTCCGCTCGATCGCGACTTCGCCGGTCGTAATATCAACGCGACTGCGTAGGTAGAGCTCCAAAGGCATCGGCTGAGCCCACATTACAGCGCGAATATCGTATTCTACATGCATTTCGCCCGATCCTTTTTCGGACCGCAAATCAACCGAGACCGAGCCCTTCATAATACGAGGTTCGAATACCTCGATCGAATCCGCGATAGAGCGTTGGATTCGCTGGGCTTGTCGCAGTGTTGAAAACGACCCCGAGCTTTCGCGGATGCCGTAATTTAGAACAGATTTCGACGCGTAGGGATAAGTATCTTCGTCAATCAGATCGGATTGATCTGTGGTATTGAGCAACAAGGACAGATCACGCTGAATGATTTCTCTCAGGCGGCCCACGTCGATCACACGAGAGTCACGCCCTTCCTTTTTCTGATCCGGCGCGTCGTCCGTCAGCCGATCCAGAAGCGAAGGCTGCAAGCGTTCGGCAAGGGTCTTCTCAGCCATCTCCCGCCGTTTCCCCGGCCTCGGCGGCCACGTTCAGTACCAATTCGCGCACATCCAACAAAGCAATATCGGATTTGTCCGTGGTCAGTATGCGCTGACCCAGGCCGGTAAAGGTATCAGATCCCGCATCGACCCAACTTGTCGCGCGCGCCAACCGAGCGGCATCGTCTCCGTGTTCCGTCGTGCCCGGGTATCGGGTAGGGATCAACGCCGCAATTTCTCCACCACTGGCAACAGTCAAAGTGCAGGCCGTCCAGACGGCGTCACGCAGGTCGCTGGGTGGTTCGATTTCAAGTCGGGCAATCTGAGCAAACGGAAGCCAGAAATAGCGCCCGTTCACAATAACCTCCAGCACCGGACCCAGACGCATGTCGGCATCCGCGATCCATTCGAACGTTTCGCCATTCACAGTACCTGACGTTGCGGGGGCCGCGTCGAAGGCTTTCGCCCGCATCTCGGCAGCCTGTTCAAGGTTCCCACCCGCGGTCAGCTTCTGGGCTTCGATCAGATGCGCCAGCCATTCTTCGGGCTCGCCAAAGATCATCGGAGTTTTCTCGGCCGCAAAGACCTTTTCGCGATACACTTCGCAAATGATGGCCTCGCGGTAGGTCTTGGCCATCATTGTGGCCGCCTCATCCATTTCCGCGCTCAGCTTCAGTTGAGTGATCGCGCGTTTCCAATCTCCCATGACGCAAAGTAATTGAAACAGGAAAATCCGGAGCTTAGCATCGGCTGGATTTGTGCGGATTTTATCTTGCAACGCAGTTAGCGTGGCAGTCAGATCGCCTGTTCTTAGATGTTCTTCCGGCGTCATGAAGCCCTCGCGTCGTCAGGATGTTAAAAAAGGAAATAGCCTTGGCGGACAATATACCGCCAAGGCCAATTTTTTCTCCAAAAATCAGCTGACGTCGCCGGTTTCCAGATTCCACTTGAACTCGTTGCAGTCGCTGAGTTTGCCGGTTTTGAAATCGGCGATCTTGTACTTGATCGAGATGCCGCGATACGCAACGGTCCACTGTTCTGATGGGATCGATTCTTCGCCCCCACTAACCGAATAGCTGTCGACGATAGCGTCGCGCAGGGTGAAGATCAGATATGGCTCCATACCTTTCTTCTCATCGTCACCCGACCGGCACAGATGAATCGTCATCTCGCCGTTGGACTTGCCCGAAGCAACATAGGTCATGAGCTTGGCCGAGGCTTTGCTGAGCTCGGTGCTCAGCGTGACTTTGCCGAAATTTGCATTCGCATAACCACGCTGGGTGGTGCCCATGTCGCCCATATCCAGGGTGCGCGCAACCTCCCAGCTGATCTCTTTACAAGCGATCCAATCGGTATGTTGTTTTTCCCTGGCCTCACCGGGGAAGTCCATCTTGATGAATACGTTTTCCATTTTACCTTCCTTCAAGGGCTAATGATGACACTGAGATATTCGAGGTTTGAAATGGCGGCAGTGAAGCACTTCACCCGCCGCCACTTTTTTTTCGGTTTAACCGGCTTTTTCCGACGGAAGTTTCGAAACTAGGCGCAGAGACACCGATAGCCCCTCAAGCTGGTAGTGTGGGCGTAAGAAAAACTTGGACGTGTAGTATCCGGGGTTCCCTTCTACGTCCTCAACAACAACCTCGGCGGAAGCCAGCGGTTTGCGCGCCTTCTCAGCTTCAGCAGAAATATCAGCGTTGAAGTCAACATACTGGTTGATCCAGTCCTGCAACCAGGATTCCATATCCTGACGGCTTTTGAACGAACCAACTTTGTCCCGCACCATGCATTTTAGGTAGTGAGCAAACCGGCAGGTCGCAAACAGATATGGCAGACGAGCAGCCAGATTGGCGTTCGCAGTCGCGTCAGCATCGTCATACTCGGCGGGTTTATGCAGCGATTGCGCACCGATGAAGGTGGCAGCGTCGCTGTTTTTGCGGTGGATCAACGGCATCATGCCATTCTTGGCCAGTTCCGCTTCGCGCCGGTCCGAAATCGCAATCTCGGTTGGGCATTTCATGTCAACGCCACCGTCGTCGGTCGGGAAGGTGTGCGCTGGCAGGCCCTCAACGGTACCGCCGCTTTCCACACCGCGGATCCGCGAGCACCAACCATATTCCTTGAAGGACCGGTTGATGTTTACCGCCATACCATAGGCCGCATTCACCCAGCTATAGCTGTCGCTATTCGCACCGGTGGTGTCTTCCTCAAAAGCAAACTCCTCAACCGGTTCGGTTTTCGAACCATAGGGAAGACGCCCCAAGAAGCGCGGCATGGCCAGGCCCACATATTTGGAATCTTCACTTTCACGCAGAGACCGCCAAGCAGCATATTCCGGGGTCTGGAAGATCTTGGTCAGGTCGCGCGGGTTAGCCAATTCTGACCAGCTGTCCATCTGGAACAGGCTGGGCTTGGCACCGGTGATAAGCGGCGCATGGGCAGCAGCGGCAATCTTCGACATTTCACCCAACAGTTCGATATCCTGAGGGCTGTGATCGAAATGATAGTCTGCAACCAATGAGCCATAAGGCTCACCACCAAACTGGCCAAACTCTTCTTCGTAGAGCTTCTTGAAGATCGGCGATTGATCCCACGCGGTACCTTTGAACTTGCGTAAAGTCTTGTGCATGTCCTTTTTCGAGATGTTCATCACGCGGATTTTCAGCATCTCGTCGGTTTCGGTGTTGTTCACCAGATAGTGCAGACCACGCCACGCGCTTTCCATCTGCTGGAAATCGGCATGGTGCAAGATCAGGTTAACCTGTTCGGTCAGCTTCTTGTCGATCTCAGCAATGATGCCTTCGATCGAGCGCAGCGCATCGTCCGAAATAAGGCCGGTGTTGGCCAGGGCCTGTTCGGCCAGTGTCTTCACTGCGCTTTCAACGGCAGTCTTGGCCTGGTCCGATTTCGGGCGAAATTCCTTGGTCAGCAGAGCTTCGAACTCGGATGATCCAAATGCGGTTGCGCCTTCGGCGGCTTCTACCTTGGCTTCTTCATCGGCCATCTTTTACTCCTCCTCGGCAGCGTCGTTGCCCGGCTTGGGCTGGGCTGCCAGTGTCTTTAGCAGGCTGGGATCCTGCATAATTTTTGAAATCAGATCCTCGGCCCCGGTTTTGCCATCCATATAGGTCATGAGGTTGGACAATTGTGTGCGCGCATCCAGCAGCTCTTTCAGCGGTTCGACCTTGGCCGCGATCGCGGCCGGGCTGAAATCATCCATGCTTTCAAAGGTGATATCTACTGCCAGATTGCCTTCGCCTGTCAGGGTGTTGGGCACCGTGAACGCAGCGCGCGGCGCCATCGATTTCATCCGGTCGTCGAAATTGTCTACATCAATTTCCAGGAATTTCCGGTCTGCAACGGCGGGCTGCTCGACCTCGGATTTACCAGCCAGATCGCTCATGACGCCCATGACAAACGGCAGCTGTACTTTCTTCTCGGCTCCATAAAGCTCGACATCATATTCGATCTGAACTCTCGGAGCCCTGTTCCGGGCTATGAATTTTTGTGAACTGTCAGCCATCTGTTGCTCCTCGACTCATCCGTCAGCTTTTTGTTTCGATCCACGTTCCAGCGCTATCGCCGGAAACGTATCAAAATCCATCGTCATCATCATCTTTCAATCCGCCGATCTGGCGCACTTCGTCCAGACCCTCTTTGGCCATATCTTCGATAATCGTCATAAAATCTGCATTCACAAGCCGCTTTGCCCGTTCCAACAAAATCGGTAGCGGGCTGGAAGGTTCGCAGCGCGCATAATAATCCATAATGCGTTCCAACATTCGTGTAACGTCTTCGGGCGAGTTGACCGCACCACCGCCTGCAGGCGCAGCAGTCGGACCTGATCCTGATTTAGCCGTTGGTGCATCCATTTCGTCCACGTCATCATCTGCGGCGTCACCGACATCAGCGTAACGGGACAACGCCTGCTTGATGCTCTTCAATGCGTCAATCAAAGGGTCCAGATTCGGGCCTTCTCCCGGCGTTTTGTCGGCAAAGACAGCATCGATAGAGTTTACATTCTCAAGCGCTGATGCAACCGCTTCCGCGTTGGCGGAAAGTGTTTCTTCATCAGTATCCTTGAAAGCGGCGGCAACGCTGTTTTCGTCCGGGATGTCGTCCAGATCGGCTGGCATGTTTATACGGCCATCGACAACATCCAGATGACGTAGGGTGATGCGTCCGAAAGTTCTGCTTTCCGTCAAGCCAGTGCGACGTAGCGCTCGTACCATACGTTCAGTCGAGGCCAGACCACGCACCGCGTTGATCCGCATCGTCGCGTCGCCATCATCTTCGTCCAACTCAGGGTGACAAGTATCCCAGAATTCATCCAGCAGAGATCTGACGTAATTTATCGAAGCTGAAAATTCAGTAAGACCCTTTGTATGCAAAACCGCTTCGGCCAGGTAGATCGCGGCGCGCAAATCATGGCTCTGTTCCATAACCGCTAGCGCTTTGGCCTCGACATCAGCCCAATCTTGTTCTTCAGCGGCGACGACCTCGTCGCCCATCTGACGTTCTTCCCCTGGCTGAGCCGCGATCTCAAGATCAGTAAATGCCGGATCATATTCCAGGTTTTCACCGCTTGGCTGATCTTCGCTTCTAGGCTCCAGATAAGATGATAGTTCCATACTCTCCCCAATAACGTGGCGGTTGTCTGCCGCTTGTCCGTTTGTTGGCACCGCTTAACGTGATATTCCCGACAACCGATATGAACTACTTCACACGATGACAAAGCTTGCAAACATTTCGCGTTTTATGCGCAGTCATTGTTATGAATCAGCCCCATACCAGGCCCAAAGTCAAACCTAATAAATACGTTTTTTTTACGACATGGTTTGGCCGCTACGCCTATAAGGCACGCTTTTTTCGTTTCGCCGAAGAAGTTAGATGCCGAGGACTAAAATTTCCTCTTCTCGCATGCAGTCCGATGCTGCAATTATCATGGAAGGTCCGAACCCGATCGAACGGACCCTGGCACACCGTCTTCACAGACGACGCCTGCGGACGACTAGGAGAAATCGGCAATCGAGAACGGGAATAAAATGAAAACAGGGATATTTGCAGTCATTGCACTGACACTTGCAGCCTTGATGGCGCAGGCTGACGAAGGTAAACTGTCCATTGAGTTGAACAAGTTTGAAACTGGCGAGGCTGGGGGCTGCCGCGCTTTCTTTTTGTTTCGCAACCAGACCGGTAACAGCTTTGAAGAATTTGAAATGTCACTGGCGATCCTCGACGGCGACGGAGTGATCGATCGCTTGCTGTCCATCGACGCAGCCCCCCTACCGGTACAACGGACCGTTCTAAAGCTCTTTGAGATTCCCGAGATTGATTGCTCAGATATTTCCGAGGTGCTTTTACACGACCTGCCCGCGTGCAAACCTCAGAACGAAAACCCTGTGGATTGCTTCCCGCTATTAGCGTTGGACAGCAAGACAACAGCGAATCTGGCGCAATAAGCCATGCCGGGGTTGGAAAATCTGGGCACCGGAGGCCCAATCATCGTCCTTCTTGGCCTACTGTCCTTGCTGTCGCTGACAGTGATCGTGGTCAAGGTTATCAGGCTCGCGCCGGTACGCGCTGGAGGGCCCGCTCGGGACGCGGCATTTGTCCAATGGTCGGTCGGAGACAAAAAATCTGCGCAACAGGCCGTCGCCGCAGGTAAATCACCGGCGGACCGTGTTTGTGCCTATGCCATGCAAGCGCTTATCGATGGCTTCAAAGGGCCTGCGCTGATGGCCGAGCTGACGCGTCGCGGCAATCAAGAATTCGCCGTAATGAACAGCTGGATTCGCGTTTTAGAATTGATCGCCATGATCTCACCTTTGCTGGGGCTTTTAGGCACGGTGACCGGAATGATTCAGTCGTTTCAGGAATTGGAGCTGGCGCAGGGTGCGGCTAACGCCTCGGTCCTGGCGGGTGGTATCTGGCAGGCGCTGTTGACGACCGCTGCCGGGTTGTTGGTCGCCATTCCAGCTGCCATTGGCGCCTCTTTGCTGTCCGGACGTGCCGAAGCAGGGGCGCAGTCCATAGAGAACGCTGTTGGCAATCTGATGGTGCTTGAGGAGCGCGGCGCGCATTAAGGAAGCTTCGATGTACAGCGATATCAGCCTGAACAGAAGCAAGCCGACCCGGCCATTGATCTCTCTGGTTCCGATGATCGACGTAATGTTGATCCTGCTGGTGTTCTTCATGGTCACGTCGACTTATCTGAACCTAGACATGATTCCGGCGCTGGCACAGTCCAACCGCCCGGTCCCCTCGCAGGCAGCCAAAACCGAAACTGTATCCGAAACACTGCTTATTCGCATCGGAACAGACGGTTCCCCCTTTCATCAAGGTAAGGATTACACCCGGGACGAACTAATCAGCTTGCTGACAGTCCGCCTTGATCGGAACCCTGCGCTTCAGGTCATCATCCTGCCGACCGGAGGTGCTCGACTACAGTCGCTTGTAACTGTCATGGATATTATCACAAGCGCTGGGGCCGTGAACATGCGCGTGGTCCGACTGGAGGCCCGCCAGTGAGGATATCTCGCCCTGCTCGTCGCCATCACCCCGAGACGATCATCGCCCTGATCGATGTGGTGTTCTTCCTGCTGGTCTTTTTTATGTTGATCGGCCGCATGGACGCCACTGCGCCGTTTGATGTAACCCCACCAACGGCCCTGACCGGGGCGGACATGCCAGCGGGAGGCATCACGTTATCCGTAGCGGCCGATGGGACGATGGCGCTAGACGGCGAAGAGGTATTTCTGCAAGACATTAATCAGCGCATTCAGTCCCAACTGGAGGCCGATCCAGACATTCTGATCCGGATCAACGCGCATCGCGACGCTGCATTACGCGACATCCTGCCCCGGATCGCCCAATTCGAGGCGATGGGTGCACGCGACGTAGTTCTGGTGGTGACACCTCCGGGGCCTGCACGGTGATCAAGGGGCCGTTCATATGGGGGGTTGGGTTAGTCTGCTCGCTTGCCCTTCATGTCGGCGGCGCTCTGGCCCTGATTTGGAGTGTTGAGCCAGACCCGGTGACGAAGCAGCCCGTGCCCGAGACCCGGATGCAATTGTCCGCCCATCAGGTCAAACAAAGCGAGGCTATCGAAGCACGACCGGAAGTCGAGGCTGCGCCGACAACGGATGCAATTGGGGCGCAGCTGGATCAAAGCGCGATACATCAATCGACCGCAGCTTCGAAGCAACTCCCACAGCAGACGCTTGCGGCAACCCAGGCGAAACCGGATGCTCTGGCACCGCTTGAAAATTTGGCCAAGCCGATACAGCAAGTCACCGGCGCGCCTCAGCCCTTACAAGCCGCAGCAGTGTCACCATCTCGGTTGGTCCCAGCTACTTTGCAGGCGAATCCGATCCTTTCAAGCTCACCGCAAGAGCAGGCTTTGCCCCCCAAACCTCCAAAACAGGAATTGGCCCAGCCTGTGAGACCCCAACCCGTCGCCCTAAAGCAGACAGTCCCTGATATCCCTTCCACCAACGCGTCCGAGGTTTTTTCAACCACGGGCAATGAACCGATCGACCCCGTCTCTCTGGCGGCGATCCAGAGTTTCATGCGACCCGAAGACGCCGGGAATAGCGCTCAGAATCTGCGGGATGGAATCGATGGGCTGCTGGCGCAAATCCCGTGTGCGCGGTTGCAAGTTCAATTTCAACCCGACACCAACACATTGCAGGTCGTCGGTCATATCCCCGAAGACGGATTGCGCAATCCTGTACTGACAGCCCTTCAGGCACAAATGGGAAACAACATACGGGTTGACGACAAGCTTCACATCCTACCTCGCCCACAATGTGGCGCGCTCAGTGGCATCGCGGATGTCGGATTGCCGCAATCTACAGATCAAATCACCAATCCGCTTCTCATCGGAAAGGACATTCATGCGCGCGAATTTCACTATGTTAAAGGACAGCAGCTGATATTGGACCTGACCGGGGCGGATTACGACGCTTTCGTCTATGTCGATTATTTCGATGCCGAAGGTCAGGTGATCCACCTCAGGCCAAACGTGTCAACTCCAATGGCGCCGACGCCTGCAAAGGCTGCTTTGCAGATCGGCGCAGCGAAACCGGGTGACGCGGGCCTCTTTGTTACGATAGGGCCACCTTATGGGCAGGAAATAGCTGTCGCCTTCGCAGCGTCGGAACCGCTGTATCAAGACGATCGACCGTTGGTTGAACCTGCCGAGGGATATCTGAATTTCCTGAAATCACGAATTGCCGAAGCACGCAAAAGCAACCCGAACTTCAAAGGAGAATGGGTTTACTTCTTCATCACTACGACCGAGCGGTAGACATCGTCTTTTTACATAAGAGTTAATTGAGGCACACATCGATGGATACGTTTCGTATCAGCCACAAACCTATGCCTTGGCAGGTGCGCGGATACTCGTTTTCACCGCAAAGCACGGATCTGTTCGCACGGCAAGATTGCAACATAACTTCTGATGTGATGCAGATTACAGTCTGGGCCTAGGTTGTGTGGCAAACAACAATGGACAGAGAGAGTTTACCAAGCGTAAGCTTGGAGATGAAATTGATTAGTTCAGCGAGTTGGGAGGCTATTATGGCCCGAGTTTCACTGCCAATACTATTGTCGGGTACGTTCATTTTGGCAGGATGCGAACTGCCGTGGACTGCAGAGACACAAACCGTTCCATCAAGCCCCGCAACACAACCTGTTTCAGCGGCTTCGCCAACACCTACCCAAGTGTCGGCCCCAGTGGTCCAAACTGCTCCCGCACCAACCGAAAGCACGTTGATCTCCGGCGAAGAGCGCCAAGGCGACGGAGGTGGCGATAGCGGTGGAGGAAATGATGGCGGTGGAGGAAATGATGGCGGCAGTGGTGGCGGTAGTGGCGGCGGCGGTGGAACCGGCGGCGGCGGCGGCGGTAGCTGGAACTAGCGCAGGGATATAAAACATGTTGAAGCGTAGTCTGCTAGGCGCGCTCTTCGGGGGCACAGTCGCTTTGTCTGCGGCAAGCGACTCTGTTTGGGCGCAATCAAGTTCTGAGAGCACAGCGCAGATTACTGAAGCGCCTCGGATTGCAATTGTGATTGGTAATCAGGATTACTCCGAAGTCGTCGACCTTGCTAATGCGCAAAAAGATGCAGAAGACATTGCTGCTCTGTTACGGGAATTCAACTTTAAGGTTTACGACGGATACAATCTTGAAAAGCGAGAATTCGAGGAGCTTCTTCGAACTGCGGTTCTAAACATTCCTGATTCAGCCAACGTCCTATTTTATTATGCCGGCCATGGCATTCAGATTGGACGACGCAACTACCTGTTACCGGTCGATGCAAAATTCGAAAGCATTTACGACGTTCCTTTGGCAACGATGACACTGGACAGGATTATCGACACATTATCTGCCAGAAGTTCAGCCCATGTGGCGATCCTTGATTCATGCCGGGACAATCCGTTCAGCGATATCAGGTTGGCAGCGGATCTTGATGCAAACCTGTTCGAAACGCGACCAGGCTTTGATGTTTTTAGCACGCCTTTGAATTCACTAGTCGCATATTCGACCTCACCCGGTGCCGTCGCCAGCGATGGCGACATCGGCCAGAACAGCCCCTACACTTCAGCCGTATTAGAAGCTGCACGGGCCACTCCATATGAAAACATCCAACAATTGTTCCCGGTCATCAGGGAACGTGTCCACCAAGCGACGGGTGGGCGCCAAATACCGTGGGAAAGCTCTACGCTGGTGAAACCTTTTTACCTGGCCCAACACCAGGTTGAACAGCAACCCCAGGCCGTTCCGAGCGAAACCAGCCAGTCGCTGGACCTCGTTCAGCAGTTCGACAAAAGCATTCCACTGATCCAAACGTTGTCGCAAGCGCTCGGGACCGAAATCACTGATGTTCAGATTGTCGAACGCCCTGAACAAGGTGTAATCGCGCTGGAAGATACTCAGCAAACCGCCTCGATTTCATATGCTCCTGAAATTTCAGATGTCCGAGCGGTCGAGATAAGCAATAATGGCGTTCGGGACAGTTTTAGCGTTGAAGTTGTCACTTCCGATCAGGAACGTAAACGCGTCGACGTCTCATTGCAGCTGGACATTAACGCATGCGACATCGAGGCAGGTGATGCACTTGATCTCAATGGTGTCGGTGTATTTCGCCTTCCAAACGAACTGGACATCCCGGCCGGCCTGAAGGCGTGTGGCACAGCTGTCGCCGAATATCCCGATAATGCCCGTTTTCGATATCAGCTTGGGCGGGTGCAACAGGCCGCCGGGCAACTGGTAGATGCACATGCCAATATATCTGCGGCGGCACAAGCTGGCCACATACGGGCGAAATTTGCCTTGGCCATGCTCCTCGACTCGGAACGGATCGACCGTGGTGTAACCAAAATTCCGTATGACCCTCAACAAGCGCTCAGCCTGCTGGAACAGGGCACCGCCGAACAAGACCCGTACGCCATGCACCGCCTTGGGAAAAAGCTGCTTCGAGAAGGTGATACCCAACAGGAAAAGAGCCGTGGGTTTGAGCTTCTCGAGCGTGCAGTTGAACTTGGACACACATTTTCGATGAACGAGCTTGGACTGTATTTCCTGCGGGAAGACTCGGCGCATTACATACCGGAGAGAGGCATGCGATATCTCCGGGCGTCTGAATTGCGAAAAGACATCTATGGCTACGACAACCTCGCCTATGTCGCACTGCTTGGCCTCGGCGGAAACCCTGTCGACTATGACAAGGCATTGCAATATTTCATGGCAGCCTCCGAAGGCGGTCACCCAACTGCCCCGGCTAGCATCGCGCGGATGATCTTGCGTGGCCAGCTTGAAGGCCGATCTCGCTCTGAAGCGTTGGAGTGGTATGATGTATCACTTGCAAGGGGCGATGCTTGGGGTGGGGCAAACGGCGCTTATATCATTCTCGACGGTCAGGTTTCTGGAAAAGGCCCGGCAGACGCCGCCCTCAGAGCTGCAAAAGCGGCGTTGTTGGCAGATACTGAAGCAGCCGCCCAGGCACAATCGCAGTTGGACAATGTACCACGCGAGGCCTTGGACCGTGCTCTCCAGATGGCACTGAACGAATTAGGTGAAAGTATCAAAGTAGACGGCCAGGTTGGAGCGCAGACTCTAAAATCTCTGGAAAACGCAACTGCTTTGAACAGAGTGCCCATTCCCTACGCCGCACTGGAGGATCCGAAAGAACGGCTCTTGCTAGCGGCAAGAGTGTACTGGGCCAGAAACCCGGTGCGTTTCGATTTATTTTAGCGGTATGTTTTGGTTCTGACCTTACATTCGTTGCTTACCATGGAAAGGCCACCCGACCAAAAGGTTAAACAACCAATTCCACGAACTACTATGTCGGGCATGGATGTCGTGAGCTCATGATACAATTAAGTGTCAGGCCGACTATCAGCTCATGATCTCGTATAAAGGCGCGCAATACCCGAAGGACGTGATCCTGTCTCCGTGTTCTTTTATGTCCGGTGCGGTGTTTCATACCGAGACTCGGAAGAAATATCGAGTGAACGCGGTATATCAGTAGATTACGCCACGCCGAACCGTTGGGGTCTCGATACTCTTGCGTCATTGCAGAAGCTACGCACTCTAGCCTTGGGTGATAAGGGGAGAGTTTCTCATCTCTTGAGCTTCCATTTTTTGGAATGATTTCCGCAGGCGCGGATCAGACTACTTCTAATATAGGGTTTGGCAGGTTTCGCTGTGGAGCCCGCCGCTAACGAGCAATCAAATCAAAAGACACTTCGTTTTCTCTGAGGTCGATTAGGGATTCAAGGCGGACCGACCGGTGCGCACGGTTTGATTCTGCGCATAGCAAAATTAAGCAGTAGCCACACCTTCCGGGGATTGCGCCTCCTGTTGCAACCACTCTCGAACAACACGGACGGCTCGCCGCCGTCCCGCGCGCTGGTTGGTGGCGAGGTAATACCCTCCAAAGGGAATTTCTACGTCGTTAAGGCTCACCAACGCACCCGTCTCAACTTCTATTTGACAAAGGTGCTTGTCCATCAGAACAGCCCCCAGGCCCGCCACGGCCGATTGGATTGACAGGAGTGCTCCTAATGGATGAGGCGGATCAAGAGTAGGAACCTCTTTTAAACCAGATTTCGAGAACCATTCTGGCCAAAGACGGAATGTTGCCTCTTCAATCAATGGGCCCGTGGCCAGAACTTTAAGGTCGGTCTCAGAACCAACAATTGGCGCAAAGTTTGGCGCGGCAAAAGCTCTGACCAGTGACGGAAACAACATGTCGTACCCTTCGTCTGGGTGGGTGCGAAGATATCTTAGGCCCAGATCGAAATCGTGCGCCTCAATATCCATGACCTCTGTTGTGATCGAAAGACGTAAGTCTATCTCTGGATGCGCGGCTTTCAGTCGTGGTAGCCGTGGCACCAACCATTTTTGCGCGACGGCGCTCTCTGTTGTCATGGTAACAACACCTTTGGGCGCAGACGTCAGAGCGTCAGTTGCGATGGCAATTTGGTCAAGAGCAGGCGTGATCTGTCCCAAGTAGATTTGTCCCTGTTCGGTGAGGGCAACACCAGATTTTTGCGTCCGGAAAAGATGCACGTTCAACCGCTTTTCCAACCCGCGTATGTGACGGGAAATTGCGGAGTGCGATACGTTCAATTCCTCCGCTGCACGGGTAAAGCTACCCAACCTCCCAGCTGCCTCAAAGGCACGCAGCGGATTTAGGGGAGGTAAGTTTCTTGGCATGATCGATTGTGACTTTTTGGAACAATGGATGTCAAGAAACGGCGTTTGTGGGATGTCAAGATTCTTAAGAAAGTAGGTGCATGATTACTAAAGGAGAGATCCATGAAGTACGCCTATTCTCGTGATTTTGTACCACATCGTGAAGTCCCGGTCTCAGGAGTCAAAAGTGCGTATGCCTTATGCGAAAAAGTCAAAGAGTTGCTCCGATTATTGCTAGCAAAGCGAATTGATCCTACCAGAATGAGCAGGGTTGAACGGCAAGATTCCGGGATCTCAGACGCCGAGATCGATTTGCATAACGCCTTACACGGACCTTTGATTAAGTAAGTCAGACCGGTAAACCAGCTTTATGCAGACCAGTCGCCAAAACTTCGAAATCGTCTCGACACCGCCACATAGATTCATAACCACGCGCAAGAGAGGAGAGATTGTCTTTGGGCACTTCGATGCCACGACTCCCAAATTCGTCATAGCGCTCCGCGATAAATTCCTGCAATGCAGCCGCCGCCTCAAATTGCCGACCAAGATGCGCGTAAGATGCTGCCACGAATGCCGCAGCTAACGAGTTGAGCCGTGCCTCTCCCATCAAAAAGCCGATTGCTTCCTCGTAGTTTCCGCAGAAGAACTCTATCTGCCCCATGATCCAATCGATCGAAGGGGGATGCAACGGATCTAACCGCATCGCTTGCGATACGACTTCTCTCGCTTTTTCGTGCCTCCCCAGCAACAGAAATGCATAACCGCACCACGCCATGGACTCTGCTTCGTTTTCGATCTGCGATAACGTCTTTTCGAACTGTGCATTTGCTTCGTCCCAGAGGCCTGCGCAGAGATAAGCAAAACCCAGTTGGTCTTGAATGTAGACGTCCTGGTTGTCCAGTGCAGCACCCTTGCGGGCGATATGCAGGATGTGATCGGAAGCGTCAGAGCCCGCCAATCCCAGCCAAAGATCGATAACATAGGTGTCTGAGAGGTACATGTAAGACCGAGCGATGGACGGATCGAGCGCAATGGCCCGTTCCAGCAAAGCGCGTGCTTTAGCCGTATCCCTGGCATTTAGGCCATCTCGAAGAGCTTTGCTTCGAAGCATCAGCTCATAGGCCTTCATCTCATCTGCTGGTTTTTGCGATGATCGGTCGGCAACGTTGTGTTGAACACGTCCCGGAAGGACCGCAACGATGTTGCGGGCCACCTCGTCCTGAACGGATAGGATGTCTTCCAACTCGCGATCATATCGTTCTGACCATAGCTGCGAGCCCGTACTGGCTTCCGCAAGCTGTACGGAAATTCTTACCCGACTACCGGCCTTTCGAACGCTGCCTATTACGAGATAATCGGCTCCCACTTCTGCTGCGATCTCTGCCGGATCGGTTTCCCGTGTTTTGAAACGGAAAGATGCGTTTCTGGAGACAACCTGAAGAGTACGAAATCGAGACAATCCGGTGATAATGTCTTCTGCGATGCCATCGCTGAAGAATGCCTGCTCCGGGTCGTCACTCAAACTGTGCAGTGGTAAGACTGCGATGGTAGCTTTACGGGGTGTAGCTGCTGGCTTCGCGTCAGGCTGTGCTTGCTCCGCTCCCCCAATGCGCCAGGCCCTAACGGGCTCGGCAATGTTCTTGATGGTATGTGTGCCCGCATCCTCCCACACGACCGAAATGCGGTTGCCAACCACGCGATAGACAGCGTCCGAGACGAGCACACCTCCTGGCGGGGCAAGTTGCTCTAAACGCGAGGCAAGGTTAACACCAGAGCCGAAGACATCATCCTCTTGCATGAGGATGTCACCAAGATTGATGCCAATGCGGAAAAGCAACGGGTCTGGCTCTTCCATGGGTGATTGTTGCCATTCAACGGCGCAAGAAACCGCGTCTGCAGCACTAGTGAAGCTCGCCAAAATGCCATCACCCATAAGTTTGACAATCCGTCCGTGGTGACGATTGATCAGTGTTGCAACTGTTCCATCTATGTGAGCGGTCAACGCATCAAGCGTTCCAGCTTCGTCTCGCTCCATGCGACGAGTATAGCCGACCATATCGGCGACCAGAATTGCTGCAAGCCGTCGCTCCAAATTCACCTCCCTTCCTCTGCATAACGACCGGTGTGGTATTAGACCATCCATAACTGAATGGTCACATCCATTGATCAGAGGCTCTGTGCTTGTAGTGACAGTTCTACTGGCGCCCACTTTCGCAGTCGCAGCGTAGGTCCGCAAAGCGGGCTGCGCCCGCAGCATCGCGGGTGGGCGACGAATGTCTCTTACGGGCCGCGCTTATCAAATTCCACATATGGGAGTAGTCTTTTCCGATAGCGTATCCGGGTTTGAAATCGAAGATGGAAAAAGTGCTGGGATTTGGCGGGTTGTTCTTCGGGGCAGACGAGCCTGCTACTTTGGCGGCATGGTACCGTGACAATTTGGGCATTGATCTCGTACCAAACGACTATGAAACACAGTGTTGGACGCGGGAAGCAGGCGAGACCGTATTCGCCCCGTTCGAAAAAGTAACAGAGTATTTCGGGGACCACGAAAAGGCATTTATGCTGAATTTTCGTGTTCGTGACATTGAGAAAATGATCGCGCAGCTCGAATCCAATAGTGTTGACGTCCGCCGAGATCCGGAATCGCCATATCCGAATGGCAAATTCGCGTGGCTCAATGATCCAGAAGGAAACCCAATTGAGCTTTGGGAACCCGCCTAGCATTTGATTAGCCTCTCGGTGTTCCAACTGGCTATCTTGGGATCGGTTGTCGGATTTGCATGTCCTCGCGCGTCCTTGCACCATGGGACTGATGCATGGAGGCGAAAATGATATACGCAATCACGATTTATGGGGAGCCGGGCGTGTTCGAAGCGCTGCCCAAAGATCGCCAGGAGGAGGTGATGTCGGGACACGGCGCGCTGCAATCGGCATTAACGGACCGGGGCGAGTTTGTGTCGATGAAACTGATGCCGCCAACCTCTGCTGTTATGGTCGAGCCAGCTACGACCGAAGGCGCGGCTCCCCTGATCACCGACGGTCCGTTTGCAGAGACAAAAGAGAATTTCCTTGGGTTCTATGCCGCTGATTTCAAAAACCTTGATGAAGCGTTGGAATACGCAAAGATGATCTCATCCCCTGTCGCACGGCTAGAGGTGCGCCCGGTTGCCTGGGCGGGTGGCGTGATCTCATCGGAATAAGTCATGTCGGACTGGCTTGAGGCTACAATTACTCTGCACCGACCGCGCGCGCTTGCGGCCCTGACCCGATTGTTCCGGGATATCGACACGGCAGAAGAGGCATTTGCCGAAGCTTGCCTGAAGGCGCTGACGGTCTGGCCCAAAGACGGTGCGCCGCGTGATCCGTTGGCGTGGTTGCTGACGACCGCACGCAACTCGGGCCTTGATCATGTGCGCAAATCACAGCGTCGTGCGGCAATTCTGGCGCGTCGCAGTGAGGAATTTCAGTTGATGCCCGCCGAAACACCGGACCCTGACGAAATGCGTGATGATGTATTGCGACTGCTGTTCATTTGCTGCCATCCGGAACTCGACCGGCGGGACCAGATTGCCATTGCCTTGCGCGTGGTTTTGGGGCTGAGCGTAGACGAAATCGCGAGCGGATTTCTGATCAGGCCAAAAACTATGGAACAGCGGATCACCCGTGCAAAAAAGAAGATTGCGAGCAATCCGGTTGCCTTCGAAACACCCAGCCCAGCTGAGCGGGGTGCACGCTTGGGTGAAGTTTCCTTGATGGTCTACCTGATGTTCAACGAAGGATGGTCAACCTCAGCGGGTCAAAATCAAATCAAGCTTACCTTGTGCGAAGAGGCTATCCGTTTGGCCCGTCTGCTTGCGGCACTGTTTCCGGCGATGGGGGAACAGGCTGCCTTGCTGGCATTGTTGCTGTTCCAGCACGCTAGGCGTCATGCGCGAATTGATACGGACGGAAAGCTTGTCGCGTTGGACGATCAGGATCGCAGCCTTTGGGATCGCTCGGGCATCACCGAGGCGACGGGTCTTTTGCAGAAGGCTCAGCGGACTGGTCATCATGGTGTTTACATCGTACAGGCTGCAATCGCCGCAACACATGCCCATGCGGATTCGGTAGATGACACGGACTGGGCGTCGATCGAAAGTCATTACGCTGCTCTCTACGCATTGCAGCCAACACCTGTCATCCGTCTCAATCAGATTGCGGCTCAGGCCAAGCTGCACGGCCCGTATTATGCGTTATCGGCGATGGAGACTCTGGCGCAGGATTTGTCCACCTATCGCTGGTTCCACGCAATGCGCGGAGGGCTTTTGCAGGAAACCGGCGATCACAACGCGGCGATTGCCGCCTTTGAAACGGTAATGAATCTTGGCCCAACCGCACCCGAACGTGTTGCGATCACGGAAAAAATAGAGATTTGCCAGAAAAAATTACGCGGCGTGTAGGGATCGCTGGATATCGCGCGTCCTTGGATCAGACCCGTATGTGGCGGGCGTAACCAAGGGAGAAGCACATGAGTATTCTTGAGATGACCACTGTCGGAAACTCCGGCTGGATCGGACATTCCGGCCCCGATCAGGGCAAAGCCAAAGCCTTTTATCAAGAGGTGCTGGGCTGGACGATCAATGACATGCCCATGCAGGACGGATCAAGCTATTCAGCCGCCGTTGTTGGCGAAACCGCAATTGGTGGCTTTTCCCCAATGCCAGAGGATAACGGTAGCTGGACGATCTTCTTTACCGTGGCCGACGTGGACGCCAGCGTCGCCAAGGCTGAGGCCAAAGGTGCCGCGATTGTCCAGCCTGCTATGGATATGCCGGGGGTCGGTCGCATGGCCACTCTGACTGACCCGCAAGGGGCACGGTTTGCGCTAATCACATATGAGAGCATGGCGTCCTAAGCGCAATCAAAGAGGAGGCATAACATGGAACAGTTTCCGCAGATCGCGCTGGTCGTCACTGCTATTTTTGTTTTGATGAGTATTCCGATGGCGATCGCCGTTGGTGTGCGTCGCACCAAGACCGGGATCTCTTTGCTTCACGGTGAGGATGAAAACTTGCTGAGGCTGATGCGGGCGCATGGGAACTTCATCGAATACGTGCCGCTTGCATTGCTTGCCCTGGCGGGGGCAGAAATCGCAGGAACCCCATCCTGGCTGGTCGCCGCCTGCGGTGGTGTGCTGCTGCTTGCCCGCCTCGTCCACTATTTCAGCCTCAGCACTTCGGTGAATGGCAAGGGGCGTGCGGTAGGGGCGGCGCTGACGACCTTGGCCATGTTGGTGCTTGCGCTGGCAATCCTCTGGCAGCTTTGGATCTACAGCTGATGCCAGTGGATGAAACACTCAACGCCCGCATGCGAGATCCTCTGGCCGCGCATGTGGGCATTTCCGAAAAGCGGATGATGGGCGGCCTGTGCTTCTTTTTGAATGGCAACATGGTTTGTGGTGCGCGCAGACATCAGGATGGCGTGGGTCGGTTCATGTTTAGGGTGGGAAAGGTGAACGAGCCCACGGCATTGCAGGACCCCACAGCCCGCGCTGTGATTCACGGAACCCGCAAGCTGGGCGGTTTTGTTCGCGTTGACGCATCAGATTGCGATGACGCAGCCTTACTACGGTGGCTACAGCTATGCCTCGAACATGCCGCGGCGTTGCCCAAGAAAGACTGAACGGAGGATCATATGGCCCAATTCGATTGTTTTGATGCCGAGGCAGTGGGCTTCCTGCAAGAACTGAAGGCCAACAATACCAAGGACTGGTTTGCAGCGAACAAGGCGACGTATGAGACTCACATTAAAGCACCCAGCAAGCTGTTCGCCGAAGATATGGAGTTGGCGCTACGCGACTTGACTGGGCAGGATCATAGCAGCAAAATCTTTCGGATTCATCGCGATGTTCGGTTTTCCAAAGACAAGACACCCTATAACGCGCATCTGCACCTTGCGTTCCTACCGACAGGACAGGCGGTTCAGCCGCCAATGTGGCTCTTTGGCCTTTCCCCAGAAAAGCTGTCACTCGGATGTGGGGTGTTGCAGTACGACAAAGGGGCTTTGGACACTTTCCGCGATGCGATGGCGGGTCCTCTGGGCGCAGAGTTAACCCAGATCACATTAGAGATGCGAAATCGGGGTTTCAGGATCGGTGACCCGGAGTTGAAGCGCATCCCGCCCGGATTCGACAAAGACCACCCCCATGAGGAAGCGTTGCGGCGCAAGGGCTTTGCAGTTTGGATGGATACCGAGACCCCAGCCTTTGTTTTGAAGTCGAATCTGACGGAACTCACAGCCGCCGAGTTCGCCAAACTGATGCCAGTGTTTCAGCTGCTTTCGCGGATCACGTGACCCCACTACTGCGAACACAACAGATGGCGGCTTTTACGGGCGTAACGCAACCTGGATCCGGTTGGATGATCGGCAGGAACGAGAAATGCGGCGTGACGACAAAGCAGACCAATCAACATCAATCTGGATCAAATTATACAGTTCTGGATTCGATCACGCAGGCAAGATATTGTGGTTTACCCTGAACAAGTTGGTGGGGTCATATGTGCCCTTGATCTTAGAAAGCTTCTCACCGTTGTCACCATATGCTCCTGCCATGTGATCCGCTTCGTCTTCGGGCATAAAGTTGACATACGCACTACCGGTCGCGTGCGGTCGCATCTGGTCGTAAAGATCTCGCGCCCAAGCAATGCACTCGGCATCCTTGCTGGGATCCTCCCAACGCGTGTGAACATTCATGATGAAGTGAGCAGATCTCTGGGGATAAGCGGTGGAACCGGCCTCGACGCGCGCCATTGCTCCGCCCACATGGGCAATAAAAACTTCACACGCCGGGTCAGGAAGGCTGGAAATCGCCTCCAAGAGCCCTGATATTGCATCCGAAGAAAGTGCATCGAAATCATGGCTCTTCCAGTAGTTCCTGGCGCCTGGCGTCAACAAAGGATCAAAGGCGGCCTGCCAGTCTACGAACTTGTGGGGAGATATCACATCGGCGATTGGTTCACCTAGCGCGCGTAGTGCCGCCATAGCTTTTTCACCTTCGTCCATGGGCCCGCTATAGCAGGCAGCAAAGATCAAAACCTCTCGCCCATGCCACTCATCTGGCAGGAACGGTAGCGGGGGCGCTTTTCGCATCACGCTCCAGACGGTCAGCTCATCCGGGGAATTGTCAGCAATCGTAGCAAATTCAGCGAGGAGCTCTGGCGCATTTTCTATCGGATGAACAATGAGGCCAGACAGGACATCGGGTCCTAGCTCATGCAGTTGGAACTCAAATGAGGTCACCACGCCAAAGTTTCCACCCCCACCGCGGATTGCCCAGAAAAGTTCCGGGTGGCTTGCAGGGGATGCGGTTACAATGGCTCCGTCCGCAGTCACGACTTCCGCTGAGAGCAGGTTGTCGATCGTCATGCCAAAGTTCCGGGTGGTCCATCCAAAACCGCCACCAAGGGTAAGGCCCGCGATGCCCGTGGTCGAGTTGATGCCAACGGGAACGGTAAGTCCATGTGCCTGGGTTTCACGATCCACATCTCCTAGCAGAGCACCCGGTTCAACCCGAGCAGTCTTGCTGACAGGGTCTACGTGAACCGACCGCATCTGGGACAAATCGAGCATGACTGTTTCATCTGCGACGGCGTGCCCTGCAATCTGATGCCCACCTGACCGAACTGACATAACGAGGCCGGTGTCTCGTACGAAATTCACTGTCTTCTGCACATCGCTTGCTCCCAGAGCGCGGATCACGAAACCTGGGTAACGTTCGAACATGCTGTTCCACGTTGTTCTTGCGTCTTCGTATTCCGGGGTGCCTTTCTGGTAGACCCCGCCACGAAGCGATGCATCAAGAGCGCCCAACGCGTCTTGGTCCACTGTTGCCGTACCACCGTCGAGTGTTTTCA
Source organism: Ruegeria sp. AB11 (assembly GCF_056536325.1). Classification (NCBI taxonomy): domain Bacteria; kingdom Pseudomonadati; phylum Pseudomonadota; class Alphaproteobacteria; order Rhodobacterales; family Roseobacteraceae; genus Ruegeria; species Ruegeria sp. AB11. The sequence goes on along the minus strand of NZ_JBQFJO010000002.1, from coordinate 485,559 downwards.
GATCAAACATGCGTAAGCCTCCCAATAGTCAGGTCGGGCTTCTTGCAAGGCTGCCTCAGCTAATTGCTATTTCCGTCGCGTTGTCTCGCGAAGTCGTTTCATTGAGGTGGGTAAAAATGACTGCGGATCAGGCAAATATTGCCGGATCAATCCGATCCACAGGTGTTATGACATCGGCAGGAATATTCAGTCGCTCAGCCGCCTTTCTGAGGCTCTCCTCATCAGGGGCTTCGTACAAGCAGTATGTTTTGCGCTTATCTGCGCTGAGGAACGAAAAAATCCATTCGACGCCGACTTCGTCATTGATTTCTTTGATGTGAATTTTGTCATCTTCACTGACGTTTAGCTGCTCGGCAAAATTTCTTTCAATTATGTATCTAGGCATTAAGTCCCCCAAACAGTTTAAGTACCTTAACTCGCTACTCCTTCGAGCTTTGACCTTAGGGAAACCATACCCAATTTCTGCGAAATTGCCAACGCTTCCCCTTCCAGTTGAAACGCCTGTTCCACATCCTTGGGGCGTCCCCGTCGCCTCAATGCGGATGCATAAGCCGCTTTGCTGTGCGCAATCCAAGGCGGGCATTTCATGCGCGTGTCAATTTCAATAGCCTTCTGGAACATTGTGTCTACGGCATCCCAGTCTTTCAACACCGTGCCCAGACCGCCAAGGCGTCGCGCTGCCGCACCTGCGCACACCGTCGTTGCACCTGCAGTGATAGTCAGTTCTTCGTACGGAGCCAGTAATTCATAGAGCGTCTTGGCATGTCCCTGATGTTCAATGGCGACGCATATGTCAGCCAGATAAGATAAGGTCGTTGAATACATAGCGTCGAGTGGAAGATCAAAGCCATTGTCGGCCATTTCATTCAGTATACGTTCAGCAGGTTCCTTGTATCCGAGCTCGGACGCGATAAGGCCAAATCCTGGTCTCCACGAGATGTCTTCGGGACTGTCCGCCATCAATTTCTTGATCACAGGCGCGACCTCGTGTAGTCGGTTTTGCTCGCGGCGGATGGTGAACATCTGAACCCCGAAGACGCCCTCAACATGTTCCCCATGGGTCTTTCGACCGATCTTTACCGCCTCGGTGGCGTGTTTTTCCGCTTGCTCAAAATCGCCGTCCATAATTGCAACCATGGCGCGTGCGTGTTTCTGAACCCAATAGAGTTGCAGATGATTGTCCTTTTCCGAAATCTCGGTGAGCAAGCCCAGAGATTGGTCCATCAACTCGCGGTCGGCCATCTCGGCACCTAAAAACAAGCTGAGAGTCCGGTTTCGTCCTTGATCGATACTGCCAAGATGCTCGGCCACACCATGCATAGCCTCCAGGTTTTCGCGCCAATGGCGGGTTTCTCTTCCCTTACGCGCAACGAATGGGGCTCCAAAATGCATCATCATTACCGAGAACTGGGATTTATAGTCGCCCAATTTTGCGGCCAGTTCCATGGATTGCTGCCCGAAACGCGCACCTTCGGAAAACTGACCTACGAACATATGGGCGCGCGCAAGTTGGCTCATCAATCTGCACCGACGGACTTCATCATCATCGGGCAAATCTTTCAGTGCATTATCGCAGAGTTCGATCGCCTCGCTGTGCCTTTCGCTGGACATCATGCATGAGTCAGCGAAGTGGTTGGCCGCGTCAGCGGCTAGCTCCACGTTGTGCAGCGCCCGGGCCGCGTTGGAAGCGTCTTTCAGAACTGCTATACCTTCAGGCAATTGGCCCAGACTGTCATAGCTGCGGCCGACCAAGATCTTGCCTTTGATCAATTCTGTATTGGAGTCTGAGCCAAGTTTTTCGGCGGCTCTTAAAGTTTCCTTGGCGTTCGTCATCGCTTCTTGGCTGGCAGATCGCACCAATGCCATTTCTGTCGCAATCTGCCATTTTTCAAACGCGGCACTCCAGTCCTCAGCCTCTGAAAGGTGGCGCGCGACCAGTTCAGGGCGACGCTCGATCTCAGATGGCCTTATCCGCATCAGAGCACGCGCCACGTCTGCGTGCTGTTGTCTCCGGGTTGAACTCAACATGGATTGATAAGCCGTATCGCGAATAAGCGCATGGCGGAAAACGAAGTGCCCTCGATTGTGTCCGCTTTCAAAGATCAAGCCTGTTCGAGAAAGCTCTTCGAGACATTTGTTGATATCGGATTCTTCAAGGCCCTTCGCGGCACATAATATGCTCGGCTCAAACTCCCGGCCAATAACCGATCCAGTAAGGGCGACCTGTTTTGCCTCTGGTGAAACTGCGTCGAGCCGCGCCATCAAAGCGCCTTTCAATGACGATGGTATGTAGCCTTGCCCCTGCTCGCCGGATTCGACAATGGCTCGGGTCACTTCTTCCACGAATAGTGGAACACCATCTGTTTTTTCAATTATTGTGGTGATCAAAGCTTTGTCCGGTCTCTTGCCTGTAATGTTTTCGACAAGGTTTGAGACATGCGCAGAATCAAATCGGCGCAAAACCAGAGACTGTACGTGTGTGTCCCCATCAACACGGGCGAATTCCCACCCGGGTCTGTGGGTTATCAAGATCATCAGACGAAGATCGGTGCATATCGACTTAAACCGCTCCAACAAGGCCTGTGTGGATGGGTCAATCCAATGAGCATCTTCTACGCAAAGAATAACCGGGCGTACGCTCGACCGCACCTGCACTGTGTGGATCAATGTTTGGATTGTCGTGTCGCGCTGCTCCTGAGGCGACATCTCGAGCACCTTTTGGGCGAGCGCACTACGAGGTGCGACCAATGCTGCAAAGACAGGCAGAACTTGTTCCCAATCCAACCCTGGCCGTCCTTCAAGCATCTTTCTGACATGATCAAGGATCAGATTGTCATCAAAGTCCGGTTCAACACCCGCATCCTGGGATATTCGTTGGGCTACCGGATGAAATGGGCTGCTGCTGAGATAGGGGGAACAATTCAGCCTTATGACATCGGCTTGGTCGTTTTCAGTGATTTCTGCAAGGAATTCCTCTGTAAGCCGTGACTTTCCAATTCCGGCTTCACCGGAGAGTAGAACAACGTCTCCGTGACCGTTCTGAGAACGTTGCCATGATTGCAGTAGGATACCCTTTTCGTAGTCCCGGCCAACCATGACGCTGTCGACATCGTCTCGATGTGAGGCGCGGAACCGGCTTTCCGCACTGCGTTCCGACACCACTTTCTGCAGACTACGTGGTTCAGCAAACCCTTTTAGCTCTGCCTGCCCAAGAGATTTGAACTCGAATATCCGATGCAAAGTTGTCTCGGTTTCCTCAACTGACAAAATGACTGAGTTTGGCTCTGCATGTTCTTGAAGCCGTGCCGCAAGGTTGACGACCGGACCAGTCATGGCCCCTTCCTCATATGTGTTTTCACCAATGGTATCGCCGACCACAACATCACCGCTCGCAACTCCCAGTCTGACGGACAAAGACTCTCCGTCAGGCGTCTTGAGTTTTTTGACACGGCGAACAGACTCAAGGCCGGCTTTTACCGCCCGAATTGCGTGATCTTCATAAGCCCGCGGCCATCCGAAAAACACGAGAAGACCATCACCCAAGTACTTTGCAACGTAGCCACCGTATCGGCTTACGGCTCCTGCAACGGCATCTTGATAGTTCTGTAGCAAGTCCCGCATGTCTTCGGGATCAAAGCGATTGGTGAGTTCAGTCGAGCCGACAAGATCGGCAAACAAAACTGTTACGTGACGCCTTTCTGCAGTAGGCGGTTCAACATACTTCTGTTTGCGCAGATCATCACTTTGTGAATCGTCTAAGGTCAGCGCTTGTTCGTCTTCAGGCGCTTGAACACCAGCTGCTGGTAACGGTGAGGTTGCGGGTCTTTGGCCGTCTAGCTCGTGAATTGCAGCAAGGATGATTTTGCGGTGACCAAGGCTAACTCCAAGCTCTTTTAAGTCGTCGCCAGATAGTAATGGCAGAACGCGCGCATCAATATCGTTTTCCGCAAATACATCCGCGTACTGACTCAGATCGAGATCGTTTAACCACTTGTCTATTCCAGCCGACATCTTTGGATCATGCTGAGATACGCGATACTAATCAAGAATAGGCTTTCAAAATGAACTGATTATTCAATGAATGGCATCCGCTGTCATCTGTCTTCGGGTCACTCTACAATTCCGACTTTTGCCTTCGCATTCTAGATTTACGCGACTGGTTGATTAGCGGCACGCGCTCTATATTTTGCCTTTGAAAGCGACTTTGTCGGCAGTGCGGTTACTCACCACAATTCGACGAACGACCGCACCGAGCCCATCTCGGGGATCTGTTGCAAACTTTTAGCCATTGACGCTCGCGCCACCAACAGGTGAATGACCTTCAGAATTATCAAGTCGAAAGTCTATTCATAATCTCCTTTAAAGGCCAACAATATCCGAAGGATGTGATCCTCTTTGCTGTGTTCTTCTATGTTAGACACGGCGTGTCTTACCGAGATCTTGAAGAGATCATGCGCGAACGAGCCTATCGGTTGATCACACCACACTGAACCGTTGGGTCACACAGTATCCCGCTGCAATCGCAGAAGCAGCGCGTCGACGAAAAAGGCCGTGCGACCGTTCCTGAAGAATGGACGAGACGTACATCAAAGTGAAAAGCGCGTGGGTCTATCTCTACCGAGCCGTCGACAAACACGGCAAGACACTAGATTTCATTTTATCCCGGCGTCGCAACAAATAAGCTGCCACCAAGTTCTTCGCCCGAATGCTGGAAGCCAATGGCCTGCCTCGAAAGATCGTCATCGACAAAAGCGGCGCCAACACCGCAGGCATTAAGACCATCAACAAGATGCTTAAGAGCTTTGGCTCTCTGATCCCTATTGAGATGGTCAGACGGAAATACTTGAACAATATCGTTGAGCAGGACCACCGTTTCATCAAGAGGCGAACGCGCCCGCTGATGGGGCTCAAAGCCTTCGCATCCGCGTCCGGGACGCTGGACGGAATCGAAGTCGCGAACATGATCCGCAAGGGTCAGTTCACGCCCGGAATCTGTCCGTTTCGTCAATTCGCAGCACTGGCCGTTTAGCTCCCCTGCAATCGCTTAAACAGTTCATCGTTCCCAAAAGATTGCAACAGAACCCTGCGCAACCTTGCGAGCGCGCCCCTTGGCTTGGACGCAGACGACGACTTCCGCATTTCCATAGCAGGGGCGCAGGAGAAAACGGCGCTGCTGCGCTACGATGGCGCGTGGATCCGCCCGTCTGGGTTCAACCCTACAACCCATATCCTCAAAACCCAGCTTGGTGTTCTGCCTGCAGGGATCGATTTATCCGACAGCGTCGAGAACGAGTATTTCTGCATGAGCTTTTGTCGCGTCATGGGAATGGAGGTGGCGGAGGTCGAGATTGCCGACTTCGAGGACGTGCGGAGCCTTGTTGTGAAACGGTTTGATCGGCGTTGGGCCAAGGATGGTCGATTGATCCGCCTCCCGCAGGAAGACTTTTGCCAAGCGCTCACATTCCTGCCTAGCCAGAAATACCAATTAGACGGTGGGCCGAGGATCAAAGAAAGCGTCGGGTTGCTAGTGGGTAGTGATGACCCCGAGGCAGATGAGCGCGCGTTCTTGCGCACACAGGTGCTGTTTTGGCTCTTAGGAGCGAAAGACGGGCACGCCAAGAATTTCAGCTTTGCTTTGCGTCCAGGCGGACTCCGCATGACCCCGCTCTATGATGTGCTAGGCGCCCAGAAAGCCGTAGATGACGGTCAATTTCGCCAAAATCGGATGCGTCTTGCAATGGCGGTCGACGTCGGACGGCTGCCTTTCATGCGGTATGATCAGCAGATCATGCTGCCACTTTTAACATAGTTTAACTTACCCACCGGAATTGCGAGATCGCTAGTAGATGCTCGGCCATAGGCGCAATTTGGTTAATCTGAGGCTGCGCCAGAAGAATAGTAGAAAGCAATCGCTTGCGTCCTGTTTTTAACCGAGAGCTTTTCATAGATGTTGCTCAGGTGAAATTTGACGGTATTTGTCGAGATTTGCAGGTCCTTCGAAAGTTCGCGGTTGGATAGGCCCTTGGCCAGCGCTTCAAGGATGACGCGCTCTTTGCGGGAAAGGCTGTGAATTGGGTCCTGCTGCATCTTCCGTACATCGATGAATGGAAACACCATTTTACCAGCCGCCACGTCCGCGCAAGTTTCCAGCAATACTTCAACCTCACCCGACCGGGATGCGAACCCTGCCGCGCCTGCCTGCATGGCGAGGCGCGGAACATCTCCGACCTCATCGCCATAGATGACAAATCGGGGTACGTTTTCCTGTTCCCGCAGAACTTCGATCAATTTGGCCGCACCGAGAACCGGCAAATTCCATGCAATTACGCAAACCTTGACTGGTACCCTCATGACCGCGCCCAGAAACCCTTCGGCGGTGGCTGATGTGGCAACTAGAGAGAATCGCGGATCACGTTCAAAAATCTCCGACATGGCCGACAACACCAGCGGATTGTTGTCGGCCAACATAACGTCAATCGGTTGTTGTGGAAGCTCTGACATTGATTTTACATCCAAAATTCAAACTTACTACCCATTTGTATAAGTGCAAAATTAGTATACTCTAGTATTCTTGCCAAAACGGGTAGGTTTTTCCCCATTCTATTAGAAGTCCTAAAGCAGTAGTAAGTTACGTTGCGTGCCGATGCAAGCAAGGCTTTCCTGATCCACAACACGGTATTTGGGTGTGGCTGAACACCCCAATGATCAAGGAGGATCGAATGAATTCCCAGATTTATCCCACGCTCAAAATCCCCCAGACCTTGGCTGCCGGCCCGGGACCGGGAAATACCGACGCCCGCGTTCTGCAGGCATTCGCAAGCGCAGGGGTAGCTGACCATATGCAGGGTGATGTTTTGCGCGGCATGGTCGAATGCAAACTCATGTTACGCGAGATCTGGGGCACCTCGAACACCTATACCTTCGCGGTCGCGGGCACTGGTTGGAGCGCGCTGGATACCATGTTTTCGGCCGTCATGCCCGGCGACAAGGTTGTTGCATTCAACAACGGTACCTTTTCCGGCATCGATACACTGACCCTACGCATCAAGGCAGCAACGCCGGAAGAGCATGCAATCAACCCTCTGGACCCACAGGCTGCAAGTGTCACTGTCATCGACGTGCCGCATGGTCAGTCGGTGACCGGCGAAATGGTCGAGGCTGCTTTGGCCAAGCACAAACCCAAATGGGCGTTCATGGCGCATTGGGAAACGGGTTCAGGTCGTATCAATGATCTGCGCGGGTTCTCCGATGCTTGTGAACGCCATGGCGCTATGGGTCTGATCGATGCAGTTTCGTCTTTGGGTGTCGAGGATTTTCAAATTGATGACAACCCGGGCATCGCAGGCTGGGCATCTTGCCCGCAAAAGGGCCTGTGCTGTCTGCCGCTGACCTACGCACCGGTCAGCTTTACGGACACTTATATCGACAGCCTGAAATCTTCGGGTGCTTATAGCTATGTCCACAATCCCATTTTCGAGGCCCGTCATTGGGGAATCGTCGATGGGCAGGACGTCGAGAAAGGCACCTATCACCGGACCCATTCCGGGTACGCTGTGGCCGCCTTCCATGAATCCCTTCGTCTGACGCTGACTGAAGGATTGGCTAAGCGGTCAGCCTCGTACCGCACACATGAAAAGGTGCTGCGTGACGCCGTTACCGCAATGGGATGCGAGGTGACCTCGGACATGCCCAGTCTTCTGGTCCTTAATCTGCCACCGGAACTGGCGGGGCGCGAGATGGAGCTTGTGCAGAATTGCCGTGCGCGTGGGTTCGGCATCTGGCCGACGCTCAGCGCACCGGTACAGGTCCGGATCGGCATCCTCAATCAACTCAATCGCCAGGCGATTAGTCAGATCATCCGTTTGTTCGCAGACGCGATGCGAGAACTTGGTGGCAACGTCGATTTCGAGGAGATCGAGGCGCTGCTCGAAAGCCGATACGGCACGTCGATTGCGGCCTGATCACACTGCATGAACGGGAGGAATGCAGATGGATATTCATGAGTACCAAGCGAAAGAAGTTCTTTCGAATTTCGGTGTTGCCATACCATCCGGCGCGCTGGCCTACAGCCCCGAGCAAGCGGCCTACCGCGCGCGTGAGCTGGGTGGGGACAAGTGGATTGTCAAAGCCCAGGTGCATGCAGGCGGTCGAGGAAAAGCCGGCGGTGTCAAGCTGTGCGACAGCGAAAACGAGATCCACGCAGCCTGCGACGAGATGTTCGGGCGCAAGCTGGTGACCCACCAGACCGGGCCGGAAGGAAAAGGCATCTACCGCGTTTATGTCGAATCCGCCGTGCCGATCGATCGCGAGATCTATCTGGGCTTTGTTCTGGACCGCTCCAGCCAGCGCGTGATGATCGTCGCCTCTTCGGAAGGTGGAATGGAGATCGAAGAGATCTCGGCTGAACGCCCTGACAGCATTGTCCGTTCAATCGTGGAACCCGCCGTCGGGCTGCAGGAGTTTCAGGCACGCGAGATCGCCTTCAATCTCGGGCTGGAACCCCGTCTGGTTCAGCAGATGGTCCGGACGTTGCAGGGCTGTTACGCCGCGTTCAGCGAACTTGACGCGACCATGGTCGAAATCAACCCGCTAGTCATCACAGGGGATGACCGTGTACTGGCGTTGGACGCCAAGATGAGCTTTGACGACAACGCCCTGTTTCGTCATCCGCAGATCGCCGAACTGCGCGACAAAAGCCAGGAAGACCCGCGCGAAAGCCGCGCGGCGGATCGGGGGCTTTCATACGTGGGTCTCGAAGGCAATATTGGCTGTATCGTGAATGGTGCTGGTCTGGCCATGGCCACGATGGACACAATCAAACTGGCGGGTGGCGAGCCCGCAAATTTCCTGGACATCGGAGGCGGGGCGTCGCCGGAGCGTGTAGCCAAGGCCTTTCGCCTGGTTCTGTCCGACAACAATGTCCAGGCGGTTTTGGTCAATATCTTTGCCGGTATCAATCGCTGCGACTGGGTTGCCAAAGGTGTCGTGCAGGCACTTCGCGAATTGGAAATCGACATCCCCGTTATTGTGCGGCTAGCCGGGACAAATGTCGAAGAAGGCCAGAAGATCCTCGCCAAGTCCGGCCTGCCGATCATCCGCGCCACAACGCTAATGGAAGCCGCCGAACGGGCCGTGGGCGCATGGCAGAACGATCTGACCCAAAACACCAAGATGAGGGCCGTGTAATGAGCATTCTTCTCGACCGCGACACGCGCGTTATCGTGCAAGGTATCACTGGACGCATGGCGCGCTTTCATACCAAGGACATGCTGGAATATGGCACCAATGTAGTCGGCGGCGTCGTTCCCGGAAAAGGCGGCGAAACCGTAGAAGGTGTGCCCGTATTTGACACCGTCAAACAGGCTGTCGAAGCCACCGGCGCAGATGCAAGCCTTGTGTTTGTCCCGCCGCCTTTTGCTGCGGATTCGATCATGGAGGCCGCCGACGCGGGTATCCGCTATTGCGTTTGCATCACCGACGGCATTCCGGCTCAGGACATGATCCGCGTCAAACGCTACATGTATCGCTATCCCAAGGACAAGCGCATGGTGCTGACGGGCCCGAACTGTGCCGGAACGATCAGCCCTGGCAAAGCTCTGTTGGGGATCATGCCAGGACATATCTACCTGCCGGGCAATGTCGGCATAATTGGCCGCTCGGGGACGCTTGGCTATGAGGCTGCGGCGCAGCTGAAAGAGCGCGGGATCGGAGTTTCGACCAGCGTCGGCATCGGGGGTGATCCGATCAACGGTTCCTCGTTCCGTGACATCCTCGAACGCTTTGAATGGGATGAGGACACCGAGGTTATCGCCATGATCGGCGAAATCGGCGGGCCGCAAGAGGCTGAAGCGGCAGAATACATCCGCGATCACATCTCGAAACCCGTCATTGCCTATGTTGCTGGTCTGACCGCGCCAAAAGGGCGGACTATGGGCCATGCCGGTGCGATTATCTCGGCTTTTGGTGAAAGTGCATCGGAAAAGGTCGAGATTCTGTCCGCCGCCGGTGTGACCGTTGCCGAAAACCCTGCCGTCATCGGTGAAACGATCGCCCGTGTCATGGGAAAGGCTGCGTGATGGTCAAGCCTTCGGTTCTTGTCACCCGTCGTTGGCCTGCTGCGGTCGAAGCGCAGTTGACCGAGAACTACAACGCTGTGCTTAACACCGGAGACAAACCAATGTCCCCGGCCGAATTCCGCGATGCGCTGAAAAGCTATGACGCGGTTTTGCCCACAGTTACGGACACACTCAGCGCCGAGGCGCTGGACGTACCCGCAGCACAGACCAAAATCCTCGCCAATTATGGCGTCGGTTACAGCCATATCTGCGAACCATCGGCGCGCAATCTTGGGATGACCGTGACCAATACACCGGATGTCCTGTCAGAATGTACCGCCGATCTGGCCATGACATTGCTGTTGATGGTTGCCCGTCGCGCCGGTGAAGGCGAGCGCGAATTGCGCGCTGGAGACTGGTCCGGTTGGCGTCCGACCCACCTTGTCGGCACGAAGGTCAGCGGCAAGACGCTTGGCATTATCGGCTTTGGACGGATCGGTCAGGAAATGGCGCGGCGCGCACATCACGGCTTTGGCATGAAAATTCTGGTCCAGAACCGTAGCGCAGTGTCGGCCGAGGTGCTGAAACAGTTCAATGCAGCACAGGTCGAAACGGTCGATGACTTGCTGCCACAATGCGATTTCGTCTCGCTGCATTGCCCCGGAGGATCGACGAACCGGCACCTGATCAACGGGCGCAGGCTCGACCTGATGAAGCCTGACGCATTCCTTATAAACACCGCACGCGGCGAAGTTGTGGACGAGCACGCTCTGGTACAGTCGCTGATGTTCGACACGATCGGCGGCGCGGCGCTGGATGTCTTTGACGGCGAACCTCGGATCAGCCCGGACCTGCTGCAGTGCGACAATCTGGTGATGTTGCCCCATCTGGGCAGCGCCACGCGCGAATCCCGCGAAGCCATGGGGTTCCGTGTACTCGACAATCTCAGCGACTTTTTTGCGGGCCGCACTCCACGGGATCAGGTGATCTGATGCAAGCACTGGCGCGGAATATTCAGCCCACCCCAGAACCTTCGAACTATGCCGAAGGGTTGCGTTCGGAATTGCGGGTGTTGTGGCGGAACATTTTGCTGAAACGGGCGCCTCATGTAGCGACATGGGCCGAGTCTTCGCCGCTGCAGCCTATTCCCGCCGGGCCCGAGGCGACTCCGTATTTGCAGGCCCTGTCGATCTGGTTCCAACTGTTGCGCATCATCGACGAAAACGCCGAAGTCAGAGATCGTCGCCTGGCCGAGACCAATAGCGGCCCCGAAGCGGTCGAAGGCGGGTTTTCCGAGGTGTTGTCCGACCTGTCCCTGACAGACAGCCAAATGGAAAAACTGACCGCTGATCTTTGTGCTGGCCCCACCCTGACCGCGCATCCAACCGAGGCCAAACGGGTCACTGTACTGGAAATCCACCGGCGGATTTATCGCAACCTTGTCTGTCTTGAAACGCAACGCTGGACCCCAACCGAGCGCGCCAAATTGCTGAAAGGACTGGAAGGTGAGATCGATCTACTGTGGCTGACCGGTGAACTTCGCCTGACGCGCCCAAGCCTGCGCGATGAAATCGAGTGGGGTTTGCAATTCTTCCGGGATGCAATCTTTGACGCCGTCCCGCAGGTCATGGATCGGTTCGATCAGGCCTGCTTGCATATGCTGGGAAAGACCCTGAACGAAACACCCGATATCCGCTTTCACAGCTGGATCGGCGGCGATCGGGATGGCAATCCGAATGTCACGACCGAGATGACCGCAGTGGCTTTGCAACGCGGGCGTGAAACGGTTCTGGACCTCTACCGTCAGGCCCTTGAACAGGCTGCAAGCAGGCTGAGTATCAGTGCCCTCATATTGCCGCTGCCCGATCTCAATAGGGCGCGTATACAAGAAATAATCAACCGGTTTCCAGAAGCTGGCCGCAATCGTAACGAACCGTTTCGGCAAGCTCTTAATGCCATTCGCCATCGGCTGACAGATGGCGGCTATGATCACATCTCACAATTTGTGAGTGATCTTGATGCGCTTGATAACGCATTGTGCGCGGTCAACGCCGATATTCTGGCACGACGGTATGTCCGCCCTTTGCGCCGCGCCGCAACGGTTTTTGGGTTCCGAACCACAACATTGGACATCCGCCAGAATTCGACCGTCACAACCGATGTTCTGGCCGAAATCTGGTCACAATCCGGCCAGGCTCCGGACTATGGCACGGCCGAATGGTCTGCCCGTTTGCGAACCGAATTGTCGGATCAGAACCTGCCTTATCAAAACCGCGACGCGCTGAGCGATCAGGCACAGGAATTGCTCGCCCTTCTGGCGTTGGTCTACAGCGTGCGATCAGAGCCAGATCCCAAGGCAATCGGTCCGTTCATCCTGTCCATGACCCGTTCTGCCGATGATATTCTCGGCGTCTACCTACTGGCCCGCTACGCCGGGTTTGGATCCGAAACTCTGGATATATCAGTGGTCCCACTGTTTGAGACGATTGCAGACCTGCGCAATGCTCCGGCGATCCTGCAGGATGTACTGGGCGTACCACTCGCTCGTCGCAGTCTCAAAACCGACGGCAACACAATCGAGGTCATGCTTGGATATTCGGACAGCGGAAAGGACGGTGGCTATTTCTGCTCAACATGGGAGTTGGAGCGCGCCCAACGCCGGATTGTGTCGGCACTTGCCTCGCAAGGCTTCAAGGTCACATTTTTCCATGGTCGCGGCGGCTCGGTCAGTCGGGGCGGCGCACCTACCGGACGCGCCATAGCTGCGCAACCCAGTGGAACGATTGCCGGACGGTTGCGCGTGACCGAACAGGGCGAGGTTGTTTCAACTAAGTATGCCAACCGTGGGACGGCTGCGGCGCATCTGGAATTGCTGCTTTCAAGCACGCTGCGCCATACAGCCAACCCAGGCGAAACCCCTGCCCGGCCCGAATTCGACGATGCGCTGGATGCCTTGTCTGAACTGTCGCAGACAGCCTATGTCTCGCTTCTGCAGATGCCGGGTTTTCTGGAATATTTCCAGCAGGCAAGCCCGGTCGAAGAGCTTGCCCGCCTTAAGATCGGGTCACGCCCGGCCCGTCGGTTCGGCGCGGCCAGTCTGGATGATCTGCGGGCCATTCCGTGGGTTTTCGCGTGGTCGCAGAACCGCCACCTGATCACCGGTTGGTACGGGTTTGGGGCCGCTATGGCTAGCTTCCGTAAATTCCGGGGCCAGCGCGGTGATGAAGTGTTGCAGGACATGTTTAAGCACTCCCGTCTGTTCCGTCTCGCCGTCGATGAGATGGAGAAATCGCTTTATCAGGCAGATATGAGCATCGCTGCGAAATACGGCGAGTTGGTGTGCGACGAGGAATTCCGCCAGAACATATCGCAGGCAATCGAAGCGGAATACGAAAGGGCCTGCAGAGCAGTACAGTTTCTGACCGGCGATCAGACCATCGGCCACCGTTTCCCCCGCCTGCGCGAGCGCTTCGATCGAAAACGGGCGGAACTGGATCGCATTCACACACTGCAAGTCGAACTGCTGCGACAAGCGCGAAGCGAGCTGCAGGCAGGATCGGTACCTGTGCCTTTGCTGCAATCCATGAACGCCATTTCCGCTGGCCTTGGCTGGACTGGCTAACCCTTTTCAGGAGGTTTCAACGTGAACGCCCCGCAACGCATCGAAGGTTTCTTCACCCAATCCCTTGCCGATCGTGACCCCGAGCTATTTGGCTCGATCACATCCGAATTGGGCCGCCAGCGCGATGAAATCGAGCTGATCGCATCGGAAAACATCGTCTCTGCCGCTGTCATGGAAGCGCAGGGCTCGGTGATGACCAATAAATATGCCGAAGGTTATCCGGGCCGCCGTTACTATGGCGGATGCCAATTCGTCGACATTGCCGAAAATCTGGCTATCGATCGGGCCAAGCAGCTGTTCGGCTGTGAGTTCGCCAATGTCCAGCCAAACTCGGGCTCGCAGGCAAACCAAGGGGTGTTCCAGGCGCTGATCAAACCTAGCGACACGATTCTGGGTATGAGCCTGGATGCCGGCGGTCACCTGACCCACGGTGCAGCCCCAAACCAATCGGGCAAATGGTTCAATGCAGTCCACTATGGCGTGCGCAAGCAAGACAATCTGATCGACTATGATCAGATCGAAGCGCTGGCCAAAGAACACCAGCCCAAGCTGATCATCGCGGGCGGTTCGGCCATTCCGCGTATTATCGATTTTGCCCGCATGCGCGAGATCGCCGATATGGTTGGTGCGTACCTGCACGTGGATATGGCCCATATCGCAGGACTGATTGCGGCGGGTGAGCACCCCTCGCCCTTCCCGCACGCGCATGTCGCGACAACCACCACGCACAAGACGCTGCGCGGCCCCCGTGGCGGCATGATCCTGACCAACGACGAAGCGATCGCGAAAAAGGTAAACTCGGCAATCTTCCCCGGTATTCAGGGTGGTCCGCTGATGCATGTGATCGCTGGCAAAGCAGTAGCGTTTGGCGAGGCGCTGCGGCCCTCGTTCAAGGACTACATCAAGCAGGTTATCGTGAACGCTCAGGCCCTTTCAGATCAGTTGATCAAGGGCGGTCTCGACACCGTGACCCACGGCACCGACACCCATGTTGTTCTGGTCGACCTGCGCCCCAAAGGCGTTAAGGGTAATGCGACCGAGAAAGCATTGGGTCGTGCGCATATCACCTGCAACAAGAACGGCGTTCCGTTTGACCCCGAAAAGCCAACTATCACCAGCGGCATCCGCCTTGGTTCTCCTGCTGGCACGACACGAGGTTTTGGAGAAGTCGAGTTCCGTCAAATCGCAGATTGGATCATCGAAGTCGTCGATGGTCTGGCCGCCAATGGCGAAGAAGGCAATGCCGCAGTCGAAGCAAAGGTCAAAGCCGAGGTCGCAGACCTCTGCGCCAAGTTTCCGATCTATCCGAACCTGTAATACGAAGGACCCAAATCATGAGTTTTCATAACATCGACCAAGCCCCTGCGCGCCTGAACCGCAGCGAACTGGCCGTCCCAGGCAGCCAGCCCGGAATGTTCGAAAAGGCTGCACAAACAGATGTAGATGTGATCTTCCTCGACTTGGAAGACGCGGTTGCGCCTGACGAAAAAGAACAGGCACGCAAGAACATCATCGAAGCCCTGAACGATATCGATTGGGGCAGCAAAACCATGTCGGTGCGGATCAACGGGCTGGATACACATTATATGTATCGCGACGTGGTGGACGTGGTCGAACAAGCCGGCGAACGCCTGGACCTTATCATGATCCCCAAGGTTGGCACAGCTTCTGACGTTTACGCGGTCGATATGCTGGTGACACAGATCGAGGACGCCAAAGGCTACAAGAAACGGATCGGGTTCGAACATATCATCGAAACTGCGCTTGGCATGCAGAATGTCGGCGAGATTGCGGCCGCCTCCAAACGCAACGAAAGTCTACATTTCGGGGTTGCCGACTATGCCGCTTCTACCCGTGCCCGGACCACGATCATCGGCGGTGTAAACCCCGATTATTCAGTTCTGACTGACCCGGATGCTGACGGAGGACGTATGACGCATTGGGGCGACATGTGGCACTATGCGCTGGCTCGCATGGTGGTCGCCGCGCGCGCCAACGGCCTGCGCCCAATCGACGGACCCTTCGGCGATTTTCAGGACCCGGACGGTTACAAAGCCGCGGCAAAACGGGCGGCAGTTCTGGGATGTGAAGGCAAATGGGCCATCCACCCCAGCCAGATTGCCCTAGCTAACGAGGTCATGTCACCTTCAGATGCCGAAGTCACCAAAGCACAGCGAATTCTCGTCGCTATGGCCGAGGCTGAATCCGCGGGCAAAGGCGCCGTTTCTCTGGATGGTCGTCTGATCGACTATGCCTCAATCCGTCAGGCCGAAGTGCTGGTGGAAAAAGCCGGACAGATTGCTGCAGCTTGATCGCATCATGACCGTGCAATCGTCCGTATCGCTGCGCGACAGCGCCGCCGCCATCTTTGCCGAGGCCGTCGCAGCAGCAGATCCCGCGATGTCCCTGCGCCAACGGTTGCAATCAGACCCATTGCCATCACCAGAACAGAACGGGCGCAGCTTCCTGATCGCAATTGGGAAGGCTGCCCCTGCCATGATGGAGGAGGCATTGCAGCATGTTCAGGGCGATCACGTCGCCCTGATTGTAACCCACAGCGACAACTGGAATGAAGTTCCCGGCGCGACGGTATTGACCAGCGGGCATCCCATCCCGAATGAACGCGGTTTGAAAGCCGGGCGACAGATCATCGCATTGCTCAGCTCAGCACGTAAGCAGGATCAGATCATTGCACTGATCTCTGGCGGGGGGTCGGCCTTGGTCCCCGCGCCTGTTGATGGCTTGACTCTTTCGGACAAAATCGCGGTCAATGAGGTTTTGCTATCTTCCGGGCTGGACATCGTTCGGATGAACCTTGTGCGTCAGCACCTGAGCCAGCTCAAAGGCGGCGGGTTTTTGCGGCACGGTTCGCCTGCCCCGATCACGGCGTATATCCTGTCGGATGTCATAGGCGATGACATTCGGGCCGTAGCCAGCGGACCAACTGCCTCACCAATCGGCAGCCACGCGGACGCCCGCAGGACCTGCATCGAGGCCGGAATTTGGCACCGGTTCCCAAAAGCCGCCCGTGCCCACCTGGAGAAGAGTATTCCTGAACGTTCTATAGCAGTTGAGGCGGCAAACAACCTGATTGGATCGAACACGATCAGTCTTGAAGCCGCGTTTCGCTGTGCAACGCAGATCTGTAGGGCTGAAATTGTGTCCGACGCGTTGATTGGAGACGTGTCCGATGCAGCCGAACAGATTTTTCAGGCAGCCATGTCTGCCAAATTTGACCAACCAACCGCCTTGCTGTTTGGTGGTGAAACGACTGTACGCCTGACAGGAACAGGTTGCGGCGGGCGCAATCAGGAATTGGCGCTGCGCGTCGCCCAATTGGCGCATGAGCGCACGATACCCGGCAACTGGGTTTTTCTTAGCGGCGGTACGGATGGCCGCGACGGCCCAACCCCGGCAGCTGGCGCGATAGTGGATGCAGGTACGATCGCCCGAATCCATGCGTCTGGACATGACCCTGCCTCCTTGTTGGCAAGCAACGATAGTCATAAGGCTTTGACGCTGTCGGGTGATCTTCTGATGACCGGAGCAACCGGAACCAATGTTGCCGACATTCAGGTTTTATTGCTTGGATCTAACGCGTGAAAGCGGGCGAAAAAAACGGCAGATCTTTAGATCCTTTATTAGCGATCTCCGGGTTTCTAAGGGATCAATGGTGCAGAGGCGTCGTGACATATACTTCGGGTCAACAAAGAAATCCTGATGTTCGAATTTCAAGCTGAGCAAGTGGCGGAGTTTCAGACGCCAAAGACTGCGAGTTGGTGAAATCGGATTATTGATGCGGAGCGATTAACTGCCGGAGCGCAATCAGGCTTCCGAATGCTCAAGCTGCTAGCATGAACCGCTGTAGCCGAGTTGTAGACCAATAGCCATGTTTGGCTCTTTCCCGCTTTTGGATTATGAAATAGTTGCGTTCAGTACGAACATTAAGACTTATGGACGACCACGAATCCAGATTCAGTGTAATCTCATTTGCTATTCGCAACGGCTTTATGACTGAGGTTAGGCACGCTATCGGAAAGCCGTAAAACCATTGGATTTCGATTTCTAGTATTTTTCTGCCAGCATTAATATTTTACTAACAGGAAAAATTGATGCTATGGTAGCCCGAACTGGATTGGGTAATGCAGCTTGTCTTCTTGCAGAGCCCGTTTGGACAAGTGTAGCAAGACATTGAAAGAATGAAATTGAAAAATAACGACAAAGAAATGGCGACCAATCTGACACAGGACCCGCATTCTGTACGCTCGGGTGACAGAGAAAAAGTTCTTGAAGTTGCCATTGGTCGCGAGGTTCGTGCTTTTCGCAAACAGCAGAATACTACGGTTGCGGAATTGGCTCAGCTGACCGGATTGTCGATTGGTATGTTATCCAAGATCGAAAACGGTAACACATCGCCTTCCTTAACGACTCTCCAATCGCTCGCTGATGCGCTTTCAGTTCCTCTGACAAGCTTTTTCAGACAATTTGAAGAGCGCCGCGAGGCGGTTCATACCAGAGCAGGCGAGGGCGTCGAGTTAGAGCGCGAAGGAACACGCGCCAACCATCAATATAATTTGTTGGGGCATATTGGTGCCAATGGTTCTGGCGTAATTGTAGAGCCTTACCTGATTACCCTGACCGTTGAATCCGACGTGTTCCCAACGTTTCAACATGGCGGAATCGAGACGATCTACATGCTTGAGGGCGAGGTAGATTACCGACACGGCGACAAGATATACCACCTGAAACCGGGTGATACCTTGTTCTTTGACGCCGATGCGCCGCATGGACCGGAACGGTTGGTTAACCTGCCAGCACGCTACATTTCAGTGATCAGTTATCCGCAGACAAACTGATCGGCTTGCGTAACAAGAAATCCGTGGGTCTGTCATAGCCAACGTGGCTGCCGGCACCTACGATTGTAAACCCAAGCCTTGAAAACACGCGATGGTTTTCAGTGAGTTCCACGCGCGTTTCCAGTTCCAACGCTGATAGACCAAGGTCTGCTGCACGACTTGCAGCGTGATCTACTAATGTGCGACAGATACCCCGCCCCCGCATTCCTTCCTTCACCGCCAGTTTTCCAAGGTACGAAGTGTTCGCTTTGGGCGTCAAAAACATGCACGCAATAAGCGGTCGGCCCGTGGCCCAGATTTCACCGCCTTTCCGACAATGCGCCTGCATCCCGCCCACGGTCAGACTATGGATAGAAGACGGAGGGTCGATCCGGGCATCCATGTACTGAAATGACGCACGGAGCAGCGCAAGCGCGTCATACAATGCGGCATCATCGCTCGGAATGAGCCAAAGTGTTTTGTCCGGTTCAGTCATAAAGCCAAAACACTTCGTAATGCTCGTTTATTTTGACAAAGGCGGTTCCGTTTCCAGATCCGGCCAGACTCCGGGGGAAGTCGGCAATCCATCATCAAAATGACTGAGGTAGTCCAGCATCATTGGACGGTTGTCGATGAACCCTTTGTAAGTCGCCAGTTCAACCGGCAGATCACGTACAACGCGGTGCAGACGACGACCCCATTTTGGAACAGTCATCAGATCCTGAAAACTGCACAGATAGCAGCGGATCGGGAACACCAGCGCGTTGGACCGCGGCAGGCGGAAGAAGGTCTGTAACTCGACCCGCAGATGCTGCTTATGCGCGATGTTTTCGGGCGTCAGAGTCGTTTTTTGGATACCCCATTTGTGATAGTTTTCAGGGCTGGTATCCAGCAGCGGGTTCACTGTCATGGTCCAGTTCAGCCGGCGCGCCGGAGCGCCTTGTTGAATGTTCAACAGAAACTTCAGCGCACGCTTGAAAATCCCCATCTCATGGGCTTTTGGAACAGGTGCGTGCCATTCGAAAAAATTCATGCCGATGTCGAAATCCAGGCTCCAATCGGCCTGGGTCGTGACCATACCAGCGTCCATCCACAGCATCTCGTCCCGCTGGTCCAGCACTGCGAAATCACCTTGCGCCTGACGAGTTATGTACTCCATTGGCCCGTAAGGTAGCGTGGTTTCATCCATGAAGGTAAAGCTGTGATCTATTCCCAAGGGTTTGTTGATCCATCGCCACTGGTTGCCGTTGCGATGCAGCTCGAACAGGTCCGGATAGTCTTCGGATTTGCTGACCATGATCAGTTCCAACAAATCCCAGCCCGCCAAGGTCATATGCGGCAAAGACTGACAACGCAGCGGATCTTGGTCCAGAACAATCGCACGGTCTTTCATCTCGGACACGTAGTGTTCGTCCACATCAAACCGCATCTCGTAGACCGAGCCCTCGGGGCCACCCCGATGCTGCTCCATGTTGACCGAATACATGTAGCTGTCTTCGTGGAATGGAAACGGAAAACGTTTGATCGCCCACTCCGAATTGTGGAACGTATAGTCGTCGCGGAAGGACTCGTCGTTGAATTGAATGGTCATGTTGGGCCTCCTCTTAGCGGTCCAGCACAAGGGACTTTCCCTCGAAACGCGATACGCAGGGCATGATCTTCTTGCCTGCTGCCTTTTCTTCATCAGTCAGCCAGTGATCGCGATGAACAAAATTTCCGTCGTGATCCAAAACTACGGTTTCGCACTGACCACAGGCCCCGCCGCGGCACAGGTACGGGGCGTCGACTCCCTCACGTTCGATGGCCTCAAGCAGACTTTCGTTTTCGCCCACATGAATGACCTTGTCGGAAGACGCCAGACGCACTTCGAATGGTTTGCCCGGCTGAGGCGCCAAGAACTCTTCGTAATGCACACAATCTTCGGGCCAGCCTTCGGCGGCGGCAGTATTGCGCACCCAATCGATCATGCCCTTTGGGCCGCAGACATAGACATGCGTGCCTAAAGGTTGCCCGCTGAGAAGGTTTTCCAGATCAATCACCTGGCTCTGATCGTCGTAGTACAGATGCGTTGCGTTCGGGTGCCTGTCTGTCAGTTGATCCGCATAAGATGCTAGCGCCTGATTACGGCACGCATAATGCAGTTCCCAATGACCGTGCAGCAATTCGAGCTGTTTGATCTGCGCCAGAAACGGGGTGATCCCGATACCACCGGCCAGAAATAGGTGTTTGCGGGCCCGCAAATCAAGCGAGAATAGGTTGACCGGGTAACTGATGGTCATCTCGTCGCCCAGCTTGACCTGACGGTGCATGAACAACGACCCTCCCCTGCCCTGATCGTCGCGCCGAACCGAGATCGTATAGGACGATTGATCGAACGGATCGGACATCAGGGAATATGGGTTGAGTCGCGTGATGCCGCCATCCTGCATTTCGACCACGGTATGTGCACCACCCGAAAAGGTTGGCAATTGTCTGCCGTCAACGCGCTCAAACCGGAAGCGCGTCACCAATTCGTTCAGCGGGGTAATTTCGGTCACTTTGACCTGAATTTTCTCGGCACCACTCATTCGTAGATCCCCTTCGGCTCGGGCACGTTGCCATGGTCCTCGGCATCAACTCGGACGCCTTGATAGGCGGCAAGGCGGCGGGAATAGTGGTCGCGCACAAACAGGTTGAGACCACAGTGCGAACAAACAAACGGATCGACCTCGACATCTTCGGTGACACCTTTGCAATGTACACATTGCATCCGGCGTGCAACAGAACCGCGATGTTCAGTTTGAATCGCAGTATGCGGCAGGCCGACGGCCATCACTTCGTTCATGGCCTGACCCATTATGCCTTCGGTGCCGGTCAGATAGACTTGTAACCCCATATGCGCGTCCTCGAGAACGCGACGAATACGATGCAGCGCGGCCGCATAGGACGGACTTTCGTAGAATTGTGCGGGGTTTAGCGTCTGTAGCCTTTCCGAAAAATCTGTGCCTTTCGGTATGTAGATCAGATGGGTTTTAGCCATCAGATCGGGTGTCGCTATGTCAATTACTGCTTCGGCCCCTTCGGCCTCGGCGATCATAAGATGATGTTCACCTGCGCGAACCTCTAGCGTGCCCCAGACCGGGCGGCTTGCGATTGACTTGGGAAATTCGAACTTTGACATTGTGCCCTCAAAAAAGAAAAGAGCGCCACGATCTTTTTTCGTCGCGCCCCCTGAGTATCAGCCCTTTGCGGTTCGGATGGCCTTGTCCCTGTCGTAGAACGGCATCTCTTCAGCTGTAGCCGCAATCTCGGTTCCGTCGCTATTGCGGACCGTCAGCTTTGTGCCCGGCGACGCGCAGTCAACTGGCATTCGGGCGATACCCACATTGTGCCCATTGATTTCGGAATACATGCCAAAGGTGACAACACCGACCTTTTCACCGTTCTGCAGCAGGTCAGCACCCTCATCCGCCGGAGTGGTACCGTCCAGCATGACACCGTAGATCTTGAACCGCTCTTTGCCTTGCGAGGCATAGTGGTTCTCGGCACCGATAAAACCAGTTTTACCCGGTGAGACCGTGAATTCCAGGCCCAGTTCCCAAAGCGTATCGCCGCATGTTTCATCGTCGAACGGATAAGTTTCTGAGTTGTCGCCGGGATAGAACAACAGGTAGCTTTCGGTGCGCAGCAAATCGAGCGTCGAGAACTGGACCGGAACAATACCCATGTCCTTGCCTTCGGCCAGGATGCTGTCCCACAGATGCACGGCATGCTTGGCCTGACAGAAAATTTCATACCCACGCTCACCGGTGTAGCCGGTCCGCGAAATCATCACCGGGCAACCAAACAATTTGGTTTGCATGATCCCGAAATAGGCAAGATCGCGAATACCCGGCACATAGTTGGCCAGAAAATCAACTGCTACCGGGCCTTGCAACGACATGTCGTGCAAGTCATCGTCAAAAATAACCGAACAATTCTTACCTGCGGCCACCGAAGTCAGCTGTTCCATCCCCGTTCCGGTGCCGTGCACGACAAGCCACGTGTTCACCGACAGGCGATAGATGATGCAATCGTCGACAAATTTGCCCTCGGCATTCAGAATCGACGCATAGGTCGACCGGCCCGGCATGATTTTCTCCACATTCCGCGTGGTGACGCGGTCAATGACATAAGCCGCATCTTCGCCGACCACATGAACCTTTTTCAGACCCGACACATCCATCAGACCCGCCTTGGTGCGGATGGCTTCGTAGTCCGCTTTGGCGCGTTCCGGGCTATGGTCATAGAACCATGCGGTTCCCATACCGTTCCAGTCCTCAAGCTCGCCGCCGATCTCGGCATGGCGCTGCGCAAGGGCGGACGTCCTCCAAAGAATGGCCATTGTTCAGCTCTCCCGTTGATTGCTTTTTTGTTGGCCATATTGAGGCCGATGTCAGATTGAAAATCAACACCCATGTGCAGATTTTTTTCCTGTTGGGAATATTAGGCTGTAATTTGTGCACCCTAGTACAAATTATCGAGAACGGTAAAAGTGGTTATTTATCAATGTTATGGGTTGTATTTTGACGGGTCTGAAAGTGCATGAACCAAATGCCTAAAAGATGTTTGCCCCACATATCTATTGACAGGTCGCCAATGAAATTGTCCCCTGAGTAGATAATTATTCCCAGCAGGAAATTCTTCGCAGAAAGATCTCCTGCTGCAACAACAGGGAGACTACGAAGTGGATGGTAATCTAAATGCACTAACGACGGTCTTTACCGAGTTCTACTACTGGGTAACGGTCGTTTTCATGTTCCTCATCCATGTGGGCTTTTGCATGTACGAGGTCGGTGCTAGCCGTGCCCGTAACCATATGCACACATTGATGAAAAACATCATGATCATCCCACTGGTGACGGTCACGTTCTTCTTCTTCGGCTGGTGGATTTACTGGGCCTTTCCGAACTTTCCGTTCTGGGGCGGTTTAGATACCGAAGCGGGCGCTGCAAATCTGCCATGGGCCGACACCATGGCGACCAATCTGGGCGACAGAATCACCGGCGTCTTCTGGGCGGCGTTCCTGCTGTTCTCGTGGACGGCAGCCTCGATTGTATCTGGCTCTGTGATCGAGCGGATTAGATCTTCGGCCTTGTGGGTCCATGCCGTGATGATTGGTTCAGTCTGGTGGATCATCGACGCCGCGTGGGGTTGGCATTACGGCGGTTGGATGGTGCGCGTTCTTGGGTACCACGATGCTTATGCTTCCGGGGTTATTCACGCAATCGCAGGCGGCTATGCACTTGGGGTGATCATGGTTCTGGGTCCCCGCCTAGGCAAATTTGCCAAAGATGGTACGCCGCGGGATATTCCGCCGCATAACCCATGGCTGCTGACCATCGGGATATTCCTGATCTACACAGGTTTCTGGGGATTCTATGCCGCATGTAATGTCCCGGCGATATCTCCGGAGGCAATCGACGGTCAGATAACGGGTGTCACGTGGACCGCGACCAATATCTATCTGGCTCCGACTACGCTTTCCGCGATTACCTTCAACTTCCTGATGTCTCTGTCTGGCGGGTTGATGGCAGCGTATGTCATTTCCAAAGGTGACGCCTTTTGGACGTTCTCGGGCGGTTTGGCCGGTATTATCACCGCATCTGCCGGTAACGATCTTTATCACCCGGTGCAGGCAATGATCATCGCCGCGATCGGTGTCGTGATCGTGTACAAGCTGCACTATTGGGTCGAGCGTCGGTTCAAGCTGGATGATGCCGTTGGTGCCGTTGCCGTGCATGGCTATGCAGGGTTCGTTGGCCTGGTGATTTCCGGCTTTGTCCTGTGGGGAGTTCCTTCATCGCCATACGAAGGCTATGCAACGATCAACCCGGTCGGCCAGATCACCGGCGCGGTCATCATGTTCTTTGTTCTTGGCTTCTTGCCTGGTTGGATTCTTGCGAAAATCCAATCGGCCGCAGGTGTGCTTCGAATTCCGGAAGAAGTCGAACTTCAGGGCCTCGATTACGCTGAACACCATGCCTATGAAGACGCCAAAGCCGCGATCATTGCAGCCGACAAAGAAGAACTGGCTGCCCGTGGCGTACCAGCTGAGTAAGGGAGAAAAAGAATGTCTACAAATGGATATACAAGCTGGGCTGTTGATCTGGCCGAGGTCGGACCGATCTATCCCTTCCAAGGTTACGAAGTCCTTATGGTCATCGTGGGTGTCGTATTCTGGATAGGTTGGCATCGCATCCAATTTGTCCGAGAAGGCGAACACCTCGAGAAGGCCCGCCACACTGGCGACGAAGAAAAAGTGAAAGCACAGCTGGAACGATACTGATCCAGCTTTGAAAGCTGGCAATGGGCATAAATCTAAATTCTTGCCCATTGCCTCTCAGGAAAATTTATTTCCTACGATTATTGATGTCCGTTTGAATTGTTGGTACCGTAGAATCATAGCGAAACACACAAGGAGATCTGCCAGCCATGTGCGGAATTGTTGGATTATTCCTCAAAGACCAGTCTCTTGCGCCCCAACTGGGCAATATGCTGACAGACATGCTGATCACGATGACGGATCGCGGGCCCGACAGCGCGGGGATAGCGATTTATGGCGAGGAATCAGGTGGTCAGACCAAGGTGACACTGCAGTCGCCCAATCCCAAGGACGACTTTGCCGGTCTAGCCGAAGAGCTGGGGCAGCACTTGGGCGTGGTGGTAAGCCAGACTGATAATGACACGCACACAGTTCTGGACATTCCAGCAGGGCAGTTTGAAGCAGCACGGGCTGCGTTGGCGGAAATCCGGCCTTCAGTCCGGATCATGAGCCGGGGCGAGATGCTGGAGATTTACAAAGAGGTGGGCCTGCCCAAGGACGTGGCCGCGCGCTTTGACATAAGCAGTATGAGCGGCACACATGGCATTGGCCACACTCGCATGGCTACAGAGTCTGCCGTGACGACGATGGGCGCGCACCCGTTCAACACTGGGCCAGATCAGTGTCTGGTTCATAACGGCTCGCTGTCGAACCACAATTCATTGCGCCGCAAACTGCGCCGTGAAGGTGTAGTGATCCAAACCGAGAATGATACCGAGGTTGGAGCTGCCTATCTGACCTGGAAGATGATGAACGGGGCCACCTTGGGTGAGGCGCTGGAAAGCAGCCTTGAGGATCTGGATGGCTTCTTCACCTTTGTCGTCGGCACCAAAGATGGGTTCGGCGTGGTCCGCGATCCGATCGCCTGTAAGCCTGCGGTGATGGCCGAAACCGATCAATACGTGGCCTTTGGCAGCGAATATCGGGCGCTGGTGAACCTGCCGGGAATCGACGAGGCCCGCGTCTGGGAGCCGGAGCCAGCAACGGTTTACTTCTGGTCCCACAATGACAGCCCCACGACCAACGAAAAGGCCGCATGATATGCAAACCTATGATCTTGAAGCAGATGGCCTGCGTGGGTTGAACACCACCCTGCAGTCGCAATCTACCGAGACTAACCAGACCAATTGGGAAGTCGTGAACCCCAAAGGCAGCCACGCGATCGCCGTTGGGCTGAATGCGCCTATCGAAGTGACGGTCAAGGGCTCAACTGGCTATTACTGCGCGGGAATGAACCAGCAGGCGACGGTCAAGGTCGAAGGCTCGGTCGGGCCCGGCGTGGCCGAGAACATGATGTCCGGTCAGGTCGTTGTCGAAGGCGACGCCAGCCAATATGCTGGCGCCACCGGCCATGGCGGTCTGCTGGTCATCAAGGGCAACGCAAGTTCGCGCTGCGGCATCTCGATGAAAGGCATCGACATCGTGGTGCATGGTAATATCGGTCATATGTCGGCCTTCATGGCGCAGGCCGGTAATCTTGTGGTCTGCGGTGATGCAGGCGACGCACTAGGAGACTCGCTTTACGAGGCGCAGCTGTTCGTGCGCGGCTCGGTCAAGAGCCTGGGCGCCGATTGCATCGAGAAAGAGATGCGCCCCGAACATCTGGATATCCTGAAGGACCTGCTGGACCGCGCGGGCGCGGATGCCAACCCCGAAGAATTCAAACGCTACGGTTCCGCCCGTCAGCTTTATAACTTCGACGTCGACAACGCCGCTGCTTACTGAGGAAGAAGGGTATGAAAGACATGGACGATCAGATCCCCCGCACCCTGCCGATTCAGTCGGCGACATTCACCAATCCGATCAATGCGGAAATCCGTCGCGCTGCGGCCACCGGTATCTATGATATCCGCGGTGGCGGAGCCAAACGCAAGGTACCGCATTTCGATGATCTGTTGTTTCTGGGCGCGTCGGTGTCACGGTATCCGTTGGAAGGCTATCGCGAACGCTGCGACACCTCGGTGACACTGGGCACACGCTTTGCCAAGAAGCCGATCGAACTGGACATTCCGATAACCATTGCGGGCATGAGCTTTGGCGCTCTCTCTGGGCCGGCGAAAGAAGCCCTGGGCCGGGGCGCGTCGGCAGCTGGCACGTCGACCACTACCGGTGACGGCGGCATGACGCCCGAAGAACGCGGTCACTCCAGCAAGCTGGTCTATCAGTATCTGCCCTCTCGTTATGGCATGAACCCAAACGACCTGAGGAAGGCCGACGCGATCGAGATTGTGGTTGGTCAGGGTGCCAAGCCCGGCGGCGGCGGTATGCTGCTGGGACAGAAGATCAGTGACCGCGTGGCCGAGATGCGCACGCTGCCCAAAGGCATCGACCAGCGTTCAGCCTGTCGTCACCCGGACTGGACCGGCCCAGATGATCTGGAAATCAAGATCCTCGAACTGCGCGAGATTACTGGCTGGCAGGTGCCCATCTATGTCAAGGTTGGCGCGACGCGCCCCTATTATGACACCGCGCTGGCGGTAAAGGCAGGGGCCGATGTGGTGGTGATGGACGGCATGCAAGGCGGCACTGCCGCTACGCAGGACGTGTTCATCGAGCATGTAGGTCTACCGACGCTGTCCTGCATTCGCCCTGCCGTGCAAGCACTGCAGGATTTGGGCGTGCATCGCGAGGTGCAACTGGTGATCTCGGGCGGCATCCGCACCGGGGCCGATGTGGCGAAGGCAATGGCCCTTGGCGCCGACGCAGTGGCCATTGGCACCGCCGCGCTGGTGGCGCTTGGCGACAACGACCCGAAATGGGAATCCGAGTACCAAAAGTTGGGCACCACCACCGGGGCCTATGACGACTGGCACGAAGGCCAGGACCCCGCAGGTATCACCACACAGGATCCCGACTTGGCGGCCCGTCTGAACCCGGTCGAGGCAGGGCGCCGTCTGCGAAACTATCTCAAGGTGATGACACTTGAAGCGCAGACCATCGCGCGGGCCTGTGGTCATAATCACCTCCACAACCTTGAACCCGAGGATTTGTGTGCTTTGACGATGGAGGCCGCCGCAATGGCGCGTGTCCCGTTGGCCGGGACAAACTGGTACCCGGGCAAGGAAGGGTTCTGAACTGATATTGCGCGGCTCCTTAACAGGGGTCGCGTTTTTGCTTTGGAAATTAAATATTCAACAGGGAAAGGAAAGCCATCGTGACGACAGATCTCGCAGCTTTCGCAAAAGAAAAAGGCGTCAAATACTTCATGATCTCGTTCACCGACCTGTTCGGTGGGCAGCGGGCCAAGCTGGTGCCCGCGCAGGCGATTGCCGAGATGCAGGAAGACGGCGCAGGTTTTGCCGGGTTCGCCACCTGGCTGGATATGACCCCCGCGCATCCTGACATGCTGGCGGTACCGGACCCGTCATCGGTTATTCAGCTACCATGGAAGCCTGAGGTCGCCTGGGTTGCAGGCAACTGCGTGATGGAAGGCAAGGATGTCGCCCAAGCCCCACGCAATGTGCTGCGCCGCTTGATTAGCGAGGCCGCCGAGATGGGCATGCATGTCAAAACCGGAATCGAGGCAGAGTTCTTCCTATTGACCCCCGATGGTGAGCAGATCAGTGATCCGTTCGATACCGCCGAAAAGCCCTGCTATGACCAGCAGGCGGTGATGCGCCGCTATGACGTGGTGCGTGAGATCTGTGATTATATGCTGGAACTCGGTTGGGGGCCCTATCAGAACGACCACGAAGACGCCAATGGCCAGTTCGAAATGAACTGGGAGTTCGATGACGTTCTGAAAACCGCCGACAAGCACTCGTTCTTCAAGTTCATGACCAAGTCAGTGGCCGAAAAGCATGGGCTGCGGGCCACCTTCATGCCGAAGCCTGTCGAAGGGCTGACCGGTAATGGCTGCCATGCTCATATCTCGGTCTGGGATGCACCCGGAGCGGACGCCAAAACCAACGTCTTTGCGGGCGAAGGCGACGGTCCGACCGGCGAGGTTGGACTTGGCGAACAGGGCAAGTATTTCCTTGGCGGTATCATGAAACATGCAAGCGCGCTTGCGGCGATCACCAACCCGACGGTGAACAGCTACAAGCGCATCAACGCACCGCGTACGATGTCGGGCGCGACCTGGGCCCCCAATACCGTGACATGGACCGGCAACAACCGCACACACATGGTCCGGGTGCCCGGTCCAGGCCGGTTTGAGCTGCGCCTGGCCGACGGGGCCACCAACCCCTATCTGCTGCAGGCGGTCATTATCGCCGCAGGTCTGTCCGGCATCCGCTCCAAGGCCGATCCGGGACGTCGCTGGGACATCGATATGTATGCCGAAGGCCATACCGTCACTGACGCCCCCAAACTACCGCTGAACATGCTCGACGGGTTGCGCGAATATGACAACGATACCGAGCTGAAAGCCATGATGGGTCAGGAATTCTCAAGCGCATTCCTCAAAATGAAACACCAGGAATGGAATTCCTTCGTCAGCCATTTCTCACGCTGGGAAAAAGACCACACGCTCGACATCTAAACAAATCAGGGGCTGCAGGCATCCTGCTGCCCCACCCCTTCGGTTAAGCGGAGACCCGCACCTCGTGAACATACTGATTTTCCAGCATACGCCGGGCGAAAACCCCGGAGCGTTTCTGGAGCACATTTCGTCATGCGGTGATACGGCCGGTATTGTGCATTTCTATGATGGTCAACCGATCCCGCAGCTTGACGAATTTGATTTGCTTCTTGTTCTGAGCGGTCCGATGGACGTCTGGGAAACCGAAACACATCCGTGGCTTGTGCGTGAAAAGCAAGCAATCAGGACCTGGGTCCAAGAGCTCAAACGTCCTTACTTTGGTATTTGTCTTGGCCACCAACTTTTGGTTGACGCGCTGGGTGGGAAATGCGCACGCATGCAAAAGCCCGAGATCGGCGTGCATTCCATCAATCTGACTGGTAATATGCGGGGCGATCCGCTGTTCGAGCCCTTGCCTCATCAGTTCCGGGTGCTCCAATGGCATGGAGTTGAAGCTGTTGATCTGCCAGCCGACTCTTCAATTATGGCACAATCTGATGCCTGTGCTGTTCAGGCCTTGCGGGTTTCAGACTGTGCGTGGGGCGTACAATTCCACCCCGAGCTCGTTCAGGGTACAATCCAATCGTGGATGAACGATCCCGCCAACCATCAATGCGCTGTTGATTGGCTAGGTTCCGCAGATGCTGCGTGGGAAATGGTCTCTGACAGTGACCAAATAGTTGAAGAACAATTCAGGATAACATCCAGCTTCTATAACAGATTGCGACAGATCTGATCACACGCGATCAACCGGGAACTTCAAGGTTCTTTTCGCTGTCTGCTTCAACTCTCCAATCGGGGACATCATTGACAAGCATTAGCGCAGCGCGGCGCAATGTTGCGCGCATTTTGCCCACCACTGAACCGTCCATTTCGCAATCTGCCAGCGCGGCGTCAAAAGTTTCCAGCCAAAGCTCGGCATCCGCTTCGCGTATCGGCACATGCGCGTGAATTTCTCGCAAGTCCATATGACCAAATCGCTCACGATAATAAGCACGACCGCCCAAAAACCCGCTCAGGAATTCGAACTGCGCCTGTGTTGTATGAGATAATCCATGACCGCGAAAATGTAGCCTGTGCAGCGAATGCACCGCTGGGTCGGTCTCCATTCGGTCGTAGAAACGTTCGACAAGAGTCCGCAGCTTTTCTTCGCCACCGAGTTGATCCAAAGCCGATGACATAGGTCTCTTCTCCGAGTTGCCACTGTCAATAAATATTGCATATCAGGAAAATAAGTTTATCACCAGTGACATGTTGGCGCGGTTGATATCGAGAGAAGGATACGAAATTTCCGGGCATTCCCAGTTACGCGAGGCGACCGGATGAGCGCCCTTGCTCTGGGTCTGCTGGCAGCGTTGTGCTGGGGTTTTCACGATCTTGCTGTGAGATATATCAGTCAGTCCGTGAGCGTCATTGCCGCATTGATGGCCGTACTGGTTGCCGGGGCGCTGCTACAGTTCGGTCTTGTGGCAATATGGGCTGGATTCGCCCCCATGTCCGCCAAAGCAGTATCCTACGCAGTTGTAGCAGGCGGCTTTTATTTGCTGGCTGGCCTCAGTATGTATGCTGCATTTCAACGCGGGCCTGTACGTCTCGTCGCTCCGCTTGTCGCTAGCTATCCGGTCCTGTCTGTCACACTTGCGATATGGCGTGGTTCCGAGGTCAGCATCTGGCAATGGCTGGCGATCATTGCCATTGGTGTCGGCGTGTCCATTGTATCGACCCGATCCGACGACAGTACGGAATACCCTGCCACCGGGCCGACGATTGCCTTTTCTATACTTGCTGCAATTGGGTTCGCTGCAACATTCGCCTTGGGTCAGTACGCAGCCGAACTGGGCGACGAGTTCATTGTTTCACTGATTGGTCGTCTGACCGCTATCCCTGTGCTGGCGGTAATCGCCATTGCATCTCGCAAGTCGCTTTGGCCGGGCGCACGAGCCCTGCCCCTGTTGTGCCTGATGGGTGCGCTCGATGCGGTGGCAATTCTGTGCGTCGTGTCTGCCGGTGGGTTGCCTAATGCCCAATACGCGTCCGTTGCAGCCTCGATCTTCGGGTTGTTGACTGTTGTTTTGGCTTGGGCAATTTTGCGAGAGGAAATGGCTTTCTTTCAATGGCTTGGATGCATTATCGCTTTTGCGGGAATCGGCTATCTCGCGATCTGAGCATCTCCGTTATCCAGCGCATCCCATTGGGTCTGATGGGCAGCAATCGCACTGTTTAATACGCAATCAACTTCGCCCGGACGAACGGGTCCGGGATTGTGCCATGCACCGGGGCGAATTAGGTCTTTATGCCCCTGTAACTCACTTCGCAAGTTGAGTACGTCGATATGCGCAGGCGCATCAGGTAAAAGCAGGACAGCATAAACATCCACCGACTCGTTTAGTTGTTTGATCTGAGTTCGACATTCGTCCTGCGACATTTCTTTGCCCCAGAGCTGCTGATCGAGTGCCATGTCTATTTGTGCCGCGCGGGCTATCAAAGCGCGGACGCGTGCAACCTTCGTCGGAGAGTGGCCAATTGATACTATCACATACGCATGGCGCGGCCCGCCAATCGCCAATATTGTAGCACTTTGGAACTGGCGGACTTGCCATCGCCTGCGTGAAGAGCAGCAGCAAATCTCACGCTGTCAGGCCTTCGGGTTCTGGCAGGCCATTCGCCCGGCACGCGGCGGTCAGCGTATTCGCAAGCAGGCAGGCGATCGTCATCGGGCCTACGCCACCCGGTACCGGAGTGATTGCACCTGCGCGTTCGGCCGCGCTGGCATAGTCCACATCGCCAACCAGCTTGTTCTTGCCGTCACGTTCGATCCGGTTGATGCCCACGTCGATTACGGTCGCGCCTTCCTTGATCCAGTCACCCGGCACCATCTCGGGGCGGCCTACGGCGGCGACGACGATGTCGGCGCGGCGCACCACGTCGGGCAGGTCCTTGGTGCGGCTATGCGCGATGGTCACTGTGCAGCTGTCGCCCAGCAGCAGCTGCGCCATCGGCTTGCCCACAATATTCGAGCGGCCAATTACAACAGCATCCATGCCCGACAGAGAGCCATGGTGGTCGCGCAGCATCATCAGGCAGCCCAGCGGCGTGCAGGGCACCATCGATTTCTGGCCCGTACCCAGCAGGCCGACATTCGAGATATGGAACCCGTCTACATCTTTCGCCGGATCAATCGAGTTGATCACCAGGTCTTCGTTCAGGTGCTTGGGCAGCGGCAGCTGCACCAGAATACCATGCACTGCCGGATCATTGTTCAGCTTGTCGATCAGCGCCAGAAGGTCTTCTTCGGAGGTGTCTGCATCCAGCTTGTGCTCGTATGAGTTCATACCGACTTCAACGGTCATTTTTCCCTTCGAGCGGACATAGACCTGACTGGCCGGATCCTCGCCCACCAGAACCACCGCCAGACCCGGTGTGATGCCGTTTTCTTCCTTCAGTTTCGCAACCTGGTCAGCCACCTGCGCGCGCACTTTGGCGGCAAAGGCCTTACCGTCGATGACTTGAGCTACCATCCTTTGATCCCTTCTTTCAAAAAACGGATCGGGCGCACAAAGCGCCCGGTCATTCAGTCGGGGCCGAGCACGCGTTCTTCGCGCGCAATCGACCAATCAATCAAGGTGCGCCATAGTTTTTCGGCAAGGTCAGGATCCATACCCAGCTCGTCCGAATTCATACGCACTTTTTGCACCACATCCTCGACACGCTCCGGAATACGTGCAGGCAAGCCCTCGCCCGGCTTCAGCGCGGATGCGCGGTCGATGTAACCTGCACGCGCCACCAACATCTCGATCAGCTGCCGATCCAGCTTGTCGATCTGAACCCGCAACTCCCGCATTGAGTGGCAGTCTTTTGGAGGTGTCAGAGTGGGCATGTTTGTCTCCTCATGGCCCGGGAATTCCCCGGACCACGAGATGTCTTATTCGGCGGCTTAGAACAAGCCCTCGATCTCACCTGCGTCATTGAGGCAGATGGTTTCCGCGGCCGGCTTGCGCGGCAGGCCGGGCATGGTCATGATCTCACCGCAGACAACCACGATGAAACCGGCACCGGCGGACAGGCGGACCTCACGCACCGGAACCGAGTGGCCGGTGGGCGCGCCGCGCAGGGTCGGGTCGGTCGAGAACGAATACTGTGTTTTCGCCATGCAGACCGGCAGATTGCCATAGCCTGCCTCTTCCCATTCTTTCAGCTGGTTACGGATCTTGTTGTCGGCCAGAACCTCATCCGCGCGATAGATACGCTTGGCGATGGTTTCGATCTTCTCAAACAGTGGCATATCGTCAGGGTAAATCGGCGAGAAGTTGGCGCTGCCGCCTTCGACGATCTCGACAACCTTCTCGGCCAGCGGCGCAGAGCCTTCCGAGCCCAGCTCCCAGTGGCGCGACAAAACCGCCTCGACGCCATGTTCGCCGCAATAGTCGCTGACCGCCTGTACTTCGGCATCGGTGTCAGTGACAAAGTGGTTGATGGCGACAACAACCGGCACACCGAAGGATTTCACGTTTTCGATGTGACGGCCGAGGTTGGCACAGCCCGATTTCACAGCGTCAACGTTTTCCGCACCCAGATCGGCCTTGGCAACGCCGCCGTTCATCTTCATCGCGCGCACGGTGGCAACCAGAACCACTGCCGACGGAGCAATGCCCGCCTTGCGGCACTTGATGTTCATGAACTTCTCGGCACCCAGGTCAGCACCAAAGCCCGCTTCAGTAACGACATAGTCAGCCACTTTCAGAGCGGTCTTGGTGGCGATGACCGAGTTACAGCCATGCGCGATGTTTGCGAAAGGCCCACCGTGAACAAAGGCCGGGTTGTTTTCCAGCGTCTGCACCAGGTTTGGCTGCATCGCGTCTTTCAGCAGCACGGTCATTGCGCCTTCGGCCTTGATGTCGCGGCAGTAAACCGGGGTCTTGTCACGGCGGTAAGCGACGATGATGTCGCCCAAACGCTTTTCCAGATCCTTCAGGTCGTTTGCCAGACACAGGATCGCCATGACTTCGGACGCCACGGTAATGTCAAAGCCAGCTTCGCGCGGGAAACCGTTCGACACGCCGCCCAGAGACGCCGTGATCTGGCGCAGCGCACGGTCATTCATGTCGACCACACGGCGCCATGCGACGCGGCGGGTGTCGATCTCGCACTCGTTGCCCCAATAGATGTGGTTGTCGATCATTGCCGACAGCAGCGAGTGGGCCGAAGTAATCGCGTGGAAGTCACCGGTGAAGTGCAGGTTCATCTCTTCCATCGGAACAACCTGCGCGTAACCGCCACCCGCAGCGCCGCCCTTCATGCCGAAGTTCGGGCCAAGCGAGGCTTCGCGGATACAGATCATCGCGTTCTTGCCGATGCGGTTCAGTCCGTCGCCCAGACCAACGGTGGTGGTCGTCTTGCCTTCACCCGCAGGGGTCGGGTTGATCGCCGTGACCAGGATCAGCTTGCCATCTTCGCGGTCCTGAACCGAATTGATGAATTCCTGACTGACTTTCGCCTTGTCGTGGCCGTAGGGCAGCAGATCATCACTGGAAATGCCCAGCTTCGCACCGATCTCCTGAATCGGCTTCTTGTTTGCCTCACGGGCAATCTCAATATCGGATTTATAGCTCATTGGGCTTTGGACTCCCTGCAAAAGTAGGCCGAACGAATTCAGACCCGTCCGCATATGCGACCCGGGGCTGAATCAGATACTTTCTTTAAGGTAAATATTTATTCCCTTCGGTCAACCTTTGAATTTCAGAGACATTGAAGGAAAGAAAATTTATCGCGCGATGGCGCCATCGGATCACGCGTAACGTTTGCGCCCTGCGCTGAGCCCTAACAACCAATCCTCGACAATGCGTCGCTCGGGAAATGATTTTTGCGTTGGGTTCTTCAGAAGATAATATCCCGACTGCGTTCGTACCGATATGTCCTGGATTGGTCTGACCAACGCACCGCTTTCAAGCAAGGGGTCAACAAGATGGGCCCAACCCAGTGCGACGCCCAAACCATCAACAGCTGCTTGTATAGAGAGAGGATAGGTGTTGAAGGCCACAGCGCGTTCCATCAATGAGGTAGAAATTTCATTGCTGCCAAGCCAGGTATGCCAAGTCATCCATTCCGCATGGCTGCTGGTCACCTCAATCAGATCCAATTCCGGCAGCGCGGATAGTACTGCCGCCTTCGGATTACTTTTGAGATAATCAGGGCTACATACCGGGAAAACGGTTTCCCCGAACAAAAGCTGCGCCTCATATCCGGGCCAATCCCCTTCCCCGCGCAATATCGTCAGATCCATAGAATCAGACAGGCACTCCGCGTCGCTGTCCGAAGACACCAGCGAAATACGGATGCGGCCATTGGATTTGTTGAACTTACGCAGCTGCGGCATCAACCAGAGCGACGCGACAGAGTTGGTCGCGGAGATCGACACCGTATTGGCCTGATGTTTGGCCAACATATCACGGCTGACGTCTCGCATCAAATCCAGCGACTTTTCAACTGTCGCTAGCAATATGGCCCCTTGTTGTGTCAGCGAAACCGACCGATGACCTCTGACAAACAAGGGTACGTCATAATGTTGCTCCAGCAGACGTACTTTGCGGCTGATTGCTGTTTCCGAAATGTTGAGCACCTTGCTGGCCTGCGCAAAACTCTGGGCCTTGGCCGCCGCTTCAAAAGCCAAAAGGTAGTCGAGCGGTGGAAGAACCTTCCCGGTAACTGGTGCTTTCTTTGGCATCTGACGGCGGATTCCCGATCTGAAGCGGATTGCAATCAAAGAACATTCGCCTGCGTCAACTGGAAACCGATCAGGCAACTGACTGTTAAGATAGTAAAAAAATGAATTAGCCTCAAGATTTTATGGGCAACGCCTCTCAAATTTCTGTTCTGCGTTTCGCGCAAATTTGGGCAGAATGCGCAAATTCGGGGCCGGAAGAGCCCTCAATCCAATATCGAACGTCACTCAGGGAGCAATCATGAAACTTTCAAACCTACTTTCTGCTGCAACCTTGGCAGCGGTAGCGGGCACCGGTGCGATCGCAGAAGACAGCAGCGATCCGATCGTCATCCCAATTCACAACTGGTCCAGCCAGATCGTTATGTCTTACGTGGTCGGCCAGTTGTTCGAAGAGATCGGTGATAATGTCGAATACGTCACGACCGACAGTCAGGCGGTCTACGAGTCGGTGCGTCTGGGCGACGTCACGCTTGAGATGGAAGTCTGGGAAGGCGCATTTGGAGCATCCTTCCGCGCGGCTCTGGAAAAGGGTGGTCTGCATGATGCAGGCGACCACGATGCCGTCACCCGCGAGGACTGGTGGTATCCGATGTGGACCAAAGAGTCCTGCCCTGGCCTGCCCGACTGGAAAGCTCTGAACGACTGTGCGCATCTGTTTGCAACAGCAGAAACCGGCGACAAGGGCCGATATTTGGATGGTCCAGTAGACTGGTTAAAGCATGGTAAAGAGCGTGCCGAAGCGCTTGATCTGAATTTCACCGTGATCAATGCAGGTTCGGCTGCAGCCCTATGGGCCGAGATCGGCGCCGCAGAGGCGGACAAGAAGCCGGTTCTGGTCTTCAACTGGACACCCAACTTTGCCGAAGCTGTCTGGCCCGGTGAGTTTGTCGAATTTCCTGCCTGGGAAGATGGTTGCGACAAAGACCCATCCAAAGGTCCGAATCCCGAGGCTTTGTATGATTGCGGTAATCCAGCCACCGGTTACCTGAAAAAAGCCGCGTGGGATGGCATGAAAGACAAGTGGCCGGCGGCCTACTGCGTATTGACTGAAATTTCGTTCACCAACCCGCAAATCGCGGAAATGGCCAAGCTGGTCGACACAGACGAGCTGGAACCGGAAGAGGCAGCAGCCGAATGGCTGGATGCTAACCGCGCCGTTGTTGACCCCTGGATCAGCGCCTGCAGCTGATAATCCGGTCATTCGCAACGAAACTGGCGCGGCCTTGCCGATCTCAGTGAAGCAAGGCCGTGCCTAACAAGAAAGAAGGCAGCCATGTCCGCCACAGCGCCCGTCATCTCAGCCAAAAACGTCTGGAAACTGTTTGGAGCTTCTCCTGAGACCTATCTGAAATCTATTCCCGCGGGCCGCAGCTTCGATGAGATACGTGCGGACGGCTACATCGCCGGGGTCAAGGATGTATCGATTGAGGTTGGCCGAGGTGAAATGCTGGTCATCATGGGGTTGTCGGGATCAGGAAAATCCACCCTGGTACGGTGTTTTTCGCGGCTGCATGACATTACTGGAGGCATCATTGAGGTCGACGGTCAGGATATTATGAGCCTGAGCGAACGTGACCTGATTGAGTTGCGCCGCAACAAGATGGGCATGGTGTTCCAGTCCTTTGGATTGCTGCCGCATCGTACCGTTTTGGACAACGTGGCCTTCCCTTTGGAAATGCGCGGCCAAGATCGTCATGACCGACGCGAGCGCGCTTTGGAAGTTGTAAAACTGGTCGGCCTAGAAGGCCGTGAAGAATATTTCCCGCGCGAGCTCAGCGGAGGGCAACAGCAACGCGTCGGCATCGCCCGGTCCCTGGCGATTGAGCCGGACATCTGGTTTCTGGATGAGCCGTTCTCCGCTCTTGACCCTTTGATCCGACGTGAAATGCAGGATGAATTCCTACGGCTACAAGAGATGTTGGGTAAAACCATTGTCTTTATCACCCATGATTTTGACGAAGCGCTGCGTCTGGCGGACCGGATCGCGATCATGCGCAATGGCGCGGTGGAACAATGCGATACGCCGGACCAGATCGTCATGAACCCCGCCACGGAATACGTGGCGAAATTCACCGAGGACATCGACAAAGCCCGCGTAGTGCATGCGAAAGGGCTGGCGAAACCAGTCAACGGACACGCTTTGGAAGGCGCACCAATCAATGGTGGAGCAACGATCCACGAACTTGCGCGGGTTCTGGTCAATGACAACCGCATCCTTTTGCCGGTTGCAAATGACAAAGGCGTTGTCACCGGTGTACTGGAGCGCGACACTGCACTGAATGTCCTGCTCGGAGCCGAATAATGGCGACGCTGTCGACAGATCTGACAGAGACATCAGACAAGCCATGGGGACGTTCCCGTGTACTTTCTGTGCTGCTTGCCGTGGCCTTCGCACTGATCCTTGCCAAGGCAGTTGGTATTCTGCCTGAATGGCTAAACCGCATCCCCGAAGCCGCTATCCCACCCACTGCGCAGGTTCTGGACGCAGTTTTCAGCTTCATCCAAAATGACCTTGGCTTGATTTATGTAACCCGCTTTATCGCGGAAGGTCCTCTAGAGTTTCTGCTGGACACGTCAGCAAACCTT
Organism: Ruegeria sp. AB11; assembly: GCF_056536325.1. Taxonomy (NCBI): domain Bacteria; kingdom Pseudomonadati; phylum Pseudomonadota; class Alphaproteobacteria; order Rhodobacterales; family Roseobacteraceae; genus Ruegeria; species Ruegeria sp. AB11. Next base: position 446,875 of record NZ_JBQFJO010000002.1, on the reverse strand, counting down.
TTGGAAGGCAAGCGTCGCTGGCCCTATCTGGGACCAATCCCATGGTCTGCGATTGCCGCCGTCGCTGGGGTTGTTGGATACGCTGTCGGTGGTTGGCGGTTGGCCGCCCTGGGCGCTGGAACCTTTATCTGGACGGCTGCGATCGGTCAGTGGAAGATCGCCATGCAAACAATGTCCGTGATCGTCGTCGCGGCGCCATTGGCGTTTCTGCTGGGTCTGGCGTTTGGTATCGCCGCGTGGAAATATGGCTGGTTCGAGCGGATGTTGAAGCCCATTCTGTCTGTGCTTCAAACCCTGCCCTTCTTTACCTATCTGCTGCCCGCTGTGATTTTCTTCAAGGTGGGGCCAACCGCTGGAGCCGTAGCAACGATTACCTTTGCCATCCCGCCTATGATCTTAATGACAACGCTAGGGCTAAAAAAGGTCAGCCCTGAAGTGATCGAGGCGGGCCAAATGTCCGGCTGCACTCGTTGGCAGATGCTGCGCCATGTCTATGTTCCGGCAGCACGCACCGAAATTCTAGTCGGCGTAAACCAGGTGATCATGCTGTGTCTGGCCATGGTTGTTCTGACCGCCTTTATTGGTATGCCCGGTCTCGGTGCCAAGCTGTTGGCAATGATGGGCAGCTTCAAACTTGGCAGATCGTTCGAGATCGGCGTTACGATTGTTCTTCTAGCCGTAACGCTGGATCGGATGTCCAAGGCATGGGTGGTCAAGCAACCTGTTCACTTTGAACGTGGGACACCCTGGTGGAAGCGGTATAAGATTTCGCTGGTCGCACTGGGTCTATTCATTGGTTTTATTCTGCTGTCGCAGCTGTTTCCGATCCTGGCCGAAGTTGGTCGCAAACAGCACCTGAGCCAAGGCAAGGAAATTGATGTGGTGATCAAGTCGTTCCTGGCGATCGAGGCTATCAAGGGAACAACTGAATGGTTGCGCTGGTTTCTGAACGTCAAGGTTCTGATCCCGTTCCGGGACACGTTGCTGGCGATCCCAACCCCCGCCTTCATCCTAATAGTCGTTGCTTTTGCATATTGGATCGGTGGACGCCGCCCAGGTATATATGCGGCGGTTTTCTTTACCATCGTCGCATTCTCGGGTTGGTGGGACCGATCTGTGATCACTCTATACACAGTTATTTCGGCTGTTGCTCTGGCCACCTTGATTGGCATACCGCTCGGTGTAATCGCTGCCCGATCAGAACGTTGGTCAAAAAGCATCCTTTTGGCCTGTGACACGGCACAAACCTTCCCCAGCTTCATCTATCTGATCCCGGCAATCATGCTGTTCGGCGTTAATGACGTAGCTGTTGTGTTCTCGATCCTAATCTTCGCCGCAGTACCATTGATCCGGTACACCATTATTGGCCTCAGCAGCGTACCCTCGGAAATGACCGAAGCGGCAGACATGTCTGGATCAACGCGGCGGCAAAAGCTGATGTCAGTTCAGTTTCCGCTGGCACTACCGACAATGGCAGTTGGGTTCAATCAGGCCATCATGTTTGCCTTCTTCATGGTCATCATCGCAGCCTTCATCGGCACTCAGGATCTGGGACAGGAACTGCAGCGAACGCTGGCCGGCACCGAGTTGGGTAAAAACTTTGTCCTTGGCCTGAATGTGTCGCTGATGGCTCTGACCTTTGACATGGCCATCAGCAGCTGGACGGAACAGCGCAAGAAGCGATTGGGGCTCGAATAAGATGTCACAACAGCAAAATATGCGTACGGTCTCCCGTTTCGACGATACCGGCTTTGTCAGAATGCAGATGAAAGACCTGCCCGACGAACAAGTTTGGTGGAAAAATGTCAGCTTTGACCAGGATACCGGCCAAAGCAGCTATCTGATGAAAATGGCACCTGGCACGCGCTCGAACCCGCATATTCATCACGGTCCGGAAGAGTTCTTTGTCCTCGAAGGTGATCTGACCGATCACGATGGATTCAGCTATCGCAGCGGTGACTTCGTAAGTCTAACCGCAGGTTCCAGCCATTTTTCACACACCAAATCGGGATGCCTTTTGGTGGTCATGCACCGCGGCGCGACCGAATCTATTCAGGAAGGTGTATTATGAATGTGAAGCCGGTCTTCGAAGTGCCGTATGAACGCAGCGGGGTTCTGGCTCCTGGCCTTCCAATCCTGCCCCATGGCACGGAACGTCATCCCGTCCCTGGCACAGGATCGCGTGCGGTTACGGTGTCCAAAGGCGACACGATCACATTGTTGGATCGCGATGGGATGCAACCCGCCGAGATGGTGTTCTTTGCCCCGGATCGAAGCTCGGACGCTGCCATGCTTGGCGCGCAGGGGCACGGGCGACCAGAGGGGCTGATTGCAACTCTGGCGAATGGCTCGGCTTCGGGCAAGAAAGTGCTGCGCGCGTTAGAGGTTGCTGGTTTCGACATCGGACGCGGGGATGCAGTCAGGGCTTTCTCAGATGGATCACGCCCCGGCGACATGGTGCATTTCGTGGCGGAAAGTGACGGTCTTCTGATCGTCGCCGCACCAGGCGAAGCGATGCGCCCTGAAGACAATAACCCACCGACCGACATTATCCTGTACATTCAGCGTGCCGCTCCCGGCTTGGGAAAACCCGACGTGGGCCCGCCCGATCCGCTGGCCGACCCACTTAAGGATATCAACATTCAGCCTGGCAACGCCAAATCCTATGAGGTCAAAGCCGGAGAGTTCATCCAGATCGTGGATATCAGGGGCCGCGAATGCTCAGACTTTCAGGCGTTCAGCCGACGTGCATTGGATCAGGGGATCGAACGCGAGATTGATCCCACCACGACACGCAGCCTGGTGGGCAGCTTGTATCCGCAACCAGGTATATTCTCGAAATACTGGTCAGTGGATCAGGAACCCCTGGTTGAGATCGTGCAGGATACGTGCGGTCGCCACGACACGTTCGGGCTGGCCTGCACAGCAAGGTATTATGAAGATCTGGGCTATCCTGGCCATGTCAATTGCTCGGACAATATCAACAAGGATCTGAGCCAATATGGCATCCGTCCCCGCGCAGGTTGGTCCGCGATCAACTTTTTCTTCAATACAATGCTGGACGATAGCAATGCCATCGGTATGGATGATCCTTGGTCGCGACCCGGAGATTTCGTGCTGCTGCGCGCATTGACGGATCTTGTCTGCGTCAGTACCGGCTGCCCCTGCGACATCGACCCGGCCAATGGCTGGAATCCAACCGACATTCAGGTGCGAACTTACAAAGCGACCAAGGATTTTAAACGGTCCTACGGCTACAGAAAATCTGCGGAGGCGGATGTGGAAGAAACCAAGAAAACAGCATTTCACGACTGCTTTGCACGTCATACCCGTGATTTTGTCGAATATAACGGATATTGGCTGCCCAATACGATGACCAATCATGGCGCAATCGCAGAGTATTGGGCCTGTCGAGACAAAGTCGCCGTAATGGATCTGAGTCCACTGCGCAAATATGAGGTTGTTGGCCCGGATGCCGAAGAACTGATGCAGCTTTGCGTGACCCGCAACATGAAGAAGTTGAGCGTCGGTCAAGTTGTCTATACGGCAATGTGCTATGAACATGGCGGCATGATCGACGACGGCACTATCTATCGGCTGGGTGAGACCAACTTCCGATGGATTGGTGGCAACGACACCAGCGGTTTGTGGCTGCAGGAACAAGCGCGTAAGCGCAACATGAATGTCTGGGTTCGAAACTCTACAGATCAGTTGCACAACATCGCGGTACAGGGGCGGCACAGCCGCGACATCCTCTCGCAGATATTCTGGACGCCACCCCAGCAGCCAACCATAGAAGAATTGCCTTGGTTCCGGCTTACCGTGGCCCGGGTCGGGGATGTGCGCGGCACCTCTGTCGTGATCTCCCGAACCGGATATTCCGGCGAATTAGGATATGAAATCTTCTGCCACCCCAATGATGCTGTCGAGATTTTCGACCGTGTCTGGGAAGTTGGTCAGGATTATGGAATTGCTCCGCTTGGCCTTGCCGCCCTCGACATGTTGCGGATCGAAGGCGGCTTGATCTTTGCTGGGTCCGAATTCGACGACCAAACCGATCCGTTCGAGGCTGGGGTCGGTTTTACCGTCCCATTGAAATCTAAGACCGATGACTTCATCGGGCGCAGCGCAATTGAAGAACGCAAGGCTCACCCTCAACGCAAACTGGTCGGGTTTGATATAGAAGGTGGAACAGTTCCTTCTCCGGGCGATTGTGTACGTATCGGAAAAGCGCAGGTCGGTGAAATCACCAGCGCGATGAAATCACCCATCTTAGGCAAGGTCATCGCCCTCGGGCGGGTTGCATCAACCCATGCGCTCGAGGGGCACAATATTGAGATCGGCCAACTGGATGGGCAGCAAAAGCGCTTGAAGGCAAAAATTGTTCCGTTCCCGCATTTTGATCCAGCAAAAGAGCGTGTGAAGGGTGTTTACCTAAGAAACGATTTCCCGGATGCGGCTGAATGATAAATTGACAACCAAGCAAACGGCCAAAGTTGCGGTCGTTTGTTTTCTGGGATTTGTCATGGCTACTTCGCCAGAAACCGGCTTCGCAGGATTATGTGACAGGGTTATCGCACTTGAAAACTACAACACCACTGGTTTCTCGCCGAAAGGAGTAACGTGCGAACCGTATGTCGGCCTGGTCAATGTCCAAGGCATTTCATGCCGATGGGAGTTTTCGTTCCGAGACACCGAAGCAAATCGCGCATTCAACGACCTATGGACCGAAGTAACACGTTGCAAAGACGGAACTCAGACACAACACGGTAGTTCCGTTAACCACCCTGACAGCTACGTACAGAAGGAACTTATCACCTCGGACCGTCTTTATCGCGTCGCCCAAAAAGACAAGAGCCAAATCAATCGCTCATTGGTGTTTTTGAGTCTCGAACATCGCAATTGACGCAGCCGACGTACCTTTGTTCGCTAGATGACTAAGGATAGAGTAGTTCATGCTCTGCCATCTTCGATCGTCACGAAGCCCAAGTGCTGGACAACAGAACAGGCAGTGGCGCGAGCTGTCAGCTCAGGTATTCTGAAGCGGTTTGGTTGCCAAGCCAAGGTTTAGACAATCAGGTCCAAATTTTTGAATAACATGATCGAGCAGGATCATCGGTTCATAAAACGGCGCGTTCGACATATGTGTGGGTTCAAATCCTTCGCATCCGCGTCTGCTACGTTGGATGGCATTGAAGTCGCCACTATGACCCGAAAGCAGCAACCTCCGGCTTTCGGGGGTTCGCTGAGATCGTAGGATAAGTGTGCCTGGTAAGGCGCTTACTCTGATCGTTCCAAAAATTTGCAACATAACCTTTGCGACAGAACCCGGCTCGTCTATCCTCGCGTCGAAACTTTGCTTTGGTAATTGTCGAGTTCCCTAAGCAAGGATTTCCCGTATTTTACATCCATCCGTTCGCAGTATTCGGCCCAGATTGCGCTGAAGGGCAGATCCTTAAGCTCTTCTGTCATCATGAAGCGCGTCGTGAAGTCCAGCGAGGTCTCAGCAGTTTTCAGTTGATCCAAAGGAAGAAGTAGTGCGCGCAAAAGCGCCTTTTGCATATTGCGTGTTCCGATGACCCACGCGGCAGTTCGGCTGATCGTGGCATCGAAGAAATCAAGTCCGATATGAGTGCGGCCAAGCAGATCGCATGCGACCAGTTCCTGCGCCATGGCAAGAATGGAGTCATCGAGCAGAATAACGTGATCGCTGTCCCACCGCATCGGGCGCGAGACGTGAAGCAGGATTTTCTCGACCGATAGGGCGACGGAACTTAGCTTGTCGGCGATGTTTTCAGTTGGGTGGAAATGCCCCATGTCGAGGCAAAGAAGCGTACCCTTCCGCGTCGCATAGCCCAGATAGAATTCATGGCTGCCGACCGTATAAGCCTCGACCCCAATGCCGAAAAGTTTGCTCTCGACAGCATCCAGAAGATGTTGGCCATCGAACGGGTCCGACAGCATAGAATCCAGAGAGTTTTCAAGATGCTTTCGAGGTGTCATCCGGTCGATCGGGTGGTCTTTCATACCATCCGGTACCCAAATATTGTTGATGCATGGGTTGCCCTGCGCATCACCGATTTGAGATGCAATTTCACGTGTACGTTTGCCATGCTCGATCCAGAAATCCCGGATGCCCTGGTTTGGGTGCGCAAGGGTTAGATTGTCGTCAGCTTTCTCATGGGCAAAGAAGGTGGGATTGAAGTCTAGCGCTATGTTTTGCTCGTTGGCCCAGCCAACCCACGGCGCGAAATGACGCAACTCGATTTCATCCCGGTCGGGTGATTCATCGGTGTCCAGGTACATCGCGTGCAGATTGAGACGGTGCGCCCCCGGAATCTGTGAATAAGCGAACTCCAGATCAGCCCGCAGTTCGTCCGGTGTGCGTGCTCGGCCAGGGTGGTTGCCCGTCGCTTGTATGCCACCGCCTGAACTTCCGGACTTCTTTTCGAAGCCGACCACATCATCGCCCTGCCAGCAATGCATGGAAATTGGAATGGCCTTAAGCGTCTCGATGGCGGCTTCGGTGTCGACGCCCCAGTCCGCAAACTGTTGCCTCGCGCTGTCATAATTGCTCATGATCTCGTCCCTTCGTATGGCCTCAGCGTGTGAAGGCCTGAACGTTTCCTGCGTCTACGTTCAATATGTTGCCGGTGGATTTAGCAGAGGTGTCAGCCGCGAAGAAATAACAGGCCTCAGCAATATCTTCCGGCAGGACTGAACGTTTTAGCATTGAGCGCTGGCGATACATTTCTTCCAGCCCTTCCTTGTTCGTGCCGTAGGTAGTGGCGCGCTGATCCAGCCAGTCGCCTTCCCAGATTTTTGATCCACGCAGAACTGCATCCGGGTTGACAACGTTCACTCGGATACCCGCCTCGGCCCCTTCCAGTGCCAGACACCGCGCAAGGTGGATTTCGGAGGCTTTGGCCGTGCAGTAAGCCGAGGCGTTGGGTGAAGCCGCCAGCCCATTCTTGGACGCGACAAACACTATGGAGCCGCCCATGTTTTGTAACCGCAGCAACTTGAAAGCCTCGCGACTGACAAGAAAGTATCCGGTACTGAGGATATCCATGTTTTTGCTCCAAAGAGCCAGTGAGGTTTCCTCAATCGGAGCAGAGGATGCAATGCCTGCGTTTGATAAGAGGATATCAACTCCGCCAAACTCGCAAGCGGCCTCATTGAATGAACGTGCTACGGATTCTTCACTGGTAACATCCATGGTCACACTGCGCACTACGTCGGCGCTGTACTTTGCCGCGAGCGCTGCTTGGGTAGTGGCAAGGCCGTCGGCATTGATATCCGCGAGGACAACACATGCGCCTTCAGACAGATACCGTTCCGCCGTCGCCGCACCGATCCCACCCGCCCCGCCGGTGACCAAGGCCACCCGGCCTGCAAGCGATTTGGGCTTTGGCATGCGCTGAAGCTTGGCCTCTTCCAAAAGCCAATACTCGATGTCGAAGGCTTCTTGCTCTGGCAAACCTACATATTCGCTGACCGAGGAGGCGCCGCGCATCACGTTGATGGCGTTGATGTAAAATTCCCCGGATATGCGCGCCGTTGCCTTGTCCTTGGCAAAGGTGATCATACCAACGCCAGGCACCAGATACACCACAGCGTTGGGATCACGCAGTGCTGGGCTGTTGTCGTGCTTGCAGCGCTCGTAGTAGCTGGCGTAGGCATCCCGATACGCGGCAATCTGCGCAGACAGACCTTCAAGCACCTCATCTATATTGCCTTTCAACGGATCGTAATTGATCACCAATGGACGGATTTTGGTTCGCAGGAAGTGATCGGGGCAGGATGTCCCCAGTGCGGCGAGAGACTCCATCTCGTTGGCATTGAGGAACTCCAGAACCGCATCGCTGTCATTGAAATGCCCAACCATATGTTGATTGCCCGAGACAAATCCACGGATTGCGGGCATCAGCCGTGCAGCTACGGCGCGGCGATCTTCGGGTTTAAGGCTTTGGTGGATGGGACCTCCGAAAGGTGCGACGTCTTCCGCCTTTTCGGCCAGCCACTGGGTGGCGGTATTGATGACTTCGATTGTCTTGTCATAGCAGGACTTCGCGGTGTCCCCCCAGGTAAACAGCCCGTGGCTTTCCAATACCACCCCATCCGCATCCGGGTTTTCCAAACAGAACTTTTCAAGCCACAAACCCAGCTCGTACCCGGGTCGTTTCCAGGGCAACCAACCGATTTTGTCGCCGAATATTTCCTGCGTCAGTTCCTTTGAGCCTTTGGACGCCGCGATGGAAATGATGGCGTCAGCATGGACGTGATCCACGTGTTTTTGTGGCACATAGGCGTGCAACGGGGTGTCGATTGATGCCGCGCGCGTGTTCAGATCGAAGGTACAATGTGGCAAGTAGCCAACCATCTCATCTTCTAATTCCACACCGCGATACAGACTTTTCAGAGCTTTCAGCTTGTCCATGTAAAGCGTCGCGAACCCGTCCATCTTGATCGAGCCGATATCCCCCCCGGATCCTTTAACCCACAGGACCTCGACCTCTTTGCCGGTTAGCGGGTCGGTTTCCATCACCTTTGCTGAAGTGTTGCCGCCGCCATAATTTGTCACGCGCTTATCAGCTCCGAGGATATTCGAACGGTAGAGCAGCAGTTCCGATTCGCTCATTCCAGCGACAGCAGCCTCATCCCAACGATTATCCAGAAGCGATTTATCTTCAGATTTCAACATGCTGTCCTCCGGGTCGGCGGCGCGCGCCTGAATTAGATTTAGGGTACATCCTGAAAAGGCAGTCAAGAATTGTCAATCACAAACAATCATTATCAGCCATAATATGTGCTATAGTGATTAGTGTTGATTGTTTTTGATTGACAGACGCATTGAAACTGCGCAGTGTTGACGCTCAAGGGAGGCGTGAATGCACGAAAAAGAACGTCATAGAGTTATTCTGTCTGCGGTTCAGGACCGTCCAGTCGTTACTGTTGCGGATCTGTGCAATCTGACAGACGCGTCAGAGGCGACCATACGTCGTGACATCGCCACACTCGATGCAGAACGCAAACTAAAGAGGGTGCGGGGTGGAGCCGAAGCACTTAACCCGCCGCAGTTTGTGGGGCTTGCCGGACGGCCATTTGCAATCAACGAAACCATGCGCACGCGTGAGAAGCAGGCCATCGCCCGTGCGGCGGTCGAGATTTGCGAAGATGGTGAATCGATCATCATCAATGGCGGCACCACCACATTTCAGATGGTGCATCCGTTAGCTTCGCGTCGGATGCAGGTATTTACGAACTCATTTCCGATTGCCGAGCATCTGCTCAAGCACTCTAAGAACACCGTAATGTTGTCGGGTGGGGTGATCTATCGCGAGCAGAACATCATTCTTTCCCCCTTCGAAAATGACGTGACGCGCAATTTCTACGCACGCCGCGTGTTCATGGGGGCGCAAGGGCTGGGACCACTTGGCCTCATGGAGGCAGACCCGCTTCTGATCCAGGCAGAAGAAAAGCTTATCGGTCAGGCTGACGAACTCATCGTTCTTGTCGACAGCTCCAAGTTTGAGAACCGCTCCAGTCTGGTGCTGTGCCCGTTGAATCGGATCACAACTGTGATCACCGACGAGCGTATCTCAGACAGTGCAGCAGCCATGCTTGAAGCTGCGGATGTGAATTTGATCGTCGCTGAATCCGGCGCCGCTCAGGAAGAAGACGCAGCGGCTTCATAGGGCCAATGCGTCAAAAATCGTAGTGACTATGGGAGGAAACGTAATGCACCGTCGCAATTTCAGTAAACTGGTCGCAGGTCTTGGGCTTGCCATGAGTCTGACCACCGCCCCGGCCTTTGCCGAGGACAACGTGCGAATCGCGCTTGTCGTCAAGGCACTTGGCATTGGGTTCTTTGAAGCTGCTGCCAAAGGCGCCGAAGAAGCGGCAGCAGAGCTTGGGAATGTCGAGATCATTTATACCGGTCCAACCGACACCACTGCGGAAGGCCAGATCGAGGTCATTAACTCGCTGATCGCCCAGGGCGTCGACGCCATTGCGATCTCGGCCAACGACCCGGATGCGCTGGTACCCGCTTTAAAAAAGGCGATGAGCCGCGGCATCACTGTCGTTTCCTGGGATTCGGGAGTTTCCCCCGAGGGCCGGCAAATGCATCTGAACCCGTCGTCGACCGAACTGATCGGCAACACAATCATCAAGCTGGCGGCCGATCACATGCCCGATGGTGGGGATATTGCAATCCTGTCGGCGTCGGCAACTGCGACCAACCAGAACGCATGGATCGAAGCTGCGAAAGAGGTTCTGCCCAATTATCCGGGCGTCAATCTGGTCTCGACAGTTTATGGCGATGACCTGTCGGACAAGTCCTATCGTGAAGCGCAGGGCCTGATGTCGACCTATCCCGATCTGAAAGCAATCATTGCACCGACAACCGTGGGTATCCTGGCATCATGTCAGGCCGTCACAGACGCGGGCAAAATCGGCGAAATCAACGTGACCGGTCTTGGTCTCCCATCCGAGATGGCCGGCTGCGTTGAGTCTGGTGCAACCAAAAGCTTTGCGATCTGGAACCCGATTGATCTGGGTTATGCGGCAACCATGCTTGCCTACAACATCCATGAAGGGGCCACGGCCGATGCGGGGTCTTCAGTTCCGATGGGGCGTATGGGCGAAGCGACGCTGGACGATACAGGGTCGGCCGCGATGTCCGATCCGTTCACCTATGACAGCTCGAACGTCGACGACTTCAAGTCGATCTTCTGATCGTGGCCTGACCACCCGACCCGGCGTACCGCGCCGGGTCATCACTTCCAATGAATGATACGGCGATGCAGATTCAACCTGATCCGATAGCCGCAGCCGACCGGGCACTTGAACCGATCCTGGCGCTTGATGGGATCACTAAGACATTTCCCGGTGTAAAAGCTCTGTCCGAGGTCGAACTGAAGCTTTACCCCGGCCAAGTGACTGCTCTTGTTGGGGAGAATGGCGCGGGCAAATCCACGGTCGTAAAAATTCTCACCGGGATCTACCAGCCTGACGGCGGCGCGATCCGTATTGATGGAGAGGCAATTCAGTTTTCCACAGCTCAGGACGCCGCGGATGCGGGGATCACTGCCATCCACCAGGAAACAGTGCTTTTTGACGAGCTGTCGGTCGCCGAAAACATCTTTCTGGGCCATGCGCCACGTGGCCGTTTGGGGTTGATCGATTGGGCGAGTATGGAGCAACGGGCGCAAGATATTCTGTCCGAAATCGGAGCAGAAATCGATCCTTCAACTAAGCTGCGTGAACTTGGGATCGCCAACAAACATCTTGTTGCGATTGCCCGCGCACTGTCGATCGACGCGCGCGTCGTCATCATGGACGAACCAACTGCAGCGCTATCGCACAAAGAAATTCAGGAACTATATCATCTTGTAGAAACGCTCAAAGAGCAGGGCAAAGCCATCCTGTTCATCAGCCACAAGTTTGACGAGATCTTTCGAATAGCGGATCACTTCACCGTTTTTCGGGATGGTCAGTTCATTGGCGACGGCCGGATCTCCGATATCACCGAAGCCGAACTGGTCAAGATGATGGTTGGGCGGGATGTGAGCCAGATCTTTCCAACCCGTGACAGCCGCATTGGAGAACAAGTGCTTAAGGTCGTTGGTTACGATCACCCCACCGAGTTTGCGGATATAGGTTTCACACTGCACCGGGGTGAGATCCTCGGCTTCTACGGTCTGGTCGGAGCCGGACGTTCAGAATTCATGCAGGCGTTGTTCGGGATCACGAAACCATCCAAAGGCGTCACCAAGATCGATGGAAATATCCGGGTGATCCGTTCCCCCGCAGACGCAATTGAAAACGGGGTTGTTTACGTCCCAGAGGATAGAGGGACACAGGGTGCCATTACCTCGCTTCCAATCTTCCAAAACGTGACGCTTCCGTCGCTCAATCGAACCTCAAAGCACGGGTTTCTGCGACTGGCAGAGGAGTTTCGTCTGGCCCGAGAATATACCGAGCGTCTGGATTTGCGTGCAGCTTCGCTTGATACCGATGTGGGATCTCTGTCCGGTGGAAATCAGCAAAAGGTGGTGATCGCCAAATGGCTGGCAACGCAGCCCAAAGTGATCATTCTTGACGAACCGACTAAGGGCATAGATATCGGATCCAAGGCTGCCGTGCACGAGTTTATGGCCGAGCTTGCTGCTCAGGGCTTGGCCGTCATCATGGTCAGCTCGGAAATCCCCGAAATCATGGGCATGTCCGACCGAGTCATCGTCATGCGTGAAGGCCGCATCGCGGCGGAGCTGGAAGGCACCGACCTTTCCCCCGAAACCCTTGTCCGCCATGCGGCAGGTATCTGATGGAGGCCGCAAGTATGCTGAAACGGTTCATCGCTTCTCGGGAAGCCCTGTTGTTGGGCGCAATTGCTGTTCTTCTAGCGCTGATCTCAATGCGCTTCCCCAGCTTCGTCACGCTATCCAACCTCTCCGTCGTGTTTAATGACACTTCACCTCTGATCCTACTCGCCATCGGCCAGATGATTGTGATCTTGACCAAATGCATTGACTTGTCAGTGGCCGCGAACCTCGCTCTGACCGGCATGATCGTCTCAATGATCAATGTTGCGGCGCCGGGTGTGCCAGTCGTTGTGATCGTTGCCGTAGCTGTTGCTCTTGGTACGATGATGGGCATGGTCAACGGAATTCTGGTTTGGAAACTCAATATTCCACCCATCGTTGTGACGCTTGGCACCATGACTATTTTCCGCGGGATCATCTTTTTGATTTCTGACGGAAAATGGGTGAACAGCCACGAGATGAGCGCTGCCTTCAAAGCTTTTTCTCGATCTGAATTTCTGGGCCTGCCAATGCTGAGCTGGATCGCCATCATTGCAGTGATCGCGTTCGCCATCGTGATGACGCGGACGACACTGGGACGGGCGTTCTATGCGGTCGGTGGCAACCCGCACGCGGCAACCTACACTGGCATCGATGTTGGCAAGACCCAGTTCTGGGCGTTTACAATCTCAGGTGCACTGGCCGGCTTGGTCGGGTATCTCTGGGTGTCGCGCTATGCCGTGGCCTATGTCGACATTGCGGGCGGGTTCGAGCTTGATGTGGTCGCCGCCTGTGTGATCGGCGGTGTTTCGATTGCGGGTGGCATCGGTTCGGTTGGCGGCGCGTTGTTGGGAGCGTTGTTTCTTGGCCTGATCAAGAACGCCCTGCCTGTCATTAATGTCTCACCATTCTGGCAACTGGCCATTTCGGGCAGCGCGATCATTATCGCTGTGGCGATGAATTCACGGGCCAATCGCGACAAGGGACGGATCATCCTTAAATCAGCGGAGCATACGGCATGAGCACCACCGACCGTTTCATTCCCGACCGGTTGCAATCGCCGCTGGAGCGGAAACTAAAGAGCTGGGAGTCGCTGCTGCTGGCGGTCGCCATCGCCATCTTCATTGCCAACAGCTTTGCCTCGCCATATTTCCTTAACGCCTGGAACCTGTCCGACGCGACCTTCAATTTCACTGAAAAGGCAATTATTGCCTTCGCAATGGCACTGCTGATCATTTCGGGCGAAATCGACTTATCTGTTGCCTCAATAATCGCGCTTGCATCCACGGCTATGGGTGCGGCGGTCCAAATGGGGGTCGGGACTCCGGTCTTGATCCTTGTCGGTTTGGGGACCGGGGTTCTGTGCGGGGCCTTCAACGGGGTCTTGGTTACCCGTCTGGGTCTGCCTTCGATCGTGGTCACTATAGGGACAATGAGTCTGTTCCGCGGGATCAGCTATATCGTCCTGGGGGATCAGGTCTACAAGGGTTACCCGACGGACTTTGCCTACTTTGGCCAGGGCTATGTATTTTGGGTCATTTCGTTTGAGTTCGTCCTGTTTGCGCTGCTTGCTGTGATCTATGGAGTGATCCTGCACAAAACCAATTTCGGCCGTGCAGTCTATGCCATCGGCAACAATCCCACCGGTGCGCTGTTCTCGGGCATCCGGGTCGCGCGGGTGAAGTTTCTTTTGTTCTTGCTGACTGGCCTTATGTCGGGCGTCGCCGCAATCTGCCTGACGTCACGTCTCGGGTCGACGCGCCCATCGATTGCCTTTGGGTGGGAACTTGAGGTGGTGACGATGGTCGTTCTGGGCGGGGTCAACATTCTTGGTGGGTCGGGCAGCATCCCCGGTGTTGTCATTGCCGCATTTGTGATGGGATTGGTAACCTTCGGACTTGGGCTTCTGAATGTACCTGGAATCGTGATGTCCATTGTGATCGGTGCGCTTCTGATTGGCGTCATCGCACTGCCCCGCCTTTGGACTATGTGGAGAGGCTGATGCAGAAGTATGCGTTCAAGATGACGTTGAACCCTGGCTGCAAAGACGAATACCGCCGGCGTCATGATGAAGTCTGGCCAGAGCTTCTGGAGCTTCTGAAACAGGCGGGGGTGTCTGATTATTCGATCCACCTGGACGACGACACAGGTATTCTGTTTGGTGTCCTGTGGCGGACCGATGATCACACAATGGAAGACCTGTCAGCACACCCGATAATGCAGCGCTGGTGGGCGCATATGGCGGATATTATGCAAACCCATCAAGACAACGAACCAGTTGCAAAGCCGCTGGAAACCGTTTTCCACATGTCGTGAGGTGCCGTGCATATGGTTAAGGGCCACGTCGCAGTCATCGACATCGGAAAAACCAACGCAAAACTGGCATTGGTCGATCCGGCCAACATGTCCGAGCTGGCTGTCATCACCCGGCCTAATACCGTGCTGTACGATTCCCCATGGCCGCATTTCGACGTCGAAGGGCATTGGGAGTTTATCCTGCGTGGGCTGGCGGATTTCCATCGTGAACACGGCGTCTCTGCCATCTCCGTGACGACGCATGGGGCGTGCGTGGCCCTGCTTGCCGCTGACGGTTCCTTGTCCGCGCCGATCTTGGATTATGAGTTTACCGGGCCGGAAACGCTTGCTGATGCCTATGATGCCATTCGACCTGCGTTTTCTGAAACAGGGTCTCCCAGGCTTTCGATGGGCCTTAACATTGGCGCGCAACTGTATTGGCAGTTTCAGGTCGATCCGGAACTGAAAGCGCGTACAAAAACGATCGTGACCTATCCTCAATACTGGGGGTACCGATTGACCGGTGTCGCGGCAACGGATGTCACGTCGCTTGGTTGCCATACTGACCTTTGGAATCCCCACGCAGGGCAGTTCTCGTCGTTAGTCGTGGAACTTGATGTGGCGGATAAACTCGCGCCGCCGCGCCGCCCCGGAGAGGTTCTTGGTACAGTTTTGCCGGACATAGCGGCACACACGGGGCTCAACCCTGATACACCGGTCCATTGCGGCATTCATGACTCAAATGCTTCACTGCTGCCGCACATTCTTGGCCATCAGCCACCGTTATCGGTTGTTTCCACCGGTACCTGGGTTATCGCTATGTCGATCGGTGGGCAGCCGATCACGCTCGACCCGAATGCGGACACGCTTATCAATGTGAACGCCCTTGGAAACGCTGTTCCTTCGGCCCGCTTCATGGGCGGGCGAGAGTACGATATCGCTATCGGGTGCCAGAGTTGCCCAAATCCCTCGGATACCGACATGCAGACGATACTGGAAGACAAGGCGATGTTGCTTCCTGCGGTTGTCACGGAAAGCGGGCCATTTCGCGGACGCAAGTTACATTGGATTGGCCCGGAACCCGCATTGGGTACATCCCTTCGCAAAGCAGCGGTCAGTTTCTATCTTGCGCTGGTCACGTCCCGCTGCCTCGAAGAGATTGGCCACCAGGGCCCGATCATCGTCGAGGGCCCCTTCGCCGCAAACCGAGCTTATCTTTTGATGCTGGCAGCGGTTTCAAATGTGCCAATCAAGGTTTCCCAAACGGCCACCGGAACAAGCCAGGGCGCGGCTATGCTTGTCGAACCGTCAAGCACGGTCACTTCCCTCGAAACACTGCCCGTCCCGCAGCCCGAGGCTCTCAGAAAAGGCCTGCTTTCTTATGCTGAAAACTGGCTTAGGGTTTCGCAGAAATGACGCCTTTGCCGCACAGAATGAACCGGAGAATCACTATTTGAGGACAGGGTGTACTATGGAGATTTCAAACAGACGGACTCCAATAATGCGTTAGAATAATTGACTTTCTATCCTCGACCATCGGTCGTTTGCGACATGTCTCCATGGTATTAACTTTGCCGCCACATTTGCGGATCAGCACAACGTTCGACTCTTGCAATCGCGATGATGTTGCCCGGATGGTACAGGAATTTTGATGACAGCAAGTGCGACGCTCCGAACTCGTACCCCCTCATTAGAATCGCTAAACCCCATCAAGGCGCGCCGCATCAACTTGATACTTGAGTGACATGTTCTGATTGCGACCGTTAAAAGAAATATACGTACACATCCTGACATTTTATAAACGCAGTTTGCAGTTTTGAGAATTTGGCGTGTTGGTCGCTGGGCGACAAGCCGTACTAGGCAACCCCCTCAAATCCAGTTGAAAAACCAGAAAGTGCTAAAATCAAGACATGCCGCCCACATCGTGAATATCGCATTACGGCAAAATAGTGCCTACAAATCATTGAGAAACTTATAGTTCGTGCTGTGGAAACAAACCGTTTCGCACAAACTTGCAGCTTTACGGGAAACCCCGAATATCGTCCAACTCGCAAAACCCGTATTTTGGGTTCAGAAATACCACACACCCCCTCGAGTCTAAGGAGAGGGGCCGGCTTCTACCCCCTCAGCCAGCCCCTCGCACCACCTCTCATTTCCACACACTGGTGACAGATGGTTATCGTCAGAAGCGAATTTTGCCAGTGCATTCCATTCTACGGCACACCAACTGTTCTTCAGCCATTATTTGCAAGTTCTTCTTGGGTTTCCTCGTTGGAGGTTTGATCCTCTCCCGCAGTTTGATCAATGACTTCTTCATTGTCTTCGCTGTCGACATGGGCAGTTTCGCTATCGGTTGCACCGAGCGTAGCTTTTACTGCTTCTTCGTCGGGATTAGAGGATCGTACTGCATCTAGGACGCGGTCTTGTTGCTCCGCAGCCAAAACATCGTCTTCAGAAAAGTCACCCTCGTAACTCCCCAGGAGGCTTGCCTCTGCTTCATATACTGACTCCGCGGCAGCCAATTGATCCTCGGTTGGGCGCTCAATCGCATTGCCATCATCGTTCAATATTGCGTCGTGCGCATCTTTAACCGCTTGAGCGTCTGCCAAATCTTCAGGGTCAGTCACACCCGGGTTTGCCATCTCATCGGCAAGAACCTTCTCGGCTTCTTCCAGCGTCATAGAGGCAGCGTCCAAGTAATCGTAAGCTGCAGCAATATCCTTAACGTCTGCTGGGCTTAAAGTGTAATCTTCACCCATGACATGATTGAAATTCGCGTCGGCAACGGCCAGGCCAGCGGCTAGGCTGACTGGCCCTGTACCCTTCGCATACTGACCGTTCGCAATATGCGCGAGCTTTGCGTTGATGCTGGAATTAATAGCACCATTCAGTTTGCCAAGATTGCGCGGGGCGAGAGTGCCATCGCCGACAATTTTTGTTTTCTTGCTTTGCGGTTTTTGTACTGGCTTAACAGTAGACTTGTTTGCGCTCGTTGCTACCGGCTTGGTTTTATTACCTTTGAATAGGCCCTTGATCCCGTTCTTCTGTAGATTGCGACCTAGCGTTTGAAAATCTTCTTTGACAGCCCGGCCCAAACGACCGCTGCGTTTTGACTTATCACCTTTGTTAGCGGATTTTCTGCTTTTCCGGTTCAGCTTGCCGTCTGAGCCCGCCCCACTTTTAGCACCTTTGTCGCCGCCTTTGCCGCCTCCATTTCCTCCTTTTTCACCACCTTTGCCTCCACCATTTCCGTTGCCGTTTTTCGCATAGGCGTAATCGGCAGTGAGAACGGTCGCGACGGGTGCGGCTACGAAAGCAGTTAACGCGAGCGCGGAAACGCTTACTCTCAGAAAGTTCAACAAAACAAAATTCCTTCTCGCTCTCATCATCTAAACCAAGGTGCTCTGGCAACCGGCTTAACCAAGATTGTCGGTGGAATGAGTTCAGATTAGGGCAGCTTTCAGTCTTCCCAGAGTTGTTATTTTTAACCGAACATTAACAACTCCGCCCTTACGTCTCTTAGGACTGATGCGTGTGTGCTCGGTTGATGGAACGGTTAGGTGAATAGGAATTTGAGGCATCGGTTCATCCGTTTTCACAAGCTTCCGACATCACTGCGTGGGTGCGATCTATGACATGCCGCACCTCTGCAAGAAACCGATCTTCATGATGGGTGACCAGCCACTGATCATGTTCCAGATCGTCAATCAAAGGTGAGACCGGTTTCAGGCCCGGCTGGGTGTTTCCAATGAAAGTTGGCAGAACCGCCCGGGCAAGACCTGCATTTGCAAGCTCAAGCGCATTTTGCGGCGCCGTCACTTCGATTGCGTCGCCCTCTTGCGCGTGCGCCCGCAGCCATCTGGCCGAGGGTGTTTTGGACATCACGCGCGCCCAGGTCGAAATGCTCTCATCCGCAGCATAGACCGCAAACCGAACTCGCCCAATCTTGCGACCCGCCAGGCCAATCTCTTCTGGTCGGCGATTTCGAATGCCGATCGCGGCTTCCCGGTGTCCGATCTTTAACACCTCTTCTGCCGAGATGAATCGCAGCCGAACCGGCATTGAACGGGTAAGCCTTCCGACCGCGCCGATCAAAACCTTTGTCACCCAACTCCCGGCCGAGATTTTGACCAAAGGTGGCGCGGTGGCAAGGCTGCTTTCCGTGACAGGTATGACACGCGCTTCGATTCCTTCGACCTTCCTCAAAAGCGCTTGCCCGTCTTCGGTCAGGTCATACCCTCGCGGTTTGCGGTGAAACAGTTCGCTTCCCAGGTTGCGCTCAAGCTCGATCATGCGCCGACCCAGGGTGGGTGCGCTCTTGCCGGTCTGTTCAGCGGCTGGTCCAAGCCCGCCCGCTCTGGCAACCGCAAGGAAAAGCCGCAGGTTGTCCCAGTCAAAGTTACTTTCATCCATGAAATGAAGATTACATTCTGTATTATTGATGAAAAGAGAGTCGCGGCTTTATTTCTGGAGGATCAGTCAAGAGGGCCACAGATGAACTTTCTCAACACCGAAATCTCACCCCTTGGCATGGGATGCTGGCCGATCGGCGGCAAGATGTATTGGGGCGAACAGTCGCTGGGTTACACCCGATCGGACGACGAAACCTCTATTCGTACGATCCATGCCGCACTGGATGGTGGAATCACGCTTTTTGACACCGCTGCCGCCTATGGCGCGGGGCATTCGGAACGTTTGTTAGGCAAAGCGTTAAAGCACCGGCACGACGCCCTGATTGTCACAAAGATCGGGGTTGGGATCGATGAGGCAAGCAGGCAGATTTCGTTTGACCCCTTCACCCCGGATCAGGTGGGCCTTGCCGTAGATGGGTGCCTTTCGCGGCTGGAACGGAATCGGATCGATCTCTTGCTGTTGCATGTGAACGATATGCCAATTGCCCAGGGGGAGGCGGTATTTGACGAACTGGACCAGCTTAAAGAGGCCGGCAAGTTGCGCGCCTATGGTTGGAGCACCGACCATTCCGAAAGTGCCCGAGCGGCCTCAACCCGAGATGGTTTTGAGGCGGTGGAATACGTGTTGAACGTCTTTTTCGACGCACCCCGTATGCAACAAGTTGTCCAAGAGGAAGGGCTATTATCCCTAATCCGCTCACCTCTTGCGATGGGGTTGCTCTCGGGCAAGTACGATCAGAACAGTGTCATGGCACCAAACGACGTGCGCGCATCCGGTGAAAGCTGGATGGAGTACTATTCGGATGGAAGGGTAAACCCTGACTTCATGCAAAAACTCGAAGCGGTTCGGGATCTGCTGACCACCAATGGCCGAACGCTTGTGCAAGGAGCTCTCGGGTGGATATGGGGCCAATCTGAAACATACGTACCGATTCCGGGCGCTCGGACAGAAGAACAAATTGAAGGCATTTCGGGAGCACTGACCTTTGGTGCCTTGCCAGTTGAAGCAATGAACGAAATAGAAAGCTTGATTTCGCGCAATCCCAACGAGCCAGACCGCCCCAGGTAACATTAAGAACTGTATCAAATCTGTGCGCTTGCCGCGAATGTTGGCAACGCGGTCTGCTAACGCGGCAATTCAGATTTCTGTTCAAGGTCTGCTTAGGGCCGTCCGCATCGGAGCGACATAAGGCCAACAGGTCGCGGTTGTGTGTTGCACCCAGAGATACGATCACTCGCGTGAATTCGTCCCACTATCGGAGTTCACTCTTTCGTCCAGCGTCTTTAATAGCTTGTTCAAATCTTCGGCTTCCGCCGGAGATAGCCCCCGCAAAAGGTGATGCTGTGTTTCGACATGATCGCCAACGGCATCCTCGATTGTCGCAAAACCGGTCTCGGTCAAGCGGATCAGAAACCCGCGCTTGTCTTCGGGGTTTGGCACTCGCTCGACAAGGCCGCGTTTGACGAGTTGGTCGATACGATTGGTCATTGTTCCAGAGGTCACCATGGTCAGGTCCAGCAACTCGCCAGGGGATAAGCCATCAGGTTTACCCGATCTGCGCAGGGTCGCCAGGACATCAAAGCTGGCGGCGTTTAACCCATGTGCCTTCCAGGTTTTATCCATTTCACTTCGGAGCTTGGTAGCCATACGAGATAGCCGGCCGATGATTTCCATCGGTCCGACATCAAGGTCGGGCCGGGCCTTGTTCCATTGAGCAATGATGCGGTCTACGTGGTCCATGCATACATATTGCGGGATTATATCTTGACGTCAAGATAAAGCAGTATATCTTGACGTCAAGATAATGGAGATCTGCGATGAGACATCTCGACATTGGAATCACAGCCATTGCGCCATTGGTATGGGGCAGCACCTACTATGTGACGACGGAGTTTCTTCCTGCCGGGTATCCGGTGACGATGGCCGCCCTGCGCGCTCTGCCTGCCGGCCTGCTGCTGCTTGTTTTGGCTCCTCGATTGCCGAAAGGTAATTGGTGGCTGCGCATCTTTATTCTTGGCGCGCTGAACTTCACGCTGTTCTGGGTCTTTCTTTTTATCGCAGCCTACCGGTTACCGGGGGGAATCGCGGCTACCGTCGGTGCTGTTCAGCCGCTGATCGTCGTATTCCTTGCCGCACCGCTGCTCGGGACCGCAATCCGAGCCGCGTCGGCGCTGGCCGCCTTGATCGGCATCCTAGGTGTTGGACTGCTCGTCTTGGGGTCCGGCATATCGCTTGATCCAATCGGTTTGATAGCCGGGATTTGCGGAGCGGCCTCAATGGCCGCAGGTACAGTCCTGACCCGGAAATGGCAGCCTCCCGTGTCGCTACTTACCTTCACCGCGTGGCAACAGACCGCCGGCGGTCTGTTGCTGGTGCTTCTGGCCGTATTCATCGAGCCGCCTCTTCCTCCACTGGATGCACGAAACCTCTCCGGCATCTTTTACCTTGCTCTCATCGGGGCTGCGCTCACCTATATCCTGTGGTTCCGCGGCATCTCTCGGATAGAGCCAGATGCCGTCTCGGTACTTGGTTTTCTGAGCCCGCTTTCCGCCGTCCTGATCGGCTGGACATTGCTGGGTCAGGCGCTGACACAGATGCAGATCACTGGGGCCGTGCTTGTTTTTGCCGCAATTTGGCTTGGACAAAGGGCGGGGCGCGTCCGCCCGCCCAACCTTCCGAAACATCCCATCCGCAATCCAGTATAAAGGAGAACTTCCATGAAACTCATAGTATTTGGTGCCACCGGTGATGTCGGTTCTCGCGTCGTAACAGAAGCGCTCGCACGCGGGCATGACGTAACAGCAGCTGTCCGAAACGAGGCAGCGTTTGCCAAGTTGCCGGAAAGCATCAGGCCAGTCATCGCGGATGCGACAGACCCCGCAGCCCTCGCCGCCGCCATGGAATCGCAGGAAATGGCTATCAGCGCGTTGCGCTCTCCGCCCGGGCGCGAAGGCGAGATTGTCGCTCTGACACGTTCGATCCTCAATGCTGCGTCACGCACGGGCCTTCGGGTGATCATCGTTGGCGGCGCCGCGCGACTCCATCTGCCAAACGGAAGTCCACATACGGTTTTGTCAGACCCCGATTTCTTACCTGAAAACATCGTTCCGATTGCCCGCGCATCGATGGCGCAATGGGAACTCTGCGCCTCTGAAACATCGGCAAACTGGACATATGCCAGCCCGTCGGCCCTCTTGCAGCCCGGTCAACGCCTGGGCGCGTTCAGAACCGGAACGGACACGCTGCTCGTTGATGAAGCTGGCAAATCAGAGATATCGATGGAAGATTTTGCTGTTGCGCTGGTAGATGAGGCACAATCAACCAAGTTTCCGCGTGCTGGGTTCACGGTCGGTTACTAACCTTCGTCTCAGAGCGCTATGGGAAAGGCGTCCAGCCAGCCGGCTAGCAGGCAGGGCGTTTCCTATAGGGAGCAGTCCGCCGACTCAAGACGTTGATCGCTGCAGGGCCGACGCAGTTTCTTACGCGATGCAGTCCTGCGCCTGACCTGAATGCCGCTCTCAGGTTTAAAGATTCGTTTTCAGGAAACTGAACTGCAGAGCTGCTCAGATTGATGGATGTTTCCTTTGGGCCGTTAGATAGATCGCGGGAAATGGGTAATAGAAAGCCACAGGCGAGAGTGCTTGCGTGATAAAGGCAATATTCCGGTCGGGATTGATGACTAGAACTGCATTGGCGTTGATAAGCACCATTGTTGGACCAAAGCCCATGGGGGGGTCACTTTCGGAAGGCAACTCTACTCGAGCTTGGATAAAGTGTCTTACTTCCCAATAACTTTGAAACATATCCAAAAAGCTCTGTGAAAATATCAAAATTAGGCAAGCTGAGTCCGTGGAGAATTGTGCATGCCTGATGTCGCAAGCTGGCTGGCTGAACTCGGCTTAGAAAAGTACGCAAAGGATTTCGACAACGTCGAAATCGATTTTGAGACTCTTCCGGAGTTAACAGAGAAAGACCTCGTAGAGCTGGGTTGCCAATTGTTCCAAAACGCAAGGTTTTGGCTGCTATCCAACGTCTTAGTGGTGGGCTGAAGGAGCAGAATCCCTTGGGATGGAACACTTTAGACAGGCTGGCACGGTTGAAGATACCTATCATCTGCATGGAATTGGTGCGAGCGCAATTCTGCACGCGACGCGAGCGTTGTTGCCGGGGCGCGGTGCGCGCTACATTACTCCTCTTGCGGGATAAAAGAGATGACCAAAGACCAACCTCTGCCACCTGGCGCGCATTCCGAACCGAGGTATTGGCTTGAAACCTTCAATCACCGTAACTGGTTGATGGATCAGGCCATGCGACAGCTTGAGTTCTTCAGCGCCAGTTGCCTAAACGGGCCAGGGTTCTTCATTCTTGGTCACGATGGCGGCCCGCAGCCCGGTGAGTTTCAGGGATTGCAAACGACGGCGCGTCTGATCCATTCATATGCCTTGGGACATCTTGCAGGTTTTCAGGGCGCTGATCAGATCATGGATCTTGGCATGGCATATCTCGAAAACCACCACAGAGATCGGAACTATGGCGGATATGTCTGGGCGCTGGAGGGTAATCAGATCAAGGATGATCGCAAGCTCGCCTACGGACATGTCTTTGTTCTTCTTGCCTCTGCAAGCGCGAAGCTGGCCGGTCACCCGGAGGCTGACCGCCTGATGGCGGATGCCCGCGAGGTCTTGGACGAGCATTTCTGGGATAAAGACACGGGATTGTTCTGCGACGAGTGGAATAGGGATTGGACACCTTTTTCCACCTATCGTGGAATGAATGCGAATATGCATGGTGTTGAAGCGATGTTGTCTGCCTATGAGGCGTTCGGAGATGAATTTTACCTCTCCCGAGCCGGTCGCATTTTGGACTTCTTCATCAACAAGATCGCGGCTGGGGAAAACCGGCGGTTGCCTGAGCATTACACGTCTGAATGGCAGATTGATCATAACTATGCGGGTAATCCGATGTTCAGGCCTGCCGGAACGGCTCCTGTTCATTCGCTTGAACTCGGTCGGCTTCAGCTTCAGCATTGGGACTTGTCGGTTCGGCCGGAAGCCAATGCGCCCGGCACCGCGCGCCACTTGATTGAACAGGCATTGAATGATGACTGATTACCCGGAGGTGGATTGGCCTACCCGCTGGACTTTGATGGCCAGGCTGCCAACGGCTCCCGGTTTTGGTGGTCGATCGCCGAAGCAATTGGAGCAGTCACCGCGCTGATTACTGTGGACAAAATGCCGGAAGACGAGATCTGGTACCGGAAGCGCTAGACCTATGCGAGTGCTACGTTCTTGAATCATAAGCATGGCGGTTGGTTTCCAGCGGTGGCTGAGAATGGGAATGTCGTGACATCCATCTTTGATGGGAATCCCAACATTTACCACTCGCTGCAAGCGTGCTTGTTTCCGCTATCTTGACGCCTGTCGAGGATGATGCCTCTCTAGCCCACGCGCGCACTCAAAAGTCGACCACACAAGTTAGTTGAATGTCAGGTTCGTCTACAATTAGTTTCTGAAACTGCAGTGAATGGCCGATCTGGTGAAGCTGCACAGCGGCGCTGACGACGAAGCGGATGTCTGCTTTGGGCCGTAGTGTTCATGCCGCCATTAAGAGGAGTTCCGACAATTTCCCACTAAGATTGACCTGCTTGACAAAGCCGAAAGACTCTCCTTGAGCGTTTACTTCCTCAAAGCGCAGCCTTGCCGCTCAGCCGTAAAACATTTGGTACAGGCCGTTCCCTCCCAGACAAAATGGCAATCCATCAAAGGATCGATTGCCCAGTCGAGTTCCAATCATTTAGAAACTTCTCGATGCCGGTATCGGTCAATGGATGCATGACCAATTTGCGGATAACGGACGGAGGGATTGTGGCTATGTCTGATCCGGCCAATGCCACCTCTGTAATATGATTGGGGCTTCTGACGGATGCAGCAATGATTTCCGTTTCAATACCATAGTTATCGTAAATGGTACGGATATCACGGATCAGATCGGCTCCGTCCAGATTAATGTCGTCCAATCTGCCAATGAAAGGAGATACATAGGTCGCTCCAACTTTCGCCGCTAAAAGCGCTTGATTGGGTGAAAAGCAGAGTGTGACGTTTGTTTTGATGCCTTCTCTTTTGAAGTGTGCACAGGCTCTGAGGCCATCTAGTGTCAAAGGCAGTTTGACGACGACGTTGTCAGCAATCGCGGCAAGGTGCTCTCCCTCCGCAATCATGCCAGCTGTGTCCAAAGCTGCAACTTCTGCTGACACGGGCGTTTCCGTCAATGTACAAAATTCGGCAATGACTTCTTTGAAATCCCGGCCGGACTTGGCGATCAGGCTTGGATTGGTAGTAACGCCATCCAACAATCCAAAGTTTATCAGTTCTTTTATGTCGTTTACTTCTGCAGTGTCCACGAAGAATTTCATGAGCTTTCCTCATCGTGTATTGGGTGATTTTGATTGCACTTGAAATCGCCCAGAGGCGTTTGCATCAACGGATCGTTTCAGCTTTCGTTGCGCAGGGTCAGAACGCGTAGCGCATCCCGAATTCGGTGTAATTCTGGTTCAATGTGATATCCGCTTTCCTGCTATCACGGATGACGTGTTCCGCGTTGGGCAGATCGTTCGTTTTTGCGCGTTGCAGCGCGGTTTGCGGGTCAAAGCCATGCTTGATCCAGCGATGCTGTAACCGGTTTTCGAGTTCCTCCAATGTGGGGCTGACAAAAACCGTTACGGCGTACACATCTGCCAACGTCCTCCACGGGTCGCTATTCATCAAAAGGTAGTTCCCTTCTACGACTACAATCTGAGTTTCCGGGTGAACGGCAATCGCATTCGCAATGGCCAGGTCCATTTGGCGGTCAAATTTAGGATGAAAGGACTCATGCTGCGCGGATTGCAGCCCTCTGATTGCAGTGCAGAACCCAACTGCATCGAAGGTTTCCGGCGCACCCTTTCGGGCCAGCAAGCCTCGCGTTTCCAGCACGCGGTTGTCCAGATGATAACCGTCCATGGGCACCAGCGTGGCTAAAGGAACCGCAGAGCTTTGTTGCGCGTTCAGCGATTGCACCACCGTTTCCGCCAAAGTCGACTTTCCGGATGCAGGGGGGCCGGCGATTGCGACAATCGTCCGAACCCCAACCTG
This sequence comes from Ruegeria sp. AB11, assembly GCF_056536325.1. NCBI lineage: Bacteria > Pseudomonadati > Pseudomonadota > Alphaproteobacteria > Rhodobacterales > Roseobacteraceae > Ruegeria > Ruegeria sp. AB11. The sequence continues at coordinate 420,729 of NZ_JBQFJO010000002.1, read as the reverse complement.
CCTCCGGGAGGAAATCAGGTCACAAACGCGCTTTGCATCTTGATCGATCACGCGGCGTCCTCTTTTGGGGGTTCCTTGGCGCCGGTCATGAAGGCCACCGCGTCGGACATCGTGTAATCCTTGGGATCAATGGTGCAGAGCCTTTTGCCCAGCCGATGCACATGAATGCGGTCAGCAACCTCAAAAACATGCGGCATGTTGTGGCTGATCAGAATGATCGGAATACCACGTGCCCGCACGTCTTGGATAAGCTCAAGCACTTTGCGGCTTTCCTTGACCCCCAAAGCAGCCGTGGGTTCGTCCATGATGATGAACTTCGTCGCAAAGGCGGCAGCACGCGCAACGGCTACGCCTTGGCGCTGGCCGCCAGAGAGAGTTTCGACCGCCTGATTGATCGATTGTACAGTCATCAGCCCAAGCTCGGTCAGTTTTTCACGGGCGAATTTCTCCATTGCTGGACGGTCAAGCTGACGCATGTATTTGCCCATGAACCCTTGTTTGCGGATCTCGCGCCCCATGAACATGTTGTCGGCTATCGACAGAGCAGGGGACATGGCGAGCTGCTGATAGACAATCTCAATCCCCATATTTCGGGCGTCGATCGGAGAAGTGAAGTTGACCTTTTCCCCTTCGATCAGAATCTCGCCCTCGTCTGGGATAGTGGCGCCGCAAATCGCCTTGACGATGGACGACTTGCCTGCGCCGTTGTCGCCAATAACCGCAAGGATTTCCCCTTGGCGCAGTTCAAAGTCAGAATGGTCGATGGCGGTGACGTGGCCATAGCGTTTCACGATCCCGCGGCCCTGGACGACTGGAGTTGTGTCTGACATTAGCCCGATACCTTTCTGATCCACTGGTCGACTGCGACCGCTGCGATGATGAGAAGTCCGATAAGCAGGAAGGTCCACTGTGCGTCCGCGCCCAGAAGCCTGAGCCCCAGAGTAAAGACGCCGACGATCAGTGCCCCAAACAGGGACCCCAGAATGGAGCCACGCCCGCCGAACAGTGAAATACCGCCAATCACGACCGCAGTGATGCTTTCGATATTGGCCAATTGGCCGGAGGTCGGCGAGACCGATCCGATGCGCCCGATCAAAGCCCAGCCCGCAAAGGCACAAATCAAACCGGACAGCATGTAGACGGACATCAGTGTTTTGTGGACGTTCACACCGGATAGCTCGGCCGCCTCGGGGTCGTCCCCGACTGCATAGACATGCCGGCCCCAAGCCGTGTGTTTTAGCGCGTAAGCCAACACGAATATCAGAACGAGCATGAAGATCACGCCAACCGTGAAAGTCGCACCACCGATGCTGAATTTTGTGCCAAAGAATTGCAGGAATGGGGCGTTGGCCTCGATATCCTGACTGCGAATTGTTTCGTTTGCGGAATACAGGAAGTTTGTCGCCAGAACGATCTGCCACATGCCGAGCGTAACAATAAAGGGCGGCAGCTTTACGCGACTGACCAGCCAGCCGTTGAGAGCCCCGATTAGTGTTCCCATTGCCAGCCCGCACATCACCGCAATGGGTACGGGGATGCCGTAGCGGAAGGTGAACTGACCCATAATGACGGATGAAAACACCATGATTGCACCGACGCTCAGGTCGATGCCGGCGGTTAGAATGACAAGGCTTTGCGCCGCGGCCACGATGCCCACAATCTGGACCTGTTGCAGGATCAGCGTCATCGCAAAGGGTGAGAAGAATTTGGACCCCAGCAGCAGGCCGAAAATCACGATCGCGCCAACTAGAACGATCAATGGCACAAAGGATGGATTGACGTGGAGAAGATGCTGCAACTTCCCCAGAACACCACGCCGGTTATCTTCAAACTCCGCCACGGTTTCTGAAGCGCTGGCGGCGGTTTCGAATTCCTGGGTGTTTTGGTTTGCTTCAGACATATCTCCCCCTTTTCGTGGCTGGCATCGCGCCCACGAAATCAGTGTACAGGAAATTTCGGTTGGCTGGTGAGAGGATTGATGAGGCGCAGTGGCGCGCCTCACCCAATATGGCTGCCTTTAGCCCCAGCAGAGATCCAGGCCTTCTGCGACCGACAGCGACTCGACCCCATCAACCGGCTGGTCGGTGATGAGCGCGACGCCCGTGTCATAAAAGTCTTTGCCGGGTGTGTTTTCGGGCTTCACGCCCTCTTCGGCCCATTTTTTCACGGCCTCAACACCAAGCGAGGCCATCAACAGCGGGTACTGCTGGCTTGTCGCCCCAATCACACCGGCTTCGACGTTTTGGACACCGGGGCACCCGCCGTCGACCGAAACGATCAGCACGTCGTTTTCACGCCCGATGGATTTCAGTGCCTCATATGCACCCGCAGCAGCCGGTTCGTTGATCGTGTGAACAACGTTGATCGATGAATCCTTGGCCAGAAGGTTTTCCATCGCACGGCGACCGCCTTCTTCGTTGCCGTCGGTCACGTCACTGCCGACCAGACGCGCATCGGTTTCGTCACCGATGACATTCGGGTCCGCCAGGTCCACACCAAACCCGTCGAGGAAACCCTGATTGCGCAGAACGTCCACTGTCGGCTGGCTGACATTCAGATCCAGCGTCGCGATCTTGGCATCGGCCGCGGCGTCGCCCATTTTGGCCTTGGCCCATTGACCAATCAGCAGACCGGCCTTGTAGTTGTCCGTCGCGAATGTCGCGTCCGCTGAGTCAATCGGGCTAAGCGGTGTATCCAGCGCAATGACCAAAACCCCCGCATCCCGCGCCTGTTTGACCGCAGGTACGATCGAGCTGGTGTCAGATGCCGTCAGTAGAATGCCTTTTGCGCCATCGAGGATGCAGGTTTCAATGGCCTGGACCTGAGTTTCATGGTCGCCATCAACCTTGCCGGCAAACGCCTTGAGCGTCATGCCCAGCTCTTCTGCCTTGGCGGTTGCGCCTTCCTTCATCTTGACGAAAAAGGGGTTGGTGTCGGTCTTGGTAATCAGGCAGACGGTTTCACCAGCCGCTTGCGCGGATGCAGCGGCAAAAGTCAGCGCAGTCGCGGATGCGGCGAGCTTGAGTAGATTTCTCATGTTGTCCTCCCAGAAAATTGTTGTGGCCCCGTGCGGAATAGCGACAAGGCGCGCCTCCATCCTCCAATGAAGGTCCTGCTTAAGAAACCGTGATTCTAGCCCTTATGTCAATAAATAAATAAAGTTTATTTATTAATTTACCCACGTATCTTTTCATAAGAAAACAAGGTGTTTATGTTTAATGTTATGGAAAGAGAAGCGCTGAAAATACTAACCGGCGGGGTAAGCCAGAGCGGTGTTCGTGATCATAACGAACGCCTGATTCTGACGGTTTTACAACGGCATGGACCTGCTGCCGGGGCCGAAATCGCGCGTCTCACAGGCCTGTCTCCGCAGACCGTGTCGATCATTCTGCGTAAGCTCGAAAAGGACGAGATTCTCAAACGTGGGACGCCGTTAAGGGGCAAGGTAGGGAAACCTTCGATCCCAATGGAACTCAATCCCGAAGGCATCCTGTCGGTGGGAATGAAGATCGGTCGCCGCAGCGCTGATCTTCTTTTGATCGACTTCACCGGCAAGCCGCGCCATCAAATCTCGACGACTTATGACTATCCGCTGCCCGAAGCGGTGTTCGGGTTTCTGGAGAAAGGATTGGAGGAGCTTCTGGTCCATGAACCCCAGAAACTTCGCGACCGTGTATGCGGGATTGGAATCGGAACTCCGTTCGAACTGTGGAAATGGCACGACCTGTCTGGGCTTGCGGCCAAAAAATTCAGGTCCTGGAAAAACGTGAATTTCTTTTCCGAGGTCGCCAAGTTCAGCGACCTGCCAGTTTTTGTGGTCAACGATGCGACGGCTGCCTGTCACGCCGAGCATCTTTATGGGCGCGGGGCCGAATATCGCGACTATTTTTATTTCTTCATCGGGTCAATGATCGGCGGCGGAGTCGCGCTGAACGGCACCGTGTTTGAGGGCAACCAGGGAAATGCAGGTGCCTTGGGCGCGATGCGAACGACCGGGCCTTTAGGCGAAAGCCAGCAGTTGATCGACACTGCCTCACTGTTCTTGCTCGAAGACAGGTTGATCGAAGCCGGTGTCGATCCCCAAATACTCTGGACGAAGCCTCAAGATTGGAGCAGCATTTCGCGATATGTCGAGCCTTGGATTGGTACCACAGCACAGGAACTTGCCAAGGCTGCCTTGTCTATTTGCGCGGTCATCGACTTTGAGGCGATTTTCATAGACGGCGCGTTCCCATCGGAAGTGCGCGAAGAGTTAGTTGCCCGGGTTCGTCGTTACCTCCTCAACCAAGACAAGCGTGGATTGATTCCTCCGGTTGTAGAAGCTGCAGCAGTTGGTGAAAACGCCCGAGGCATTGGAGCAGCAAGCAGCCCGATCTTCCGCCAGTTTCTATTGAATACCAATGCGGGGCTTTCTGGGATGTAGCCTACCCAATGGCTGAAAGGGTTATCCGGCGGACTGCGGCGAGGATCATTATCCCGCACCATTACTTCATCTGGAATGTTGTCCTGCGCGACCTTGTTGCACGGATCGGCTTCCCAGTTTAGCTCTGGTGCTTTCATTTTCGGGAGTTGCCGTGGATGCCATACAAGTTCAATCATGCCCGTCGCCTGCAAGCGCGTGATCTTGCCACTCAAGTAGTTGAAGCAAAAATTGCATCAAAAGCGCTGAACCACATGACATCTCTCGGTCGTGCAGAACATGAGCGCATTTTCTGAAGCGTTGGGTCTGGGGTCAGTTCGCCCCAGCTCTGATCCATGCAACAGGGTCGCTGCAGAGAAAGCACTGGAGTACGTTTAGATGCCTCAAATTATGACTGTTCGGACGCGAATTATTCACGTCTTTCAGACCACCCCCTTCTGAATGAAGTTGGTGCCTCGCCGTAGCGTTTCTTGAATCGTACTGTAAGTTGTGTTGCGCTGCTAAAGCCTGTGGCTGCCGCGATTTCCGCGACCGCCATCTCGGTTTCGCTGAGCAATGCGTAAGCCCTCGAAACGCGCAGTTCTAGATAAAACTGAACAGGCGAAGTTTCGACATACTTTTGGAAGAGACGCTCTAACTGGCGACGAGATATCTGCACGGCTTCTGCTATTTCAGAGATATCTAACGGCTCTTCCAGGTTTTCTTGCATGATCTGCATTGCGTTGATCAGGTACTGGTTGCGACTACCCAAAGCTACCGAAAAGGCTGATTTCTGGAGCGTTTTACTATTGTTGGATCGAAAGTGAATGCACATGTCCGAAACAATGACCGCAAGGTCATTTCCGAAATTGGATTCGATCATGTCCAACATCATGTCGGTTGCAGCATTTCCGCCGCCACATGTCATAAGCTCATTGTCGATCTCATACAGGTTTGACGATGGCTCCAAATCATCAAAATGTTCGACAAAAGCAGGGTGGTTTTCCCAATGCAATGTGAACCTTTTCCCTGACAGAACTCCAGCCTTGGCAAGGGCGAAAGCCCCTGTGCAAATACCACCCAGATTACATCCAAAGGTTCTTTGGCGGCGGATCCACGACAGCACCTTGGGGTTGGTACTTTCGGCCGGTTCAATACCTGAGCAGACAAATAGCCGCGACGATCGCGGCAAGTTGTGCAACGCAAAATCCGGCGTAATTTCAACCCCATTCGAGCAAGAAACTGGATTTCCATCTTCAGTGATCAGAAACCATTTATACAGTTCTTTGTTAGTAACCTGGTTGGCGATCCTCAGGGGTTCCACTGCGGCGCTGAAGGCCAGCATTGTCAGTTTTGGCAGCAGAAGAAAATAGATTTCCTTGGCCGATCCATCATAGTCAATGCGATAGCTGGCCGCGCCCTTTGGGACAAAGTTTCTCGGGTCCATATGCTCTCCTCCCAGTATCGACCGAGGCGGATGAAGGACACCAACACCTCATTTGGTGTTGGTGCAGAGAGATTAGGCACTCATCTGTGCAACAGGTTCGCCGCTTTCCTCCCAGGAGCGGATTTCTTTTTCGCTGGCTTTAGGCGAAAACAGCCCTGTCATGGCATAGAAGATACCGATGACCGGTGACAGCCAGCAAGCGAATGCAAGCGGAATATACAGCAGATTTTCGAAGTTGCCGTCCGCGATACCCAAGCCAAGCGCCGTGATGACAAACGCACCACCCGCGTTCCAAGGGATCAGAGGGGACACCAGAGTTCCGCCTTCCTCGACCGCCCGGGACAGGTTCAGCGGGGAATAGCCCATCGCGCGATAGACCGGTGCATACATCCGCCCTGGCAGTGCAATTGACAGATAGGGGTCGCCTGCAACTGTGTTGGTCGCGACAGAGGTTAAGATGGCTGAGGTTTGAATACCGGCAAACGTTTTCACCTTTGAGATGACAACTTTGATGATGGCCTGAAGGCAACCTACGCGTTCAAGCGCTCCGCCAAACCCCAAAGCCAGCAGCACCAGTGAAATCGTCCACATCATAGACTGAATACCGCCGCGGTTCAGCAAGGGATCGATCTCCGGAACCCCAGTATCGATCGAATAGCCGCTGTTGGCGAAGGTGAACGTCTCATGCAGTCCAGCCCCCTGACAGAAGATAGCCATGATGCCGCCCACAACGGCACCTGCGAACAGTGACGGGATCGGAGGTTGTTTCATGACCGCCAGCACGATGACTAGAACAGCCGGAAACAGCATGATCGGCGAAATCCAGAAAGCGTCGTCCAGCGCGGTGGTGATCGCGTGAATACGGTCAAATGATACCTGGGACGTGTCGATCAAAGTGAAGCCTACGACAAAATAAATTACCAGTGCAATCAGCATGGAAGGAACTGTGGTTGGAAGCATATTCCGAATGTGATCGAACAGATTAGTCCCCGTCACAGCAGGTGCCAGGTTTGTCGTATCTGATAAAGGCGAGGTCTTGTCTCCAAAGAATGCACCAGAGACTACCGCCCCCGCTGTCCAATACATTGGAATGCCGAACCCGGCTCCAATCCCCATCAGCGCTAATCCGACGGTGCCTGTCGTTCCCCACGAGGTGCCCAAAGAAACGGAGACAATAGAGCAAAGAACCATTCCTGCGGCGAGGAAAAGCTCGGGCGACAAAATCCTGAGACCATAGTAGATCAGCGTCGGGACGGTGCCGCTTGCGATCCACACTCCGATGATCATCCCCACTGTGATCAGTATCGAGACTGACGGTAGGGAGATATTGATAACGTGGAACACGCCCTCTTCGATACTGGGCCATTTGTGACCCAACATGAGGCCAACGATGCCTGTGATTGCGATTCCGAATGCCAGTGGGATGTGTGGAGTAAAGTCACCGAAATAGAATAATTGCAGCCCAAGCACACACAGGGTCAGCACTATTGGCACGAGGGCCAGCACCAAGCCGGGCTGCCGTATGTTGTCTTCATTCCCAGACATATGGGTCTCCTCCTTTGGAATGGTCCAGAACCGTGATGATCTGCGGAAGAAACCAAGTTTGGCGTTGTGAGACTGTCGGTCAGAGCGCACATCTTGTTAGAATTTGCGACATTGGGGCGTCGGATTTCGGCGTCTTCGAATAAACTGAAGACTGACCATTGCAATCACGCCAAACAAATTACTTGCGTTCGCGAAGTATGCCTTGCTTCGAAAAATCGTGCGCGCGCCCAGCGAGGCGACGAGCTACTCATGCCTTACCCGGATAGCGCCAAGTGGAGGGCGTTGGTCATAGAACGCGACGGCGGGAACTACAAGGCGTTGATCAAGACTCTGGGGTATATCAAAAATGTGCAGGCGGACGTGATCATTCACAGCGTCGCCGCCGGGAGGTACTAGATAGCCGAACTGACCAAGAACGAATGGCATACGGCTATATTCGACGGACAGAACAATAGTGACCAGAATGACCACAGCCGCAAATGCGACAACAACAACCGAACGGATAAGTTGTCTTCTTGTAAGGTTTAGCACCAGAGCCGATCGCAAGTTTATGTCCGCGAGGCTTCGAACGCCGCCCATGCTTTTTCGAAGGCGTCGAAGTCGAACCCCGATGCTCGGGCGGGATCCAGGATCAGTTTCTCGGTTTCAAGCAGCTTGATGATTGCCTGTTCAAGCTCGTCCACCACCTCGGGCGGGATCACCAGAGCGCCATGCCGGTCGGCATGCACAAGGTCACCGTCATTGATGGACAGGCCGAAGATTGTCACCGGAGTTCCAACCTCTTTCACGTGCACGAACCCGTGGCTTGGCCCGACAGACCCGGCAACCACCGGGAATCCAGCCGGCAGGTCGCCGAGGTCCCGCATCACGCCGTTGGTCAGCGCACCGCTGATGCCAAAACCCTTGTGGACAGTCGTATTGATTTCACCCCAGTACGCACCAATGCAGCCGGGATAGTCCGTGTCTTCCACAACGGTCACGGCGGGACCTGTACCCGAAGCCATGTGCCGGTAGTAGTCCATACGGCGCGCGCGGATCACGTCGGAGGCCTCGGTTGGCGGGTTTACGGCGGCAATCTTTGCGGTCCGGGCATATCCTACCATCGCACCCGCATCAGGGTCAGAGCACTGCATCGTGCCCCGAGTAAAATCATTGAAACCGCGCTTGCCCTGCGCCACTTCGATGGCGTTGCAAACAGTTGGCGTGTCGACCTTTTTCAGCAGGTCCAGCAGAGATTGGTTCATATTGCCTCCAGCCAGCGGATCAGAGCCGCCGTGGTTTGTTGCGGTTGTTCCAGAGTCGGCAAGTGGCCGGCGTTTTCGATGATTTCCAACCCGCTTTGCGGCATCATGCCGTGCATCAATTCGTGCCGTGCGACAGGGCAAAGGGTATCGTCGCGCCCACACAGAACCAGCGCTGCACCCGTGAATTCACGCAGGGTATTACTCTGATCCGGGCGATCACGCAGAGCCTTGGATTGATTGACGAAAACCTCCGACCCAAGATCCATGGCCATATCCATGCACAAATCCAGAATTTCTGCGCGGCACGGGCCGTCCGTCAGGTAGTTCGGCTTCATCTCTTCGGCCATCACCTTGCGCAAGTTGCCGCTTTCGACGGCGTCGATCTGAGGGCCGCGCCTGGCTTTTACTTCGTCCAATTCAGCAAGTGGGTTCGTGTCCATCAACGCCAGACCGGCCACACGGTCCGGAGCCTGCCGCAGGATTTCCATCGCCACGATGCCACCCATGGAGAGCCCCGCCATAGCAAAGCGCTCGGGCGCATAGGCCAGCACCTCGGCGGCCAACGCCTGCATTGTGCCCTTTCCGCCGATCGGTGCGGACAGGATCGGGTATTTGCCTGACAGAGCGTCAATCTGCGGTGTGAACAACCGCGCATCGCACATCATGCCGGGCAGAAGGATAAGCGGCGTCATTTGACCAGGGCAGCCCCTTCGGCAAGCGCGCCCAGCTTTGCATATGCGATGTCCGGATCGACCGCGCCAAAACCCGCAAAGGTGCCAAAGCCGCAATCCGATCCGGCGATCACGCGTTCGGCGCCTACAATGTTCACAAACCGCTCGGTTCGTTGGGCGATCAGCTCAGGGTGTTCGACAAAATTGGTCGTGGTGTCGACCACGCCGGGCACCAGAACCTTGTCATCCGGAATCTCATCCTTGCGGTCACGGAACACCGTCCATTCATGCGCATGGCGCGGGTTCGAGGTTTCGAACAAAACAAAGCGAGATTTGGTGGACATCAACGTTTTGAACACCTTGTCCATGGCGATGTCACAGCAATGCGGGCCCTCATAATTGCCCCAGCAGATATGGACGCGCACTTTTTCGGATGGGACGTTTTGCAGCGCGTGGTTCAACGCCTCAACGTGCATGTCTGCAATTTTCACGAATTCATCGTCGGACAGATCGGTGAACAGCATATGGCGCGACAGGGCGAGATCCGGGCAATCCAGCTGCAAATCCAGACCCGCACCAACGATGGTTTCATATTCTTCTTTCATCGCATCGGCCAGCGCGGCCAGATAGGCCTCGCGCGTTGGGTAGAAATCATTTTGCAGAAACAGGGAAATCACCCCGGGGCTAGCGGCGTTCATAAAACCGCGCTCGACCGTGTGTTTGGCCATCGCAGCCTTGAGATTGTCTATGTCTTTCTGCAGCTCACCCTGCCCTTTCGAGCGCACCTCACCCACACACATGGGCCGCGCATATTGCGGCGTTCCGCCGTCATCGGCCAATCGTTGCAGAAAGCCCGGAAACATTTTGAGGTCCGCCGGCGCGTTGCGTGGGCTGTCCCCATCAAAGCCGGTATAGCGATCCTTCACATAAGTGGCATAAGAGATTTTTGAGGTCTCACCATCCGAGACAATATCAACCCCGGCCTCGGCTTGTTTGCGCACCGTCCCGGACACCGCAGCGGTCATGCAGGCATCGAACGCGGCCTGATCGAACGGTTCCTCCCGCTCGCGCGCGAAGATGAAGTCAACGACCTCCTGACTGCGCGGCAGGCTTCCCACATGGGTGGTTGAAATGCGGGTCATGTCTTCATCTCCCTCCAAATCTTGTTCCTGCGCCGGGCTGGAATCCCGGTGCAGGATGTGCTGAGCATGCCGCGATTGAAATCGGGACACGCAATTTTGGCGTCATGCACCTGTCCAGGTCGCTCCAGCCGGATCGTCGGTGGCAGTGATACGATACAGACCCGTTTCGCCGGTCATCGACGGCTCGGCGCTGTAGCTTTCGCCAGGCAGAACCAGTGCGGTATCGCCGTTGGACAGGGTTACTTCGACCTCATTGATCCTGATACGCCAATGGCCGCTGGCCGGCATCAGAACCACAGGCTTGTCCGCCTTGACCTTATCAGCAACGGCCGAACCGCGTGTCAGGAAATCGACCTCGAAACCGGGCTTGTCCTTGATCAGGCCATTCTCACCGATCACCATTGTCGGCTTGTCCACCGACAGCGCCATCAGATCCCAGTAGCGGGCGACATATTTTCCGATCACCGCATCAACGGGAACCTCGGGATACGCTTTCAGCTCTTCCTCGGTCAGCAACGGCATGGGCTGCACGTTGTGCGGCAATTCCTCGCCCTTTTTGCTGTCATAGAGTACGCCGTTATTACCCAGAACCAGGCCATGGGCCTGCGCGTCCTGAATGACTTGCGGAGCCCAGGTCACACCGCCACCAGCGTCGTCGCCGCCCAGCATCGACATGATCATGCCGTAGTCCTGGCCTACATTCTCGAACCCGCGGAAGATGCCGGTCGGGATGTTGAAGATGTCACCTTCTTCGGCGATGAACTCACCTGCAGTGCCGTAACGACCCCAGAAGAACCGCCAGCGGCCCTTGGCGACAAAGAAGACCTCGGCGGTGGTGTGACTATGCAGTGAATTGCGGCATTTAGGCGGTTGCCCCGCTGCGCCGATGTTGAACCCGATCTTGTCGGTGATGTGGACGTGCTGATCGGGGCTTTCGCTAACCCCGCCACCAATAATGGTAAAGTTCTCCTTCTGGTCAGACCCCGGTGTGTGCGCGTCGATGAACGCGGTTTTACAAGGCTTCAGTTCGCCATAACGGACGATGCGGCTTTCGATGGTACTCATATCTTTTCTCCTTTTGATTTGGGTTTGATCGGATCAAACCAAACCTCCCGGCGGACGATTGTTCAGCCGCCGGGCACGCAGGCTGGCGCGGTGGGCGTGGAACCGCCGCAACACCTGCCCGGCATCCAGATTTGAGATACGGAGCGACATTCTAGAGATCGCCGGTTTTCAGCAGAATCTGTTTCCAGATCGAGGTTTCGTCAAACAGGGTGTATTCCTTACGCAGACCCCAGGGGCCGAACTCGGCCTGACTGATGCCCAGCACAAAGACCTCGGTCGCGGTCGGCACGCCGAAAACGCCCCAGCCGTCATGCTTGCCGCGCAGCGTCCAGCGGATCGCCGCGCGCGGTGGCATCATCGGATCGTCGCGACCAATTTGGTGATGGATTTTGAATTCTGCATTCGGGAAAGACGCGCGCAGCCCCATCCAGAACCGATCCACCGGCCCCCAGCTATGCCCTGTGGTGCCACCGGGATATTCCGAGAGGACGGCGCGGTCATACTCTTCCTCGATCACACCCATATCGGCATTCATGATCCGGGTCAGAATGTCGGCATATTTTTGGCCCCATTCGTTGTCGTTGCCATGGCCTTTATAAGGGCCAGGCTGATCGTTTGCGGGCGTGTAAGGCTGAATACAGGCGTCATGTCCGCCCTCGCGGGCGATCAGGTCGCGGGCGTATTCCTTGGGATCCCAGCCCATCTGTTGGACAATCGCGCTTTGGTCGCGGATCAGCCATTCGTCGTTGATCTGGTTATTGATTGCGTGGCAATCGGCGAGGATGCGATAAACCAGCTTTTTGCCGGTCGCCTTGCCATAAACGCCGTCGCCCAAATGCGTTGCCGTGGACAGCAGGCGGTGCGACGACAGCATGCCCTCTTCCGGTGTGCCCGACCAGATCACATCCTCGCCAAGCAATGTACGATCCGGAAACTCGGCAAGGGTTGCCATCGTGGCGGCGATAACTCCCTGATTGCCAACCACAACCGAACCGGGCGAACGCACAACGATATCCGGCGCATAATAATGGTGCAAAGTGGCAATTCCACGATCTTCCCATATCTCTTTAGTAATCCCGATAATATAGTCGGGAAAGTCTTTGAATTTGGGATCAAATCCCTTCATGTTTGCCATCCTTCAGGAATGCGGGCCGAGCCGCGAATGATCAGTGGTCCGTCGATCTCAAGCTGCTTGGGCTCTATCTGCGGGTCGTCGATTTTACTGAGCAGAATGTCCACCGTTTCCGCCACCATGCGGTTGGCGGGCTGTCGGACTGTTGTCAGGTCATAGCTGGGCCAGGCCGCAACGGCGACATCATCATACCCCACCACCGAAACGTCTTCGGGGATATTCAGGCCCAACTCGAACCGGAGCGTGTCCATCACCGCAATCGCCATATGATCGTTGGCGACGAAGACAGCATCAGGCGGGTCCGAGGCAAACATCCTGCGGGTTGCGCCCCGAGCGTCTTCCGCCCCAAAGTTGCCAACTTCGCGGCTATGTAGCGTCGCGCCCGCTTGGTGCAGGGCCGCGACAAAACCGGCCTCGCGGTCCCGCTGGGTCGACGCGCCTTCCCAACCGGCGACATAGCTGATTTTCTTGTGCCCTGCGGCCAGCAGGAATTCGGCGACCTTACGTCCTCCGGCCTGGTTATCCGATGTAACCGATGACATCGTGGGATCATCCTGCCCACGATTGAACAGAACCATGGGCACCCCGGCCGCCCGGCAGCGATCAGACAGATCGGATGACAGCGCGACCGAAGCAGCAACGATCCCATCGACCTGAAAATCCAGGATTTCGCCAACAATCTTATCGATGTTCTGGGCCGAATTAGAAGCCATGAATATCAGCACATGATACCCGCGCTCCTGTAAGGCGTTCGACAGTTTTTCCAGCGCTTCTGGATAGAACTGATTGTTCAGGTATGCCACGACCAGACCGATGATGCCGCTTTTGCCCGAGACCATGGCTCGGGCAAGCACGTTGGGCCGATATCCCAATGCCTCTGCCGCTTTGCGTACCTTAGCAACCGTCTTGGGCGAAGCCGAAGCGCCCGGCGTAAACACCCGGCTGACTGCGGATTGGCTGACCCCAGCCATCCGGGCAACGTCCATGGATGTAACTTTGTGCACCGCCATCAGTCTGCCGTCCAACCTCCGTCGATCAAAATTGCTGTGCCGGTCACCAACGCTGACGCATCCGAGGCCAAATAGACCACAGCCCCCATGATATCCTCAATCTCACCCGGTCGGCCAAGTTTGATCTTGTCCAGGATCCAGGCGCGTTTGTCTGGATCGTCGAAGGTGGATTTGGTCAACTCGGTCAGGATGAAGGTGGGGCAGATCGTGTTGACGCGGATCTTTGCGGGTCCGAACTCCAACGCCATCGCCTTGGTGAACCCTTCGACCGCGAATTTCGACGCACAATAGACAGCGCGCTCGCGACCGCCCACATGGCCCATCTGGCTGGAGATATTGATCAGCGAACCGGGGCGTCCAGCGTCAAGCAGGCCTTTGGCAACAGCTTGCGTCAGGAAATAGGCGCCCCGGACATTCACCCCCATCACGGCATCGAAATCATCCGATCGCGTGTCCACAGCCTTACCGTGCCGGGCCAGACCTGCCGAATTCAGCAATACATCAAACGGTCCGTTCTGCGCCACAGCCTCGGCCGTTGCCGCCACGTCCGAGACATCCAGTTCAAGCACATGGGCAGCCCAGCCACGGGCGCTCATTTCCTCGGCGATATCGCGCAGCGCATCTGCGCGGCGCGCAGCCAGTGTGACCTCGGCACCATGTTCGGCCAGCGCAACCGCGCAGGCCATGCCGATGCCCGAGGAAGCTCCGGCGACAAGTGCGCGCTTGCCGCTGAGGCTGAAACTGGGGGTGCTGGGGAATTGGGGCATATCAGACCTCGCCGACCGGGAACGGAATTTTGCCCGGAACGCGTGCCTTATTAAACTCGCGCAGGCGGGCAAAGACATCTACGCCCAGTTGGCGGTAGGCGTCCAGCAGATCGACCATGACCCAGTTCTCGCGGATCAGACCATCTTCGAGCCGCCAGAAATCGAGGCTGCGCATGGTAATCCGCTTGCTGGACGGCGCGATACCCATCCAGCCATCATGCGTGACGGTCTGGATCATGTCGGGCCAGCCGGTAACAGCGGCATAGTCGCCGTCACCGAAGAAGTGATAGGTGATATCCTCAACATACTGGCCACGATCGGGCATGCCGTTCAGGAACGGAATCTGGTGCCAGTTGCGGAAACCCGCGATACCGCGACCCGTGCCGATCCCTGCAGGACCGTACCAGTTCATGCGCGGATGCCAGAACTTCTCCATCTCCATCACTTCAGGGCCGCCCTGGCTGGGGTGTTTCTCAAGGTGTTCGAGCATTGAGACAATGTGAGTGCACGAGGCCTGCGACATCACCTCATCCCACGGTCCGGGCACGATGCCGTCCAGCGTTGCCGGGCCGGGAATGCAAAATTCCAGCCCCAGCGACGGGGCCATGGGCCAGGCCTTGGCCTGCATCATCACCTCGGGGAGGTCCCACAGAGTCTGGATCTCGACAACCTTGCCATCAGCGATGCGGTAGAATTCGTGGAATCGCATATGGGTCAGGTGCCCGGTTGGCGGGATATCCAACCACGGGGCGACGAAAGTGCCAATGTAATGCCCGCCACAACCGACCCAATCATCGCCATATTCCGTTGGCCCGCCCATCACGATCCAGTCCCGGCGTTCCAGATCGGGCATGGATGTCAGCAACGGCGCATAGCAGGTGTCGTAGAGCTCCTGCGGACCGATCAGATCACCGAAAGGATGCGGCATATGCACGACCGCGCCCGGTGCGATCAGCGTATCCAGCGCGGCGCGCACCCCTGCTTCGTCAAAACCGTACATTGCCGCCCGCAACGGGGCAATCAGCGCCTTGTTCGCTGAATGGACGTCGGTCATTCCGCAGCCTCTCGGTAAGGGGCGCCCTCACCGTAAGGAACGTTGATCCCACCATAGCGGCGGACGCGGATATTGCATTGCTCGGCATGGCCGACAAAGCCTTCCAGCATGCACAGGCGCGAGCCGTATTCGCCAATCAGCGTCGCAGCCTCGTCGGTGACGACCTTCTGGTAGCTGTGGGTTTTCATGAACTTACCCACCCAGAGACCGCCTGTATAGCGACCGGCCTTCTTGGTCGGCAGGGTGTGGTTTGTCCCAATCACCTTATCGCCGTTTGCCACATTTGTGCGTGGCCCAAGGAACAACGCGCCGTAGCAGGTCATGTTTTCCAAGAACCAATCGTCGCGGTTGGTCATGACCTGAACGTGCTCGGATGCGATATCATCAGCGACCTGCAGCATCTCGTCATAGCTGTCGCAGACGATCACCTCGCCATACTCGTCCCACGACACTTTCGCGGTGCCCGCGGTCGGAAGAATGCCCAGTAGGCGGTCGACTTCCGACAAAGTTTCCGCAGCCAGTTTGTGCGAGTTGGTCAGCAGAACGCAGGGGCTGTTATAGCCATGTTCTGCCTGACCCAGCAGATCGGTTGCGCAAAGCTCGGCATCGGCTGCGGTTTCATCGGCGATCACCATGGTCTCGGTCGGGCCAGCGAAGAGATCAATGCCGACGCGGCCAAACAACTGGCGCTTGGCTTCGGCCACAAAGGCGTTACCGGGGCCAACCAGCATGTGAACCGGATCGATGGTTTCGGTCCCGATTGCCATGGCGCCGATGGCTTGGATACCCCCCATGACATAGATCTCATGCGCGCCGCCCAGATGCATGGCCGCGATCACCGCAGCGTTTGGTTTGCCCTGAAACGGCGGCGTGCAAGCGATGATCCGGGGTACGCCGGCGACCTTCGCTGTTGCAACCGACATATGCGCCGAAGCCACCATCGGGAACTTGCCGCCGGGCACATAGCAACCCACGGACTGCACGGGGATGTTCTTGTGGCCCAGTATCACGCCAGGCTGCGTTTCAACCTCGATATCCAGCATCGAGTCGCGCTGCGCCTGCGCAAAGTTCGTCACCTGTGCCTGCGCAAACCTGATGTCCGCCAGTTCGCGTTCGGTCAGCGACGCGATCAGGTCGTCGATCTGCTGCTGGCTCAGGCGGAAACTCTCAGGCGAATAGTCGTCGAATTTCTCCGATAACTCGCGCACTGCCGCGTCACCGCGAGTTTCGATATCTTTCAGCGTCGCCTCGACGACAGCGCGTGTTTTGGCGTCATCTTCGGCCCGGTCGGCTTCGGGTTTGCCGCGTTTAAGATATTCAATTGCCATTGTCCTAATCCTCAATTGTCGGGCCGGGGCGGAGTTTTCTCTCCCCGGTCGAATGTTTCCCAGCCTTCGCCATTGAACAGATCAACGCCAAGCTGCGCGGCGACGTGGGCGAAATCGACATTCACCCAGTTGTCGACGATCTTACCGTCGACGACTTTCCAGAAATCCATGTAGCGGATCTCGACCCGCTTGCCGGTCGGGGCGATGCCCAGAAACTCCCCCGAATGGGTCGCTTCCTGACGGCCAAAGGCCGCAGCCCATTCGCCCATGTAGAGGCGCGCTTCGTCGATGCAGGTCTTATCCGAAAAGGCGGCCTGAAACGGGCGCTGCCAGTTTTCCTGAAACTCCTGCAACCCGGTCTTGGTGCCGCAGCCCTGATTGCCCATCCAACGAAAGCCTTGCGCGAAAAACTCACCGATATCGTCAATGCGGTGGTCGTTCAGACCATCCACCATCGCCTCGATCACGGCGCGGGTCTGATCGGTTTTGCTCATGTCCGTGTCGCGTGTCAGCACGGCCTGTTCTGGGCGGGAGCCCTTCATGTGTCTCTTCCTTTTATGGTTACCAAGGGGATTTCTATGTGGACGGGGAGGATCAATCAGCTGTTAGAAAATCCCTTGGCATCCGGTTGAGCGCCGGATGGCGCGCAACGGCATTGTGTCTGGCTGAACAGCTCATGCGGCTTGCTCAGCGATTTCGGCAAACAGGTCGTATCCCAGCTGCAACAGCACATGCGGGATGTCGAGCATGCACCAATTCTCGATGATCTTCCCGTCCGCGCAACGCCACCAGTCGCAGTCGC
The DNA here is from genome assembly GCF_056536325.1 of Ruegeria sp. AB11. Taxonomy (NCBI): domain Bacteria; kingdom Pseudomonadati; phylum Pseudomonadota; class Alphaproteobacteria; order Rhodobacterales; family Roseobacteraceae; genus Ruegeria; species Ruegeria sp. AB11. Next base: position 403,123 of record NZ_JBQFJO010000002.1, on the reverse strand, counting down.
GCATGAAGACGCGTTTGCCAGTAGGCTCCAGCCCCAGAAAGGGTTTCACCTGCACGCCGGTGATCTGCGGCCAGCCGCACAGGAAGGCATAATCCCCATCGCCCGCCTTGCAGTTGGATCCAACACCGGTGATGCCTTCGCGCTGGCCATCGCCCCAGCCTTCGAAAGTATCCTCGAAGGGGGATTGGAATTTTGCAAAGGCGTCGACTGTGGCATAGGATCCCAGCCCGCCGGGGCCGTACCAGACCATACGCTCGTCCCAGTAGGGGCGCCAGTTCTGATCCTTGGTGGTCAGCTGTTTCAGCATGTCTTCGACCAGATCGGCGGTGAAGCGCGATTGTTCCTGGTCCGAGGGGCCGATGACATTGCCGTCATGGGTTGCGGGACCGGGAACGGTGCCCTCATAGCCCTGCAACTCCAGCGGCCAGAGGCCGAGCGCAATGATCAGCTCTGCAAAGCCGAGGAAGACGTAAGTTTCGACAATCTTTTCACCTTTCATCCGGTGAAATTCACCGTAGCGCAGAAAGGCCAGCTTGCCGCTGGGCGGGATACCGCAGAAGGGCCGAGTGAACTGGCCGTGGAAATAGCCGGTCGAGGTGACCCATTCGGTACCAAGGTATTCACCACCGGTCACGACGTAATCCTGACGGGTGCAGCCTTCAAAGGCCTCTGCAATGGGCGCGATAATATCGCGCATGTAACCATCACCGCTGCGGGCGGTATTGATCGGGTGGCTGGCTTCGATCCTGGCGTCTGGCGAAAAGATCGCCACTGCGGCTAGTTCGGTGGCGGGGCCGACACCCTGGTTGAAGCTGTTTAGAAACTGGCGGTAAAGCCGCTTGTTATCAAACGTGGTTTCGGTGGCGATACCCATGGCAGGGCGGTTTGCGCGGGCGTTCATGGCGCTGTCCTTATCAAACGGATTCCAATTTGCTTTGATGCTGAGCGAGCAGGAGGCCCAGCACGCATCAAAGCAAAGGGAATTCGCCCCGGCCTCCGGGTCCGGCAAGCAGCCATGTTAAGGCGGGCTGTGTGCGCATGTGCAGATACCGACTGAGGATGTGTGCGTCCCATTCGTGTCAGCCTTTCACGGCCCCGGCGGTTAGGCCGCCCACTATCTGACGCTGAAAGAACATCACCAGAATAAACAGTGGTACGGTGGCCGAAACCACGGCTGCAACGGCGAACATCACATTGCCCTCGGTTTGCGTTGTGCCAAGGAACGCGGCAATGGCAGGCACCATCGTGCGGTTGCTTTCGGACAACAGCATCGCGCCCACAGCAAAGTCGTTATAGGCCAGCAGGAATGAGAACAGCCCTGTGGTGATCACGCCCGGCCACATCACCGGAATGATCACACGGCGGAAGGCCTGAAACTGGTTGCAGCCATCGACCTTGGCGCTTTCGTCCAATTCGCTTGGGATGTTCTTGAAGAAGGAATGCAGCATCCACAGGGTAAAGGGCTGATTGATCGCCACAAGCACGATGATGGTGGTTGGGAGGATTCCCCAGATGTTCCATTCAAAGAAGGGCAACAGATATCCTGAGACCAGCGCAATCGGTGGCATCGCGCGGAATATCAACGCCGTGATCAACAGCCAGAACGTGTAATTATAGGTTGACCGTGAAAGCGCGTAGCCTCCCAGCGTTCCTATGGTCAATGAAATAGTGACCACGAAGAAACACACGATTCCGGTATTGAGAACATTGCGCCAGAATTCTTCCTGTATCCATGCGCCCTCATAGCCAGTGGTGGTGAATGGCGACCCATAGACTGCTTCGGTTCGGGCACCGGTCAACGCATTGGTCCAGTCAGCGATAGAGAAGAAATCCAACTCGACTTTGAACGAGCCCCATACTGTCCAGAAGAATGGGAAAGCAGCCAGGAAGAACCAAAGAAGCACGAACAAGGACGAGGCAATCCGAAGGCTTTTGGGCATTCTTTGTGCGCGACTGGCCATGTTATCTTGCTCCTTTGAAGTCACGCCATGTGCGGACAAGCACGGGCGACAGAAGAATGGCGACCCCGATAATTGTCATCACAGAGGTTGCGGCAGCGGATGAAAGTTGACGGGTTTCACCACTCATGTCGTTCAAAATGAAGGTGCTGAGAGATTGTGCATGTGCTCCGGCGCTGAACCCGATGATCGGCTCAAGCACTTTGAAATTGTCCATCAGCTGGATCAGCGCAACAAATGTCACAAGTGGCATGAGATGCGGGACGACCACAAACTTGACTTGTTGCCAGCGCGTTGCGCCGTCGATCTGCGCCGCCTCAATCTGGTCCTGAGGCAGCGTTTGTAGCCCGGCATAGAACACGACGAAGGCAAACGGGGCCGAGCTCCAGACGCCGTAAACCATCAAGGCAACCCACATCAGCCCGGTTGAGGCCTTAAGGCTGAAATTCGGATCTCCGGCCATGTATACAAGAGCATTGCCAATGACACCGCGGCTGTCGATCATCCAGAACAGGATAAGAGACCCGATAAGCGGGGTGACGATCATGGGCAGAAGCGAAAAGAAGATCATCAGACCTTTGAGGTGCCGGTGCAGTGAGTTAACTGCCAGAGCGATTACCAGCCCCAAGAGGATTGTGAGAGGCGTCACAATGAAAGTGAAGGTAAGCGTGAACGCCATTGCCCGGTAAAAAGGCAGATTTCCCAGTTCCGAGAAGAACCCGTCCCACGTCTCGTTGGACGCCCACATCTGGCTGATTTCCTGGATCGCCAGGTGGCCACGGTCAAAGTAGATGCCCAATCCGACAAACCGGCCCAAGGGTTGCTCGGCGCGCAATACGGCTGTCGCTTCCTGGTCGATAGTCGTCTCTGTAGTACACCCAATCAGGGGGGTACAATTCTCAACTTCCAAAAGTACCGCTGGGTGAGGTGCGAAGATCGATTGTGTCACGACCGATACGATTGGCATGGCGATGAACAGCAACATCGCAAGTCCTGTGGGCAGGAAGAACCAAAGGAATGTCTTATGGCGCATGTTGCAATCCTCGCGTCAGTGAGTTTGCGCGGGCGGATATCGAAGACGCCCGCGCAATGGGCTTGTTATTGCAAATAGCCTTGCTCGATGGCGGCGGCGCGATAGGCGGCCTCGACATCGGCAAGTGCCTGTTCAGCGCTTTCCTTGCCTTGCATGAAGTCCGCAAGTTCGTTGCCAAGCGCGCTGTGCATCAGACCCATGTAGGGCAGCATCGGATAGGCGGGTGTGCCCATTTTGGCTGCGGCAAAAACGCCTTCGGCATCTGCAGCGGGCTCGTAGCCTTCGATCAGCCAAACCGCTAACGGCGTGGTCTCATCGTTCAACATGTCCGGGCGGATACCGTGTTTCATGGCGATGAATGTGGCCTCGGCCTCTTCATCCGAGATGTTTTTTCCGACAGTCCAGCCGTCCCACCACAGGGTCGATGCCGGGGTATCCCCGCCACCAACTGTAAGCGGTGCGCCAATTGCGTGGCCGTCGATCACCTCTTGCAACACGCCCTCGGTGGTGGTCTGCTGTGACGCACGCGACCCCCACATATTCATAATTGCAACGTTACCCGCGCGGTATTCAGCGTTGGTTGCGTTCGAGTCATGGGTCAGGAAGTCGGGATTCATGTATTCCGACAACGCTTTCATCATGTTCAGCGCGTTTACGCCGGCTTCAGAATTAACGTTGGGTTCGGCCGTGCCGGGCTTGAAGTGCTGGCCACCATAGCCAAGGAACATATTGTTGAATTCTTGTGCCAGATTCCAACCCGATGCGTAGGCGCCGCCCACCGGATTTTGCATGATCCCCTGCTCGCGTATAGCGCTGGCCACTTCAAGCAGTTCCTCATACGTGGTTGGCACTTCAACACCAGCCTGCTCCAGAACATCCTTGCGGTACATCAGGTGCTGCGCATTGGCCATGAACGCGATGGCCATGATATTGTCGCCAATTTTGATCAGCTGCCCCGGCTGCAGGTCCTGACCATATTGTTCCACAAGATCGTTTAGCGGGCGAATGACGTCTTCGTTCATCAGCGCCACTATCGAGCTGTTGGCGATGATGGCACTTGTATACTCAGACGGATTTCCGGACAAACCAGCCACGTTGATCGTTTGGTGCTCCGATGTCAGGTTAGATTCTACTGACGCCCCGGTGCATTCCTTGGCACCGGCCGCGACGGCCTGAATGGCCGCAAATTCGTTGCCAACAATATTGACCCGACTGTCGATTTCACATGCATATCCTGCGCTCGCGGCAAAGGCGGACATCGAGCCAGCCAATGCGATTCTCTTTAGAAACATAAGTATTCCTCCCTGGATGTTTGGGTGCATCTTCGAAGTCTGCACCCTTGTTTGAACCCGTTGTGACGGGTACGGATTTTAACGTTTAGCCATTCAAGCGTGCGCCTGTTTGCGCATCAAACAAGTGGCAGTGATCGGTGTGGATATGGATCGAAACCTGATCATCGATCTCGGCCCGATAGGTTTTGTCGGCCTTAACTGAGACAAGTGCTCCGCCAATCCGAACCGAGACCATCGTGCTGTCGCCCAATAGCTCTTGCGTGTAGATCGGAGCGTTGATCTCGCCACCGCTTTCCACAACATTGGCGTCCTCGGCGCGAAATCCCAGCGTGATGGGACCGTCCGGTGCGTTCAGCCCCTGCACTTCGGTGTTTCGAGCGCGGAACACACCACCTTTGACATCGCCATCAACAAGGTTCATCGCCGGGTTGCCAATAAAACTCGCCACAAATGTGTTTGCGGGCTCATCGTAAATGTCGGTCGGAGAACCAACCTGCTGCACCACACCTTGTTTCATGATCACCACGCGATCGGCCAACGTCATCGCCTCGATTTGGTCATGGGTCACGTAAATGGTTGTCACCGCCAGTTCGTGGCTAAGGTTCTTGATCTGGGCGCGGGTAGAAACGCGCAGTTTTGCATCAAGATTGGACAGTGGCTCGTCCATCAAAAACACGTTGGGTTCACGAACAATGGCACGCGCCAGCGCGACCCGCTGACGCTGCCCACCCGACAGCTCTGCCGGTTTACGATGCAAGAAGTCATCCAGTTCGACCATCGCCGACGCACGACGCACTTTTTCGTCATGTGTTGCGGGATCAATGCCGCGAACCTTCAGTGGGAACCTTATATTCTCGTAAACGTTCATGTTCGGATACAGGGCGTAGGACTGGAACACCATTGCGACGTCCCGGTCCTTGGGCTCCATGTCGTTGACACGCGCGCCATCGATCAGAATGTCACCCTCACTTGCGTCTTCCAGGCCCGCGATCATGCGCATGGTCGTGGTCTTACCACATCCTGATGGACCAAGGAGCACCAGAAACTCCTTGTCGGCGATAGTGAGGTCAAAATTGTCTACGCCGACAAATGAGCCCCAACGCTTACCGACGTTCCGAAGTTGAATTTCGGCCATTCCACCCTCCCTGGTGCGCAAAATTGTGCATACGCATGCAGAAGCATAGACATTCAGCAAAGCTTATGGCAAGTTTTTTTTGCATGCGAATGCAAACTTGTCGGAAGCCGATGTGAACCATCTCATAACTTACTGAAAGTAAACAATATGTATTATGAATCCGAGAAGAAGATTGTCCTCGGCTTCTACGACGCGCTGAGTCGATCCAAGGACCCGGCCATCGCAGAAACACTCTCGAACTATTGCGAGAAAGGGCTTTTATGGCGAGGATTCCATCCCTTCAACGAACTGACCGGAATCGATGATGTAGTCCAAAAATTCTGGCTCCCTCTGTGGTCGAGCCTAACAGGTTTGCAGCGCCGGATGGATGTGTTTATGGCGGGCGCGAATGAGATCGACGGGCATAGCTCGGTCTGGGTTGTGTCGATGGGTCATTTGATGGGTTTGTTCGACAATAACTGGCTGGGCATTCCCCCGACACACAAGATGGTCTTCCTGCGATATTGCGAGTTCAACAAGGTCGAGAACGGCAAAATCACCGAGACCGCGATGTATTTTGACATCCCGCACCTGATGATGCAGGCGGGATTAAAACCCTTCCCTCCTCAGACGGCCGCGCAGCTGGTTCAGCCCGGACCGATGACTCACGATGGGTTGATGTTCGGCCCACAGCCCGCCGCAGAAGGCGAGAAAACCTTAGCGGCCATTAACGCAATGATTTCCGATCTCGGTCGCTGGGACAGCGGTTTGAGCCTTGTGGACGAACTGCGCCGCAGCTGGTGTGAGGATATGATCTGGTGGGGCCCATCGGGCATCGGGGCGACTTACACAATTGAACGCTATGCAAAACAACATGCTGGGCCGTTCCGGTCCTCGTTTGCGGATCGCTCAAAAACCAAACACATTTGCCGCATGGCCGAAGGTCACTATGGTGGTTTCTTTGGGTGGCCGAACTTCACCGCGCGTCCCACGGGAGGTTTCATGGGCATGCCCGCCACCGGCAAGACCGGCGAATTCAGGGTGATCGATATCTACCGGCGTTCCGGGGACAAACTGGCCGAAAACTGGATCTTCATTGACCTCCTCCACTTTTGGAAACAACAAGGTGTCGATATTCTGGCCCGAATGGCAGAGGTGCCGCGAACATGACTCATTGGATCGACGCACATCACCACCTTTGGGACCTCGAGGCAGTACACTACCCTTGGCTGATGGCACGCGGGGTGGAAAGGTTCTTCGGCGACCCAACGCCGATTCAACGGAATTACCTGCTGCGCGAGTTCCGGTCCGAAGCCGCGCCCTGTGGCATCGGCGCATCGATTCATATTCAAGTGGGAGCAGAAAACGGCCTGGACGAAGCCAGATGGGTTCAATCTGTCGCCGATGCCAATCCAGACTGGCCGATGGCACAGGTTGTGTATTGTGATCTGACTTCTACCGAACTATCCGCCCAGCTCGACACGTTTCAGACCCTTCCGACCGTGCGTGGCGTGCGCCAGATCGTTGGCCGCGCACCCGGAGAGGACGCGCAGACAGGCACCAATGCACTACTGGATGATCCACAATTCCTGATCGGTTTAAAAGAAGCCGGAAAATGCAATCTCAGTTTTGATCTGCAACTCGTTCCCGAACTCATGAAAAAGACCGCCCGCGTGCTGGCGCTGGCGCCGGATATTCGTGTTGCACTATGCCACGCCGGATCGCCGCATGACCGCAGCCCCGCGGGCCTGAAGGAATGGGCTCAAAATCTGCGCGCGCTGTCCAATCTGCCTAATGTTTCGTGTAAACTCTCGGGTTTGGGAATGTTCGATCACAACTGGACCTCAGATAGCATTCGACCGATCGTGGATGAATGCCTTGAACAATTTGGGCCTAAGAGGGTCATGTTTGGTTCAAATTTTCCAGTAGATAAACTCTATGGCGACTACGCCTCATTGGCGGAGATTTATCGCGATCTGGTTCCCGCTGAATCGCATTCGGCGGTATTCAGCGAAACTGCTATAAGATTTTATGACCTTGAGGTTCCTAGGAAGGCAGATTCAATTTTGAATCGCTAGTGCAGACTGAGGGTTTAGTTGCAAAAAATTGGACCATTGTCCCGCATCGATAAAGCAAGCCGATGGCTCACCGTAATTCAAGGTCGAATGTCTGGTCATGAGTTCTTTTAACGGCACACAATATCCAAGGTGATGCGTCGCAAAAGGGATATGCGCCTGTATCCCAGGTCAAAAGCAGCGCAGAACCACCGTCAAATACGACAAGCGCCGATACAAACGCCGCAATGAGATCGAGATCATGTTCAGTAGACTCAAGGACGGGCGGCGTGTCGCAACCCGATACGACAGGTGCCCAAAGGTATTCCTCTCAGCCATCGCGCTCACCGAGACCGTCATGTTCTGGCTATGAAACAAGAACGTGTCCTGACCCTAGCGACTTAGCAGGAGCAATATTGACGATGAATGTCCGCTTTCAGCGATAACGTCAATTCAATCTCACGCTCGCAGCGAAGGACCGCTTCCAGCCCGATTCATTCGAATAACAACGCGTTCTGGCGCAATAAGTACCGGCGCGGCTAGCGCCGCCGCACTTGTTTTGGGCCGCGGGATTTGGACAAGCCAAACGCCTCTGGCCGTCAGGGGTAAGACGCTGCCTTCCCCCTCGGGTAACCCTATTAGACAACACCCTGTCCTCGGCTCCGCCCGCAGGCCGCACCACCATTATCGAATAGCATTGCCTCGCCCCCATCCGTGTTCGCCACGTGGCAGATCAGCAAGAACATGCGCCTTCGGCGTCTGATCTGCAAATCAGCCCTGATTTTCCTAAAAGGAAGTCAGGTTCAATGAAATGTCTAGGTGCTGGATGAAAGAAGTGAGGCGAAAATGGCAGGGTTCTGCCGCTGGTGGCAGAACTATGTGTCGCATTATACGAGCACTGTGGAACGTGACTGAAATTTTGTCTTTGCCCCCTAAACTTGGGCCACTACTTTGGCCGAGAAGGGGGAACAAGGGATGGCTCGGAAGCGATACTCGGACGAAGATATTCTGAAGCTGCTGCGTGAGATTGAACTGAAGCTGGCAGATGGCGACGATGTTCGGACAGCCTGTCGTGGTGTCGGTGTCAGCGATGCGACCTACTACAATTGGCGGCGTCGGTTCGGTGGCATGGGCAAGTCGCAACTGTCGGAGTTGCGCAGCCTGGAGAAAGAAAATACCCGGCTGAAGAAGATCGTGGCCGAACTGGAACTGGACAAGCTGATCCTCAAAGAAAGTCTGAACTACCTAAAACCGAGGGCCTGACGACGAGCCAACTTCGTCAGGCCGTCATTCATGCTCGCCAGAAGCTCGGCACATCAGAGCGTCGCACCTGCAAGGTGGTCGGCCTTGCACGCAGCTCCATGCAATACCTACCGTAGAGAAGAACGATGATGCTCTTCGACTGGCCATGATCCGTCTGGCCAAGAGCTATGGCCGGTATGGCTACCGTAAGGTGGCGCAGCTACTTCGGGTCGAGGGCTGGCGTGTCAATCACAAGAAGGTAGAACGGCTGTGGCGGGAGGAAGGTCTGCAACTCCCGCAGCGGCACAAGAAGAAGCGTCGCCTGTACCACAAGGACAGCTCGATCATTCGACTCCGACCGACGCATCCTAACCATGTCTGGAGCGTCGATTTCGTTCACGACAAGCTGAGCAATGGGCGGAGCTACAAGATGCTCACGGTTTTGGATGAATACACCCGCCAGGCGCTCGCAGTGGAAGTTCGGACCCGCATGGGTTCTGAAGATGTGCTGGAGGTTCTCTACGGGCTGTTCCTGCGCCACAGAAAGCCTGATTTCGTTCGAAGCGATAACGGCCCAGAGTTCTCTTCACGGGCAACCCAGAGTTGGCTCGAGAAGGTCGGTGTGAACCCGATCCGGATCTACCCGGGCTCTCCCTGGGAGAACGGATACAACGAGAGGCTCAATGGAACGCTCCGCCGCGAGGTTCTCAATTCCGAATGGTTCACAACGACCAAGCAGGCACAGATCGTGATCAATTGCTGGCTCAGGCAATACAACCACACCCGACCGCATCAGGCCCTCAACATGCGCCCACCAGTCCCCGAAACTCTAGTCCGAGATGGCCCAGAACACGGGGGCTAGACACATGCGGGGTAGACACTCCAAATTTTTCGGTTGCTTCTTTTTGCCCAATCTCCCGCTTTTCCATGTCCGGTACCAAATTCCCTGATCCATGTTTGCCAATCCAATCTACTCGATCAAAATTAGCGGTGTGAACAACTGATCCGACCATGTCGTTTTACAGCGATTACGCAAAAAGACCAAACCGGACGTTTGGCTTTGACAGTTCAAAGGCAGCAAAGTCCGCACTGCGGTCATCACCGGGCAGAGTGTTGAATGGCGCGCTACTGCAACCACCGTGTGGTACGTCACCGATATTCGACTCAATCGACGGCCAAAACCTCATTAAATCGGTCAATCACGTCAATCATTTCTGACCCACACGCCAAGCATTTGTGACCCCAAAAGAATTGCGGCTGTTTGACCAGATCAAGGAAAGGTTATGTCTTTATGGTCGGGTTATGAACAAAACCTCCCTTAGTGTCCTCAGCACCAAGGGCGGCTTGGCGTGACTATTGACAACAGTGTAAAACACCCAAGTTTGGCAGTTAGACAAATCTGTTCACATAATTCTCTAATATTTCCTGGCGTCCAGATTGCGGCTCTGGGTTTATTCCGTCATTTAAAACACGAGCGGAAATTTCATCCAGGCTACTGCTTAACAGGGACTTCGCTTTGGGAGACTTCCAACCGGAATACCGTTGCGAAAGCGCGCTTTCCAAACCCCCATCCGCAATCATAGCAGCCGCTGCCTTCAAACCGCGTGCGCATATGTCCATTCCGCCGATATGAGCCGCCACCAGATCGACAGCGTCAATCGATTGTCGGCGAATTTTGGCGTCGAAATTTGTGCCGCCGGTGGTAAAACCACCAGCTTTCAAGATGTAATAGTAAGCTAGGGCAACTTCCGGTGTGTTGTTCGGGAACTGGTCTGTATCCCATCCAGATTGGTAATCGTTGCGGTTCATATCAATCGAACCCAGCATCCCCTCAGCAGCCGCAACCGCAATTTCATGCTCAAAGCTATGCCCGGCAAGGATCGCGTGGCCCTGCTCGAGATTCAGCTTCACTTCATTCTCCAACCCGTACTTCCGAAGAAAACCGATGCAAGTAGCTGCATCATAGTCGTATTGGTGCTTGGAAGGCTCCTGAGGTTTCGGCTCCACAAGAATAGTGCCTTTGAACCCGATCTTGTGTTTGTACTCTACGACCATGTTCAGAAAACGGCCCATGTGGTCCAATTCAGTTTTCAGGTCCGTGTTCAGAAGGGTTTCGTAGCCCTCACGACCACCCCACAGAACATAGTTTTCACCACCTAGTTTGTGAGTTGCATCCATGCAGGATTTCACTGTCGCTGCAGCGAACGCAAAAACGTCGGGATCAGGATTGGTACTGGCGCCAGACATCCAGCGACGATGACTGAACATATTGGCCGTACCCCAAAGCAGTTTGGTGCCAGAAACTTGCATCTTTTCACCGATATAATCAGTGATTTCTTCCAATGTGCGCAGGTTATCGGCAAAGTTTCCCTGTTCGGGCCGGATATCAGCGTCGTGCCAGCAAAAGAATGGCTGCCCCAAAAGCTCAAACAATTCGAATGCAATATCTGCCTTCTGGCGGGCCCGGCCCATATCGTCCTGAGGATACCATGGGCGTTCGAACGTAGGTCCACCAAAGGGGTCTCCGCCCTCCCAAGCGAATGAATGCCACCAGGCCACAGCAAATCGCAGATGGTCTTCCATGCGCTTTCCCATGACAATCTCGTCCGGATTATAATGGCGGAATGCCAGCGGGTTGTCGCTGTCCGCGCCTTCAAACCTGATCTTTTCGATCCCTTCAAAAAATCCACTTGGCATTTCTGCCCCCTACTGTGCTTTTTGTGCTGGCTGTTTGCCGAGAATGATCATCGACAAAAGATCGTCGTCAGTGACGTCTGCGATATCGACCGTCCCGACCAGTTTCCCGTTCTTCATGACCGAGGCGCGGTCACACAGCTCCATAACGGCATGCACATCGTGGTCGATCAGAAATATCCCGATGCCTTGTGCCTTCAGTTGGTGAATCAGATCCGCCACCATCTGCGTTTCATGTGGCCCAAGTGCCGCTGTCGGCTCGTCCATGATCAGAATACGTGCGTTGAAGTAGACAGCCCGAGCGATCGCCACTGATTGCCTTTGCCCACCCGACAAGGCGGAGACCGGATCATTGAACTTCTGAAAGTTCGGATTGAGCTGCGCCATTATCTTTCGGCATTCGGCCTCCATGGCTGCGTCGTTGACCAACCCGAATGGCGTCGTCATCTCGCGCCCCAGGAAAAGGTTCGAAGTCGCGTCCAAATTGTCGGCCAATGCGAGCGTCTGATAGATCGTTTCGATGTTATTCGCCCGCGCATCACGGGGATTGTCAATCTCGACCGACTTGCCATCGATCAGAATCTCGCCGTGGTCCATCTGATATGCGCCGGACAATACCTTGATCAACGTGGACTTTCCGGCGCCATTGTGGCCAAGCAGACCAACGACTTCACCCGGATAGAGATCGACCGACACATGGTCGACGGCCTTGATCCCACCGAAGGAAATCGAGATGTCGCGCATCTCGACCAATGGCGGCGCGCCTGAACCGCGCCCAGTGCCGGAAAGTCTTTTCTGAGTATCCTGAGCTTGCATCACTTGGCCCCCAGTCGCTTGCGGTAAACGATGTCGATATAGACGGCCAACACGAGGACGCTGCCGACGACGATGTTCTGAAACGGGGCGTCCACGCCAACCATTGCCATGCCCGATTGCAGCGCCTGCATGATCAATGCGCCAAGGATCGCGCCGTATATGGTGCCGATGCCACCAGACAATGCGGTTCCTCCGATCACTGCAGCGGCGATGACGCGCAGCTCATCCAGTGTGCCAATGTCGTTTGAGTGATTTGCAAGGCGTGCCGAGGCGACCACAGCAGAAACGGCGCACAGGAAGCCCATAAGCGCAAAAATCTTCACGGTCAGCAGCCGTGTATTGATGCCAGAAAGCTCTGCCGCATCCGGGTTTCCGCCAGTGGCAAAGATGTACCGACCAAACCGGGTTTTTCGTGCCACAATCGTCAGGGTAACCGCTACGATGATCAGTATGAGGACAGAAATCGGTATGCCGTATCCTACAACCAGCCCTTCTGGCATTGTCTCGCCGCGCGCTTCGAACATACGTTGCAGCCGGCGCGTCGGAATGGCGTAGCTGTTTACGATGTAAACGTACCCAAGGATAGCAATTGCGATTATCCCGGCCAGAGTGGCCTCGGCCCAAACAGGTTTTACCGGGAAACCATGTGACGCTTTTGCGCGGCGACCACTCCACAACGCCCAGATAGCGATCGCAGTAGCGAACAGTCCAAACAGCCAGCTTGTCGTTGTTCCCAAAGTTCCGTTAGTCCCGCCAAACATCAGGAACGTGCTATCCAGAGGGCCAATCGTCTGGCCGCTGGTCAAATACCACGCCACGTTTCTCCAAACCAAAAATCCACCAAGCGTGACAATGAAGGCCGGTATCGTCAGGTAGCCAACCATCCAGCCATGAAACGCACCAATCAGCGTGCCGACAAACAGCCCGACTACAATGGTGATCGCCCAAGTTGCAGGATTGTTCAAACCCATCCCAAGTATTTGCGGCAAAAGCTCGGTTTGCGTCATTGCCATTACGGCTGAGGTTGTTGCCAGCAGCGCTCCTACCGACAAGTCGATGTGGCGAGTGACGATAATGAACACCATTCCGCACGCCATAATGGCCACTGAAACCGTCTGGATGGAGAGGTTGAACAGGTTCCGAGGCGTCAAGAACCGTCCGTCCGTGAAGATGTTGAACCCGATACACAGGATGACAAACGCGCCGATCATTCCCAAAAGTCGCATGTCCAGTTCCAGTTGCTGGAACAGGCTGGGTTTCGCTTTTTCAGGTATCGGCTGAGACGAAGTTTCGGTCATTTCCGATCTTTCATATTCAGCATTTGCCCCAGGCCCGGACTAAGAGGCCCAGGGCTGAGTGGTTTAGTTACAAGGAGCAGGTCCGTTTTCAACGCCTTGGCAAAGATCTTCCAGCGGGATCCATCCGGCATCAACAACCACGGACAAGTTGTCCTTAGTGATTGGAACAGGCGCTAGGAAAACCGAGTTCATCTCGGTTCCACCCGGTGACGTCCAGCTCACTGCACCTTCGACATCAGCAGGGCTTGTCCCACCGCTCAATGCGACAGCAATTTCACCAGCCGCCTTTCCAAGTTCGCGAGCATCCTTCCAAACCGAAACCGTCTGCGTTCCCAGTGCGACACGATTCAATGCCGCGTGGTCGCCGTCCTGACCGGAAACCGGAATGCCTTCCATGCCCTGTGCGGTCAGCGCAGCAACAACACCACCTGCAGTACCGTCATTCGACGCAACGACAGCATCCACGTTGTTCTCGTTCGCGGTCAGGATTTGTTCCATGTTCCGCTGCGCGTTCGCGGGCAACCAACCATCCGTGTAGGCCTCACCAACGATTACGATGTCACCGCTGTCGACGGCTGCTCCGATGATCTCTTGCTGCCCCCCGCGCAGGAAATCTGCGTTCGGATCAGTAGGAGAGCCTTTGATCATCACGTAGTTGCCTTTAGGCATGGCCTCAAAGACAGCTCGAGCCTGCATTCTGCCGACTTCCACGTTGTCGAAGGTCAGATAAAATGCTCGGTCGTCCTCGATCAGACGGTCATAGGCAATCACAGGAATACCTTCGTCTGCCGCGGCCTGAACCGCTGGACCAATGGCCTGTGCGTCCTGCGCTAGGATGATAAGCGCGTCCACGCCCTGGGCGATCAGGCTTTCAATGTCCGAAAGCTGCTTTGCGGAAGACGATTGCGCGTCCGCCGAAATGTACTCAGCACCCCCTGCTTCAAGCGCCGATTTGATGGCCGCTTCGTCTGTTTTCCAACGCTCTTCCTGAAAGTTCGACCAGCTTACGCCGACCACTGGCTCTGCGAATGCGGTCGAAGCCAACAAAGTGGCCACAGCCGAAAAGCTGAGAATTCTCTTCATGATTTCCTCCCATTTGCCGAGCCATCGCATTTCGATTCGCGGCTCTCACAAATTTGAATACCATATTTATTTCAGTCGGTAAAATATTTACTCTACAAGAGGCACTCAATTTCAAATAGATTGGGCCAACAGCAAGATTCGCGAGGACAAGATGCTGAAAAGCAAAGCCTCTCCGGTTTCTTTGGAACAAAGAAATACTACCCGCCTGCGGGTACTGGAGCACATCAGAGCAAAGGGATCCGTTTCGCGGATCGATATTGCATCCGCCTTGCAAACCAGTCCTGCGACTGTCACCGCCGCCACGGCTGATCTCATCTCGGCCGGGCTGGTTAAAGAGACTGAAAGCCAGGCACAGTCAATGTCGGGGAAGAGAGGCAGACCCAGAGTATTGCTGCAACTGGACAGCCAGATGTACCTTGTGGCCGGTCTAAAGGTGGCTCGGCAAGTAATCTCAGTTATCTTGGTCGACTTTGAAGGTAACGAAGTAGCATCTCATAAGTATGCTCTGGATCACGCCAGAATGTCGCCGCAAGAATTTGTATCGGCGATCCGCGAAGCACTTGAAGAAACCTGCAGTCAGATCGACCGTTCCGTCGCACATTTGGCAGGTGTTTCTATCGGGGTGGCCGGACTGGTCGACGCAAACAGGAATTTTGTCCACTGGTCTTCTTCAATTACCGAGAGAAATATTGACTTCAGCCACTTGCTTTCTAATAAACTGCCCTGCCCCGCATTCGTTGACAACGATGCCAATCTTGTCGCCAAGGCCGAACAGCTTTTTGGCTTGGGCAAGGGATTAGAGAACTTCCTCGTCGTTACGATCGAACACGGTGTTGGCCTTGGCATCGTAGTGGACGGCAAACTATACCGTGGAGAACGAGGCTGTGGCGCTGAGTTTGGGCACACCAAAGTTCAGCTTGACGGGGCCCTTTGCCAATGCGGTCAACGCGGGTGTCTTGAAGCCTATGTGGGTGACTATGCCCTGCTCCGTGAGATGACAGTCACCGGTCATACCAACGACATGGACTCCGTTTCCGAAATACATGACCGCGCCAACTCAGGCGACGACAGAGCTTCGTCGGTGCTTGCCCGCGCAGGTCAGATGTTTGGCCTCGGAATTTCCAACCTGATCAACTTGTTTGACCCAGAGTGCATTATCGTCTCGGGGGCACAAATGAGCTTTGAACATTTGTGTTCCAGCGAAGTTATGACCCGCATTCGGAACGGCGTTGTGAATGTCGATGCACCTTTGCCCCAGATCAAAGTTCATCACTGGGGCGACATGATGTGGGCCAAAGGGGCAGCAGCTTATGGAATTGAGCAAGTCTCGATTCTAAAGGTCAAGGAGCTGACGTCGAATGCGCCTTGAGTTTGCGATAATTGCGGCTTTGGCCACAGTTGCGAATGCGGGCGCTGATACTCCTGAATTTATAAAGGTGGATGTGCCAAAACACGTCTATGATGGCGGGTGGGAGCATTTTGTCGGCGGTGGTGTGGCCGTTTTCGATTGCAATGGGGACTCGCTGCCAGAACTCTTTTTGGCTGGCGGTTCCAACCGGTCTCAACTGTTCATCAATTCCTCGAAGGAACAGATATCATTTCAGGCTGAGACCCCTGAAGTTCTTTCTGTGACCGGTGTTACCGGTGCCTACCCTCTCGACGTTGATAGCGACGGCGTAATGGATCTGGCGATTTTGCGTGTTGGCCCAGACCTGCTTCTTCGGGGCCATCCCGACTGCCAATTCAGCCCTTTCACTGAACTCGGGTTTCAGTCCAAGGATCACTGGACCACAGGTTTCTCGGCAACATGGGAAAGCGGGCAAACTTTACCGACCCTGGCGTTTGGCACCTATGTTGATCGGTTTGATCCCGAAGGTCCTTTTGACTCCTGCGGACCAACCCTTCTGTACCGCTCAGAAGGCAACTTGTATCATGAGCCGCTGCATCTTGAGCCCGGCTACTGCTCACTTTCTATTTTGTTTTCGGACTGGGCTCGAACTGGCCGCGCTGATCTTCGCATCAGCAATGACCGTCACTACTATGTTCGCGGCGGTCACGAGCAGTTATGGGCAATGGAGCCTGAGCCTCGGCAATACTCGGAAGACGACGGCTGGCGTCCATTTTCAATCTGGGGAATGGGGATCGCCTCTCGCGACCTTACAGGAGACGGTTTTCCTGAGGTTTATCTGACCTCGATGGGTGACCAGAAACTCCAGATTTTTGACCCAGTGACAAACGGCCCGACCTGGCGCGATGCAACTTACGAAAAGGGTACGACCGCTCATAGACCGCATAACGGTGGAGACGGAAGGCCATCCACCGGGTGGCACGCACAGTTTGGCGACGTCAACAACGACGGCCGGGACGATATATTCGTGGCCAAGGGAAACGTAGAACAAATGCCCGATGCGGCTCTGAACGACCCCAATAACCTACTACTACAGAACCCCGACGGTCAGTTTATTGAAGCTGCAGCAGATGCCGGTGCTGCCTCGATGGCTAAGTCTCGTGGCGCGGCGCTTGCTGACCTGAACAACGATGGGAAGCTGGATCTGGTGGTCGTCAACCGAGGTTCTGAGCTCGAAGTCAGCCAGAACACTTCTCAGGGTGGCAACTGGCTATTGCTGGATGTCACTCAGGATCAAACCAATCACGCAGCAATTGGTGGATTTATTGAAGTCAAAACCTCGCTGGGTGTTCAGACCCGCGAGCTAACAATCGGCGGCGGTCACGCTGGTGGTATCGCTGGGTTTCAGCATTTTGGGCTTGGGAGTGAGGACCAGGTGCAGGTTCGTATGATCTGGCCGGATGGGTCGAAAGGCGAGTGGTTGGACTATCCGCCCAACCAAATCATACGTCTTCACCGCTGATTACTTTTCAACCGGTAACCCGCTTGGAACTTGATCGGGCACACCTAGCCGCTCTGCCGGGTCTTCAAGGCTTGCCAGAAATCTGAGAAGAGCGTCGATTTCCTGATCCGTTAGGTTAACACTCGATAAGCTGTTGCTTTGGGCAATCGCCTCCACGTGCTGATTGTCCGACATTGCCCTTTGATCTTTGGAGCCCTGGAAGTCCGGCAATGCGGCCAACTCGATCGAGTAGTTTTTTAACGACGAAACCGCGTCCAGATGATGCCGCACGATGTCCTCAAGTTCGGCAAAAGCTCCGTTATGTCCGTACGGAGCTGTCAATGTCACGTTGCGCAAAGATGGCGTGCGGAAAGTAAACGCGTCGTCGGGATCACCGGTCACGCGAAGACGCCCGTCGTCCCTGACATGGTTTTCAAATCGCGCCGCCTTTCCCGGGCCGATCTGCGGCATTGCAATCGAATGAAACTCGTGATCGGTCTGGAACCAGCCCGAGTGGCAATTGCTGCATCCGGCCTTTCCATAAAACAAGCCCATCCCAATCTCGGCTTCTTCTGAAAGCGCGGCCTCACCTCGCATCGCGCGATCGAACAGGCTGTTATCCGCGCGCCACTCGAACGCGATAAAGTCCGCGATTACGTTGGCAATTGCCGTGAACGTAATTCCATCATCTGGCGCTAAATCTTCAAACCTCTGCTCGTACTCTGGAATGGCCGCAACACGTTCTGCAATCAGATCCCACGCACCGCCTTTCTGTGTTAGAAATCCGAGACGAACCGCTTTGCTCACGTCATTCTCAGAATAGTGACCCGCCATTTCGTCTGGCGACAAAACCGGGAACATGGCCTGTGCGGCCAGCGCTGAATTGAAACCAGACCGCATATGAGTACCCAACGGGGTTCTGATACCATCAGGTTGCGTTGGGTCTGCCTCTAGTCGCCCATCATGGAAAAACGTCGTGAACTCAGTGGCTCCGAGGTTCCAAAGCCCTGGTGAGTTTCGAGGAATACGTTGTTCCGGGGTATTCCCTGAGTCCAATGTCCGCTCTGGACCCAACCCAATTCCCCCTTCCCCGATACCAAGGGAAACACCGTCGGACGTGCCAAGCCTGGGATGATGACAGGTTGCGCAGCTGATATTCTTGTTGCCAGATAAGATCGGGTCATAGAACAGCAAACGCCCCAGCTCCGCACTTGCAAAGTCGGGTTCGAGGAACTCCGGCAAAGGACCAAGCGATTGGGCACGCGCACCGCCCACAACTGACATTACTGATCCGAAAGCCAAGAATAGCGAAACTGCTTTCATGTCATTCCTCAGAAACTTCTAGAATAAGTTCCTGCCGATACGGATTCTCCGGAGTATAGATGATCGAGGGAAACGACGAAATATTCGGTGCGTTGGGATAACCCGATGGCTCGATACACACACCACGCGACGCGCGACGCGGTTTTGTCAGCTCATAGCCAGAATAAACCTGTGCTCCGGGTTGGTCCGAGTAGACGGTCAACGCAAGGCCAGAGAGTGAAGTGATTTCCGCCACCGAGACTTTTGGGTCGCGATCATGATCAAAGCAGAAATAGTGATCGATCCCTTCGGAAACACTCCCAATCGTATTGGGCGTTGAAAAATCCAACCCGCTTTCGTTGGTCGTAAGCACTCTGCCCGACGGAATACCCTGATCATCGATTTCCAGATACCGATTTGAAGCGAGCTTCAGCTTATGCTCGTCTACGCCTTCTACAGCACCCAAAGTGTAGTAGTTATGTTGCGTAATGCTTATCGGCGTCGGCCGATCAGGCTGTGCAGCTATTGAATAGACCAAGCGTGAGCCCTGTAAGCATATCCTGACTTCGAACCTGATATTCCCCGGAAAGCCGCTCTCGCCGTCGCGAGAAACATACCTCAGAAAGACTTCGTTCTGTGCAATCTGTTCGAGATCCCAAAACTGTTTAGACAGTCCATCGTCGCCACCATGCAGGGTGTTTTTTCCCTCATTGGCGTTCAATTGAAAACTGGTGCCATCCAAATCAAACGTCGCGCCGCTGATCCGGTTGGCAACACGCCCTACAATTGCGCCCAGGTAACGCGTATCGGTGAGGTACGCAGTTGGATCGTCAAACCCAAGGATGAGCGGCACGTCCTTGTACCACCAACCCCGCGTGATAGCTCCATAGTTCAGGACCGAAACACGCATATTCCCATCGGTAAGAATGGCAGTTTCGATCCCGGAGGCTTTACGCGTTTCTGGTTTCATCTCACTGCCAGCGGCGCAAGCGCTTTGTAGAATTGCCTATATCTCCGGTATTCGTTTTCGTAGGCGTCAATCAGATTCCTGCGTGGTTCGATGCGTTCCTGAATTTCCGGCGGCGTCATAACTCTGGTCGGTTCTGCGTTGGTCGCAGCACAAATTGCGAGGCGTGCGGCGCCCATTGCGGCGCCAAATTCGCTGCCTTTTGGCAAATCCAGTGGAACTTGCAAAACAGTAGCCAAGGTTTCCAGCCAGAACCGAGAACGCGCGCCTCCCCCAACTGCCATAAGACTGTCAGGCTGGGTTCCGGTGCTCTTCAATGCCTCCAGACAATCTCTCATTCCAAAAGAAACACCCTCCATCACAGACTGGGTCAACTCAGCGGGCTCCGACGAGATGTCCACGCCCAAAAACGCGCCTCGAATATGGCTATTGTTATGCGGCGTTCGTTCTCCTGACAGATATGGCAGGAAGGTGATCGCTGCAGGTCCGTTCAGTTTTTCAGGCATAGCTGAAGCGAGTCTTTCCACGGGTTCGCCAAGATTGCGAGCAAGCCAGTTCATGCTGTTCGTTGCTGACAGCATGACACCCATTTGTATCCACCGATCAGGAACCGCATGACAAAAACAGTGCACGGCTGTTTCCGGATCAGGAGCATAGGCTTCCCGCGCAACAAGCAACACGCCGGACGTTCCGAGTGAGACAAAACCGGTGCCGTCGTTGATGCTCCCGATCCCGCAGGCAGCGGCAGCATTGTCGCCAGCACCTCCAGCCACGACAACCGGATTCGAAAGCCCCCACTCCTGCCTCAAACGGACCTTCAACTCTCCACCCCGATCACTGCCCTCAACCAAGCTCGGCATCTGCTCGGCGCGCATGTGACCTATGGCTAGTGCCTTTTCTGACCACCGCCGAGTGTCACCGTCCAGCCAGGATGTTCCTGCGCTGTCAGACACGTCTGAAACATATTCGCCAGTCAACCAAAACCGCAAATAATCTTTCGGCAGCAATACCTTGCCCACCTTTGAGAACACGTCCGGCTCATTCGCACGCAACCATTCGAGTTTCGGCGCCGTAAACCCCGGGAATACGATGTTTCCCGATATTGCGCGCATCTCTGGTGTTTGATCTAGTGTCCGCGCTTCGTCGGCTGACCGAGTATCGTTCCAAAGAATACAGGGCCTCAATACTTCACCGTCAGAATCCAGTAGTGTGGCGCCGTGCATGTGTCCGCTTAGGCCAATACCTCGCAATTTTGAGAATGCTTTCTGGTTACCGACGCGAAGCTTCCCAACAACCTCTTCGCAAGCGTTGATCCAATCCAAAGGATCCTGCTCAGACCAGCCTGGCTTGGGCGTCGAAGTGGAAATGCTGACTTCGGCATCACCGACAACGGGTCCTGTGTCATCTACCAGAATCCCGCGAAGACCTGACGTTCCCAAATCCAAGCCCAGATACATTGAGCACCACCTGCCTAAATATTTTAATGGCTAAAATTTATTGAAACAGGGATTTTGTCAAGGCTCCGTAAAAGGAGTGCCCTCCAATCGTATCTGGATCAGAAAACACGAACGCGACGTCCTTCGATACCCTGGACAGCCAAAAGAAAGACTGAGCAAGAGTTGGGTTAAATCGTCTGACCGAACATGGCGCAAACCTCTTACAAAAGCCTCTTTGGCAGGAGGCAAGGTCTAAGCGAGTATTTCCCCAGTTTGACCGACAGCTAGCGTTCCACCATTAATCACTTCGACATAGACGCCCATATCCATATGGCCCATCAATTTTCGAATAAGGTAGGGTATTTTCAAGTCGCGCTCGGCCGTTTTCGGGTTCACTTCAGTTGCTGCACACCTTTTGGTACGTGAGAGTATCTTCAACTCGACATCGCCAAATCTTAAAACTGATCCAACTGCATCCAGCTCAGCAAACGAAGGTAATCCGTCTATCTCAATATTCGCTCGGAAGCGCGCCGGGTAGATTTCTGCGTTCAGTTGTTCGCCCAACTTTTTCACAGAGGCCAGATTCAAAACGGATATCGCGTTCATCATTTGCGGTGATACGACAGATACATCTGTAAACCTATGAGGAGTAGAAGAGACAAACTTTGGCAGCTCTGGATCTTTTAAATCGATCTCTGAAGAAAGAAACTCTGCCGCCTTCTCACGATCTTCAGACTCTCGCATATCAAAGCGTCGTATCTTTCCGTTCGCATTGATCTCAAGTGCCTGGGACTTAATTTCAAAATCGGTCTGAATGCCTGCCAGTGCAGCCTCGTTCAACAAAACGACAAAACGATCTTTCGGCAGTGGCGTTGGGTTCTGCATGTCGAAACCGGAGTTGTAGCGAGCAAATCCGAACAGGCGATCGCCCGGAATGCCATCTCCTGCTCGCAGCGTCACAGTTCGCATAGGCTCGGAACTCAAGCCTTTTATAGGGTAGCGGTTCAATCGGACGATGGAGAGATTGCTCATACGTCTGCACCTGACCAAAAAGAGTTATGCACGGTCCCGAATTGTCCGCGCTGTTTGACGCTATCTCGAATTCTCAAAGGTATCGACCAAAATAATATTTGAGCGCTTCAGAAGCGGGTTAGCTGAACCTGTTGGCTGCATGACGGCTGCGCCCATTTGAGTCGATATTACCATTCGATACCTCGCTACCGAAGATACATTCGCCTCAAAGGCAATGCGTAATTTCGATATGAATCAATAACTAAGAGAGAAAATTGGCTATCTTTTCCAATTTTTTGAGGTACGAACCTCAAAAATATCTGGACTTGAGGTGCGTACCTCAAATAGCCTTGGATTTATGCCGCGATTCGCACATCCTCGATTGACGGCGCAAAAAGGGAGGAATGGATGACTTACACAAAACTGGCCTCGACCAGCGCAATAGTCCTTGCCGCTACTACTCTTTCTACCAAGGCAAATGCTGAAGATCTGACGCTCTGTTGGGCTGCATGGGACCCGGCCAACGCGCTTGTTGAGCTATCAAAAGAATTTGAAGCAGAATCCGGCCACACCATGAACTTCGAATTTGTTCCTTGGCCAAATTTTGCGGATCGGATGCTGAACGAGCTGAATTCTGGGGGTAAGCTCTGCGACCTACTGATCGGTGACAGCCAATGGATTGGCGGTGGCGCTGAGAATGGTCATTATGTCCAGCTGAACGAGTTCTTTGATGCTGAAGGCATCAGCATGGACGATTTCGCGCCGGCCACTGTTTACGCTTACTCGACCTGGCCTAAGGGCACACCAAATTACTACGCGCTGCCTGCGATGGGCGATGCAAACGGCTGGTTCTATCGCAAGGACTGGTTCGAAAACCCCGAAATCCAAGCCGCATACAAAGAAGCAACTGGTCAGGACCTTCGTGAACCTCAGTCTCAGAAAGAATTGCTGCAGATCGCGCAGTTCTTCCAAGGTCGTGAAATCGACGGCAAGACAGTCTATGGCGCCGCAATTTTTACCGAGCGCGGTTCGGAAGGGATCACCATGGGTGTGACCGGAGCGCTGTATCCTTGGGGTTTCAAATACGAAAACACCCCGGGCTCATATGACATGGAAGGCGCGGTAAACTCACCCGAAGCGGTTGAGGCACTGGAATTCTACAAGGAGTTCTACAAAACGGCGACGCCTCCGGGATATACCAACTCTTACATGGGTGAGAGCTTGGACGCCTTTAAGTCCGGTCAGGTCGCCATGGCTATGAACTGGTTTGCGTTCTTCCCAGGTCTTTATGCCGACCCCAATACTGGCGGTGACAAGATCGACTTCTTCGTGAACCCACCACAAAATCAGGCAGGTTCGACACTGGGCGGACAAGGTATTTCTGTCGTCAGCTACTCTGACAAACAGGACACCGCACTTGAGTACATTAAGTGGTTTGCACAGCCGGAAGTTCAGGCCAAATGGTGGGAGCTCGGCGGCTACTCGGCGCATAACTCCGTGCTGGAAGATCCTGGTTTCGTAGACAGCCAACCATTTGCCGGCGACTTCCTGGAAGCAATGGGCGGTGTACAGGATTTCTGGCAAGAGCCTGCCTATGCGGAACTGCTGCTGGCAATGCAGAAACGCATCCACGACTACGTGGTTGCCGACCAAGGTACAGCTCAAGAAGCGCTTGATCTTTTAATCGAAGATTGGACGGAAGTCTTCGAAGACGAAGGCAAGCTGTAGTCCGGACGCAGACAGGAGCGGGTGCAAACCCGCTCCACCTTCACCCGTGAGTCCTAAACCAACAAGAACTGGCAAAGAGATGTCTGACAGGACAATAGATCGCGTTGCACAGGCAACGCCCGAGCGAGTTGCGCGAAAAATCCGAGGATTATCTGACCGCGCGATCGCCTGGATATTCATCTCCCCAACGATCTTTCTTTTGCTGGCGATCAACATCTTTCCGTTGATCTGGACCATCCAATTGAGCTTTACCAACTACAAGGCCAACCGGATCGGGCGTGAAGTCAAAGATGTAGGCCTCAGGAATTACGAGCGTATCCTGACGGACTCGGACACCTGGCTAAATATGCAGGCGACGGCGCATTTCCTGTTCTGGACGATCTTTTTCCAGGTCCTGATCGGGTTTACTCTGGCGTGGTTGATCAACAAGAAATTCAAGGGCAACGATCTTTGGACCACGATTATCGTGCTGCCAATGATGCTGTCCCCGGCGGTTGTCGGGAACTTCTGGAAGTTCCTGTATCAACCTCAAATCGGACTGTTTAACTACATCGTGTCCTGGTTTACCGGCAAGGACCCGTCGAGCTTTGAAATGCTGGGATCCGTGACGTTGGCTCCGTGGGCGATCGTGATTGTCGACACTTGGATGTGGACCCCCTTCGTGATGCTGATCTGTCTGGCCGGTCTGCGCAGCATTCCCGATTACATCTACGAGGCGGCTGAAATCGACAGGGCCAGCAAGCTGCGACAGTTCTTTACGATTACCATCCCGATGGTGTTGCCGTTCCTGATGCTGGCCGTGCTGTTTAGAGGTATCGAGAACTTCAAGATGTTCGACCTCGTAGTTCAGCTAACCGGCGGAGGCCCCGGTTCTGTAACGGAACTCACCTCAATCAATCTCAAGCGGGAGGCGTTTGAGAAATGGCGTACGGGCTATGCGTCAGCCTATGCGATAATCCTTTTCGTCACCGTGTTCGGCCTTGCGTCGATCTACGTCAAAGCCCTGAACAAGGTGAAACAGAGATGAGCAATTTTTCCGTCACCGAACCCTCTAACCGGTCCAAGTGGATCGCTGGTTTTCTGGTCATCTCTTATGCGCTGATCACAATGATCCCACTGGTTTGGATCTTGCTGACTGGGTTCAAATCCCCAGCCGATGCGATCAGCTATCCGCCCAAAGTGGTCTTTGACCCCACGCTTGAAGGCTACGTCAATCTCTTCACCACACGAACACGGCAAACGCAGGAATTTCTGGAAGCAAACCCACCGCAGAACTGGGCCGATGAGATCGTCCGCCAATACGACATGGTGATTGTCGGGCCATCCAAGTTCGGGGAACGCTTTATGAATTCGGTTATCATCGGATTTGGCTCAACGTTCTTGAGTATCTTCCTTGGCACGCTGGCCGCCTATGCCTTCAGCAGGTTTAAAGTACCGCTTAAGGACGACCTTCTTTTTTTCATCCTCAGTACAAGGATGATGCCCCCGGTCGCCGTCGCCATCCCAATATTCCTGATGTTCAGAAACCTTGGTCTCAGCGACACGCATTTGGGAATGATCCTGCTGTATACGGGCGTGAATATTTCCTTGGCGGTTTGGTTGCTGAAGGGTTTCATCGACGAAATCCCAAGAGAGTACGAAGAGGCCGCCCTCATAGATGGCTACACGAGATTTCAGGCCTTCTACAAAGTGGTGCTGCCGCAAGCCGCAACCGGCATAGCCTCAACAGCTATCTTTTGCCTGATCTTCGCCTGGAATGAGTACGCGTTTGCCGTGCTGCTGACATCCGCGAATGCGCAGACTGCGCCACCGTTCATCCCGACCATTATTGGTATTGGCGGCCTGGACTGGCCTGCTGTGGCGGCAGGTGCCACGATCTTCCTGATCCCCGTCATGATTTTCACCATCCTGATGCGCAAACATTTGCTGCGTGGGATCACATTCGGAGCCGTGCGCAAATGAGCGATTTTCTAACCGGATTGATGCGGCTCCGCCGTGGCCCGTGGGAAATGGTCGCAACCATCCTTATCGCACTGGGAGTCTTCATGCTGATGCAGCCCTTTGTCCTTTGGGCCTTCACCTATTCCTTCATCGTCACGCTGATCGGAACCGTCATGTTCATCATCGTCAGTCATTTCCCGGAGTAGAAATGGCCCAGATCGTAGTCAAAAACGTAAGAAAGATGTTTGGCGATTTCACGGCTGTCCGCGAAAGCTCGTTCACGATTGAGGACGGCGAGTTTTTCATGCTGCTCGGGCCATCCGGCTGCGGAAAGACGACGACGCTGCGGATGATAGCTGGATTGGAACTTCCAACATCGGGTGAAATCTATCTGGACGGTGAAGAGATCAGCCAGCGGCCACCGTCGGAGCGGGACATTGCCTTCGTGTTCCAAATGTTCGCGCTGTATCCCCACATGAACGTGCGCAAGAATATCAGCTACCCCCTGATATCGCAGGGCATGCCGCGTGCTGCTGTCAAAGCCAAAGTAGAGGAAGTCGCGGGAATTCTGGGGATCAACGACATCCTCGATAGCCCGGTAGGTGGGCTTTCGGGCGGCGATAGACAGCGCGTAGCGCTTGGACGCGCGATTGTTCGCGAACCCAAGGCATTCATGATGGACGAACCTCTTGGTGCCCTGGATGCCGAATTTCGCGAGCATATGGCCGAAGAACTGCGCGCACTTCATGATCGCATGGGCGCGACCACTGTTTACGTCACACATGATCAGTTGGAAGCCATGCAAATGGGCGACAAGATCGTTGTGATGAACAACGCTGTGATCGAGCAATTCGGTACACCCCAGGAAATCTACGACAAACCAGCTACGATGTTCGTTGCGGATTTTATCGGGTCTCCTTCGATGAACTTCCTGCCGTTTGAGGGAAAGGTCGAGCCTGGTTCGGAAATGGTTCGGCTGAATGGCCATGACGAAGCCGTGCCGAGGTTGATGGAAGGGGCGGAAGGTGACTTGGTTTTTGGCGTTCGCCCCGAGCATGTTTTTCTATCTGATGCGAGCGCATATCGGGCCAAGGTTCTGGCCGCAGAATATTTGGGAACCACTCAGATCGTGACGCTGCAAAGCCCGAATGGAGAGCTGAAAGCCCGGATTGATGCACGCGAGGTCGTCAGTCCCGGTGAGACAGTGGGATTGGAGTTCCGCTCCCCCGCAGTAACTTTGTTTGAAAAATCTACCGGGCGCGCGTTGAGGTCCGCTCTGAACGACGAGGTACTGAGCAATGGCTGAAGTCGTTTTGGAGAATATCTCGAAGTCATTTGGCAACGTCAAAGCGGTGGACGGTATTTCGATGACGATCCCCAACGGTGCATTTGTGGTGTTGTTGGGCCCGACTGGCGCGGGAAAAACAACGACGCTGAGATTGATATCCGGACTCGAGAAACTGGATTCAGGAACTGTGCACATTGCCGGACGTGACGTTGGAATAGACACTCCCGCTCAGCGCGATGTAGCGATGGTCTTCCAGCAGTACTCGCTGTACCCGCATATGACAGTGCGGGAAAACCTGTCCTTCCCTCTACGGTCGCCGATCCTGAAGACCCCAGAGGACGAGATCACCAGGAAGGTTAATGAGGTCTCGGAGATTCTTCAGATCCCGCACAAACTGGATAACAAGGCCACTGAACTGTCTGGCGGTGAAATGCAGCGCGTTTCAATTGGACGAGCGCTGGTGCGTGATCCCCAAATCTTCCTGATGGATGAACCGCTCAGTTCTTTGGACGCCAAGCTTCGGGCGGATTTGCGGGTCGAGTTGAAAAGGATTCAGGCCGATCTGGGGTCAACCTTGCTCTACGTGACCCATGATCAGGTCGAAGCCATGACAATGGCGACGCATATCGGCGTTTTGGAGAACGGCCGGTTGGTTCAGTACGGAACACCTCGGGACATTTATGAAAACCCGGGCAGTGTTTACGTAGCCAGCCGATTGGGTCTGCCGCGGATAAATATCCTGCCGTCCGGGTTGTTCGAAGGCGATCACAAAGGCCCGCAGATTGGCCTACGCCCGGAAAACATCATTGAAGGCGAAGGCAGTGAAGCGCGTGTCATACGTGCTGAGCATCTGGGGGATCAAACGCGGTTGCACCTGGACTTAAACGGTCACCCGGTTGTGACCTTAATTGATGTCCATCAGGATTATCCATCTGGAAAAGTTATAAAAATCCGCCCCCACAACCCTTTGTATTTTGACGCGTCCGGCGCGCGAGTGAATTAAGGAGCAAAAGCATGGCCCAGTTCCTCAACACGAAAGAAACTCTGGTGACAGAGGCGATAGACGGCCTTCTGGCCTCCTCGGGAGGGCGACTTACCCGGCTGGACGGATACCCACACATCAAGGTGATTTTCAGGTCGGATTGGGACAAGTCGAAGGTCGCCTTGGTGTCCGGAGGAGGATCTGGCCACGAACCCGCCCATGCAGGTTTTGTTGGCCCCGGTATGTTGACAGCAGCGGTGTGCGGCGAAGTGTTTGCTTCCCCGTCGGTAGAGGCGGTACTGGCGGGTATTCTTGCGGTTACGGGTGAGGCTGGGTGCTTGCTTATCGTGAAGAATTACACCGGTGATCGGTTGAACTTTGGACTGGCAGCTGAACGCGCCCGTGCATTGGGCCGCAAGGTAGAGATGGTTGTTGTTGATGATGACATCGCCCTGCCCGACCTTCCGCAACCACGTGGCGTGGCGGGTACGTTGTTCGTGCACAAAATCGCCGGAGCACTCGCTGAAAGCGGTGCTGACCTAGACACCGTTACCAAAGCAGCAACAAGCACTATAGCAAAGGTTGTCAGCATCGGTATGAGCCTGGACACCTGTACCGTTCCGGGATCTCCAAAGGAAGACCGGATCGCACCCGGCAAAGCGGAGCTCGGCTTAGGCATCCACGGCGAGCCCGGTGTACAGCAAGTCGAGTTCTCAAATGCTGTATCGGCCATGTCCACAGTAGTGGATAAGCTGAAACAAAGGGTGGGCTCTGGGGATTGTGTGGCGTTGGTCAACAACCTTGGCTCTACAACTCCGCTAGAAATGGCTGTCCTCGCGCACGCCTTGTCCGAGACTGGCATTGCCCACCATATCATCGGCCCAGCTCCAATGATGACATCGCTGGATATGCACGGGTTTTCTGTTTCTATTCTGCCTGTAGATCAGGACGATTTAGCGGCACTTGAAGCTCCTGTTGATCTGGCGGCTTGGCCCGGTGTCAATTCCATCGACCCGATAAAAGTAGCGCCTTTGCCTGATGGCCTGACCCCTATCGATCCAATTCCTTCGAACAATCCCGCCACAAGGGAGACGATCACCCGATTGTCGGAACTGCTCATCAACGCCGAGAAGAACCTGAACGAGCTGGACGCGAAATCCGGAGATGGCGATACAGGAAGCACGTTGGCGACGGCCGCTAGAGCGTTGCAAGGTAGCCTTGACCGAATGCCGCTCGCTGACCTGACACAACTGTTTCCGGCGTTGGGCAATGAGTTAAGCCAGACAATGGGTGGTTCTTCCGGCGTGATACTCGCAATTTTTTTCAACGCGGCTGGAGATGCCTCTGCGAGCGGGGCTTCGGTACCGAAGTCTCTGGTCGAAGGTCTGAATCGCGTCAGCCAGGTTGGGGGTGCCAAGGTAGGTGACAGGACAATGATTGACGCCCTGGCACCGGCACTTGCCGCACTGCCATCTGGTCTGGCGCATGCGGCCGAGGCTGCCCGCGAAGGCGCGAACAACACCGCGAATATTCGACGTGCGAAGGCAGGCCGCGCAGCCTATGTTCCCGAAGAAAACCTAGTTGGACATAACGATCCCGGCGCTGAGGCTGTTGCTTTGTTGTTTGAGGGCTTAGCGCGGGAGATTGAGGGTTGAAAAACACGTGGAAGACCAAAAACAAAAATTAGAATTGGTGAAAAAGCCAACCGTCAATGACATCGCGCGCGTAGCGGGTGTCAGCCTGGCGACTGTTGACCGGGTCTTGAACAGGCGCCCCGGCGTACGGGCCGTAACCGTACAGAAAGTACAAAAGGCGATTGATGAGCTGGGGTATGTGCGCGACACGGCCGCAGCAAACCTTGCACGAAACCGTGTCTACAATTTCCTCTTTGTTCTGCCGGAAACGGACAACGAGTTTGTGGATGCAATCAGCAGTCAGATCGCAGAACAATCCCGCGACCAATTTATCGAGCGGACCCGCGTTGCGATAAAGAAAGTTGCTCCGTTTGAACCGCAGGATATCGTTAACATTCTGGATGCTGTCGACAGTTTGGAGGTTGACGGAGTCGCCGTTTTCGGACCCGAAACGCCTTCTGTCCGCGACGCCGTAAAAAGGCTCAGAGACAAAGGCGTTCCGGTGGTTGCGTTGGTGTCTGACTTGCCGAGTTCTGAGCGAGACCACTTTGTAGGAATTGATAACGTTTCGGCAGGGCGAACCGCCGCTCAGCTGATGGGACGATTTGTGCATCGCGACGGCAAGGTCTTGGTACTTACAGGATCCCGTTTGGCACGTGACCACCTAGAGCGTCGTCAAGGCTTTGATCTAGTTGTGGCTGAAGAATTTCCACACCTCGAAGTCGTAGCGTCTGTCGAGGGCCGGGATGACCCGGATCTGATTTACAAGATGATGCCCGAGATCTTTGAAACCTACCCGGATCTGGTTGGAATTTATTCCTCAGCAGCAGGCAATGCAGGCCTGATTCAATTTCTTTCCGAGAACAAGCTCAGCAAAGATCTGGTGATCATAGCTCATGAGCTTACTCCGCTCAGTCGTGAGGCGCTTACGCTCGGTACATTTGACGCTCTTATCTCGCAAGACACCGGGCATATTGTTCGTTCAGCCGTCCGTCTGCTGCGTGCAACTTCGGACAAAGTGCCATTCAACAAAGCCCAGGAACGTATCCGTATCGACATCTATCTGAAGGAAAATTTACCGCCATAGAGGCTTAGGTTTTGGGGAGGAAATTTTATGAAGACAATTAAAGGTCCAGCTTTGTTTCTTGCGCAATTCGCAGGGGACGAAGCGCCGTTCAATTCGTGGGACGCGATCACCAAATGGGCGGCTGACTGTGGATACAAGGGCGTTCAGGTTCCCAGTTGGGATGGCCGGTTGTTCGACCTGGAACAAGCCGCGTCCAGCGCCAGCTATTGCGATGACTTCAAAGGCAAAGCCAAGGATAATGGCGTCGAAGTCACTGAACTTTCAACCCACCTTCAGGGCCAGCTTGTGGCTGTTCATCCGGCCTATGACAGCGCGTTTGATGGTTTTGCAGCCGAAAGCGTCAGAGG
This sequence comes from Ruegeria sp. AB11, assembly GCF_056536325.1. NCBI lineage: Bacteria > Pseudomonadati > Pseudomonadota > Alphaproteobacteria > Rhodobacterales > Roseobacteraceae > Ruegeria > Ruegeria sp. AB11. The sequence goes on along the minus strand of NZ_JBQFJO010000002.1, from coordinate 371,967 downwards.
AAACCCGAAAGCCCGGCAAGAATGGGCGGTAGACCAAGTCAAAAAAGCACTATCTGCTTCGAAAAATTTGGGTATTCCAGCGCATGCGACATTCTCAGGCGCATTGGCATGGCCCTATGTCTATCCTTGGCCGCAGCGCCCTGCTGGCTTGATCGAAACGGCGTTTGATGAGCTCGCTCGGCGTTGGGTGCCGATCCTGGATCACGCCGAAGAATGCGGCGTTGACGTCTGTTACGAAATTCACCCAGGTGAGGACCTCCACGACGGCGTGACGTACGAGATGTTTCTTGAACGGACAGGCAATCACCCACGCGCTTGCATGTTGTACGACCCGTCGCACTACGTGCTACAATGCCTCGACTATCTGGACAATATCGACATCTACAAAGATCGGATCCGGATGTTCCATGTCAAAGATGCCGAGTTTAACCCGACCGGCCGACAGGGTGTTTATTCCGGGTATCAAGGCTGGGTCGATCGTGCCGGGCGCTTCCGTTCGCTTGGTGATGGCCAGGTGGATTTCGGGGCGGTCTTTTCAAAAATGGCGGCAAATAACTTTGATGGCTGGGCAGTTGTCGAATGGGAATGCTGCCTCAAACACCCCGAGGATGGAGCGCGTGAAGGCGCGCAGTTCGTGTCCGATCACATCATCCGTGTGACCGAGAAAGCCTTTGATGATTTCGCTGATGGTGGCGCAGACGAAGCAGCCAATCGCAAGATGCTGGGGATTGAGTGATGGTTACAGGACGCAGTGAAGAAGCCTCGGGCCGCATTCGGCTTGGCATGGTTGGCGGCGGAAACGACGCATTCATAGGTGGCGTTCACCGCATAGCCGCGCGACTGGACGACAAGTTCGAGTTGGTTGCCGGTGCTTTGTCTTCGACGCCAGAGAAATCCATTGAAAGTGGTCATGCATTAGGGCTCGAACGGGTCTATGAAGACTTCAAACAAATGGCGATCAGGGAAGCCCGGCTGAAATCTGGGATCGAGGCGGTCTCAATTGTCACGCCAAATCACGTTCACTATGCGGCTGCACGTGAGTTCCTGAAACGCGGTATTCATGTAATTTGTGACAAGCCACTCACCTCGACCCTTGCCGATGCAAAGAAGCTGGTCAAAGCAGCTGAAAGCTCGAATGCCCTATTCATTTTGACCCACAATTACACGGGCTATCCGATGGTTCGGCAGGCGCGTGAAATGGTTGCCAATGGCGATATTGGAAAGATACGCGTGGTTCAGGTTGAATACCCGCAGGACTGGCTGACCGAGCAGCAGGATTTCAAACAGGCTGAGTGGCGAACCGATCCCGAACGCTCGGGCGCGGGTGGATCAACCGGTGACATCGGAACTCACGCTTACAACCTTGCTTGTTTTGTAACCGGGCTGACAGCGGAAAGCTTGGCGGCGGACTTGCAGGCCTTTGTGCCGGGGCGAAAAGTCGATGACAACGCGCACGTGTTGCTTCGCTTCGAAGGCGGAGCGCGGGGTATGCTGTGGTCCTCTCAGGTGGCTCCCGGCAATGAAAACGCACTTCGTTTGCGAGTCTATGGCGAAAAAGGTGGGCTGGAGTGGTCTCAGGAAGATCCTAACTATCTGTGGTTTACGCCCTACAACGAACCCAAGCGTCTAGTCACCCGAAATGGAGCTGGGGCCGGTGATCCTGCCAATAGGTTGAGCAGAGTTCCTCCGGGCCATCCCGAGGGGTATCTGGAAGGGTTCGCGAATATCTATGGGGAGGCTGCGGAGGCGATCCAAGCTTTCCGAAACGGGACTTCACCTGACGCTTCGGTTGTTTATCCAACGGTTCGCGACGGCCTCAATGGCGTTAAGTTTGTAGCCGCATGCGTGCAAAGCTCTTCAAAAAATGCGGCTTGGGTCAAGTTGGAGTAAAGTCTGGTTGTGCGGATAGAGTGGACATCTTGAAAAACGCTGTGAGTATCTGCCAAGAACTGAAGCTCGCACAAACTATAGATGAACACTCCGGTACAACAAGCTGCGAGCATCGCTGAACGGATGTTATGTGAACCACCTTAACGCTGTACCATCACTCGCCGAGGTCCTCGTCATTCGCATCCCCAGCTTCATGAATCTCTTGCTTTTTCATATGCCAAATGAATGCAATGTGATTTATGACGCGATCGATCTAGTCCGCCTCGCCTGTAGTGTGAGCGGCTGCAATCAGTTTGAACTGCGTTTCTAAGTCTTCAGCGAGGTCCGCGTCACTGGTTCCCAGGTTGTCCCTAGCCCCCACCATCGCGACAGACTCCGCAAAATCTTCTTCCCACATCTCATTGAGATAGGCCCTCGTATCAAACTCGGGATCGTTCTCGCCCACGCCTCAGCCCCGTTACGCTCGCTATAACGTTTCAAACAAGTCACTTGAGAGGTATTTCGACTTTTTTGTTGCCGAAACCGGTTTCGGAACGAACAAATAGTAGGATGACAACGAATCCCAATCTGCAAAACCGCCAATCTCAGTCTAGGAGCGCCTCACCGCCACGGCGGGTGAAACTCGACGAATTGGCGGATCATCTCGGGCTTTCAAAGAGCACGGTATCGCGCGCATTGAACGGGTATTCAGACATCTCGGAAGTCACGCGAAAGAGAGTTGAGGTCACGGCGAGGAAGATGGGCTATCGCCCGCTCAGTCACGCGCAGGCTATTCGAACAGGAAAAGTTCGGGCTATTGCGATGGTCATCAACAGCGAAGAACCGGACCAGCACAACCCGTTTCTTCAGGATTTTCTGGCAGGCGCTTGCGAAGCAGCCAGTGCGTCGGACTGGACAATGACAATTTCCACGGCAAAGTCCGGGAAAGATATGCTCAATGTGTTGGGACGTCTTGTCGAAGAACGCAAGGCAGATGGTTTCATTTTGCCCCGAACCGAAGTGGACGACGCGCGGGTAAAGTACCTTGGAGAATTGCAGGTCCCATTTATCCTATACGGGCGGACGGAATACGGCCAACCGGATCCAATGGATGATATGTCTTGGTTTGACATATCGGGTGAAGCAGCAATCAGAAATGCGGTCGTTCGATTGGTCAACTTTGGCCATAGCCGTATCGGTTATGTCGGCAGTGATCCGAAGTTCAACTACAGTCATTTGCGCCGCGACGGGTATCTTGAAGGCCTGAAAGTTGCCGGCTTGCGGGATGATCCAGAATTGATCCGGGAAGGTGCACGGACACGCGAAGAAGGGGCTAACGAAGCGCGGTCGCTGTTGAAATTGGACCACCCACCAACCGCAATGGTGTTTGCGACCGACTTGGCTGCTTTAGGGTGTTATCCAGTTTGCGCTGAACTTGGCCTTGAGATCGGAAAAGACGTTTCAATCCTTGGATATGACGGCATTCCCGAATGCCAATACGTCAATCCGGGGCTGACAACATTCAGCGTGGATTCGAGACGCGCAGGAGAGCGACTGGCCACACTACTGATCCGCCAGACCCGAGGCGAAGAACCCGCAACCCTGCGCGAACTCAGCGATGCCGTGCTTATCGCACGCGAATCCGACGGGCCACCCCGGCTGACACCCGAGGCACTGGCGCGAAAAATCAACCTAATCCAACGATCATAACCGGGGAGGAAACCGACTATGAAACTCACACCTAAAGTATCTCGGCTGATGCTGGGCACATCGCTGGCGCTGGTGCTGGCTGCCGTTTCTGCGCAGGCGGACACAATCCGCTTCTGGACCACCGAGGAACAGCCCGAACGTCTGGCAAAACAGCAAGAGATGGCCGATCAGTTCAAAGCCGAAACCGGTACCACGGTTGAGGTGATCCCAGTTACAGAAACCGATCTGGGCACCCGTGCCACCGCTGCTTTTGCTGCTGGTGACCTGCCGGATGTTGTTTACCACCCGCTGCAATACGCCCTGCCTTGGGCCGAAGCCGGAATTCTGGACACCGAAGCCGCGTCTGAGGTGATTGAAGAACTGGGCGCCGATACGTTTGCACCGGGCGCGCTGGGAATGGCGGCGTTCAACGGTGAAACGGCCTCTGTTCCGGTCGACGGCTGGACCCAAATGGTAGTCTATCGCAAAGACTTGTTCGACGAAGCCGGTCTGGAAGCGCCCGACAGCTTTGCCGACATTCAGGCCGCGCTGGAAGCGTTGCACAACCCGCCGGAAATGTATGGCTTTGTCTCGGCCACCAAGGTTGATGAGAACTTCATGAGCCAGGTGCTCGAGCATGTTTTCCTGGCCAATGGTGTGTCGCCGGTTGGCCCCGATGGGTTCCAGCCGTTGGACGAAGCCAAAACCACCGAGGTTCTGGATTTCTACAAAGCGATCTCCAAGGCATCTCCTCCGGGTGAGCTGTTCTGGAAGCAATCGCGCGAGCTGTATTTTGACGGGAAGGCCGCGATGATCATCTGGTCGCCCTTCATTCTGGATGAACTGGCCGGTCTGCGGGATAGTGCTCCGCCGACCATCAATGACGACCCAACCTCGCGCGATCTGGCCAGCAAAACCGGCATCGTAACCAAACTGTCCGGCCCGTCGAACCCCGATGGCGCAGCATGGGGTGACGTCCGTTACTTTGGCATCACCAACGACGCGGACACCGATGCGGCGATGGAATTCGTGAAATTCGCGATGGATGACGGCTATACCCAGACGCTGGCGATCGCGCCCGAGGGTAAGTTCCCGGTGCGCCGCGGCAATGCGGACAACCCGAATGCATTCTCTGAGGCTTGGGCCGAACTGCCCGTTGGCGTCGACCGCAAGGCACCGCTGGGTGAGCTATACGAACAGTCGATGATCGACGAGATCGTCGGCGGTTTGGATGTGGCACAGCGCTGGGGCGTGGCCGAGGGTCAGCTGGCACTGGCATCGAAGATAATCAACAGCCAGGCGATCAACCGCGTCGTCCGTCGGTATATCGACGATGAGATTGACGCCGCAGCAGCCGTTGCGGCGATGAACGAAGAACTCGCCAAGGTCGAGTAACGCTACCACTCAATGGCATCTACAGCGGCGTTCGCGCCGCTGCACCCAACCCTTCGAGGTTTCTCATGTCTTCGGCCACCCCACCGAACGGTACCGGGGCTCTTGCCAAGCGCGAAGCGCGTCTTGCCTGGGCATTGCTGGCTCCGACCGTGATAAGCGTGTCTCTTGTTGTGATCCTGCCGCTGCTGGCGATCATCTGGATCAGCTTCAAGCCCTTTACCTTGTCCGACCTGCGCCCACCGGCGCCGGTTGTCCGAGAAAGCCTGCGTGGATCGGGCGATGATCTGCGGATCGAATATCGCCTGCGAAATTCCAGTCAGGAGATTGCCATCGGCGGCGTCACTCTAAGCGATGTGCTGCCTGAGGGTGTGACACCCACAGGTGAGATCGCAGCACCATGTGTGCTGGAAGGACAAGACCTGTTCTGCGATTTTGGTATCTTGGATGGCGGCCAACGCGAGAGAATTCGTATCCCGGTCACCGTAGACGGCGACCCTGACGCATTCGAAGAGTTGGTCGAAGGGTCAGAACCCGGCGTTACAGGCAGCGGTCCCAATGTGCTGACCAATTTCGAGTTCAGCCTGGAAAACTACGCCCGCGTCTTCGATGGGTCAGAGTTCTGGGGCGTGCTTTGGGTGACGCTGTTCTACACCGTCTTCGGAACCATTGGCGCATTGGTCATGGGATTGTTCGCCGCGCTGCTGCTTAACAAAAGTTTCCGCGGTCAAGGGTTCATACGCGGTCTCTATCTGTTCCCATATGTCGCCCCGGTTATTGCTGTAGCATTCACCTGGGTTACTCTGTTTGACCCATTCTCAGGCTCAGCCAATGCACTGCTGGTTCAAATGGGCCTGAGCAGCGAACCGATCAACTTCTTCGGCGAACGACCACTGGCGCTGATCATGGTGACGGTGTTCGAGATTTGGCGCTATTTCCCGCTATCCTTCCTGTTCATTCTGGCGCGAATGCAGTCCATAGACTCTAGCATGTATGAGGCTGCGGATATGGACGGCGCCTCTCCGTTCCAGAAGTTCTGGCTGCTGAGCATCCCGCAACTGCTGGGTATCCTGTCGGTGCTGTTCCTGCTTCGCTTTATCTGGACGTTCAACAAGTTCGACGACATCTTCCTGCTGACCGGCGGCAATGCGGGCACCCGCACGCTGACCGTAAATGTCTATGAGCAGGCCTTTGCAATCTCGAACATCGGCGCAGGCGCGGCCGTCGCCGTAGTGATCCTGATGTGCCTGATCGCGTTTAGCTTCGTCTTCTTCCGCTTCATCAGCCGAGAGGAGGGTCTGTGATGCGCAAAGGGTATATAACCGGCCCTGTTCTGGGCGCGCTATGGATGGTGGTGATCGCCACCACCGCTGCCATCACCATGTCGTTCTCAACCGGCGACGCATTCCGACCACAGGTCTTACTGTGCCTGATCTGGGGAACACTGGCTGGTCTTGTTTATGTCCGTTTTCCGCAACAGCGCGCGCGCGCGCGTCTGGGTATTTCGGCACTGTTGGGCCTGTCTTGCCTCAGCGGATTTGGCCCGGTTCTGATCGGCTCTGGCACATCGTTGCAGGCGGTTCTGATCACGGTGATCGGCATTGCCGTTGTGATGCATCTGTCGATGGCAGCGATCCTGAAGGAAACACCGTTCGGTGAGCTCACCCGCCATGAATACGAGGATGCGGTGATCCGGTTCTGCACCGGTTTTGGTTATATCTTTTTCACCGCCATCGTGATCATTCCGTTCTATGTGATGGTGATGACCAGCCTGAAATCCCAGCAGGCGCTGTTGCAGAACCCGCTGGATTTCTCGGTGGACCTGAGCCAGGGCGCCGCCCTGTTCCGCAGCTATACCGAGCTGTTCCGCGACTTCAATTTCGGCAGCTATCTGTGGACGTCCTTCTATGTCTCGGTACTGACGGTGTTCATAACGCTGCTGTTCAGTGTACCCGGAGCCTATGCCGTGGCGCGGTTCCGGTTTCAGGGGCAAAAGGCCTTTTCACGCTCGATTCTGCTGATCTACATGGTGCCGATGATCGTTCTGGCGCTGCCGATCTATATTGCGTTCTCGCTGACCGGCCTGCGCAACTCGATCCTCGGCATCGTGATGATCTACCCGGTGACGACAATTCCAGTCGCGTTGTATATGCTGCAGGGCTATTTTCGCGGATTGCCGACAGAGGTAGAAGAGGCCGGGCTGATGGACGGCCTGTCCCGCCTGGCGGTGATCTGGAAGATTACCTTGCCACTGAGCCTGCCAGCGCTGGCCTCGGTCTCACTCTATGTCTTCATGATCGCCTGGAACGAGTTCCTTCTGGCCTTCATGCTGCTGGACGACCCGTCGAAATTTACCCTGACCCGAGGAGTCACGATGCTGAACTCCTCAGAAATTCCCCGCCAGCACCTGATGGCCGGTGCGGTGATCGCCACCGTGCCGATCATGGCGCTGTTCCTGGGGCTTGAACGTTTTATGACCAAAGGCCTCACAGCGGGGTCTGTCAAAGGATGACCGAGATGAATCAACACACAAACCCCGACCGCGAGGCACGCAATATCCTGATTGCCAATGATCGCGGCGGCTACACGATCCCAACCGAAGGGCTGTACCCATACCAATGGAACTGGGACAGTGCGATTACTGCGCTTGGGTTTGCCCAGTTCGACCTCGACCGCGCCTGGGTCGAGATCGAGACACTGTTTACCGGGCAATGGGATAGTGGCATGGTGCCACACATCCTGTTCCACCAGCAGGATGAAGGGTATTTCCCCGGCCCGGATGTTTGGGGCTGCAATGGTCCGATCCCCTCATCGGGTATTATCCAACCCCCCATCGCGGCCACGATGACCCGCAAAATCTGGGAACAGGACACCGCGTTCGGAGACGCACGGATGAAGGCACTGTTCCCAAAGCTGCTGGCTTGGCACCGCTGGATCATGAAATGGCGTTTGGATGAATTCGGGGCTGTTTGTACAACCCACCCTTGGGAAGCGGGTCGTGATAACGCGCCAGATTGGGACAATTCAATGGCGCGCATGGATGCGTCGGATGTGGGAGAGTACAAACGCCGCGACACCAGCCATGTTAACAGCGAGGATCGCCCGACAAAGTTCGACTATGACCGTTACATCAGGCTGGTACAGATCGGTCGAAAAGCAGGCTGGGATCAGCAGGAGCTGCTGTCGCTGAACCCGTTCCGTGTCGCCGATCCCACGATGACCTTTGCTACACTGCGGGCCGCGCGGGACTTGCTGGTGATCAGTGAACAGCTTGGTCTGGCAGCTGAAGGCTTAAGCACAGACATTGAAAAACTGGAAGCCGGCGCTCGCTCGCTTTGGAACGAAGAGCTGGGCAGCTTTGATGCGCGCGACACACATACCGGCGAGATGTCAGGCAGCGTATCGAACGCGTCCTACCTGTGCTGGTATGCGGGTGTTGAGTCGGACAAGATGCTGGAACGGTTGAAAACCACACTAGAAACCGTGCCCTATCCAGTTCCGAGTTATGACCCGGAAATGCCGAAATTCGACGCGCGCCGCTATTGGCGCGGGCCCACCTGGGCTTTCATGAACATGATGATCGGATTCGGGCTACAGGATCTGGGTCATACCGAGCACGCAGATCAGTTGCGCAAAAAAACCGGCGATCTGATCTCGGGCTTTGGTTTTGCAGAATACTTCGATCCAATAACCGGGAGCCCGGCTGGTGGTAAGGCTTTCTCTTGGACAGCAGCGGTTTGGCTTCACTGGGCAGGGAGGGCCTGATGGGTAGCATCGAACTTAAATCAGTCGAAAAATGGTTCGGCTCGGCCCAGGTCATCAAGGGCGTGGACCTCAAGATCGAAGAGGGCGAGTTCATCGTTTTCGTTGGCCCATCGGGCTGCGGAAAGTCCACTCTGTTGCGCATGATCGGCGGGCTCGAGGATATCTCGCGCGGGTCGTTGTTGATCAATGACAGTGATGTCACCGATCACCCGCCTTCAAAACGCGGCCTGACAATGGTGTTCCAATCCTATGCGCTTTATCCGCATCTGACAGTCGCCGAGAACATGGGGTTCTCTTTAAAGGTGGCCGGTGTTCCCAAGGCGGAGATCGCCGAACAGGTTAATCGCGCTGCAGAGGTTCTCAAGCTGGGACCGTTCATGGAACGCAGACCAAAAGACCTTTCTGGTGGTCAGCGGCAACGGGTTGCTATCGGCCGATCCATCGTCCGCGACCCCACCGCGTTCCTGTTTGACGAGCCACTTTCCAACCTCGACGCCGCCCTGCGGGTCGAGATGAGGTATGAGATCGCAAAGCTGCACCAAAGCCTCAAGCGCACGATGATCTACGTGACGCATGATCAGGTCGAAGCGATGACATTGGCCGACCGCATCGTGGTTTTGGAGTACGGCAAGATCGCTCAGGTCGGTACGCCGCGCGAGCTGTATGAACGCCCTGCGAACCTGTTCGTGGCCCAGTTCATCGGCAGCCCAAAGATGAATATCTTGCCCTGCGCGACCGAGGGCGACAGTTTCCATCTTGAGCACGGCCGCAGTGGCCCGTTTTCATGGTCCGCAGCGGCCACCAAGCTTGGCATCCGCCCCGAACACATTCGGGTAGGCGCTGCAGGCGATGGTCAGACTGACGGCGTCATCGAGGTGATCGAATATCTGGGTGCAGACACATTCCTGATTGTGGATTGTGGAAGCGAGGACAAGGTCACAGTCCGTCTGAACGGCGATACGGCCCTGACATCGGGCACCCACATTGGTCTGCACTTCCCCACGGACAATCTGCATTTTTTTGATGAAAACGGGCAGGCTTTGGGGCTTAGATAGATGAACCCATCGGTATCCGTTGCAAACCTAGACCATTGACACTCAAGAACACAGTGAGTGTAAAGCTAAAGAACTGAAGCCGAAGCAAACCCTATCAATGTGGGCTGCTATATTCAGCCTAAACCTAGTGTCTTTGCCCCCTAAAATTGGGCCATTACTTTGTGCCCCTTGGGTTGCACGGGGTGGATGCCGCGACCTTGGCGACAACAGGTGCCGTGGCGGACGGTACAACCGTCTACACCGCCGTGCATGAAGGCGGTGCCTACTACTTTGCCTCGAAAGAAAGTAAAGCGAAGTTCGAAGCAAACTCTGAAGCGTATCTACCGCAATATGGCGGCTTCTATGCCTTCGTGATCGCGCTTGGCAAGAAATTCGATGGAGATCCGAAACATGCGGACATCATTGACAGGCCGCTTTTTCTATTTTTGAATTCGCATTTGAGCAGCGGGTGTTGAGTCGACTCAAGAATTAGTTACGCGATGTTATCAGTACCCACGGATATCAGTTGATTGAACAAATTATAAATCATAAATATCTAAATGGTAAAAATAATGTTCACTATCAACTGGTTAACAATACTAGCAGTCATTACTAAAATTTTAGTTTGACAGCTGCGCCGAATATCACCGATGCTGATTGCCATCCGGTCTGCGCCGGATCACATAATCTTGGGAGGAGACAGATGCGGAGACATCTACTTTCCGCCGTGGCGGCAGCGGCCGTCATTGCGGGGCACGGTCCTGTTTGGGCCGACGAAGCCGCAGCACAACGTTGGATTGACGACGAATTCCAGCCATCGACCTTGTCGAAGGACGAACAGTTGTCCGAAATGAAGTGGTTCATCGAAGCTGCACAACCGTACTCGGGCATGGAAATCAATGTCCTGTCCGAGGGTATCCCGACGCATTCCTATGAATCCGAGGTTCTGACAAAGGCGTTCGAGGAAATCACAGGGATCAAAGTCAATCACCAGATTCTCGGCGAGGGTGAAGTGGTTCAGGCCGTTCAGACTCAGCTGCAAACCGGGCGGAACCTATATGATGGTTATGTCAACGACAGCGACCTGATCGGAACACATTCGCGCCTGCAGTTGGCCTATCCGCTGACCGATATGATGGGTGGCGACTGGGCGGCGACAACTTCGCCGACGCTGGATCTAGATGACTTCATGGGCATTCAGTTCACAACCGGACCGGACGGCAAGTTGTATCAGCTGCCTGACCAGCAGTTCGCGAACCTCTACTGGTTCCGCAAGGACTGGTTCGATGACGAGGACAACAAAGCCGCGTTCAAAGAGAAATACGGCTATGATCTGGGCGTTCCGGTCAACTGGTCGGCCTACGAAGACATCGCTGAATTCTTCACAAATGACGTGAAAGAAGTCGACGGCGTCGCGATCTATGGCCACATGGACTATGGCAAGCGCGCGCCTGACCTAGGATGGCGCATGACCGACGCCTGGCTGTCGATGGCTGGTGCCGGTGACGTGGGCGAGCCGAACGGTGTTCCCGTCGACGAATGGGGCATCCGCATGGAAGCGGGCACATGTAACCCAGTCGGTGCGTCCGTTTCGCGCGGTGGTGCTGCAAATGGTCCGGCTGCGGTCTATGCCATCCGCAAGTGGGATGAATGGCTGCGGAGCTATGCGCCTCCAGGTGCCGCAAGCTATGACTTCTATCAGTCGCTGCCGGCGCTCAGCCAAGGCAATGTGGCCCAGCAGATATTCTGGTACACCGCGTTTACTGCCGACATGGTCAAGCCCAAGTCCGAAGGCAACAACACCGTGGATGACGAAGGCACGCCGCTTTGGCGGATGGCGCCCAGCCCGCATGGTCCCTACTGGGAAGAAGGCCAGAAGGTTGGTTATCAGGATGTGGGTTCATGGACCTTCCTTAAATCGACCCCCGAGGATCGAGCTCAGGCGGCCTGGCTCTACGCTCAGTTCGTGACCTCCAAGACTGTCGATGTGAAAAAGTCCCATGTGGGTCTGACTTTCATCCGCGACAGCTCGGTCAACCACGAGTCGTTCACCGAACGCGCACCCAAGCTGGGTGGTCTGGTCGAGTTCTATCGCTCGCCTGACCGTGTGGCATGGTCGCCGACTGGCATCAACGTTCCGGACTATCCGAAGCTGGCCCAGATCTGGTGGCAGCAGATCGGTGACGTGAACTCGGGCGCGTTCACTCCGCAAGAGGCGATGGACCGTCTGGCAGAAGAGATGGACATCACCATGGCCCGTATGCAGGCCGCGGATGAAAGCGCAGGTGTTTACGGTGGATGCGGACCGCGCCTGAACGAGCCGCAGGATGCGTCATTCTGGCTCGAGAAAGAAGGTTCGCCCAAGGCCAAGCTTGAGAACGAAAAGCCGCAAGGCCAGACTGTCAACTATGACGAGCTGGTTCAGCGCTGGCAGTCTCAGTAAGCCAAAGCAACCCGGGGTGCCGTTCGCGGCACCCCCACACCAAGACCAAGACAGCGCGGGCGCTGCGGGATCGGAATTCGCGAAAATGATCGAACTACAGGACGCGACCAAGCGGGTCGGCAACGTCATCCATATCAAACCAACCAACCTGACGCTGCAGACCGGCCATTTCAATGTGTTGCTGGGCGCGACAGGATCGGGCAAGACCTCTCTGATCAAGATGATGGCCGGGCTGGACCCGATTGCCTCGGGCAAGGTCTTCATGGATGGTCAGGATGTGACCAAACTGAACACGCAGAAGCGGCAGATCAGCCTGGTGCACCAGTTCTTTGTGAACTACCCGCATATGACCGTGTTCGACAACATCGCCTCTCCATTGCGCGTTGCGGGTATGGCAAAGTCCGAGATTGTGGGCCGCGTGGAAGAAGCCGCGGATCTGCTTCAACTGCGCCCGATGTTACACCGCCGCCCGCATGAGCTGTCAGGCGGGCAACAGCAACGCACGGCACTGGCGCGCGCCATTGCGAAAGAGAGCCGCGCCGTCTTCCTCGACGAACCGTTGGCAAACCTCGATTATAAATTGCGTGAAGAATTGCGCGAGCAGTTGCCCGATCTGTTCGCGGGTCGTGGTGCTGTGGTGGTTTATGCCACGTCAGAGCCCGAAGAAGCACTGCTTCTGGGTGGATACACGGCCCTGATGGAAGATGGTCGCGTGACCCAGTTCGGGCCGACCGCTGATATTTATCGCAACCCTGAGAACATCGCCGCCGCGCGAGTTTTTTCGGATCCGCCGATCAATGTCGCGCGCATCACTGTGTCCGGCGCTCAGGCGCAAATGGCTGGTGGAGGTGGCTGGGCTGTCACAGAAATGGCCGACGGAGATTACATGGTCGCCGTGCGTCCCCATCGGGTGACCCCGTTTCGCTCTTCCGATGATGATGTGGAGCTTACCGGCCGCGTGATTGTGACCGAACTGTCCGGCTCGGATTCCAGCGCGCATTTCCAACATGGCGATGATGCGTGGGTGTCACTTGCCTCGGGCGTCCACCCCTATCAGGTTGGCGAAGATCACGGCTTCTACATGAACCCGGCCCACTGCCGGTATTTCGGCCAAGATGGCAAAAGGATAGCCTGACATGGCACAGATCAAGCTTTCAAACCTGCGACACAGCTACATGTCGACGCCGAAAGACCCGCAAGACTATGCACTGAAGGAAATCGACGTGACTTGGCGCGATGGCGGTGCCTATGCGCTGCTAGGACCGTCCGGTTGTGGCAAGTCCACGTTGCTAAACATTATCTCGGGTCTTTTGACGCCGTCCGAAGGACAGATCCTGTTTGACGACCGTGACGTGACCACCTTACCCCCCGACCAACGCAACATCGCACAGGTGTTCCAGTTCCCGGTGATCTACGACACGATGACAGTCGGCGAGAACCTGGCTTTCCCGCTGAAAAACCGGGGTGTTGACCCGGAGACGATTAAGCGTCGCGTCGATGAGATTGCCGAGATGCTTGACGTCACGGATATGCTGGGCACTCGCGCCTCGGGTCTTAGCCCGGATAACAAACAGAAGATCTCTATGGGTCGCGGTCTGGTGCGAGACGACGTGAACGCGGTGATGTTCGATGAACCCCTGACAGTGATCGACCCCCATTTGAAATGGAAACTGCGCTCCAAGTTGAAAGAGCTGCACCAGCGTGTGCAAGCCACGATGATCTACGTGACCCACGACCAGACAGAGGCGTTGACCTTTGCTGATGAGGTTGTGGTGATGCAGGAAGGCGAAGTGGTGCAGATCGGCACGCCCGTTGAGCTATTCGAGCGACCCCAACACACATTTGTCGGCCACTTCATCGGCTCCCCCGGCATGAACGTGCTGCCCTGCGAGGCCAAGGGTGACCGCGCGGTGTTCGAAGGTCACGAGGTTGTGCTGGAAGGCCTGACCCATGGCGACGGGGGCCGCACCGATCTGGGCATCCGCCCTGAATATGTAGGCTTCGGCGACACAGGCATCCCTGCACATGTAACCAAAGTTTCGGACATTGGACGCCACTATGTGGTCAGCGCCATGGTCGGCAATACTGCGCTAAAGGTTGTGACGGAAAATGTGGTGCCTGAGCCCGGCTCACAGGTCTTCCTACAATTCAAACCTGAACAATCGCGCGTATACCGCGACGGCTGGATTGCTACCGAGGAGCGCGCGCAATGAGAACGGAAAACCAAAAGGCATGGTTCTTTGTCCTACCGGTGTTGGCGCTGGTCGCGTTTAACGCGCTGGTGCCGATGATGACAGTGGTCAACTACTCGGTGCAGGAAACCTTCGGCAACAACCAGTTCTTCTGGGAAGGTCTGGGCTGGTTCGAACAGATCCTGCGATCCGACCGCTTCCAAGCCGCGCTGGGTCGGCAATTCCTGTTCACCTTCCTGATCCTGCTGATCGAGGTGCCGTTGGGCATCATCGTGGCCCTGTCGATGCCTCGCAAAGGATTCTGGGTGCCGGTCTGTCTGGTGCTGATGGCCCTGCCGATGCTGATCCCGTGGAACGTAGTCGGTTCGATGTGGAACATCTTCACCCTGCCCCAGATCGGTCTTCTGGGATACTTCCTGAATGACGTTCTGGGCATCAACTATGACATGACGCAACAGCCGCTTTCGGCCTGGATCACCGTCATTGTCATGGATGTCTGGCACTGGACTTCGCTTGTGGTGTTGCTGTGCTATGCGGGCCTCGTTTCGATCCCTGACGCCTATTATCAGGCTGCCAAGATTGACGGTGCCAGCCCGTGGTCAGTGTTCCGCTACATCCAGCTGCCCAAGATGAAAACCGTCCTGACCATCGCCGTTTTGCTACGCTTCATGGACAGTTTCAACATCTACACCGAGCCCTTCGTGTTGACCGGCGGCGGCCCCGGTAACTCAACCACCTTGCTGTCGATCGATCTTGTGAAGATCGCGCTGGGACAGTTCGACCTTGGCCCTGCAGCCGCGATGAGCCTGATCTACTTCGCCATCACGCTGCTTGTGTCGTGGGTCTTCTACACTCTGATGACAAAGGATGACGCGCAATGAAGAAGCGGTCCCTTATCCCGATCCTCTATATCGCGTTTCTTATGCTACCGATCTATTGGCTGGTGGCGATGTCCTTCAAGACAACGAACGAGATCCTGTCGGGCTTTTCCCTGTTCCCCCAGACCTTCACGCTGGAGAACTACATCACCATCTTTACCGACCCCACGTGGTACTGGGGGTATATCAACTCGATCATCTACGTGACGATCAACACGGTGCTCTCGGTCTGTGTGGCGCTGCCTGCGGCCTACGCGTTCTCGCGCTACCGGTTCCTGGGGGACAAACAGCTGTTCTTCTGGCTGCTGACCAATCGGATGGCCCCTGCGGCTGTGTTCGCGCTGCCGTTCTTTCAGCTGTATTCGTCGATCCACCTGTTCGACACCTATCTGGCTGTGGCGCTGGCACACACGCTGTTCAACGTGCCTCTGGCGGTGTGGATACTGGAAGGCTTCATGCGCGGCGTCCCGAAGGAACTGGATGAAACCGCCTATGTAGACGGTTACTCGTTCCCGCGTTTCTTCGTGACGATCTTCTTGCCGAACATCAAAGCGGGCGTCGGTGTCGCTGCTTTCTTCTGCTTCATGTTCTCATGGGTCGAGATGCTGCTGGCCAAAACCCTGACTGCGGTCGAGGCCAAACCAATTGCCGCCGTGATGACCCGCACCGCTTCCAGCGCGGGGTACGAACTGGGCCTGTTGGCCGCCGCCGGCACGCTGACCATCATCCCCGGCGCCATCGTCATCTGGTTTGTCCGCAACTACATCGCGCGCGGTTTCGCGATGGGACGTGTGTGAGGTTCGATATGCGTAAACTTCTTGTCACTCTGCCATTCCTGCCTTCAGTGGCCTATGCCCAACAGGCCGGTTGGGGCAGTGTCGGTCAGCAAGAGGAAAAAGGTTTCTCGTGGACCGCTCCTTTGTGGCCGGATTTCTGGATGGCATGGACTCCGGCAACACTGGCGGTGTTCATCGGTATATTTTCGGCCATCGCCCTAATTGGTTTGCTGGAAGGGTTCAAATTCCGAGACGGGATCGAGCGGCGCGGCGTGCTGGGGCTGACCACCACGCTGGGGGATCGGTTGTTCATCACCCTGCTGGGCTCGACCTATATCTTCCTGGCCTGGCTCGGGCTGGTCGGACAACCGGTCTGGACGCCGCTTTTCCTGTCCATCGGTTGGGGCGTCTTCGTCTTCTGGAAAGTTTAGGCTTTGCGAAACAGCGAAAGGATGCTTGTCTGTCAGACATACTAATAATGGCGACACCGAGATTGATGCGAAAGAAAAAGACAACAAATCTTCTGACCGAAGTGGAACTTGAGTTCATGAACGAACTCTGGGCGCTTGGTCAGGGCACGGTCCGTGAAGTCCTTGATCGCCTGCCACCTGATCGCAATCTCGCCTACACTTCCGGAGCCACAATTTTGCGGATCCTTGATGAGAAGGGCTTTGTCGAAAGCGAGAAGAACGGCAAGTCGCTGATCTACAGACCCCTTCTCGAGAAGGACAGGTATCAGTCGCGGTCGTTGCAGAATCTGTCCCGGACCCTGTTTGACGACACGCCCGCAACTCTGGTTGCAAGGCTGGTCGACGATGAGGGCCTGACAGAAGATGACCTAGAGGAGATTCGAGCACTGGTAGAGAGGAGACTGCAAAATGACAGCGGTTAAACCGGTTCTCGATGCGTTTCTCGAGTTCAACGTTGTGCTTGGATTATCGGCGCTGATCTGGCTGGCCGTGCGTGGGGGCCTTGCGTTGACGCCCATGAGGTACGGCTTTGTTGCTCAGCTTCGTTCGCTCAAGATACTTTGCATCGGCGTTATGCTCAGCCCGGTTCTGGCGATCGGTGTTTCGGGCTTTGTCGCTCAGGTGTGGCCCGGACGTGTTGTCGCGCTGGGGGATATCGCAGTGGCGGCCTATTTGCGCGGCGAAATCGCCATGCCCGCTGCGCAGTTCGAAACCCTTTTGAATACGCGCGAACGCTGGCTCGACTATGTCTTGTCAGGCGGCTCTGTTTTCGTAACTTGCGCGCTGACTACGCTGGTTCTTCTATCAATTGTTCTGGCAATTCGGGTTGCCCGCAACGCGCTTACAATTCGCAAGGCCGTACGGTCCAGCTTTCTTTGGCGACAGTCGGCAAAGGTGGACATTCGCCTTTCAGATCGCGTAACTGTGCCTTTTGCGGTACGCGGCCTTCGTCGCCGTCACGTCGTTTTGCCCAGCCATTTGCTAAACTCGCCACGCGATTTGCGCTTTGCTCTGGCGCATGAATTCCAGCACATCCGCGCGCTGGACGTGGAATGGGAACTGGGTTTCGAGCTTATGCGTCCTCTGCTGTTTTGGAACCCGGCCTATCTGGCCATGAAACAACAGTTTGATCGGCTTCGCGAATTGGCCTGCGACCAGTCTGTCGTCTCGCGCAAAGGCATTGACGCGACCGACTATACCGCTTGTCTACTGGACTACTGCACACGATCTATCAAGCTGAAGAACCCTCGCATTCTTCATGTAGCCCTGGTTAACGGGCCGAAAGCAAAGCAAGTTCTGCGCCAGCGTGTGATCGCCCTGACCGATGCGCCCGTGACCAACACACAATTGTCAACAAACTTCTTTGGGCTGACGCTTTCTCTGGTTGTTGTGCTTGCCATTGGGTCTGCCTCGGTTCGTCAAACCCAGGATTGGAGCCATGATCGTCTTATGCTTTCGACGGTTGTAAATCTGGAACGGCTGGAAGCTCGGAATCAGGGAAATTGAAAGGCCGAATTTTAAGTCCGGCGTGGATTGGAAAGTCGGCCCCACCGGTTTTCTAGCAAGCTGGTCGCAGATTCGGCGCTACGATGCTGCTGGTTTTCAATGAGTCCGGGTTCAATGTGCCGCTATCACCGGCTCTAATGCGGGCGCCCGTGTTGCTCGACATCGATTGTCCGAGAACGATTTGATAGCAGCCAATGGCGGCTCCGACCTGCTGCAACGCAGCATCGCAACCCGCAGATGAAGGTCAGCCATAGGCCGCCTTGCGCAGACCAATGGCAGCAATCATAGCTTCGCAGTCACTCATTCAAGATGCAGCATCTAGAACTATGGGCTCGCTGCCGACATCGGGGTGAGAGCAGCATTCGATATCAGCCAACTTACAGCTCCGATGAAGACGGACCATGGCGGACTCTGAAAACACCATCCGATGCAGCGTCGCAGCTTCCCCAAAGCGGACATTGCGCCACACTGAGCCAGACTCGGGCCCATTTTTTCGCAATGCGCTGCTCTGAAGCCAATGGCACTAAGCCTCGCGAAACAGTCCGAGATGGATGTGAAAAGCTGCTACGTTTAGCTGACCTCAAAACCACAGGCTCCAGGCGCAGGAATGTTAACAGCAATCATTAATGGCAACCGAAGTAGACCGATCCCTGGGACTGTAAGGCAATGCTCATATTGCAAATCTGAAATGATTCCGCGTTGTGGCGAGGTTAGGGTTCATCATTCGGCGCACAAATGCAAAGTGGAATGTGATCCTTGGTGGGAACCAGAAACTGATTGGAATCGGAACTGGAAAAATGAGTTTCCACTCCGTTGGCAAGAACAAGTGTTTACTGATCAAAATACTGGTGAGAAGCACATTGCCGACGTCTACACGCTGGCAGGCCTCACTTTGGAGATCCAACATTCCCATCTCGATCCCAAAGAGCGTCGAGCCCGCGAGGATTTTTGTAAAAACATGCTTTGGGTGGTTGATGGGTCTAGGCTTAAAGGCGACAGGAAATAAATCCTAGGTTGGCGGGACGCGCTCACGGAGATTATTCAAGGCAGCAAGCGAACAAATCTGTTCTTACTTAGCGATGCCAATGAACTTTTTCCACGCGATTGATTGCAAGGCCCGGTTCCAATATGTTTTGACTACTTGGGCCCAAATGCCGAAACTGAGACTGCACCGACGCTACTATTTCTCTTGTATCCTGGTACAGTGCATGGTGGCCGTTTGGTAGAACCCCTGCCGCACGACGACTTGCTGCGAGCTATCTATTCTGAACTTGTACACATGCCCGCTGTTCGCGGGATCTTATAAAATGTGTCACGACTGAGACTGTCGAGAAAGCGGAGCTAGCAGCGCCTGACTGAAACGGATAGCTCGCCACCATTCGGCCCAAACCGGCCATTGAACAAGTGTCATGTATTCTGCAGTGCAGCTGATTGATGCAGGCCTTAGCTGCACCGGCATACCGCACTCCAAAATCATTCCATGTGATTCAAACCTGACCAGGAAGCCATAGGACGATAGCAGGGAAGGCAACGAGCATCGCGATGGTTGCAGCATCCGCCAGAAAGAAAGGCGTTACACCTTTAAAAACATCCTGAACGCTTAGGTCATCACGAACGCCGGCCACGACAAAGCAATTCAGCCCAATAGGCGGGGTGATCAGGCAAAACTCGGCCATTTTGACAACCAAAATGCCAAACCAGATGGCACACATAGGTCCGGACATACCGAAGGTACTTTCGGCTGCACTTACGGCTTCACCACCATTCAACGCCATGACGGCAGGGTAAACTACCGGCAACGTCAGCAGCAGCATACCTATGGCATCCATGAACATGCCCAGTACAGCGTAAGCCAGAAGAATACAGATCAGGATCAGCATCGGAGACATCTCAAGCGAGGTGATCCAGTCGGAGAATGCACTTGGCAGTTCGGCGAAACCAAGAAAACGAACGTAAACTAAAACGCCCCAGATGATCGTGAAAATCATCACGCTCAGCTTGGCGGTTTCCAAAAGCGCGTCTTTGAGTTCGGACCAGCGCATGCCCTGATACAGCGCCATCAGGAACACCACAAATGCTCCAATTGCGCCACCTTCGGTTGGCGTACCCCAGGCATCGCCGCCGAACGGGTTGTAAACAAAGAAGATGATGGTGACGACGACAATCACGATGGGCAATGCGGGCGGCAACGAGAGGAAACGTTCTTTCCATGTAAATCCGGTGACTGCGGGGCCAAATCCTTTGATCACAACGGCCATGCCAATGATCAGCAAGCCGTAAATTACTGCCGAGAACATGCCCGGGATGAATCCCGCCAACAGCAGTTTGCCCACGTCCTGCTCGACGATAATCGCGTAGATGACCAGAATGGCCGAAGGCGGGATGAGCGAGGCGAGCGTACCGCCTGCAGCAACGACACCTGCAGCAAAACGCTTGTCGTAGCCTATCTTCAGCATCTCGGGGATGGCGATACGGGCGAACACAGCGGAAGTGGCGACCGAGGCCCCAGATACCGCCGCAAACCCAGCGGTTGCGAAAACGGTCGAAACCGCCAGCCCGCCCGGGACCCATGCGAGCCAACGCTTCGCGGCTTCGAACAGTGCTTTGGTCAGGCCCGCGTAATAGGCGAGGTAGCCAATCAGGATGAAGGTCGGAATAAGGCTCAACGCCTGGCTTGAAATCTTGGAGTGCGGCACCTGCCCCGCTGTTTTGACGGCCACTGTCAGAGCCTTGCCGAACCGCGCCGGGTCGTACCCAAACTTGGCCCAGAAGATCCAGATCAAGCCAATCATGCCAGCTGTCGCGGCGGCAAAGGCCACGCGCATCCCCAACACCACAAGAACAAGCATACCGCCCGAGACGATCAGACCAATATCAATGGGTTCCATCAGATATAACCTCAGTTGTCGTGGCCCGAGACGTGCTCGGCTTCCATTGCAGCTTGAGTGGCTGCATCGGCTATTAGCGGGACGGCAATAGGTGCCTGATCGGGGTGCCTGATCGCGCGACCATAGGCCCAGAGCTGTAAAGCAAGCCTTAGGCAAAGCACGCTAAAGGCGACGGGGGCCAACAGCTTTGCGGGCCACAGCGGGATACCTATGTCGATAGAGCTGTCGCGGCTCCAGAGTGGCGCACCAAAGTCAAAGCTGCGTGCAAAATGCGCCCAACTCCCCCAGATCAGCAAGACGATCAGCGCCAGAATGACAGCGGTTGTGATAAACTCAACGATATAGAGTATCCGGCCTCTAAGCGCTCCAACAACCATGTCCATTCGGATATGACCGCCATCACGCTGCGCATAGGAAATCCCCATGAAGGCGATTAATGGCATGGCCTGCTCGATCCAGTCCACGTACCCGGGAAGTGGTGCATTGGCGAAGTTCCGACCACCAACGGAGACTACGGCCATGACCATCAGCGAAAAGACTGCAAGACCGCTGATCAAAGCCAGAAAGCTTTCCAGTTTGTAGAGGTGTTGATCGAGAATGCTGAGACGGCTGTCGTCGGACAGCACCTGGGATGACCCGGCCATCGTTGTACTCCGCTGTCAGGAAAAAAATAACCCGACGCCAATCAAGCTGACGCCGGGCACTGAGTGGATTAGCTCCCGTTTGCGATCTTGCCAGTCACAAGGTCATAGAGCTCTTGTGCTGGTAGGCCACGCTCGGTGTTTTCTGCGATCCAGGCCTCGGCCGCGGGGGCGGCTGCGGCTTCTTTGAACGCTGCGATTTCTTCATCGCTGAAAGTGACCCGTTCGATGCCGCGTTGATCCAGCTCAGGGCCCCACGCTTCCATCGTTTTGGTCTGGTAGTGGCTCACGTAATGATCCAGTGCCTCTTCCACCGATCCCAGCAGAGCATCGCGGTGTTCGTCAGACAGATCTTCCAGTGCCAGCGTGTTCACCACGACAGGGCAGTTGACGGTGCCGGGATTGAGGTTCGTCGTCCACCACGTGCCATTTTCAATGGTGCCAAAAGACATATGCGCGTGTGGCGCAAAGCTGACCGCTTTGACGATGCCGCTGTCCATTGCCTGACGCACTTCGGATGCAGACATCGAGGTCGGAACTGCCCCAACCGTCTCCATCGCTTTACCGATGCCGCCAGTCGCCCGAACGCTCAGACCTTCGAAATCGGTTAGGGATTTAGGTGCTTCACCGACGCCAACAAGGTTGTACTGCGGTAGCGGCGACGGCATCAGGAGCGTAGCATCCCAGCGGGCCAGATCCTCGACAACGGCCGGGTGTTGATAGACGGCCATCGACAGGTCGACTTCCTGTTCAAGCGATGTCACGCCCAAAAACGGCAGTTCCAGGACAGTAATCGAGGGGTTCTTGTCGCGGTGGTAGCCAGCGCAGAACTGGGCCATTTCAAACGCACCAATCGAAATCCCATCGAGGTTTTCTTTGTTCTTCGACAGGCCGCCATAGCTGATGTTGAGTGTGAACTCACCGCCCGTTTTTTCGTTCACCAGTTCGGCGAGTTTCTCGACGTGTTCGGTAAAGGCACGACGCTTGCCCCACAGGGAAACGTTCCATTCGACAGCCAGTGCTTCGGATGCAACGGTCAGCGACAGGGCGGCGATGGCCGCCCGGTTAAGATGTTTGCGCATAGTGGCTCCTCCCAGATCACGCAATGTGTTTGGGCAGAGTATTCACGATGCGCAGCAGCCTGCCTATGAAGGAAAATGCGCGTGAAGTTTCGGAGTCCCTGCGGATATCCGCAGAGTGATTTCTCCTACAACAGCGCCTCTTTATCGAGATCGAGTTTGACGATCTTTTCGTTGAGTGTCCGTCGGCCAATCCCAAGCGCTTCGGCGGCGGCATCCATACGGCCTTTATGCGCCTTGATGGCTTTGCCGATGAGTTCGCGTTCAAAAGCAGCAACCGCTTCGCGCAGCGTATCCGGCACTTCGTCGAAGTGCTGATCGCTTTGGATAGCCTGCACCACCGACCCTCCTCCGCGTCGGGCCGCCAAAATGCGCCGTTCGCAGACGTGGCGCAATTCGCGTACGTTCCCGGGCCAGCTATGTGCAAGCAGAGCGGCCAAATCGTCCTGATCGAGTTCTGGCGCGTCTATCTCATAAACCTGCGCGTATTCGTTCAAGAAATGCGTCGCCAAAAGAACCAGATCATCCCGCCTTTGACGTAGTGGAGGTAAAGTCAAGACGACAGTATTTAGTCGAAACAAAAGGTCCTGACGCAGGCGGCCTTCCTCGGCGGCCAGTACAACGTCTTCGTTGGTTGCTGACACGACCCTGACACTTACCGGCACCGGCGACACAGCCCCCACCGGAAGGACCTGCTGATCTTCGATGACCCTTAGTAGCTTCGCCTGAGCCGCTGGTGGGCACGAGCAGATTTCGTCCAGAAACAAGGTCCCACCCGATGCTGCCACAAGCCTTCCGTCGGATTCACCCGCGACGCCGAACATTTCTGCTTCAAACGTCTCGGAGGACAATGCCGCGCAATTCAGCGCCAGAAAGGGTGCCTCCGGCGAGCGGCCCAAATCATGCAAAGCATGGGCAACCAGCTCTTTCCCGGTGCCGGTATCCCCCTGCAGCAAAACCGCAACGGATGTATCGGCCAGATCAAGTACTTCTTGTCGCAAGTCTGTAATGGCGTCTGTTTGGCCCAGCAGGATGCGGTCAAGGCCTGACAGTTTGAACAGCCGGTCTTTGAGGCGGGCATTGCTTCTTCGCATTCTGTTTTGTTCAGCAGCGTGCCTCAGCACCGTAAGCAATCGCCGTGGTTCATATGGCTTTTCGATGAACCCGTACGCCCCGTCCTGTATGGCCTGAACCGCCATCGGGATGTCACCATGTGCCGAAATCAATACCAACGGAGGCGCCACATGCCTGTCCAGGCTGGACAGCAATTCAAGTCCCGACATGCCGGGCATACGCACATCGGACAGAATAACATCGGGCGAGGTGTGGGCCAGATATTCCATCACGAGGGTCGCGCGCGACAGGGCGCTAACGGCCCAGCCAGCGGCTTCGAGCAACTCGACAAGCGATTGTCGCATCGATCTGTCATCATCAACGACCAGAACTTTGAAGGCTTGCTGCTGGGTCATTCGTCCGTTTCTTCAGTATTTGAGGCTATCGGGAAGATGACGCGGAAAACTGTTCCGCCGCCATCACGATTTCGGGCCGTCATCTTGCCATCGTGATCTTTGACAATGCTGGTGGAAATGGCCAGTCCCAAGCCCATGCCTCTCCCACTCTCTCTTGTGGTTACAAATGGCTCTTGCAACTCAGCCAGCGTTGCCTTGCCCAACCCGTGACCATTGTCCTGAATTTCCAACACCGCTTCATCATCAGTAGCTATGACAGCGATATGGATTTCAGGTGCATCCACTTCGTCCATCGCGTCAATCGCATTGCGCAAAAGATTAGTGATGACTTGTTCGATCCGCAGTGCACTGCCCCGGATAAAAACCAGACCGGTCGGCGCATCAACTGAGATATTCACCTTGCCCTGCTCGATGTTTGGCACAACCAGAGCCAACGCGGCATTGACCGAAGTGCATAAGTCTACGTCGTCGAACGCCTCACTCTCTGAGCGCGCGAAGAACCGCAATTGGCGCGTGATCCCTTCCATCCTGTCGACCAGACTTCCAATTTTTTGCGGTAGCTTAGACCCACTGGAAGATGAGATCTCTTCTGCCACCAGGTGATTGCGCATCGCAGCGATCGGCTGGCCCAGTTCATGCGTGACCGACGCGGATAGTTGCCCCAGAGCCGCCAGTCGGCTTGCGCGCTCCAATTCCCCTTGGGTGCGTTTGAGGCTCCGCTCGGCTTTCTTGCGGTCGTCGATTTCGATGGCGAGCCTTTCATTTGCCTCCCGCAGCTTTGCTTCTTCCTCTTCGGACCGCACTAAGGCCGCGCCTACGCGCCTTGCGCGTTGTATCTGGAAAAAGATAAATGCGAGCCCCGCCAAAAGGACAAAAACTGCAGTTACCAGCCAACTGCGCGCAACGGCCTGATCGTCACTTGCAAAATAGTGGAGCGACCAGCCATGAGGTAGATCTGTAGCTGCAAGATGCAGGCGCTTCGTCCCCGCAATTCTGGCCTGATCTCCCGGCAACTCAACCCAATCCAACGCATCTAAGTCTTGGCCCGGAAACTGCCTGGCATCTCGAATCCGTTCTCGCTGTGGTTCCGACAGTGGCGTCAACGCGCGATATTGCCAATCCGAGTTCGAAGAAAGCAAAACAACGCCGTCTTCATTGGCCAAAAGAACCTGTTCGCCCGAGTTTTTCCAACTATCCTGAAGATTAGAGAAATCGATCTTAATAGCAATGACGCCAGTTGAAGTTCCCTGGTCGTCAAGCACAGCGTTGGCGATGAAGTAGCCTGGCAGACCAGTTGTTGCCCCGATGGCATAAAAGCGGCCCTGTTCACCAGAAATAGCAGTTTGGAAATACGGACGGAAAGCGTAGTTCTGGCCAACAAAGCTCCCAGTGTCGCGGTAGTTCGATGCGGAAATCGTGATCCCGTCTTCGTCCATCAGGTAGATCGCATCCAATCCCGCCTGCTCCGCAAAATCCTCGAGGCGTCGGTTTAAAGTTCCGGTGCCGTCTCCTTCAGCTGTTCCAATTACAAAGGAATCCTGTGACAGCACATATGTGAGGTGGGAAAATCGTTCGAGTTCGCTGTTTACCGAGCTTTGGTAAAGAGAGAGCCGGCCCTGAGCTTTCGAAAGCTCCTCCGAAACGAAGTACTGGTAAGAAACCAAATAAAGGCCAATGCTGGCGGCAATGGCTATCAAAATACCTACAATATACGAAGCTGATCGCATTGAATGCCCATGAACTGCGACGGCATAGGATCACAGTAGGTATTAGCCGTCCATCCCAAGAGTTCTAAACTGACATTTGGATGTTTTGGCCGAACAAGAATGACCGAGTAATTTGAGAACGCGAAGCAACGAACGAACATGCCGAAACAACTATTTGCATTCCGTAAGCAGATTCGGCCCAAAGGAGACATCTAGCACAGTATCGCAATTCTGCGGACGCAGCCCGCTTTTCTGACATTCGCTGCAAATGCAAAATCTCGACGTCTGCGAGTTCACAGGATGCGGACAAAAAAGACTTTCGTTGCGTTTGTACCAATGGCGGCTCTGAAAATATCCAAGCTGCTCAAGTCTCCTATTTGACCGCTTCGACCACCGACACCCACAGCGCGAGCGTGTAGCGGTCTTCCATTTGAATTATGCGCTGGTGGAGGTCCTGTTCCCAAGGCCCCGGGTTTGCTCGCGCGTCACGCAAGGCTTCCTCAAATGCTTCAACCGCTTTGTCTGTTTCTCCCGTCTGATACAGCGCGATCCCTCTTTCGAGTTCGATGCGGCTCCCCTTAGCTCGTTCGAGAGATGAGAAATTCATCCAAGCGCCAGCGGCGAGTGAAAAGTTACAGAACCGAAGCTTCTTGGCAACCTCATAGCGATCATTCCGGCACGCTCCGGCCATCAGTCCTGCGGTCATTCCGCTCAGCCATACACATAGAAAGGCCCATAAAAAGATTGCGAAAGCCCAGGTCTTAAATTTTTGTTTTTGCGTGTCAGAAGGCATTTCTATACCTCTTGCTATCAAACGCCCAAAATAAGAAAAAGTTCAGAAAAGCAGTCTTTCGTACAAAGTGCAGCATTGGGCACTTAGGGACTCGCTGCCGACCTCTGTGCCATTGCAGAAAAGCCCGCTGGCCCGCCAATAGCTGATCACGAGGACGGCCCAGCTTCTACTGGCCAATGGCCTACTCCGCTGCGGTGCAGCCCGCCAAAGCCGCCATTCGCTTCAGTTGCATGAGTTGATGAAAGACGGAAGTCGGAAACGCGGGACAGACCGGCCATTGTTCAAACGACCGCTTTATGGGACCTGAGTTCAGAACGACGGTTGAAGAGAATAGAGCAATGTCAGCACAAAAGGCTATCGGGCGTGCATCCGTTCAAACGCGTCGACGGTAGCAATTGAGGTTCAAAGGCACCCACAATCGCTGCCGAGGCGTCGAACTTGAATTATCCCTAACGCCCAAGCACGTTCGAATCGTGACTCTGCGGTGTGGCAATGAAAAGATGTGCCTATGCAAAGTCGGTGGAAGTAACCGCTCGGCGTGTTGCCTCGACGATCCGGTCGGCCTCGTCGCGCGTGAGGCATAGTGGAGGGGCGAATCCCAGTATGTCGCCTTGCGGCATGGCTCTTGCGATGACGCCTTCCCCCAAGAGCGCTCCAGCGACCTTTGCACCGATGCCTTTGTCGGGCTCGAAGAACAACCGGGATGAAGGATCACGCGCGAATTCGACGGCGCAGAGCATACCCTCGCCGCGTATTTCAACGACGTTTGGATGGTTACCCAAGGCTTTTTGCATCTCGGCATTCAGATAGGCGCCGGTGGTACCTGCGTTACTTACCAGATCCAGCGAGTTCATTAGCTGCAGATTGGCAATACCGGCGGCGGCCCCGATGGGATGGGCGGAATATGTCCATCCATGACCGATGGGGCCGTTTTCATCTGTCCCCTGCTCCAGAACAGACCACATCTTTTCGGACACGATCGAACCGGATAGCGGCGCGTAGGCCGAGGTCAGGCCTTTGGCGATTGTGATGATATCCGGCTGCAATCCATAGTGCGTCGAGCCGAACATGCTGCCGAGCCGTCCGAAGCCGGTGACCACCTCATCTGCGATCAGCAGAATATCGTATTTGTTCAGCACTTCCTGAATGGCCGCCCAATACCCTTCAGGCGGCGGGACGATCCCGCCGGTTCCAAGGATGGGTTCGCCAATGAACGCAGCAATCGTGTCTGGCCCTTCGGCAAGGATCAGGTCTTCGAGACGGGCGGCGCACCAGTCGGAAAATTCCTGTTCGCTCATACCAGCTTCGGGGCGGCGCAGGTAATACGGTGCTTCGGTATGAATGACCTGAGCCAACGGCAGGTCGAATTTCTTGTGGAACAGCTCAAGCCCGGTTAGCGACCCGGTCATCAGGCCAGACCCGTGATACCCCCGCCACCGGCTGATGATCTTCTTCTTTCGGGGCGGCCAAGGATGTTGTTGTAGTACCAGACAAGCTTGATGTTGGTCTCATTTGCGTCAGAACCACCCAGTCCGAAATATACCTTGGACATATGATCCGGCGCGCGATCCAGGATCATTTTGGCAAGCGTGATCGACGCTTCGGTGCCATGTCCGACATAAGCATGATAGTACGCCAGTTCCTTGGCCTGTTCCGCGATCGCATCGGCGATTTCCGGACGTCCATAGCCAACGTTGACGCAATAAAGCCCGGCAAAGGCGTCAAGCAGACGCTTGCCATCCCGGTCTTCGATATACACCTTCTCCGCCTGTGATGACACGAGACGGTGTCTCGCCCCGTGCGTGGTTGGCCAGATGTGTTGAGGGTGAAAGAAATTCTCGCGATCCCATGCGGCCAGTTGATCATTTGTCAGCATTGTTTTGTTCCTCGCCTTTGTCACGTCCAGTCGCGGCAGACATATTTGATTTCTGTGAAAGCCTCGAGCCTTGTCTGGCGCCTTCGCGCCCAAGCCCGGACTGTTTGACGCCGCCGAACGGGATCGGCGCGCCGGTAATTTTGGTCCGGTTCACGGCAACCATGCCGAATTGCAAGGCCCGGCTCGTTCGATAAATTCGACGCGGGTCCTGTGTGGACATACGCAACCAGCCCGTATTCCGTCGCATTTGCGATCTCGACCGCCTCCTCCTCGGTATCGAAGGGCGTGATCGCTGCCACCGGGCCAAATGTCTCTTCGTGGAAGATCTTTGCGCTTGTCGGCACTTTGCTAAGGACAGTGGCCTCAAAGAACAAGGGGCCTTTGTCCGATACTTGCCCCCCGAGCAGGCAGTGTGCGCCCTGTGCGACAGCGTCTTCGACCTGTTCGATTTGCTTTGCGACAGCTGCCGCGTTCATCAGCGGGCCGAGGTCCGGATCGTTGATCCCCGCATCCATTGAAAGCGCCGCTGTGGCTTTGACGAATCGGTCGACAAATTCATCATAGATGGGGCGTGCAACAAGGTACCGGTTGGCGCCTAGGCAATCCTGTCCGGTTGTTGCGAATTTCGCGTTGACGGCTTCGCGAACCGCAACGTCCAGATCGGCATCTTCGAAAACGATGAACGGGGCATGCCCGCCAAGTTCAAGGACCAGACGTTTAACGGTTTCTGCCGACCGGGCATAGAGCATCCGCCCAATTTCGGTGCTGCCGGTAAAGGAAAGCGCCCGAACCCGGGGGTCGGTCAGCCAGGGCTCGACTACTGTTGAGGGGTCTCCGGTCACAACATTGAAAACACCGTCCGGAAAACCCGCACGATCTGCAAGCTCAGCGAGGGCCAGCGCGGAAAAAGGCATTTCTTTCGAAGGGTGGACAAGTACGCCGCAGCCCGCAGCTATGGGCCGTCCTCACGCGCGATGAACCCTACAGCCCACGTCCAGCTACTCGAGAGGCTGAGAGGAAAGGAACAATAATAAGTTAGCAAGACCCGCGAGATGATGGTGCATAAGTTAGCCGCTAGAACTAGGACACTCCGCCGAATAGCTCGGGCGTTGCAGCCCGCAAAGCCGATAGGAACTTGGTTTGCGGAACCCATCAGGGCCAGCGGTCAAAACCGCGCAAACAGGCCGGACACATGACTGCTTCCGACGAATGCACAAATCGGATCAAAAATGTCTTGCTAAGCAGGAGCCATCCACAAACGCCATTAGCTGCTTGCGCAGCTTATTTTGCAAGATGTCAGGCGACGATCATGACTTGGTAATCGAAAACTAGTGTTCAGACATCAGCAAGCGGATGAAAACAAGCAACTTTGGCTCCGCCTTCGGCGTCTTCCAAGGCGGGCTCCTGAGATCGGCAGCGACCGGTTGCGTATGGGCACCGCGCCGCGAAGGCGCATCCGGGCGGTGGGTCCAGCGGGTTCGGGAGTTCTATCCCTTTTGCCTCCGGCGCGGTCAATGCGCGACCGACCACCGGCGCGCTGTCGGCAAGAAGCTTGGTGTAAGGATGGCGCGGATTGGCAAAGACCACCTCGGCGGGGCCAAGTTCCACAACCGATCCAAAGTAAAGCACCGCGATCCGGTCGCTTACCGCTTCGACAACCGCTAGGTCATGGCTGATGAACAGGTAGGTCAGATCGAACTCTTTCTTCAGATCGGCAAGTAAGTTCAAAACCTGTGCCTGCACCGAAACATCAAGCGCCGAAACCGGTTCATCGAGGATAAGAATCCGAGCATTTGCCGCCAGGGCACGCGCGATTCCGATTCGCTGGGCCTGTCCGCCCGAGAACTCGTGTGGGTAGCGTTCGAGGAACTCCTCTCGCAGGTTCACGCTCGCGAAGATCTCGGCGATCCGCTTGTCGCGCTCGGGTTTCGCCATCCCGTGAAGTTGCCTAAGCGGCGCTTCCATGACCTGGCGGATCGTTTTTCTTGGATTGAGCGAGGAAATCGGATCCTGGAACACGTATTGTATACGTCTACCGAAATCCGCCGGGTCCGCCTTGTTGAGTGCTGCGCCTTCAATCTGGATCGTGCCAGTGGTCGGCGGCAGGAGGCCGACGAGCATTCGCGCCAGTGTGGACTTTCCACAGCCCGACTCGCCAACAATGCCGAGGGTTTCGTTTTTCGTGACCGAAAGTGTGATGGGGTGCACCGCCTTCACCCAACCGGAGGCTGCACCAAAAAGACTCCGCCCCACGGGGAACGTTTTCGACAGGTTGTCGAGCGTCAGTGCATCGCTCATTCCGCAGCCTCCTTAAACGGCGTTTCGGGGAAGAGGCATCGTACGGCACGTGTGCCGTCGCGCTCTAACGGCACGTCGCCTTGGCGACACACATCCTTTGCGTTGTGGCAACGGTCAGCAAAGGCACAGCCAGCAGGTAAATTGTCGACCACGGGCGGCAGGCCCGGGATGGCTTCGAGCCGTCGTTTCCCCTCGCCGAGCTCGGGAACGCAAGCCATCAGGCGCGCGGTGTAGGGGTGGCGGGGGTTGTCGAGAACATCGCTGGTTTGGCCTTCCTCGACGATGCGGCCCGCGTACATGACGGCGACACGGTCGCATAGTTGCGCTACGACTCCAAAGTCATGGGTGATAAAGACGATGGCAAGCCCGCGAGATTTTCTGAGGTCGTCGAGAAGAGCAAGGATTTGCGCCTGTACAGTCACATCGAGCGCGGTTGTCGGCTCGTCGGCGATGATGACATCGGGATCATTGGCCAGCGCCATGGCGATTCCGACACGCTGCCTCATGCCACCGGACATTTCGTGCGGGTAATCACTGATCCGCTTCTCGGCGTTTGGAATACGCACCGCTTCGAGCAACTCAATTGCCTTCGCGCGGCCTTCCTCTTTGCCAATCTGCCGATGCGAACGGATCGCTTCGACAAGCTGTTCTCCGACACGGTAAAGCGGGTGAAGTGTGGCCAACGGGTCTTGGAAGATGTAGGCGACGTTGCGCCCGCGCATGTCGCGGAGTTGTTTGTAGGGTGCACCAACAAGATCATTGCCCTCATATCGGACCGCGCCGCCGGTGATGACCCCTGGCGGCGAAGCGACGAGGCCCATGACGGAAAGAGCGGTGACGGACTTGCCGGACCCAGACTCGCCGATGATGCCGAGGCATTCGCCCTTTTCGACATGCAGCGAGACGCCACCGACAGCACGATAGACGCGGTGCTTGACATGGAACTGCGTTTGCAACTCCTGCACTTCGAGCAGCCCCTTATCTTCGGACGCAGGGGCGGGTGCATCGCGCTTTACCATCGTCGCTGCCAAAGGCCGCGACAGCGCGCCGGATTTCAGGCGCGGATCGAGCGCGTCGCGGACGCCGTCGCCAAGCAGGTTGATCGACATCACGATGATCAGGATCATGATCCCCGGCACAATCGACGTGTGTGGGTTCGTAATCAGTGCCGAGCGCGCTTCGCCAAGCATCGAGCCGAGATCAGCCTGCGGTGGCTGCGACCCGAGGCCGAGAAATGACAGGCCCGCCGTCTCAAGGATCATCCAGCCGATTGTTGTCGACATTGCGATGATGATAACTGGAATGACGTTGGGAAGAACTTCGGTCAGGATGATCCGGGGGTTCGACATACCCGCCAGCCGCGCGGCATCGACAAATTCCTTGTGTGCAATGCCGACGGTGATGCCGCGAATGTTGCGGGCAAAGAACGGCACATTCACCGCAGCAACGGCAATCAACGCGTTGAACAGGCCCGGTCCCAGGGCCGCGACAATGGCGAGCGCGAGCAGGATATAAGGAAACGCCATCAGCATATCGACGCCGCGCATGATGATGTTGTCCGTTCGACCACCATAGAATCCTGCGACGATTCCGATGGTGGCCCCGATGGTCGCAGCGATGATTGCCGCGGCGAAACCAACGGCGAGCGAAAGCTGAGTGCCCCAGAGGAGGCGCGACAAGAGATCGCGCCCGAGATGATCGGTTCCAAGGAGCGCACCCTCGGAGAACGGCGGCTTGAAACGGTTGCCGGTGTCCGTCACGTCCGGGTCGGCCAGCGGCAGTAGCGGTGTCAATAGAACCAGCAGGATAACAAGCGACAGAACGATCCCACCCGCCATAGCAAGCCGGTTCCGCGCGAGAAGGTTGAGAAACGCGATCATGTCTTGATCCTCGGATCAAGCAGGCTTTGGGCGACATCGACGGCGATGTTAAAAAGCAC
Source organism: Ruegeria sp. AB11 (assembly GCF_056536325.1). Lineage (NCBI taxonomy): Bacteria > Pseudomonadati > Pseudomonadota > Alphaproteobacteria > Rhodobacterales > Roseobacteraceae > Ruegeria > Ruegeria sp. AB11. The sequence goes on along the minus strand of NZ_JBQFJO010000002.1, from coordinate 339,264 downwards.
GTAGCAGGCTGCCACGAAGACTACCCCGCCCTGAACTAACAGGATGTCACGTTTGAGGATGGCATCGACCAGCATGCGACCCACGCCCGGCCACTGGAAAACGATTTCTATGTAGACTGCGCCAGATAGGACAAAGCCTGCTTGAATGCCCAGCACCGGGATGATCGAGACCATCGCGGCCTTGAGCGCATGACGCCAGATTACGCCGCCTTCGGCCACGCCTTTTGCTCGAGCGGTGCGGATGAAGTCCTGTCGCAAGACCTCCAACATTGCTGACCGGGCCAAACGGGCAATAACCCCGGTGGCAACGACCGCAAGGGCGATGGCGGGAAGCGTCAGGTGCGAAATGAGGGCTGCGAAGTCTCGGTCACCATAGATTGGCCACATGCCTGACACTGGGAACCACCTGAGGTTCACGGCAAAAAACAAGATCATCATCATCCCAAGGAAAAACGACGGGATCGAAATGCCCAAAAGCACCACGAAGGTAATCCCCTTGTCCGCCCAGCCATACTGGTTGGCCGCCGAAATGACGCCCGCGGCGACCCCGAAAATAGAGCAAAGCAGGAATGCGGTTCCGGCTAGGACCAGCGTTGCGTTAAACCGCTCCAGAACCTCGTCGATGACCGGCCGGTTGAGCGCGAACGAGGTGCCAAAGTCACCGGTCATCATGTTACTGAGCCAGATGAAATACTGTTGCACTAAAGGCTTATCCAGGCCGAGATCGCGGTTCAGTTTTTCGACGTTGTCGGGCGTGGCATAGCTTCCCAGGATGGCCGTCGCCGGATCACCTGGGATCAACGCCATGATGAGAAAAACGATGATCGTGATACCAAACAGCACAGGGATCGCTGAAAGCAGTCGTTTCAGAATGTAACCCGCCATCGCTCACCCCGAGTGCTTTAGGAGAAATGTGGAGGGGCAAACCCGCATGTTTGCCCCCCAGGGAGGATCAGTTTTTTGTAACGTCGTCGAGAAGGAGGAAGAACGATGGCTGCAGCGCAAAGTCTTCGACTCGATCGCTTGTGACAGCGTTCTGTTTCCAGTTCGCAACAAAAACCCAAGGCGCATCTTCCTGAACGATGGTTTGCATCTCTTTGTAGAGAGCTGCGCGTTTGTCCTGATCGGTCGCAGCGCGGGCCGCTTCGAGCAATTCATCGACCTTCGGGTTGGAATAGTAGCCCGAGTTGAACCCGCCTTCTTCAGGCCAGGCCGAAGTGCGAAGTGCCAGGAATGGCAGCGTATCCGGGTCGTTCGTCATCCAAGCCATCTGCGCCATGTCAGCTTTGCCTTCGAGGCCAGGGTTCACGTTCCCGAGGAAGGTATTCCACTCGTAGGTCTCGATCTTGACATCAAACCCTACGGCTTCCAGGTCGGCCTGCATCGCGGTGCCCATGGCCACCGGATCAAGCATACCCGAGCCGCCTTCGGTTACGTAGAAAGTTAGCTCTGCGCCTTCGACACCGGCTTCGGCGATAAGTTCGCGTGCCTTGTCGGGGTCATATGGGTACGGTTCCAGATCGGGGTTATAAGCCCATGCGAATGCCGGCGGAGTAGGACCGGCCGCAACATCAGCCGTGCCTTCCAGAACGTCGTTGACGATGGCTTCCTTGTTGATCGCGTAGTTCGCGGCCTGGCGCGCGCGGACGTCGGCAAACGGCCCTTCTTTCGCGTTCAGGATCAGGAACCAGACGTGCGGTCCAGCCTGTTCATGAACGGTGTACTGATCGCCTTCGAACTGGCTCAGCGCGACTGGCGGCACCTCGACCATCAGGTCAATGCCGCCTGCCAGCATCTCTGCTGTCCGCGTGTTGGCATCCGTGATCGGGCGGAAGACGACCGCTTGAAGCGAGGGTGCGCCGTCCCAATAATCGGGGTTGCCTTCGATTACCACCGCCTCGTTGGCGCGCCATTCGGCGAAGGTGAACGGACCTGTTCCAGAGGGATTGCGCCCAAAATCGGCGCCGTGCTGTTCCACGGCAGCGGGCGAAACGATCAAACCGGTTGGGTAGGCCAGGTTCGACAGGAATGGCGCGTATGGAGCGTTCAGTTTGAATTTCACCGTGAGGTCGTCGACCACCTCGACGTTTTCGACAGCCGAGAAGAAGAACGCCAGCGGGAACGGGCCGGTGTCGTGATACGGATGGCTTTCGTCCAGCATACGGTCGAAGTTGAACTTCACCGCTTCAGCGTTGAAAGGGCTACCGTCATGAAAGGTCACGCCCTCGCGCAGGTTGAAGGTGTACTCCGTGCCGTCTTCGGAAATCGCCCAATCCGTCGCAAGCGCGGGCTCAACTTCAAGCGTGCCATCCTTGTAGCGGACAAGTCCGTCGTAGACATTCATCAGTATCCGGAAATCATTGACCGCGGTGACCGCCGCCGGGTCGAGCGCTTTTGGTTCCGCGATCTGCCCGACAATAAGGACGCCGGGCGGCGTTTGGGCTGTGGCGCCACTGACCGCTCCGAGGGCCAGCGCTATCGCCGCACCCGAAGCCAGCAGTGTCCGCCGTGTGAAAGAAAAGAGCGACATTGGCTTTACCTCCGTTGTGATGTTCTTAGATTATTTTTCATGATAAATTGCATCAGGCCAAATTTTCATGATAAATTCAAGCCCACTCGCAAGGAGGTGCCCAAGTGACGATCTCAATCCTGGCTTTTGACAAAGAAACAGGCAGTTACGGGGGTGCAGCAACTACGGGAAGCCTCTGCGTAGGGGGGTGGGTGCTCCGCGGAGACGCCGAATCAGGCCTCTCAGCCTCGCAGGGATCATTGCCTTCGACGATGTGGGGGACAGACACTCTCGCCGCCATGCGGGCCGGGAAAAGCGCCAAGGATGCGGTCTTGGGCGTCGTAAACGCCGACGCGGGACGAGCGCAGAGGCAACTCGCGGCGCTCGATCCGAAGGGTGGAGTTTTCGCCTTCACCGGGGAAGACAGCATCCCTGCGGCGAGAAGCCGTTCTGGATCGAACGTTATTGTTGCGGGAAATCTTTTGAAAAGTGATGACGTGATTGACGCCTGTTTCAACGGCTTCCTAGCCACCGAAGGCTCTTTTGCCGAACGACTTTTGGCCGCGCTCGAGGCCGCTTCACTAGAAGGCGGTGACAGTCGGGGGCTGCTGTCCGCCGCTTTGCTGATTGTCAACCGCAGCGCAGCTCCGCTGACCCTGCGCGTCGACAAAAGCGCTACACCGCTTTCTGACCTGCGCGCCCTGCACCAGGCCGCAACGTCCGGCACATACGCGGACTGGGCTATGCTCGTCCCAACGCTTGACGACCCCGAACGCGCAGAGCCTTACCTTGAAAAGGCGGACCAGCCCGTCTGATCCGCAAGATACTCGGCCAGCCGCGTGCCGACCTTCGAATTGCCATAGCGATCCAAACCGGGCGACCAGACGGCGATCGATGCCCGCCCGGGTGCGACAATCAGGATTCCACCACCTACGCCGCTTTTGCCCGGCAGACCGACGCGAAACGCAAACTCCCCCGAACCATCGTAGTGGCCGCACGTCATCATGAGCGCACAAATCCGGCGCGCACGCTTTTCTGATATTAGTCCAGTGGCATCAGGAAGCTGCGCCAGAACCGAACCCGCACGGGCGAGTTGCACGCAGCTCATCTCGATCGCACACTGGTGACAGTAGGTGCCAAAAACCCGCTCGGGCGTATTCGACAGATTTCCATGCGATTTCAGGTAATGAGCGAGCGCTAGGTTCCGATGCCCTGAGGCCTTTTCCGACTCCGCCACACGCTTGTTGATATGTATGTCATCGTCTTGCGCCGCTGCGCGCACAAAACGAACAAGCTCGGCGAGGGCATCTTTAGGCTCTCGCCCACCAATCATAGCGTCCGTAGTGACAAGCGCTCCCGCGTTGATGAACGGGTTGCGCGGACGCCCCTCCTCTCGTTCCAGCAACACCACGCTGTCAAAGGCTGTGCCAGAGGGCTCGCGCCCTACGCGCAACCAAAGATCATCGCCGACCCGGCCCAGAACCGCAGCCAGTGCAAATACCTTTGAGACACTCTGGATAGAGAAAGGCGTTTCGGCTTGCCCTGCCCGCACTACCGCACCGTCATGCAGAGCGATCGCGACCCCAACCTGATCAGGCGCGATCGAGGCCAACTCGGGGATGTAGGTCGCAACCTGCCCCCAATCGGCCTTTTCAATTGCTTCTGCGACCCCTTGCTCGGCAATCTGCTGTAAACCGGCAAATGTGGTGGAAATCACTCCGCGATGAACCGCTTCATAACGACGGCCTCCTGATCTTCCATTAGGCGGCGGGCGAGTCTCATGTGCTCCAGCATGATGTCCCTCGCGCGGTCAGGGTCGTCTTTTCGCAACGCCTCGATCAGCGCGATCTGGTGGTCTCGGCCTTCGCGCCAAAGCTTGTGGTTCGGCTTGGAATAAAGGCGCTTGTAGACCGTCAACTGGGTCAGAATCTCGGCAAGAAACCCTATCATGAACCCTAGGATCGGGTTCTCAGCATAATCCGCCAGTTTGGCATGGAACAGAAGTGAGTCGACATGCTGAGCGCGCTCTTCCTCGGCTGATTCTGCAGGGGTATCATAGCGCATCGTAATATCGCGAAGCTCTTGAAGTTGAAGCGCCGACAACCGCCCAGCGAGCGACGCAGCGTTCTCCGGTTCAAGCGCCACGCGCACTTGATAGATGTCGTCGATGGAGACGTTCTTGAAATAAAAGAAGTTAGCAAGCAGCGCGTGCGCGCGTTCTGTCGTCACTTCGCCGACAAAACTGCCGCCGCCCGGGCCCGTCTTCGTGGCGACAAGACCTTGCGCTTGCAACAGTCGCATGGCCTCACGGATTGTCCCCTTGGACATCTGAAACCGTTCGATGAGTTCAGGTTCACTGGGCAGGCGATCCCCCGGCTGAAGCCCTTGCTCGACCACCCAAGACTTGATTTCATCGGCAACCTGAATGGGGCGCGATCTCTTCCGTTTCATCTGTGTTTTCTGCGAAGCCAAGGCGCTCCTCTCTTTTTTTGTAGCGTAACGGCGTGATCGCCGTTAAACCATGGAATCAATTTATCATGATAAATTCAAGGAAAATATCATGGATGGTGACATCGCCGCCCAGCGTCTCTCGGCCATTTCCAAACATAGCGCAACAGAGGAAGGCGTTACGCGCCTGCCCTGGACGCCCGAGCATAAGGCCGCGCTGGACGAGATAAAGGGTTGGATGAAGGATGCCGGGCTGTCCACCGAACTGGACGCCGCCGGTACACTCGTCGGGCGGTCACCAAATGCGACAGGCAAGCCGGTCATCCTAATGGGCTCGCATCAGGACAGTGTTCCCAACGGCGGTCAGTTTGACGGGATCATGGGGATCGCCCTCGGCTGTCTTGTGGCAAAACGCTTCGAGGGCCTATGGGACGCGCTTCCCGTCGGCATCGAAGTCCTTGCCTTTGCCGACGAAGAAGGCGTTCGGTTTCCGACTGCTCTGATCGGTCCGCGGGCGCTAGCCGGGACGCTGGACTCAACTGTATTCGAAATGACCGATCGGCAAGGCACCGTGATGGGTGACGCCATGCGCGCTTTCGGGGCCAACCCGAAGCAGGCGTTGACGAGCAAGCGCGATCCCAAGTCAATTGCGGGGTATCTCGAAGCACATATCGAGCAGGGCCCGGTTCTTGAAGATGCAAACGTCCCGATAGGGATTGTCACGGCCATATGCGGCATTGCCCGCTATAACGTTACGGTCACTGGAAAAACCGGTCACGCGGGAACTGTCCCGATGGTGGGCCGCCGTGACGCGCTTGTAGGGGCTGCCCACCTGATCGGTGAAATCAACGCACGCGCGACGGCGAAAAAAAATCTCAGGGCAACCGTCGGGACGCTATCGATTGGTCCCGGTGCAGTGAACGCAGTGCCTGAAATTGTCGAGTTCACCCTTGAAGTGCGCGCCGAAGAAGACACGTGTCGCGATCATTTCGCAGATGAAGTGAAAAAGTTTGCAGATGACTGGTGCAGCACAACAGGCCTCCAGTTTTCGATCACGCGCACTTACGAACAGCGCGCTGTCCCCAGCGACGACGAGCTCATGACGACGCTATCGGAAGCGGCCGAGGACACGGGCCACGCAGCCCTGCGTTTGATGTCAGGTGCTACCCACGATGCGTCCGCGATGGCGGATATCTGTCCGGTTGCAATGCTCTTCATTCCCTGCCGCGCAGGTGTAAGCCATCGCCCGGACGAATACGCCGATGCCAATAGCATGAACGCAGCCGTGGATGTTCTCGAACAAGCCGTCAAACGACTTGCGACCAGATACGCAGATAGACTCAAACGTCCCGCCAAAACATCTCGATGACGGCTTTCTTGGCGATCCCAAACTCTCGGAGGGGAATTCTAATCGGCAGTCTTGGTTCGCCAAAGTTTCAAACGAATATTCGGCATCCAAGCAAAATTTAGCTATTACCCGCAGTTGCTTACCACATCCAGCCGCCGCATTACTGCCCATTGAAGCTTCCATTCCCTGCACCTGTAAAGTTAACTGCAAAAGGAATTCACTCAGAGCGCATTAGACTGGGCATTACTGTTCTCCACAACTCGAGCAAAGCGAGCATTCAGTTAAGCAGTGATAAGTTACCAAACTAAATTCAGTCCGGACATTTCAAGGTCGCACTGTAATTCTCGCCAAGTCAGGATTGCTCAAGAGGAAAGGCGTTTGTGCCGAAAATGCGATAAGACCATATCTATAGGTCACTAGAATCACCAATCATCAAATTTGGATTTAGGAACAACCGCGCCTTTAAAACTAAGGACTTGATACACAAGATCTTGAGCATCCTTTAGTGCGGCAGTTATTTCACTGCCCAGAAGTCGAGCAGCGAGGTATGCTCCGTTAAATGCGTCCCCAGCTGCGGTAGTGTCGACAACATCGACAGGATCAGGCTCAAGCGAAGTATCTCCCTCTCCGTGGCTGCGAACAGTGGTTCCGTTCGCGCCATCTCGCAGAACAATTTCCAGAATGCCTCTGGAATGAAGGCTGTCCAAGGCTTGGGATTTTGAAACCTTTCCATAGATATCATTGATGTCATCCACCGAAGGAAAGGCCACATCCGTAGTCGAAAACATAGCGTCATAGTGGCTTTGCGCCTCAGCTACTGTGCCCCAAAGCACTGATCTGTAGTTGGTGTCGAACGCAATGACCGTGCCTCTGCCTCGCAACTCCTCACATGTCTCGATTAGTCGTTCTCTTTGATTATTTTCAAGAATGGCAAGAGTAATACCACTGAGATAGACAACGTCAAAGCGCTCTAGATCACACAGATTTGGTCGATCTTGTTGAAACAACTGTCGAGCAGCGGATTCGGATCGCCAATAAGCGAATGAGCGTTCGCAATGATCGTCTGTATTGACAACGTAAAGCCCAGGATATCGACTCTTGATACTTCCAATTAAGCTACAGTCGATGCCTTCGCTCGCAATTGCTTCAATCATCTTTAGCGAAAGCGGATCACATCCTAGACATGTCAAAAAACTCACGCCTATCTCACCTCGGCAGACTGAACGAGCGAGATAGATGGCAGTGTTAAGGGTGTCGCCAGCAACGGCGATGGAAGCTGAGTTTTGAGACAAATCAATATTTGAAAACTCGACCATGCATTCGCCAATCGAGGCAACGCGAACATTTTTGCGACCTCTGACTTCATCCAATGTTGTCATCACATTAGATCGACTTGTATTTGTAAGCAGTACCTAGTCGCTTTCTAAGGTCTGCAATAAAGCCATCCGATATCGGCGCGTCGTGGGCGATCGAATGCCAAAGACCGACATCATTCACATAAGCGCGCATCGCACGAAGCCCGTCTTCGAATTGATCCCAGCTGAGCCCCATTGCTTCTGGCCTGATATCCAGCCCGATGCTCGAAATGGTGTCCAGCATCTCATCCGCACCATCTTCGTGAAGCATCGATCCGACCAATACGCCCAATCCCACAGGTTGGCCGTGTAGAAATTTTTTGCCAGTCATTTTTTCCAACGTGTAGAACAGGAAATGATCCGTACCTTCAATGTGCCTTGGGCACCAACCTGCGCCGTGGTATGTGGTTCCCCATTTCAGACCGTCGACCAGAGCCTCAATTCCGCGGTCATTCATGTCGCGAATATTGTCGATGTTCTCGACGATTGTCCTTACCTTCGAAAGCGACTGCTGAGCCAATCCTTCGTCAAAGCGCCACTTGTCCTCGATCTGCCCTTCCCTTTCGGCATAGCGCCAATCAAGAACACCTGTGTGAAAACACAGTATATCCCCGATCCCGGACCAGTTAAGCGCTGGTGGGCAGGCTGCGAGAACATCGTAGTCGATGTAGATGGCTTCGGGTACGGCCCACCCCTGATAAACCACTTTACCGTCTATCCTGATCCCAGACCGTTGGCCATAAACTGCATTGACCGAGAGCGCCGTCGGCGCCTGGAACAAGGGAAGATTCAAGCGCCAGGAGAAGTATTTTGCGACATCCAACGCCTGCCCGCCACCGAGGCCAACGATGGCTCGAATTTCACCGAGCTTAGCTACATCCTGCTCAAGATCGCTGCGTTCTATTGAACCACAGAAATAGGTCTTGCAATCCGCCCCATCGAAGTGATGACCAAAGATCGGCCAAAGGTCTTGCATCGTGACAACTAGGAAAGGTGGATTAACGAAATTTCGAAATTCACCCAACAAACCCCTTCCCAACACGGTGGGAAAGCCATAGTTCAATGCGTTGTGAGCGTGAGAACACTGTAGATGTGCCATTTACTGCTTCATCCTTGGTTTGTGTGATGAGGTTTTCGGAACCAACAATTCGATGGTGGCGGTGATTGTGACTCGAGCGAGGTCTCGAAATGCCGCAACTGACCAAAACGTCGGAGCAGAACAATGTATCAATGCCCCTAGGGCATCGTACTTTTCCGATCTAGACAAGTTTGGCGAAGCACCAAGACATTCATCGACCGCAACAATGCGGGCCTCGGAGAAACCGGCCTTTCCCAAAATTCGTGAAATACGCAAGCAAGAATAAAACAGTCCTGGAGTACTGCCGGCTGGCAAACAAATCACCAGGTTCGGTTTATCCTCAGTTAACGTGATCACATGCTCCACTCTCGCTTTGGCCCTTGTGCCCTTCGTGTTGGCGACCACCGGGTTTAGGGGATCAGGCGCCTCCTGCCGACAGAGCAATGTATGATTTGTAATCTGAGTCATCGTTTCAAAATTTCGGACAAGCTGAGTAAATCGTGTTGCTTCAAACGAGGCGCGGGAGGGCCGCTGCGTCCAGCGTCAAAAGCGAACAGGTTACCTCCTTGATCTTCGGGTAAGTCTTCGGGGGTGTCCAAACGCGCACTCGCTGCAAAAACCGTGCTGCCGCGAAACGCAACAGAGGTTATCCTTTGCGCAGGCATCAAAATACGGCGATCAACGGAACCGTCCTGCAGATACCGGGTGATACAACCGCCGTCCCAATGCGCAGACCAAAGCCCGCCTTCGTCGTCACAGATCATGCCATCTGGATAACCCTGAGCCTCGGGCAATTCAGCGAAAATTCTGCACTCACCCACTTCTCCCGAAATCGGATCAAACGGGGCGGAATAGATAATACGTTCAGGGGAATCTGCAAAGTAGATGAACTTTCCACAGGGACTGAACGCTGGGCCGTTAAACACCGTAAATGACCAGGAGAGTACGACCAATTCACGGCCCAAAACCCACATGCGGCCATTGGGTTTTTCTTCGTCGCGGTCGCGGCTTCCGAAAATTAAAAACTTGCCCGAGGGATGCACTGCTCCGTCATTCAGAACTTCGTCGACCCCAAGCCAGTTCTGGACCAGTGGAACACTGTCTACGGAGAAACCGTCTTCTCCCCCCGCCAGGATACTTCCACTTTGCGTTAGGCAGGCAAAGGCAGCGTTTTGACCCAAATTCAACTCTTCTTCATAACCGTCTGAAAATAAGCGCCACGCTCGGCTTTCTGGAATATCCAGCCACAGTATCGAGTCGCTGGCCTTGTCGTAACGCACGCCTTCGCCTAGGACGGTATTTACCTTGCTGGGCTGACGGATATCCGGGTTAGAAGCCATCAGTAAGTCGCACTCAGACCACCGTCCACGCAGATCACCTGACCGGTGACGTATCTGGAAAGGTCAGACAAGAGATAGACATAAGCACCCGTGCAATCTTCGGGCGTACCCGGACGTCGTAGTGGTATTCGACCTTCCGCGATATAGTGGCTCTTGAAGTCATCTGCCTCGTGTTCATGCAGACCTTCCTCGGTCAAAGCCATGCGAGTGTCGATGAAACCAGGTGCCACAGCGTTGACCCGAATTCCCTGTGAGCCAAAATCCACTGCCATGGATCGAGTTAACATTAATAAGCCACCCTTAGCGGTCGCATATGCCGCCGATTTGGACACCCCGAAGAATGCTTGAGTGGACAATGTGTTGACAATTGCCGGGGTTGCGGAATCGCCGAGCTTGGGCAAGGCCGCTCGGGTAACGCGCAGTGCCCCTGTCAAGTTCGTGTCCAGAACTTGGGCAAAGCGATCGTCGGTGACCGCCCCTGCATCACTAATATCGAGCACAGCTGCATTATTGATCAGACCATCCAGTGCGGGCCAATCGCTGATATCGGACAGCGCGGTCTCAATGCTCACTGGATCGCTAACGTCCAATGCACAATGGCGCAATCGGTCGGAGTACTCTTTTAAGCCCATTGCCGCCTGATCTAGGGCGGTGCAGTCCTTATCCGTCATCAGCACATCGCCACCTTGCTTTAGGCAGGCCCGTGCGACCGCAAGACCAATGCCCCGCGCTGCGCCGGTCACAAGAATACGGCGCCCCTCAAGAAGCATTGCCTTCTCCCGTCCAGCTTAACGCCGAAGTTGCTCTTGCGCGTTTGACATCACTCCAGCTCTGTTGCAGCCCATTGCATTCGGATCGATATCGCGCCGCTTCCTTGGTGATGGCATCGGAAACCAATTCTGCCTCCTCCGGCGTCAGGTTGCAGGGATCCAAATAAATTTCCTGCCGCTCTATAAGATCATCGCGAACGATAATACGTGGGGTTCTGGCCGAGAGCCGATCCGCCAGTTCCCAGGCATTAAAGCCTGCCACTTTGGGGTTAACGGTTATTTGCAGGCGCGTGATCGGGTTTCCGGTCCAGTCCGCGTGCCGATCCAAGGTAAACCCGGGAATACCCGACAAGTCCTTGATCCAGCCGTCAACGAGTGCTTCTTCGTAGGATTTCGCCGCGTCGTGATCGCGTTTTTCCCACAACTCCAGTGCAGCCATCGCGCCAGCAACGCTTTCTTTCCCGGCTTTCATAGTGCGTCCAATACCGCGGTGTTGCAGGTACGTGGCCCGTATTAGGTCAGAGTTTCCAGCAACAATTCCGCTGGTGACGCCACCCAGAAACTTATGGCCAGAGTAGATAACGGCGGACGCGCCCATCGTAATGGGCCCCCTCAGATCAAATTCCGATGCCATGTCGACAATGACCGGAACGCCGTATTCTCGGCAGCAGGCAATGAACAGGTCCATTGGCAGTTCGTTCTCTTGCACCGTGTGGTGTGACACCACATACATAGCCGCGGTTGCTCCCATCTGAAGCGCAGCACGCAGATGCCATTCTTCACACGCGGCCGCGGTTCCAACTGGAACGACATCGGCGCCGGCCAAGCGAATGGCCTGATCCACTGGTGCGCCGTAGTTGATCATATGTCCCATCGGCAGCAGAACACGGTGCTCGCGGTCCGTCTGCGGTAGAATTTCGATGCGAGCGAGATCGATTCCGGTCAAACAAGCGGCGACGGTTTGAGTCATAGCCGCAGCCGAGCAGGCCGTTACACAGCCGGCCTCAGCGCCGGTGAGACGGGTAATGACCGAGCTTGCGCACGCTTGCAATTCGTCCATATCTACAAAGGACGCCAAAACCTTGTCTACAAGTGCACGGGTGGATGGTGCAACGCGGGACGCGCCGATGCTTGTCATGGTCCCCGCCGCATTGATCACCGGCGTCAAACCCCATCGTTCAAAAGGGTCGTTAGTCATTGAAACGCTCCCCACCGTCAGCATTGAAAACGTGCAGGTGCTCCGGGCGAATTCCCAATGTTACGCCCTGGCCCGGTGCTACACGACCGCGTATCTCGCCCCCCGCGCGCGCAGTCAGAACGGTGCCGTGTGCTGTGGTCAGATGTATAAGTGCCTCGTGGCCCAGATCCTCCATGCGATCCACACATGCCGACCCGATCCCAAACCCTTCACTCTCATCGATTGTTACGTGCTCTGGGCGGATTCCCAGCAGTGATCCTGAACGCGGAGAAATTCGACTATCCACCGTTTCAGCCCCTGCAAGAAGCGTTTCAGCCGTGACAAGGTTCATTCGGGGGCTGCCAATGAACCCCGCTACAAAGGTGTTTGACGGGCTTTCATATAGCTCGATCGGAGTGCCAACCTGCATGACCCGCCCTCTGTTCATAACTGCGATCCGATGTCCCATGGTCATCGCCTCGACTTGATCGTGCGTGACGTAAACCGTTGTTGTTCCAAGATCCTTTTGCATCTGAGAAATCTCTCCGCGCATCTGCACCCGCAATTCAGCATCCAGATTGGACAATGGTTCGTCAAAAAGAAACGCGGACGGTTCGCGGATCATCGCACGCCCTAGGGCGACCCGTTGCGCCTGTCCGCCCGACAGTTGGCGAGGCTTGCGATCGAGCAATTCGCCAAGACCCAACATCTGAGCCACTCGATCCACCTCTGAATCTACGGTGGCCTGATCGGTTTTGCGCAGTTTCAGACCAAAAGACAGGTTTTCCCTGACCGACATGTTTGGAAACAGGGCGTAGGACTGAAACACCATAGAGATATTTCGTTCGGCCGGTGTCAGATTGTTCGCCCGTTGGTTCCCGATCATCAAGTCGCCCGACGAAATACTCTCTAACCCAGCGATCATTCTGAGAGTGGTCGACTTTGCACATCCCGACGGGCCGACAAGCACCATGAACTCGCCCTCGTGCACTTGCAGATTGAGACCCTTGATCACCTCGACATCGCCATAGCGTTTTGACGCGTTCACAAATCTAACTTCACTCATGTCCGTGAATCCCAATCAGGAGAAACTGAGACAATAGCATCGATCTCAACGGTGATATTTCCCGGCAGCGATCCCATGCCAACAGCCGCGCGCGAATGCCGCCCACGCGACCCGAAAACGTCACAGAAAAGGTCGGAGCATCCGTTGATCACTTCGGGGTGGTCTGCAAAATCGGGGACGCTGTTGACCATTCCAAACACTTTACGGATTTGCGCTACATGTTCGAGCGAACCCAGTATCTCTTTCATCGCGCTGATCAGGACCAGGCCAGTCCGCATCGCGTGATGACGAGCCTCTGCAACGCTCACGTCGAGACCAACTTTGCCTTGGGCCAACTGCCCATTCTCTAAAAGTGGACCTTGACCGGAAAGATAAAGCGTTGTTCCATCGACCGACCCAAGATCGAAATTTCCAACGACATCAGGAACTTGCGGTAGCTTCAATCCCAGCGCTTCCAGCTGGGTCTCGGGTGGTGGTGAGTAAAGTGATTTGGTTCTTGGTTCGGAGCTCATACTGAATACGCCTCCTCAATCATTTCCCGCGCTTCTATCAAAAAACTGTCAGTAACGACGAACTCGTTTGCGATGCCGAAGGCGAGGTTTTCGCGGTCCACGAACCCCATAAGATCTCGCATTGCATCAAAAACATCATCCCAAGTGACACCTAACGCTGAAGGTCGGATATCGACCCCGAGTGAAACAACCGCATTCAATAGCTCATCAGCGCGGTTTGCGTGCATCATTGCGCCAATCACAAGGCCCAGGCATACCGCCTGTCCATGCAGAAACTTTTTGCCAGTCCCAGCTTCGAGCGCATAAAAGATATAATGTTCAACACCTTCGATGTGACGTGGATTCCAGCCTGCCCCATGATACGATGCACCACCCCATTTCAGGGCATTGACCATGATCTCTATTCCACGCGGGCTGAGCTCCTTAATTTCATTTAACTCGGCCAACGCAGCTTCGGCCTTGGACAATGAAATCTGTGCTAAGCTTTCGTCATACGGCCAACGCTTCTCGCACTTCCCATGGGCAAGAGCGTAGCGCCAGTCCATGACCCCGGTTATGAAACAGAACACGTCACCCACACCGCCGATGTTCAATGCGCGGGGTGCACCCTCAATAATATCCAGATCGATGTAGACTGTTTCCGGCACAGCCCAACCTACATATTTGACGACGCTGTTCTCTCGCACGCCAGCGCGGTGGCCGAATACGGCGTCAACAGACAGGGACGTGGGAAACTGGAACAGCGGTAGGTTTAGGCGCCAGGCAAAGTATTTGGCGGCATCGATAGCCTGTCCCCCGCCGAGCCCGACGATCGATGCAACATCAGAGAACATGGCAAGATTGCTCTCTAACTGGGAACGTTCCATCGACTCGACAAAGTAGACTAGGGCATCCTGTGGCAAGGCCGGACCGAAGATGGGCCACAGATCCTCCATCGTTACGATCAACATTTTAGGACGCACAAAATTTGGAATCTCTGCCAAAAGGTTCCGCCCGAAAACGGTAGGAAACTGATCAATATCGGCTTCTTTGAATGGCATATTCTCAACCTTTGACTGCGCCTAGGGTCAACCCTTTGACGATGTGTTTTTGTGCGACAATGGCAAAGATCAGCATGGGAATTATCGCGATGATCGATGCCGCCGTCATTGCCCCCCAATCAAGCGCGGCATAACCGCGAAAACTGGTCACGCCCAACGTGACCGTTTGTGCTTTCGAAAATGTGAGACCCAAAGCAATTGCGAGTTCGTTCCAGATCCAGATGGCATTCAGGATCGCTGTCGCTACCATCCCTGGCAAAGTGCAAGGAATGTAGATTTTTGTCAGGATTTGAAAATTGCTCGCCCCTTCTATTCGCGCAGCTTCATCAATCGCGGGATTGATTTCACGAAAGAAGGAGCTCAGCAGCCAAATGGACAATGGCAGCACATGTACCTGATACATCAACGCCAAGCCGATATGCGTATCATAAAGACCCGTCCACTGATATAGCGAGAACATCGGAAGCACGAACAGGAACTCAGGCAGCATATAGGCGAGGATCAACCAGACGCCGACGATGTTCCGACCGCGAATTTTCATCCGAACAAGTGCGTACGCAGTCGGGATTGCAATCGCCAGTGACAGCGCGACACCAATGATTGTCACGATCACGGAGTTTAGGAAGGTGTACTTGAACGTATCGTGCGTCCAAAGTTTCAGATAGTTCGCGGTCGTCGGATCAAATATCCAAAGGGGTGGGTTGGCCAACCCGTCTTTCTTAGATTTGAGAGAAGTCGCGAGCACCCAATACACTGGGAATAGGCTGAACAATACCATCGCGCCGGTGAAGACGTATGCCCACCACGTCGACAAACGCTCCGACGGACGGGACTTTTGCGGCAGGTGCTCGGTAACGCTCATCCCCTTTCCTCCATGCGCTGTTGCAGCATCTGAAGAGCCAGTGCAATGAAGAGGATTAGCAACGAGAACAATATGATCGTCGCCATCGCTTTGCCGATTTGCTGATAGCTATAGGCGGTTCGGTAGACAAATGTCTGCACAACCTCGGTCGCCATCCCCGGGCCGCCGCCGGTTGTACCGAAGACGATGTCAAAGATTTTCAGCGTATCTATCGCGCGAATGATGACCACGGTTATCAAAAGTGACCGAAGCATTGGTAGCTTGATCCGCCAAAAGATTGTGAATTCACTTGCACCTTCAACGCGCGCCGCTTCAATCGGGTCAACGGGCAATCCGCGAAGGCCAGCAAGCAAGATGATGAAAACAAAAGCGGTTTGCCACCAGACGTCCACCACGATTATTGACGGCATGGCCGTTGCGGCAGAGCCGTAAAAGGCAGAAGGCCCAAGACCTACAGCACCAATAAGATGGTTCACGATTCCAAGAAACGGGTCGAACATCACCTTCGACATCAGGGCTACAACTATGCCCGAGACCATAAGCGGCAACATGATTAACGCACGGATCAGATCAGTTCTTATGGATAATTTATCCACCTGAACCGCCAGATACAAACCCAGAGCGACTTCGACCGTTGTTGCAAATGTCGCGAAAACCACCGTGTTTCGCATAACCGTCCAGAACTCGCTGTCAGAAAGAAGAGCGGTGAAATTAGACATGCCGACATAGTCAAACTGGTTGCCCCAATTCCAGTTGGTCAGCGACACCACCATCCCGAATCCAATCGGGTAAAGCGACGTCATCGCAAGCACCAAAACACACGGCAGGATGAACCAGAATGCGGAAGCATTGCCTAAGGGTTTGAGCAAAGAGGTCATGTCACCTTGCTATCAGAAAAGTTGTTTTGATGTTGCGAGGCGTTGCTCTGGGCCGCAAAGCCTTGAGGCCCAGAGTTATGGATGGCTCAGTTAGCAGCCAGCTTCTTGAAATCAGCCTGCGCTGCGGCGCCGGACTCAGTTGGGTCGGCACCGCCATAGATCGCCTGAATGACATCAACGATGCGAAGCGCGAATTCGCTCCAACCCGCGCGCTGGACCACCGAAGTTTGCGAGTTTGGCATGGCTGCGGCCACTGCATCGACATATCCCTGCGGGAAGCTCGCTGCATAGTCGGCATCTTCCCAAGTTGACAGTCGTGGTGCTCCGCCATGGAATTTTCCAATGGTTGTCGCGTTGTCCGCATTCGACATGTATTGGATGAACAGCCAGCCAGCGTCGGGATTGGTCGCATTCTGCGGAATGCCAAAACCCCATTGCCAATGCGCTGTATAAGGATCGCCCTCAGCATTATCGACGGGGATCACGGAATACCCGATCTTGCCTGCAATCGGGCTTTCATCCGCGTTCTCGAAGCCTGGGGCAAACAAGCTGGCATCAATAAAGAAAGCAGCACCTCCAGCCTGGAAGAATTGCGAAGCGTCAGGCCAGTCCATCGCCTGAATGTTGACAGGGCCGGCCTTCATCAACTCAGCATAATTGGCGAGCCCGCGCACGATATCGGGATTATCCATTTTCGGGTTATCCCATCCCCCCTCGAACCAGACGTTGTAGGGAGCAGATCGATCGGTCGGCCCGACCGAGTTGTTTACAAAGCCAGTGATTGTGTCGATCAACGTATCCGATCGAATTCCACGCAACACCGCACCAGCAACTGCACCGTCGCTATCTTCTTTGACTTTCTGCGCGGCTGCGATCAGCTCTTCCATTGTGGCCGGCATTTGGCCACCCAGATATTGATCGACATGATCCATATTTGCGAACAGGATGTAGGTCTCGAACGATGCCGGAATACCGTGATACTCCCATGTTCCGTCAATGTCGTATTTAGTGGAATCCATGAAACCTGCAGGAATGTCTGCCAAGTCGTAGTCGGGCGCAGTCAAGTCGGGATTGTCGATGAAACCCTGGAGCGAATGAACCAATCCGTTTGTATGTTGCGTATATGCTGTGGAATCCATCGGCAGAAAATAGACGTCCATCTGGGAATTGCCGCCAGTTCCCCTTAGGGCAACCTCCATCCGGTCGAAATACAGGTCTTCGGCCATTGTTTGAAGATTTACATCGATACCGGTGTCTGCTTCGAACTGATCCATAACTGCACGCACCCCATCAGTCACCGGATGTTCAGGCATCATTACAGTGACGGATTGGCCCGCGAGTTGGTCCCAAGAAAATTCCGCCAGGGCATCTGAGGTAGATAAGCCGAACGCCAGAATTGAACCGGCGGTCAGAAGGGTAGCGCGAAAGTGATTTTCGCGGCGCTGAATGGTCATCATTTCCTCCTGTTGATAGCTGCCGCTAAAGGGCATTGGTCAACCGAATCTCTAATTTTTTGGAAGCGGTCAACCAATTAGGCAAATTACGCGACCAATTGTCAACTAAATTCAGTGAATCTTGGGGTTTCAGCCATGACAACTTGGCATTTCGTTTCGATTATGCGAATGGTTGACCACTTGAGCAATTTGGACGCTGATATGAAAAACCGAGCCGCTGACCGCGTTTATCAGGAGATCCGTGATCTACTTCGGTCAGGTGAAATCCTACCGGGGCACCGAATTCCGAACGAACGCAAGCTTGCCGAATCCATGAACGCCTCGCGCACTCAGATAAGGGATGCGCTTTTGGTTCTTCAGCGTGATGGTCTGGTCGAGCGCAAGATAGGCAGTGGTACCTATTTGTCTGAACGAGCAGCGCAGATCATAGAATTGGATGAAGCGTCCGTTGATATGTCGCTCGAGAGATCACATGACTTCCACGAAACGCTTGAAGCCCGACTGTTGATCGAGCCATCGGTCGCAGCTCGGGCAGCAGAAGCTCCCACTGCCAGCTTCTTGAATGATCTGGATGATGCTCTGGAACGGATCCTCGATGCCCCTACATGGCTGCAGTTCAAAGAAGAAATCTATGGTTTCGCAAAGCTCTACTACGTCGAAGCTGGCAACGGATTTCTGTGTTGGACTTTCGACCAGATTGTCTCTGCGCGCCGCGCTAACAAGTTTGACGGCGGCACAGATCAGGCGCCCGTTGCAAATCTTGTACGCAAGCATTTTCATGACCGTCTTTCAAAGATCGCAGATGCGATAAGGTCGGAAGAACCCGAAGTGGCTCGCTCAGAAGTAGAGAGCTTTTTGGTCGGCATGGCCGCATCATCGGCTCTATGAACACAACGGGTTTGAAGGTTTCCAAAGAACATTTTGATGGGGTGAACGCCTGACAAAAACAATTACCAACTGACAAGCCAGTTAATTGAGTAGGTCGTAGCGGCCGATACTTCGAGAGTCGTAAATTTTACCTAGTGGTAGTCGATGTACCTATGTCCGCTTTCGCGATGGTTAATAGTGCCGTTCGCACCCGCAGCGAACGACTGGTACTCTGATCGTTCCAAAAATTTGCAACACAACCCTATAAACCGCTGGAAAGGCGGTTAATCGGATCAGGAATAGGAACAAAGTTTCGAAGTCGTGAGTTTGGCTTTGACCAAAGCTTCGGCAAAGGTAACGGCACAGGCAACACCATCGACAACGGGCAGTTTGAATTCTTCCGATAGATGCGACATGAGGTCAGTCATCCCCGCGCAGCCCAACACAATGGCCTCAGCCCTATCTTCCTCGATGGCAGCGCGAATTTCGACCCGTATCTTGTCGATTGTCACCGGATCGTTTTCCTCGAGCTTCAGAACCGGCACATCCGATGCCCGAACTCGAACGCAGCGACGATCCAGACCGTATCGCAACAAGTTAGCCTCCAGCCCTGCCAAAGACCGGGACAATGTAGTGATGACACTGAATTTTGGACTGATCATAGATGCCGCATGGTAGGCCGCTTCCCCAACACCGATGACTGGCGCCGAAGTGACGCAGCGCACGGCGTCGACCCCAGTATCGTCGAAACAAGCCACAACAATTGCATCTGCGTCCGGATGCCCGTTCACAACCTCCAGCAATCCGGGAACGCAGGTAGAGACATCCAGATAGCCCTGTATGCTGGCGGGACCGTCTTGGGAAGTGGCAGCGATAATCATGGTTTCAGGATGCGCAGCAGCCCGCGCTGCCTCTTCTATCTTTCGCGTCATGGAACTGGTAGTGTTGGGATTGACGACTAGAAGTTTCACAACATCCTCACACTTCTCCGCCCAGGTAGGCAGCTTTGATCCGCGGATCGGTCAAAAGTTCCTTGGAGTTTCCTGAAATGACCACATTTCCTGTCGTTAGCGCATAGGCGCGGTGTGAGATCGACAGCGCCATGCGCGAGTTCTGCTCGACTAGCAGCACCGACACTCCTTCGTCCCGGTTGATCGCCACTATTGAGCGGGCAATGTCCTGAACCAACTTGGGCGCGATGCCCAGCGAAGGTTCATCCAGCAGCAGTAGTCGAGGTTTGGCCATCAAGGCGCGCCCGATCACCATCATCTGCTGTTCGCCGCCCGAGAGTGTACCAGCGGACTGGCTATAGCGCTCTCTCAGACGCGGAAACCGTTCCAGAACGGAATCCAAGGTGCGGTGCACATCCGCTTTATTTGAACGGGTGAATGCCCCCATCAGCAGGTTGTCTTTGACCGTCATATAAGGAAAGACCCGCCGCCCCTCTGGCACCATCGCAATGCCTTTCGAGACTATCTCAGCCGGGTTGGTTCCTGCGATATCTTCGCCCTCGAACGCAACCGAACCGGACTTGATCTTCGCCAGCCCAGTGATCGCCCGCAGGATGGAGCTTTTGCCCGCACCATTGGCTCCGATAAGGGCGACGGTTTCACCTTGCTCAAGATCAATCGACACGCCCTTCAGCGCATAGACGTGATCGTAGTAAAGCTCGACATCTTTGAATTCCAGCATCTTGCTCATGGCTCAGATCCCGATCTCGTCATCGGCGCTGCCCAGATAGGCTTCGATGACCTTTTCGTTGTTCTGGATTTCCGCCGGGGTGCCCTCGGCGATCATTTCGCCGAAATTCAGCACCACGATCCGATCCGAGATGTTCATCACTGCGGGCATGTCATGTTCCACCAACAGCACCGTGACACCCCTGTCATCGCGCACCTTGCGGACCAGATTGACCATTTTCATGGTCTCGTCGTGGTTCATGCCCGCAAAAGGCTCATCCAGCAGCAGGACCTTGGGGTCGGTGGCAAGTCCGATGGCGATCCCCAGGGCGCGCAGGTTGCCCTGCGGCAGGTTCGAGGCCTGCTCGTTGGCGATCTCGGTCATGCCGAGGAATTCGATCAGGTCATCGGCATACTGGCCAAAACTGTCGACGTCTTCATGTGCCGTTCTCGTGCCCCAGAAATACCCGGCCAGCGAGGCGCGGGCGCGCAGGTGCTGGGCCACGATGACGCTTTCGCGCACGGTCATGGACTTGAAGATCGTCGTTTCCTGAAACGTGCGGACCACTCCCTTGCGCGCCACCACATGCGGTTTCAGGTTCGAAATCCTCTCACCCTTGAACAGCACTTCTCCGGCGGTCGTCGGCAGAAACGACGAGATCATCTTGAACAAGGTGCTCTTTCCGGCACCGTTTGGTCCAATCACCGACAGGATCTCGTTTTCATTGACGTTGAATGAGATATCGCTGTTGGCGGTCAACCCGCCGAATTTTTTGGTGACGTGGCGGACTTCCAGAAGATGGCTCATTTGTCATCTCCTTTCTTGCCCGGCAGCCGCAGGCTAAGCAGCCCGTTCGGCAGGAACAGCATCAGGATGATCAGCAGGCTGGAATAGGCGAGCAGTTGGAAGCGACCCAATTCGAACAACAGATCCCATCCAAAATACAGAACCAGTGTGCCCAACATCGGACCAAACACATAGCCCAGACCACCGAGGAAGCAGTTCAGCATGAAGTTCACACTGTCAGCGACCTGAAAGCTGGACGGATAGACCGATTGTGCAATCGATCCGAACATGGCTCCGCCAATGCCGCCCAGAAAGGAGGAAATAGCAAAGATGATGATGCGGATATATGAGATGTTCACGCCAATGGAACTGGCCAGTTCCTCGTTCTGCTGCATCGATCGGCACAGGTGGCCGAGGCGCGAATTCACCAGCCGGTACATGGCGGCAAAGGTCAGCACCATAAGCACACAGGCCGAGTAGTAGAAGGCTAACCGTGGATTCTCGAGCGTCGCGAAATCCGGGATCAGGGTAAGACCCAGGATCGACACACCCCCGGGAAGCGGGATCGAGGTAATCCCCTTGGCCCCATTGGTGACGGGCAAGGCCAGCGCGGTCAGGGTGACGACCTGCGTCAGTACCAGCGAGATCATCGCAAAGTACACCCCCCGCAGCCGCAGGATCGGTAAGCCAATCAACACGGCGACCCCTGCCGCAAACAGACCCGCCAGCGGCAGAGACAACCAAAAAGACATGCCAGCCTTCGTCACAAGAATGGCCGAGACATAGGCTCCGATCAGGGCAAAAGCGCCCTGCCCGATATTGATGCGGCCAATATAGAAAGTCAGCCAGACACCGGCACTGGCAATCGAAAGCAGCGCAACCGAGGTCAGCGTATAGTAAAGGTCAGACCGCCCGGACGCCGCGATAAAGCCGGGAACGGCAACGAAGATGGCCAGTAGGAAAAACGCCAAACCGGCCCATTGGATCGTGGAAAGTTTCGGCACAGTGTTAACCCCACGGTTTGCCCATCAAGCCCTGCGGGCGGATGGCCAGGAAAATCATCAGTGAGACGAAGATCAGCAGATAGGTGATATCGCCATATTGCGACAGAACCGCCAAACCAATAGCTTCCATGAAGCCAAGGATGATGCCGCCCGCAATCGCGCCGGAAATCACGCCTGCGCCGCCGATCATTACCATCATGAAGGCTTTGATCGAGGTCGGTCCGCCCATGCCCAGATTGACGCCTGTGATGGTCACCAGCAGGCCGCCGACCAGACCAGCCAGCATCGCACCCAGGGCAAACCCGATCATAGAGTACCGGGCAACATTCACGCCCATAAGCTGGGCCGCGGTTCTGTCCTGCGCCAGCGCACGCAAGGCGCGGCCGGTTTTGGAATATTGCATGAACAGAATGAAGGTGACGATTGAGAGAATGGCCAGCACGCAGATCAGGATCCGATCATAAGGCATGATCAGCCTGAAATCCCAGTTGAAGACACCGTCGACAATCTTGGGCACGCCACGCTGTTTTTCTCCAAAGACAAGCAGGATGACCGCGTCAAACAGAAACGCCAGTCCCGCCGCCAGCAGCATTGTGCTTTCTTCGCGCGACGATCGTCGTATCACTGGCGCAAACAAGAACCGTTCGATGAGTGCGCCAAGTACTGCCAGGGTGATACAGGACGCAAGCAACGCCAGGATGAATGGCCAACCAAGCTGCCCGTAAAAGGTGTAAGTGACGAAGCCGCCGAGAACGTACATCTGTCCGTGAGCAAAATTCAGTACGTTCATCAGGGCGAAGATCAGCGTCAGTCCTAAGGCGATCATCGCATATTGCGCGCCCAGATAGATGCCATTTGCTAGTATCTGTTCCATTGGAGTCCCGCGTAAGGTTCGGGTATCCCGGGCTGAACATCAGCCCGGGAGGGATTGAGGCTCGTTAGGCGATTGCCTTGGTTGGGAGTATTGCCTCAGTCGACTTCGGCGACAAAGAGTGTTTCAAACTCTCCGTCCTGGTAGACATTTACCACCAGCGGAACCGCGATCTGACGCTTTTGCCCGAACGATGTCGTACCGACATACCGCATCTTAGCATCGCCCTTCATGAAGGGATTTGGTGCTTCGAACGTGTCCATTGTGGTCTGGAAAGCGTTCACATCGTCGATACCTGCCGGATTGGCATTTAGCGTCGCCAGAATATACTCCAGCGCATAGACCTTGGTATTCGACTCGTCGTTATATTCGCCGAACATGTCAGTGTAGCGCTTGACGAATTCCTTCATGTCATCCGATGCGATTTCAGGGGTCGAAGCGCCACCCACCGAGATGAACCCGTTGGCCAGATCACCTGCGCCTTCGCGCAAAACCGTCGCATCCTGCGCCGTCTCAGTTGAAATTATTCCCTGGAACCCAAGCTCTCGAGCCGAACGGATCAGCTGAGGGGCATTGGCCGGTGAAACACCCGACAGGACCAGCAGATCAGGTTGTGTCCGCATGACCGGCGTCAGAACTGGGGTAAAGTCCGTAGTGTCCACCTGATACGTCACATTGTCAGAGACAACTTCAAGACCCAGCGCATTGGCCGCAGCGACCCCGCCGTCACGCTGGCTCAGCGGATCAGACTCGTTGGCAGCAACAAAAGCCACCGTCTTCACGCCCTTTTCGTCCTTCAGATACTTATAAATCGCTGGACCTGACTGGTAGTTAGCAACCATGCCCAGAACCGCATTCGATGCCGGCGCTGTGTAGAGCTCTTTCGGGAAAGCATATGGAAAATACATGATCCCTTTTGCTTCGGCAACTGGGCGAACGGCGGCTGCGCCGTCATCCACGTTGGGACCAACCACATAGTGGATTCCTTCCTGCGCCATTTTTTCCATGCCAGCGATCGCACGTTTGGGGTCTTTCTGATCGTCGAATGAAACGATTTCGATATCGTAAGTGGTATCGCCAATCTGGTAACCGCCGGATTCGTTAATCCAGTCTGCCCTCGCCTCCATCGATCGCTGGTTAGAGATGCCCCAAGCCGCCGCCGGACCCGAGGTTACCCCGACAAAGCCGATCTTAAGTACGGGGTTATCCGCCCAGGCAGCCGAGCCAAGCACGGATGCGGTCAAGGCCAATGCGACCGAGGATTTAATCAGTTTTCTACGTTTCATTCTTTCCTCCCTATGAGGTCTCGGCGCCTCTTCTGGGCGCTTGGCGAAGTAAACAATGCGACCGGTCGAATCCCGGAATGCCTCTTGGATACTGCATTGTTAACAATCTGTGTCAACACTTTTAGAGAACGTGATTGTTGATATTGCAAACAGAAGACCGATATATTGTCAGTTAGAAGTTGTACGGTTAAGTACGATCGACATGTATTCCTGCCAAATCGGAACAAGATGACAGACGCCCATCAAAAACTCGACGCCGTCCAATCCGATCCGGATGAACAATTGATCGTTGACCGAATTTATTCTGCGGTCATGGAACAGAAGCTGGCGCCCAGAACCAAATTGAGTGAACAAACCTTGTGCGAGACTTTTGGCGTAGGCCGAATGCGCGTTCGCCGAGCTTTGTTGTTATTGAGCAGCCAAGGCATTGTTGAACTGCACTCCAACCGTGGCGCCTTTATAGCCTGTCCAAGCCCTGACGAAGCTCGAGAGGTTTTTGAGGCCCGCTTGATGATTGAATCTGGCATCATACGTACACTGGCACATGAGAACGGCAGCCTAGGAATCGACGCGCTACGGACACATGTCAAAGAAGAAGATGAAGCTCGGGCAGCAAATGATCGAACTGAGATCATCCGGCTTTCAGGTGAATTTCATGTGGAACTGGCCAAATGCCACAACAATTCGGTACTTACACGGGTTGTGCGCGAGTTGGTGACCCGGTCATCTCTGATCGTGGCATTGTTTGGAACTAACAGGGACTCTTCGTGTCCCGATGATGAGCACGCCTCGATCATTGATGCGATCGTGAGTGGTGACCCACAATCCGCGGAAGACAATATCCAACACCACCTCCTCCACGTAAAAAACAGTCTGGATTTGGAACAAACCCGAAAGGTTGAACCCGATCTGGCTAAGATACTCACCGGGCGCATGTAACTTGGTACTGTTGCGAAGTGTTCCGATATTCAAAGAAATACATCTGACCTTCATTGTTATGCGAGCAGTTCTCTGAATTGTTGAAAGGGACAGAGTCCGGGCGCGATTTGATCTTTGCGGATCATGTGCGCCACTTCGATTCCGTCGAGGGTTGACGCCGCTTAAGCAAATGCCTTGAACCCTAGCATTGGCCGGATGCGTCTCTTGATGAAACAATGGTCCTGTTCCACGATGTTGTTCAGGTATTTCCGCCTGACCATCTCAATCGGGATCGGGCAACCAAAGCCTTTCAGCATCTTGTTTATGGCCTTGATGCCAGCCGTGTTAGTTCCGCTTTTGTCGATGACAATCTTCCGTGGCAAACCATTGACCTCCAGTATCCGAGCGAAGAAGTTCGTCGCGGCAGGCTTGTTTCGATGTGGTGAAAACATGAAATCAAGCGTTTTGCCGTATTTATCGACGGCCCGATAGAGATAGACCCACGCACCCTTCACCTTGATGTAAGTCTCATCCATTCTCCAAGAGCGATCACATGGCCCTTTCCTGCGGCGCGCTACATCAGCAATTGCGCTTGAGCATTGTGTCACCCAACGGTTCAGTGTCGCATGATCAACCGATACACCGCGTTCTGCCATGATTTCTTCCAGATCTCGGTACGACACTCCGTATCGGACGTAAAAGAAGACTGCGAATAGGATAACATCCTTCGGATATTGCGCACCTTTGAAAGAAATCATGGACCAACCATCAACTGGATAGTGTCGTTCGCCACACATGCGCTAAAGCCACGAAGGTCAATGGATAAGAGTTTGCAACAGAGCCATCATCAACGCGTCTTAATAATCAAAATATTATACTTATGACTACTACGCAAAAGCCTAGCTTCGCAAAGAATTTGAGTTTTCAAACCAAGTACATGAAGAGATCTGTTTAATTAGCCCTATTTCCGCTGATCGGCGCGTCGTAGCCAGAGCAGACGAATAGTTTCAGTTATCTTCACCACTCGAAGAACATAATGGACACCCCAAACTCCAAGGGCTCGTCGGGTAGATAGATCGGATTTTCCAAGAAGATTTTTCAGAGTCTTAAACGACGGGATCAGCTTGTGAACGGGTGGTATGTAATTCACAATTCCACGCTTCGCGTTCCTACGCAAACGCGCGCCTTCAATTCGGCGGGCTTTGGTGATGTGTTCCCCAAGACTTCTACGCGCTGGATGTCTTACAATGGCTTCCTCGGCAAAAAGGATAGGTTCGCCTGCAGCTTTTGCGCGATCGTTCCATTCCATATCACCACCTGACAAAACCTTGTCGTTGAACCGACCAACTTGATCTATCACACTGCGACGCAAAATCAGGTTGGCAGTAACAGCTCTGCCACGCTCAACCCACTTCTGCTGCTCCAGACCAAGATGAACGTCATACAATTCCGTTGTCGTCCATTCTTCCCCGTTAGGGATCAGTACAACATTACCTCCGAACCGCCCAACCTCAGGGTGATCCTGGGCTATCTTCAATCCAGCTTTCAGATACTGAGGGTCAGGCTGACAATCTGAATCGGTAAAGAAAAATAGGTCAGCATTCGCGTCATCAATACCGCGGTTTCGTGCCGCGTATGAGCCCGGCTTTGCTTCGCTCAATATACGAGCGTTTGCAGGCAAGCGAAACTCAGACGGAATTTGGTCGGACGGATCATTGTTTACCGCAATAATCTCAAACTGATCGGCATTCAGGGTTTGGGAAGCCAAACAGTCCAGACAGATCTGAAGTTGATTCCAACTGTGGTAAGTTGGAATAATGACGGTCGCGGCCAGTGGTCGCCGCGCCGGTCGTCTTGCAGATTGCTGCGTCAAACCAAGCTCACTCTGCGCTAACTGCGTTAGAATACTGATGGTCGTACAAGGTTTTGAAGGGGCCTTGTTCTTTCAACAAATGTTTGGCGCTCCCTTGCTCCAACACTTCTCCACTTTCAATCACAACAATCTTGTCCGCGTGCATAATCGTTGAAAGGCGGTGCGCAACGATAATTGTTGTACGCCCCTCTGTAAGCCTGCTTAGCGCTTCCTGCACCAGATGTTCCGACTTTGAGTCCAGCGCACTCGTCGGCTCGTCCAGCAACAGAATGGGGCTATCGCGCAACAACGCGCGGGCGATCGCGAGGCGCTGTTTCTGACCGCCAGATAAGAAGGCTCCGTTTTCGCCCACCATGGTGTCAAAGCCCTGCTCCAATGTCATGATGAAATCATAGGCGTTTGCGGCCTTGGCGGCCTCGATCACGTCCTCTTGTGTCGCTCCCTCTCGGCCAAAGCGAATATTGTCGGCGATCGACGCTGAGAAAAGAAATGTCTCTTGGCCGACAAAGGACATATTCTGGCGCAATGTCTTGAAAGAGGCGTATTTTATGTCTTGGCCATCGATCGAAATCGAACCACTATTTGGATCATATAGGCGCAATGCAAGGTTCAAAATGGTCGACTTTCCGCCACCAGATAAGCCAACCAAAGCGGTCGTCTTGCCGGCCTCAAAGGTCAACGAAAGCCCCTTCAAGATCGGATCACGCCGAGTGTAGCCGAATACAACATCGTCAAACACGACTTTGCGAGGCCCATCTGGCAACGCTTTGGGATTAACTTCCTCAGGCAGGGTTTCCGGCTCGTCCAGCATGCTGAAAAGCATTTTAACACGCCGCAAACCCACTTCCATCTTCACCCGCACCTTGGTCAGACGCTTCGCAGGTTCATACGCCATCATCACAGCGGTAACGAATGACATCAGTTCACCCGGGGTAGAGGCCGCTGCACCAAACAATTTACCTGCACTCAGCCCGATGACCGACGCAATTGCAAATCCTGCCAGAATATCAGTCAGTGGGCTGGTTGCCGCTTGCAAGCGAGCAAGCTTATTTCGGCGTTTTTCGACGCTTTTAACTGCCGAATTCATCTGTTCGGCCATGCGTTCTTCTAGTCCAAAGGACTTGACCACCCGAATTCCGGCCGACGTCTCCTGAATGACTTTCATGATCGCACTCATCGACTGCAGCTCCATATCCGCAATATCGCGGACCTTACGAAGCAGCATCCGAACCCCCAGAATTGCAAGCGGGCCGACGATTAGCGTAAAGAGGGACAAGACTGGTTGCTGATAGAACATCACGGCAAGCAAACCGATCAATGTAAGCATGTCTCGAACGGCGGTCGTGACCATAATTTCGATAACCGTCCGCGCAGCCTGTGCTGTCTGTGTCACTCTCAACAGCAAATCCGAGCTTTCGGTCAGGTTAAAGAAAGATACGCCCTGCCGCAAAAGCTTGTCATATAGCTTGATCTGCTGTTTTGATACGATCCGGTTCCCAGCGCGGGTCAATGCTACAACCTGGACGTAAGTGGCGACACCTTTAACCAAGAAAATAGTGAACACGGCCATCGAAACGCTAAAGATCTTGGCCGAATTTTCACTGTCGAACAGCGAGTCAACGACATCGCGCATGATGAACGCGATACCAGCTGTAGTCCCCGCCACAAACACCATCGCGATAATTGCAATGGTATACGGCAGCATTTGCTCCCGCATGTTCTCTGACAGCAAACGCCACAAGACGGAATCGCTTAGTACTGCCGCAAACTTTGATTTGATCTTTTGCAATGCACATGCCCACTGTGATCAGGATCGAGACATGTCTGTTATGACAGACTCATAAATCGTGTCCGCTAGATAGTCGCCCGCTCTCTATTGGGCAAGCCCACGCGGTATTCCGCCTTATTCCACGGTTTCGAAGCGCAATGTCCTGATCGGTGGGTCGACACGAGTATAAGCCGCCAAAACCCGCCCTGACCGCTTCTAAGCAATGTATTGGGCAATATACAAGAAGGCGCGACAAGCATAGCCTGGGCCCCTACCCTTTCGGCCTCGTTCAAATGTTGAAACCAACTGACCCAAAACTCGGGATCGCACCCATGTAAGATGGTCTGAACTTGCGCGCAGCCCCCCTCTCTTCGAGGGAGAGAGGTAGCTGGTTTTGACTAAAACGCGACAATATTGTTGTACTGATCGGATTCATGTTGCATCCGATCCAGAATGTCTTATCCGATAATGGGCCAGACCTCAACCGTACCAAGTAGAATCTGTGGAACTGTCGCAAACATTGCAGAGGAATAAAGCTATCACTCTGACTAGCTTCAATTATCCAGCGAACTCTGCAAGTTAGCGGAATCCGCATGCCGAACGTTCCAGCGGCCTCTTACCGATCAAATTGGCTGTTTCGATGCCTGCAACAACTGGGGTGAAGCATTTGACGCGAAGCACGGGCCTCGTAAGCTGCTTGATGAACCGGTGATCCTGCTTGTAGATTTTGTTCATTTCTTTGATTTGCTACCCGCCAAGGATGAATACATTACTAACCAGCTGTTCATCCTCGCATGTTCGACCTTAACACTACTTTCAGCCGGTATTTCTTCTAGATCACGACAGAAAACGCCGTTTCGAACGCAGAAGTAGACCGCAAATAGGATCACAGATACTGGGTAGAGCGCGCCATTGAAATAGATCACAAGACTTTCCCAAATATCATTGCAGACCAAGCCTCAATTGGAATTAACACGCGAAGCTGCAACATTCCGACCAACGACTGCGACAAAGAACGGTTCTCTACTAGTTTCAATCTGAAAATCTGACTGGTTTAATTCAAACAAATTCAAGCAAAGCAACGGCATGTTCCAGTTAGCCTATCAGACGCACCTTCTGAATTCGCCCAAATTCAAGTTGGATAGCTCCAAGCAAAGGCTTCAAATGGTGAGACTGAATGTACTGTGCAATGAACTTGCTTGGCGCACGCAAGGTGATTGTCTGATCTTGGGTTTCAACAAGTTGAAGGTCACGATACCAACATTTGAACAATAAAATTTCTGACTCTGATAGGCGTTGGAGCGCCCTGCCCCACGGACTTTGAAGATCTTGTCTCTCAGGTTCGACTTCTAATTGTTTTTCTTGACCAAATTGAACATGAACGACCTTTTCGGATGGTTTTGGTATTTGCATTTCCATGCGTGATACAAAATCAGAACCAACATTTTGCCAAACTGGTTTGCTTAGGCAATAAATTTCCGCGTAGTTGAGTCGGTACGCCGCAACACGGCCTCTAACTCCGGGCCTAAGCTGAAGAAGCATGTTATAACTCGTCAACCGCTTAATTTCTCGCTTGACGGTTCGCTGGTCCACAGACCAGAGGCGGGCCATTTCCTTTTGTCCGACCGTCAGCTCATCAGTGCGCCAGTTGTATCGGGCGGTTATCAACGCAATGAGCCGCATCATTGAATTTTGAAAACCGGGTGTACCACATAATCCCGCAACAGAGATTGCAGTTAGTAGATCGTACTTCTGTGAACCGGCCTGATGTCCTGTAAATCGTTTTATTTCCATTTTGATACTGCCACTGTGCCTCGAACGGATCGGTCTTGCTGTCCGATTCCATCAATTGGGTTCAGTGTGATGAAATCCCGTAGTTTGTCAACAAACTTTAAAAAGCAGGATACCCACTTCATTTTTCAAAATCAAAAGAAAATTCGGTTAATAGGTAATAGGTGACATGCAGGATGACACCCTATTTGAGGGTGAATGTCACCATATATCTAGTTAGTGATTGATGCTTGTCACCAAAACATAGCCTGGCATTCGAATTTCATCCCGTATTTAACGGATCATAGGCAAAAAAGCGGAAATTCTATTCTTTACGTTTTGCAGTTTCCGAAAATCGCGTTATTAAAAGACAACCGTCATATAACAAGAGCAACATCATGCGTGACCACACCGACCTTCAAGCTATGAACGAGCGAAGCCTGGCTCAACAGGCTGCCGTCCGCCGCGCTACTTTCTCGCCTGCAGACGAGAAAGTTCTTCGACCATTCTCAATCTGGGAAATTAGCCAGTTCATGTTTGATGTCCCGGCCGACACCTTGAGAAAGAAGTTGGCCGAAGACCCGTCTCTTCCGCAAGGTGCGACTGAAGATGATGGACGGCAAAGATGGTTTTCTCTTGCTGAGATTAATGAGTTGAGACGGCGTTTGAGATTTAGGGGTAGGAGCCTTCTGCCTCAAAGGCCGGCAGGCCGGGCTATGAGAGTGGCGGTTTCGAACTTTAAGGGTGGTGTCGGCAAAACTGTCGTTGCTCAGCACTTGGCGAATGCGGCCGCGCTTGATGGTTATCGTGTTTTGGTGGTGGATTTTGACCCCCAGGCGACACTCACTCATTCAATGGGTCTGGCTGAAGTAAGAGAGTGGAATACTGTCTGGGGCATTATGTGTCGCGACCTCTGCCGTGAGGCGAACCGGATTGCGGACGAATATGATGATCCTGCAGATTGCCCCTACCCCACTGCCGACGAGTTGCCAGAAGATGTTCAGTCGATCGGCGCACAGCGTGTTCAGGATTTCATTCAAAGAACTTCATGGTCGACGATTGACATCATTCCGAGCTGCGCGAACGCCGCGTTCGTTGAATTTGCTTCCGCTCAGTAT
The DNA here is from genome assembly GCF_056536325.1 of Ruegeria sp. AB11. Taxonomy (NCBI): domain Bacteria; kingdom Pseudomonadati; phylum Pseudomonadota; class Alphaproteobacteria; order Rhodobacterales; family Roseobacteraceae; genus Ruegeria; species Ruegeria sp. AB11. The sequence goes on along the minus strand of NZ_JBQFJO010000002.1, from coordinate 307,486 downwards.
AGGTCCATTCATAAGGCATGGAGTTTTTTTGGATGCGTCGCAAGATATCTCGATGAGTTGCCAGACGACCAATATGATTTGATTGTTTTCGATTGCCCGCCTGCAATTGGGTACCAGTCTTTGAATGCGGCCTTTGCCGCTGATATCCTCTATATTCCGTCTGGTCCTGGTTATTGGGAGTATGACAGCACAACGAGTTATCTTGGTCAGCTTGGCGACGCTTTAGAAGACATAACTAACGGTTTCGAACGTATTGCACAGGATGCTGGTATCACTCTTCCTAAAAGGTTCGATGACATACGTGTTCTCATGACTCGCTTTGAGGCCAGCAACTCTCTGCATGTCGCGATGATGGACGCTTTCAAAAATGTCTTCGGGGCCGATGTCTGTCAAAATCCCATCGAAATGACACGTGCGGTCGAGCAATCTGGTAGGTTCCAGATGTCTGTCTACGAGCAGGACTATAGGCAGATGACTCGGGACACATGGAAACGGGCGCGTCTGTCCTTTGATAATGCATACAGTGAATTTAAGGATGTCGTCTTACGGGCCTGGGAGGCGCGTACTAAAGTTGAGGAGCGGGTAGAATGAGCGGTAACAAATTTGGCTTTACTCCAATTGATGAAGATGACCTCAAGAAAACACGCCGCCGCGAAGTGGGTCCAATGGGGGCTGCGGTACGCGAGACAGCAAACAGTTTAAATGAAAGCACTGAGAACCGTGTCGAACAGCGACGGCAAAATGCCTCCGATGCCAAGGAGTATCGCAAAGCTCGTGACGAGGGGCGAGTTTTGGTTGCAGTCAGCATCAATGAAATTCTTACGACGGATCTTCCAAGAGATCGCTTGGATCTATCGGCCGTCGCAAGTTCGGATGAGATGGATGAACTCAAGGCTTCTATTCAGGAACGCGGCCAGAAGGAGCCCATAGAGCTTTATAAGGATTCAGATGGTCGTTTCCAGCTAAAAAAGGGTTGGAGACGAGTAACTGCTCTTAAGCAGCTTTATGAAGAGACCGGTGATGAACGGTTTTCCAATGTTACAGCGCGAGTTGCCGAATCCCAGAGTGATCGCATCGACCTTTACATTGACATGGTTGAAGAGAATGTTGTTCGAGAGGACCTGACTTTTGCTGAGATGGCGCAAGTGGCAATTCTTGCTTCCAACGATTCTGAGTTGGGGGCAGGGGATGCAGAAGCTTTGGTCGGAAGGCTTTATTCATCCCTGCACAAGATGAAACGCTCTTATATTCGTAGCTTTGTTTACCTGCTCAATGAACTTGAAGGCGCGTTGCCGTTTCCTAAGAGTGTCTCCAGAAACCTTGGCGTTGAAGTTGCGCGGAAACTTCGAGCTTCGTCGGGTTCAGCTGCTGTGTTAAGAGATGTGTTGGCGCGCGCATCCACAGTTCAAGAGCAAAACGAGGTACTTGATGCTTTCTTGGCAGATACTGATTCTGAACGTGGTAGAGGCAAGCGACGTGAGAAAGTCGAGAGCGTGAAGTATGAGTTCCACGTGGGCGCTTCAAAAATCACTGCGCGAAAGGGAGAGTGCAGAATATTGTCTGGTCAAGACTTTAGTTCGATTGATCGTTCTAAGCTCCAGAGGGCGGTTGAAGCTTTCGAAGCTGTTTTGAACGAGTAGTAACCCGCGGGTTACCCATGCTTGCGTTTTTTGATTTTAATGGCGGTAACCCATGGGTTACCGCCTTCTTCGTTTAGCCCCAACTTACCCCAACAGATCTGTGGCTGGATTCTCCGCGATATCGACGTCATCGTAGTATTTCTGCGCTTGGGCCAGGGAGCGGTGCAGTGACAGGCGCATGGCGGCCTGGATGGGCGCACCGTCCAGTGCGGCCTGAGTCAGAAACCCCGAGCGCAGCCCGTGGGGCGAGGCAAAATCCTCGGGCAATCCGGCTTGTTTCAGGCGGTGTTTGACGATCTGATAAATCGCATCCGGGCTCAGACGACGTTTCAGCACACGATCCGCTTTTGAGACAGGGCGGAACAGCGGTCCATCCTCGATCCCGCCAATCTCGATCCAATGCACCAAGGCTTGCGCGGCGCGCCCCTTCAGCACCAGTCGCGGGGTCTCGCCCTTCTGGGTGGTCTTGGTCTCCAGCAGCGAGAGCCAGACGACGCCGCTCTTGTCAAATTCCTTGAGCGAGACATCCTCGCGCATCAACTCGGTGATCTCCGAGCGCCTCCGACCGCCCGAAGCCCAGCCGAGCATCAACAGCGCCCGGTCGCGGCCATCGCGGCGCGTGCCGTGGCAGGTGGCCAGCAGCTGTTCCAGTACATCGCGGGTGATCGGATGCTGCGATTTTGGGGCCGGGGGCCGGGCAGCGGCGTGGCGGGCATGGGCGCGTGCTTGCTTGACCTGGGGCGCGTCGAAGGGCGAAATCAGGTTCTTCATTCGATGAAAGGCCAGCCAGGAGGCGATGCGCCGGTCCAGCGTTGACGGGGCAGGGCAGGCGAGGGACTTGCGCAGCCCCTGAGCGATCAGCGCTTCTGCGGTTTCGCGCGCCACATCCGTTTCTGGTGCGTCATTCAGATCCCGGGCGTGATCGAGAATGAAGGCCAGGGCGGTGGCCTCGGCCTCAGGCCAGTCCAATGCGGCGTCGAACCGTGCTTGTTTCCACGCTGTCACATAGAGCAGATCCCGTTCATATGCCCGCAGCGTGTTTTCCGGTGTGCCGCGCACATAAAGATCAGTGAGCGCCTCCTGATCCGCCTGCGACAGGGCAGGGGAGGCGGTCGGTAGATACGGGGCAGGGGGTTTCATAAGGGCCATTCTACCCCGATTTCAGGGCAAAATCAATCACACGTAATAAGGGATATTATCAGATATGATAGATATTCTGAGGTAGGGCAAATGTAACAAGCAAAATGAGTTACTTTTGCGCGTTAAGTGGGTAAGGGGATTAATAACCCGATAGAGTTTTTGACATAGCTTAACATACGGATCTCACTGCAATCTTTTGACGTGGGCAACTGACTTCAGGATTGGTTTGTGGTTGGCTGTGCATAGGACCGATCCGTTTGAGAGGTGTGCCCAAGACATCCCAGAACATATGATGAGTGAGGACCTCGCGTCCGGCGCACTCGTCCCATTAAACGTTGAAGGCTTCCCGCCCCGGCATACCGAGATTTTCGCAATTCGAAGAGGTGACCGACCCATGGGCATAGTCATGACCGCGATTTGGACATCAGTTGAAGCCCGTGGAGGCCTCATGCAATCTGGTTCACTCAGCGAGACAACAGGTAATTACAGATATCTGCAAAGCGATTGAGATCCCGATCTGTTTTCGATTGGAGCGTTCGTATTTCGCGTCTCGAAACTTGGTTGCAACGTACTCAGTGCTTTTTCGCGACAACGTATCGACTAGGCAGCATTCCGGCCTGATCCGAGGTCTCTATTACCTCGAAGCCGGTGTTGACAATTTTTCGTTCGAGTTGTTGCGCGGAGATAAAGTTAACAAAGGGCGCTTTCCCAAGAGCCTGCATGATTGGGATCGCGATCCGACTGATTGCCGCATATTTGACACCTCCGTTCTCCGGCGCACAAACTGTTTTTGAAATGAAAACTCCGCCGGGCTTCGTCAATGAAAATATATGCGCGAGCGCATCCTCGAGGTCAGGCACGAGATGAAGCAGGTTATGTGCCAGGATTGCGTCATACAATCCCACATCAAGTCGATGCTCCAGAACTTCAGCCACTTTGAATGTTACGTTTTCCAGGCATTCTTCCGAGCGCTTTTCATTGGCAATCTCGATCATACCAGGCGCAAGATCGGTCGCGGTAACATGGGCAACGTTCGGCGCAAGCATCAGTGCCGTTGAACCCGTCCCGCAGCCGATTTCCAACACGTTGTCTTCCGCCTTGAGATAAGACTTCGTACGCTCGAGCGTGTTCAGGTATCCTTCCATGTTCCGGATAGGATCAGCCGCGTACTTGCGCGATATCTTGCTCCAGAATGCGGCGTCCTTGGACAAAGTAGCCATGGTATTCCTCGCTTTAATAGGTGTTTGCTGCACCCGATACTTTCAAACGCGGTCTTATGGAATTGCCAGAGTTCGCAGAACTGTTATGCATAAATGCATGAATTGGAAGGCCATCAACTTCGACTGGAACCAGGTGCGGTCTTTTCTCGCAACAGCGGAAGAGGGCTCGTTCTCCGCGGCTGCACGCGTGCTTGAGCAAACTCAGCCTACAGTAGGTCGCCAGGTTGCAGGGCTGGAGCAGTCGCTTGGCATCACCTTGTTTGAACGGGTTGGTAAGTCGCTGAAACTGACAGCTACTGGCACCGAACTTTTGTTGCACGTTCGGGAAATGGCGGATGTTGCGAGCAGGATCTCACTGACCGCGACAAGCCAGTCACAAGCTATCGAAGGGCAAGTCAGGATCACTGCGTCCGACGTGATGTCAGCGTTTCAGTTACCGCGGATCCTGAAGCAGATCAGGCTTGCGGCGCCACGTCTTGAAATCGATGTTGTCGCTGCAAATGATATACGTGATATTCAACGGCGTGAAGCCGATATCGCCATCAGACATGTACGCCCGACGCAACCAGATTTGATTGCAAGACTTGTGGCAGAGGCGACAGCAAACTTTTATGCGGCACCTTCGTATCTTGACCAGGTTGGGCGTCCCAAAAACGCAGACGACCTCGCCAAACTGGACTTCGTGGGGTTTGGAGATGTGGACACAATGGTCGGATTCCTAAACCCGGCCGGCATCGACGTCACAAGGCAGAACTTCCGGATCGGTTCGCAAAGCGGGATCGTTTCGTGGGAGATGGTGCGGCACGGATTTGGCGTCAGTGTGATGTCGGATGATATAGCCGCATTAACACCCGGTATTGAGAGAGTCTTGCCAGACCGCGAGCCCTTCAGGTTTCCGATTTGGCTAGCGACGCACTCGGAATTGCACACCGCAAAGCGGATCCGACTGGTATTCGACCAGCTTGCGGAGCGGCTAGGCGATCAGAAAAGTAGAAACACATAGGAAGCCTCAATGTCACATGCGGTCCCAACTCTCCACTTGCTGTGCGGCAAAGTCGCTTCCGGAAAATCCACTCTGGCGGCGGAGCTGTCGCGCCAAAATTCAGCAGTTCTCATTTCCGAAGATCAATGGCTGAGCGCCCTGTTTGGTGACGAGATGTCTTCACTACAGGACTATGTGAGATGCGCATCGAAACTTAGTCAGATCATGGGCCCACATGTAACATCAATGCTGGTCGCCGGGGTTTCGGTCGTCCTCGATTTCCCGGCAAATACCCTCGAAAACCGAAGGTGGGCGCGTGGGCTGAATAAAGGTACAGGGGCGGCGCAGATACTCCACTTTCTGGATGTGCCGGACGAGGTCTGTCTGGATAGGCTGCACGGGCGCAACAAAGAAGGCGCCCATGCCTTTGCCGCAACCGATGAACAGTTTCGACGTATCGCGCGGCATTTTGTACCGCCATCACCTGACGAGGGTTTTCAAATCTTAACTCACCATCTGAAATCCAGGCTCAAGTAGGTTCACTTCACCACGCGAAGAAAGGTGCGGCCACCCAATCCCTAGGAACGAATGGCCAAACATTTATGATGAGATTGCAATGCGGCAAAACTCTGGGGGGCTACGCCGTAGCATTGTTTTTGTTACCCGCCTTCTTTTGCCTCTCTTGGATTGCAACCCAAAAACACAACAGCGCAAGAACGATCTCTATCGGTTCGCGCACATCACCAGAGGGCATGGTCAAGACACCTGCTATCACCGGATCAAGCATCCTATGCGAGCACAGCTTCGAGTACAAGCTTACCTGTCCGCCCATTCGCGCCCAAAAGAACGAGTTTCAAAACCTTGTCATTTCAATTGGAAACTTCACTTGCGACCTGCCTCAGGCGGAGAGGCAGATCTTGTTGCCGTCCAGATCCCTGACGTAGGCCGAGAAGCGCGGTCCACGTTGGTTCGGCTCGCCTTCGCTTTTGCCACCAAGCTCGACGGCCAATGCGTACAGCCTTTCAACCTCTTCAGCCGACCCGACGCTGAAGCCGACCATGGTTCCGTTTCCATTGGTGGCAGGTTTTTCGTCGAACGGGATGGCAACTGCGAAAGCAAAATCAGGTCCGAGCCAGTATGTCATTCTGTCAGTGGGCGAGATGCGCTCCAAGCCTGTTTGGCCAAATAGCTGGTCATAAAAGCGCGTTGCGGCGCCCATGTCGTTGGTGCCGACGACGCAGTAGTTCATATGCATGGTGCGATGTCCGTTGAGATAGCGCGTAGTGTTGAGAGTGTCACTGATCTGTCAGTCTGAAGAACTCGATCAGTTGATCATTCGGATCGGTGATCTTGAGCAGGTGGATGCCCGGCTCTTCAATGATCTTCGGTGTGGTCACTCCGGCGGCAACGGCACGGGCATACAAGATCTCAAGATCCGCGGATTGCAGGTAGGGAACCGCGCCCAAACCTGCCTCGGACCCCGGTGCGTACTTGTCCCGTGACACGATTGCGAACCAGCCACCAGCCACGTTAAACGCCACGAATTCAGGTAGCCCGATTGTCGGTTCACTGTCGAACAGGGCGCGGTAGAAGGCCTCAGACTCCTCCATGTTATCGGTCGGCACATAGGCGCCCATGGCCATGATCGGCGCGGTTCCCGGCTGCTCCGCCGACTCCGCAACGAGCGCTGTTGGCAGAACCGCAGCGAGGGTTAGAGCAATGAAACGTCTCATATCCTGGTCTCCGTTTTTTGGATGTCTTTCCTGCTTCTACCGCGCCTATGCTGACAGCGTGTTGTCAGTATGGTGTCAGTATGATCTGTTTCATCGAAAGGAGATCCCATGAGGCGCGGCGACAGGCTATTTGAAGTCATCGAGATCCTGAGACGTGCCAAGGGCCCGATCTCAGCCCAGTCCATTGGTAACGAACTGGGCGTAACCAAACGTACGGTGTATCGGGATGTTGCTGCGCTGATGGGGCAGGGCGTGCCAATCAATGGCGAGGCCGGGGTCGGCTATGTGTTGGAGCCCGGCTTTCACATGCCACCGCTGATGTTCACCCCGGACGAGATCGAGGCCGTTATGCTTGGCGTGCTGTGGGTCCAGACCCGAGGCGAACCCGAGCTTGCACTGGCGGCTGAGAAGCTGATCACCAAGCTGGAAGCTGTCGCACCTGAAAGGTACCGGACGTCGTTTCTTCAACCGGCAGTCAGCGTCGCGCCCGTCGTTCAGCCGGATGAAGTACTCGGCGCCGCGGCCATTCGTCTGGCCATTCGGCGCCGCAAGAAGATAGCCCTGAAATACTCAGACAACTCGGGCCAAAAGACCAGTCGTGTGATCTGGCCCATATTGCTGGGCTATCGGGACACCAGCCGCATCATCGCCGCGTGGTGCGAAATGCGACAGGGTTTTCGTTACTTTCGGACAGAACGGATCATTGAGGCGGAGGTCCTTGAAGACAGTATTCCTCGGCGAATGGACCTGCTTCGCGCGGAGTGGCGCAGCGCAACGGATGCAGAACGTAAGCGCTATGAAGAGGGGGCATAAGACACGGGTTGCCGAAGGAGCACTTTGGAGAAGCTGCAGAGCAGCGCTCGAGGGATGGCCAATGCCGGAATGGGCCGGTTGTCATGCAGGCGAACGCAGCGACTTAGGGCGATTCAGAAGCCGCAACTATGGGAGGATGTGAAGTGAGATGGATACAGCCTTGGAGAGAATAGCCCATATACACTGATAGTCGATGAACTGATTTGCACCGTTTTAGTGCGCGGGTGCAATTCGAGTGCACTGCGACCGATTGACAATTTGCTATGCCGCTGCTGGTAGATCGCTTGCCAGAACGGTCGGCAATTCCTGTTTCAAGAAACTTAGGAGAGCTTCTAATGCCGGCAGCATGCCTTTTCGCGATGGCATCAAGAGGCTGATTTGGGGATGGCCCGCTGTCCAACCCGGCAGAACCCTCACCAGCGTTCCGGCATCTACTTGTGATCGACACACATAGGCTGGCAAAGCGACAAGCCCAAGGGACAAGGCTGCTGCGTTTATGAGCGTCGACATGTCATCGCTGGCGAGGCGCATTTGGCACGGAATCGATGCAGTTTGCCCATCTCCGTCCGTTAGTACCCATTGGTGTGTTTTTTCAGGCCGACCAAGGACCAAGGCCGGGTGATCTGCCAGCGCAGTCGGATCGTCACATTGATCCAAAGTGTCATTGAACTCAGGCGAGCAGAACAGGTGCCATACCACCCGCGCCAACCGCATCTGGATCAGGCTTGAGTCCGGCAGAGTGTCCACATGGCCGCGAATGGCCACGTCGATGCCGCCCTTGATCAAATCCTCCATCTGATTTGACGCCCGCTGTACGACCGTCACGCCGGGATTGTCTTGCAAGAAACGAGGCAAGATCTGATCGAGGCCGAATTGCGCCATCCCCACAGAACAGGACAGTGTGACGGTGCCTTCAATAATGTTGGTTTTGCGCCGGACGGCGGTTTCGGCGATCTCGAACCGGGTCAACGCGTCTCTGGCATGGCGATAGTATTCCTCTCCAATCTCCGTCGTTGTGACGATGCGCGATGTTCGCTGCAAGAGGCGGACATTAAGGTCATCCTCAAGTTGTCTCACACGCCGGCTGAGGCGCGATTTCGGGACGTTCAGCGATCGCGCCGCGGCGGAGAAGCCGCCCTTTTCAACAACTTGAACAAAATAGAATGCGTCGTTGAGATCCATCCTGACACCTCTCATTGTTCTACCAATAGAACGATAGGTTCTGATATTGGCTGATTTTCGTTCGATTGTCTCGCATTTATTATCATTCCAACAAAAGCGAGAGACTGACATGAACACGCAACCTATCGACAAGCTCGCAGGCGTCCCTTGCGAAACCCATGCCCAAAGTGAGGGTCGCCCACTCACGATTGGCGACGGCTTTCAGGCAAAAAGCTATCAGCACGCAGACTTCCGGGGATTGATGGACCCGCTGATCATGGTGGATCATTTCACCATGACGCAGCCCACCTTCGGGACACATGCTCATGCCGGGCTGTCCGCCGTGACGGTTATGTTCGAGGACAGTGAAGGCGCGTTTCACAATCGTGACTCCATCGGTAATGACCTCGATCTGGCGCCCGGTGATCTTTATTGGTTCAAGGCAGCGCGCGGGGCACTGCACAACGAAGCGCCCCGTCCCGGCGCAAGAACCCACGCCCTGCAGGTTTTTGTCAATCTCTCGGCTGAGCACCGGCATGACGCTCCTGCCGCCTTTCTCGTGGCGGCGAAGGACATTCCACGGCTTGCTGGCGACAGCGCCACTGCACGGCTTGTTCTTGGTGAATGCGGCGGTTTTCAGGGAGCTGTTGCGCCGGACAACCCGTTAACACTGCTTGATATCGACATAATTCCCGGTGGCCGGTTTACGCATACGGGCGACAAGGACCAACACGCCTGGATCCTCGCCATCAAGGGCACCACCCGCGTGACGTGGAACGCAGGGTCTTCCGATCTGCAGCCCGGCAACGCAATCGCAATCGCCGGAGCAACGAATATCTCGTTCTCCGCGCAAGACGGCGCGCACATCGTCCTGTTCCGGGGCCGGCCTCTTCGCGAGGCCTTTGTCCAACGAGGTCCATACGCCATGGGCAGCACGGAAGAGCTTGATGCAGTCGAGGCGGCCTACCGGTCCGGTCGCCTCGGATCAATCGACTGAAATCATCATCACCAAAGACCTATTCAGAAAGGAGAAAACCATGACCCCTTTGCACAACCCCGAACCGTTGACCCGTGAGAATGCCGCCGTCGTGTTTGTGGACAATCAGGTCGGGCTGATGACCGGCATCCGCGACTATTCGATTGCCGATCTGAAACACAATATTGTTGGTCTGGCCAAGGCCGCAAAGGCCCTTGGCCTGCCGATTGTCACAACCACCACCTCGTCAGAGACGTTATGGGGGCCTGCCATCCCTGAACTGCAGGATGCTCTGCCTGACCAGACTTTTATCGACCGCACAACGGTCAATGCGTGGGATGACCCACGGGTGGAAGAAGCCATTCGCGCAACCGGGCGGAGCAAGCTGATTTTCGCGGGCTTATCCCTCGAAGTTTGCGCGGCGTTTCCTGCAATGAGGGCGGTGCGCGAGGGGTTTGAGGCTTATGTCGCTGTGGATGCCAGCGGCACCTTCAATATGACAAAGCGCGAGACCGCTTTGGTCCGTCTGACCCAGGCCGGGGTTGTTGTCGCCGATGGTGCTAGCCTGATGATCGAAATTCTCGCCGACAATGCGAGCAATCAGGCCTGGGATGTCTACGGTGCCCTGGGCATGGATTGGTCGATCCTGGTTGGCCAAGTCCGTGCGAGTGCGGCTTAGCTTTCGGAGGATGCAAAAATGACAAAGCAACCAATCCTAGTCATCGGTGCCACTGGAAAAACCGGATCACGCGTCGCCACGAAACTCGAAGCGAAAGGCATGACCGTCAGGCGCGGCGCACGCCGTTCGGACACGCCGTTTGACTGGGAGTATCCGACGACCTGGGCACCGATCCTGACTGACGTTTCCAAAGCCTATGTCACCTTTTTCCCTGACCTGGCCTTCCCCGGTGCCATCGAAAAGCTGGAAGGCTTCGCAAAGGTGGCCTTGGACACCGGGTTGCAGCACATCGTGTTGCTGTCTGGCAGGGGCGAACATTTTGCTACTATGGGCGAAGAGGTGATCCGCAACTCCGGCGTTGGGTTTACCATCGTGCGGTCTGCGTGGTTCGCGCAGAACTTTTCGGAAGGTTACTTGCGCGACCCGATCCTTGGCGGCGTTCTGCCCATGCCTGGCGGTGACATCGCTGAGCCGATCATCGACATCGACGATATCGCTGATGTGGTCGTTGCCGCGCTGACTGAAGACGGGCATATGGGAGAACGTTACGAAGTCACTGGGCCGCGCCTCATGACCTTCGCCGAGATGGCGTTTTCGCTGACTGAGGCGATTGGGCGCCCTGTTCAGCACGTGCCGATTACCTTCGAAGACTTCCACGCTAATGTCGCTCAAGCCGGAGACGACTTTGTCGCCGATGTCTTTACAGCGATCGCCCGCGAAACTCTGGACGGTCGCAACGCCCATCTCACCCACGGCGTTCAACGTGCCCTGGGCCGAGCGCCACGAGATTTCAACGACTATGCGGTGAAGGCTGCTGCTTCTGGTGCCTGGTCATTAAGCGTTTGATCTCAGAGGTAATCTACGGGATGCATTTCGCTTCCCGCCATTCCTCATCCAAAAACAGAGGTCAGGCATATCCCCGTTTTTTTGTAGCTATGATTCAGTTCGCAATTCTGGCCTATGCGCTAATCGGCGGAGTGTTATTTGCGTTTTCGGATTTTCTCATGCGGTCACTGGCGCAGGCGCAAGGGCCATGCAAGTCATCAATCGCGAAGTTTACCGCTGGGTGTTCATGAGCTTGTTTTTGGGCATGGCACCGGTCTCGCTTTTGATCATTGGCTATTCGGTCATTGCGCTGGATGGTCCTGATCCTTCTGTCGGCTCCGGTGTACATTGTCGGCTGTTTTGGCGTCACTGTGTTCTTCAATGTACCGATGACGATTCACGGCCACCTATTGTGACGCGTTGGCGCGTATTTTTCCATGCATCTGAAAAGAAAGATCTTCTTCTTTCGTCACTAACAGTTTCAGGTTTGCGTTACGGCAGCCAACGGTGCGCGCTACAGGTTGTTGTGGTGTCAATGTCGCTTGGGGGTGAAGAAAGTGCCGAAGCCGCTGGAAAAACCCCGTTACGACAAAACCCTTCATCCATCACCCACAACGACCAACGCCGCAGCCTCAATTGGTTCGCCCCCCAACACCAGATCAGAGTGGTCGTTCGTGTTTAGACTGACTGAGACGACGTTTTGCCCCGGTTGCAATCCCGTCATGTGAAATGCGGTTCCTTAGAGCCGCGTGACCTTATTGCCATTCAGGTAGAGATGGGCGTGCCCTTCGTTTGGTGTGTTGGCTTGGTTGACCCGCTCAGGTGAAAACCGAAAGTTCTCGACAGCCACGTAGACATTCCAACCGGCGAGCGCGTCCTTAACAACTTCGATCGACACTTCCAGTGCGTTGTCTGGATCAACTTCGACTTGGCTGTGAAGTTGTGCATGGCCATGCGCGCGGTCGACAGATGGATCAGCGTCAAAGGTTCTGACCGCAGGTGCGATCAGTATACCGAGAAACAGGCAACCGAGGGTCCAATAGAGGACGTACATCAGCGGGATTTCAAGTTTTCTGGGTAGTTTCATCGTAGCCTCCGAAACAGATGTGCGGCTGACGGACCCGACCCGTAGATCAGGCCAATGCGACCTTGGCAGATCTTCGCGCTGTGATCTTCAGCCGTTGCCCGTATCCCAACAGCAGCAGGATCAGCGCGGTTGCTATGATGGGCAGGTGGCCAATCAGTTCTTTAAGCGCTTCGTCCTGCTCGTTTTGCAAGATGAACACAGCGTTGGAGATTAGCATCAACCCGGCAACAACCAGGATGTTCAGACGGGTGACAACGCCCAGAACCAGGATGAGACCAAAAACAACTTCCATAACCCCGGCAGAAAGGACAAAGAGCCTGTCGCTGAACCAGTCGAAGCCAAGCAGTTGCATGAAATTCCATTGATACTCAGAGAGGTATGCCTGGCCGAGCGCGGCACCATGCAGCTTCTCAAAAATACCGAGCATGATCAGCGAAAGCCCAGTAAATATCCGCAGCATGTCTACAGAGTATGGTTTCAATTTTGCGCGCAATTCATCGGTCGGGAAATAATTGAAGAGCAGGAAGAGCGCGATACCTACGACGTTGACATATTCGAACGACCGAACGACGCCGAACTGGATCATCATACCTATGAACAGGATCAGCATCAGGATCGCGGCATGGTGCAGGAAGTGGTTACTAAGCAAGAGAATCCCGATCCCGGCCTGCAGGAACACCAGAAACAGCCCAAAGCCGCCATGGGCCTGCAGGTGAGGGGCGACCAGCGCGCCATCATACGCGGTCAAAAGAAAGGAAATACCGGTAAGGATCCGCATCAACTCCATGACGTCATGGCGAATTTTGGTGTTGGCGATCGGAACCGTCGGCAACCGAGAGTCGAGGAAGATTGCAGTTCCAATCAAGACAGTTGCGATCGCGATCCAGATCAAAACAGCGGGGTCGAACAGAGTATAAGGCTCGAATGTTGCAACCTCGGGGCTGTTGGGATCGACAAACCAACGGACATGCGCTTGTGTTGCATTCGGAGCTATCAGCAGGCCCACTAACCCACCGAGGCCAAATGCTGGCAGTCTTGGTTTGGTCCGGTCAGGACTGGTCAGACACTGGAAGGCGGGACGGTGGATCGTGGCAAAAAGACGATGTTGAACACTTGGCATTTCGCGATCCTTTCGTTTCCCAGGACAGCAGTTGAATTCGATTGGCTTAACTCGGCGCGACAGGCCGCACGACCCGTCTCATATACCCGAACCATCGGGTGAAGTCCGACTGGAGAATGACTGTAGCTGCGATCGCCATCACCATGCCCGGCCAGGTTGCCAATGGTGGCAGGGTGTTTCCCGCAAATAAACCGATCACAAGCACCAGAGTCGGGTTGAGGAACGTGTAGGACATCACACGGGTAGGGCCGATGTGGGTTGTACTCCACTGAAACAGGAAAAAGGTGACGATGGTGGTGAAGACCGACAAATAGGTGATGCCTGCCAAAGTGCGTATCGGGATCTCGGCCCAGGAAACACTACCAAGACGGGGCAGCGACACTAACAAAAGCCAGATCGATCCGGTGGCCAATATCCAGAATGTCATCTGGGCCATAGGCTCGCCTTTGTGCAAAACCTTGACCAATGTGGTATAGCTGGCCAGCGCCATGGTGCCTGCAAAGAACAACAGGTCGCCCATGCCAATCTGCAGTGCGAGAAGTGCGGTCAAATCACCGCGGAATATCACCCAAATCGCGCCAATCGCGCCGAGGGGAAGCGCAATTCGCGCGCTTCGTGTTATCCGTTCGCGCAATAGGATCGCTGCCATGCCTGCGGTAATGACGGGGCTTACCGAAAAGATTGCCGCCGTGTTCAGCGGTGTGGTCATTCTCAGGGATGCAAACATACACCAGAAAAACGTGACCAGCAGAAGGCTGAGCAGACTGTAGCGCAACAGGTCGCGCAGGCTGGGACGGACGATGCCGAAGCGCCACGCCACCAGCGGAGCGAATAGCAGTGTCGCAAGCGTGAACCGCACAAAGGTCAGCACAACACTATCCAGACTGTCTGTGATGGCGGCCACCACCGGAAACGACGTGGCCACCAGAAAAGTCGCCAACAGCATCAAGCCGTGGACATGCAGATCGGTTCCGACCTCCCGAGGTTCGACGGTTGTGTTTGGGTGGCGTGACATAGGAGCCTCCTATTCTGCTGCGAGTGCGGTGAAGCGGGCGGGGTAGGGACTAGGGTAGGAAATCTGCTCAAGCGGATACCGGTTGCTAGGCAACTCGCGCACACGCAGATCGTGCGGAAGCCGAATGGCCTCGGCGGGGCGGCCGATAGTGATCCCCACCTCAAGTCGAAACCGGTCCGGCAAACCCAGAACTGTAGTCGCATGTTCGAAATCGAGGCCCGCCATGGCATGGGCGGCATACCCGAGCGCGGATGCCTGAAGCGCCATCTGCATCCAGGCGGACCCAGCATCGAAGCTGTTATATTTCGAGATCATCTCGGGCCTGTCTTCATCAGCTGGCATCACCGTGTCCGAGATCAGATAGATCAGTGCCGACGCCGATCCGGCCCATTGCCGGTTTTCTGGGTCCAGCACCGACAGGAAATCCGTCCAATGTTTGTCGGTGCGATGGGCATACAGAAATCGCCAGGGCTGGACGTTGAATGCCGAGGGCGCCCAACGGCCTGCTTCAAGGATGGTCAGAAGATCGGCATTGGGCATGGGTTTTGCTTCATATGCGCGTGGGGACCAGCGATCCAGGAAGAGCGGTTCGATTGGATGGTGGGCGGTTCTGAATGTTTGCATTTCGGGACTCCTAGTCATCTACTCGGACGTTCTGTCCTGTCGTGGATGCGTGGCCAAAATCGCCTACGCAGCTTGATGCCTTAAGAAATACAGAGATGCATGAAAGTAGAGAATACGGCTATCGATGAAGTCTTACTTCACTTATAGTAAACAATCATGGACCGTATGACCGCCCTTACCGTGTTTCGAACCGTGGTCGAGCTTGGCAGTTTCGCAGCTGCGGCGCGCAAGTTGAACTTGTCTCCTGCTGCGATCAATAAGAATGTCGGTGAGTTGGAGGGGCATCTTTCGGCGCGTCTGATCAATCGCACGACCCGACGCATGAGTCTGACCGAGGCCGGCACGCTGTATTTCGAGCGTGTCGTGCAAGTCCTGGATGATTTGAATGAGGCCGACGCAACACTTCAGGCCATTCAGGATACGCCATCGGGCGTTTTGCGTGTGAGCGCACCAGTTACGGTGACGCTGATCGGCCTGTCGGAAAAAATCCCGAAGTTTCTTGACCGTTATCCCGATCTGACGCTGGATCTGAGGCTGTATGACCGGCGGGTCAATCTGGTGGAAGAAGGGTTTGATGTAGCTCTGCGCGGGAGCGACAATCTTGAGGACTCGGGGCTGATTGCGCGAAAGCTGATGATCATGGATCACGTCGTCTGCGCGGCACCATCTTATTTCGAACAGCACGGTCGTCCAACCCGGCCCGAGGATCTGGCGCAGCACAATTGCGTCCAGTTCACCTTGTCGGACCATGCCGTTCAATGGACGTTCATGCAGGGCCGGCGAACCGTCAAAGTCCCCGTTCGCGGTCGCTACAAGGTGTCCTCCAGCCTTGCGGTCCGGGATGCCTTGCGTGCCGGGTTCGGTCTGAGCCTTGTCCCTCGTATGTATGTCGCGGAAGATCTTGCCGCGGGACGGCTGAGTACGGCTCTGGAAGACTGGACGCCGAACGAAACCGGACTCTACGCCGTTTATCCCTCCCGGCGCTACGTGATGTCGAAGGTCCGGGTGTTTCTCGATTTTCTTGTTGAAGAACTTCAGGGATAGATGCGCTCGCACCTGGCGCGCGAATGCGCCGACCCACTGCGCAGTTAGTCGTCGACCGCGCTGTGTTGACGGAAGGAACTGTTCAGTAGGCATCATTGCGTCCTCACCATTGGAGTTAAATCGGGCCCTTTCAATCGGGGTAAGTTCCAGCAATCGCGGAAGGTAGGCCCTGGCAGGGACGCGCGTCCTGGAGGATGCACGTCCTTTTCTGGTTTCACGGATACAATAGGTGTCTTTATTGTGGCTGCTCAGCGGTTAATCGAGACCCTGTTGCATGACGGATCAGCCGAATAATCATCATCGCATGTGTAACCAGAAGAACCGGGACCACAAAGGTCGGGATGTACCAGGCCGCGTTGAAATGCGGAACGGCCTCAAGCTGCCTCAGCGCGTTCATAAGGTCAAAGACGCCGACAACATTTAGCACCCACAAGAGAGGTACAGCGATGGCCCAGCCACGCCACAATGCGATTAGCGTCAGTATGCCGGCGATTGCTGAACTCAGATCTCCGTAGCCTGCTTCCGCAGCAAACTCGCCGGGCATCGATTCCGCGACCACGCCAGGAACAAGGAAAACCAGCCCCAGATGTCGTAGCGCATGAGGAACTGTCAGCCAGAACATTGCATCCGGCCACTCAAGTTTGTTCAGTACTGGCGAAATTCGGATCGCAACAAGCGTGCAGACCACGAGACTAAGAGCGAACTGCAACAAAAAAATCTGATCAACGGACATCTTTTGGTTCCTTTCTGGCTTGGCTCACCTGACGGAGATTGTGTCAGCGCAAGCGGTTTCGGACGCTTCCAAATTGTCGAGACGCCTTTCCATTTGCTGAATACGAAACAGCAATTGATCCGTAGGGTCTGCGTGGATGGCCTCGTCCCAATCGGAAAGAAAGGTTCTGACCTGCTTCACTAACTTGCGTGTGCGAGTAAACGCTTCGGTCATTTGGTCGCCCTTTCCTTTGCAATGAATGGATTGGGTTTAAGGTGCGAACAAAATCCGAAACCCGGAAGTACGTAGCGGTTATCGTAGAGTTACCAGCTGGCGTAACTCTCATGAAAAGTATTTAAAAGTAATTGCTTATAGGTATCTGCGGCTACGTTGCAGACCGATCGAAGCGTCGAGGTCCGTTGTTAGACACACTTGAGACGGTTGCGTATGTTAGACAGAGTGGCAGGTCAGGGGGCTCGGATCGCGAATTCTGACAATATCGACACCAAAGAAGTTCGGGAGCAGCTGGAGCGCATTCTCGACCACAGGGCATTCGCACAGGCCGACCGGCAAAGCAAATTCCTGCGGTACATTGTCGAACGGTCTCTAGCGCGCAAGGATTCTGACCTAAACCAATTCTCTATCGGCATAGATGTCTTTGATCGAGGACAGGATTTTGACCCGGCCACGGATGCAATCGTTCGGGTTGAAGCCGGGCGGTTGCGGTCCAGAATTGCCGACTATTATGCAACAATGGGCAAGAACGACCCGATCCTCATAGATTTACCGAAGGGTGGGTACGTGCCGGTCATCACAATGCGCATGTCTGAGTGTTCGGACCAGAATGAGCGTTCCGATCAAACGGGCACCGCGCTTATGTCGCGCCGTCTTGCATACCCAGCACTGGTGGCCGTTTTTGCCGGCATGTCTTTTCTCCTTTGGTCAGCGTTCAGCCAGGACTCTGGGGAAATGCCTTCACCTCTTCCATCAACCGATCATTCGGTTGCGGTACTTCCGTTTGACAACATGAGCGCAGACCCGGAGCAGGAGTATTTTAGCGACGGCATCACTGAAGATATTATTACGGATCTGTCTGTGATTTCGGGACTTCGTGTCATCGCCCGGCATTCCACCTTCGTCTACAAGGGCAGGTCGGTCACCATCCGAGAGGTCGGAAACGATCTGAATGTCCGTTACGTTCTGGAAGGCAGCGTGCGCAAGCAAGGCGACCGCCTGAGGATTACCGCCCAGCTGATTGATGTCGCCTCCGAGGGTCACATCTGGGCCGCGCGATTTGATCGGGGCGTTTCGGATGTATTTGATGTTCAGGACGAGGTGACCGCTCAGATCGTAAGTGCCTTGGAAGTGGTTCTGACCGATGCTGAAGTAGAACGATTGAGCCATAGAAACACGGCCAGCGTCGAGGCTCATGATCTATACCTTCGCGGTCAAGAGCGATTTTGGCATCTTGATGCAGCAGGCGTTACCGAGGCCATCGCGCTGTTCCAGAGTGCCATTGACGCCGACCCGGATTATGCAGAGGCGTATGCCTGGAAGGCTCGCGCGCTGACATTTGCGTTTCTCAGTGGGATTAACTCTTCCGAAGGCGAGACAATCGAACGCGCCGTCGAACTTGCCAACAAGGCAATCAGGATTGATCAACGTTTGCCGATGGCCCACGCCAACCTTGCTTGGGCTCTCCGATGGCACAGGGAACTTACCGAAGCGCAAAAGTCAGTAGAAACTGCGATCACCCTGGATCCGAATTTTGCCGATGCACTATTGTGGAAATCGATGATCCACTCCGCGGCATCGGACGGAGAAGGGGCGCTGAATGCAATCCATCGGGCGATTGAACTAAATCCAAACTACAGCGTAACTTACACTCTGGCGCTTGGGCGGGCTTACTTTGCGCTTGGTGACTTCGAAACTGCTCTGTCCAATTTTCGGCGAACGGTAACGAGAAATCCCCGATTCCTTCCGGGGCGAATTCATGAGGCTCTTGCGCTGGAACGTTTAGGAAAAGTTGAGGCGTCGAATTCAGCTTTTTCGAGTATCGAAGAAGCGTTCCCAGACTACCGAAACAGCCCCAGCTACAAGATCATTCTGCTGGAATGGCCGGAATAATACGGATCCAAGTTTTCGCGTGCTGAACACTTGGCAACGACGGGCTGCCGCAACCTGTCTGCCGAATGGTCAAAATGCTGTCGACGACGGGCTATGTTTGAAGGCCGGATTGTCATTCATGGATCTTCGTTTTCCTTTCAACGGTCCGACAACATACGAATACATCAGCAATACCTAGACTTTAGAATCGGACAGGCACATTGTTGATCCCATCCTCCAGGTGCCAGGGCTGAACACTGAAACCCTTTGCCCCATGCCCACGTATTGGGGAAAAAAGGCGTCTTCCGATCACTGGGTAGTCCGCATATCTGATTGAACTCAATCGGCCTGCGAGTGACCAGCTAAAGACTCACCATTTTTCCCCGAAGGGCCGCAGCTCCACATCGAAGGACCATGTGGACTGGTCCTGATGGGCGATATGAAAGACCTCTGCAGCGATGGCGTCGGGTTTGCTGAAAAACTCCTCGGGCATATCGGCGTTAAAAGGCACGCGGGTCCACGGCGTGTCGATGGCCGCATCGATCACCACATAGGCGACGTGGATGCCCTTCGGTCCCAGTTCGCGGGCAAGCGCCTGCGCAAAGATCCTTTGTGCGGCTTTTGTCGGAGCAAAAAGCCCGTAATTTGGAACACCGCGCAGTGCGGCCGTGTTGCCGGTTACAATGATCGCGCCGCTGCCGCGCTTCACCATGGCTGGAGTCAGTTCGCGGGCCATGTACAAAAGGCTTGTGGTGTTGACCCGGAAATTACGCTCCAACTCTTGCGGGTCCGCTTCCATGAAGGGTTTGAACGTGGCGCGAACGGCGTTGTGAACGATCACCTCGGGCGTGCCCATCTCTGAATTCACTTGCTGGCAGACCCGGACAAGCTGGTCGAGGTCCTCAAGGTCGAAGGCGAAGGACCGCGCGCCGGGCAGTTCCTTTTCAAGCTCCGACAAACGCGCAGTGTTCCGGGCCAGCAAGGCGACGCGGTACCCATCCCGTGCAAACCGGCGGGCAACCGATGCTCCGGTTCCGTCGCCGACTCCGGTGATCATACAGACCTTATCTTTCATGACGGCTCTCCTCCTGAAATATCTCGCTTGCCGGATGATACCCTAGATCAGGGACTTCATATCCGCCGCGAAGGTCGGAAAGGCGTAAAGCGAGGTCTTGAGGTCATTGGCGGGAATGCCGTGGCGCATCGCCATGGCAAAGAGATGGATCAACTCGTCGCCATGATGCCCAAGGATATGGGCACCCACGATCCGGTCATTGTTCTGATCGACCAGAACTTTGGACCAAGCTGCGGATTCAGCATAGGTCTTGGCCGAGAACCAGCCGGACATGTCCGACACCGTGACCGCCACATCCAGACCGCGTTCGCGGGCTTCGGCCTCTGTCAGGCCAACGGAACTGAGCGCCGGAACCGTATAGACCGCGCTGGGGATCACGCTGTAGTCCGGCTTTTTTGTGGGGCCGTTGACGATATTGTGGCCGACGATCTGGCCTTCATAGGTCGCAACAGGGGACAGTTGCGCCGAATGTGCGACGGCATCACCCACCACCCAGACCGTGGAGTTCGAGGTGGACCGCATCGTGTCGTCGATCAGAATGCGCAGCCCGTCATGGTCGACGCCGCCAGCCTCCAGGTTCAGGCCGTCGATATTGGCGATACGGCCCGCGCCGTTGACGACCCGCTCGGCGGTCACGCTCTGGTCGCGGCCTTCACGCTGAAACCGGACGTCTAGGCCATCGGCGGTCTTTTCGATGGCCGTCACCGACACTCCGGTTTTGACAACAACGCCAAGGCGTTCGGTTTCGGCACGCAAAGCGGTAACGGCGTCACTGTCAAGACGCGGCAATAGCTGCGGCAGTGCCTCCAGGATCGTCACCTGTACCCCTGCACGCGCGTAGACATGGCTGAACTCCATTGCGATGACACCACCGCCGATGAACACGACCTCACGCGGCAGGGTAGGGTCGGACAACACCTCGTCCGAGGTGATCATGTGTTCGGCCCCGGGGATAGGCAGCGGTCTTGGCTTCGATCCCGTGGCAATGACGATGTTCCGGCCCCGGATGACCTGACCATCCACATCGACGCTGTCCGGTCCGACGAAGCGCGCGGTGCCACGAAAAACATCGCCGCGTTTTTCGGCCAGCCCGTGCATCGCGTCCGGAATAAACCCGATCAGATCCTTTTCCCGCTGGATCAGTTTGGCCCAGTCCAACCGTGGCTTGCCAACGTCGATCCCGTGGGTTGCGGCCCGTTCGATCTCGTGCATGGCGTGGGCGGCTGCTACCAGCACTTTCTTAGGCGTGCAGCCGCGATTGGGGCAGGTGCCGCCAAAATCGCGGGCCTCGATAAAGGCGATGGATTTCCCGGCTTCATGCGCAACGGCCGACACTCCAAACCCGGCATTACCGCCACCGATAATCACTACATCATAAAATTCGCGCATGTCCTTGCTCCTATGGTTTGAGTTTCATTTGCCCCGAAGGATCATGTCAGATCACCCAGCGGGACCGAAACTTTCGGTATGAATATGCACCGGAGAGATGCCTCGGCGTTCCAGATCGGTCTGCATCTCGGCCATGAAACCGACAGGGCCGCACAGAAAATAATGTGCGCTGGCATCGTCGATCAGTTGCGCCAGAAGTGCTGCGTCAACGCGACCATGCGTGTCAAAATCCACCCCGATCTCATCCACCGGCGTAGGTTGACTATACGCCACATGAGTCGTGATCCCCGACCGTCTGGCGGCCAGATCGCGAACTTCACCGGCCAGCGGATGGTGCTGACCATCCCGCGCGCCGTGGATGAACCAGACAGGGCGATTGCCGCGCTCACCCGCGACCTTATTCAGAATGCTCAACATTGGCGTGACACCCACACCGGCGCTGACCAGAACCAGGGGACACCGGTCGCAGGTCATCACGAAATCACCCGCGGGCCGACCGCCGTTGATGATCGCGCCCGGTTCCAGATGATCGTGCAGAAATCGCGACGCGATCCCCTTTTGCTCACGCTTGACCGTGATCCGATAGCGATGTTCGTCCGGTCCGTTGCTGAGCGAATAGGTGCGACGCACCGGTTCCGAGATCCCCGGAACTTCAAGTTCGATCGGCAGGTGCTGTCCGGGCTCAAACCCGGCCAGCGGACCGCTATCTCGGGCCTCGAAAACAAACGAGGTGACATCGGCGCTTTCTCGGATTTTTTCGATCAGGCGGATCGACCGGACAGACTCCGCATCCGAATTCCATCTGAGACTCACCGCCGACCGTGTTTCCACGATCTCGTCGATCTCCAGCGTCACCAGACGCCGCGCGCCAGGGACCTGCGCAATCTCATCGCTGTCCCAGTCGATCGAGGCGGTGCCGGTCAGTTGCAGCAGGCTGCCGCTTTCGAAGTCGACGAACAGGAACCCCGCCTTGGGATCAAGCAGCAGGTTGCCGATGGTGTTGAAGTGATTGTTGCCGGCGTAATCGGGAAACCGCAGTCTCCGGTCGTCCAGAACCTTCACGAAACCGCGGTCACCGCCGCGATGGGATGCATCCATCCCGAAAATCGGGCTGTCGCCCCCTTCGCGGAAGCCGCTGGCGATAAAGAAAGTATCGGCAGTTTCGATCCACCGGGTTTGATCCGACGTCAGACGTTGGCCGCGCGTGGTCAGTCCGGGCCCCGAGCTTTCCACCCGAGTCCACGCACGTTCGCGGATGTATTGCGGGCAATTGCCAAAGGTCTGATCGACGCGAAAGTCAAAGCCGGTCGGCGTGACGCGCCCGGCGCGGCCATTGACCCGATTGCGCCGCCGCGTGGCCAATTCGATGCCAAGGATGCCGATATCACTTTGCGGACGAAGGGCTTTGTGCAGCGCATCACCCCGGACGGGCAGGGCGGCGATGGAAAGCGTTTTGGTATCCGGCGCTGTGACAAACCCGTCCGGCCCTTCGACCAACGTGGCCCAGGGCCGGCCTTGTCCGTCGCGGGCGGCCATTACCAGAAACGGCAGTGCGGTGTGAAAGTCCCTATGTTGTTCCGGCATGTGGTCGCGAACGACTTTGCGTGCCCAGTGTTCGATATCGCGGACACCCAGCCGCGCCTGCGCCATGTGTTCGCCCCGATGGAAGGGCGAAGTGCTGCTGTCGAGGGGGTCGGTGATAAGCATGGAATCTCTCCTGGGCGGAACACGGGGTGGTAACTCGCGCCCGGCGTCAGCGACCGGGCGCGCGGCAACGTCAGGCGGCGAGGCCGACCTTGGTGCTTTGCATCGGTACAAAACCGGGCAATGCCTCGACCCGGGCCAGCAGGGCGCGGATGTTGGGATAGTCGCCCAGCGAAACGTTCCCCTCGGGGGCGTGGGCCGTGTAGCTGTAGATCGCGACATCGGCGATGGACGGGTTGGTTCCGACCAGCCAGTCGCACCCGTCCAGATGCGCCTCAAGCCGTTCAAAGGCGGATTTGGCGACGGCCTTGGCGCGTTCGGCGTCCAGCTGCGCGCCGAAGACGGTGATCAGCCGTGCAGCTGCGGGGCCGTGGGCGATATCCCCTGCCGCCAGTGACAGGAACTTCTGAACCTCAGCCGCGCCCACCGGATCGGTCGGCAGCCAGTCGGGGGCGTATTTCCGGGCGAGGTAGACCAGAATGGCGTTTGAATCGGCGATGGCGGTTTCGCCATCCTCGATCACCGGCACCTGTCCGGCCGGGTTCAGGGAGAGAAACGGTTCCTTCTTATGCTCGCCGGCCAGCAGATCGACATCGACCAATTCATGATTGATGCCGCCCAGCTTGGCGAACAGCTCGACCCGGTGCGAGTGACCGGACAATGGGTGGCGATGAATACGGATAGCGCTTGGCATGGTGGATTCCTTTTGGGAGGTTCTCTGGAGGTGATGCAGTTCATTGCAGATCACTGGGCCAAACATGCCAAAGGCTCAATTCATTTATAATCCCATACTTTATTCAGTAACTATGAACATTATGGTAATAATGAAATGGGAACGACAAAGGAGCTTGGCCATGGACACGATTGATACGATGCGCGCCTTTCTGGCCGTTGCGCATGAAGGGTCTTTTACGTCTGCGGGGAAACGCCTTGGTCTGTCGACCCGGTTGGTTAGCAAATATGTCGCGCAGCTTGAGAGCAGGCTTTCGACCCAGTTGTTCAACCGAACGACTCGAAGCGTTGCGCTGACGGATGTTGGCCTAGCCTATCTCGAACGATGTCGTCCTATTGTGGAGCAGATAGACGAGTTGGAGGATCTGGTTCAGGAAAAGCAATCTGCGCTGGCCGGGTTGATCCGGATCACCGCACCGACCGGGTTTGGCAGCAACAATTTAGCGCTTGCACTGGTTCCGTTCATGCAGGCCCACCCTGAGGTGGATATAGACCTCAAACTCTCAGACAACAGAGTCGCCCTGGTGGAAGAAGGGATTGATCTTGCCATCAGAATTGGTGTGCTTCGGGACTCGACACTGATTGCGCGTAAACTGGCAGATATGCCACTTATAGTTTGCGTATCGCCGGACTATCTAACAGCACGAGGGCGTCCTGGTGACCCAATGGCACTTGCCACGCACAACTGTCTTATCGATGAAAACCCGGCTGACGCAACCGCGTGGAGGTTCCGGTCCGACGCTCGGGATTTCGTGGTGAAAGTTTCTGGCACTTTACATGCCAATGCTCCGGCGGCAATCGCTAACATGGCGATTGCGGGTCTCGGCATTGGACGCTGTCCTCAATACGCCGTCGCCCAGGCCCTGGCAAACGGGAGCTTGGAGCAGCTTTTCAAAGACTACGAAACAGAAAACTTTGGTCTCTACGCGCTTTACCCACCCAACCGCCATCTAACCGCGCGTGTTCGGGCGCTGATCGACCACCTGGCTTTGTACTTCTCAATGAAGCCAGATGCATGAACCAGCAACCGGAAAAAAATTGTGTGCTGCATCGCTCATTGGATGCGTGTGAGATGGCAGACTTCCCTAGCGACTGATCCACCTGCTTGTGGCGCGACTAAGTCGCCCTGTGATCACCGAAGAGTAACTCGTCTTTTTTACGGACTTTGTTGTGAAGCGCTGTACTATGTTGAGCTATTCTCGCCTGGAACAACGAGGCCAACTGTTTGCGCTCAAGCCCGAACCTTCCTCCGCTTCTATCGCTTCGCGCTTTTTCAGCCGTTGCGAGGCTTTTGAGTTTTCGAAGGGCTGCGGATGAATTGCTGATTTCGCAAAGCACGGTCAGCCATCACATTAAGCAGCTTGAAGCGATGCTCGGAACGCCGCTTTTCGCACGACATGCCCGCAGCATCTCGTTAACTCCTGAGGGGGAGCGATATCTCGTAGAAATCAACACCGCATTCCGTACGATCACGGATGCGACCGCAGAGCTTCGGGCCGAAGCTGGGCGGGAGACGCTTCGCGTCACGGCGCTGCCGTCCTTCTGCTCAATGTGGCTCATGTCGCGCCTTGCCTCTTTTTCGGATGTGCATCCAGGGATTCACATTGAACTGGACCCGACACTTGAGGTTGTCAGCTTTGCTCGCGACGAGGCTGATCTGGGCGTGAGGTTCGGAACCGGCCCGTGGAAGGGTGTGGATGCCCGGTTGCTGCATGTGGAAAAGATCGCACCCGTTGCACATTCTGAGCGAACCCTACCGCTCACAGACCTGTCTGACGAACAACTTCTTACGAGCCGCAAGGAGCAGGAATGGCAGTCTTGGGCGGAGTCGCGCGGAATTGATATAGCGGGCACGAAGCGGATGCCGCTCAATGACTATAATGTTGTTGTTCAGGCTGCAATCGATGGCGGAGGTGTGGCAATCGGTCGTCAGTTGCTCGTTGAAACACTCGTGCGCGAAGGTCGGCTCACTTGGCTCGCAGAACCCAAGACAGTAGACGAAGACCTCGGCTATTGGCTGGTTAGCGCTGAAGGACGGCCTTTCACCCAAGCAATGTCGCTATTCGCTGACTGGCTCACCGAGGCTCTCGCGGAAACCGATTTTTGAGCCTTAACATCAAGCGATCCATTTAATCGATCACTGACACGCCTCCTTCGAATTGGTAAGAAACCAAGCGCCAAATTACGTTCCTCCTTGTAACCGAAAGGAGGACGCCATGACCAAAGCGCGACCCGATAGCCGCCCAACGCAGGGCCAGAAGGACCTGTTTTCAGCTCTCGTCGATCACGGGCCTGTGGCAGACAAGTTTGACGCGCCTGTCGAACTCGGCCTGCTTCAACGCATCGTCGTTGCCGGCTTCCACGTACTAACAACTCGTAAGACGCGACAGGCACTGGAAGGTCTTGAGCGCGTTCGTTTGCGCGACATCGGCCTGGAGCCGAGCGATATTGATCGCGCTGTCCGAGATTCCGCTGACCAGGCGGCCGAAGAATTCGCGCGCCGGTTACACGGTCGTTGGCATACCGCCCTTCAAAGCGCTGGAAGCCTCAACGCAGAGAGCGAATGCCTTATGTGCGCCGGAAGGGGGCAGTGATGAGACTACGCGACCCTTCCGCTAACAAGAGCCAGGTCACACGCCGCACAATGCTGCAGTTGACCATGGCTGGCGCGTTCAGCGCGGGCCTTCGACCATCCCCGAGCTTTGGAGAACCCAACATGACCCACCCGACACCTGCCGTACCGGCCGATGCCACATTTGACGGCACTTGGCCTTTTCCCGCACACTACACCGACGCGCCCGGTTACGCCGCCCACTACGTTGATATCGGCGAGGGGCCCGAGACTCTGCTTCTGCTGCATGGCGAGCCCACCTGGAGCTATCTTTTCCGGCACCAAATCGCCACGTGGTCGCGCCATCATCGGGTCGTGGCGGTTGACCATATGGGCTTTGGCAAGAGCGCAACGCCAGGCGACCGGACCTACTGGCTGCAGGACCATATCGACAATCTGGAAGCGGTCGCTCTTGCCCTCGACTTGCGAGACGTGACCCTTGTGATGCATGACTTTGGCGGACCGGCAGGTATGGGGCTCGCAATCCGCCATCCGGACCGGATAAAGCGGATTGTCTCCGTCAACGGGCCAACGCCGTTCGGTCAGGCCGATCTCGTTGACCGGCTGGTTGCGAATGCTGGCGAAGCCCCTTGGTTTCAGTGGATCCTGAAAGCGCAAGATGACGGAACTCTGGAACCGCTTCTGGGCCAGCTTGATTACACGATCCTGTCCACAATGAAGCTGAACGGTTTCGAAGATGCCTCAATCGTCACGGACGCTTGGCTCAAAGCCTATCGGGCGCCATTCCCAACACCGGCAGAAGCTGCTGGCGCGATTGGATGGGCCAAGGGGTTTGCGACCGGGGCGCATAAGTTCGAAGAACCGGACGCGGCGGCCCGACTGGCGATCAGTGCGAAACCAGCACTCGCGATCTGGGGGGAAGAAGACCGCACGCTGCATGCAAAGCACTTTCTTCCACTGTTCAAGGCGGTGTTTCCGAGCGGCAAAATTCAGCGTCTGCCGGGTGCTGGCCATTACAGTCCCGAAGACGCTCCGCGTGAAGTAACTGATCACGTTCTTTCGTTTATTGGGTAGACGCAATCTTTGGCTACTCTGCTTAGATTGAGTAGCCACTAAATCCAGCCATCGAATGACGTCGGTTTTCTAACGCCCTCTTCTGCCAGCGGCGAGGCTGCATGCTATTCATGTTTGGATCGATAAACTCGAACCTAAGACAGGTCTCACCTTGGATCACTTAGATGGGACAGGCAATGTCTGGCACCTTGACGAGGTTGATGTGAAAATCTCAGGTCGCAAGAATTGGCTGTAGTGCGCGGTCAATTAGCCTGCATCGCGACGGGCAACCAGACACCGCTGCAAGCGCGCAGAGGGTTTGAGCAATTTGAGGGCTCCACGTCGGGCGCGCTTGCGTCTGACAGAGAACTCGACTACCAAAATCCAATCTGCGGGCTCTCGTTATGAGTGAAGGACTGGCAGGGAGCATGTCAAGGCTTGCCAATTCTGGTTGCTGGACTCCTCATTCCGCCGCGAGTGAGACCACTGCGCTATCGGATATAGGGCGCAGCTGAGTGGCCAAATGCAGTCTTCTGAACTTCCCACGATACACCAAAGCGAAAATCGGCGGTGTGAAGTAGAAAGACACAACCGTCGACAACAAAACACCTCCGGCTATGGCAACTGCAAACGGTGGCCAGAATGCGCCTCCGCCCAAAATCAGAGGCAGGAAACCACCAAAGGTTGTAACCGTTGTCGAGATGATGTGGCGGCTTGAGCCAGTTACCACGCGCGCCATGGCAGTGCGATCACCACTACTGGCTTGGGGGTCCTGTTGCAGTCCGGTCAGTATGATGATGGCCGCGTTGATCGACACACCGATCGAGCCAATGACGCCAATGATGGCTTGAATTCCAAACGGGAACTGCATGATTGCCAGCGACAGTATTGAAAGACCGGCCGACAACACACAGACCACCAGCGTGACCATAGTCAGTCGGAATGAGTTGAAGGTCAGCACGATTGTCGCAATGGAGAGCGTGACAATCAACCCGACCGACGCCATCAAATTGCCAACCGTATTGGATCGCGCGTCACTGTCACCGCCCAATGACATCCTATAGCCTCGCGGCATTACAAACCCGGACGCATCGAGCGATTTCAGGACGTCCTGCAAAGCCTCCTCGGGCAACACGCCTGGCACGATGAACGCCTGGATGGTGTTTTCGCGAATTCCGTCTGTTCGGGTTATTACGCTTTCCGCAGGTTCGATCATAGGTTGCGCCAGTTCTGACAGCGGAACGGCCGGAAACTCACCGGTGGCAGAAATTGCTGCCGCGTTCGGAAGCAGGATTGGCATGCTCACAATCGTACTCAGGTCCGAGCGGACTTCGTCGCCCAATCGCACACGCACCGGCAACTGCTCGGTCCCTTCGATCAGTGATCCGCCCGTAATGCCCACCAGTGCCGTATCCAACTGACCCGCGATATCGGCGACATCCAGCCCCAGCAGGCGGGCTTTGACCTCATCAATCTCGAACCGGATTTGGGGGTTGCCACCATTGACGCTGGCCCGTGCCTGGGTCACCAGATCCAGATTGGCCATAATTGAGCGTACTTCATCTCCCAGATTGCGAAGAACCGTGATGTCTTGCCCATGAATCTTAACCTCGACCGGGGCAGCGACAGGTGGGCCCTGCACAAGATTGCGCACGATTATCTGCGCGTCGGGGAAATCGGTGTCCAGACGGCTCTGCAACGCGCCGACAAGGCGGGCAGCATCGGCCGCGGTACCGGTCGTGATCATGGCCTGTGCATAACCGGGCTCGCGTGAGCGGTTGCCAACAATATTGTAGAAGAAGGCCGGGCCTGACTCGCCCACCGTCCAGTAGACACTTGCCACACCCTCATCGGTCAGCAGCAACTCGTCGATCTGACGCACGGTTGCTTCAGTACTGGCGATTGATGTGCCACCTGGCATGTCGACCTCAATGTAAAATTGGTTCCGGTCGACGCCCGGAAAGAACTGCGCGGTCAGCGTTGGAAAGGCGGCAAAGCCAAGAACAGGCAGAACCAAGGCCAGCGCGATTGAGCGCACCGGGTTGGCGGCGGACAGGCGGATGGAGGCCTCAAACCGGCGGGCGAGTGGTGGGATAGTGATACCTGGGCTCAGCATCCCGGCGTCCGCGCGATCTGGCAGAACCCAGCCCGCAATCGCCGGTGTTACTGTCAAAGCGACGAAAAGCGACCAAACCAGCATCAGCACCACTGCGATGGCGATGGCCCCGACAAAGTCCCCTGCTGGTCCGGGCAGCAGGATCATCGGCGTGAAGGCGAGCGCAGTTGTGACGGTTGATGCGAGCAGCGGCGCCGCCAACCGCCGAACGGCATCCCTCACAGCTGCAAGACGCTCCATCCCATCTTGCAGGCGACGCCGAATTTCGTCGGTCATCACGATGGCAGCATCAACCAGCAAACCCAACGCCACGATCAGGCCCGTGACCGACATCTGGTGGATCGGCAAACCGATCATATTCATGGTGGCCAGCGTGGCCAGAGAGACGATAGGTAATACCAAAGCCACAATCGCAGCTGCCCGAACGCCCAGTGTGATGAACAAAACAGCGACCACAAGCGCCACGCCGATGGCCATGTTGATACCGACCTCGGTTAACCGATCCGTCGTGTATTGGCTTTGGTCAAACAGCAGCACTTCCTGAATGCCCAAAGGCACCAACGCTGCGCCAGCCGCAAGCTCGTCCTTCAGGAAGCCGGTCCAACGGTCGATTTGCACCCCTTCCTGTGCGAGAACTCCTACCACAACCGCAGGTTTACCGTCTGCAAAAGCAATCGAAGACCGCGGGTTGCGTGCGCCCCTGTCCACTTTGGCTATATCACCCAGCTGCACCACGGCACCTCCCGCGCTTTCGCGCAGGACGATGTTTCTGATGCGGTCCAGTGTCTCAATCTCCCCGCTGATATTTATGGTCAGATCCACGTCGGACTGAAGTCTGCCCGACTGAACCTTGCCATCAGCCTCTGCAATCCGCTGTGAGATCTCGACGGCGCTGAGCCCCAATGCGGCTGCCTTGTCCATATCGACACGGACCAGGACTTCCTCATCTGGCTGGCCAAAGTAATCAACAGCACGCGTCGTAGGTATCGCCCGTAATCGGTCGCCTAAAGCTTCGGCATGTCGTGACAACAACGTGACCGGAAAATCCGGGTTGTCCGCAGCCACAGCTATGACGGCGGAATAGGCTGAAATACCTTCGGCATCGAAATCCGGGCGCAACACATCTGCAGGAAAATTCTGGCTGGCATCATCAACGGCATCCCGCGCTTCGGCCCAAACCTGTTCTATTGTGGCTTCGTCAAGCGTCTCAAGTAGTTCAACCGAGACCACCGAAACACCCGAGCGAGAAACGGAACTGATCTCATCCACTTCGGCGATTTTCCGGAGCTCTTCCTCGATCTCCGAAGTGACCAGCGCCTCAACACGCTCGGGGTCTGCACCCGGGAATTGTGTTGTGACGGTCGCGAAGAGATTGGTGATTGTGGGGTCTTCTTGACGTCCTAAAGACAGGAACGAAGACAGCCCGGCTGAGACAAGGACCAGAATGATCAGCGCGACGAGTCTGGGATGGCGAAAGGTAAGGGTTTCCATGAGATCGCTCCGTTATTCGCTGGAGCTGAACGCGACACGCTGTCCAACGGTGACGCGCTGCGGTCCCTGATCGATCAGAACAGTGCCGTCCGGAAACGTCCCGCGAACAAAAACGCGGTCATCCTCGGCATGCAGAACTTCAACGGTTGCGAGACGAACTGTCTTCTGTGCGTCGGCAACCAGCAAAGTCCATTGCCCCCGTGTCCCTTCTTTCAGTGAGGTCGTCGGTACCCAGGTTCCCGCGCTCGCAACCGGATCAAAGACATGCACGCGCGCAGTTTGTCCGAATGCAACATCCGGTCCGTCTTTGAGATTGAACAGGGCGGTCCGGGTTCGGGTGACTGGATCTATATCGGGTCGCAGCGTCGCAAGGTCTGCCCGATAGCGCTCGCCCGCTATTTCAACCTCGACATCTGACAGCAGCACAGGTTCAACGTCCAGAGGGATCCCGATCCTGACCTGCGGCGACACAACTTCAACCATGCCCAGCACCAGTTCACCTGAGCGTAGCGTTTCTCCGCCGTCAACATGACGGGTGGTGATCTGGCCTGCGAATGGCGCCTCGATGCTAGATTTTTCAATCCGAACTGATACGTCGCGCAATCCGGCGTCAAGTTCGCCCATTCTGGACATCAACTCATCCTGTTGTGCCACGGCCTCGTCCAGACGTGCCTGACTGGTAAAACCCTGTTCGATCAGCTTGGCATTTCGCTCAACAGTTTTTTGGGCAAACACAAGCTGCGCCGCAATGGCATCGCGCGATGCGGTCAGGCGGTCGTGTTCGACCTCTAACAAAGCGGTATCCAGCGTTGCAAGAAGCTGACCTTTCGCAACCTCATCGCCTTCGTCCACAAGAATTTGATCCAACGTCCCATTCAGTTCGAACGAAACATCTGCCGCGCGTTGCGGCTCGACCTGACCGATGAAAACGCGATCGACGGTATAGGCGCTCTCGGAAGTGATAGGGGTCACGGAAACCGGGGTCACCGCAGCAGCCGCCGGTGCCGGTACGGCGTCTGCCCGGCGCGAAAGCTCGGAGGCGCCGAGGTAAACCGCAGCGGCTGCGACGGCGATAACACTGACGGTCAATCCAAGCCGTACAGTACCACGCAACATACACAAAAACAGGCCGGGTTTAGCTGTTTCAGATGGAGGATTCGCGGAATTCGACATCGAGGGACCTCATCAAGTTAGTTCATCTAACATATGTTAGTACTTCTCACTTTGACAAGGGGCGCGTGATCTGCCACATGTTGAATCATGATGAGCACAAAAAAAATTGTACCGGTTGGAAGCACGACAGACATTCGTTCAATAGAGAAAAAGGCCTATCATCACGGTGACCTGCGCGCTGCACTCATTGAGGCAACCCGACAACTGGTAGAAGAAAATGGTCCCGACAATTTTTCGGTGTCCGAGGCTTGTCGGCTGGCTGGGGTGTCTACCGCTGCGCCCTATAAACACTTCAATGACAAGACCGAAATGCTTGTCGCCGCGGCTCTTGAAGGGATGGACCGGCATCGAAGCAAAATGCTTACCGCGCTGGAAAGTGTCCCTGAAGGATCACCAGAACGCATCACCGCGATTGGCATGGAATACGTTTCTTTTGCTCTCAATGAGCCGGGGATTTTTCGGCTAAAATTTGGCGGGTTCACCGATCGTATTGCTGATCCGCTTCTGGAAGAAAGCGGGCAACAGAGTTTTGGAATTCTCTTGTCAGAGGTTGCGAAATGTCTGGGTGAGCCGGGAATCACAGAGGAGGTTCGCCGCCGTGGCTTTCTGCTATGGAGTTTCGTGCACGGCCTGTCATTCATTCTGCATGACAAGGGTCTCGCAGAAAAAGGCGCGGAATTTGATTTGCATGACCTTCTAGAGGATGTTTCGGAAAGAATGCTGCGTTGAATGCTTTCTGGTAAAGGCCTGTTTGACTCACTTGGACAGAGGGTTGCTTCAACATCACAGAGTACCTTGAGCGTATATCACCGCTTTCGTCCGCACCAAAGTACTAATGCAAAGCGTACCAAACTTCCACTTCCCGCCGAAGCTACCGACATACGCGCTCATTCATCAGTTTCGCAACCTGAAGGAGAAGTTGTGCGAATTTGAATGAAATCTTGGGCTGTGACCATATGCGCAGACCTGTCAAGCAATCGGATCAACATGTTTGAGGTGACCGGACAGTGTTGTGTTCGTGCCGACGGATGCTCAAAGTCCGTGTGCATTGTTAGCTCGCAGTCGCATCACACTGAGTATTGATTGAATTGTAAATCCACACCCCGATTTGCTCGCGTTTACCCCTTAAGTCTTGCATCCCGATATACTTCAGATTTGATTTCAGCGGTTGTATGGCCTTGCTTGTTTGAGTGATCGAGTTGATGAGATCGTCGCTGACCGCCAAAGGTGTTTTCAACCCCCGGGTAAGTGTTTCCAATCTGCTTGCAACATTCACCGTATCTCCTATGACACTGTATTCCAGCCGTCGTTGATTGCCTATGTCGCCAGCGATGACGGGGCCGAAATGAACCCCAATTCCAACTTGGACAGGGAGAAGCCCATTTGCATTTCTCTCATCGTTCCAATTTTTTAGCGATTCCAGCATTTTGAAGGCACAGTTCAGTGCATTTTGAGCATCATCCGGATCAGGCTCCGGCGTGCCAAAAGTCGCCATTAGTCCGTCACCGATGTACTTGTCTAACGTTCCACCATTCTCAAACACGGCTTTGCCAAGCCGGTCATGATACTCTCGAAGAAAGGCGATAACATCATTTGGTGTGTCGTGCTCGCACATCGTAGTGAAGCCAACGACGTCGACAAACATGACCGCTACGTTTTGCTCACGAGCGGTTGCCAGCTTCCCTTCTGACGTGCTCAAACGGTCCACTACATTGGGAGAAAAATAGCGTGCTAAGCTGGCGCGCGACTTTTCTGTCGTAATTCGACTTTCTACAAGTTGGCGGGATCGGCGCACGACCGTGGCCAAACCAACCGTCACAAGAAGACAAACTATGATTTCCTGCGCCCAGAACCCCAAGTAGATAAAGTTTGGATCTGCACGCGCCTCCAAAAAACCCTCAACAGATTGCTCTGTGAGATCAAGATTTGAGAACGTGTCGGGGAAATGCAGAAACCAGACGAGCATTCCTGTGCGCGCGACAATGATGCAGAGGCCACACCACAGAACGAGACTTGGGCGGAAGCTGAACGCGGCTTGCATCAAAAACAGGTAAAAGTATGAAAACTGGCTGCCGTTCATGAGTATCGCCGGCGGCATATCTATTTCGGAGAACGGGCCTTGGCTGCTGGTAACCAGCGCAAGTAAAGCACAGTCAATGGCCACAAAAACATATTTCGCGGGGCGCCCTAGCAAACCGTCTTTGGCACAATAGAACTGAAAAAGACCGAGAATGGCGAATATCGCGACTTGTGAAATCTCGTATAGAAAACTCAGCCCGTGACTTCGCGTATCGACTGCAACCCAGACCATGACGACACACAGAGCAAGTGTTCGAACTTTGGCTGCCAGCATCAGACCTTGGCGTTCAGCCTCGACGAAGGAAGCGTCGTTGCGTTGATCCAGTCTACGATGGGCGTCTCCATCCAATGATAGACGCTTGGCTGCCGGCTTCCGCGACCCTATCACTGCAATTCCCTCCAAAATTGAAAACCATTACGGCCTCAGCGAATACTGAAACGAGTTCATTTCTCGGTCCACGTGATACTCAGGACCATGCGGGAGCGAGTGAATGATAAACCACCGTTGGCACGGTTTCCATGCACGCGCACAAAGATCGAGCGGCGGAAAGCATCATTTTTCGGCGTCTTAGCCATCCGAAGTTGTCTTATTCAAATAGGCGTTGGCGCCATCGGATTAAAATTGGTTACTGGTCATTTTTCGCGGCCTCAACAATCCGTTAGTGTCCCCGGAAAATGTGAATGAAGCCAAAGCAATCACTCTATGCGAACCACAGGCCGGTTTTTCAATTCTCATTACCTTCGAATTCCTTACAACCGAACCGGACATTCGTCATTCATGGTGAATAGCCGCCTACCTCCAAGTGTGGCCCATACTTGAACTGTGCCCAACGGCCTAACTGGGGTCTCATTCTCTATTGGAAATGTACAGATCAAATTCTCTGAATATCTCCGGAGCTCGGTCGCAAAGGCCTTTGTCTCTTACTGTCGCCATTTTCCCAACAACCTTGGTAGCCTCAACCTCTTTTGGGAATTGCTTTGAGACATCAGCCTCGACCGTAGTGAGGATCTCAGAGCGTTTTATGTCACATGCCTCTGCCAAGCCAACCATGGCTCCGACATCCTTGGCAAACATGCTTTCATCTTCGGATTCAGCATGTAAGGCGGTGGTGCACAGAGCGAAAATAGCAGTAGCGGTTTTAGTCAAGTTTTTGATCATTGGGATTCTCAAACATATGATGTTGGGGATGACGATCTGATCGGGCGACTGATGAAGCTGACCCACGCTCGAATGGTCCGCGGAATAGACTGCGCAGTTCAATGGTATCTATAGACCAGGTCTAAGGTGTCACGCCGCTCGGCCTTTGCCTCCAAAACTCCTCCAAGCCGCTCAGCAAGGCGGCAGGAGCGGAGGTTGTTCGGGTCGATATAACTGACGAGAGACCGGGTCACGTTCCATGTACAGGCCCAGTCTCGCAGCGTTCGCGCAGCTTCAAACGCATAGCCTTTTCCTTCGGCATCAGCGTAAACGAACCAACCCAATTCGGGCTCAGGGAAAAGAGGTTCGGAATTGATGCCAACTTGCCCCAGGCATGCTCCTGTAGTGCGGTCTTCCATCATCAGTGCCCCGTGCCCCATGAGTGTCCACTGAGCTACGTCATGACAGAAAATCCCCCAGGCCATATGCTCCGAGACCGGGCCTCCCATGAACTTTGAGCGCTCAGACGTCATAAGCGCAAGATAGTCGGGCCAGTCTGCCATTTTCGGTGGTCGAAGTAGCAGTCGTTCAGTCTCAAGCGTTGGTATTTCAGTCACCTGGTGGCTCCCGGGAATTGAATTATGAGTGGGGGGCAATTGCCTGCCCCCCGCTGGCGTTAGGCTCTCAAATGCCTTCCGTCAGAACTTGTAAGACACCCGAAGCGCAACAGAGTCAGCTGTGATGTCGTCAGCTGACGTGTCATATGTGTCTCGCAGGTATTCAAGGCCGACCAGAACTCTGTCCGTTGCGCGATACGTAACGCCGACGCCAGCAGAGTAGCCATCTTCACTGATGGAACCGCCGTCTATGTTTGCATAGCCAATGACGCCGTAGAGATACGTCCGGCCAAATACGTGTCCGCCTTTGAACTTCAGGCGTATTGTATCCACCTTTTCAGTCTTGCCGGCGGAATCGATCTCGGCACCCGCATCGTAGGTAAATTCACCGCCGAACACGTAGCCATCATAATTGTGAAGGTAACCCGCATGGAGACCTAGCGCAGCGTTTCCATTGTCGTTATCGGCTTCGGAAATATCGACCGCTGACAGCTGTATCCCGGCATTGAATCCGACCCAGCTTTCGTCGGCCAGCGTTAGTGTAGGCATCATGATTGCCAATGTGATCATCGTGATGGTTTTCATTTCGTAAGTCCGTTCTCTTGTTCATGTGGACAGGGTTATCTGCTCGTTGGACCTGCACTATGGTTCAACGGGTATTGCTTGCTGTTCGTCGGGGCATTGGATGTAGTGCCGGCCTTTTGCAGATCGGCGGTGATCCAACCCTCAGATCAAAGGATGGGTTTGGGCTTGCTGGTCAATTGCAGCAGTTTTCCCGAGTCGTCATATCGTGCAGTGACGAGAATCCGCCGCGCATGGGCCACTTCCAAAGGCCCACCGACTACCTCCCAGAGCCCGAAGGTAAAGAGGTCCAGCGTTCCGTGGCCCGCTGCTCGGGCAAGGTTTGGCTTTGTTCTGGGTTCGACGTCATAGACGGCCACCCAATCACCATTGGCTTGTTGCTGTAGCTGCTCGGGCGACCCCAACTGCCGTTCGACATCCATCCGGGTGGCCTCCTGGCTGACGACGCTCAGGTCTGGACCATCACTGCCTTTTGCGGCCATGTTTGCTGCACACCCGCTCAGCGCAACGCCAAGGGTGAGCGCGACCACCATTGACCGCACGGGCCAAACACAGTTCACAGTACATTGAGCTGGAGTGCTTTGGTTGCGAGGGGATTCCGAAGAATTAGGATTTCCCGATCCCGGTGATTTCCAGAGGTTTTTCATAGTATTACCGTATCTTGATTGGGTTGTGAGTTTTGCCAGAACAATGGCCGTTTGAGTTGTGCTTCAGGTCTAAAACCGATTGCAGCCTGGCCTGGTTGTTTGTCAGCCTCGAAGTTGATGACGATCCGACCTCTTGTCCGATGGGACGTCAAAGTTCTGATTGCGGCCTGGATTTGCGGCAAATCGAATGGGATCTCCGCTTCAATGGGTGAGCGTATGTTGTGTTTGGCGATGCTCAGCATTGCTGCGTAGGCATTGTTCCGCGGCAGCGAGGCACTAAAATAATACCGAGGACCGCGAAGCTTTGTCGCGATACTGCGACAAACAATGTGCCCGATGCCCGAAAGAAGCTCGGTTCTGGACAGCTTGCGTTCACCAATGTGCCGAACAGGGCCAACGATAGTGATGAACCGACCTTTGCATTCGTGGCGGCTGCGCTGCGTGGTCCCTCAACGAAATACGGTGATGCGAGTTTTGCAAAGGCCCCTCAGCTCGTTCAGGAGGGCTATGCTTCGGTGCTGAAGCTCAAAGACCAACTGGATAGTGAAATCGTGTTTGCCAAATTTGGTGAGCCAAAGGACAAAAACGCGATCTACTATAAGCCCGGCCCCGGCGTTCAGAAGCCACACGCGTTGTTCATTGCCCCCTCTGGCTCGGGTAAAACCAGCGGCTTTGTGATCCTAAATGTCCTGCGTTTCAATGGTTCATGCGTCGTCCTGGACATCAAGGGCGAGATATTCCAGACAACCGGCGCACGGCGGGCGGCAATGGGTGATGAGGTATTTGTGTTCGACCCTGAGAACCCGGAAAAAAGCCACAGCTATAACCCGCTGAGGCGCGCAGCTCGCGCAGACAATCTGGATCGACGCTGGGAAGAAGTGATTCAGGTCGCAACCCAGATGTTCGACACGCCTTCCTCGTCCGCTCAGGGCTTTTTGGGCGGCGTCGAAGGCATGTTCTGCGCGATGGCGATGTTGGCAATCAAACGAAAACGGCCATACATTTCCGAGATCCTGCGCCTGGTCAAAACGACCAAGCAAAAGGATTATGAAAAGATGGCCGAAGAAGTAGGCTATGCCCGGGCAGCAGATGAGTTCCTGAATCTTGCAGCCGAAGAATCCAAAATCCTCCGGTCAACGATTTCGGTTATGAACAACTCCGGCCTGCAGCTCTAGCGCAACCCGTCTGTGGCAAGAGCGACGCAGGGCAATGACATCAACTTTGAAGATCTGCGTCGGCGCCCCACCTCGATCTACTTTTCTGTACCGGGGAAAAAGGTCAAAGAGTTCCGGACACTCATCCGCCTGTTCTTCCTCGATCTGGTGAACACAATCGAAACCGTTGAGTCGGGCGAAGATGAACCGTTCAAGGTTCTGATCCTGCTCGATGAGTTCCAGCGTCTCGGCCATCTTGAGCGCGTTGTTGAAGCCTATGACACCATGCGATCGTTCGGCGGCAGGCTCGTTGTGATTTCTCAAACGCTGTCGCGCCTGCAGGACATTTATGGGCATGAAGGTGTTCGGGCGATGCTGGCAAACGCCGGGACGCAGATGTTTGCGGCGTCCGAAGATTCAGAGGTACGCGAACACGTGTCCAGGTCCATCGGTGACAAAACAGTCATGAGCAAATCGAAGTCTCGGGCGCTCGGCAAAATGGAAATGGGCAGCATATCGGAACGCGAGGAAGGCATTCGCCTGCTCCGGCCGGAACACGTTGGCCGATTGCCGGAGAATGAGGTTGTGCTGATCCGCGAAGGCAAGATGCCGGTCATTGCAAACAAGATCCGATACTTCGAAGATCCCTATTTCATGCAGTTTTTGGGTGGCGAAAGCCCGAAGATCAAAGGAACGCACCTTGATCTCGCTGCAGAGCAAGCCAGGGACACAGCAAAGGCGCTGGCTGAAGCGAAACCGGCCCCTGCCCCGGCGGCGGGTGAAGTTTCAGAAAACGATAAGGCGGTGAAGGCGGCATTCGATGCTCAGCGGGTTGAGGCAAAAACCAAGGCGACGACGGCCAAACAGTTGGCGATGGGAAAACTGGCCCGATAAAAACGGGTTTTATCTTATGAGCTGGAAACAAAGACTACGAGCAAAGTCAACTTTGGCGCTTGTCTTGCCGCTGAGGCTCGACGCAGAGAATGGTAACTCAGAGCCCAAAGCGGACATTGATTCGTTGAAGCAACTAGCTGTCGCCGATAGAGTTTCATAGAGAGGTTTGCTGCTATGTACACCCTGATTGACACTGTGGTTGTGGGCGGAGGTCAAGCTGGTCTTTCCGTTAGCTGGCACTTAAAGCAGGCTGGTCATGATCACGTTGTTTTGGACCGCGGGCAGATTGGCGATACATGGCGAAAACGCTGGGATTCGTTCTGCCTAGTCTCTCCTAACAAACTCTGCCGACTTCCAGGTTTCCACTACCATGGGGATGATCCCGATGGTTTCATGCTTCGCGATGAGATCGTCAACTACATCGAAGACTATGCGAGAAGTTTTGGTCCGCCCTATCGAGCGGGTGTCGAGGTGGCTAGAATCGAAGCAAGTGCAGGACCGGGGCGGTTCAAACTAACCACATCAGATGGCGAAATCAGAGCGCAGAACTTGATCGTCACCGTCGGCACGCATCAACACCCGAATATACCAAGTTGGCACTTCGATTTGCCCGAAAGAGTTACAGGCATACATACGTGCGACTATCGCAACTCAGCGAGCCTACCGGATGGTGCGGTATTCATTATTGGAAGTGGTCAGTCAGGGTGTCAGGTCGCTGAGGACCTGCATTTATCCGGGCGGGATGTACATCTTGCAGTGGGCAGTGCTGGCCGCATCCCACGTCGCTATAGGGGGCGCGACATATTTGAATGGGACTTGGCGACTGGCTACATGAACATGGCAGTAAAAGATCATCCCAAAGGGACAGATATCCGGTTCAAAGCCCACCCACATCTCTCTGGGCGAGAGGGGGGGCGTACAATTGATCTGCGCCAGATGGCGCTCGAGGGGGTCAAGCTACACAGCAAGGTTGAGGGTATTCAAGAGGGGTGCCTGATTTTGGCGGGCGGACTTGAAGAGACACTCAATGCAGTGGACGATGTGTGTCGCGCGGAAATGGAAAACATCGACACATTCGTTGCAGAGAATGGACTCAATGATCCCGAGGAAAATGTTGCACCGATCAACTGGCAGCCCACACCTGAACCAACGTTCTTCGACTTGGCTGCAGCAAATGTTGCAACCGTTATATACGCAACTGGGTTTCACCGCGATTTTGGATGGATCGACTTGCCAGTCTTCGATGAGACTGGCTATCCGCTATATGAGCGAGGTACTACGGATATAGCAGGCCTGTACTTCTGCGGACTGCATTGGATGCATACACAAGGGTCTGGCCTGTTTTATGGCGTGGGCGAGGACGCGGAGTATGTAGTTGATCACTTGATTTCCACTTCGAACAAATGAGGTGCGCGACAGCCTCGAGCCTAGCTTGGTTCGAAAGTTTCCAACTGCAACTAGATCAGTTTTCGGACGTGTTTGCCGATACGACTTGCGACTGAGACATAAGCCAGTTGACGAACACCTTAGCCTCGGGACGCTGAAATTCTGCTTGAGTCTGGATGTAGTAGACGCCGAAGAGTGGCTCAGAGAACAATTCAATCATCCGACCAGATGAAAGATCTTCCTCAAAAAAAGCTCTGGCAGAATACGTGATACCGTCACCCCGGCGAACCGCAGTCATGATCAGGTTCCCCGGCATGTGATTTATGGTCAATGGCTCGGCAGGAACAACCCCGTGATAGGTGAACCAGTCAGCCGCCTCGTTGGTGCCCAGTTCCTGTAACCAGGGCAGCTTCGTTAAAGATGCCGGGTCACGCAGGTCTTGGTCTCTCACCAATGAAGGTGCTCCGATCACTACCATGTCGGTGACAAGGACAGTATCCTCTTTTTTTCTTGGCATGCGTCTGTCGTGATACCGAATGGCGACATCTATACCGCCGGGGCGTATCTGAACCAGTTCCGAAGTTGGGTTCAGCATCAAAGTGATCTCTGGGTGTTCACGTTGAAAGTCTGCCATTCTCGGCAATAGCCACTCCACCGCGAATGCTGGTGACATGGTCACTTGAACGGGACGCTTTGCTGTGTGTTCTGCCAGTCGTTCGACACCCCTTCCAATGATTTCAAAGCCGATACCCAGTTCACGTGCAAGCATGATGCCTGGCTCGGTCAACTCAATGCTGCGCCCACGTTTAGCAACGAGAGCTACACCCAAATACCTTTCCAACGATTTCACCTGCTGGCTGACAGCCGCTTGGGTCACGTTCAAGCGTTCAGCCGCCACGGTGTAACTCCCTGCTTCCGCAACCGCTGAGAAAGCGCGCAAAGCGTTCATCGGGGGAAGGTGCAACCAATCCATACTGTAGATTTTCTAATGTTTAGCTAGACTATTTGAGTCGCATGATATCGGCATTCTTGACATTATTCACAGTGAAATCTGCGCTGATTTTATAAAATATTGGAGCGGATGCTTTAGTGCTAATGTCAACCTAGTCGCACGTCATGAGAGCTTGATAAGATGGAAAAACTTCAAGGTGGATGTTACTGTGGTGCTGTTCGATACCAGTTAGCAACCCCACCAGCTTGGTCGGGTCATTGCCATTGCCGTTCATGCCAAATGGCCCTTGGCGGTGCCTTTGTAACTTGGGCTAAAGTAGCAGCGGAAGACTTCGCAGTTATCAAAGGCGAAATCCAACACATTGAGAAAACTCCGGGTATTCGCCGCGGGTTTTGTCGGGACTGCGGAACGACGTTGACCTATGCCGCCCTAAATGAAGTTGAGGGCCAAGACTGGAGCGCTGATGCGTGGTTTTCTGCTGTGACGTTGGACGACCCATCGATTGCGCAACCCAAGGCCCACGTCTTCGTGTCACATCAGCAGCCATGGATAAAACTCGACGACGGGCTGCCGACGTTTCCTGAGTTTTGATCAACTTTCCCGTCCAGAAAGAGGAGAAAATGATGAACACCGCATTTTCATATGCCTGCAAGGATTGCGAGGGCATGGAGGCCTGCCCAGGCAAAGTGATCGCAGCGACCAAAGATGAAGTATGGAAACTCATGGAGCTCCACGCGGTGGTCGCTCATGGAGAGGACCCCAGCTCGTGGGATGCCGACACTCGGGCATATCTGGGAACATTGATAAAACCAGCATGATCAAATCAGTTAAGCTTCGAACCCAATGATATTTCGGTTTGGATCGCTTGGTGACGAATGGCGGCTTTGTTGCGAAGGACCGGCTTGGGCTGCCAACCAGCTAATCATGCAAGCTGTAGGGATAGGCAGCTCTGTGCCCTGAGGAGACATGGTTAACCTTCTGGTTGATTGGTGAAAAGCAGCCTTTCTGCTAAAATGCAGCCGTAGAAAATGTGGGATGGGAGGAGAAATCATGTCTTGGAATGTTTCAGGGGAACTCGTCGAAACCTGCAATTGCAACATGCTTTGCCCATGCTGGTTCGGACAAGCTGACCTTATGCTCTTGGACCAAGGGTATTGCGCGACATCCCTGTTGATACGCATTAGCGAGGGCTCTCATGAAGGCGTGGACCTTACTGGCCAAAACGCGATTGTCTCATTGCATTTCCCCGGGCCGACACTGTTCGATGCGAACGGCACCGGGCGAGTGTACATTGACGAAAACGCCAGCGATGCGCAGGCGGCGGCATTGGAGACTATCTTGCAGGGTGCGTCCGGCGGCGGCATGGAGGTGCCGGCAAGCCTTTTGTCGACCTGGCTTCCGACCAAACGCGCCGGAATCAGCGTGACCGAGGCTGATGGCGAACTAACCGCAAGCGTGGCCGGTGTGGGCGAGATGAAATCCCGTCGCCTGGTCAATGACCTCGGCAACAAGATGAAACTGCAGAACGCCGCGTTCAGCCTCGCCTTCGGGCATGAGGGGCATGAAGGTGATCTGGCCCCCAGTGAAGGAACCACTTGGAACGACGCGGATATGCCCGTGACCTGGACGGGCCGGTCGGGTGTGGTCGGACAAGTCGCTTGGGCCGGCTGAGGCCGGGCCGGATCTTCAGGCCATCATAATGAATGCTGTAGGAGACGCACGACGAGATCGGGCGCTGGTGCTGGCAGCGCTAGTCGCGCTCACGGCGCTGGCGTGGGCCTATACAATTTACCTCGGGCTTGGTTCGTCCTCAATGACGATGGTTGGCGACATGGCCATGCCGATGATGATGCAGTGGTCAGTCGCGGATTTTGTCTTCATGCTTATCATGTGGGCGGTGATGATGTTCGCGATGATGCTGCCTTCGGTTACACCCGCCGTAATGATCT
The DNA here is from genome assembly GCF_056536325.1 of Ruegeria sp. AB11. Taxonomy (NCBI): domain Bacteria; kingdom Pseudomonadati; phylum Pseudomonadota; class Alphaproteobacteria; order Rhodobacterales; family Roseobacteraceae; genus Ruegeria; species Ruegeria sp. AB11. The sequence continues at coordinate 263,906 of NZ_JBQFJO010000002.1, read as the reverse complement.
ACGAGCGGGTCCGCGCGAAGCGGGAGGAGGCAGGGCGACCCTTCGTGCCAACGGGCAGCTTCGTGGCGGGGTATCTGTTGGTTTGGCTGGGGTTCTCGCTGGCGGCGACTGTATTGAATTGGTGGCTGCACACTGGTGGCGCGCTTTCCTCAATGATGGGGAGGGTTGCGCCGACTGTGGGCGGCGTGATGTTGATACTCGCCGGGTTGTTTCAATGGACGCCGCTCAAGAACGCTTGCCTGGAGCATTGCCGCTCGCCCATGAGTTTTCTGACGGCTCATTGGCAGGAGGGGTCCCTGGGTGCCGCGAAGATGGGGCTTCACCACGGGGCCTACTGTCTTGGCTGCTGCTGGATGCTGATGGTGCTGTTGTTTGTATTGGGCGTTATGAACCTGCCGTGGGTTGCCGTACTTACAATCGTGGTGTTGGCGGAAAAGACGTTGCCATTCGGGCGGTTTCTGAGTCGTGGATTGGGCATGGTTTTGATTTTCTGGGGCGGATCGCTGATCATGCTCGCCTGAGGAAACGTTGGTGCATTCACAGGCTGGATAAATGCCACCACAGAGCGATCTTCAACACGTCGCCGGACAAGCAATTTCTGCGGGAGATTAAGTTCCGCTCCGAACCCAAAACGGAAACAGGGGAATTGGTGTGCTAATCTGTTGCAGGACAATTCAGATTTGCTGGAGTTAGCAATGACTCACATCGATCACCTAAAATCGATATGCGAACTTAATGGGCTTCAAGTCGTCGATGTTGGTGCGGGTGACGGCGTCTATTCGCGAGACTTGTACGCAGCAGGGGCCAAAGTCACCGCAATAGAAATAGATCCGGACAAAGTTGCGAAGGCCAAAGAATATCTTCCAAGAAATATAGACGTTAGGCTTGGGGCTGCCGAAGATCTGCCCCTCGACTCCGGCTCGCAGGACCTAGCGTGTTTGTTCTTCTCACTTCATCACGTTCCAGTGGAGGCTCAGAACACTGCGTTCACTGAAATTCGCCGCGTTCTTGGAAGCAGTGGGCGGTTGCACATAGTGGAGCCCTATCCTTATGGGACAATGTTTGACGTTGTACGATTGGTGGAAGACGAAACCCTCGTTCGAACGCATTCTCACGAAACACTTAACCACTTGGACGGAGTAGACGGATTTCGGTTGGAAAACAAAAAAGAGTACGTCCTTACTCGTGAATATCCGAGTTTCGAAGCGTTCCTGGAAAAGATTGTTTGGCCGGATCCAGATCGTTCTAGAGCTTATGAAAAGGTTTCTTCCGACGTGGAAGACGCATTCAACCGGTCGGTCGAAACCCTTGATGGGAAGATCGTTTTACACCAGCCGTGCGCCGCATACCACTTTATCGTTTCCTGTTAACGGCTGCCATACCGCGAGATCCAGCTCCGTATGGCAATTGTGCCCACATAGCGATCCTTGGAGATTATTCGATGAAATCATGGACGCGGCCTTGGGTTCGGCAAAGCAATTGGCCAGTAACCTCCGGCAAGCGGCTACAACTAGCCCAATGCAGACTAGAACTCGTCCTAATCTTAGTTTTTTAAGAAGTTTCAGTCAGGTTCGCGCGAGTGTCGTTGATATAACGCGACAACAAACTTCCGAATGGCTCACTTGGTCAACCGATCTTCCGAGTATACATTCGGGTCGATGATCGCGACTATGTCGCTGCCGCTATGCTCCAAGCCAAGTCTTTCGCACAACCGTGCTGATGCAACGTTGCCCGGGGCAATGCCTGTCTTGAACCCAGTTGCGCCAAGCTTTTCATGAGAGTGTATCATAGCTTTGGCCCCCAAGACTTTCGCTACACCTTCACCCATGCGTTCAGGCTTGGTCGAAAGTTGCCCCCATTGAGCGCGACGATGCAGCCTACTGCTGGGCGGATGGCACAGAACTGAGCCTGCGGTTGCAACGGGAGCACCTGAGCTGTCAAAGACGACCATCGCAAATCCAGGGCGAGACAATCCTCGCATAACTGGCCCTATTGGCGGCAGAACACCGTGGCTCATCGCGACTTCTGCGAAAGCTTCAAGCCATTCTGGCGGAGAGTCTCGATCAATTACACGTACGGTCAAATCCTCGGGCAACGCCCGTGTGGCAATTATTTTCCGAGCAATGTCAACACAGTTCAGGCCGCCAAGGTAACAAGCTATTGTGTCGGTTTTTAATCCCTGACTTTCAATGACTTCTCGCGTCTTTGCCACCTCCTGACGCGGTATGCTTTCTATCGCCGTGATGCCAAGTACTTGGGCCATTGCAACGGCATCATCCAAAGCCCCGTTGTACTCGTTGACAATTTGAATACCGCGCCCATGGCTACAAAATCGAGGGTCATCACCCAATAGCTGGATAAGGTGCTCACCCATGGTCGACATGCGTCGCTGTGCATCACTTCCAAATACTTCCATGGGTTATCCTTTGGGCCGCCGCAAAATGGTTCGCCGATGATCGTTTGATATGAGTTGCGTCGTCAAGCGCACGTCAGACGCGAGACCGCGACGAAAAGAGAGTTATTGGTCGAGGGTGAATGTCAACTATGTCCGCAGTGCGGTTTCTCACGACAATTCGACGAACGATCGCACCGAGCCAAAAGTTTCACTAGTTGGTACGCAGTTTTGAGAGCATGGGGCAGGAGACATTCCCGCTGTCGCAGTTGGCTGTGAGTTCGTTTAGCGCTGCTTCCAATCGCTTCAGCTCGTTTATCTTTTTACGCACATTGAAGATATGAAGCTCAGCCAGCTCTTTTACGGATCGGCAATCTTCTCCGCCGCCTTCGGACAGGCTGAGAAGCGTCTTTGTATCGGCTAGTGGAAAGCCCAAATCACGGCATTTTTTCAGGAAACGAAGCCTTCCAACATCGTGCGCGGAGTACATCCGCCGGTTATTCGGTGCCCGTTCTGGTTTGGGCACGATCCCTTCGCGTTCATAGTAGCGGATCGTTTCAATGCCGACACCGCTTTGCCGGGATGCTTCCCCAATCGCAAACATGTGAGTTTTCCCGTCTTGATCCTGTAGCGACTACAGAAGTTATACGAGAGGCTGACACTTCGACAACTCCAACTAGTCAAGGGAATGAAATGCAAAAGTACCTTAGCGTTAGTTATCTGGGGTCACTGTCAGCACTCGGCGTCGCGACTTGCTGTGTATTGCCCATGACAATGATGTTGCTGGGACTAGGAGGCAGTTGGCTGGCCATTTTCGGAAAGATCGCGGCGGCAAGCTACTACGTATTGGCGATTTCGACGGCGCTTGTCGCTATATCGTGGCTTGTATCTTATCAGCGCGGTTCCCTAACAAAGTTGAAATGGTGGCTTTCGGGGACGACCGCAATCACCGCGTTAGCTTGGGTCGTCGTCTTTAACGAGGCCCGGATCAACGATTACCTGATAATGCAGATGTGAAACAATGACAGAGCAAACTGTAGTGCTTGAAAGCACCCTGACGTGCCCAAAATGCGGTCACAGCGAAACCGAAATAATGCCGACGGATGCTTGCCAGTGGTTCTATGAATGCAAGTCTTGCGCAGCGGTCTTGAAGCCGTTGGAAGGGGACTGTTGTGTCTACTGCTCCTATGCCACGGTGCCTTGCCCGCCGATCCAGAATGGCGATAGGTGTTGCGGATGACAAAGTCTGCTTTGGTCCGCGGAGCGGTTATTTCACGAATGACCGAATCGAGCCCGAAGGAGACCTATCGGAAAATTGCTGCTTGCGCTCGCAGCGCCACGACCCGCTGCAATACCGAATTTCTCACGCTGCATGGCAGAAATAAATGGATGGCCGCTGTTGGAGGTTCATGAGATGTTCCAAAGCTGCGATTGCAGTAGGCCACAGTGAGCCCATATCGGAAGCCTTCGAATTTCTCTGCGCACCCTCGCAGCATGAATATCGCAACGGGCGCTCTGTTTACGACGCTGCGCGGCGGCATGGATAGGCCCCTCGCGACGAACTAGTCTTTAGTGCTAGGGTCAGGACCCATTGATTTCTGCGGGGTTGCGTGATTCACGGTTCGAAAAACGAGCGGTGAACATGTCTGATCTGTTTTGGCTGACCGACGCCCAGATGGCGCGTCTTGAGCCCTTCTTCCCAAAGTCTCACGGCAAACCCCGCGTAGATGACCGGCGGGTGTTGAGCGGGATAGTCTTCATTAATCGCAATGGTTTGCGCTGGCGCGATGCGCCGAAGGAATACGGCCCGCACAAGACGCTCTACAACCGCTGGAAACGTTGGAGCGACAAGGGCATCTTCGCCCGGATGATGGCCGGATTGGCCGCTGAGCACGGCGAAGATAAGGCCGTGATGATAGATGCGACCTACCTGAAGGCGCATCGCACAGCGACCAGTTTGGGCGTAAAAAAGGGGGGCGTGGACGCCTGATCGGTCGGACCAAGGGCGGCATGAATACGAAGCTGCACGCTATCTGCGACAGCAAGGGGCGCCCACTCAACTTGTTTGTGACGGCTGGGCAGGTCAGCGATTACATCGGCGCACGGGCGTTGTTGAGCAGCCTGCCAGATGTCGAATGGCTGCTTGGGGATCGCGGATATGACGCTGATTGGTTGCGGGAAGCGTTGAAAGACAAAGGGATACGCGCGTGCATCCCAGGCCGGAAGCAGCGGAAGAAAGCGGTGAAGTACAACAAGCGTCGCTACAAACGTCGCAATCGGATCGAGATCATGTTCGGAAGGCTGAAAGATTGGCGGCGAGTGGCAACCCGATACGACAGGTGCCCAAAGGTCTTCCTCTCAGCCATCGCACTGGCGGCTACCGTCATCTATTGGCTATGAGTCCTGACCCTAGTGTTGTCCTTGTTCGAGGCAGCTTCCGCGACCTTATATGCCAGGACTAGAAACCTTCTGTTGGGGCGAGAGCTTCAAGCAGGTCGGAGTACTCTGGCGGCAGCAATGGCTTGAGGAAAAACATCGTCGGATTTTTTGGCAAAGCGTTGGCAAGGGTTATGTCAGAGAAATCACATTCTGCCGTCCTTCTTGGCACTCTCTTCGAACGAGAGCTCGCAAGAAACTAATCTGTAAAGAAAAAGGCTTTGCAGAGCGGCGCGAAACAAAAGAATAGGCAACTGAAACGGTATCAGATCAATTTAATCTGACAAGACCGCGCGGAACCCCGCCACGATCAAAACTGAGCCAAAGAACTGCTGCTGAAAGAGATTTTGACTTTATTGAGGCAACGGGAATGCGTACTTGCAGGTGAGTGCCGCAGTCAACCGTGTTGGCGTAGTCGCGCCGCTGTTTCTTTCGGATGAGCATCCAGCAGTGCCAGAAGTTTGAACGCAGGCCCTCCAGGGCGGCGGGTGCCATTCTCCCACAATTCGTAACCAGGTTCGCTCATCCCAATAAGTTCGGCCATTTCCGTCACGGTCAAACCGGCCTTTTCGCGGACCTCAAGAGGGGTCGCGCCGGGCTCGGATTTGGTGTCCGAACGGGTGCCTTGCGCCGGATCAACGGGCACAAGGCTGGGATCCGGTCCTGTCATCATCTGCTCCTATTTTTTTGTCATTTGAGGCAAGGCCATAGGTCATGCCTCAAGTTCGCGTTTACGCCGATGTCAAAGTCTGGCACGCAGGCGTTTTTCGACAGTGCTCAGCTTGCGGGTGGTCTGTGTCATATCCGTCCGGAGGCTCCGGATCTCATCGAGGATGCCTTGAATATCCTCCGATCCCGAAGGGGCGTCTGTCGGTTCAAGCACACCGTCTCCCTCACCGCTCAGAAGCCAAACCAGAGAGACCCCAAGAATGCCGGACATCATCTGCGCCTTGTTTGCACGCGGCTCTGTACGGTCCTCTTCCCATCCCTGTACAGTCTTCAGTTTCACGCCCAGGCGGGAGGCCAGTTTTTTCTGTGAATACCCCACGGCTTCGCGCGCGGCGACGATCCGGTCGCCCAGAGTTGCCGCTTCGTCACCGTAGTATGGGGTGTCGTTTGATATAGTCGTGGCTACGTTCATTCTGCTCTCTCACTTTGATTGAAAATGTCTTGGCGCGGTCAGGCCGCGCGTTTGCTACGATCCTCAAGACGGATCGTCACAAGGTTGCTGTTTTCATGGCGGCGATATGGGGTCAGTGCTTGCGTGATGAAAGGTTGGATGGCCATCCGGGACCGCTGCCATTGTGCAAATCGGCGAAACAACGCCCAGGTGCACTCGTCGTTGGACGCAATCACCGTCTGAACACGAGTGACATCGGAGCAGACGTCCCGACGCATCACCTGGCCCAGCATCAGCGACGCAAGACCCTTGTCCGCCTCACCCTCTGAAACGCCGACCTGCCAGATAAACAGGGTTTCCGGGTCATATGGCAGAACATAAGCCAGCATCGCGCCGACCAAGTCTCCACCCAGTTCTGCAATAACCGAGAATTCTTTGTAGTCATCAAACGCCGCCAGTTCGCCAAGCAAATCACCAAAAGCTTCCTGATCCGCGGTTCTGGCCAGCGAAGACACAGCTGCACCGTCTTCCGGCAAAGGGGGACGCAAAACCGGAATAGGTTGTTCGAACAACTCCAAAGAATGCTGCATGTACCGCTCCATCAATAAACTTTGATTAGCTAAGTAACACAGGCAAGCCGAAACTTCAAAAGACGAAGATAAATTTTACTGAATCGTCATGAATCTGCCGATTTTAACAATTTTTTAATTTGTAAGGCTAACTATACAGATTTCCATTAACGCTTGAGCAATCAATGCAATTTTGACAATCTCACTCCATTCGAATGCGGAGTAGATACATGGATCGTATCGACAGCAGCCTTGTCGCCCTGCGCCGAATCCTGCGCGCCACCGAGATGTCCGGCCGGGAACTGGCGCAGTCCGCCGGGCTGACCGCGGTCCAGCTTCGTGTATTGCAGGTGATTGGCGAGACCGGGCAAACCACGGCTAAAGCAATTTCAATGCGCATGCATGTCAGCCAGGCCACTGTCACTGCGCTTGTGGACAAGCTGGTCTCGGGCGGCATGGTCTTGCGCGAGAAATCCCTGACCGATCGACGGCAGACCAACATCCTGATCACGGATCGAGGACGGCAAACCCTTAAGGACGCTCCTGATCCGCTGCAACAGCTCTATGTGCAGCGGTTCAAGCAGATGGAGGACTGGGAGCAGGCGATGCTTGTTGCCGCGCTCGAACGGGTTGCGACGATGCTCGACGCCGAAGGCCTTCAGGCCGGCGCGATCCTGACAACCGGTGATTTGAACAAGGCGGAATAAAAACGGGCCGGAATGACCGGCCCAATCCGGACCTTGCCGATCTCGTCAAGCGCTGCGATGCAGCTTCATCAGACTGGACTTTGGCTGAAACTGCGAAATCAGGAGCTGACGCCCAAGCACGTTCGAATCGTGACTCTGCGGTGTGGCAATGAAAAGATGTGCCTATGCAAAGTCGGTGGAAGTAACCGCTCGGCGTGTTGCCTCGACGATCCGGTCGGCCTCGTCGCGCGTGAGGCATAGTGGAGGGGCGAATCCCAGTATGTCGCCTTGCGGCATGGCTCTTGCGATGACGCCTTCCCCCAAGAGCGCTCCAGCGACCTTTGCACCGATGCCTTTGTCGGGCTCGAAGAACAACCGGGATGAAGGATCACGCGCGAATTCGACGGCGCAGAGCATACCCTCGCCGCGTATTTCAACGACGTTTGGATGGTTACCCAAGGCTTTTTGCATCTCGGCATTCAGATAGGCGCCGGTGGTACCTGCGTTACTTACCAGATCCAGCGAGTCTATTAGCTGCAGATTGGCAATACCGGCGGCGGCCCCGATGGGATGGGCGGAATATGTCCATCCATGACCGATGGGGCCGTTTTCATCTGTCCCCTGCTCCAGAACAGACCACATCTTTTCGGACACGATCGAACCGGATAGCGGCGCGTAGGCCGAGGTCAGGCCTTTGGCGATTGTGATGATATCCGGCTGCAATCCATAGTGCGTCGAGCCGAACATGCTGCCGAGCCGTCCGAAGCCGGTGACCACCTCATCTGCGATCAGCAGAATATCGTATTTGTTCAGCACTTCCTGAATGGCCGCCCAATACCCTTCAGGCGGCGGGACGATCCCGCCGGTTCCAAGGATGGGTTCGCCAATGAACGCAGCAATCGTGTCTGGCCCTTCGGCAAGGATCAGGTCTTCGAGACGGGCGGCGCACCAGTCGGAAAATTCCTGTTCGCTCATACCAGCTTCGGGGCGGCGCAGGTAATACGGTGCTTCGGTATGAATGACCTGAGCCAACGGCAGGTCGAATTTCTTGTGGAACAGCTCAAGCCCGGTTAGCGACCCGGTCATCAGGCCAGACCCGTGATACCCCCGCCACCGGCTGATGATCTTCTTCTTTTCGGGGCGGCCAAGGATGTTGTTGTAGTACCAGACAAGCTTGATGTTGGTCTCATTTGCGTCAGAACCACCCAGTCCGAAATATACCTTGGACATATGATCCGGCGCGCGATCCAGGATCATTTTGGCAAGCGTGATCGACGCTTCGGTGCCATGTCCGACATAAGCATGATAGTACGCCAGTTCCTTGGCCTGTTCCGCGATCGCATCGGCGATTTCCGGACGTCCATAGCCAACGTTGACGCAATAAAGCCCGGCAAAGGCGTCAAGCAGACGCTTGCCATCCCGGTCTTCGATATACACACCTTCTCCGCCTGTGATGACACGAGACGGTGTCTCGCCCCGTGCGTGGTTGGCCAGATGTGTTGAGGGGTGAAAGAAATTCTCGCGATCCCATGCGGCCAGTTGATCATTTGTCAGCATTGTTTTGTTCCTCGCCTTTGTCACGTCCAGTCGCGGCAGACATATTTGATTTCTGTGAAAGCCTCGAGCCCTTGTCTGGCGCCTTCGCGCCCAAGCCCGGACTGTTTGACGCCGCCGAACGGGATCGGCGCGCCGGTAATTTTGGTCCGGTTCACGGCAACCATGCCGAATTGCAAGGCCCGGCTCGTTCGATAAATTCGACGCGGGTCCTGTGTGTGGACATACGCAACCAGCCCGTATTCCGTCGCATTTGCGATCTCGACCGCCTCCTCCTCGGTATCGAAGGGCGTGATCGCTGCCACCGGGCCAAATGTCTCTTCGTGGAAGATCTTTGCGCTTGTCGGCACTTTGCTAAGGACAGTGGCCTCAAAGAACAAGGGGCCTTTGTCCGATACTTGCCCCCCGAGCAGGCAGTGTGCGCCCTGTGCGACAGCGTCTTCGACCTGTTCGATTTGCTTTGCGACAGCTGCCGCGTTCATCAGCGGGCCGAGGTCCGGATCGTTGATCCCCGCATCCATTGAAAGCGCCGCTGTGGCTTTGACGAATCGGTCGACAAATTCATCATAGATGGGGCGTGCAACAAGGTACCGGTTGGCGCCGAGGCAATCCTGACCGGTAGTTGCGAATTTCGCGTTGATGGCTTCGCGCACAGCGACGTCCAGATCGGCATCTTCGAAAACGATGAAGGGGGCGTGCCCACCAAGTTCCAGGACCAGCCGTTTAACGGTTTCTGCCGACCGGGCATAAAGCATCCGCCCAATTTCGGTGCTGCCGGTGAAGGAAAGTGCCCGCACCCTGGGGTCGGTCAGCCAGGGCTCGACCACTGTTGCTGGGTCTCCGGTCACAACATTGAAAACACCATCCGGAAAACCGGCTCGATCAGCGAGCTCGGCGAGGGCCAGCGCAGAAAAAGGCGTTTCTTTCGAAGGGTGGACAAGCACGCTGCAGCCCGCAGCTATGGCCGCTGCCGCTTTTCTCGTAATCATCGCACAAGGGAAATTCCACGGTGTGATCAGGGCAGCGACACCAACCGGTTCGCGCCAAAGCTCAACCTCGGCCGTATTCAGATGCGACGTGACACCCTCGATATTGGGTCTGCGGGTTTCCTCTGCGTAGAATTCCACAAATGATGCAGCATAGTCGATTTCGCCGCGCGCCTCAGAGATTGGCTTGCCCTGCTCGGCAGTCATGATCTGCGCGAGGTCCTCTCGGTTGGCCACAATCAGGTCATGCCACTTTCGCAGCACATGCGCCCGGTCCTGCGGCAGCGACTTTGCCCAGGAAGTAAATGCACGATGCGCCACATCGACCGCACCTGCGCTGTCTTCGCCGTCAATCACGGCGACATGACCCAGCACATGTCCCGTGGCCGGATCGGAGACGCCAAATTCTTCTCGGCGGCGTCCGGCAATCCACTGATTTCCGACATAGGCGAAATGCTTGAGCAGTGAAGCATCCGAAAGATTTATCGTTGGAGCGTGAGTAAGGTCAGTTTCTGCAAGCATAAGTGCAACTCCTGGACAAAGGCTGCATCCTTGTTAGCGCGAGAAGCCGGAGAGGGTGTTTCTGATTGTGGGGCTTTGGGCAGACGATTCCTCTGAAATCAGCCTGGGTAAAGCGTCACTTTTTCTGCGCGCCGTCGAGGACGGCAAACGGGGGTGCGCTGGCCTTGACTGTCGATGTGACGATGTAGGTGAAGTATCGCGCCAGCCCGAGATCGGCGTGCAGAAGTTCGTCTATGAAGCGTTGATACGTATCCACGTCTTGAGTCACGACTTGAAGGATGTAATCAAATCCACCGCCCAATGCCCAGCATGCGGTGACTTCCTCGCACTGAATGACGGTGTTTTCGAAAGCACGGAAATCCTTTGCCCTGTGTCGTTCCAATTCGACGGTAACGAATATCGTGACGCTGGGGCCGAACGCCGAAAGCTCGATATCCGCCCGGTAGCCCCGGATCAGCCCTGAATTCTCCAGCCGTTTCAAACGTTCCCAACAGGGGGTCGGAGAGAGGTTCACGCGCTTGGCGAGCTCAGTTTTCGATATCCGGCCCTCGTGGCTCAGGATGCGCAGGATTTCGAGGTCCCGATTGTCAAGTTGAATGCTCATATGAAACCAATCCGAAATCGGAATGTACTTGTCAATTGTATTGGTATTATTCAGGATAATATCATGACAAAATGGCCGATACAAAAACAAGATCTGGTGCGCCCGGCTTACCGTTCGCTGGCGAGAAAGCTGGTTGAGGCGATTGAGAGCGGCGACTTGCCCGCCGGGACGCAGCTTCCGACCCATCGGGCGCTGTCGTATGAGCTGGAGCTGAGTGTTCAGACAGTCAGCCGTGCCTATGACGAGTTGAGCCGTTTGGGCTTTATCAGCGGAGAGGTCGGACGCGGCAGCTTTGTGCGTGGGCGCGATGGTGATGCTCAGGTGCCGTGGAATCGCGCGTTGGGTGGTTTGGACATTATTGACCTCTCAATGCTCGCCCCTGTCACCAGTGACATTCACGCAGAATGTATGGCTCGGACGCTGAGCGAGCTGTCCAAGGACCTGCCTCAAAGCACACTCGTTTCATTTCGACCGCGCTCGACACTGGAACGACATGTCACCGAGGCCGCGCGCTGGATCACATCGGGCGGGGTGCCGGTCGACCCCGAGCGCGTTATTCCGACAAATGGCAATACCGCGGCCATGAGCGTCGCACTGCAGACGGCCGCCTTGCCGGGCGAGCTGGTTGTGACTGAAACGCTGGGCCACCATACGCTCAAATCGCTGACCTCGGCGCTGGGTCTGCGCCTGCAAGGCCTTTCCATTGACGCAGAGGGTGTTGTGCCCGAGGCATTTGAGGTGGCGTGCAAAAGTGATGCCGTCAAGGCCTTGTTTGTAATGCCATCCGGACTTGGACCGACTTGCGCTTTTGCAAGCGCCGAGCGCAGACAGGCCTTGTGTGATATTGCAAGAAAGTATGGTGTCTGGATCATCGAAAGCGATGCCTGGGGTCCGATCAACCCTGCAAGATCCCCGGCCTTTGTTGAACTGGCGCCGGATCAAACCTTCTACTTTACCGGGTTGACGAAGTGCCTGCTGCCCGGGTTGCGGCTTGGCTGGCTGGTGGTTCCGGAATCGATGATATCGGCCGCGCGGAACCGTCATCTTGTCACGAATTGGATGGCGACGCCCCTTATGGCCGAGATTGCCACGCGCTGGATCGTGGATGGGACAGCGCAAACGCTTTTGAAGTGGCAAAGGAAGAATCTCGACCGCAGAAACGCAATCGTGAGATCAAAGTTCGGTCCACTTGATTTTGCTTCTTCGCCATATGGAATGCATGTCTGGCTTCCGCTGCCGGAGCCATGGAAAGCGCGGGATTTTGTCGAACATGCGCGCAACGAAGGTGTCGCGGTTGCAGCGTCCTCGAATTTTCGGACCGGAGAAGAGGCCGCGCCGGAAGCCGTCCGCATTTGTGTCGGAATCGGGACAGAGCAAGAGCTTGCAAAAGGACTGATTATAATCGCCCGTTTGGCAGGCAATTCGCCGGAACCGGCGCTCCTCGCAATCTGAGTTTGCACGGAAACACTGGATAAAATTGTCATGATTTAATAATTAAATTGACATGATTAGAATTTCCGAAAAAGCATTGGCCGCGTCAGGGCCGGATGCTGTGTCATGCGCCCTCGAAGTTACCAGCGGCCAATCAGGGCCAACCTGAGACGTGCCAATGAAACAGGGAGTCAAACATGACAATTAAGAAATTTGCTGCAGCGGCGTCTGCACTTGCAATGTTGATCGGAGCAACCTCCGCCAGTGCCGACAACTGGCGCTATGCCATGGAAGAGGCGCTGACTGATCCGCAGGGCATGTATGCTTTGAAGTTCAAAGAGGTGATCGAGGCCAATTCCGATCATACCGTTCAGATCTTCCCCATCGGCTCGCTTGGGGAATCCGCTGATGCCATGGAACAGGCACAGGCCGGATTGCTTCAGTTCATCGATCAATCGCCGGGCTTTACAGGCGCGATGATCCCCGAGGCTGAGGCGTTTCTGGTGCCGTATGTTCAGCCGACGGACCCGCAGGAAGTTCGCAAGTTTTTCAAAGAGGGCGTCGCGGTCAACGAGATGTTCCACGATAGCTACCGCGAACAGGGCCTTGAGCTTTTGGCCATGTTCCCTGAGGGCGAAATGGTCGTGACCACTATGGAAGAATTCCGCACCCCCGAAGATATGGAGGGTATGAAAATTCGCACCATGACATCGCCATTGCTTCTGGAGACATACAAAGCCTTTGGCGCGTCTCCGATTGCGATGCCATGGGGCGAACTGATCGGGGCCTTGAAAACCAACATGGTTGACGGGCAGGAAAATCCTACGGTCTGGATCGAAGCCTATGATCTGGACAACCTCACCAAGGTCATGACCTATACCGGCCACGGACAATACACGACTGCCGTCATGGCAAATGTCGAATTCTATGATGGGCTGAGCGACGAGGACAAAGCCCTTGTTCAAAAGGCGTCGCAGGAAGCTTTGGACTATATCCTCGATGTGGCGGTCGAACTGGACGCCATTGGCTTGAAAAAGATCCAGGAATCCAATCCCGACTATAAGATTGTGCGCCTGACAGACCAAGAACGCGAAGCGTTCAAAGAACGGGCTGCATTGGTGGAAGCTGCATTTATCGAGCGGGCAGGACCACGTGGTGAGGCCATCCTTGAACAGATGAAGAAAGATCTGGAAGCGGCGCGGCAATAGGCTGCACCAGAGGAACTAAACCACTCACGGTGCACTGCGGGCCCTTTCCAAAATTCTGAGGCCCGCAGGCCGTTAAAAAAATCAAAGCGATGCGCCGGGCCGGCTGGCATTGGGGAGAGAAGATGAACAATACGCCAGACAAAAAAGGCGGCGTGACGGGTCTGATCAACAGTTTGGACAACGGTATCGCCGCGCTGGAACGTGTGATCATGGCCACGGGCGTGATCCTGATGGCCGTGAATACTATTGCCAATGTCATCAGCCGGTTCATGTTCAATCACTCGATCATCTTCGCGGAAGAACTGAACAGCATATTCATTTTGTTGGTGACGTTTGCGGGGCTTGGCTACGCCGCGCGGCACGGGCGCCATATTCGGATGTCAGCCATTTCCGATGCAATGCCAAAGCGCATCCGGAAGGTTCTGATGATCATCATCACGGGGTTCACTTCGATACTGCTGCTGCTTCTGGCTTGGTATGCGGTGCAATACATCGTCAGTATTCAATCGAAGGGGCGCGTTTATCCTGCGCTTGGATTCCCCGTTTACCTCAGCTTCCTTTGGGTCCCTGTCGGGCTGCTCGTCTCGGGCATTCAGTACGCGTTGACCTGCCTTCAAAACCTCAAAGAGCCGGAAATCTATCTGTCCACGGATCTGCGCGAAGCGGATGCGCAGGAACTGGAATTGGAGCTTTAATATGGCCCTGTTGATGTTTTCCGTAATGGTCGTGCTGCTTCTGCTGGGCTTTCCGATGATGGTTCCGCTGATTGCCGGGGCGTTCATCGGTGTCGTTCAACTGTTCGGTTCCATCGAAAAGACCGAGTTTCTGGTTCAACAGATGCTTGGGGGAATCCGGCCCGCGTCCTTGATTGCCGTGCCTATGTTCATATTGGCAGCGGACATCATGACACGGGGTCAGTCCGCAGGCCGTTTGATCGATATGGTCATGGCCTTTGTCCGCCACATTCGAGGGGGTCTGGCGGTCAGCACTGCGACGGCCTGCGCCTTGTTTGGCGCTGTGTCGGGTTCCACCCAGGCAACCGTTGTCGCTGTGGGTACGCCCTTGCGGCCCCGGATGCTCAAAGGGGGCTACAAGGATTCATTCATCCTCGCCCTCATCGTGAATTCGAGCGACATCGCGTTTCTGATCCCGCCAAGCATCGGGATGATCATCTATGGTGTGGTGGCAAAAGCATCCATTCCTGAACTGTTCATCGCGGGTCTTGGGCCGGGCATTCTGATCCTGATTATGTTTTCGATCTACAGTGTCATCTATGCCAAGCTGAACGATGTCCCGACCGAGCCGAAAGCGTCTTGGAGCGAACGGTTGGTCGCGATCCGCGGTGCCCTGTGGCCACTGGGTTTTCCCCTGCTGATCATTGGCGGGATTTTCTTCGGTATTTTCAGCCCGACAGAGGCGGCTGCAATCAGCGTGGCCTATGCGCTCTTCCTGGAAGTGGTGATTTTCAGAACCATGAAAATCACGGACCTTTATCAAACGGCCCTGTCGACTGGAATGGTGACCGCCGTGGTCTTTATCCTTGTCGGTGCCGGGGCGGCATTTGCCTGGGTTTTGTCCTTCGCGCAAATCCCGCAGCAGCTGCTGGGGGCACTTGGAATTGACCAGATGGGTCAGATCGGTGTGTTGTTCACAATTGCGATCGCATTCTTCATCGGCTGCATGTTCGTGGACCCGATCGTCGTGATCTTGATCTTTGTTCCAATCTTTGCACCTGTTGTCGCGCAAACCGGGCTTGATCCGATCCTGGTTGGCACATTGATCACGCTGCAGGCCGCAATCGGGTCTGCCACGCCACCCTTTGGATGCGATATCTTTACCGCGGTGGCGGTGTTCAAGCGGCCCTATCTTGAGGTCATCCGGGGAACACCACCTTTCGTGTTCATGCTTCTTACCGTCTCGGTTCTTTTGATCTTCTTCCCACAACTGGCGCTTTTCCTGCGCGATGTGGCCTTTGGCAAATAGGGGGCTGACGCATGTTTACATCAATACTGGCCGCATTTGACGGGTCCGAAGGCGCAGTCGCGGCAGTTCAAAAGGCTGCGGAGCTAGCGAAACTATCGGGCGCTGAACTCACGATATTGACCCTCTATCGGCACCATTCGGTACTCGAGGGGTCAATGTACGTAACAGACGTTGAACAGCCCGATAACATTGACGAAATCATGCGCGAGCGTTCCAAGGAAATCGCAGAAAATGGCGCATCAATCGCCCGAAAAGCAGGCTGCGAGAACATACGTGCCTTCGTCAAGGGCGGGCCCGTTGCGCGCACAATCGTCGGCTTCTCGCAAGAGCATCAGAACGACCTGATTGTCATGGGAAGCCGTGGTTTGGGATCAATCGAGGGGTATCTGCTGGGAAGCGTTTCGCACAAGGTGACAAGCCTGGCACAATGCCCTGTACTTGTGGTTTGAGGTAGAAATGGAATTGTCCATAAAGTCTTCGGTTTCATCCGTTGCATCCCGTCTCGACGCCCGCCCCGTTGCAAAGCGTATCGGATTGGTCGCTCTGGCCACCGATCACACGACCGAGTTTGATTTTTCGCGGATGCTGCAAGGTCAGGATGTTGGCGTCTATGTGAATCGTATCGCGTTCGAAAACCCGACCACTCACGAAAGTCTTATGCGGACCGGCCCGCGTCTAACTGCTGCCGCGGCCGACATCCTGCCGGGTGAGGCGCTAGATGTTCTGGTCTATGGATGCACCGCCGCCTCTGTGGTTCTTGGCAACGACACGGTGGCCGAACACATGAACAGGGCCAAGCCCGGCGTGCCATGCGTGACCCCGAGTTCCGCCGCCTTTGATGCTTTCGACGCGTTGGGCGTTAGGAAGGTCAGTGTTCTGACCCCCTACACGCAGGATGTAACAGAGTCCCTTTCTGCCTATTTCTCGCAACGCAGCGCCACCGTTGTGAACGCCGCCTGTTTCGGGCTGACCGATGACCGCGAAATGGCGCGTATATCCAAAGAAAGCATTGTCGAGGGCGGGGCTGCTGCCTGCGCCGATGATGCCGATGCGCTTTTCATTTCCTGCACCGCCGTTCGGGCCGCCGGATGTGTCGAGGAATTGGAGCAGCGGCTGAGCAAGCCGGTTGTGACGTCCAATCAGGCAATGGTTTGGCGGTGCATGAGGCATCTGGGGATACCCTCTGACGTGCCACACGGCGGCTTGCTGTTTAAGACGTAACATGCTCGGAATAAGCAATGAAATCTGAAATCACTCTTCAGGACAGCCACGCGGCGCGGCAGCGCATTTCTGGCCATGTCCGGACCACTCCGATTGCCGCCTCATCCAGCCTGAGCGCGACAACCGGTGGCACCATAGAACTCAAATTAGAGCAGCTGCAAAAAACCGGCAGTTTCAAACTTCGCGGCGCGTCCAACGCTGTGTTGTCGCTGACCGAAGCCGAACGTGCGCACGGTGTAGTCGGTGTCTCCACCGGCAATCACGGTCGCGGTCTGGCATACGCGGCAAAACAAGCGGGCGTGCGGTGCATCATCTGCATGTCCGAGCTTGTGCCGCAAAACAAGGTGGACGGGATCAAGGCAGAAGGGGCCGAGGTGCGTATCGTCGGGCGATCCCAGGATGATGCTCAGCTGGAAGTCGATAAGCTCGTTGCCGAAGGCATGGTGATGTTGCCGCCGTTTGATCACCCTCAGATCATCGCAGGACAAAGCACACTGGCGCTTGAGATGCTTGAACAGTCGCCAGATCCCGATACCGTACTGGTCCCCTTATCCGGCGGTGGGCTGATTTCTGGGGTAGGCTTGGTCATCAAAAGGCTGAGTCCATCGACCCGCGTGATTGGTGTTTCGATGGAGCGCGGTGCCGCCATGTATGAAAGCCAACAGGCGGGCAAGCCCATTATGGTCCCCGAGCTTCCAACCCTCGCGGATAGCCTCGGCGGCGGGGTCGGGCTGGACAACGAATACACTTTTTCAATGACCCGTAGCTTTGTCGACGAGATCGTTCTGGTCAGTGAGGCAGAGATCGCCGCAGCCATCCGCCACGCCTATTGGCAAGAACGTCAGGTCATCGAAGGCTCGGGCAGTGTTGGGATTGCCGCGCTGATGTCGGGAAAAATCAAAGGTCCCGGCAAATGCATCGTCGTCATTTCGGGGCAGAATATCGATATGAACCTGCATCATCGGATCATTTCCGGTGAAGATGTGGATGTGGCACAGGAGAGTTGAGTTGCCAGAAATCAAAATACTGACCGAGGCCGACCTTCGCACGCTCGTTCCGCTTGACATCGACGCGATCGATTGCGTTGAACAGGGGTTTGCAGTGCTGGCCGGAGGCAGCGTCGTGATGCCCCCGATCATGACGTTGATGGTTCCGGACCATAATGGCGAAGTGTGCGTGAAGTCCGCCTATGTTCCCGGCATCGACAGTTTTGCTATGAAGATGAGCCCCGGATTTTTCGACAACCCCAAGTTGGGCCTGCCAAGCACATCCGGGTTGATGGTGTTGTTTTCTTCCAAGACGGGTATTCTCGAAGCTCTGCTGCTGGATAACGGCTACCTCACGGATGTCCGCACCGCCGCCGCCGGAGCCGTGGCCGCGCGTCACTTGGCAAAAGAAGACGCAAGCAGTGTCTGTGTCATCGGGGCCGGAGTTCAAGCCAGATTGCAATTGAAGGCTCTTGCTCTTGTACGACCGATCGCAAACGCAGTGATTTGGGCGCGAGACAATTCAAAGGCCGATGCCCTGGCGACCGAACTGCGGGATGACATGGGGATCGACGTAAGTGCGAAGGAGGACGTCGCTGCTGCTGTATCCTCGGCGGATATCGTCGTGACCACCACGCCCGCTTCCACGCCTCTAGTCATGTCGGACTGGTTGCGACCGGGGCAGTTGGTCATCGCGATGGGGTCGGATCAGGAACACAAGGTTGAGCTGGAACCGGGCTGTCTGGCCCACGCGGACCTGTACGTACCGGATAGTCAATCGCAATGCGCCGTCAAAGGTGAATTGCGTAGCGCCCTTGCCGCAGGTGTTATTCCTCCCGATAAGCAGTTTGCTGAGTTGGGAGAGATCGTCGTTGGCAATGTGTCTGGTCGGCGGTCAGAAAGCGATATTATCATAGCCGATCTGACAGGCACTGGCGTGCAGGACACCGCCATCGCCACGCTCGCAAGGCAACGCGCCGAGGCCAAAGGCGCGGGCACTACATTCAACAGCTGAAGAAAAACACCATGAACGCACCCATTCTCCACTTCACGCCCGATGAATTCGCAAGCCGCCTGTCCAAGACCCGAACCGCAATGGCGGCGGCGGGGCTGGATGTGCTCATAATATCGGACCCGTCCAATATGGCGTGGCTGACAGGTTATGACGGCTGGTCCTTCTATGTGCATCAGGCTGTTGTCGTCGGCACCGATTTCGACCCGATTTGGTTCGGACGCGGCCAGGACGCGGCAGGCGCACGTCGTACCACATGGCTGCCCGAGGCCGATATCATTGGCTACCCGGACCACTATGTGCAATCCACCGAACGCCATCCGATGGATTATCTCGCGGCGCGTCTGACCGAGCGGGGTCAGGGCACCAAGCGCATCGGCGTCGAGATGGACAACTACTGGTTCTCGGCCAAGGCCTATGCCGCCTTGACCAGCGGCCTGCCTGACGCATCGTTTTTCGATGCAACGGCGCTGGTGAACTGGCAGCGCGCAGTGAAGTCCGAGACCGAGCTTGACTATATGCGCGTAGCTGGGCGGTTTGTCGAAAAGATGCACAAACGCATCTTCGAAGTGGTTGAGCCAGGTCTTCCAAAGTCTTCGCTCGTGGCCGAGATTTATGACGCCGGTCTGCGCTATGACGATCAGATTGGTGCTGGGGGCGACTATCCCGCGCTTGTCCCGCTTTTGCCGTCCGGGGCGGATGCCGCCGCGCCGCACCTGACATGGGATGACAAGCCCATGAAGACCGGCGAAGGAACGTTTTTCGAAATCGCGGGCGTGTATCGCAGGTATCATTGCCCGTTGTCGAGAACCGTTTTTCTTGGCCAGCCGACAAAAGACTTTCTTGAAGCCGAAAAAGCGGTTCAAGAAGGAATGGAAGCCGGTCTTGAAGTGGCCCGCGCGGGCAATCTCTGCGAGGACATCGCCAAAGCCTTCTTTGCGGTTTTGTCCCGCCACGGAATTGAGAAAGACAACCGAACCGGCTATCCGATCGGTCTATCTTATCCCCCGGACTGGGGCGAAAGGACCATGAGCCTGCGGGCGGGTGACAAAACGGTTCTTGAACCAAACATGACGTTCCATTTTATGACGGGTCTTTGGATGGACGAATGGGGCTTTGAGATTACCGAGAGCATCGTCATACGCGACGGTGAACCCGAATTGCTCGCCAATGTTCCACGCAAACTGATGATTAAGCCATGACCGCGACCAATCCGATCTCAAGCACGGTTCCCTTCGAACAGGATGGGGAGTTTCACGGCTTTCTATCTCTTCCGCACAGCCGCGAGGACAGTGCGTGGGGCCTTATTCAGATCCCGATTTCAGTGTTTCGAAACGGGGATGGCCCAACCGCGCTGCTTACAGGGGCCAACCACGGGGACGAATACGAAGGCCCAATTGCGCTCCAGTCGCTTGCACATGATCTGAGCGCCGAAGAGATAAGAGGCAGGGTGATCATCGTGCCTTACATGAACTACCCCGCATTTCGGGCCGCACGGCGGATTTCGCCGGTAGATGGGCTCAACATGAACCGCATCTTTCCCGGCAAACCCAATGGTACGGTGACAGAAAAGATTGCAGATTATTTCCTGAACCGGCTCATCCCCTTGGCAGATATCGTTCTCGACTATCATTCCGGTGGCAAGTCTCTGGACTTCATTCCATTTGCTGCAGCCCACTTGCTTGAGGACAAAACCCAAGAAGCGGCGTGCATCGCCGCGATGGAGGCTTTCGGCGCTCCTTACTCAATGACGCTTAAAGAAATCGACTCCGCTGGCATGTACGACACAGCGGTCGAGGAGGCAGGGAAGATTTTTGTCTCCACCGAGCTTGGAGGTGGCGGCTCCGCCACAGCGCGCTCAGCCAGCATTGCGCGCAGGGGTGCAGAAAATATCCTGAAGCACGCTGGGATTTTGAAAGGGGAGCCAATTGGTACTGGCACCACTCGCATCGATACCACCGGCGGCGATTGCTTTCACTTTTCGCCCTGCGACGGGATGCTTGAGATGTTGTTCGATCTCGCGGATGATGTGGCCAAGGGCGACACCATCGCAAGGATATGGCCCTTGGATGGGTCAGGACAAAAGCCTGCAGATGTGATTTCAAATGAGACTGGGATTCTGGCAGCACGACATTTCCCCGGCCTGATCAAGCACGGCGATTGTCTGGCTGTTGTGGCCGTCACTCAGTAACGCTTGGCAGTGCTCTGTTCGTTTTGCTTGCTCGAAAAAACGTCCAATTCGGGCAAATGGGGATAGTGCAGGACGTATGAAATCAAACCCTCCTGAACGCATCTAGACCGGTTTTACTGAACGCGCTCGACTAAGTGGCAGAGGAGGGTTATCGTGCTGCAAAACTCAGAGACAGGCGAGGAAGAGACCATTGTTGCAGGACCGGAAGTCGCAAACTTCGACCAAATTGAAGAAGGCGACACAGTCAAAGCGGTATACACACTGGGGGTAGCCGCAAACATGGCATTCCCCGGCGAGGTTGACAGTATGGTTGAATTAGAAGGCCAGGCTGCAGAGGGATCAACACCGGGCGTGGCTGCCGGAACCATGGTCACGTTAATTCTGACTTTTGTTTCCTTCGACGCCGCGAGCTCAATCGCCACTGTGACGGACAGCAGCGGCACAGAACAAATGATCGAGGTTGAAACGGATGTTGGTCGTGAGTTTGTTGAACAGCTTGGCCCGGGAGACAGAGTAGCTCTGAGCTTCACGGAAGGTCTCGCTGTGGGAATTGTTGAAGAATAGGCGTCGTCCGCAGCGCAACATCATAAGGCGGGTGCTGTCAGACAAATTCGAACCAGTCCCTGGTAGGCCAGTAACGCTGTCCTTTATTCCATGCCAAGTTCGCGCCACTCGGCAAGAGCGGCACTGCGTGTCAGCTTTAAGGTGTCTCGGCTGGTGAGCGATCTTTCCTGGTTGAAATGGTTGTAGACGGAGGAATGAACGGCAGCGAATTTTTGCAAACTTCTCATACGCCTGAAACGTTGCATAGCGCGTTCTCTTCGTCGGAATGGAAGGTGGGAGTTCTCAACGCGGTTGTTGAGCCACCTATCGGGCCGAACCTACCTTCGACATTGAAGCGGGCCGTGACGGACGTGACAACGCTGCCAATCTGGCACTCGCCTGACCTTTTTCGGGCACCCTTTCTGGGTGCCCGTTTGCACACTGGG
This sequence comes from Ruegeria sp. AB11, assembly GCF_056536325.1. Classification (NCBI taxonomy): domain Bacteria; kingdom Pseudomonadati; phylum Pseudomonadota; class Alphaproteobacteria; order Rhodobacterales; family Roseobacteraceae; genus Ruegeria; species Ruegeria sp. AB11. The sequence goes on along the minus strand of NZ_JBQFJO010000002.1, from coordinate 242,016 downwards.
CTACTATAAGCTGTTGGAGAACAAGTAAGTTGCAAACAAAAGTCTGGACGCGGGCGCTCGCGCAATACCGTGTGCCCGATGCGAAGCGCAGTATTTAAAAAATTGCGATCACTGTTGTCCCCTTTTTTGCACTATGGGCCCTAGCGTGAACGGCTTCATCTTTTAGCGTCTGGATCGCAATATTACTGACCATCCTGAATGCCGCATTTCTGGTCCGTATCTTCATCATTATGCATGATTGCGGTCATGGATCATTCTTTAGAAACCGCAATGTTTGCAATTGGACAGGCCGGGTTCTAGGTGTTCTTGCCCTGACACCCTATGACGTTTGGCGGCCAAGCCATGCGATTCACCACGCCTCAACCGGTAACCTTGATCGCGCGGTATGGGTGACATCCCTACATTGACCACTGAAGAATACTTGAAGCGGAAGTGGTTCTGGCGTGCCGCTTATCGTCTGACCCGGAATTCCACCTTCCTGTTCGGTGTCGCGCCGATCTATACGTTCTTCCTTCAAAATCGTTTACCTCTTGGCTTCATGCGGACAGGCTGGCTGCACTGGGCAAGTGCAATGGGAACAAACGTCGCGATTGCAGGGTTATTGGCACTGGTTTTTTGGGCCGTAGGCTTTGAGGTGTTGGCGTATGTTTTCCTGCCAACCATGATTGTCGCATCGTCACTTGGTATTTGGCTTTTTTACATTCAACACTAGTTTAAACACACGACCCGGGATCGGGAAGAGAGCTGGAATCTTCAGAACGCCGCATTCTATGGAAGTTCTCACTATGCCCTGCCTGACATCCTGCGTTGGTTCTCTGCTAATATAGGCGTGCACCATGTTCACCACCTAGCCAGCCGAATACCTTTTTATCGGCTAAACGAGGTTTTGCGTGACCATTCTGAGTTAGAAAACTGCCAGCGTATTACTCTGTATGAGAGCTTTCATTGTGCTCGATTGCATCTTTGGGATGAAAAAAGTCAACGTCTGCTGACATTTTCCGAGGCTTTGTCTAACGCCAATTCCAATAGGCATTTAGTGCAACCTAGCGTGTACCAGATAGGCTTCGACCGTATCACCGCCCAAGGCGCGAATGGCCTCTAATCGGTGAAGGCCTTCAATCAGCACGAACCTCTTGTTATCCGCGCGTATCTGAATAGGCGTCTTCTGGCCGTTCTTCAGGATATCATCGGCCAGCGTCAGGACTTTTTGCTGATCAAGTGTTTTTGCACGTTTTATAGGTACATAGATCAATTCAAGCGGATATGGTCTTTTTTCCAACATAAGCTACGTGTGCAACCTTTCGTGCATTTGTCCCGGTTCGGTGTTCGCTTCAAAAGCAGGCGCTGGAACGTACGTCATAGGACTGAACGAACAGCATCACGCAGTTCCTGATGCATAATCCAAGTCGCGGGCTCATCGTCACTTTCGATGTGAGAAAACGCCAGGACCTGCGCAGCGCCATCATTTTGTACCGATCCGGCTTCGGGTAGGTCCAGTTCCAGATATTCTGCGATCAATAGTCCGATTTTCTTGAAGACCTTGATGGAGGCCTCGCGCGATTTGTAACCGGCTGCCTGAGACAAGTGACCAATGGTTAGACCGTCCTTGCCTGCGATTGTGAGTGCTTTGAGCATTGTGACCTGCGCAGGGGTGAGCCTGATCTGGCGCAATGCCTCGGCATATTCTCTTTCACTGGGAACGAGGGTGCCGGAGTTTCCCTCCAAACGGCGTTGACCGCTACGCTTCCTGTCTCGTTCTTCGAGAACTTCTTTTAAGGCTTCAATGGCTAATGCCGGCGTTTCACCAACTGCATCGGCAATCATTGCCTGCGTTTTAGCTGGTGGCATGGGGAATGCCCGTGCAACACTATTACCGCTCAGAACGCCAGCCTTAATCAAGTACTTTCCAAATTCTACTTCAATCACTCCTGATACGTCAGCGTTCCGCGACTTACGAACACTGCGGTCCTGAAATGCACTTTGTTCCACACCACGAGCTGACATATTGTAGTCCGGAAGGGTTACTTGAGGGGCATTTTTGCGCATCAGAAAAACACCACAACAATTATCGCCGTGACAAATACCGCTATCGCGATAAACATCTTTACATTGTAGGACCAGCGATGCGCCCTTTCCGCCTTGAGCCTTTTGCCCAGATTTTCGTCAATCGAGTTATGGTTCACGGCTTGGTCCTTCCGGATATTTCAGGCGGTATTGATTTCCACCAACCTATTGTAGCGGCACATTTTCGGCGCACTTGTCATTCTGTCTCGTGAACGGCCGATTACATTCCCAACCATCACCTCTTCGATTTAAGTGAGCGTTGAAAGGGACAAAAATCGCAACACACCTGTTCTGGTTCGCGCGAAAACCACGCTCACACTTCCATCCAGAATATGTGTCAGACGCGAGGTATGCGTGATCGGGAACGATCACAAAGTCACAGCCACCTTCCGTCGCTTTGAACCCTCTCAGACACACCCAGCCGTCAGCGCTTCGCCTGTCAGATAAGCGCCCGTTCTCGGGAACTTCTATTGCAACGCACTCCCGGCCCTCTTTGCGAAAACCCCAGTGGCAATGTGCTTCTTGAGCACCAAATCGTGTTTCGACGAACCCGTTTTCAGGCACAAACACTTCTTCACATCTATCTTCGACACGTTGGAACAAGCGATTGCACTTCCATCGATCTCCGGTCGATGCAAGATATGCGTTTTTAGGAACTGCTATTTCCTCACAAAGATCTCCAACACGCTTGAATCCATGGTTGCATTCCCAACCTGGACCATAGGAACTGCCGGTCAAATGCGCGTTTTCAGGTGCGTTTGCTCTTTGACACGATCCGTTCTTGTTTTCGAAACCTTCGTCACAAACCGATCCTTCGGCATTGCCTGCAACTTGGGCAGAAAGCTGTGTACCTGAGAGCAACACCAAAAGTGTCGGGATCAAACAAAGAATGCAGCGCGTAAACACGATGAATGACTGATTGAAACGGAGCCTGAGACCTGATCTATCGGGCATCAAGCACGCAATTTATGAGCCATGTGCTGTTCATACGGCGCCTTCTTTCATGGGTCACGCGATGACTGGGGCCTGTCAGGTGACAGTTGCGAATGCTTGCGAGGAACGAGCTCATAGCGAAGACCCCAGCGAAACCCGTTCCAATGCTGGGGCACATGCTACAGTTAGTCTGAAGGCCATTGGATCACCGAAGCCGGCAGCATCGCGGCGACGAATAAATCTTCCCAATACACTCTTGTGGTTCCTAGCCTGTGAAGAGTCAAGAACGTACCCTCGTCACGACACGGCCGCGCAACGAAGCCGAACACTGATAGAGGAGAATCAAAAGGAGGCTTCGTTCGCGACCTGTTTATTGGCCGGTCCATCTTCGCCGCATCGAACATCAACGACCGGTTTGCCCGCCGCGCAGCGGCGTCCGCAACTTCGCAATTGCAGCGATTTTCCCGCTGCGTGCGCGCGCAGCACAAAAATCCAAGGTACAGGTCGGGCTCGAAGAGGACGTTCGCCGCACTTTACAGGAGTGACTGCTTACTTCGCACAAGCAGTCACATGGGAGTGATGACGCCCCAGCTACTGACCTGAGCCCGGCGATCCGGGCGGGAGATTCAACTCAATCGACAACCATGGTGACGCTCGTCTCGGCTCAGAAGCCCAGTGGATGGTCAACACTCATGCGACAATCGCCAGTCACGAAAAGCGGGCGACTCTTGCCGCCCGCTCAATCTTCACACGTCGATCTTTTCTGCGATACTCAGCGCGTCTTCTAATTCAACTCCAAGATATCGAACTGTGCTGTCAACCTTGGTGTGGCCAAGCAAAAGCTGCACCGCGCGTAGATTGCCTGTTTTCCGGTAGATCAGTGCCGCTTTTGTGCGTCTCAGCGAATGCGTGCCGTAACCGCTCGGCTCCAAACCAATTGCCGACACCCAATCGAGGACCAGACGCGCGTACTGTCGTGTCGATATATGCGGCCTTTCGTGGAAGCGGCTTGGGAAAAGGAAAGAGCGTCCAAGCATCTCCGGGCGACATATCCAGGTCCAGACGGACAGGCGGGTATTTTCCGAGACCTCGAATTGGACCGGCCGTTTTGTTTTGCTCTGGACAACTGTCACGCGTTCGCGGACACGATCACCAGTAACAAGATCGGCTACGTTCAATCGAACGAGATCGCAGCCTCGCAGCTTGCTATCGATCGCAAGATTGAAGAGTGCCAAATCCCTGAGATTGTGCGAGAGTTCAAGCCGGGCGCGGATGGCCCAGACCTGCTTCGCGAGAAGCGGGCGTTTCTGGCCTATAAGGCGACCTTTGGGCCGTTCAATCGTGCGTTCCGCGAGAAACACCAACAATCCCCGACTGAGTACCGTAAAGCAATTGGCCAGTAACCTCCGGCAAGCGGCTACAACTAGCCCAATGCAGACTAGAACTCGTCCTAATATTAGTTTTTTAAGAAGTTTCAGTCAGGTTCGCGCGAGTGTCGTTGATATACCGCGACAACAAACTTCCGAATGGCTCACTTCGTCAACCGATCTTCCGAGTATACATTCGGGTCGATGATCGCGACTATGTCGCTGCCGCTATCCTCCAAGCCAAGTCTTTCGCACAACCGTGCTGATGCAACGTTGCCCGGAGCAATGCCTGTCTTGAACCCAGTTGCGCCAAGTTTTTCATGAGAGTGTATCATAGCTTTGGCCCCCAAGACTTTTGCTACACCTTCACCCATGCGTTCAGGCTTTGTCGAAAGTTGCCCCCATTGAGCGCGACGATGCAGCCTACTGCTGGGCGGATGGCACAGAACTGAGCCCGCGGTTGCAACGGGAGCACCTGAGCTGTCAAAGACGACCATCGCAAATCCGGGGCGGGACAATCCGCGCATAACCGGCCCTATTGGCGGCAGAACACCGTGGCTCATCGCGACTTCTGCGAAAGCTTCAAGCCATTCTGGCGGAGAGTCTCGATCAATCACACGTTCGGTCAAATCCTCGGGCAACGCCCGTGTGGCAATTATTTTTCGAGCAATGTCAACACAGTTCAGCCCGCCAAGATAACAAGCGATTGTGTCGGTTTTTAATCCCTGACTTTCAATGACTTCTCGCGTCTTTGCCACCTCCTGACGCGGTATGCTTTCTATCGCCGTGATGCCGAGTATTCGAGCCATTGCAACGGCATCATCCAAAGCCCCGCCGTACTCGTTGGCAATTTGAATACCGCGCCCATGGCTACAAAATCGAGGGTCATCACCCAATAGCTGGATAAGATGCTCACCCATGGTCGACATGCGTCGCTGTGCAACACTTCCAAATACTTCCATAGGTTATCCTTTGGGCCGCCGCAAAATGGTTCGACGATGATCGTTTGATATGAGTTGCGTCGTCAAGCGCACGTCAGACGCGAGACCGCGACGAAAAGAGAGTTATTGGTCGAGGGTGAATGTCAACTATGTCTATGGTTTGTGGCTGCTGTCAGCGCGAGCTGCAGCGGCGACAAATCCGACAAGGAGGAAAGCGCGGGCTGTTTTGGAGCTATGGGGATTGTGGGCTACAGCTGGGATGCCGAATGTTTAGAGTGAACGGCTGCTTGACGACGGGCGGTGTATGAGAGCCTTTTTTCCCGATACTGCCTGATTGGATGGCCTCTCGCCATGAGGTTGCGGGCCTGATGGCGCGCATGATTTGGAGAGGTGGCCGCACTGAATGGTCCGGTGCCTTTTCGTTGCGAGGCCGATTGGGTTGGGCTGTTCATGCGGCATCCTCCCATGGTGGTGCCAGGATTTGGGTGCTTGGCCGCGCAGGAAGACCTCGATAACGATCATGGTACTGCCGCATTTTGGGCAAGACTGGTGCGCGGGTCGATCATCGCATTCGGCGCTGGTTACCTCATCCGGTGTTTGATCGGGCTTTGGCTCTGCATTCAGCAAACGCCTGATCTTCGCGATCCTGTTGCGACGAATGCCGTTAGCCAGAAAGCCCGAGTTTCTGATGCGGTGGAAGCCGAATGGCAGAACGTGGATCAGGAAGCGGCGGATGAACTCGTCCGTTGGCAAGCGCATGACCTTCATCCTGTCTCCGCGTTTGATGCGATAGTCGTTCCACCGGAAGACCACGGTGCCCGCGTCGGCACTGACCAGACGATGGTTGGAGATCGCCACGCGGTGGGTATAACGGCTTAGATAGGCCAGCACCGCTTCCGGCCCGCCGAAGGGCGACGACCCAATCGGTTTTGCGCAGCGGCGCGAGATGGGCAGCGAAGGTATCCGGGTCTGCCAATCCCACCAGATTACCGAAGAAGCGCAGCTTACCTGCCTTATGCAATCTGACCAGCCCATCGAGGAACAAGCGCCGAAACAGCCTCGACAGGACATTCACCGGCAGAAAGAACCCCGGACGGCAACCGATCCAGGAGGTGCCATCCGGCGACAGCCCGCCTCCCGGCACGATGACATGCACGTGCGGATGATGGGTCATCGCTGATCCCCATGTGTGCAGCACCGATGTCATGCCGATCCGAGCGCCCAGATGTTTGGTGTCAGCAGCGATGGTCAGGAGCGTCTGCGCGGATGTCTTGAACAGCAGACCGTAGACCGCTGCCTTGTTCTGATATGCGATGTCGGCGATCTGGGATGGCAGGGTGAAGACCACGTGGAAGTACTCGGCCGGTAGCAGATCTTCCATCCGTGCCTGCATCCAGTCCTGTGCTGCGTTGCCCCGACACTTCGGACAGTGTCGATTGCGACAGGAGTTATAGGCGATGTGGTGATGATCACACTTTGTGCAGGCCGCAACGTGCCCGCCGAGCGCGGCGGTCCGGCAATTCTCGATGGCAGACATCACTTTGAGCTGCGGCAGGTTCAGGTGTCCGGCATGGTCCCGACGATAGGCAGCCCCATGGGCGCGGAAGATATCCGCAACCTCCAGTTTTGGCCGGGGTATCTGGGCGCGACCTAACCGGGACCGGCCTCCCGGCTCACCAGCAGATCAAGTGGGCTGGTCACATCTTGAATCGTCTTGGTCGCCACCTTCGTGTAGATCGTCGTGGTCTCCAGTTTGGCGTGTCCCAAGAGAACCTGGATTACACGTATGTCCGTCCCGCCCTCCAGCAGATGCGTCGCAAAGCTATGCCGGAGCGTGTGAGGCGACACCTTCTTCTTGATCTCGGCGAAGTCGCGCGCCACCGCGAAGGCCCGGTTGAACTGTTTAGTCGATATCGGATCGACCCGGTTGCGCCCGGGGAACATCCAACCTGCGGGCCGGGCCTCACGGTAATAGTCGCGCAGAAGTTCCAACAAGCTCGGCGACAGCATGACATGACGGTCCTTGCGACCCTTTCCTTGATCGACGCGGATTAACATCCGGTCGCTGTCGATGTCGCCGAGCTTCAAATGGGTGACTTCGCTGGCGCGCAGCCCGCCGCCATAGGCAACGCTGAAGGCTGCGCGATAACGAAGACCTGGTCGGGCGCGGCCTCCAGAATGCGCGACACTTCCTCCGCACTCAGCACCACCGGGATCTTCTTGGCGGCCCGTTGATACCGCATATGCCGCTTCATCTCCGGGCGCGGGCACGTGGTCGCAAAGAAGAAACTCAGCACCGTCAGACGGTTGTTGAAGGTTGGCGCACCGACACCCCGTTCCTTCATATCAAGCTGGAACGCTCGCAGTTCCTCCGGCGTTGCGCTATCGGGTGCATGCCCCAAAACCGGGTGAAGTCCCGCATCGCACGCAGATACATCGTCTGCGTCTTTGCTTGCAGTCCCTTGATCTGCATGTCTTCGACAAAACGTTGGCGTAGTTTAGGAACATAATGATCTGACATCGAAACCTCCTGTCATCAGATTGAGAAGGTCCCAATCGTCAGACAGGCGCGCCTATCCACCAAATCCACCGCTCAAATCAGCGCGTAAGTCCCGCCACAATCGCCATTACCGCGAGAGCGGTTTCGTCCTCGTCCGCAATGTGGACATCCTTTGCGATTTGCCGAATGACCACTTCGAGCCCAGAACGGACAGTTAAAGCAGCATTACTTCGCCAAGTCTCCTACGATGCCTATGGCATCAACAACAGTCGAGAGGTCATCCGTAACTTCCAAAATTTCATCATTGACGCGAATATAGCGATTTCCTTTTCCCGGTGGTTTCAATTTCCAATTCGACAGGTCGCTGATGTTTGAGTAGTTTAGGTCGCTGGGAAGCTTTGCACCGCGCGTGTACCTCTTGATTTGCCCTGGCGGCACCGCCTTTTTACCCTTGCTTGGCTTGCCGTCCACTTGCACTTTCTTGTCTTTGGACTTGCCGCCCTTGTCTTTGGCTAACGCTAAATCAACCCCGCCAATTGATAATGCCAGAGCAAGAACCCAAACAAATCCAGTACTAACTCTCATATTCATTCCCTTCACTCAAACCATACCCAGACGCTCATGCTGGCGACTAGAAAGATTAACTCCTGATAAAGTCTTCAAAGATGGAAACGCAGGTTACCACTTCATAAGTAACAGCCTTATGTTACATCAGGACCGATAAGTAGCGTGCGACCGATGCGTCTTTAAGGTGTCTAGCCCCCGTGTTCTGGGCCATCTCGGACTAGAGTTTCGGGGACTGGTGGGCGCATGTTGAGGGCCTGATGCGGCCGGGTGTGGTTGTATTGCCTGAGCCAGCAATTGATCACGATCTGTGCCTGCTTGGTCGTTGTGAACCATTCGGAATTGAGAACCTCGCGGCGGAGCGTTCCATTGAACCTCTCGTTGTATCCGTTCTCCCAGGGAGAGCCCGGGTAGATCCGGATCGGGTTCACACCGACCTTCTCGAGCCAACTCTGGGTTGCCCGTGAAGAGAACTCTGGGCCGTTATCGCTTCGAACGAAATCAGGCTTTCTGTGGCGCAGGAACAGCCCGTAGAGAACCTCCAGCACATCTTCAGAACCCATGCGGGTCCGAACTTCCACTGCGAGCGCCTGCGGGTGTATTCATCCAAAACCGTGAGCATCTTGTAGCTCCGCCCATTGCTCAGCTTGTCGTGAACGAAATCGACGCTCCAGACATGGTTAGGATGCGTCGGTCGGAGTCGAATGATCGAGCTGTCCTTGTGGTACAGGCGACGCTTCTTCTTGTGCCGCTGCGGGAGTTGCAGACCTTCCTCCCGCCACAGCCGTTCTACCTTCTTGTGATTGACACGCCAGCCCTCGACCCGAAGTAGCTGCGCCACCTTACGGTAGCCATACCGGCCATAGCTCTTGGCCAGACGGATCATGGCCAGTCGAAGAGCATCATCGTTCTTCTCTACGGCCTATTGCATGGAGCTGCGTGCAAGGCCGACCACCTTGCAGGTGCGACGCTCTGATGTGCCGAGCTTCTGGCGAGCATGAATGACGGCCTGACGAAGTTGGCTCGTCGTCAGGCCCTCGGTTTTAGGTAGTTCAGACTTTCTTTGAGGATCAGCTTGTCCAGTTCCAGTTCGGCCACGATCTTCTTCAGCCGGGTATTTTCTTCTCCAGGCTGCGCAACTCCGACAGTTGCGACTTGCCCATGCCACCGAACCGACGCCGCCAATTGTAGTAGGTCGCATCGCTGACACCGACACCACGACAGGCTGTCCGAACATCGTCGCCATCTGCCAGCTTCAGTTCAATCTCACGCAGCAGCTTCAGAATATCTTCGTCCGAGTATCGCTTCCGAGCCATCCCTTGTTCCCCCTTCTCGGCCAAAGTAGTGGCCCAAGTTTAGGGGGCAAAGACAAAGGCAATAGACCAAAATACAAGTCCAAAAAACGAACGCGCCTGCTGGCTCAATAATCCTACTAAAGTTCGACAGGGAGCCATTCCCTTTAACACCGTGGGCCACGGCGCTACTGCCACTTAGCGTAGGGAATAGGTCCCTTTTTTTTGCTTAACCATGTTCAACTCATAAAAATTAACTACAGGGTTCATATTTTTCCCCACATTAACCCGTTGTTAACATCAGAGTATTTTGTGTTTTTTCGCGTATTTGAGGCTATTTTCGAAGACAATGTTGTTGAATGTTTCGATATTGTATAGCCAGAACTGATCGCCCCCCCCATTTAATTGGTCCGCACCTATAGTTGGGAAACGAAGGATCAAAGATGGGGACCAAGCGAACGAGCGCATTCGGACTGTTGCAACTTTTCGAACTGCGTCGCCAAAGCCAGCTTCGTCCGCAAGACAGACATCGGGCTGAAATCACTGAACGTCCGCACTGAGCCCAAGGCGGGCTCTCAAAAGCGAATATTGAAACCCAAGTTACCGTGGCTCGATGCGACCGACTTTATGCTAAAGTAAGTAGGCACCAATTGGAGATCATTAGCTCGGAGCAACGGAGATGGAACGCAAATTAGCGGCCATTTTGGCCACCGATATAGTCGGTTTCGCGGGATTGGTATCACGCGATGAAAGCGGAACATTAGCTAAGTTGGTTCGACTAGAACGTGAAATCATCGGCATGCAGGTGGAAGCAAACCGGGGTCGTGTTTTTAAGTCTACTGGCGATGGGTTTTTGGCTGAGTTCTCGAGTGTCTTTGAGGCGGTCAATTGTGCAATTAACATTCAAAGAGCCTGCGCACGCGAAGCACGCCGGTCGAACAGTGACGACCCTCTCATCTTACGCGTCGGCGTTTCTCTCGGTGATGTCGTTGTACACGGCGACGATATTCTCGGAGACGGCGTAAATACTGCGGCACGGCTTGAAGCAATAGCGGAACCAGGTGGAATCGCGGTTTCAGGAGAAGTAATGGCGCAAATAGCGGGCAAGATAGATCTTCCGCTGGCGGATTGCGGTCACAAAAGACTCAAGAGAACTGATAGTCCAATACATGTCTACATGACCGTTTCAGAACCCGGAGAAGAGGGAGGTTTTCTGGATTTTGATGAAGATGAATTGGCCAAAACCTTAATAACTGGTGGCTGCATCTGTGGGTTAGTACGGTATGAAATAAACGCGCCTGCCATAAGCACCGGGTATTGCCATTGTAGTTGTTGCAGAAAATTTTCTGGTTCAGCAGTTAATGCATGGGCGGCTTTTCCCGCTTCTGCTGTTCGATTTCTCACCGAGGAACCTCGATACTTCGCAACTACGCCGATAGCAAATCGTGGCTTTTGTGCCAGATGCGGGGCAAGCCTAACTTATAAGCTCGTAAAGCCACGAGAAACGGCCTATCTGGTCCTGCATACTTCGAGCCTCGACCAACCGGAAAACTTTGCTCCTTCAGTCCACTCCGGAATAGAAAGCAAAATGCCTTGGTTTGATATTTTGGATGATTTGCCGCGGACAAGATCTTCAGACTCCAGAGTTTTGCAAGAAGCATGGTCAAGTGTCGGTCTACCAGACCCTGAAACTTGGGGACCTTTGGCTAAGCCGCCTGATGTTTTTTAGTGATCGAGCGATTTCTGCTTTATCCGCAAAGAGAGCATTCCTAGCGTTTGAGAAAATGACAACATCGAGCCCAATGCGGGCGCCCATTCGACGTTAGTGCGGCTGCACAACGACCGAACGCTCGCAGACCAGATCGGTCGGTCGTTTTTTCTAGATTTCCAGTGTCCCCGGCTCACGATCTACTGATCGGCTTGACTTCCATTGAAGCCATGTCGCGGCGGTCAACAGTTCTAATATGCGACAGCACCTCCATCTCGAAACTTTCCTTGAAGGTAAAGGGACCCAAATGGCCAGCACCTTTCAGAACCTTTAGTTCAACAAGCTTGCCTTGGGATGCCAGAAGTTCTGCGATGCGCTTTGTGTGCACATGCGTCTGCGATCCGCGAATGATCGTAGAGGGAACTCCCTCAGAAAGAATGTATTCTGGGTCAGGTTCTTTCAGAAGCGCATCGAAATCGCTTGGGGCTTTGTGAACCCAATCAATCATAGCGCACCTGCGTTCACGACTCAGGGCTTGCCAAGAGCCAAGTCCTCCCCAAAAATCAGTAAAAACCTGTGCGCTAAACTCTTCGCATCCCTCTTCTATGCCAGTTCGTATTGCGTTTGTGAGGCTAACAATCTCGGAATACAATAAACCATCAGTCACCTCTCCGGCTTTCAGTAGGCTGAACAAAGTTGGTTCATAGAGACAAAGTGATCGAACAAGGTCGGGTCGAGCTCTGGCGATATGCAAAGCCAGCGCTCCTCCATAGGAGTGTCCAATCAAGTGAGCGGGCCTGCCAAGCTTCGCAATCTCAGTGATGATCGAAGCAGCTTCGTGTTCCAATGTGAACGGCCCGTCGGGGATTTTATGACCCCGAGACAGGGTTCCAATTAGGTCGGGCGCTATTGTTTTGGTTTCATCGCTCATCCGGGCAAACAGAGTGCGCCACTGGCTTCCGTCAGCACCGGAACAATGTAGCCCCACGCAGGGAGCGGGCGAAATTTGGGACCGGGACGGCGAAGCGTGTAGTGATGCGTCAAATTGTTTATTCATGTGATGACCTCCAATCTGAATTTCACAATGGTGTCACTCATCTGTCCTTCAACCTATCGGACACATGTCCCGGCTAGACTCAAAACGACGGGAAATTGTTGGGACATTTGCCCCAAATTGACTAAAAAAGGACATGCGAACCGTTAGATACACTTCCTCAAGCGATGGTACGTCGCTGGCGTGGAGCAAATCCGGAAACGGCCTGCCCATGGTAAAGGCGGCTAATTGGCTTACGCATCTCAGTTATGATCTCGACAGTCCAATTTGGTCTCACTGGATCGAAATGTTAGAAAGTCAATTCACCCTTGTTCGATATGATGAGCGAGGCTGCGGATTATCTGACAAGCGAGTTGAGAATCTGAGTATTGATTACTGGGTTGATGATCTCGAAGCTGTAATCGACGCCGCTGAAATAAATGAACCATTCTATCTTCTGGGTGTTTCTCAGGGTGCGGCGACTTCTATCGCGTATTCGCTCATGTATCCCGACAGGGTCGCTGGGATGATACTTGTTGGCGGCTATGCAAGGGGCAGTAACCACCGTGGACCGGTTGCCGCCAAGAACTACAAGACTGTAATCGATATATTTCGCTTGGGTTGGGAGAATGACAACCCAGCATTCCAAGATGTATTCACATCAAGATTTCTTCCTGGCGCGGCAGTCGAACAGCGCTCATGGTTCACAGATCTTTGCCAAAAGACCGTTTTGCCTGAGACAGGGGCCGACCTGCTTATGGCGCGCGCTGACGTAAATGTTGAGAGCCTTCTGCCAAAGGTTTCAGTTCCAACACTGGTGATCCATTCAAGGAACGATCAGGTTATTCCGTTTGAAGAAGGACAACGTCTCGCTCAGAAAATTCCCGGAGCGACAATGTCTGCTTTAGAGGGAAAAAATCACATTATCCAACGCGATGAACCTGCCTGGCGCGCTTTTTCCAAGAGTTTGCTTGAGTTTACATCTTCCGGACAAACGACGGACTTTAACGATTTGACAAAACGCGAACAGGACGTGCTGAGACTCATCTGCCAAGCAATGAGTGGTAAAGAAATTGCTAGAAGTCTTCAAATGAGTGAAAAAACCGTTCGAAACCACACAAGTAAAATCTACGCCAAACTTGAACTGCAAAACAGACAGCATGCAATTCGCACGTATGGGCATCTGTTCTGATTAGAGCATGAAACTGCAAACCTATTAATCTGATCTAACGTGGCAATGGTAGCTTTGTCCGCAAGTCGGACGTCGATGTCGGAAAACTCGCTGCGTTTCGCATGAACGGCTGCTTTTCTTGCTGCATTACGGCTGATGATTTTGGTATTCGTATTGCCGCATATGCGAACAAATGCGACGAGCAGCTTCCGGATTGGGCTCTATTGAGACCTTAGCCGCAGCTTTGATGAAGGACCGCTATTCAGATTGGGTCAGAAATGCTTGACGTTTGGGTCAGAATTGAATGACGCGATTTGCAGTTTTATTGAGGTTTTGGCTGTCGATTGAGTCAAAAATCAGTGACGTTCCACAGTAATTGTAAGGCGACACATAGTTCTGCCACCAGCGACAGAACCTTGCCATTTGCGCCTAACTTCCTTCCCCCAGCATCCAGACCGATTTCGTTAATCCTGACTTTCTTTTTGGAAATTCAGGGCTGATTTGCAGATCAGACACCGAAGGCGCCTGTTCCTGCTGATCTGCCACGTGGCGAACGCGGATGAGGGCGAAGGCGCTGATCCGACAGAATGTTCTGGAAGCCTATCTTTTTGGAACGTCTCTGCGCTATGTTCCATCGTCCTCGGTACAGACCTTGCTGACTAGGATTGAAGGCCTACGCATTGCCTCTCGGGCACGTCATAGGTTGCCCCTCTCGGAATACAGCCGACAGAGCAGGGTGGCCCTGGCTCGCGTTGTCGCCGATTGGGCAACAGGCCAACTGACCGGCGTTTGGAGAGATCCGGACGTGGAAGGGTTGGCTGGAATTCTTGTCGACTGCGCTGAGATATTGGAGAAATCGGAGCGCGTGTTTTCCGGCGATCTGTCGCTTCTGGATGCGGCGGCGCGCTTGAGAATTAGCGTCGGGTCAATCCGGCTGTTGCGGGATGGTGGATACCTAAAGCAGAAAAAAATGCGAAACCCGGACACGCAGCGCTACCGTTGCTACATCACTGAAGAAAGTATTCAGGCTTTTGAAAAACATTATGTAACGCTGGGCCAAATGGCGTGACAGTTTGAGATAGCAGCGGTCCATTTTGGTCCAGCATTGGATCGAAGAGAAGTTGAGACTATCCCCTGCGAGGCTGGGTTTGTTCGTGCCTACCCGAACGAGACACGAGATGTGGTTCGGGAACTGACGATTGGGGGGGTAAAACGTCAATCTAAACTGACTGCTTGAGTCAACAAAAGCTGGTGGCGGAGCTAAGTTGATGCTCCGCCGCTCATGCTCATCAGTTTTAGTGGCGGTCTCTCGATTGGGCCAACTACGTAGAATTGCTGAACTGCGAGGTGAAGAAAAATGACTAGCAGTCGAAGAAATCTTACTGAATCGCTTCAACCAATATGGGAGGCCGTGTCTAGCCCCCGTGTTCTGGGCCATCTCGGACTAGAGTTTCGGGGACTGGTGGGCGCATGTTGAGGGCCTGATGCGGTCGGGTGTGGTTGTATTGCCTGAGCCAGCAATTGATCACGATCTGTGCCTGCTTGGTCGTTGTGAACCATTCGGAATTGAGAACCTCGCGGCGGAGCGTTCCATTGAACCTCTCGTTGTATCCGTTCTCCCAGGGAGAGCCCGGGTAGATCCGGATCGGGTTCACACCGACCTTCTCGAGCCAACTCTGGGTTGCCCGTGAAGAGAACTCTGGGCCGTTATCGCTTCGAACGAAATCAGGCTTTCTGTGGCGCAGGAACAGCCCGTAGAGAACCTCCAGCACATCTTCAGAACCCATGCGGGTCCGAACTTCCACTGCGAGCGCCTGGCGGGTGTATTCATCCAAAACCGTGAGCATCTTGTAGCTCCGCCCATTGCTCAGCTTGTCGTGAACGAAATCGACGCTCCAGACATGGTTAGGATGCGTCGGTCGGAGTCGAATGATCGAGCTGTCCTTGTGGTACAGGCGACGCTTCTTCTTGTGCCGCTGCGGGAGTTGCAGACCTTCCTCCCGCCACAGCCGTTCTACCTTCTTGTGATTGACACGCCAGCCCTCGACCCGAAGTAGCTGCGCCACCTTACGGTAGCCATACCGGCCATAGCTCTTGGCCAGACGGATCATGGCCAGTCGAAGAGCATCATCGTTCTTCTCTACGGCCTGGTATTGCATGGAGCTGCGTGCAAGGCCGACCACCTTGCAGGTGCGACGCTCTGATGTGTCGAGCTTCTGGCGAGCATGAATGACGGCCTGACGAAGTTGGCTCGTCGTCAGGCCCTCGGTTTTAGGTAGTTCAGACTTTCTTTGAGGATCAGCTTGTCCAGTTCCAGTTCGGCCACGATCTTCTTCAGCCGGGTATTTTCTTTCTCCAGGCTGCGCAACTCCGACAGT
The DNA here is from genome assembly GCF_056536325.1 of Ruegeria sp. AB11. Lineage (NCBI taxonomy): Bacteria > Pseudomonadati > Pseudomonadota > Alphaproteobacteria > Rhodobacterales > Roseobacteraceae > Ruegeria > Ruegeria sp. AB11. The sequence continues at coordinate 226,065 of NZ_JBQFJO010000002.1, read as the reverse complement.
TGCGACTTGCCCATGCCACCGAACCGACGCCGCCAATTGTAGTAGGTCGCATCGCTGACACCGACACCACGACAGGCTGTCCGAACATCGTCGCCATCTGCCAGCTTCAGTTCAATCTCACGCAGCAGCTTCAGAATATCTTCGTCCGAGTATCGCTTCCGAGCCATCCCTTGTTCCCCCTTCTCGGCCAAAGTAGTGGCCCAAGTTTAGGGGGCAAAGACAGCCGTAGGCAAGCTGGGCGCGAATAGTCCCGCGCTTAATCTAAAGGCCTATCTCGATGAGATTTGGAGCGAAGACAAAACAACTACTGCTTCTTTGGGGACTTGAAAGGGTCTCGCCCGACGAGACGAAAAAATTGCGGAAGATCTTGAGGCCCAATTCAAGATGATTGCGGTCGCCTATGCCACCGGTGAATTGGATGAGATCGACCGCGTAGGTAACTACCTATCGTTCATACGTCGCATGAAAAAGCAGGGCGTTTACGAGATTGGACACTGGAGTGATGAGGATCCAGATGGGTGATGTCATATCAAGACTCCGAGTCATCTGACAGCGGTACAGTGATGCTCTCGGTTTGTCATGGACGACATGTTCCCGCAACGGCTTTCCATTTAAGCAACCAGCGAAAATTGGATTGGAGATGTTAGATGTTTGCTTCATCGACCTAGTTAACGTGCCATATGCGTCTTCAGGTTAGCAAGGAGTCAGTTTACTGCCGCTAAGTAAAAGCTGCCGCAATGGGGAGTTGACCTGCGTCAAAGCATATGTAGCCGGATTGCTACTAAGTTGGTTGGCACATGAAACATAAACATTGGATCAAGCACCCGCGCAGAGCGGCATTCTTGGTCATAGTGATTGCATTGTCAGGGTGCACGGGCAGGCACCACCAAGGCAATTGGCGTGGCCACGGCTTAGAAGGATGCTATGGACCTCACCACGACGTTTATCGCGAGGTCCATTGCCGAGCGCTCGAGTGAACTTGAGCCATACGCGACGCAACACACAAAACGTTTGGCGACCAGTGTTATTTGGATTGAGATTCAGACCTTGTATCGAAACTGCCCGATTGATGCTCAGTCCGGTAACATTGAAAAGTTTGGCCTTGGCACAATATCTTTGTAGTCCCATGAGGAAGCGGAGAAGAGACCAATGAAACGACGCGAATTTTTACTAGCGGGTACAGCAGCAGTGTTAGCCACTCCTTCCGTCGGTCAAGAAGCCCCACTCATCAAAGTCTACAAGACGCCAACCTGCGGCTGTTGTTCCGCGTGGGTAGATCACCTGATTTCCGCAGGATTTCGCGCCGATACGCTAGACATGGAACAGGAGCAGCTGTGGTCGCTTAAAGAACAAATGAAAATCTCAGATGAGCTTTCCAGTTGCCACACTGCAATTATTGGGGACTATTTTGTCGAAGGTCATGTCCCGGCAGAAGACATCTATCGACTTTTGTCCGAACACCCTAAAGGCCTCGGCCTGACAGTTCCAGGCATGCCGATGGGTTCACCCGGCATGGATTTTTCAGACGAACGAGAACCTTATGAAACCTTGCTCGTTGGTCTGGATGGGACGACGAGGGTGTTTGCTCGACACAGCTGAGAGATTGGATAAAGGGCAATCAGACTTCCTAGATCCGTGCTCAGCATTGGATTGCGCTGAATTCAAAAGGATTCAGCGGCAACCGTTGTGTTTTTTCCACATGGCTGGGTCGTGGCCTTCGGGCACATTGGAGCACGGGTCGTTCGCATACCCTCTTAGAATGCTGTATTGCTGGATTTGATCTGCGCTCAACAGCGGTGTTGTTTGCTGGTGCCGGGACAGATGAACCAGTCGTAATTCGGCCCTGGCCGTTTCTGCCGCTTTAACAAGTTTGTTTAACTCGGCTAAGTCAAGCTGGTCACCGGCAAACGCTTCGCTCAACGCCGCTTCGGCCTCAATAAACCGCTCGCCTGCGACGATTGCCTGTTTGCGCATTTCTGAATAGATCGCGCCAATTCTTTCCACCTGATCCTTCGAAAGTCCAAGTTCATCTTGCAATTCGAGCAAGTGTGCTGGGCCTGGTTTGCCATTCAGCTCCGCTGGTAAAGCAAAACCCCAACCTCCGCCGCGCCGCAGCTCTTCTAAATCGGTCTCTGATAAGCTTTTGATGGTCCTGGATTGCAGACCAGCGTAAGGCTTGGCTTCCTCGTCGTGATTGTGACTTTGCGCGAGGGCTACATGAGAGTAATGGATCGTACAAAGCGCCGCTACGATTAGAAATTTAGGTAAAAACTTGATCATCAAGTCTCCATGCTGTTCATCAATAATGCCTTCTTCTATACACTGTTTTAGCCCGGATAATAAATTTCACACCGTCCGCTTAGGGCTCCATCGTAAACCTCCTCGATGCGCAGGAAACATGGCTGCGATTGGGTGAATTGAAGTGACGGTGAGTTGGGTATGCAGATCAGCAAATCACCTAACCTAAGATTGCTTCACAGAAAACCGCTTCAGCGACGTTTGCGGTTTGTTAAGGAGAGGTGTTTCAGCCAAAACTAGTCTGCGTGTGCCTTTGGACCCAGAAGACTTTCGATAAATCTGCCGGGCGTCTGGCACGGCGTTGTGAGTACGGCAGCTTCGCCGTCCTTCCCGTCGCCGTGATTGAACTGCCCTGCCGTGCATGGTCCGGTGGCGAGCGACCCACTCGCTGCGCATCAGTTTTGTACCTTGGACGATGATCCAAGTGCCAGGCCGCGCTGATTAAAATTGCGCGCGAAATGCCGCAGGAGCCTCATGAGATGCATCCGCTTTGCAATAATTGTTACCTTGAGGCTTGGTACTTGATGCGCAAAGGGTTCGATTATGCCTGTGTCTTGAATGCCCACATTTAGGTAGCCAATCGATTTGAACGAATTATTGAGTGGACATGTTGGATTGTGCGATTGATTGTCTTCAACCATCTGAAAGATCCGGCAACCAAACCAAGCAACAGGAGCGTTATCAGTGTTGACCAGACGACATTTTGTTGCGACTTCGCTCGCTATTTTCTCTCAGCCAGTTTTCGGAGTGAAATCGGCGACGGCTTCGCAATGGTCGGTATGGGACGCCAGAGTAACGCCGCCCAATTTTGATCCCGCGACCTCCAATCCCTGGGGGTTACACCCACGTTTCCTGCCTCAGCGTGTGCAAACCAACCGGGCGCTTGTTTCGGGTGACATACATGTCGATGCGGTAGCGCGATATCTATATTTTATCGAAGACGGCGGTACGGCAATGCGCTACGGCGTAGCCATTGCGCGGGGAAATCTTTACGAGCCCGGAGTCTACACAATCAAGCGAAAGGCCAAATGGCCGCGTTGGACTCCCACCGCCGAAATGATTGAGCGCGACCCTGATGAATATGCGCAATTCGCAAATGGTGTGCCGGGTGGGCCAACAAACCCATTGGGATCAAGGGCGCTTTATCTCTACGAAGGTGGTCGCGACACATACTTGCGAATTCACGGAACGCCTTATCCAAGATCTATCGGAGGTCGCGCAAGTTCTGGCTGCGTAAGGATGGCGATGCCACATATCATCGGGCTTTATGATCGTGTCAGGCCAGGGTCCACGGCTCATCTCTACCCTCCCGAGCGGCTTCTGACCGCGACCAGCTGACAGGCGCTTGTCAGGCGCGCGTACAGATTGGGCGCCCTTCAATAGTCCTAAGTGGTAGGTAGGTTGTTTCAACTGGCCCAACATAGCGATACCAATAGCAACCGTCCTCAGGCATGATTTTCACTGCGTTCAGGTCCTGGCCCGGAGCAGCAATCTGGGCTACGGCGTCAGGAACTTGGGAAAGCGTTCCGGGCTCGCTATCTGCAGATATTGACGTTGTTTCGGTACAAGCGCCGATGAACAAAAGTGCGGCCAGTGCTTGGAAAGCTTTCCTGAAGGACATGGTGTTTAGTCCACTGTGATTGTCATTTGTAGTGCCTGCTACCCTCGCATCGACGGGTGATCACATCAATTCACCAAGAACTAAGCAATTGTTAGCGTTGCTTTTTTGTGTTCGGTTGATTCAAGAAAGTCAGGTTTTGCTTAAAGCAGCCTGGAGTTACGTCCAAGAAAAATTGCTTTTCCACAATGACTTGATGATTTGGGTCCGCCTTCTAAGGAAATATCCCTGCGCCAACGGCAACGACAATTCAGACGAGACATCCCATATGAAATGTCATTTGCGTGTTGACCTTCCAGCGCAGGAACCGGGCATACGAGTTATTTGAGTCGGAAAAAAAGAATAAACTTTGGGATGGCAGGCATGAAACGGAGCAAAGAAGGAAAGGTTGTTACGCGACGTGGAGTGATTGCCGCGTTTGCTGCGACGACGCTTTTTCCAGCACCGGCCGTTTGGGCCCAATCAACGGCAACTGAGGGGACGCGCCGCAATGTTTCCTCATTCCGCGTTGCTAAATGGCAGGACCACTTTGATACGCTTAAGAATGGTGTGATCCTTTCCGATACACAGTCCAAGGTCCTGCAATATTGGTCGGAAGACGAAAGCGTCTACCGAATGTATCCAACCAGCGTACCGCTGACGGAAGACCTTACAAGGCTGGGCTACACCACAGTTACTCGCAAGGTCGAAGGGCCGTCTTGGCGACCGACACCAGCAATGAAAAAGCGCAACCCCGCTTGGCCCGATTATGTGGGCCCGGGTCCGGAGAATCCTCTGGGGACACATGCACTTTATTTGAGCTGGCAATACTACCGGATCCACGGCACCAACGACACGCGCAAGATCGGGAGAAGATCCTCCAACGGCTGCATTGGCTTGTACAACGAGCAGATTGCGGAATTGTTCGAACTGGCCACTGTGGGCACTCAGGTAAAACTGATCTGACCTTGGTCAGGCCGATTTTTTTTGCGCGCGTTGAACCTAAGAACTGACAATCATGTGAAGAAAAGAGATGGATAAACTTACACTCTTGATCGGCGGAGTAGTGATCGCAGGCGCCGCCGCGTTCGTCTACAACTTAAATCAGCAACCAACAGGTCACTCGATGACGCCGCCCGATACGTCAGCACTGGAGCAAGGAGACCCAATCGAAAACGTCACTCTGCCGGACCAGCTAAGCGAATTTGCGGCCGTCGGCAAAGTGGCATTCGACGCCAAATGCTCGGCGTGCCATGGCGCGAATGCAACAGGTCTGGAAGGCCTTGCACCACCTTTGGTGCATAAAATCTATGAACCAAGCCACCATTCGGACGAGTCATTTTATGTGGCAGTCCAGAATGGAGTTCGGGCACACCATTGGAAGTTCGGCAATATGCCGCCGGTCGATGGCTTGACCCGTGCAGATGTGCAAGGCATCGTGGCTTACATCAGAGAGTTACAGCAGGAAAACGGGATTTTCTGAAAGTGACAAGCCTAATGCGCAGTGCAATTCGTTACATCATACTGTCAATGGTGCTGACTATTGGCGGGCTGCTTGTGACGGCCGATTCTGCTCATGCACATGGCAGTGGTTCTCAGCACGTGATTGACCAAACGGACTCCGCGGACGTTGAGCATGTCAAGCAGGGTCATCCCGGACATTGTCATGGCGGAACGATTTGCAACGCTGTTGGTCTATTTTCGATGGGTCCACCACCGCCTGGCCCCCAAGATACTGAACAAAGATACTCGATCCCTCGAGCCCAATACCGGGTTCTCGGTATCGCGGCGTTTGACCCACCACCGCCGCGTGTCCTGATCTGACCAGTCGAATTGCGCTCAACCTGGGCGCGTCGAAGCAGACGACAAGGACAAAACAATGAACATTCTGAAAATGACCACAGGCGTTGCCCTGGTTTCTCTGTTTGCAGCCGCCGCCCTGGCGCATGGTGGCGCAACCGGCATCGTCAAAGAACGCATGGATGGTATGTCCGCGATGAAGGACAGCATGAAGATCCTTACGCCGATGATGCAGGGGAAAACGCCCTACAATGCGCAAACGGTACGAAGCGAGGCCAAGAAAATCGGGCGTCACGCTGGCGAGAGCATGACAAAGCTGTTTCCAGAGGGATCTGATGGCAAACCCTCGGAGGCCAAATCGGAGATCTGGCAGGATTGGGGTTCATTTGCCGAGTTAGCCAGGCAGTTGGAAACCTACTCTGAAGGCCTTGTGCTTGCGGCGGACAACGGGTTGATGATGTCCGGGTCGGGCCATGGTTCGGGCATGATGGGCGGCGCATCCATGATGGGTGGCGGTTCTATGATGGGTGCCGGAATGATGGGCGGCAGTCCAAACCAGGCACAACTTTCTGAAATGCCGGCGGATGGCGTGTTTATGATGCTGAGCCAGACATGCTTGGCATGTCACACGCAATTTCGGTCGGAATAGGAATGCGTCATGAGACCGATATTCCGATTGGGCCTTGCTGCCGCCGTAACGGCGTCAGCGGGACTTGTTGCCGTGATGGCTTGGCCGATTGGTCAGCCCCTACAATCGCTCGACATTCAGGGTGACGTTAACCGCGGGGCGTATCTGGCAAGGGCAAGTGGCTGTATCGCGTGCCACACCGATTTTGCAAAAGGGGGTGCGCCGCTGGCCGGCGGGGTAGAGTTAGATACACCGTTCGGCACGCTCTATTCGCCGAATCTGACCACCGATCCTGACCACGGGATCGGTGATTGGACGGTCGAGGAATTTGCCCGCGCGGTGCGTCAGGGCGTGTCGCCTGACGGGGAACCCTATTACCCAGCCTTTCCTTATCCGTTCTATGCCAACTTCACAGATCAGGACATCGCAGATCTCTGGGCAGCCTGGCAAACGGTTCCACCGGTAGCGGAATCGTCAAAAGAGCAGGAAATGGTGTTCCCCTTCAATCAGAGATGGGGCCTGAAGCTGTGGCGCGCGGCTTTTCTGGAACCCCCCCGCACTGATCCCGTGCCGGGCAATGACGAAGTGTGGAATCGAGGCCGGCTACTGGTCGAAGGTGCCACGCATTGTGCGGCCTGCCACACCGGGAGGAACCTGGTTGGCGCAAGAAATTCGGACACGGAACACTTCAAGGGAAGTGACTCCCTGCCGGGCGGTGACAAGGCACCGGCCATCGACTTTGAGACCCTGCAAAAGCGTGGTTGGGCGGTAGATGATTTGGCCTACGCGTTGCGCACCGGCGTCATGCCTGATGGCGATGTCTTCGGCGGCGCCATGGGAGAGGTCGTAAACTATAGCACCAGCTTTCTGACAGACGAAGACCGGAAGGCAATGGCGACCTATCTGCTGGATGTGCACGACGGAGGGTAATCGAGTGAGAGATCAAATTTTCTTTGGAGGGAAGTCCTCATGAAGCTCAATCGCAGGCAATTCGTTGCAGGCACGTCGGCACTAATCGCAGTGCCGACTATCGGGAGGGCGGCTACGGCCCCCCGAATAATCGAGGCGCGTTCAGGATTGGCGCGTGTTGCGCCCGACAGCTATCCGGAAACCGAGATTTGGGGGTATGATGGCGGTGTTCCGGGCCCCGAAATTCGTGCCCGGCAGGGCGAAACGGTTCGCCGGACACTCCTGAATTCACTGCCTCAGCCTACCGCAATCCATTGGCATGGACTGCGGGTTCCAAACAACATGGATGGGGTGCCGGGTCTTACACAGGAGGCTGTACCAACAAGCGGCGAGTTTCAGTATGACTTGCCTCTGAAGGATGCAGGAACCTTCTGGTACCACTCTCATAACCAGTCAACGGAACAAGTGGCCAGGGGCCTTTACGGCGCGTTCATCGTCGACGAAATGGACCCGCCGGACACGGATCATGACATTACGATCCTGCTGGATGACTGGAGGTTGGGTCAGGACGCCCAAATCGTCGATGATTTCGGCGCGATGCATGACTGGACGCATGCAGGGCGAATGGGAAACTACGTTCACGCACACATATCGCCCATGACAGAAGTTCTGACAAACCAGCGTTTGCGACTTCGAATGGTCAACGTGGCAACTGATCGGATCATGTATGTCTCTGTCGGTGGCGCACGCGGGAAACTGGTCGCTTACGATGGCATGCCTGTAAGGCAGCCAGAGGATTTTGAAACCCTTGTTTTTGGGCCTGCACAGCGAGCAGACTTAATTGTCGATGTCACAGCGGAATCGAACGAAGCCGTTCAAATAACTCTTCACGAACGCGATGAATCGTTTGTCATTGCTGAAATCCCAGTTTCGGAGAGCGGTGCATCCGCAAACCGCGGTGCAATAGAAGCCCTGCCACCCAACCCTGTTTCCTTTCTCGAAGATGTTTCTGACGCTTTGACAATCCCATTGGTGATGGAAGGCGGGGCGATGGGCGGACTGCGTCAAGGCACTTTTAACGGCCAGGTCATGAGCACCAATGAATTGGTTCAGGAAGGGCAGATCTGGACATTCAACGGTGTCGCCGGGTTACCTGAAGACCCGCTTGCTTCCGTTTCGCGTGGCGACATAGTCCGGATTCAGATGCAGAACGACACCGTCTTTCCGCACGCTATGCACTTGCACGGGACGCACTTTCAGGAAGTTCTGCCAAACGGCAACCTAGGGCCGCTGCGGGACACAATCCTGGTTGACCGGATAGAAACGCGGGAGATTGCGTTCGTTGCGGATAACCCGGGGGACTGGCTGTTTCATTGCCACATGCTGTCGCATCAGGCCGCTGGTATGAAGACCTGGCTGAGCGTGGCGTGATGAACAAGAGCGCGGCGAAATGGGCGTCACTGGCTGCTGTGGTGATCATTGTCGCGGTCGCTGGCTGGGGCCTGAGCGGGCGTGCGCAGAACAGTGCATCGGCGGATTCGGCACGTGGTGCAGTTTTGTACGCCGAAAACTGCGCGTCATGCCACGGGGCAAATTTGGAGGGTCAGCAGGATTGGCAAACACCTGATCCGGATGGCGTCTTGCGGGCGCCCCCGCATGACCGAACCGGGCATACCTGGCATCACGGCGACAAGCTGTTGTTCGACTATACAAAGTTTGGCGGGGACCAAACTTTGAAACAGATGGGTGTCGCTGACGTCAAAAGCGGCATGCCAGGCTTCGGGGACACTCTGTCGGATCAGGATATCTGGGACATCCTCGCCTTCATCAAGGAGAGTTGGCCGGATCGGGAACGCAAGCTGCAAGAGCAACGCACCGAAGCAGAACAAACGGAAGGAAACTGATGTGAAACGAATACTTGCAGGCTTAGTCGCTATCGCCATGTCGATTGGCATTCCTATGGCACGCGCCGACGAGCTGTCTGACTCCGATGTAAAACGGCTGGCTCTCGAAGCCATTTTGGAAAACCCTGAGATCATCATGCAGGCGATTCAATTGCTTCAACAGCGCGAGGATCAGGCAAAAGCCGAAGCAATTGGAAGCGTCTTGGAAAATCAGCGTGAATTGCTGGAACAGGATCCGAATGCGCCTGTAATCGGAAACCCGGAAGGCGATGTAACCGTGGTCGAGTTTTTCGACTATAACTGCCCATATTGCAAACGCGCTGCCCCGGTCGTGAAGAACGTAATCGCGGGCGATTCCGATGTGCGAATTGTTTATCGAGAATGGCCCATACTTGGAGAAGGTTCCGACTTCGCGGCACGCGCTGCGCTGGCCTCACGAAACCAGGGAAAATACGAAGAATTTCATTGGGCGCTTATGGCTCTGAACGGTCGTGCCACTGAGGCCAGTGTACTGAAAGTTGTTCGGGAACTTGGCCTGGACGAGGATCAATTGCGCGCAGATATGGAAGCGCCGGAAGTCGACGCGCATATTCAGATTTCCATGGAATTGGCCCGACAGCTTGGCTTCAGTGGCACTCCTTCGTTTGTGATTGGAGATGCGCTTGCCCCGGGTCTGATCACCGAAGATGAAATGACCCGATTAATCGTGGCAGTCAGAGACGCAAGATAGAACCAAGGGGGCGACAGCATGTGCGCTCCTAAGTTTATCATGCGATCGTGGCTTCGTATCCCTCGGACTTCAGCGCTGCAAGGATATGATCAAGTGAATTGGTGCTTAAGACACGTACCCTGCGGTTTTCCATGTCAAAGTCCAACTGTGCGGAGGAATCCACCGTGGCAACGGCTTTTTCGATAGCTGACTTGCAGTGCCCGCAGCTCATATCCGGGATATTTAGGGTCGTCATGGGTGTTTGCTCCTGTTTTCCGTTGTCCCGGCTAAAGTATTCCAGCACAGGAAGGTCAAGTCGTGATTATTGGATCGCCAAGAATGATGAGAAAGAAAGTCAGCCCCATCCCTTGACCTTCCACTTGCTGGAACCCTTATGTTGCCCGTCAGCAGAACATACGTGGTGACAATATGACTAAAAATTCACATGCGCGGTTCCAGGTTCAGGGTATGAGCTGTGCTTCCTGCGTGGGGCGGGTCGAGCGCGCGCTGAAATCTGTGCCCGGGGTAGATGCCGCTTCGGTTAATCTCGCCAGCGAAAGCGTTCAGGTCGATTTCCGCGATCCAGCCGATAAAGCGGCCATTGCTGATGCGCTAAACAGCGCCGGATATCCGGCACGGACGGAAGAAGTCACGCTGGATATTCAGAACATGTCCTGCGCTTCTTGTGTAGGGCGCGTTGAATGGGCATTGCAAGCAGATGATGGCGTCTTGTCCGCGTCGGTCAATCTGGCCACCGAAAGTGCAACTGTACGTTATGCTGAGGGAGTCACAACACCCGAAGCCATCGCGGCGCTTGCGGCATCTGCTGGCTATCCGGCGAGCCTGCGATCCGCGACGCAGACCGAACCACAAGACCGCAAAGCCAAAGAGATTCGCCAATTGGCCCGGCGAACAAGCTTTGCCGCCTTGCTCGCTTTGCCGGTCTTTATCCTTGAAATGGGCTCGCATGTTATTCCGGGCATGCACCACCTGATAGCGAGCACGATCGGCATCCAGAACAGCTATTACCTGCAATTCCTTCTAACCACGATCGTTCTTTTTGGGCCAGGTTTGCAGTTCTATACTAAGGGATTCCCTTCCTTGTTCAAAGGCGCGCCGGACATGAATTCTCTGGTGGCTCTGGGCACTTCGGCGGCTTATGGGTTCTCGCTTGTTTCCACCTTTGCGCCGGGTGTTCTTCCCGCCGGAACCGCAAACGTCTACTACGAGGCCGCAGCGGTGATCGTGGTTCTCATATTGCTGGGGCGGTTCCTCGAGGCACGCGCCAAGGGGCGAACTGGTGAAGCGATCCGCAAACTGGTCGGTCTGCAGGCAAATACAGCGCGAGTTGAGCGTGAAGAAACGGTTGTTGAGCTTCCGATTGAGCAGATCGTTGTAGGGGATATTGTGCACGTCCGACCGGGCGAAAAGATCGCGGTGGATGGTGCCGTAGTGACTGGCGCGTCATATGTCGATGAAAGCATGATTACTGGTGAGCCGGTTCCGGTCGAAAAGATCGAAGGCGCTACTGTGGTTGGAGGAACCGTAAATGGCACTGGTGCGTTGACCTACCAGGCCGAAAAGATCGGTGCCGACACTATGTTGGCCCAGATAATCCAGATGGTCGAACAAGCCCAGGGGGCCAAACTGCCTATTCAAGGCCTGGTCGATCGCATCACGCTTTGGTTTGTGCCGGTAGTGATCATTGTGGCCGTGATGACGGTTCTGGTTTGGCTGTTGTTCGGGCCCGATCCCGCGCTCAGCCTGGCGTTGGTGGCCGGGGTTGCGGTGCTGATCATAGCATGCCCCTGCGCCATGGGGTTGGCTACTCCAACCTCGATCATGGTTGGCACCGGACGCGCGGCTGAGATGGGCGTCCTGTTCCGAAAGGGCGACGCCTTGCAGATGCTGCAGGAAACTACCGTTGTTGCGGTAGACAAGACGGGGACGTTGACCGAAGGGCGTCCGGAGCTGACCGACCTGATTGTGGCAGAAGGAATGACCGAGGATGAGGTTCTGCGCCTTGTTGCGGCCGTCGAGGTTACATCCGAACATCCAATCGCCACGGCCATCGTGCGCGCGGCTGAAACCCGTAGTCTGGAACTTCCCAAGCCAGAAGACTTCACGTCGATCACCGGCTACGGGGTAAGCGCCTCAGTCGAAGGCCATACAATCCTGATCGGGGCCGACCGCCTGATGAATCGCGAAGGGGTTGAAATGGGCGCGCTGTCTGATCGGGGCGCTGAACTGGCAATCAACGGAAAGACTCCGCTTTATGCTGCCGTAGACGGGGTTATCGCGGCCGTAATCGCTGTGGCAGACCCAATCAAAACCACCACGCCAGACGCAATTGAAGCTTTGCACGGGCTGGGCCTGAAAGTAGCGATGATCACAGGCGACAATGCCGCTACTGCCAAATCCATTGCGGCGCAGCTTGGCATCGATCATGTCGTGGCCGAGGTTCTGCCCAAGGGTAAAGTATCCGCGTTGCAGGATTTGCGTTCAAATGGCGGAAAACTGGCCTTTGTGGGTGATGGCATCAACGATGCACCCGCGCTTGCGGCGGCTGACGTAGGAATCGCGATCGGGACAGGAACTGACATAGCCATCGAAGCGGCTGACGTCGTTCTGATGTCAGGTGACCTGACAGGCGTGGTCAACGCCTTCGATATTAGTCAGCGAACTATGCGTAACATCCGCCAAAACTTGTTCTGGGCATTCAGCTACAACACGTTGCTCATACCGGTTGCAGCGGGGGCGCTCTATCCGTTTGGCGGCCCGTTGCTGTCGCCGGTTCTGGCTGCAGGTGCCATGGCTCTGTCCAGTGTCTTTGTTCTGACCAACGCGTTGCGGTTGCGCTGGGTGAAGGCGATCAAAGTTGGTCGAGAGCAGATTTCGCAGAATGAAGAGCGGGCGCTGCAATCAGCGCCTGCTGAATAGTATAGGAGAGCCACTGTGAATATCGGAGATGTAGCAGAACGTTCGGGTCTGCCTGCCAAAACCATCCGCTATTACGAGGATATCGGTTTCATCAAACCCAGGCGCGGCCTGAATGGGTATCGCCATTTCGACGAAAAGGAACTGCATAAACTGGCCTTCATCGGGCGGGCCCGTTCCTTGGGCTTCACTATTGAGGATTGCCGTTCACTACTGGCGTTGTACGAGGACAAAGAACGTGCAAGCGCAGACGTTAAAGAAATAGCCAAACAGAACCTTAAAGAAATTGACGCCAAAATCGCCGACTTGAGGGCCATGCATACAACACTTACTCATTTGATTGAGGAATGTGCCGGTGATCATCGTCCCGACTGTCCCATACTAAAGAACCTTGGCGAAATTTAGTAACACAAGTCGCATACCCACTTCGTTCTCATAGCACGCCTCTATTGAGGAAAAGATATAACCTCAAAGTTCAATACAAATTGGACAATCGTAGCCGCTGGTTGTGCCACCTGCTTGATGGTCACATTTGTTCTACAAGCCTTTTGTTGTATGGCTAGCTGCTCAAACGCATGTAGGCGCTCGCCAAAGCCGTTATGCAGACGGCACCGGCGGCAAATGTCAGCAGCGCGATTGCAATTGGTCCGATCGAATAAGGAAAGACGCGAACGACTGGCTCAAAGCGCGGCGACAGTTTGACCGCTGAAACACATAATGGAATAGCACTCACCAGCGTCGCATAGAGGTAGACCCCAGAAATATTCTCGAAGAGCGCGTGTCACTGTACCCTTAATTACTGGACGCTGGCTTTAGAAAGTTGAGCAAAATCAGTGCTTGATTGTGCCTTTAATTTCTGGACTGTATCACTAATTACCGGACTGTGCCCTTAATTCCCGGACGGAGCGTCCTGTGGATAAGTCGCGTGGGGATGATCTTGTCTAATGAAGTAGAGAACCCAGAAGAAAGTACGCTCGCAGTTGAACGGGCCAATGCGTTGCGTCCAATACTGGAACTTGAGGAGTCAGGGCAAGATATAGGACCGCTACTTTTGGAAGCAGCCAAGATTATGGGCGTTTCGAGAAGCACCGCTTGGGTTTTTTACCGCCGTCTTAAGATTAATGATGGGCGCGCGAGCTCCTTACTCCCTAAACGACGCGGTCCGAAGCATGGCTCACGTCGCTTGGAGCCAGATGTAGAAAGCACTATCGAGCGCGTTCTACGTCAACATTATCTCGTTCCAGAACCCCCAAGCTTTCCAAGGATCGTCAGCGAGATCCGGGCAGAGTGCGCGGCGAGAGGCTATCGCCTTCCCACTCGGCGTACGATCAAGTCGCGTGTCGACGCTATGGATCAACGCGAGGTGATGCGGAAACGGAAAGGCGCAAAGGCGGCGAAGCAAGTTTTCGAGCCGAGGGTAGGGGCCTTGGATGTGGAGCGCCCTTTAGACGTTGTCCAAATCGATCACACTCTGGCTGACATTATTCTTGTCGATCAATTCGAACGTAAGCCTTTGGGGCGACCTTGGTTGACTCTCGCAATAGATGTCGCGACCCGCGTTGTTCTGGGCGTACATGTGAGTTTTGATACGCCGTCCGTCTTGTCCATCGGTTTGTGTCTGCACCATTGCGTGCGAACGAAGTCGATCCGCGCGCCAGAGATACTGGAGAAGTTGTATTGGCCTGCCGCTGGGATTCCGCAAGCCGTTCATGTTGACAACGGGCGGGATTTCCGCAGCGACGCTTTCCAGTCGGCCTGTGCGGATTGGGGAATCTCAATCGAGTACAGGCCACCAGGTCGCGCGCATTATGGCGGCCATATCGAACGTTTGATAGGGACAACCATGGGCGCAGTTCATGTACTCCCGGGGACAACGCAATCATCCCCCAAGAATAGGGGGGACTACGACAGCTCTGACAATGCGGCAATGACATTGGAGGAGTTCGAGGATTGGCTGCACTTAGAGATATGTCGCTATCACAACACCCGCCACGGCGGATTGGGGCGAGCACCGCTGGCGGCTTGGGCAGACCTCGGTGGTGATGGCGTAGGCAGAAAGGTTGTCGATACCGAGGCGTTTCGCATCAGCTTCCTTCCTTCCGAACGTCGGCGTCTCGCTCGAACCGGGATCAAGCTGTTTTCTGTCGGCTATTGGAGCGACGCATTTGGTCCAATGATCGGTCGTGGAGTCGGGAAGGTTACTGTCAAGTACGACCCTCGCGATATGTCCCAGATTTGGGCTGTAAATGACGAAGGACGGACCATAGTAGCGCGCTACAAGAACCTGTCGCGGCCACGGATTTCGCTTTGGGAGTCGCGGCGTGCGCGCGCGATATTTCACCAACGCCAAGGCGGGACGATCCCGGAGGCGATGCTGTTTCAAATTATTGAAGAACAAAGGCGCATCGCGCACGCGGCAAAGCAGCAAACCCTGGCGGTGCGGCTGGAGGGTGAACGTCAAGCGCGACCTCCTAACGACAAAACCAGACGCGATCCATCCCGCGAGATGTTCGCGATCGATACCAATAATCCCGATCTTCCCACCTACCCAATAGATGACATTCATGGATTCCGACGAAAGACTTGATTTAGTCCGCAGTGACCGGTGGATCGCATTCGACCGTGCAAATATTGTTCTCAACAGGCTTACGTCTCTCATGGAGATGCCAAAACAGTCCCGGATGCCGGGCCTCATGGTTTACGGCAGTTCAGGGATAGGAAAGACCATGATCGCTAAGCGTATGGAAAGCCTGTACCCAACCCAATACGAAGCAGATATTGGTGTCACCCGAACACCGATCCTATTACTGCAGGCGCCACCAGCACCCGATGAGAGGCGCTTTTATCAGCACATTCTGGCATCGATCGGCGCGCCCATGTGGGGCCGGCATACCGTATCCGAACTGGAGGTGCGTGCCCTCAGCCATTTGCGCGACATGGACCTGAAGATGATCATGATCGACGAAGTCCACAACTTGCTGGCGGGCAGCTATCGTGAGCAACGGCGTTTCCTGAACATGCTGCGGTTCCTCGCCAATGATCTCTGTGCATCTCTCGTCGTCTTTGGTGTGAATGAAGCGGTCGACGCCATTCGCGGCGACGAACAACTGGCCCGGCGACTGGACGAGCATTTCTTGCCTCTCTGGGAGGACGATATCGAGTTCTCTCGTCTCATCCAGACGCTGATCGCAGCGATGCAATTGGAGCGCGGATCCAGCCTCAGTGTGCATTCGCTTCGGACCATTCTGGGTGTGACTGGCGGTGTTACTTCGCGGGTATTCACGATGGTCAAGGCGCTTGCGATAGACGCTATCGAGACAGGCGAGGAGCGTATCACGGATGAGGCTGTTCAAGCCTGGCAACCAATCTGGGCCAAGCACAGCTGGAACATCCGAAGACAGCCGGTTCCAGCGTTTTAGTGCTTCCTTCTCCGTTGCCGAAGCGTCCACCACCGCTACAAGACGAATTGTTATCAAGTTGGGTCAGCCGACTTGCTGCTGCCAACTATTGCTCTGTTCCTGAATTGCTTGGCTATCTCGGGTTCTCGGACGAACAGCCGCCGGAGACTAGTCACGATCTGCAAGGCACAGATATCAAACGGTTCGGTGCCCTTGCCCGTCTGTCGTCGAGTGACGTGCGGGGCATGTTGCTTGTCCGCCGCGCAGAACTTCCAGTCGAAACTGTATCCTGTTCAGACTTTCAACACTGTCCGACTTGCACGCAAAAAGTGCCCGGCATTTCTCTGCGTCATTGGCGCTACGCATGGTCTATGGCCTGTAATTCCTGCGGTACAGGACTATTACCTCTCGGCACGGCGCCAGGTGAAGAGTTTCAAGTTACGTCACGGTTGGAAGCCCGAGCTTCAAAGGGCGCTGCGTGGTTGGAGCAACTGTATTGGCGCGGAAGTCAGCGTGTTGGTCGGCAAGTGGACTTAGCGCTACAGGTAGTACGGGTTCTTGCGCCAGAGCTTCGTCACGCGGGGCTCTGCTCCAAATCCCGCCATGACCGGTATACTATGCTCGTTGCCGTTCACCTATTGATGACGCGACCATTGGTGGCTGTGTCTATTGCGATGCATCGTGATCCTACCGCACGAGATAGGCTGCGCATGGCATTCCCTGGCCAGCGTAGATTTCTGGATCAACTGGTTCACCTTTCTGGCAGCTTGCCGAGCCCGCTGAAAAATGATCGCAAAATTCAGAAGGCCTGGTTCCCGGCACAAAAACCCGACAACCCAACGAAACCCGATTTTCTGGCGGCGGCAAAAAAAGCAATCGAACAACTCGGAGTAAATGCGGACCGTGCGGAGTTGCTCCGATGTGCGGATCGAACCCTCGAGAAAAGCCGCCGCTAGCCTGTGGATATCCGAGAATTAAGGGCACAAAATCGGGCCAAATGTCCGGCAATGTGTCTGCGTCCAGTAATTAAGGGCACAATGACAGTTGCCCCTTGAGGATCATGTGCGCGAATTCGATCCCGGCCAGAGTTGCTGCAGCCGAGATACAGCACTTGAAGCCAAGCATCGGACGGGTTCGTCTTTTGATGAACCTGTGAGCTTGTTCCATGATGTTATTGAGGTATTTGCGCCTGATCATCTCGATCGGGATCGGGCAGCCATACCCCTTTAACATCTTGTTAATGGCCGTGATGCCAGCGGTGTTTGCGCCGCTTTTGTCGATGACTATCTCTCGCGGAAGGCCGTTGACCTCCAGCATCTGGGCAAAGAATTTCGTAGCAACTGGTTTGTTGCGCCGCTCGGACAGCATGAAATCAAGTGTTTTTCCGTGTTTGTCGACGGCACGGTAGAGATAGACCCACGCGCCTTTCACTTTGATGTATATTTCGTCCATTCTCCAGGAGCGGTCGCATGGTCCTTTGCGCCTACGCGCGACTTCGGCAATGGCGTCTGAGTATCGCGTCACCCAACGGTTCAGCGTGGTGTGATCCACGGAAAAACCTCGCTCTCCCATGACTTCTTCCAAGTCGCGATATGAAACACCGTATCGAACATAAAAGAACACCGCGAACAGGATCACGTCCTTCGGATATTGCGCGCCTTTGAAAGAGTTCATGGACCGACTCTCGACTTGAATACACCGATAGCCATTCACTCGCAGCGCCTACGAGCGTCAACAGCCAAAAGTTTGCAACAGATCATCCGAGAGGTTAACAAAATCCTTAATCGGTTTGGTTGCACCGCCAAAACTCAAACAGTCAGGTCCAAGTATTTAAACAACCTGATCGAGCAGGATCATCGGTTTATCAAGCGTCGCATCCGGCACATGTGCGGGTTCAAATCTTTCAGATCCGCCTCGGCCACACTGGACGGTATTGAGGTCGCCAAAATGATCAAAAAGCAGCAATTCCCCAGTACTATGACATCTGGTTTTCGGCAATTTGCAGAGATCGCAGGATAAGTGTGTCCGGTAAGTCGCTAACTCTGACCGTTCCAAATATTTGCCACACATCCGTATGTGGATGCGCCCGTCTTGCCCCTCTGTCATAGTTTCGTTTACTCATTTCCATGTAGGCGAATTCAGAGAGACTGCCATGCAAAGGGATATTGGCCATCCCAACGGCCCGTTTGGTTTATTGATTTTAGTATTGGTTTTGGTTTTTGGGACTGTCCAAATCTATTTCTGGACTGATCGCAGCATCTGGATTGATGAAGTTTCGCAGTTGCTGAACTTCCCGCTGACCAATCTGGCCCAGGCCTTCGGCCCTTTGCCCGAAGCGCAGCAGGCGGGGCCGCCCGTATTCAACCTGCTGCTGCAAGCTATCTCTGGTCTGTCAATTCACGTGATGCGTCTGATCATCATCCTGCTGACGCTGTGCGTGATCTCGGCGGCAATGTTTGGCGCTTTTGGCAAGCGGGCTCTGCCGATGGCGGCGGGGTTGCTCGTGTTGCTGTCGCTCCCGTCTTTTTTGATCAATGGCTCGATGTTGAAATTCTATGCTTTCGATGCCGCCGGGTTCGCCATCTTTGCGGCCTGGATCTATGCGAAAGACCGGAGCGCGGGGCTGAATTTCCGCGACATTGCAGTTCTTCTGGCAGGCCTTTTTTTGGGTGTTTCCACCATTGTCGGGGCGTGCGTCGTGGTGGGCGTATTTCTGGTATTGCGGCTTCTCGGGCGTCAGCTTGAAGTCAAAGAGATCGCGCTGGCGGGCCTTCTGATTGTGCTGTCTTTGGCTTATTACCTTCAGATTGGTCATGCGACGAAAATTCAGATTACTGCGTTTCCCGATGCCTATGGGGGTCTGGGCATGGAGGCGTTGCAGCGGTTCGGCGACGCCACAATGGAGCTGTTTCGGATCAGAGGCGCGGCCATCTTGTTTGTGGTGTGCCTCGTCGCTCTTGCCGCGGTTGCGTTCACAAAAGGGGCAGAGCGATCGCAACTGTCAGGGCTGATATTGTTCATCAGCGCCATTCTGGCTGCCTTTCTAGGGCTTGCCGCAATCGGCAAATACCCGGCCGCCAGTTCGCGCCATCTGGTTTGGATGTTGGGAGTGTTTCCCGTATTGGCCGGGGCGGTTGTCGATTGCCTGCTCCGCTCGTTAAGCTATCGACGTTCAATTGCCATTGCAGGTTTGGCTGTATTGAGCTGCATATTTGCAGCGACCGGGCTGCGCGTGGTATCGAAATGGCCGCCGCAACTTGTCGAAGGATCCAGTGATCAGGTGATCGCAACTTTGGCTGATCTTCCGCCGTCGCAGGTATTGCATTATTTCGGAGCATTTCGCCTGATCCCATTGATGATCGAACGAGGCGCACCCATTTCCCATCACAGTTATGCGCCATCTCTGTCGACCCACAGTGTTGCGATTGATCCATCCTATTTTGATCCGGAATGGAACGAGATGGACGCCGATCTGTTTTCCGAACTGATCGAGGATATTCTGCACAATGATCCTGCGGGCTGGGCGAAGATGTACATCATGTTGCGTTTGCGCGGCGATTTTCGCCCGTTGGCACGATTTGTTCTGGATGCTGCGCCCCGCGATGGTAGTACGTTCTACATAAGCTCAATCCATGCGGTCTGGCCCGGAGACACGGGGCGGGCGACCCACGGGTTGCGGCAAGTGCTTGACGAAAAGTCCTGCGATTATGAACCGGTGGGGGTTTTCATAACGCTGCTCAGTCCCGGTTATGTCCTGAAGGTCAAATGCCCGAAACTCCCTTAGTCCTGAAGGCAGTAGATGGCAATTTCATAGTTTCAGCTTCTTGAATACGTTCTCTGGAATGTTGCAGATGATCGTCATGATCAGCCACCAGATTGAACGGACATAAATCACGTTCTTCCCGCGCTCGACAGCTGTGGCGATCTTCTCGGCGACCTCCATCGGTTGTGCCGTCAACCATTCAGGCAGGTCCATGTTTTCGGTCATCTGTGTGGCGACAAAACCAGGCAGAACCGTCACCACATGCACACCCTTCTTTGCCAACCGGTTCCTCAGACCTGACAGGAAGGCGGTAAATCCGGCTTTCGCCGAACCATAAACATAGTTTGTTGCGCGCCCACGCAGCCCGGCGACTGAACTGATGCCTACCAGGGTACCGGAACCATGCGTCTCAAACCGATTGGCGAGTTCAGCCAGAATGCCCGCAGGGCCTTCGTAATTCGAACGCATGACCAGGCTGGAGGCTGCTAAGTCCTGTTCGTTCTGCGATTGCTCACCCATGAACCCGACGGCACAAACCGCGATCAATGGCAATTTCGGCAAACTGTCAACGAAGCCTGCAAAACTGTTAGGCTGCAACGCATCGAACTCATGAAGTGTAACGTCGACTTTGTATCGTGTCGTGATGTCGGCGCGGTTGGGTTCCAAGGTTTCGACATTACGCGCCGCAAGCTGGATCGGATAGCCGAGGCTTGCGAATTTATGCGCCACCGCGAGGCCGATGTCCGAGCGCGCACCAAGGATGAGAACGGAATCTTTGCTCATAGCGCTAGCCTTTCGGATTGGGAGGATTGAAAAGTTTCAGAGGCACCGCTGTTCTGACGTTGGGCTACAAACCGCGCCACGCGCGGATCGCTCTCGATCAGCGTCTGTGCGGTCATTCGGGCATCCTTGGCCAGATAAAAACGGCCCCCATGGGCAATGGTGATCCTGTCCAACTGCTCAAGCAGCCTTAGGTTTTTGGAAGTGGCAGGGAAGTCCAGCGCCAGTGTGTAGCCGAGCATCGGAAATGAAAACTTGCTGGACTGCTCACCAAACCGTTTCAGCACAGCCAGAAACGACCCGGCACCGGCCTCGGAAATCGCCTCGAGCAGAGCTTCGAGACCTGCTTTGGATGCATCGAGCGGCAATGCGCACTGAAATTGTAGAAAACCCCGGCGCCCATAAACCCGGTTCCAGTTCAAAATCGCATCCAGAGGATAAAAGTAGCTGTCCCAATCCACCAGATTGTCACCAGCCTTGCGCAGCCCGGCGCGGTAGTACAGCGCGTTGAACGCCTTAACAAGGGGACCTGACATGGCAAAACCCGGAAAGTCGAAGGCTAGACTCTTTTTTCGCTTGGGGCGTAGCGCGTATCGGTCATCGTTTTCCTGCGCGCCCAGCATGTCGCCTGAGGCGTGTTCGCCCAACATGACCAGAGATCGGCCCCGGTTCGCACCACCCTTGAGGCAATCGATCCAGGCGACCGAATACGGGCTGTCGTCGGAGGTTTCGAAGATCTCCATTGCCTCGGCGAGGTTTTTGGCCGGGATCGTGGTTTGCCTGATCCAGCCGGTCTCAACCGGTTGCAGGCGAATGGCTGCCCGCAGGATTATTCCGGTCAGTCCCATGCTGCCAGGTACCCAGTCAAATAGTTCCGGGTTTTGTGTGCGGGATGCCCGGTGCACCTGACCGGATTGATCCATGACATCCACCCATTCGAGGGCCGCCGACATCGAACCGTCACGATGATGGTTCTTGCCATGTACATCGGCCGCGATCATGCCTCCCAAGGTCACGAATTTGGTGCCCGGCGTGACCAGAGGGAACCAGCCACGCGGCAGGAAAGAGGTGATGACATCCGCCAGCAATACACCAGACTCTGCAACCAGGATGCCGGTTTCCGCATCAAACGAGATCATGCGGTTGAAGTGACGCATATCGATTGTACCACGACGGCTGACGGCGCTGTCCCCATAGGCACGCCCGTTTCCGCGCGCGATGACGCCGCCTTTGGCCTGGGCAGCGGTCAATTCTGCCTCGGAACGCGGCCTATCAACGACCGGAGCGTAGATGACCGGAAAGCGCCCCCATCCGCTGAGCATCATGTCGTACGCCTCAGCGACAGCATCGCGTCGGTGAACACGTAGCGCCGGTCCAGATTGTATTTTACCACATAGCCGATGGTCAGGCCGATCACGGCACCGATCTCCCGTGCAAGGTCGGTTTTCCAGAATAGCCAGCATGCTGTTTCGGAACCCCAGAAGATTACCGTCGTGACCAGCCCCATGATGGTGTAGAGCGTGAACTTCTTGCCATGCGCCGCAGCGCCCGAGGACAGGTCATAGAAGATCCAGCGTTTGTCCAAAAGGTACTTTATGACCAGTCCCACAAATGTACCTGCGCCCATGGCAATGACAAAGAGGCCCAAACCTTCGCCCCAGTGCAAAACCAGCCGTTGGGTCATCAGGTTTGCAATCGTTGCGATGACTGCGAACACGCCGTAGCGCAGGACCAATCCCCCCAATGTCATAGCAGCGCACCCCAGATGGCGCAGAACAGAATGCCCAGAAAACACAGCTGACTGGTTCGGTCTTTGGCCGCAAACACGACCGGGTCGTCGTGCATGTGTCCACGATGGGTAATCATGATGATGCGGGTAAGCCAATAGAGCAGGATCAGGCATACAACCCAAAGCGCCGTGGGGGATCGGTAAAGCTCCACAACGGTTGGCGAGTTGATATAAAGCGCCATCACCAGCACCGATACATAACCTGACGAGATTGCCACCTGACTGATGAGCGGCAGATCATCGACCTGATATCCGCGACCAGCAGCTTCCATCGCACCACGCTTGGCGGTGTCTATCAGTTCGGCTTGACGTTTGACCGATGCCAGAGACAGGAAGAAAAACACCGAAAACGCCAAAAGCCAGACCGATAGGGGAATTTCTGTCGCATAGCCACCAGCGATGATGCGCGTCGTGTACAATCCGGCCAGCACTATGATGTCGATCACGATCCGGCGTTTGATGTTCAGGGAATAAGCGGTGGTCGCAACGTAGTAAAAGATCATCGCCCCTAACAAGGCGAGATTGACACTGGCGGCGATGATGACGCCAAGCGCAAGCATGCCCATCGCCATCCAGGTGCCATGAGCGATCGGTATTGCGCCTGACGCAAAGGGCCGTTTGCATTTGCGTGGATGAGCCCGGTCGGCGGCCAGATCCAGAAGGTCATTTGTGACGTAGGCGCTGGAGGCAACCATCGAAAAGGAGATGAATGCCATCAGAGCGGCCAAAAACGTGCCCCAATCGTACTGATGGGCCGCCAGCATCGGCAGAAAGACCAATATGTTCTTGAGCCACTGATGCGGGCGCATTGCCTTGATATACGGTTTGATGGTGTTGGGCCGGGTCTGAAGATGATCGACCTGAGCGTCCAGGCTGTCCACCGTGCTGCGCAACGAGGCAGATGTATTTACAGTGATTGCGCGTTCGGCTTGTGACCATACAGGAATATCGGCATGGGCGTCGCCCATATAAGCAAAACCGCCCTCAAAATGGTCCTTCAGAAACGATGCCTTTGCAGGGCCTTTCAGGTTGCGAACGCCGTCCGATCCGTAGACCTCATCGAAAATACCCAGATGGTCGAAGATGCCATTGGCAATCCTTTCGTCACTGGCCGTTACCAGTGCCGTCCGGCCACCTCGATTACGCCAGTTCTTAACATAAGATATGACCTCGGGGTCGTAGGGCAGCGTCGCCACATCCAATGGGCCGGATTGGGCAAGATCCCGTTTCAGCTTTGCCTTGCTTTGCATCAACGCGCCGACAGCCTGAATTGGCGTCTGCCAGTTTCTTCCCAATGCACTCCAAAAAGTCTCAAACAAAATGTCGGAGCGCAGCAGCGTTCCGTCCAGATCCACCACCAGAACTGGTAAAGGTGTTTCACTCGTCATATGAACAAATGGCCGAAGCCCCTCAAGCTATTAGTCAGATAACGCAAGTATATATATTTACTTGGCTATGGATATAATACGGCGGATGTATGTCTGGCGAGGCACTATTTCACACAGGCTCGTTCATTGCGCCCCTATTGCCCGTACTGATTTGAAATACGGGTTTTTCGGGATCGATCGGGGATTGCCCCTGTTTCATTGCCAAGAACAATATGCTGAATCGAGTAGAATAGTAGAGGGTTCGCGGAAGAATTTGTTTTGCAGGATGTACTTCGCATTTGCGCGATGTACTGTATTTCAATGAGATGAACCTATCGGGAGTTTATGCAGTGCGATTCTTGAGTGCAGTCGTTGTTTCGCTGGTCACCGTATCCTCGGTTCCGAGCCTTGCCCAAGCCGAGGCGTTACAGCGGAGGTCGACTGGTGCGTATATGAACAGTCTTTACGATCTGGTTCCCCCGATGATGAAGTTGCTGGTGGAAGCGAATGGCGAACAGTTTTTTGCAGCTCAAGGCAGCTATGATATCACGCCGCCAGTGGCTCCGCCGAATTGGAACCAGAACTGGATTCGATTTGGTGTTCCGTCGCCAGGGGTCACCCAGTCATGGCCGTCAGTTGAACGCGCAAACGTGACAGATGTGATTATCGTGACGGATAACTTCTCGGGCCCTCCTGTTTATGGCTCACAAGGTGCTAACCCGAACCCGGCTGTCGCCGGGCCTATCCCCAGGCCCCCGGTCGAAGGCAAAGCTTTAACCTGGGGCGATGAGGTAACGGATATTATCGCGGCCCATGAAGAAAATGTGACGGATGAGCCGATCTATTGGATTTACGAAGGCTGGGCTGATGGCGGCAAAATATTGGACGATAGTACCGGTGCCGGATCAGACCGCGACTTTGCCCGTTGGCGTGAAAGAACGACATCACAATATGATTACACGGGTTGGTTCGACAATCTTCTGGAGCACGCCAAAAAAACTGAACCCAGTGTCGCATCGCGCATCAGGCTGATCCCGGTCGCCCGCACAATGGTCTCGGTCATGGAAAACACGCCGGCTTCCGACATCAAAGCTGGCGAATGGTTTAAAGATGCCGCACCGCACGGCAATGACACGCTGCATCTGTTGGTCGCGATGATCGTATACTCGACCATGTTCGAGCAAAAAGCGCCAAAACCGGATGTCTCGACAAAGAATATTCACAGCGTCTTCATGGACAACTATGAAGAAATCTCTGACCATGTGTTCGAGGCTGTGCAGCCCTACATACCGTCCTGACGTCATTACTGCGTTAGCCAGAACCGAAGGTGATCCCGCTTGAGGGATCATCTTCGGTTGCCCATCTGGCGCGAGAAGCGGGTTGTTGAGGGCAGGCTAGGGAAGATTATCTGGCGGTTGGTTAGAGAATGCCATTTATTGCTTTCCACGCCATGCCGCCCCAAATCACGTTGACGAAATGTGAGAAGCCCACAATCAGGAAGAAAATGAGCAATATGTTGAACAATACAGGCGGCAGCTCCCGGCCCGGTGTGTTTTTCGCGAAGCCGAGGCTTACGGCAATCAGCAATGTAAAGATGACAGCCGTGGTGTGAAAACTGACCCATCGGCCCCAATCCACAGCGACGATGTAAAGGGGCAGAAACAGGAATGCCGAGGCCACGTAGGCCTTGATGAACATGCGGCCATCAATGAAATGCCTGCCAATGAGGATGATCGGGATCGCGGTTATCGCGTACAAAAGCCCAAAGGACAGTACGAGGGGTGAGAAAAACATCCAGAACGTTGTTGTCAGGTATTCCCTGAGCGGAATTTCAAGTGCTTTGATTGCTCCGGTACACATTTCGGCGTCAACGCCTGCTGCCAATACCGGACGGCAAACTGTCATGTAATCGGTCACCGTGTCGAAGCTGAATGCAATGACGACGGTGGCGACGCAGGAGCCTGCAAGGATTATCAGAAGTGCAGCGAGCTCTCGGCGGGAAATCGCGGATTTCGCAAACAGCAGGTAATAGCCGAAGGCAAAGAAGGGGGCGAAGAAAAGGTTGCCTTCGTGGCTTAGAACAGCAAAGCCGAATACGAATGCCGAAACGTAGATCAAAATCCTGCTGGGTGTCAGGCGGCTGGTGGCAAACAGCAAAAGGGTAAATGCCAGAAAGGTGATCAGCTCCTTTCGCAAGCCGCCCTGATCGTCGAGTGACCAGAAACTGATGAAAAAGCCCGGCGACAAAATCAGAAGCCAAATGGTCGCGGGTGTATCGGATCTTCTGATTGATCGGGTGAGCAGACCCATCGCGGCCAACAGTAGGGAGATTTGCAGCAACACTACCAATAGCACAACGTCAATGGAAAAGGTCTGAGAGACTCGTAGCAGTAATGAGCCTATTATCCCCCGACGCACGGTCGTATCGACGCTATTGATAAGCCAGTCACCCTGTTTCCAGGAGTTCCCACCCAGCAGAAAATCCTGGTACGCAAGCACCACGATATAGAGTGTGAACATCCATAAGAGAAATTTGGGAATGGAATAAATGTATCTTTGCAAGATCAACAGGCCCAGTTGAACATTAGCCAAAGCAGAGATTCACCATGGCGGTAATGCAGAACATATGTATTAACAACTGCAGCCGATGACTATGGTGGATCCGAATATCTGGCAAGGCCACCTATGCAGTTGACGGTGAAAGCTGATCACGGCCGCCAAGCGAATTCTCGACCAATCTGAAAAAACGCCAGAGGACTGGTAGCTCGGCCAAGGCCCTCTTCATCACGGACACTGTAGTTTAGACCGGCATTTATAATCCATTGAGACTCGAGCTCGTAGCTGTATACGGCATTCAAGTCTGTCCGTTCAACGCGAGGATCTACTTCAGTAGAATCTTGGAAAATCTGCGTTGCACCAAGCCCGAAACGTGAAGATGGCCCAAGGCCCCAGATATAGCCGACGTCAAGAATATATTCGTCGCGAAATACCTCGTCATCTGTGATGACGACATCCCTATCGAAGAAGATTCGAAGTTCGTTGTCGCCAAATTCATTACTGTATGTCAACGACCCGATTGGTTCTGTTTTTCCACCATCTGTATGCGCAACACCCAAGCTGGCCGAGAGTTCAGCGCCAAGCACTTCAAGGCTGCGACCGACACGGAATGAATTAAGGCGTCCAGCCAGCGCCAACTCGCTTTCAGCATCGAAAAACACTGCGCCATTAGGCATATCATACTCGGCACCAAATCCTCCGATGAGGCCAGAGGCAGAGTCATCGCCGGAAATCAGTTCTCGCTCATCGATATCCACGTACCCTAACGCGAAGTCCAACCGCAACCGTTCGGTGACTTCCTGAGACAACCCAAAAACAATATCTTTGGTTTTCCGGTCAGTCTGATCCGGGTTATCTTCTTCGTATCGCTCTGCGCTGATATCAATCGCGGCAGTTGTGACCGGCGACAGGATAAAGCCAATGCCCGCACCGCCGCTAATTACATCGGTATCGAATAGATCCGGACTTGTCTGATCTACGTAGTCAAGATTCTGCGTGTCTATGCGGAAATA
Organism: Ruegeria sp. AB11; assembly: GCF_056536325.1. Classification (NCBI taxonomy): domain Bacteria; kingdom Pseudomonadati; phylum Pseudomonadota; class Alphaproteobacteria; order Rhodobacterales; family Roseobacteraceae; genus Ruegeria; species Ruegeria sp. AB11. The sequence goes on along the minus strand of NZ_JBQFJO010000002.1, from coordinate 198,617 downwards.
ATAGTTGACCAAATCCTGACGCCCAAAGTCCATTTGGAAGGAAAAGAGTAACTCTCTGCGAGTCCCGTCGCCCGTTAAATCGCCAAAGTCGGAGGGTAAATCGACTACACCGTCTTCATCTATGAAGTCATTAAGTGACCGAAAAAGACCAATATCATAGCTTGAAAAGTCGAGGCCAAGGTCGAGACCAGCGTTGGCTCCGTCTCGAATGTAACCAAAGTCAAAGATGGAATCACCGATATCAACGTCGCTGCCTCGATCTGGCAGATCGCTAAACCGCAAAGCAGTAACAGCATCCAAGCTCAGGCTCTGTATGGGAGTTTCACTCGATAGCCCAAAGGATAGGATTGTCGAAGCAATTGATCCATTGCCCTGCTCGGGAACATCAAGTGTCAAATTGCGCCCTGTCTCAAAACGCTGGGCTATGCCAAGGGTCATTTGCGGCCCGCCGGGATCCAACTCAATGCCCTGAGCGATTGCGCGGTTACCTGTATTTATCGACATACAAACAGCACCACAAAGTGCTGTTTGTAAACCAAGCTTTAGTTTCACTGCCCTGCCCCTTTTTAGGGGTTATTCGAACAAGCGCCGTTGTGGGATTACAATCACATCACCGTCGGCCAGCCTCGTCGATCCCCCTGTTCCTGTGCCGTCCAACATCGCATCATAGTTAAACTGGTAAACAGTTTCCTTACCTGCGCTGTCTGTACGACGTAGCATTATCCGTTTTGTGGCGGCGAATCTAGAAAATCCACCCATCTCACCGAAGAATTGCAAAAGTGTTGTACCACGCACAGGAGCGTGCCTGCCGGGCGATCCAGCTTCGCCGATGACATAAACGTCAATCGTGCGCGGGGGTAGCGGCTCTCGCGGGACATTGAGTTCCCCTAAAGACACAAAGACATTAGGGGGCGAAGCGAAGTTAGGTGCCAGCAATTCGGACAATTCTGATCGCACTTGTTCGGCCGTCCGACCTCCAGCCCGCAAAGAACCTGCCAGCGGAACGTTAATCTGACCGTCAGGAGCTACCAGAATGTCGCGGTTCAGGGCCTCGTCTTCCAATACTTCGACGCGCAGAGTGTCACCCGGTTGAAACCGATATCCCTGCGCCACCGCTGGCAATGCCAAAAGGCCGATAACCACCGAAACGAGCAATGCGTAAACTGATTTCATCATTATTCTCTTCTGTCCCTGACTTGCGGCAGCAATCACGTGGTGCCGAACATGCACCACGCTATTTCAGCCATATTTTGCTTGGCTTTCAACCCACTTTGCGCGATTTCTTGCGGACTGTGTCGAAGTTACCCTTTGATAACTAGACCTGTCTAACGTGATCGGTAATTGATTGGTTTCAGTTCATGTGGGGATGGGACATCATTGTGACACATCTTTATCATCTGCTGATCTGGCGCCGAGTTGCACCGTTCGTGGGGCGCATTGAGGGATGAAGGGTGTGATGATAGTCGGACTAATCTTGCTTGGTATGATGGCCGGGGGCGCATTGAGCGTCGGTGCGCTGGTTTCAGGCGCTTCATTGGCCACCGCGATCATGATCTATGCAGCAACAGGCGGAATTGTCGGCCTGATCCTGTGTGCCGTCCTCATTTGCCGCGCCCTGCTTGTCGAGGAAAATTGTGTCGAACACGTTTCGGTCCAACAGGTGAATTGACAAGCGGACCGCGCGACAGTCACCGGGTGACAGACAATTGCTGCAACAATTCCTGCGTTCTTTGTAACTGAGAGAAATCGTGCTGCGCCGAAAGCGCGACAGCCCGGTTCAAGACGCTTTGTGCGTCTTCCCCGCGTCCAGCAGCAACATAAGCCTCTCCCAGATGATATTGAACAGTCGGATTGTCGGGCAGTCCTTGCGCTGCTGCCTCAAGGTGAATTATCGCTTCATCCAACTCACCCCTTAGGAATGCAATCCAGCCATAGGTATTGCGAAACGCAGGTACGTCTGAACGTCGAAACCGGCGGGCGACGACAAAGGCGCGCGACAGGCTTTCGGCATCATCGCGATGGATGCTGATCAGACTGGCCAGATTGTTGGCAAATACCTCTACGTCAGAGTTATTTGTGTAAAGCGCATCATAAGCTGCAATCGCTCCGTCGAAATCATTCTGACGTTGAAGCTGCTCTGCCCGCAGGGCGCGCGGCAACACTGCATCTGGATTGGCGTCTGACGCGACATTGAGCAGTGCCGTTAGCTCTGCCTCGCGCCCTTGTCGGGTCAGCATCCGGGCCATTTGGCGTACGGCTCGAAGATTTGTCGGGTCTTCTGTCAGCAACACGCGATAGATCGCTTCGGCTTCGTCATCCTGGCCTTCGGCCTCGTAAATCCCGGCGCGCAAATAGCGCGATACCGGATCGCCGGGTGTGTCCTGCAACCTGTTTTCAAGCACATCAACAGCCGTATTGATTTTGCCGTTTTGTACCATGGTGCCGATCAAGTTTGTCAGTGCATTAAGGTCTGCCGGCTCCGCAGCGCTCAGGTCGCTCAGGAATCTGATAGCGTCTTCGGTTCGGTTCTGTTGAACCAATACTGCTGCTTCGATCCGATCGGCGGCTGTCAGTGCAGAGGGATCATCTTGTGCCCGCAGGCGCCAGATCAGTCGCTTCACCCGAATCCAATTCTTTTGCCGCAGCTGAATCTCAGCCATTGCGGTCAGCAATTCGACATTGCCGGGCGTGACACCAAGCGCATCCGCCAGAACGGTTTCAGCAACATCAAGCCTGTCATCCGACAGCAGGAACGCTGCATAGCGCAAAGACTCGTCCAGAGCACGACCTGAGGCCTCAACCGCTAGCGCATAGCGCTCACCGGCCAGCTCTCGCGCTCCGGTGCGCTCATGTGCCTGACCCATCAGAATCAGAATGTCGGGATCGCGCGGTGCTCCGGCCTGGGCGGTGCGCAGCGTCAGAATGGCCTCCTCGGGGCGATCCTCGCGGATTTGCCAGGTGGCGTGCATTTTCAGCGCTTCCGTATGACCCGGAGCTTCCGCCAAAACCTCGCTGACCAGCGCCTCGGCGGCAGGTACATCCCCGCCGCTGATCAACATGCGCGCCAGATTGATCTTAAGGTTTGCTGTCTCTTCCGTGGCCTGAGCGTCCGCCAGCAGTTCGTGCATCATTTTGATGGCGGCTACGGTCTGGCCCGCCTCGTAGTTCAGGGCCGCCAATGTGGCCTGATAGCTTTTGTTTTCGGGCTGCGCGGAAATCAGGCTGTTCAGTTCTGAGCGCGCAGCTTCCTCACCTTGGGTGCGTTTCAAGAAATCGACCACTTGCAGGTGATCGTCCACGCCTGCGTTTGGTGCATTTGCGAGCTGACGCAAAAACGCTTCGCCGCCGGCGACGTCCTTTTGCTCCATATGCCATGCCAATCGCATGTTGCGCGCCAATCGCCGGTCGGGAAAGCGGCCCGTCAATTCCCGCAATGCCTCACCTATTGCCGCCATGTCCTGTTGGTCGGACAGGATACGCAAACGGGCCAGATGGAATTCATACTCATCAGGAAGATGCCTCAACGCTGTTTCGATCCGGCGCAGGGCCAGATCAGGGTTCCCAGTCGTTACCGCATGATCAATAACCAATCGCCGGGCGAGGCGATCGTCGGGACTGTCCACCAGTCTGTCCTGTGCGACTTGCAATGGCGCGTCGAGCGCAGCAATGTCCTCGGCCTCGATCCCCTCACGATAGTCCAGAACCGCATTTAGAAAGCGGACATCCGCATTGTCAGCTGCCAGATCACGCGCAGTGCGACCATGGCGCAACGCATCCTCCCATCGGTTCTGGTCCAATGACATTCTGGTCACGATAAGTCTGGTATCCAGCCGTTCGGGCTCTTGTTCGACCACGCGCAGATAATGGTTCAGCGCCTCGCCTATCTGGCCTTGTTGTGCCAGAGTCTGCGCAAACAAGATCCGTCCTTGGGTATGAGAAACATCCAGCTCTAATACGTTACGCAGTTCAAGCAGCGCCAGTTCGGGATCACCAGTCTCCAAAAGCTCAAGCGCCGATTGATAAAAGCGCTCGGCCCGTTCTTCGGAGGATTCGCAGCCAGCTAGGAAAATGGTCGTGCAAAGCGCGATGAGTGGCGGATCAATCAGATGTCTGAACATTGCTTTTTAGGGTTGGGCTTTCGACTAACGGGATACTGCCCAGTAGTGCGTGATGTTACCAGCGCTTTGATCGAGTATTGTGTTCGCGCACGTTCACAGTCTGGTGTTTGTCGATATCAGGTTGGGGAGACCTATCGTCATATGCGGGCAGGGGCGCGGAATTGTTCTTTTCCGGGCAAAAATTCGGGCATTCCCATTCGTAATTTCGCTCACTTACTTTATAAAACTCTCGAAATTGACAAAATCCCGATTTACGCAGGGGTTTGAATTGGTCTTTTTGTTGTTAGGTTTGATAGTGTTTTGCGGTTGAGATTTCTTTTGAATACCAAGCACCAAGGGACACCCGGATTGTGTTAACGTCATGGCTGGGTTGAAGATTTTGATCACAGGCGCGAGCGGTTTCATCGGGCGCTACGCGGTTGATGCGGCGCGAGGCGCGGGGAATGAAGTGGTGGCATTGGTGCGCTCTGAAGCGACTACGCCTGCTGCATGGAGCGCTGATTCCGGGATTGTCGTGTTTCCTCTGGATCTGGCGGAACCAGATGCGAAGGGCAGACTAGCGAAACGATTGTCTGATGTGGATGCAATTATTCACGCTGCGGCAATAGTGGGTGGGGCGCCAGACCGCCAGATTCGCGAGACGGCGAAGGCGATGGAAACGGTACTTGGCGCGATTCAGGCCTGCTCGTCTGCGCTTCGGCTGGTGCTGGTCAGTTCCCTGTCCGTCTATGATGGCCGTGCAGTAGAAACCGGCGTGCTGTTGACCGAAGATTGCCCGCTCGAAACTGCACCTCAGAAGCGGGACGCCTATTGTCAGGCCAAACTGATGCAAGAGCGGCAATCACGTGCTGTGGCCGAAGCACAAGGTTTCGATCTTTGGATTATGCGGCCTGGCGCGGTATTTGGGCCAGAGCGTTTGTGGAACGCGCATTTGGGGTATCCTGTTGGACCGCTGCTGATATCGATGGAAAGTGCCGGGGAAGTCCCTGTCAGCTATGTGGTGCACACTGCGCAGGCGCTTGTGCAGGCAGCGCAGACTCCGTCCAATGGGATCGAAGTGATCAATGTTTTTGATGATGACCGTCCGGACCGCGCCACCTATGTCGCGGCGCTGCGTCAGACGGGTTGGCCGCGCGCGGTATGGCCGATTAGCTGGCGTCTGTTCAGTATTGTCGGTGCCGTATTGGGCAAGATTCCGAGGCTGGGTAACAGATTACCGGGGCTGCTGCGGCCCGCCACGTTGCATGCCCGGATGAAACCTGTGCGCTTTGACACCACCCGCCTTCATGCGCGACTGGATATCCCGCCGCAGCCGTCCTTTTCCGAAGTCATGCACCGGTTACAGATCGAAGGTCAGTCGGCATGAGCCAGCCAGCGCCCATCGCATATCTGACTGGGGAATACCCCCGCGCGACAGATACTTTCATCCAGCGCGAAATCTTCGCCCTGCGTGCGCAGGGGGTTGAAGTTGAAACGTGTTCGATCCGCAAAACGGGCATCGAGCATCATGTGGGCCCCGAACAACAACAGGAATACCAGAATACATTCTATGTGATCGCGGCAGCGAAATCCCCGTTGCACCTGATCCAATGCCACCTGAAGGCACTGATGCGGGCGCCAGGTCGATACTTCTCGGCCCTTGGTCTGGCGCTGAAGACCCGTCCGGCCGGGTTGAAGGGATTGGTGTATCAACTGTTCTACTTTGCAGAGGCGGCGGTGCTGGCCGAGCATCTTCGCAAGCGTAAGGTACGCCATCTTCACAATCATATCGCTACGGCCACCTGCACGGTTGCAATGCTGACCAGCCGGATCAGCGGTATATCTTTCAGTTTCACAATCCACGGGCCGGATATCTTTTTTGAACCCAAACACTGGCGCATCGATACCAAGATCTCTGAGGCGCGGTTTGTGGCCTGTATCAGCGATTTCTGCCGCAGCCAGTGCATGATCTTTTCGGATCCCCAGCATTGGAAGAAGCTCAATATCATTCATTGCGGTATCGATCCCGAGAAGTATCAAGCGACAAGCACCGCCGATCCTGACAGGCCTCATCTAGTATTTGTCGGTCGGTTGGCAGGGGTAAAGGGCGTGCCAATCCTGCTTGAGGCGCTGTCGCGGCTTGAACAAGACGTGCCAGGACTGCATGCGACATTGATCGGGGATGGGCCAGAGCGCGCAGATCTTGAAGATCAGGCGAAGCGCTTGAAACTGGATGGGGTGGTGCATTTCGCCGGATACAAATCGCAAAGTGAGGTGGCAGAGATTTTGACTGGGGCCGATGCGTTGGTCCTGCCCAGTTTTGCCGAAGGTGTCCCGGTGACGCTGATGGAGGCGATGGCCAGTGGTCTGCCTGTGCTGACCACCCGTGTCGGCGGCATTTCGGAACTGGTCGAGGATGGCGTCAGCGGCTATCTGGTGCCGCCCGGCAATGTCGATGCGTTGACCGAACGCCTGCGTGATTTGCTGAGCGATCCCGAATTGCGCGCCCGCATGGGTCAGGCGGGCCGGACCAAGGTGACCGCCGAGTTCAACCAGAAAACTGAAGCGACGCGTCTGGCGCAGCTCGTCCAACCTGAAAGTCAGGGGGTGAGGAATGCCGAATGATACCCTGATCCCGGCAATCGGTCTGGTCCTGATCGGTCGAAATGAAGGTGAACGTCTGGTTCGTTGCCTGGCTTCGGTTCCCGATGAAGTGTCTGCGGTGGTTTATGTAGATTCGAACTCTTCCGATGACAGCGTGCAGCAGGCCCGTAATGCTGGGGCACATGTAGTTGAGCTGGACCTGTCCCGCCCGTTCACTGCAGCGCGGGCACGCAACGCCGGATATGCTGCATTAAAGGCGATGGGTGTGCCACTGGACTTTGTTCAGTTTGTTGATGGCGATTGCGCCATCGTTGATGGCTGGGTCGCTGCCGCGTCTGAGGCGCTGGTCGCCGATCCCGGGCTTGGCATCGTGACAGGTTGGAGAGCTGAGATTCACCCCGATACAAGCGTCTACAATGCGCTTTGCGATTTCGAATGGCACCGCCCGGCGGGTTCGATCCTAACCTGCGGCGGCGACATGATGGTACGGGTTCCGGCCTTTGACGGGGTCGGCGGCTTTGATGACACCGTCATCGCGGCCGAGGATGACGAATTCTGCGTGCGCATTCGCAAAGCGGGTTGGAAAATCGAACGCTTGCCCCTGGACATGACCCGTCACGACGCTGCCATGATGCGTTTTTCTCAATGGTGGAAGCGGGCCGTTCGCACCGGGCATGGATTTGCCCAGGTTGGCGATCTGCATGCCGACTATTTCACGCGAGAGCGCAAAAGGGCCTGGTTCTATGGTGCGGTCTTGCCAGCCGTCGCGGCAATCGGGCTGTTCGTGTCGGTCTGGATCGTTCTGGCAGTTCTGGGCATCTATGTGCTGTCGTACCTGCGGACGACACAGGGCCTTATGCAGGAAGGCTTGCCTCGTCCATCAGCTATGCGACAAGCGGTTTTGCTGTCCTTGTCCAAACTTCCCAACGTTGTTGGTATGCTGACATACCTGTGGCGCCGAAAGCGGGCGGCGCCGATGAAGATCATCGAATATAAATAGTCATTTGAGTTGAAAAGTATATGTCTCAGAACCCAATTCGCGTCGGCCTGATCGGAGCCGGATATATCGCAACCTGGCACGCAAACGCGCTGCGGGCCAGCAAAGGCGTTGACCTGACCGCAATCTGCGATGTGTCGCCCGCTGCGGCGTCGGATTTCGCGGGGACTTATGGAATTCAGTCCTTTACCTTGATCGAGGAAATGGCGACGGCCAATATCTGCGACGCGGTCCATATCTTGACCCCCCCGCATATCCATGCCGATCTGGCGCAGCGCTGCCTTCGGGCGGGTTTCCATGTGATGGTGGAGAAACCCTTTGCTTTGTCGCATGCCGATTGCAGCGCAGTCACCGCTGCTGCAGAAGAGGCCGGTCGGCAGGTTGCCGTCTGCCACAACTTCCTGGGTGTCCCGACATATAAGCGGCTGAAACAAGCCTGCCGGTCTGGCGCGTTGGGCAGAATCAACAGCGCCGAGTTCAACTGGCGCTTTCCCCTGGTGCCTCTGCGATCCGGTCCTTATGGCCTGTGGATGTTGCAAGAGGCACGCAATCTGCTCTTCGAACTGGGGCCGCATCTGTATGCCTTTGCCGTGGATCTGTTTGGTGAGCTCAGCGATTTCAGACTGGAAGCAGGTAAGCCTGTCACTCTGCAAGGGGGGCAGGTCCGCCCGCAAAGCTGGCAGATCCGGGCGCGGGCCGGCCATGTCGATCTGACGTTCAATCTCGAATTAGTTGAAACAATGGATGACCGGTCGGTTGTGGTGCATGGATCCTCGGCAATGGCGCGGCTGGATTATGCTGCGGACACGCTGACGATCCGATGCGAGAACACATCCGACATCGTCATAAACCCATTCCGTCAACAGATGGGGCTGGCGGGTCAGCATCTGCGCGAGGGCGTGGTCAACGGCGTGAGACAACTGACATCGTTGAACCGCAAATCCCCCTATGCGCTGAGCTTTCTGGGGGCGTTTGGTGCGTTTTACGATGCGATCCGCACTAACAACCCGGTGGACGACCGTTTTTCGGCCGCTGCTGCCGGGGCCGTCATCGGAGCCATTGAACAAACCGCCGAATTGATACCGGATGAATTCACCGCGAAGCCTGCCCCGGTCGTGCCTGCTGCAACTTTGAAGCCTACGGTTATGGTGATCGGGGGCACTGGTTTCATCGGTCGCCATCTGACACGCGCTTTGGTCAAAAGCGGACGTCGGGTGCGGGTCCTCAGTCGTGGGCGGCATGGACCTTTCGCCGACATTGCTGATCAGGTTGAAACTGTTGCTGTTTCGTTGCGGGACAAAGAGGCGCTGACCGCTGCCATGGAAGGGATTGAGGTCGTCTATAACCTGGCCAAATCCATGGACAGTACTTGGGAAGGGTGCCTTGAAAACGACGTCGGCGTGGCTGTGCGCGTGGCGGAGGCAGCGCAAGAGGCCGGGGTCAAGCGGTTGATCTACACTGGAACTATCGCCTCATATGACATGTCCGATCCAGTACGCACGATCACAGAAGACACCGGATTTGGCGAGGATATGAGCGACCGCAACCTCTATGCCCGCTCAAAAGCGGAATGCGAGAAGCGACTGCTTGAAATGCACCGGAATCAGGACCTGCCTCTGGTAATTGCGCGGCCCGGCATTGTCATCGGTGAGGGCGGGCCGCTTCAACATTGGGGTATCGGGCGCTGGCATGGGGCCGGGGCGGTGCGGATCTGGGGGGATGGGCACAACATCCTACCGTTTGTCCTGATCGAAGATATCTCGGATGCTCTGATCGCAATGATCGACAATGACGCTGCCGTGGGGCAGTCATTTAATCTGATTGGTGAGCCGATGATGAGCGCGCGGGATTATTTTGACGCGATACATGAGGCTTTGGGCGCGCGGATCGAGGTCAAAAAAGGCGCTTTCTGGACCTTCTACCTGTCGGGCAGCATCAAATACCTGCTCAAACGCTACGTCGTCGGGCTGCATGATCTGAAGAACCAGTCCTATAGCGATTGGAAATCCCGGGGCCATCTGTCCCCCTTCAGCAATGCCCGCACCAAAGAGGTTCTGGGTTGGAAGCCCGAAGCGGATCGGGATGAATTTATCCGCAAAGGCATCACCCAGGCCAATCTGTTCGGCTTTTAGGATGTGGTGGAGTCAGACCATGGCTGAACCGGCATGAAGTTCATAAGCCAGTGCATATCCGGGCTGATGTCCGACCGCGACAGTCTGCGGCGCAAGATCATGGCGTCGGCAGCTTTGTCGACAATGGTCTTCGTGATGCAGGTATTGGCGCGGATTGTCTCGACCATCGTGCTGACCCGCATACTGACGCCCGAGATATTCGGGGTCTTCGCCGTCGTCATGACCTTCATCTTCGTGCTCGAGATGTTCTCCGATCTGGGCGTGCGCTCGCTGATCCTGACCCGCGAGGGCAAATTGGATGATGGGTTTCTGCGCTCCTGCTGGACGGCGCAGATTTTGCGCGGAGTTCTGATCCTGCTGGTCTGTATCCTGCTGGCGTTTGGCATTTCGTGGGGGCAGGGGGCAGAGTGGTTCGATCCAAAGTCAAGCTATGGTGACCCGACGCTTCCATTTGCAATCGCCGCAATCGGTGGGTTTTCTATCATCAGCGGCTTCGCGTCACCAGCCAAGTTTGTCTATGAACGCGAAATGAAGTTCCGTCAGGTCAGCAAAGAGACGCTGATCAGAGTGGTTCTGACAACGGTCATAACTATAGGTCTGGCCTTCTGGCTGCGTAATATCTGGGCGCTGGTTCTGGGCAATCTCGCAGGCGCACTCATTATGGTTGTACTGAGCTATGCGATGTTTCTCGGCCCGGCGATGCGCCTGAATTGGGCCATTGACGATTTCCGGGTGATCATCGAGCGCGGCAAATGGATCATCGGCCATTCGGCTTTGTCCGCCGTCACCGTAATGGCTGACCGCTTTGTTTTAGGCTTTGCGATGTCGGCAAGCTCGTTTGGTTTCTATTATATCGCCCGTCAGATCGTGGATATTGTCGAGACGTTTTTGAACACGGTTCACGCTCAGATGGGACTTCAGGTGTTCACTGAATTGCACAAAGACGGCGAAGAGGCATCTTTGCGCCGCCGCTATTATCGATACCGCATCCTGTTTGACAGTCTGGCGATGTTCGGAGCCGGCACGCTAATGACTTTCGCCCCAACATTGGTAGGTATTATCTACGATGACCGATACGCGGACGTCGCGGGCATGATCCAGATCCTGTCTGTGGGTCTGATCCTGATTGGCCCGCGCCTGTTGCGCGAGGCCTATAGCGCGCAACGCCGGTTCCGCGAGATGACGGTTCTCAGCCTGGTAAGCGCTGCAACGATCTGGGTCGGACTGTTCATCGCGATATGGGGTTTCGGGTCAACGACCCTTGCGCTATTCGTTGTCGCATTGCATCGCATCCCCGAGGTCACCGCGCTCTTGGTGATGGGGCGTCGGGAAGGCTGGGTATCACTGCTGCATGAGGTCCGGTTGATGCCGCTTGTACTGGTCGGAGCAGCAGTGGGCTGGGGAATGGCTGAACTTTGGGCCGCAGCAACATGATTTCGAGGAAGTGCATGGATGATGGTTCCAAGCATTCAGAGCATTCTTCACTTATCCCCTGAAAACTTCCAATTGCTTTCACACATGTCCCTGAGGCCGTGCTTCGCCTCAAATCCAAGGACTTCGCTTGCCCGGTCTGTCGCTGCATAAGAAACCGGCGGGTCGCCAGGGCGACGATCCACGATGCGATTGGGTATCTCGCGATTGATCACCTCCGAATAGGTGTTCAGAACTTCACGGACCGAGTTTCCTCGCCCGGTGCCAAGATTGACGAGATGGCTTTCTTTCTGGTTCAGAAGTGCATCGAGACTCAGTACATGACCCCGAGCCAGATCAAGGACGTGGATATAATCACGGATGCAGGTTCCATCGGGGGTATCGTAATCGCCACCGAAGATGGAAAGCGCCTCGATTTCGCCGCGCGCGACGCGGGCAATCACCGGAACGAGATTGCCGGGCGGCTGAGAGGGATCCTCCCCGATCAGCCCGGATGGGTGAGCCCCGACGGGATTGAAATAGCGCAGTATGCCGGTTTTGACATCGGGATGCGCCTTGGCGACGCGCGTCAAAAATTCCTCTCCGAATAGCTTTGTGGAGCCATAGCAACTGTCCGGTAGGCAGGGGCTGGTTTCGGTTAAGGGCATTTGCGAAGCGCTGCCGTAAACTGCGGCCGATGACGAAAAGACGATATTTTTGACGCCACTTGCCTGCATTGCGTCGACGATGTTGATCAAGCCTGTGCAATTGGAATTGTAATAGCCGATGGGATCGGCTTCGCTGTCAGGGACGGATTTTAATGCAGCAAAGTGCACAACGGCATCAAAGTCGTTGGTGGCAAATGCGGAATTGATGGCGTCCTGGTCGCGAATGTCTGTCTCGATGACCGGTACAGCTTCGCCCGTGATCTGGGACAGCCGGTCAGGCACGTCATGGCGCGCGTTTTCGAAATTGTCCAAAATGGTGACCGCGTAACCGGCATCCACAAGGGCTGCATAGGTATGCGAGCCGATAAATCCGGCGCCGCCGGTGAGAAGAATGTGCTTTGTCATGATTCACCTTTTTGCGGGATCGACCTGAGAGGGCAAGCCATCGTGATTTCCCGAGCCAACCTTTGCAACAATAACTCGTACCCTATTTGATTGTCCCCTGTATTGGGACGCCTCTTTCGAGGTCAAAATTGCCGCATATCACTGCAACTAAAGCTAGAATCCAGCGTGGATACTGTGCCACAGACAATGACAACTGCAACTGGAATCTAGCATGGACAGAGAGTCCCTGCTACGAGTCATTTACGTGCACAACCCGCGCCGTCCGGTGGCAGTTGTTCCATCTTTAAGAGATTTTGATTTAGGCCCCAAGAAGGAGATGGGCAGAGAACCGTTTGCTCAGATTTTTGGACATGAATGAAAGAACCGACCAGCCGATGAAGATCGCGATTTACGTCTCATCTTGGCCGCCCGGACGCGTCGCGTCCGGAATTGTAACATACACGTCGCAGCTTGTGTCCTCGCTGCGGGCATTTGGACATGAAGTTTATATTCTGACGCCTGACGCTGGAGAGAAGGATCCGTATACGATTGACCTCGGGGACGTTCAGGTTCCTTTTCTTTCAAGGATTTGGCACAAAATACAGTCGAAGCTGACTGGGCGCCCTTACGACGCGTTGCGGCATTCGTCCAAGATCGCATTGGCCATTCGCAAACTGGTGGCCGAAAAAGGGATCGAGGTTTTCGAGATCGAGGAATCCTTCGGAATGGGTGCCGAGGTTGCGATGATGAATATCGTCCCCGTTTCAGTGCGTTTGCACGGCCCATTCGTGCTGACCGGTGGTTTCAAGGACGCAACATCCGCGCAGTCCATCAATGACGGGCGTTTGAAATATGAAGGGCTGGCCATCAAAGCAGCGCATTATGTGACGGCCAACTGTAACGACACGCTGGATACAATTCGCAAACACTACGATCTTGGGATTGAGAGCAGTACCATTATTCCAACTCCAATTGTTTCGTCGCCAGAAACTGAGATCTGGCAAGTTGACCGGTGTGATAAGAACAAGATGTTTTTCGTCGGACGTTTCGACAGCATCAAGGGCGGGGATCTGGTACTTCGGACCTTTGCGCGGCTTGCCGAGGCGAACCCAGATCTGACCTTGACCTTCATCGGCCCGGATCAAGGTATCCAAACCGAGAATGGCACAGTCTATTTTGAGGAGTTCTTCGAGCAGAATTTCCCACCGAAGTTGCGTGATCGTGTCGACTACCGGGGACAGATGACTCATTCCGAGCTGATGAGTCTGAGAACAAGCCACTACCTGACTCTGATTGCGGCCCAGTACGATACGATGGGATATATGTTGCTGGAACCGATGTCTCTGGGCTGTCCGCTGGTCACAACGGCGGTGGGTGGCATTCCCGAAGTCATCGAAGACGAGCGAAATGGCCTTTTAATCCCCAGTCAGGACCTAGAGGCAATGGTTGCGGCCTGTCAGCGCCTATTGGACGATCCGGACCTTGCCACGCGGCTTGGGCGACAGGCTTGGGCAGATTGCCGCGAGCTTTACAGCCCCGATGCAGTCGCGACCAAAACCGTTGAAGGATACAAGGCCGCGATCCGTGCCTTTTAAGGCTGACGCAGATATTAACCCGTACAGACGTTATCATTTGAATGTAGGAACTTGCACATGGAAAAGACCCAGACGTTGATCATCGGGGCCGGCATTAGCGGCTTGTCCACTGCTGCAGCCCTTGGCGATGCCGACTACCTCGTCATTGATGCGGACAGCGCCATTGGCGGCTATTGCAAAACCATCAAGAAGGATGGGTTTGTCTGGGACTATTCCGGTCATTTCTTCCACTTCAAGAACCCGGAAATCGAAGCCTGGTTGTGTGAACGGATGCAGGGCCAGCAGATTATCACCTGCGAAAAGAAGTCCTTCATCGCTTATGGCGGTGACTGGGTTGATTTTCCATTTCAGAAGAACATCCACCAATTGCCCAAGGCGGATTTCATCGACTGCCTGTATGACCTGTATTTTGCCAAACCGAACGAGCAGGCAGAGGGCAGTTTTCTGGACATGATCTATGGCCGTTTCGGCAAGAGTATCAGCGAAAAATTCCTGGTTCCGTACAACGAGAAGCTCTATGCCTGCGACCTCAGTTCGCTCGACAAAGACGCCATGGGGCGGTTCTTTCCGCACGCAGATGTGGATGACATCATCCACAATATGAAGATCCCTGACAATCAGAGTTATAATGCCACGTTCACCTATCCCGAAGGCGGCGCCATCGAGTATGTGAATGCCATTGCCAGCGCCGTGAAGCCTGATGCGATCTGTCTGGACGAAGCGTTGGACGGGATTGACCTTGACCGCAAGGTGGCGCGCACAACACGTCGCGAAATTGGCTTTGAGCGGCTGGTGTCGTCCGCACCGTTCAACCATCTGGCCAGAATTGCCGGTCTGGAGCATCAGGAAGAGGCATTTACCTGGAACAAGGTGCTGGTCTTCAATCTGGGCTTCGACCGGAAGGGGCCGCGCGATGTGCATTGGGTTTACTACCCTAATCGCGAGCGGGTGTTCTACCGTGTTGGGTTCTATGACAACATATTCGACGCCGACCGGATGAGCCTTTATGTTGAGGTCGGCCTGACGAGTGATGCAGAGGTTGACGTCGAAGCCACCCGCGCACGCGTGCTTGAAGATCTGGCCCGTGAAGGTCTGATTGATGACCATGAGCTGGTGGCTTACCACGCCTTGGTGATGGACCCGGCCTATGTCCATATCAACCAGCAGGCCAAATCAGAGGTAGAGCGTTTGAACAAAGTCCTCAACGATAGTGGTGTCTATTCCATCGGGCGGTACGGAGGTTGGACCTATTGCTCGATCGAGGACAATATAATCGAGGCACGGGAACTGGTTGCTTCATGGCAAGCGGACTGAACATTTGGCGATGCGGTGGCTTTCAAACCACCGCGCCACGCGTTTGTTACGAAAGGCGCAGCGGGATGCGCTTTTTGCCGGTAATCTTGTTCAATATCTTTCGTTTCAAAGAGATTGGCTCCAGAAACTCGGTGTCCTGATCAAACAGGCGTCCGGTGAGCATCGGATCATGCCACAATGCCAGTCGCACGCCCCATTTTGCGGCCTCTGCTGGTTCGATGCCATCGGGTATGCCCATTCGGGTTTTCAACGCACCGGGTATCCAGTCATTGATGACGATATCCGGAAAACGGTCGGCAAGATCGGCAATCAATGATTTGGTCAATGTCTGCGCAGCCCCCTTGGTCACCGAATAGGCCGCGGCCGTGGGCGCCGGTGCAATGTGGGCGAAGGTGCTGAGGTTGACGATCCGGCCATAGCCACGCTCGACCATGCCGGGAAGGACCGCGTGGCAGCAATAAAAAACGCCGCCGAGATTGATGTTGACCGACTGCATGAAACTTTCCGGGGTTTCGTCCAGAATGTCGCGGCGCGGATAAACGGCTGCGTTGTTGATCAGGATCGTGGGCGCGCCTGAGGTGGCAGTGATATCTTCGAATGCCCGTGCGACGGCCTCTGGGTCCGAAACATCGGCTGTGACGGGCATGAATCCGTCCCCCAGCTCGGTCGCAAGGGCCGTCAACTGTTCGGGGTTGCGACCGATGCCCGCGACACGGATGTCTTCGGCAATCAGGGTGCGACACAGTTCTTGTCCCAATCCCGCGCCGGCACCTGTGACGACGGCAATACCTTCGCGAATTCGCTGGCTTGTATCTGTCATGACGCCTCCTTGGGTTGTTTAGACTGGTTCGTCCGATCAGCGATGATGTCTGCGACCCGCAATGCGTTGGCGGCGATGGTCAGGCTTGGATTGACCCCCATCGATGTTGGCATGAACGAACCATCGGCGACATAGAGGTTTTGTAGATCATGTGCCTTGCAATCGGGATCAAGCACCGACGTGGCGGGATCACTTCCAAAGCGTAACGTGCCCAGTGGGTGACCGACGTTAACGATTGGTTTTATTGACAGAAACATCACACGCCACCGACCGATTGCACTCCGGATGGCGCGGCGCAGTCCGGTTTGACGGGTGAAGACGTCGCGTGCGACTGTGTATTCGAATGTAAAGACCTCGGGGTCCTTTTGGTTCAATACTACCCGGTTTTCGCGGACGGGGAAGTCCTCCATCTGGGCCACGAACACGTCGGCGTTTCCAAACAGTTTGGCGGCCAAAAGGGCGGGTATGTTCAGAAGGCGGCGCAGCTTTGTGTATTTGGCAAACCGCGAGCGTTCGAGCTGCATAAGCAAAAAGCGCAGGATGGTTCCGTAATCCGCCTCGTATCCCATGGATTGCGCCAGGCCCATACGCTCACCTTTCACAACATAAAAGTCGCGTGTGGATATTGCCCTGCTTTTACCTATCGGTTCCGCACCCCGCCTTGGCCAGACAGCAAAGAAATTATCAATATGAAACATCAGCCCGCGCCCGACCCAATCGCTTGAATTTGCGCATCCGGTTGCGGATAGGTCGGTTGACCGCAGCAACAGGGTGGGCGAGCCAAACGAACCCGCGGCCAAAACATAGGTCCGGGCGCGCAGGGTGAAAGTCTCGTCACCATGGCGCACACGGACGCCGGTGATCTGTCCGGGCTGGTCTTCCGCCAGCGCTTCGACATCGCATTCGGTGATGATAGCGGCGCGACCGCTGGCCAGTGCCGGTTCTACACCGGCCGAGCGGCCATCCATCTTGCAGGTGCGCGGGCATTTCCTGCCGAAGCAATTGGCACACCCCTCAATCCATTTCTGTGCGATATGAGAATAATACGGATGCAGGCCCCGATCACGGAAATCGGCCATCATCGCCGCTTCTTGGGGTGTGAATTCTGGCGGCGGGCGCAGTTTGACCGAAGGAATATCCGAGAGCGGGTCTTCCGCACCATGTACAAAGAGCAGGTCCTCGGCCTGATCGAAATAGGGAAGGAACGCCTCAAATCCCACGGGCCAACCGCCAGTCGGGTGCGTGATGCCCGGTACGTCGTCCAGATCGTGCGGTTCAGGACGCTCCAGTGCCGCTGCATAGAAGACGGATGAGCCACCGACCCCGCTGCCCAATGGCGCGAAATAGTGTGAAACCGCCCCGCCGTCGTGTGCCTCGACCGGTTTGGGCCAATACCCCCGGAGCTTGCGAGCAATCGGCTCCGTGACATCATCGGCATAGTACTGACGTTCGCTCCGGTAGCCCGTCACGCCCTTCTCGAGAAACAGAACCGACAAACCGCGTTCCGTCAGACGCCGCCCGGCCATGCCGCCGCCCATGCCGGCGCCGATGACGATCACATCCCACGACTGCGACTGCGCTTCATCTGGCGTTATCACCCGGACCCTCCTTTCACGGTGTTGCTACAGGTCGGAGGATTGCGCGATTGACGCATTATGCTTCCAGCCAAATATATCTCCACCCTGCACCGCATTATCGACCCCGGCTCCAGGCAGAGTCGCTGCGGCTGCGGACGGATAGGCTCACAGCGACATATACCCCGAAACCAACCGGGTCGGTCAGGGCAAGGCGCAGCAGATGTCCCGCTTTAAGCGGGGCTTTGCCTTCCCGATCCAGTATACCCGGATATAAACGCGCAAGCTCGGCTACTCCTGCGTCCTGCCTGCGCCGGACACGTACAAGAGCCCGAAATCCTTCGACCAGCGGCCAGGAATACGGAGGCGAAACCGGCAAACGCTCATCCGGTGTGAATTGCAGCCGTACAAAGGTGTCGTCCGAGATGATCTGCGGAAATGCCTCCCAACGAGCGCGACCAGCCGCATTGACGGCAAACAGCCCGGCACCGGGCACGCCCTCTGTCATGAAGGGCAGTCGGGTCCAGATCCGGCCATAGGCCCGTGTGACCCAGCTTTGTGCCGAGCTGACCTTCAGATCGCCGCTGGCATAGGCCGGTTCAGTACGATCCAGCACTTTCACCAGCGCGTCCAGTAGCATCGGTGACATGACAACATCCGCGTCCAGATAGACCCTTGTGCCACCCGTTGCCACGGCGTCGGCGCGGTTGAGCGCCGCTGGTTTGCCGCCCTCTTCCGAATCCAGTACCTCCAGATGCCAATCCCGCTGCGCAAACCGCTGTGCGTAGCTACGGGCGATATCTGCTGTCTTGTCGGTGCAGGCATTTGCCGAAACGATCACCTCGGCCCGGTGCGCGATGACCTGTGCCAAGAGAGCCTCGAGGCAGGGGCCGATATAAGCTTCTTCGTTGTTAGCAGGGATGATGACCGAAATCTCAAACATGGTTCAACGTGCCAGGCTTTCGGCCCAAGGCATAGGCGCGACGGGATCGAAGCGGGTCTGCATCGTGACCGCTCCGCCGTGTTCTCCGGCATTTTGCAAGGTCAGCGTGACTTCGTTCATATGCAGAGACAGGTCGGGGGACAGACGGCAGGGCCGCTCTTCGCGGATTGCGTCCCGCATCTCGGCCACGCCGAGGGCAAAGTTCATCGCCGCGGCACCCTTGCGCCCAAGTTTTTCGTGGGTCGGCCCCTTGATTTTTAGACGCCTGGCCAGCGGCGCATTGACCAGTCTGCGGCGCAACGAGAAACGTCGGCGCAGTCGGACCGGCGCGGCGTTGTTCCAGCACTCGTCCATCTCGATCACGCCCGTATCGCCGATGATCCGAAGTTCGTGGTTATGTGTGGCCAGTATGGAACAGGTGAGCCGTGCCACCACGCCGCTTTCGAAAAAGAGCGTCCCGACCGAAAAATCCGGCGCTGCCCTGGCGGTCACATCGGACAGATCTGCCAGCGCCGCCGAAGCCGCGACAACCGTCCGCACCGGGCCGAACATGGGCAACAACCATGCCAGGTAATAGCCCGCATGTTCCAGAGTACACCCCACTTCGAACTCGTCTTTGGCCGGCCAGGGCGCGCCGCTTTCCGAGAACCATTTTTGATAGGGGGCCTGCGAGATAAAATCGTCATCCATCTCGGCATAGACCAAGCGTGTTTTGCCGATTACACCTGCACGCAAACTGGCCCAGATCGTTTGCGGCGCTTCGCCAAGAAAGCTGCAGGGTGCCGAGGCAAGGTGCAGCCCGCGCTCAGCGGCGATGTCGGCCAGTGCCTGGGCCTGATCCATCTTCATCGCCAACGGCTTTTCGGAATAGACGTGAAGCCCGGCTTCCAGACCCTTGCACGATACATCGTAATGCGCAGAAGGATTAGTCAGGTTAAGCAGAATATCCCCTGGTGCGGCCAGCTTCAGCAACGCCTCAAAGCTATTCAGCGCGGGCAGCGACCAGTAGGCACAGAACTGAGATAGCCGCTCAGGGTTGCGGTCATAGCATCCGGCAATTTCGATTTCAGGATAGAGCTTGAGGGAGCGCAGATACAAATCCGCGACATATCCGGTACCGATAATCAACAACCTGGGCATAAAGAGAATGGACTCTTATTCGACGGGCGAGAACTCATAAACAACGAATACTTTAATATGGGCAGAATTGCGGATGTGCCACTGTAAATTGGCCGGGGTCTCGCAATTCGTTCAAACATCACGCGAGATCACCCTGTTCCCAACCGGAGACTCGGGTATTTCATGCCTCAGAGTTTCAAGTTTCATTGTCGCAAAATATGGGACTTTTCTTCTGAAATAGCCCTATTGATCCTGATCATGTGTTTGTCAGGCATGGTTGGATATGTCACATTGTGAAATGGGGGGAATCCCCCCATTTTTCTGATAGAAGACCTTGATCCCAACTTTGCTCTGCCGCTGCAGAAGTTGGCCGGTAATTCGAGTTGTGTTATTGTTTAGATAGGAAAAGAAGATGGCGATCTATCAAATTGATCCCGAACGTCTAAGTATCAGTGTTGAAAACGCCCGCGCGGCGGCGGCCCCATTTGCCGAAGAATATCAGAGCGGCGAACCCTATAACCATATTTGCATCGATAATTTTCTTCCCGAAGAAGTTCTGCGCAAAGTTCAGAAGGACGTGGCCACGCTTGAAGAAGGCGAAGACAGCGACACATTTGAGCGGGCGCAGGAGAACCTGAAAACGCAGTACAATCCCGAGAGATTGCCGGTCTATTCGCGCGAGTTGTTCCACGCCTTCAACTCCCGCCCGTTTATCCTGTTTCTTGAGGAAATGACCGGTATCAAAGGGTTGATCCCCGATCCTTATTATATCGGCGCGGGCATCCACCGGGTTAAAAACGGGGGGCATCTGGATATTCATGCGGATTTCAATCTGCACAAACAGATGGTCGTTGAACGGCGCCTAAACGTGTTGATCTATCTGAACGACGACTGGCGCGAGGAATGGGGCGGTTCATTCGAGATCTGGAGCAACGACATGACTACCAAGGTCAAAAGCTTTGTGCCGACCTTCAACCGCATGTGCTGCTTCTCGACAGGCACAAGCACATTTCATGGCAACCCCGAAAAAGTGAACCATCCCGATGGTGAGCCACGCCAGTCCATAGCGCTGTACTACTATACAGCGACCTGGGACCCCAGCCGCAAGGCACATTCGACGATCTTCAAGCCACGCCCCGGTACAGAAGATCAGTTCGACCGCCAATCGCACCGGCAGGAAGTTCTGGAAAACTGGTTACCACCGGTTGTTTATCGCAGGATTTATCCCCGTCTGGCGCGTCTGGGATTCTGAGCAACGCCAATCGCGCCCGATGCCAACGGCTCGGGCGCGTAACAGGCTGAAAAGATCGGATCCATGCAAGGCAATATCCAGCAAACGTCACCTATTGAGCCAGAGCAGCCGTTGGTGGTCTCAGCGACAGTTCCGGACTGGTCGCGCGAAGAAGTGCGGCAATTTTGGGACCCGGGTTACAAGCTGTTGCGCGCGATCAGGCGATATCAGGCGGCCAAGGCGCGGGGTGGCCCAATCGGATGGGCGTTCAGCAAATACTGGGCTCTGGTGCACCGGTTCTGGTCGGTGATCACACAATCCGAGATTCATCTGAATACCCATATCGAAGGCGGTCTTCGGTTGCCGCATCCAACTGGAATCATCATCCACCCCACCGCCCGTATCGGACCGAATTGCATGATCTTCCAACAGGTTACGCTGGTATCAACGGTTGTTCTCGGGGGACATGTGGATCTCGGAGCAGGTGCCAAGATCATGGGCCCGCTCACGATCGGTGATGACGTGACCGTTGGCGCTAATAGTGTTGTCACCCGCGATGTCGAAAGCGGTGCAACCGTCGCTGGCGTCCCCGCGAGAAAACTGAACACTTAGGTGTTGGTCTGCCTCGAACGTCGTTTGTTATGCGAGTTCTTTAGCTGAGCGGAAGCGGTTGCTTGCGCCTGACCACGCGGCTTGCGCACATGAGCCACACGAGGTGGATCCGGCTGGAGGACCGTTACGTCGGCCTCATCAGATCGGTCCCGCACCGCAGCCGTGGACTTGGCTAGCAGCATACCAGCCATAATCCAAGTCATGCTGTTGATGGATGCGTTGGGGATCAAATCAACAAGGTTGATACTCAGCATGAGCGCAATGCCGTTCGTAACATACTCGTCGGGTGAGCCGATGCACTTTTTGCGTCTTGCCCAAAGTCGGAGAAGTGGGAAGGTCAGCATCCCAAAAATGCAGATATACCCGAACCAGCCCAGCACACCGATGATTAGGACCCAATATCCGTCTGGAACAGTCAGAACGCGACCGGTTTCTGGATCCATGTTTCGATTTCGATTCCAGAATGCCCAGCCGGTGAGTGGTTTTTCGGCGGCGCGCTCCAACAGCATGCTTTCGTTCTCAAAGCGAAATTCCAGAGATTGTGCCCGTTCAGCCTGAATCTTTGCCGCATAGCCGAGAATACGCTCAACGGGTATTGCATCTTCTGCGCGCAAGATCGGATAAGCAATCAGGAATACAGCACAAATCAGCATTACCCAGCGTTGTATACGGGAACTGGCAAATAGCACGATGGGCGCGAACAGGACGGCAAATAAAATCGCACCCACCGTTTTGCAGAGAATGAGGATGGCGAACAGATATACGAGAATGCCAAATTTGTGCCACCGATCATTGCCCAGCGAACCTCGCAAAAGCGCGGCTGTCGCCAGAAACGACATCAGGACGAAAAACGCCACCAACAACCCGTGGCCAAGAAACACGGTGGGCCTAAAACCACCAAATCGAACTTGCTGCCAAAAGAGCTGGGGAAAAAACCCATAAACCCAGTTGTTGAGTTGTGGGCTGAGCCGAACTTCGAGCAAGATCGGAATCGAGTATATCAACCCGATAACCATGTAGAGTGTTAGGAATTCTCTCTTATTGTCGGGTGTCGAGAGAATATTGAAGCCCAGAACAAATGGGATAATGATAATCACGTGCTTCAGGAACTCTGAAATTGCATCTCGGGCAGTCATCCCCGGCAGAACGACAGGTCCGGCAATAACCGGGTCCAAGTTACCCAAAGCGCTGATAATCGGGCTGAGCAGGAACCCCAGCATCAAGATCGAAACCAGACGGGATTGCGGGAAAAACCTGATTTTCTGATCCAACATTGTCAGGCACAACACTAATGCAGCCAAACTGGGGATTGTATGCTTGTCTAGCGTCGGTATCAGCGGCAGATCAAAATATGTGTTTGGGGGTAAGATAACATAGCCGCCCAATATCGAGATCAGCAGAGCGCGTGGCGCCGGAAGTTTCTTGAACAATACGACCATGATGATCGGCCAGACCATCAACATCAGATAGGCGAGTGAATTGGGCATATATATCAGGTCTTGGCGTTAAAAGGGTTGAGTGTCAGGTATCACGTTGGTGATGATTCTGTCCTGAGCGTTTCAATTCGGCAAGATGGTTGTTTGTCCCGGCATCAGCCCAGCGTGTCTGTGGGTGGGCGAGATCAAGGATCAGGACTGGCCAACCCGGTAATCCGCAAGTTAGTCACCACATCCCAGACGATCTCCTGCATCAGACGTGCGGCTTCGGGGCATGGGTCTTTGGCGGGCGTGCCATCGGCTTTGGTCAATACATGTGGCAATCCTAGGGGTGAGGTTTGATACAACACCGCGTAATGGGTCAACGCGACCAGATAGGTGCCATAATCGCTCAGGTGGATCGTGTCAGTGAACAGGTGGTTTCGGTCGGCAATAGGTCCGACGCCGCCACGGTGCTCAACTTCACGCACGAAACGCGCCATGACTTGCCCGGCAGGGATGACATAGACCGGGTCCGGTGTTTCCTCATAACCCAAAGCAACCCGAAGAATGCCATTGAGCCAATAGCGCTCAAGATCTTTGTCGATCCGCTCCAGCCAGCCTTCCTTGTCGTCCAGATTGTGCCATGTCTCATAAAAAAAGATGCGTATGTCCGGATTGGACTGGCGGCCAAGTTGGATCCAATTGCGAAGGTATTTTGCGCTGTTAAAATATTTGATGGCGGCCCGGATTTCGACCATCTCGGTCATGACCAGCGTATTGTATTCGCCGGACGAGAGGGCCTGTTTAGCATCCTCATATTCAGCTGGGGCATTTCTCAGCTCGAACCCGTTGATGGTTTCTTCTGGATCCCAGTGGGCCCGCAGCGGTGTGCCCCAGCCCAATTGGCTGGTGTAATCGTGCCTTTTACCCGCCAGTTGTTTTAGCATTTCAGGGATATCCGGGCCGACCAGACTGTGCCCCAGATGGAAAACCTTCTGCGGAATGGCGGGCATAGGGCCGGGATTGTCATATAACGAATCAAACGTGGCGATATCGATTGGTCTTGCGCCGTTTAGGCGCAAAACACCGGCTATGGCGGCTGTGGCCACCCGGATATGACCTGGAATATATCGCTTGATCAAGACACGCTCTCTAGTCTGAGTAAAGACATGGCTGACATGTTGTCGAGTGCGGCGAAGCTGAAGAATTTGTCACCGAGTGTCTGGCTCATCAGTCTGAGCTCCAGCCTGGTTGTGCGATCACCAATGGTCAGGGCAATGGGGCTGTTGGGTTGCAAAGGGCGCAGGAATTCGACGTCCTGGAATTCGATCATTTGTCCAATCAGCGGGTGGATCGCTTTGTAGATGCTCTCTTTCACGCAGAAAATCTGTTTTGCCAGATGTCTACGTCGCTCAGCGTTCTGGGTATCCAGCCATTCTCTTTCAGACGGTGTACAGATCACCGCCTCAAGGTCGGGGTCCAACGGCCCGTAAGGCTCGATATCAATACCGATACCGTGTTCAGAGCCCTTATGAGCAACGATTGCGATACAGATATCGTTGCAATGGGTGATCGAGCCGATTACGCCGTCGGGCCAAACTGGGCTGCGATCGTCAGCCATCGGGATTGCGACGGGGTTGAGGTTTAGTTCTCTCATCGCCTGTCGCGCAGCGCTGCGTCCGGCGGCGAACTCCAATCGACGCGTTTCGACCGCGCGTTTCATTGCGGGAATTTCCCCGGACAATAATGCTTCGCCCGAAGCTTTAGGATCGGTCACTCCGATACCTATGTCCGGGCCGAGCATCTTGTGAAGCTCGGCTTTTATCGTTTCAAATCTGTTCACGCCGACCGTCTGCGCGCCCGCATCTCGCGTCTGCGCGCCATAGCTTCGCTACGGCTGCTGGCTTTTTCTGGCGATGGCTGCGTCGGGCTTGCTTCGGTAGGTTTGGAGCCTGATTTCTTTTCGACCGTTTCGGCAAGGGCCGCCAAAGTTGGGCACCGGAAAATATCCGTTATGCTGAGCCCCGGCACGTTCAACTCTGTGCGGATTTCGCGATGTGCCTGTACCGCCAGCAGGGAATGCCCGCCCAGATCGAAGAAATTGTCCCGCCCGCTGATGTCGGAAACACCCAGAATCCGCGACCAGATCGCCGCAATTTTCTGTGTGGCAGAACCGCCCGAGGCAGGTTCAGATACGGTGGGTTCGGTGCGCGGGGTCTGTGCTGCAGGTGCAGGCAAGGCCTTACGATCTACTTTCCGGTTTGGTGTCAGCGGGAAGCTTTCCAAAGTCACGAAATGCGTTGGCACCATGTAGTCCGGTAGTTGCGCCGCCAGCGCCTTACGCAATGCCTTTTCATCCACAGCGTGATCGACGGTCATATAAGCCGTGAGTTGCACCAGATTGGGCGTATCCTCGCGCGCGATGACAACCGACTGCCGTACACCGGCTTGTGCGTCCAGCAGGCTTTCGATCTCGCCCAACTCGATCCGATAGCCGCGCAGTTTGATTTGGTGATCCGCGCGGCCCAGGAAATCGAGCCGTCCGTCCGTTCGCCAACGCATCAGATCGCCGGTGCGATAGAGCCGCGCCCTGGGGGTATCCGAGAACGGATCGGGCACGAAGCGCTCGGCCGTTAGGTTCTCGCGCTGCCAATAGCCGCGTGTCACACCCGCGCCACCGATATAGAGCTCTCCGGCCACGCCAATAGGGGCGGGACGGTAGCTTTCGTCCAGCACATAGACCTGTGTGTTTGCAATTGGGGTTCCGACATTGACCACGCCATCCGCAGCGGTTGCGGTCTCGGTTGTCGACCAGATCGTTGTCTCCGTCGGCCCGTACATGTTTTCGATATGCGCGGGCGACAGTTTGTTGATCTGCTTGACCAGCGAGCCGGGCAGGGCCTCACCGCCGATCATCATGTGCGTGATCTTGGACAGGGCAAAGCGCGCCTCATCGCTCATCAGGATCATCTGCGCCATGCTGGGGGTGCATTGCAGATGGCTGACCTTATGGCGGATGATCTGAGCGGCGATGGAATAGTCATCCTCAGCCAGTTCTGTATCCTGATTGGACAGGCGCAGCACCTCGGCCAGAGGCTTCAGCCCCTCCATCACCTCATCGACCGAAATGCCATAGTCGATCAGGCAGGCAATCTCATCGACCCCGATGCGCTTGAGTTCTTCGACCCGGTTCAGGCAATCCTCAATCGTGCCGAACAGACCGGAATCCTCGAAATACCGCAGGAAGGCAAAATCGAGGATGCCTTCCAGTTCCTCATCTGACAGGCTGCCCAGATCCAACTGAAACGGGTTCGACACCCCTTTGGGTTTCTTGAAGGCCGGAAAGGCCCAGGCATATTGCTTGATCAGCCCGGCCGCCGAGCGCAGATAATCCTTCATCGGCTCGCGCGCGACCTCGCGCACCTCTTCGCGGTCCTGACCCACGTAGGTATGCAGCATCAGGGTGACCGTGTGGTCGTCGGGATCATGGCCCGCTTCACGTAGGGCGGTGTGGTAGATGCCAATCTTGTCGGCGACCTCCTGCACGCTCTGGCCCAGCAGGTGGGTCAGAACATTGGCCCCGATGGCCCCGGCCTCGCGCCATGTATCCGGGTTTCCGGCGGTGGTGACCCATACAGGTAATTTCTTTGACACCGGGCGAGGCTGCGTGACGACGCCATGCATATCCCCGGACTTGGTGGGGAATTCCACTGTTTCACCAGCCCAAAGTTGGCGCAATGTGCTGATCGCCTTAAGCATCGCAGGTTTGTTCTCGGGAGGCGTGTTTTCGGGTCGCAGAATGAAGTCATCTGGCTGCCAGCCCGAGGCGATGGCAAGCCCCGCGCGTCCGTTGGTCAGATTATCGATGACCGCCCATTCTTCGGCAATACGTGCCGTGTGGTGTAGCGGTGCGACGCAGCTGCCAGCACGTACGCCGATATTTTCGGTCACGGCAGCAACAGCTGCACCTGTGACCGACGGGTTGGGGTAGGGGCCACCAAAGGCGTGGAAATGACGTTCGGGCGTCCAAACGGCGCAGAATCCGTTCTGATCCCCGAATTTTGCGCCCTCTAGCAGCAATTTGTACTTGTCGCGCCCAACACCATCGTCATTGCCCCAGTAGAACAGGCTGAATTCCATCCCTTTGCCGGTGATAGATTTCCCAGGGGCCGAGTCGCCCGCCACCAGGGCGCGGTTTTCATCATCGCTGAGTACGATCTTGAAGCCGCGCGCGAGGGTCCAGAACAACTCGAGCACCGAAATATCGAAGGATAGGCTGGTCACCGCCAGCCAAACCCCGGCCGGATCATGGCTAATGCGATCGTCCATACCTGTGAAAAAGTTCGACACATTGCGATGTTCCACCATGACGCCCTTGGGACGCCCCGTCGAACCCGAGGTGTAGATCAAGTAGGCGAGGTTGTCCGAGGTCACACCGCTGGCGACATTGTCAGTCGCGGCCGTTCCAATCCGCGGGTCCGTATCCAACAGCAACGCCTGCGCGCCGTGTTCCGGCAGATCGGCGGCAAGAGCGGATTCGGTCAAAACAACCTTCGCACCGCTGTCTTCAAGATAGAGAGCGGTTCGATCGGAGGGATAGGCCGGATCCATCGGTACATAGGCCCCGCCTGCCTTCAGAATACCCAACGCCCCGATCAACAAGAGTGGAGAGCGCTTGACATGCAGGCCCACAAGCGTGTCCGGACCGACCCCCATCTCACGCAGAATATGTGCGACCTGGTTGGCCCGTGCATTCAGCTCGGAGTAAGTGAAGCTGAGGTTTTCAAAGACCAGTGCCGGTGCATTGGGGGTACGTTCAACCTGGGCTTCGAATTGCTGGTGAACGCAGGTGACCTCATCATAGGTAATAGATGTATTGTTCCAATCCTGAAGGATCTGTGCACGTTCCGTATCGGGCAGAATGGGAAGCTCGGCAATTGGCAGACTCGCCTTGGCCGGATCTGTCAGCGACACCAGAAGATTCTCGATACGTGCCGCGAACAAGCGCAGCGCGGCTTCGGAGACATGTCCACTGTCGGCAAACAGCACTATCTGTCCATCAGACGTGGCCAGCGTCAGACTTGTGCCTGGAACAAGACCTTCCGAAACACTATCGGATAGCCCGATCACCGGTGTTTGCAGTGCCGCCGCACCGGGCAGGCGCGCCGGCAGATCATGGGCGAACGGACCAAGTGCCTGAGCTTGCGTAATTGTCTGATCAAACTCCTCCTGCGCCGCTGAGAATGTCTTGTCCGCAGCAAAGCGCACTGGAACCCAGTCGTTGAGATAGGGGGATGAGCTGTTCAGCCGGAGCGCCAGATCGAGGGTGAAAGCATCCCCAAGGCGTGCCATCAGGGCCGCTAATGCAGCCTTGACTATCACATCTGCAAGCCCATCCGGCGCATGCAGCGCTTGCGATCGGGGGGCATCGGACGGCATCGCCGCATTGATCAGCGGAATGTCGACCTCTTGCAGCGATTCCAGGCGGGCCCGCCATTGTGGTTCGGAGGCAAGCGTTTCAGCAATTGATTGATTGATCGCGTTCGCCTTTTCCGCGGTCAATGCAGGCAGTGCGCTGCCGCCATTCAAAATACCATCGGTAGGCATAGGTGCGCCCATGCCATTTCGCAGATCGCTGATCTCAATCGCGCCTTCACGGGTGGCGATGGTCACACTTTCTGCGCTGCTGGTCAGAATGGTGCCGGGCACAGCATCGGTTGGCTGTTCACTCACCTTGGCCGCGCCGACTAGCCAGAGCTGACCATCGCGCTCGACCTTCGGGCGACACAAAGGGTTCCAATAGTCTCCGTGATCCAATGCGCGCACCAAAGCGGCCAATTCATGCGCCGGTTTTGCGAAATCCAGCCGGGCCGCCGCCTCAGGGCGGTCGTTCTTTGCAAAATAGCTGCGCTGCGACAGATCCTGTGGGGCAGGGGGTTGATCCGCTTCCAGTGCCCGGATGAGCTCGGCAAAGCTTTCGATGGCGGCACCGTAGCATTTGGTGTTCAATGTCAGGGCAGTTTCGGTGTTGTTGATATCAAACAGGTTTTGGGCAACGATCCCGCCCTCATCCACGCCGCCCGAGATCATGTGCCAGGTGATCCCGTGTTGTGTTTCCCCATTCAGAATGGCCCATACCGGCGCGTTAAGCCCTGCATAGCGCGGTAGCGGGCCATCGTGGAAATTGACAGCGCCTTTCGCAGCTTTGTTCAGCAACGCTTCTGGTAGCAGATCGAGATTTGCGATGCTCAGCAGCCAATCAAACGAGACCCCTTCAACCCGGCCTGACAATCCTGCGCCAGGTGCATGAAGAGGCAAGGAGTGAGTCTTGGCCCAGGCTTCCACATCGGAATTCCGCGTGGCGACGCCCTGAATGCTGTGCCCCGCCTCCAGCAGCATTTCCCCGCACTGAATGACAAGGGATTCATGGCCGACAAGAAAAGTGCTGAAAGGCATCTTCATTCTCCAATAACGGGCCTGGCCTGAGCATCCGGATTGCGCTTGCGCCACGGCGCGCGCATGCATGCGGACAGGTCATGCCAGGCAAGAGTACGCAAAAAATGGGGCGGCACACCGGTGCGCCTGCGTGTTATTAAGCAGCGCAGCCAGTGCAGAAAGCCACCAGTCAAATGTACGCAGGTAGCGCAGGCGGCGTAAAAAGCGCCATGGTTTTTGACGAAATAGTACAGGCGTGAGTCAAACCAATAGGTCGGCACCCGGTTCCAGTTCTTCATGCCGGTTGAAACAGATCCGATATGCATCACCTCGCTGACGCGTATATAATCGGTGCGATACCCCGCGCGCGCCGCTCGCAGGCAGAGATCGGTTTCTTCGAAATACAGAAAAAACGTCTCATCAAATAGACCGATCTCATCCAGAACGCGTTGCCGCATCATCAGGCTGGCACCGGCCAGCCAGTCGACTGTTCGCGTTTCGGACGGGATCGGAATGGGTACGATCCGGTTTTTGAACAACCGGGTGACGGGGCCAAAGTTGATGCTGCTTTCAAACTCGCTTGCGACCGAAGGAAAGCGGAAGCTGGTCAGGTGGGGCTCGTCGTCGTCGCCGAATATGTAGCTGCCCGCAAACCCGGTTTCGGGTGTGGTTTCAAGATGCTCCAGCAAAATGCGAATTGCATCTGGAGCGGGGAAGGCATCGGAATTCAGGATGTAGACGTAATCGGGCCGCGTTCCGTCCGAAAGCCCCGCGCGCATACCTACATTGTTGCCAGCGCCAAAGCCGCCGTTATGTCCTGACTGAATGACCCGAACGCGATTGTCCTGATCCCAACTTTGATCATGAACATGGGTCGAGATCGCCGCGAAAGATCCATCTTGCGAGTCGTTGTCTACAACGATGATCTCTCCGGGGATCCCCTCCATGGCTATTTTTGCCGCCTCGACCGACCGCAACGTCATGTCCGCTGTTTTATAGTTCAGAATTACGGTCAGAAGTACAGGATCAGGCATGGCTATTCCGCTGCCTCTTGCAGAGTGGGTCGCGGGCGCAAAATTTGGCGTTCTGCATTTTCAAGGCAGGATTTCATCTGCGCTGCCAGCACCCGCACATTCGGCTCCAGTACCATCGAGTCGTGATCACCGGGCACTTCGAACACTTCGATATTCGGGGCCCAAGGTGTCCAGTCATTGTCATGGGTCAGATAGTAGCGTTGGTGGTGAACCAGCTTCCCGGGCGCAACCTCCCATTTTCCGACCAACGGTGGCCTGAACAGGGTTAGTGGTCCGTCCCAGGCATTCAGGGGATAGCTGTTCACGCTTTCCATGAACGCAGCTTCGATCTCGGTATCGTGGAACTGTTGGCCAGTTTCGGCGATCTCATCCTTGGGCTGACGCTTTTGTATTTCCCAGGCGATCCGGTTTTTTGCCCATTGAATCGGATAGCTTGCGCCTTTGTTCTTCAGCTCCTGCAACTGGATTACCAGACGATCCCGTCGCGTCAGCGGGTGGCGAACGGGCAAGGGCGTGTCCAGCATCACCAGCGCTGCGATCTCTTCACCGGCTTCGGTCAACTGACGCGCGATCTCGTAGGCGGTGATGCCGCCCCCCGAGAAGCCGCCCAGCATATAGGGACCGGTCGGCTGTACCTGCCGCATTTCGGCGATGTAGTCTCTGGCCGCTTCGCGCAGATCACGGTGTGGTTCTTCATCCCCGTAAAGACCGCGTGCCTGCAGCCCGTAAAAGGGACGGTCGGTGCCCACCAGATGCGCCAGATGGCGCAGGTTCAGGACGTTTCCGAACATGCCGGCCACCAGGAAGAACGGTGTCTTCAGTCCGCCCTCGCCGGAATGCATCGGAACCAGATGGGTAAAGCGACGTTCCGGTGTGGCCGGGGCCGCAGTTGCCGGCGCATCGTCTTCGCCCGCGTCTATTGGCACGCCGCGGGCGGAGATCAGGTCGGCGCATGTGCGGATGGTAGGGGCTTCGAATAGAACCGAGATCGGGAAATCCACGTTATAGGCTTTGCGGATTTGCGCAAACAGGCGCACCGCGATCAGGGAATGACCCCCCAGGTCGAAGAAACTGTCTTCGACGCCGATCTCGTCGACACCCAGAAGCTCTTGCCAGAATCCGGCCAGACGGCGTTCGATGTCATTTTCAGGTGCAACATAATCCGAGTCCAGCTCGGGTCGCTGGAATTTCTGATCTGCGTTTTCGGTAGATACCCCGCTGTCGGCAGCCTGCGCGATCAGCCCCTCCAGATCCAGAGAGGACAGGATGATCTGAGATTGTCCGCTGGCCAGCGCTTTGAAGAACAGGCCCGGCCCTTCCGTCGCCGGAATGCCCTGAGACAGGTTATGGCGCAGCCGTTCTTCGGCTGGAGACAGCGGTGGTGGGGCGTCGACCTCGGATGTGACCACTGGGGCGCTTTCGGTGAAGGCGAAATCCACCGCGTCCTCCATCCGGCGGATCGAAAAGCCCTCGACCTCGATACAGATCGTGCCGTCCGGGGCCGCGATAGTGACATCGAAGCTGGCGGTTTCGCCTTCGGCCCTGTTGTCGCCGGCATTGCGGACCCAACTGACGATCTGCGCAGGCAGCGGCGCAAAGACACGCACCGAGCGATACGAGACCGGCACCCACAGGTGCGAGGCCTGATATCCTGCGATCAGCTCCATCGCCCAGCCCGTGGCCAGATCCATCAGGGCAGGGTGCAGGTGATAGCCCGCCTCGATATCCGTCTGAAGGCCCTCGGGTAGGGCCAGATGAGCCAGACCTTCATCCTGCCCCAGCGCGGTCGAAGTCAGCACCCGCCAGCGCGGGCCGAAATTCAGATGCGCTTCCTGCGGGGATCTCAGACGCCCTGCACCCTCGGCCTGATGGGCCGGGCCGCAACGGGCAGAGATGGCCGCCACATCCAGTGGTGCAGGCGCGATCAACGGCAGTAGGGATAGGCTCGCTTGCGCGTTCAGTTCGAACGCATCGTCCGACCCGCTCTCGACCGTTAAGTCATAGCCAACATCGCTGCGTGGCAGGCGCAGACGGACCCGCTGATCTTCACCGTCCGACACTGCAAGGGGGCGCAGGAAATACAGGTCACGGATTTCAAATGGGCCGGTTTCGCCCTGTACCCGCAGCGCCTCGGAGGCCAGCTCCAGATAGCCGGTACCGGGCACCAGAGCGTGACCAGCCTTGGTCCGGTGATCGTTCAGGAACCATCGATCATGGGCGTTGTAGGTCGCGCTCAGCAGGCGGTTTCCGGTGTCATCGAATGTTGCTTGATCCAGCATCGGCACGTCTGCCGAAGTGACCGGCGCGGGCTCAACAGACCCGGTCCGGGCTTCCATCGCATCGGCGGCCATGCCAACATCAGCCCAGATACCCCAATTGACCGACAGAACCTGCGTTTTGTCACCGGCGCGAGCGCGGGCATAAGCGTTCAGGTAATCATTGGCGGCCACATAATCGACCTGACCCACAGGCGCTGTCGCGGTTGAGCTGGACGAGAACAGAACCAGCCAATCCAACGATCCGTCCGGGAAGATCTGGTCGATGACCTGCGTGCCATGGATCTTGGGTGTGAACACATCCTCAATCTCCATCATGGTCTTGGTCATGATCGGCGCGTCATCGATCAGACCGGCCGCATGAATCACCCCATTGATCTGGCCGAACTCCTGCGTCGCGCGATCCACGCAACGACGCATCTCTTCAACATTGCTGACATCGACGGATATCGGCAGAACTTTCCCGCCTGCCGCTTCCAGCTTTTCGATGGCACAGATACGGCGGGCGGTCTTGTCCTGAGGCGCTGAATTGTTCAGCACGTTTTCCCATTGGTCCCGCGGCGGCAGTTCACCGCGGGCGAGCAGGACGATATTGGCATTCACCTTCGAAATCAGCGCCTCGGCCAGTGTTAGACCTATACCACCAAAACCGCCGGTGATCAGATAGGTGCCGCCGTCACGCAGGGGTAGGTCTTCCAGGGAGGGTTCTTCCAGTGCCTGCGGTCGATACCCCTGTTCAAACCGCTTGCCAGCACGGATTGCCGCCGTGAACGAGGCGGGCGGGGCCAGCAGGTCTTCCAGCACCTGATCGATCAGGTCTTCGGGCAAGGCAGGGGGCCGGCGTTTGCCAGCGCTTTGCGGTAGGTCGATATCCAGCAGCGCGCAGGTCAGGCCGGGAAATTCGCGCGGGATCACGCGGGTCGGGCCGGTTACAGTTGCTTTTTCCGGATAAGGCAGTGCCTCATCCCTCACCTGCAACGCGCCCGAGCTAAGGACATGGAGGTGCAAAGTCGTCGGCAGGTCTTCATCCCCGATGGCCTGAGCCAGGAAGAACAGGCTGTAGAAGCCTTGCTCCAGATTTCGGTGGAAGAAGCTGCCACCGGGTCGGAAGGTTTCGGCCTGTGTCAGCAACCAGCCATGCACGATCCGGGTTGGGCTGCGGTCCTGCGCAACCAGATCGCGAATCAGCGCATCATAGCTTTCGCGCCCGCGTTCCGGGGCGAGTTGATAGTGATCCTCGCTGATGCGCGCAAAGGCATCGCCCGGCGTGACCGTCACCACCTCATGACCGGCCTGTTTCAGGCGCTCGGTCAGCTTGTTGCAAAGCCCGGCCTCATCCGCGAAGATCAGCCAGCTTTCCTGAGGCGCGTCTGACAAATCGCCGGTGACATCGACGTCGCAGGTTGCGTATTTCGGCGTCCAGGCGACGCGATAGCCCCAATCGGCTGAATCTTCAGTGCGCATCAACCACTGGCTGGCCGTCTCCGCCTGCGTCTTGCCGGGTTCGATGAAATAGGGTGAGCGCTGGAATGCATAGGTCGGCAGGGGTACCCGGTTGCGGCGCGCCTCACCCCAGATCTGTTCCCAGTCGAACGTGCCGCCCAAAGCCCAGATACGCCCCAGCATGGCCATGAAATAGGCATCGTCAGCCACATCATCATTCGGGTGGCGCAGGCTGCTGATCACCTGATTGGCGTCTACCTTGTCATGTTGCCCGGTCAGCGAAGCCAGCGCTTTGCCCGGACCGACCTCGATGAAAATACGTTCGGGGTTTTCAGACAGCGTGGTGATACAGTCGGCGAAATGAACGGTGTTGCGCAGATGGCCGACCCAGTATTCGGGGTCCGTGGCCTCGGCCTCGGTGATCCAATTGCCGCTGCGGTTCGAGGGGAAGGGGATCTGCGGTGCCTTCAATTCGATCGAGCGCAAATAGTCACCGAATTCCTGCAGGATCGGCTCCAGCATCCGCGAATGCGCGGCGATATCAATCGGTATACGCTGGCAGTCTACACCCTGATTGCGCAGGCGTTCCTCCAGATCGTCCAGTGCTGCCTGAGGTCCGGTTGCAACGCTCAGGCTCGGGGCGTTGACAGCGCCCAGATCAAGCTCGTCTCCGAGAAGCGGCCTCAGATCGTCTGCGGGCAGGGGGACGCTCAGCATGCCGCCAGCGGGGACGGTATCGAACAGACGCCCGCGCAGATGCACCAGACCGATGCAATCCTTGAATGACATCACACTAGCCACGCAAGCGGCGGTGTTTTCGCCCATCGAATGGCCGACCAGAGCGGTAGGCTCCACACCCCATTCCATCCACAATTGTGCAAGCGCATATTCGGTGATCATGATCAGCGGCAGCTGCACGGAGGGTGTTTTCAATCGCTCGTCCGCAGCCTCTTCCTGGCCCGGTTCAGGCAACCAGATCGCGCGGATATCATAGTCGAGCTTGGCCTGCAGGATATCCAGACCCCGGTCCATCCAATCGGCAAAGACCGGCTCGGTCTCATAAAGGTCCCGCGCCATACCCGCATATTGCGCACCGCCGCCGGGGAACATGAACACATGCTCAGGCGCATCCGAGATCACCGAATGCGTAAACACCCGGCGCGGATCGTTTTCCTCCAGAATGGCCGCAGCCTCTTCATGGGTTTCAGCGACAATTACACGCCGCTTTTCAAACCCGCGGCGCCCGTTTTTCAGCGTCCAGGCGATGTCCGCCAAATTCTGATCTGGATTGGCGCGCAAATGCTCGGCCAATGCGGCACTGTTGGCATCCAACGCTTTCTTGCCTCGTGCCGATAGAGTGAGGATCTGAAATGGCCAGTCCGAAGGTTGGGACGCGGCCCGCTCGGGCGCTTCTTCCAGAATAGCGTGTGCGTTGGTCCCGCCGACGCCCAAAGAGTTGACACCCGCTCGTCGTGGGCCGTTATGCGGAACCCAATCGGTGAGGGTGTCGTTCACGCGGAACGGGCTGTTTTCAAAATCGATGGCGGGGTTGGGCTTTTCATACCCAAGGCTGGGCGGGATCTGCCTGTGGTGCAGTGCCAGCGAGGTTTTGATCAAGCTGGCGACCCCGGCGGCGGTATCCAAATGGCCAATATTGGTCTTAACCGAACCCAACCGGCAGAAACCGGTCTCGTCCGTGGTTTTCGAAAACGCCTGGGTCAGGGCCGCAACCTCGATCGGATCACCCAGATAAGTGCCGGTCCCGTGGCATTCGATGTAGTCCAACGTGTCGGCCTGAACGTCGGCCATCACATGGGCCTCGGATATCGCAGCAGCCTGACCATCGACAGACGGAGCCAAATACCCGGCTTTAGCTGCCCCGTCATTGTTGATCGCCGTGCCCCGGATCACGCCCCAGATATGGTCCCCATCCTCAATTGCGTCAGACAAACGGCGCAGGACAACAGCACCTGCGCCTGACCCAAAAACAGTACCTTGCGCTCGATGATCGAAGGCATGGCAATGGCCATCAGGCGATAGTACTTCGCCTTCTTTGTAGACATAGCCCCTGTTGTGGGGCAGCTCGATCGTGACCCCTCCGGCAATTGCCATGTCGCACTCACCAGTCAGTAAGGCCTGTGTTGCGTAATGGGTTGCAACCAACGAAGTCGAACACGCGGTCTGCACGTTCACACTTGGCCCTTTGAGGTCGAGGATATGGCTGAGCCGTGTGGACATGAAATCCTTGTCATTGCCCGTGTGGCGCAACAGAAACATGCCCACATCGTCGACCAGATCCCGGTTCGAACAGACGTTGAAATAGAAATAGCTGCCCATTCCGCATCCGGCGAATACACCGATGGGACCAGGAAAGCTCTCAGGCGGATGACCGGCGTTTTCCAGTGCCTCCCATGCCACCTCCAGAAACTGGCGGTGCTGCGGATCCATGATGGCGGCTTCCTTCGGCGACAGCCCGAAAAACTCGGCGTCGAATTCTTCGAACCGGTCCAAAGGCGCGGCGAAGGGAACATAGTCCGGCCGCTCAAGCAGGTGCGGTGTTTCACCGTTTGCAACAAGCTGTTCTCTGCTGAGTTGGCGGATCGATTCCACCCCCTCACGCAGATTGGACCAATAGGCTTCAATCGAAGACGCGCCAGGCAGATGCGCGGCCATGCCAACGATTGCGATGTCGCCGTCCCTGGCAGAAATACTCACTGTAGAACCATCCATTAATAAACCGGTTTGAGTTTATGTCCCGCTGTAGGGATTGCCAAACGAAAGTGGTGCATGTGCTCTGAATTTTGTGGCCTTTGCTGCACTCGATCCCCATCATTGTGGTGCAGGAGCCTTATAACGTTAAGAAAATGTCGTATTCGAGCCTTAGGGCCGGGATATTCAGGAATGAAGAGAGTACATCAATGGTTTCCGAATGCTCTACAATCCTAAGGTGGAAAACTCATTGCGCCAGTCCAGGGAAGCCTTGGGCTGGCGCGGCACAGCTACGCTGCAGTTGAGAGTACTCGCTTAGATGCCCGTGGCTCGGAGGACCACGCCAACCGTGGAGTACAAAATACTCAGATCGGTTTTGAGGTTCAAATTTCTGGCGTAGGAAGTGTCGAACTCAGCACGACTTGCGAAGGAAGTGGCATTGCGCTCGGACACTTGCCACGACCCTGTCATGCCGGGGCGCAATGAGAAATAAGCCTCGCCCGGATACAGCTTTCGCTGTTCGGGAAGCATCGGGCGTGGTCCGACCAAGCTCATTTCACCCGTCAGCACGTTCCACAACTGCGGCAGTTCATCCAGAGATGTTTTGCGAAGCGCAAGGCCGAACTGCGTGATGCGGGGATCGTTCTGCAGCTTTTGAGTTTCGTCCCATTCGCGGCGGGCCTCCGGGTTTGCAGACAGGTAATCATCAAGCATCGACTGCGCATTCGGAACCATCGAGCGCAATTTCCACATCTTGAAAATCCGACCATCGCGGCCGACACGAGATTGAGCATAAAATGGGTTCGAGCCATCGCGCGCAACAAGAAGAGCCAACACCAAAACGATGGGTGCTACGATTGGCAAAGCCAACAGGACGATAGTCAAGTCAAGCAGGCGTTTGAATACACTGCGGTAAATTTGAGTTGTTTCGCTGGCTGCTCGACCGGCCTGTATAACAGTGCCACAGGCTCTGGAATCGGCGCGAATGTTCGTATCTTGAATAGACATATCAACCTTTAACCTTAAGCCAAATCTGGCTTCACCATTACGCTACAATCCGTGGGGCAAAAAAAATCCCCTTAAAATCGGACCGCTGCAGACACGATATACTACGAAACTGTGCCCCAAGTACGTGAACTAGTTTATACAGTTTTTAGCAACTTCTCAAAGCGTGAATCTGGTCCGAACGACATTTTTTCGCCTTATTTGAAGCACAATTGAGCACTTTAACTGCCATTGTTCCGTATTGTAGAAGTGCAAACAATTTTGAGTTGAGGTTCATTTCTTAACTTTCCTAAGCGCAGCAAATTGCCAATCTTTGACTCTTTGTCTTTGAGGGTGAGCCGGGTGGTGTGGTCTGATTCGCTCTGTTGGTTGTCATGTTGCTAAAAAGCCTGCCGTTCCAGGCAGGCTCTGAATCGGTTCTGAAACAAGCTGATATCAGGCAACACGCCGACGTTGACGTTGACGTATCAGGCCAAACCCAGCAAGACCGCCGATCAGCAACAGAGCTGCCGAGGGCAGTGGAACCGCAGCAATAGTTGCGCTGGAGACGACGAAATCATCGTTGGCGCCGAATGCCGCCACAGAAAATCTGCGAGCAATGGTGTTATCGCCGAAGAAGAAAGTCCTTTCATCGGTGAATGTGCCAGGCTGGCCGTCTCCGTGCACATTGACCCAGGCGTCATCGTCGTCACGCCGCCAACCCAATCTGCCTTCTCGATATGCGGTGAAGCTGGCGAACGTGACCGACACAAGCTCAACTGCGGAATCAAATGTGAAGGTCAGCCAATCGTCGCCGCGACTACCATCAATCCTTGAATTGTCGTTATACGAGCCATTATCAACACCAATCCCATTACGATGGGCCGTAATGGTTGAGAAGAGGCCGCCGTAGACAGTTGAACCAGACCAGACAGATCCGGAAATACCACCTTCATCGAAAGTTGTCGCGCGTGTTCCTACACGGTCAAGGTCGCCGCCGCGAGTGCCGGTAAAATCCAAAGTTACAGGAGTGGCATTTGATGTGGTCGCTATACATGCGACGGCAGATGCAATTGCCAGAAGCCTTCTGAGCATGGCGGGAACTATCCTAACCAAGTAAATCGGTAACACTGATCCGAAATTGTCAGAAAGTAGCCGTTGTTACCATCTAAAATTTTGAATTTTGACAAAAAAGTGTCCTCTGGTGGGCGGTATGATAAGTTGAATGAACGATCAGCGCTTTGCAGGTCTTATTGTTGCCAAAAAAGCTTCAATGACTGTGCTGCGATCAGACTGAATCGGAATACTGCCCCCAGAACACTTGGTATCGACTCAGCGATTACTTTAGAAGCAGCTCTAGATATTCACCATAAGTGGACTTAGAGAACAGCTTTGCGCGTTCGGCCAAGGCTTGATCATCGATCCAGCCTTTAGCCCAGGCGATTTCGTCAAGGCTTCCGGTTTGCATGCCTTGCCGGTCGGTCAACGTGCGGACGAAATTGCTGGCATCCAGCAGTGACCCATGCGTGCCCGTGTCCAGCCACGCAAAGCCTCGTCCCATGGTTTGAACGTCCAACCTCCCCTCGGCGAGGTAGGTTTCGAGTAGAGATGTGATCTCAAGCTCACCGCGCGCGGAGGGTTGGACTTGCCGAGCGCGGGCGGGCGCGTCCGCATCCAGAAAATACAATCCCGTAACCGCATAATGCGACGGTGGTATCTTGGGTTTTTCGATGATTGCGCGTGCTTTGTTTCCATCAAAATCGACCACGCCATAGCGTTCGGGATCAGCCACGCGATAGGCGAACACTGTACCGCCCTGAACTTGCGCATCTGCAACGCGTAACAGGTCGGGCAGGCCATGGCCGAAAAAGATATTATCACCTAAGATCATCGCGGATGGCGCTCCTGCCAAAAATTCCTCTGCCAGTATGTAGGCTTGCGCCAGGCCATCAGGGGAGGGCTGTGTAATCCAGGTCAGGGACAGGCCATATTGGCTGCCATCGCCCAACAGACGCTGGAACTGATCCTGATCCTGAGGCGTGGTGATGATCGCAATCTCGCGGATATCGGACAGCATCAGAACACTGAGGGGATAAAAGATCATCGGCTTGTCATAGATCGGCAGCAATTGTTTTGAGACGGCCATGGTGATCGGGTAAAGCCGTGTGCCGGATCCACCGGCAAGAATAATACCTTTGCGTTGCATAGCTTATCCTCTCAAATACTAGTCGCTCGCGGCATTCAATTCGGCCAGAACATCGGTCAGGCCGGCTTTCCAATCGGGCTGTGGGATATTAAGTATTTCCATGAGTCGTGAACAATCGAGGCGTGAATTCAGCGGCCTTGTGGCCGGGGTCGGGTAGTCTGCGGTTTGGATATCATTGACCTGAGAAGCCAAACCCGTTTGTGATACAATTTCACGGGCGAAATCTGCCCAACTGACATCTGGCGCGCCCGCGTAATGAAACACGCCGCCTTCGCATGCGGGGGCTGCCTTGGCGATCGCCAAAAGTGTCTCGGCAATATCAGCGGCAGGCGTTGGCCCCCCGATCTGATCTGCCACGATAGACAGCGTGTCACGGGTTTCAGCCAACCGAAGGATGGTTTTTACAAAGTTCTTCCCATGCGCAGAAAACACCCAACTTGTGCGCAGAATGGCGTGCCAGCCTCCGGCCTCGGCAATCCGGCGTTCTCCTTCCAGCTTGGTTCGGCCATATACGCCTAGTGGACTGGTCGAGTCTTTGCTTGCGTGCGGGGTTTTGCCTGATCCGTCGAAGACATAGTCGGTTGAGATGTGCAGGAACGGCAGACCGCGCGCTGCCGCGGCGCGTGCCATGGCACCGGGCGCATCTCCGTTGATCAGCTGGGCCAAATCCGGTTCTTTTTCTGCCTCATCAACCGCCGTATATGCGGCGGCATTGATGATCACGTCTGCATCCGCACGACGAATGACTTCAGCACAAGCGACGGGGTCGGACAGATCGGCCCGGGATCGATCTAACGCTTCGAGTGTGACACCATGCACGCCTGCACGTCTGTGCAGCTCTGACGCCACTTGACCGGTATAGCCGAAGACCAGCGCCTTCATCGCGCAATCCCGAGCCGCTCACCTACGCCACTTCGGGTATGCAGGGCGTTGAGCCATGCGTCGTTGTCCAGATACCACTGCACGGTCTGCTTAAGGCCAGTTTCGGGTGTGAAGGTGGGGCGCCAGTTCAGCTCTTCCCGAATGCGTTTCGGATCAATGGCATAGCGGCGGTCATGACCAGGGCGGTCAGTGACAAAGGTGATCAGATCGGCATAAGGCGTCTTGCCTGGCTTCAACCGGTCCAAAATCGCGCAGATCATCCGGACCAGATCTAGATTGGTCATCTCGTTTTCGCCGCCAATATTGTAGCTTCGACCCAGTTTGCCTTTTTCTAACACCAGCAACAACGCCTCGGCATGATCTTCGACATGCAGCCAATCGCGAATATTGTCACCTGCCCCGTAGATCGGGATCGGTTTGCCGGACAATGCATTCAGGATCACTACCGGGATCAGCTTTTCCGGAAACTGATAGGGGCCATAATTGTTCGAGCAATTGGTCATAACCACCGGCAGACCGTAGGTTTCGCGCCAGGCGCGGACAAGATGATCCGAGCTTGCCTTCGAGGCAGAATAAGGAGAATTGGGCTGATAGGGGCTGTCTTCGGTGAAAAACCCGGTCTCGCCCAGCGAGCCAAAGACTTCGTCGGTTGAGATATGGTGAAACCGGAAGGTCTCGGGGCGACCTGCATCCATCCAATAGGCGCGGGCCGCTTCCAGCAACACATATGTCCCGGTTACATTGGTGTCGATAAAGGCCGCAGGACCGTCGATTGAGCGGTCGACATGGCTTTCGGCGGCCAGATGCATGATCGCGTCGGGCTGATATTTGCACAGGACCGCAAACATCGCTGAGGCATCCCGAATGTCCGCATGTTCAAACGCGTATTCAGGCGACTCTGATGCGGAAGCGACGTTATCCAGACAGGCCGCATAGGTGAGGGCGTCGACATTTACGATCGAATGTCCATAGGCAATCGCTCGCCGAACAACGGCAGAGCCGATAAAGCCAGCACCGCCCGTGACCATAATTTTCATTAACCATCCTCAATCGTAAACGGGGACTCTATATCTCGCAAAAATGGGGCTGCTTTATCTTTATCTGATATTTTGGATTCGGCCATGTCGAGGGGCCAATTAATTCCAATATCGGGATCATCCCACCGAAGGGCGCCTTCTGTTTCCGGCGCGTAGGTGTCCGAACATTTGTAGACAATCTCTGTCTCCGGCTCCAACGTCATGAAGCCGTGGGCAAACCCGGCGGGAACCAGCAGCATCCGGCCATTCTCAAAGCTGAGTTCTGCGCCAACCCATAGACCAAAGGTCGGCGACCCTCTGCGGATGTCGACGGCAACATCAAAAAACCGCCCACGTCCGCAGCGAACCAGTTTGGCCTGAGCGCGCGGCGGGGCTTGAAAATGCAGGCCGCGCACCGTGCCTGCGGATCGGGACAGCGAATGATTATCCTGCACGAACACAGTCTCGATGCCATGGTTGACAAAGCTGTCGTGGTTGTAGGTTTCCTCAAAAAAACCGCGGTGATCGCCGAAACGCCGGGGCGTGATCAGTCGGATATCGGGGATATCAAGAAGTTTAATGTCCATTATTCCAAATTTCCCGTTTCACGGTCCTGCGGAGCGCAGCTTTGCAACGCAGGGATAGTTGTTTGTATAGTCCGGGATTTTGTCAACGACTTAAAGGCGTTGTCTCGAATGCTTCGGTACTCGGGTGTCCCGGAGAAAAACGAGGTAACTCTGACAAAATGTCCCGAGTAGCGGCGTCAAGGCGCGCCTTGGCCTGTGCCATTGCGTCGTTCTCGGTGCTCTCGATGGGCGTGATCAAGCGGATCAGGGCACTGTCGTTACGCCCGTTGATAATCTTGCCTTTCAGAAGCTGCAGTTTCGCCCAAAATCCCGATGCG
The DNA here is from genome assembly GCF_056536325.1 of Ruegeria sp. AB11. Classification (NCBI taxonomy): domain Bacteria; kingdom Pseudomonadati; phylum Pseudomonadota; class Alphaproteobacteria; order Rhodobacterales; family Roseobacteraceae; genus Ruegeria; species Ruegeria sp. AB11. The sequence continues at coordinate 155,810 of NZ_JBQFJO010000002.1, read as the reverse complement.
GTGCGCTGCCCCTGTTGTTCGAACCAGTAATAGACAAGCATGCGGGTCTGGCCCTGCTGGATGATCGCCTTATTCAACGTAAAGGCCTGATCCCCTGCAACCGGCGCATCAATCTGTTCCAATTGGGCAATTTCCCAACCTCCACCCGGCAGACAGACTTCTGGTGAATGAACACCCCCCTGGTTCTGATCCGCGTACCACGCCATAAACAGATCGACCTGTTGCAGATCTCCTGGTCGTTGCAACTCTGCCGAATAATAGTCATCGGCGGCGAGGATCTGCGCGACCGTTGGATCGAGCACCCGGGCCGGGCCGCTTTGCCAGTCGCCGATGCGGGTCGGAAACAGGGCAAATGGGTCGCGTGCAATCGGGGTGGTTGTGTCGCGCGTAGGGATGGCTGACCACAGGATCGCTACTATCATAGCCAGGATGGTGCATCCAATCAGGGCGCCCGAGGGCTGAATGTGCCGTATCCGGGCCGCCTGCTGTAACAGCCCGCTTGTGTCCAGATCCAGCGCCTCGACCAAACCCATCTTGTCACGCCGCAGAAACAGCATCAGCCACGCCAGTGCGAACAGCAACAGGATGCAGGCGACGAAGATCACCCAGCCTTCGAAGAAATGAGAAACCCCTTCGACATACTCCATGCCATACGTGTTTACGACCAGCCCGGCCAAGGCGATGCGGGCCGAGTTCATGAAAACCGCGATCGGTGCGGCGGCCAGCAAAAGAACGGCCTTGTGCCAGGTTGGGCCTCGATACAGTACCGCAAAGATGTAAGAAAAACTTAGGATCGGAAACAGATAACGCAGGCCGGAACAGGCCTCGGCCACGTGCAGCTTGTAGACCCCGAGATCGATGATGTTGCCCTGCAGAAACACTGGCACCTGCAAAAGCCGCAGAAAATAAACTCCGAGTTCCGACGAAACCCCCTGCAAATATGTTGAAACCCCGTAATAAAGGCCGACAGGCAGAGGCAGCATATAAATCAGATGCGCGACCGGCGGCCAGAAGTTACGCCCGCGCTGCCATCCAAAGCTGATCAGCAATATGGCTCCGACCCAAAGGATCATTGCATAGGCGACAATATCGCCGATCTGGATCAGCTTTCCTGCAATTGCCAGGCACAGGGAAAAAGCAAACAGGATCACACCCGGTTTGCGGTCGGGCAGCGGACCGGTGATGACCGGCACCGTTTTGAGTTGCCTCAGAAACAGCAGCGCAGACAATACCGGGATGAGCGGTCCATGGCTGTATTCAGGCAAGCTCCAGGCCTCGAACAGTTCATTGATGCCGTCCTGAAACAGAATGAATGAGGCAATCGTCATCACGATCAGCCAGAACACACCCCAGCCCGACAGGGACGAAAGGCCCGCGTTGATACCGTTGGTTGATTGGGGAACCGTTACTTTCTCCAAAGCTCGGGAGCCTCTGTGATGAAACAAACAACTGATTAAACCTGCGGGCGCAGTGTAGCGAAAACAGCTGAAAAAGCCATGCGCTTTTGTCTGACGGCGCTCACCATATGGTGAGCTTTGGTGCTGGAGATTTGCCAGATGAGCCAATATCTAGAAAGCTTGTTCTGACTATCGCCGGATCAGCTTTAAGGTGAATACCGCCCCAACGCGGCAGCCAGTGTTTGTTGCAGGATCTTCAACTTGCCGGAAAACCCCGCGATCTTGGTGGGTGTCTTGCCACTCTTGGGATAGCTGCGTGACACCGGAACTTCGGTGACACGCAGCCCAAGCTGCCCGGCGCGCACACTGAGATAGAACAATAGCTCATAAGCGTTGAACACGTCACGGAACGGCTGCACGGCAAGATTGAGAAGATAACTTGCAGAATAGGCGCGATAGCCGTTTGTTGTGTCTGTCAGCTTCGAGCCCGATGCCAGACTCAGCATCGGCGCGTGGATCATGCGGTTTGCCACCGTACGTTCGAGCGGCGTGTTTTTGTGGGCGCCATCCGGATGATAGCGCGAGCCCTGAACATAGTCATAGCCTTCCGACAATTTCTGCAAAAACAGAGGAACGGCATCCATGCCATCTTTCCCGTTACCATCCACAGTCACGATGCCTTGGTACCCTTGCTTCAATGCCCAAGCATAAGCCATGCGAAGTTGAGCGCTGAGTTTTCCGGGCCCGGTTTTGGTCAATCGTGCGCGCACACCGACGTCGCGCAGGAAATCCTCTTCCAGCGAGCCGTCGGTCGATCCTCCATCGGCTATAATGATGTCAATTGGGTGGTTCAGCGCGGCAAGATTGCGCAACTGCCCTTGAATCCGCTTGCCCTCGTTCAAGACAGGTATCACCAGCACAGCGTCATGCAGTTTCGGGCTCAACTCTAGGCTATCGAAGTCCGGCACCTGCCAACTCGCATCGTCAACGGCGGCAAGCGATGGCGCAGCGTCCTGATATTCGGTGTCGGTACTTGGGGACATCCGATCATTCTCCAGATGTTGATTGGGGCTGATCGTCGCGTTGAAAAACCCAGTGTTTTGAAAGCAAAAAATTGGCGGTGAAAGACACGCCGACTGCCAGGCACAAGATCACCATAGGCGCTGTCTGTGCAGGAAGCAGGGCGGCCAATACCCAGACCGCTGCAGCTCGAACTGCCATGGTGACGCCAAGCGCCCCCAGATACCGAAGCCGTCGCGAGCCGGAGCCTTTCGCCTTTTGCCCGGCAAAGGCCCAATGATCGAGAACGACAAAGTTAAAGATCGCACCAAAGGCCACACCGATAACGGCGGCGAGTTCAATCGGGACACCAATCGCCAACACACTGCGCGCGGCGGCCAGATCGACGATCAGGCCAAGCGCCACCGTGGCGCCATATCGCAGAAACTCATGCCGTTTCCGTGACATGGCCGTCTCTGTCCGCAAGGATATATCGAAAGTCCGCTCGTTTCAGCGCATCATGCTGGGTGCGTAGATGGGAAAACAGATCATAAATATTGTCGATCTTACCGCCCAGCACAGATGTGACTCGACCACCGCGCGGTTCTTCGTGGACAAGAATTGGGCGTCCGTCGTCGACTTCGTTCTTCACCAGAACCGTTTTGACATCATAGATCGGCTCTCCATCCGAAATGCCGCCAACGCAGGGCAGATACCGGGATGCGTCCAAAACCATGTGTCTGAGTCGACTTTCGGGCTCAAACCGGGCGAAGGCTTCATAGGGAGAAACCGGCCTTGATTGATCCGTCCAACTGACATGCGGAGTGTAGCGCACGTGAGTCAGTGAGTATTTTCCTGCCGCTGGATAGGGCATGAGCGAAAAGAATGGCCCATCCATAACCGTGACCGCATAACCCTGCATCTCGTCGGGGGGATCCACAAGGGCAAGCTCTGTCATTTCGTGTTTGAGCCGCGCCTGAGGCAGCCCAGATTGCCTGAGTACGTGGTTAATCTGGGCGTAAGTGACGTTGAAGACTTGGTCTGCAAGAATTTCGCTGCCATCCGACAAATGAACGACCGCTGCATGTGCATCTGAGTTGTCGTCGATGGACAAGACTTCGGTCCCAAGCCGCAAATCGAGATTGAGCGCATCCATCCGGGCCGCCAGTTGATTTGCCAGGACAGAGTAGTCAAAGGCAAATTCATCCGCGCGAAAAACCGCCTCGATCCGGTCGTCATCGAACAATGCGGCTTCCTGCCGCGACGCCAACGCAATCGGCGCCTTCATATTCTCGAACATTTTGCGAAATCGATTGGCAGACACTTTCGAACGTTGACGCGCCACGGCATAGAGCATCTGGAAATCAGATACGATCGCATCGGGAAAATCATTGGCGAAACGATGGCACAATTTGCGTGATTTCAACGCAGTCAACATCGAGCGGGGGTAATGAAAGCCTGAGTGCAAGCGCGCCTGATTGACCCGCGACGCGCGCGTCATGATCTCGGATCCCGCCTCGACCAGAACGACATCGCGCGTTGTGGAACGTAAAAACAGAGCCAGGCAACAACCATAGAACCCGCCGCCTATCACCAGATACTTGACTCGACGCGGCGAGGTCACGGTGCACCACCTGCCGAACGCTTCTGTACCAATGCGGTGGGCGCTGGGGCTTCTTGCCGATCTTCAAGCTTTTCGGTGCCATCGGTATCGACATTGAGCGCATTAGACACGCTTTCAAACAGATCAACCGAGCTGCGCTCGGCCACCAGATAGTCGACTGTACGGCCGCGTATGATCTCCATCGCTTTGCGCAGGGTCACACAAATCGCAAACAGAGCGGCACCCAGGAAGGCGAGCATACCCGAAATCGAAAGCGACAGGGTGGTCCAGCCTTCGGCGATATCCGTTTTGGTGAAATATATGACCACCACATAGATCGCAAAAAGCACCGCGCTGACAAACATGAATGCAGAAAACAATGCCACGGCACTCAGCAGTGAAGGTCCCGCTTCGGTCACCATCCGCAGTAGCAGGTCAGACCGGCTGGTTGTGCGCGCCACCCAGGTGGATTCGTGAACTGTTACGGCACCTTTGACGTCGGGCGCGCGCCGAAGCACCGTCAGTGAGTTGTCCCGAGGCGGGAAGCGCAGGGCCAGCACGGGGTTTGCATCGTTGAGCAGGCGATTCAGGGCCGTACGCGGTATCGTGATGGTCTGCATGTCGCGGGTGCTGGCCTGAAATCCGCTGGCACGGCCAAGAATTGAGATGAAAGGTTCGGCCATCACCATGGCCTTGCGCTGACCCAAGACAACAGCGTTGTGGTCCTGTGCTTCGTCGATCATTGCGGGAATATCGAAGCTGTTCACCTCGTTCACCGAGGTGATTACCACAAAGTCTCCGATCGCTTCCGAGGCGGCAATGACCCGGCGTTGACTGTTGTCCAACCCGCGTACCACCGACAGATAGCGTACGTTCGGGACCGTGATCAGCGCCTCTTCCATGGCAGTATCGTAGCCGGTTTCGTTGACGACGAGTATTTCCCAATAGCGGTAGTTGTTCTTTAATATTTCCGCAGTCGCCGCAATATGCGGAACCGCAGTGTCGGGGGCGTAGGCGTCTGTGAAGCATACAGATATCAGGATGTCGTCGCGCAGCTTCGGTCCGCTCATGGGTCACCTCCGCTGAGATGACGTGCTGCAGACAGGTTGCTAAGCGCCGCATCCAGACCGGTAAGCCCATCTTCGGGCCGGCGCATCTCGATCGAAACCGCGCGCTGGTATCCAAGTGTGTGCAAGGTGTGCAGCACCAGTGCCGCATCTTCCGGGCTTGCAGGTGCGGGGGCGAGAAACGGTTCGCTGATATGGACATGGCTGAGCGTCGGGCCCGCCGCAGTCAACTGATCCTTGACCCGATCAAATGTGCCGGTCAGCAGCGTCGCACCAACGTCGAAATTCAGCATGATTGCAGCATGATCAGCGCGTTTCACGAAATCAAGCGTTTCATCGGGCGTTATCAGGAAATTGGTGTCATATTCGTCGGGGTTGCACTCCATCGCGATTATTGTGCCCGCAGCTGCGGCGGCGTCAGCGAGCGGTGTCAGAATTTCGATGGCCCTGTCGACAGCAGCGTCCGGTTGCATCTCCGGTGGTCGCTGGCGCTGTTTGGGTGAGCCCATCACAAGATTGGGTATCTCGAGCCGTCCTGCCAAAGTGATTGCGCGTTTCAATCCCCGTTCAAAGGCCATCCGTCCAGTATCTTCGCCGAATAAATCGGCGCCTTCGACTCCGAAAAGCAGAGACTGCATCGAAACGATTTTCAGCCCGAATTCTTCAAGTTCGTCCCGAACTGACGCGATCTGGGCATCGGTTGGCTCGAACGGGTCGTCTGCAGTGTTGAACAGTAGGCCAGGGGCGATCTCTAGCCCAGTAATGCCCTCAGCCTGTAGCCTGGCATAGACGTCGCGGCGATCATCTGCGGTCCAGGCGATATTTGAAACGGCATATTGCATTGCTCAACCTTCCATCGAGGCTGAGAAGAAACTGGTCAGTGCCGCCAGTACATCATCGCAGGAGCGATTGTATGGACCGTTTTGGCCGAAAAGCCCAGCGTGTTGAGTGCGCATGTCTTCCTGGTGAAGTTTTCCGGCAGTTTCGGGCATGTTCCGTCCGATGAGGGCGCGATGAACTTCGGATGCCATAAGCGGTTCCGGCGCAAGGTGCAGAACATCCAACCCGGCCTCCAGCGCAAGGTTGATGTCCGAATTCAGTCGCGTCATTTCATAGAACTGATAGGTGGTTTGGCAGTTGTGGAACATGACGGCGTTAATGCCAAGGTGATCCGCCTCGGCCGTCAGTTCAGCCCGATCCGGCAATGCCGCCAGTGCAGCACGATTGATCACATACATACCAACTGCATCATCGGCGGAGTAAACTTTACCTAACGTTGGGGTCAATGAGGCCGGGAGCTGGGTTTCCAGCTTTTCATAAGCGGCCGAATTCAGCATGGTGGGCATGGGATTCATCAGGTCGAAGATGAAGTTCTTCATCAATCCGGGCCCGAACAAGGCTGGTAAGCGAACGATCAGGCATTGCGGGAAATGGGCCTGACAGGCTTGCTCCAGCCTTCTGCGGTTGACGCCATAGGCGACGGTTTCCTGATAATTTGCATTAGTTTCAGTATATCCGCCATCGAAACGGTCCAGTACGGCGATTGTTGAAATCAGCACAAATCTGCGCGCTTGCATCCGTGAAAGCGAGGCGATCAATGCATCAATGCGTTGGGCGTCGCGGTCCGGATACTTGTTGGCCTCAAACATCGAACCGGGCGCGGCAGCGCAATATAGCGTGTCAAATCTCTGGCCTTCGGCGTTTTGCACGGTGCGAGAGTTAAACCTATGCGCATCCGGCAGAGCTCTCGCGAGGGTTGAACCAACAAAGCCAGTGTGTCCCAGAATGCCGATCTCGAATTGTAACGCCATGGTCAGATTGTCTCCAATCGGCTTTTTTACTCATTACTTACATCGCGGACGGACCGCAGCGATACACAATAAACCAGAACCCGGTAATCTTGGACCAGCCAGATGGCTGACCGCTGGGCCCCGTTGACGATGATGCCAGAGCAATCGGACACCGCCACAAGTGGAGTAAGCTCCGGTTTCGGGTCTGTCAAAGAGAAAGAACCGGCCGGTAACCCCATTCAGATAGCGCCTTTTCGGAGATTCTACCAAGTTGACTAAGCAGAAGCTTTAGCCAGGACAACTCTCACACTGTATCGAGCGCTGACTCGTCGAGCGCTCGAGTTCTTCACAATAGCGGCATCAGGGCGCGATTGTTTCCAATTAGCGTCGATAATTCATTGGCGAATTTGAATTAAGTTCAGCGGCTCTGCGCGACATGCAAGCTCCAAATTTGCAGCCATTTCAGTCGATGAGTCCGACCGCAGATGCCAGTGAAGCAACCTTTTCTAGTGAATTACGGCACATTACGACGCTTTGCGTGGGTGCGTCTTGGTCTGTTCTCGACGCAAAAACCCTTGAAATGCTGAAGCAAACGTTCACTTTGCACATACTCGGGTTGTGCTATGCTGAAGTGCGAGGGAATTCTGAGACAATGACGGGGATTCGGGATTTATATCTTTATACTCATCCCCGCAGGATGACTGGTCTTGTACGCGTTGCCCGAAAAACCGCTTAAGTTGTGGCCTAAATCACATGTGTTTGCTACGAGAGGTGGTAAGTAAATAATAGCTGTAGTTTAGAGTGTAGCGCTAAAAAGTCTGAATTCCCGAACCACTATGGGGATATCCGAGAGTTCGGATATGTTGGCGCAAGTAAATGAGTACGAGGATTTGAATATTCGTCCCAGCCAAACACCGAGCGACAACTCTAGTTCGCTTGACATCTACTCCGCTCACTTCGGGTTAACCGAGCGGCCTTTTTCCCTGTTACCCGACCCGGAATTCATTTTCTGGTCTAAAGCTCATCTTCAGGCGTACACGATGCTGGAGTACGGCATCCTGACACGAGCGCCGATCACCCTGATTACCGGCGATGTGGGGGCTGGCAAGACAACGCTGTTGCACCATCTTCTGAAAAGCGTCGGGAGTGATGTGAAGATCGGCTTGATCTCAAACGCCCACGGCGATCGTGGCGAGCTGTTGCGCTGGGTCTTAATGGCGTTGGATCAGCCCGCCCCTGCTGATGCTACCTATGTCGACCTCTTTGCCAATTTCCAGGCCCATTTGATTGAGGAATATGCCAAAGGTCACCGGGTGATCCTGATATTTGACGAAGCTCAGAACCTGACATCTGAATCGCTGGAAGAGCTCAGGATGTTCACGAACATCAATTCAAACAAGGATGAGTTGTTGCAGTTGGTCCTGGTTGGCCAACCCGAACTACAGGAAATCATCCGTCGCCCAGAAATGCGTCAGTTTGCGCAACGCGTGGCGTCGAGTTTCCACTTGAAGGCAATGGATAAGAAAACAGTGCGCAAATACGTGGCACACAGACTTGATGTAGCAGGGGCCGAACGCAATTTTTTCAGCCCGGCCGCAACCGATCAGATCTACGAATCCACAAAAGGAGTGCCGCGTTTGGTTAATCAGCTTTGCGATCTGTCGATGGTTTATGCCTTTACGCGAGGCCGCAAAGGCGTCGTGCAGCACACGGTAGAGATGGTCCTCAACGATGGTGCCTTTTTCGCCGCGAGTTTGGATTCGGACAAAAACGGCCTGACATCATGACGAACGATATCCGGTTTTACCTTTCTTTGGTGTGGCGCAGGCTCTATTTCATTACCCCTATCATTGTGTTTTGCACACTTGCTGGCATTTACGCGGCATTTATGCTGCCGCCGGTTTACAAAGCCCAATCTCGGCTGGTTGTGGAATCCGCGCAGATCCCGGGAGATCTTGCCTCAACAACCGTGCAGGCTAGCGTCGTCGAAATTCTGCAGGTTATCCAGCAACGGGTAATGGCAAGGGCCAATTTGCTGGAATTGTCGCAACGCTTTGGCGTGCATGACGACCAACCAAATTTGACATCGGACGAAATCGTCTGGGATATGGAAGAACGGATTGAGCTTCAGTTACCCTTTGATACCCGAAATCAGGCCGCATTCGTGACAGTATCTTTTGCGGCGCCGGATGCCGAGAATTCGGCCCGGGTTACCAACGAACTGGTCACTCAGATCCTGCAAGAGAACGTGGCAATGCGCACAGGTGTTGCGGCGCAAACGCTGGACTTTTTTGTGCAAGAGGTGGCTCGTTTGGATGGTGAAATGGCAGAGCAAAACCGCAAGATCCTTGAATTCAAAGAGGCGCATAAAGATGCCTTGCCGGACAGCCTGACCTATAGCCGTGAACGCCAGTCCTCGTTGCAGGAACGTATATTGCAGTTGGATCGCGAACTGTCGGGTCTGCGCGACCGCCGTTCCCGGCTTGTTGAAGTCTACGAACGGACTGGACGTTCGGACCTGGCCGGTGAGAGCCTGACGCCGGAACAGCGCCGTCTGCGGCAATTGCAGGACGAGCGGGCCTCGGCTCTTGTAATCTATTCATCTGATCATCCGCGCATTCGGTCGCTGGACGGTCAGATCGCGGCGTTGGAGGCGGCCAATATCCAATTGGGTCTTGGCACTGAAACGGCACCCAATTTCACAGCGTTCGACCTCCAAGTTTCCGATATCGATGGGCAGATCGATTTCATCGAGGCTCAAAAAACCGACATCAATACCGAACTGGAATTACTGGCCCAATCCATCGAGGCCACGCCAACTAATGCGATTGCCCTTGGCACGCTCGAGCGGGACTATGATAATCTGCAATTGCAATACACTCAGGCGACGGCCAGCCTCGCTGAGGCTCGCACCGGCGATCAAATCGAGGCGCAATCCCGCGGCCAGCGCATCACCGTGACAGAGCATGCCACTGTACCGACGTTCCCAGCGGAACCTAGTCGCAAAAAAGTTGCAGCCATTGGGATGGCCGCCGGTTTGGCGTTGGCAGGGGGGCTGTTTGTACTACTGGAGATCCTCAACTCGACGGTACGCAGACCTGTCGATATATCCTCGCGTCTTGGCGAACCTGTTTTTGGAACTGTGCCATATATGTGGACGAGACGCGAGATCGCTATCCGTCGCAGCATGATTGTCGCTGGGCTGTGCCTTCCGATCGTGGGTGCAGTTGCGGCTTTGTATCTCATTCACTTATATTACTTGCCACTTGATCTTGTTATCGAAAAGGTCGCCGAAAAGCTTGGCGCGACATATTTGCTTGATCGGTTGAATTTGGGATAACGGGACACGAAGGTTATGGAACGTATTCAAACTGCCATCCAGAAAGCCCGCGAAGCGCGGAGAGTTTCTGATGCAGAAAAAAAGGAGCAGACCTCCGCGCCGACGCCGGTCGAAACACTGCAGCCAGAGGGGTCTCCTGCTTCACTTAAGGAAAAGCTGTGGGCAGACCTGCCCAAGTATAAATTGAATCCGAAGCAGTTGATGCGGGCACGTATTTCCGGCCACGAGGCGACTACAGAATCTGTATCCTTCGATGTGTTGCGCACACGCATGATGCATCAGATGCAAAGCAATAACTGGCGCCGGGTCGCAATCGCATCGCCCGGTTCTGCCTGTGGCAAGACAACTCTGTGTCTGAATCTAGCTTTTAGCTTTGCGCGTCAGCGAAATACTCGGGTGATATTGGTCGATCTCGACCTGCGCCGCCCATCGATTCACAAGTTGCTGCAAACAGGTGAATATCACTTTGCTAAAGCGTTGGAAGGTGAAAGTCAGCCAGAAGATCACATCGTTTGCTATGATGAAAAGTTGGCTTTTGCTCTGAATAGCCACTCGGTCCCGGAGTCAGCCGAGTTGCTTCAGGACAAAGATGCGGCCCATGTCATTGATCGGATGGAAGAGCGGTATCAGCCCGACATCATGTTGTTCGATACGCCCCCCATGCTGACCTGCGACGATACATATGCCTTTCTAGATCAGATTGACTGCGTGCTTCTGGTGGCCGCTGCGGAAAATTCTACCGCTGAAGAGCTGGAGAAGTGCAAAGACGAGATTTCGGCACGCTGCAATCTCTTGGGCGTGGTATTGAATAAATGCCGTTATCTCGAAACGCTGGATAAATACGGCTACTGACGATTGTTGTCAGCAGGTGTGGGGTTGCCAAGGCTTGAGCAAGACAAATGTCCGCTGGCGCGAGATTCAACGCGTGAAACGCGCCCACAAGGCCTGACACGACAACTTTGGCAAGATGACCAAACACCGTCCGTAGCGCGTTGCCAAACGAACCGGGTGGCTAACCATGCGCCAGACCCATTCCAAGGCCAGTTTGCGAACCCAGGACGGTGCCCGTGTCTGGCTGCCTGCGATAAAATCAAGCCCAGCCCCAATTGAGACAAAACCGCAGGCTGGGGCAAGCTGCGCCCCGCGGACCGCCAGCATTTCTTGTTTGGGCGCACCAAGGGCCAAGAAGCACAGGCGCGCACCTTCCGTGTGGATTGTTTCAAGATAGGTGGCAACTTCGGGCCCATCGGGATCAAGCCCAAAGGGGGGCGCAATCTTTGTCACGACGCGGAGCCCGGGATTATCCTTTTCCAGTAGGTCCGCTGCGCGATCCAACGTGTCCTGAGTTGCCCCCAGCAGTGCGACGGATATGTCGTGCTCGGCGGCCAGCCGCGCGAGCGGGGCGATAAGGTCTGAGCCGGGCATCAGTTCGATGGATCGTCCCGCCAGACGCGACAGCCACACAATGGGATTGCCGTCAGCGACGACGTGAGTGTGCGCAATATAGGCTGAATGAAACTCGGGCATCTGACGCATCTTCACGATGTGGTCCAGATTCAATGTGGCCAGCGTAAAGCCTTGCCTTTTATCCCAGCAGCTGACGATACTTTCAAAAAGTCCTGTTTTTGTTGGCTGACTGATCAGCGACAGAAACTCCGGGCCTTGCGCTGTTTGTTGTGTCGCAATGTCAGTTTCGGAATTCACAAACACTATTCCACTCTTATTGAACCAATGACCTTTGATGGCTCAGCAATGTGTTGTTGTCTATTGTTAGTTGCTGGCTTTTGCTGGAGCGGCCAAAATACGTTTATTGTTCCGGCGGTTTTTACAAAGCGATTCCAAGTTGTCACGCAGTGGGCCAAAAAAACCGGTAGTTGAAAAGCTAGGCATGTTTCCCGCGTTGAGCAGTGTATTGCTGCCAACTTACATGAAGATTCTATGAAAAAATTAATGAAATTTGGGCGGCAATAGGCGTCAAACGGCCTGTGCGCACAGAAAAATCGGCGTCTTGGGCATAAATTCGGCGGAAAATTGGGCGCGCTCGGCAATGTACCGCTTGCGTTTATGGCATTCAGTATTTCTGGGTTGTGGGCAATTTGCCCCCTGAGTATGCCATTGTTCAGGGATGGTGAACTAGTACTTCGTTGCGTTTAAACGACCATGATTCCCGGGGGTTACGGACCGCTGGGCACAATAGGACTATGTGTGAGAGATGGCTTGCAGCTGGGCAAAGGCCCCTAAAACAATGACTGCGATTTCGCGGCTATTAGCTATTCCTTATCAAAAGAGTACTCAGAATGGACACAATTCCGCCGTGGATATGTTCATTTGCCAGAGTCCCGCCGCACTTTCGCCTTTGTGTCTCCGTACCCCGTAATCGCCACCACATCAATTGGAGCCAAATTCGGCTTTTGTTGCCTGAACCAAGGATAACGTCATGAGCAGTATCGATATTCGGAATTTCGGGATCCCAACTCAAGGCTTGGGTTTCGTCGCAGAATATTACGTTTTGCCTAATTGGGTTTCCAGCCTGAGTGAAATCGACTTTGAGAGTACGCCCGCTGCTGTTGAAATCACGACAGAGCTAAATACGGAGTTATCCTACGATGCCTTTTGGGACGGTGGGCCACAGGATTCTTTCGCTGCGCGCTATTCTGGTGATCTGAATGTGACCGAGGGTGGGCTATATACCTTCTACTTAACGTCGGATGATGGTTCAGCACTTTATATCAATGGTGAGTTGGTCATCAATAATGACGGCAATCATGGTGCGCGACTGATCCCGGTTACGCTGGACTTGAGCGCAGGTAAGCACGACATCGAAATCCGATACTTTGAAAGTGGGGGTGCACAAACACTAAAGCTGGAATGGTCCGGGCCTGACACCGACAATTCCATTCAGCTAGTGGACTCGAGCGCTGTTGAGTACTCCTCGCCTGATGGGTCTGAGACTTCAGAGGAAGGCGTTAGCGGAGATGGGCACCAAGCGGGTACTGTAGCTGCACCCGATGCTGAAGCAATGACTCATCCGGGACTTGAGGCTAAATTTGTTCGAGTCCAACGCGGAGAGACAAGCCTGAGTCAGATTGATTTTGACGCCGAACCTATTTCGGAGCAAATTCTAACCGAGATTGACTTTCGTAAAAGCAAAAAAGCGTGGTCTGATGTGGGCTACCATAACCGTTTTGCTGCAGAGATAACAGGTCACCTAAACGTCGAAACCGCAGGTGAGTACACAATTTACCTGAAATCAGATGATGGTTCTGCCTTGTACCTTGATGGCGAACTGGTCATCGATAATGATGGGCGGCACACTACAACACAAATACAGAAAACACTTTATCTGACTGCGGGTGCTCATGATCTCGAGTTGTTGTATTTTGACTACTGGGGCGAGCAGACGCTCAGGCTGTTTTGGAGCGGTCCCGATACGGATGGTGTTAGACAAATTATCAGCGGTGACAGCCTGAGTCACGGCGAGCTTGGCACCGACACGGGTGAAGACCAGGACAACACAGATACCACGGATGGTGCGCACGATGGCTCCGATGGCACTGACCATGTCGGGCATGACGGTACCGATACCACTGATGGATCGGATCACGCCGGTCATGATGGCACCGACGACACCACTGACGGTACCGATACGACAGACGGCACCGATCACGGTGGGCATGATGGTACTGGCACCACAGACGATCAGGCGACGCAAAATCGAGGTCTTGCCGCTCAGTATTTCGTATTGCCAACAGCGGCTTGGAGCCTTGCGGATATCGATTTCGATGCGACGCCTGATGCCACTGGTTCCGTTTCTGAACTGAACTTCCAAAGCTCAAATGACCCATTCTGGGAGAGCGGTGTGCATGATGAGTTCGCGGCGCGTTATTTTGGCACACTGAATGTGGCAGCGGCCGGAACTTACACGATTTATCTAACGTCTGATGATGGCTCTGCGCTTTATCTGAATGGTGAGCAGGTGATCAACAATGACGGCGCCCATGCTGGCGTAACAGTCCCGGTCACACTTGATCTGGAAGCGGGCGAACACGACATCGAAATCCGGTATTTCGAGATTTGGGGCGAACAGGTCCTCAGATTGGAATGGAGCGGTCCCGATACAAACGGGGCGATCGAAGTTATCTCGGGCGACAGCCTGACGCAACCGGCAAACGGTGCAGATGATACGGATCATTCCGGGCACGACGGTACCGATACGACAGATGGTACCGACACCACGGATGGCTCTGATACCACGGATGATACGGATCATTCCGGGCACGACGGTACCGATACGACAGATGGTACCGACACCACGGACGGCTCTGATACCACGGATGGTACGGATCATGGCGGTCACGACGGTACCGATGCCACAGATGGCACGGATACCACGGACGGTACGGACCACGGCGGTCACGATGGTACTGACACGACAGACGGGACCGATACCACGGATGGTACGGATCATAGCGGTCACGACACCACGGATGGCACTGATACCACCGACGGAACCGACCACAGTGACCATGGCGGTCATAGTAGCGACGACGAAGTGGACCACGGCGGTGCCAACATTCCGGGCACGATCCCGGAACCGACAAGCCCGGAAGAGTATGATGCTTTCGTTGAAGCGGTGATGGCTGAACCAAATGCGCATGCGCATGGCGATGACACGAGCATGATGGTGGAACACGGCCAATTGCTTGACCTTGTTCCGCGCTCAGAGGCAACGCATGTGGCGGTGTCTGATGGCGACTGGTTCGATCCCAATACATGGCACGAAGGTAGAATACCGGATGCAGGGGCCAATGTTCTGATCCCGAAAAACATTGCGGTCCGTTATAATGGCGAAAGTGAAGCTTCGTTGTTCACGGTTCGTGTCGATGGTGAGCTTTCCTTCGCAACCGATATTGACAGCCGCATGGTTGTCGACACATTGGTGGTCGATACATCGGGCCGGCTTGAAATTGGCACCGCCGAGAATCCGATTGCGGCGAATGTGAATGTCGACATTGTCATTGCCAACAATGGTGATATCGACGTCAACTGGGATCCATCCTTGCTGTCGCGCGGGGTGATTTCGCACGGCCAGGTTGAGATTTATGGCGCTGAGAAAGACGCGTTTTTGAATGTCTCTGAAGCACCGATGACTGGAGATACTAGTTTGTCTCTGTCTGAGGTGCCCGATGGCTGGCAAGTGGGCGACAAAATTGTACTTACTGGTACACACCAGAGGGGCCATTCCAGTACCATAGAGGGTTATGTCGAGCCTCAGGATGAAGAACTGACGATCACGGCGATAAACGGCAACCAGATTATCTTTGAACCTCCTTTGGAGTATGATCACGATACTCCGCGCGAAGATCTGTTCGCTTACGTCTCGAACATGTCGCGCAACATCACGATCTCGAGCGAGGATGGTGATGCCACCGAAACTCATCATCGTGGGCACGTGATGTTTATGCATAACGATGATGTCGATGTGCGTTACGCGGCGTTCGAGGATCTTGGTCGTACCGATAAATCTTTCCTCGCCGTTCAGAGCACAGCGGATCTGGCGGTTGTAGAGCCAGACAGCAACATTCAGGGACGCTATTCGCTTCATTTCCATAGAACCGGTACGTCGGACCCAGATGATCCGGCAATGGCTGTCGGGAACGTTGTTGATGGCTCTCCGGGTTGGGGTTTTGTGCACCATTCCAGTAATGCGAATTTCACCGATAACGTCGCCTTCGACATTTTTGGTGCAGCCTTCGCGGCAGAAGCCGGGGATGAAACCGGTATTTGGCTCAGAAATATGGCGATCAACGTCGAAGGTACCAACTGGGGTGATTGGAACGTCAAAGACGCAACGCGCGTCGCCGCGCAGGACACCGGCCACACTGGAGACGGTTTCTTTTTCGCCGGACGTCTGGTGGAAGCGGCTGAAAACGTCGCGGCGAACACCAATAACGGCTTCGTCTGGATGCATCGCAACAGCAAAGAGAATCCTGACTCTGCAAACCTGGATCACCCCGAGATCGCGTATGGTCAAGATGAGATTCTGAACAACTATGCTCCGATTCAGGGTTTCCGTGACAATGAAGCCTTTGGAACAAACACAGGCATTATCGTTCTCAAAGACATGCCTTGGCAGGAGACGCATGAAATCCGATCTGTATTTGACGGTTTCCTGAACTGGGAGACCGCGAACGGGGTAAACCTGAGCTATACATCGCATTACACGCTGATAGACTTTGATTTGATCAACACGACCGAGCGGTTTGGCGATGTCACGCATTATGGGGTGCTTCTAGGCAGCAACACGACCGATATGGTGTTCAATGGTCTGCGTGTCGAAGGCTTTGACAGAGGTGTTGACATGGAATGGGATCCGCACTGGACCGTTCCGGATGAAGACATCGCCCATATCATTATTGATTATGAAGGCATCAATAACCGAACTGATCTTTATGGTTTCAATCCGAACCAGCATCAATTGCTGACATCAGATGATCTCACACCTGGTCGGATGGAGTTTATCCACAATGGCGACACCAGCCTTGCAGTGGGTGAGAGCTTCAGTTTCGACGGGATCAAGACGGACTCGATCGGAACTCGCGATCGTGTCTTGTCTCAGGATCCACTGGAGCTCGATTTCTATGATCATATCATCCACATCATCTCGGAAGAGGGGTATTATTCCACGCCAGATGGCCGAAACGTCATTCTGATCGACGATTTCCTTGCTGACCGCGCCACTGGTGAATTGACCCGGATCACTCACGTTGTGACGCTGGAAATGACCCATGAAGAGCTGGCCAACAACTACATGATCAACAATGCCGCAAACGGTGCCAGATATAATGGTGTGATCAATCTGGGTGGATCAGCTCCGGATGCACAGGATGACAATTTCTCCACCAACGTGAGTCAGGGAATCCTGGTTGACGTGCTGGCCAATGACTCTGATGCAGAAGATGCGGTGCTTAATGTCAGCGGTTTCACTGACCCTGAGCATGGTGACGTATACGTGCAGGAAGATGGCAGTTTGCTGTATCAGCCAGATCTCGGCTATGAGGGAACGGATAGCTTCGATTACTGGGTTGCGGATTCCTCCGGGCAGTTGAACGAAGCAACCGTCACCATTGAGGTCTTCGATATCTGATCTCTGCGAGCTAAACGCAGATACAATTTCTCTGCTTTTGTGATTATAAAGGCCCATCATTGGAAAAAATGGTGGGCTTTTTCAGGATTGTATAGAAAGGATAAAGTGATCCAAATCCCAATCGTGAAGACGCTTCATGGATTAACGGGTAGGTGCTTTTTGATCAAATCGCTGCGATGGATAAAAACCGCTTCATCGTCGAATGGCTCGCCATCCAGTTTTGCTTTGGTGATTAGGTCCGCGAGGAAGGTACGATCTATTTCGAGCTCTTTGATAAGACTTGATAGCTTATCAATTTCTCCGATTTTAGCGAATTTTCCGCCCTGATGGACATCCACGAGATCTCGAGCGTATACGCTATCATATCCAATCAATGGCGTGCCTGAAATAAGAGCTTCGATCAGGCAACGGGGGGACTCGGGTGTTTTGTGGCAAAATAGGAAAATATGTGCCTCTTGAATTGCCTTTAAGACCTCTTCTCTATCTGAGACAAACCCAGGCGTTCGAACCCTGTCCGACAGCCCGCTCCGGGCAATACGCTCTTTCATCCGCGACATCTGCGATCCGCCGCCCAGCCACGTAGCCTGAAAATCTATCCCATCCGAGGCGAGATTTTCCAGAACTTCTATCCAGTCCAGAGGCCCTTTTAACTCTTCAGCTCGGCCCGTATAGACTATTTTAAGCGGACCACTTTGGGCGCCCTCAATCTTACGGTTTAATGCTGTCTCTGTGATATGGTCTTCAGCGCTATAATGAATATCGTGCACAATCTGCGGGTTGACCGAATATTGTTTGTAGGTTTCGAACGTGTCACGCCCGTGGAAAAGGCCGAGGTTCGCTTGGCGTATTGCTTTCCTCTCGTACACCACCATCGGAAGGTAAGTCACACGTGCCATTAGGCGCCTACGCCAGTTTCCTTCGTTACGTGTCCTCCACACAACTTGCGAGTGTACACTATCTGTCCAAACTGCATGCGGTCTGTTCATTTGAACCGCAACGCTGCAAGATACTAATCCCCAATCACCGAACAGACCGCCAATAGCGAAAGAGAGATAGTCTGCTTGAGCGATATACCCTGCTATTCGGCGTCTGGTTGCGCGTAATTGTCTATAAAACTGATCCGGACGAAAGGCCTCCGGCATTGGGATAATCTCAACCCGATCAAGCAAATGCTTGCTGATTTCTATCGAACTCCATCCTTTAGGTGGGGTCCCTTTCATAAGCGGCATCATCACCATGACGCGCTCAAAAGATTTCGCCCAAAGTCTCAGACCATTCAAAGCCTGATCCTCTGCAAACAGAGTGTCATTTTGGGAATAAAGGGGGGCAGGGGCGTACAAAAGCAATGTGCCATGTTTCTCTGTTTCCATCTTTAACCTATATCTTACTGACACTATCAGACTGAAAAATGATCCTAGCTCATCATCATATTTGGACTACAAGATTTTTCATACATCAATAATTTGTCAACGATTTGTTCCTCGTTCGTTGAATAGAGCCCCGAAGGGCATTAACTGAATGTGAGCAGCCTCATCTGACTGGTCAAAGTTGATTGTTAGGTTCTGAACCTAATAATTTGGTTGCCGTCATCCGGCCTGCGGGATTCATACCCGTGAGTTTCAGGGGTATAACATGAGCAATCTATTCTGGTTGACTGACGAGCAGATGGAGCGGCTTCAGCATTACTTTCCAAAGAGCCATGGTAAGCAGAGGGTTGATGATCGACGTGTTCTGAGTGGAATTATCTTCATCAATCGCAATGGGTTACGTTGGTTCGATGCGCCGCGAGAATATGGGCCGCCAAAAAACACTGTACAATCGCTCGAAACGATGGAGCGATATGAGTGTGTTCGCTCGGATCATGAACGGGCTGGCTGCGCAGGGAACAGATCATAAAACCATCATGATTGACGCAACATACCTCAAAGCGCACCGCACGGCTTCCAGCCTGCGGTTGAAAAAGGGGGGCGTGGCAGGCTGATAGGGCGTACCAAGGGTGGTATGAATACGAAACTGCACGCTGTTACTGACAGTCTGGGACGCCCCATCCGTTTCCTCCTATCCGCTGGGCAGGTGAGCGATTACACGGGCGCCAGGACTCTGGTAAACAATCTGCCTTCGGCTGACTGGCTGCTGGGTGACCGCGGCTATGACGCCGACTGGTTCCGCGAAGCCCTTAATGACAGGGGAATAAAGCCCTGTATCCCAGGTCGAAAGTCACGCGACAAGCCCTTCCGATACGACAAGCGCCGCTACAAACGACGGAACCGCATTGAGGTCATGTTCGGACGCCTGAAGGATTGGCGGCGCGTCGCCACCCGATATGACAGATGCCCAAAGGTATTCCTCTCGGCCATCGCTCTCGCTGCTACAGTCTTATAATGGCTGTAAATCAATGAGTCTGGAGCCTAGCGAGTTCTGCTACGTCGCCACGATTTTGCTGCTTCGGCGAAGTGGTGCGCGCGACGCTTGAAAGTCTTCTCGAAGCAATGTTCGCGAGCAAAGTTTCGGCCACGATATGCGGATTCAATCAGCATTTCGCGATTGCGATCAAGTACTGCGATCTGCTCCGCCATACTTTCGGCATCACCTAAAGGTCTGACAAACCCACTGCCAGCATGTGATGCTATGCCCATGAAAGCTTCGTTTGCAAATCCGACGATAGGCACGCCGCAGGACATTACCTCTGAATACGTGCTTGAGGGGTCACCTTGTGGGTGGCAACTGACGAACAAATCTGCCTCGCGTTTGAGCAATGGAACCCAACCAGATAGAAAATCCATAGGTTGGTGGATTGTGACCCAGTCTTCGACGCCATTTCGCCTTATAGCGTCGACAAGACGGGCTTCCTCCGGCCCTGATCCATAGATGCGAAACTGGAAGTTGATACCACGGTCGACAAGTCCGCGCGCAACGCGCGGTAGATGCAGGACCCCTTTCATCGGAACAAAGCGCCCGCCAAAGATCAGGCGAAGTGGTTTTGCGGAGCGCAATACTTCCGCCTTCCTTGCAAGGTCGTCGTCACTTGCAACGTCTGATCTGCGGACCCGATTGTCAAAAAACACAAACGCATCAGGTCGGTTGGGTCTGTACGCATCATGTATTGGCACACCGTTGCATTGCAGTCCGGCCACGAAACCGAGCAGTTCCCTTCGGGTACGCTCTGCATTCCAGATCCATATTTTTCGGCGCAGTTTTCTTAAAAAGTTCACCCGCGTAGCGTCAATAATCTGAAATTCGGTTTTCAACGTATACTCACACACGTGAATCACGGGTATCCCACGAGAATAACACTGGCGCGTCAGTTCTGCTTGACTCGGGTCAAGAAAACCAACGACGGCCCCCGCTCCAGTTATACGCTGAATCAAATCAGCCAATGCTTTGGGTCGTTCTTCAACCCGAGTACGCAGGTTTTGGTCAGGGTGAACTTCGACATGATCCATGTCGGAAGAGGCGGTCGGAGAAACTTCAGCAAGAGTTGTTACTTCACCGTCCCAGTGCTTTGCGTATTCGGCTGCCCCATCGAGGTACTTTTGTGTTAGAACTAGCCCTCCGCCAGGACCGCGGTGGGCCTTCAACACCGGCAACAGGATGAGTTCATTTGGCTTGCTAGGGTAAATCAAGAAATCATGTCCGGTATTTTGTCGAAACTATAGTAACCAACTGCTAATCCCTCATCAGCGAGATGGCCCACTAGGAATACAAATAGAGTAGCTTATCGGTCTCTGAACTCATTGCAAGGGGGGTGGTGGAACAGCCATCCAAATTTCACTCGCCAGTCTAGAGGCGGAACTGAGCGCTTGCGTGTCCACTACACCATCCTTCAACTACTAGCTTCGTAATCGTGTACCAGTTCGCAGTTTAATTGCACCTCTTGCTACCTCGCACCTGCATTTTGAAGCTCTCGTCGTGCTTAATCAGACATGATGAGCAAAACGCAATAGCTCGCTGGGGATGCGCTCAAGATGTCGATACCCTTGTCCTGGCACGCTTGTTTACTGATTTCTCGCACCCGCAGGTGCACGACATTGTGGAACAATTTTAAACGGGATTTCGCCGACAAAACAAATGTTAGATGGGAAAGAAGTCTTGATGTCCGCAGGTATGGATATCCTTGTCCATATCTTTTTCGAAAGTGGTCGCCCAAATTGCGATCAGCTAACACCAGAGGCTACCCGAGCTATCAAAACATCCCAAGTCAAGTTCATCTGGCAATACCTAGACAATTTTCCGTTGGCCGAGATTGGGCCAAGACTCTCTGGATATCGTCACGTATCTCGTCGTCGTTCACTTTGGCCACATCCTTATGGCAAGGGATATTCACGACGCGGTTGAAGATATCAACAGCATTGGGTCGGGGGGCTGCCGGTACATAGTATTTCTGGAAAGTCAGATGGCGGGTAAGCGCCATCTGCTCATAAGGTACATGATCGGATGCCAGAAAGGGAATACTGGTCATTGGAATATTCGCAACCGGCGTATGCAGCGGCTTCAAACCCAGACCTGTCGCGATCGAAATCACTCGATCACGTTGTTCAATCGAAGGCGGTCCCCAGGTTCCAGCGCTTTCGATACGGTCGATCAAAAAGGCGCAGGAGACGTCTGATATCTTACAATTGCCCACCCAAAAGGCACTGTCGGCCAAATCGAAGCCATAGCTGGTCAATTCGACCAGATGGGCCGCCTGATCTTTTGGGAGGATCGCCAAACCGCCCTCGCCCAAACCATAGGGTTTTGTGTGATGAAGGCTGATCGCCTGCCATGGCACATTCGGAAGTTTTGTGTGAAACCCCGACGCGTTATCCAGCAGCAGCCGTTTGCACAGGCGACGCGCTAGCGCTGAATAATCCGAAAAGTCCTGGTATAGACCAAGTGGGTTGGTCACGATGATACCATCGTAAGTGACCGGATCTAACGCCTCGAGCGCGTGCAGATCCAACAGGCCTCTGTCATCACAGTCGAGAAACAGGACATCATCGAAACGTCCCCGTCCAAGGTTTTGGAATGTATATGCCGAAGCAACCCATTTCATGCGGCGGCCTGCGCGGTACGATTGCAGGGCTGCCAGCGCTTCTAAAGCCATACCACCATTGGCCAATGGAACGACATCCCAGGTTTCGGGTAACCCAACATGATCAATGCAAAGCGCACGCAGCTCGTGATATAGAGGTCCCTGGTTCGCCCATTGGCTTTGGTTGGCGCAGGCTTGCAGCAGCTCTGATACACGGGCCATATTTGGCTGTTTTTCTTCAACAAACAGTACTTTGCGACCACGCATCGAGTCATCCCACAATAGAAATGCTTGCCGATTCTACCCTAGCCGCCAACAAATGCATAAAAAAATACTTATGGCCGTCTACTGAAACCCTTCGCGTTGTTACAATCAATCGAACCTGCGCCTACTGTCCGCAATACAAAAACAGTTGATACTCAGGTAAAAGCGGGCTCATCCTAAGACGACTCCTACGGCATGTACGAATTGGAAAACAAAACCTTCGATTGGCTCTGGCGCTATATGACTAATTCCTACAAGTAGACTGAAACTCAAAACCACAACATACGTTGCCCTGTGCGCTGGCAAGTTTATGGCTTTGCGTGTTTCCGCCAAAACCAACAACAGAAATGTCAAAACGAATACCTGCATCGACAACCAACGGCTCCAGTCAGTAGCGATCGGATACAGCATGAAAGGGGTTCCGGCGCTGACTAGAAACAACGCCCATTCGAACCGCCCATTCAGAACTCGGGTCGCGATCCACAGACAGGGCAACAGCAGCAGCGTGATCATCAGCGCTACGACTGCAAGGTTCACACGAACCAGAACGATAACCTTCACCGCTGAAGTCGTGCCGCCAAATCCGTCTACCAGCCATGGAAATATTCCACCACACAATCGATCAATTAATCCAGCGCTCAACAAGCGCGTGCACATGGCATCGGTATCCGGGACACTGACATAGATCACCGAAAAAACAGCTGCCGCCAGCGAGATCAGCCACAGGATCGCAATCGGCCCTATCGACTTTTGTTTTCCAAGACGGAAATAAAGCGCCGCGCTTAGCCCTGGAACTAAAAACAAATTGGCTTCGTGGAAGAAAACCGACAGGCCATAGAGGGTCACGACAGTCGCCACACCCACCGAACCGCTGCTTCGGGGAAAAAGCAATGGTAGGAACGCAGCCAACCCCAATAGTTCTTTTCGGTAAGCTGCGGTGGTATCGTTGACCCAGAACAGCACAAGTGCCGGGCTAACCAACAAGATCACGACCACATCGGGCATTCTCAGCGACAGACCTTTTGCAAAAAGGACCGCAATTATCAACACCGTCAAAACAGCCTGAACTGTGCTGACCAGAATCAGTGGATTTACATGTGACAGTTCGGAAATAAACAGGAAGAGTTCGCCCGATATGCCCCTACGAACTATTCCGCTGGAGTAGTTCACCAGCCAGTCAGCATGCTGAAATTCACCACCGCCAGCTTGGGACAAGTAAACAAGACGGCGTAACAAGAGCAGTGTCGATACAAGAAATACAAAGGCAACCAGCAATGCGTTCCAGCGCTTAATCTCCGTCAGCATCAGACGTTCATCTTTCAACATTAACAATCACAATACTTCAGCTAGTGTTTAACACTTCTTTGACCTTAAGACACCTGAGGTGTTCTCAAGCTGGGCGTAGCTCGCAATGTGTTGCTGGCACTTTCCAAATGACACTGATTGGACAAGCAAGCGAATGACCAGCTGCCCCGCGGTCAAAATTGCAACGATGCAGTTTATCCTAGCCCCCTAAACCTGGGCCATTAATGTTGCTGAGAATGGAGGAGTTGAGATGGCGAGAAAGCGACACTCAGACGAAGACATCTTGAAGCTGCTGCGTGCGATTGAGTTGAAGCTTGCGGATGGCGGCGACGTGCAGACGGCGTGCCGCGCTGTCGGTATTAAAGCGTTTCGGGATAAACCTGAGGTATAGCCGGCAGCCTTGAAGTAGGTCCAGCACTCAGTTGGATCGTACAAATCGCAAATGTCCCCAATTGCGTTGAACACTTCGGTGAGGGTTCTGGCACCGATCCTTCGCAAGTGGGGGTCTGCCCTCAGCCGGAGCAAACCCCAACCAAAGCTCTTGAGCATCTTTTTGATCGCCTTGATGCCAGTTGTTTTGGCACCACTTTTGTCGATGGCGATCTTGCGTGGTAACCTGTTCACCGCGAGCGTGCGGGCGAAAAACTTCGTCGCCGCGGCGTTGTTCCGGCGCTCGGACAATATGAAATCCAGAATCTTACCGTGTTTTTCGATTGCTCGGTAAAGAGAAACCCGCCCGCCCCTCACTTTTAAAAATGTTACATCCATGCGCCACGAACGGTCTGCGGGACGCTTTTCATACCGCGCTGTTTCAGCAATGAGGCCTGCATACCGACCGACACAGCGGTTTAGCGTTGTGTTATCATGGTCGACGCCGCGTTCCGCCATGGTTTCTTCTAGATCCCAGTATGAAACACCGTAGCGCAGGTAGAAGAAAACCGCGTGCAGGATCACGTCTTTCGGAAAATGCGCGCCTTTAAAAAAGATAATCACGGTCTGCTCCTGTCATGTCAGCATGCGTAACCAGAACTGTGTTCGATCTGACAGGTAGGGGCGAATTTTGCGACAGAACCCAAAAAACTGACGATAGCTGCCAATAAAAAATATTTCGTCCTGTGGGGCTTTTTACGGCTGTGTCAAATAGATAAAGGGCGCCGCTCGCTCGCTCTTGTCATCGACCTAATGAATCGCTTTATTGCCCAAAATATTGCAACCATCTCTGAAGCAGATTCAGGCAGGAGCGTAGAGTGCATAATCTTGAGGTCATTGCTCCCAATCTGAAGCGAAGTCTTTCGGGGGTGACAACAACCATAGTCCGCTTACTGCCAATTCAAAAAGAGATGATCGGCATTTGTGCGACCGGACCGGGTCTTCCAACGGATATCCCACATATAAGGCTCTGGAAAACATTGTTTTTGCCTCGCGATGTTAAGCGGGTCTGGCACGCGCGTCGAAATGCTGAAATGCTGATGGGCTTAGTGTTGACAACAATCTTCCGGCGAAACTTCAAACTGCTCTTTACGTCAGCAGCCCAACGCAATCATTCTGCTTACACCAAATGGCTGATATCAAAAATGGATGCACTGATCGCAACAACTCCTCAGGCTGCATCGTTCCTGGATCATCCCGCAACAGTCATTATGCATGGTGTAAACACCAACTTGTTCCATCCTGAGGATGATAAAAGAGCTCTAAGAAACAAACTTGGACTTCCTCACTGTACATTGGTTGGTTGCTTTGGACGTATTCGCCCCCAAAAAGGTGTCGACCTATTGGTGGACGCAGCCATTGAAGTGCTGCCTGCGTTTCCAAATGTCGAAATTGTATTCACAGGTCGCACAACAAAAGAGTTTATCGAGTTTAAACAATTGCAAGAGACAAAATTGCAATCAGCCGGCTTGGCGGAGCGTGTGCACTTCTTAGGTGAACGCCCATGGAGCGAACTCGTCGAATTATACCGTGCACTGGACTTGTTTGTTGCGCCTGCTCGGCACGAAGGATTTGGACTGACTCCTTTGGAAGCAATGGCTTCAGGTGTTCCCGTCATTGCTTGCGATGGGGTAGGCGCCTTTAATGCCCAAATTGAAGATGGTGAGACAGGACGGCTGGTGGAGAAGGACAATGCCGAGGCTTTGGCTGACGCGCTTAGAGAAATGCTTTCAGACCGCGACAGACTAACGGTCAAAGGCCGTGCTGCCAGATGCCATGTCCAACAGAATTTTAGAATTGAGAGCGAAGCGAGGGCTATAGTTCAAGTGTATCGCTCACTACTAAAAGCTTCCTGACCACCTGAATATTGCCGAAGCTATTAGGGTCAGGATACATTGATTTTCAACGCGCTGCATGATTCACGGCTCGGAAATGGAGTGGTGATACAAGCGACCTTTTCGAACTGACCGATGAGCAGATGGCCAAGTTTTCCGCCGTCTACCCGAAGTCGCACGGCAGGCCATGGGGCGATGATAGAAGGATACTAGGCGGGATTATCTTCATAAACCGCAATGGATTAAAGTGGTGAGATGCGCCCGAAGCCTACGGTCCGCACAAAACGCTGTACAGCTTCTGAAAACGTTGGAGCGAGAAATGCATCTGCGCCCGAATGATGGTTTGCCTAGTTGCCGAACACGGTGAAGAAAAAACCATGATGATTGATACGACTTGTCTGAAGGCACACCGTACCGCGATCAGCATGGTCACGAGAAAGGGGGCGCGGCCGTCTGATAGCGAAACTGCCCTCAGGACGCATCGATATTTTTACAAAATGCCATTGTTCAGTTTGTTTGAGGGTAACTGATGATCGAAATATAACGTGCTGGCAGATTCACCATTCTTTCTGGTCCGTGTGGAGCGTCAGCGTCGAAAAACAGGGTGTCGCCAACTTTCAGCGGATAGATCTGATCCCCATGGCGATAATCTACTTCGCCCTCAAGCATGTAAATTGTTTCGATCCCGCCGTGTTGAAATGTCGGAAAAATGTCGGATTTGGCAGTGAGCGAGATCAAATACGGCTCCACGATTACGCCCGATCCGTTCGCACCCAAGTGTCCCAGTAAGTTATATTGGTGATTGGCGCGTGTCCCTTCGCGTTCAAGCTCCACCCCTTCACCGGCTTTTGTGTGGACGGCTTCTCGGCGTTCTTCGAACTGTCGGAAAAAACTTGTCAGCGGCACTGACAACGCATTTGCCAGCAATTGCAGGGTCGTCAATGAAGGAGAGGTGTTGCCATTTTCGATTTTCGACAACATGCCGATCGACAAACCGGTTAATTGGGCCAAGTCGGCAACAGTGATGTTTTGCTGTTTGCGAAACGCCCGAACTTCGCGCCCGATCGCAACTTCTAACACCTTCTCTCGTTCGCCTGCCCGAAAGGAATGCGGATTTTGCGTCAGATTGGTAGGCATTTCGGTGTCGCGATTTTCTGTTCTGGACATTCAGCGTATTGCTATACTTGAGTTGCCTGTTTCTGCAAACATATACCGTGCATCACAACTTCCATACGGGCTAACATATCAAAAATATTTCCTGATAGTGAAAATATCATGCTGGCTGAAAAAACAATCGAGTTGGGCATTTTGCTGTTTGATGGGTTTCCGATGGCGTGTTTGACCTCGGTGATTGAACCCTTGCGGGCAGCAAACGAGATAGCGGGACAGGAGGCTTTTTGCTGGCATCTGGTTTCTGAGGCAGGGCAGAAAGTCAGGTCCAGCGCCAATGTCGGGTTCGAGGCCGACCGGCCTTTATCTGATTGTCAATCCATCGATATCCTCTTCATGCTAAGCAGTCCCGTCGCCGGGTTCCGGGACCCAAAGCAGGGCAATGGTGCATTGCGCGCGCTCGCGCGACATGGAGCAGTTCTTGGGGGTATCAGTGGTGGCGTTTTCCCTTTGGTCCGCTCAGGGGTCATGACTGGGTGTCCGGTTTCCGTACATTGGTGCTATGAGGCTGCTTTTGAGGCCGAGTTTCCAGATATCGAGGCTCGGCGCGAGGTGATTGTATCTGGTGCCAATCGTTATACCGCGGCAGGGGCAGCCGCAGCCTTTGATCTGGCCCTGCATCTGATCCAAGATCGATTGGGTAGTGAGGTCGCGCATGAAGTGGCTTGCTGGTTCCAGCACCCGATGATGCGTGGAACGAGTGTAAAACAACAGGTTCCGAATGTCCGTCAATCGGATTCCGGTGACAGATTGCCGCCGCTTGTTACCAAATCGATCGAGTTGTTCGCGGGCAGCGTCGGTCAGCCGATTTCGATCACCGAGGTCGCGCGTCAAACGGGTGTCACTCCGCGTCAGATCGAACGCGCATTCAAGCAGGCCACCGGACAAAGCCCCAGCCATTATTTTCGCGCGATGCGTATGAAGGCGGCGCGGCAGATGGTGGTGTATACAAAAGACCCAATCTCTGAAATTGCGGCAGCAGTCGGATATAGTTCTGTCGCACCGTTGGTGACTCATTATCGCGCGGCCTTCGGCTTGAGCCCAAGCGAGGACCGCCGTCGGATCAACCGCTTTCGAGTTGAGGATAATGCTCCGCTGCCCTCAAGCTGAACTGCGTGTCACAGTGCGGATTTCATTGCAGCGACAATCGCATGTTGCAGAGATCGGGCTGAAGATCGCGGAGCGTATATACTGAACAAATCGGTTGACCGGCGCAGGAGGAAGCATGCCAGGTGGTGAATTGAGGTTCGTGCTGCGCCCCCTGTCGCCAAATTTCTGCAGTCCAGATTGCACAACAGTTCCAGCACCGACTGAGCATCGGGACCTTTTAGATCAAACCGGGCCCAGGCATCCGTCTGTTCGGACACCGAAGCAGCATCTTTGGTGCCATCTTTCACCAATTCCGCAAGACCCTCATGACTTTCGAAGGGAGCCTCGACAATCCATTGTTCGGGTCCAGCCCAAAAGGCTATGAGGGTTTGTCCTGAAAACTGACCGATACCAGGTGCCTTCTGCCCGATCAAAGCGGCCAACGCCGAATGAGTTTCGCCTTCACGCCCCAGGCGCGCCGCGACCGAAGCCAGCGCAACATCGGGGACTTCACTGCAGGTTACGCTGCCAATAGTGCAGGTTTCCGGGTTTGCTCCACCAAGTGCGGTTAACGCGATAAGATCATGCACGGAGCCGTTCTCCCTCAGGGTCGACAAAATGGGACGAAACAATCTCGACCTCGACGGTCAGATCGGTTAGCGGCGACACAAGGCGCATCTTTTCGCCATGACGGTCACTTCCGTTCTTCAGAAAGCCCAGACCGATATAGCAGTTCAGAGAAGGCGAGAAGGCGGCTGAGGTGACATAGCCCTGATCATGCGCTGCATCGACCGGACCGGATGCATCCATGAGATGCGCGCCAGCGGTGATCTTATCCGCGCTGTTCACGGGTTTGACGCCGACCATGTTCAACGCATCAGCCTCGTTCAGCCCTTCACGCTCTGACAGAACTGAGCCAATGCTATCTTTCTTCTTTGATACCATCCGACCCATGCCAAGGTTCAGTGCGGTGGTGGTCCCGTTTAGTTCGTTGCCCGCCGCATGACCTTTTTCGATCCGCATAACGCCCAGTGCTTCAGTGCCATAGGGCACCACGTTGAATTCTTCGCCTTCGACCATCAATCGTCGCATGAGGGCATCGCCATAGCGGGATGGGACCGCGATCTCGAATGCCAATTCACCCGAGAATGATATCCGGAACAGACGAGCACGTAATCCACCGCAAACGGTAATGTTGCCGCAGGCCATAAAGGGGAAACCGTCATTCGAGATATCGAATTCCGGATCCACTATTTTCTGCAGCAACTTACGTGAATTCGGGCCAGCAACGGCGTATTGTGCCCAGGCTTCGGTGGTCGAGATCAATTGCACGTCCATGTCCGGGAATAGGCATTGCCGGATAAACTCCATGTGCTGGTAAACTTTTACCGCATTGGCCGTCGTTGTCGTAACCACAAAATGATCTTCGGCCAGCCGAGCTGCGGTGCCATCATCCATTGCAATGCCATCTTCACGCAGCATAAGCCCATAGCGGGTTTTGCCGACGGCTAGCTTGGCAAAACCATTGCAATAGATCCGGTTCAGGAAATCCGCAGCATCAGTGCCCTGTACATCAATCTTGCCCAGCGTGGTGCAATCGCACACCCCGACCGAGGCACGAGTCTGGCGCACTTCGCGGTCAACGGATTGCCGCCAATGCGTTTCTCCCGGTAACGGGAACCATTGAGCGCGCAACCAGTTGCCGACTTCAACAAACACGGCACCGCGCTCTTTGGCCCAGTGGTGTGATGGTGTCAGACGGGTGGGGTGAAATTCCTTCCCCCTCATACGGCCCGCAAAGGTTGCTATTGGCACTGGCGTATAGGGCGGGCGGTAGATAGTGGTGCCGACTTGCGGAATTGATTTCCCGGCGATTTCGGCCATAATTGCCAAGCCGCCCATGTTCGAAGTCTTACCCTGATCGGTTGCCATGCCCAGCGTGGTGTAACGTTTGAGATGCTCGACCGACTGGAAGCCTTCCTGATGGCTGAGCTTTACGTCTTTGACAGTTACGTCGTTCTGTTGATCCAGCCACGCCCGCGAACAGCCTTGTACATACCAGAATGGCGTCTGAGTGACCGGAGCATCTTCGGCCGTTGGAATCGCGATGGCATCGCCTTTCAAGTCAAGCGCATGGGTGGCGGCTTCGGCACCGGATTTCAAGGCACCATGGGTGGACATGATGCCATTTGCGGCTCCGGCGACTGTCAGGCCCGGAGGCAACGTATTGCCGGGGACAAAGGCAGACAGGGTCTCATTCCAGGCCGGGCGACCGCGTTGGTGGCAGGTCAGGTGCACATTCGGGTTCCAACCGCCTGAGATACCAAGCGCACCAACATCCAATGTGCGGTTTGAGCCGTCGGCCAATTTGACCTCGGCGAAAGTTAAGCCAAGACGCCCTTTGGTATCGATCACCTCAGCGCCGCGCAGCACCTCATAGTCACCGTTCAGTGGGGCCTCGGGCCGAACGTCAACAACGGCCGCGATTTTCACCCCTTTGGCATGCAGATCGGCTGCGGTGCGGTGGCCATCGTCATTGTTGGTAAAAATAGCCACGCGTTGCGCGGGGGTGGCGGCGAAACGGTTAGCATAACTGCGCAGCGCTCCGGCCAGCATGATGCCAGGCCGATCATTGTTTTCAAAGGCAATCGGGCGCTCGGTTGCGCCCGCGCACAAGAGGGCGCGCCTAGAATAGATGCGCCATAGGATTTGACGGGGTTTGCCCTCGGATGGAGCGGACAGATGATCGCCTTTCCGTTCGACCGCCCCGTAAATTCCATGATCGAAAGCACCGATAACGGTTGTGCGCGGCATCAGGCGGACATTCGGCATCGAGGACAACTCAGCCACCGTCTGTGCAATCCAGTTTGCAGCGATGTCGTCGTTCAGCGAGTAAGTTTCGCTATTCAAACGACCACCGAGAGCAAAATCCTCATCCGCCAGTATCACGTCGGACCCCGCACGACCGGCGGTCAGCGCTGCCATCAATCCTGCCGGACCCGCGCCGATAATTAGAAGGTCGCAGTGCCTAAATCCCTTGTCATATTCATCAGGGTCTTCCTGCATCGACATGGTGCCCAGCCCTGCAGCCCGGCGGATAACAGGTTCATAGAGCTTCTCCCAGAATGCGGCGGGCCACATGAAGGTTTTGTAGTAGAAGCCTGCGGTCAAAAAATTTGAAAACCGATCATTGATCGCCATCGCGTCAAACCTGAGGCTTGGCCATCGGTTCTGAGAATGCGCTTCGAGCCCGTCAAACATCTCGATCGTCGTGGCCCGTGTGTTGGGTTCTTTTCGATTGCCCGTACGCAGTTCAACCAAGGCGTTGGGCTCTTCAGACCCGGCGCTCAAAATACCACGGGGGCGGTGGTATTTGAATGATCGCCCAATCAGGCGCACGCCGTTGGCTAGAAGGGCGGATGCCAGAGTGTCTCCCGGATGCGCCGTGAAGTTGCGGTTGTCAAATTTGAAATTCAGAGTACTGGTGCGGTCGATCTGACCGCCGTTCAGCCGGTTGACTTGGGTCATTTGGAACGTCCTTGCATCCGGGCTACATCACGGGCCAATTCCACTTTCGAAATCTCATGCGTGACCGTATTGCGTGTCACGACGAGCCAGGATCGATCCCCCCCTTCATGAAACCACAGCTCACGGTGTTCGCCCGCTGGATTGTCGCGCAGATAGGCGTAATCATAGAATGTCTCGACTGCGTTTTCGGCTTGCCAGTCGGGACGGTCTATCAAGGACGCGTCACCCAGATACACGAACTCTGAACTGTCACGGGGACCCAGCAATGGATGTTGGATGATCATTTTTGGCTTCCTCAGTGCAGATTGGGCTGATTGCCCATACCTTTTTCGTCAATCATCCGACCGGTGCGAAAGCGGTCAAAGCGATAGGCGGTCGCGGTTGGGTGCGGCTCGTCCTTTGCCAGCAGATGCGCGAAACAATGGCCCGATGCAGGAGTGGCCTTGAAGCCGCCATAGCACCAGCCGCCATTGAAATAGAGCCCGTCGATATGTGTGCGGTCGATAATGGGCGACCCGTCCATGGACATATCCATGATCCCGCCCCACATGCGCAGCAGTCGCGCGCGGCCGATCATTGGCATCAGCGCCATGCCGCCTTCGCAGACATCTTCAACTACTGGCAGGTTTCCGCGCTGAGCGTAGGAGTTGTAGCCGTCGATATCGCCTCCAAATACCAAGCCGCCTTTATCGGATTGGCTGACATAGAAATGTCCCGCACCAAAAGTTATGACGCCCGGCAGGAGCGGCTTCAAACCCTCGGAGACAAACGCTTGCAGCACGTGGCTTTCAATCGGCAGTCGCATACCCGCCATTCCCATCAGACGCCCCGAATTCCCGGCAACGGCACAACCAACCTTACCGGCCCCGATGAAACCTCTCGAAGTTTCAACGCCCACGCATGTGCCGTTTTCGATGCGGAATCCGGTGACTTCGCAATTCTGAATGATATCGACGCCGTGACTATCCGCCGAGCGCGCATAGCCCCATGCTACGGCATCGTGACGAACAGTGCCGCCGCGTCGCTGAGCCAGACCGCCTTTGATCGGGAAACGCGCGTTGTCAAAATTGAGGAACGGATACTCCTTGCGTACCTGTTCGGCATCCAGCAGTTCGGCATCCGCGCCGTTTAGGATCATGGCATTGCCGCGTCGCGTGAAGGCGTCGCGCTGCGCGTCCGAGTGGATCAGGTTGATAATCCCGCGCTGACTGACCATTGCATTGTAATTCAGGTCCTGTTCAAGACCTTCCCACAGTTTCAATGAGAATTCGTAGAAAGGTTCATTACCATCCAGCAGATAATTTGAACGTATGATGGTCGTATTGCGCCCGACATTGCCGCCGCCAATCCAGCCTTTCTCGATCACAGCAACATTGCGAAAGCCGTACACTTTGGAAAGGTAATGGGCCGTCGCCAAACCGTGACCGCCGCCGCCGATGATGACAATGTCATATTTCTGTTTGGGTTCGGGATCACGCCACGCCGGTTTCCATCCTTTGTGACCGCTAAGCGCTTCTTTGATGACGGTGAAACCAGAATATCGCATGAATCAGACCTTTTTCCAAAGAATCGCTTTATTTTGGTGAATTGGATACTCTCAAATCCGACATCTATAGCCCTGAATCAGACCTGAATGGCAGGCTGTGACTAAGTTCTCTTTACGGTAGGGCAATTCTATAGAATGTGGGTGCCGGATACATCATGTCCGCCATGACTAAAGGAATGAAAAGCCTGCGCAGATCTTGCGTCGAACCTAATTGAGCTTGGATCGGTCGCGTGTTTGCAATCCGACGACGCTGAGGCAGGCAAATAGAATTGCGGCGACACAGACGATGGACGGACCGGTAGGTGTATCGAACATATAGGCCGCCCTTAGACCAGTGACCGCCGAGAATGCGCCAATAGCGGCGGCGATCAATGCCATCGATTCCGGTGATCGCGCCAAACTTCGAGACGCTGCAGCAGGTATGATCAGCATTGCAGCGATTAAAAGAACACCCACCACCTTGATTGCCACTGCCACTGTTACGGCAAGCGCCAATGTCAGGATTAACTGCTCGCGTCTGGGGTTGAAGCCGCTGGCATATGCCAGTTCTTCGTTTAACGTGGCCGTCAGAAGGTGAGACCAGCGCCACGCGATCAGCGCTACGACAAG
Organism: Ruegeria sp. AB11; assembly: GCF_056536325.1. Taxonomy (NCBI): domain Bacteria; kingdom Pseudomonadati; phylum Pseudomonadota; class Alphaproteobacteria; order Rhodobacterales; family Roseobacteraceae; genus Ruegeria; species Ruegeria sp. AB11. Next base: position 121,681 of record NZ_JBQFJO010000002.1, on the reverse strand, counting down.
GACGGCGCCGCCCCAGATTACAAGCAGATCAGTACGCGATACGGCAAGGATATCGCCGAAGAGGTAGGCCATAAGGTCAATTCGTACGCCGGACAGAAAGGAAACGGCGACGAGGCCAAATGCGAGGGCGGAATGCGCCATAACACCTAGCAGCGTATCCATCGCATACCCGCGCCCGGACAACAGTGTTACGGTAAGCGCCATCGCAAGCGCAACAGCCAATGCCCCAGTAAAGACTGACAACTGAAATGTCAGCGAAAGCGCGATCCCCAAGATTGCGGCATGCGCTGTGGCATCTCCGAAATACGCCATCCGACGCCACACGACAAAGCAGCCCAGCGGGGCTGCGGCGAAAGCCACGCCAACGCCTGCCAGCGTTGCGCGTGTCATAAAATCATCAAGCATTATTCTGCCGCTTCTTGAGAGGTTTCACAGTGATCGTGATCGTGATCGTGCTCATGGTCATGATCATGCCGATATAAGGCCAACGCACCGCCTGTTCCTGTCCCAAACAGAGCGCGGTATTCCGGGGCCGAGGCCACCACAGCGGGGGAGCCTTCGCAACACACGTGCCCGTTCAGGCAGACCACGCGATCTGAAGCGCTCATGACCACGTGCAATTCGTGGCTGATCATCAGAATGGCGCATCCGGTTTCGCGCCTGACTTCTTCGATCTGGTGATAAAACGCAGCCGATCCCGGTTGGTCGAGTCCCTGCGTTGCCTCGTCCAATAGCAATACATCTGGTTGGTTTATCAGGGCCCGCGCCAGCAGCACGCGCTGAAATTGCCCACCTGACAATTGCGACATCTGTCGTTTCAGCAGATCTGGCACCCCGGCAGTTTCGAGCGCTTTTTCGCATTCTACTTTGGAAACGCGATCGGTCAGCCGCATGAACCTCTCGACCGAGATTGGCAGTGTCGGATCGATGTGCAGTTTTTGAGGCACATATCCAATTTTCAATCCTGGTTTCAATGAAACCTGTCCTGCGGCTGGTTTTGTTGCACCAATGATGGCCCTCAACAGGCTGGTCTTGCCTGATCCGTTGGGACCGACGATGGTTACTATCTCTCCGGCCTCGACAACCATATCTACATGTCGCAGAATTGTATTCGCGCCGTAACGTACGCTGAGATTCTCAACGGAGATCAAGCTCATTTCTACGCCTTTTCAGTGCAGCTGGGGCAAAGCCCTTCGGCTTCTACAACCGTTCGCTCTATTTCAAAACCCGTTGCACGTGCAGCTGCGCCAAGTATCCCCTTGGCTGGTGCAGACTGCGCTTCGGCCACAGCGTCACATTTTCGGCAGATCATGAACGCCGGCGAATGGTCTGCTCCGGGATGAGAACACGCGACAAATGCGTTCAAACGTTCGATCTTGTGAACAAATCCATTTTGGACAAGAAAATCAAGCGCACGGTAAGCCACTGGTGGCTGCGAACCAAACCCTTCCTCGCGCAGCGCATCAAGAATGGCATAGGCCCCCAAGGCTCGATGCTCCTGCAGCAACATCTCAAGTACTTTTCGCCGCACAGGCGTTAGCCGCAACCCTTCTTTTTTGCACCGAGCTTCGGCTGTGGTCAGCGCAGTCTCAACGCAATTTTTGTGATCGTGTTTATGAAACCCAACAAGTGCGTCGTCGCAAACAGGATTGGGAGTGGCTTCACTTGTCATGTTATTCCATATCATGTATGTCGCTCGCAATGTTATACAATCACACTGAGGGTCCGATGTCCAGAAAGCTGCTCTTACAATCGATCACCGCTGCGTTAATGGGTGGAACAGCCATGGCGGATGCCCCAAAGGTGGCCGTCGACATTGCACCTGTCCACTCGTTGGTAGCCCGTGTTATGGAAGGTGTTGGAACACCTGATCTGGTCATCCCAGTGGGCGCATCGCCGCACGAATATAACCTGCGTCCCTCGGAAGCCTCTGCGCTGCAAGAGGCTGATCTGGTGTTCTGGATTGGCGAGGATCTGACACCCTGGTTGGAAGGCGCTGTCGAGACACTCAGCGACGGTGCCACGGTCACAACGCTTCTGGAATCGGATGGAACGGTTCTGCTTGATTTCCGTGAGAACACATTATTCGAAGCACATGACCATGGGGATCACGATGACCATGGTCATGATGATGATCATGCGGAAGACGAAAAGCACGATGAGCACGATCATGAAGAAGAGCACGCACATGATGATCATGGCCACGATGATCACGATAGCGAAGATCACAATGATCATGCGGATCACGATAGCGAAGATCACGATGATCATGCGGATCACGATGATCATGACCACGACGATCATGCTGATCATGACGATCACGGGCACGGCGATCATGCTGATCATGACGATCACGGGCACGGCGAGCATGATCCTCATGCCTGGCTTTCACCGGCGAATGCAGAAATCTGGCTGAATGTCATTGCGGCCCAGCTTTCTGCCGCTGACCCTGATAACGCTGGTGCATATTTTGCAAATGCGGCTGCAGCGCGCGAAGAAATGGCAGCATTGTCAGACGAGGTAGCTGAAACACTGAAGCCAGTTCAAGGCGGTCGTTTTATCGTATTCCATGACGCCTATCAGTATTTCGAGGACGCCTTTGATTTCCGTGCTTCTGGCGCAATTTCTCTTGGCGATGCAACCGATCCCAGCCCGGCGCGTATCTCGGACATTCAGGGGCGTATCCGGGAAGAAGGTATTGATTGCGTTTTGACTGAGCCGCAATTCAACCCAGGAATTGTTGCAACTGTTTTAGACGGTACAGAAGCAAAGACTGCCGTAATTGACCCGCTGGGCTCTGACCTTGATCCCGGAGTTGAGCTTTATCCGCAAGTCATTCGCAATTTGGCAAACTCACTGGCTAAATGCCTGTGATCCAATGAACAGCCCAACCGTTACCAATGGGCGGTCGGGCTGAACATCCGCAAGCGTAACCAAATACGTTAATTGTCAGGATGTCGAACAGCACAAGCCAAGGGTGGCGGCTTGTTAAAAAGACGCCATCAAATTACGTGCTCTGATGGGCGAGATTGACCCAGAACGCGACACCCTGATCCAGTGCATCGTCGTTAAAGTCATAAGACGCGTTGTGCAGGGGCATCGCAGCCGGGCCGTTCAGTCCGTTACCCATCAGGATGAACGCGCCGGGGCGGTGTGTCAGAAACTCGGCAAAATCTTCAGAGAAACCTACTTGACCAAATTCCGCATCTACCGAACCTACCTCGCGCGCAGCGCTGACGATGGTTGCAGTGGCTTCAGGGTTGTTCTTGAGCGGCCTGAAAGATGTTGAGTATTTTAGCGTTGCCGCGGCACCTTGCGCGGCACACACGCCCTCCACAATAGCACGCATTCTGGTCTCGATAGTGGCAGACACCTCGCTGGAAAAGCCACGGCAATCCCCCCGTAACACCACGTTGCTTGGCAGAATATTACGTGCTCCATCTGTGAGGAATTCAGTGACAGAAACGACCGCATGTTCGCTTGCCGGTAACGACCGAGATACGATTGATTGTAGCTGCAGCACAATCGCCGAGCCCGTCACGATAGGATCAATTCCTTTGTCCGGCATCGAAGCATGACCGCCTTGGCCAGCAATCTGAATCTCAAAATTGTCCTCGAACGCGCAAAACGCTCCGGATTGCGTTGCAAAATGACCAAGCGGCATACCAGGCATATTATGCAGTCCAAAAATCGCGGACATGGGAAATCTGTCGAAAAGTCCATCCGCAATCATCGCGGCGGCTCCATTTCCGTTCTCTTCGTCGGGCTGGAATATGAAATGTATGGTTCGCTTAAGCGTCGGGTCATCCGCAAGCTTTAGGGCCGCACCCAATAGCATTGTGCTGTGCCCATCATGACCACATCCATGGAACTTGCCTGGGGTGTCTGAACGATGGGCAAACGTATTGGCCTCGTCTATTGGCAGCGCGTCCATGTCGGCGCGAAATCCAAACGCGGTTTCCCCAGGACCTCGGCGCAGCGTCGCAACAAGGCCGGACTTACCTATGCCACGCGTGACCTCCAGACCAGCTTGTTCCAATTGCTCGCCTATCAGGCGGGGTGTTCTGACAAGGTCAAAGCCGATCTCTGGGTGTGTGTGCAAGTCACGACGAAAGCGGGTGAGGTCAAGCATCATGAAGGCCTTTCTTGGATAGATTTCTCAGCGGTTGAACATTGTTTTGGCCAATCACGCTGTAGGTCCCGCAATTGCAGATGGCGGGATTGCTTATCCCATGCATCGCACCGACACAACCTCGGCTGTAGACAGCGCATCGCTGATCGCCATCCACTCGCCCAGGCTGTTCTCTGGTGCAGCACCTTTTGGCACTCCAAAATTTTTTGAATGCGAAGTCAGTTGGACCAAATACATCCACTGCATCGCGGGTGATATATATACAGTCCGTCTGTAAATCGGTGATTTCGGAAAATCCAGCCGCAGGAACTAGTGGTTGTCTGGAGGGTCTCTGACACTTCGATTTGCCGCTTTGCATCTTGCGGCGGGGGGGCATCTAATCACCAAAAGGGCAGTGGATACATACCGGCTCATCGCTGAACGTGTGAGGGCTCATAGAATCCAGCAAATTGACCATAAGCTGAAACTGCAGAATGTCCTTAAAATATTGGTCGGAGTGAGAGGATTCGAACCTCCGACCCCTGCCTCCCGAAGACAGTGCTCTACCAGGCTGAGCTACACTCCGACCGTGGCGCGTGATCTATACCTCGCGATTTGGATGTGCAAGAGGATTTCTGAGATCGGTATAGGGCAAACCTCGGGGGCAGAATGGCGACCGTCGCAACAAGTCCAAGTGGGGATTTGGACCGTATCTCACTTCAGTGGTTCAGTGCGAAACAGCCGAATTTTGGTTCCGCCATGATCGACGACCGGACCGGGAGGGAGCAAAGGCAGGCGCGTTGCGCGGGCAAGTCCAAGTGTCGTGGTGACGATGCCCACACGCCAGCCGTGAAAACGGTTGGCGAGTACCTTGCCAAGGCTGCCATATAGTGATCGCAAGCGCTTTTCGTCACCGATGCGGGTCCCGTAAGGGGGGTTCACGATGATCAGCCCCCTCGGCCCGGCGGGAGGTTTGATGTCACTGACCGAACGGTGCTGAAACTGCGTTATCTGATCCACATTGGCCTGCTTTGCATTCGAACGCGACGCTTCAATTGCGCCTTCATTCCGATCGGAACCAAAGAATTTCAACTCGGTTTCGTGCGTTTGAGTCCGCTTGCGCAACTCGTGCCAAGCATCGTGGTCAAAGCTGGCAAAGTTCTCGAAAGCGAATCTACGTGATCTTCCCGGCATCAGACCAAGCGCTATCTCAGCTGCCTCAATTACAAACGTGCCCGAGCCGCACATCGGGTCCAAGACCGGCTCAGATCCGTCATAACCACATTCGCGCAGGAACATAGCTGCCATGGTCTCCCGCATCGGAGCCTTGGCAATGGCGGGTTTATGGCCGCGTTTGTGTAATGGCTCACCGGAGCTGTCCAGCGACAGAGTGCAAATATCTTTTTCGATCCGAAGGAGCACACGAACAGTGGCATCAGATGAGACCAGCGCGCCAAGTGTCTCAGAAATGGCGCGTTCAATACGTTGGCGGGCCGCCCTGTCATGATAGATGCGTGATTTACGGCAGGTTGCCTCGACCCTTACCGGAATATCGGGTCTCAGGAACTTGGCCCAAGGGAACTTGCGTGCCCGTTTGTCCAATTGCGCCAAATGGACTGCGGGAAAACTGCCCAGTCGCACCAGAACTTTGTTGGCACCCCTTAGCTCAAGATTCGCACGCCAGACTTCACGCCAGCCCCCACGGCAAACAACACCACCTGCGAGCTTTTGCGGACCGCCAAATCCCCGCTCGATCGCTTCCGCATACAGAGGCGCTTCGAGGCCGGGCGTGGCGACCAAAAATATCTCAAGATCATCTTCGTCTTTCATTCAGGCTGCTTACACCGGATGAACATTAGGTGCGACATACAAATTGAGGGCAAAAATCCACTCAATGTGAAACTGAATCATAAGAATGTGAATTTCAGGTTCGAAATTGAGCGGTAACAGGTTTGCGTTTGCGTGCATCCCCGCGTAAAGGAGCTTTGATCGGAATTACGCTTGCGGATTCTGGTCGGTTTGTGGTGCTTTTGCGACCGGACTGATCGGAAAAATCGTGATATTTGTTGCCATCATTGTAAGGTGGCAAGCAGCAGGCGCAGGACAGAGGCTTGGAAGAACGTAGCGACATGCAAACTTTCAAACTAAAAAAAGGGTTGGATTTGCCGATTGAAGGCGCGCCCGAGCAAAACATCCAACCGGGGCCTGAGTTTTCCAGTGTTGGCGTTCTGGGGGGGGATTATCTAGGTCTAAAACCCCGCATGTTGGTTCAGGAAGGTGATGATGTTCAGCGCGGTACACCGCTGTTTTGTCACAAGGACGCGCCAGAGGCGATGATGGTCGCACCGCTGAGCGGGAAAGTTGTTGCCGTTAACCGTGGTGCGCGGCGCGTTCTTCAAAGCGTCGTGATCGAAGTATCCGACGTCAATGATACCGGGGTTGATTTCTCGGGCGTTGGTGATGCGGTCTCAGGCGCTGGTGTCACCGCCAAGCTGTGTGCGGCCGGGCTGTGGACTTCTTTCCGCACGCGACCCTATTCGAAGATGCCCGAACCGGGGACGACACCAGCAGCGATTTTTGTCACCGCGATGGACAGCGATCCACTGGCTGCAGATGCTGCCGTGGTAATCGCCGATGCATCAGAGGCATTTACGGCAGGTTTGACCGCAATCTCACATCTGACTGAAGGAAAAACCTATCTTTGCTACAAAGATGGAGAAGCCATCCCAGGTGCTGATCTTTCCGAAGTTGAGGCAGCGGCTTTTTCGGGCCCGCATCCGTCCGGGCTCGCCGGGACACATATTCACTTTCTAGAGCCTTTAGCCGCTGACAAGCAGGTATGGACAATTGGCTATCAAGACGTGATTGCCATCGGACGCCTAATGCAATCCGGTCACCTTGATCCGAATGTTGTGATCGCACTGGCCGGACCGGGTGCGCGGCAACCACGCTTGATCCGTACGGTCATGGGCGCCTCAACCGACGATCTGATCCGTGATGAGGTCAATGTCGATGGAGCCGCTCGGATCATATCGGGTTCGATCCTGTCTGGACGCCATGCTGAAGGCCCGACTGCGTATCTCGGTCGTTTTGCACGTCAGATCACCATCATCCGCGAAGATCCCGACCAGATCACTATGGGTTGGATTCTCCCCATGCCGTCGAAATTTGCCGTTCAGCCGGTCCTGGGGTCTGCTTTTGCCAATAAACTCTATGCCTTGACCAGCAATTTGAATGGCGGACGACGCGCCATGGTTCCGACCGGCACGTTTGAAGAGCTGATGCCACAGGATTACCTGCCGACACAGCTATTGCGCGCTCTGTTGGTAATGGATACCGACACTGCTCAAGCTCTGGGCGCGTTGGAACTGGACGAAGAAGATCTGGGCCTTGTGGGCTTTGCCTGCCCGGCGAAATATGAATACGGGTTGGCGCTGCGCGACTGCCTTAGCAAGATTGAAAAGGAGGGCTGAGCCGAATGGGTTTGCGCAGCTTCTTTGATCGGATCGAGCCGAACTTTACCAAAGGCGGCAAGTACGAGAAGTATTTTCCCATCTACGAGATGGTCGAAAGCTTCATCTACACTCCGAAAACCGTAACTTCCGTTGCCCCTCACGCGCGGTCTTATGTGGATATGAAACGGATCATGACTTATGTCGTGATCGCTACGATCCCCTGCATTCTATGGGGGATGTGGAACACCGGTTATCAGGCGAACTCGGCGATTGCCGCGCTTGGACCTGATTCGGCAACGGGCTGGCGGATCGCCCTTTTGCAGATGTTTGGCATCTCGCTGGACCCGTCTAGCATCTTTGCCAACGTGGCGCATGGGCTGCTCTACTTCCTGCCGATCTATATCGTGACTTTGGTAGCAGGGGGTATTTTCGAGGTCATTTTTGCGACAGTGCGGGGCCATGAGGTAAACGAGGGTTTTCTTGTTACTTCTATGCTTTACACGCTTATCATGCCGGCAACGACACCGCTGTGGCAGGTGGCCCTGGGCATTATATTCGGTGTTGTGATCGGCAAGGAGGTTTTTGGCGGGACCGGCAAGAACTTCCTCAACCCTGCGCTTGTGGGCCGCGCGTTCCTATACTTCGCGTATCCGGCTCAGATGTCTGGCGACTCGGTTTGGACACCGGTTGACGGGTTCTCGGGTGCGACGGCTTTGGCCGTTTCCGCAGCCGAGGGGGTTCAGGCTCTGGCCGCCGAAGGCATCACTTGGTCCAGCGCATTCTACGGCACCATCCAAGGAAGTTTCGGTGAGACATCGACACTGGCCTGTATGATCGGCTTGGGCTTCCTGCTTCTGACCAAGATCGCGAACTACCGATTGATCTTAGGATGTCTGGCCGGAACCATCGGCTTTACCCTGCTACTGAACGTGATTGGGTCGGACACCAATCCAATGTTCGCCATGCCCTGGTATTGGCACATCGTACTTGGCGGGTATGCCTTCGGGCTGGCCTTTATGGTCACCGAGCCCGTCTCTGCCAGCCACACCAATGTTGGGCGTTACATCTACGGGGCGCTGATCGGTATCATGGTTGTGTTGATCCGTGTGGTGAACCCGGCTTTCCCCGAAGGCATGATGCTGGCGATCCTGTTCGGAAACGTCTTTGCACCGCTGATCGACTATTTCGTCGTCCAGGCAAATATCAAACGGAGGGCGCGTCGCCATGTCTGATCCGCAATCCCAAGAACCAAAAGGCGCGATTGCCAAGTTTCTTGCGGCCTCGCCGGATTCTGTTGGCAAGACGATTTTCGTCGCTGTGGCTGTATGCCTAGTTGCGTCGATGGTCGTATCAGCAGCCGCGGTCAGCCTGCGCCCTGTGCAGGAAGCGAACAAGCTGAAGGACAAACAGGTCAATGTTTTGCAAGTCGCGGGTGTTTACGAACCCGGCATAAATGTAACCGAAGCCTTCGCCGCGTTTGAACCGCATGTACTGGACCTTGCGACAGGTGACTTTGTGGACGACCAGTTCGATCCTGCCGCGTTTGACGATATCGCTGCTGCCAGTGACCCGGAACTAAGCGTTGCATTGGACGATGACCCGGCCGGGATCGGTCGTAAGGCCAAGTATCGCGTCATCTACCTTCTGCGCGATGATGCCGGTGATCTGGATAAGGTGATCCTTCCGCTGCATGGCTATGGCCTCTGGTCGACGCTCTATGGCTTTATTGCTTTGGAGAATAACGGCAACGATATCTACGGCCTTCAGTTCTATCAGCATGGTGAAACCCCGGGTCTAGGTGCCGAGGTGGATAACCCACGCTGGAAAGCGCTGTGGAACGGTAAAAAACTGCGGGACGATGCGGGTGATCTGCAGATCACAGTCGCCAAATCTCAGCCCGCAGCTGGTGCCGATTTTTATGTCGATGCGTTGGCTGGTGCCACGCTGACCTCTGTCGGTGTTGATAACCTGGTAAAATTCTGGATGGGCGATGCGGGCTACGGCCCGTTCCTGGCCAAACTGCAAGCAGGAGATCTATGATGTCCCAGACCAAGAAAGAGCTGTTGGTCGATCCGCTCGTCGACAACAACCCGATCACACTGCAGGTGTTGGGCATCTGCTCCGCACTTGCGGTGACCTCATCGCTACAGGTTGCTTTCGTTATGGCGCTGGCAGTGACCTTCGTGACCGGGTTTGCGTCAATGTTCATCTCCATGTTGCGCAACCAGATTCCGGGGTCGATCCGGATCATCGTGCAAATGGTGATCATCGCTTCACTGGTGATCTTGGTGGATCAGATCCTTAAGGCCTATGCTTTCCAGATATCGAAAACCCTGTCGGTTTTTGTTGGCCTGATCATCACAAACTGTATCGTTATGGGGCGGGCCGAAGCGTTTGCCATGAAGAACCCTCCGATTGCTTCGTTCATCGACGGTGTAGGTAACGGCCTCGGCTATGGTCTGATCCTGATGTTGGTTGGTTTCATCCGCGAACTGTTTGGCTCGGGCAGCCTGTTCGGCGTGACGATCCTGCAAACTGTGAATAATGGCGGCTGGTATGTACCGAATGGTCTGCTGTTGCTGCCGCCTTCGGCCTTCTTCGTGATCGGCCTGCTGATCTGGGCTTTCCGCACCTGGAAGCCGAACCAGGTCGAAGAACGTGAATATGAAATCCAGCAGGTAGAGGCGCACTGATGGAAGGGCTTATTTCTCTGGCCGTAAAGGCCATCTTTGTCGAAAACCTCGCGCTCAGCTTCTTTTTGGGGATGTGTACCTTCATCGCCGTATCCAAGAAGATTTCGACTGCACTGGGTTTGGGTATCTCGGTCATGGTCGTGCAAGCGATCACTGTGCCGACCAATAACCTGTTGCTCAGTTATCTGCTGAAACCGGGTGCGCTGGCCTGGGCGGGTTTCCCGGATGTGGACCTGACTTTCCTTGGTCTGATCTCGTACATCGGCGTGATTGCCGCGATGGTGCAAATCCTTGAGATGGTTCTCGATAAGTACTTCCCGCCACTCTACAACGCGTTGGGTATCTTCTTGCCCCTGATTACCGTGAACTGCGCCATCCTAGGCGGCTCGCTGTTCATGGTTGAACGCGACTATAACTTTGCCGAGGCCGCGACTTATGGCCTGTCTTCGGGCTTTGGCTGGGCGCTGGCAATTACCGCAATGGCAGGTGTTCGGGAAAAGCTGAAATATTCGGACATTCCAGATGGCCTGCAGGGGCTGGGCATCACCTTCATCACTGCAGGTCTGATGGCTATGGCCTTCATGTCCTTCTCGGGCGTGAAATTGTAAGGAGGGCGCAATGGAAACCTTTAGCCTTGGCGTAATCCTTTTTACCCTGATCGTTCTGGCGCTTGTGGCCATCATTATGGCGGCCCGTTCCAAGCTGGTGTCGACCGGTGATGTCAACATCACCATTAATGGCGAGAAAACAATCTCGGTTCCCGCAGGAGGCAAACTGCTGCAAACTCTTGCGGCGGAGAAGCTGTTTGTCCCATCGGCCTGCGGCGGTGGTGGGACGTGCGCGCAATGTCGTGTCAAAGTGCATTCGGGCGGAGGATCTATCCTGCCCACCGAGGAAAGCCATATCACCAAGCGTGAGGCGGCTTGCGGTGATCGCCTATCTTGTCAGGTTGCCGTCAAGCAGGACATGGATATCGAAGTTCCTGAAGAGGTCTTTGGCGTCAAAAAATGGGAATGCACCGTTCGTTCGAACGAGAACGTAGCAACCTTCATCAAGGCCCTGACACTGGACCTGCCTGAAGGCGAGGATGTGAACTTCCGCGCCGGTGGCTACATCCAGATCGAAGCGCCTGCGCACCAGCTGGCTTATACGGATTTCGACGTCGAAGAGGAGTACCGCGAGGATTGGGATCGCTTCAATCTGTGGCAGTACAAATCCGTCGTCGCCGAACCGATCGAACGCGCCTATTCCATGGCCAACTACCCGGATGAAAAAGGCATGATCATGCTGAACGTCCGCGTGGCGTCGCCCCCTCCGGGGTCCGAAGGTATCCCGCCGGGTCAGATGTCGTCGTATATCTTTAACCTGAAACCGGGCGACAAAGTCACAATCTCGGGCCCGTTTGGTGAGTTCTTCGCCCGCGAGACCGAGAAAGAGATGGTCTTCATCGGTGGTGGTGCTGGTATGGCCCCGATGCGCAGTCATATTTTTGACCAGCTCAAACGTCTTGAGAACCGCAACCGCAAGATCAGTTTCTGGTATGGCGCGCGCTCGAAGAAAGAAATGTTCTTTGTCGAGGATTTCGACACTCTGGCCAAAGAGTTCGACAATTTCGAATGGCATGTCGCTCTGTCGGATGCCCAACCCGAGGATGATTGGAAAGGCTACACCGGCTTTATCCATAACGTTCTGTTCGAAGAATACCTCAAGAACCACCCGGCGCCTGAGGATTGCGAATACTACATGTGTGGCCCGCCAATCATGAACCAGTCGGTCATCAACATGCTGCTGGATCTGGGCGTGGATCGCGAAGACATCATGCTCGACGATTTCGGCGGATAAACAGTATTGATCGGTTCCATCCTTTGGAGCCGATTTTTTTCTCAGAGTTGATCAGTCAAAAGGCACCCCGGTGCCCTATTTTTCGACTGATGCTGCGCCGTTTTTGTCTCAGAAGGTAACAGGCGATATGCTAACCGGATGGATCAAAAGGTTTTTTGCGTCTCAAGCGCTACCTGATCAAGTAATAGGCACATCCTCACTGGCACCGACAGAGAAGTTCTATGCCATCGGCGACCTTCATGGCAGGCTGGACCTCCTGCAGATGCTTTTGCCTGCATTGGACGGTGCTTGTCCTACAGTGTTTGTTGGCGACTATGTTGATCGAGGTGAGCACAGCGCACAGGTTTTGCGTCAGTTACACCACCTGGACACACGTTCGGAAAAGAAAGCGATCTGCCTTAAGGGCAATCATGAGGACATGTTGCTTGGGTTTCTAGATGCTCCAAGAAAATGGGAGCGTGTTTGGCTGCACAATGGTGGTGCCCAGACCTTGGCCTCATTTGACCTGACAGATATTGAACTCTCCGATCCAGATGCCGTCGCTGAAGCGCTTCGGGGCGCGATGGGGCAATCCCTTGTGGATTGGCTGTTAGATCGTCCGCTGACCTGGACAAGTGGCAATGTGACCGTTGTTCACGCTGCGCTTGACCCGTCGCAGCTGGTCGACGGACAGCAAGACAGCACCTGCCTCTGGGGACACCCGCAATTTCGTAAGAAACGTCGAAAAGACGGGCAATGGGTAGTGCACGGGCATACGATCGTCGACGAGCCCATGATTGAGAATGACGTCATATCTATCGACACCGGTGCATTCGTCACCGACCGCCTGACCGCCGCGGAAATCTCACCCGGTTCTGTCCGATTTATCTCGGCGAGTCACACCGGAATCGAGTGGGAATCGGCTTAAGAGTTAGCCGACAATCATCTGTTTCATTCTAAGCGCTTCATATTCCAGTTCCTTCAATCGGAAATGGACTACGTCCCCAATAGTAATAACGCCGCGCAAATTGCCGTCACTTAAAACAGGCATGTGCCGGAAGCGACCCTCGGTCATAGTTTTCAGCACATCGTTCAGATAGTCGTCTGGGCTACAGGTTTTGACCTCAGTCGTCATCAGGTCGGCCACAGATTGAGGCAATGTCTGACCGGGTGTTTCCGCCATTCGGCGAACAATATCACGTTCAGATAGGATCCCTTGCAACGAACCATTCTGATCCGTGACCACAACTGCACCAATGCGCTTTTCCCGTAAGATATCTACAACTGAATGGATCGTATCGTTGGGTCGTACAGAAAAAACAGCATCCCCTTTGCCTTCCAGCAGTTTTGAAACCGTTGTCTGTGTGTGTGACAGGTTTGTTTCAACTGACTGACTGCGAGTCGCCTTCGCGGCCTTGTCGCCACGGGTCGGGGGCTGGTAAGAGCTTGGGGCCATGGGCGGTCTCCTCTTTCACAGGTAGTGTCCTTATTCTCTACCTTACCGCAGGGATAGGCGCTGTATAGGTGCAAATTCGAAAACCGATGTAACCGGACTACTTTACAAGGAGTTCCAAGTTCTTGAGCGAGCTTTACCTGACCCCGCCGGTTGCTGCGTTGATCTTCTTTGTTGTCGTTGTCTGTGGTCACAATTTCCGCATGGTGTGGAAACAACAACCCTCAGGCTGGCAAAAACGCGCATGGATCTTTGGTGTGCCAGCCACGATTGGGCTTCTTGCCCTTGCGTTTTTGCCGCTCAAGATCTGACGCCGGTTTGACTCTGAACAGGGCCGCTGGCATATGCCGGGCAAGACTACTCGCAGGAGATCGCCCCATGCGCCCGTTGATTGCCTTGGCTTCGTTGTTGTTTGTTTCGGCTTGCCTGTTTGACAAGGAACCTGATGTGGTGCGCCTGTCCGGTGAGACTATGGGTACCACATTCAACATTACCGCTATCGGCGATGATCTGGACGAAGCTGCACTGGGTCAGGCGGTTCAGGAGACACTGGCACAAGTTAACGCAAAGATGTCAAACTGGGACCCGAATTCCGAGGTTTCGACCTTCTCGTCCTCAGACAGCACAGAACCAATGCCGGTTTCAGATGAGTTTGCGTTCGTGATCGAAGCCGCAAACGAGGTGCATGAGAAGTCTGGCGGTACGTTCGATGTCACCCTTGGTCCGCTGATCGAGTTGTGGGGATTCGGCCCACGTAAGCCCGAAGACCCGGTTCCTGCCGATGCTGAAATTGCCACAGCGTTAGCTCAGGTGGGTCAGGCCCGCCTACTGACATTGGATAGCGCAGCCGGCACCCTTGCGAAATCAGACGCAGGCGTGGGGATCAATTTGTCTGCGATTGCCAAAGGCTATGGTATCGATGCGGTTGCTGCACAACTGCGCGACGCTGGTATCGAGAACTATATGGTCGAGATTGGTGGTGATCTGGTGGCCATGGGTGAGAACGACAAGGGCGAAAGCTGGCGGATCGGTATCGAAAAGCCCGAAGCTGACGCACAGGCCATCCAGCTAATCGTTCCGCTGGATAATCTGGGGATGGCAACTTCGGGTGATTATAAGAACTTCTTTGAACAAGACGGTGTGCGTTACTCGCACATTATCGACCCGGTCACGGGACGGCCGATCACTCATCGCACCACTTCCGTAACGGTTCTGGCGGATGATGCGATGATGGCAGATGCCTGGGCGACAGCGATGCTGGCACTTGGTCAGGAAAAAGGAATGGAAATCGCGGAAAAGAATAAACTTGCCGTGTTTTTTATCTCGCGCGATGTGACAAGCGGGGAAGAAGCCTATATCACCGTACAAAGCAGCGCTTTCAAGGATGCGCTGGGAACCAACTGATCGGTAGGCACTGCTATGAGCACCTTTATTCTGGCATTCGTATTGTTACTGATCATCATGGTCGGGATGTCGTTGGGCGTAATGCTGATGGGTAAGACCATCAAAGGCAGTTGCGGTGGCTTGAATGCAATTTCCGGTGCTGACAAATGTGTGGTTTGTCAAAAGGATATCGACCCCGATAGCCCCCTGCGTGATCAGTTGCAGTGCAAGCGTGCAAAAAAGATGCTGCAACAGATGGAAGGCTAGGATAGTCCTCTTGGCATGAGCAAAGCCAAGAACGTCCTCTTCATCATGTTCGACCAATTGCGCTGGGATTACCTCAGCTGCTACGGACACCCACATCTCCATACGCCAAACATTGATAGGCTCGCTTCGAGGGGCGTGCGGTTTACCCGCGCTTACATTCAGTCCCCCATTTGTGGCAGTTCGCGCATGTCGACCTATACCGGTCGCTATGTGCATTCGCACGGCGCGTCCTGGAATAATATCCCGCTGAAAGTCGGAGAGATCACCTTGGGTGATCACTTGCGAAAGGCGGGGATGGATTGCTGGCTGGTCGGCAAGACCCATATGGCTGCGGATGCCGAAGGCATGGCCCGGCTGGGATTGGAGCCCGACAGTGTGATTGGTGCGCGCGTGGCTGAATGCGGGTTTGACGTGTTCGAGCGTGACGATGGATTGCGAGCCGAGGGACCAGATGGTTTTTACGATCCGGATGGGGCCAAGAAGTATAACGAATACCTGAAGGACAAAGGGTATGAGAGCGACAACCCCTGGCACGACTTTGCCAATTCGGGATTGGATGCGGATGGTAATGTTCTGTCCGGGTGGTTTCTGAAAAACTCCTCCGAGGCGGCCAATATTGCCGAGGAAGACAGTGAAACCCCATATCTGACCACCCGTGGGATGGAGTTCATGGGTTCTCATGACGGCCCTTGGTGTTGTCATCTCAGCTATATCAAGCCTCATTGGCCTTATATTGTGCCGGAACCCTATGCATCGATGTATGGTCCCGAGCACGTTCTGCCGGTGGTTCGGTCTGAGTCAGAACGCCAGAATGCGCATCCCGTGCTTAAGGCGTTCATGGACACGAAAATTGGCCAAACTTTCTCGCGTCAGGACGTACGCGAGGCCGTTATCCCTGCTTATATGGGCCTAATCAAGCAAGCCGATGACCAGATGGGGCGGCTGTTCGACTGGATGGAGAAAACCGGGCGGATGCAGGATACCATGATCGTGCTAACCTCGGACCACGGGGATTTTCTGGGCGATCACTGGATGGGAGAGAAGACATTTTTCCACGATGCTTCAACAAAAATGCCCCTGATCATTTACGATCCATCGTCTGAGGCTGATTCCACGCGCGGGACCACTTGTAACGCATTGGTCGAGTCCATCGATCTGGCCCCCACGTTTCTTGAGATTGCTGGCGGGGAGCCCGCAGGCCACATCCTCGAAGGGCATTCGCTGCTGCCTATTTTGCATGGTCAGGCCGATAGCACGCCACGCGATGTGGCAATCTGTGAATATGACTACTCTGCATCACCAATAGCTCAGAAGCTGAATGTCTCGGTTCGGGATGCGGTCATGTTTATGGTCGCGAACGAGAAGTGGAAGTTGATCCATTGCGAGGGTGGTTTTCGCCCGCTCTTGTTTGACCTTGAGAATGATCCAAATGAGCTGACCGATCTGGGTGATAGTGCGGAGCACGCAGACATCATTGCAGAAATGTATGACCACTTGTTTGCTTGGACCCGCCGTCCTTCGCAGCGTACCACCCGGTCCGAAGAGCAACTGCTAAACATGCGCGGTTCCAGCGGCGGAACTGGCATCGTGATCGGCATTTATGACGAAAATGATATGCCGCTCGAGCTGACTGTGAAGTATCGCAACCGTAAGGCACGGCCCTTTGGCGACTACACGTCAGATTAATTCTGCTCTTGTAGCTTCAAAAGACGGTTCAACCTTGCACGGGCAGGGGGTAGAAGATGGCGACGCCGAAATCGGAGAGCACTCATGACCGCCCCCAAACCCGTTGTTCTGTGTATCCTTGATGGTTGGGGGCTGTCCGACGACACCAAAGCCAATGCGCCATATCTGGCAAACACGCCGACCTTTGATGCCCTCATGGCGGAAGGGCCACATGCGCAACTGATTACGCACGGGCCGGATGTGGGCCTGCCAAGCGGCCAGATGGGAAACTCCGAGGTCGGTCACACCAATATTGGGGCAGGGCGCGTGGTTGCGATGGATCTGGGTCAGATCGATCTGGCGATCGAAGACGGTTCTTTTTCCAACAATGAAGCACTGCAAGATTTTATCGCCAAGGTGAAAGCAACAGGTGGCATAGGCCATCTGATGGGATTGGTCTCGGATGGCGGTGTACATGGACACCTTGATCACATTGTAGCCGCCGCTAAAGCCATCACCGATGCCGGCGTTCCAGTTGCGTTGCATGCCATCACAGACGGGCGCGATGTGGCGCCGAAATCAGCTTTAAACTACATTGCGGAGCTCGAAGACCGTTTGCCTGAAGGGGCAAAGATCGTCACGGTCTGCGGGCGATACTATGCCATGGACCGTGATAATCGCTGGGAACGCGTTTCTGAGGCTTATGACGCGATAGTCAAGGGACAGGGGCGTACCGTGGTCTCGGCACATGAGGCTGTTGATCACGCCTATAACCAATCCGAGACAGACGAGTTCATCGCGCCCACGGTGGTCACCGGGTACTCGGGCATCCAGGACGGTGACGGATTTTTCTGTCTGAACTTCCGTGCCGACCGCGCCCGCGAGATACTGCGCGCAATTGGCGAACCAGGTTTTGCAGATTTTGACACTGGCCCGCGCCCGCAGTTATCGGCTTTGCTTGGCATGGTCGAATACTCCGACGGCCACAATGCCTATATGACGACCGTATTCCCTAAGCGGGACATTGTGAATACTCTGGGCGAATGGGTTGCGAAACAGGGTTTGCGCCAGTTTCGGCTGGCCGAAACTGAGAAATACCCCCATGTGACCTTTTTTCTAAACGGTGGCATAGAACAACCCGAAGAGGGCGAAGATCGTTTCATGCCCAAATCGCCCAAAGTGGCGACATATGACCTGCAACCCGAAATGTCCTCGGCCGAGGTGACCAGTAAATTCGTCGAGGCGATACATGACGGATATGATCTGATCGTCACAAATTATGCCAACCCCGACATGGTCGGTCATACCGGTGATCTGCAGGCTGCGATTGATGCCTGCGAGGCGGTCGACCAGGGATTGGCACAAGTGGTAGCTGCCTTAAAGCAGGTGGGTGGCGCGATGATCGTGACCGCCGATCATGGCAACTGTGAAATGATGGTTGATCCGGAAACCGGCGGTCCGCACACCGCCCATACTTTGAACCCTGTTCCAGTTGTATTGGTTGGCGGCCCCGAAAATGCAAGCCTGCGCGACGGGCGACTGGCCGATCTGGCACCAACGCTGCTGGAACTTATGGAACTACCAAAACCTACAGAAATGACTGGAGAAAGTCTGCTGACATGAGGATTCGCCCGGTCCTCATAGTAGCGTTGATTTGGTCGACGCCTGTCATCGCGCAAACTAACCCGTCTATGGCGGCGCTAGAGGCGGCAGAGATGCTTGAGCAAGCCTCGATAGCTCTGACCGAGGCTGACAGTGCACGTGATCGGGTCAAAGCGCTGACCGAAACGCTTCAGGCGTACGAGGCTGGTCTGACCGCGATGCGTGACGGCCTGCGTCGTGCGGCCCTACGAGAAGCGCAATTGACGGCGGAACTTCAGGTGAGAGAGCAGGAGGTGGCGCAGCTGCTTGGTGTTCTGCAGACTATCGAGACCACCGCGCCACCGGTACTGATGCTGCACCCCTCCGGCCCATTGGGAGCGGCTAGAACGGGTATGATGCTGTCAGAGGTTACGCCTGGCCTGAACACTCAAGCCCAGAATCTTGCAGCCGATTTGCAAGAAGTCCAAACGCTGCGCCAGCTCCAGCAGAATGCCGCCAATACCCTGACAAAAGGTCTGACGGGGGTGCAAGATGCTCGTACGAAACTGAGCGAGGCTATTGCGGACCGTACTGACCTACCGCGCCGCTTTGTCGAAGATCCCGTGCGCACTGCTATTTTGATATCTTCGACCGAAACGCTGGACGGGTTTGCCAGTGGATTGTCTGAGATTTCCGATGGCGAAATCGCAGATACAAACGCCGGTATCGCGGATCAGAAAGGCCATATCGCCCTACCCACCAAAGGGGTCATTCTTCACCGATCGGGGGAAACAGATGCGTCTGGCGTTACGCGCGCCGGTCTTGTGTTGGGAACGCGGCCTCGCGCATTGGTAACGTCACCCACAGCCGCAACGATCCGCTACCGAGGACCATTGCTGGATCTGGGGAACTTAGTGATCCTTGAGCCTCAACCTGGGCTGCTCTTTGTGTTCTCGGGTTTACAAGAGGTGTATGGCAATACGGGAGAGGTGATCCCCGAAGGCACTCCAGTGGGTTTAATGCCGGGTGAAACCCCGGGAATCGGCGCTATTATGTCAACAAGCGGTGATGGCACTGGAACTGATCGGTCAGAAACGCTCTATATAGAGGTAAGAGAAGATAACAGCCCAGTGGACCCGGAATTATGGTTCCGGACGGACAAGGATGGATAAACGAGTATGAAGAAATTTGTGATCGCCGGTCTGGCCGGCACCGTGGCGGGGTTAATCGCAACCACACAGATTGCGGGGCCCTTGTTGGCGCAAGAGGCCGAAAACAAGGCTGGAGTGTATGAGCAGCTTGATCTGTTTGGCGATATTTTCGAACGTATCCGCGCCCAATATGTCGAAGAAGTCGAAACCGATGAATTGATCGAAGCGGCGATTGACGGGATGCTAACCTCGCTTGATCCGCATTCCAGCTACCTGTCGCCTGATGATGCCGAACAAATGCGTGTGCAAACGCGAGGCGAATTCGGTGGTCTTGGGATCGAAGTCACGCAGGAAGAGGGCTTTGTCAAAGTTGTCTCGCCCATGGATGATACCCCGGCAGACGCGGCCGGGATCGAAGCAGGTGATTTCATTACCCATGTAGATGGCGAAAGTATTCTTGGGCTGACTCTGGATAAAGCAGTTGATTTGATGCGTGGCCCGGTAGGGTCGGAGATCGTTATCACGGTCGTGCGCGAAGGTGAGCAGGAACCCTTTGATGTTACGATCGTGCGCGACACAATCAAACTGACAGCCGTCCGCGCGCGCACTGAAGGCACCAGTGTGGTGCTGCGCGTCACAACCTTTAATGATCAGACCTTCCCAAACCTCAAGGAAGGGTTGGAAGAACAAATTGAAGAGGCGGGTGGTATCGAAAATGTAAACGGTGTCGTTTTGGATCTGAGGAATAATCCGGGTGGTTTGCTGACGCAGGCTATCAAGGTTTCAGATGCGTTTTTGAATGAAGGTGAGATCGTTTCGACCCGTGGTCGCAATCCAGAAGACGGTGAACGGTTTAACGCCACACCCGGTGACCTGACCGGTGGTAAGCCTATTGTTGTCCTGATAAACGGCGGCTCAGCGTCGGCTTCGGAAATCGTGGCTGGCGCACTGCAGGATCACCATCGTGCGATTGTGGTTGGCACTAAGAGCTTTGGCAAAGGATCAGTCCAAACGGTAATGCCAATTCGAGGCGATGGCGCGATGCGTCTAACTACATCTCGCTACTACACGCCCTCGGGTCGTTCGATTCAAGCGCTTGGCGTCAGCCCGGACATCATTGTAGAGCAACCCCGTAACCGACCCGATGAAGAAGATGAGGACGATGCAAACGCCCGCACCCGGTCTGAGGCCGATCTTCGTGGTAGCCTGAACAATGACAGCCTGAGCGAAGACGAGATTCGCCAGATTGAAGAGGACCGGGCCAAAGCTGAAGCGACAGCAGAACTTCGGGAAGAAGACTACCAGTTGGCCTATGCAATCGACATCCTCAAAGGTCTTTCGGCATTCAACCCAACCGGACCTTCGCAATAATAGTCGTGGGGCCGCAATAGGCGGCCCCACCTCCAATTTATTCAGCTTTATTCTTCGATCTTGTGCAGTTTTTTCTCGTCCAGCATCAGGGCAAGGATAATTCCTACCGCGACCGAGAAAGTGGCGAAGACAAAGGCCATGTTCATTCCGGTGTCAAAGGCTGCGGTAATTGCAGACTTAACTTTTTCGATTTCACCCGATCCTAGTTTCTGCATTACAGTTTTTGCAGATTCTGTGGTCAGCGTCCCACCATTAATTGCCTTTTGATCGGCGTCAGACATATCAATGCCTGCAGCCGCAAGCCCAGTTTTCAGGCTTTGCAGACTGGATACATACATGACCGCAGTCGCGCAGGCGACAGATATAGCGCCGTAGACAAGATGGGTCATGAAACTCAGCCCCCCGACCAGACCGGCGCGTTCGGGCTTGACTGCGCATACAGCTGCTGTGCCGGACGGACCAACTGTCAGCGTTGCACCCAATCCTATCAGGGCCATTCCCGGCAATATCTGAAAATATCCGGCGCTGGCAGGCATTACGACCACGCTTGCTGCGCCGAGTGTCGAACAGACATATCCCCAAAAGAGCAATCGTTTGGGTCCGAAGTCATTGTAAAGCGTGCCCGAGACAATCGAGCCAACGGCCAACAGGACCGTCAGCGGGGCCAGGCCCAACGCGGATTGAAAGACAGACCACCCAAGAACTTTCTGCATATATTGTGGAAAATACAACAACCCCACGAAAGCGGCGGAGACATTGAACATGTTCAGACCCAGGGTGATCAGAAACTCTCGATTCTGCATTAACTGGGGCAGCAGCAATGGCTCCTTGACCCTCTTTTCGACCTTCGGAAACAAGAAAAACAATACAGCGCTGACAAAAAACAGCAGTATGAGAGGTAGCGACGTCCAGCCCCAGTCGGCCCCTACGTCCAAGCCGTAAAGCAGTAACAATACCGCCAATGACAGGATGCCCATACCTGCAAAATCGATATGCTCCCCTTTCTTATGCTCGGTTTCACGCTCCATCAGTAGGATGGCTGTGGCCATTGAAACGCAGGAGAACACTACGTTTGCCAGGAAAAATAGCCGCCAGTCACCCAGGTTGACCACTGCGCCGCTGATCATTGGGCCGAAGACATTGCCTGTGGTAACACCGGCTAGAATTAACCCCATAACAAGCGCGCGGTGCTCCTCTTTCGCAACTTTGGTCGCACCAAACGCAAGAGTGCAGGGCCAGACGCATCCTGCCCCTATCCCCTGCAACGCGCGCGCTCCGATCAAATAGTCCAATCCGGGCGAGACAAAGCACAAAATCGACGCAAACAAGAAAATCGAAAGGCCAATGATCATCATCCTGCGATGGCCATACATGTCACCTAAGCGACCACCGGCCACCATCGTCATGGCAAAAAACAGGGCGTAGATATTCAGAACCCATTGGGTACTGGTTATGTCTGCGTCAAAGCTGCTTTCAATTGCGGGCACCAGCATCAGAGCCCCGGTGAAATCGATCCCGATACCGAATGCCGTCACCATCAGGGCGATGATTTTTATGATGCTCTTGCGATCCATGGCCTCATCACTTGATGACGGTAAGCCTCAATGATGCACGGACAACGCTGAAAAGAAAGAAGTTTGCCGCGCATGGCTGTTAGTGATCGCGACAAAACGGGTCTAAGATGCCTGAGATCTGCGAAACGCGCGCTTTAACATGTCAAGTTCAGCGCGAAGTAACGCGACCTCGGCCCGCAGATCATCAGCAGCGGGAGATCCGGCAATGACGGTAAAATCACCTAACTTCTCACCGGTTATCGTGTCACGGATTAAGAAACACTGCACACCTTCGGAAACGGCGGAAGACGGTACTGGAATGCGCAAAACCCACCCCTCATCATCGGGTATCAGTTCGACATCTGGCAATTGCTCACCCAGATACTGCACTTCAACCTGAGGAGTACTTTCACTGCTCAGGTGACCTTCCCATACAGCGTTCTCAAAACGAACTGGGGTTAAGCTTGTTTGCGTCATCATGTGCCTCTAAAGATCTGCCCTGTGATGGCGGCAAAATGTCAAATCGCGTAAAACCACACGATTCATTGCAGGTTGATCAATAATCAGGTCCAGCCAGAGTTTTTCAATCCGACGTTCGTGCAATTCTAGATGTGCCAGGTCGAAATCGACCGAGCATTCTGGCGTCGAAAGATCGAGCTCGCGCAGAACCTGCTCGGAGTTGGGGCCATGTTGGATGTTGAGTCGGGAAAAGACGGTTGTCGGGCGTTCGGATTCAATCACAGTGTCCACCCGCATCATGTGCTGACGAGTCAATCCAACGGCGGCATCTGGTGGAAGCTCGATGGACAACGACAGAAATGACCCTTGAAAATCAAAGATCTCTATCGCCTGGCTAAATGGGGCCAAGTCCTTTTCCCGCCGGTTGCGGGTTTGCTGCAATCCAATCTCGCTCAAAGAGCAGTCGTGAAACAAGGTAACTTGCCCATCTATCTTCGCCTTACGCGGTGCGGATGCCAGTCCCTTACGCGATGCAGGTAAACGCCAAAAATCTGGGCGCCATGACCAGTCGGTTCCCAGTGGTTTCGGAATTTGATCAGAGCCAAGCCGCGGCTGGATCAATCGATTATCAGCAATTTGGATGACTTGTTCCAGCTGTCCCCGCAATTGCCGCGCCTCATCGCGTTGACGCCTAAGCTTGGGCAAAGCCAACTGGTCGGCCAACTGCTCTGTCCGCTGAAACCGCCGGATTGTCTTGCGCAGAATATAGCGATCCAGAATTTCCCTCATCGTCCTCTCATCCAAACCTGTCTCTCTTTAGTCAAAAGCCGTGCAATGGACAAACCTGTCCTGATTAATAACGAGTGATATTTTTGAGATCTGAACAAGACACGCAGATCAACTGGAATTTACGGCGGCGGTACTTCACAATTCTTGCAATGGACTGGGCTGCAGCTTACCGTCGGCGTTCTGGCGAAATGACCCCAGATCAATTAAAGTCACGACGAGGCAGGGGCATGGAACCCACCCTATTTTCATTCATCTGGAAGTATTCGAAGAAACAGCAACTGGTACTGCTGTGTTTGACGGTTTTATCATTTCCGTTTCTCTATGCCTCATTGGAGCTTCCAAAGCAGATTATCAACGATGCTATTGGTGCACCAACGGACACTGTGACTGTGCTTGGTATCACTGTGAGCCAGGTGCAGTACCTGATGATTCTGTGTTTTGCCTTCCTGGCGACGGTGATCGCCAGCGGTGTCATGAAAATGCGCATCAACACTATGAAAGGCATTTTGGCCGAACGGATGTTGCGGCGTCTTCGCTTTAGTCTGATCAGCCGCTCTATGCGGTTTCCCAAATCCTATTTTGCGACAACCAGTCAGGGTGAGCTGGTGTCGATGATTACTTCCGAGGCCGAGCCAATGGGCGGGCTGATGGGCGATGCAATTGCGCAGCCTGTTTTTCAGTTTGGTCAAATGATGACCATCGTCACCTTTTTGTTCATGCAAAGCGTCTGGTTCGGACTTGCCAGTATAGCATTGATCCCGCTGCAGGCCTGGCTGATCCCCAAGCTGCAACGCCAGATCAACCTGCTGAACAAAGACCGCATTCAGGAGGTTAGGCGGTTAAGCTCTGAAATCGGGGAAAGCGCTGCCGGGATAAGCGACCTGCGCACCAACGGTGGCTGGCGCTATAGACTGGCGCAGTTCAGCCATCGTCTGGGAACCTTGTTCGAGATCCGTTTCAAGATCTACAACAAAAAGTTCTTCATGAAATTCCTCAATAACCTGATCACTCAGATTACGCCCTTTTTGTTTTACTCGGTGGGCGGGTATCTGGCGATCACCGGTGAGGTGACAGTGGGCGCGCTGGTTGCCGCGCTTGGTGCCTACAAGGACCTCAGCGGCCCGTGGAAAGACCTGTTGACCTACTACAATCAGGTGCAGGATATGTCGCTGCGCTGGGAAATCGTGATCGAGCGTTTTGCGCCTTCAAACATGATACCTGAGCGGTTGTTTGATGGCGTTCCAGATACCATCCCGCATCTCACCGGGGATATCGAGTTGCGAAACGTGACGGTTCGTGACGATGACGGCAAGACGATCCTCGAAGATATCGATCTGATAATTCCGAAAGGGGCCCGGATCGCCATTCAGTCCAAACACGCCTCTGAGCGTAGTGCGCTTGCGCAGCTACTGACGCGCGAGCTGCTTCCGGTTCAGGGAGAGGTCTTGATGGCCGGTCATAACCTGCGCGACCTTCATCAAGCGGTGATTGCCGCAAGGATCGGCTATGCTTACTCGCGACCATATTTGTTTGACGGAACGCTGGGGGACAACCTCTTGATGCCATTGCGCACGCATCCTCAGCACGAACAAGATGCGCTCAGAGTGCCCTCGCGCCGTCAAATCGAGGCGGTTCGGGCAGGGAACCCTCCGGATTCCTTGTCTGATGAATGGGTCGACCCAGGTCTAGCGGGTCTCGACGACATCGAAGACATTCGCGACTGGTGGTTCCAGCTTGTCGAAGCTATGGGCATCGATGAATTTATGTTTCGCCGAACGTTGCGTTCTCAATTCGATCCGAAAGTGCACCCGGCGCTGGCAGAGGAAATCGTCAATCTGCGCGATACTGTTGCGACCCGACTGCAGGAGCGAGGGTTGGACAAATATGTTTACCGGTTCGATCCGCACCAGTTCAATCCAGCTGTTCCTTTGGGTGGTAACCTGCTTTTTGCCTCGCCAACGCAGGACATAGCGCCTGACATCCTTGCAGGTGATGACCGGTTCCTATCGCTGCTCAGGGCCAATGATCTTGATGGTGATGCGCTGGGGATTGCCGAGGCTGTACTGGAAACCTTGAACCAGACTTTCGGGCGTGACGGCGCTGATCACCCGCTGTTTCTAAGGCTCGGCATGACGAAGGACATGTATCACCGTCTGCTGGATATCGAAGAGCGCCGCAAGACCAAAGGAGATGATTCTATCGGTGATCAGGAACGCGCACTTCTGCTGACCGTGCCGTTTATGCTGACTGCCGAGCAAATTGGCCCCAGCTTCCCTGAGGAATACAAGGAAAAGATCCTTTCCATCCGTCACACTCAGGCCGAACGTTTGCGGGCTGCCATGGGGTCAATGTTTATCCCGGTGTCGCCGGACACCTATGTTCCACGCCTAACAGCCATGGAGAATGCTCTCTATGGTCGCGTCTCGATCATGGCCGGGGCTCAGGCCGAAGAGATCGAAGATCTTGTGGCCGAAGTGCTGAACGAGGCTGGGCTACGCCGCAGGGCTGCCGCAATCATATATGACCTGCCGTCCGGACTGGGTGGGAACAACCTGCCAACTGTGTTTCAGGAACGCGCTGCGTTTTCACGAGCGGGAATAAAGCGACCGGATATATTGATCCTAGACAAAGCGCTGGCCAGCCATGATTCAGAGAGCCGTTTGAGAACCCGCCTGAAGTTACGCGAATTGTTGCCCGATTCAGTTATGATTTTCATGGAGGATCACTTCGCCCATCCTGAAGCCTATGATTTGTTTGTGGAAATCAAAGATGGTCGAATTGACGGTGTGTCGCGTGTTGCCACAACAGGTGAGGAGGACACGTCGGATGATCTGAGCCGAAAGCTGAAGATCATTTCTTCTACCGAATTGTTTGCACGCTTGGACGGGCGCAACCAACGCCTTCTTGCCTTTTCGGCCCAATGGTACGAGGCGGCGGCAGGTCAAACCATATTTGCGCGTGGTCAGGCGCCCGATGCAGCCTATTTGTGTATCTCTGGTAAGGCCACCGTGAACTGGATCAATGAGCACGGTGAAAAACGCTCAATCTCGACGGTAGAGCCAGGGCGTCTGATCGGTGATTTGGCGATCATTACCAATGAGCCCCGCCAATTGGATCTGGTGGCTCTCACGGATTGTTCCTTCCTACGAATTGGTGCCGAAGAATTACGGGCAGTAATCGAAAGTGATGCAGGTGTGGCGGTTAGGCTCCTTGAAACGGTGGCCGGCTATCTGACCACCGTTTCTGAACGGCTGCGTAACGGTAGCACGCTGATTGGTGAAGAACCGCCTGTGACAGATGTTGAGCGAAACGATGAACACTAGAGAACAGCCCGGCGCTTATAAGAGCCATCAACACCTGATTGAGGACGCCAGCAGGCATCCAGAGATCTGGCGTCTTTTTGCAGGCTTAGCGCTGGTAGCAGTGGTTGTGGTGACGCTCAACGCAATTTTATTTGCTACTGTCGTCAGCCTGGGCCCGCCCGGGTCAGCGGCTGCCTTTCTCACGGGGTCTTCCCCGTTTGCGCTGCTTATCGTGCTAGCCAGTTTTATTTTTGCCACGCTGGGGGTCGCGCTGGGTGCAAGATTGTTTCAGCACCGTTCGCTGTCTTCCATCGTCGGAAATCAGTCGATCGCCCTGCGGCAGTTCTGGCGCGTCCTTCGCGCGCTGCTCATACTTAGTTTCGTAATATTGGCGTTACCGCCCTACGATCTGGGTGAACCATTGTTAGTTAACCTTGGCTGGTCCAAATGGCTTCTATTGTTACCTTTGTCCTTGGGCGCGGTTTTCATTCAGACGAGCGCCGAAGAAATTCTGTTTCGCGGCTACCTTCAACAAAGTCTCGCTGCGCGGTTTCGGTCTCCAGTTATCTGGATGGGGCTGCCGTCGATCTTGTTCGCTGCAGGTCATTATAGTCCTGCCACCGTTGGTGATAATGCGATCCTGATTTCCATTTGGGCTCTTACCTTCGGATTGCTGACCGCTGATCTGACTGCGCGGGCAGGGACACTTGGACCTGCCATTGCGCTGCATTTTTTTAACAACTTTGCCGCACTTCTGGTCATTTCTCTGCCCGACAACCTTGGGGGCTTGGCCTTGTTTCACCTGCCTTACGAGGCATCCGATGCGGATGCGCTCAGACCCTGGTTGTTTGTAGACTTCGCGCTGATGGTCGTTGGGTGGCTCACCGCGCGATTGGTCCTCAGGCGCTGATTGCATTTCCGGGCATTGCGTCTTATTTGACGTCAACGCCGCAATATCAAGGTTCCCACATGAACTGGATCACAAACTACGTACGCCCCCGGATCAACTCGATCTTTTCGCGCCGCGAGGTGCCTGAAAATCTTTGGCACAAGTGCGGCGAATGTGGAACCATGCTGTTTCATCGCGAGCTGGCGGAGAACCAGAATGTCTGCACCCAGTGCGGCCATCATATGGCGATCACACCACGGGACCGATTCACGCATCTGTTTGACGGTGGTATTTTCTCGGAAGTCGAGGTTCCGGCCCCAAAAGATGATCCGCTGCAGTTCCGCGATCAGAAAAAATATCCCGACCGGATGAAGGCTGCCCAGAAAAAGACCGGCGAAAAAGAGGCGATGCTGGTTGCCCTTGGCGAGATCGGCCGTACACCGATTGTAGCTGCCGCGCAGGATTTCTCGTTCATGGGCGGATCAATGGGCATGTATGTCGGCAACGCCATCATCGCCGCCGCACAAGAAGCTGTGAAGCTGAAACGCCCTTTGATCCTGTTCTCGGCTGCGGGCGGTGCGCGGATGCAGGAAGGTATTCTGAGCCTTATGCAAATGCCCCGCACAACGGTGGCAGTTGAAATGCTCAAAGAGGCAAACCTGCCCTATATCGTTGTCCTGACCCACCCGACCACAGGCGGCGTCACCGCATCTTATGCCATGCTGGGTGACGTTCACATTTCGGAGCCCAATGCATTGATCTGTTTCGCCGGACCACGCGTTATCGAACAGACGATCCGCGAAAAACTGCCCGAAGGATTCCAGCGCGCCGAATATCTGTTGGATCACGGCATGCTTGATCGCGTGACGAAACGTACCGAGATGCGGGAAGAATTGATCACGATCACCCGCATGCTTATGAATCAGCCCCCAGCGATCAAAGGCGACTTACCCGCGCCTGAACCCGAAGAGGCCACTTCAGAGGCGCCTGCCGAGGAAGCGGTCAAAAAATGACCGCCCAATCCTCGGATGTCATCCTCGACCGGATGATGGCGCTGCACCCCAAGATCATTGATCTGACCTTGGACCGGGTTTGGCGTTTACTGGCTGCGCTCGACAATCCGCAAACAAAACTGCCGCCTGTCATCCATATCGCTGGAACCAACGGCAAAGGCTCGACCCAAGCCATGATCCGGGCAGGTCTTGAGGGGGCAGGGCGCGCGGTCCATGCCTATACGTCTCCACATCTGGCCCGGTTTCACGAACGAATCCGGTTGGGTGGTGAGTTGATTTCCGAAGCCGACCTCACCGCCGTTCTGGATGAGTGTTATGCCGCCAATGGTGGTGAAAAAATCACCTATTTTGAAATCACAACCAGCGCTGCACTGCTCGCGTTTTCTCGTTCAAAAGCCGATTATACATTGCTTGAGGTTGGATTGGGCGGGCGACTGGACGCCACGAATGTGATTGATCAACCTGCGTTGACGGTAATCACACCCGTCTCAATCGACCATGAGCAGTTTCTTGGCGATACACTTGGCAAGATCGCCGCTGAAAAGGCGGGAATCATCAAACCAGGGGTTCCCTGTATTGTCGGCCCGCAACAGGATGAGGCACTGGAAGTCATCGAATACACTGCGGCTCGTCTCGGCGCTCCGCTGTTCATGCACGGGCAGCACTGGCATGTGCACACGGAGAATGGTCGCCTAATTTATCAGGATGAAACCGGTTTGCGCGATCTGCCCATGCCCAACCTGTTGGGGGGGCATCAAATTCAGAATGCCGGTGCCGCCCTGGCTGCATTGCGTCACCTACAAATGGGTGATGATGCCTACGAGGCTGCGGTCACCAAAGCCGAATGGCCTGCCCGAATGCAGCGGCTGAAAACCGGCCCTCTGGTCGAGCAAGCCCCTCAAGCCGAGCTGTGGCTTGATGGCGGTCACAATGCAGCTGCAGGGGCGGCGTTGGCTGATGTTTTATTGTCATTGCCAGAACGACCGACGCATATGATTTGCGGTATGCTAAACACCAAGGATGTCACTGGCTATCTCGCACCTTTGGCCACAAAAGCTGCCAGCCTGACCGCTGTCTCCATTCCCGGCGAACAGAATACGCTGAGCGCTGAAGACACAGCCGCTGCAGCCGCCAAAGTGAATCTTACCGCAACAACCGCTGACAGCGTTGCAGACGCGCTTGCGGCAATCACTGCCCAAACCCCTTACGCGCGGGTTTTGATTTGCGGGTCCCTTTATCTCGCAGGGAACATTCTCCGAGAAAACGCCTGATCCGGTACTCAGTCAAAAATACTCCGGGGAACCCGCGCATTTAGCTTGGGCGGGGGCGAGGTACCCTATTTCCCCCAATCCTTATCCTGCATCTCACGCAGCCGTGACGCTGTACGTTCGAACTCGAATGTACCTTCCCCTTCGACATACAGCATCTCGGGCTCAGCAGCGGCAGAACAGATTAGCCGGACTTTTCCCTCATACAGAGCGTCAATCAGGGTCACGAAGCGCTTGGCCTCGTTAAAATTGTTGCGTGACAATCGCGGGATGTCTTCCAACACCAGCACCTTCAGCGCTTCTGCTATTGCCAAATAGTCACCGGGGCCCAGCATCCGTCCGCAAAGATCATAAAACGATGCTCGCGCCACTCCGTTTCGGAAGGCGGGGAGAACAACTTCGCGTCCCTTGACCTGCAAAGCCAAAGGCTCCGCCGGCCCACCTGACAAATCATTCCACACAGCACGAATCTTCTCTCGCGCCTCGGGTCCGATAGGTGTGAAATAGACCGGAGAACCTTCAAGCCGGTTCTGCCTGTAGTCGGTGGGTGAAACCAGCTCCCATACTTCCAGTTGTTCTTTGATGTGCTGGATGAAAGGCAGAAACAGTTGCCGGTTCAGCCCATCCTTGTACAGATCATCCGGATGGCGGTTTGATGTCGTGACAACAACAACCCCACCATTATGAAGCAAATCAAACAGCCGTCCGACGATCATTGCATCTGTGATATCGGTGATCTGCATCTCATCAAAAGCCAGAACACGCACAGACTTGACCACGGCATCGGCGACCGGCACCAGCGCATCTTCGACACCGTCTTCACGTGCCTTGTGCAAGCCTGCGTGAATTTCCTGCATGAATGCGTGGAAATGGACCCGACGAACCGGGATATCGCCCAGTGTATCAACAAACATGTCCATCAGCATTGACTTGCCGCGCCCGACGCCACCCCAAAGATACAAGCCTTTGGGCGGCGGAGGGGCCTTGCGAAAAAAACTACGCTTAACCGGTTCAGCTAGTGCCGCCCGAATGCGATCAAACCGGGGTAACACCGCTTCCTGGGCGTCATCCCGTGTCAGAGAACCATCGGCGATGCGATCTTCGTAGAGCGAAGTTAAATCCGTCATGTCTTGAGCCATACCGCCCGGTTCACGTATTGAAAAGAAACCTTTTTCCCGACACATCAATTTTGCTGAACTGGCGTCGCAAAACTCCAGAATTGACGTGTGTGGTCGCGCCGCTAACGTCTTTACGAACCACTCCCTGGAGGCCCAATGCCGCAATCTACCCGCCTGATGAATCCGATCCTGATCGTCGGTTGCATCGTCATTACCGTCGGATTTGCGGTTCGCGCTTCTTTTGGCGTGTTTCAAATCCCAATAGCAGATGAGTTCGGCTGGCTGCGTAGCGACTTTTCTATGGCCATAGCGATTCAGAACCTTGCCTGGGGAATCGGTCAGCCGATCTTTGGTGCTATCGCGGAAAAGATCGGTGATCGGCGCGCCATTGTTCTGGGTGCTTTGACCTATGCGGCGGGAATGGTGCTGACGGCTTGGTCAGTGACACCATTTGAACATCAAATCTATGCGTGGCTTGTGGGCTTCGGGATTGCCGGTACAGGATTTGGCGTTGTGCTAGCGGTTGTTGGTCGTGCCTCATCCGACTCGAACCGGTCAATGTCACTGGCGATTGTCACGGCGGCGGGCAGCTTCGGGCAGGTTATCGGTGCTCCGACGGCCGAATGGTTGCTGACTTTTCTACCCTGGCAGCAGGTATTCCTTGTCTTTGCCGCAGCAATTCTCGCTTTGATCCTAACCTTGCCGTTTATGCGGGCGCCTCTACCGATCAGCAAAACTGAGCTCGAAGAAAGCATGGGGCAAATCCTTGCCAAAGCCTTCCGCGACCCTTCTTATTCACTGATTGCAATTGGTTTTTTCAGCTGTGGCTATCAACTGGGCTTTGTCACTGCGCATTTTCCCGCCTTTGTTACCGAGATGTGTGGCCCGATCCAGCCTGGGGGCCTGTTGTATTCAATGGGCATCACCGCGACATCGGCCCTGGGTGCAATAGCCATTTCGTTGATTGGGTTGGCCAATATCGTTGGAACGCTTCTGGCAGGTTGGGCGGGAAACCACTTTCCGAAGAAGTATTTGCTAGCTGCAGTGTATACTGGCCGTACGATTGCGGCAGGGGCTTTCATCGTGTTACCAATCACGCCCTTGTCGGTGATCGCGTTCTCACTGGTGATGGGATCGCTTTGGTTGGCAACAGTGCCGCTGACGTCTGGACTTGTCGCGCATCTTTATGGCCTGCGATACATGGGAACGCTCTACGGCATCGTATTCCTGAGTCATCAAATCGGTAGCTTCCTGGGCATCTGGCTGGGCGGACGCATGTACGATCAATTTGGTGATTACACCATGGTTTGGTGGATCGGAGTCGCCATCGGGGGCTTCAGCGCCATCATTCACCTGCCCATCCGGGAAAACCGCGAACCAGCTAGTGTGGCAGTCTGACCTAATTGGCCTCCTCCTTGGTCAACAGTCCCTCCGACACCAACCGATCCGCCCAACCTTTTGGGCCGATGAAGTGATGGGTCTGCCACCCTCGCGCCTTGGCCGTTTCGAGGTTTTCGATCCTGTCATCAGCAAACAAAAGAGCGGCGGGGTCGATGCCGCAATCGGCCTCTACCATCTCATAAATAGGGGTATGAGGCTTGACCGTTTTCATCCGGCCCGAGACATACTGGCGATCAAATTCGTTCAAAAACGGATAAACGGTGGTGGCATAGTCGAAGTTCTGAACCCCAAAATTGGTCAGCGCAAAAACAGGTATTTTCTTGGTGCGTAGCGCTCGCAACAGTCGTGCTGAATGCGGGATTTCAGGCGCGGCCAGTTCGATCCAGTTGTCGTGCCACATCCGAATTTCGTCTCGCCAATCCGGGTACTTGTCCGCCCACCTGTAAATCGTATCGGTGAAGTGATGGCCCTGATCCACCAGATCATTCATTCCATGCAGATCGACCTCGGCAAACATGGCACGCCGACGTTCCTCGCCGATCACGCGATCATAGTAGCGCTCGGGTTGCCATTCGATCAGTACGTTTCCGATGTCAAATATGACGGCTTCGATGGTCATACGGTAATCCCATACCTAATCAATTGCCGCCGACTGAACCAAGCACCGGACGAAGATGCAAGCACCATCCACAGCGCGGTACGCGTTGCCTGGCCCAACGGGACGTTGCGCATCTTTGGTGCGCCACGGACCGGCGTGAGCGCTACCCGCGCAATGCGGCGCGTATCTCTCGCTCAAGCACGTCAAGAAAACGCGATCGATCTGCTTTGCCGAATGGTTTGCCACCGCCGCCAGTTCCCAAAGGATTGGCAGCACGAAGATCCGCCATCAGATCGCGCATCGCCAGTTGCTGGCCGATATTGGCTGCCGTAAAGGCCTCACCGTTCGGGCGCAACGCACGAGCTTCGGCTTCAATGCACTTCGCGGCAAGCGGGATGTCTGACGTCACCACGATATCGCCTGCGCCGCAGCGCTCTGCGATCCACTTATCCGCCTCATCCGCACCGGCCGCGACAATCACCACCTGCACCAGCGGGTTGGCCGAGGGGCGCAGCCCACCATTGGAGACCAGGACCATTGGCACTTTGTGTCGGGTTGCGACGCGTTCGGCCTCGGCCTTCACAGGGCAAGCGTCGCCATCGATGTAAAGCGTCGTCACGCGTCTTTGGCCTTTGTCGACACTTTCGCCTTCGAGGTGGATTTGCGTACCTTGAACTCTTCGGGAATAGGCATCCGGTTAAAAGCGTCCAATCCCGCAATTTTGTAAGCTTCGGCCAAAGTCGGGTAGTTGAACGTATTTTGCACGAAGTAATCCACCGTGCCTTTCAGGTTCAGCACCGCCTGCGCAATATGGATTAGCTCTGTCGCCCCTTCACCTACAATCTGCACTCCCAATACGCGGCGGGTCTTGAGCGAGAACAGCATCTTCAGCATCCCATGTTCCAACCCCATGATATGCCCGCGCGAGGTTTCGCGGAACCGAGCCACGCCGACCTCGTAGGGGATGCCACGTTCCTGCAGTTCTTCTTCAGACATGCCGCAAGTAGATATTTCGGGAACCGAGTAGATCCCATATGGATACCAAGGGCTTTCCGGCAAGGTCGGTGTCTCAAGCGCATGACAGGCGGCGACTCGCCCTTGCTGCAAAGACGTTGAGGCCAGCGAGGGATGCCCGATGACATCTCCGGTGGCATAGATATGAGGCACCGAGGTTTGATAACTCTTTCGGTCCACGCTGATCCGATTGCGATGGTCGGTTTCAATCCCAACAGAGTCTAGGTTCAGGGCCGAGGTTGCACCCATGCGCCCCGCGGCAAACAACAACATCTCAGCCCGGACATGGCGACCGTTGTCCAGTGTAATCTCGACATGACTGCCCGCATCTTCAATCTTTTCGACGGCCGATCCCAACCTCAGATCAACACCATTTTCACGAACTTGGTGTGTGAAGTCGTGGATGAGCGTCTTGTCGATGAAATCTAGAAATGTCTCGCGTGGTTCAATCAGCGTAACGCGAACATCCAGCGCCGAGAACATGGTCGCGTATTCAACACCGATCACACCGGCACCGATCACACAAAGCGAACGCGGTATTTCTTCCATCTCTAGGAAGTCATCTCCGTCGACGACGGTTTTACCGTTGAAGGGAACGTAATCGGGGCGATATGTTTTGGTGCCGGTCGCGATCAGGAATTTTGCAGCTGTCAAACGCGTTGTTTCGCCTGCGTCGGTTGCGACCTCAACCTCATGCGGTCCGATGAACTTGGCTAGCCCGCTCAGCGTTTCCACATGGTTTCGGTTAAATTGGTGTTCCAGCACGTCGACCTCGTGGTCGAGCGTCATGTGTAGCCGCGCCTTCAGATCTTCCGCACTGATCTGATCCTTAACCCGGTAGGAGCGCCCATAAAAACTGCGTTCACGCCAGCCTGACAGGTTCAGCACCGTTTCCCGTAAAGTTTTGGACGGGATTGTCCCAGTATGCACTGAAACGCCTCCCAAACGGTCTTTACGGTCAATCACCAGCACCCTGCGCTGCAGTTTTCCGGCCTGAATAGCCGCCGCGCGTCCCGAAGGACCTGAGCCAATGATGATCAGGTCATAATCATATTTGCTCATGCCTTATTCCCCATACAATGCTTCGGCGTGGAAGGTGATGTGGTCCTCCATGAAGGTGGACACGAAATAGTAGGAATGATCATATCCCGGCTGCAGACGATAGGTGGCTTGTTGGCGACGTTCGGCGATTGCCTGCGCCAATGCTTCTGGGCGCAACAGGTCCATGAATTGGTCATTTGCACCAGTATCGATCAGGATGGGACCGTTGAAGCCGGTGCTTTTCATCATCGCTGACGCGTCATGCTTAGCCCATGCCGCTTCATCATCGCCTAGATAGGCGCTGAGCTGCTTGCGACCCCAATCCGCCCCGATCGGGTTTGAAATCGGCGAGAAGGCTGAAACCGACCGATACCGCCCAGGCAGATTCATCGCCAGCGTCAATGCACCATGTCCGCCCATCGAATGCCCGGTGATTGCCTGGCGGTCGGCATCGATTGCAAAGCTCTTTACCAACAGCGCAGGTAGTTCCTCGGCAACATAGTTCCACATGTTGAAGTGAGGGGCCCAAGGTTTTTGAGTGGCATTGACGTAGAATCCCGCGCCCTGACCAAGGTCATAGTCTTCATGATCCGCGACCCCATCTCCGCGAGGTGACGTATCGGGGAACACTAGAGCAATACCTTGTTCTGCCGCCCAGCCTTGCGCTCCGGCTTTGGTCATTGCGTTTTCATGTGTGCAGGTTAGGCCTGATAGATACCACAAAATCGGAACCGGGCCGTCCTTTGCCTCGGCCGGAAGAAAAAGGCCAAATGTCATATCACATTTGCAAGCCGAGGAGGCATGGCGATAGACGCCTTGCACACCGCCAAAACAGGCATTCTCCGAAAGGGTTTCCATCGCTCTGATCCTTACGTTGTGTCGGCGTCATGGCTATCGCTCTGTCGCGTCCGCGTAAAGTGCGAGTGCTACCGGCGGGTGGATTATTAGAAAAGTTTGAAGATCAGAGGGTGCTGACCCAACCAATTACCAGCGGGACAGTCAGGATGCTGGCCAAAGTCGACAGTAAGATTGCTGCGGATGCGCGCTGTGGGGCCACTCTGTAATGCGCGGCCAGCATGTAGACATTGCCCGCAACGGGTAAAGACGCCGCCGCGATGGCGACCATGGCTGGAAAGGATGCAACCGGAATCAGCCAGATCACCATAAGTGCGACAAAAAAGGGATGCAGAACCAGTTTGCAAAAACTCAGCCAACCCGCAATCTGTATGCGTTCCGCCGATTTGTCGGCAAGTGACGCGCCAATGGCAAACAACGCACCCGGTGTCGCCGCACCCCCCAGGATTGTTAGAAAGTCGTTCAATGGGGCCGGGACGGACACATTGAATGCCGACCAGATCAACCCGGCAGAGATTGACAAGATCATTGGGTTTCTCAGCAAGCCAACCCCAATCAAGCGCACCGTCGCAAGACCGAGCCGGCCATCTCGACCACCGTTGATCAAAATTACGATCAAAGAGGAAAACACAACAAGATCAACGGTTAGAACCAGCATCACGGGTCCTATGGCCGCTTCAGAAAACAAGAGCGCCAGCATTGGCAAGCCCAGGAACCCCACATTGCCGATCGCGGCGCATTGAGCTTCAACGGCAGCCGTTGGAATATCCAATCCGCGCAGATAGGCGACGGCCGTCGCCAGTGTATAAACACCCGCCGTTCCAATCAGATACCCGATCACAAGACGACCATTGAAGATCTCGGCAAAGGGCAAGGTGGCTGCAAATCGAAACAGCATTGCAGACAAGGCGAAGAAAAATACGAATTTGGTCAGATAAGCAGTAGCCTCGGGCGGGAAAAATCGGCTGCGACCGGCGCAAAATCCCAGGCCGATGATTGCGAAGAAGGGCAATGTGCGCAGAAAGATCTCGACCATAGCTGTGTGTTAACATGATAGGCCGGGGTCGCAAGGGCGACGCGCGGCAGAAGCTACTCTTGACGGTTAAACGTTGTGACAAAACCGCGATCCAGTTGAATTGCGTTGAAACTGAACCGAACGGTTTATAGTGTTGTAGAATATCGCATTCAGGAGACATCATGACTCAAGCCGCCGCCATCCTGCGTACAGGCCGAAAATTCGATCAGGTTTTGCGCGGGGCGCGCGAGGTGTTCATGGCGGATGGGTTCGAAGGCGCGAGCGTTGATGACATTGCGCGATCAGCGGGCGTGTCGAAGGCCACTCTCTATAGCTACTTCCCCGACAAGCGTCTGTTGTTCACCGAAGTCGCCCAGACTGAGTGCCGGTTAATGTCCGAGCGTATCCTGTCAATGATTGACGAGACCAAACCTGCGCGCGAGGTGCTAACAATTGCAGCAACTCAGCTTACTGCATTTCTGGTTTCAGACTTTGCGCAGCAAGTCTTTCGCATTTGCGTCGCCGAGCGAGACAGATTCCCGGAACTCGGTAAGGCCTTTTTTGAAGCGGGCCCTCAGAATGGTCGGCGGCAGATGGCAGAGTATCTGACCAATGCGGTCGCAAAAGGAGAGTTGGCTGTCGAAGACGTCAATATTGCGGCCGAACAGTTTTCGGAGCTGTGTAAGGTAAGGCTATGGGGACGGGCCGCTTTTGGTATCCAAAACAGTTTCAGCCAAAGCGAGATTGACGAGGTTGCTATGCAGGCGGTCGATATGTTTATGGCACGCTACGGCGTTTGAGTTTGACGACCCAACGTCAGAGCAACGAATCGATTCTGTGAAGTTTTGTGGTGCGGGTGGAGGGAATTGAACAGGCCTTCTTCGATGTTCTTTTGTATTCCGGCACGTCCCCTCAACTCCGCAAATACCGATAAACGTTAATATTTATCGTTCCTGATTGTTCCGGTGTGCTCCGTGATATACAAGATATAGAAGTGGGACTGAAAGTTGGACTAATAGAAATGCCTATCCAGCCATGCGCCAAACAAACAAGCTGAGCGGAGCCAAGGTCAGAATTGCCGATGCCGGTAAGTATGGCGATGGTGGCGGGCTGTGGCTGCATAAGCGGGACACCAAACAAGGCAAGTGGGTGCTGTTGGTCACCGTGCACGGACGCCGTAGGGAAATGGGCCTCGGGGCTTATCCGGGCGTAACACTGAAAGAGGCGCGCGAAGAGGCCGAGAAATGGCGGGCCGTCGTTCGCAAGAACCTGGACCCGATAAAAGAGCGAGAGCGGGAGCGTAGACAGTTAGAGCGGAATATGAACCTGCTAAAAGACATTGCCCTTGATGCGTTTGATACCCGCAAGGCAGAGCTAAAGGGCGATGGTAAGGCAGGGCGGTGGTACTCGCCTTTAGAACTACATGTGCTTCCGAAACTCGGAAAGGTTCCAGTCGTTGACATTGACCAAATTGATATCCGGGACACGCTGGCCCCGATTTGGCACGAGAAGGCCGAAACCGCCAGCAAGGCAATGGATCGCCTGGGTATCTGTCTAAAGCATGCCGCCGCTCTTGGTTTGGACGTGGATCTGCAGGCCACCATGAAGGCACGGGCTCTCTTGGGGAAGCAACGCCATAAACCCAAGAACATACCTGCACTACCTTGGCCAGTTGTTCCAAACTTCTATTCCAGCCTGAACGATGGCACGACGACACATCTCGCATTGCGCTTGTTGATTCTAACCGCCGTACGCTCTGGGCCGGTTCGAAAAGCGCATAAGGATCAGTTTGAAGGTGACGTTTGGACGATCCCTGCCGAGATTATAAAGGGGCGCAGAGATGCCACCGAAGATTTCCGAGTTCCGCTAACAGATGCTGCGCTGGATGTGATTGAAGCAACGAAGAAGCAATCGCGCGACGGCTTCCTATTTCCAAGTGTCCGCAAGGGCGTAATCTCCGACGCAACAATGTCCCGCTTGATGGAGCGCAGGGAAATGGAGGCGCGGCCACATGGGTTCCGTTCCAGTTTCCGGGATTGGGTCGCAGAAACAACAAACACACCGCATGAGGTTGCTGAAACCTGTTTGGGGCATGTTGTGGGGGGCACCGTTGAGCGCGCGTACCGACGGACGGATCATCTGGACCAGCGCCGGTTACTCATGCAGCGGTGGTCAGATTTCGTGATGGGAAAGCAAGCAGATATTATGAGGATTGGTTGATGAGGCTGTTTGTTGAAGCAGAGGTGCCCGAGATATGTTACGTCACCGAAGCAGCTAATTGGGTGGCGTTGGGGCGCGTACCAGCATTTCAAATGGTCGATAAGAGAGTTCGCCCAGGCGAATACGAACATGTCGATTATCGCCTCGGAGAAGATTCTGAGTGGAACGGGGAGGTGGGAGACTATGATGACTATATATCTGAGTCTGAATTTCGAGCCTTTGGAATTGATATAGACTACAACCGCTACATCAATGGAATCTATGGCACATGCGGCGTTCCTGGCGATGAACACCTTCGAAACCACATCCTTAGAACCAAGGAGTTGGAACGCATGAACGATAATAAGGCCATCAACCCAGACTATGAGAAGATTCGTGAATCCCAGTTGGCACAGGCCAAAACGGAAGCACGAGAATATGATTGGGCTGCATCGCAGGAGGAGCCTTTTGACGCTGCAATAGACAGAGCCCGCGCGTTGGTATTTGATGCGTTGGCATCTGGTAGGCTTTCTGCGAGAGGTTGGCTTGCATATTCGGACCTTGAGAAGGCGCAGAACGACGGTGAAGGGCCTAACGGAGGGCGGGGAGGAAGGCTCGTCGATATCTCACCCGAAAAATGGACTTTGAGACATCTTGACTGGGAGGAAGTCACATTAAAATCCGGTGCTCAGGAGTTCAGGGGGCCCCTGGTAAGTGTTAGCAAGTTGTTTGAGTTGTTTCCGTCGCCGATTGGGGTGGCGGTTGAGATAACTGGGTTACTCTCAGCCGGAAGCATAATTTTGGAAGGCACTTCTGCTTCAATGCCGCGAAAAAATACGCGATTGGGACGCCCCCCAAAAGGAAGCGGTTTGGTGCGCACAGCAATCCAAAATGAGTTCTCTGCAAGAAAGAACCGGTGCGAATTGGCAGATAAACAAGAGGCCAATATTCACGCCGCCATCGAATGGGCGGAATATATACTTGAAGAAAAAGTAAGCAGATCCTCAGTGCAGCGATGGCTTGCTAATGTCACATAACTGACGCCTAAAATAGTCTGCCCAAAAGTAGTGCCCAAAATGGATATGGTTTTGCCGTTCAATTGTGGGCCGATGACACAGAGTATTGGGCTTTCATATCTTTGAAAAACAACAATAAGGACGCCACCCTTCCTGCATGTTCCACACCATGCAGGAGGCAACCGAGATGTTGGAGAAACATTACCGGCGCACCGAAGTTGAAGAAATCACCGGCCTGAGCCGAAGCACTATCTACGACATGATGAACCGGGGAGAGTTTCCCCGCCCGGTCAGGTTGACCGCGAAAGCTGTTGGCTGGCCAGAAAGCTTGATTCGTGGGTGGCTAGAGAACCGTCCGGAGGTCATCTGATGAAAAACCCCAACTCCAAGCGCGGAGATGGGGCTTTTCCAGTGACATCAACTGCCACCCTAGCAAGTTCAGTTGATGCCACAGGATGCCCCGCGCCGACAAGA
Source organism: Ruegeria sp. AB11 (assembly GCF_056536325.1). NCBI lineage: Bacteria > Pseudomonadati > Pseudomonadota > Alphaproteobacteria > Rhodobacterales > Roseobacteraceae > Ruegeria > Ruegeria sp. AB11. The sequence continues at coordinate 80,726 of NZ_JBQFJO010000002.1, read as the reverse complement.
CAAAACGAGCGCCGGTACTACTGGTCGCCTTTGAGCCATTCGGTCGAACGGGTGATCGTACGGAAAGGACGGATCGAGCATGGTTGATATGTCCTGTTCCAAATCGCGCAATCAAAACTATGAAAGCGGGCTGGAAGACGGCCCCCTTTCCCAGACCGATCATCGAGAAACCGCTGAGAACTACCGGGGCGAGCTCTTTCGCCATGGTGTTTACCGCGTCGCAGTTTGTCGGGACGGTATCCAATGGTTGTTTCAGCGTCAGAGACCGCAATTTCCGGCCGGGGGAGCGGCCTGCGACACGCTCGGGTATTGTGCGTCCAAATCAGGCCTAACCCGGCTCGTCCGGGCGTATATCGGCTGCGATATTCCCGAACTGGACGCGCTGCCCGAGCATTTCCAACGGAGGTGTCGCGATGAGTAGGCGCCGGTCTCCCAAAGGCAAATGCGCAAGACGATCAATGAACTTATCCGCGCCAACAAAAAACTGAATAAGCGGATCATTTAGGTTTTTGCAAACCATCTACGTTCGAATTCAAAAAGAACTGCCATCCGGCGTTTTCAGTCGGCCGGCGAAACGTGAATTACGACACTGTTCATGGAAGCTTCGAATTTGATTGAACTTGAGCCACCGGGGGATTCAAGCGTCTCTCAAACAGAATAGATCAGAGATGTTTAACGCTCGTCTTCGGCGGGCCTACATCGAACAGGGCAAAGGCAACGGAAAATCGCCCATGGTCGGGGCAAACCCCTATCGCCGAGTATTCGTATTCATTGCCAAGCGATTGCCATTTGGAGTCCAAACATTTCATACCCACGGCTGTTGGAACGCACAAATCGAATATTAGTCAAACCGTCATTCAAATGAATGCGATTAGTAGTTACCGACTATGGAAAACGGTGCCCAAATGGCGGGGTGCCCTAACGCTTTCAAATCTTCCCGCGTCGACACTTCAATCATTGCCTCTTTCATCGCCTCATCGGGTGCTAGACCATTGGAAATGCCTTCAAAAAAACTCGGCATTAACAAAAGAGGTGAAACGGTGGAAATTGTCCAATGGCTTACCACCAAAGACTGAGCGCCTGCTTCAAAAAAACCTTGTGCCAATCCAGACAAACCCGGAGCCCCAAATTGTCCTGAGGCGGATGCTGTGTTGCATGCTGATAGCACGACGATCTTGGCTGCGATCTGCTTTTGAGCAATTTCGCTCGCTGTTAAAAATCCGTCATCAATGCCGGAGGTTTCTGCAGGAGAGCTGAGTACTAGTGCAGGCTCTCGCAAGTTGCCAAACTGACCAGAGACAATTGCGTGTGTTGCAAAAACGAGAACGTCACCTTTGATCTCGTGTAATTTAAAAACCTCTTCTGACGCATCTTTCCCGGTGTAATATGTAGCGGAAGAACCCGGCAAAGATCTGGATATTAAATCCAACTCGCGCTCTGTTTCCGGCAATGGCTCAAAGTAGTTTACAGTGCTGCCTAACCGCAACGCTTTGGGATTGATTTCAATATCGCGGCTGAGATCCCCGGTGTCTAAAGAACGGTTTGAAAACCAGGGGTTCGCAAATCCTGTTATACTTTTGAGTTCAACATCATTGGATGGATTTAACTTGGAAAACAGGAGGTTCTCGACTGAAGTATAGACTGTAATCGAATGCGTTAGTCCCAAGAAACGCGCATCTGCATTTTCGGGTGTTTTTCCGATCGGTGCGACACTCCTAGTCGCGACTGCGAGAGAAATCTGTTGCGCTGGACCTTGTGGGACAACAAGCAGTTTTTTCTTTTTTTGAAGTACTCTGTCAAAAGGCTCAAATAAAACATTGTACAGTCGGGTGGAGGATTCAAAGTCAAAAGGTGGCGGTGTGGAGCGACCTTCAAGGTCCATATTTTCCCTGAGCTTTCTTACAAGTTGGTCGACTTGCTCGATGTTAGCGTTTGTTGATTCAACAAAAACCTCATCCTTTGTTACAAGGAAAATAAATGTGCCGCCTTCAAACGAAAAGTTCGTCCAGAGAGCTTCATCTTGATCCAGCAGCGTTTGAATTGCATTTAAAGTGATGACGGATGGCGACAAGTAAGCCACGAGATCAGGACTTGTATACAAAATCTGACTGTCAATATCCTGAATATGTAGTTTGATTTGATCGAGAACCTTTTGTTTTTGTTGATCCGGTTGAATTGTTAGGGCGCGGATCTGAGCTGATGCAGCTTGCCGCTCTGCGAACAGTTCTGCTAACTTCGGATCCTTAGCTTTGAAGTGCCGTAGAAACCCATTAGTTGCAGTTGCAGTCTCATTCAGAAGAGTGAGTTGAGCGGCTTCAAACATTTCTTCGTTGTTCGCGAAGCCTTTTCGTTGATATTCGTTCAACACCGTGAGAGTGTTGCCTATTTGAAGATCGATAGATGATGAAGAAAACTGTCGAGCGTAGGTAGTCGATTTTGCAACTTCCTTTATTCTTTGTTTGATTCCAGCAATATTAATGCGCGACAAGTGCACAGCTTTCTCAATATCCCCAATATCGTTTCTAGAATAATAAATTTCGCTCAATAGCCGTCTAATTTCACCAGACTTTTCAACACTTTCGCCTGCCCCAAACTCCTTATAGTCTTGAAGCACTTCCAAAAAAACACTTTCAGCTTCCTCAAACATTCCATCGTACATATAAGCTTTTCCAAGGCTCACCTTAGTTGGTGCAAGATCAGGTTTGGAAAATCTTCCCTCAACCGCAAACATTTGAGAATCGCGTAATAGGGATTTGGCTTCTTCTAGTTCTCTGACTTCAACCAGCAAAGACCCCAAATTGGTCAATGCAAACATGTTTTCTATAGCCTCTTCACCGAAGATAATTGGCGCTTCAGGGATCAATTTGCGTGCTAGAGTTAAGGCTTCTGCCTTCCTGTTGTTGGAACTTAATGCCCTTGTAAGTTCCAATTTTGTATAAAATCTTGCGCGCCGGCTTCGCGAGTTTTTTTCGGTAAAAACAGATGCAGCGACCTCGAATCCCTTTATGGAGTTTTCGATATCTCCGATCAGCCCAAGAAACATGGCCCGCCGATGGAGCGTTTGTCCAACCAGTGTCTCGTTTTTGCGCAAACTCTCCTCGGCTATCAACATTGCGTGCTCGTTATTCGCGTACGCCTCCTGTAACAGTCCTATCTGAAAATAGGCTTCCGACAGGTTGTATCGGGCTGAAGCCAAAAGAGCGGTTTGGCTCTCGTCCAATTCTTCCAGAAGAGCCGTTAGCTTATCCAAAGATTCCTGAACGTTGCCAAGTTGAAGATCTATTCTAGCGTTGATAAGGGCAAAATGCGGGTCGCTTCTATCGACTTGTTCAAGAGCATCAATTGAAGTCCGGGCTTGTTTTGGCAGTCGCAAAGTAAGGTATGCTTGACCCAGAATCGTTGCGACTTGCGTCGCCTGCGATTTGCTGAGATGCTCTAACGGCTCAACTGCAGCTACAGCTTTTTTCCAGCTTCCAAGCTCTAGGCTGGTTCCCGCAAATCGAATCCGTGAATGAGTAATGAGTGAGTCAATTTCTAGCTTTTCTGCAAGAACAACAGCCCGATGGAACCTGCCGTTTGCCTTTTCGCTCTCTCCTAAAAGGCTCAAAGCCTCAGCAGAGTTGAGGATGACAGCGACCAAAAGCTCATTTTCTGAAGCATTTCTAATTAAAATGTTTTCAGCGCGTAGAACATCTTCAAGAGCTTCGTGGGATAGACCAGCATCGCGCTTTAAGACGCTGATCTCGTTTAGCAAAAATGCGTGGTTATAAGTTTCTCGCTCATTTGACTTCGGAATTTTCGTCAGCAATTCTTCGAGAAGTTTGATTGCTTCGGCTGGTTTTCCAGAATTGCCTAGATCGCGCGCTTCGCTGAGCAAATTTATCAAATCGATTTGCTTTGTTTGTGCGTTTCCAGGCGCAGTTATTCCTAAGAAAAACGCAAAGAGAACAGCCGTTAAGGCGCTCGAGGAGCGCAAAAGTAGCTGGCAGATTGACTCAACACACTTCATTCGTAAACTATAGCAAAATATTGTTCTAAGTTTATTGCAAAGGTTTTCGGCTACAGGGATTGGTAAGTTTTGGTTACATTGTTGTTTGGTGGGTATCCTTTCTTCCTTAGTACAATTCGGGTAATTTTGGTTGCTGTTTGTATTCTGAGCGCTACCAGTTGGACGGTTTCGGCGCAATCAAGTCAAATACCTTCAGAGTATTTGTCAGCGTTAGACAGAGTTAAACGAAACCCTTCAGATCCAGAGGCATCGTTTCGTTTAGCGCAAATTGCTGCTCAAACAGGTGACTTCCAAACTGCGATTTCTGCATTTGAAAGGATACTTCTGCTTAACCCGGCACTTGCGAACATCAAGCTCGAACTTGGTGTCCTATATCTACGACAGGGCGCTACCAAGCTTGCTGAGAATTATATAAGCGAAGCACTGAAATCACCTGATGCGCCGCCCGCAGTGAGAGCGAGAGCGGAAGAACTTCTAGCCATCGCTGAACGATCAAATTCCAGGTGGCGATTAACCGGTCGTGCTGCTGCCGGTGTGATCGTGGACTCAAATGCGAACGCGGGTCCGGACAACGGAACCCAAGTCAGGGGTTTCGTCGTTCTGCCGGAGTTTACGGACCAGTCCGACGTATCTGCATTTGTTGGTCTAACTGGCAAGTTGAAGTACGATCTGGGTCTTCAAGCAGGTCACCTGCTCGCTTTGGACGTAAATCTGTTTGCCCGAGGTTACCGTGATCAAACTCAGTTGAATCTGTCTCGCGGGGGGATCGCATTCGGGACCGATCTCAATTTGACAAGAGCGTTAAGCTTTCCCGCCGAATTAGCGCTGAGATATTCCACGAGTTCGCTGCGTCGCGATGATGAAAGGTATGTTAGTGAAGACGGTTGGGTCGCTAGGTTTCGTGCCGTTCCAAATGCGCAGAATAGTTTCGAGGTAACTGCGTTTACTTTCGATCAAGATTATCACGCGACTACGTTAGATCCGTCAAACGACAATCGCGATGGTCGAAGAAACGGGTTCTCTCTTCGTTATTCGAGACTACTGACGGAAAAGACAGGGCTAAACCTCGTATTTGCTTACGCTGACAAGTCTGCAGAAGAAGGTTTCGAAGCGTATAGTGACAGCGGTTTCTTTGTGGAAGTACTTCGAGAAATTCCACCTTTGCTAGGAAAAGCCGAAGATCCCTGGAAGATTTCTGCGGCTGTAGGTTACGGACAGCGTAAGTACGACGAGCCCGACCTCGCTATCGATGATGATACATCACAAAAAGACGAAAGGGTTGTCTTAAGGACGTCTATGTTCGTTCCGCTGACAGACAGCGTAGAGCTTCAGCTCGAACTGGGTCATTTCGACCAAAACTCAAACTATTCGGTGGATAAATTTGACAATACGTACCTGGCATTTTCGGTAACCAAGTCATTTTAAGTTTGAATGTGGGAGGGAAGAACATGAAGTTTTCATTGACAAAATTTGCGATACTCCTCGCCGGAACATTGGCGCTAACGACAAGTGATTTTGCAGTTAGTGCAGCAACATCCGACCAGCGTATGAAACAGTTTGTCCTCGGCTCTTCTCAATCTCGAACGGTGGAGACAGGCGAAAACGAGACCGCTGAAATAATTTTGGTGGACGGCACATCGGTCGTCATTGCGCCTGGCAGTCTTGTCACCGTGATCACATCGAAAGATCAACCGATTGCTATTCGCGTTGAGCGAGGGACTTTAAGAGTTACTGGGGGTTTGTTGAACCGAACGCAGAATATCTCAATCATGACGCCTCATGCGCTTCTCTCTCTCAAGTCTGGATCTGCGTTTATTCAAGTGGGCCCGGAAAGTACGCGCACACATTTGCTGAATGGCAAAGAAATATTGGTGTCGAGCGGCGGGCGCAGCCAAACGATCTATCGCACCGGATTTCAGATTGTCGCTAGCAATGGGCGAACCACTGCTCCAAGACGCATGAGCACTCAAGACATTGTAAACGATCTGAACTCACTTAGTCGGGGGCTGCAGACCGGGACATTACCCAGACTGGGTTCAACACGGGTTGGTTCTTCGGCGCTGCCAAGTGAACAATTAACTGAGGATATATCGGTCGCGGACGAAAATGTTCAGATTGCTGAGGCCGTCGAAGAGATCTCTCGCTTGGATAATGCTGTCGGCTTCGATTCAAGCCCCAATGATTTGGGAAGTTCTGGATCTGAGTCTAATGGCCAAGGTTCTTCAGGTTCATCGCCCTCTTCGGAGCCTATTGATTTTTCATTTGATCTTGCTGGCGGAGGCTTTTCACCATCGCTTGGTGAAACTTCGACGCCGATTACGGAGAACCAGACCACGACCTCTGAAGCCAATACAAGAATTCGCCAAGACCATTTGTCGCTTCCGGTGCGCAGATATGCCGGCCCAATTACGAATAGAATTTTCCCGACGAATACACTATCTTTGGCGGTCGACGATTTAGAGCCACTAACGGCGTTGACGGCTGGAGGAGACCCAGAAGGTGTCGTATACTACTATGGGTTTGCCAGTTTTGACGAAGGCGCCGATGGTCTGACGGACAGAAGCAACAACTTTGGCAGAAATGGAGGGCTTGTACGATTTCCAAGGTTTTCTGAAGGCTTACTTCGATCTGGTTCATTTCATTTTGTAGGACCACTTTTTACGAATATCCCAACAATTGAAAACCTTGTGCGGGCTGACACGACATTCGGAACTGCTACTAGGCAGCCGATTTCCGATGAGGGGATCATTTGGCATTCCAGTAAAGGGGTCGGACTTCTAGGGTTTAATTATGGAACCGACTTTTTGGACGGTGCGCAAGAACCAAGGACTGAACGGCCACAAGGCGACAACTTCATATTCTTGGATATGGAAGTGCTTGCATCCTACAACTGGGCTGCAACAAGTTGCGGAGCAAATTGCTCATCCCGCTTTCAGTCGGAACGAGATCGTTTATTGGGTGAGCTTGGTCAATCAGAGGTTTATGAAGAACGGTACTATGAAACTACTGTCGGTTCGGAAACCGGGGCTACCGGCGCATTCTTGATTCGAGATCCAGATGAAACCAGAAGGTTCATATTTGCCGCCGGCGACTTGGATGGCGTGATACAGAATCCCGTACCTGGTACCAGTTTGGATCGTTTCCACCTTTCTGCAGGTATGGCCGGACCTATCACAAACGGCTTGTCAGATTTGAACCCTGGAATGTTCCTTGGTGGGGATGATCGTGCGTTCTTTCGCGGAGAAACTTGGAGCGAGCTTGACGATGACTTTTTAGCGAGTTCGCTTTCATTGGACACGTCACAACTCACTCAAAGCGATCTGTATATCATTAATCCGTCGGGCAACATTATCAACTTGGACGGCTCAACGACTCCAGAAACGTCCAAATTGCTCTACGCAGATTTTGGTTTAGCGAATAGTTCAGATGGGCGCCAAGTCTCGACAATCTCCGCAACTATTGGGGAAGTTCGGTATCGATTTCGGGATGACCTATTCGCCGGTCAAGGTTTCGAGAACGAGCAGATGGTAGATGCCATCATTACTGCTCAGGCAGTTGGTTCTTCGCGTGGATTAACGTCCAGCGGCGCTTCCGAAAGCCCTGTGCTACTAAGCTCATTTTACTCTAGCTCCGCCACTGGTGGCGGTAATCCCAATATTTCTACAGGATCAGAACCAACGCCGGGGCGGTTGGGATTCTTCGTGTTGGAGAATGCTGGAGAGATTTACGATGATGTTGAAGGAACTGACCAGGTTCTGGCGGGAGGGGTAGAGAGCCCATTAGGAGAAAACCGACCTTCGGTCCAGTACGCTGCATTAAGATTAGGTGTTGCGACGGGGACCGACGCATTGCCCAGCAACAGAACCGGCTTTGGGGTCGCTCTTAATGACACCATTGGATATGCGGTAGGCCTTGTTGATGTGGAAACTCCTGGAGGCTCGACAATCCGACCAATGGGAAACCCAGATTTGCTTCCGGATACCTTTTCGGCACCCAATTTACGCTTTTCCAACTTCGACGCCGCCTCGAATAGCTTCCAAGTTTCAATCGACGACTTGACGTTAGGAGGCGAAGGTGGAGCGAGTGCATATGTCAGCGACACTGAATTTGGGGCTCGCAGTACTGATGATGCGAGTGATGCCGCGTTAATATCTGGTGGTCTTGTAGCTGAAGGCATCGGTGACTCTTTTTCATCGACCACGGATGGATATGAGCATGTGAAGTGGGGGTTCTTTTTTGGTGATATCGACACAGGATTGGGCTCTGAGAGCAGAGAACATGCCCATATGGGAACTTTCGCCGCGGGGAACCGGCTGACAACAACAGAAACTGGACTCATAAACGAATCGGTTAGACAGGCCATGGAGAATGGCCTTCCCACAACTGTTCAATACTCTGGTCATGCCATCGGAAATGTTGTGATGGGTGGGATCGTCTCAACCCAGACTGGGACATTTTCTGACACCTTTGACTTTGGGTCCCGCACAGGCCGAGCAGAATTGTCAATCGGTGGAGCGACCGTGGCAGGGAATAGTTCGTTAGTCGGAGGCGGTTTCGACAACTACACGAGCTCTGTAACTGGAAGTGGTGGGATATCCGGTGAGTTGAATGGAAGCTTTATTGGCGGCGCTGTCGAAAAGACTACCGTTGGTGGCGGTTCGCTAACTGTTCCCGGCGGGCTCGTCGGAGGATTCGCCTTAAGTGATGGGGAAAGCGGCGGTTTTCGTGCCGTTGGGTCTTTCGCGGGCGAGTAAAACGAAGATCGGGAGTGTATTCTTTATTCTTTTTGGGGGGTCAACTATGTCTAAACGAGTTCGTATCCATGTGGTCAAAAAGGGCGAGACATTAGATAAAATTGCTCGAATGTATGGTTTTAGATCGCACAAAGATATCTACAATTCAGGGATTAACACAAAGTTTCGAAAGGAAAATCCTAACCCGGCACTCATCATCCCCGGTAGCAAACTTTTAATCCCCAGTCATCTTGATACTTCGCAAGGCATTAAGTCCAAAAAGGCATTAATTTCGCGCTACGAACGTAGGATAGCGGCTTATGAGAAGATTTGCTCGGATATCGAAAAGACCAGAGATGCACAGGTACGAGAAATTAGCGCCGCTCTGCAGAAAGCAAAAAAGACGGGTGATGCTGTCGATTTAGCCGCAACACTAATCAACCTTACTCGTGAAATTTATAAAGTGGGATCGAAGGCTTCTGTCGCAATGAAAAAGAGTGGAGACGAACTCGCCAAGGCTAACAAAGAATTTTATAAACAAATGATGGACTTTCGTAAGGACTACCTTGAGGACGCGGTCGTCAAGCCAGTACTTAAACCAATCGCAGAAAAACTGAAATCGTCTAACTCTGCTGCTGAGCAGCTTGGCGCGGCCTATTTCCAAGCCTGGGTTGACTACACTAGTCCGTCTTTCTGGGCGAAAACCTATGTTAAACTGAGTGAATCCCGAATAATTCGAGATATAGCAAAGGGCAAGTTTGAAGACGCTTGGGCAGCTTGGTCTCGGGCCGTAACATGGGATCCTGCAAAAGACCTGCAAGTGCAGACTAGCAAGCTTAAGAAAAGCTCAGAAGTACAATTGAAGAAGTTTCGAGCCATAATTAGTGATGATAAAAAGCTCTTGAAGCAAATTGTGTCACTCTAAAGTATTCCGTTAGAATCAATCTCGGTGCAATTCTTAACGATCCTTTGAATTTCGCCGCAGTGCAGCGTTTTCGATGATAGCCATTTACCAACAGGTGTGTGTCTGAACAAGAGGTGTTTGTATGGCCGTGGTATGCAGAAGATCAAAAGTTTTCCGTCGAATGATAGGCTGAATCATGGATAGAAACGCTACCGTAGAATACAGACAGAAGCAAAACTTGAAAGAGTTCAACAATTGGCTTTCAAAGTATAGCAAAGTGATCATGCCAATCCCGAATCGAGGGGCAATTTATGCGGGATTAGGAAAAACAAACCTCATGAAAATGAAGAAAGGGCTGCAAGCGCAGCCTGAAACAATCCCGATGTGGAAAATCATTGAGAAGGTCGAAAAAGACGCGCGCGAATATACGGGTTATGTGACCATCGATACGATTAACGATGTTCTAAAGCGCATAAAATCCCCGATTCCAAAGCTCGTGGAAGCCACTGGAGCAAATGCTGGGCACCCTAAAAAGTACTCTGACATGCTGTCCTGTGTAAACGCTCTCGCCAGCGACGATTGGGAACTTTTGCCTAAAGTTAACCGTCGAAAGGTTTGGAATATGGTTTCCGCGAAGTACGCGGAGAACCTTTCGGGTGACGTGCAAATTTGGGAAGGCGTGTCTAAGAGGCTTCGGCTGCTGGAGAAGTACAAGGTCATGCTGCAAGATGAATTGAAGAAAGTTCATAAGAACCCCAATGTATCTCCAAAGACCCGCAAAGCGGTTGAGGGGCTGATTAAGAAATACGAGAAGCACTATGGCGAACTGGGTGCAGAAGCCAAGTCGAAAGACACCAACCTAAAAAGGAGTCTTAAGGCGGCTATGCGAAAGTAAGGTATAAACTCAAAGTTGAGACGAAGCCGAGTCTATTTCCCAGAAGACCCTGAGATGAAATTGCTGGGAAACCGCGAGAAGCTGGCTCAATGGCGCCACCGCATGTGTGGCCCGGCCTTTATCCGCATCGGTCGGCGGATCGCCTATCACGGCGCCGATCTGAACGCCTGGCTGGCGGCCCGGCGCACGGCGGTTCTTTCAATCGCCCGAAATGAAGATGGTCGACCTGTCATTTGCAGGCCGCCAAGGTGATCGGCACATCGTTCACCAGGCGATCGCTGAAGCGCAGGTCGGCGCGCCAATCAGGCTCTCCAGTGTCGGAGATCGCTGGCAGATCGAGGATCTTCAAGGGCGGGCCCTCGGGCGGATGGCAAAAGCATTCGCTCCCCCGATGGGCACGAAATTTGTCACTGGCGAGATCGCGGCCATCATAAATTGGCGTAAGGAGGATGCGGATGATCGTTTTCATCACCTGATGAAACGCGCCAATTGGGAAGTAGTGGCGCCTGAACTGATATTCGAAGAGGTCAAAGAGGTTGAAACGGTCTTCGGAGAGCATCAGGACGGCAAGTAAAGTCGGTCAAGCCGTCGTTCGCTGCGCTTGCATTAAAGGACTGCTCGGGGCGTTATCACACATCCCGAAAAACTGACTTATCGGCAACTTTGTCCGCGAAGCAATCGTTTGTAAGGGTTGCGGCGAACGGCTGCTCCGAGTCCAAAGCAGACATAGCCTGAAGCTTAAAATGAGTGGCATTAAGACAATCCGCGTCTGAGAAAACATGACACCGCACTTGGTAGATATCCCAATTCTCGAAACAGAGCGGCTACGCCTTCGCGTACCGCTGGCGTCTGATTTCGAGCCATTCGCCGAGTTCCGAATGTCTTAACGGGCTGTGACGGTTGGCGGTCCTTTCACTCGCTCAGAGGTCTATGCTCAATTCGGTGAACTGTTTGGCCATTGGGTTCTCCGTGGATTTGGTCGTTGGATCGTAGCAGACCGCTTATCTGATGAGCCTTTTGGGGTGGTAGGGTTGTGGTTTCCCGAAGGTTGGCCTGAGCCTGAAGTTGCTTGGTCAGTCTTCGAAGGCGGCGAGGGTAAGGGCATCGCCTTCGAAGCCTCGCTTGCGGCTCGCGAATTTGCGTATTCAACTATCGGCTGGACGACCGCAATCAGCTTGATCGTCGATAACAATCCCCGATCTTTTGCCCTGGTAAAACGCTTGGGCGCTAAATTTGAGGCGCCTTTCCATCACCCTGTGCTTGGAGCGATGCAAATCTGGCGTCATCCCGGTCCAGAAAGCTTGCCATAGCTCTCCGAGTTCGCAGACCAGAGATTCGCGCATTCCATCACAAAACCAAAGTTGGCCTGTTAGTGGGGCTAACAGCAGAGAAAATCATATAACCCTTTGTAATTGAATAATTATTGGTATTTTTTGGTGCGGGTGGAGGGACTTGAACCCCCACGCCTTGCGGCGCCAGAACCTAAATCTGGTGCGTCTACCAATTTCGCCACACCCGCAACCCGATGCCAAAGCATCGCGACGAGGCGCTCAATAGCAAAGCTTTTGAGGGAGCGCGAGAGGTAAAGTGTGACAATACACAAGATTATTATCGCCATACGAGAAACAATAAGACGTCGAATTGCACTTCATCCAAACTCCTGAGAATCGAGTGCAAGTCCGAAGTGGCAATCCGTCGAAAAGGAAATGTCTTTGAAGGGCGGGTTTGTTTAGATCAAAGTGCAGAGATTTTCTGTTCGTTGAGATGTCAGAGTAGGCTCAATCTTGACATTATTATTGTTTCCAAAAAGTGAACTTGTGGACCTTTTTTGATCGTAAGCGTGTTGCACCTATAAGTTGAGCTCACCACGAGGCTTGTGGGCGAAGGGTCGCCAGAGTGATATTTTGGGTGTTGTGTGAGTAGCCTGAAGGAAATTTAAGCAAAGTTACACCTAGTGAAGGGGATCGATTAATTTTGTTAAAAAACAAATAAATATAAGATATATTGAGACTCAATTCTGATCCAGCGCACCAGATTAGAGTTGTCAGTATTGGAATCGGTCACGGGTCCAGTTGGTGCGTGCATTTTAGGCATTCTCTTATAGGTTGAGGTATTTATGAGGTCCATCACCTTATTTGTGCCACATTTCAAACGCCAAAATATCCTATTCGCGTCAAAATAACACCGCGGAAATCGTAATTGATTGAACGCAGGAGTTAATGAGTCTTTTTGCCTTCTGGCACCGTGCGAGTTTCTGCTCAACTCCAGAACAAGGGTCTCTGTCGTGACCAACCTGATCAAATCCGCTGCTTCCGAGCAGGACGTTGTAAGTCTTGCCCGAGAAAGTTTTATCGGCGAGCTAAAAACTCTGAACCGCCAGCATCCTGGCACTGGTTTCGGCGTTGCGCTCAAAACCCATTCGGGCAATCGCTATTTGCTGGCGAATGCCCGCATGCCTTTGCCGGCAAACAAATCAGAAGATTTTCCAACGGGGCGCCGTGTCGCCTGCCTGGAAAATGGGGAAGGCTTCAGTTCTATCGAAGTGCTTGCTGATTCCTTCGCATATGAATCAATTTCACCGCAAACCGAGGCTGTGATCCTCGGAAACGCATTGGACCTTATCGCGCGCATCGACACGCTTGCGAGCCTGCCGGACGGGGCAGGGGACCAATTTGCCGCAACCGGTACCGGAGGCTAACCATGGCGCGTAACGACCACCTTCTGTCTGTAGGAAACGAGGCTCTGTCCGAAATGACAGAGACCATGACTTCGTTGACGACGCAGATCGACCAGCTGACAGAGGTGGCGGATGCGCGTTCTTCCGCGCGGCTCGCTGCGCTCAAGACTAAAATGGAGAATTTTTCAGCCAGTGTCACAATGGTGGGGCAGGTAAAGGCCGGGAAATCATCCATTGTCAACATTCTAGCGGGGCGACCAAATCTACTACCCTCGGATGTGAACCCATGGACGTCTGTGGTGACCACCCTGAATATCAATACCCGGACTGAAGGGGGCACCAAGTCCAAGTTTACCTTTTTCGAGCAGGAAGAATGGGACAACCTGATGGTTGGCGGCGGTCGCCTGGGCGAACTCGCAAACCGTGCTGGTGCTGATGATGAGATGGATGACATCCGTCGTCAGATCGGGGAGATGAAGTCTAAGTCCGAGCAAAGGTTGGGCAAACACTTCGACCTGATCCTTGGCCAAAGTCACCAGTATGACTATTTCGATGATGAACTTGTCCAACGGTATGTCTGTCTTGGGGATGAGGATGACCCAGATATCGACCCAAAGACGGGCCGCTTTGCGGATGTGACAAAATCAGCAGAGCTGTTTATGGATATCCCGCAATATCCGATTTCGCTTAAGCTGTGCGATACGCCGGGCGTGAACGATACATTCATGGTGCGCGAACAGATCACTTTGCGCAGCCTGCGAGGGTCAGAGGTTTGCATAGTTGTATTGGCTGCAAGCCAGGCACTGACCACGATGGATATGGCGCTGATGCGTATTATCGCTCAGTTCGAAAACCGGCAGATCATTCTGTTTGTGAACCGGATTGATGAATTGTCTGACCCGGTCAATCAGGTCCCCGAGATTCGCGATCGCATCCAGGACACCCTGAAGCAGAACAACATTGACGCCAACACAAGCGTTGTCTTTGGCAGCGCCCTGTGGGCTGAGGCCGCTCTCACTGGAAACCCGGACATTCTGACAGAAGAATCGCGCGAGGCATTGAACACTTTCTACCTGGCTGCCGGTTTCGGCGATCAGGCGGCGTCACTCGACAAGATCTGGGCGCTTTCCGGCCTGCCCGATTTGTTGCTCGCGATGAATGAGCGTATCGCCGAAGGCGCTGGAACGCGGCTTTTGGATCGCGTCCGACATCGGGCGCGCAATATCGCCAGTCAGATTCGGGCGACAGCTGTTGCTAAGACCTTGTCAAACTCGGATGGAATTGTTCGGGATTTAGATGGTGCGTCGCCAGAAGACGCGATTGCGAAGGTTACAGCCGAATACGAAAAGCAAGCTTCCGAGCTGACAACCAAACTACGCGACAAGGTACTGGAGCGACTTGCCTCGGCAGAAGCGAATTTTGTCAAGCGCGCGACCGATTCTCTGATCTCACACCTTGAGCAAAATGGAGAGCAGGGTACATGGCAATATGACCCGGCCGGGCTACGAACTTTGCAGAAAGCCGCATATTTCAGCTTTGCCCGTTCGATGCGCAAGGAAGCCGGTGCGCTGTATTCGGCTGCTGCGGCGGATGTTGAGGCTCTGTACCAGAAACTATTGGGCAACCATTTGGGTGAATTCAATATCGAAGCTCCGATCGTGCCACGCGTGCCTCCGCCACTCGGGATTGGGCGCACTATTGCGCTGGACCTGCAAAGCACATGGTGGCGCCGATGGTGGCAACGCCGAAAGGGCTTTGAGGCCTATGCCGCAGACTACACGCGCTTGATCGCATCTGAGGCGAACTCGATCACCAAAGATATCGAGGAGAACCAGATTGCCGCCGTGCTGGAGAATGTACGTGCTACGCTGACCGACTTTATGGTCGAGCAGAAAGATACGTTGCTCAGCATCTCGCATTCACCTGACAGGGCTGCGGCACAGATCGCCGAGCAGAAGCCACAGAAATCGCGTGACGACATTCTTGGCGATATCCTGAAAGACCTTAGTAACGAAGCAGCATAAGAAGAGTTATGGTAAAAAATTCACAAACCCGCTTCGTCTCTCCCAAGACATGGAACCGCATCGAGCAGTGGTCCCGCCGCAAACCCGTGTTTGCGCTCATGGGAGAATTCAGTGCAGGCAAATCGACGTTGATGAATTTCCTGCTACGCAAACAGGCACTGCCAACACAGGTCACAGCTACGCAGCTGCCGCCGATCTGGTTCAGCTGGGGCAATCGACCCGCTTATATCAAACGCCATGATGGCAGTACGCAGAATATCGAGTTGGATCAGCTTGAACAGGTTGGTGTCAACGACGCCCAGTTCATTCGCATCTTCCTTGAGGCCGATATTCTTGAAGCGGTCGACTTGATCGACACACCCGGCATTTCGGACCCGAAGATTTCGACGGATGTCTGGCAGCGTGCAGTTGGCCAAGCCAATGGTGTGTTGTGGTGCACCCACTCGACCCAAGCCTGGCGCGAGACTGAACGTGCCACCTGGGTTTCGCTGCCGGAAAGGCTGCAGCATAAATCGCTGCTGTTGGTGACACGTGCGGATGCTTTAAATCAGAAAGACAGGCAAAAGGTCTTGCGCCGCGTAAATCGCGAAGCGGGTCATTTGTTCAATCGCACGATACTGTTCTCGGCCCGTGATGCCATCATGGCCCGTGACAAAACCGGTGATGCCGAACTTTGGTCACGCAGCGGTGGTGGTAAGATGGTCGACAGTTTCCTGGAGATCACCGAGCAGATTATGGACAAGCGAGCGGATATGCTAGCCCGCTATCAAATTGATAAATCCCTGTCCGAAGCACCAAAAGTGAGCCATTTGCATCCGGAAAGCCGAATGGAAGATGTACCGTTGGTGCATCAGGATCCGCTGGCTGACACTCCGGCTGAAGCGAGCAGTGATGTTGTCACAAGCTTTCCAATCCGCCCTGCCCGCGTCGAGCGCCGCTCAGAAGAAGCTGAGCGCCCGCGAATTGACGTAGACGAGGCAGAACGGATGCGCGCCGAAATGACCTCTGAAGCAGAACCAGCTGATGAAGATCTGCGTTCCGTATTCTCAGAACAATCCGATGACCCGCTGGATCTGAACCTTTTGGCGAACCCGTCCCCTGACGTCGATGAGTTTGCTTTCATGGATGAAGAAGAGGACCAAGAGGATGCGGAGCTAATTATTCTCGGTCCCGAAGATGAACAAGATGCAACGGTAGAAGCCTCTACATCCGAGGAGACTTTGGTCGATGAGGAGAGCTCGGGTTCGGACATCGAAGTGTCTATCTCGTCGATTACGTCTTTGCTTTCTGAGCAATCTGAGGAATCTACAGAAGAATACGAGCCGGAACCGGAATCAAACTCACTCACGCCAGCCGAAGTGGTTGAATTGAGTGGCGAAGCGAAGTCGAATGAAGAAGCGTCTGAAGAACAAGCAGTCGATCCAAGCGTTCTGCCCTCGGAATCGCCACTCAGCGCGTCTGCGATGTGGAGCGAGATCGTAGCGCGGGAAAGTCTGCCTGATGATGCCCAAGGCTTGAAAAGCGCTTTTGCTGCGTTTTTGTCCGAGTATGATCAGATTGCGCTGGAGCACACCGCTCGCAATAGCGAAGCCAGCATGCGACCGATGGCGGAAGCGCGCAAAAACGGTGGAGCAGAATGGCATGCGATCTGAAACATTCTTTGAGGTGGATATCTGAATGTCGATAGAATCCGCCTTAGCCTCGGCCATCGAGACCATACCCGACTGCGTTGCAGCCGGGTATGTTGATATGGAAACAGGGATGCTGTTGGGCATTGATGCTACAGACCGAGAGAGTTCAGATGCTTTAGAAAATCTGGCGCTTTCAGTTGCTAACCTGTTTCAAAGCCGGGGTACAAAAGGCTTTGAGGAATTGTTGCGCACGGCACAGATAGATGAAACGGAACACCCCGGATTTGGGGAAATCGCGGTGTTCGCCAATGATCGTATACATATCTTTCTGAGAACGCCGAAATACCCGGATCACGTTGTCTGCTATATCTGTCGCGATAGTGCGAATACCGGGCTTGCGCTTACAAAATCACATCTCAGCCTCAGCTCGGTGGCTGCTGCGGTATAGACGGAACCAGAGGGGGTTCACGGTATGATGGATGGCGAAATACTCGAATTGCTCGAAGAAATCGGGCAATCTTCGGTCGCGCGCTTATCTCCCGCAGTATATCTGTCGGGCGAAACTGCGAAGGCAAGACGAGGTGAGGTACTGAACGCTATTCGCGGCACGATCCTGCCAAGGAGGCTAGAGTTCAAGGCGGCCGACGGAGGAATGCTGGCGGTTGAAGTGAACAGCTCTCGGATCACCGATGTCTTTCGCTGTGTTTCGGGGCCGTTACCCGATTTTGAAACCGATGCCCGTGAAAACTTGACGGGCCGACTAGCCCAACTGGTTTCTGACATCGCGATCGCCCCCGGCCCTTTAGAGTTGATTTCGCTCAGACCGGATTCGGCGCTTGAAGCGGATGATGTGGGCATAACATTTTCTGAGGTAGAGGCGGCTTGCGGAAATATTGATCTACCGGATGAGCGGCGTATGACGATCGTTCCGGATGCCACCCCTGAACCTGAACCAGAAACGGATCAACAGAGCCCATCGGGGATAACTGATGCATTCTATGAAGGTTCTGAACGCTTTGCTTTGGGACGCTTTTTGATTAGCGATGAGGTCAAATTTGATGGGCTTTGTTCCGAAGGGCAGCCTACGCATCCAGACGAAAACCTTTTGGCGCGTTTCACCAAAGATCTCCTCGGCTGGCAAGCAGATGTATCTAACATACTGTCAGAGCCGCAATTGATCGTATTGCGACCGTCCGGGGGTCAAGGTGTTGGCCTTGCGATCCTGCGCGATGATGAGGACGTTGCAGCCGCGTTTCATGACACCCGTAAGCTGGGCGCTGCTGTCAACCTGTGGAAATCTTTGAAAAACGCCGTCGAATGACCGCGTTCCTGCCAAATAGTGTCCATTTTGCAAAGCTAGATGATAAATACGAGTTACCAGGGTAAATCTTATGAGTGAGTTAAACCGCCGCGAGCTTATTCGCATCGCAGAAGACATGAATGGGATGAGCAATGACGAAACACGTCATTTCATCTCACGCATTGTTGACGATCTGTCGAACCTCAAGCCTTCGATCGCCTTCGTAGGCCAGATCAAGGCTGGCAAATCTCGCTTGATCAATGGTTTCACCGGGCAGGCGGAATATCTACCCTCAGACGTGAACCCTTGGACAACTGTGATCACCGACATGCATTTCGGCCATCCATCCGGCAGGAAATCGGGTGCCGAATTTCACTTCTTCGACAATCGCCAATGGCAAGCTCTGATCGCTGAAGGCGAAGAGCTGCGCAATATGTTCCCGGACGAGGAAGACAGCTATAAACGCGAGATGATCGAAGAGCAGGTTGAGGCGATGAAAACCCGCGCCAAGCTGCGTCTTGGTGATAGCTACAAACACTTGTTGGGCCAGCATCACGATCTCGATGAACTAACATCAGACGATCTGGCACGTTATGTTTGTGCCGGAGATGACCCAACGGATGAAGGGGAACATGACCCCGGTTCGGACCGAGGTCTTTATAGCGATATCACCCGCAAGGCCGAAGTCTATTTTGACATCGGCCATTTCCCGTATCCGGTAACCGTTACCGATACACCGGGTGTCAATGACCCGCTGCTGATCCGCGAGGAAATTTCGCGCCAATACCTCAAGGAATCAGATTTCTTTGTGGTGGTGCTTTCGGCGCATCAGGCGTTGTCGCGCGCGGATCTGAAATTGTTCCGTTTGATGCAAGCGCTAGAGCTTGGTCAGATTGTGGTTTTCATCAACCGTGTCGATGAATTGGGCGGTGGTGCCGAGGATGCCACGAAGGTGCGCGCTGATGTGTTGGACGGGCTTGAGAATGCTTTAGGTAATTCGGATATCGATGTCCTGATGGGCAGTGCCCAATGGGCGCATTACGCTCTGACCGGTGATGAAACCGGCATTGACCACGATCAGATACTCGCTTGGCTTCGGGCTCATCCTGAACAGATGAAGCAATACCTGGATGGCGTCGAAGAGATCAAGCAAGGCCCCGGCCCTATCAGCCGCGAAGGCGTATTACGTTTTGCCGCAATGATCGCGTCGGGCCTGCCCGATTTGCGCCGCCATGTGACCAAAGCTCTGACGGAAGGCCCGCGTCAGGAACAACTCAATATGGCTTGGCAGCACCTCAACAGCTTTGCCCAGGGTGAGCTTGAGCGCAGCAACGCGAGGCTCCGTGCGATTGAGGAGCAGGACGGGCCTGACACGGCAAATGTTGAAGAGAATAACAAGACACTTACAGATCTGCGCGCGTTGATTGCAGAGAAATCCCGGGCGATCACCAACGACATGGATGACGTGCTGGCCAATCTGCGTGGCGTAATGGACGACACGGTTGCCGAGGCCGTTTCGATTGTCGTACGTGGTCCCGATGGCCAATCCCCTCTGTTGACCAAAGACGGTGATACCGAGTTGAATTTCACACCGCTGCGTGAGCGGATGCGAGAGCTTGTTCAAGGCGCGACTCAGGTGGTGCGTCAACGCATGCTTAGTGAGCTCTATGCGATCGACATGCAAAGCAATGCTGCCCTGCGTGCCCTGCCTGGTTGGCAGGAGCCGGTGGACAATCGCATGAATACCAGCGCAGTGCGTTGGTTCAGACCAGACACCAGTGCATTGACGCGGGGAATTACGGTCGAACTGCGTGTGACATGGCTATCGCGACTGATTTCGCGCCGCAGCGTTCTGAACCGGGCGGAAAGAATGATCGTACAGGAATTCGAGATGATTGGTGACGATCTGGTGGATACCGCCAGAATCGATCTGATCGAACGCATGCAAACGGTGCTGGATCACTATTTGGCACTGCTTGCCGGACATCTGGAACATCGCGCCGGAACCGACGATACAAATGCTCGTGCCGACGCTCAACGTGCGGTTGACCAGGCCCGCCGCATCAGCGATGAACTGGGTGCGGTGCATGGAACCGCACCCGTGGACACTCGACAGGCAGAGGCCGCAGAATGATTGAATTCCCCGGAACCGAGAAGGAAGTGCGCCAGTTAGAGCGTTTCCTGACCGCTACTGAAAACGCCCCTTCGTCGGTTGAGCTGGACGATATGCGTTCCCGTGCCTTGGCTCATGCCGAGCGGCTTTCGAATGCGGTGTCCATCGGTTTTGCCGGGGAATTTGGCGCCGGGAAGTCCAGCCTTGCGAACATGCTTGCAGGTGCTGACATTCTGCCCACCGGGCCGCAGCATCTGAAACTGCCGCTGGTTATCGTCGCTTACGCTGATACACCTGAAACCACTGTTGGTTGGTGGGACAAAGAACCCAAGGTCTACTCAGGGATAGCGCTGGAAAAAGCCGCAGCTGACGAACCTGATTTCATCTCGGTCGGGTTGAATACCCCTGCCCTACAAGAGATCTCGCTATTCGACCTGCCCGGTGCCGGTGCTTTGGATGATACATACAAGCAGACACTGGGATTGCTGGAGTATGTGGACTGCGCCATTTGGTGTACCAACGGAACCAACGCCTGGCGCGAAACTGAACGGCACTTGTGGGCGCAGGTGCCACAGAAGCTGCGCGATAACAGCTTGTTGGCCGTAACCCACGCCGACTTGCCTCCGGTTCGGGATTCTCTGGATCGGGTTGTTGCCCGACTGAATAAAGAAAAAGGTGATCTATTCCGTGCGGTTGTGCCCATTGGCACGCCGGTTGCCGTTCGTGCAATGGAGCAGGAACCCGAGCCTGACTTTGATCTTTGGGAGACCTGTGGTGGCCAAAATCTGGCCGAACAGGTGTTAAGCGTTGCGTCTGACCATCGACGCCATGATCTTGAAGCAGCTCAGAAGGACTTGGTCGAAGAATTTCTGCCTTATCTGGAAGAACTCACGGGGGTTGAAGAAGAACGTGACGCTAAGGCTGATGGCATTGCGGTCCAATCAAGCTTAGAAACCGCCCTGCCCCCTCTGGATAATCCAATTCTCGAAGATTGGCTTGCAGCCATCGCCAGTATCTACAACGACCTGCGTGAAAGCTCGGATATCGAGCCTGCGGCCTTTCTGCAAAGTTGTCAGGAAATTGTAGAGGATTTTGCCGAGAGGTTGGAATCCGGATCCGAAATCGACCCCGAGGCTGATTGGATTCCGGCTGAGTTTGAAAAAGCAACTGATCTGCTGTTGCTACTACAATTCGAGAGTGGCGATGCACCTCTCAAAGACGCGATCAGCATCCTTGCACAGCTTAGCGACAACCTTGCATGGGCCGGCAGCTCTGTCGCGTCTGCCCCTTCGAAAACCGGAACGTAAGTTTTTCCCGCAATAATTGAGCCGCAACGCAGCGATTCGAAAGGATCGGAATCACCGCGCTATTGTTTCGATATCGTGGACCAAGCGCGGTTTTTGAAGATATAGAATCCGATTAGTTCACCTTGGGAATACAATATATTGTATGCAGAGCGTTAGGCATTACTATATGTGTGATTTCTGAATTTTTGATCCTTAGTGAAGCCATCAGGTGGCCCAAATAAAGTCAAATTTGAAACGTCTAACCGTCTAAAGTGTCCTGCGGTTGTGTTTGGTTGTGAGTTCGCGGGCTAAAGCCCTGGTTATCTAAGCCGCAAAAAACGAGTAGAATGGGCGGGAAGAAATGAGCCACAACCAGGCTGTCGGCACAACGCACGACGAACCTCAGATCGAAGGATTGCAGCCAGGCGCGAAGCTGCTGCGCGGTCAGTATGAAATTCTCCGTTTTCTAAGCAACGGTGGATTTGGTATAACCTATCTCGCACGCGATAGTCTGGATCGCGATGTAGTCATCAAGGAATGCTATCCTGGCGCACTTTGTCAGCGGAATGGTGATCTGGTCGAAGCCGCCAATCCCGACCACAAGGATGATCTCCGCGCCATTATCGATCTGTTTATTCAGGAAGCGCGCAACCATGCGCGGCTAGTCCACCCAAACATTGTCGACGTGCATCAGGTGTTTGAAGACAACAACACCGCCTATATCGCTATGGACCTGATCCGTGGCTGCGATCTGTTGGACTATGTCGAAAATCCTGACAACAAAAGCGGGCCTGATTTCATCGTTCAGGTCACCGAAAAGATGCTTTCTGCGGTGTCGTTCATTCACCAAAGCGGCATGTTGCATCGCGACATATCGCCGGACAATATCCTGATTGACGAAAATGGCGAGCCTGTCCTGATCGACTTTGGCGCAGCACGCGAACAGGCAGCGAACAAATCGGCGGCCCTGTTGACGTTGCGCGTGATCAAGGATGGGTATTCACCACACGAATTTTACGTGCGTGGGGCGGAACAAGGGCCTAGCAGTGATCTTTATGTGCTTGCTGCAACCCTGTATCACGCGATTGGTGGCGAGCGGCCGATTGATGGTCAGACACGTCTGAACGCATTCAACAACGGACAAGACGACCCATACATCCCGGTAGCCGGACGTTTCAATGGCTATCCCGATGGATTCCTTGAGGCGATTGATAAGGCGATGGAGGTTCACACCCCTGACCGCTTGCAAACCGCGTTGGACTGGTTGCGCATGTTCCGTGGTCCCGGGGTGATGTTTGACAGTTTCGCCTACCGCCCGGTTTCAGTCATTGTAGGCATGGATCGTAAAGACGAGCAGGCCGAAAAAGAACGGATCAAAGCGGAAAGCGAGAATGCCGAAGCTGTTGTGACTGCCTTGCTTGCAGGGAATTCTGATCTGGCGCTTGGCAATGAGGAAAAATCCGAAGACGATCTCGCAAAATTTGCACCCAAAGACGAAGCCGTCGCAGCAGTAGATACCGTTATCAAAAGCGGTTCAGGTGGCAGTGGCAAGGTAATAGCAGGTGCCGTTGTCGTCGCGGCGGCGTTGGCAGCCGGTGGGTACTTCATGTTGTCAAGTGATCAGCCGACACATGAGGCAACTCAGGTAACACCCGACTCCATCGAGGCAACGCCGGAGCCGATCGAGCAGGCCGCAGTTTCCCAGACCGAACTGCAACAGGTTGAAACTATCTCGGTCACAGAGCCTGAGGTCGTAGCGGCAGACCCAGAAGATGCACAGGCAGAACCGGTTGTCGAAACAGAAACCAAACAGGAAGATCCTGTCGAGCAAACACAAGTGGCATCAGAGGCGCCCGCTGCAGTTGACGCGAAACCCGCTCCCTCAGATGAAGCCGAAGAGGCTGCGGTACAGACAGCACTGAACGATGAGAACACTTCAGAACCGGTGACTTTGGCGGAAAATCAAGTGGCCTTTGGACATTGGGATATTGAAGTACCCTTTGATATCTCCAAACGTCGCAGTGCGACAGGCAGTGTTATTGCGATCAATGATGTCGACGCGAACCTGAACACGGCTGTCATCGGCGACTGGGTGAAGCGTGGGACCACGATCTTTAGACTCAACAGCGAGCCGATCCGCCCGGACGCAACTCTGGTTTCTCAGGTTCTGGATAATTTCTCGGTCGATCCGGACGGGTATATCCGTGTTGCGGCGCGCTATCGTGAACTGGGTCAGACGCGTGCACAAAACGGGCTTTTGGCATTGCCTGCCCATCGTATGTTTGGATTGCAGAACGGATACACTTTTAAAGCCCATCATACAGATGACGCGGGGTGGCAAACCGTTGTTGCCTCTGCCCCGGAAAACAGCGTGGGGGGCTTGCAAAAAGGTGATGTTGTTCTGCGTGAAGCGCAGACAGGTACGGCACTCGACCAGCCAGAAAGCCTTGATGACGTTCTCGCTGTTCTTGCTTCCGACAATCAGCCCCAGGCGCGCTTGATCATACTGCGCAATGGCGGAGAAGGCACTGCGGTTATGCAGCTAACGCAGGAGTAATTGAACCGGTTTATGTGAAAATCGCCAGTGTGTTTACTGGGGGCGGCATCTCCATCGTCGCCCCGTCGGGAGCCGGCCCGTCGCGAAGTAAGAGTTTCCCTGTTTCTTATTCAATAGTGCCTCTGCCCTTTTAGGCAGCGGTTAGTAGCCATCCTGCGGGCTGATCCCCGCAACAGAAAACAAAGAAGGTGTCGTCACCATGTTTAAATACAAAAGCCCTCTTAGCCGGCTTCTCGAGGGTGCCGGCAAACCGAAAGAAGATGAAGCGGTAGAAGCAGACGTAGTACAGGACGCAAAGCCTGAGCCAATTGCCGACTTCAACGCGCTGCGCGCTGCACTGGCTGGTGGCAACGTGAGCTCAGACAACTATGAAGAATCTGACGAATTGATCCCGGAAGAGCCTATGCCGGAGTTCGAAGAAGATCAGATCGTTGAAGAAATTGTGGAAGAAGAAGCGTCTGACTTGCAGGAAGCTGAAGACGAAGACGAGCAAATCGTGACGCTTCATCTCAGCACTGAGGATGAAGCCGAGGACGACAAGACACTCGCCGCCGTCGCGGAAATTGCGACTGCGGAGCCTGAGGAAGCCTTTGAAGCCCAAGCTGAGATAGAAGCAATTGCGGAGCCTGAGCCCGCACCCGAACCGGAGACTGTCTCGGTTGTAGAAGTGACTGAACCTGAAGCGCCAGCCACGCCTTCAGAAGACCGGCGTTCGCGTGTGAAGACCACTTTCCTGGGCTTTGAACGGGCAGACACGCATGTTCAGGACTTGATGGAAACATCCGAACCCGTCGCAAAAGCCGAGGCCGTGCAACAAACTTTCCCTGTCGGATGGTTGGTTGTAACCGCCGGTCCGGGCCGAGGTGCCGCAATCACATTAACCGAAGGGTTGATGCAGATCGGCCGGAACGATGATCAAGCCATTCAGCTGGATTTCGGAGATACCGGAATCTCGCGCAGCAACCATGCTGTTATCGCCTATGATCCTGAGGATCGGAAATGTTATCTGGGTCATGGCGGCAAGGCCAATCTGGTCCGTCTGAATGGCAAACCCGTGCTGAGCACCATTGCCCTGTCAAACGGAGACTCGATCCGCATCAGCGAGACATCGATCCGTTTCATGGCCTTCTGCGATGATGGCTTTGACTGGCGGGATGCCGATTAATGCTGGCGACCCCTGCATATGATATTGCCTTGATCCTGGACCAGGGTCAGCGCGACTCGCAGGAAGACGCGATTGCCGCGCGGGTCTCTGATACGGCGGATGCAGGATATGTCGTCGTTGCCGATGGTATGGGTGGCCATGATGCGGGTGAAGTTGCCTCGCAGCTGATCATTTCTGCCTGGCGCGACGCGATGGATGCCCAGTTGGATGAGCCTGACCTTGTTCAGAGCGCACTGCTCGACGCTCTGCCGATGGCCGCAATGCAGGCTAACGCCGCAATCGCCAGCCATGGCGAAGAGAACAAGGTCAACTTGGGCTCTACCCTTCTGGGCATGCTGATGTTGGAGCAGCGGATCTTTTGGATTTCGATCGGCGATAGCCCCTTGTATCTGTTTCGCGATGATACCCTGTCACAGATCAACGAGGACCACTCGATGGCCCCGATGATCGATGCGCAGATCGCGCAGGGTCTGCTCAGCGCAAAAGAGGCGCAGATGCATCCGGATCGCAACCAGCTGACCTCGGTCATCATGGGCGCTGCAATCCCGAAGGTTGATTGCCCGGAACAGCCTTTAGATCTGGTGCCGGCAGATATTCTGATCCTTGGCAGTGATGGACTGCAATATCTCGATAACACCGAGATCGAGACTTTGCTGCGCACTCATAATCAATCTCCGGCCCGCGATATCGCCGACGCGCTTCTTCAGGCGCTAAAGGCAAAAGCAGACCCGGATCAGGACAACATTTCAATCGCCGTGGTTAAACCGGCACAGACATGAACCAGGCAGAGAAACAGGAAAAATGAGAAACCATCTTATCATATCCGGCCTCGCTCTAGCAGCCGCAACAGGGACGGCTTCAGCGCAAGAGGCGTGTTCAACCTACGAGATCCAACGCGGCGATAGCCTACGGGAGTTGGCGATCGCGGTGTATGCGACCGAAGACTATCGGCCAATATACGATGCAAACCGCGATGTAATTGGCTCGAACCCAAATATCATTCGTGTTGGAGATATTTTGACATTTCCCTGTCTGGAGGATTTGGGGCGTGAAGCTCTGGTTCCTGATACCGAGGCTGGTCGTATAGCGGCGGAAATGGCGGCGGAATTAGTTAAAGCAGCGGAAGAGCGCGCCGAAAAAGCCATTGCCGTAGCAGAGGCACGCGTGGCTGCTGCTGAGGCGGAAGCGCAAAAAGCAAGCGAAGATGCGGTAGTTGCTGCAAAAGCGGCGGCTTTGGAAGAAATCGAAGCCGCTCGTGCCGAAGGTGCAGCGCTGATCCGAGACGCAAAGGGTGGCGAGCGCCCGGAAGTTCGTGACCGTCAGATCTTGATGATCACAGGTGGCAACTATGCTCCGTTCACGGACGAGGCTTTACCAAATCGTGGTCTTTATACAAACCTCGTGGAGACAGCGATGCTGCGAGCTGCGCCCGAACAGCCGTATAAAATTCAGTTTGTGAATGACTGGTCTTCGCATCTCGATCTTCTGATGCCAACGCTTGCCTTTGATGCCACATTCCCTTGGTCGCGTCCAAATTGCGAAGCAGCAGATGGTCTGTCTGAAAAGGACCGTACTCGGTGCGAAACCTATAACTTCTCGAACCCGTTCTACGAAGTTGTAGATACCTTCTTTGCGAAGGGCGGGTCGGGTTACGAACAGACTCTGACCTATTCGGATTTCGCTGGCGCCACGATCTGTCGGCCAGAAGGCTGGTCGCTGTCACATATGGATGCGGTCGGTCTCTATGAGCCGGCAATCACCCTGATGCGGCCGGTATCGCCGGATGATTGTTTCCATGCGGTCATGGATGGCACCGCCGATATTGTCGCAATCGAAGCCCACTTGGCGGTCGAGGCAATCGGACGGCTCGGCTATGAGCATCAGATCATTGAAAACCCCAACCTGGCGGCAATCAAGTCGCTTAACGTCATGACCCACAAAGATAATCCAGATGGGGAAGCCGTCCTTGAGACGCTCAACCAGGGTCTGGCGATCATGCAGCAATCTGGCGAGTGGCGCGACATCGTATCAACCGCACTGCGCTATCAAATGGAAAATGGCTAAGGCCCCCGAAGGCCTGACAAAACAAAAGTCTGGAGGAAGTGGATATGTTTAACAAGAAACTGAAGAAAGCAGTACTGTCGGCAACAGCCCTCACCGCCCTGAGCGCAGGCGCAGCTGCCGCACAAGAGGCCTGCTCTAACTATACCGTTCAGGATGGTGACACACTGGCAACCATTGCCATCGCCGCCTATGGCACCTCGAACTATCAGCCGATATTCAACGCCAACCGCAACGCGATCACCAATCCAGGTTCGCTTGAAAATGGCTTGGTTCTGGCTTTGCCCTGTGAGGATGGCAGCCTGCCAAACGGCCAGAGCGCGCAAGAACTGATTGCTGCTGAAGAAAAGCGTGCAGCGAGTGTCAAACGCTCGAACGTTTATGCACCGCCGATCAAGATGGTTGCAGGTAACGGTTGGGAGCCGTTCACGACTGAAGCCCTGAACGGTGGCGGCATCATGACCCGCCTGGCCACAACAAGCCTCCAGCGTGCAGGCAACAGCCGCGACTTCTCGGTCAGCTTTGTAGATGACTGGAGTTCGCATCTGGACACACTGTTGCCATTGGGTGCGTTTGATATTTCGATCGCGTGGACTGTACCGGATTGTACCAACCGCTCTTATGAGTGGTCTGCAGAGACCGAAGCCCGCTGCACCCAATTTGTCGCTTCTGTTCCGGTATATGACATCGTCGGCGGCTTCTTCACTTTGCCTGAAAGCGAGTACGCAAAGGCAACGGATTTTTCAGACCTTGAGGGATCAACCATTTGCCGTATGGCAGGCTGGAGCATGGTTGTACTGGAAGAACAAGGTCTGAACCGCGAGAATACAACTGTTGTTCAGCCCAATTCGGCCCGAGATTGCCTTGATGCGGTATTGACCGGAACCGCAGATGTGGCCGCGTTCGAGGTCGACCTGTTTGCATCGACAATGAAAGACATGGGTTTGACTTCGGCTGACATCGTTGAAAACCCGTATGTATCCACTCTGTCGTCGATGAGTTTCCTCGCACATCGCACCAACCCGTTCGCACGCGAATACATTGCGATGATGAACAAGGGTCTGATTGAGATGCGTGAATCCGGCGAATGGTATGCGATTATCTCGGACACGCTGCGCGAACAGAACGAAAAGCTTAACGCGGCATCCAACTAATCCCTCGGTCGATACGACCATTTTTGGGCCGGTCTTATGACCGGCCTTTTTTTATCAGGTCATTACTGACGAATGAGAGTAGTAGAGCACAAGAACCACAAGGCGAAGAATCACGGGTCGAAAACAGTGTATTGGGCTTAAAGCGCAGACATAAGGTTAACAAAAAACACTTTTTGCTAATAAAAAGCAGCTTCCTACGGGAATCCCCCAATATTCAGCGCGAGTAATAAGCGTAGGATTAACTCAACTGCACCGGTGAGGCGAAAGCCCCACCACTCACTCAGAAAAGGGCTGGCTATGGGGGTCGGCCCTTTTCTTATTCTGGAAACAAAAAAACCGGCCCGCAATGGGGCCGGTAGATTTTTTGGGCATCGGTGCCTGAACCGCGCTCAGTCAATAAGCGCGTTCAACGTCGCACTTGGCCGCATTACGGCTGCCGCTTTGGCGGGATCAGTGTGATAATAACCACCCAAATCCGCAGGCGCGCCTTGGGCTGCTGCCAGCTCTGCCAGAATCTGTTCTTCCTTGTCTGCCAGCTCTTTTGCAAGCGGTCCAAACTCGGCGGCAAGATCAGTATCATCGGATTGCGCTGCCAGAGCCTCGGCCCAGTAGCGGGCAAACCAATAGTGGCTATCGCGGTTGTCCGGCTGACCAACCTTACGACTGGGCGACTTGTTGTTGTCCAGAATGCCCTGTGTCGCCGCTTCGGCAGCCGCACCCAGCACGCCTGCTTTGATGTTGCCCTTACTGTCTGCCAGGAAGTTTAGAGACTCTCCGAGTGCACAGAACTCACCCATGGAGTCCCAGCGCAGGTGGTTTTCTTCGACCAACTGCTGCACGTGCTTCGGAGCCGAACCACCCGCGCCGGTCTCAAACAGACCACCGCCATTCATCAATTTAACAATCGACAGCATCTTGGCTGACGTACCGAGCTCCAGAATTGGGAACAGATCGGTCAGGTAGTCCCGCAACACGTTGCCAGTGATGGCGATGCTGTCCTTGCCTGCCGTGATGGTTTCCAGCGATTGGCGGGTCGCCTCGCGTGGGGCCATGATCAGGAACTTGTCGGCCACGCCTGCGGCCTCAAGCGCGGGTTTGACATATTTGATCAGCTCGGCGTCATGGGCACGGTTGGCATCTAGCCAGAAGATGGCCTCGGAACCAGTCAGGCGCTGACGGTCCATCGCCAGTTGGATCCAGTTCTCGATCGGAGCTTTCTTGACGGTACAGGCGCGCCAAATGTCACCCTTTTCAACTGCATGCTCATGCAGCGTTTCGCCATTGGCCAGCACGATACGGATGGTTCCATCTGCGGGTGCCTCGAACGTCGTCGGGTGCGATCCGTATTCCTCGGCTTTCTGCGCCATCAGTCCAACGTTGGCGACGGCACCAGCGGTGGCTGGGTTCAATGCGCCATTGGATTTGAAAAATTTGATGGCCTCATCATATACCGGTGCATAGCAACGGTCAGGGATCACGCAGTTGGTATCGCCCTTGGCACCAGCTTCGTCCCAACCTTTGCCGCCAGCGCGGATCACGGCGGGCATTGACGCGTCAATGATCACATCTGACGGGACGTGCAGGTTGGTGATGCCGCGATCAGAGTCCACCATGTACATCGAGGGGCGATCTCCTTTGATCGCGTCGATTGCGGCGACGATTTCTGCGTTGCCCTGAACCCGTTCAAGCAGATCACCGAGCCCCGAGTTCGGATTTACGCCCAACGCATCCAGTTCTGCGCCGAATTTCTCGAATACTGGCGCCAGCCAAGCTTTGACAGCATAACCAAAGATGATTGGGTCACTGACCTTCATCATTGTCGCCTTCATGTGCAGCGAGAACATGGTCCTGTCTTTCTTGGTGTCTTCGATGGCATCTGCAAGGAAGGAGGACAGAGCCTTGACCGACATAAATGTTGCATCCGCCACGGTACCTTCAGCCAGCGGCCAACCGTCTTTCAGAACTGTTACCCCGCCGTCTTTACCGACGAATTCAATCTTTGCATCGCCAGCCTGCGCCGCCGTGATAGTTGCCGATTTCTCGTTGGCGTAAAAGTCGTCGCCTGACATCGACGAAACTTTGGTCTTGCTGTCAGCGCTCCATTCCCCCATCGAATGCGGGTTTTTCTGAGCATAATTCTTTACGGCACGTGCAGCACGGCGGTCGCTGTTGCCTTCCCGTAGCACAGGGTTCACAGCTGATCCTTTGATGGCGTCATACCGCGCGCGGATTGCCTTTTCTTCATCTGTCGAAGGCTCTTCAGGATAGTTTGGAATGTTGTAGCCCTGCGACTGCAGCTCTTCGATGGCAGCCACCAATTGCGGTACAGAGGCCGAGATGTTCGGCAGTTTGATCACATTTGCATCTGGAGTTTTCACCAACTCACCCAATGCAGCTAGGTCATCGGTGATGCGTTGTTCGTCTGTCAGGTTCTCGGGGAAGGTCGCGATAATACGCCCGGCAAGCGAAATGTCTTTGGTTCCAACGCTGACACCAGCGGCTGATGCAAACTTGCGGATGATGGGCAGGAACGAGGCGCTCGCCAGTTCAGGCGCTTCGTCTACAATGGTATACAATACGTCGAAGTTCGATTTTTCTGCCATATTCCCTTACCTTTTTTAAGCCTTTCAGGGGCGTGCGATCCAAGAGTATGTGCCGCTGTAGTTTTGGCACCGAGCCGTAAGGGGACACGTCGGCCCCACGGGTGACTCTGATTTGACAGGGCCTCCAATAAATGAGGATTGGCTTAGGATCAATCGAATACAGAGGCGCAAATTGACACGGGCCTTAATACCTTTTGCTGATGCCTAGTTTTCACCCATCTGGGAAACGGATTTCAAACTGCGTACCTCTATCGGAAGGGATCAGCGCAATATGCCCGCCATGCGCGCTCATCAGATTAGCGACGATAGTCAATCCCATACCGGTCCCTCCCCGTTCGCGGGCCGTGGTGAAGAACGGATTGAAGATATGATCCCGGTTCCAATCGGATATGCCAGGTCCATCATCCTGAATTATCAACCGTTCGGCTTCCGCCGTCAGGGCCACCCGCCCTGCCCCGTGTCGGCGGGCATTGTCTAACAGTTGGTTCAACACAATCCACAGACCAGAAGAGGCAAGAGGAAAGGTCCGCTCGCACCCTTCAACGCTGATATCCAGTTCGGGAAATGACGTACGCATTTTGTGAGTAAGTCCAGCAATCGTGGATGTTCCATGGTGTTCAGGCACCCTTGCCTGGGCAACACGATTCAAGGCGGCAAGCTGCATTTGCATTTGATCGCTTGCGCCCAGTATCTGGTGTAACAATGTGCGATCCTGATCTGTAAGTGCATCGGCCTCCGTCAATAACTCGCCTGCAGCGCGGATTGCTGTGACCGGGGTTTTCAGCTCATGTGTGACGTGATCTGCAAACACACGGATCGAAGCTTCGCGCCGTTGCAAAGTATCTGCCATACTCAGCACTGAACCGGCGAGGCGAGACAGCTCCTGCGTTCCAAAGTGATCGGGTGGCTCGGCCGGCTGACCCTGTTCCACCGCGCTTGAATAAGAAGCGAGCGCCGAAATCGGTCGGAGTAATAGCCGGACCATAAGATACCCAAGCACTCCGGTCGCGCAGCCGATCAGGACCGCCAGAAGACCTGCAGCATTGCGAAACCCGATTTCAGGTCCAAGGTAGCGCAAAGCGATCAGACCCAGCAGAGACAAAACAAGCGTACCTGCCAGACCTCCGCCAAGAACAAATCCCAATGAAGGACGCCACTTGCTCCTTAACCCGGCCATGTGCCCATCCGTAACCCGATTCCGTGCACGGTTTCGATAGCCCCGATCCAACCTTGATCCCCAAGCTTGCGGCGAAGATTCCTTAGATGACTGTCCAGTGTTCGGTCGGCTACGGCGCTACCTGCGCCATAGATAGCATCGATCAATTGAGGGCGCGAGACTATAGCCTCGGGTGTTTGCATCAATCGGCGCAGGATTGACAACTCGGTTGCGGTCAACGCAAGCATAGATCCATCAACCCAAACCGAATGGCCGGAAACATCCAACTCTACAGGGCCATGCCGAAGAAACGTGGTCGAGCCTTCTGCGGTACTGCGTTTGAGGATGGCTTTGATCCGCGCTACCAATTCGCGCGGGCTGAAAGGTTTGGTGACGTAGTCGTCGGCCCCCAGTTCAAGACCCAGAATTCGGTCTATCTCATCATCGCGTGCGGTCAGGAACAGGATCGGTACGTCAGAACGCGCCCGCATGCGACGACAGACCTCAAGTCCGTCAAGCTCGGGCAAGCCGACGTCCAGCACAACCAGATCAGGCGCTTCCCGTATCGCATGGGTCAGCGCCATCTGACCGTCGCGTGCTGTGACCGTCTGATAGCCTGCCCGCTCGAGCGTGATCGAAACCAACTCGCGCAGGCGCGGATCATCATCCACGACGAGGATTTTCATCAACCTTCTCCGGCAATGTTTCGGCGTTCAGATTACGGATCACCCGATCTGCGCGAAAGCCCCAATTCCTCCAATTGTCGATGACCGGAGGGGTTGCGCAATCCCGCAGTCGGCTGTCTTTCATCAATTCGGCCACAGCCATATGATTGAGCTGGCATGCGTAGTAGAAATCAAACCGAACCGGATGCTCAATATTCCAGCGGGCAATCAATGCGGCGAAATTTACAAAACAGCACGCATAGAGCACGATAATCCCCAAAGCTGTTGATCGGACCATTAGCCACCGGTTCGATTTGCCTTTCAGAATTTGCCATCCGGTCAGGCTCAATCCCACTACAACAAGCACCATCCAGATCGCAGCGTGAACCCGTAGGTAGGTCAACCCGTAGGATTCCACATATAGCGACAAGCGCATCATGGAAGAGATCACCAGCAGCACGTTCTGCGCAAGCCATAACATCATCCATCTTGTCAGCCCTGACCGCTCGTTCAAAAAAGGCCGTGCAACCAACGCAAACGCACCTGCAAGCAAAGCCGTTGCCAGCAACGGATAGGCGCCGCGATGCGCATATTCCGCATAGCTCATCCCTTTGGGAAGTTCCGCGCTACCCCACAGATACACGACATCCATACCGGTTTGGATCGCCAGAAGCATGTTGAATGTGATCAGTGCGTTGGCAACAGACTGTGCGTTCACGCCAAACGCTGGAAAGCCACGCCTCTGCTTGGGTCCTAACCGCGGGGATAGCAATTCTGGTTGTCGGACAACCGCGAGGATCGGCCAGATGAGTATTGCGACTCCGAACCAAAACAACAGCCGATCGAAGCGCAGATCAAAATGCCATATCCGATCACTCCAATCCGATAAAACAGGATTGGCTGATATAATCAGAGAGGCCAGAACCAATGCCCCACCAACGGGAAAGCTCCACTCACGCAAAATGCGATGCGCTATCCTTTGGTCCTTAGATATAGAATGACCGTGTTGAGCCGCCTCAATCCCTTGTCTGATCGATAGCAAGGGATATTGGGACAGAAACCGGCGCACCGAGGTCCCCTGACATTGCCCTGACACGGCCCAACATAACGCCACGGTCGATCCGCCCAGCAAGAAGGCCAAGGACAAGGCCTGAACATATTCCACGACCGGCAATATGCTGAGTACCAAAAGCACCGCCGGTCCCGTCATACCAGCACGGCGGCCCAGCAATACCCAAACAACCCCGGCAACCGCGAGCGCATAGGCCGCTAAAGAAATGCCGGGCGCATGTTCGAAAAACAATACATCTGCTAGTGCAACCAGAGTGACCAATCCGACGGTGGCATCGCGATTACTTGGTCCCGATGTGCCATCTTCTTTGCTCGGATTCTTGTCAGCGGCGTCAAGCCACCAACTATCCTGTAAAACCGACGCAGGAACACCGCGCACGATGAACTGTCCCATATTACTGCTCCTTGTTTTTGCTGGCCCTATTTGGCCCGCTTGGGTGCAGATCACCGCACAGCGGTCGTGCAGATTTTGTGCAGAGACGTTTTTTCCCAGATCAAGGCCTCTTTCCCTTGCACCTTTAGCTGGCTAAGACGGTTTTCCAACCGTAAGTCAGGAGGCCCCTTTGGACCGTATCGCCCGCACTATCGCCACCGAAATCAACGCACGTCCGGAACAAGTTGGGGCCGCCGTTCGATTGTTGGACGAAGGTGCGACCGTGCCATTTGTCGCCCGCTATCGGAAGGAAGTGACGGGTGGCTTGGACGATACACAACTGCGCACTCTGTCCGACCGCTTAACTTATCTGCGCGAGCTTGAGGCCCGACGCGAGACAATTCTGGCCTCGATCAAAGATCAGGGGAAACTGACGGATAATCTGGCGAAATCGATTGTCCAGGCCGAGACCAAGGCGCAACTCGAAGACATTTATCTTCCCTACAAGCCCAAGCGTCGGACCAAGGCGATGATTGCCCGTGAGAATGGCTTGGAACCACTGGCCGATGCCATTCTGACTGACCGTTTAGCGGAGCCAGAGAGCTTGGCCGAGAAGTATCTGAATGAGGTCATTCCCACGACCAGAGACGCCCTGAATGGCGCACGTGACATCATCACGGAACGACTGACCGAGAACGCTGAACTGTTGGGAGAACTGCGCAACTTCATGCAACGCGAAGCGCTGCTAAGTGCGAAAGTTGTCGAGGGAAAAGAACAGGAGGGCGCCAAGTTCAGTGATTACTTCGATCACACGGAGCTTTGGTCCAAGACCCCATCGCATCGGGCGCTCGCAATGTTGCGTGCCTCAAAGGAAGGTATCGTAACGCTCGATATTGCACCGGAACCCGAGGCGGGGGCTGCACGGGCCGAGGCCATGGTGGCGGCACATCTGAACACACGAAGTGACGAGCCAGGGGACAAATGGCTGCGTAAAGTTGCGGGTTGGACATGGCGGGTCAAGCTGTCGCTGTCGATGATGGTCGAGTTGATGGCTGACCTGCGCAGCCGCGCGCAGGACGAGGCAATCCAGGTGTTTTCGCGCAACCTCAAAGACCTGTTGTTTGCAGCTCCGGCAGGTGCACGCCCGACGCTGGGGTTGGATCCCGGCATACGCACTGGGGTCAAGGCAGCCGTAGTGGATGCAACCGGCAAGGTGGTTGCAACGGATACACTCTATCCTTTTCAGCCCAAGAACGACCTGCGAGGTGCGCAAGCTGCGATCCTGAAACTCATCGCCGCCCATAAGATCGAGCTTATTGCCATTGGCAACGGCACAGCCAGCCGCGAGACCGAACGTTTGGTGGCAGACACGTTGTCGCTGTTGCCCAACACGGTTAAAGCGCCCACCAAGGTCGTTGTGTCCGAAGCCGGAGCTTCAGTCTACTCCGCCTCCGAACTTGCTGCGCGTGAATTTCCTGATCTTGACGTTTCGCTGCGTGGGGCGGTTTCGATCGCACGCCGCCTGCAAGACCCGCTGGCCGAACTGGTCAAGATTGAGCCAAAAAGCATCGGGGTTGGTCAGTACCAGCATGATGTCGATCAGCACCGTTTGTCGCAATCGCTGGAATCAGTGATCGAAGATGTGGTGAACGCAGTGGGTGTGGACCTAAACACTGCATCGGCACCGCTTCTCTCACATGTCTCAGGTCTTGGCCCGGGTTTGGCTGATGCGATCGTAAGCCATCGGGATATCCACGGTGCCTTCGCGTCTCGTCAGGATTTGTTGAAGGTGGCCCGCCTTGGCCCGCGCGCCTTCGAGCAATGCGCAGGTTTCTTGCGTATCCGGGATGGATCAGAGCCTCTGGACGCCTCATCGGTTCACCCCGAGGCCTATGATGTCGCGCGCCGGGTGGTCGCAGCCTGCGGGCGCGATATGCGCCACATCATGGGGCATGACGGTGCCTTGAAAGGCCTGCGCGCCGAACAGTTTGTGAACGACAATTTCGGTTTACCCACGGTGCGAGACATATTCACCGAACTTGAAAAGCCAGGCCGAGACCCCCGGCCAAGTTTCAAAACCGCATCCTTTACCGATGGTGTTGAAGATATCACAGACCTGAAACCTGGCATGGTTTTAGAAGGTACCGTTACCAATGTGGCCGCCTTCGGCGCATTTGTTGACATCGGTGTGCATCAGGACGGGTTGGTTCATGTCAGCCAACTGGCCGATCGGTTCGTAAAAGATCCGCATGAAGTGGTTAAGACAGGGCAGGTTGTCAAAGTCAGGGTGGTTGAGGTCGACGTACCTCGTAAACGCATTGGGTTGTCCATGCGCAAGGATGGTGCAGCTTCTGCCCGTGAGGACAATGCGCTTCGTAGCAAGGGCAAACCCGCGCGACCAGTCAAACCGGGAGAACAGCGGCGCGGACATGGGGGCCAGAGCACCCAGAACGGTGCTTTTGGTAACGCCCTCAGAGACGCCTTCAACAAACGTTAGGTTGCGGCCCCTGCACAAGCCAACTAGGCGGCGTGTTCCTCACGGCATACCAGTCACCTGATCCCCGGCAGAGCCGAGGACAAAACGGGGGGCTAACATTCGGGTGTTGCAACTCAGGCGATGATCTGGATGATGCTGATCCATGATGGCCGACAAATTCGGCCAACCGCATGAAAATGCGGTCACAACAAAAAATGGGGAGACGACTTATGTCATTCAAAACTCTGATGCTTGCCGCCAGCGCAACAGCGATGATCGCGGCGGGTGCTTCGGCGGAAACGCTGCGTTGGGCGCGTGCCGGTGATGCACTGACGCTGGACCCGCACGCGCAGAACGAGGGTCCAACTTCGGCCATGGCGCACCAGATCATGGAAACTCTGGTGATGCGTGATCATTCCGGTGCACTAGTACCCTCTCTGACAACTGAATGGGCGCCGTCCGAAGACAACCCGAACGTCTGGGTATTTAAACTGCGCGAAGGCGTCACGTTTCACGATGGGGCCGAGTTTGACAGCGATGACGTTGTATTCTCGCTAAACCGCGCCATGACGCCGGATTCCGATTACAAGGAACTGCTTGCTTCGGTGAAAGAGGTGCGTGCACCCGACAAGTTCACGGTTGAAATCGAAACTGATGGCCCAAACCCGATCATGCCCAACAACCTGACCAACATGTTCATGATGGACAAGGATTGGGCTGAGGCAAACAATGCCGTCAAGGTGCAGGACTATGAAGGCGGTGAGGATACCTTTGCAGCTAAGAACGCCAATGGCACCGGACCTTACAAGCTGGTCAGCCGCGAACCGGACGTGAAAACCGTTCTGACTGCCAACGAGAATTACTGGGGCAAGGATGAATTCCCGCTTCAAGTGACCGAGATCGTCTACACCCCAATCCAGAACGCCGCGACACGCGTCGCCGCCTTGTTGTCGGGTGAAGTGGATTTCATTCAGGACGTGCCGGTGCAGGATCTTGAGCGTGTCGCCGGAACTGATGGGCTGGATGTACGGACAGCACCACAGAACCGGGTGATCTTCTTTGGTATGAACATGGGTGACGCCGATCTGACCTCGGACAATGTGGATGGTAAAAATCCGCTGGCTGATGTCCGAGTTCGTCAGGCGATGTCGAAAGCGATCAATCGTGATGCGATCAAACAGGTCGTGATGCGTGGCCAGTCTGCTCCTGCAGGCATGATCTCACCCCCGTTTGTTAATGGTTGGGACGCAGATATGGACGCGTCTTCGTCAACCGATATCGAAGGGGCCAAGGCGCTGATGGCCGAAGCGGGCTATCCTGATGGATTCTCGCTGACCCTGAACTGCCCGAATGATCGCTACATCAATGATGAGGCAATCTGTCAGGCGGCGGTTGGCATGCTGGCTCAGATCGGGGTCACCGTGAACCTAGACGCCAAACCGAAGGCGCAGCATTTCCCGCTGATCAACAATCTGGAGACAGACTTCTACATGCTGGGTTGGGGTGTTCCGACATATGACTCGGAATACATCTTCAACTTCTTGGTGCACTCGAAGGGTGAGAAGTATGGCTCTTGGAACGGCACGCGGTACTCCAACCCTGATTTGGATGCCAAGATCGTAGCCCTAGCCTCGGAAACCGATCTGCCCGCGCGCGATCAGCAGATCGGAGACATCTGGCAAGTTGTTCAGGACGAGCAGCTGTATATCCCGATCCACCACCAGGTATTGAACTGGGGTATGAAATCGGGTGTCGGCACCATCGTTGAACCGGAAGATTCACCGAAGATCAAATACTTCGAGATGAACTAAACCATCCATTTGGATGTTGATCAGGGCGCGTTTTCGCGCCCTGTTCTTGTTTGTGCCGCAGGTAACGGGACTGTGATCTCAAACCGAGAGTGTCTTTACGTGGTGGCCAAAAAGCTGGATTGTTTCAGCGATAACAGGGAGTTTTCGCCATGATCTTCAGAAAAAGTGCCATTGGCCTGGCCATGTTGCTTGCCAGCACCGCACAGGCCGCCGATTTCAAATGGGCCTCGACCACCGATCCGCAGACGATGGACCCCCATGCGGTTAACTCAGCCCCCGTACTTGGGTTCCTGAACAACGTTTACGAAGGTCTGGTCCGCCGCGGCAAGGACATGAGCGTCGAGCCCGCACTGGCCGTCAGCTGGGAGCCGATTGGAGATGGTGAAGGTTGGCGGTTTAAGCTGCGTGAAGGCGTAACATTCCACGATGGCAGCAGCTTTGACGCACAGGATGTCCTGTTCAGCTATCAACGCGCATCAGGCGAAGCGGCAGATACCCGCAGTTGGTTCGCCCCTGTCAGTGATGTCGTTGTGGTCGATGACTACACCGTCGATATCATGACGACTGCACCGAACCCTCTGTTCCCGTCTTCGATTGCCAACTGGATGATCATGGATCAGGGCTGGACCGAAGCCAACGACGCTGTGGTGCCTGATAAAGAGACCGGCAACTACGCAACCATCAATGCCAATGGCACAGGGGCATTTAAAGTTACCGAGCGTGAGCCAGGCCTCAAAACTGTGCTGGAACCATTTGAGGGCTGGTGGGGAGATGTCGAACACAACATTACCCGTGCTGAATTTAATCCGATCCAGAACCCGGCGACTGCCGTTGCAGCTTTGCTTTCGGGTGACGTGGACATGATTAACCCTGTACCAATTCAGGACGTCGCTCGGCTGCAGCAGAACGCAGAGGTTGATGTCATTCAGGGCATCGAAGCACGTGTGATCATGCTGGGCTTCGACCACGAAGCCGAAGCCCTGAAATACACCGACGATGCAGGCAAGCCAAATCCGTTCCGTGATGCACGTGTGCGTCAGGCAGTTGCACAAGCCGTCAATGTGGATGCCATTCTGGCCACGATCATGCGAGGCAATGCTGAACCCGCCTCACAACTCGTCAGCCCGGCGATGAGTGGATTTTCCGACGCCAATGCGGAACGTCCTGCGTTTGATGTAGAAGCTGCCAAGGCCCTGCTTGCGGAAGCAGGCTATGCAGATGGATTCTCGTTTGGCCTGAAATGTCCGAACGACCGCTATCTGAATGATGAGGCCGTCTGTCAGGCAGTTGTTGGCATGCTTGCGCAAATCGGCATAACGGCCGAGTTGGATGCAATGCCTGTGCGGAACTACTGGCCGGAGTTGCGTGAGGACAATTATGACATGTATCTTCTGGGCTGGAGCCCTGGCACGTTTGACGCTGAACATCCGGTCCGCTTCCTCGTCGCCACTCCAAACGAAGAGAAAAAACTGGGCAGCTGGAACTTCGGCGGATTCTCGAATGCGCGGGTCGATGAGCTGTTACCGATGATCCAATCCGAGCTGGATCAGACCAAGCGGCAAGCCATGCTGGATGAGGTGACTCAGATTTATCAGAACGAACAGGTCTACGTACCGATGTATGTTCAACCGTTGGTCTGGGGCACGCGCAGCAATGTCGAGCTGACACAGCGCCCGGACAACTTTTTCCTGCTGCGCTGGGTGACGGTGAACTGAACAATGGGTTTGATGATTGCCGGTGTCTATCATGCAGAAGACCCGGCGCCCGATAGCACGCTTGACGGCGCGTTTCGCCGTCAGGCCTCGACCATCCGTAACGCTTTACCCGATACGGAACTGGAACCACAGCGGTTTCACCTTTACGCGGCGTGGAATTGCCCTTGGGCGCATCGCGTTTTGTTGGTCCTTGCCCTCAAAGGTCTGCGGGATCTCGTCACGGTTGCCTATGCTGAACCGCGTCGCACAGCAGATGGTTGGGTTTATGCGGATGGCGCCGACGCGGTATATGGCGCGACCGCGTTGCATCACGCCTATACCCGCGTGACCCCCGCCTATACCGGGCGGATCACGGTGCCGCTGCTTTGGGATCGGCTTCACGACAAGGCCGTCTCAAACGAATCTGCTGATCTGGTGCGGATGCTGGGCACCCTGCCGGGCCATGGCCCAAATCTGGCACCACCAGAAAAGCTTGATCAAATCGAAGCGTGGAATGACAAAATCTATGCACGCCTCAACAACGGGGTCTACCGCGCAGGTTTTGCACGCACGCAGGAGGCTTATGAGGCGGGATTCCGAGATGTCTTCGCCACGATGGATGAGATCGAAGCACATTTGGCCGCCAATCGCTATCTATGCGGCGATGCCCTGACCGAGGCCGATCTGCGCCTGTTCCCGACACTGGCTCGTTTTGATGTCGCGTACCATTACGCCTTCAAATGCAATCTGCGCCGCCTGATCGACTATCCAAATCTCTGGGGCTATGCGCGAGAGCTCTATGCGCTGCCAGGTGTCGCTGAGACGGTGAACTTCGACATTTACAAACTGGGTTATTTCTCACCTTCCGAGCTGCGCAATCCGCTGGGCATCGTGCCGTTGGGTCCGGAAATCGATTGGACCACTCCGCATGGCCGAGATAGCTTGACCACCCGGTCGGTAAAAGCATAGACAGACCCACCAATGGGGAAAATCAATGTTCGCATTTATCGTCCGAAGGATGTTCCAGTCCATCATCGTACTTCTGGTCGTGGGGCTGGTAGCATTCTCGATGTTCCGCTTTGTTGGCGACCCGATCGACAACATGCTGGGACAGGAGCGTACGCAGGCTGACATCGACCGTCTACGAACCGAACTTGGGCTGGATCAGCCTTTTGTGGTGCAATACGCCAAGTTCCTGCAAGGTGCTGTTCAGGGTAATTTCGGAGTATCCTACCGGCAGGGCCGACCGGTCTCGACTATCCTGCTTGAGCGGGCTCCGGCTACGCTGGAACTGGCCTTTGTGTCTGGGTTTCTGGCAATCACGATGGGCATCGCGCTAGGTGTCTTCACTGCGATCCGACGACAAGGGATTGCTGCGAATGTGATCATGACGGTTTCCCTGATCGGGGTATCGTTACCTACATTCCTCATAGGTATCCTGCTGATCTATATTTTCTCGGTCGAGCTTGACCTACTGCCCAGCTTCGGGAGGGGCGAGACCGTTATGATTGGGCATTGGTCAACCGGGTTTCTGACGGCCTCGGGCCTCAAGGCGCTGATTTTGCCTGCAATTACCTTGGGCCTTTATCAGATGACGCTGATCATGCGGCTGGTCCGATCCGAAATGCTTGAGGTGCTGCGCGCCGACTATGTCCGGTTCGCACGTGCCCGTGGGCTTTCAGATCGCGTCATCAACTTCCGCCACGCGCTGAAGAATACGCTGGTGCCGGTGATCACCATAACGGGTTTGCAGCTGGGTTCGATCATCGCATTCGCCATCATCACTGAGACAGTGTTTCAGTGGCCCGGTGTGGGCCTGCTTTTCATCAACGCAATCCAGTTTGTCGATATTCCCGTGATGGCGGCATATCTGATGCTGATTTCAGTGATGTTCGTGACGATCAACCTGATTGTCGATCTCCTTTATTATGCCATTGACCCGCGTCTGCGTGTCGACGCGAGGGCAACATGAGCGATACCATGGAAACTCCGAAAGCCACACCAAAGACGCGCATGGCCAAGTTTTGGGACAGCGACTTCGCATGGTCATTTCGGCATTCCCCGGTTGCTGTGATCGCCTCGCTGGTTGTCGTCATTCTAGTGCTGGCAGCGATCTTCGCGCCGCTGATCGCGCCTTATAACCCGTTCGACCCCGCAACGCTGAACCTGATGAACGGCTTCACGCCGCCGGGCACACCGAATGCCTTCACGCAAGAAACTTTTCTGTTGGGAACCGACGATCAAGGGCGTGATGTGTTTTCCACCATCCTTTATGGTTTGCGTATTTCGCTGTTCGTCGGGGCATCGGCGGTGCTTCTTGCACTTGTTATCGGAGTGATCCTAGGGCTGGTCGCGGCTTATTTCGGCGGTTGGATCGAAACACTGATCATGCGGATCGCCGATGTGCAGCTGACTTTTCCTGCCATTCTTGTGGCAATGCTGATCTTCGGCATCGCCAAAGGGATAACCCCGCCGGAATACCGTGATGAGATGGCAATCTATGTTCTGATCATTGCGATTGCGCTGTCGGACTGGGTGCAGTTCGCGCGGGTCGTGCGTGGTGCGGCGTTGGTTGAGAAGAACAAGGAATATGTGCAAGCCGCGCGCCTGATCGGCCGGGGATCGTTCCCAATCATGTTCCGCCATATCCTGCCTAATGTCCTGAGCCCCGTTCTGGTCATCGCTACAATTTCGCTGGCGCTGGCCATTATCGCCGAGGCGACGCTCAGTTTCTTAGGCGTTGGCGCACCCCCGACCCAGCCATCTTTGGGCACACTAATCCGTATCGGCCAAGGCTTCTTGTTCTCGGGCGAGTGGTGGATCCTGTTCTTCCCGGCCTGTACGCTGCTGGCCCTTGCCTTGTCGGTCAACCTGCTGGGCGACTGGCTGCGCGACGCGCTGAACCCCAAACTGCGGTGATTTCATGAGCCTTTTGACCATCCAAGACCTCACCGTTGAGTTTCCGACCCGCCGCCAGCTTTTCACAGCGGTGGATCACGCCAGCCTGTCCGTTGAGCCCGGTGAAATTCACGGGCTTGTGGGGGAATCCGGTGCCGGTAAATCCACAATCGGCGCCGCTGTCATGGGCCTGCTGGAACGTCCCGGACGTATCGCCAGTGGCCAGATCAAGCTGGGCGGCGAGCAGATCAGTGGGATTGATGCCGAGGCGATGCGAGGGCTGCGCGGCAAGAAGATCTCGATGATCTTTCAGGACCCATTGACCTCGCTAAACCCGCTGTTCACGGTGCGCGAGCAACTGGTTGAAACGATCCAGACCCATCTGGGCGGTACTGAAGCCGAGGCAAACAAACGCGCCCGAGACCTAATTGACCGCGTGGGCATTCCGGACCCGGACACGCGGCTTGATCAATACCCGCATCAGTTTTCAGGCGGGATGCGCCAGCGTGTAGTCATCGCGCTGGCCTTGTGCACCGAACCGGATGTGATCATTGCGGACGAACCCACTACGGCGTTGGACGTTTCAGTTCAGGCGCAGATTTTGGACCTAATCAAGGAACTGGCCCAGGAGCGCCAAGTAGGTGTCATCCTGATTACCCATGATATGGGCGTGATCGCGGACACCACCGACCGCGTGACCGTGATGTATGCGGGCAATGTGGTTGAAAGCGGCACCACAGCACAGGTGATGGGCCAGCCGCAGCACGAATACACCAAGTCCCTGATCGCCGCGGTACCTCGCCCGACGCTGAAACTGCATCGCTTCCCTCAGATCAGCTATGGCGGGCGCGAAACACGTTTCGCAATCGAGGATATGGCACGCCATTGGCCTAAGGAGGACAACGACACCACCAAGCCAATCTTTGAAATTCGCAACCTGACAAAAAAATTCCTGCAGAAACGTGGCCTATTACCTTGGAACCGCACTTATTTTACAGCCGTTGATAATGTCAGCTTCGATATTCACGCAAGCGAGGTCTTCGGGGTCGTGGGTGAATCAGGCTCGGGTAAGTCGACGGTCGCGCGGATGATCGCAGGGCTCTACCCGGTTGACGGAGGCACTATCGATTTTCAGGGCCAGCAGGTTAGTGATCTAAGCAATCGTGCGGTGCAAGACGAGTACCGAAAGAACATCCAGATGATCTTTCAAGACCCCTACTCTTCCCTCAATCCTCGGATGCGGGTGGATGAAATT
The DNA here is from genome assembly GCF_056536325.1 of Ruegeria sp. AB11. Lineage (NCBI taxonomy): Bacteria > Pseudomonadati > Pseudomonadota > Alphaproteobacteria > Rhodobacterales > Roseobacteraceae > Ruegeria > Ruegeria sp. AB11. Next base: position 36,215 of record NZ_JBQFJO010000002.1, on the reverse strand, counting down.
GTTGCCGAGCCAATTCGCCATCATCGCCTGATGGATGGCGCGCACATCAAGCGCCGGGTGGATGAATTGTTGGATCAGGTGGGTCTGGGTTCCGGAGCCGGTCAAAAATACCCGCACGAGTTTTCGGGTGGTCAGCGGCAGCGTATATCGATCGCCCGCGCTTTGGCGACACAACCCCGGTTCCTGATCTGCGATGAGCCAACAAGTGCACTGGACGTATCGATTCAGGCTCAGATTCTGAACATCCTAAAGGATTTGCAAGAGCATCTGGGCCTGACCATGCTGTTTATCAGCCACGACTTGCCCGTCGTTCGCCAGATGTGCGACCGGGTTGCGGTCATGAAGCAGGGCCAAATCGTCGAGGTCCAGGAGACCAGCGAGTTGTTTGCCAATCCGAAAACCGAATACGCAAGCGAATTGCTGCGGCTTATGCCAAAGCTCGATGACCTGTCGACCGATGGTCTTGAGGCGGAGTAGACAACACTTACCCTTTCACTTCAGCATCTTTTGTCTATCGATCTTGCTCAAATGAACGGAATTCGTTCGCAATTACGATTGCAGCCATGGTCAGCAGGCGTTCACCATCCTTCGGGTTGGCGAGGGCAGAGTGTGAGCCGACTCGCCCATCAGGGAATTCTGCACGATGTTCATCTGGTGGACCATGTCGGTCGCCTGCGTGATCCCGCACATATTCTGCACTGAGTTTCCTTGGTGGTTCGGCAGCTTGGTTTTCTGGCAATACGCCGAGTAGAGATTGCGTTATTGCGATTTCGGATGGAGTTGCATGCATCCCCTCCCATTCGCCGTACAGCTGTTTGCGCAGCGTGTCTACTGCGTCCGACTCCCACCAGCTGCGGATCATCATCTGGTTGTCAGGAAGAGTGGATTTGATGGTGCGAAGGGGCTCCAGATTGGCACCATGCCCATTCACTACGAACACGCCACGGAACCCTTGTGCCAGCAATCCCGCAATGACTTCATTTGCCAGCATCTGAAATACTTCGGCCGAAACCGAAACCGTACCGGGAAAGCCTGTATTGAACGGCGCGGGGGTGTAGGCCAGCGGGGGTGCAACGATCCCCCCGCATCGACTGGCAGCCGCAAGCGCGACTGCCTCAGCGCAAATTGTGTCCGTACCAATGCGACCCATCGGACCATGCTGTTCGGTCGAACCCACCGGAAGCAACACCGCAGCGCCTTGATTTATACGAGCGTCGACCTCGTACCAGGTCATGTGATCAAGCTTCATGACTTCCTGTCCAAGTCTTGATCATTGCTGCGGTGTTAGCCGTGATCAGAGACCCCACCGCTTCTGGTTTTCATCGAAGAAGCCCTGAGCTTTTTTCACTTCGATCCAGCTGTTTACATAATTGATCCAGACCTGATCATCTTGTGGCAACAGCATCGCGATCGGGGATGGCGACCGGGGGCCAGCATTCTTCACACGAACAACCGGAAACTTGGCCTCTAGCGTCGAGCCTTCGATATTTGACGTGATGAACACATCCGCCCGACCGGCAAGCACCTCCTGAAAACCGCGCGCCGGAGCTTCGACCACCTTGATATCAGCATCGGGGAACCATTCGCGCACACGTTTTTCAAAGGTAGTACCCAGGGTTGTTGCGACTTTTACACCGGGTTTGTTGATCGAGTCATACCCGTCAAATTTATCGGCCTTGTCTTTGGTCGTGTACGGGAACAGTTCAACAGAGATGTAGCTGTCAGAGAAACCGGCAACCTTCAAGCGCGGCGGAGAAATCGAAGCCGAGCCGGTGATATGATATTTCCCGGCGACCACCCCATTGACCAGGGTTTTCCAGTCTGTCGGAACATATTCAACTTCGACGCCAAGATCTGCAGCCAATGCGTTCATGATATCTATATCATAACCCTTGTAGCTGTTAGTCGCAGGATCGCGCAGCGACATTGGATTCCAATCTCCAGTTGTCCCGACTTTCATCACACCAGAATCCAGGATTTCATTCAGTGCAGACTGGGCCTGAGCGGCGCTTCCAATCGCTAGGCCAAACGCAGCGGCAATGGCTACTTTGAAAAGATGTTTCATGTATTTCTCCTGTTGGTGGCAGTCGGCTAGTCTAGCTGGATTGTTTCTTGATCTAAGCGCAAAGACCACGCTAACCTCAAGAAAATAATTGACTGAGAATAACAAAGGCAGGCCAGCTAATGCCAGACGCCGCGATCGAGTTAGTCGACGTAAACAAGTGGTATGGCACATTTCATGTGCTCAAGGATATCAATCTTACGATAAATAGCGGTGAAAAAGTTGTAATCTGTGGGCCTTCCGGTTCTGGAAAATCGACGGTTGTAAGATGCATCAACCAGCTTGAAAAACACCAAAAAGGTACGATCCGCATAGACGGGACAGAGCTGTCAGATAACGCCCAATCCGTCGCCACAATTCGATCAGAAGTCGGGATGGTGTTCCAGCAGTTTAATCTTTTCCCGCATTTGACCGTGCTGGAAAATCTGACTTTGGGTCCGATCAAAGCAAGGGGGTTGAGCAAGAAAGAGGCCGAAGAAAAAGCCCGCCATTACCTTGAACGGGTCCATATCCCGGACCAGGCCGACAAACGTCCTATTCAGCTTTCAGGTGGACAACAGCAACGTGTGGCCATCGCTCGTTCGCTTTGCATGGAGCCGAGGGTTTTGTTGTTTGACGAACCCACCTCGGCCCTGGACCCCGAAATGATTTCCGAAGTCCTCGACGTGATGGTTGAACTGGCGCAGGAAGGAATGACCATGGTGGTTGTCACCCACGAGATGGGTTTTGCACGCAAAGTTGCAGACAACATGGTGTTTATGGATGCGGGTGAGATTGTCGAACAAGGAAAACCCGAGCATTTCTTCACTAATCCGCGGTCTGAGCGGTGTCAGAAATTCTTAAGCCAGATTCTGCAACATTGAGTTGGATGTCATGAAGAAACCGCTCCTGTTCCTCCCCCTGTTCGTACTTTTAGCTGGGTGTTCGTCGTCTCAGACGTGGGGCTGGTATGTGATTGACCCCACCACCGCATCAGGCTGGACCAATGTCAAGTTTCTGGTGTCTGGGATGGGTGCGACGATCCAGATATCGCTGATCGCGGCGATCATGTCGATTGTGATTGGTCTGCTGGTGGCGCTGCCAGGTCTGTCTGAAAAACGTGGTTGGCGACTGGTGAACCGGATCTACGTGGAATTTGTCCGCTCGATCCCTCTGCTTCCGATGTTGTTTTGGGTCTTTTATGGTTTGCCAATCGTCTTTCAGTCGATGGGAATGAATATACCCATCGATCCATTCTGGGGGGCGATCATCACATTGGCAATCTCGGACAGTGCCTTTACCGCTGAAATTTACCGCGCCGGGATTCAATCAATTGCCAAAGGCCAAAGCGAAGCTGCGCAGACAATCGGGCTGAACTACTTTCAGACTATGCGCTATGTGATCCTGCCGCAGGCAATCCGACGCATTTTGCCGCCATTGGCCAATCAGTTCATTTACATCGTGAAAATGAGCGCTTTTGCGAGCGTCATTGGTATGCAGGAACTGACACGCCGCGCGAACGAGCTGGTGGTGACCGAATATCGTCCGCTCGAAATCTATACTTTGCTGATCTTTGAATATCTGGTGCTGGTCTTGATAATCAGTGCTGGCGTCCGTTGGTTAGAGCGTCGTATGGGCGCGGATGAACGCGGATAAGGAGAAAACAGTTGGACTGGAAAGACTTCATGGCCGAAACCGAGGCCAATATCGGTGTGTTCTCAAAGGAAGTGCCGGAAACCGTGCGTGGGTTTGGCATTATGGGTAAAGCTGCCAAAACGGACGGTGCACTGAGTGAGAAAACCAAGGAGTTCATGGCCCTTGGCATTGCGATCGCCACGCGATGCGATAGCTGCATCGGTTTCCACGTCCGTTCTTTGGTTCGTTTGGGTGCGACCCGCGGCGAACTGTGCGAGGCTCTGGCTATGGCGACCTACATGGGGGGCGGACCGTCATATGCCTACAGCGCCAAGGCACTGAAAGCGTTTGATGTGTTTTCAGAGCAATCGGGCGAGACATGATCTGATTTGGATGACATATTCCCGCTCATTCGCTTAATGTAGGAAAGTTCGGGACATGTCAGCAAACGAAATCAGAACCGAGGGGATGAGGATCGGTGGCGAAGTCGTCTTTGCAAATGAGACAATTCCGGTCCACTACCCTTATACCAATGAAGTAGTCGGCAATGTTCCTGCTGGCCAGGCCGAACATGCGCGTCGCGCTTTTGAGGTTGCCGCTCGATACAAACCCAGCCTGACACGCCATGAGCGTAACCAGATCCTACAACGGACATCAGAGTTAATCGGCCTGCGCCGTGGCTATCTGGTTAAATGGCTCGTGCTAGAGCTGGGCATCTGCCATCAGCACGCAATTTATGAGACAAAACGCGCGCAGGATGTGTTTCAATTCGCAGCCGGTGAAGCGCTGAGGGATGATGGTGAGATATTTTCGTGCGATTTGACGCATAATGGCAGGGCCCGCAAGATTTTCACTATGCGCGAACCGGTGAACGCAATCAGCGCGATCACCCCCTTTAACCACCCTTTGAACATGGTCAGCCACAAGGTTGCTCCGTCAATTGCAACAAACAATTGCATGGTTTGTAAACCAACCGAGCTGACTCCGCTGACTTGTCTGACACTGGCGGACATCCTGTACGAAGCCGGTCTGCCCCCTGAGATGTTTCAGGTGATCACCGGGTGGCCGCAGGATATCGGCGATGAGATGATCACCAATGAAAACATTGACATCATCACATTCACTGGTGGTGTGCCAGTGGGCAAGATGATAGCGGAAAAGGCCGCATTCAAGCGTCAGGCGCTTGAGCTGGGCGGCAATGATCCACTTATAGTTCTGAACGATCTGAGTGGCGCCGATCTTGAAAAGGCTGCTGGTATTGCGGTGGCAGGTGCTACCGGAAACTCTGGCCAGCGTTGCACCGCAATCAAACGTATTCTGGTGCAGGACAGCGTGGCCGACAAGTTTGTGGCATCGGTTCTGGAGAAGGCGAAGAAGATCAAATTTGGAGATCCGCAAGACCCCGAGACTGAGCTGGGTTGTGTTATCCACGACAAAGCCGCTGAACTATTTGATAAACGCGTTCATCTTGCTGAGAAAGCAGGAGCCGAAATACTATACCACCCTGGCCGTCAGGGCGCATTGCTACCGCCCATCGTGGTCGACAAAGTGCCCTATGACTGCGAACTGGTCATGGAGGAAACCTTTGGCCCCATCATCCCGATCATTCGCGTGCCTGAAGATGACGAAGCGGTGATACGCATCTCGAATTCTACGGGGTTTGGTCTTAGTTCGGGCGTCTGCACCAACGACCTTAATCGTGCCATTGCCTATATCAATGGTCTGAATGTTGGCACCTGCAACATCTGGGAACAACCCGGGTATCGCATCGAGCTGTCCCCGTTCGGAGGCATCAAAGACTCAGGAAATGGTGTCAAAGAAGGGGTCATTGAGGCCATGAAGTTCTTTACGAATGTCAAAACCTATTCGCTCCCCTGGCCCGGATGAGCAGGTTGATTTGGATAGAAAAGTGAAAACCGGCCAATAGGGAAATGACGGCTTGAGCCGTAGGACTATAGGCGTCATATGTGCCGGTGGACGCAAGCGCCAAGCCCAGACACAAGGAAGCAACCTCATGCAAAAGGTTCTGATCACAGGCACTGCCGGATTTATCGGATTTCATCTTGCCAAACTTTTGCTTGAGAATGGTTATCGCGTTCACGGCTATGACGGGATGACGGATTACTACGATGTCCGCCTCAAGCAGAGCCGGCACGCGCTGTTGTTGGAAAACCCGAACTTTTCGTGTGACGAAGGGATGCTGGAAGACACTGAGAGCTTCGATCGAATGGCTGACGCATTCGAACCGAACGTGATCATCCACCTAGCGGCGCAGGCCGGCGTCCGATATAGCTTGGAAAACCCGCGCGCCTATGTTGAAAGCAATGTTGTCGGAACATTTAACGTGATGGAAGCGGCACGGCGACACAAAGTACAGCACTTGCTGATGGCCTCCACCTCGTCAGTCTATGGGGCTAATCCTGATATGCCTTTTGACGAATGCGAGAAGGCAGATCATCAACTTACGATGTACGCTGCGACCAAGAAAGCGAACGAAGCGATGGGGCATTCCTATGCGCACCTTTGGAATCTGCCGACAACCATGTTTCGCTTTTTCACGGTCTACGGCCCCTGGGGACGTCCGGATCTCGCCTTTTTCAAATTTACAGATGCGATTCTAGAAGATCGGCCCATCGACATCTACAATCATGGCGACATGTATCGGGACTTCACATATGTAGATGATCTGGTGCGAGCCATTTCGCTTTTGATCGATGTCGCTCCGGTTCGGCCCGAATCTCCTGACGATATCGCTGAAGGCGACAGCTTAAGCCCTGTCGCGCCATACCGCATTGTTAACATTGGCAACTCTGACAAAGTGCGCCTGTTGGATTTCGTTGACGCGATCGAAGAAAGCCTCGGCAAGCCTGCGACCCGAAACTACATGGAGATGCAAATGGGAGACGTGCCCGCGACTTGGGCTAATGCCGATTTGCTGCACCGATTGACTGGCTATCGCCCAAAGACAGAAGTCAAGGACGGCATTCAGGCTTTTGTAGACTGGTATCGCGACTATTACAGCAAATAGAGCCTACGATTTGGTCAATCTCAAACCAACCGTTACTCTGAGAAACTAGGCGGGTCCCCTTAGGGTCACTACAGTTATCAAATTGCTTGTTTCACTGCGTTGATGATCCGTGTTTGCGTATGTTCCTGCTATATGGGAGCATTGGCAGGCTGATCACACTTGCTGCTGCCTAATCGCCAACTGCCACATCTGATGCAATATTTGGCACCGGTGAATGAATTCTCAAATTGAGTGCGTCGCACGTTATCTGCAAGCAAATACCCATTGTCTTTTCTGACAGAGCGACTGGTAGAGACCCCATCTTGGGTTTGAGTGACCCGCGAGATATTGGTGCAAAACTCTGCAAATCCAAAAAAGCGAGAAATTTCTTGATGAAAAGAACATCTCTGGATGCGTTGGGATCTGCTCTCTGGAAAGCGCGCGAGTATGGCGTCGACACCCGGTTCATTGAGTTGGCTGGCGAGGTCAACACCGCGATGCATGTGAATGTATTTGGCTAACTTGCAAATGTACTCAATGAACGCAGTAAAGCGGTTCGCGCCTGAATGGCTGCCTTGTTTTGGAAGCTAGAGTAAACTCCGGCTGAAAATGACTGGTGGAGTTTACCAAGGCCGGCGCAGATCACGCTAAGGCAGTCGGCGTGTTCCTGCCATTTTCGAACGAGCAACAGCATAAACACCGCCGAAAGCTACTAAGCAGCGGATAACGCGCGTTGTCCCTGCATAAGCGCGCAGATATAGTTGCCACAATTGTCAGGTCGATTTCGGGTTCTGGAAATTCGGCTTTTGACGAGTTCTCGATGTGAGCAATCAAGGGCCGTTCGTGTGAGTTTGAAAAATCGCAACACCCCACCCCAGCGACACGAGCTGAGAAAAGTCCGCAACCAAGGCAACAGCTTCCTTGCGCTTGCGTTCCTATTCAGTGTGTTTGTCAACTTGCTGATGTTGACCGGCCCTCTGTTTATGCTGCAGGTATATGACCGGGTCCTTGGGTCACGCTCGACCGAAACACTGTCAGCTCTGTTTCTACTTGTCGCATTGCTTTATGCGCTGATGGCGATGCTGGACTATGCACGTGGCCGGATCGTTGCCAGATTTGGCGCCCGTTTCCAGTCATCCCTTGATGAGCGCGTGTTTGAAGGAACGATGCGGCGTGCCTTGTTTCCGCAAATTCGGTCAGCGCCTGCTACGGCGTTGCGCGATTTGGAGTCGATTCGCTCGTTATGCGCCTCCCCTGTTTTGCTTGCAGTGATGGACATTCCGTGGACCCCAGTGTTTCTTGCTGCGATTTTTCTGTTTCACCCATTGCTGGGCTGGCTGGCGGTGGCTGGTGGTACACTTTTGGTAGTGATTGCTCTGCTCAACCAAGGTTTAACGCACCGTAAGGTCGCAGAAGCGCAGGTGGCGACTGCCAAAGCCAACGCATTTTCTGAACACGCCCGGCAAGCTGCCGAAGTGGTGAGATCGCAAGGAATGCAGGAGGAAGTATCTAAGCGTTGGCTGAACCAGCGGACCGAAGCGCTCTCGCAGTCGATTTCCGCCAGTGACTGGACAGGCAGTTTCACCTCACTCACCAAATCACTTCGGCTGTTTCTTCAATCTGCGATGTTGGCACTAGGTGCATGGCTTGTTCTTCGCAATGAAATGACACCCGGTGCGATGATCGCAGGCACTATCCTATTGGGTCGTGCTTTGGCACCGATTGAGATGGCGGTGGGCCAATGGTCAATGATTGAACGCGCGCGTACAGCCTGGATCAACCTGAACCAGTTTCTCGACTCCACACCGCCAGAGGCATCGCGCACTAAGCTGCCAACCCCAAAGGCGCATCTTGTGGCAAAAGGTTTGACCGTAATTCCGCCCGGCGCCAAAACCCCTACATTGCGCAATGCCGCGCTTGAGCTGGAGCCCGGCAGAGCGCTAGGCGTCATCGGTAAAAGCGGATCTGGCAAAACAACGCTTGCCAAGGCGCTGCTTGGTTTATGGCCCCCTGCAGCAGGTGAAATCCGTTTGGGGGGTGCGACGCTGGACCAATACGATCCTGACGATCTGGGGCAGCACATTGGTTATCTGCCGCAACAAGTTACCTTGTTCAATGGTACTGTGGCCGAGAATATTGCCCGTATGTCTCGGTCACCTGATCCCGAAGCGGTAGTTGCAGCGGCGAAAACGGCCAATGCACATGATTTGATTCTCGGCCTTGAGAAGGGCTATGACACGTTCCTTGAGGGGAACGATAGTCAGCTCTCGGGTGGTCAGAAACAACGCATTGCACTTGCGCGGGCACTCTATGGCAATCCTGTTGTGTTGATCTTGGATGAACCCAACTCGGCTTTGGACGCCGATGGAACTCTTGCTTTGAACACTGCGGTACGCGAGCTTAAGAAAGCAGGCAAATCCACCATTATCATGACCCACCGCCCGCAAGCTATCTCAGAGTGCGATGATCTTGTCGTCGTTGAAAAGGGTCAGATCGTAAAATCCGGTGGGCGCGATGAGGTGTTGAATACAATGGTGCAAAACGCCAACGTCATAAAACGGCATCTGAATAAGGTGGGTGAATGATGTCAGACAAGAGTTCACGTCCAGCCTGGAGCATCACGGCACCAGCCGTTGTCGGCTTGTTGGCCCTGGCAATTTTGGTGTTAGGGTTAGGAATCTGGAGCGTCCGCACCGAACTGGCCGGGGCGATCATTTCCCAGGGTGTGATTGAAGTCCAAAGCAACCGTCAGGTGATCGAACATCCGGATGGCGGGGTAGTCGGTGAAATCTTCGTGCGTGACGGTGATAGTGTCACTGAAGGCGAATTGATGCTGAGGCTCGACGATACTTTTCTGGCGTCGGAGACAACCATCGTTGAATCACAGCTGTTCGAGTTGCTTGCCCGAAAAGCTCGGCTTGAGGCAGAGAGGGATGGCGCGAATGTCGATGCACTTGCCCAAAGCCTGCAGGAGCTCAAATCTAATGAAACAATCGGTGACGATTTGCTGGCGGGCCAGCAACGTTTGTTCAATGCAAGACTTGACACGCTGACCCAACAGATTGACCAGTTAGGCAAGCAAAAGGTTCAGATCGGAAACGAGATTGAGGGCACGCAAGCGCAGCTTGCATCGCTGAACACGCAAGTTGGGCTCATCAGAACCGAACTTGAAGATCAGCAGGGTTTGCTGCAACGCGGTCTGACGCAAGCAAGCCGTGTCTCTGCCCTACAAAGAGAAGAGGCAAATCTTACCGGACAAATAGGGCGGCTTGAGTCAACCATTGCACGGCTCAAGGGCCAGATCGCAACGACCGAAATTCAGATTGTCCAACTGCAGGCCACCCGCCGCGAAGAGGCGATTACCGAACTTCGAGACGTTCAATCTCGTGCGGTTGAGTTGGCAGAAAGGCGCCTTGCACTAACCGAGCGTTTGTCGCGCCTGGATATTCGCGCACCCGTTGCTGGCACAGTTTATGACAGCCAGGTTTTTGCGATTCAGTCGGTCATACAACCCGGTGAACCGATGATGTACGTAGTTCCTCAGGACACTCCGTTACTGGTTGCCGCGCGTGTTGATGCATTGCATGTGGATCAGTTGCATCGTGGACAGGATGTCGCCCTTCGGTTCCCGGCCTTCAACCAGCGTGACACCCCCGAGATCGAAGGCCATGTAATCAACGTTTCGGCTGACACGTTCACCGATGAGACCAGCGGTTTCACTTTCTATCGGGCCGAAGTAGTGCCCGATGAAGGCCAGCTTGATCGTCTCAACGGTCAGGAACTGCTGCCTGGAATGCCAGTTGAAGCTATGATCAAGACAGATGAGCGTACGCCTCTATCCTATCTGATCAAACCATTGGCTGACTATTTTTATCGCGCATTCAGGGAGTGATCGGGGCCTGAAGCCCATGCTCAAACTGCTTCGACATTTCCCAGGAGTATTGCAGTCATATCAAGCGTCAAAGCGCCATCTATTATGGTGACATCGACGCTTGTATTGTAATTTATATTGTTTCTGGAGATATCAGACAAATTTTCGTTCGCGTCCAGAAATACCCATTCGACCCCATGTGCGGTGGGTTGTCCAACCGCGACTTGTAGAATCGCCAGCGCGTCGAGGGCATTAACCGACCCATCTCGGGTTATGTCGGCTGCGATGAAATTCTCTGCAGCGGCAGACCCCCAGGTTGGATCCAGACCGACCGACATACGCAGAACCTGCAGAGCATCCAGCGCGGTAATTTCGCCGCTCGCTGTCGAATAAGACTTGATGATTTCTAGTTGTCCGGGAAACGTCCCATCCGGCACTTCCAAATCGAATTCACCATATTCATTGGCTTGCACTGTGAGAGTAGAGCCTCCATCAGGTGTAAACCGGATTTCGGCGTCCCCAAGCGCTGGATTGCGGACGAAAGCATCAAGTGTAAATGCGCCAGCTAAACCTTCAGAGGCGTTGTTATCCGGACCGGAACCCAAATCAACCGGGATGTGGTCCGGCCCACTAAACCCGGACCCGAACACCTGAGCGCTGGTCAACGGGTGTTGGTATCCGAAATCAGGTCGATTGTTTCATCAAGATAGGTTATGCGTGCGCCTGTCGCTGTTGAGGTAAAATCCAGCTGCGCAGGAGTCCTAAGGAACGGGTAGTGCGACAAGTCCAGCCGATCTGTCCAGGCCTGAAAATCCGAAATTACAGTTGGACCACTGCTTTGACGGATCACGAAGACATCTGCGCCTGCCCCACCTGTCATGATCGTTGAACTTGTACCGGTGATCAGGATGTCGTCGCCCGCTCCACCGTTCAGGGTTGAATCCAGAATCCCTCCGCTTAACAAATCGTCTTGCGCGGTCCCGGTTACCGACCCCAAGCCTTGCGAGACAACTCCCAAATCCGCAATTGATACGCTGAGATGGGTTATGCCCGGATCTATTTGAGACGTTGCAAAAACCTGTAATTCATCCCCTACATGCGCCACGCTGAGCGTTTCAACATTCTGTAATCTGGTTTCCAGCGTGTCTGCAAAACTATCCATATGAACGAGTTGCCCATCCGGGGTCATCGTGAACAGTGTAACGCCGTCATCGCCGCCCCCTGCCAGGACAAAAACCCGCCCCTCTACTTCAATGGCCGATAGATCCTGTACAGATTCGAATCGGGTATGCAGTGTATCCAGGACGTGATTGGTTGGTCTGAGCTGTCCATTGTCGCCCAATTCCATGACGCTTATTGAGTTGCTTTGCGAACCCGCTACGACGACCCATGATTTGCCATAAGCCTGAACAACTTCGATAACAGTTGGCGCGCTTATCCCGAGCGTCTGAATCGAAGTATTTCCATCTACCGCGGATAGTACACCTGAATTCTGGTCGACCAAATACGGCTGGATAGAGCTGCTTGCCGTATCAATGGATATGACGAAATGTTTCGATCCGACTTGTAACGCCCGCAGCTCATCCGCTGAGCCTGCAACCGAATTTATCAGGCTCAAAGTCCCGTCTACATTGATGTGATACGTTGCCAGTTGCCCGGTATCGGTTTGTGCAAGCGTAAGAATTTCGTTCGCACCAACCGTCAACTGTGTCGCTGCAGAAATATCTCCGCCGCCAGACAAAGTGTTTGTTTCGCGGATGCTGCCAGTGCTTCCATCCGGGTTCAGGTCATATCCGATCAGACCCGTCGCGGTATCGACATCCAAGATCAGCTGATCGCCAGAGGCCAGTTGGATTGGAATGCCACTCCGTCCGACTTGATACGAGATCGACGCGTCGAAATACTGCTGGTCTATTTCCTGTGGTAATACCCCCGAACCAAGGTGCCATGAAACGATCCCGCCACCGGGTCCAGTCATACTGTAGAGATACGTTTCCCCGTTAAACGTTTTTAAAGCCGTATCGCCGATACCTGAATCGAGCGCTGCGGTCCCCGTTGCCACCACACTTTCGAACTGAAGCTTCATCGCCCCTACCCCCCCCTACCACCCCTGGCAGTGGAAACAGGATGGAAGGATGCGCAGACCAGAACCAGAGCAGAAATGTGGTGAAAATAGGGACTTCGGTTCCAGATTAATTCAAGTTTTCCGGATTGCTCCCCCAAAGGTGCCAGATCGCGCCACGAATGAATGGGTTTGAACCGGGAAATGCGGAACATGCAAAAACCGCGTCCATCAAATGTGAGGGCAACATGACCAACAATACCGGCTCGACCAAAATTTCGATCACGGACTCTCAGCCCAATGCGCAGCGCAAGCGCCATGTTCGCAACTGGATAGACAAAAAGCTCAAGCTATTGGCCAAGCGTGGATTTGCAGGTGGTCTTGGGTCAACACTATTGGCATTGCCGGTGTTGGCACAGGCGACCGTCGAACAGCTCGAATCCTATCAATTTGCAAATTCGATCCCCGGTGTTCTGGCTATTAAATTGCTTGCAAATGGTGATGTCCAACTAAGCTTGGCGGATGGTCGAACGATTGTTGTCACCGCCGAGAACGTTCAAATTCTGGAAAACGGCGCGATTATGCTTGCCGACGGGGTCGCCGCAGAAATTGCTCAATTCAGTCTCGCAGCGGAAGCCGCCGGAGCGACCGCCGCCGCAGGCGGGGTGAGCGGCGCGGGGCTTGCATTAGGTGGGCTGGGTATCGCCGGTGCAGCTGCCGCTGCTGGCAGAGGTGGTCGCGGAGGGGGCGGGAGTGATGAAGACCCCGAGCCAGCTACGGTCGCCACAGAACCTCCTCGCCCACCCAGCCTTAACCTGCAGGGATTGCAGACAAATGAACTTAATAATATCAGCAGCAAATCAGCGACCCCCGTGGGCACAACTTCGGTAGAAGTAACCATTGGTTCCGTCACCAAAGCTGTCACACCAGATATCAATGGAAACTGGAGCGTTTCGCTGACTCAAGCCGAAACGGCTGCGCTCCCTCAGGGAGTTTCAACGGTAACAATTCGTCATCTGGATGGAATGGGCACGGAACTATCGGTGGATACCGCAAAGTTTGACGTCGATACAGTCCCGCCTACATTGGCAATTACAGCGTTTTCAGCTGGCGAAGTTTTGAATGGCGCAGAACAGAATGGCGCTCTCGAAATCTCGGGCACAACAGATGCGGAAAATGGCCAAATTGTCACCGTAACAGTCGGTGGCCAGACCTATCAAGGGACAGTTTCTGGGGGCAGTTGGGGCGTCTCGGTACCAGCCGTTGATCTTGCGGCTTTACCGGACGGAGCTAACATAGCAGTAACGGCAGATGTAACTGACCGCGCAGGCAATCCCGCCGTTCAGGTAAATGATGCATTTGATACAGACTTCTCTGCTCCTACTCTGACTCTGAACCCTGTTGCCGGCGGATCCATCGATCTTGCGGATGTTGGCGGCGATCTGGTTCTGACGGGGACAACCACCGCCGAGAACGGTCAGGCCGTTACCGTATCTTTCGACGGCCAAGATTATGGCGGAACCACTTCGGGCGGCAGCTGGTCGGTGACGATTCCGAATGCGGATCTTTCTGGGCTGGCCACCGGGGTGCCCGCCACCATTTCTGTTGCGATCAGCGATGCTGCGGGTAACTCTGCAACACCCATTGTTGTCTCTGTACCGGTCGATCTCACTGGTCCTTCGATAGCAATTACTCCCCTATCCGTCGGTTCTGTCCTGAACGCAGCTGAGGTGGGTTCTGATCTGACCGTAAATGGGACAACAGGAAACGTATCTGACGGTCAGCAAGTTTCGGTCACTCTGAACGGCCAAACTTATACAGATTTGGTATCGGGCGGCAGTTGGAGCGTGAATATTTCAAGCGCAGATCTCATAGCACTCGCTGATGGCGGAAGCTTCAACCTGACGGCCGATGTTACAGACGCTGACGGCCTACCGGCTCCGCAGGACGTTGTCGGCCTGTCCAAAGATGTTTCAGCGCCCACATTGAACATTGACAGCTTCTCGCATGGCCCAGTCATGAATGCGACAGAGCGTGATACGGACCTGACCGTCTCAGGAACCACTTCGGCTGAGGATGGCCAAACGGTGACCGTATCCCTCAACGGACAATCCTATACGGGTATTGTTAGAGGAGGGTCTTGGATTGCTACCGTACCTACCGCAGATTTGGCGCTGCTGTCAGATGGCGCAACGATATCCGTGACTGCAAATGTCTCCGATTCGGCTGGTAATCCGTCATTGCAGGCTTCCGGCAGCTTCGACACTGACTTCACACCTCCAGCATTGGTGATTTCGTCCCTATCCGATGGTCCGGTGATAAACATCGCCGAGCAGGTTACTGATTTGGAAATTTCCGGAACGTCCAACGTCGGTGATGGAACACAAGTTACTGTTCAAATTGTAGCTTCAGATGGCACTGTTTTGCTAAGTGGTTCCACCCCTGTCAGTGGAGGTGGCTGGACTTACACCGCGGCCGCATCTGACCTGAGCAGTTTACAAGATGGGGCATCATACACCGTAAATGCTTTGGTTTCCGATGCCGCTGTGAATGACAGTAGCGCCTCGGCAAGTTTCAGCACGGACCTTGATGCACCTACGATTACGATGAACCCTCTGACTGTGGGTCCTATACTGGACGTGATTGAACAGGGATCTGATCTGAACGTTTCAGGTTTCACCTCCGCTGAAGATGGACAGTTGGTTACTGTCAATCTGAACGGTGCGGATTATACTTCGGTGGTTTCTGGTGCTACCTGGGCTACGGTTATCCCTTCTGCTGATTTGCTTGGGCTCGCAGATAGCAGCAGCTTTCAGATCACAGCATCGGTCCAGGACGCAGCAGGGAATCCGGCAATTGACGCAACAGCAACGTTAGATACAAACTTCCGTCCTATCCTGAGCCTCAATACGCCCGGAACGAACGGAGCAGTTTCATTAACCGATGTGCAAAACACTGGATTAACGATCTCTGGTGGTTCTGCGGGTTTAACGCCAGGTCAGGCGATTGATGTCACGCTAAATTCAGTTTCCATCGGCAGTGCAACCGTTGCCGCTGATGGAAGTTGGAGCCTTGCAGTGTCCGCTGCAACCTTCGCCTCGATCGATGCTGGAGACTCTCTCGATTTTTCTGCACAGGCAACTGTGTCTGGTGGTCCGAACCCCTCCCCAATTTCGGTTGAAACCTTCGCTCATGTGCCAGCCGCTTATACTATTTCTGAGGTTGGTCGAAGCGGATCGACGGTGACATTTGAGATCTACGCAGACCCGGATCGCGATATTTCCAGCGGGCTGGCATTTACAGCTGATCTGGGCTTTGATTCTTCGATTGCGACTTATGACAATGGGTCCGAGATCGAGAACGCGGATTTCAACCTGTTCCTTGCGAACCCAAGCGGAGGTTCAACGATCAGTTTCGCCGGAGCTGCGACAAGCTATGGAGATTTGTCGCAACCAGTTGTTACATTCACGATGACCGTGCAGGATGCAACCAAACCGATAGTGCTGACGTTGACCACACCGGATGGCGGGCCGTCGCAACTTCATCTGGGCACCGCTGGGGCTGATCATCTAATCGGGTCAAACGTCGACGATGTCATCCATGGCGGCGATGGAAGCGATATGATTGACCTCTCAGGCGCGGGTCGTGACGTTGTTGTGTTTGATGCAGATCCGGCGGCGAATGGCCGGATAGTGTTCGCAACTTTACACTCGGTCCGGCAGCGAGCGTATCAGACGCGCTGCTATTTCATAATCTCGATGCAAGTACGCTGCGCGGTGACGGTACTGGAGTTGAGTTGCTTATGGCAGGAGGCACAATCGGCTCAAACACCGGCTTCGTTGGTTTGGAAACTTCACTTGCTGATCTGGATGTCAACACGATTGCCAGCGCTGCAGAGAACCTGACAGGTGCTCAGGCCGGAGACGAGATATATCTTCTTGCAACAGATGGCTCTGACAGCCTTCTTGTCAAAGTCGATTATTCAAGCCCAGGTTCAGCGTCGGTAGAAACACTGGCGCAGTTTGAAGGGCTTGCGGACCTAAGTGCGTTGACATCAGACAACGTCCTGTTGACCGACCCGACCGGCACTTCTGCGTAAATCGCCGATAGGCATTTGGCGAGATTACCTGAGCTGATCTCGCCTTATCCTTACAAGAGGTTTGTATGACAGAGAATGGTCTTGTCCCCGTACATGTTGGGCGTCATCGCAACTTTTTCTGGCGTCGTTTCACGTCTTTCGGATTTGCCCAAGGAATGGCCGGATGTCCGATCGTCGTTTCAGAAATATCTCGGATTGCGTCTGCGTTCCCCATTGTGTTCCAGCGGCAGGGGGATGATTTCATACCGACGGCGCTGTTTTCAGTCGCTGCTGGCATAGCGTCACCCTTTGTCGATCCAAATGGGCATTGGCGTGCGCCGTATGTACCGTCAGCGCTTCGTTCCTACCCGTTTTACGCAGGGCCTTCTAGAAATTCCGACGTTCCTGCGGTGCAAAGTTGTGCCTGTACGTAGATGAAAACTCTGGATTGTTGACGCGCGATCCACAAGATAATCCATTTTTTACCGATCAAAATAAACTGACTCAGGACCTCCAGGACGTGTTGCAGTTTTTGCAACATCGTGAAGCCGCAGCAATCACAACCCACCGCCTTTGCACATTGCTTGCAGAAATGGAGCTTTTCATTCCCCTTCAGGATTTTGAAGGGATCGCTCTGCCCCCAGCATGTTGGGGCATCGATAGAAAAAAACTAAATCGCGTTCCGGATGTTTTCAATCTGACGCTGATAAAAAATGATGCATTTGAACTTATCCACGCTCATCAGATTTCGTTGTCGCAATGTGCATGGCTAGCACAAGCGCAGAGAGGCTCAGAATACAATCATTCGTCTTCGAGCGACACTCTAAACGGGTTCTTAACCGCGATGGCCAATGATGTAGCCCATGATCACACAAACGCAGAGCCGATCAATGAGATGGGCTAACTATCTATCAAATCTACCGTTTCTGGCGACCGTGCTTTTTTCTACTCAGAAAACAGCGCCAAACCTAAATTGTGAAAAGCGGGTAACAACTGCGAGCCGATCCGTAAATTCGAATGATCCGGTGATCGTCAAATTAAACTATTGGGATAGGCTCACATGAAAGTTACCCATGGTTCTTTAACACCGCTAGAATCTTGCTTGTTAAATGTAGCAGCCACGCTCGAACGCACTTTGACAATTTCGACACTGTCTGCCGCACGGTCGGGTGAGGCGGATGATCTAACCGTTCGCGACGCGATAACCTTGGCGCAAAATGCCGGAATGCAGGTTGGTTTTGGAGCACAAAAAATCAACGCATTTGACGCAACACTGGCGCCAGCGATCCTGTTGTTGAATGATGATCGTGCCGTCGTATATCATGGCCGCTCGCAATCGGGTGATCTCTTACTCTTTGATCCAGCGTTAGGCGATGGCGTCGGAGAAATTTCTGAGGGAGACTTTCAGGAAGCATATACAGGCTATGCCTTACTTTTTCGACGGTCGCACGATGACGAGGTCGGAACCTCTGACGCGAGGCACGAAGGGCACTGGTTCTGGTCCGCGCTCGCGGTGAATCGCTGGTCCTACTTTCAGGTCGCGTTGGCGGCTGCGATGGCGAATATTCTGGGGCTGACGACTTCAGTTTTCATAATGATTGTCTACGACCGGGTGTTGCCGAACGAAGCAACGGAGTCTCTCTTAGCTCTGACTTTTGGCGTGTGCTTGGCTTTGATATTCGACTTTGCGCTTAAGCTCTTGCGCGCCGGTTTCATTGACCGCGCCGGACAACAAGCCGACAAGTTCATGGGGCGGCGCATCTTCGACCAGATGCTGAATATCCGCATGACCGCACGGCCAGGTTCAGTCGGTGAAATGGCCAGCACGATAAGAGAATTCGAAACCCTGCGTGAGTTCTTTACTTCGGCCACTTTGGTTGCAGTTGTGGACTTGCCGTTCATCGCCGTCTTTATCCTTACCATCTACCTCGTCGGGGGGCCATTGGCGCTGGTTCCAGCACTTGCCGTACCGGTTGTTTTGCTGAGCGGGTTGGCCGTCCAACCAATGTTGTCACGGCTGGCGGAAAACAGCTTTGCCGATGGACAGTCAAAACAATCTGTGCTGGTCGAGACAGCAACTGGTCTTGAGACGATCAAGACCACAGCAGCAGGTCGGAAAATGCGAACACGCTGGGAGAATGCAATCGCGCGCCAGTCGGAGCATGGGGCGCGTAGTCGCGCCATTACCCAATTCGCACTGAACCTGACTGGGCTTACTCAACAAGCCGCGCAAGTGTTGATTGTGTTCTACGGCGTATTTCTTATTGCAGATGGCCAAACCAGCATGGGAGCGCTTGTAGCATCAGTTATGCTGACTGGACGGGCTTTGGCGCCATTGGGCCAGTTGGCTCAGACACTTACGCGCATCAATCATGCGCGTAGTGCTTTTTGCAATCTCGATAAGCTTATGCAGGCAGATAACGAACGGCCGCAGGGCCGGTCATGGGTGAGCCGACCCGAGATTTCCGGGCGCATCGCGTTTAATAATGTCCATTTTACTTACCCCGAGCAAACAGACGATACGCTAAAGGGTGTTTCCTTCACCATCGAACCGGGTGAAAAGGTAGCGATCCTTGGCCAAATTGGATCGGGCAAGAGTACGATTGCGCGATTGCTGCTGGGTTTATATCAGCCGCGCGTGGGATCTGTAATGCTCGATGGGCTGGACATCCGCCAAATCGATCTCGGAGAATTGCGTCACAACGTTGGCTCGATCCTGCAAGATATTTGGCTGTTCTCTGGTTCAATCAGGGACAATATTGCCAGCGGTATGATACGTCCGCGCGATAGCGATGTAATCCGCGCGGGCCAGGTAGCGGGGGTTGAGGATTTCACCGCCAAGCACCCGCGCGGTTACGACCAACAAATCGCCGAACGTGGTGAAGGCCTGTCAGGCGGTCAGAGACAATCAGTTGCTCTGGCTCGGGCGCTCATCGGCCGCCCCCCGGTGTTGGTGTTGGATGAACCGACAAGTGCCATGGATATCAAATCCGAGGCGGAGACAATCAAAAGGTTAAAATCTGCAACGCAACACACCACGATGGTGATCGTGACACATCGTACAAGTTTGTTGGAACTGGTGGACCGCGTCATCGTGATTGAGGATGGCAAGGTCGGCATGGATGGACCCAAGGGCGTTCTTGCGCAACATGTTCGCAATCCCGGGAGGCATCTGAATGTTGCGGCATCCTGAATTCAAACAGCTCGCGCGCGAAATGCAGGGGCAGGCACCGCTCCGGGGATCCGTGTTACTGTTCCTGATTGTGGGATGCATCATCACCGCGGTTGCGTGGGCAAATTTTACAGAGTTGGACGATGTTGTACGCGCCGACGGCCGCATAGTACCCTCCGGAGACATTCAGGTTATTGAAGCCACCGAGCCGGGGGTTCTGCAATCTCTGCATGCATATGAAGGGCAGCTGGTCGAAGCCGGAGCGTTGTTGATGGAACTCGACAGTAACCAGATTGAACGTGAGTTAATTCAGGAACAACAACGCGCATATGCTTTAATGGCGCGTGCCCAGCGACTGCAGGCGGAAATAGACGGGAGTGATCTGCAGTTTGGCGAACCCTTGTTGAGCGAAGCTCAAAGCGTCGTACGATCAGAAACAGCGCTGTATCGGGGGAGGCAAGCTGAACTTGCCTCCGAGATTGCAATTCTGACGAGACAACACGAGCAAAGACAGCGCGAGTACGAGGAGGGTTTGGTGGATCAGATTACAACAATGGAAACATTGAATGTTCTGGCTGAAGAGCGCGCAATGATGGAGCCTCTGGTTGAGCAACGCATGGAACCTGTAACTACATTGCTTGCATTGCGTCGGAGTGAGGCAGAATGGACTGGCCGAAAGACCAGGGCTGAGGCGGTGATAAGCCGCCTTAAGGCCGGTCTTAACGAAATAGATGAAAAAGTAAGCGCAACGCGCAGCAGATTTCGCAGCACTGCACTTACGGATTTGGCATTGGTTACGGCTGAGCTGTCGGCGTTGCAACCTGCCCTGCCCTCGCTACGTGACCGGGTGTCGCGCGCGCAGATTCGTGCTCCGGTTCGAGGCATCGTAAATCGCATCCACAGTACGACAATCGGAGGTCTGGCGCGCAGCGGTGAAGAATTGATCGAAATCGTCCCATTGGACGACGGATTGTTGGTGGAAGCTTACATTCGCCCCGATGACATCGCATTTTTGCATGCAGGACAACAGGTTAAAATAAAGATTACGGCCTACGATTATTCTCGATACGGCAGTTTAGACGGTGAGATCATTCGCATTGGAGCTGACGCAGTAACGCGTACTGAACGGAGTGAAGAAGAGGTCTTCGCAGTTGAAATTCAGACCTTGGACACCATGCTAGACGGATCTGGTATGGCGGTCGAGATCATACCCGGAATGATCGCGGAAGTTGATATCCTTGCGGGCCGAAAAACGGTGCTGGATTACCTGATCCAACCGGTATTGAAGATCAAGGACCGGGCCCTTCGCGAATGAGCTCGTCTCAAGAAATGCTGGCTCATTCGTCGTGGCGGTAAATTGACAATTGTTTGAAAGGGATGCTCATCGTAAGCAACGTCGCCTAGAAAGATGTACCCTGCCCCGTAGATAGTTTTGATCAGGCGCGGATTTTTGGGGTCCTCTCCCAATTTTGTCCGCAACCGTGAGATACGTACATCCATCGCCCTATCAAAGCTGTCACCAGCGCCACCACCTAAAATCTCTTGCATACGGGCCCGACTGATAAGGCGTTTGGGACTTTCGAGGAAGAGGCGCAGAACCTCACCTTCGGCGTGGCTGAATGGTGTTTCCGCACCATTTTCATCAATCAGAACATATCGGTCAAAATGCGCGGTCCATCCGTTGAATTCGGCGGCATCTGAGTTTTGCACAGCAGGACCAGTAGACCGCAAGCGGGCGCGAACACGCGCAATGACCTCTGCGGGGTCGAAAGGTTTGGTTATGTAGTCGTCCGCCCCAAGTTCGAGCCCTGTCACTCGATCCTGCACCTGTGCCCGGCCAGAGATGATAATGACAGCGGCCCCCTGCTCGAGCGCAAGGCGATGTACCAGTGCCAGTCCATCAGTATCAGGGAGCGACAAATCCACAAGGCAGACATCTGGCGTGACCCGCTTCAACGACGCTTCGAATTCACGCGCGCGCGCAAAGCTTTGGGTTCGAAAACCCGCATCTTCGAGAGCGCCTGTCAAAATGTGCCGTATTTCAGGTTCATCATCAAGAATGGTCACCAATGGTTGCGTCATCTATGCGGCCTCGATACGGATCAAAGCGGAAAGCTGCTCTGGTGTGAAAGGTTTGCTCAGGACAGGCGCGCGTTTCAGCGCTTGATGATGCAACGGATCGGAAATCGGTAGGGATGTCATCAGGATGCAAGGCAAAGCACCACTCAGATGGTCGACGATATCGATACCGGTGCCTTGACCCTCAAGCCGGATGTCTGATAGCACCAGCGTGATATCTTCAATATCGGACGTCAAAGTAAGTGCTTCTTCAACCGAGCTCGCTTCGATGACGGAACAGCCCAATCCAATCAGAATTTCCCGAAATTGGCTGCGTAATTCATCGTTGTCCTCAACCAAAAGTACAAGACCCGCCTGAGAGGGCGCCGCTGGTCGGAAAGGCAGGCGAATTACAACCGATGCACCAGAAGGCGTGTTCCGTAAATTCAGATCGCCCCCGGCGAGCTTTACGGTGTCATAAACCATCGGAAGCCCCAGCCCCGATCCATCGCTGCCTTTGGTGGTAAAGAACGGATTTAATGCTTGCTCCAGCGCTTCCGGAGTAAAGCCTGAACCCGTGTCCGAGACCGTAATTTCGATCCAAATGGTTCCGATCGCATGCACACTGATGGTAATTTGACCGGACGTACCACAGGCGTCTCGGGCATTCAGCACGAGATTTAGTAGAGCATCCTGCACCATACCTGGATCAAGCATCAACGGCTTGTTGGGCAGAGTATTTACGACTGACAGTCCCATTCCGCGCGGTAAGGAAGGTGTGGCCAGAATGCGCAAGTCCTCGAGTAGCCCGCGCATATCCGTCGCCTGTGGTTGGGGTGTGCGATTGCCAGTCATGTCTGCGATGCGGTTCAACAATTGCCCGCCTCGCCGTGCGGTCTGTTGCGTGGCGGCGATCAGTTGGTCTGCTTCTTCAGGCAAATCCATCTTCTCCAGACGCGCCTGCATGCCAAGTATTATGGTCAATAAATTCGAAAAATCGTGCGCGAGCCCACTTGTCATTTGCGCCGCCATCGCTCTGCGTCGCGTTTGCTGAAGGGCGACACGAGCTTGTGTCTCTTCGGTAATATCGACCGACATGACATAAACACCACCAGCTTTGTCTGGCGTGAAGGACACGCGAATGCGGCGCGAATCCTGATCCTCGGTAAACTCAAAAACCGAAGGTTGGCCGCCATACGCCTGTTCCAGATGCGGTTTTACCCGATCATAGGCCGATTGCCCCAAGGCCTTTGATATGTGAAGGCCTAGAATGTCAGACGGGCGGCCGGGCATAACCGAACTGAGGCGGCGGTTTGAGTAGTCGTATCGTCCATCAGTATCCAGATGCGCGATATGAGCCGGCATCATCTCGGTTGTCATCCGCGTGCGCGCCTCGATCTCGGTCAGTTGACGCTTGGCTTCTTCCAAAGCGGTAATAGTTGCTGCAAGTTTGCGGTTGGTTGCGGAAAGCTCTTCGGCGTGTCCTAAAAGTTGGCCGGACAGTTCTTCTGAGCGGGTTCGCAGCAATTCTTCGACCTGTTTGGTGCGCGTAATGTCTGTGTAAACAGCCACCCAACCACCATTCGGCAAGGGCGCACCTTCGACCGAGATCACTTGGCCATTGGGTCGAGTACGCTCCATGTAGTGTGGCTCGAACGCCAAGGCCTGAGCGACACGGGTCTCAACCATTTCGGCGACATCACCGTCCGGGCCGTACTCGCCACGGCTGGCGAGAAAGTGAATGGTGTCGTGGAACAATGCACCCGGTTCGACAAGTTCATCCGGCAATCCGAACATTTCCTGAAATCTCAAATTGCTGACTACAAGGCGCAACTGACTGTCATAGATCGACAGCGCTTGCCCGATCAGGTTCAGGCCAGCCGTTGTCATCGCCTTAATGCGTTGTTCAGATATCTCCAAATTCATCCTCCCCTGCGCCTATGGGTAACACCAGTTCAGGCACAGGTGTAGGGAATTTGATCTAGCCATGCAGCGGCAAATTGTTCGCGGCGCGGTAGGCCTGCACGTAGCCCCGCGCAACCGATCGAACAGCTGTTCCGATCTGCGAATAGGCTTCATCCGGCAGGTTGGCGAAGGAAACGCGGGCCGACCATCCGGGTGCATCAAATCCGCTGCCGTTTAGCAAAACGATGCCATAGTCTTCGGCCAGCTTGAACGCGATATCCAACGGGTGAACATTCTGTTTAATCCATGCCACGACATCTTCGCCGACATATTTTCGCAGCCAGTATTCAAAATCGATGATGCCGTAATATGCGTCGTAGTGCGCACTTGCCTGCACCTCGATCCCCATCGCTTCGGTCAGGAGTTTAAAACGGCGATGAACCAGTTCCATGCAGGCGGTCTGATAGATTTTCTTGCTATCGACCAATTCGCACAGCGAAAACAGAGTCATCATAACCTGCTGCGGCAGTGATAGACCCGCCGTGTGGTTTAGAGCGACATCGCGACTATCGGCCACTAACCGGTCAATAAAGCGGATATCCCGTGGCGTCAGGCTGAGTGTGCCATAGCGCTTGTCCAAGGCCTGTTTGATCTCGTCCGGATGATCCGCCAGTTTCAGATCGAAGATATTGTCTTGCGCTACGGCAATCACACCAAGCCGCCAGCCGGTGCAGCCAAAATACTTCGAATAGGAATATACTCCGATCGTATTGCGCGGCAGATGGCCCATGACCGAGGTAAAATCATGCACAAAGGTGCCGTAGACATCATCTGTCAGCACGATCAAGTCAGGACGGTGATTTTCCACTAAATCCGACAACTTGCGCAACGAAGCGGTGCTGAGCGCAACTGAAGACGGATTACCGGGATTGACCAGAAAGAACGCCTTTACTTTGGGATCTTTCAACTTTTCCACAGCGTCGTTGGTCAGTTGGAACCCGTCTTCCTCGTCGGTCTCCACATGGACAGATTCAAGGCTGTAATCCTCCAGCTCTGGCATTTCCAGATAGGGGGTGAATATCGGTGTGCATAACGCAATGGTATCGCCGGGGTTCAGCAGCCGATTGGCTTTCAGAGACTTGAAGATGTAGCACATCGCCGCCGTGCCGCCTTCGACTGCGAACAGATCGAACTGAGCGTCAGGCCGGTGGCCTCGGCACATGGACCACATCAAGTACTCATGGGCGATGGCGGAATTGTGTCTTAGAATGCGGTCGGGGACTGGATAGTTGTCACCGATGATCGAATCCGTAAGCTCATGCACAAACTCATCCGCATCGAAATCAAATGCGGAAATGGCATGCACCACGACCTCAAGCAGCGTGTCGACGCCCGGTGTTTCAGAATGATCAGACGCCCAACTCTGCAGCCGTTGATGGCAGCCTTTTTGCGCAGGCATTCCGCCTAAACCAGCAGGATGGTCCATCACGCGTTTGGATTCAGTTATTGCAAATTGACCAAGGGCAAAGAACGCCTCGCGCGGGCGGGTGGCGACCCAGTTGGGATTCCCGCGCCCTGCGTTCAAAAAGGCGCTGTTGGCCTTACGTGCCTCGGCCGAAGCCAGCTTGATCAGCTCATCCTTGATCTGAAACGGGCTGAGCGCTTCGTAATCGTGCAGCGTTACTCTATCCATAACGATAACCTTTCCAAATCAACTTAGGACTAAAACGACGACCATCCCGAAGATGGTCAGCAATGTGTTCCCGATCGCATACGGCATTCCGTAGCCAAGCGCCGGGATGCGACTTTGCGCGGCTTCCTGGATCATACCCAGTGCGGCAGTGGTGGTGCGTGCGCCTGCGCAGGCACCAAACAGAATAGCCGGGTGGAATTTGAACACGTAATGCCCGACATAGACCGCAAAGATCATCGGCAGCGAAGTCGCGACGATCCCCCACAGCAACAAAGCGATACCAGCCTGTTGCAGCCCCGCGACAAATCCCGGCCCTGCGGTGATCCCTATCACCGCGATAAACACGTTCAGACCCAGAGTGTTCATCAACCAAAGCGCCGGACCCGGGATGCGCCCGAAAGTCGGATGGACCGTGCGCAGCCAGCCCAGCACCAGCCCAGCCAGCAGCGCGCCTCCGGTAGTGGAAAGGCTGATCGGGAAACCACCCATCATGACTGACAGAGTTCCGATGACACCGCCGATGAAAATTCCCCAGCCTACAAAGGCCAGATCCGTGGTGTCGACCGGGCGGTCCGCATAACCGATCTGGGCAACTGCGGCCTCGACATGCCGCTTACTGCCCTGAATTGTGACGATGTCACCGCGGTGCACGACTGTCCCGGGTAACAGCGGCAAGTCCTGCATGTTACGCATCAGTTTCGAGACGTAAATGCACCGCGCGATCGACAGTTTGCTTAGCTGTTCCAGCGTTTTGTTATGCACCTCTTTACTGGTGATCAGAACATCCAGCTTTTCCGATGGGATGCTCAGCAGATCAGGCGCATCAGCTTCTGTGAGGTTGGACTCAAGCAGCCCCACCAGATCAGCGCGGCGGCCTGAAAACATCACGACATCTCCGACCTGCAATACGGTGTTATCGTCCACCTCAATGATCTTCCCATCGCGTCTAAGGCGTTCGGCATAGATGCGGATACCGGGCATCAGATCTTTGACCGGTTGCCCCAGCAGATCGCTACCTTCTGGGATCTGGAAAGCCCGCGCTTCAATCGCGCGATAGGCTGAGACGATGCCATCACCGGTTTCCACCGACGCTGTGCCACCTAGCTTTGCTTCATACTCCTTGCAGGCCGCGACCAGATCGACGCCGATCAGGCGCGGGCCGATCTTGGCCAAAATGATGGCCGACCCGATTGTGCCGTAGATGTAGGTCACCGCATAGGCGATCGGAATCTGGTTGGCATAGGTCTTGGCCTGTTCCGCAGACAGGCCCAGCTGACCGATCTGGTCAGTGGCAACCCCAATCGCCGCCGAAATCGTCTGCGATCCGGCATAAAGCCCCGCTGCATAACCAAGCTCTAGCCCCGCCACCTTGGCTGCGATGATCGGGATAACAAGGCAAAGCGCAAGTACGCTGAGCGCAAAGAGCACCTCGCGCGCGCCGTCTGCCTTCAAACCGCGAATGAACTGCGGTCCGACACCGTAGCCCACGGCAAATATAAACATAATGAAGAATGTCGATTTAACGGCCGAGTCGATGTCAATCTGGGCTTGACCAATCACCACAGCCGCCAGCAACGTTGCGGTGACTGTGCCCAGGCTGAATCCCATCACCTTCCACGGGCCGACTAAGAAACCGATACCGATCGACAAAAATACCGCCAGCTCAGGATAATTCTGTAGAATATTCACCAACCAATTGACCATCATCCACCTCTCAGTTCGTGCGCAAAAGGCATGTGGTGCAAGCGGCGGTGGCGAGGCAGAAATGCGCCCTACAAGCTAATCTATTTGCCGACCAAGCTGCCCATTCGACAAACTCAACCACAATTTGAAATTTCCAGCACACGATACCTCAAGAAGGATACTTGTCCATAATTATCTGAATATTAACCTGTTTTGCTCCCGCACGCCTATCAATACCTTTCGAGGTTTGCCCGGCAGATTCTTGGTATTCAAATGACAGGTTTCGACCAGTTGCACTGTTTCTTTAGCAATCTTCGCCCCGAATTTCACTGTCGCACACTCGCCATGCGTGAGGGTAAAATCTTAGCTTATTTGAACAAATCCATTGCAGGCCCCAAGTGTTTGCCATCACATACGGCTATGACACGGCCGACGATAAATTCTGAGACGAGCGCAACCGGCGTTTGCATACGGATATCGGGGGACTTGCGCACGCAATTGTTGGATCGTGTTGAAGGGGATTTTGCGGCTCTTACGCCCAACGGGCAAGATGCTACGATAGACATGTCACAAGTCGAGTCTTTGGATACCGGAGGGGCATGGCTTGTTGCCAACCTCGTACGACGGATGAGTTCCAATGGGACCCAGGTTCGGCTTGAAGGGGTGGCCCCAGCGCATTCTTCGTTGATCGAGACGGTATCGCACAACATACCCGATGCGGCCGGAGAGGAGCTGCCGCCGCAGGGTTTTGTGAACTGGGTTGCTCGGGTCGGTCAAAAGACTTTTGGTGCCTGGCAAGACACGTTGTCGATCGTCGGCTTCCTGGGCCTTACCCTGCATCGCTTGGTTCGAACTTTGATCATGCCCTGGCGGTTGCGGCGTGCTGCATTGTTCTCGCAGATGGAGCAGGTCGGCTTCAAAGCTCTGCCGATCGTTTCCTTGATGGGCTTTTTGATTGGGGTTGTCTTAGCGTTCCAGGGCGCGACTCAGTTAAAACAGTTTGGGGCCGAGATCTTTGTAGTGGAGCTGATCTCAATCTCTATCCTGCGAGAGCTGGGTATCCTGCTAACCGCTATTATAGTCGCAGGCCGTTCTGGATCGGCCTTTACCGCCTCAATCGGCTCCATGAAGGTGCAGGAAGAAATTGATGCGATGCGGACACTCGGGCTTGACCCGATCGAAGTTCTCGTCATCCCGCGTGTCGTAGCCTTGCTTATCATGCTGCCAATCCCGGATTTGTGGCCGACATGGCAGGTTTAATCGGTGGCGCTTTGATGAGTTGGATCGACCTTGAGTGAGCCCCGGCATGTTCCTGACCCGGTTGAAGGAAAATACTGGGGTGGCACAACTTGCCGTTGGAATGATCAAAGCTCCTTTCTTCGCGTTGGTGATCGGAGTTATTGCCTGCTGGCAAGCCATGCAGGTCAAAGGCTCATCCGAAAGTGTTGGTCAGCGGACGACAGCCTCGGTCGTGCAATCGATCTTCATGGTAATTGCGATAGACGCGCTGTTCTCGATCTTTTTCTCAGAAATGGGGATATGAGATGGATGGGGCCGCGCTGCAAAACAAAACCCAATCCGATACGAAACGTGAAGCCGTTATTCGTGTGCGCCATCTGACCAATCAGTTTGGAGATCAAGTGGTCCATGACAATCTTGATCTGGATGTCTGGCGTGGTGAAGTTCTGGGTGTTGTCGGTGGCTCGGGCACCGGTAAGTCGGTGCTATTGCGCACGATCGTTGGGTTGAACAAGCCTAAGTCGGGCAGCATCGAAGTTCTGGGTGTTGATGTCCTGAACGGCCCCGAAGAAGAGCGTCAGCGCATCGAAAAAAGCTGGGGTGTCGCCTTTCAGGACGGAGCGCTGTTTTCCTCGCTGACCGTGCTGCAAAACGTGATGGCGCCTCTGCGTGAACATACCGGCATAAGTGAAAACTGATGGCCGCGCTTGGGGGCTTAAGATCAGTCTGGTCGGACTACCTCAGCTAAGTTGCAGCAAGTTCCCCTCGGAACTGTCCGGGGGTATGCGAAAACGCGCCGCGTTGGCCCGCGCCCTGTCGTTGGATCCCGAAATCGTGTTTCTGGACGAACCAACCGCTGGGTTGGACCCGATCGGGGCTGCCGCTTATGATGAATTGATTGGTGAACTTCAGCACGCGCTAGGTCTGACTGTGTTCATGGTGACGCATGATCTGGACAGTTTATACGCCATTTGTGACCGCATCGCTGTACTTGCGGAAAAGCGTGTGCTGGTTGAAGGTCCGATAGAAGAGATGACCAAGGTCGACCATCCTTGGGTTCAGGAATATTTCACAGGCCCCCGCGCCCGTGCGGCACAACAGAAGGGGCAGGACAGGTAGAGGCGATGGAGACCCGAGCGAATTATATCCTGATTGGTGCGTTCACCTTGGCAGGCATTCTTGGCGCCTTCGGGTTCTTCCTATGGCTCGCCAAATTCGAAGTAACCCGTCAATACGCTTACTATGATGTTTTGTTTGACAATGTTTCGGGCCTGTCTGCCGCTGGTGGCGTGAACTATAACGGCTTGCCGGTGGGACAGGTAATTTCCCTGGATCTGGACAAAGATGACCCCTCGAAAGTAAGGGTTAGACTTGAGATTGATGCAGGCATCCCCGTCACCAAGGAAACCATCGCGCAATTGCAGTCTCTGGGCGTCACCGGCGTGGCATATGTTGAGTTGTCCGGTGGATCACCAACCGCACAGAAATTGCCTCAGAACAGCGTCATCACAAGTAAGCGCAGCTCGATCCAGTCCTTACTGGAAGGCGCACCAGAGGTTCTGGAAAAGGCGGTCACCCTGCTGGAGAACCTCAATTCCGTTGTAGATGAGAGCAATCGCAAGGCGGTGTCGGATATCCTGAACAATCTGGCGGAAGCGTCGGGCAAACTGGATAAAACACTGACGGATTTCCAGTCGCTTTCGTCCGATCTGGGCGGTGCCGCCAAAGATGTTGGCGAATTCACCAAGAGATTGGATACGTTGGCGAACACGGCCGAAACAACGTTGAGTACAGGAACCGATACGCTCAAGAGCATCAAAGAGACGTCAGAAACTGCCAAAGCAACTCGAGACTGCAAACACCGCCATTGCCAGCGCTGAAAACGTAATTCAGGAGGAGATTCGACCATTTATCGAGCGGGGTTCAATCCTTGCCGAAAGGCTGACCCGACTGTCAGATGAGGGCAGCCTGACACTTGGCGTGATAGGTGAAACTGTTCTGAACGCAAACACGACCCTTGAATCGGTTACATCCACGATGAACTCGGCCAAAGGGGCGCTAGACTCGGCCGAGCGGGCATTCGACTCGGCCAATCGCGTGATGGACGAGGATATCTCTCCGGTCGCAGCCGATGTAAGTAAGGCCGCCAATCAAGTCGCGGAAACCGTTTCGAACATCACCGAAAAAATCGACGAAATATCAGACGACATCCTGAGCGCTTCTAAATCGGCGTCAGATCTGTTGGGCACGATCGATGGTGTCGTTCAGGATAACCGCCGTCAGGTCTCGGATTTCTTGCGCGTTGGCTTGCCTCAGTTTATCCGCTTCATCGAGGAATCGCAGCGTCTGGTGATTAGTCTCGACCGACTGGTCGACAAGGTCGAACGCGACCCCGCCCGCTTTTTGTTAGGCACCCAAGCATCGGAGTTTCGTCAATGATACGGCCCTTAACACTGTCTCTGATATTGGCCGCAATGACGGGTTGCACTGGCCTAGGAACGCTGCGGCAAGCCTCAAAGCCCAACGATCTCTATTTGCTAACCCCAAAGAGCACGTTCTCGTCTTCGCTGCCGCGCATACAGAAACAGATCGTTGTTGAGGAACCCACAGCGACGGCAGCGGTAAACACCGATCAGATCGCCGTTCAGCCAACTTTGCTGCAAGTTCAATACCTGCCTCGGGCCCGTTGGGTGGATCGCGCGCCATTGATCGTTCAGGCGCTGATGGTCGAAAGCTATGAAAACTCCGGCAAGGTTGCGGCCGTGGGGCGATCGACGGTTGGCCTGCGGGCTGATTATGTGATTGCACCCGATTTGCGCGAGTTTCAGGGCATAGTCGTCAGCGAAACCGGAGACTCAAAACGGTGCGCGTGGAAGTTCGCATCAACATCAAAATCATCGATGAGTACGAGGACAAGATTATCGCCTCCAGCTCGTTCAGGGAAAACGTAATGGCCACGACTGATCAGACCCCTGATCTAGTCGAAGCATTTGATGTGGCCTTGGGCCGGACCATGCGGGATGCGGTTGAATGGAGTATCCGCAAAATTAATACTCACGTGCAGAACAACCCACGATCAAGCCCAAGCTAGGGGTTGTCAGAACTGGCTGGCCGAAGCTGCCTGCCAGTCCGCAGCATATTCCCGCGGCACGGTTTTGCCCAGCAATGCGTCTTCTTCCAGAAAGCTGTAAAGCTCAGCGTAAGATCGTTCTCCCTCATCTGCCATGCGACGGAGGATATCGCTGGGTCGCAATTCAGAAACCTTGGCTTTGCCCATAGCACCCAAGATCTCGCGGAAGCTTTCCAATGTCGCGTCATGGAACCGGTGCACACGCTGACGTTTCTGCGGCACGTTTACCGCTCGGCCCCGGATCGGATCCTGCGTCGCCACGCCCGAAGGGCACCGATTGGTATTGCAATGCAGTGCTTGAATGCACCCAACGGCAAACATCATCGCCCGCGCCGCGTTGCACATATCAGCACCCAAGGCCATTTTCTCGACCATGTCGAAACCCGTCGCAACCTTGCCCGAGCAAATCACGCGCACCTTGTCGCGCACTCCAATCCCACGCAGGCAATTGTTTACAAAGATCAACCCTTCGTTCAGGGGCATCCCCAGACGGTTGGTAAATTCAACCGGCGCCGCGCCGGTCCCTCCTTCCGCACCATCAACGGTAATAAAATCGGGCAGTATGCCGGTTTCCAACATGGCTTTACAGATCGCCATGAATTCCGAAGGTTGGCCGATGCACAGTTTGAAGCCAATCGGCTTACCGCCAGACATTTCCCGCAGATGCTGAACAAACTGCATCAACCCTGTCGGCCCATCGAACGCCGAGTGTATCGGGGGTGAAATTACATCCTGATGCACAGGAACACCTCGGATTTCCGCGATTTCCTCGTCCACCTTTGCGGCCGGCAATACCCTCCATGAGACGGTTTTGCCCCTTGTGAAAGCTTAATCTCGATTGCCTTCACCACATCCTTTTGGCTTTTTCGGCGAATTTGTCTTTGTCGAACCCCCATCGGCGGTGCGACATCCAAAATACCCTGTTCCGATTTGCCAGATGATGTCGCCACCTCAGCCAGATGGTGCGGGATAGCCCTCCTTCGCCGGTATTATGTGCAAACCCGCCATCCTTAGCACCACCGTTCAGTGCCGGATCGCATTTGCACTGAGTGCACCAAAGCTCATCGCTGAAACATTCAGGCGCGAAGCGTTATAGGGTTTGTCGCATTGAGGCCCGCCAAGCATAATCCGCTCCTCACTTTCATCGACATGTTTTGGCGAAAGCGAGTGATTTGAACGATGATAACCGACACTCAGTATGTCGTACTGGGTCCCAAATGCCTGTGTATCCACCTGCCCTTTGGCGCGGGAATAGACCAGACTGCGGATAATCCGATTGAATGGTCGGCCACTTTCGTTGGTTTCACAAAATACTGCCGGATTTCGGGGCTGACAAATTCCAGCATATAGCGGAAGTGGCCGAGAACGGATAGTTATTCAATACGTTATGCTTGGTCGTCAGCATATCGTACATTCCTACAATCGCGTACGAGATCAGAATGACCAACAGCCAACTCGCAGGGGACCAGAAATACCCCAACAATAGGGTAAGTGGCAGGACCACAAAGCTGAGCACATAATATAGTCTGCGAACAATCATCCCTGACCTCCTGGCGTAAAGAGCTGTGTATCCTCGGCTGGATCGTGGGCCCGAAGCCCGGCAGATGTTTTTAAACGTGAACCAGATTCAACTGAATTTGCAAGACCTTGCTAATCGGTCGTTAGTAACGGTTGAGTTAGCAAGGGCAGTTGATCGGTCCATTCGCAATCTATATGCGGGATAAGACACAGGTAAGAGCGGGATCAATCTAAGTGTCACAAACTGCACCTGCCCTCAGGCGTAGTGCCCAGATGTACGCAGCCGTCTTTGTTGGTGGCGCTGCGGGTCGCTGCTGCGCGAACTGTTCACGGTGCCGATACCCGGGGCTCCATTCCTGACAGAGACGTTCGGTATTAACATTATGGCCTGCTTCATCCTTGGCTGGCTTTATTCTATCCGCCACAAAGTTCATGCACATGTGCTGCACTTGGGTGCTGTTGGTTTTGTGGCGGCCTTTCTACTTTTCTTCATTTGTAGCCGAGTTGGAGCGTTTGGCCGAAACCACCGGTTGGTACGTCATCACCGCCTTCGGGGCAGAAATCGCAATTGGCTTAACCGTAGCGGCTTTGGGTGAAGCGTTGGGTCGAAAGTATTTGCCTTGGAGGCATCCAGAATGAACGACCTGCATCTGCACGTCATGTTTGCGCTGGGAGGAGGAGCAGGTGCCGTACTGCGCCACTGGTTGACGCTTCAGGTGACCCACGATCTGCCTTACGCTACACTGATTGTGAATGTGGCAGGCAGCCTGTTGCTTGGTCTCTGGGTTGGTTATCTCGGCGGGGAAATCGAAATGAGCGAGCAACAGAACCGATTGGTATTTGGCTTCTGCGGTGGCTTCACAACGTTTTCCAGCTTTGCTTACCAGTCACTGCAGTTGAACCGTGAAAGAACCTTCGCATTCGCAGCTGGCAACATTATTCTCAGTCTGGTTTATGCTGGATCGCGCTTTGGTTAGGATTGGTCCTGATGGCCTGACCAATCGAGTTACCGGTTATGGAACCAATGATAGTGGTGCGAAGAACCATTCCTAATGCGGCTACAAGCGGGTCAGGGCTTGGCGGATCACATCATCTGCATGTGCATCCGAATGGCCAAATTACCTAGAATCCAGACCGTCCCGCCGATGATAATCAATAAGACCAGCGTTGAGAAAAGGATCAGGTCCAGATCCTCTCGGCTGCTGCGCCGCCTGTCGATATGAAGAAAGTACACCAACTGCACAACCAACTGTGCCAAGCCCAGTAGGCCGATGCTAAGATAGACCCCTTTGGTTTCAATCCCGTATCGGTGAGCGATTAAGAAGACCGCCAGCGTCAGCAGAAGAGACCCACCATATCCGATAACATATCGGCGACGCTCTCGCTTGTGCAGGTCAGCGCGTCTATCCATAGGTCAGCCCTCCGAAATACACAATTGTGATGATGCCGACCCAGATCAGATCAAGGAAGTGCCAGAACAATGCCAGTCGCACCATACGGGACATCAACAAGTCAGTTAGTCCGAACATTCTTAGCTGAATGCCCAAGACGATCAGCCACAGACACCCCGATGCGACATGCAGACCGTGCAGTGGCACAAGGCCAGAAAGCCGACAAAAATCCACTGCGCTGAGGGATACCGCCCCAGCCGCCATGTTCAGAAAATCACGGATCTCCAGAACCAGAAAGCTAAGCCCAAGCATCAGTGTTACCCCAAACCACAGAACGATCCGCGCCCGCGGCAAGTTGTATTTCAACGCCAGCATCGCCAGCCCTACGGTCAGACTGCTGGTCAACAATATCAGGGTTTGAGCAAAGATGCTTTTCAGATCAAACAATTCATGTGGTCCGGGCCCACCGGACTGTGCATCAATCATCGTGATGTAGATCGCGAACATCAGGCCGAAATAGACCAGATCGCTCATAAGAAAGACCCAGAAGCCAAAAGTGACAACCTCGGTGGCTTTGTGGGCGCTCGCATGGCCTTCGCCAAGGTTGATGCCCGGATAGCTTTGCGTGGGTGCGCGCCTCATGTCACGGCCTCCATATCCGGGCGTGCGAGACCGCGATTTTCTGGGGCAATTTCATAATCGCGATCCACTGCTGCAGTGCTATGGACAAGGTCCAGCCAAGCTTCATGGTCTTTGCGGACCTCTTCGGCAGGAATGATGATTTCGGTGCTGGTATCAAAGCTCCAGATGATAATTCGCTGATAGTAATCGTCATCAGAGCGCCAGCCACCAAATCCACCAAACCAGTGCGAACATCCAGACACCGCTGAGAACGCAGAGGATGAACCCGATGCCGGTATTGCGCGGCATCTCGATATCTTCATAGGCTTCAGGTTTTGGATAAGCTGCAGCACGCCTTTGGCGGCGGCAAAGTTGTCGCGGTCGGTGATCTCCGGGATGATGGCAAAGTTGTAGGGCGGTGGCGGAGACGGGATAGACCATTCCAGTGTACGCCCATCCCACGGATCACCTATCGGAGCACGGGTTTGTTCACGATTGCGGATACTGACCCAAAGTTGAATGAGGATCGAGAACAACCCGCAGGTGATGACCAATGCACCAACTACGGCAATGATCATGGGTGAAAGCTCGGGTCCTCCCAACTGTAGGACCGGCGCGGCATTCCCATCAAACCAACAAAGTAAAGCGGCATAAAAGTCAGCAAGAAACCCACGGTCCAGCAGACGACCGAGACGCGTCCCCAGAATTCGTTGAGACGAAAACCGAAGGCTTTCGGGAACCAGTAATTATAGCCTGCGAGCAGCGCAAACAGTACCCCGGGCAAGAGGACGTTGTGGAAATGCGCCACAAGGAACAACGTGTTGTGGACCTGATAGTCAATCGTCGGATTGGCCAGGATTACCCCGCTAAGGCCACCAATCACGAACAGCATCAAAAAGGCCAGACCATAGAGCATCGGAACGGAAAACCGTATCCGCCCGCGATAGAGCGTGGCCATCCAGTCATAGACTTTCACGCCGGTTGGGATCGCGATCAGCATAGTCGCAATGCCGAATACCGCGTTGATCAGCGCGCTGGCCCATGGTGAAGAAATGATGCAGCCATACTGTGAAAGACAATACTGCAATCGACATGGTGGCAATGACCAGCG
>NZ_JBQFJO010000001.1:1480000-3913463 GCF_056536325.1 Ruegeria sp. AB11 | reverse complement strand
CGGGATGCCAATCTTTGCCGGGCTAGGGCTGACGTCGCTGATCATAATGATGCTGACAGAAGGCAACGTGAACAGCGCGGCCGATACGGTTTTGCCAAACTGAACAACGGCCTTTTGACGGCCATACCGATGTTTGCCTTCATGGCGCACGTGATGATCCGTGCTGGCGTGGTTAGGATCTTTACGATGCAGCAAATGCGATAGTCGGCCATTTGCGTGGTGGTCTTGGGGTCGCCACGATCCCTCCTGCACCATTTTCGCAGCCATTTCCGGTTCGTCTGTTGCCACGGCGCTTACTATTGGTCTGACGGCCATCCCGCAGATGAAGCGCTTCAACTACAGCTCGAGTTATTCCTACGGTGTGATTGCAGCGGGCGGTACGCTCGGGATTTTAATCCCTCCTCTGACCTCTTATTCTCTATGCCATCGTAACCGAGGCCTCGATCGGAGCTCTTTCCTACCGGCTTGGTGCCCGGTATCATGATGGCTATCATTTTCGCGATTTGGGCGATGGTCAGCGCCGGGTTTGGGCGCAGTAGTTTCCCAACCATTTGCAGGCATGGGCGTCATCTGGGTATGAGGCAATCGATCTGGGCCTTGTTGATGCCACCGGTGGTATTGGGCGGATCTACCGGAATATTTACGGCCACTGAAGCCGCTTCTATTGGCTGCCTATATGCTCTGTTCATCAGCGTAGTGGTTTACCACTTTGGCCTGCACGACCTTGGGTGACCGCGTTTGAGACAGTGCGCACAACGGCGATGCTGTTCATGATCCTCGCTGCTGCGGCGCTGTTTGGTCACGCCGTAACCATCATTCGCCTGCCCATCGAGATCGTTGAACAAGTAACGGCAATCGGTCTCAGCCCCGCCATGTTTGTCGTAGCCGTAATGCTGCTCATTCTGCTGGGCATGTTCTTGAGACCATCTCGATCATCCTGATCACGACGCCAATCGTTTTTCCTGTCATGCTGGCACTGGGGATCGACCCGATATGGTACGGCATCCTGCTAATGATCAACCTCGAACTCGCGCTGATCACACCTCCTGTCGGGATGAACCTCTTCGTTATCAAAGGTATTGCGAAAGCCCCTTTGTCGGAGGTCATTCGCGGAGCCTTGCCCTATGCTGCGCTAATGCTACTGGGCCTGATCCTCGTCTTTGCAATCCCACCTTTGTCCACGTGGCTTCCCGAGGCGGCGGGGTTCGGCGGCTAAGAAACGCGTTTTGGAAACCCCTTGGGCACTACCCTCCCACGACTCAACAGAATAGGACCCTGTGGCTAGGGCTTATTTGAGACACTAACCGTATACGTTCTGGGTCAGAAATGCTTGATGTTTGGGTCGGAATTGAATGACGCGATTCACCGATTTATTGAGGTTTTGGCCGTCGATTGAGTCAAAGATCAGTGACGTTCCACAGTAATTTCCTCGAATTTTGATGAACCACACTAGGCTGCTAAAACCTTTGTGTTTTATGGCTGTAGTCTCACTAGTGTGTTTCATTGGATTTTATCCGATTACATTACTATACTTTCATTGAGTGGTATATTTTGTGGTATTTTTCATGGCTGCGCTCAGCGGGAAGCTGACAAAGAAGCTGGTAGAGAATCTCGGCCCGGGTCGGCATGGCGACGGTTCTGGCCTGTATCTCGTTGTCGATCCCTCGGGCGCACGGCGCTGGATTGTGCGCGTAACGGTCAAAGGTCAGAAGAACCGCAAGGGTGCTCCGCTGCGCACGGATTTTGGGTGGCGTTGATGTCGTCACCTGAACCAAGCCCGCGAAAGAGCTCTCGAATATCGACGCATGGCAAAGTCCGGACTGAACCCTCGCTTCAACGCCCAGCGCGAAATCCCAACCTTCGAAGAGCTCAGCCGACAGGTTCACATTGACCGCCTGCCCACATGGAAGAATGCAAAGCATGGCCAGCAATGGCTTAACACCTTGCGCGACTATGCGTTCCCCAAGATCGGCCGTATGCCAGTGGACAGCATCGATCAGCCCGAAGTGCTGATGTGCTTGTCTCCCATCTGGACCGAGAAACACGAAACCGCAAAGCGACTGTCTCAGCGGATCAAGACGGTGCTTGATGTGGCGAAGTCCAAGGGCTTCCGCTCGGGCGAGAATCCGGTGATTGCGATCCGCGAAGGAAAGGTGCTGCCCACCGTCAAAGCCAAGGTCCAGCACCATGACGCGATGCCTTGGCAGGAGGTGCCAGCGTTCTATGCCGAGTTGAAGACCCGCTCAGCCATGGCCGCCAAGGCGTTGCAGTTCACCATTCTGACCGCCTGCCGAACCTCTGAAGTGCTAGAGATGAAATGGCCCGAGGTCGATGTCGATGCGCGCCTGTGGACGATACCTGCGGAGCGCATGAAGGGCGGGCAGGTCCATCGTGTTCCTCTCACCGACGGAATGTTGGCCATTCTGAAGCCGCTGCGTGCGCTGGCCTCTGACTATGTGTTCGAGGGCAAAAGCGGCATCAGCCTTTGTCAAACATGTCCATGCTGATGCTGCTACGTCGGATGCGGCAGGATGGCGTCACCGTGCACGGTTTCCGCAGTTCGTTTCGGGATTGGGCGGCGGAAGCTGCAAACGCACCGCGCGAACTGGCAGAGGCGGCACTGGCCCATCAGGTTGGGTCTGATGTGGAGCGGGCTTATGCGCGCACGGATTTGTTGGAGCGGCGGCGAGAATTGATGTTGGGTTGGTCTTACTTTTTGCTCGATTGCGGAACAGAGATTGACGAGGAAAGATAATGTTTTCACCCGAAGGCTATACCCCAGTATCTCAGGTAGTGGATTCGCTGTTCGAAGAGATTCAAGACACCAAAAATTGGTTGAAGAACCTGGTCGAAGGTTCGTGGTCTGAAGTTGCAGATTGCGATCCAGATTTAATTGAGCATCGGGCTTTCAGGGCAAGAGTTTACTCCTTCGAAGAAGTCAAAAGGATGGCCCTAGGTGAAGTCATCCAAGAACGAAGCCTATATGCATGTCACCCGTCGGCCGGAGTGTGGAAGTTCGATTTTCCAAATTTTTTCGATAGGTTTGTAACGTATTGGCACTTGGCCAATTACGGCGAATTCTTGGGTGACTTTTTTGAGCGTGGTCTAGACTGGCCTTCCTACGTAACGCAAATTTCGAATTGCGTTGAGGATGGACAAGATCCATGGGCGGGAACATTTTGTACGCTCTCGAGAACGTCGCCCGATCTGTTTTATAATCCGCATACTTATGTCATTGACTTATCGGAGCTCCAATTGCTCCAATCGACTTTGCAATTCGAGTTTGAGCTGGAGAGCCATGGCTATCCATTCAGTGTTACCGAACTAGTACCATTCGAGGGCTGGGCATTGGCCTTTAAGGATCCAACGGAACCAGTGGAGACACTGTCGATTGCATTTAGGGAAAAGGCTGCGCGAATTATCTGCGATGCAGCTTTTGGCGAGGAAGCAGTCAACGAAATTTTCGAGAACCAACCCGAAAAATGGCAGAAGTTTTTAGGAATAAAGGACGCTCAAGTCCTTTCCGGGATTAAGTCTACTGTCGCCGATGAAACCAAAGCATACAAATTTTTGATTGAGTATTTGGACGATAAAGAAAAATCTGAAACAAAATCTGAGTTAAGGCAAGTTTGCCCGATCAAGCTAGGTGAGCGAGCATTTGAGAGGGTATGGGATAGGCTGCGTCAGACATATCCAGAGTTATCGCGACCCGGGCGCCGATCAAAATCTCAACGCCGTTTCGATACAGCAAATAATTCGTGACGCCTATTTAACTACTGCGGCATAATTCAAACAGATGCCATCGCAACTGATCCAAGAGGATTTCAACGATGGCAAACGTCTTCAATGACGACCGGGTCTATTTCCCAGAAGACCCTGAAATGCAATTGCTGGGAAACCGGGAAAAGCTGGCTCAATGGCGTCACCGCATGTGCGGTCCGGCCTTTATCCGCATCGGTCGGCGGATCGCCTATCATGGTGCCGATCTGAACACTTGGCTTGCGGCTCGGCGCACCGACCCCAACAACGAGGCTGCATAATGAAAAACCCCAACTCCAAGCGCGGAGATGGGGCTTTTCCAGTGACATCAACTGCCACCCTAGCAAGTCCAGTTGATGCCACAGGATGCCCCGCGCCGACAAGACAAAACGAGCGCCGGTACTACTGGTCGCCCCTGAGCCATTCGGTTGAACGGGTGATCGTGCGGAAAGGACGGATCGAGCATGGCTGATATGTGCTTTTCCGAGCCGAACAGTACGAGTCACGACAGGGGGCCAGACACTGGCCCTCTTTCCCAAACTGATTATCGGGAAACTGCTGAGAACTACAGCGGCGAACTCTTTCGCCATGATATCTACCGCGTCGCCGAATGTCGGGATGGCATCCAATGGCTGTTTCAGCGTCAGAGGCCCCAATTTCAGGCCGGGGGAGCGGCCTGGGACACGCTCGGGTACTGTGTGTCCAAATCTGGCCTAACCCGGCTCGTCCGGGCGCATATTGGCTGTGATATATATGAACTGGATTGTTTGCCCGAGCATTTCCAGCGGAGGTGTTGCGATGAGTAGGCGGCGGTCTCCCAAGGGCAAACGGTCGGATGAGGGCCAATATGTCCCTATGCCCTACGCAATGATCAAATCCCCGGCATGGCGTGCGTTGTCCGGACCTGCAGTGAAGCTCTGGCTGGAGCTTCACACCCGCTTCAATGGCAGCAACAACGGCAAGGTGTTTTTGTCGATGAACGAAGCGGCAGAGATACTGGGATTAGGCAAGGCCACGGTTCAGCGGGCTTTCGAGGATCTGCAGGACAAAGGCTTCCTTGTGCTGGAGCGGGAAGGCAACTGGTATCACCGTCGTGCCCACGAATGGCGGTTGACGACCAAGGCGACGCAGACCCGGTCCGGCATGAAAACCGCCACCAACGACTGGCGGTTCCGGCAGCCCCAAAAAACAAAACGCGGTTCTGAGACGGACCCGTCAGCATCCTCAGTGGTTCCGTTTGAAAACCCAAAGACCTCCCATGGTTCCAAATCAGAACCCGTCAGGCCGATTTCGCGTCGGTCCTTCGGTTCTGAAACGGAACACTAATACTAACCACTCCCTGTTACGCGAGGCGGGCATGAGCAAGACACAGAATGACAGTGGCAACGATCTGCAGACAAAGAACTCCGAACTTACTGAGGCAGAAGTCAATGCGATTGCTGACCTAAGGGCACGAAAGAGATCACGTGTCCGAGCGCCGGATATCAAGCTGGACCTCGAGGAGGAAACGCGAAGGCTCACAGTCGGCCACAAAGAGAAAGACCCAAACGCAGCCTGTGCTTTGGCAATGCATGAGCTAGGCACAGCAGACTACCGGTTCTTCGAAGGCGTCATGGATCAAGTCGCAACCCTCGGGAAACAG
This sequence comes from Ruegeria sp. AB11, assembly GCF_056536325.1. Classification (NCBI taxonomy): domain Bacteria; kingdom Pseudomonadati; phylum Pseudomonadota; class Alphaproteobacteria; order Rhodobacterales; family Roseobacteraceae; genus Ruegeria; species Ruegeria sp. AB11. Next base: position 3,908,062 of record NZ_JBQFJO010000001.1, on the reverse strand, counting down.
GATAGCTCTGTTTCCGAGACCGCATCGAACTTCGTGATGTCGGTTGTTGCCGGGGTTGGGCCGCAAGACGAGATCGAAGCCATGCTTGCGATCCAAATGGGTGCAATTCATCAGGCGACGATGACGATGGCGCGTAGGCTCAATCACGTAAAATCTCTTCCACAGCAAGATTCAGCGGAGCGGGCGCTCAACAAACTTGCGCGGACTTTCACGAGCCAGGTTGAAACCCTGAAACGGTATCGCTCCAAGGCAGATCAGACCGTCCGCGTCGAACGCGTCGAGGTCAAAGAAGGTGGCCAGGCCATTGTCGGCAACGTTCAAAACGGGGGGCGGTCCAATGATAAAAAGTGACGACAACCTCATGGACCCCACCGAACGGCTCAGGAATGCGCCCAGATGCACCGCCACGGCGAAGTCTACCGGCCAACGCTGCAACGCGCCTGCAGTTCAAGGTTGGAGTGTGTGCCGCATGCATGGGGCTAGAGGTGGGCATGCTGCGGGATCAAGCCATCCGTCTTGGAAGCATGGGGGGCGGTCGAGAGAAACCGAGGAAATGCGCAAGACGATCAATGAACTTATCCGCGCCAATAGGGAATTGCAGAAAGTGGTCCTCTGACACGGCACCGATCCGCATCAGGCAAAGGAGTCGTTCGAGCAAAGTGTTTGGATGGCCGCTTCGAGCCCAAAGCGGGCTGTCCCGTAGATCATCCGAACTACTGCTTACGCAAATACATCATTTTTTGAAATGTTATTTATATATATTCATTATTTTTTTTATTGATTGTGGGCCGTCATATCTGTCTCAGCCGGACCAAATCGGTTCGCACGAAACAACACATCGGAGACAGATCATGAAAATCATCGTCGTAGGTTCAACCGGAACACTTGGCACCGCCGTCACCGATGATCTCGAGAAAGATCATGAGGTCGTGAAAGTGGGCTTCTCGGAAGGCGACGTTCAGGTGGACATCGCCGATATCGCATCGATCAGGGCGATGTTCGAACAGATTGGCCCGTTCGACGCTTTGGTTTCAGCCACCGGCGCAGTTCATTTCGGCCCGCTAGGAGATATCACGCAGGATGAATGGCAGCTTGGGCTCAACAACAAGCTCATGGGCCAAATCAACCTGGTGATGGAGGGCGCTAAACACATCAGTGATGGTGGGTCATTCACCCTCACCGCAGGTATCATCAGCAAGGATCCGATCCGTTATGGCGCAGCGGCCACGACTGTGTGCAGTGCGCTGGAAGGATTTGCAGCTTCGGCGGCGTTGGAGTTGCCGCGCGGCATTCGCGTCAACGTCGTAAGCCCAACAATCCTCGAAGAATCGGTCCATCTATTCGGTGCCGCCTTCGCCGGTTTCGAACCTGTTCCCGCAGCCGTTGCGGCCAAAGCATTCCGCAAAAGCGTGGAAGGCGCAAAGAACGGTGAAACCCTTTATGTGCAAGGACGGACCTGAGGTCTGGTCATGCGCATATCCCAATCGAAACCAGACTGCCAAATCCGGGCCTCTATCGGGCTCGGATCCAAACCAAATGATGGAGTATTCCCCATGCATTTCATACCCGTCAAATACACCCAATACACCTTCTACTTCTTCATGGCGCTGCTCATGTCAGGTTTGATGTCGCTGATTGTCACAACCATCAACCTTGGCTTGGTTCCCGGGCTGCTCCAGGCCTGGCTGAATGCCTGGATTGTTGGCTTTGTGGCGGCCCTTCCCGCGATCATGATCGTTACGCCAGCCGTAAAGAAGATCGTGGGCCAGCTTGTTTTGGAGAGCGATTAAACAACCTCACCAAGTTCAGCCGTTCACGACGGTGCCATCAGGCTCTTGAGAACGCTCCGCAGCCAAATGTTTCCTTGATCCCGGTCAACCCGTTTGTGCCAGAACATGCTGAGTATCGGACCCGGGACAGGAATTGGAGTCGGGCGCGCCACGAGCGCGCCTGACTCAACCAAAGACTTCACGTTTACCGAAGGCAGAACACCTACGAGATTGCTTTGCGACAGCACTTCGTGGCACTCGCGAAATTGTTGATTGTCATGGCGACCTTGCGTTGCAAACCATGCTCGGCAAGGACCATATCGGTATAGCCAAGTGCGTCTCCTGAAAGCGATACCAGCAAGTGATCTGCCCCTACAAAACGCTCAAGCGTGAGCGCGCCTTTCGCAAGAACATGGTCGGGGTGCATGACGCAAACATAGTCGAGCTCAAGCAAGAACTCACTTGTGTCCATCGGCGGCATAAGATCGTTCGCGCCAATCAGGACGTCCACCGTCGCACTGGCAAGTACGCTTTCGCCATTGGCAATAGTGTACGGCACTGTTTGCACAGCGACCCCCGGCGCATCTTGTTCGAGACGCTGGCGCAGGTCAGCCCAAGCCATATCTACCATCAGGTCTGTCGCAGCGATGCGGAACACCCGATGTGATGTGGCAGGATCAAATCCCTTTGGATTGATGGCGTCGTCGATCTCTTCCAATGGCTGTTGCACCTTTGCCCAGAGGTTCTGGGCAAAGAGAGTGGGCCTGATGTTTCGGCCATCCTTGATGAAGAGATCGTCCTTCCAGATCGTGCGCATCCGCCCTACGGCATTTGAGACTGCCGGTTGGGTAATGTTCAGCCTATCCGCCGCGCGCGTAATGGAGCCCTCAGTCATTATGGCATCAAAAATTACGAGAAGACTGAGGTCTTGGCTACGCAAGGCGAACTCCCTAACTCCGATGATACTATTTGCATGTGCTAGGAAAGGCCATCACACGGCATACCACAAATCAACTCGTCCTCGTTAACAGGCAGAACGAAAGCCGACATTGCAATGGACTCTGATAACGACCGCTTAGTCTATGGTTTGTGGCTGCTGTCAGCGCGAGCTGCAGCGGCGACAAATCCGACAAGGAGGAAAGCGCGGGCTGTTTTGGAGCTATGGGGATTGTGGGCTACAGCTGGGATGCCGAATGTTTAGAGTGAACGGCTGCTTGACGACGGGCGGTGTATGAGAGCCTTTTTTCCCGATACTGCCTGATTGGATGGCCTCTCGCCATGAGGTTGCGGGCCTGATGGCGCGCATGATTTGGAGAGGTGGCCGCACTGAATGGTCCGGTGCCTTTTCGTTGCGAGGCCGATTGGGTTGGGCTGTTCATGCGGCATCCTCCCATGGTGGTGCCCGGGATTTGGGTGCTTGGCCGCGCAGGAAGACCTCGATAACGATCATGGTACTGCCGCATTTTGGGCAAGACTGGTGCGCGGGTCGATCATCGCATTCGGCGCTGGTTACCTCATCCGGTGTTTGATCGGGCTTTGGCTCTGCATTCAGCAAACGCCTGATCTTCGCGATCCTGTTGCGACGAATGCCGTTAGCCAGAAAGCCCGAGTTTCTGATGCGGTGGAAGCCGAATGGCAGAACGTGGATCAGGAAGCGGCGGATGAACTCGTCCGTTGGCAAGCGCATGACCTTCATCCTGTCTCCGCGTTTGATGCGATAGTCGTTCCACCGGAAGACCACGGTGCCCGCGTCGGCACTGACCAGACGATGGTTGGAGATCGCCACGCGGTGGGTATAACGGCTTAGATAGGCCAGCACCGCTTCCGGCCCGCCGAAGGGCGACGACCCAATCGGTTTTGCGCAGCGGCGCGAGATGGGCAGCGAAGGTATCCGGGTCTGCCAATCCCACCAGATTACCGAAGAAGCGCAGCTTACCTGCCTTATGCAATCTGACCAGCCCATCGAGGAACAAGCGCCGAAACAGCCTCGACAGGACATTCACCGGCAGAAAGAACCCCGGACGGCAACCGATCCAGGAGGTGCCATCCGGCGACAGCCCGCCCCGGCACGATGACATGCACGTGCGGATGATGGGTCATCGCTGATCCCCATGTGTGCAGCACCGATGTCATGCCGATCCGAGCGCCCAGATGTTTGGTGTCAGCAGCGATGGTCAGGAGCGTCTGCGCGGATGTCTTGAACAGCAGACCGTAGACCGCTGCCTTGTTCTGATATGCGATGTCGGCGATCTGGGATGGCAGGTGAAGACCACGTGGAAGTACTCGGCCGGTAGCAGATCTTCCATCCGTGCCTGCATCCAGTCCTGTGCTGCGTTGCCCTGACACTTCGGACAGTGTCGATTGCGACAGGAGTTATAGGCGATGTGGTGATGATCACACTTTGTGCAGGCCGCAACGTGCCCGCCGAGCGCGGCGGTCCGGCAATTCTCGATGGCAGACATTGTCTAGCCCCCGTGTTCTGGGCCATCTCGGACTAGAGTTTCGGGGACTGGTGGGCGCATGTTGAGGGCCTGATGCGGTCGGGTGTGGTTGTATTGCCTGAGCCAGCAATTGATCACGATCTGTGCCTGCTTGGTCGTTGTGAACCATTCGGAATTGAGAACCTCGCGGCGGAGCGTTCCATTGAACCTCTCGTTGTATCCGTTCTCCGGAGAGCCCGGGTAGATCCGGATCGGGTTCACACCGACCTTCTCGAGCCAACTCTGGGTTGCCCGTGAAGAGAACTCTGGGCCGTTATCGCTTCGAACGAAATCAGGCTTTCTGTGGCGCAGGAACAGCCCGTAGAGAACCTCCAGCACATCTTCAGAACCCATGCGGGTCCGAACTTCCACTGCGAGCGCCTGGCGGGTGTATTCATCCAAAACCGTGAGCATCTTGTAGCTCCGCCCATTGCTCAGCTTGTCGTGAACGAAATCGACGCTCCAGACATGGTTAGGATGCGTCGGTCGGAGTCGAATGATCGAGCTGTCCTTGTGGTACAGGCGACGCTTCTTCTTGTGCCGCTGCGGGAGTTGCAGACCTTCCTCCCGCCACAGCCGTTCTACCTTCTTGTGATTGACACGCCAGCCCTCGACCCGAAGTAGCTGCGCCACCTTACGGTAGCCATACCGGCCATAGCTCTTGGCCAGACGGATCATGGCCAGTCGAAGAGCATCATCGTTCTTCTCTACGGCCCGGTATTGCATGGAGCTGCGTGCAAGGCCGACCACCTTGCAGGTGCGACGCTCTGATGTGCCGAGCTTCTGGCGAGCATGAATGACGGCCTGACGAAGTTGGCTCGTCGTCAGGCCCTCGGTTTTAGGTAGTTCAGACTTTCTTTGAGGATCAGCTTGTCCAGTTCCAGTTCGGCCACGATCTTCTTCAGCCGGGTATTTTCTCCAGGCTGCGCAACTCCGACAGTTGCGACTTGCCCATGCCACCGAACCGACGCCGCCAATTGTAGTAGGTCGCATCGCTGACACCGACACCACGACAGGCTGTCCGAACATCGTCGCCATCTGCCAGCTTCAGTTCAATCTCACGCAGCAGCTTCAGAATATCTTCGTCCGAGTATCGCTTCCGAGCCATCCCTTGTTCCCCTTCTCGGCCAAAGTAGTGGCCCAAGTTTAGGGGGCAAAGACAGGCTCACCACCCGATTTTTTGGACGTTCCGCCGCTGCCCTTATGCGATAAGGGCTCGCCTTGCGCTGTTGAGTTCAGGTGTCAGAGTCGAATTGCGTGAAATTCTCTTACGGGACAAACCAGCGACTTTCTTGCAGACTTCCCCTTCCGGAACAGTGCCGGCGCTTCGCCTGCCAGACCGAGTTTTAGACGAAAGCCTGGAAATCATGATCTGGGCGCTCCAACAAAATGATCCGCAGCGGCTATTGGAAATGCCTCAGGCAGGTTGGCACCTGATCGAGGTAAATGATGGACCATTCAAGGCAGCATTGGATCACACAAAATACGCTACGAGATACCCAGATCTGGACCCCAAAGTGGAGCGAAATAAAGCTGCAAGCTACTTACACAACCTCGACGAACGGTTAGCCGGACGGTCATGGCTGTTCGGAAGTCGTCCCACCATTGCCGATCTGGCGCTTCTGCCATTTGTTCGGCAATTTGCCCATATAGATCGGATGTGGTTTGACGGGCAGGAGTGGCTGAATTTAACATCGTGGCTAAATCGCTTTTTAGAATGCGAAGCCTTTTGCAGGTTATGAACAAGTACTCACCGTGGTCAGAAGGCGATGCTCCGACTTGGTTCAACAGCTGAGCCCAGCATGGCGCGTGCGGCCCATTGCAGACACTCGGCCTTACTTCTTGATGCTGCGGTTGCGGCACGCAAAGCGGACATTCAGCGCTTAAGCAAGCATTCGCGCATTCCAGGCTCAGTATGCCACGTTGGGCCAGATAGCGGTGCATCGCAATGTCGCCCCGATCCACTTGGCACGGCAACTCGATCGCGCGGAGGTTTCGCCCATTTTTTGTGATGGCAGTCTGGTGCGTGTCTATGACAGGGAGGCCGTATTGCCGGATGGAAATTGGCATTCCAAATCCGCCACTGATTACCAGGCGCAGGGAGATGGCAAATGAACAGGCTGGCACTCACTTTGCGCCCGGCCGCGCTGGAAACTCCCACATCCTTTCTGTCACGATTGGCCGCGCGCAACGGATGTCCGGATAAGGTTTCCTTTTGTTACGATCTCGGGTTGGATCTCATCGCAATCTCAAATGGAGAACGGAGTGCCATAGAGGACCTTTGTCACTTCGCGGGTCTGCCGAACGATGCGTTTGCCAAAACGGCTGTAATCAAAACGACGAAGATGAGTTGCCGCGTTGGCCAAGAGCTTTTCGAGAACCTAACGCTGAATCGTGTAGAAATTCGAGTCTGTCCAAAGTGTCAGTTGGAGCAGCATCAGTTGTCGTCGGATCTATGGGCTAAAGTCCATAAAATGCACTGGCAAGTTCCCCAGATCCATTCTTGCTATCTACACAACGAAAACTGCTAACGATAACAGCCAAAAGCCATCACATCCTGCGCTTTGATTCGAGTTCGGCAATTAGAAGTGCTTGGAATGAAATCAGAAATGCAGACAGTCCACTAACAGCTGATAGTTTCGACAACTAACTTTCCAATAGATTTCTTGGAAGCAAAGTGAATTCCTTGAGTGATCAGTTCAGTATTCCATTGCTTTGGAGAATATCTGAGGCGCTCGGTATTACTGCAGTCTATGGGAGGTCGCAAAGGCGATCTAATCTTAGCTTCATAGAAAAGCGTAAAGCGGTTCTGAAAGGATTTGAACTACTACAGATTGGCGAAGACGCAATATTCGAAGCATTGGCTCAGGCAGTCCAGACACCTGCTCGCAGAAGCGCTTACGTGTTGTGGCCGCATTTCGGAGAACTTCAGGATCTACTTCATCGCAATCTTGACTATTGTGAAGGCTTGGAAGTGTTTCGAACAATATTGCGCAGCTTCATTCTCGAGCGCTAATATAAAACCCTTACTGCGACGTTCGCGGTTTTTTTGCGACGCCGACAAACACTCAATGGTTGTGAAACTGCCAAAGAATGCATCTATGGGTACTGGATGCCTTCATTGGCGCTGCGCCTTCTAAGGGCCAAGGGCTCATAGCGGTCTATCTTAATAAGTAAGTTAGAATGCTTGGACTTCCCGGGAAATACTCTCGGAGCATTGTGTGCGTCGGCAAAGCGATATCAACGCAAGAATAGCTTCGCAGCACACCCCAATTACTCGAGATAGGTTTTGAACCATTCAATTGTGCGGTCCCAGGCCAGGTTTGCCATCTCCTCGTCATAGCGTGGCGTGCTGTCATTATGAAAACCGTGGTTGGCGTTTTCGTAGATGTAGGCCTCGTAAACCTTGTCGTTGGCCTGCAGGGCGGCCTCAAAATCTGGCCAGCCCGCGTTGATGCGATCGTCAAGCTCACCCATCTGAACAAGCAACGGCGCCTGAATTTTGGCCACATCCTCAACTGCTGGCTGGCGCCCGTAGAACGGGACACCAGCGGCCAGTTCGGGATAGGCCACAGCAATTGCGCTGACCACACCGCCGCCGTAGCAGAAACCAACAGCGCCGACCTTTCCAGTGCAATCATCTCGGTTCAATAGATATTCAAATCCATTGAAGAAATCGTTCATCAATTCGACCCGGTCCACTGTCTTTTGCAGCTCGCGCCCATCCGCGTCGTTGCCTGGGTACCCTCCCACTGACGTCAGACCGTCGGGGGCCAGTGCCATAAACCCGGCCTTCGCCAATCGGCGCGCCACATCTTCGATGTAGGGGTTAAGGCCGCGGTTTTCGTGGATTACCAATACCGCGGGCAGGGGCTCTTCAACGCCGGCGGGTCGGACAAGGTAGCCGCGAACATCACCGGTTCCATTCGGTGAAGGGTAGGTGATGTAGTCCGCGTGGATATCGGGATCGTTGAACGACACTTGCTGAGCCATCGCGTAGTTCGGGCTGAGCATGTTTAGCAGCGCGACCGCTGTCACGCCGCCGACCGTGAACTTGCCTGCGCGGTCCAGGAATTGGCGCTTGGTGATCTTGCCGTGCGCGTAAAAGTCATACAGGTCCAGAAGTTCCTGGTCGAAGTCTTTTGCCGTCATGCGAGTCATTGTGGATCTCCTGATGAGTTTGGCAGTCTGAAGGGTGGGTAGTATCCGATCTGAAGGTCTTGATTTGATTGAGCGTCTGGATGGGCTTCCTAAGATACCGCCGGTGAAAGTTCCTTGTTCGCGTACCGTTCGCGCAGCACGTTCTTTTGAACTTTTCCCATAGTGTTGCGCGGCAACTCCTGGACGAGTTCGTAGCGGCGAGGATGTTTGAATCGCGACAGTTTGTTTCTGATGATCGACTCGATCTGTTCCACCTGAAGCTGTGCTCCAGGCTCGGCAACCAAAGCAGCAATAATTGCTTCTCCAAATTCGTTGTCGGGAACCCCGAAGACCGCCGATTCCTGAACGCCATCGACATCGTTCAAAACGTCTTCAATTTCTTTGGGGTAGACGTTGTAACCACCAGTGATGATCAGGTCTTTTGACCGACCTACAATCGACAGGTAGCCATCCTCGCTGTATTGGCCCAGATCTCCGGTGATGAAAAATCCATTTTCTCGAAGCTCTTCAGCCGTTTTTTTGGGCATTTGCCAATAGCCCTGAAAAACATTGGGGCCACGCACTTCGATCATTCCGACCTCGCCCTGGGGCAGAGGTTCTCCAGTTTCAGGGTTGGTTACGATCACCTCGGTGCCGGGTAGAGGCATACCAACAGTTCCCGCGCGCCGCTCACCGCTATAAGGGTTAGAGGTGTTCATGTTCGTCTCGGTCATACCGTAGCGCTCAAGGATGCGGTGGCCGGTGCGCGTTTCGAACGCCACATGGGTTTCTGCCAGCAACGGGGCTGAGCCGGAAACAAACAGACGCATGTTCTCTGTGATCTCATCGGTGAAACCGTCATCCGCCAGCAATCGGGTATAGAAAGTGGGGACTCCCATTAGAAGGGTCGAGTGGGGCAATTCCTCCAAGATCATACCAGTGTCGAATTTTTTCATCAGCCGCACTTTGGAACCGGCGAGTAGTGATGTGTTCATCGCCACGAAAAGCCCGTGCGTGTGAAATATGGGCAACGCGTGAATCAAGCGATCAGCGTCAGTGATACCCCACAAATCCACAAGCGCTTGGGCATTGGACAGCAGGTTTCGGTGGCTGAGCATCGCGCCCTTGGACCGGCCCGTGGTACCTGATGTGTAAAGAAGCGCCGCGAGGTCGTCCGGCGCGCGATCTACGGTTTCGAATACACAAGGCTGTGCGTCCGCTTCGCGGCTCAAGCTTGGATTTTCGCCACCCAAGGTCAGCAGCTTTGCACCAGACCGGGTCGCCAATTGTTCGAATTCAACTTTGTCGTGGCTGTCGCAAACGATTAACGCAGGTTGCGCATCAGAGATGAAATAGTCCAACTCTGCCTGGTATAGGCAGTGTTTAGTGGCAGGTAGACAGCACCTGCCTGAACCGAAGCGGCATACAGCGCAATCGTGTCGGCCTGCTTGGGCGCTTGCACAACGATGCGACCGCCGGGGAAACTCCGCTGTTCTGCAAGACATGCGCGATTTGCGCGGTGCGCTGCAGAAACGCATCATAAGCGACCACCCATTATCGAGTTGCAGGAATGGAGCCGTGTTGCCCTCGTGGCGGGCAAACAAACTGTCGTAAAGTGTATTAGTCACGCTGTATTTTCCTAGGCTTTACCGCAAGCGTCGCAGTTGAAGCCGCGCGAATTGAACGCGAGGCTTGGATCGTGGCACGTGTCGCGAATTCTTCGTGGTAACGTTCTGTTTTGTTCAAATCGTAAAGGTAGTTGGCCATCGCACCCGGACTGGGCGCGTCCGTTTGGCGACTGATCTGCCTGGGCATGCAGTTCATGAAGCTCGGCACCATTTCCCAAGTGAAAGCGCGCCACAGGGTCAAGCGGCATTCCATCTTCGCGCTTGGCGAACATCAAGTACCGGGCGGCCATCGCGCGCACGTCCTGCGGTGTTGCTGTTTCTGCAAGCACGGCCTCGGCGGCATGCCCGTGTTCCGGGTTGTTTGTTTCACCAGACAGCCACCGGTTTAACCCAGGTATCGGCGACAATGTCACAAAGGTATCAAGCCCAGGAAGCTCCCGCGAAAGCTCGGTCACAACCTGCTTTATCAATAGATTCCCAAAGCTGATGCCCGCCAAACCCTTTTGGCAGTTTGAAATGGAATAGAACGCCGCGACCTTTGCCTGCTCGGTTTCGATCGGTTCTCGTGCTTCGGATAGAAGCGTATCTATTGCATTCGGGATTTCAGCGGTCAGAGCGACCTCAACAAAAATCAGTGGCTCATCTGGCATCGAGGGGTGGAAGAACGCAAAACATCGACGGTCCGGTGGGAAGAGCCGTCGCCGTAAGTCGTCCAGATCGTTGATCTGGTGCACCGCTTCATAGGCGACGATCTTATCCAGAACGCGGGCAGGGGTGTCCCAGCTGATTTGCTTGAGGACAAGAAAGCCTCGGTTGAACCAGCTGCGCAATAAATGGACGAAATCGATATCCGTTCGCTTGAGTTCCGGTTTGGATTTGAGAAAGCGCAGCAGATCAACGCGCATGGCTACAAGTTCCTGTGTCGCACCAGACGGCTGGTTCAGCCGTCGCAATAACTCTTGCCGCCGTGGCTCTGAAACTTCACTAAGCCTTTGATAAAGTTTGACACTTTGGTCGCTGGCGTAGAGGCGGGCTGCTTCAGAAAGCTGATTTGGGTCCAACTCAAGTTGGTCATTCAAATAGACAAAAAAGTCTAGTTTCTCCGCATCATTCAGAGTGTGGTAGCGCTCAAGGATCGTAGACGCGAGCGTGAATCCTGAAACTTCACCTTCCGCAGATAAAGCGCCTCACATAGTTCAGAAATGGACCGTTTGTCATCCTTGCCACGCCTTTTGTCGGGACGGTCCAGCAATTGGTTTAGTAGATCACCCAGAAACCAATTCTGCTGCATTTCAGGGCTCCATCTGGCTGCTAAGGTACTCACCTGTTCGGCGGTAGTGATCGATTAGGTGCCGAGTTGCGCCGTCTGCGTCGTGATTTAATGCGGCGTCCAAGATTTGCTGATGTTCGGCGGCGATGTCTCGTTTTTTGTAACTCGCTCCGCCGGCCGCCAGATAGCGGTAGCGAATGTTCAGGTCGTAAAGCTGCGAGCAATACCGCAGTAGCAACGGCAGTTTCGAATTGTCCAACAAGGCCATATGAAACGCCTTGTGAGCGTCCTCAAAGTCTTGTGCCCCGTTCTGGCTGGCCTTTTTCATATGATGGTGACGCAAGACAAGCCGGTCTTCCCAGGCCGCATCCGCATTGGCGATGGAAGCGCGCAATGCGGTTTCCTCAAGGTTGCAGCGCAACAGAAGTATTTCCTCAAAGTTACACTTGCTGACTGGCGCTGCCCGAAATCCGCGCTGATCAATCCGCTCGACCAACATGTCCGAAGTCAAAAGGCTAAGCGCTTCTCGAACTGGACTAGCGCCAGTGTCCAAAAGCCCGCGAAGCTGTTCGATCTTGAGTTTTGACCCGGGGTAATTCGCCGGTCAGGATTAATTCGCGCAGCTTTCGATACGCTCCATGAGTGGCTGATGTCTCTTTGCCCTCAGTATCAAGCATGGCGTCCATATCCGACTGTTCCTATTTCGCGGCAAATACTCTTGAGTGCACTTAACTGAAGGCACTCGTTCCAGTCGATAGACCAACTGAAAGGTTCAGCGAGCCTTCGTTGATCAACCAGCGCCGAAGTACAAAACTACGTGCCCCACTTTTGTGCATCGGATCGTCTTCGGCCAGCTTCCGGGCGGATTCAAGGCTGTCGGCGCGATAGATGATCAGTCCCATCCCCTGCATATGCTCGCCGGTTTCATCCGACATGGGGCCTGCAAAAGCCAGCTGCCCCAAACGTTCCAGCTGCGTCTGATACGCCAAGTGATCAGGCAGTGACGCCTTTACATCACCCGGCGCTTTGGCTGGCGTGCTCAGCGCGACGTAAAGCTCCAAAGCAAGCGCACCGCGGCTTTTTGCTTCTGATTTGTAGTCTGCCCAAGCAACCATTTGCTGCCTCCTAAAATATCGATATTATTTGACATATGGCAAAATAGTCGGCAAAAATCAAGCGAACTGACATGGATGGTGAAAATGAAATACTGGTGGGAGAGACTTCGGAAGGCACAGCGGTTTTTGCTGTAGACGGTGAAAACGCAGTGAATCTAACGGCTTTGGACCCTGCCGTCGGTTCGGATTTGATGGGTTTGATAGCCAAGCCTGAACTGGCCGACTCACTTGCCAGCAAAATTGACGCGGCAGACAGTGTGCCCGTGTCTTCCATCACTCCGGCATTGCCCGTTGCTGCTCCCGGAACGATCATTTGCATGGGGTTGAACTACACGGACCACATCAAGGAAGGCGGGTATGACATCCCGGAATATCCGACGCTGTTCATGCGCGGGAAGAATTCGATCATGGCGGCAGGGCAACCTATGGTACGGCCTGCCTGTTCCCAGAAGCTCGACTACGAAGCCGAACTTATGCTGATCGTTGGAAAACGCGGCCGCCATATCTCGGAGCAGGACGCACTGGGCTATGTCTTTGGCTACACTGTATTCAACGATGGTTCGCTGCGGGACTATCAGCGTAAAACCGTTCAGTGGACGCCCGGCAAAAACTTTGATGATACGGGCGCGATTGGTCCATTTACCGTAACGCCGGATGAGTTGCCCGAAGGGGCATCAGGTCTGAAGATCGAAAGCCGTGTGGGTGACGAAATCCTGCAAAGCTCGAACACGGCCAATATGATCTGGGGTGTCCGTCAGGTCATCGCGACGATTTCGGAATATACCACTCTGGAGCCGGGGGATCTGATTGCGCTAGGTACGCCGCCTGGTGTCGGACACGCCAAAAAGCCCAATCCCCGTTGGTTGAAGCCCGGCGAAACCGTTGAGGTCGAGATTGAAGGCATCGGAATCTGCGCCAGCCCAATCATTGACGAAAAAGACGCCAAGTCCAAGGTGGCTGCAGCATGAGCGCACCAACCGGAGTAGAGCTGGAGGCACTTCGCGCCAAGGCGCAGCAAGATCACCGCGATCTGCGCAAGCGCATTCCACGCTTGTCGGATGACGCGATCGCCTTGATCCTGCGCGAATCCAGATCGCACTACGCGTGGACCAACAAGCCTGTTTCTGACGACATACTTGAAGAGATCTATGACATCACGATCAACGGCGCGACCAGCATGAATACGTTGCCCGCGCGCTTCATTTTCGTGAAAAGTCCCGAAGGGAAAGAGCGGCTTGCAAAGTCTTTGAAGCCGAAGAATGTGCCAAAGATGATGGATGCGCCGGTCACGGCGATCATTGCCTATGACATGGACTTCTGGAAGGAACTGCCCTTTCTTTTCCCGCACGAAGACCGTCGGCCATTGTTCGAAAACAAGCCCGACTACGTGGCAGACACGGCCTTTCGAAATGGCACGCTTCAGGGCGCTTACTTCATGATTGCGGCCCGGGCTGTCGGGTTGGACGTCGGCGCCATGTCAGGTTTTTCGAACAAGATCGTCGATGAGGAGTTCTTCGCCGGCACGACGCTCAAGTCCAATTTTCTTTGCAATCTGGGCTACGCGGACGAGACCGGATTGTTCCAGAAGCTTCCACGTTTTCCATTCGAAAAGGTTTGCTCTTATGCATGAGAAGGTGGCGCTGTGGCTATGAAAGTGAAACCCGTCGTGACTTACCGCACGACAGCTCAATGCCCCACTCATGCGCGGACTGAGATACCAATTCGCGATCTTGATATTGTTGTCGATGAACCCGTCGAACGCGGCGGGACAAATCTTGGTCCGTCTCCGACCGAAACCGCAATGGCAGCCCTGATCGCCTGTACGAATGTCATCGGGCACAAGAACGCACATCGGTTGGGGGTTGACCTCGGCACTGTGACAATCGACGCGAAATGCAGGCTGGATCGGCGCGGTGTCCTGATGGAAGAGGAGATTGATGTTCCGTTTCCGGAAATCGAACTCACCGTGAATTGTGAGACACCCGCCAGTCAGGAGGAGTTGACACTCGTGGGCGAGGAGACAGCCAAGTATTGCGCCATTGCAAAACTGTTCGAAGCGGCAGGCACTGACCTGACCGTCAACTGGGTCAAAACAAACAAATAAAGACAAAAGACCTAACTTTCTGGGAGGAGAGAAATGAAAAACTGGACCAAACGCAGCCTAGTGGGCGCTGCTCTGGCGGGCGCCATGGCGATGCCCCTCGCGGCAGAAGAGACCATCTCTGCTGTCGTAATTGATGGCTATCCCGACCGCGCGTTGTGGGTGAAAGAATTCACCAACTTCTTCATTCCAGAAGTGGACAAGCGGTTGGCCGATTCCGGCAACTACAAGATGAGCTGGCAAGAGAACTACGGCGGTTCGATCGTCAAGCCCAAGGGCGTTCTGGAAGGTATTCAGCTGGGCTTAGGGGACATTGGCATCGTTACCACAATCTTCCATTCTTCGAAGCTCCCCAGCCAAGGAATATCGGGCTCGACACCTTTTGTGGCATCGGATTCCCGCGCCGTCGCCAAGGCTGTTGATGAAATCGCTCGTGAATACCCGGCGATGCAAAACGAGTTCGCCGCACAGAACCAAGTTTATCTTGCTACCGGCGTTGTGCTCGACACCTATCAAATCTTCTGTACGGAACCTGTTTCTTCGGTTGCCGATCTTGAAGGCCGCAAAATCGCGGGAGCAGGCCTGAACCTGCGTTATCTTGAAGGGATCAAGGATGCCGCCGGTGTACGCGGGGGACTAACCGATTTCTACAACATGCTTCAAACCGGCCTCGTCGATTGCGGCATGCTTTGGCCCGAAGCCGCAAAGACGTTTAAGATCGCGGAAGTAGCGCCGTACATGCTCAAGGCTGATCTGGGAGCAGTGAATTCCAAGACCATCACCGTCAATGCCGACTACTGGGCTAGCCTCCCGGACGAAGTCAAAGAAGTGTTAAAGGCCGTCGCCATCGACTACCGTGACCATGTCGCCGGCATCGCGATGGACCGCGCCGCTGCTTCGCGGGATGCGTATGTAGAAGCGGGTGGAACAATCGTTGAGGTTTCGGACGAAGACCGTGCCGCTTGGGCAAACGCCATGCCGAATGTCGCGCAGGAATGGGCCGCGACGCTGAACGATAACGGCGAGCAGGGCACAGAGATGCTGGCCGCTTATCTCGGCAAGCTTCAGGATGCCGGATTCACCGGCGTGCGTGACTGGACGGCTGAATAACTGTCTGGCGATCCACGAAAGGGGCCTTTCATGCTGAAGACCGCAGTTGCTGGCTTGTCTCGGGTCGCCAATTCGCTTGCAATCGCTGCCAACGCTTTGGGTACTATCGTTGTCCTTGCGTTGGTGGTCATTCTGAATATTGACGTCATCGCGCGTGGCCTGTTTTCAGCCCCTCTGCGCGGGACCTACGAGATGGTCCAGTTTTCGGTCGTGATGATCGTTTTCTTGCAGTTGGCCGACGTCGTCAGAGTGGATCGGCTGACGCGCTCAGACGGGTTCCTGAACCTGCTGCACCATCGCCGCCCGGGTCTGACAGCCAGCCTGAGGCGCATCATCAACGCCATATCTGCCATCTTTATGGCTTTGATTGCGTATGTAACCTTCCCAGAATTTCTTCATATGTGGGAGACACAGGACTACTTCGGAGTACCCGGTCTTTTCACATTGCCATGGTGGCCGGTCAAACTGGTCATCGCGTGCGGTACTGCGCTTGCCTGCGTGATCTTCCTGCTTAAGGTCATCACGGCGCAGGACCGCCCGCAGCTTGTCCGCACCCCTGAACATGACGAGGCCGCAGAATGACGCCGATTGAGATTGGCCTGATCTCGGTCGTTGCCATCGTCTTTTTGATCTACGCAGGCGTCTACATTCCGATTGCTTTGGGCGTGGTCTCCTTCGTGTCGATCTGGCTGATGCGGGATAACTTCACGCTTGCGCTCAATCTGCTGAAGGTTGCGGTGGGCGACAGCGCGATGGAATACAGTTTCGCGACCATCCCGTTGTTTACCTTTATGGGGCTCATCGTTTCAAAAGCGGGACTAGGCAGGGACATTTACGAAGTCATGACCATGCGGTTCCGCAAGGTCAAAGGCGGTATCGGAATGGCGACCGTCGGAGCCAATGCCGTGTTTGCGGCCGTTACCGGGTCGTCCATTGCGTCCGCATCAGTGTTCACCAAGGTCTCGGTCCCGCAGATGATGGCGCAGGCATATAATCCACGGTTTGCGGTTGGGGTTGTGGCCGGGTCGTCGGTTTTGGGGATGATTATTCCGCCCTCGGCGATGCTGATCATCTATTCCTTTGTCGCCGAACAGTCCGTAGGGGACATGTTTCTGGCGGGAGTAATACCCGGTATCATGCTGGCGATAGCTTATGTGGGCGCGATCTGGTTGATGGGCCGCTTCACACCTGCATTTGTGGGTGGCCGGGTCGTCGAAGACACTGAATGGATGTCCGGGCGCGAGATCGCATCCAAGACCCTGCCCACATTGTTCATTATCACGGTAGTGCTCGGGGGCATTTACACAGGATGGCTAACCGCTGTCGAGGCGGGTGCCGCCGGGGCACTGGTTGCGCTCGTGATAGCAGTCGTGCGCAAGTCCATGACACCAAGAGCGTTCTGGGACGCGTTGCTGGAAACCGGTCACATTACAGCGGCGATTTTGTTCCTGATTACGGCAGCTTCGATTTACAGCCGCATGCTGGGACTGGCCGGGCTGCCCAATCAGTTGCAGGACTTGCTTGCGGGGAATTCAGCGTCCTTTTGGTCGATCATGCTGCTCTACGTCCTCTTGATGCTTTTTCTGGGCACATTACTCGATACAGCGTCCATCATTCTGATCGTTGTCCCGCTGTTTCTGCCCATGGCCGAAGCACTGGATATGTCGTTGATCTGGTTTGGCATTATCACTGTTGTCGGCGCCGAAATTGGACTTTTGACCCCGCCTTTGGGCATATCTTGCTTCGTCATCAAATCCACGATCAACGATGACCGCATATCGCTCAAGGATGTGTTCATGGGCGCACTTCCATTTGCGTTCGTGATGCTGATCGTTCTGTTCATTCTGATCGAATTCCCGATCCTCAGCCTTGCCCTGATTTAAGGAGGCCCAGATGCGCTCTGTCACCAAAGACAATATCACCGACGTGTTCATGGGATACCTGTCCAAGGACACCGATCCGCGGATGAGAGAAATCATGGGGTCTTTGGTCAAACACCTCCACGATTTCGCCCGAGAAACCAACCTGACGCATGACGAATGGCGCGCTGGGATTGCGTTTCTGGAGGGCTGCGCTGCGGTGGAAACTGAGGACAGGCATGAATTCGTGCTCGCCTCGGATGTGCTGGGCCTTTCGTCATTGGTGGACATGTTGCATTCAAGTTCTGATGCAACAAGCTCATCCGTGCTTGGCCCTTTCCATGTCTCTGGCGCGCCGCCTTTGCCATTCGGCGGGGATATGAAGCGCCACTACGGTGGACCTGTGCTGCTTGCTGAAGGCGTGATCCGGGATACAGATGGTAATCCGATTTCCGGTGCAGAGCTGGATATCTGGCAAACCGCACCGAATGGAATGTATGCAAGCCAGGACGAAGAACAGGACACCTATTCTTTTCACGGCCTGATGACTACCGGCGACGACGGTAAGTATGCATTCACGACCGTCAAGCCAGTTGAATACACGGTGCCGTCAGATGGGCCTGTCGGGGATATCCTGCGCGCCTGCGGCCGCCATCCCTGGCGACCTTCGCACCTGCACTATATCGTCAAAGCTCCTGGCTATCGTTCTTTGGTCACTGAGATATTCCCCGACGACGATCCTTATTTGGATCAGGATACAGTGTTTGGTGTTCGGGATGATCTGGTGATGACCTATGTTGAAAGGCCAGTTTCAGAATTTCCTGATGGCATGGAGCTTTCTGGTAAGATCACTGAACCTTTCTTGCACGTGAAGTTCGATGTGAAGCTTGCCAAAGTCTGAACGATATTGAGGAGGCTTGAGGTGCTGAAACATATCTTCATATTAGGTGCCGCGCTGATTTGCAGTAGTGCTATCGCAGAAGAGCGCCCGATCTTTGACGCGCATATTCATTACAGCCACGATGCCGTCAAACTGGTTCCTCCCGAACAGGTGGCCAAAATCCTTCGAGATGCGGGCGTTCGTAAAGCCCGGTCTCCAGCTCTGATGACAATGGTACTCAGCTGTTGTTGGCCGCGGCACCGGACATTGTTGTTCCGGCACTGCGCCCTTACCGGCGTCGCGGTGAAATCAACACCTGGATGCACGATGAAACCGTAATCGAGTATCTGGAAGCAAATCTGGCAATGAACAAGTACGAAGCCATCGGTGAGTTTCACGCTTACGGCGACGATATCAAAACGCCGGTCATCCAACGTATGATCGCACTAGCCAAAGAGCGGAACCTCATCCTGCATCACCATGGTGATCGAGAGGCAGTTGACCTGATCTTCGAAACCTGGCCGGAGGCTCGGGTCTTGTGGGCGCACTCTGGCTTTGATGATCCGGCGAGTGTTGTTGACGCGCTGGACACCTATCCAAGGCTTTGGGCCGACTTGGCATTTCGTTCGGACATGGCCTCACGAGGCCGTATTGACCCGGATTGGAAGGCGGCTTTCGAAGCCCATCCGGATCGTTTCATGGTCGGTACGGATACATTTGCGCCGGAACGTTGGTATTACGTAGGACCTCATGCCGATTTTTCGCGTGAATGGTTGGATTTGCTGCCGGACCAGATTGCGGACAACATCGCCTATGCCAATGCCGAACGTTTGCTGGCATCAGAATGATCCGCTGCGCTGTCTGGTTTCTGATTTGGTCCAGCGCGGCTTTTGCTTGTGACGTAACTGGGCAACGTATGAAGTCGGAAGTTCAAAACGCACCCGAGGTTTATCTGTCCATCGATGAAATTCCGTTGGCTCAACCGTTTTCCGTGCTGGTTTCAGTTTGTAGTGAAACTGCCGTGGGCCAATTGCGTGTGGATGCAATCATGCCCGCTCATCAACACGGTATGAACTATACCCCCAATGTTACCGCGTTGGACGGTAGAACGTTCCGCGTTGATGATATGCTGTTTCACATGCCGGGTTTGTGGGAGCTGCAGGTTGATGTCGACATCAATGATCAATCAATTTTCTACACGTCAAAAATTGCGTTGAAATGAAGCTGTGGATGACAGCGGCGCTAATGGTCCTGACCGGCGCAGTGCGTGCCGAAGTCTTGCTGTCTGCTGACGAAATTGAACAAACGCTGACTTTTGGACCGTGGCCGCCATCCTTCCAGTCGGACCCAAGCAATAGGGTTTCCAAAGACACCCGATCGATCCAGCTCGGACAGGCTTTTTTCAACGATCCGGTGTTGTCGGTCGACGGTGCATATTCGTGCGCCAGTTGTCATGATCCTGAACAGGCCTTTACAACGCCGGAAGCCCGAGCGCTCGGCCGTGTTCTGTTAGATCGAAACACACCATCACTACGGAATCTTGCCGGACTCCGTTGGTATGGGTGGGGTGGAAAGAGCGACAATTTTTGGGCGGCAAGCCTGCATCCGATCATCGAAGAGCATGAGATGGCGCATAGTCCCGAAAGTCTGAAAACAGCAATCTCAGAAAGTGCTTACATTGATGACTTTGAAGCAATATTTGGCGATATCCAGGATCAAGGTCCAGAACATGTTCTGGTAAACACTGCAAAAGTCCTTTCGGCTTACTTGGAAACTTTAGTTACCGACCGGACTCAGTTCGACGATTTTCGCGATGCCTTGGAGGATCAAGATTTTGCAGCGGCCGCGTACTACCCCGAAGCAGCCCAGCGAGGTTTTCAGCTGTTTTTAGGGCGCGGGAATTGCGTGTTTTGCCACAACGGCCCGAGGTTTTCCAACAATGAGTTCCACGATGCCGGTGTACCATATTTTCTGAATGAAACCGAGGTTGACGAAGGTCGGTTTGGTGGATTGAACTTTTTGCTCTCAAGCCCCTATACACTGGACGGCGTCTGGAATGACGATCCGGACAAGCAAGGTGCTTGGGCCGTTCGAAATGTACGCCGGAGCCACTCTGATTTTGGAACCTTCCGGACGCCCAGCCTGCGCGGGGTGGCTGAAACCGCACCGTACATGCATGACGGCAGCCTAGGGGATCTGAACGCTGTGATCCGGCATTACAGCAAAATCAATACGGAAAGGCTGCACGCCGACGGCGAAGCCATTCTCTCGCAATTGAATTTGTCTGAGCAAGAGATTGCAGACTTAGTTGCGTTTTTGAGGACGCTGTCCAAGGCGCCTTACTAAAGCGTTTGTGTTTAAAGCCCGGGAATGGGCTATTTGGCAAGCTGGTTCGGCGACTATCGTTAGCGGTGCCGATGAGGGGGTTCTGCTCGCTCTGGTTCAGAATTGCTTGACGTTAGATCAGAAATGGATGACGTGATCGGCCGATTTGTTGAGGTTTTGGATGTCGATTGAGTCAAGTATCAGTGAAGTTCCACATTACTTGTTGAACGTCACACGAACCTGACCCAACCGTCACAGTTGGACCAGAAACGAGGTGAACGATCGACATCGGATGGCACCCCCAAATCAATAACTCGTTGAGCACGAAGTAGACCCAGAGCTGCAAATCAGTTGCTGAAAGAGGAATTTGGTGCCTCTTTTTTAGCTAGAACTCAGTCGTGACAACTCGGCCCGAAGCGGTCTCCCGACTACGGTAGCTGTCGCTGTGGTGCGGCCCGTCAGAGGAGACATTCGCCGCAAGCGCGAAGTAGAGCACTCTGCGAACCGGAAGTTCGCAGACGAAGTTGCCATTCAGTCGTGAATTGCGAATGTCCGCTTGTGAGAAAACTCTGAAAGATGCAAATTTAGCCAATAGAAACAGAAATGCAGGGGGCAGGATTGTCACCTATTGACGCTGTACGTACGCCTGACGACCGTTTTCTGAACCTGCCCGATTTCGCATGGCATCCTCTGTTCGAAGATCAGTTGGCCGGGTATGAAGGCCTGCGGATGGCAAGAATAGACGAAGGTCCACAGGACGCAGAGCGGGTGTTCTTGTGCCTTCATGGACAGCCTTCATGGGGTTTTTTGTATCGGCATATGATCCCGGTCTTTCTCGAGACTGGCGCCCGAGTTGTCGTTCCTGACCTGTTCGGTTTCGGCCGGTCTGACAAACCTATCCAAGACAATTGCTACACTTTCACATTTCACAGACAGAGCTTGATCGAGTTGATTGAAACGCTCGATCTCAAAGGAATTACACTCGTTGTACAGGATTGGGGTGGGCTTCTTGGTCTTACCATTCCACCAAACATGCCTGATCGCTTCAATAGGCTATTGGTTATGAACACGGTTCTTGGCTTGGGTGGCGGTAGCAGCGAAGGGTTCGATGCATGGAGGGATTTCCACCGAACCCACCCGGACTATGACGTGGCTGCATTGTTCCAAAAGTACGTGCCCGGCATGAGCGATGAAGTCGCGGCCGCTTACGCCGCACCTTTCCCGGACGCGCGTTATCGGGGCGGGGTGCGGAAGTTCCCGTCGCTGGTGATGACCGAACCCGACATGGAGGGCGTTGATGTGTCACGACGCGCAGCGGCATGGTGGAAAACTGACTGGTCTGGCGACAGCTTCATGGCGATAGGAGAAGCAGATGTTCTGATCCCGCCAAGGCTGATGAAACGCATGCACGAAATATTGGGCGTAGTTCGCCCACCTCTGATGTTGCCAGACGCAGGACACTTCGTTCAGGAGACCAACGGCGAACAAGTTGCTCGCGCGGGCTTGTCTGCATGGGAAGATGTAGGGCATCCCAGTTAGCCTTAATGGTTTAGAAATCGGACCTTCCTGCAGACCACAGCATCAGTTACTTCGGGGCTCATTGCCGCCGCTGGGGTTGGTTGCAGCAACTCAGTTCGGAGCATTGCTACTGCCCGCAGGACAGCCCAATGCCGACGTCTACTAGCTAACCGAATTGCTGCGGTCGCAAGCCACATTACAACCATTCGCTGCGCTATAGCTGCTAGGGCGCCTGGAGTATCGCATCCTGCTTGCGACACGCGATGGCACGCGATAATCTACCTCTAGGCCGTTTGAGGCGGCCACCCGGTCCGCGGAAAGCTGTCATCGGCACCTCTCAACGAATGTGTGAAAACCACATCGGTTTCTCTGCCCGGTTTAGCGGACCTTCGGGCAACGGAGGGAAGACCGATGACCAAATCGCTCGACCAACTGCGCCGTGACGCAAAGGCCTTGGGTAATGCTCTTGCTGAGGGCGACAAAGGTGCAATGCTGCGCATCCATGGCATTGTTACCATGCCCAAAGACGGGGTCTACAAACACGCGGATTGTCTGCATGTCATAGCGCGAGAGACCGGATACGCTTCGTGGCCAGCATTGAAACTCGCGGTTGAAACACAAGGGATGGATCGCGCACAAAAGCAGGGACGGCTGCGTTGGGCGCTTTACAACGGCTCAAAAGAGACGATCGTGCATCTGCTTGCAGATGAGCCGGATCTTGCAGACGATCAGGTGCCTCTTCTCGTCGCTCTCTATGACGTAGCCGCGATGCGCAAGATCCTTGTTCAGGATGCCAGTGTTGCGACACGCGAATACCCGTCACGGCGGCCAATGTGCCATCTGGCGTTTTCGAAATACATCAAGACTGCGCCTGAGAAAGAACCCGAGATGCTCGCCATGGCGGAATTGCTTGTCGAACACGGCGCTGACGTAAATGACAGTTTTGCATTCGATTCCGAGACAGACCACCGCCTGTCCGCGCTCTATGGCGCCATCGGCCATGCAGACAACATGCCTTTGGCCAGGTGGCTGTTGGAGCATGGGGCAAATCCCGACGACAATGAATCCCTCTACCATTCCACTGAACTGGGCCATACCAAAGGTCTTCGTTTGTTGCTGGAACATGGGGCAAATCCGAAAGGAACAAATGCGTTGCCGAGGGCGATTGACTTCAACAGCACCGATGCAGTCCGGCTGTTGCTGGACCACGACGCTGATCCCAATGAAGGCATCAATCCTCATCCGTCGGGTGAACCTTCCTTGGTGATCCCAGCCTTGCATCAGGCGGCCCGGCGTTTGGCTTCGGGCGAAATCGCTCGGCTTTTGTTGGAGCACGGCGCGAACCCAAGTGCTATTAGCCGCGGTCACTCTCCCTATGCCTTTGCCCGCGTCTTCGGAAACAGGGATGTCGCGTCGGTTCTAGAACGCGCTGGTGTATCCACGCAGTTGACGTCGACCGAAGAGCAACTCGTGCGGGCAGCGGACGCGACGTCTAAGGAGGACGACCAGATCGACATGAATAGCCTGTCGCAAGAGATGAGGTTTCTTCTTTGCCGCCTCGTCTGGCGCGAAGGAACCCTGCCTCACATGCATCGACTGGTCGAAATTGGCTTTGACCCAAATCTGCCGGACGAAATGGGAATGCCGCCCCTGTACCTTGCCGGTTGGGAAGGAATGCCCGACGTCATGTCGTATTTCCTGAACCAAAACCCGGACCTGAACCACACAAATGCCTACGGAGGGACACTGCTGTCAACGATTGTTCACGGGTCCGAAAACTGCCCACAAAAGGCGCATCGCCATCACATCGAATGCGCGCGTCTGGCGCTGGAGACCGGTGTGGCGCTTCCGCGAAAGGCCTCGCAATTTGCAACGGTTCCCGAGATGTCCGCCTATCTTGCTGACTGGGCGGAAGCGCATCCCCTGCAAGTCTCGGAACACGGAGTCGTCTAAGGTTCGAAGTTCTTGTGCCAGACATACAGGCTGCCGTAGCCAGATTGTTTAACGGCTGACCTTCATCGGCAGGATCGGCCCCCAGGGCGTTTGCCGCGCTTCACCAAAGGCAGAGAATCCCGCGTTGTGATAGGCCGCGATCGCCCGCGCATTTTCCGGGTGCGGATCTGTTGCGACAACCGGGCCTCCTGCGGAAAACACCCGTTTAAGATGCTCAGAGATAAAGGCCGGGCCGTGCCCGCGCCCGATCATATCTGGCTCACCAATGAACTGGTCGATGCCCCGAGATCCCTGCGGAAGGGACTAGAAATGGAGATCCTCCCAACCGTGAACAGTCTAATCCTGGATATATGCAAACGGGCGTTACGCAAGCGAAGCGATCCATCTTCGGACTCGCACGTCTTCCAGTTCTTTGTTCGTGCTTGGCTCATTGGAATCCCACCATTCGCGAACATGTGGGTGCGATTGCAATTGCGAGATCATCGCAAGATCAGCCGACGTCATCTTGCATAAGGCATATCGGTTAGGGGTAAGCATGGCAAAAGATAGCAAACATGTGGCGAATGTTTAAGAGCATCTGACGGCCCCTTGGGACGTGGCGATATGCCCTTCTTAGGATCAATGGTTTGTTTTGGCGTTGCTCCGGCCCATAGCCGAACTTCGCCCTGCATTCTCAATGCTACGCCAGCAGCCTGCTTTGCGGACATTCGCTGCAAGCGTCATCTTTGGGATTATTCAAACTCACATTTCGCGGGCACAACCGCCCAATGCGGGCGCGACGCCGACTGGCTGCCTAGTTGCCCATTCCGTAGCCGACAGCAGCCACCCGCAAGTGGCCTCTCGCGCTCACCCCTACGAAGTGTCGGGTCACTGACAAATTCGGCATTTTGCGATATGTTTCGTTAGGGCGTTTCCCTGCGGCTCTAGAAGACTGCCCGCCGCTCCTTAACCTCGGAGTATTGAAATGGAAATGAACTCGAAAAATATCATAACCGCAATTGTAGTCTTGGTAGTTGTGGTCGTCGGCATATCTTACCTTTCCGGCACCAGCGGCGACGAAGAGGTAGAAGCACCAGCCACTGAAACTGGCAATTGAACCGCTGCTCCGGGCTCGAAGTGGTCATTCGGCAAATCGCAACGGATGTCCACATTGCGGACCAAGCGGTCACCTAAATATGAAAGAAAGTTATCAGCCAGCAAATCTATTTCGACTTCGGCTATGTGTCAGAGGTGGAGATCAGGTGACTAGATAACAGTGCAGTTTTGTTGCAATGGTAAGCTAACATCGAAAAATCAAAATTCACTTCGCCAAAAGGGCAACTGACGACTCGATTACACTCCTACAGCAGACAGCCACAGTCGATCTATTTCCGCCAGTACGTCTTGATTAATGGAGGCGTAGTGCTCCCAATACTTACCATCTTGGATCAAGTAACCAGCCTCGTTTTCCAGGCTCAGGGCTTTGCGGGAAAGTTCCGCGCTATAGTTGGTTAGCGGCAAATCACCGCTTAGCGCCGTGTGGCTAACTCTTGGGAAAAGCAGACGACTTTCCAATTCTTCCGAGAGATTGACGCACGCGCAGTGCTGTTGGGCAGCGATCGTCATAAGCCTTGCCGATTTGGCTTCCAAAGATAACAAAGTAATGTCTTCACGAAGAGGATCAGGTTTGCCTTGCCCATAGAAATGCGTGTTTCGTCCCGTGTAGACCATGTCACAGCCCAAGTAGGCTAGGACTGTAGGTTTCAGGGCGCTGAGAGCCCAATATCCAGCCGTGAATGCCATTGTCGCACCAGCATATACAACGCCGCCAAACTGATTGTTTGCCGGGACATAAATTGATGAGTCAATCAGCCTCTGGGCGTGACTCTTCCGGTCAGGTCGATACTGTGTGGGAAAGTCATCAGGATACACACTGTAGTCCCAGTCATCCCGAATTCTCCATGCATTGTTTATGCTGACAATTTTGCACTCGTCTCGTTTCGGCCAAGTAACCGCTCTCATTGCGTCTGGAGCGCTGCCAAGAATAAGGGCGATTAACTCTTCCCCCATTTTGCTACCAAAGCTTCGCTTGTTGCCAATCAAAATACCATCCCAGCAATAACTCGACGTATACATTTTTGATACGCAGTGACCGTAAGATCAGATCAAAAGCACAATAGGCTTTCAAAGCAGAGCTCGAATTTTTTAATCGTTTCACGACGTATTGCCTCGGTTTAAACTCTCGGCAAGGCGGAACGGCGGCTAAGGGCTCTCTATTGCCGCGGGAACATTGCAGCATTGGCGATATTGGGTCGTGCCGAAGCTTTCGAGGACGGCCCGTTGCTGCCATTGCTCTAGGATTAGCGATGCTGCAGTGCGGCCCGTCAGAGGAGACATTCGCTGCAAGTGCAAAGCCGGAAGGCCAAACGAGGTCTGGACCGCGGACGAAGCTGCATCTGAACTTCATTTGATCAATGTCGGCTACGATAGACTGCAATTCAAATGTCGCCCATCTGTTAAAGAGCGCGCAGGCCTGTCCTCTATAGTTTTTCTGGCGATGATTGCACTGGCCATTTAGCCAATCATTTGGGACATTTTCCAACGCAGTTCAATTTAGTTTCTTCACGCAACGGTGTTCTGTACTCTTTGTGCAAAAGTATTCAAGAACGTTCGCGATGTGCGACAAATCTGGTGGGATTCTATGGCGGCGACTTTTCGTACAACAGGACGCGCTGCCTTGCTCGTCGTTGCGCTCTTTGTGCTCTTATGGTCTGCTTTGGCCTTGCCTGTTTTCTCCGGACTTCGAACTCCGATTTTGGAGAAGATTCTTTCAGAACAAATCGGTCAGGCGGTATATATCAAAGGGGATGTCAGTATCATTCTGGGTGCAACAGGTCACGTTTGCGCAACCAAAGTGATAGTTCCCAGCGAGGCTATAGAGAATGTGAACCTGGCGGCTTTGGACGTCCTAGAACTGGAATTCAACTTCCCAGCGTTGATATCGGGCCAGATTGATATCGACAACTTGATCATCGACGGTCTTAACGTTCAGCTGCTGACCGACACAACTGGGACGCAAAGCTGGGTAGCGGACAATCGGCCTGAGGTCAGTACGACCGCGTTGGGGATACAGAATGACACGGATGGTATTCTGGATTTCTTGAGCGACAAAACTGTGACTTTCACCTCGGTTGACCTCATCGTGGACAATGAGACAACAGGTTTCGAATTCGATTTCAAGTTGACAAACCTGCAGTTGGATCAATTGGGCGATAGTTCTGGTGTAACGGTCACAAGCCGCGGAACCGTAAACGGGCAGAGCTTTCAGATCAAAGGCGACTATCCCCGAGGCCAACCCTTTACGACAGATGCACACTTCGGTGCGATGACTCTCGGTTTCAACGGAAGCCCCATCACCGCGCAAAACGGTGGTGGTTTCGAAGGCAAACTGACGTTGGATACTGGCGAAATCGGCGATCTACTCGAGCTTCTCCAACTCGACCGCGATATTGAAGGTCGTGGAACATTGGTGGCCGATGTAAAAAACCAAAACCCAATACTGAAGGTCTCGGATTTCAGCACAGCATTGAACCTTTCGAAGGGTCAATTGCTAACTGCGACGGGCTCCATCGATGACCTGATTGGTTTCGAAGGCATCGATATTGATATCGACGGGCGCTTTTATCCGCAGGGCGACCCACCTGACACCGCTACGGATCTGAAGGACTTAAAACTGACCGGCCTTTCGACCCGCATCGTCAGTACAGACGACGCGCTGGAATTTAAGGATCTAACGCTCACGACAAACGCGTTTGACAACGAGCTAAAGCAGATCGGCCCGGTTCGTTTTGGCCGCTTGTTTCGTGCTGACAACGGTAACCTGATGCTGGAAAACATCGCGTTGCAGGCAGGACCGCATGATCGACCCTATTTTATTGCCAAAGGCAACATCAAAGACTTGTTGCGCCTGAAAGAGATCGACTTTAGCGGCGCGATGTCGATACCGTCATCGCTGTTCTTCCGAGACCTTAGTGCCAAGTCTCTAGGCAGAGTCGAAGGTAGCTTTTTAGTGGATGATTTACAGGGGTTACTTAGTCTCAACGAATTCGATGTGCAGACAGTTGATACCGAAATTTGGGAACTGAGGGCTAAGGCCAAACTCGGCAATGTAAATGACTTGGGAAACCTGTCCTTCGAATTCAATCTGGCTGTCAAAGACAGCGCCCAATTTCTGGCAGCCATCGGCCAGAAATCAGTCAACACCGGACCGCTAAAGGTCAGCGTGTCCGCGAACGAAAAACAAGACGACTTCTCAGGTGAAATTGCGCTGACGTCCGGCAAGTCTGAACTGAGCGCCAAACTAGAGGCATCCACGGCTGGTGCGCGTCCTCTGATCCAAGGCAGGGTTTCCAGCCAGCGCATCGCACTTCAGGACGTCAAAAACGCGGTTGCCGTTGTTACAAGCATTGCACCACGCTGTCGCCAACCCGGTACCAGGGGCGCAAAACGCGATGCGTCGAAAGGGAAAGCTACCGATCTTATTGAGCTAGAAGATTTTCTGCTCGATCAGGATGTCGATATGTCCATTGATGTCAAGAAAATCGAGGGCGAACAGGCAATAACCAGTTTGTCCAGCCATCTGAGGGCAATGAATGGCCATGCCCAGCTTGGGCCTGTCGATGTCGCCTATGATGGCGTTCATTTCTCCGCTACAGCAAAAATGAATATGGTGAAGAGCCCGCAGTTGCTTTCACTTAAGGGCACAATAATGGATTGGAATCTGGCAACCCTGTTTAGTGAGTTTAATACCAAATATTAGGCAGTCGGACGGCTTCATGGAAATTTTGAACTTACCGGAAACAGGCGCTCGCCAAGCGCCTACATAAACTCGATGAAAGGCTCTGCCTCTATCCTGATGTCAAATGGCGGTATATCAACCAGTCTTCTCGAATTGTCCGGGCTGGGCATCTTTCCCTGGTTAATTTCTGAAGAGCTGAGAAAAGGGTATAGCAAGATCACCTGCCTGGTCGTCCTAGTCAAAATCGATGCGGGTCACGTTTCTTTCAATTCGTTCGTCGCGGAAACCGAAAAGGTACAGCTTGTTGCCCACGGCGATCTAGATTGGATAAAAAACACGATTTCAGTTCAGGCCGAGGCTCGAAAGCTCGGCAAGCCCTTATCGCGGAGCGCCTGGCCATTCGAAGTCGTTGGGACGCTGACGCATCCGGAAGTCAAGCTTCTTCATCACAACATTTTCCAAAAACGCGCGGACGGGACCACAGAGTTACCTGAAAACCGAAAATCCTGCGTTCCTGATATAAATCAGCTAAGATAATAAAGTAAGTTTGCCGTTTCGATTTCGCATCGATCCGAGCGGCCCGTCAGGACATTGCGTGCTGCGGCAGAACGCTCTTTCGAATTCACTTTTCCATTTTAGACCGAGCAGCCTCTACGTTCAAACAAGCGAAGTTTCACTAAGGTCGATTAATACGCCGACCTACCTTACCTCTAACTCAATGCACGACACGCAAAATCGCCAGTGATTTTGGAAGTCGCCAGTTTCGGCATGCGACGCAACCGATATCATGTGCGTTCCGGAGATTGTTTAGCGAAGTAAACCGCCAGAGGGATCGGGCGCTGAAGCTAATAGGCACCATAGCTGATGTTCTGAATTGAGCTCCTTTTGTCCCGCTAGCGTCAGCAGGATTTGATATTAACTGGACTTACCGTGCCTCATACCTAAGCTTGTAGCATTTTCCGAAAGAGGGGTCTACATGTTGACCAGAACCGCTTCACTCGTTTTCGCGGCATGGGTTTGGCTGTGTTTCACGGTTTTGTCTTCGAAAGCCGACGTGTTGAATAGTTGGGTCCAACTCGGACCCGATGATCAAATCATTGTAAGATCAATCTCTGCCTCAGCTGACTGCCCTTTGTTGCAAATCGATGGTCAGATTGTTGCGATGAAAAAGAGAGCGATGCCACAGGACCAGTTTCCTCATCTGGTTTGCGAATATCGCGCGGTAAAACTGGCTCAGAAGATAATGCTTGGAGGAAATCCGTTGCCAACGCTCAATCCAAGCGTGCAACGGATCGCCGTGATCGGGGATACCGGGTGCCGAATTCGCGGCACCAGAGTACAGAACTGCAATGATCCAACCACCTGGCCGTTGAATGCGATCCTTGAGGAAATCGCATCCAGATCGCCAGATCTGGTTATCCATGTAGGTGACTACGTGTATCGGGCCTCGGAATGCCCGGACGCCGAAAAATGCGGCGGATCTCCTTTTGGTGACACCTTCAAATCCTGGTCTGCAGACTGGCTGGACCCGGCGGACAGTCTATTCAGGCGCGTCCCCTTTTTCTTCCTGAGGGGCAATCACGAAAACTGTGGACGCGGCGACAAAGGATGGTTCCGGTATTTCGAAGCCGGGTCCGTTCCCTTGAGTTGTCCCGCAGTAACCCTGCCGTGGATCGCTTCTGTTGATGGTCTTGAACTGATTTCGTTTGATTCCTCCGCCGGCCCGGCACCGCAAAGCAGCCCCGACTTGACAAACGTCTACGAACGAATGGCCAGTGGCCTGTTTGAAAAATCCAGCGGTGAAGCTTGGTTTCTCACGCACCGACCGCTTTGGGTGAATATGCACGCATTTGGAGAGCTGATTGATGGTGACGACACACAGCGAGCGGCGTTCAGCGGGGCTATTCCAGAAACAGTCAACCTTGTTTTGTCAGGCCATATCCACGCCTTTCAGGCGATCGATTTACTGGACGGGCCGGTGCAGGGAATAAGCGGCAATGGAGGAACGCAGCTTGATCCTATGCCCTCCGATACTGTTACCAACGTTGAAGTTGCTGGCAGCCTGGCAAGTATAGTAGTCAGCAACAGCGATTTCGGCTTCTTGATGTTGACCCTGGAAACAGATGGCAGCTGGTCGATGGACGCAATAGATGCAGAGGGGAAAACCCGGAATCGATGCCGTCTTATAGGGCGTACGCTTTCTTGCGAATGACGCAAACTGAGTGTTGCTTGAACGGTTTCGTTGCCGTCACTTGCGGCTCAAAGCGGCCCTTGAATCGATAATGGCGATGCTGCGCCTGTAACCCGTATTACTGACATTCGCTGCAACTGCATTTTTCGTAATTGTGCACGTTCACGCACTGCAAACAATGCAGTCAGCGCTTGATCAGCAAAAAGTGTGTGCCAAGGTGTAACTTCTCATCGCGGCCATGGTTTGGCGCTCGGTGCCTCCCTCTTGGGAAATTTCTGCCGTAACCCCCCTGCCGGGCAGTGGATGATGGGCGCGGATCACGGTGCTGTCGATCAAATGCAGGTTGTGAGGAACGGCTCCGCTTTGGCTCAAAGTATCCATGTTCGACACCCATAGAAGGCTGACAAGTACAGACCTGACAACACCGCTTCGGCGGATCAACAATTTTGCGCAAAACCGCTTGATTGGGAAGGCCCGTTACCGAAGTCCAAACCCTAGCCGACGTGTTGCTCGGCGACGATTTCCCCAAACTTGTCGAAAAACTTGGCTGAAAGTTTTTTTGCAGTCCCAGCAATCAACCGGCTGCCCAATTGCGCTATTTTTCCGCCGATTGTGACCTTGGCAGTATAGGATAAAACTGTTTCCTCACCCTCCGTGCTAAGATTGACATCCGCACCCCCTTTGGCAAAGCCTGCAGCGCCACCTTTTCCTTCACCGGTCAGGGAAAACTCATCCGGAGCTTTGGAGTTGTCCAACGTCACTTCGCCGCTGAACCGAGCTTTGACGGGGCCGATTTTGAGCACGACTTTGGCCTCCAAGTGCTCGGGAGAATGTTGGATCAGTTCCTCACACCCAGGAATGCACTCTCTCAACACATCCGGATCATTAAGCGCTCGGTACACGACGTCACGCGGAGCAGAGATACGGATTTCGTCATTTAGTTCCATTTGAGAGTCCTTTACTCAACAGCATCTTGGGAAAACGCGAAGTGCGGTCTCGGTCGCCTCTTCCGGGGTCTGTTCCGGCTTCACAGTCCGAAGGGATTGCAACCATCCACGCCATTTTTTCATCATGCGCCGTCTCCTCGGAATTGTCTGAATTCCGCCAGAGGATGATCTCGGCGAGGATCGACAGGGCGATTTCGTGCGGGTCGATTCCATGGATATCCAGACCGGCCGGTGACTTGAGCCGACTGGTTTGCTCAGCGGTCAATCCCTGCGCTTCCAACCTCTCGCATAACACCTTGGCCTTGCGGTGGCTCGCGACCATCGAAACGCGTCGTGCTGGTGATTCAAGCGCAGATTTCAGCGCTGCGCCATCGCCCTTCCCTTGTGAGGCGACCACCGCGAAATCGCGTGGTTCAACCCCCAATGCGTTTAGGTCATTTGGATCAAAACCGATGAATTCCACCGAGCTTTCGGAACCTTCAGGCAAACAAACACGCAACCCGATCAGCGCCGCGTGCGCGGCAAGCGCGTGTGCAATCGTAGACTCTCCGAAAATGATCAAGCGCGGGGCGTGCTGATAGGGTTCGATCAGCAAATCGACCGTTCCGCCCGAAGGACAACCGCTTTTGAAGGTCTCAACACCATCCGGGTCTGTCATCGCCACTACCTTGTCTGAAGGTTTCACGCGGATCATTTTCGGAGTTCCACCCGCAAGTGCCTCCTGCGCCGATGCGCGTACAACGCGCTGCACGCACGCTCCGCCCAGATGCCCCAAAATACAGCCGTCCCGCATGATCACGGCCTTGCCACCTGCCTTGGCCGAAGTTGCGTCGGCAGTGCGAAGGACCGTTGCCACGCAAAAGGCATCGCCCTTTTTGCGCAACTCCTCAATCGTGTCGAAAATGTCGAAACCTGCCATCGACGTGTCCTTTCACAGTTTGCGGAATTCGGGTTCCAACGCCGCCAGCGCGTCGAGCGTGTTGGCCGGCCGGTGCGCATCCAGATAAGGTTCTGCTGCCTGCATAGCGGCGGCAATGGGCTGATAGTCTTTCCATCCTTTAAGAGGATTCAGCCAAACAATCCGCCGCGCCTTGCGCCGAATCCGAGCCAGAGCATCTCCCAGGGCCTCAGGCGACTCGCTGCAATACCCGTCTGAGAGGATCAATACGATCGTCCGCCCGTTCAATGCGCGAGCACCATATCCGTTCAGAAACCTCTCAAGGCTTCCCGAGATGTCGGTCCCACCGCCGAACCCTTCGGCCATCAGCGATAACCGCCCTGCCGCGCGTAACGAGTCGTGGTCGCGCAGCGCATCCGTGACGCGCATCAGGCGGGTATGGAAGAGATAGGCGTCCGCCTCTGTTCCACTGCCGATCAGACCCTTGAGGAAGGCCAGAAAAACCCGCGAATAGACAGTCATCGATCCGCTGACGTCACACAAGGCCACAATCCGCATTGGGCGTGATGGGCGAGCCCGGCGATACAGATCCATCGGCTCTCCTCCTCGTGCGAGGCTGGCGCGTTGTATCCGACGCATATCCAGAGCCGGTCCACGTAACGCTTGTTTCTGTCGACGTGAGCGCCGATCGCGGATCGCACGCGCGATGGCGGTTGCGGCCTGTTCCGCCTGCCGCAGCGCGTCTTCATCCATCAACTCGCGCAAATCCCGGCGCGACAGGTTCGCCGTACGGGTTGCAATCAGCTTCCCGTCTCTCCCCACGGCCTCCCCATCGCCGGGATCGGGTGCGGCGGCCTGATCCGTGCCGGTCTCGGATTCCTGACTATCCTGGCTCTCTTGCTGCCAGATCATCGGCTTGGCGGATTGGACCCGCACATGAGCCGTTTGTGCGGTTCCCGTGCGTTGCTTGCCGGTGTTGAACCAATAGGCTTCGAACAGGTCATCGAACCGCCGCCAATCGTCAGCGTCGCCGGCCAGCAACACGCAAAGTGCCTGCTGGGCCTGTCTGACATCCGTCGCCTCAACCGCCGCCAGCGCGGCCAATGCGTCCCCCGTTTCAGCCGGCCCGACGCGTAGTCCGTTCATACGCAAATGCGCGATGAAACCGGACATTCGTTCCGACAAACCAGATGCGCGCGCGGGGAACCGGGTGACCTGCATTACGCCACCTTTCCGATCAGGCGATCCGTCACCTCGGGCGGAGCAGCGTCGTAGTCGGCAGCGGTTTTCAGAATGCAAACAAGGGTCGCCTGAACCTCTTCGCGGGACTGCGCCATGTCGTTTACACCCAGCCCAGAAAGGGCCGCCGCCCAGTCCAACATTTCGGCAATGCCGGGGGTCTTCTCCAAGTCTTCTTTGCGCAGCGCCTGCACAACGCCAACAATCTGGCGCGCCAGCAGCCCTTCAACTTCGGGCATGCGGGCTTTCAGGATCGCCATTTCCGTTTCACGCGATGGGTAGTCAAGGAAACTATACAGGCAACGACGCCGCAGCGCGTCCGAAAGATCCCGCGTCCCATTCGCCGTCAGGATCACGATGGGCCGCGAACGCGCCTTGATGGTGCCAAGCTCGGGGATCGTGATCTGAAAGTCCGACAAAATCTCAAGCAGATAGGCCTCAAACTCCTCATCCGCCCGGTCGATTTCATCAATCAGAAGAACAGGTGGTTCTTCTTCGCTGATCGCTTCTAGTAAAGGTCGCTTTAGCAAATAGTCATCAGTGAATAGCTGGGCCTCCCTGGTGCCACCCTGTGCCTCGCTTGCACGAATAGCCAGCAACTGGCGTTGGTAATTCCATTCATATATCGCGTGGCTGGCATCCAACCCTTCGTAGCATTGCAACCGGATCAACCGCGCCGCGCGCTGTGCTGCCAACGCCTTTGCGACCTCGGTTTTCCCGACCCCTGCTGGCCCTTCCAACAGCAGCGGACGCCCAAGCAACTGCGCCAGATGAAGCGCCATCGCCAATCGGTCATCGGCAACGTAACCCACTTCGGCCAAGCCTTGCTGAATGTGCTGCAAGCTCATGCAATTCTCCCGGATTGCCGCCGCGCCGTATTCCAGCGCGGCAGCTTTTCCTGTTAGCCGTGCATTCCCAGACCGTTGGCGATCTTCCAGATACGCCAGTGGTCATGCGGCATGTGGCTTTGGACTAGGCCAAACGGACGGAAGGCATCATGCACCGCGTTCGAGAACGCAGGAACGCCACCGACATTCGGGCTTTCGCCAACGCCTTTTGCACCGATCGGGTGGTGCGGAGACGGCGTCACCGTGTGATCGGTGGTGTAGTTGGGCGTCTCCCACGCGGTGGGCAAGAAGAAGTCCATCAACGTACCGGTCTTGACGTTACCCATCTCATCATACGCGATTTCCTGACCCATAGCGATTGCCAGAGCCTCGGTCACGCCGCCATGGACCTGACCTTCGATGATCATGGGGTTGATCCGGGTCCCGCAATCGTCCAGCGCATAGAACTGCCGGACCTCCCATTCGCCGGTATCGACGTCGATCTCCATGACGCAGATATAGGCCCCGAACGGGTAGGTCATGTTCGGCGGGTCATAGTAGCTTACGGCCTCCAGACCGGGTTCCAGCCCCGGAATCGCCTGATTATGTGCGGCAAAGGCGATTTCTTTCATCGTCTTGAACCGCTCAGGCGCACCTTTGACCGAGAACCGATCCACGTCCCATTCGACATCGTCGTCGTGGACCTCAAGCAAGTAAGCCGCGATCATCTGTGCCTTGGCGCGGATTTTGCGGGCGGCCATCGCCGTTGCCGCACCGGCTACAGGTGTCGACCGAGACCCATAGGTGCCAAGCCCATAGGGCGCGGTATCAGTGTCGCCTTCTTCCAGCGTGATGTCATCGGCAGGCAGGCCGATCTCGCTGGCGATAATCTGGGCGAAGGTCGTTGCATGACCCTGACCCTGACTGATCGTCCCCAGCCGTGCGATGGCGGAACCGGTTGGGTGAATCCGGATTTCGCATGAGTCGAACATTCCCAACCCAAGGATATCGCAGTTCTTGACCGGTCCAGCCCCGACAATTTCGGTGAAATGCGTCAGGCCGATGCCCAGCAGTTTGCGGGTCTTTCCGGCTTTGAAGTCCTCGATCCGTTGCGCCTGTTCCGCCCGCAGACCTTCATAGTCCACAGCCTTCAGCGCCTTGTCCCAAGCGGTGTGATAATCGCCCGAGTCATACTCCCAGCCCAGCGCGGACTGATAAGGGAACTGATCGGCCTTGATGAAGTTGATCCGGCGTAGCTCGGCCGCGTCCATGTTCAGCTTGATGGCCAGAACCTCGATCATCCGCTCGATGAAATAGGCGGCCTCGGTCACCCGGAACGAGCAACGATAGGCGACACCGCCCGGTGCCTTGTTGGTGTAAACCCCATCCACAGCCAGATAAGCCGTAGGAATGTCGTAGGACCCGGTGCAGATGTTCATGAAACCGGCCGGGAATTTGGTCGGGTCGGCACAAGCGTCAAATCCACCATGATCCGCTGTGGTGTGGCACCAGAGACCGGTGATCTTGCCATCCTTGGTCGCGGCGATCTTGCCCTGCATCCAGTAATCGCGGGCAAAGGCGGTGGACATAAGGTTTTCCATCCGATTCTCGACCCATTTCACCGGCTGGCCGGTCACGATCGAGGCGACAACCGAGCAGACATAGCCCGCATAGGCGCCAACCTTGTTGCCAAAGCCACCACCGATATCAGGGCTTATCACTCGGATGTTGTGCTCCGCCAATCCCGAGATTAGCGACACAACAGTCCGGATCGCGTGCGGAGCTTGGAATGTACCGTAGAGCGTCAGCTTGCCGGTCACCTTGTCCATCGAGGCAACACAGCCGCACGTCTCCAGCGGGCACGGGTGAGTCCGATGGTAATAGACCATCTCTTCGGCCACGACATCAGCCTCTCCCAGAACAGCCTCGGTCGCGTCTTTGTCGCCCTGTTCCCAGGTGAAGATGTGGTTGTGATGCTTGCGCGGTCCGTGTGCACCCTCGGTCTGACCCGCAAGGTCTTCACGCAGGACAACATCGGATTTCAGAGCCTCGAAAGGGTCGGTCAGGACTGGCAGTTCTTCGTAGTCAACCTCGACCAGTTCTGCCGCGTCCGCTGCAATGTAGCGATTTTCAGCGACGACATAAGCGACTTCCTGGCCCTGGAACAGAACCTTGCCATCGGCCAGAACCATTTGCTTATCACCGGCCAGCGTCGGCATCCAATGCAGACCCAGTGGAGCCAGATCCTCGGCGGTCAAAACGGCAACAACACCGGGCACGGCCAACGCGGCGTCCTTGTTCACACTGACAACGCGAGCGTGGGCATAAGGCGAACGGACAAACGCGCCAAACAGCATCCCGTCCAGCTTGATGTCATCGACATAGTTGCCCTTGCCCTGGGTAAAGCGCACATCCTCGACGCGTTTGCGCGAGCTTCCCATCCCTTTGAGATTGGCGGCGCGCTCTTCGGGGGTCATAGTTTGATCGTTCATTCCGCGGCCTCCTTCTGAGCATTGAGCATGTCAGCCGAGGCTGAGATCGCCTTGACGATGTTCTGATACCCGGTACAGCGGCAGAGGTTCCCCGCCATGCCAAAGCGGATTTCTTCCTCAGTCGGATTCGGGTTTTCCTGCAGCAGGCGATGCGCGCGGGTGATCATGCCCGGCGTGCAGAAGCCGCATTGTAGCCCGTGATGTTCGCGGAACATTTCCTGCAGAACACCCAGGCTGCCATCGTCATTGGTCAGGCCTTCGACAGTGGTAATATCAGCACCGTTAACTTGCGCGACAAAGGTCGTGCAGGATTTGACGGATTTACCGTCGATATCCACGGTGCAGGCGCCGCAATGGCTGGTCTCGCACCCAATATGAGGACCGGTGATTTTCAGATCTTCCCGCAGGAAGTGGATCAACAGCGTGCGCGGCTCAGCCAGACCTTCGACCTGCTTGCCGTTCACGGTGAGTTTGACGTGCATTTTCGACATGAGTGTTTCTCCCCTCAGACCGCACGGCTTTGAGCACGGTCGATGGCGCGGCGCAGCATCACAGCGGCCACGTGTTTCTTGAATTCGACGGGGCCGCGGTTGTCAGCGACCGGGTCGATCGCGTCGAGCATTTCCGACACACAGCCCTCGACATCACCACCCGCCAAAGCACTGCTCGCGCTTTCGGACCAGATGGGTGTGTCGGCCAGATTTGTCATAGCAACTGACGCAGTGCCATTTCCAACCATCACTGCAGCGGCAGCGGTAGCGTAGTCGCCGATTTTGCGTTTTTGCTTTTCGTAGACTTGCCCGACGCCGGATTCGGGGACCGGAATCGAGATGCGTGTCAGGATTTCCTCATCTTCACGGGCGGTGAAATAAGCAGCCTCGTAGAAGTCACGTGCCGCAACGCTGCGGTTACCATCGGGACCGGACAACTCAAACGTGGCGTTCAGGCACTGCATCAATCCCGGCATGTCATTCCCTGGATCCCCATTGGCGACGTTGCCACCAACCGTGCCCATATAACGCACTTGCGGATCAGCGATCTGCAAAGCGGCTTCGCGGATCAACGGAATGGCCGTGGCCAGACCGTCATGGGTGATCAGTTCGTGCTGAGTCACCATCGCGCCCAATGTCACGGTGTCGGACCCGACCTCGATCCCTTTGAGCTCTTCAATCGCCTGCAGGTCGACCAGATGGCCCATCTCGGCCATGCGCAGTTTCATCATAGGGATCAGGCTGTGCCCGCCTGCGATCACGCGCGCCTCGTCTCCGTGTTCCTGTAGAATGCCGATGGCCGAGGCGATGTCGCCTGGCCGGTGATACTCAAAACCGGCTGGTATCATGTTTTTCCTCCCTGGGTCCGAGCGTTATGCCTTGGGGCACCTTGGGTAAGAAAAGAGTGGCTGGCTCAGGCGTTCCAGCCAACGGAAACAGGGCGCGCAGCTTGTTTCACGAAATGCGAATTGGCTGCACGAGATGCGATCAAAGGCCAAGCGCCTCGCGAATGTCTGTTAAACGGGATCGGCTGACCGGTACCTTTGTCAACGCGTCGACGCCGTCGAAATAACAGGTCCCATTATCCTTGTGACGCTCAAAGCTTGAGACGTGCTTTGGGTTCACCAGATAGCTGCGATGGGTCCTTAGAAACCCGTCAGGTTTCAGGTGCGATTCAGCCTCGGTGATCGACCAAGGGCAGAACAGTTTTTCAGCACCCATATAGAGAACGGTATAATGCCCCTCGGCCCGAATGGCGGCGATGCGGTTGGGATCGGCGAAAAAAGTCTGACCCTCGCGCTCGAATGGAACACCGGCACGCAGGGCTGCTGGTTCAACAGTGCGTTCGGGTGTAGGCGCCTCCTTTGGTTCGATGAACGAGATTCCCGTCAGCAGGAACGCTCCGCAAATCAGAAACACCGAAACGGTGACACCCATCGCCAGAACCTGATTGTCCAGCGCAGGTCCCGCGCCACCGGCGCTATCGCTGGCCACGAAATCAGTCAGGCTGGTAGCCACAAAATGCATAGTGAACACGGCCAGCCCAAAGCAGACCGTACCCAAGAGAATATTGCGCTGCGTGCGATTACCATAGGCGACCCAGATGGCCGCAACCGACAGTATCACCGAAGCCAACGTCGCCAAAACCACATCCAATGCATTATAGACGGGACGGCACAGCTGCATTCCGGCCATTCCGATATAGTGCATCACCACGATCCCCAGGCCCACGATCACCCCAGACCCGATCATGATGTGGGGCGTTCGCGAGCGAAAATGCAGCAGCAAAAGCGCCAGTCCAACCATCAGGATCGCGACCAGAGCAGAAATCAGCGTGATCAGAGCGTCATAGTAAAACAGGATCGGCAGTTGCAGACCCAGCATGGCGACAAAATGCATCGACCAGATGCCGCCACCCAGAATGACTGCCGCCAGAGCAACCACAAGCTTACGCCGCTGACTGTCAAGCTGGGATGCACCATGGGTCAGATACAGCCCGGTAAATCCCGCCATCAGCGACACGGCCAAAGAGGCCGCCACAAGCCAGGCGTTGTGCGAATAGTCCAGCATATAGGTGTACCCGCCCTCCCCAGCGCGTGTCTGACGTTAGCAAACTGAAATTCCCGGCACAATCTACTCTGGCCGGACTGCAGCAGCACGCGCAGAGGAATTCGAACCGGTCTCAGCGAGGCTAGCAAAGCTGTCTTGTGTCCGGCACCGAGTTCGCGCCATTCGGCAGCAGCGCCGGAACGTGTCTGCACGAAAATGTCCTGGCTAGAGAGGGATCGCTCTTAGTTAAAGTGATTGCGGATCTAGGCATGAAAGGTGGCGATTACTGGACATTCAATTCAAGTTGCGTCCAAGCAAGCTTCACCGCTAAAGACATTTTGCCTGCCTCCTACGGCTACCGACCTATCCAGACGATCACGATGTAGAGTACGGGCCAGACCGGAGCAAAGATCCAATAGGCCTAAAGGCTACGTGACCAAATAGGCGCTAACGCGTTTGAACACTTCGCGAATAAACTGTCCATCTTCGGATCACTATATCGCCTTGCGACCGGCCACTTGCCTTGTTGTCCAGATCTCAGGCCGTGCCTCAGCCTGCCAACAGATAGGGGATTTTCCTTGTTGAAGCATAGTGCTGACAAATCGGCTGCGCGTCGGCTTCCAATTTTCCTTTTCAAGCAGAAGATAGTTCGCGAAGTCCGCTTCGGGCTGGAAGAGGTAGCTCGCGGCCCAAAGGAGACATTCAACCGCTACCGGTAATGCTGCGGCGCGGCCCGTTAAACCTGCCATTCACCGCGGGAGAGAAATCGCAAGACAGGCAAACTCACAAAATGCGTACCTTCCTGCGCTTCGAAACTCGGACGCTAACAGGTCGAACACATGATTTCGCCCACAGCCCATCGCAGTGACATAATTCTCTAGCTCTCCAGGAGCCATTAACACACCGTTTAAGCCGCATCGCGATACAGCAATGCAGCCGTCGAAGCCGCTGTTCTCATAGTGCACAAGAAGCTTGTGCGACTTCAGAACTACGCGATCAGGTTGTGATCAATCACATCAAAGGAAAATTCATCAACCGTAAACATAGTATCACCGCTTGCGGCCAACTCCACCGCGTCAAAACTCGTGCGGCCCAACGAACCTTGGAAATCACCTTCGGCGGCATCCGCGATCAGCGTGCCCACAAGCTCTCCGTCATCGTAGAACGCAACCTCCACTTCGCCGTTTCCATGACTTTCGTCGAAGCTAAACATGAACTCCACCGCCTCAAGATCCGCGTCCTCCAACGCGATCATCAAGCTTTCATCACCGTCGACTGACCTGGCTTCGCGTCCGAAGATCGGATCGTCGAAGGAATAGACACCTATCGCGCCATGCTTGGTGGCGACAAACTCGAAATTGGTCGGGTCAATCGCATCCACCTTAACACCAACATCCGAAAATTTGAGACTTTTGCGCAGGGGACCAAGCCGGTCGACATCTACAACTTCGCCATCGATGCTCTCGAATGCTGTGGTTCTGAACCACCCATCTGCCTCGAACTCGATCGCCAGTGTCTGTGTGTCGGGCAGAAACAAGCTGGTCAGCATCGGGTCATGATCCGACGCTCGCGCGCTGGTTGCAGCAAATTCCGAATTGACATGAATAATGTCCACCAATGCGCCGGCATACAATCCCTCGGAGACCAGAATATGGTCTAACGATTGGCTGTTTCCCTGAAACTCGAAGGTATAGCGCTCGTCTTCCGGGATATCGTTTGTCAGGTTTACAAGGCTGGTGTTGTTTTCAAGATCGGCCACAGGTGAGACAAATTCGAATTCGTTGAAGTCACCCAATACAACCGCATTGGCCTCAGCACCAAGACCATTGACGAAGTCCTGCACCGCCTGACTCTGAGCCTGACGTTCATCCAGACTGCCATTCACTGTAACATCCTCTTGACGTGCGGAAAAATCTTGTTCGGTCCCCAGAATGGGCGCGGATCCGCCTTTAGAGGAGAAGTGGTTGTTGACCACCGTCACCGTCTCGCCGTTGAAGACGAAATCAGCGACCAGCGGCAGGCGCGCGCCTTCGAACGCTTCGCCGGGACCTTGCCCACCAATGGTTTGTACCGATCCTTCAACCAGCGTGACACGCTCGGGATTGTACAGGAAAGCCGTGCGGATATTGCCGCCGGGCTGACCGCCCGATGTTCCGTCGCCGATGAAGGTATTGTCGATCACCTCATAGGCCGGACCACCTGCGGCAACGATGGCCGCGGCCAGCTCCGCAAGGGTCTCCGCTGCCGAAACGGTTCCGTCATCGACCGAGCCGGAATTGTCCTGCACCTCTTGCAGGCCAATGATGTCGGGGCTGCCCAGGTTGTTGGTGATCTGCGCGGCAATGGCGTCGAACCGCCCATCGGCCACATCCTGATCACCGTCGTCATCATTTGGATCAAGGTTAAGCACATTGTACGTCGCAATTGTCAGTTCATTGGCCGACCCGGCAATGTCGGTCGATTCCGGTTCCAATCCGGCGGATTGAATGTTCGGGGTAAAATCCTTGGTCGGCAGGATTTCGAAGTTTCCGAAACTGTATCCAACCACGCCTGTGACGTCGCCGAGAAGATCACCAACGTTTACCGTCGGGAAGTCAAAGTCGAAAATCCCGCTGTCTTCGTCGATCTGGATTTTTTCGGGGTTAAAGTCATCTGGCGAGATATTCAGCGTGCCGCGCTCGGAAAGACCCGTGGCACCGCTGCCCTGATCGGTAACGGCAAAAATCTCGCCAAACCGGCTGGTTCCGCTGACGGCTTG
The DNA here is from genome assembly GCF_056536325.1 of Ruegeria sp. AB11. Classification (NCBI taxonomy): domain Bacteria; kingdom Pseudomonadati; phylum Pseudomonadota; class Alphaproteobacteria; order Rhodobacterales; family Roseobacteraceae; genus Ruegeria; species Ruegeria sp. AB11. The sequence continues at coordinate 3,865,245 of NZ_JBQFJO010000001.1, read as the reverse complement.
CAGATCGGTCGCCGTCACGCGCATGCCTTCGAGGCTTTCGAAGAAGTCGATGCCGTCCTGAATGGGTTCGAATGAGGCAAAAGCATCATCGTCGATGCTCTGGTTCGGAACTGCCCGTTCACCCGGATCATTGCCGATCATAACTGCATCTGGCAGGGTATTGCCTGAAGACTGGACTTCAAGATCGAACACATTCGTCAGCTGCGTACTCGACAGGTTTCCGCTGCCTGTACCGCCAGCGAAAAACTCAGCAACTGTTCCACCCACTGAAACTGCATCACCGACAGAAACAGTCGGGCTGGAACCAGTGAACACGAATATCGCGTCTGAGGTGGTATCATCACCGTCACCATCCGGGTCCTGCAAGTAAAACCCGTTGGAATCCACCGCTGTAACAATACCGCTGGTCGAAACCAAGTCGCCAAAAACGTTCGATGTGCCGGCGGGGAGGGTCTCATAAAACTCGGCAACGGTCTGCCCTTCGGCCAGAACAAAATCAGACACATGACCCGCGCCCTGGATCTCGTAGATTGCAACGATTTCGATGTCGCTGGCCGAGACAGACACTTCCACGATAGGGGCGAGGATGCCGTCATATGCCGGGTCATCGGATGTGACAGAATGCTGTATTTCCGCGATCTCGGCCGCCTCGGGCAAATCGTCATCAACCGCTGTCACTGCAACTTGCTGCGGCTGATCAAAATTTGTCACATCAAATACAAGCTCGGCCGGTACGACATCCAGATCAGTGCCCACCGCGATGGTGATTGTGACCGGTTGCGTAGGTGCGACAGACAATGTGACTTCGTATGTATCCGCCATGCCACCTTCATCGGTGGCAAGGTCCAAATCGTTGATTATAACTGAGGGCGACGGTGTGGCATCAGTGACAGTGAAACTCGCCGGTTCGATATCGTCGATCCGTGAATTATCAGTCACCCAGTTTGCCGCGTTGTTGATGGCTGCCTGAAGCTCTGCCTTATTGCCTGTAAGCGGACCATTATAGACTCCGTTGTCGGTCTCGGGAATAGCCACAGCGCTGGTACCCACAGTCAGACCCGCGGGCAGAGCCGAAGTGTTTGAAGAAGTTGCGTCAGCTTCATAACCAGTGCCGTTGAAATGAACAGACGCAACAAAAGACGGCGCGGTCTCGTTCCCCTGGTAGGCATGTATCTGATCCCCGCTTGCAGAGAAGGATGGCCCCGAGAAAGCTGGATTTATTACGGTTCCCGCCGCGATATTTGCAGGTGCCGTCCAGATAAAAACACCCTCAGTACTGCGAAAACCGCCCGCTGCGAGCCAGCCATTGTCAGCAAATCTGATCTCAGTCCCGGCTTCGATGTCAGTCAGGGCAACGAAAGTGAACTCATCAGGGTTGTCAGAATTGAAACCGGTAAACGCAATATCGCCAGCAGCTAAAACGGTCGTCATGTCAGTACCTCTTTATAGATAAGAAAAAAGGCAGCGGCCTACGAGAGACTCACCGCAACACAACCCAAGGTAGCGTAAGCTAGAGAAATTAGTTAAAAAGTTGTGTACAATCGAGCAATACGGCGGAGCTTTGCCGCTAGATATTCGTCAGGCCGTTGCTCACATAAGCAACTGGTGAAAATCGCAATGTTTGAGCAGTTCTAAGTGCAGTCAGTATTTTGTTGGAGTTCATTTTTTATCCGCCAAGAATAGACCATCAACATGGCTGCAACCTAAGTGCCGGCTTTTAACCAAGTTTCGCGCATTGATTGCTTTAAAAATGAAAATAGTAGCCCAAACCAGACACTCAAATGTGCCAAACGGCCCCAACCGGACCCGCAGCCCGTTGACTCCATGCTGCGGCGCGGCCCGTCGAACCTACCGTTCGCTGCGAGCGCAAAATCAAAGGCTGCCTGAACATTCGACATGCGGACCTTGCGGCCATCCGCATTTTTGGCCTGGTGGGCCGCCCGCAGCCCAAAGATGATATACAACAGCGATGTTTGAGTATTCTGGGAAGTTTAACACAGCTCCTATTTAGGATACCTTTTTCGCAAATAGGGCGGCTGTCTTTATGATTCTGAGGATCTTCCCAAGGCCACACCATACCGGCATCGCCCGAAGCGCATTGAATACTGTCTGCAAAGAAACTCTGTGACTTATATCTTATGCCCAGTAAACTCCGGTGTTGTGTGTGTTTCATTAGTTGGTGCGGGAGCTGCGAACGCAGGTGGGTGGAAAGAGGACATCGGAAGAGACGGAAAGTTCAGCGTCGTCGACTGCGCAAAGTTCGGGGCTCAGCGCGGATGATCAGCAGGCGCGGTTCGAAGCTACTGCGCGGGTTATGCAGGCGATTTCTGAGACCAAGGATGACATCCAACCAGTATGCGACTTGATTTTAACGCTGGCAAAAGATCTCTGCGATGCCATTTTTGCTGGTCTGGTTCTCGGGCAAGAAGGGGATGCGCGTCAGCAACTGATTGCCAGCGTCAATCTGCACCCGGATATTCAGCAGCTGTGGCTCGACGGCAAATACACGATGGAGCCAGGCAACTCCATCGTGACGGACACTATTCTCAGCGGTAAGATCAGGCGTGTTGTCGACATGGGCGACACCGATTTCCACAAATCGGGCGATGAGCGCTTTAAACTCATTGTCGACACGCATGGGTGCAGAAGCAATCTGTTTGTTCCTTTGAAAGTGGGTGGCAGTGCAATCGGATGCCTGATGCTGGCACGGGATGAGGTGCGACCGTACTCCGACGATCAGGTCCAGCTGGTTGAAACTTTCGCCGCGCAGGCGGTCATTGCAATTGAAAATGTTCGCCAGTTTAGCAAGTTGCAGGTCCGTCTGGCTCGTGAAGGGGCAACGCGCGATGTGCTGGAGACGATCAGTCGATCTCGGGAAGATGAAGCGCCAGTCTTTCAGACGATCCTGGAAAACACGGCCCGGCTTTGCGAAACAGATGTAGCCACGTTGAGCCTGCTAAATGAGGCAGGAACTCATTTGGAATACGCGGCCCATTTTGGTGATCAATTGGCTACGTACAAGGTCGGCGTTGATCGCTGGTCTTTGGAGTCAAATTTACAAATTGCCGAGTCCGTGCGGGAAGCGCGCGTTATTCACAACGTCGATTTGCGCGAGACAGACCACTACATCAACGGGGATCCTTGGCGCCGGCAACTGGTTGATGAGGAAGGTGTCCGTTCGTTTCTAACGGTTCCTTTGATGTCGGCAAATGGAGACCCCGTCGGTGTCATTGGGATTTACCGGCGTGAAGTGCGGCCATTTACTGAAGATGAAATCTCTTTGGTCGAGGGCTTTGCGGCGCAGGCTGTGATCGCAATAGATAACACCCGTCAAATGAAAGAGCTGCACACCCAGTTAGAACGCCAAACGGCGACGCAGGAGGTACTGAGCGTCATCAGCAAAAGCCGGGACAACGATGCACGCGTCTTTGAAGCGGTGCTGCAGCAGGCCACGGAAATCTGTGACGCGGATCAGGCGGCACTGGTTTTGGTCAACGCTGCAGGAACCCATATTCAATTGGCCGGTGCATGGGGGCACGATAGAACCGACGTCGAATTGGGAGAAGAGTGGCCTCTTGATGGTTCAGTCACGGCGGCGGCGGCGATACGAAATTGCAAGGTTGTACGCGTCGAGGACATCGCCGACACTGAGTTCTACCGCTCGGGTGATCCTACTGCTGTTACAATGGTCGAGGTCGAAGGCATCAGGTCACGGGTTGTTGTGCCATTGATGCAGGGGGAACAGGCGATTGGTGCGATCGCAGTCAGCCGCCGCGAAGTCCGCCCGTTTTCCGATCCCGACGTGCAATTCATTGAAGAGTTCGCCAAACACGCAGTCATAGCGATAGAAAATACGCGCCAATTTCGAGAGGTTCAGGAACGACTTGAGCGCGAAAAAGCATCGCGAGAAATCCTCGAAGTCATAAGCCGTAGCCGCGACGACGAAAGACCTGTATTCCAGAGCATTCTCGAAAACTCCAGCCGTCTGTGCAAAGCGCCACTCGCCTTCTTGTGTATCGCTGATCACGAACGCGGGATCGCAACGATCCCAGCCAATATTGGTGCGAGAATCGATTTTGACGAAGCGCTCAAAAATTTTATGGAGCCACTTACACGCACTGAATTAATTGCGATCAAACCAATGATTGATGGCGAGGTCATTCGCCAGGACGATATCGCGGACGATCCCCTTTACCTCAGGGATCGTGATCCGAAACGGGTTCAGATGGTTGAGATTGAAGGAGCCCGCTCGGTTCTGGCCGTTCCGTTGATGAAGGATGGCACCGGTCTAGGGGTGATCGTGCTCTATCGTCGTGAAGTTGCGCCATTCTCAGACGACGACGTGGCACTGGTCCAAACCTTCGCGGCTCAAGCCGTTATCGCAATGGAAAACGTCCGACAGTTTCGCGAAGTTCAGGATCGCACAGCGGAAGTTACGCAGGCTTTGGAATATCAGACCTCTACATCCGAAGTGCTGCGGGTTATTTCGGCGTCACCAAATGAGTTGGCGCCTGTTCTCGATGCTATCCTCAAAGAAGCGTCGCGCATCTGCGAATTGCAGGATGCCTATGTTGCAATGTTGAACCCCGACGATCAGCTTTTTCATGTTCTTGCAATACTTACGCAGGACACGACCTTTGCGGAATATGTCAAAGCGCATCCTATTTCGCCTGATGAAAGCGGTGTAAGCGGGCGTGCCATACTGTCGAAACGCACCATCTATATCGAAGATGTCGAAACCGAGACGTCTTATACTTGGATGGAGGATAGCGGCGTCGGGGAATATCGGTCCGTGCTCGGGGTCCCGTTGGTCAAAAATGGCGAGGTTGTGGGTGTAATTTCGGTCGGGTCAACCGAGGTTTCGGGATTTTCCACCAAGCAGATTCAGTTGTTAGAAACCTTCGCCGACCAAGCGATTATCGCCATTACAAATGCCAACCTGTTCCGGGAAGTGGAGGAACGCACTGCCGAGGTCGTGCAGTCACTAGAATACCAGACTGCCACGTCAGAGGTTTTAGATGTCATCTCTCGTTCGCCTAACGATCTTCCACGGGTGCTAGATGCAATCCTGGAAGTTTCCTCACGCATCTGCGACCCAGAATATGCATTCTTTGCAATGCGGGATGCTGACGATGGGTTGTACCGTGTGGCCATGTCCCACAACGTGAGTGATGCGTTTCTTAACTATTTGTCAGACAACCCTATTGCCCCAGAGGAAGGCTCGTGCATCGGCCGCACAGCCCTTCATGGCAAGACTGTTTACATAAAAGATACAAGTAAAGATCCAACTTACACATGGAAGGTGGCGGCGGAAATCGGTGATTACCTTACCACCCTCGGCGTCCCCTTAGTCAGCGAAGGCGTGACCGTTGGTGTTATCGTCATGGCGCACCGGAAGCCCGGGGCGTTTAGCGAAAAACAGGTCAACCTGTTAGAGACATTCGCATCCCAGGCTGTGATCGCCATCAACAACACTCGGTTGTTCAAAGAAGTGCAGGCCCGTACAGCAGAAGTTGAAGAAGCGCTCGACTATCAAACAGCCACGTCTGAAGTGCTGGGAGTGATCTCGCGCTCGCCAAATGAACTCGATCCCGTACTCAAAGCTATTTTGCAAGTGGCGGTTCGCATCTGCAAACCCGAGGCGTCTTACGTCGCACTACTGAATGAAGAAACCGGAGTATACGACATTGCTGCGACCCATAATTCCGCCGCAGCTCATTACGACGTCATAACCCGTCAGGTGCTTGTTCCAGACAAGGGCACGACCACGGGACGCGCCGCGCTGACAGGCAAAACGGTGTATATTGAAGATTTTGAGCACGACCCGGACTATGCTTGGAAAGAAGAAGCACTGGGTGCCGGATTTCGTTCGGCTTTAGGGGTCCCACTGGTAAAGGATGGGGTCACGCTCGGCGTGATTTCACTTGCTCATTCGAAAATTGGGGCGTTCTCGGACAAGCAGATAGCTTTGGTTGAAACGTTCGCCTCGCAAGCGGTAATTGCGCTCGGAAATGCGCACCTTTTCGACGAGGTAACAGCCCGAACTGAGGAAGTTGAGGAATCCTTAGCCTACCAGAAAGCCACAAGCGAGGTGCTCGAAGTTATTTCCCGATCTCCTGATGCATTGGAGCCTGTACTGGAGGCGTTGCTGGCCGTTTCGTCTCGCATTTGTCGCCTGCAGGATGCCTTCGTTGCGCTTAAGGCACCCGAAGATGGGAAGTACCATTATTTTGCCGGGCACAATTTGTCGGGCAAATTCGCGGATTTTTTAAAGGCGCATCCTTTTGAGCCCGGGGAAACATCGGCCACGGCACGTGCGCTTCTGCATGGACGGGCCGACTATGTTGAAGATACGCAAGCTGACCCCAATTACGATCCGCTGCTCAAATCCAATCTCGAGGGCTATCGATCCGTCCTTTCCGTGCCACTGATCCGCGATGGTGTCACAATCGGTGTCATCAGCATGGGCAGCCGAATAACTGCGGCTTTCGACGAGAAGCAAATCAAGCAGATGGAGACATTTGCGTCACAGGCGATCATCGCTATTCAGAACTCGCAGCTTTTCAATGACACGCAAACCGCGCTTGCCCGCCAAACCGCCAGTGCAGATGTGCTGCGGGTAATTTCTGAATCCCCAACCGATACCAAACCCGTGTTTGAGAAGATTGTTGGACTGGCAACGACGCTGATAGATTGCGACCTGGCAATTGCTATTCAAGCCAACAAAACCGAAATTTGGCAGGTTGCTGTCGCAACGCCAGCAGGTGTGGAAAAAGTCGAGTGGACGGATCGACTTCCGATTGACCCCGAAGACAACCTGCCGTCCTGGGCAATCAAAAGCGGCAAGACGCTACACATGCCAAATTGGCGCTACGATGAACTACCGCGGCGCGACAAGAAGATATTTCGCGAGAAGGGCTTTAAATCGTTTTTGATGGTGCCCTTGATGCGCGGAAAAGACTGTTTCGGCAACTTGGTCTTTATTCGAAAGACGTCCAAGGTTTTTACCAAAGACGAAGTGTCCATTGCCGAGTCATTTGCCGCTCAGGCCATAATCGCGCTGGAAAATGTACGCCTGTTCAATGAAACTCAGTCTTCCTTGGCACGTCAGACTGCGAGTGCTGATGTATTGCGGGTGATCAGCCAATCGCCCACGGATACAACGCCTGTTTTTGAGGTGATCGTAGATTCCGCGACACGGCTCGTTTCGTGCGACATGGCCGGTGCGGCGTTGTCGGATGAGAGTTTCTGGTGGCAAGTGGCTTTGGCCTCGCCCAAAGGGCTGATACGTGATTTCGGAAGAACTCGGCACCCGCTGGATACGCAAGACAATTTTCTGTCGTCAGTATTGCTGTCTGGAAAAACCATGCATGTGCATGATTTGTCGTCGGGTGACCTGCCGCGGTTGGCAAAGAAGCTTCACGAAGAAAGCGGGTTTGAAGCTTTCCTTGGCGTGCCATTGATGCGCGGAGGCAAATGTCTGGGCGGCCTCTATTTCATCAGGAAATCCAAAACACCCTTCTCGGATGACGATATTGCAATGGCCGAGTCCTTCGCCGATCAATCTGTTATTGCCATCGAGAACGTACGCCTTTTCCGCGAAGCTGAAGAAGCGCGCGAGGCTGCTGAAACTGCCAACGAAGCAAAAAGCGCATTCCTGGCCACCATGTCACATGAGATACGCACGCCCATGAACGCGGTGATCGGGATGAGCGGCCTGTTGATGGACACAGAGTTGGATGCAGAGCAAAGCGACTATGCAAACACCATCCGCGATAGTGGTGACGCGCTGTTGGGTATCATCAACGAGATCCTCGACTTCTCGAAAATTGAAGCCGGACAGATGGATATCGAAAACCATCCGTTCGACCTGCGCGAATGCATAGAAAGCGCACTCGACTTAGTCAGTGGCAAAGCCGCCGAGAAACAACTGGATTTAGCCTATGAGTTCGATGACGCGCTACCACTGGCGATTAGCGCGGATCTGACCAGATTGCGGCAAATTCTGCTGAACCTGCTTTCTAACGCAGTGAAGTTCACCGAAAGCGGCGAAGTGGTTCTGTCTGTTGAACAATCCGCCAAGGTACAGGGATCGCTCGAACTAACGTTCAAAGTCCGAGACACTGGAATCGGCCTATCCCAAAAGGGCATGAGCCGATTATTTCAGTCTTTCAGTCAGGCAGATAGTTCAACGACCAGAAAATATGGCGGCACTGGTCTGGGTCTTGCGATCTCGAAACGCCTTGCGGAACTTATGGGTGGGACCATGTGGGCTGAAAGCAATGGCGAGGGGAGCGGTTCCACCTTTGTTTTCAAGATCCAGGCCAAACCTGCAAAGCCAGTTAAATCGTCTTCTCGCAATCTTGTTGGTGTTCAGCCTGAACTCGAAGGCAAGCGAATTTTGATGGTGGATGACAATGCCACCAATCGTAAAATCCTTTCTCTGCAAACCGAGAAATGGGGCACGCAGACAACGACGTATGGATCTCCGTCAGAGGCGCTGAGCATACTTGAAGAAGGCGTCGAGTTCGATTTGGCCATTCTCGACATGCATATGCCTGACATGGATGGAGCAGAGCTCGCAAAAAGGGTTCGCGCCAAGAAACCGGGCTTGCCACTCATCCTTTTCAGTTCACTTGGCCCGCGCGATATAGACCTTGAGGATGGGCTCTTCGCCGCCAACCTTGCCAAACCTCTGCGCCAATCCCACCTGTTCGATACCCTGGTCACATTGTTCGCGACTGAAAAGGTGCGCGTAGAGCCGTCCAAACCTCAGGGCAAACCACAAACAGATCCGGATATGGCCACACGACATCCACTGCGGATTTTGCTGGCTGAGGATAATTTGGTGAACCAGAAACTTGCGCTGCGACTGCTGGAACAGATGGGCTATCGCGCTGATTTGGCCAGCAATGGTGTTGAAGCGGTCGAAAGCGTCAACCGGCAAACATATGATGTCGTTTTCATGGATGTGCAAATGCCCGAGATGGACGGGCTTGAAGCATCTCGTCGTATCAATAAAGCGCATCCGGATGGCAGTCGTCCTCGCATAGTCGCGATGACCGCGAACGCCATGCAGGGCGACCGTGAGATGTGCCTGAAAGCAGGGATGGACGACTACATCACTAAACCGATCCGCGTATCGGTCCTAATTGAAGCCCTGTTAAATTCCCCCAGAATAAGAAGGTGATCCATGACAGACAGCCCGATTGATCATGAAATCTTCATGGAGCTTAAAGACGCTACAGGCGAAGATTTTGCAGCCGAGCTTGTGACCACCTTTCTCGACGAAGCGCCTGGCATGATTGACGAATTGAAAGCGGCTGCGGGCGCGGCTGATGCCGACCGATACCGCCGTGCTGCACACTCCATTAAGTCGAATGCCAATACCTTTGGGGCGATTGCTCTCGCCGAACGGGCCAGGAAAATCGAGCTCGGAGAGCTGCCTGAAGCCGGGGACCTTACAGACGCGACGGCGCTGGAAGCCGACCTTACCATTGCTGCAGCTGCTTTACGGAGCCTGATTGATGTCTGACGCCCCGGGTCATTTGCTCATCGTTGATGACAACAAGGTGAACCGCTTGCTTTTGTCGCGCAGCGTAGAGCTTTTGGGTCACCAGGCGTCGGTCGCGGAAAACGGCCGGGTCGCAATGGAAATGTTGTCTAACCAGCCGTTTGATTTGCTTTTGCTGGATATCGAAATGCCTGAAATGGACGGCTTTCAGGTTCTCGAAGCCATCAAATCAGACACCGACCTGCGTGATCTGCCGGTGATCGTGACGTCATCTGTTGAGGGGCTCGACAATGTCGTGCGCTGTATCGAATTGGGTGCGGAAGACTACCTGCCAAAACCGGTCAATAAGACACTTCTCGGTGCGCGCGTTTCCAGCGGCCTTGAAAAGAAAAGACTCAGGGACGAGCAGAAACGTCTGCTAGAGCGCTTTGCAACAACGGAGGTTGCACAAGACCTGCAAGAGTCTGGCTTTGCGATAGGTGGCAAGCGTGCCAATGCTTCGGTCCTCTTCTGTGACATTCGCGGTTTCACGACCTTGTCGGAAAATCTCGCCCCCGAGGAAACAATTGACCTGCTCAATACGTTCTACACGTTGATGTTCGAGGCGGTTACCAGCAATGGCGGAATTGTCAGCCTGATGCTGGGTGACGGTTTGATGGCTCTTTTTGGAGTTCCGCAACCACTGCCCAATACTGCGCAAAGTGCAGTGGCGGCAGGGCATGAAATGCACACCATGATCGAGATGTTAAATCTCGAAAGGCGCTCAGAAGCGAAAAGTGACCTGAAAATCGGCATCGGAATCGCGACTGGCGAAGTCGTCGCCGGCTATGCCGGTACGGACAATCGAGCGACGTATACTTGCATAGGATCGACCGTAAACCTTGCTGCTCGCCTCGAGGCAGAAACGCAGAAAACCGGAAGCCGTATATTGATCGACCAAGAAACTTTCGACCTGCTGGAAGGGGCCAATGTGTTGGAGACATTTGGTGGAACTATGATCAAAGGTTTCTCCGATCCGTTCGATATCCATGCGCTATGACCATTCATGCAACCTGGCAAGCGCATCTACGCCGGGTATAGTTGCGCTTGTGGCTTTACTTTTCGCCTGATGATTTTCATATGTGGCTCAGTGATTGGAGACTAGATATTGTCAAACTTCGCAAAGTCCGCTTTCTGCGCATTGCTGCAACTGGGGCATCGCGCAGCATCGGCCAAAGTGGACTCTATGCCGCCATCGGAGCGACCGCGGCAACCTGTCGTTCGGGCCATCTTGAACCGATTAGGAGCGGCCCATAAGAGACATTCGCCACCCGCCTAAATTTCTGGGGTCGCAGGCCGCTTTGCGGCCATTCGCCGCGATAGCGAAATCTCGAGGTCCTTGAATGGGAAAGGCACGGGACAAAGCTGCCGTATGCTTCGGATGAAATGATGGAAACTTCATCGCCGAAGGCATTCGAACTTTTTTGGGCGGCGGGAAAATTATTTATCCATCTCTAATTGCGGTGGCCGTCAGCGATATTCGCTCCAAGTTAGAAGAGCCTTACTCCACTACATCAGAGCACGGTTTGCCTTTCCTGAGTTGTAATTTATTGGCAATCTAAAACGAGCATCCAAACTAATCGAGCCAGCTAGGCAGAACCTTGCTGTCCCTCTTGTCCGCCTGATGGACAAAAGTATTTTGTGGCATGCTTATTACCATGAATTGGGGAAGCAATATCTTCGGGAGAAGATTAGTATGATCACCGCGCTAAGCTACATCGGTATTCGTTCCAACAAGTCAGACGATTGGCGGCAGTTCGCTGGCAATATGCTGGGCATGCAGGTTTTGGATCGCGGGGGTCGCAATACGGCGTTTCGGATGGATAATCAGCACCAGCGGTTGATCATATCAGACGAGCCCGGCGATACCCTGGCCTACATCGGATGGGAGGTTGGCGAGAAGTCTGACCTGGAAAGGCTTGCCACTAAACTGGAGGCGGCGGGGCACAATGTGAGCCCGGGAGATCACGGACTGGCCGATCGCCGCTATGTGACTGAAATCATTACATGTGTCGATCCTGCCGGGAATCGGCTTGAGTTCGTCTGGAAGCCGGAGAAAACAACCGATCCCTTTATCCCGGGTCGACCCATCGAGGGATTCAAGACCGGCCCATATGGCATGGGGCACGCTGTTTTGCACGTGTCCAACGCCGAAGCGCTTGTACCTTTTTACCGCGACGTACTTGGCTTTCAATTAAGCGATTATGGGTTGCGGCCCATTCCTCTCTATTTCTTTCATGTCAACGGCCGGCATCATAGTTTTGCAATCGTCGGGTCGGGGCAGGAGGGGTTTCATCACTTCATGGTGGAATACGACAATCTAGACGACGTGGGTCAGGGATATGATCTGGCACAGAATGGTCTTGCCGAAATCGCCTATACATTGGGGCGGCACACAAATGATTACATGACAAGCTTTTATGCCCATACGCCGTCGGGCTTTTTCGTGGAAAGCGGTTGGGGCGGGAGGATCATCGACCCATCCACCTGGGAGCCTTGCGAAACAAATGTCGGGCCCAGCTTTTGGGGCCACGAACGGCTGTACCTGAACGAACAGGAACGCGCCGCATTTCGGGACAAGCGACTGGCAACCGCAGCCGCGGGGCACCGGGCACCTAGCGTTGTGAATTGCCCGTGGCTCTACGGACAAGTCCCCGAGGTCTGAACGATGTATGACGTTGCGATTATCGGGTTCGGTCCTACCGGAGCGACACTTGCCAACCTCCTGACCAAAAGCGGTGTTTCGGTTGTGGTTCTGGACCGCGAGGCCCAGATGTACCATCTGCCCCGCGCCGTGCACTTCGATGACGAAGTGATGCGCGTTTTCCAGACCGTCGGGATAGCTGACGCGCTTTATAAGCTGGTGCACATCAACCCGGGCATGAAGTTCGTCGATGAAAACAATGCGTTGCTGCTGGACTGGCCAAGACCACAGAGCGTTACGAAACATGGGTGGCACGCAAGCTACAGGTTGCATCAGCCTGATCTCGAAACACTGTTGAGAGCCGAACTGGCGCGTTCCCCGACGGCCACCACGCTGGAACTTCACAACGTAATAAATCTTGAAGCCACAGGGAATGGCGTAGAGTTAACCGCACTGGATAAGACAAACGACTGCAAGTCCACATTTGAAGCTCGATACGTTGTTGGCTGCGACGGGGCCAATTCGTCCGTGCGTCGCTGGATCGGCGGCGAAATGGAAGATCTGGGGTTTGAAGAACGCTGGCTGGTTGTCGATTTGCGTCTCAAACATCCAATGCCAGAGCTTGGCGATCATTCCATTCAATTCTGCAACCCAGACCGACCGATGACTTATTGCCGGGCCCCCGGTATTCGCCGCCGCTGGGAAATCATGGTTTTGGACGGTGAAACCGACGCCGAAATAATGGAACATTCGCGTCTCTGGGATCTGCTATCGCGGTGGATTACGCCTGATGATGCCGAGATTGAGCGCAGTGCTGTCTATACGTTCCGTTCACAGGTCGCGAAAATCTGGCGAAAGGGACCGGTTCTGATTGCAGGAGATGCCGCCCACCTGACGCCACCCTTCATGGGCCAAGGAATGTGCACTGGCATTCGAGACGCTGCGAATTTGGCATGGAAGCTCGTCAAAGCACTCAATGGCGGCGATGAAGAAATGCTCTTTGACAGCTATCAGGATGAACGACAGCCCCACGCACGCAGTTATATTGAAACTGCGGTTCGTCTGGGTGGCCTGATCAACTCGCTTGATCGGGAAAGTGCCTTGAAACTTGCAGACGGTTCGCGTTCAGGTGCCATGCGATCTATTGCGCCCAAGCTTGGTCAGAGCGCACTGATGCAGGTGCAGACAAACAACCCTTATGTCGGGCGTCCCTTTCCCCAAGTGCATCTTGATACCGAGGGACAGAAGCTGGACGATTCTGTTGGACACAAGCACCTTCTTGTCAGTCGCACCTCATTGCCGGAATGCAGCGATGATGCCGTCGCACTGAATGCGCGCGATCATTCCCAGCTGGACGCCGTGCTGACAGATATTGGAACAAATGCCGTCTGGGTGCGACCCGACCGGTACGTCGCGGCTGTAGCGGAAACCCTTCTTGAACTTCCAGAACAAGCCTTGTCCCTTTTTAAGCCGAAAAATAAGAAAGATAGATATGAAACTGGCATCACTTAAATCCGGTGGTCGTGATGGATCACTTGTCGTCGTATCAAAAGACCTGACCAGAATGGCATCTGCGGCATCAGTTGCGCAAACTTTGCAGCAAGCGATCGAAACCTGGGAAAGTTCAGCCAGCGCGTTGAAAAAGATCTCGGACTTGGTCGAACAAAATGAGATCGAGACTTTGGCCTATGACGTGGACCAATTGGCCAGTCCATTGCCGAGATCGTATCAATGGGCCGACGGAAGTGCATATCTCAGCCATATGCGCCTTGTACGCAAAGCCCGCGGGGCTGCCATGCCCCCCGGAGCTGAGACTGATCCACTGATGTATCAGGGGGGCAGTGACTATTTTCTGGCACCGACCGATGACATTCCCTGCATTGACGTGGACTGGGGACTGGATTTTGAGGGCGAGATTGCCGTGGTTACCGATGACGTGCCTATCGGATGTTCTACCGAGGCCGCGGTTGGCCATATCAAACTGATCATGCTGTGCAATGATGTCTCGTTGCGCAATGTTATGAAACCGGAACTGGTCAAGGGGTTTGGCTTTTACCAGTCAAAACCTGCAAGTGCGTTTTCGCCTGTTTGCGTAACTCCGGATGAACTGGGTGAATACTGGACCGGAGCAAAAGTTACTCTGCCGCTCGAAACCGTTTACAACGGCAGAACCTTTGGCAAGGTTCCAGCTGGCACTGACCTGAATTTTGATTTTGCCCAGTTGATTGCGCATGCCGCAAAGACCAGAGAATTGCGCGCAGGCACTATCATCGGATCGGGCACGGTGTCGAACACTGATCACGAACGTGTCGGGTCGTCATGTCTGGCCGAAAAGCGGATGATCGAAGTCATTGCCGATGGCAGGGCAGAGACGCGTTTCATGGAGCCTGGAGATACCGTCAGATTCGAGATGCACGACCCCTCAGGGCAGTCAGTTTTTGGGGCTATTGACCAAAAGGTCGTCGCCGCCTGAGAATGTGCAATAGGACGGTCTGAAGGATGAGGATGGTGGCAGACAACCAACCCAACATTCGTGCCTTGCTACGCGGTCTGGACTTGTTGCGGTTCGTGAACAGTCAGGGTTCGGCAAAGCCTGCCGAAATCGCTACCGCGATTGGCGTGCCGAGACCAACTGTCTATCGGTTGCTCCACACTCTTGAGGAAGCAGGGTACATTCTGATGTCGGCGTCCGACACTCGGGTCAGAGTTTCGCCGCGCGCCTCCGGCTTGGGCGACAACTATGCTGCGCACTCGCACATTTGCCGTGTCGCGGCCCCAGGCATTGCGGAATTCACCGATGTGCATTCATGGCCGCTTGATCTTTCGGTTTATCGAGATCTGCACATGGTCATCGAAGAAACAACGCACTGGCGCAGCCCGTTCTCGATTGATCGGAACATGGCCGGACTGTCCCTGCCTATACTAAGGTCGTCGGCCGGGCGCGCCTTTTTGGCCTTTCTGGAAGACAAGGAAAGAAGCATCATTCTGGACCTGCTGCGCAACAATAACGACCCCGAGGACGAGCGGTTTTTGCTGGAAAGCTGGATCGCCTCGCGTCTGGTTCAATATCGCAAACAAGGATACGCTACGCGCAGTTCGCGCACTTTTCGACCCGACACATCCAGTTTGGCGGTTCCAATCATCTGTGAGGATCGCGTTCTGGGATGCCTGTCGATCATTTGGATCGCCAGTGCGTTTTCCATGACAGAAGCAATCAACCGTTATGCGAGCCCGATGAAGGAATTGGCCAATCAGATCGCGGCGCAAATGGTAGAAGGTGCACCTGTCCGCCAAGCGGACAAAAAGATCTAAAGCACAGTAAGCAATTCCTCGGAAGCGGTAGGTTTAGGAAAAACCGGGAGGAATCATGAAACATCTCATCAGATCTACGGTGCTGAGCTTTGGAATTTCGTTGACGGTCGGCGCAGCTTGGGCTGCGGATACTGTTCTTACAATCTCATCATGGGCGCCGCCAACGCATGGCATGAACGCCAAGCTCTGGCCTGAATTCACGAAAATGCTCGAAGAAGCCTCAGATGGTCGTGTGAGCGCAGAGGTGAAATACGGATTGGGGGCGCCGCCAGCGCAGTTCGACCTTATTCTCGACGGGGTGGCCGATGTCACGTGGATTTTTCACGGCTACAATCCAGGGCGCTTTGTGGCGTCCAAAATGATCGAACTGCCTGGCTACGAAGGCAACGCCGAGGCCGCATCGGTGGCCTATTGGCGGGCATACGAAGAGTATCTTGCCACGGCAAACGAGCATGACGGGGTAAAGGTTCTCGCCATGATGACCCACGGTCCTGGCATCCTGCATTCCGAAACTAAGGTGACATCGCTGGATGATATTTCTGGCATGAAGCTGCGACTTGGTGGCGGGGTTTCTGGGGACGTGGGCGCAGCGCTCGGTGCCACCGGCATCCGGGTACCAGCACCGAAAGTTTATGAAACATTGGCATCCAAGGCGGCCGACGGTGTCATGATGCCCATGGAAGCCCGCGCAGGCTTCAAACTGTTTGAGGTTGCCCCGCACAGTTATTCTGTACCCGGCGGGTTCTATCGCGGCTCGTTTGCAATCGTGATGAACCAGGACAAATACGACAGCTTGTCAGATGAAGATCGTGCTGCTTTGGATACAATAGCAGGCGAAGCGCTTTCTCAGGTGGCCGGGCGCATGTGGGACGAGATTGACCAGATCGGCATCGAAACCATTGACGGCAACGAGGGCAATTCCTGGACGGAAGCCAGCGAAGCTGACGTCGCAGCCTGGAACGAAATGACGGGTCCAATCATCGAAAGCGTTCTGGCCGAGGTGTCAGACAAGGGAATTGACGCGGCGACGGTGCAAGCCTTTATTGCCGAGCAGATGACAGGCAACTGAACCACAATAAGAAACTCTGCGGGCCCTGGCTTAGGGCCCGCAATTTTGCGAGGCAGGCATGGCTGACATTCAGAAACTGAAGCTGCGCGATCCCTGGTACGTTGTTCTCAATCTGCCTACATGGATCGCAGCGGGCACCTTATTCGTGCTGATGTGCATGACATTTCTGGACGTGGTTTTTCGGAGCGCTTTCAACAATCCTATCGAAAGTGCGACCGAACTGACCCGGCTTTTTATGGCGGTCATCGTATTTTCTGCATTACCTCTGGTGTCTTGGAAGGGTGAGAACATTGTTGTGGACCTGCTTGACCCTTTCTTCAGCGCACGAATGGCCCAGTTGCGCGATAGTCTGATCGATGCAATCTGCGGGATCGTTCTGATATGGCCAGCAATACGGGTTTGGGAACTTGCGGAACGGTCGCGTCAGTATGGTGACGTTACAGAATACCTGAAGCTGCCACAATTTTATGTCGGGTGGTTTATCTCGATCTTTGTTGCGCTGACCGCAATTGCTTTTCTTGCGCGCAGTGTTGTGCGCCTGTTCCTTAAAACAGAGGTCTCCGAATGACTCTGTCGCTATTGGGGCTCGGAGCGGTCTTAGTTCTCGTTTTCTTACGCATGCCCATTGCCATAGCCATGGGGCTTGTCGGTTTCCTGGGTTTTGTGGAGCTACGCGGGTTTCGCGCTGCTATCTCGATGGTGGGCCGACTGATAATTGACACGGCTCAGGATTATGGGTTGTCGGTGGTGCCTCTCTTTATCCTGATGGGTCTATTCGTGAACAAGGGCGGCCTTTCCAAAGAGCTATATCGTGCGTCCTACGCATTTCTCGGCCATATGCGCGGTGGATTGGCTATGGCGACGATCGTGGCATGCGCTGGCTTCTCGGCTATCTGCGGTTCTTCCCTCGCCACTGCGGCGACAATGTCGAAGGTCGCCATGCCCGAGATGCGAAAATACAGGTATTCAGACAGTTTGGCGACAGCCTCAATCGCGGCGGGCGGCACCTTGGGCATCCTGATACCACCCTCGGTAATCCTGGTCATCTATGGCCTGTTGACGGAAACAAGCATAGGGAAGCTTTTTATCGCCGGTGTTGTTCCTGGGTTGCTGGGCGTTTTGCTTTATCTTGTGGCTGTCAGGTTCTCGGTGACCCGAGACCCTGACGCCGGACCAGCGGGCGAATGGGTTTCCTGGCGAGAGCGGCTTTTGTCGCTCAGGGATATCTGGGCAGTGCTGCTACTGTTCTTCCTTGTGATTGGCGGGCTCTACGGAGTGTTGGATGTCTGGCCCTTCTTCATAACGTTTTCCCCGACCGAGGCTGCAGGAATGGGGGCCGCTGGCGCTTTCCTGATTGCATTGTCCAGAAGAGCCTTGAGTTTTTCATCGACCATGGAGGTATTGATCGAAACTGTGCAGACAGCCGCCACGCTATTTGCGGTCTTGATCGGGGCGTGGATATTCTCGAACTTTGTCAATCTTGCGGGGCTGCCCGAGGCACTTAGCAACTTCGTTCTTTCCCAGGGGCTATCGCCGACACTGGTCATTGTGTTGATCCTGCTGGTCTACGTTCTTCTTGGTTGCGTTTTTGAAAGCTTGTCGATGCTGCTGCTTACGGTGCCCATCTTCTTTCCGGTAGTGACCAGTCTCGGGTTTGATCCGGTTTGGTTTGGTATTGTCGTCGTCGTAGTCACCGAGATCAGCCTGATCACCCCGCCCGTCGGTTTGAATGTCTTTGTACTAAAAGGTGTCGTTAAGGATGTCCCTACATCAATAATTTTTCGAGGCGTCACCCCTTTCTGGCTAGTGGATATCCTTCGACTGCTGATAATCGTCATTTTTCCTTGGCTTGTACTCTTCTTACCTAATTCAATGTAGGCTAGCTCTGGGTGGTTGGTTTTCAAACCTGAAATTGCCTTTCAAGTTGTCTGTTTTGGGCTCACTGCAGACCTCGGTGCTGAAGCAGCACAAGTGCCTGCCCAGTTCTCCACGACTTAGCCAAACGGCCCATAGCCGTCATCCATCGATACGATGAATTGCTGCGTCCGTATTCCGCCTTGCAGTTGTTTGTATTCGATCGACGCCTCACGGTCTCGCGTCCACAGGCATCCGAATTGCGTCAGACTATCCGATGCGCTGGCTTCTGAAAAACTCAAAAATATATAGCATTTTATCAGAATGCTTTTACCATGTGGTCAAATTTGGGGGAGGATGAATGCTCGACATTATCATCAGACAAGCCCACCTGCCAGATGGCCGAGGGCCGCTGGATATTGCGATCAAGGGTGACCGCGTCGCAGAAATTGCCACCAAGATCGAGGCTAACGCGGGCGAAGAAATCGATGCGGCTGAGCGCTTGGTTTCACCCCCCTTTACCGACCCACACTTCCATATGGATGCGACCCTGAGCCTTGGATCGCCTCGCATGAACGTCTCGGGGACACTATTGGAAGGCATTGCGCTTTGGGGTGAGCTGAAGCCCCTGCTGACACCTGAAGCAGTGATTGACCGTGCCATGCGATATTGCGACCTTGCCGTATCGCAAGGGTTATTGGCTATCCGTTCGCATGTGGATGTTTCATCCGCACCTTTGGTTGGCGTTGAAGCACTGTTGGAGGTCCGCAAGCAGGTCGCCCCCTATATTGATCTGCAACTGGTAGCATTCCCGCAAGATGGTTTTTACCGAGCACAAAATGCGGAAGAAAACTTGATCCAAGCCCTTGATATGGGTGTCGACGTGGTAGGTGGCATCCCGCATTTTGAGCGTACGATGTCGGAAGGTGCCCGGTCGGTCAGGAGACTGGCCGAGATAGCGGCGGACCGTGGCCTGATGCTGGATTTGCATTGCGATGAAAGCGACGATCCAATGTCGCGACACGTGGAAACCTTGGCCTATGAGACCACGCGCCTTGGGCTTGGCGGGCGAGTTACAGCAAGCCATGTCACGGCAATGCATTCCTATGACAATTATTATGCCTCGAAGCTTATTCCTCTGATTGCGGAAAGCGGCATGAACGTGGTGCCCAACCCGCTCATCAACATAACGCTGCAAGGTCGCTCAGACACCTATCCGCGCCGTCGGGGGCTGACCCGAGTGCCAGAGCTGCGCGCGGCAGGTGTAAACGTCGCCTTCGGGCAAGATTGCACAATGGATCCATGGTATTCGCTTGGGTCTGCCGACATGTTGGAAGTGGCCCATATGGGCGTACATGCAGTGCCCATGACATCCCGAGAGGCGATGGAGTGGGCTTTTACATCCGTCACCCAGAACGGCGCCAAGGCTATGGGCCTGCCTGATCCCACAATCCGCAAGGGCGGCCCTGCCAATTTGGTTGTACTGCAAGCGCGTGACCCGATTGAAGCTGTTCGCATGAAAGCCACCCGCCTTGCCGTCATCAAAAACGGAAAGGTGCTGGCCCGCACAGAACCCCGAATGGCCGCGCTTTCGTTGCCCGGTCGCCCCACGACCCTGGACCCTGCCGATTATGCGCCCAGGCCCAATACTCACGAAGCTTAATAACAAGAACAATTGCCACCAACAGAAGAGGATCTACCAATGAAACTCACCACAACCCGCCGTCAACTGATGGTCGGCGCTGCGGCCACGCTGGCCCTGCCGGCTTATGTCCGCCGCGTGAATGCACAATCAGCGACCCGAGTCGCCGGCGTGCATATGTCTCCGGTTGAAAACGCATGGAACAGCCGTATCCATGTGGCGATGCAGGAGGCTGCCGATGCTGGTCTGATCGAGTATGAGTTCTCAGAGGGTGTGGCTCCGACTGACTATCCCCGCGCGATGCGTGAATATGCCGAAGGTGGTGCGCAAATCATTTGGGGTGAGTCCTACGCCGTGGAACGCGAAGCACGCGAAGTGGCGGGTGATTACCCCGACACTGCGTTTCTGATGGGGTCTTCCGGCGGGCCGGAAGGTGACAACTTTGGTGTCTTTGGGACCCGCAATCACGAGGCAGCCTATCTGGCCGGGATGCTCGCGGGCCAAATGTCAGAAAGCAACGTTTATGGCTCGGTCGGTGGCTATCCGATCCCCGAGGTGAACCTGCTGATTAACGCTTTCCGCATGGGTGTGAGTGAAGTGAACCCGGACGCCACATTCGTCAATGGCTTTATAGGTGCGTGGTTTGATCCGGCCCGTGCGCAGGAAGCTGCGATTGCCCAGATCGATGCGGGTGCGGACATTCTGTTTGGCGAACGCATTGGTACTGCGGATGCGGCCCAAGCGCGAGGTGTGAAGGCCATCGGTTCGCTTATCGATTATACGCCGCGCTACCCAGGCACGGTCTTTGCCAATGCGATCTGGAACTACGGTCCTACCATTGAGGCAATCGTGGCTGATGTTCAGGCCGGCAATCCAACCGGGCGCAATTACACGGAATATTCCTTTATGGCCCATGGCGGCAATGAGCTGATTTATGTCGCCGACGAAGTACCTGCCGACGCCATACCTGGGATGGAGGCCAAACAAGCCGCGATCCAATCCGGCGAATGGGACGTGCCGATTGACGAAAGCGAACCCTCCTGATCCCGAGGGTTTTGAGGTGACCGATGCCACGGCTCTTGCAGCTGCCATTTCGGCGGGGCAGATCGCTGCCTACGACGTGATGGAAGCCAGTCTTGCCGCCTGCTACGAACGGGCGGATATGGGGGCCGTGGTTTATCTAGACGAAGATATGGCGCGCGCCGGGGCAAAGGCGGCAGACGCATTGCCGCCAGACCAACGCGGACCACTTCACGGGGTTCCGTTCTTGGTAAAAGATCTTGGTGGTTTTGCCAAAGATCTTCCTGCGACGGCGGGGTCCTCGGCAATCCGCGCACAGGGGCGCAAACCCGAGAATGACAGCCATCTGCTGCAAGGTCTCCGCCAGACCGGGCTGATCCCGTTCGGCCTGACCGCAACACCTCCGTTTGGCCTATCCCTGACATGCGAGCCTGATGGTATGGCTGCGACTTGCAACCCATGGAATTCCTCGCTGACGCCCGGTGGTTCATCCGGTGGTGCCGCGGCGGCAGTTGCTGCGGGAATCGTTGCCATTGCGCATGCCACGGATGCAGCCGGATCTATCAGGGTACCCGCTGCTTGCTGTGGATTGACCGGACTCAAGCCTTCTCGTGGTGCGGTGCCCGGTGGCCCTGATTTTGCCAATCACCTGATGGGGATCGCGTCTGAATTGGTCCTGGCGCGGTCAGTACGCGATGTGAAGACCGCCTTTGACGCGGTAGCCCAGCCCATGGCCCCGGTCCATCTGCCGGAACGCCCCCGTGTCGCAGTGGCATTGCCAGAGCGTTGCGGAGCAGTCCAGTGCCAGGCCGCGAAAGCTGCTGCAGACGCGCTGCGCGATTCAGGTTGTGAGGTGTATGAAGTTCGCGCCCCCGACCGGCTGGGGACCGAAGCTCATGCAATTGCGCGAACCATACTGGCTGTTTCGTTGGCCGAGTGGCTGACAGCGCTCAGGATCCCCGATGATAAGATTCCACCGCTTGCCGCGGCCATGGCTGCCGAGGGTCGGGCAACACCCGCCACAGCGCTTTTTGCGGCCTCACGACAGCTCGCACGTCTGACAAATCGCGCTAACAAACTTTTCAGGTCTGCTGATGCCATCCTGATGCCGGTCCTTTCGTCTGCGCCGCCCGTAGTTGGTGCTTTGGACCTGTCTGGTACTGCTCCCGATAAACACATGGCGCAGCTGGAGGCTTTTGCCCCAAACGCGGCAATTGCCAATGTCGCGGGCCTGCCTGCTTTGGCGTTGCCTTTTGGCATGGCTAACGGCTTGCCGCTTGGTGTTCAGCTGGTCGGTCCAACCGGCGCTGATTTCGCGTTGCTGAAACTTGGTGCATTGATCGAGGCCCGCGCGCCCGCAATTCCTTTTCCGCACCCAATCGCAGGATTGCCCGCATGACTAAAGTTCTGGAACTACACGGCATTACCAAGCGTTTTGGTGCGCTTACTGCAAATGACGATGTGACCCTCACACTGGAGGAAGGGGAAATCCTTGCGCTGTTGGGTGAAAATGGTGCGGGTAAGACGACGCTGATGAATATCCTGTTCGGCCATTACGCAGCCGACGAAGGCTCGGTCAGGGTATTTGGAAAAGAGCTGCCCCCGGGCCTGCCGCGCGCAGCGATCGAGGTGGGTGTGGGGATGGTACACCAGCACTTTACGCTTGCGGGCAACCTCTCGGTTCTGGAAAACGTTATGCTTGGTTCCGAACCCTTGACGCGCGCACGTTCTGCCCGGAGTGAGGCGCGCAAGAAATTGTTGCAAATCGCAGAGCGGTTCGGCCTGCCCGTGAACCCCGAAGCCAAGGTCAGGTCACTGTCCGTGGGTGAGCGCCAGCGCGTCGAAATTCTCAAAGCGCTCTATCGCGACGCGCGCATACTGATCTTGGATGAACCTACAGCCGTTCTGGCCCGGCCCGAGGCGATGCGCCTGTTCGAGACACTGCGCGATATGACGAAAGTGGGCCTCTCGCTTATCTTCATTAGCCACAAGCTGCATGAGGTCATGGCAGCTTCTGACCGTGTTGTGGTGCTTCGTGGCGGTAAGTTGGTCGCAGAACGCAATACACCTGAAACCACACCTGAAGAATTGGCGGAACTGATGGTTGGCCGCAAGGTGGAACGGCCTGTACGTCATGACCACGAGATCGGCGCACCGGTTCTGGTTGCTAACAATGTGCGCGTGGAAGAGGGCGGTGAGGTACGGCTGGATGAAGTGTCATTCACCGTCCATGCTGGTGAGATCCTCGGTATCGTCGGTGTTTCAGGCAATGGGCAGGCCTCGCTTGGTGGATTGCTGTCTGGGTTGGTTCACCCAATTGCCGGAAGATTGACACTGCTGGACGAAGATATCGGCCATCTGGGGCCGCGCGGCATGATCCGCGCTGGCGCAGGTCGGGTGCCGGAAGACCGGCACGCAGAAGGTGTCGTGGGTGAGTTGAGCCTGTGGGAAAACGTGGTGCTTGAACGGCTGCGCACACCGGAATTTTCGCGTAGGGGCTTCGTTCGGCAACGCGCGGCCCGCGAATACACTTCGGGCTTGATCGAACGTTTCGATATCCGAGGCGCCGCTCCTGATACGCGAACGCGGCTATTGTCCGGGGGTAATATGCAAAAGCTGATCCTTGGTCGGGTCCTGACCAACGGGCCGCGCTTTGTGCTCGCAAACCAGCCGACGCGAGGTCTTGATGAAGGGGCAATTGCTTCGGTTCATGCCGAGCTTTTGGCAGCACGGGCCGAAGGTGCCGCGATCCTGCTCATCTCGGAAGAACTGGAAGAAGCTGTGGCCCTGTCAGACCGAATACAGGCTATCGTAAAAGGTCGCTTTTCAGAACCGATATCGGCTGATGAAGCCGACCCACAACGCCTTGGCCTAATGATGGCAGGTGTCTGGAAGGAAAATGATGATGCGGCTTGAACGACGCTCGCACGTGCCGCTGCACCTTGCGATCATTGCGCCACTGGCCGCGATCTTAACTGCATTGCTTTTGGCCGCGGGTCTCATCGCTGCTGCTGACGTAAATCCGCTAACGGCTTATGGCGAAATGGTGAATGGCGCATTTGGCTCGCGCCTTTCCATCGCCGAGATGCTGACCCGCGCTACTCCGCTTGTCTTTACGGGGCTTGCCGCAGCTGTCGCCTTCCGAGCGCGGCTTTGGAACATCGGGGGCGAGGGACAGTTCTTTGTTGGGGCGCTGATCACCGCTTGGATAGGTCATTCACTCGAGGTTCCAGGGTGGATCGGTTTTCCGATCTTGATGTTGGCAGGCATGGCGGCGGGAGCGGCCCTGTTGGCAGGACCTGCCTTTTTACGCTTGCGCTTCGGCGTAGATGAGGTGGTGACAACCCTGCTGCTCAACTTCATCGTGATCCTTTTCGTTGGCCTCATGATTGAGGGTCCTATGCGCGATCCGCTGGCCTTTGGGTGGCCCTCCTCGGTGCCCGTAGACGGGGATTACCGCCTTCCGGATCTGATCCCCCGTACACGTCTTCATATCGGGCTGCTTGTTGCTATTGCTGCAGCAGGTGCTGTTTGGCTGATCCTTGCGCGTACTGTTTTTGGTGCTGAAACACGTGCAGCAGGCTTAAACGCCAGTGCCGCTGCCTTTGCCGGAATTTCTTTGCCCCAAACGATCATGGGTGTAGCCCTGCTTTCGGGCGCTTTGGCAGGGCTTGCCGGGTCTGTCGAAGTCATGGGGGTCACTGCGGGTGTCACCACCACTATGAGCCCCGGATTTGGTTATGCAGGCATTGTCGTCGCGATGCTCGCTGCTTTGCATCCGGCTGGAGTGGT
Source organism: Ruegeria sp. AB11 (assembly GCF_056536325.1). Taxonomy (NCBI): domain Bacteria; kingdom Pseudomonadati; phylum Pseudomonadota; class Alphaproteobacteria; order Rhodobacterales; family Roseobacteraceae; genus Ruegeria; species Ruegeria sp. AB11. Next base: position 3,840,359 of record NZ_JBQFJO010000001.1, on the reverse strand, counting down.
CGCTGCCGCTGTTTTCGTCGCTACCGTCTTTGTCGGGGCCGACGCCATGAGCCGTGCGACGGGTGTTCCCAGTTTCATTGCCGATGTGATTGTGGCGCTGTGCCTACTCACCATGATCGTGGCCCTTCTTTTCACAACCTACCGGGTGCGCCGATGAGTGATGCAATTGATCTGCTGCTGAATACCAGTCTTTGGGCTTCCGTGCTGCGTATTGCGACACCGCTCATATTTGGTGTTCTTGGCGCGTTGCTTTGCGAACGTTCGGGCGTGCTCAATCTGGGAATCGAGGGGATCATGACCATGGGGGCGATGAGCGGTTGGCTTGTCGTTTACATGGGCGCACCATTGCTTGTAGGCCTCATTTTTGCAGCGGTTTGCGGCGCGATGATGGGATTGCTTCATGCCATACTGACAGTTCCACTTGGGCTTTCGCAACACGTCTCAGGGCTGGGCATAACGTTGTTTGCATCCGCTTTAGCCTATTACCTGTACAGGTTGCTTGTTGAGGTAGGAGATCTTCCCCCCACGATCGAGGCTTTTAAGCCGCTCGATATTCCGGTCCTGTCAGATATTCCCGTTTTGGGACCGATCCTGTTTTCCCAAGCTTTGCCGACCTATCTGGCGCTCACTGCGGTGGCTGTGATGGCCTATGTTCTTGCCCGCACGCCGTTGGGGTTGGCCATTCGTATGACCGGTGAGAACCCTCATGCGGTTGAGGCGCAGGGGCTGAACCCGATCCGTATCCGTATCGGCGCAGTTGTTGTCGGGTCGGCTTTGATGGCGGTGGGCGGGGCCTTCCTGACCACAACGGCGTTCAACAGCTTTTTCCCGGGCATGGTGCAGGGGCGCGGTTGGATCTGCATTGCATTGGTAGTCTTCGCTGGCTGGCGGCCCGGTAAGGCTCTGATTGGCGCGATGTTGTTCGCTTTCTTCGATGCATACCAACTGCGATTGCAGACAACGGTTGAGGGTGTGCCATATCAGTTGTTCCTTATGGCGCCGTATGTACTTTCGATCGTTGCGCTCGTCCTTGTCGCCCGCAGAGCCGAAGTACCCGCAGCGTTGATGGCACCCTATCGACGCGGTGAACGTTAGTGGCATTCGTTCGCTCATATTGGCCAGCACCAACGAAATTCCAGGGAAAAGTATTTGTTCAAGGTGATCATGAAAAACTGGATATTCGATATTTGACCGAATTCCGGAGACCTCCGAGCGCGCGATATAACGTTTCAGGCGGATGCGAAGTTTGCAGAAGTTCGCTTTCGCCCACTCCTCTGTCTACAACCACTTCAACCAGGAAAGATCGTTAGCAAGCAGAGACACCTTCAAGCTGTCTCGCACCGCCGCTCTTAGCGAATGGCGTCAACTTTGTTCCGGATAGGTTCGCGGTTTCTTAGGCAAACTGAGACTGGTTCGAATTCGTCTGACAGCACCGTCTAGATCAAGAGTGTTGTCTACGCGACCTCTATTTTCGACTACGTGTGCGTTGCCATGCCAATGTTTAATCCCAAAGGTTTGATCGATGAAGATGTATATGCGGTGATAGTGAAGGACTGTCGACCCTAAACCCAGTACACCCTAAAACACGGAAAATACTAAACTAAGGTTCTCCTTGTTTCCTCAATACGTCTCCTCATACAAACGGCAGCGAGCATCCGTTTCCAATTCTGCAGTTCTTGTAATCTCAGACTGTTTATGTGTGCGATAGACCTGCGCAAAACCGTCCGGGAACCAACCTGTTGCCACTGGGTTGCTCGCGTAGCGGTCCAGCGCCTCTTCTAAGGTTTGCGGCAGTCGCACGATGCCCTTTTCGGCCAATTCAGAGGCGTTCAGAAGCGATAAATCATCTTCTGTCGGGGTCGGCGCAGCCAAGCCTTCTTCGATGCCTTGTGCTCCGGCGAAAACAATAGCTGCCAATGCCAGGTGGGGCGAGGCTGCCGCGTCGGCAGCACGGTATTCGATATTGAATTGCCGAGCGATTGAGGTCGGATCCTTGACCGTCATAGGGCAAATCCGCAACGACGCCTCGCGGTCGTGGAATCCCAGATTGTTGAAAGCAGCAGACCAACGATGTGGTGTCAGGCGTTCATACGAGATCACCGAAGGCGCAGTCAGGGCCAAAATCGCATCCAGATACTTCAGAATTCCGGCAGCGAAAGCACTCGTCAGGTCCGACATGCCGCACGGCCCATCTTTGGCGTAGGTCAGCGGCGCGCCCTGATCATCCACAAAGCTCATGTGGATATGGACTCCGTTACCAACGCTCGCGACATCGCGAATAGGGGTATAGGTGGCCCGCTCGCCATAGGCCTGCGCAGTCGCATAGGTCAGTTCGCGCACCATGACGGCCGCGTCCGCCGCGCGCACCCCCAGTTCGGGGCCGATGACGACCTCATATTGGTTTGGGCCATATTCCTTCATGATCGAATCCGGTTTCAGACCGACCTGAGAAATCGCGTTGATCAAAGTCTCACACAGATCACGCTGCAGGCCAAAGCCCCGGTGGCCATAGGCTTCGTTGGCCTGAGTTGGCGGATCTTTCAACTGGAACTCATGCTCGAAGGCGGCCAGCAAATTTGCTCCTGAGACCTCGTGCAGCCGCTCCAGCGCTGCCCTCAAGAGACTGCGCGTGCAGAAGTCCCACGGGTCTCCGTCCAGCGTGACGATATCGCCCATAAGAAAGTGCAGACCAGAGTCTTCGCCGAATTCGACCTTTGCCTCGGCCGTGGCGTCCGGGATCAGAAGAAGATCGCCCAGCGCGCCAAATGGGCTTTCAGCAATTCCGTCAAAACAGTTGATCTGAACGTTGGTGGGTGTCCACCCGACCCCGCGCTGCAACCGCTTGTTCAGTTGATCCGCCGGAAAGGCCTTGCCCCGCAATTTCCCGGCAAGGTCTGAGGTGGCGACAAACATCAAGGGGGTTTTGGGCATCATGGGTTAGGGTCCTGATTGTGGGATCGCATGGCATCCCAGGCTTCGATGCGGGATTTCGTCTGATCCCAGTTGTCTTCGGCGACGCGGGTCACCAGCGCCTCGGTGACGGCAAGGGCCGCTGTGTACGTATCCCAGAGCGTGCCGCTTTCGATCGGAACTGGCAAGATTTCTGCCGCATGTCGGGATATGGGCGACAACCATTTGTCTGTCATGAGGACAACGCGAACCCCTCGATCCTGCGCGGCTGTCGCGGCCAATCGCGCCAATGCAGGTTGGTAACGGCGAAAATCGACCAGAAACAGGATATCCGCAGGCTTCATCCGTAGCAGGTATTCCGGCCAGACCTCATTGTTGGCCGGAAGATGATACACGCCGCTGCGGGTTTGGCGCAGGTGAAAAGACAAATGCTGCGCGATGGTGTCACTGATCCGACCGCCCAATATATAGACATCGCTCTTAGGTTGGCTCAGTACCGAGCATATACGCTGAAACTGCGCCTCGGTGATACCTTCTGCCGACAGCGCCATCTGAGACGAGGCCCGCGCGATGAAGTCGCGTAAGAACCCGCCATCGACACTGCGCCCTTCGCCGTGCAGATCGGTGGGTGAGCGTTGGCCCTCTTTCAATTCAGACAACAGAGCCCGCTGGAATTCCTGATAGCCCCCCAATCCGATCTTGGTAACAAACCGAGAGATCGACGGGGCCGAGACCTCGGCGCGCCGGGCGAGTTCCTGGATCGTGACCAGACCCGCATAGGGGTAGTCGCTCAGCAAAGCAGCGGCCAGCTTGCGCTCGCTCGCGGTCATGCGTTCAGCCTTCGCTTCAATTCTCTGCCTAACAAGCAAACGGCACCTCCTGATCTGAATGGATCGCATGGAATAAAAATTTCAGTCAATCTATTTTTTATTGACTCTGAAAAAACTTGTTCTCTAACGTAGGCCGCATGAAGACATCAGCCGCAACCCAAGAACTGCTGGTCACCGGGGATCCCGCCCCGGTAGAATGGGTGAATCGTGACAGTGATGCGAAGATCGCGCTGCTCTGCGAACACGCCGGGCGCGCGATCCCACAAAAGCTAGGCGATCTGGGTGTCTCGGAAGAGGTGCAAGCCAGTCATCGCGGTTGGGATATCGGGGCCGAGGCCGTGGCCCGGCAATTGGCTGACCGGCTACGGGCCCCATTGATCTTGCAGCGCTATTCCCGGCTTGTGATTGATTGCAACCGCCCGATCGAGGCCCCGGATTCAATTCCGCCAAAGAGCTTTGGAGAGCAGATCCCTGCCAATCTGAACTTGACCACTGCGGATCGCACGGCGCGTCAGCGCGAGATCATGGCTCCTCTGAACGGTGCCATTGAACATATGTTGGACCGGGCGCCGCGCGTGCTTGCGGTGTCGATCCATTCCTTCGCCGCACAGGTCGATGGTGAGACGCGACCTTGGCACGCTGGATTTTTAACCCGCGTTGACCCGACCACGGGACAAGCCGCTATCGACCATATCTCGGCCCTACGTCCCGAACTGCACATGGCGTTAAACCAGCCCTATCAGATCGACAGTGAAAGCGACTGGTTCATACCGCGTTTCGCCGAACCGCGCGGACTGGCGCATTCGCTGGTCGAAATCCGCAATGACCTGATCCGCGATGCAAAAGGCGTCGAGGATTGGGCGCAGCTTCTCTCCGAGGCCTTTACCCGGATATTGGAGACCAAGACGTGACCTTGACCCGCAATGTTCCACTGATCCCGTCGCAATCCGCGCTGTTGTTCATTGACGTGCAGAATTATTCGGCGCATCGCGAAGGTGCCGAATTCAAGGACCTTCCCGAAGCTGAATTCAACGAGAAATACGGCTGGTTCTTCGACCAACTGGACGCCCGCGTGATCCCGAACATGCAGGCCATACAAACTGCCTGCCGCGCCGCCGGTGTCGAGGTCATGTATACCAATATCGAAAGCCTGACACTCGACGGGCGCGACCGGTCGTTGGACTACAAAATTACGGGGTTTCATGTTCCCAAGGGCAGCTGGGATGGAATGGTCATTGACCAGATCGCGCCCCAAAGGGATGAGATCGTGCTGCCGAAGACGTCCTCGTCGGTTTTTGTGTCCACGCATGTTGACTATATCCTGCGCAACCTTGGAGTCCGTCAGATCGTTTTGTCCGGTCTTTTGACGGACCAATGCGTGGAAAGCGCCATCAGGGACGCGTGTGATCTGGGCTACCTTGTCACTCAGGTCGAAGATGCCTGCCTAACCCACACGCAGGATCGGCACGATAATTCTCTGCGTGCGATCAAGGGCTATTGCCGACAGATCACCACAAAGGAACTGGTCGAGGAACTGGCCGGTGCTTGAACTGAACGGCATCACCAAGACTTTTGGGGGGGTCCACGCCGTCGAGGATGTGACCATGTCCGTCGCTCCAGGCGAGGTGCGTGGTCTGATCGGCCCCAATGGTGCGGGCAAGACAACGCTGGTCAACCTGATCTCTGGTCTGCTGACCCATTCGGCAGGAAGCCTGTTGCTGGATGGCGAGCCGCTGGACCACCTCCGCGCCCACGAACGCGCGGCGCGCGGCGTGGCGCGGACGTTTCAGAACCTGCGGGTCTTTCCAAGCCTCAGCGTCGCGCAGAACATCGACGTCGCCCGCTATTCCGGCCGGGGCGCTGAAATCGTCGAGGCCGCGATCCCGGAGTTCGGTCTTTCGGACAAGCTCAACCAGAACGCCGGGTCGTTGGCATATGGTCAACTCCGGCGGTTAGAGATCGTTCGCGCGCTGGCGCTGAACCCACGTGTCCTGATGTTGGACGAACCCGCCGCGGGGATGAACGAACAGGAAACGGAAGCTTTAGGCAGGTCTCTGACATGGGTTCGAACACATTCGGACAGCGCGATTTTGGTAATCGACCACGATCTGAAATTCATCATGTCGCTTTGTGACAAGATCACCGTTTTGAATATGGGCGCCATCATTGCCGAAGGCGCACCCGAAGAAATAACCAAGAACCAAGAGGTTATCGACGCTTATCTTGGCGAAACCGATGAACGTGCCGCGTGACGCAGGCGGCTTTCAACAGGAGAACAAGTATGAAAAAGTTGACCCTTACGACTCTGACCGCCATGAGCCTGGCCCTACCCGCGGTCGCCGAAGATACGATCAAGATCGGACTGGGTGTACCGATGACTGGTGATCTGGCTATCTATTCCGAATACCTGGGCGCGCGCTGCATGGCGGATATGATCAACGCCGAAGGCGGCGCAGGTGGCAAGAAGATCGAAGTTCTGGTGCAGGATTCCGCAGGCGACACGCAGGCCGCCATTTCATTGGCGCAGAAGTTTCTGGACGAAGGGGTCGTTATGCTGGGCACCACGCCGTTCTCGGACACGATGATCCCGGTGGCTCAGATCGCCCAACCTTACGGCGTTTCCATCTTCCAGCCGCAATCCACGCAGGTCGAGATGCACGCGGGCATCGTCGACAACTTCTTTACTGGCGTCTCACCTGATCCATTCACGGCAACGGCGGCTGCGAACCACGCGCTCAGCGAAGGGGTTAAGAACGTGGTTCTGCTGACCTCGGACGAAGGCGGGTCATGGTCCGCGCGTACCCCGCTGTGGTTCGGTCAAGTGATCGAAGAGGGCGGCGGCAAGGTGCTGGCCAAGATGAATTTCAGCTTTGGCACATCGGACTGGTCGCCTCAGATCGCGGACATGAAAGCACTGGGTGAAGAGATCGATGCCGTTTATATTTCGTCGATCATGCCTGATATCGGTGTACTCGTGCGGCAGCTGCGCAGCGCTGGTATCGACGCCTGGGTGGTCGGCTCGGATGGGTTTGACGATCCATCCCTGGATGCAGTCGCGGCTGATGATCCTGCGATCCTCGACAAGGTTTTCTTTGCCACGCTGGCCCCCAGCCATAACGAAAGCGCCGTGGTTAAGTTCATGGCCGATTGCAAGGAGTTGGGCCACGACGTCCCCGGTTTGTTCCCGGCCACCGGTGCCGACACGGTCAAGGCCGTTGCCTGGGCGGTTGAAACCTCGGGCAGCAGTGACCCGGCGGTGATTGCAGAAACGATCCGCACAGCGGAGTCGATCCCCGTTCTGACAGTCGACAGCATTTCGTTCAAGGACACGAAAACCTATGCCCAACGCACGATCCCTGTGATTGGCTACAAAGATGGCAAGCGGGTTCTGATCTCGAACGAAATTCCCGAAAACACACCGAAAGACTGGAACTGAGCCAAAAGACGGGGGCGGTTCCAGCCCCCGTTTCCAATCCCATGCTGAATGTTGAAAACCTGATAGTTTCTCACGGTCCGATCGAGGCCGTGCACGGCATCTCTTTCGCCGTGGAGAAGGGCCGCTGCGTGTCCTTGCTGGGCCCCAATGGGGCGGGCAAGACCTCGACCATCTCGGCGCTGATGGGGGTGGTCAAGTCCTCGGGCCGGATCACCTTTGACGGGGCCGATATCTCTTCGCTGCCTGTGGAAGCACGCGTGCAGGCGGGCATGTCCGTGGCCCCCGAAGGACGCCGCATCTTCTCGAACCTGAGCGTCGAGGAAAACCTGGTTCTGGGCGGTGCCACGCGTTCTGACCGCGCGGCCAAAGACGCCGACATCGCCCACTGGCTTGAGATCTTTCCTATCCTTGGCGAACGCAAAGACCAACCCGCAGGCACCTTGTCGGGCGGTGAGCAGCAGATGCTGGCCATTTCCCGCGCCTTGATGACACGACCAAAAATCCTGCTGCTGGACGAACCCAGCCTGGGTCTGGCCCCCAAAATCGTAAGCCAGATCTTCCAGATGATCGAACAGCTGAAAGCACAGGGAATGACGATCCTGCTGGTTGAACAGAACGCAACGCAGGCGTTGCGCCTGTCGGACTACACCTACCTACTAAACAACGGGCGGATCGTGGCCGAGGGCACGAAAGAAACACTGGGCCAGAGTAGCGCGCTTATGGCGGAACTGACGGGGATCGCCTGACATGGAATATGTGGCCCAGCAGATGATGAACGCGCTCGCTTTTGGTGCGGAATATGCGCTGATTGCACTCGGCCTGGCGATTGTCTTTTCGATCATGGGGCTGGTGAACTTTGCCCATGGTGAGGTGATCGCGGTTGGCGGTTACACGATGGTGGCCTTTGCTGCGCTGGCGTTGAACAACCCGTTTATCGTCATAGGCGGAGCTATCGCGGCTGCGATCCTGATGTCCTTGCTTTTAGAGCGTGTGGCGTTCCGACCCGTGCGATACGCAGATTCGACAACCGGCCTGCTGACCGCCTTTGGTGTCTCAATCATTCTTCAGAACGTGTTTCTGCTTGCGGTCTCACCACGCCCTGTGGCTGTGACGTCGCTTTATTTCCTAGACTGGCCCGTCCAGCTTTTGGGCGTTCAGGTATCTTCCCTTCAAGTGTTCGAGGCGGTGACAACGGTGCTGGTGATCGTCGGGCTGATGCTGTTTCTCAAGCGCACGACACTGGGTCTGGCAATGCGCGCCGCCTCGCTGGATTTTGAGATGGTCCGCATGGTCGGCGTCAGATCCAACAAGGTGTTTGCGGTGGCCTTCATGGTGTCGGGCCTTCTGGCTGGGCTGGCCTGTATTTTCATCATGGCGCGGCGTGGGTCGGTTGATCCGCATCTGGGGTTTAACCCAGTCCTCAAGGCCTTCGTGGCCTGCGTTGTCGGAGGATTCGGCAGCCTGCCCGGAGCTGTGCTGGGAGGCTTTCTTCTCGGCGCGATTGAGGTTGCCATGCTGGTCCTGCTACCGCAGGAATATGGCGGTATGAAAGACGCTTTTGTGTTTGGAATCATCGCCCTTGTCCTGGTCTGGAGGCCTGATGGCATCCTGTCGCCTCCGACTGAGAAAGGGGACAAGATATGATCCTGAATCCCAGTCAAAAACGAGGGCTGGTAGGCGCTGCGATCCTGACCGCCGTATTGATCGCGATTGGGCTGATCGTGACGTATTTCGGCTCTCGCTATCAGCTCCGGCTGGTCTACAGCGCCTACGTGAACCTTTTGGTTGTTCTGGCCATGCAGGTGTTCATGGGCAATGCGCGCCTGACCAACCTCAGCCACAGTGCCTTCATGGGGATCGGTGCCTATGTGGCCGCAATTTGCGTAACACCGGTGACGGTCAAATCCATCTCTTTGCCGGATGCGCCTTGGGGGTTGAATGCCTTCTCGCTGGATCCGGTCAGCTCGGCCCTACTTGCCATTGCGATCACCGCCGTTCTGGCCCTGATCGTCGGACTATTTGTCGTGCGCCTAACAGGGTCCGGCGTGACCATCTTTTCCCTTGCCGTACTGGTCATCGTGCATTCTGTATTCCTGTACCGCACCGACATTTTCAAAGGGAACCAGGCGTTTTTCGGCATTCCACAGGTGTTTTCACTGACGTCTATCGTGATCTTGTCAGTGTTCGTTGTGTTCATCGTGCGCCTGTTTCGCGAAAGCCGTTGGGGTATCCAGCTGCGTGCCTGTGCCGATGACGAGGTCGGTGCCGCCGCAATGGGTGTGAACATTCGCAGGTTGCGCCTGATTGCCTGGGTCCTGTCAGCCATCCTGCTTGCGGTCGCCGGGATTGCTTACGCCTATTTCCTTGGCACGATTAGCGCGCGGCCCTTCTATTTCAACCACGTCTTCCTGACACTCGCCATGCTGATCCTTGGGGGAATGAGAACGGTCACAGGTGCGGTTCTGGGCACGCTTCTGATCTCGTTCGGGTTGGAATGCGTGCGCTGGCTGGAAACTGGCCCAGTCGTCTTGGGTATAGACCTGCCCGAAGTGCTTGGCCTGTCAGGCATTGCGTTGGGAACGGTCATCGTACTGACTATGGCCCTGCGCCCCGGAGGGATCATGGGTGATCAAGAAATCGAAGACCTGGTTCTAAAAAAACAGGAGTAAGTCATGGGTTGCAACCACACTATTCACAAACACAACCATCATTTCGGCTGGGACAACTCCATCGAACCCGTTCTGAGCGTCGACCCCGGCGAGACCGTCGAGGTCGAAACCATAGACAGCTCGGGCGGGCAGTTGAACGCTTCCTCGACAGTGGCCGATCTGGATACGCTGTCCTTCGACGCGGTCAACCCGGTCACAGGGCCAATCCACATCAAGGGAGCCCAGCCCGGCGATACGGTTGCTGTGACCTTCCTGGATTTCAAACCCTCGGGCTGGGGCTGGACCGCCAACATCCCCGGCTTTGGCCTGCTGACCGATCAGTTTCCCGAGGCGGCCCTGCATATCTGGAATTATGACACCAATGCGATGACACCCACCCTGTTTGGCCCGGGCGGGAAGGTGCCGCTGAAGCCGTTCGTCGGTACAATCGGGTTGGCGCTGGCCGAGCCGGGTCTACATTCTGTCGTTCCGCCGCGTCGGGTGGGCGGCAATCTGGACATCCGCGACAATTGCGTGGGCACAACGCTATACCTGCCGGTGGAAGTGGCTGGTGGGATGCTGTCGTTGGGAGATACCCATGCCGCGCAAGGTGATGGAGAGATTTGCGGCACTGCCATTGAAAGCCCAATGGACGTGGCACTTAAGGTCGACCTCATCAAAGGCGAAAACCTACCTTTCCCAAGATTTGAAACCAATGGCCCCGTCACTCGCCATTTCGATGCTGCCGGGTACAAGGCGACAACCGGCATCGGCGAGGACCTGATGCAAGCTGCTCGCGATGCGGTCTCGGGAATGGTCGATTGGATCGCGGCCACGACGGGGATGTCTGCGCTCGACGCCTATATGCTCTGCTCGGTGTGCGGCGATCTCCGGATCAGTGAGATCGTGGATATTCCGAACTGGACAGTGTCGTTCTACTTTCCGAAATCCGTTTTAGACTAAAGAATGAAACGACTGTTAGACCCTGCTCTGGGTCCGTGCTTGAGCCTAGGCGATGTATGAAACTACCGGTTCCGAAGAAAATCTGCACGCGCATGTTCCGATCGAATTTCCCGGAAGTTTAGGGATCGAAAACGATTGATGTTGGTAAAAAACTCTACCTACTACACCTTGTGTTTACGGCGATAGACCCCAAATCCGTCACTCCGCTGCGTCCCTCTTTTTGGCACAATTCAGCCGCCAGCCAGATGGCTTGAGCCTTTGTTTCTCAAGGACGCATTTGAAAAGATAGCCGCTTCTGGGTCAGAAATGCTTGACGATTGGGTCAGAATTGAATGACGTGATTGACCGATTTATTGAGGTTTTGGCTGTCGATTGAGTCGAATATAAGTGACGTTCCACACTTTTGTTGAACGTCAGGCGACTTTGACTTTCGCGTCATAAACTGACCTAACAACCCCTTGTCATAAGCCCGCAGACTGTTTCGTTTGATCTGACTTCAGCTAGCATATCAAAGTCCGGCCGTCAGCAGAGGTGCAAAAACAGTTCAGCGCTGACGTTCGATTGGATCTTTGTTAATTGCTGCTTTGCGGACAAAGCCGGGGGTGTGTCGACCGCCAAACGCAGATCACATGGTAATCGTCGATCGCATTGTGGGCAAAACAGCTACCGGATTACTGTATCAAATATGCGTTCGCCCTGTTCGTCAATCACCTGCTTTGCCTTGGTGATGCTGAAGCTCTCAGCCTGATCTCGGCTTTCAAAGACATCCGCCCGGATCACTGCATGAGTTTTGCGATCTCCGTCGATGGTCTTTTCGATACGGGCCGAAAGGCGATACTTGCCACCTTCAGCAATCAGGTCGGGGAAGATATCGAATCCTTTGTATCCGACCGGCTCAGGATCCGATTTTTCGCCGCCGCCGAAGAGTTTTGTAAAGATTGACACGGACCGCCTCCTTTCAGCGTTGCTCAGATCAGAGACTAACGCTGCTCGGGACGGGGTTGAAGCGCGCTGTGTGGTTGATTCACCGGTTTCTCGATCCAATTGTACTCTCGCGGCCAACCCGAAGCACCTAGAGCACCCAGTCATTGCAGGAATCAAGCAGGATTTGTCTGCGAGACAGCCACCATTTGCGAAGATCCCTCTGATCGATCAGCACTCAATCAGAAGGCGGTTCACATAAAACCCATTCAAAGATGACCACAGTTTGTTGTGGCGCCGCCAGTCATCCAATGGTTGCGAAAACCTGCCAATTGATGCGCTGGTTATTGATAACTGGGATACGCAACAAGAGGGGCAAGGAAAAGATTTTGCATGCCAACTTTGTCAAAAATGCCGTGGTGAATTTCGTTTTCAGTTAGCCTGCAAACAAAAACATAATGTAACATTCAGACAAATGCGAAAATGATAGTAGTGCTTTCGGTTTCTCCAATCGGCTTTGGGCATCGATAACTTGGCCTCTTCATCCCAGGGATTAACTCGCTTTCGAAACCTCTAAACCTCCCCCTTTCACAAGCAGATCCACAATTTTGTCGACCCCGATTCTGTGGCGAAGTGACGAGAACAAGAAAGGCCGTCCTTTACGCATCATTTTCGCATCACGTTCCATAACTTGCAGCGAAGCGCCAACGTGCGGCGCAAGGTCGGTCTTGTTGATTACAAGGATGTCCGATTTCGTAATCGCCGGCCCGCCTTTCCTGGGGATTTCTTCGCCTGCGGCGACATCAATCACGTAGATGGTCAGATCCGCCAGTTCCGGGCTGAACGTGGCCGATAGATTGTCGCCTCCGCTTTCAATCAAAACAACGTCGAGATCCGGATGACGTGTCTGCATTTCCGCGACAGCGGCCAAATTGATCGAGGCGTCTTCGCGAATTGCTGTATGCGGGCAACCACCCGTTTCGACGCCGATGATCCTGTCCTGCGGCAGGACCTGCATGCGCATTAGCGCTTCAGCATCTTCCTGCGTATAAATGTCGTTGGTAATAACGCCCACCGAGCAGACATCGCGCAACGCCTCAGACAAGGCGGCGGTTAAAGTGGTTTTTCCAGCGCCTACCGGACCACCAATACCTACGCGAAGCGGGCCGTTCATACTCGTCATGTGCGGAATATCCTCGAATATTGTGTTTCGTGTTTCATGGACGCGATGTCCACCAAAAACGTGGTAGAGCTTAACTCGTCCAAACTTGCCTTTTGTGCTCTTTCAGCAATCTGGGAACACAGCGGCGTCAGCCGGCGGATCAGCCTTTGAGCATCAGTCTGTCCCAGTGGCACAAGGCGCGTCGCACATGCGACAAGGTTGCTTGCGAATGCTTGCAGAAACATCTTGGTCGTCAGCAGCAATGGAAGGTTTTGTAGTCTTGCGGCCCGTCCAATCGAGACAGGGTAAGTGAACCGCTTAAGGTTCAATTCCCAGACACCTTTGGTGACATTTCCGAAGGCCTGTCCCAGCAAATCGGTTTCCATGAGCCTTTCGGATGTCGCGCAAAAGGCCCGTGCCGTGACATCGACGTTGATCAGTTCTTCTTTGTCCCGCGCATTGAAGGCGGCCACGACGAACAGAACATCATTCCACCCAGAGCCATATTCCAGCACATCTGAAATCCAGGCTTCGGTATCCTGAGAATTCGCGACAGTTCCCCGGTCAATCGCTGCCTCAAGCCCGTGAGAGTAGGCAAACCCCCCCACAGGATAGGCGGGTGACAACCATTGGGTCAGTGTCAGGACATCGGCGTCAGTGGGTGTGGCCATGGGTCCTGCCGTGGCCATAGGCCCCGCCTTCGGGGGTAAACGGCTCGTGCACCTTTCGCACGGTAGCCCCGATTTTGAGAAGCATATCTCGGATAACGTGATCGACCTGGATTAACAGGCGATCCATTTCGATCTGACAAGGCGTATGGCGATTGCCGATATGCCATGCGATGCGCGTCAGGTCCGGGGCTTTTACTTCCAGCAACGCTTCGGGTGCAGCCTGTATTTCCACTTCGCGACCATCGTCCAGAACCAACGCGCCGCCGTGGTTCAATGAGGTCGTTTGTGCCAGATCGATGAGGATCTGCTCGCCACTTTCACATGTAAGAACCTTGCGGCGCAAAAAGCGGTCATCATAAGTCAAAGACAAGCAGTCTGTCGGATCGCCGTGTGTGTGATCCGAATATTGGCGTGCAGTGCAGAGCAGGGCGGTCATACCATCGCCTCCTCTGCAACGGAAACGATCAGAGCCAGATCGAATCCGCAAAGACCCGGTGCACGATCCGTTCGCGCGTCAGACCACGGTTTTTCAGCTCTTCGTCGCTGAGCGATTGCAGAAATTCGACTTGTCTGACACGCGATTGGGCTTGGGCCACGCTGATCAAAGCCGAGTTGATGGATGACCCGATGGATGCGATCAGACCGGGCAGCGAAAAGCGTGAGTTTGTCTGTGTTGCTGAGTGTGCCATTTGAACCCTCGTAAACGGTGGTCCTCCCATGGGGTCTAATATTTGTCATGTCGGCCTCACTTAGTAGAGCGTGTTTGGTCATTTCTGCCTTGCATGTGCCGCAACGCAGCACACTTTTTGATCAGAATAAAAAGTATCGCTGTGCCATGGGCAGCGTTTCGGCGGGTTGGCAGGTTAGCAGTTCACCATCTGCCCGGACCTCGTAGGTTTCCGGGTCAACTTCGACTTGCGGCGTCATGTTGTTCAGCAGAAGATTCTGCTTGCCAATTTCTCGTGTGTTTTGGACGGCGACGGTCTGTTTTGCCAATCCCAGTGTATCACCGATCCCATCCGCATAGGCGGCCTGCGAGACAAATGTGATCGCCGAGTTTTCCACCGACCGTCCGTAAGCGCCAAACATTGGGCGACTGTAAACCGGCTGCGGAGTAGGGATTGACGCGTTGGGATCGCCCATTTGCGCGCAGGCTATGGTGCCGCCCAGCAGAACCATCTCGGGCTTCACACCGAAAAAGGCCGGGCTCCAAAGGACAAGGTCAGCGCGTTTGCCTTCTTCAATACTACCAATCTCGTGGCTCAGGCCATGTGCAATGGCCGGGTTGATGGTGTATTTCGCAATATAGCGGCGGACGCGAAAGTTGTCGTTCTCACCGGTTTCCTCGGGCAGACGCCCGCGCTGTTTCTTCATCTTGTCCGCGGTTTGCCACGTGCGGATCAAAACCTCTCCGACCCGACCCATGGCCTGGCTGTCAGACGCGATAATGCTGAATGCGCCCATGTCATGCAGGATATCCTCGGCCGCAATCGTCTCGCGCCGGATACGGCTTTCGGCAAAGGCCACGTCCTCGGGGATGGATTTGTCGAGGTGGTGACAGACCATCAGCATATCCAGATGTTCCTCGACCGTGTTCACGGTGAAGGGCCGCGTCGGGTTCGTCGAAGACGGCAGAACGTGGTTCTCGCCGCAGATCTTGATGATATCCGGGGCGTGGCCACCGCCCGCACCTTCGGTGTGGAAGGCGTGGATTGTGCGACCCTTTATGGCCGCCACGGTGTTTTCGACAAAGCCTGATTCATTGAGTGTGTCGGTGTGGATCATAACCTGTACATCCATCGCGTCTGCCACCGACAGGCAGCAGTCGATGGCGGCAGGGGTGGTGCCCCAATCCTCGTGCAGCTTCAGAGCGCAGGCACCGGCTTTGACCTGCTCTTCAAGAGCTGCGGGCAGCGAGGCATTGCCCTTGCCTGCAAACGCTAGATTCATCGGAAAAGCATCAGCCGCTTGCATCATCCGCCCGATATGCCATGGGCCAGGGGTGCAGGTGGTCGCCAACGTTCCATGCGCCGGACCGGTGCCGCCACCCAGCATAGTGGTCAAGCCGGAATGCAACGCGTCTTCGATCTGTTGCGGGCAAATGAAGTGGATATGACTGTCGAACCCACCTGCGGTCAGAATGCGACCTTCGCCTGCAATGATCTCGGTACCGGGACCGATGATGATGTCCACGCCGGGTTGAGTGTCGGGGTTCCCGGCCTTGCCGATCCTGGCGATACGCCCGTCTTTCAACCCCACATCCGCTTTGTAGATGCCGGAGTGATCGACGATCAGCGCGTTGGTGATCACCGTATCCACCGCCCCTTCGGCTCGCGTGAACTGAGATTGCCCCATCCCATCACGAATGACTTTGCCACCGCCGAACTTGACCTCTTCCCCGTAAACGTCTTCGCGGTGGCCGGTTTCGCTGAAACGGGCTGCCGTTGCGCGCTCAACAATCAGATCTTTCTCGACCTCGATTATCAGATCCGTATCTGCCAATCGTACTTTGTCGCCGACCGTGGGGCCGAACATGGAGGCATAGTCACTCCGGCTGATCTTGCCCGGCATCTTTCAAAGCCCCCATGATGTGCATATTGAAACCGTAGATGTGACGGCGCCCGTCATATGGCACCAGAATAACCTCGCGAGTCTGACCCGGCTCAAATCGCACGGCGGTACCTGCAGGGATGTCTAATCGCATCCCCAAGGCTGCATAGCGATCGAAATCCAAGGCGGAGTTCGCTTCGGCGAAATGGTAATGGCTTCCGACCTGCACGGGTCGATCACCGGTATTGGCGACAACAACAAGACGACTGCTGCGTCCTGCGTTGAGCGTCAGTGAACCCTCGGCGGGTATGATCTCACCGGGGGTCATTTTGGCAGCTTCATTATCACCGTGATGGCGATGACCGCGATCAATGCTAGCCCTGCTGCAAGCAGGGCATAGTCACTGCTATGAGCGTGAACATGGGTGTCCGAATGGGCCACGGCCGGACTAGCCAGAATAAGAGCGGGAAACAGCATGCGGTACATGGGAAACTCCTCTGAAGTTTAACGAATAGGGTTATGAACAGTCACAAGCTTGGTGCCGTCCGGGAAAGTGGCTTCGACCTGCACCTCGTGGATCATCTCGGGCACGCCTTCCATGCATTGGTCGCGGGTGATCACTTCAGCCCCGGACTGCATCATGTCGGCGACTGAACGACCGTCGCGCGCGCCCTCGACCACGGCGTCGGTGATCAGGGCGATAGCCTCGGGGTGGTTCAGTTTGACGCCGCGGTCCAGCCGTTTGCGGGCGACCTCGGCGGCCATGGCGACCAGCAGTTTGTCTTTTTCACGAGGTGTCAGGTTCATGTCAGAGCATCCAGCATCGGGGGAGGGTGTCTTTGTTCAGTTTGCGAAGAACCGGAATTAACGTCCGGCGAAGGGTAAAGCTGTTTTCGGCCAGAACCCGCGTGACGAGCAGGTCACTGCCGAGCAGGGTCGCCCCGGCGTCCTCGGGCAGCAATTGGCGAACAGAATCCAGATGACCCTCCGCTGCCTTCGACGCAAAGACGATCAGCGCCATCGCACCCGCGTCGTTCGCAATATGCGGCCGGGACAAATGCTTGTGCCAGTCACCAGAGAATCGAATCGCATCCAAAAACACTGGCGTCCCTGCGCGCCGAATCTCAATCCGGTCGCGCAAACGAATGTTGGTCAGCGTCTCACCCATGGCGGCGCGACCGAAGATCAGCGGCTCGACCATCAGCATCTCGGCATCCGGTGCAATATCAATCCTGAGGCGTCGATCCAATGCGCTGCCATTGAACAGAATGGTCTCTTGCGGCAACCAGTTCAAACGGGCCCCAGCCCCGGCCGTCAAAAGATTGGTAATCTGGCCACATTCGGCGGGTTGGGCCTTATAGGCCCGCTCGCAGGCTTGAGTTGTCAAGGTCAGCGCCGTACCTTCCGCAGCCTTGCCAGAAAATCGGAACGAATCCCCTCCGGTTACGCCGCCTGCAGTATTTAGAAGAACCGCATCAAGATCAGGCGTCGTGGTTCTGGGAAACAGGCATTTAAATGACCCGGACTGGCGAAACGTGTCCAGCACCGTCTTTTTGCCCAGCTTCTTGGTGCTCAGGCTGACGGCACCTGCAGCACGTGGCGGCACTGCGCCGTGCGTGGGCAATATGACTGCAGCTTGTGTAATAGGGCACCTTTAGAGCGTCGGATCGTGCGACTTGTTTCTCTGTTGAGGCGCCGGAACTCTAATCTACAGTGTCGAAAACTGTATATTTCCATGTCGTGTGGCTAAATTTTAGACAGTGGTGTCAGCGCGAGATCAAAAAATGGGCACATCTCACTGATTTCCAGAATCGAGGCAAACGTACGTTGCCAAGCATGCTGCAATGCAGAAACCGTATGGGTGCCACCGCGGAAAGAATTCGTAGGGTGTGTGACGGCTGCGCGAATTGGACCTCGATCACAACCGCCACACGGAACGCAACAACAGTTGCGGGGATCAGGTAGATGAATAATGCGCAATTGCGCAAGCCTTCTCTGCTGGCCTCGCCAGGAGAATTAGATGAAATCGCTCAAATCCACGCTCGCCGGATCAGTAGTATTTGCTGCCATGGCCACCGCTGCGCTGTCGGCCGAAGACACTATTAAGGTCGGAGTACTGCATTCGCTCTCGGGTACGATGGCAATCTCGGAAACGACGCTGAAAGACACGATGCTAATGCTGATCGATCAACAAAACGCCAAGGGCGGTTTGTTGGGCAAGCAGCTTGAGGCCGTTGTAGTGGATCCCGCATCGGACTGGCCTTTGTTCGCGGAAAAAGCGCGTGAGCTTCTGACTGTGCATGAAGTTGATGTGATTTTTGGCAACTGGACTTCGGTCAGTCGTAAGTCAGTCCTGCCGGTGATCGAAGAACTGAACGGCCTTCTATTCTATCCGGTACAGTATGAGGGTGAAGAAAGCTCGAAAAACGTCTTCTACACCGGAGCGGCCCCGAACCAGCAGGCGATCCCTGCGACCGACTATTTCCTGGAGGAACTGGGGGTCGAGAAATTCGCTCTGCTCGGCACGGACTATGTCTACCCCAGGACTACCAACAATATCCTTGAAAGCTATCTGAAGCAGAAGGGTATTGCTGATGACGATATCTTCGTCAACTACACGCCTTTCGGCCATTCCGACTGGTCCAAGATCGTGGCTGACGTGGTCGCGCTGGGCGCGGATGGCAAAAAAGTCGGTGTGATCTCGACCATCAATGGTGACGCCAATATCGGGTTTTACAAGGAACTGGCAGCGGCTGGTGTATCGGCAGATGACATTCCGGTCGTGGCCTTCTCGGTCGGTGAGGAAGAACTGTCCGGTCTGGATACCACGAACCTCGTCGGTCACCTTGCCGCTTGGAACTACTTCCAATCGGCCGACACTGACGTCAACGCAGAGTTCGTTGAGACATGGAAAGCCACCATGGGTGATGAACGCGTGACCAACGATCCGATGGAAGCGCATTACATCGGCTTCAACATGTGGGTCAATGCCGCGACCGAGGCCGGTTCGACCGAAGTCGATGCTGTACGCGCGGCGATGTACGGGCAGGAATTCCCGAACTTGACTGGTGGCACTGCGGTCATGTTGCCGAACCACCACCTGGCGAAACCTGTTTTGATCGGTGAAATTCAGGAAGACGGTCAGTTCGATATCATCAGCGAAACCGACGTCGTGCCGGGTGACGCCTGGACCGACTTCTTGCCGGAGTCGGCGGTGCTGATCTCGGATTGGAAAGAGCTGGGTTGCGGTATGTACAACACCGAGACCAAAACCTGCGTTCAGACCCTGTCGAACTACTAACCGACACGCAAGGCGGGTTTGTTCGCCCGCCTTGCCACAAGAGACATTCGGGTTTCACCACATGGTACGACTATTCCTTGCGGGCCTCGCAATCCTGTGCGCCTGCCTGACCGCCAACGCGCAAGAGGCCGGTCTGCAACCGATCCTGCAAGAACATCAGGAGATCATCGCCAAAAGCTCGCGCAAGACGATCAAACCAGCGATTGATGCTATTGCGTCGAGCGGTTTGCCTCAGGCGCAAGTGATGCTTGAGACGTGGGCCGCCAAGAATATGTGGATGCGCAAGTCTGACGGTCTGTTCTTTTCTGGCCAGAAAGGTGAGGGGCGGTCGTATGAATTGACCGATTTCGACACCGGAGAAGTCGTCGGCACGTTCGAGAAAACCGAGCTTAAGCAGTTGAAACCCAACAGCGGTATCCGCGCGATGATCGGGACCGCTCTGGTCCGGTTCCAACTGACCGATCCGGATCGCGCGAAACGTCTGGCGGCCCTGCAATCCATCCAGCGCGATCCCGAAGGTGCTCTGCTAGAACCCCTGCGCGCGTCCATTGAAGCTGAACCAGACGCGGCGTTGAAAGCGCAAAAACAGCGGCTGGAACGGTTGCTGACCATTAGATACGACGCGGATATTTCGGCCCGAGTGACCGCTATTGAAGAGATGTCCGATGATCTAGGGGTCGATGTCCGCGCGGCGCTAAACCCTCTGGTCGTGACCAAACTGCAAACGGCGGCAGACCTGCCGTCCGACGTGAGTATCGCCAATCTCCTGCAACCCGGATCGCATGACCTGTCGCGTGATGCGGCCTATGATCTGCTGGTTGCCAGCGACCTGGCCGCGCTGCGTGTATCACCCGATGACATTCGCGCGGCATTGGCCGCCAATATCGACGGAGGTCGCGTGGGAGGTATTCCGGTCGTGCAACTGAACACCGACGCCGCCCGCGCGCAGGCGTATGCGGAATTAGCTGAAGCCCGAACCGTTCGGGCGTTGATCACGCAAACTGATGTCGACATCGCGCTGGACTCCCATGTGTTCTTTGAAATCTATGCAGAGCCGTCGTCCGAAGTGACCGCAGCAGCCAAGAAGGCACTGGAGCAGATCGAGCTGAAGGTCGGCCTGAACCAGACGCTCGACCTGACGCTGGACGCGATCTCACTGGCGTCGATCTATTTCCTTGCCGCCATTGGTCTGGCCATCACCTTCGGCGTGATGGGCGTGATCAACATGGCCCATGGCGAGTTTATTATGATGGGCGCCTATACCGGATACGTGGTGCAGCAGTTTATCCCTGACCACACGCTTTCGATCATCGTGGCAATCCCCATGGCCTTTGCCGTGACATTTGCCATGGGCGTCGCGATGGAGCGGCTGGTGATCCGCTGGCTCTATGCCCGGCCGCTTGAGACGCTGCTGGCGACCTTCGGCATTTCGATTGCGCTACAGCAACTGGCCAAAAACATCTTTGGCACGCAGGCCCGCCCGCTGACCGCGCCCGGCTGGCTGGATGGGGCGTGGGTGCTGAACGATGTGGTCTCGATCAGCTACATCCGCATCGCGATCTTTGTGCTTGCGATGATCTTTCTGGGACTGTTCCTCTACATTATGAAGCGCACGCGGCTCGGGCTTGAGATGCGCGCGGTGACGCAGAACCCGCGTATGGCGGGGTCGATGGGAATCAATCCGGGGCGCGTGAATATGCTGACCTTCGGGTTGGGCTCGGGTATCGCCGGGGTCGCCGGGGTTGCGATTGGTCTGTTCGCTAAGGTCACCTCGGACTTGGGCAGCGACTATATCGTTCAAAGCTTCATGACCGTGGTTGTCGGCGGTGTCGGCAACATCTGGGGGGCGCTGGCGGGTGCCGGAATGATCGGCTTTCTGCAGAAAGGGATCGAGTGGATGAACCCGTCGAACACTCTTGCAGCCCAAACCTACATGATCATTTTCATCATCATTTTCATCCAATTCCGGCCGCGGGGCATCATCGCCCTCAAAGGTCGCGCCGCGGGGGATTGAGCCATGGATCGTAGCTTTGTCGCCAAGAACCCCTCGGTGCTGGTCTTTCTGGCGATCCTGTCTCTGTTTACCCTGGGCGTGACGATCCTGTCCGAAGGGTTCGGGATCGGCGTAATTTCGACCAGTTTCGTCAAAACGCTGGGCAAGACCCTGTGCCTCTGCCTGATCGCAGTGGCGATGGATCTGGTCTGGGGCTTCACCGGCATCCTGTCGCTGGGTCACTTCGCCTTCTTCGGGCTGGGGGGCTACATGATCGGCATGTGGTTGATGTACGAACGCACCCGCCTGATCGTGGTCGACTCGCTGGCAAAGGCCGAAATTCCACCGACTTCAGCCGAGGTGGTGGACGCCATCGGAGCGCAGATTTTTGGCGTGGTCGGATCGTCGGAATTTCCGTTGATCTGGGCGTTTTCCCATAGCCTGACACTGCAACTGATCCTGATTGTGCTAGTCCCCGGTCTTCTGGCGCTGATCTTCGGATGGTTGGCTTTCCGGAGCCGTGTCACCGGTGTGTACCTATCGATCCTGACACAAGCGATGACGTTGGCACTGGCTCTGTATCTGTTTCAGAACGACAGCGGATTACGTGGCAATAACGGCTTGTCCGGCCTGCAGAACCTGCCCGGTGTCTCCGCCTCGCAGGACGTGGTGTCGATCTGGTTCCTCTGGGCTTCGTCACTGGCACTGGGGTTAGGTTATTTGCTCGCTGCGTGGATCGTGTCGGGCAAATTCGGCTCGGTCATTCGCGGCATCCGCGATAACGAGGCGCGGGTGCGGTTCCTTGGATACTCGGTCGAAGTCTACAAACTGGCCGTCTTCACCCTGACTGCTTGTATCGCGGCCATTGCTGGCGCGCTTTATTACCCGCAAGCGGGCATCATCAACCCCGAGGAGATGGCCCCAATCGCCTCGATTTATTTGGCCGTCTGGGTCGCAATCGGTGGACGAGGTCGCTTGTATGGCGCGGTAATTGGCGCAGCTTTTGTCAGTCTTCTGAGTACGTGGTTCACGGGCGGGCAGGCCCCGGATATTTCGCTTGGGTTTTACACGATCAAATGGGTCGACTGGTGGCAGGTGCTACTGGGCGTAACTTTCGTGTTGGTTACGTTGTTCGCCCCGCAGGGCATCGGAGGATTGTTCGACTTGTGGACCGACCGCCGCCACCCGGACAGGCACGGGGCAAATCTGGGACCGGATGACGGAGCCCTGCGAGAGAAGGAGGCCATCGAATGAGCACTTTGCTTGAGGTTAGCGGCGTTTCGGTCACTTTCGACGGTTTTCGTGCTATCAACAACTTGTCGTTCCAGATCGGCGAGGCCGAGCTTCGCGCCGTGATCGGCCCGAACGGGGCAGGCAAGACCACATTCATGGATATCATCACAGGAAAAACTCGGCCCGATAATGGACGCGTCATCTGGGGCAAGAAATCCGTATCTTTGCTAAGAATGTCCGAAGCAAAAATCGCGCAGGCTGGCATCGGGCGGAAGTTTCAGAAGCCGACGGTTTTCGAAGACCAGACCGTACACGGAAATCTGCTTATGGCGCTTCAGAACAAACGCGGCTGGCTTCGCGTTCTCTTCTATCGACCCTCCAAAGACGATTTGCGGAAAGTTGACGATCTGAGCGTCGAGATCGGTTTGCATCAGCACCTAAGCCGCAAAGCTGGCGAACTGAGCCACGGTCAAAAGCAGTGGCTGGAAATCGGCATGCTGCTGGCTCAGGAGCCGCAGCTTTTGCTGGTGGACGAACCTGCCGCCGGTATGACACCGCAGGAGCGCGAACACACGACCAATTTGCTGGTTCAGGCCGCCAGAACTCGCGCCGTGGTCGTAGTGGAACACGATATGGAGTTTGTCAGGCGTCTGAACTGCAAAGTCACGGTTTTGCACGAAGGGTCTGTCTTGGCTGAAGGCAGTCTTGATCACGTGACTTCCAATCAGGACGTCATCGACGTTTATCTGGGGCGCTAAGCAATGCTGAAACTGACCGATCTGACTTTGCACTATGGGCATTCGCAAATCCTCAACGGGATTTCCATGGAAGCCAGACAAGGTGAAGTGACTTGCATCATGGGGACCAATGGCGTCGGGAAAACCAGCCTGATGAAAGCAATCTCGGGGACGCATCCACGCTCGGGTGGCAATTTGGAACTGGATGGGGAACCTTTGGGTGTCCTGCCTGCTCATCAAATGGCGTGGAAAGGTGTGGCTTATGTTCCACAAGGTCGTGAAATATTTCCTTTGCTCACAGTTCGCGAAAACCTTGAAACGGGGTGCGCCTGTCTGCCAGCCAGCGAGCATTTCATTCCAAATGAAATTTTTGACATGTTCCCGGTTCTCAAGCAGATGCAAAACCGTCGCGGAGGTGACCTTTCTGGCGGTCAGCAGCAACAGCTGGCGATCGCGCGGGCACTGATAACGCGACCACGCCTGCTTCTGTTGGACGAGCCGACCGAAGGTATTCAGCCCAACATCATCCAACAGATAGGCGAAGTTATTCGGCACCTCAGAACCACGAGCGAAATCGCAATCATTCTAGTGGAGCAATACTTTGACTTTGCCTATGATCTTGCCGACAGATTTGTCGCGTTGCGACGTGGAGAAGTCTTAATCAACGGCACCAGGGAAGACGTGACACGCGATGAGTTGTTGCAGGCCGTAACAGTCTAGCGCTGATACTTGAAATTAGTTTCAGGATTAAAAAATGAAACGCAAAACTTGGCTTAATTTAGGCTCGGGATATGGTTTGATCCTCTGAACACGTTCAATTGAAACTGTATTTTCTTCTGAAATCCCGTTGTTCGATGTCTCCTGCCTTGAAGGGCAAGTACTCATGATCAGATGAACCCCGCTGATCCGAGAAAGGAGAAAGACTATGAAACCAATCAAGTCACTCGCAGTAGCGGCAGTCACAATCGCGTCGCCCAGTTTTTACGAAATTGGTCGCTGGAGTGATGAGGACCCAGATGGGTGACGATGCAACCAGAAGGTTGTTCACGTAACAACCGTTCAGCAATGTCCAATGGCTTTTAGCTGAGGCCTTCCCTCTGAGAACTCAAAACCTGACATTTAGCCGGGACGCCGCGAATGTCTCGAAGGAGCCCAAAGCGGTCGGGGTCAGTCGCTAAATCAGAACATCATTCTGACTTAGAAACTTGGCCCGCAATCCAAGATCGGCATTAATTTTCCTTTCTGCCTTAGATCATCTCGATGCTAGGCTCAGACAAATATCGTCTTACTGAGCATCGAAAAATTATGACCAAACTGAATGTTACCCGCCGCACTGCATTGACCATCCTTGGAAGCGCGTCAATGATCGCTATTTCTCATGCCACGTCTGCTCAAGCGGCTTCGTCATTGCAGGATTTTGGAAGCCAGCTTCAAACACTGCCCGAAATCACTGTTTACACAGCGCAGCGCGTCATCACAATGGAGGACAACGACCCTGCTATCAATGCGGTTGCCGTGGTCGGAGACCGTATTCTGGCCGCCGGTCCGCGCGACACACTCGTTGACCGGATTGGTTCGCAGCCGTTTCGACTGGACGATCAATTCTCCGAGAAAGTCATTATCGCCGGTTTGATAGACCAGCACGTGCATCCTTTCCTCGCCGGATTGACCCTGACCTCCGAGATCATATCCATCGAGGATTGGAACATTCCGACTGGTTTTTCGAAGGCCGCCGAGGATGAGGCGGATTATAAGTCTCGTTTGCAAGCCGCCGAAGCGGTAATGGATGATCCCAACGCTTTGTTGCTGACATGGGGGTATCACCACTTCTTTCATGGCGAGATCAGGCGCGCGCAACTCGACGAGATCAGCAGCACGCGCCCAATCATTATAGTCCACCGATCTGCGCACGAGTTGATCCTTAACACTCCCGCATTGGAGCTGCTGGGCATCACCGAAGACTTTGTTAATGGCTTTGCGGGGCTCGCGCTTGAGCAATCGAGCTTTGAAGACGGGTATTTCTTTGAGGCAGGAATGTTCGCCGTTCTTCCGGCGGTCGCACCCGTATTGGCAACTCCTGAACGCTTGGGCGCGGGCCTTAGACTGGCCCGGGAGTACATGCACCGTTCTGGCGTCACTGTTGCCGCAGAACCGGGAGGTGTGCTGTCTCAACCTCTGCAGGATGCAACCAACGCGGTTTTTTCAGGACCCGATACCCAACTCAGGACCTATTTCATACCTGACGGGAAATCCCTGGCTGCCTTGCACTTTCAAAATGGTTCGATGATTGAAGAGACCGAAAAACTGCTGGACTGGGGTGTAGGTAAGACGGCGTTCATGCCGAAGCAGGTGAAACTCTTCGCGGATGGCGCTGTCTACAGTTTGGCCATGCAGGTCTCGGAGCCTTATGTGGGCGGCGATTTCCACGGCGAGTGGATCATGCAACCCGACGAGTTCAATCCCGTATTCGATGCATATTGGGAAGCAGGTTACCAAATACATGTTCATCAAACCGGCGACCTTGCTGTCGATTTGATTTTGGACGCCGTCGAGCGAAACATGCGCCGGAAGCCGCGGGCGGATCACCGCACGACATTGGTTCACTTTGGTTATGCGAGAGAAGATCAAACAAAACGGATCGCTGAGTTGGGCTGCATCGTCAGCGGCAATCCATACTACGTAACCGCGCTGTCAGATCGATATAGCGAGCTTGGACTGGGCCCGGAACGTGCAGATGACATCGTGCCCCTTGGGCCAATTAAGGCCAACGGCATTCCCATCTCATTCCATTCTGATGTACCAATGGCTCCTGGTGAACCGCTATTCCTTGTTTGGGCTGGCGTAAACCGAACGACCTTCTCCGGCCGTGTCGCAGGCCCAGAACACCGCCTGTCGGTCGAAGACGCTTTGCGGGCTGTGACTATTGATGCGGCCCAGTCCTTGCGATTGGAGGATGAGGTTGGCTCTATCGCTCCCGGCAAGTTGGCAAACTTCACCATCCTCGAAGAAGACCCATTCGAGGTGGAAGCCTACAAGATTAAGGACATCGGTATCTGGGGTACCGTACTTGAAGGTGACATTTTTCCAGTGTCAGACGACTTCGATCTCGACCGCGCGTCATTATCGCCAACCCGGGATACAATAAATCCGCCAACAAAGCCGCTGTATGCGCTTGCTGATGTATCGGGCATCGCCCAGAAAGGCATGCTTGCCGGATGCTCGTGTTGCGCTTCACCCGTATCTCAGTCGTGCACGACATCTGCGGCGGGGCAAATCTCTGCAGTTAGCTGTTGCGGGACAAATGCGTTGGGGTGGGCCGTCGTGTCCGAATGGGCCTCCAAAGTTTAGATTGGAGCCAAGTTGAGATCGCGTAATCAAGTGTCCGGAATGTCCCGCGAGGCAGCCTTTCGTACTCGTTCCAATGAACGGCCATCACTCAACCGGAGATGGCTTCACATAAAACCGCTACTGCGATGTTCGCGGATTGTTATGGCACATTCGTCAGCTTTGGGTTGCGGATAGCAGGTGGTTCAATTGAACTCTTTGCGTCCGTACTGTGCTTCCATCATGTTGACTGAAAGATGAGGATTGTCCACTTCTAAAGCAGTCAGATAGGAAACCTGTCGCAAGCTCTACTCAAACAACAAAGCGCCGTTTAGGTCAAAATGCATCGGGAACATTGCGCGCAGAAATCGAAAAACAATTCTCATTGCTTCGTCGCGATCGAATGAATCCGGGTGGAGTAGGTAATCGGTCCACATGCCTTCCAGCATTGCGAGTGTGCCGTGCGTGGCATCCCTAGCAACTTGATTAGGGTGTTCGGTTCCAGCTTCTTTCGCAATTCGAGCGAAAGCGTTGAAAACCAGATTACGAAGCTTGGCATCGCGGGTATCTGAAAACGCAGCGATTGCTGCTCTGTTTCGGGCCTCGCCACGAAACGCGTACCAAATGGAAACGTTTTTCTTATTGAGAATGGTCTCACTCAAGTCGCCCCGAACAATCATCTCGATATGCTCCTGCCCGGTTTGCCCGGTCGTTTCCAACAAGTCATAAATGCCATTGTAGTATTGTTCGGAAGAGTGGCGGGCGGCTTCGTCAACCAAGTTGTCTTTGCCGCCAAAATGAAGGTGAATCATGCCACGGGATAGCTCGGCGCGTTGAATGATTTCGCTGACTGAGGTCTCGGAAATCCCTTTCTCTGCGACCGAGTCGAGTACTGCCTCGATCAAGGAAAGGCGATTTCGTTCGCGTATTTCTTGTCGTCTTCCAGTCATTTGATCAGGCGTCTCTGTTTGTTTTCAGTCTCTTGCGGTGTCCTTTAGTGGCCGGTGTGAAATTGGCCAGCCCCGGTGGCGAAATTATTAGTTGACACAACTAGTCCAAAAATTCCAGATTTAAATGGACGATTGTCCATTTTGTTATCAACATGTCGCGCCACCGAAAACGAAGTTCAGCAGGGAAGCATGGCCGGAGTACTACGAAGTGAAACGGGCAAGGGCCTGGCACTGAGTGCGCCTGCGACACTCTACGTGGGGCTGCTTGTAGCTGTGCCTCTTTGTATTCTTGTCGCCTACAGTTTTTGGACCCAGACATATGTCGAGATTGACCGGACACTGACGTGGGCGAATTACCAAGAGGCGTTTACCGACCCGCTGGTTCGGCATCTGATGATCCGGTCGGTTGCGATTGCGGGTGCGGTGACATTGGCAACGGTTTGTCTGGCCTATCCGATTGCCTACTTCATCGCGTTTCGGACACAGAAGAAGACCCTCTGGCTGTTGCTGATCACGATTCCCTTTTGGAGCAGCTACCTTCTGCGCGTGTTCAGCTGGAAGCTAATTCTAGGCTTCAACGGGGTGCTGAACTCAGCGCTGATTTCACTTGGTTTGATACAAGAGCCACTGACATTCCTGCTCTACAACGAGTTCGCCGTCGTCCTGACTCTCGCCCACGCTTGGGCGCCATTTGCGATCCTGCCGATTTATGTGTCGCTGCAAAAGATCGATCGCAGCCTGTTGGAGGCTGCAACGGATCTAGGTTGCAGCAAACTCGAAAGGTTTGTCCGCGTGACTCTGCCCCTCACAGTTCCGGGTATCATCGCGGCCTGCCTGATCATTTTCATTCCCACGGTGGGTGATTACGTCACTCCAGCCTTGGTCGGAGGTTCGCAGGGCAAAATGGTAGCGAACTTGATCCAGGTGCAGTTTGGCGCCGCCAACAACTGGCCGTTGGGTGCAACCCTGTCTCTGCTTGCCATGCTTTCGGTTGGCTGCGTTGCAATCGTGTTCGTGGTGGCCGTCACCGCATTGGGCCGGAGGATCAGATGACCAAGGTCATTCGTATCCCATGGTTGGCTGTTTACGCGATCGCCTATCTGGTGTTTCTGTATCTGCCAGTTCTGCTCTTGCCGCTGTTTTCGTTCAATGACGGAACCATCGTGGCTTTCCCTCTAAAGGGGTTCACGCTGAAATGGTACGCGCAGTTGGGTCAGCAGGACACGCTGCTACAGGCTATGGTGAATTCTCTGATCGTCGGCAGCGTGACAGCCCTGATGGCAACATCTCTGGGTCTCTTCGCAGCTCGCGCCTATGTTCGGTATCGTTTCACGGGGCGCGAGTTGTCTGAGGGACTGGTCATGCTTCCGCTGGTCATTCCCGGTATCATCGTTGCCAGTTCGATGCTGGTTCTGTTCATCAGCGTCGGCTTGAAACCATCCCTGACCACCGTGATCCTCGGGCATGTGTTCGTGGCGTTGCCCTTTTCCGTATCGATCATGAAGTCTGCATTTGACGATTTCGACCAATCCTTGGAGGAGGCCGCGTTCGATCTGGGTGAAAGCGTTGTAGGAACGTTTCGGCGCGTCACTCTGCCAATCGTCGCGCCGGGCATCATCGCCAGCCTTTTGGTCACGTTTACCGTGTCTTTTGACGAGTTCGTCCTGGCATTTTTCTTATCCGGGAACAGCCCGACATTGCCGGTCTATATTTGGAGCCAAATTCGCTTTCCGGCAAAGCTGCCCAACACGTTGGCGCTGGGATCGCTGCTTTTGCTTTCTTCCGTTCTGCTGTTGTTGATTGCCGAATACTTCCGCCGCCGTTCCATCCAATCCTCCGATTGAAGCCAAAGGAAACAAGTAAGATGAGCGAACAGAACATCATCGAGATCAAGGGCGTCGAAAAACGCTTTGGTTCCTTTGTGGCTGTGTCCGATCTGAACCTGACCTTGAAAGAGGGTGAGTTCTTTTCGCTGCTTGGCCCTTCGGGCTGCGGAAAGACAACAGCCTTGCGCATCATCGCGGGTTTTCAAGATCACGAAGAAGGCGAGATCCGGATCGATGGTCGAACGATGGGAGAGGTGCCTGCCAACAAGCGTCCCACTAATATGGTGTTCCAAAGCTATGCGATCTTTCCGCACCTGAATGTCGGCGACAATGTTGGCTTCGGATTACGCAAGACAAATCTCTCGCGAAACGAAATCAAGGAACGCGTTGCCGAGGCGCTTGAGATGGTTGAACTTGGCGGTTTGCAGGACCGCAAAGCCAATGAGCTGTCGGGAGGTCAGAGGCAACGTGTAGCGCTTGCCCGAGCGCTAGTCATGCGGCCTAAAGTGTTGTTGCTCGATGAGCCTTTATCCGCATTGGACAAAAATTTGCGCGAAGCGATGCAATTGGAAATGCGCCGTCTTCAGCAGAAGCTTGGAATTACTTTCGTCATGGTCACGCATGACCAGTACGAGGCGATGACCATGTCCGACCGCATCGGCGTCATGTTCGCCGGGCAGCTCAAGCAGGTCGACAAGCCCGAGGTCCTTTATTCTCAGCCTAGCAACCGTGAAGTGGCCTCTTTCATCGGCGGAATGAACTTTCTGGATGCCGAGGTGACAGCTGAGAACTCTGAATCGCTGGAGGTTAATGTTCAAGGATTTGGGCAGATGACAATCGGGGTGAACCCCAACGTTCAGGTGCACGCTAAAGAGCTTCTGGTCGGCGTACGGCCTGAGCAATTGGAGATCAGCGCCGAAAAACCGGATGGTTACGACGCTCTTGTTCAGGGCGAGGTGTCGGACGTCGCCTTCTATGGTGAAAGCGTCCACTATTATGTGCGGGTCGATGGTTTGAGGGACAGCATAGCCGTCGCCGTACCGAACTACTTTCACACAGTCGATCACAGCCGGGGCGATACCGTCTGGCTGGGCGTTCAAAGCGCCTCGGTGATCGACTTGGGTAAACGTGAATCTTTGGGAGGAGAGAAATGAGTAAAACAGCATCACTTACGGCAGCATTGGTTGCCACCTTTACGGCCAGTCAAGCTCTCGCCAATGCCGCTGATCTGACCGTTTTTGACTGGTCCGGATATGAGGATCAGGGTTTCTACGGCGACTATGTCGAAAAGTACGGCGGCGCGCCCAGCTACACCTATTTTGGCAGCGTGGAAGAAGCGTTCACCAAGCTTCAGTCTGGGTTTGAAGCCGATTTGGCACACCCCTGCACAGACGCCCTGAGAAAATGGGTAGCGGCAGACATGATCAAGCCGATCGACACCAGTAAGCTGGAGAATTGGGACAAACTGATGCCCAAGATCAAAGAGGTCGATGGCATCACCATCGACGGGCAGACCTACATGGTGCCTTTCGAATGGGGCAATACTGGCCTTATCTATCGAACCGATATGATTTCGGCTGACGATGTTTCGCTGCAATTGCTTGCCGATCCCGCCTATCAGGGCAAAGTCGCCATTCCGGACGCCGCTTCCAGTGCCTTTGCAATGGCGGCATTAGCAACTGGCGCTTCCAGCTATACCGATATGAGTGACGAGGAGTTTCAAAAAGCAGCGGATTATCTGCGGGCGATTCATCCGAATGTGCGCTTTTATTGGTCTGACGCCGGCCAACTGGATCAGGCAATTGCCAGCGGTGAGGTCACGCTGGGTTGGGGATGGAACCAATCGGAACTGAACTTGATCTGGAACGAAACCCCAGCGGTCATGATGCGTGATGTGGACAAAGGCATCGCAACTTGGGTCTGCGGTTATGTGCATCTGAAATCTGCCAAGCAGTCGGATGAGCAAGTCTATGACATGCTGAACGCGCTTAGCTCTGCCGCAAGCGGTAAATACATCATCGAAAGCTGGGGATACGCCCACTCTAACGAGGACGCGTTTGCCCAAGCTGACCCGGAACTAATCGAAACCTACGGGTTCTCGGATGTGGACAGCTTCTTTGAAGGCAGCCTGTTTTTTGACGCGGTTAACCCTGAGCTGGAAGCCAAGATGTTGAAGGAATTCGAGCGCATCAAAGCTGGCTTCTAAGGACGCCTATATAACATAGCGGGAATGGTGGGGACGTAGGAGCCCTTCCATTCCCACGAAACTATTTCCGAATTTCTTGGAGGAAGCGCGGCAATGTCAGGCGCTGAAGGATACTCTGTACTCTTCGAACCGGTTCAAATTGGGCCAGTGACGGCTCGAAACCGGTTCTACCAGGTGCCCCACTGCAATGGTTTGGGTCATTTGCGACCTCAGGCCGAAGCTGCCATGCGGGCGATGAAAGCCGAGGGCGGTTGGGCGGTTGTATCCACTCAGGAGGCCGAGATTCATCCGACTTCGGATTTGTCTCCTTATTCTGAAAACCGAATTTGGGACGATCAGGATATTCCCGCACTGCGTCTAATAACCAACTCAATTCATGAGAAGGGATCGCTTGCGGCCATCCAATTGGCGCATAACGGGCACCATGCCCAAAACCACCTGACCCGTGCGCCCCTGCTGGCCCCGTCAGAACTTGTCCTGCAGACCCCATACCCGAAACAGGCCAGAGCCATGGACAAAGCGGACATTCGCGAATTCCGCCAGTGGCATCGCGCAGCGGCTCGTCGATCGCGCGAAGCCGGGTTCGACATTGTGTATGTCTATGCCGGGCATCACATGACATTGCCGCATCATTTTCTGCTGCCACAGTTCAATGATCGGACGGATGAATATGGAGGCTCGTTGGAGAACCGGGTGCGACTGACCCGCGAGCTTCTGGAAGAAACCAAGGAGGAGGTTGGTGACAATTGCGCCATTGCCCTTCGGTTTGCGGTTGATGAAATGCTCGGGTCAGACGGTATGCAAGCGCAGGAAGAAGGCCGTGCTGTAGTCGAAATGTTGGCCGAGCTTCCTGACCTTTGGGATGTTAACGTGGCGGATTGGAGCAACGATTCTGCGACGACCCGGTTCGAGCCCCGCGACGGCTTTCAGACCTCATATATCGAGTTTGTGAAACAGGTGACCTCCAAGCCTGTTGTGGGCGTCGGGCGTCTAACTTCTCCGGACTTGATGGCGTCACTGGTCAGGAAGGGCATCCTTGATTTTATCGGCGCGGCGCGACCGTCCATCGCTGATCCGTTTCTGCCCAACAAGATCAAGGAAGGTCGCATCGAAGAAATCCGAGAATGCATCGGTTGTAATATCTGTGTTTCATCCGACTCTCTCGGCGTCCCCATACGCTGCACTCAAAACCCGACTATGGGCGAAGAGTGGCGGAGGAAATGGCATCCTGAGATCATTGAGCGTCGGGTAAAAGAAGAAGCTGCTCTTGTTGTCGGCAGCGGACCAGCCGGACTTGAATGCGCCATGCAATTGGCGCGGCGAGGCTACGAGGTAACTCTGGCTGAGGCAAAGCAAGAGCTTGGCGGCCGTGTGCTGCAGGAAGCTGGCCTGACCGGGCTATCCGCTTGGAAGCGCGTGACAGATCACAGAATCTACGACCTGCAACAACGCGGGAACGTTCAGCTGTTCACCGACAGCCCTTTGTCAGCCAGTGAAGTCGTCGAGCTGGGTATTCCGAACGTTTTTGTTTCAACTGGCGCAAAATGGCGACGAGACGGGCGCGGGAAATCTGCATTTCACGGTGTATCAATCGGTTTAGGTTCTCGGGTTTTTACTCCAGATGACATTATGACCGGGGTCGTGCCGGAGGACGGCCCGGTTGTGGTCTACGATGATGATCAAGCCTATCTCGGTGGAGTCTTGGCCGATCATTTGGCTCAAGCAGGGCAAGAGGTTTTCTTTGTAACACCGGCCTCACTCGTTTCGCCGTTTACCGAATTGACGTTGGAGCAGACTAAAGTGCAACGAAGTCTGTTGGAAAAAGGCGTTCACCTGAACCTGTCCCAGACCTTGGCCAATGTCGCGCCCGGTCAGGTGACATTGCAGTGCGTCTACACGGGACGAGAGAATTCCATTGAATGCAGCTCCGTCGTGCTGGTGACGCAGCGAATGCGAGAAACCACCCTTTACGACGAGCTTTGCAGTACGAATGCGGGTTTGCTGAATACGTTGGAATTAATCGGAGATGCCGCCAATCCTGGCTTGATCGCGGATGCTGTGTATTCGGGTCACATGGCTGCCCGAAATTTCGAACGCAACGCGGACGACATCGACCGCGAATTTTTCCGCCGGGAACTCGTTTCCCTTGAACCTGTGTGAGGTGCGCCATGCCAAAAGATGATTTGCAAGTAATGCGCGACTTGATGGACGCGCAGCGGGAAGGCTTCGCCTTGCCACGTCACTTCTATACGTCTCAAGCAGTATACGAGAACGATATCAGTACCTTCTGGAATCGTAACTGGATCTGGGTCGGTCATGTTAGTCAGGTCGCTGAACCGGGCGACTATTTCCTGTTCGATTATGGTCTCGAGTCCATCATTATCGTTCGGGATCGCGAGGGGGAGGTGCGCGCGCATCTGAACGTTTGCCGCCACCGGGGATCGCGGGTTTGCATTGAACGGAAAGGCAAGGCACGCAATTTCATCTGCCCATATCATGCGTGGACTTTTGACCTGAACGGCAAGCTACGAAACGGACGATCAATGGGGTCGGATTTCGACCCGGACCAATACGGATTGTTCCCGGTTCAGGTGAAGATAATTCAGGGCCTGATATTTGTCTGCGCAGCTGAAGACGCCCCGCCGCTGGATGCTGCGTTGGAGCGGTTGGCCCCACTGTCAAAACCGTTCGACTTTGAAAACCTGAAGGTCGCTCATGAAGCCTCATACCTGGTTCCAGCAAATTGGAAACTGGCGTTGGAGAATTACCTGGAATGCTATCACTGCGCCCCGTCTCATCAGGACTATTCGCGCAGTCATTCGTTGAAGGATCCTGCTCAGGTTCTGGAGTTCGGCGGGGCTCTTCATGAGCGGATGGGAGAAGTCGGAGTTCCCTTGGAGGAGCTAGACCTGACCGGAGAAAACGCGCTCGCGCCGGGTGCAGATGTCTATTGGCGCCGCTACCCGCTGTTTCCCGGCTATGTGACCGGCAGCAAAGATGGAGCGCCTCTGGCGCCACCTTTGGGTGAACTGAAAGGTCACGATGGCGGTGCCACCGATCTCGGGATCGGCACACTGAACTACTTCCTGGTTTATGCAGATCACGTAGTTGGTTACCGGTTCGTCCCACGCGCGATGCAGGAAACGGATATTCAGATAGTCTGGTATGTGCGCGGCGACGCTCAAGAGGGTCGTGACTACGATAAGGATGCGTTGACATGGCTCTGGCATGTCACTTCGCTCGATGATGAGCGGATCATACGGCACAATCAGGAAGGCGTGAACTCCCACCACTTCGTGCCGGGACCGCTGTCCGAGATGGAATGGAGCATTCCAGGCTTCTATCGCAATTACTTCAGCATGATCTGACACGCTCAGAATTCGGAGAAATACCATGACAGAGTTAACGAAGCGCAGATCAAGACGGCGCGGGGGTGGACGTGAAGCACGAGCCGCCGTGCGAACCAGCAACGTCGCTTCGCAAGCAATCTGGCCGGGCATTTCGGGTGGCAGATATAAGCCTCTTTCAGACGCTGACATGTCGCGCATTCATGAAGCCGCCCTTGGCATTCTGGAGCGTACGGGTGTCGGTGATCCAACGCAGGAAGTTCTTGATCTCGTGCTGCCCAAAGGGGCAGCGGTGAACGAGCATGGTAGGCTGTGCTTCCCTCGCGCGTTGATGGAAGATCTTTTGGCCAAGACGGCCAGCGAATTTTACGTCCATGCACGCGGATCTCGGGCCGGTAAGGACGATATGCACTGCACCAAGGACAAGGTGTATTACGCAAACTCCGGCACTGCCGTGACAACTTTCGACGCGGAGACTCGCAGTTACCGGCCGTCAACGCTCAAGGACATTTACGACTTTACCCGATTGGTTGACCGGCTCGACAACATCCACATGACCGGGGATACGGTTCTGGCAACGGATGTGCCGCAGGACTACGAGCACGATATGAGCATGCTCTACGCCATCTTGGCGGGTAGCGAGAAGCCATCTTGCCTGACGTTCCGTACGCGCGAGCATATTCAGGACGCGATCCATCTGTTCGATCTGGCGTCTGGCGGGGAGGGTAAATTCCTTGAAAAACCCTCGGTGATTTTTGGTGGGTGCCCCATTGTATCACCGCTCAGATTTGGGCGGGAAAATCTGGAGATCCTGATTGATACAGCGAAGATGGGGCTTGTTTGCGATCTGGCCGTACCACCGCAGGCCGGGGCTACGTCTCCTGCGCCTTTGGCCGGTACGCTGGCGCAGGCGGTGGCAGAGACCTTGTCATGTGTGGCCATAGCAAATCTGATCAATCCGGGGACCCCGGTGGTCTTTGCAGCGTGGCCGTTTATTACCGATCTGCGCACTGGATCGTTTACGGGCGGCAGCGGTGAACAAGCGTTGATTTCAGCCGCTGCTATTCAGATGGGCAATTTCTACAACCTGCCGACCAGCGTCGGATGCGGTATGACGGATTCCAAGATCCCCGATGCACAATACGGTCTGGAAAAAGCGCTGACCTTCGCTTTGGCGGCCCATGCCGGGGCCAACCGGCTCTGCGAATTTGGCGGAATGCTCGGCAGCTTGATGGGCTGTAGCTTTGAGTCAATGGTCATCGACAACGAGGCGGCTGGAATGATCTCACGAACGCTTCGCGGGATCGAGGTGAGCGACGACACGCTTTCGGTCGACGTCATCCATGAATGTGCAATCGACCCCGGGCATTTCCTCGGCAACGCTCAAACCTTACAGTACATGGAAACCGAGTATGTCTACCCGTCCCTGTTGGACCGAGAGCTGACTGATACCTGGGAGAAAGCCGGTCGTCAGGACATGTTCGAACGTAGCCGATCCGTTGTGGATGACATTCTGTCCAATCACTACCCGAATTACTTTGGTAGCAAGGCGGATGAAGAGGTTCGGTCTAGGTTTCCGATCAAATTGCCACGTGAGGTAATGCGCGCTGGGTAAGCGCTGCTAAAGGAAGGGCAGGCTTCGCGGTTGTGCCTAAGCTTTGAATACGCCTTGGCGCGTCAGGTCGTCGGTTGCCAGCCGGATTCCTTTTTCAAGGATGTCAAACATCTCGTTTAACTCGCCCTCCGTGATGATCAGCGGAGGGGAGAACACACACATGTTTATGATGGGCCGCAGGATCAGCCCATTTTCCTGACAGTGGTGATCAATCATCGCACCAACGGACTTGTCTAGATCCAATAGATTGTCAGCTTCGGTATCCGCAACGCACTCAACGCAGCCAACCAACCCCATACCGCGCGCATCACCGACGAGCGGCAAGTCTGCCAGAGCCTGCAGACGCTCTTCGAACAACGGTGTGATCGCGCGGACATGTTCCAGAATGCCGTCGCGCTCCATGATCTCGATGGTTTTCAAACCTGCTGCTGCACTCACTGGATGACCCGAATATGTGAAACCGTTTGAAAAAGTAGCTTCTCGCCCGTTGTTTCCGCTCACTTCTGCAATCAGCCGATCAGAGATGATACAGGCCCCCATAGGTACATACCCGGACGTCATGCCTTTGGCGCAAGTGATTATGTC
Source organism: Ruegeria sp. AB11 (assembly GCF_056536325.1). Lineage (NCBI taxonomy): Bacteria > Pseudomonadati > Pseudomonadota > Alphaproteobacteria > Rhodobacterales > Roseobacteraceae > Ruegeria > Ruegeria sp. AB11. The sequence continues at coordinate 3,803,151 of NZ_JBQFJO010000001.1, read as the reverse complement.
AGGTTGAATTCCAAAGACGTCTTCGGAGGCAAACCAATGTCCAAGCCTCCCGAAACCGGTCACGACTTCGTCTGAAATATATAGGACATCGTATTTCCGGCAGATTTCAAGACAGCGCTGATGATATCCTAGTGGAGGCACAATGACGCCACCAGAGCACAAGATCGGTTCAGCGATGAAAGCAGCGACCTTGTCTGCTCCGGTCTGTAGGATCATGTTTTCCAGGTCCGCTATTTTTTCGTCCAGAAAGTCGTCGACCGTCTGATCGGTGCGACGCGTATAGGGATTCACATTCGGTAGGAAACGCGTCAGGTGACTTGCCTGGTCCAGCCAACCTTTGTCGCGCTCTTTTCCAGACACTGACGCCGCCAGATACGTCGATCCGTGATAAGCTTTCTGTCGCGATATCACGATTTTCTTATCAGGTTTTCCCAGCAAGTTATTGCGAAACTGTACAAACCGCAGTGCGCTGTCCACGGCCGTTGAACCACCTGTCGTGAAGAACACATGGTTCAAGTCACCCGGCGTTCTCTTGGCGATTTCATGTGCCAACCGGGCCGGAGTTGAGTTGGCGTTGTTGAAGGGCGAAAAATACGCCATCTCTTTCGCTTGCTGAGCCATCGCATCGGCAATCTCGGTGTTTCCATAGCCCAATTGAATGCACCACATGCCAGCAGGGCCGTCTATCAGGCGCTTTCCGTCCTCTGTCACGACGTGAACGCCAAGTCCGCTTTCGGCAAAGGTCCGTTCGTTTTGGCCCAGATATGCCATGCCCTCCCACGGGTGCAGAAAGTTCTCGTTGTCCCAATTGCGTATGGATTGAAAGTTGGAGTTCGAAAGGGTCATAGGGCACCTTTATGTAACATATATCACAAAATGAACAAACATTCATTCAATGTCAATCCTTGAACCTCTGCGTTGTTAAGTGCGAAAAGGTCAAGAAAGAGCACCCCAGCGAAGGACAAGCAAAATTACTCTCGAGCCCGATACTCCAGCCAACGCACGGGAACTCAGCAGGTTGCAGAACCGAAATCAGCTGATCCAATCGGCTGCGGATGCCATCTATAAATACGGAATTCGCGGCACAACCGCGGCAAGAATCCAAGAGTTGTCGGGATTGTCGCAAGGGATGGTAAACCTACACTTTGGCTCCAAGGAAAAGCTGTTGCTTGCGGTGGCTGAAGAACTATCAGTCCGCTACGCGGGGCAGTGGAAGGCCATTGCATTCAATCCAGAGTTAGCCCCCGCAGACAAGCTAATCTCTATCATAAAGGCAGATTTCAACCCCTTAGTCCTTAATGCGCGGGACGTCTCGATCTGGTTTTCCTTTCGGGCTGAAGCGCTCTCGAACCCACACATATTTCCTTTCATCGACTCGCGAGACAAAGGTTTCCGCGCGGTGATTCTGGAGCTGTTTGAGCAAATAAAGGTCGAAGGCGAGTACGATGACGTAGACGCCAAATTTGCGACAGACGCGTTGGTTGCTTTGTTGGAAGGGCTTTGGACCGATTACCATTTGCACTCAGAGATCTTCGAACCCTCGGAGGCTTTGAAGATCTGCCTGTTTGTGCTGCAGTCAGTGTTTCCTAGACACTTTAGCACTTAGTCGATCCGCGGGTGAAGGCGACCTAAGTGACTAGGAACTAACCATGGGCAATCACGAACCCGTCCGTGTTTCATGGTTCAATCGGCGCAAGTCGTTGATCATTGCTTTGGCTAAAGAGATGCACATGAGCAGTAAAACAACGCTGAACGGTAGCGCGCCGATAATCATCGAATTGGTCAAAGCCTCTAATCCACCACCGCCCGCGATAAGCAAGGTTCCAATGACAAGGGTCAGAAGAACGCCCCAGATGATGCGATGAAGCAGACCGGTGTCTTCAGACCCACCGGACATGATCGTGTTCATCACAAGGATGCCGGAGTCGGCGGAAGTAACCAGGAATGTCATGGTTAACAGCACACACATGACGCTCACGACCGTTAGAAAGTTGCCTGATACCATTTCCCCTAAAGTGGCGAACAGGGTTGCCGTCGTTGATGCGTCGAGGATTGATCCGTTTGCATTCCCATTTAGTTCCAAATCGATGGCGGTCCCGCCCAGAATGGCCATCCATGCGAAACAAACGAGGGACGGTGCAATGACCGCCCCAAATATGAATTCTCGTACGGTTCGCCCTCTGGAGATACGCGCTAAGAAAAGGCCGACAAATGGCGAAAACGCGATCCACCAGGCCCAATAAAATGTGGTCCATCCGGCCTGCCATCCGAACAACCTGCCTCGTGTGCCCGCGTCATAAACTGCAGTCTTGGTCGCATCAGAAAGACCGGCTGTATTGTTGCTCAAACCCTCAAGATAGGTTGCTTTTGTTCCCCATGGATCAGTTGCACCCGCAAAGAGTTCGCCGACAAAGGGCACCGCCTCTGCTGGCAATACGGAAGCAAAATCGACTTCGGAAGCCGGTCGAAAAGCTTGGAAGCTCAAAGGGACAAAGTTTTTGATATAGTCAACCAGCGCTGTAGCATAGGTCGTCGCCGCAAACGTGAATGAGCCATAAACAATGAATACCGCCAGCAATACCAGTGAAAAGAGAAGATTGACATTTGACAAGTATTTGACACCACGCCCCACGCCAGAGACGGCAGAGAGTGTCGACATAAACATAACAACGATCAACGCCGCAATTAGGCCGGCGGTCGACGGGATCATTATGGTTACTTCTTTCTCCACAAGCCAATTTGCACCGGTAATTAGAAACGCACCGTCCACCAATTGAGAAACGCCATAACCGATCGTGACTGCCACGCCGAGTATTGTCGCCACGACGCCGAGTATATCGATCACATGGCCTGCAACACCGTTTGCGTATTCTCCGAGCAATGGGGTCAGTGCGGTGCGGATTGTTAGCGGCATGCCTCTTGTAAACGCGTAATACGCAAGGCTAAGGCCAGTGACGACGTAAATTGCCCAGGCGTGAAATCCGGTGTGCAAAAAAGTATAGCGGTAGGCTCCTTCAATCGCGTCCTCGCTTTTGGGTGTGACTTCCCCGGAAACAGTCAATGGATTGGTTTCCCAAAGGCCAAGTGGTTCAGCAGTTGCATAGACCATTAGGCCCACGCCTAGACCCGCCCCAAACATCATCGAAAACCAAGAGAAGTTCGAAAATTCGGGTTTCTCATCTTCTAAACCCAGCCTCATTCGGCCAGTCGAAGGAATGAGCGCGATAAGGAAAAGGAAAAGCACAAATAATCCAACGGAAAGGTTGTAGAATGTATTGAACTCAGACAGCACTCCTGACTTCCAAGATCGCAGTGTATCGTTTGCTGATAGTGGCCAAACCAGCGCCCAGAGAACGAGCAGCGAAACCGAGAGTTTGCTTACCAGCGCAATCGGCAGGCTATACCCTTTGTAAAAGCCGGTCCGCTGAGTCCTTATTTTGAGGTCTGTAAAAGGTTCTTCAAGCGCCATATTTTCCCGGTCTTACGTAAATTGACTGCTTTGCACGCCGCGCTGCCAGTCGCTGGGTTCCAGACTAGATTACTTTCAGTCAGAATAGGACTGAAGCTGCGGAAGCGATAGCTGAGAGGAAAATCTTTGCGTCGCAAATGGCAAAACCTGTGCGGCTATGAAAAATTGAATGACTCAAAATCGAAGGCTTAGCCATCGTTCAAAGTCGACCAATTCAAGCCCGGTATTGCGTGCGCACCGGAATATGCATGGCAGTAGTATTCGCAGTTTTAATTGGCGTTCAGACCGCGGCGCAATGTGTCAAGCATCCGAGATTATTAGATCGCTTGCCCTTTCGCCGATCATGATCGCTGGAGCGTTAGTGTTGCCGCTGACGATTTCCGGCATGATCGAACAATCTGCCACCCGTAGGTTTGCTATGCCGTGGACCTTCAGTTTCGCGTCCACTACAGACTTCTCTGATTGTCCCATCGCGCAGGTGCCGGTGGGGTGATAGATTGAGGTGGTGTTTGATCTGGCCCAATCCAGTGTGCCTTCGTAATCGTCGATGCTAAGCTCTGCCGTCGGTCGAAACTCCTCTGAAATCTTCGAGGCGAGAGGATTTTGTTTAGCAACTCTGCGCGCGATGTTCACACCGTCGACGATGGTTCGGCAATCTGTTTCCGTAGAAAGGTAGTTCGGAATGATTTTAACATGCTTGGACGGATCCGGACCGTTCAGGCGCAGCTCGCCTCGACTTTCCGGGCGCAGCTGACAGACCGACATAGTGAAGGCAGAAAACGGATGCACACCTTCACCGGGGCTGTCAGCTGACCAGGGTTGGACGTGGAACTGAATGTCCGGAGTTTCAACATCGGGCCGGGTTTTCATGAATCCTGTGGCTAGGCTGGCAGCCATGGTCATTGGACCTGCGCGGAACAACGCATATTTCAACGCGATGCGGGCTTGATTGAGCAGGCTGCGGACTTCATCATTCAGTGTTGGTTCATTGCATTTGAACACAAGTCGTGCCTGCAAGTGATCCTGCAAACCCTTGCCGACGCCAGGCAGGACATGAAGCGGTTCTATTCCATTTTCTTTGAGATGGTCCGCGTCTCCTATCCCCGACAACATCAGGATCTGGGGCGAATTGATCGCGCCGCCAGACAAGATGATCTCACGCCGGACCTTCAGAGTTTGCTCAACCCCCGACCTGTCCCGGTAAACCAACCCAGTCGCTTTTTTCCCGTCCAAAACCACGCGTGTCACCAATGCTTTGGTGATGATGTTCAAATTCTGACGATTTCGAATGGGTTTGAGATATGCCACAGCCGCGCTGCAGCGACGGCCGTTGCGGGTGGTTAATTGAAAATAACCCACGCCTTCTTGTTCAGCGCCATTATAGTCGGGGTTGTACGGGTAGCCTGCGGCCTGTGCTGCCGCTACCCAAGCGTCGCAGATTGGGCGTTGAATGCGCATGTTTGACACCGACAAAGGCCCACCAACGCCGTGAAACTCATCTTCACCGCGTTCTTGATCTTCGCAGCGTTTGAACAGGGGCAAGACATCGTCCCACCCCCAACCTTCATTGCCCATTTGCCGCCAGCGGTCGTAATCCTCTTTTTGGCCGCGCACATAAAGCAACCCGTTCAGCGAGGAGGAGCCGCCGAGCACTTTACCGCGCGGCCAGTCGATGGACCGACCGTTCAGGCCTGGGTCGGGCTCGGTCCGATAACACCAATCGACCGACGGGTTATGCATCGTTTTGAAATAACCGACGGGGATGTGAATCCACGGGTTCGTGTCGCGACCGCCGGCTTCAAGAAGCGCGACCGATGTATTGGGTTCAGCACTTAGTCGATTAGCAATGACACAGCCCGAAGACCCCGCGCCGACAACCGCATAATCCACCTCCATGACCGCCTCCTTCCAACGTCGCTGAAAAAAACTCTATGCAAGATGCAAGAATTATACTAGCCTTTTTTGATACAAAACGTCTCAATAATTGTGATCAGGGAGGTAAGCAATGGAGATCGATAAGAAACTAAGTGGCATTTCCCGGCGAGATTTTTTTCGCGTGGCCGGGCGTTATGGCATGAGTTCGACACTGCTGGCGGCAGGCGGGTTTGGTGGCGCGATGAGCTTGGCGAATCTGGCGCAAGCTGCCGAATCCACCTATGAAAAGCGCTTTTCGAAAGAGCCGAAGCACACGTTGAAATTTGGTGCTTCAGGTTTCAACACCCGCAATCTGCTAATCGAGCGCGCTGGCGCGATCGAATTCGCTCGGGATCTGGAAGAACGCACTGATGGTGAGATTCGGATCGAGTTCATCGGCGACAATCAGATCTGTGGTCAGCTGAGCTGCGTGGAAAAAACCCAACAGGGAATCGTCGATATTTACGCGGCCTCGACCCAGAATTCGGCAGGTGGCGCGCCATACCTGAATGTGCTGGACTATGCTTACATGTTCCCTAGCCGGGCAGCGCAATATCACTTCTTTTATAGCCCTGCGAGCCAGCGCATCCTGCGTGATCCGTTGGAGAAACGTCATGGTCTGAAGTTCCTGTTCACGCACTGCGAATTGCGCGGGCTGCAGATGGGTTCAACCTTTGCAGACAAACCGACCGTGACCAAGCTGGAAGAGCTGTTTGGCACCAAGAACCGCGTGACAGGCACGCAACTGGGCCGGATTGCGATGCAGTTACTGAACCTGAATCCGGTGCCGGTGGCATGGGAGGAAACGCTGGATGCGCTAAAAACTGGCCTGATCGACGGTGCCGAAACATGGGCGTCGGCCGTTGCATACGCCAATATGGCTCCCGTGGTTTCGCAGTCGGTCAACCTGAAGTTCTTCTGCGGCACAGAACATACCTCGATGTCTGCAAAGGTCTTCGACAGCCTCGGTGGTGAGCTGCAGGACGCTGTGATGGAGTCTTCCTACTTCACTCAGGCGTTGATTCAGGGCGCAAATGAAGCCGCATTGCTGAACACGGTCGGTTTCTCGGAGCCGCAGCTGCCTGATACTATCTTTGCCGAAAATGGAGTACGTCCGGCCTTTCTGGCTGACGATCAGATCAAGCTGGCAGAAGAGATGTGCGCCCCGAACTACAACCCAGAACCTTGGGCCCAGTGGCGCGAACGTCTGAACAAATGGGCGGGCGGCATCGATACCTATCAGGAAATCTATGACATCGCGCGCGAGATCCCGGCAGACACCCTGCCGGAGAACGTTGAACCTCGTCGTTGGTGGAAGGGCGAAACCTGATACAAAAGACGAACCGGCCTCAAGCGGGCCGGTTCTAATACACACCGACTGGGAGGACGGAGTTCATGTCGTTTTGGGCAGACATCGGCGCGATTTTCAGCGCCTTTCTCAGCCAGGATTCGTTCGAGATTCAATCTGCACTCGAATCCGACGCCACTTGGGTGTTGGGCGCAGTAGCCTCGGCAATTGGCGGGTTCGTGATCATGCTGATTTACCGGGCAGTGCCCTTTGTCGAACGCCATCTGGAACGGTCGGTGATGGTGTATTCCTACCTCGCGATTGCGTTGATCATCTTCTGGGGCGTGATCGACCGGTTTGTGTTCAACGACCAAGAACCGTGGTCAACCACCATTCCGCCCCTTTTGTTCATGGTGATGGCGTGGTTCGGAGCGTCCTACAACGTCCGCCTGCGCACACATCTGAGCTTTAGCGAGTTTCGCACCGCAATGCCGCGTGGTGGGCAACTGGCCTGCCTGATCCTCGATGCGGTGCTGTGGTTCATCTTCGCGGTTATCGTCATCGTGACGACGACGCGACTGGTCGCGCTTTCGGCGTCCAATTTCCAGATCGTGCTCGGTACTGACAATATCATGCAGTGGTGGTTCCTTCTGGCCGCGCCGCTGTCTTTCTTTCTGATGGTCGGACGCGTGTTTCAGAACCTCGCTGACGATCTGCACAACTGGAAAACAGGCGAGCCGCTGATCAAGCAGGCCGTGATCGGAGCAGACTGATGGCAGATGGAACTTTGGTTACACTGATCTCGCTTGGGGTCACGTTTCTGTTCATGCTGGGCGTACCTGTTTTTTTGGTTATCGGATATTGGGTGATCGGTTGCTCGTTCGTCCTTGGTTTGACGCTGGATAACATGGGTGCCGAACTGTTGAATGTGTTCAATAAAGGCTTTGCCCTGCTGGCGATGCCGCTCTTTATCCTGACCGGAGATCTGATCAACAAGTCCGGCATTGCCCGGAGGCTCAGCGATTTCGCCTATGCCTGTTTGGGCTGGATACGCGGGGGGTTGGCCATGGCGTCTCTGGGCGCTTGTGGACTTTTCGCCGCAATCTCTGGTTCGAACTCCGCAACGACTGCAACCATCGGGTCGATGCTTCATCCCGAGATGGTCAAAGGTGGATATGACGAACGCTTCAGCGCGGCGACCGCTGCCGCGGGCGGAACGGTAGGGATTATCATCCCTCCGTCGATTATCTTCATCGTCTATGGCTTCCTGATGAACCTGCCGATTTCCGAGCTGTTCGTTGCGGGTATCCTTCCAGGGGCGCTGATGGTCTTTGGCATGCAATTCGCGTGCTGGATTATTTGCCGCATGAACGGTTGGGGTCATCTGATTCCGCTGCAATTGAACCGGGTGCTGAAGACCGCATTTGGAGCATGGCTTGGGTTTTTCGCCATCGGCTTGGTTCTGTGGGGCATCTACACCGGCAAGTTCTCCCCGACCGAGGCAGCAGGCGTGACGGTTGGCTTTTGCGTGATCGCAGGGTTGGTCAGCTATCCGATCAACCGGATCATGGGCGCGCGGAACGACATACTGCCAACCGAAAAGAGCTTTGCTGAGATGTTCGTCGTCGAAGGTTTTACGATACCTGAAATACCCTCCATCGTGATCCGCTCGGCCCAGATCACCGGCATCCTTGCGCCATTGATCGCCATTTCGGTGGTGATGCAGCAGATCCTTTCTCTGCTAGGGGCACAGCAAACCATCGGGGATTTTGTAACCTCGATGGGCGGGTACTACGCGGTGTTGTTCACATCGATGGTGATCGTATTCTTCTCGGGCATGGTGCTGGAAAGCCTGCCTGTCACGATAATCCTGGCTCCGATCCTTGCGCCGATTGCGGCCTCTGTTGGGATCGATCCAATCCATTTCTCAGTGATATTCCTTGTGGGGGCGTCCATCGGGTTCATCACGCCGCCCTATGGGCTGAACCTCTATGTGGCCTCGGGAGTGACAGGTGTGCCCTATTTCCGGTTGCTTCGGTATACAGTGCCCTATCTGGTAGCGCTTCTTTCGGTCTGGATATTAGTGTCGCTTGTGCCCGATCTGGCCTTGATCCTGTTGCCAAATAGCTAGACTGTTGCGGGATGGCTGAGACGGAAACACAAGACAAAGAAACTCAAATCCCGACCAACCTGCGCCTCCTTCTGATCCTCGAGGAGGTGGCGCGGCGTGGTGTTGCGGTCAAACCCTCAGACTTGGTTGAGGCACTTGGTCTGGCCAAGCCGACCGTCCACCGCCTCCTGCATACCGCAGAGACCGAAGGCTTCCTGCAACGCGATCTTGATGGGCGTTCTTATGGCCCAGGGCGCCGGTTACGACTGCTTTCGGTCAATACCATGTCTTCAGAGCACCTGCGTACGGCCCGATTGGCAATCTTACGCAGCGTTGCAGAGGAAGTTGGTGAGACCTGCAATCTCGCCATCCCTGACCGAGAAGGTATGATCTATCTAGACCGGGTGGAAACGAAGTGGCCGCTAAGAATTCAGCTGCCTGTCGGTACACAAGTACCTTTTCACTGTACCGCAAGTGGCAAGATGTACCTGTCCACACTGCGGCAGAAAACGTTGGATGGTGTCCTTTCAGCAGGAAACCTGCAACCAAATACTGAACGTTCTCTGACTGATCCCAAAGTCTTGCGAGCAGAAGTCCAAAACATCGCCGAGAATCGTTTTTCGACGGATGATGAGGAATTTATGGCCGGAATGACGGCACTTGCTGTGCCCGTTCTGGACGGGCAGGGCAGGTTGGTTGGCACACTCTCAGTTCACGCCCCAACCCAACGTCATGACGTCAACAGTCTAATGTCGTTTCTTGGAATTCTGCAAAAAGGGGCGGATGAACTTTCGGCGCTATTGAACGAGTGATTAGGGTCTGAGATGGCGACCAATTCTGAGCAGCTAAAAATTCAATTATCGGCTGGTTTGGGGGAATTTTGATCGAAAGCCGATGCGTGCGTGATCAATATCCAGTGTGGACGTTTGCTCGGCTTGAAAAGTTAAATTCCTGCACAACTCGACCTACGCAAAAACAAGCCTGCGGCAAAATAATAGATGCTGTTCTTGGTGAACGAAAAATATGCGAACGTGTACAAGTGGCTCCTCCAAAACAAAGAGTGCTTGGGATAAGAAAGAGGCCGTCCCGAAGGACGACCTCTATGCAGACTTAAAGTCCGAAGTACCTTAGAAGCCAGCCCACGAGGATTAACCCCAAGGACAGTTCGATACGGTACTTCGTACCGTTCGACCTGCTGGCTTCGAGAATCAAAGTAGCACGCATACGCCTGCCTCCTTTTCTGCTCGTGCACCCGTACTCTTATTGAAGTCGCATAGGATACATTAAGCCACTGCCCACTGTTCTCTTTTTTCATCAAGTCTTGATGCCGTGGGCGAGCGCGACTTGACCCGGTGCCCTACTGTCTCCCGTAGGGCGTTGAATCGAATATGTGCTTTGTCATGACAGAGTTCGAGAACTTATGAGCGGTGAACTCTAAGAGAGCCAAAAGCGAGACAAAGTGTCTATTGCCCCTTCCGAATAACCGCTAAGTCCTTGATTTTCGTGGTGCCCGGGGGCGGAATCGAACCACCGACACGAGGATTTTCAATCCGGCGCTAATTCAAGCAAACCAATCACTTACAAAACCGAGGCGCGTCAAACCCTCTACGAAACAACAAAGACTTACCGCGAAAGTGTCAAACCAGCTGAGGCCGAACTAACAAACGAAAACCCCGGCGCGACGGCAATCGCGACCGGGGTCAAAGACGTTATGGAAGGCGTCTGTTACTACGGTGAGGATATCGCGGCTTTCCCCATTTTGGCAATGTATTGGGGGGTGCTGCTGTGAATATTTCGACGCAAATCCCCGACAATATCAAAAGTGTTTGCCGCTCCATCGGATACGCTGCTTGGCTTGACAGCACTAACGCTTGGTCCGGCCTTCCGGTGATCCTGCGAGCACGTCTGGATGCGCGGCAGCGCGTGGCCCTGGCATTCATGGCTCTCAAGGCTCTGGACCGTGACGATGCAGTAAATGCGGCAGAGGCGGCGCTAGGCACTGGTGCGGGACACCCCCCTGCACCGTTTTCTAGCTTCATGGATGAGGCCGCGTTCTGGGCGGATTATGCCGACCCGGAAGAACTGGACGCTTATTGCCTTGCCAGCTTCAAGCGCATGAAACCCGCGCGGCAGGCAGCATTTCTTGAGCATGTAAAAAGGAGGCAAGCGGCGTGATGCGTGATTTTGCTGAGATGGCGGTGCAACTGGATGCGCACCGAGCCGAGTTTCCCAAAGAACGGTCGGACCGTTTGCCGAAAGAGTTTGTCTGGCGCGACCCTTCCGCTATTCCGCCCCGTCCTTGGCTCTACGGGCAACACCTGATCCGCAAACAGGTATCGGTGACGGTCGCACCCGGCGGCGTCGGGAAATCGTCTTTGACGATCTGCGAAGGGCTGGCAATGGCATCTGGCCGCGACCTACTGGGCGATTGGACCGCATCAGGCCTAAAAGTCTGGATATACAACCTTGAAGACCCCCGCGACGAGATGAACCGGCGCATCATCGCGGCCATGCAACATCACAACGTCGCCCCCGAGGAAATCTCAGGGCGTCTCTTTGTGGACACGGGCCGGGAACGCGAACTCAGCACCGCCATTCAAACTCGTGAAGGCGTCCAGATCGTCAAGCCGGAAATGGAAGCCTTAGCCCAAGAGATCGAAGCGTGCGAAATCGATGTTCTAATTATCGACCCGTTCGTGTCATCGCATCAGGTGGGCGAGAACGACAACGGCGCAATCGACCTTGTGTCAAAGGAATGGGCGCGGCTGGCAGATCGTTGCAATTGTGCAATTGAACTTGTGCACCACACTCGCAAGACAAACGGCGAGGAAGCAACTACTGAAAGCGGGCGCGGTGCAACGGCGCTCTTGGCAGCAGCAAGATCCGGTCGAGTGCTCAACAAGATGAGCAACGACATGAAGGCCGAGGCGGGTGTTCAAAACGATCCGTCCACCTACTTTGCCGTGACCCGTGACAAAGCAAACCTCGCCCCTGTTGGGGATCGTGTTTGGCGGCGCATGGCATCTGTGCAGCTATCCAATGGGGATAGCGTGGGCGTTGCTGAGGTCTGGAAATGGCCGGACACTTTCGATGGGGTATCGGTCGCTGACCTGCTGGCAGTGCAACATGCTCTGGATGGTCAGGGGCGGCGCTACTCGGATCAGGCTGGCGGCGAGTGGGCTGGTGTGACCGTAGCTGAAGTTCTGGGCTTCGACGCCCAAGCCGACCGCAAGCGCATCAAGAAGATAATCGATACTTGGCTGAAATCCGGGGCGTTGGTCAAAGGGCAGAAAACAAGTGCTCAACGCAAGCCTGTCCCCACTGTGGAGGTAGGCGAATGGGCAACGGTGTGATGTGCGCCACCACCCAAAAATCAGGGGTAGCGCAAGGTGACGCTAACACCCCTAAAAACAGTTGCGCTACCACCACCACCCCTAAAGGGGGGTGGGGGGTGGTGGCGCTGCGCCACCTGTCCGATCGCGGGGTGGTACAAAACAAAGTAGCAAACGCGACGGTGAGATTCATGGCAGGGACCTTGCGAAGACCAAGCACGAGCAATTTCGCGCATCATGGGGTTTGCAGACTATGTTAATAAATGTTGGTGTTTATTGATGGGGAGACCGACAAAGCTGGAAGTCAAAATACGTTCGCTCTTTCAAGGCGATCCCATTGATTGGTGTGAAATTTGGTCACGTTGGCGGCCGTGCCCAGCAGAGGCGCACAAGCACCCAAACTATCGGAGGGATTGCTCACAGTGCCACGGCGTAAATTGCAAACGGATGGCTGAGCTGGGCTTGAATGATGCCAGGGAACCCTTGCCTAAGACAGAGCGCCCAACATGCGGCGCAAAGACCCGAGCAGGTGGCCAATGCCAGGCCCGGGTAGTACCTGGAAAACGGCGTTGCAGGTTGCATGGCGGCCTCAGCACCGGCCCAAAGGGGAAGCGAAAAGCTAAAGCCAAAGTTGAAACAGAGGATGACTAAAGGGAGGCGGTGCAATACCTCCGCTGCACTGCCGATGGAGCACGCAATCCGTACCCATCAGATTCCACAACATCGCTCACAATGGCCACAGGGAGAAATTTCCCCCGTATGATCCGATTGGATCATGCTGTGCACAAGATACCCCCAATAGCCGAAATTCAGGGTGAAACTTCCAGAATCCGGCGGTGAACAGCCGCTTCTCCATCAAGTGCAAACGCTGGCGGAACATGAGCCTATGCTGGCTCTTGGCTACACCAAGGAGGACCTTGCCAAAATCTGGGGCGGCAACTGGATGCGTGTGACCGAAAAGGTCTGGGGCGATCCGACGGCGGAGGTCATTCACGATGAGGAGGTCCCTTTCCACCGGCATTGATGGTTCAAATTGAAGATCTACCCCCCCCGGCGTATGCCCGATGAAGTCCTGAAGGCGATTGCTGGAAACGGAGGGTTCGCTGGCGCTTTGGCCTATCCGCCCTTTGTCTCAAATGACTAGGCACCGACCAAGGATGATCTGGTTACCATGATTGCATACATGGTCGAACTCAGGGGGATTGATCACGTCACCAACCGTATCGCAGCGATGTGGGGAACGGCTGCATTGTCCGCGTTGCAGCCATTGAGCGGAATTGAGCGAACGTCTGCCGCGAGCCCACTGCAGACCCGCGTCTTCTTTCGACCTCGCGCCCGCAGCATTTCGTGGATAGGACCGGCGCACCGCGGTGCGGCATCAAAACCGGACGTTCAAGCCAGCCGCGGCGAGATCAAGGGCAGCAATGACCGGGTCGCGGACAAAGCTGCCGCGGGTCCTGACAGATGTCTAAACAGATGTCGGCGAGGGAGTTAGAGGAAATGTTTTCCTCACGCTTGTCTAGGGGGATGACGCTTTGACTGCTGTCTTGCCGACTCCTTAAATGCACGTGTAACCTTCTCGGGAGGCTCTTGACAAATTGGTCGTGGCCTATTGTGCCGAGCGAGAAGCAATGAGCATTTCCATATGGTCCGACGATATTTCAAACTGGCTGCTTGAGCGCGCTCTAACTGACGCCGAACTTGCAGAAACGGTGACCGCCTTAGGGCGCTTGTTGATACGTAGCGGTGTGCCAGTGTTTCGCATCAATTTCGGTGCTATGCTTTTGCATCCAGTTTTGGGCGCACTCGACTTCACCTGGGATGCCCTCAGTGATACATGCCAAAGTCAGGCCGTGCCAAAGACCGCCGTCAAGTCGGCCGCATTTAAAAACGCGCCATTCTTCCTCATGGTTAAAAATAATGTGCCATTCGAACGCCACAGGCTGAACGATCTCAATACGCGCGCCAAGTACCCCTTGTTTGATACTCTCGCTGAAATGGGCATTGTCGACTACGTCGCCATGTTTGAATCATATGGGCGGGAGACCCCCATGACATGGGCTGAACTCCCCGCAAGCGCGGCGGGAACGATCGCTTCGTTTTCAACGAAACGCAGCGCCGGATTTACAGCAGATGAAATAGAAGCACTTAAACGTTTGTCGCGGCCGTTTTCGCTTGCAATGAAGGCGACTAGCGAACGAAGACTCTCTAAGACACTTTTGGAAACCTATCTTGGCAAAGGATCAGGGGCCAGAGTGTTTGATGGTCTAGTTGACCGAGGAGACGGTAGGGTAATCGATTGCTGCTTGTGGTACAGCGATTTAAGACGTTCCACGAAGATGGCAGCCGAGCTGGATATTGAATCTTATTTTTCCACAATAAATGACTATTTCGATTGCACGGCGGATGCAGTGCTCGATCACGGCGGTGAGGTTCTTAAATTAGTCGGCGATGCGGTCATGGCGATTTTTCCCTTCGATGGAGCAGCCAGGCCGCATGACGCCATGTGTAAAGCAGCTGTGATGACTGCACACGATTCCTTCAGTCGCCTAGCTGACAAAAATAGAGCTCGTATTGCGCGGGGATTGGAAGAACTCGAGTTTGGCATTGGTCTTCATGCAGGCAAAGTCATGCATGGCAATGTTGGTACTTTTCGAAGGCTCGATTTGACGGTGACCGGTGCGGCGGCCAACGAAGTCGAGCGATTGGAAGGTCTATGCAAACATCTCGGCGTTCCTGTAACCGCGTCCGAACAATTCAAGGCGAGCTTTGGTGAGGAAATGGTGCCACTTGGACGCCAAGATGCCGATGGCATTGACGAAGGGTTGCTTGTTTACACGCTGCCAGATTTCGCCATCACACCGCGGAAAAACAATGCGAATTAGGCATCCTCCGTAATAGTATTTCCGGAACTTTGGCCTTTGATCAGAATATATCGCGACCACGCAAAAGGCACCCTCACTTTCGTAGGGGGTTCGACGAGCACGAATGAAATCAGCTTGTCGCTTGGATCTTCTTTGGTAAGCTTTGCCAAACGTCGTTTAGAGTTCTGTTATGATGCGTCATGTCATTTGGACACTTGTCTTAGCTTTGATGAGTTCCCTTTTTCTGCAAATTCCTCGCGCTTTTGCACAGACACTAGGTGCTTCAAATGAAGCACAAACTTCTGTCTTGGAAGACGTAGAGCAACAGAGTCTGGCTCCCAATTTGGTTAGTTCAGACGAAATCGACGTTGAGGCGTTGGCAAGAGAGTTTGGGCTGCCTGAGCGGATCCTGATGCCTCTCATTGATAAAGAGCAATTGGAACTTTTGCTTCTTCCGCTAACAGAACAACAACTCGCTCAGGCGTCCGCCGCTTGGCAGCTTATCGTCCAAGAACAAACTAGCGACGTCGTAGATGCAACATTGAAGGTTGGTGAGGCGGAGGGAGAAACAGCGGATCTTTTTCGAGAACGCGTGGCTGAACTCGCAGAAACTCGGCGGCACATGTTCGATAATTTTGTTGTCGTGCTGAATAGTTGGCAGAAAAAGGGCGGAAACGAAGAAGAAATCGACAAGTACCGCGCATACCGCAGCTCAATAATCATCGACGAGCTCAGAAAAGCGGATGCTGAGACACTAGGTCAAAGAATACTCAAGTGGGCGACCGCGCGAGATGGGGGAATAGAAGTTGCCATTGATGCAGTTGTCATTGTGGGATCGTTGCTCGGACTTGTTTTTTTGGCAAGAATTATCCGGGCTCTCACAAGGCGCTGGTTGGGCCGCATCGGCGGGCTCTCTTCGCTTTTAGCAGTCTTTTTGGCAGGCACGCTTTATTGGTTAACTCTTGTCATTGGATTGGCCCTCGTTTTGTCAGTTCTGGGAATAGACGTGACGCCGCTTTTTGCCCTGATTGGTGGTATAAGTTTTATCTTGGCTTTCGCGATGCAGGAGACGATCGCCAATTTCTTCAGTGGGTTGATGATAATGCTCAACAAACCCTTCGACGAGGAGGATTATATAGATCTCGAAGGTTTGGCTTCGGGTACCGTGAAGCAAACGACTTTGATTTCGACGACAATTGCTACAATTGACAACAAAATCATATCGATCCCAAACAACCGCGTATGGAACAGCGTAATCACCAACGTGTCCGCGAGCGCCACTCGCCGAGTAGATATGGTTTTTGGCATCAGTTATTCAGACAGCATCGAAACTGCAATTGAATTACTTACGGAAATGGTTAAGTCACATCCACTTGTTCTGGCGTCACCAGAGCCAGTGATCTGCGTTGGTGAATTGGCCGATTCCTCGGTCAACATCCTATGTCGACCTTGGTCAAAAAACGAAGATTATTGGACGCTCTATTGGGACATGCAGCAACTGGTGAAAGAGCGCTTCGAAGCTGAAGGTATATCAATTCCTTTCCCTCAGAGAAGCGTACACATAGAAAATACAAACCCAAAGTTGGCACATTCCGATGGAGAGTAACTTGTGGCAATTCACGACAAATTAGCTTGAAGCCTTTTTGATCGTGCGCAGATCCATTTTGACGTGCACAAGATTTTTTTGATCACGAAGTAGGCTCGGCAAAAACAGGGTGTGCGCCTGAAATTCAGTAGTCCGCTCGGGTCAGAAGGAATATTGCATTCAAGAACCTAGCGGTGTCTGCATTGGGCTCCAAGCGGTCATTCTATGCAAATCTTGACGCATCTTCACTGATACACTCAAATGCCAGGTAAAACTGAGAAGCGAACAGGGGAGGTAAAACCCATGTCAAAGGGTTATCTAATTGCGCATATTCGAGTGCGGGACAAAGAGGCTTTTGAAGAGTTCAAGGCTCTCTCGGGCGCAGCGATCAAGGCGCATAACGGGAAGGTCTTGGTTCGAAATCCTAGCCCCGACCATCGTGAGGGGGCTGCACAGGGCCTGGCTATTGTAATCGAATTTGAATCTCTGATGGCAGCACAGGCGTTTTATGAGTCGGAGGCCTACAGCCAAGCGCGTACGGTCAGAGAGAAGATTTCCGAAACGGATCTGGTTCTGGTCGAGGGCCTCTGATTTTGGAGATATTTGTAAGTTTGAAACGCTCGCTCTGGATGACGGCTCCGGGCTCAATCTCGGTCATCTGACTCATTTGATCAGGGTTTGTAGCGTTGAACGACCGCTCTAGGGAAATCGCGCTGCAGCGCCCCGACTCACTCAGTGATCGGCTCGATGGTTCGTGACCGAAATTGCTGCATCAGCATCAGGCAGCTTCGTCCGCAAAGCTGACGCTCAAGCAAGTTGCAGCGGACGACCGCAGTGAGCCCGAAGCGGCCAAAGCGCTGAGCCGTGCGTTAATAGCCAGTCGGGCTGGCCAATGTTGGGCGATGCTCGGATCTAGCTGGTTAGAAAAACGAAGAGAGCCATTGATCCAGATCGCGTGCCACCGCATCTTTTTGGGGAACCAGTGAACCGAACGCACAGCGCATAGGACATAAATTGAAGACAACTGTCGGAGATTGGACCGAAAGCTTTCTTGGCACGAGAAATCTACCTCGGCGGGTCAGGGATAAGCTTCTACATGAAGCACGCGTGGTTTCATACAAGCAGGGTCAGCAAGTTTTTGGACCCGACAACATCCCGGACAGTCTGATGTTTTTGCATGCTGGCCGCATACGCGTTTCTCAAAGTTCTGATGCCGGGCGAGAAATCGTGCTGTATCGCGTTGAAGCTGGAGAGAGCTGCGTGCTGACCACCGCCTGCATGCTGTCCGAGGAAGCTTATAATGCTGAGGGTATTGCCGAGACCGACGTTACGGCTATCACATTACCAAAAACTTCTTTTGATAGGCTGGCTGCTGAAGAGGACAGTTTTCGCGGTTTCGTTTTCTCGGCTTATTCTCGTCGGTTGATTGATCTTCTGCGCGTGGTCGACGATGTCGCCTTTGGTAGAATGGACGTTCGACTGGCAGAGCGCCTATTGGCGTTAGGAGAAGGCCATTCCGAAATCCAGGCGACGCATCAGGCTTTGGCAAACGAATTAGGGACAGCGCGTGAGGTCGTTTCACGCATACTGAATGATTTTCAAAAGCGAGGACTTATCCTTCAGACGAGGGGGCGGATCACCCTCCAGAACAAACCTCAATTGGAGCGTTTGGCGAACAGCGCATGAATTCTTTGCGTTAAGTGACATTGTCACTGAAGAGTAAGGTGCCGGCCGGTAATCAGGTTGCAACATGAACAACCGGAGACGCCTGATGGAAACCGCGTTTGCGCCGATCGCCTCATTTGGAGGCGGGCTCGCAATTGGACTTGGATCCGTGCTTTTGATGCTCGGACTGGGACGTATCATGGGTGCAACGGGCATATTGTCTGGCTTAACATTCCCAGAAAACCGCGAGGAATTCGCCTGGCGAACAGCCTTGGTTGTGGGAATGATGCTTGCACCGGGCCTGATCTATGCTGCGACCGGTGCAATGCCTGAACTTACGGTACCTGTCAGCCCGATTATGATCGTGATCGGCGGTGTGATCGTCGGTCTGGGCGCCAGTCTCGGATCTGGCTGCACGTCAGGGCATGGTGTTTGCGGACTATCTCGGCTGTCTGTTCGCTCTTTGGTGGCAGTGCCGACCTTCATGGCCACAGCTGCAATCACAGTCTTCCTGATCCGTCATGTCTTTGGAGTATGAAGCAATGAAAC
The DNA here is from genome assembly GCF_056536325.1 of Ruegeria sp. AB11. Taxonomy (NCBI): domain Bacteria; kingdom Pseudomonadati; phylum Pseudomonadota; class Alphaproteobacteria; order Rhodobacterales; family Roseobacteraceae; genus Ruegeria; species Ruegeria sp. AB11. The sequence continues at coordinate 3,784,375 of NZ_JBQFJO010000001.1, read as the reverse complement.
TTGTTTTTGCTTTGTTTACTGGCCTGATCTTTGGCGTTGGTATCGCTATTTCGGGCATGATGGATCCGGCCAAAGTTTTGAATTTCTTTGATATTGCCGGGACGTGGGATCCTAGCCTCGCCTTTGTTATGGGTGGTGCGCTCCTAGTCACGTTCTTCGGCTACAGACTTGCCTGGCGGCAAAAAACGCCGCTCTTTGGTGGGCGTTTTCAGATCCCAAACGCGACGGCCGTAGACAAGCGATTGGTTGGTGGTTCGGCTCTCTTCGGCGTCGGTTGGGGAATTGCAGGCTTCTGCCCCGGCGCTGCTATACCGGCACTTGGTACTGGGCGTTGGGAAGTTGTTCTCTTTCTGGTTGCCGTTCTTGCCGGGTTTGTACTGCGCAGGCTCCTTTTTGCGCGTCCTGGTCAGTCGCCGGCGTAGTCACCGATTTCCCTGAACCTCTCTGGAGTACAATCAGATGACGTATCCCGTGAACATGAACATCAAGCCGGACGTTCAGGCCTTCTTCGATGAGGCGACGAACACCATCAGCTATATTGTGAAGGATCCCACCTCGAACTCATGTGCCATTGTCGATAGCGTAATGGAAATTGACTACGCGGCGGGGTGCATCACTCACGATCACGCAGACGAGCTCGTCCACCAAATCGTAAGCCAAGATCTGAATTTGGAATGGATCATTGAGACCCATGTTCACGCCGATCATTTGAGTGCAGCGCCGTATATCCAACAAAAGCTTGGGGGAAAAATCGGCATTGGTTCAAAAATCATGATCGTGCAGGACACGTTTGGGAAGGTCTTCAATGAAGGTACCGAGTTCCAGCGTGATGGCAGCCAGTTCGATCAGCTTTTCGAAGACGGCGATACGTACACGGTTGGCAATATGCAGGTGTTCACAATGTACACCCCCGGCCATACGCCGGCTTGCATGGTACATGTCGCAGGAGATGCGGCTTTTGTGGGCGATACTTTGTTCATGCCGGATGGGGGATCAGCGCGCGCAGATTTTCCCGGCGGCGATGCAGCAACGCTTTACGATAGCATTCAAAGAGTCCTGAGCTTGCCGGACGAAACACGACTTTTCATGTGCCATGACTACGGACCAAACGGGCGCGACATCGCCTGGGAAACAACTGTCGGCAATGAGAAAGCCCACAATATCCACGTTGGTGGTGGCAAATCAAAAGAAGAGTTCGTCAAGTTCCGAGTAGAACGAGATGCTCTGCTGGCAATGCCGAAGCTGATCATCCCATCTCTTCAAGTAAATATGCGCGCGGGTGAAGTGCCAACGGACGTGGACGGCAACCCCATGCTCAAGGTTCCGGTCAACAAACTCTGATTTTGAAAGGATGAGAGCGATGGAAATCACCCAAATTTCCCACGACTTCAGTACTTGCGGTCAATTGGAGACCGATGACTTGGCGGAAGTCAAAACGCTTGGATTTCGCTCGCTAATCTGTGTGCGTCCTGACGGCGAACAAAAGGAGCAGCCTACTTTTAGCCAGATCCAAGAATGCGCCAAGGCGCAAGGTCTGCAAGCTCGCTATGTGCCGGTTAAACCCTCCGGCGCAACAGAAGCGAACCACATTGCATTTTCTGAGGCGTTGGCAGAGCTGTCCGAGCCTGTCCTTGGCTACTGCCGAAGCGGTCAGCGCGCTGCAACGCTGTGGCACGCACGACGAGACACTGCGGCGTAGCGGGAGGTAAGGATGCGGACGGCGCAATATCTGCCGGTTCTGAGTTGGGCTCGCGGCTATGGATGGGCAGAGCTTTCTAACGATCTGATGGCGGCGGTGATCGTCACCATCATGCTGATACCCCAATCCTTGGCCTACGCGCTCTTGGCTGGATTGCCTCCAGAAGCAGGGCTGTATGCATCCATCGCGCCAATTCTTCTTTACGCAATATTTGGAACCAGTCGCGCCTTAGCGGTTGGCCCGGTTGCCGTTGTCTCACTATTAACAGCGTCGGCGGTCGGTCAGGTTGCAGAACAAGGCACGGCAGGTTACGCGGTTGCGGCACTAACCCTCGCATTTATTTCTGGCGGTTTCCTGTTGCTTTTGGGGTTCTTGCGGCTAGGCTTCCTGGCTAATTTTTTGAGCCATCCGGTAATTGCAGGGTTTATCACAGCATCTGGGATCTTGATCGCTGCCAGCCAACTCAAGCACATTTTGGGTGTGAATGCGCACGGACATACATTGCTCGAGATTGTCGCATCGATTGCAGCGCACTTGCACGAGGTGAATTGGGTTACGCTCGTTATCGGCCTCAGTGCGACAGCCTTCCTTTTTTGGGCCCGCCAATGGTTAAAACCCGGGTTATTGAGGTTGGGTGCTCCGGCGGCGCTTGCCGATATTCTAACGAAGGCGGGACCTGTTGCCGCCGTAGTTGCCACTACGGTTACTGTTTGGGCACTAGATCTTGTCGAAATGGGTGTGAAAATCGTTGGGGAAGTCCCGCAAAGCCTGCCGCCGCTTACATTGCCAGTATTTGCGCCCGACTTGCTTGCAGCGCTGTTGGTTCCGGCGGTCCTGATTTCAGTGATTGGCTTTGTCGAATCCGTCTCAGTCGCGCAAACTTTGGCAGCCAAGAAACGTCAACGGATTGATCCGGACCAGGAACTCATTGGACTGGGCGCAGCCAACATAGGCGCAGCGTTCACCGGAGGCTACCCGGTCACGGGGGGATTTGCGCGATCAGTCGTCAATTTCGATGCTGGCGCTGAAACTCCAGCTGCTGGCGCCTATACTGCGCTTGGCCTCGCAATCGCCGCCTTGGCGTTGACACCATTGGTGTATTTCCTGCCAAACGCCACGTTGGCCGCTACAATCATTGTGGCGGTTCTGAGCCTCGTGGATTTTTCAATATTTCGCAGAACATGGGACTATTCCCGTGCCGACTTCATCGCGGTATCAGCAACGGTTTTGCTGACGATCGGTCTGGGTGTCGAAGTCGGCGTCGCGTCTGGAGTGTCGATTTCAATACTTTTGCATTTGTACAAGACGTCTCGACCGCATGTTGCGGAAGTGGGCCGCGTGCCCGGGACAGAGCACTTTCGAAATGTCCAGCGCCACGATGTCGAAACCGCACCTACGGTGCTAACGCTGCGCATCGACGAGAGTCTTTACTTTGTAAACGCCGGCTTTCTGGAAGAACTGATCTTCAGTCGCCTTGCCGATCGGACGAAGGTCAAACATGTTGTTTTGATGTTCTCCGCCGTTAACGAAGTGGACTACTCAGCGCTGGAAACTCTCGAGGCGATCAATCACCGCCTTAGGGAGCTTGGCGTTGGCCTACATCTGTCCGAAGTCAAGGGTCCTGTTATGGACAGACTCAAACGGTCTCATATTGTCGACGGTCTGAACGGCAGGGTTTTCTTGTCCCAGCACGATGCGTGGACAACGATTATTGCAGAAGCGAGCGAGTGACTAAGATCAGCTTGGTTTGTGAACGTGATCAGAATGAGCGCTTTGGTTCGCATAGCGAACGCATGAGCGTATCTGATTAATGAACACCTCGTGCCGATATGTGCCATCAAAGGCAATCGTTTTCTAAAAAAGAGAACCGCCGAAACCGTCCTTCACACGTGAATTCTTGTTTGAACTGTGACCTCAACGCTCAGTTATGAAGGACAGCCCATACACGAGTTGTTTCAAGCCAAGCGCAGCACCGGCGAAGATGGCAGCGAATGTTACAGGCGCGCTGTAGGCCAAAAGTGAGAAGGCAGAAATACCTTGTCCGACGCTGCAACCGACCGCGATGATCGCACCTGGCCCCATAATCGCTGCCCCGAGCATTTGACGCTTGAGTTCGCGTGGATCTTCGCATGCTTCCCATCGGAAATGACCTTTGGACCAGGACCCCAAAAATGCGCCAATGAGAACGCCGGAGACTGATCCGACCGCAAAGGACAAAGTGTTTCCGGACGCTGTCATGAGGTAGAATAACGTGTCGCCAAGTGGTGCGGCGAAGGTATGGGTTTGAACCGGTTCACCATCGAAACCGTGCGTCGCAACCCAATTCGTGCCGAGCCACCCTGATACGATCGCCAGCCCAACTACAGATCCCCAAAATACCTGTGCGGGAGCGCGGCGGAAGCGCCGGTTTGCCAAGGCGAAAATCACCAACGCAATGCCGATGACTGCGCCAATGAGCCAAGCTGGGATAGAGGTCAGCTGTTCGGCAAGGAAGCTAATGCTCTGTGGGCCTTCAATATCCATTTCCTCGGGGAAGACCCATACGCGCAAATATGCAAGGGGCCCGGACATGACAACGTAAGCAGACAGACCCATAATCAAAACGATGACGAATGATCGAAGGTCGCCGCCTCCAAGCCTTGCCAGCGCGCCATAGCCACAGTTTCCGCTGATGGCCATTCCGTAACCGAACATGAGACCACCCACGATCGATCCAAGTGGGTTCCAGGTCTGTGCAAGATACCTTGTTCCAACAGGGTCCAGCCACCCTAAAGCCATAGCTGAGTGGCTGCCTACAATTGCTACGCCGATCGCAATTGCCCACATGCGCAGCCGCCGGTCATCATCTGCGTAAAGGTAGTCTTCGATTGCACCCAACGTGCAGAAACGACCAATGCGTGCGGCCAAGCCTAAAACAATGCCACCGATCAAACCGATCAGGGCAACGGTGTTGGCGTCTCCCAATGCTTCGAACATTGCCAGTCTCCTCCCAAAGCTGGCGGCTACTTTTGGTGACTTCTACTTCTCCCTGCAGAATAGATCGTAGACGACTTCCAGAATCTGTGTCGATCTATCATCCGCCAGTCTGTAGTAGATCGTTTTCCCCTCGCGTCGCGTTTTGACCAAGCCCTCAAAGCGCAAGCGGGATAGTTGCTGAGACACGGCAGCCTGACGTGCCGAGAGCATTTCTTCCATCTGCGTGACAGATTTTTCGCCCGAGGACAGGTAGCACAGGATCATCAGGCGCCCTTCATGGCTGATTGCCTTGAGGAAACTTGACGCCGTCTGAGCATTTTCCATCATTCTGTCCATGTCTTCGGCGCACATGTCTTTTGAGAACACAGGCAGTTTCGAAGATTTGTCCAACAAGTTCGCCTCGCTTTCATAGCTTCACGCATTCATAACAGTTTATGTAATGCGCCCCAGTTTATCCAGAGGTCTCAATCGACACCCCAGCGTCACGTAGCAAAACGCCCAGCAACCCCCAGAAAAAATCTTCGCCGGGATAGCCTTCGATCCGGCCGACCTCTTGGCCATCGTCCAGCAGAACAAAGGTTGGCGTGTAGTAGAGAGGCCGCTCCAATGCGATGCCTTCAGGCATAGCCGCGTGGATATCGATGCGTTGGAGTGGAGCGGCATGTCCTTCCGGTGTCTTGGGGTAGATCTCCGAGATGTCGGTGTCCCAACGTGCACACCATATACACCCATCTTCTTCGGCCATCAGAAGAGTCATTTCTGCCCGTGAGACCACGGGAGAAACAAACAACGTGATTGCACTCAAGAGTAGAATTAGGTGGCGCATCTCAAGCTCCGATTGACCGCAGCGATATATCTTTATTATTTTGAATGTGTGAATGATAGCGCGCCAGGACGGGTTTGACCATGCTCGACATTACATTTGCGGGTGCTTTAGTCGCAGGGCTATTGTCGTTCCTGTCGCCCTGCATCCTACCTATCGTGCCGTTTTATCTTAGCTATCTGGCCGGCGTCGGGATTGATCAAATATCGGCGGGTTCTACAATTCCCGGCGGCGTTCGTCGCAAGGCAACGCTTTCTGCGATAGCATTTGCAGCCGGGATCATAACGATCTTCATGGCGCTAGGTGCGACGGCTTCGATATTCGGGCAGCTGGTACGAGAGTATTTCGACATCCTGCGTTGGATCGCTGCGGCCATCATCATTGTGATGGGCATGCATTTCTTGGGGATTATCCGCATCGGGTTCCTGTATCGCCAATTTCGTGCGGATGTTGGTGATACATCAGATGTGAGCCTTGTTGGAGCATATGTTCTTGGATTGGCGTTTGCTTTTGGCTGGACCCCCTGTGTTGGGCCGGTGCTCGCTGCGATCCTGTTCACAGCGGCCGGAACCGAAACGGCCTGGCGTGGAGCGGTGCTTCTATTCGTCTACGGTGTTGGAATGACCGCACCGTTTGTTCTGGCGGCCTTCCTGGTCCGCCCCTTCATGCAGTGGATGGCACGGTTCAGAAAGCACTTGCCCCTCATCGAAATGGCAATGGGTGGCTTTCTGGTGCTCTTCGGCATCCTCATTGCAACCAACTCCATCAATCACATCGCACAATGGATGCTCGACCATATGCCTTGGCTTGCAGCCATTGGATAACTCGGGAGGAAGACATGAATCGAGTTTTGTCAGCATTGATCGCTTGTCTGATCGGCGGGGCAGTTTCCGCCGCTGAACTGGGCGACGACGGTTTGCATAAAACGCCGTGGATGCGCGACACCTTCAAAGACCTTCGTGAGGATCTTGAAGAGGCGTCAAGCGAAGACAAGCGGTTGGTTTTATTCATTGAGCAACAAGGCTGCATCTATTGCAAGAAAATGCATGAAGAAGTGTTCCCCCAGCCTGACCTCGCAGCGTTCATCGAAGAAAATTTCTTTGTCGTCCAACTGGATTTGCATGGCAGCACCGCGGCCATCGACTTTGACGGTGAAGAGAATGAGCAAAGAGCGCTGATGCGAAAATGGGGGATTCTGTTCACCCCGACGCTCGTATTCCTGTCGGAAGAGGTGCCAGAGGACGCTACAGCCATCGATGCTGCGGTCGCTGTTATGCCCGGAGCGTTCTCAAAAGGAACAACCTTAGACCTTTTCACCTGGGTCGAGGAAAAACGATATGAGCTTGAAAATGGTGAAGATTTCCAACGCTATCATGCGCGGCGCATTCAAGAGCGAAACAATGTTTCTCAGGATTGAGCGCTGCCATTATAAATAAAAAAATTCATTATTATGAATTTAATGTTGCGACAAGCGGTACTCGTCGACTACGGTACACAAGGCTTTGGGTCGCAAGGCGCCGTCGGCGCGTTAGCAAATGGGAGGGATCATGAAGCTGAGACTCTTAACATTGGTCTGCGCAATGACAGGCGTTGCCGCAATTGCGGCAGAAACAGACCCGCAAGACGTAACCTATGACGACTATGGTGCCATTGAGGCTTCGTTGACCGGTGCTGCTGGCGACGCGGCGAATGGCGCGCTTATCGTTGGGGACAAGTCAAAAGGCAACTGCGTTGCGTGCCACGCGGTTTCGGCTTTGGCTGACATCCCGTTCCATGGCGAAGTTGGTCCGATGCTGGATGGCGCCGGTGATCGTTGGACCGAAGCAGAACTTCGCGGATTGGTCGCAAATGCCAAGATGACGTTCGAAGGCACGGTGATGCCTGCGTTCTACAAGGATGACGGTTATATCCGCCCGGGCGACGCCTATACCGGAAAAGCCCCAACCGCGCCTTTGACGTCGATCCTGACAGCACAAGAAATTGAGGACGTGGTCGCGTTTCTTGCGACCCTGAAGGAAGAATAGCTGCGCTTTCAGGCGCAGATTTTCGAAGAATCAAAGGAGATTGAAAATGGAACTCTCTCGCCGCGAGACACTGGCCCTTGGGCTGGGCGCCGCGTTCCTGACAATTATGCCGCTTCGGGCAAATGCAGCTGCTGAAGATGCCATTGCGGCATTTACAGGCGGGGCAGATGTGGCTGATGGCGGTGTTACGTTGACTGCACCGGAAATCGCAGAAAACGGAAATACTGTACCTATCGAAGTGAGTGCCCCGAGTGCCGCTGCAATTCTGATCGTGGCTGCAGGCAACCCCGAACCGGGCGTCGCGACATTCAATTTCGGCCCATTGGCGGCTGAACAAGCCGCATCAACCCGCATCCGTCTTGCCGGAACGCAGGACGTCATTGCCGTGGCGAAGATGGCAGATGGCAGCTTTGCCAAAGCGTCCGCGACCGTAAAAGTGACAATCGGCGGCTGCGGCGGCTGATCGCCACGCGCCCTGAAGAACAGGAGATTAACCAATGGCATCCGGTGTGAAACCCCGCGTCAAGGTTCCAAAGACAGCCGCTGCTGGTGAAACCATAACGATCAAGACACTGATCAGCCACAAGATGGAAAGCGGCCAGCGTAAGGACAAAGAAGGCAACGTCATCCCGCGTTCGATCATCAACCGTTTCACCTGCGAGTTTAATGGAGAAATGGTGGTGGATGTGACGATGGAGCCGGCGATTTCGACCAACCCGTACTTCCAGTTCGAAGCGACTGTGCCCGACGCCGGTGAGTTTGTCTTCACTTGGTACGATGATGACGGCTCTGTTTACGATGAGAAAAAAACGATCGAGATCGCCTGACGGCTCGAACACTAAGGCAGATCAGCGCTGGTAGGAGGAGTTGGCGCTGATCCACCAAGGGAGGAACGCAATGAATACCAAGGCACTTACGGCGATCGCGGCAATTCTGGTTTTCCCGGCTGCAGCGATGGCTGGACCGGACGAAGACAATTTGGTGATCAATGATGAGTTGGACATGACCTCGGTCACTGAAGCTCCGGCACATCTGGAAAATTTGGACACGATCTACTCGGGTTGGCATTTTCGCACGGATGAAACGCAAGCGCTTCAACTTGATGACTTCGACAACCCCGCAATGATCTTCGTCGATCAGGCCGCCGATCTCTTCGGGACCGTTGATGGTGCCGCTGGCGAGAGCTGTGCCTCTTGCCACGATGGGGTGGAAAGCTTCAAGGGATTGCAGGCGTCCATGCCGAAGGTGGATGCCGAAACTGGTAAGTTGGTCGTCATGGAAGATCTGATCAACAAGTGCCGCACGGACCGCATGGAAGCCGATGCCTGGAAATGGTCCGGGGGTGACATGCAGGGCATGGTCGCTTTGATCGGTCTGCAATCACGCGGGTTGCCTATGAACGTAGCGATTGATGGCGATGCCGCCCCATTTTGGGAGCAGGGCAAGGAGATGTATTATACCCGCTATGGTCAGCTGGAGTTGAGCTGTGCCAATTGTCATGAAGACAACTGGGGCAACATGATCCGCGCCGACCACCTGAGCCAAGGTATGATCAACGGGTTCCCGACGTATCGTCTGAAACAGGCCAAGCTGATCTCGCGCCACAATCGTTTCCGCGGCTGTATTCGCGATACGCGGGCGGAAACTTTTGCCGAAGGATCGGACGAGTTTCGCGCGCTTGAGCTCTATGTGGCCTCGCGTGGCAACGGGCTTTCAGTCGAAACTCCTGCTGTACGTCAATAACGAACGAGCCGCGCGGGCGTTGTCCTGCGCGGGTTTTTCATGCATATAACATTCACATATTTATATGTGTTATAGGAAAGCTGATAGATGATTTCTCGACGTGACTTCTTGCAGGTTTCAATGGCAGCTTCGGCTCTGTACGGGGCGTCCGGGTTTGGCAAATGGGCCAAGCTTGCCGCGCAGCAAAGCCTAACGCAGGATCAATTGCTGGAGTTCGAGACCTTCGGCAATATCAGCCTGATCCATGTCACCGACATCCACGCGCAACTCAAGCCGATCTATTTCCGTGAACCCGAGATAAACCTTGGTATTGGCGATGCGCGAGGGCAGATGCCGCATGTCACGGGGGCGGCTTTCCGCAAGGCGTACGGGATCGAAGATGGAAGCCCGTCGGCCTATGCGCTGACCTACAATGATTTCTCTGCGCTGGCCAAGACCTACGGTCGGGTTGGTGGATTGGACCGGGTCTCAACTGTCATCAACGCCATTCGTGCTGACCGTCCTGATGCCCTTTTATTGGATGGGGGCGATACCTGGCACGGTTCATACACCTGCTATCAGACGGCCGGTCAGGACATGGTCAATGTCATGAACGCGCTGAAACCCGATGCTATGACCTTCCATTGGGAGTTCACGTTGGGCAGCGACAGGGTTAACGAAATCGTCGAAAGTTTGCCTTTTGCGGCCTTGGGTCAAAACATCTTTGATGCCGAGTGGGACGAACCTGCAGAATTGTTCCAACCCTACAAGTTTTTTGATCGGGGCGGTGCAAAGGTTGCTGTTATCGGGCAAGCGTTTCCTTACATGCCCATCGCGAACCCAGGCTGGATGTTCCCAGAATATTCATTCGGTATCCGGGATGAAAACATGCAGGCAATGGTGGACGAGGTTCGCGATGCCGGTGCCGATGTCGTCGTCGTCCTCAGCCATAATGGCTTTGACGTGGATAAGAAGATGGCAGGTCAGGTGCAAGGGATCGACGTGATCCTAAGCGGTCACACACATGACGCGCTACCCGAGCCGGTTCTGGTCGGTAAAACGCATATCATTGCGTCTGGCTCGAACGGAAAATTCGTTAGCCGCGTCGATCTCGACGTGAGGGACGGGCAGATGATGGGGCTGAAGCACAAGCTGATCCCGATCTTCTCTGACGTCATCGCTCCTGATCCTGCGATCACTGCTCTGATAAATGATCAGCGCGCGCCGTACGAGGCTGCGCTGAGTGAGGTGATTGGCAAAACGGATTCGTTGCTCTACCGCCGTGGCAACTTTAACGGCACCTGGGATGACCTGATTTGCGATGCTCTGATCAATGAGCGTGAGGCAGACATCGCGATGTCGCCCGGCGTCCGTTGGGGGCCGTCAATAATGCCTGGGCAGGATATCACGCGCGAGGACATTTGGAACGTCACATCGATGTCGTATCCCAATGCCTATCGCACAGAAATGACAGGCGAATTCATCCATGTGATCCTCGAGGATGTCGGTGACAACCTGTTCAATCCCGACCCCTACTACCAGCAGGGCGGCGATATGGTCCGCGTCGGTGGGCTTGGCTACCGCATCGATGTGACCAAACCACAAGGGCAGCGGATCAGCGAAATGACCCTGCTCAAAACGAGTGAAGCGATTGATCCATCGAAAAACTACGTCGTGGCTGGTTGGGCCAGTGTCAACGAAGGCACTGAAGGCCCGCCGATCTGGGATGTCGTCGAAAGCCACATTCGCAATCTTGGCACCGTAACGGTGCAAGAGAACACCAGTGTCGATGTTGTCGGCGCTTAAGAAACCAATGGAGACCTAAGCGATATGGATGACGCGTTCAAACCGTCCCGTCGGGCTTTCCTGAAAGGCAGTGCTGCGGTCGCCGCAGGGTCAGTTGCGGGTGCGGCAGCGGCAGACACGCCCGACCCACTGATAACAGAGCTTCAGGATTGGGCGTCTTACACGGGTGCCGGTGTAGATGAGTCACCTTATGGCATTCCGATCAGCTTTGAATCCCATGTCGTTCGGCGCAACGTGGAATGGCTGACCGCTTCTCCGATTTCGTCGATCAACTTCACGCCGATCCACGCGCTTGATGGCACGATCACTCCGCAAGGATGCGCTTTTGAGCGTCATCATTCGGGCGCGATTGAGCTGCGCAAAGAGGATTATCGCCTGATGATCAACGGGCTGGTAGATCGCCCGCTTGTGTTTACTTATGAAGACATTGAGCGTTTCCCGCGCGAAAACCATGTGTACTTCTGCGAATGTGCGGCAAACACCGGTATGGAGTGGGCTGGTTCTCAACTCAATGGCGTCCAATTTACGCACGGCATGATTCACAACATGGAATACACGGGTGTTCCGCTGCGGTCGCTATTGCAGGAAGCAGGCGCTGATATCTCACCAGACAAATGGGTCTATGTTGAAGGCGCAGACGCGTCATCCAATGGCCGCTCTATCCCGATGGAAAAAGCACTGGATGATGTGTTGGTGGCTTTCAAGGCAAATGGTGAAGCGCTGCGAATGGAGCACGGATATCCCGTGCGACTGGTTGTTCCTGGCTGGGAAGGCAACATGTGGGTCAAGTGGCTGCGCCGCATCGAAGTCGTCGATATGGCGGTCGAAAGCCGGGAAGAAACATCAAAGTACACCGACGTCTACGCCGATGGCGCAGCCCAGAAATGGACTTGGGTGATGGATGCAAAATCCGTCATTACATCGCCCAGCCCGCAAATGCCGATCAAACACGGACCGGGACCCTTGGTCATTTCCGGGCTTGCATGGTCAGGCCACGGACAAATTACGCGGGTCGATGTGTCCAAGGACGGTGGAATCACCTGGGAGACTACGCGCCTTGGCAAGCAGGGCGACAGCAAGGCTTTGACGCGTTTCTATCTCGATACGAACTGGGACGGAGCACCAATGTTGTTACAGGCCCGGGCGATAGACGAGACTGGCTATGTGCAGCCGACCAAAGACCAACTGCGCGAAAAACGCGGAGAAAACTCGGTCTACCACAACAACTGTATCCAGACTTGGTACGTGAGCGCAGAAGGTATCGCAGAGAATGTCGAAGCCTCTTAGTCATGTTTTCCTGCCCGTATTTGGTGGCATAGCCTTGGTGCTTGCGGCAGCGTTGGTATTTGCCAATCGGAACTACGGTCAGTCGAAGATAGACACTTTGGAAACCCGGATAGGTCAGGTTGAAGCGCATGCAGCATCAGCTCTGGAAAATGCGCAAGCGGAGGCCAGGCGAGCAGCTGAACTTGAGACCAAAGTCGAGGAAATCCAATCGGCCGCTGCGGAACGGGTTGCGAATGGTGCGAACCTAACTGCACCGGCGCCGAGTCGCGATGGTACTTTTGGGCTTGGACGTCCTGCATTGGAGGAAGAGATCGCGGCGTGGGACGTCGACATCTTGCCCGACGGGCGTGGCTTGCCGGTTGGATCAGGCGATGTCTGGACCGGAGAAGAAGTGTTTGTCGACCGGTGTGCGTCCTGTCACGGAGAGTTTGCCGAAGGCGCCGACAATTGGCCTGTTCTGGCCGGCGGCTTCGACACGCTCGCCGACGAAGATCCTGTGAAAACCGTCGGGTCTTATTGGCCGCATTTGTCGACCGCTTGGGACTATATTTCCCGCTCAATGCCATTTGGTGAAGCGGGTACACTTACGGCGGATGAGACCTACGCAATCGTCGCCTATATCCTTTATTCCAATGACCTGGTGGATGACGATTTCGTTCTCAGCAATGAAAACTTCGCTGAATTCGAGATGTACAACAAGGATGGGTTTGTCGTCGATACGCGACCTGAGACTGAGTACGCAGAATGGCGAAAAGAGCCTTGCATGGAGAACTGCAGAACAGAGGCCGCGGTTACTATGCGCTCTGTATTTCTGGTTGAGACGCCACCAGAAGGCGGTTCGAATTCGGTCATGAACGAAGCCAGCGCGGACGAGTTGCCGACGTTCACGGCGGAAGGGCCTTCGTTCATTCCGGCCGCAGCGCCAAAGCCAGAGGAAGAAGCCGCCGCAACACCGGCTGTTCAAGAAATCGACGAGGCTGACCAGACTACGGAACTGTTCGCAGCCGGTGAGAAGGTCTTCAAGAAATGTAAATCCTGCCATCAGGTTGGTGACGGTGCAAAGGACAGTACGGGTCCGGCGCTGAACGGGGTTATCGGGGCCAACGCAGGGTCGGTTGAAGGGTTCAAATACTCCAAGGCCATGAAAGCCGCGGCCGAGGCTGGTCTCGTCTGGACCGAAGAAGAAATGGCGGCTTTTCTGACGAAGCCCAAGGAATACATGAAAGGCACACGGATGTCTTTTGCAGGCCTTAAGAAACAGGACGATATCCAAGCTTTGATCATCTATCTCAAGACGTTTGGAAGTTGATGATGCGTTGGCCGAACGCATTGATCTTTGCCACGTTTTTTGGGGCAATTGCTTCATCGATCGACGCAGCAGAAGACCTTGGTGATGCTGACGCAGGGAAAGTGGTGTTTGCCAAATGCATAGGCTGTCATCAGGTCGGAGAACGAGCCGAAAACACAATTGGTCCGCATCTGAATGGTGTCTTTGGGCGGAAGGCCGCAGGTCTCGATGGATTTAACTATTCCAAGAGTCTTGAGCGCGCGGGCAACTCGGGTCTGGAATGGCACGCTGACACTCTGTCCGCCTACATCGAAAACCCACGCTCATTTGCGTCAGGCACGAGGATGAGTTTTCGCGGTTTGAAAGATCCGGAAGACCGAGCCAACGTGATCGCGTATTTGCGGGGGTTTTCAGACAATCCCCGAGATATCCCGGAAGCGGATCCAACCGCGAAAGGCACGGATCATTCTATCGATCCCGCGATTCTCGCGATTCAAGGAGATCCTGAGTACGGCGCATATCTCAGCAGCGAATGCACTACGTGTCACCAGATCGAAGGTGGCGATGAGGGCATTCCCTCGATTGTGTATTGGCCTAACGAAGACTTCGTAGTCGCCATGCACGCTTACAGAGACAAACAGCGGCCACATCCGGTCATGCAAATGATAGCCGGACGGCTAAGCAATGACGAAATCGCGGCTTTGGCCGCATACTTCAATAATCCAGAGTGACCATGTCTAAGGGGAGGAAACGCGATGACACTCAATAGACGAGTATTTCTTGGAGCCGCCGGGGTAGCGGCCGCGGGTCTATCCGCTCCGATGGTGCTGGCTCAAGGCAAGCCCCGCGTATTGGTTGTCGGCGGAGGTGCGGGCGGTGCGACTGCCGCGCGTTACATAGCGAAGGACAGCAAAGGTGAGATTGACGTGACGCTGATCGAGCCGTCTCGGACCTACTACACCTGTTTCTTCTCAAACCTTTATTTAGGAGGTTTTCAGGAGCTATCAGACATCGCCCACAGCTATGGCACGCTTGCCGCGAACTACGGTATCAACGTCGTGCATGATTGGGCCACTGGGGTCGACCGCGACGCTAAGACGGTGTCCTTGGCAGGTGGCGGATCGGTTCCTTATGACAAGCTGATCCTTAGCCCGGGTATCGACTTTGTTGATGGTGCGGTAGAGGGCTGGGACCTCTCGGCCCAAAATAAGATGCCGCATGCTTACAAAGCTGGTTCTCAGACAGAGCTTTTGAAAGCGCAGATCATGGCGATGCCCGAAGGCGGTACCTTCGCGATGGTCGCTCCTCCTAACCCGTACCGTTGCCCGCCCGGGCCGTATGAGCGGGTTTCGATGGTGGCGCACGTGCTGAAGGCAAACAACCCAACAGCAAAGATCATTGTCGCCGATCCGAAGCCGAAATTCTCAAAAATGGCTTTGTTCCAAGAAGGCTGGGGAAACAATTACGAAGGAATGGTCGACTGGATCGGCGAAGATTTCGGCGGTGGCAATGTATCCGTGAATCCGGATGCAATGACGGTGACTATCGACGGCGAAGAGACAAAGGTCGATGTCTGCAATGTGATCCCAGCGATGAAAGCAGGTCGCATTGCGGAAATGGCGGGAGTAATCGACGGCAACTGGGCACCAGTAAACGCTGCGGACATGTCCTCCAAGACCGATCCGGATATCTACGTTCTTGGTGATGCCAGCCAGCAGGGTGACATGCCGAAATCCGGTTTTTCGGCAAACAGTCAGGCAAAAGTATGTGCGAATGCGGTACGAGGTGCGTTGACCGGATCTAAAGTATTCCCGGCCAAGTTCTCGAACACATGCTGGTCGCTGATCGATACCGATGATGGCGTTAAGGTTGGCGCAACCTATGAGGCGACGCCAGAAAAGATCGCGAAAGTCGATGGCTTTATCAGTCAAACTGGTGAAGATGCCGATTTGAGAAAAGCAACTTACGAAGAGTCGCTGGGTTGGTACGCCGGTATCACGTCGGACATGTTTGGTTGAGGCAATCGGGGGCTTTGACCGGTGTCAAAGACTCCTCTGATCAATCTGAGAAAATGCGGTTCAGGAGGAGGACCAAAACCATGAAACACTTTATCGCCGCAGCCGCATTTTCCACTGTTCTGGCGAGCCAAGGGCTTGCAGAAGAGATCATCACTACCCCCTTCGACGGTAGTTTTGATGACGCGACATTTGCAGTCGAGTCCGCGATTGTGGGACAGGGACTGGTCATCGACTATGTGAGCCATGTTGGGGAAATGCTGAATCGAACAGGCGCAGATGTTGGCAGCGACAAGCAAATATTTACGGCCGCGGATATCTTCATTTTCTGCTCGGCAAAAATTTCGCGCGAGGTCATGGAAGCCGACCCAATGAATATTGGCTTCTGCCCCTATGGGATTTTTGTAGCCGAAGACGACAATGGTGTGATGGTTGGATACCGAAGCTATCCTGATGGACCAATGCAAAAGGTTCAGACCCTGTTGTCCGGGATCGTAGAAGAAGCCGTTGGGAACTGAAATGAACTACCAGCGGTTTTTTCGTGATCAACTCGACCAGCTTCAAGAGGAAGGGAACTACCGGGTCTTTGCGGATCTCGAAAGGCAGTGTGGCGCGTTCCCGACAGCGCGTAGCTACGCGGAAAATGGTCCCGAGAAAGTCACTGTATGGTGCTCTAATGATTATCTGGGGATGGGTCAGCACCCCAGTGTTATTGCAGCAATGCACAAGGTGATCGATGAGTGTGGTGCCGGGGCAGGCGGAACGCGGAATATCTCTGGAACGACCCACGAGCATGTTTTGCTGGAACGAGAACTTGCTGACTTGCACCGAAAAGATGCTGCTTTGCTGTTCACCTCCGGGTACGTCTCGAACTGGGCTGCCTTGGGAACTTTGGCGTCTCGCATTCCTGGCATCACAGTCCTTTCTGACGAGTTGAACCATGCCTCGATGATCGAGGGCATTCGCCACAGTCGGTGCCAGAAGCGTATCTGGAAACACAACGACGTGGCGGACCTTGAAAGGCACCTTGCTGAATTGCCTGCCAATGCACCGAAGCTCATTGCGTTTGAGAGCGTCTATTCCATGGATGGCGACATTGCACCAATTGCCGAGATCTGTGATCTGGCGGATCGCTATGGCGCGATGACCTATTTGGATGAGGTTCACGCGGTTGGGCTTTATGGGCTGCGCGGCGGAGGCATAGCTGAGCGCGAAGGCCTGATGGATCGGCTAACCGTCATTGAGGGGACATTGGGCAAGGCGTTCGGCGTAGCTGGTGGATACATCGCGGCGTCGAAAGAGCTGGTGGATTTTGTCCGATCCTTTGCCAGTGGTTTTATCTTTACCACTGCATTGCCTCCCGCCGTGGCCGCAGGAGCTGCTGCTTCGGTTCGGCACCTGAAGCAAAGCCATTCGGAACGACATCTACACCAGCAGCGCGTGCGCGAGGTGCGAGACAGGCTGGACGATCTGGGCATTCCGCATACACCGAACCCAAGTCACATAATTCCGGTCATGGTCGGCGATCCGGTCAAGTGTCGCTTCATCTCTGACGTGCTGATGCGTGACTATGGAATTTACATCCAGCCGATCAATTATCCAACCGTCCCCAAGGGAACGGAACGTCTACGGATTACACCTTCCCCAGTGCATTCCACCGACGACGTGGATCGACTGGTGTCTGCCTTGGGTGAGCTATGGACACAATGCCAATTGGCGCGCAGGCCAATGGCCGCTCAATGACAACTTGACCGAAGACAAGGACGCGCAAGCAACCAAGTGAGAGTCTCTGTTGATGGAAAGACTCATCGATTTGTTGGGAGACCCTGGCGCTTTGGCATTTGCCGGTGCGCTTGTCGGTATCTTGTTCGGCGTGACGGCCCAGAAGTCTCACTTTTGTTTGAGAGCGTCGACCATCGAAGTCGCCAAAGGCGAGCTTGGTCCTCGCCTGGCTGTCTGGCTAATCGCCTTCACCGCAACGCTCACCTTAGTGCAGGCGTTTGTCGCGTTTGAGTGGTTAGACCTTTCCGAGACACGCGCGATTGCGTCGACGGGCAGTCTCAGCGGCGCAATAATTGGCGGAGCGATGTTCGGCGTTGGTATGGTTCTGGCGCGTGGGTGTGCATCTCGCCTGTTGGTATTGGCCTCCTGCGGAAATCTGCGCGCCCTGATTACAGGATTGGTTTTAACCTTAGTGGCTCAGGCTGCTTACACGGGCGTTCTTAGTCCCGCCCGCGAATTGCTTTCCGGGATCTGGACTGTCTCAGGGGGCGCCTCGAGAGATCTTTCAGAAATACTTGGATTTTCGCCAGTGGCTTATACAGCCGTTGCAGTATTGGGATTGGTGTCGGCAATTGCATTCGCATTCCACCGGAGAGTCGCGCCAATCAGGATCGTAACAGCCGCAGGAGTTGGCGTGGCGGTGGCGCTTGGCTGGTTAATGACATATGCCATCGCGCAAGCATCATTTGAAGTCGTGCCTGTTTCGTCAGTCACGTTCACCGGACCGGCTACGGATACACTGATGGCGTTGGTTGCCGAGCGAAACGTCGTGTTGTCCTTCGGTATCGGCCTTGTTCCAGGCGTAGCAATTGGTGCCGCAGGCTCGGCCCTAACTGCAGGGGAGTGGAAGATCGAACGTTTTGGTCCGGATGCTCCGATGGAGCGCTACCTTGTTGGAGCTGTCCTCATGGGGTTTGGAGCCATGCTGGCCGGAGGTTGCGCCGTGGGCGCAGGGCTTTCAGGAGGGTCCGCCCTGTCATTGACGGCTTGGCTTGCCGTTTTCTTCATGTGGGTTGGAGCGATCAGCACGCATAGGTTAATGCGCCGAATTCCTGTTCCTCAAACGTCCTGAGTTATTCGAATTCCATCTGCTCAAATACCCGCCCGGCATTTTTTGTCGCCAGTTCCTCAAACGTGTCCAAATGGGCATACGGTGACTGATCGACATAGTAAGCCTCTGCCAGATCGCCGCCGGCATCCATGTGCTCTTGGATCTTGCCGCGCAGGTAGACCAGGTAGTCGCGTGTATAACGGCGCACCTGATCCATGTTCGTCGGATGACCATGTCCGGGGATGACATATTTGGCTCCCAAAGCTTCGAACTCGTTGTCCCATGTTTCAAGCCAATCCGCTGTATAGGTCTCTTGAAAGATCGGCAGCATTCGCTCGTGAAACGCCATATCACCCGCGATAACAAGGCCTTGGTTCGGCAGCCAAATCGAGATATCGCCGGGACTATGGGCCGGCCCGAGATATTTGGCCTCAATCCGGAAATCACCCATTTCAACCACGTATTCATCCTCGAATGTCTCGGTTGGGCCTGCCAGGAAGGTTCTTTCCGCCTTGTCCTGGTTGTACCGCTGCATTCCTTCAAGGATCTGTGGGCCGTATTCCTCGAATTCAGCCGCAGCATCCGAATGGGCGATGATCGGAATACCGAGCTCTGACCAGTAGGCGTTGCCAAGCATCGCGTGCCCCTGACCATTCTCGTTGAAGACAAACTTAACCGGCTGATCCGTGATTGCCTGAATTTCCTGGTGAAGCGCTTCGGCAAGCACATAAGCCGCGCCGCCGTTTATGACGATCACGCCATCTCCGGTAACTATGAAGCTGAGGTTGTTGTTGTGACCAGAGTTCTCGTAGGTCGGCGGGGCGGTTGCGCCAATGGCGGAATAGACCCCGGGGATGTACTCGACCGGTTTGGAATACAGCACACTTTGCGGGTATTGGTCTGCAATATCCTCGCTTGCCCAAGCTGGTGTGGCTAGGGCCAAGAAAATCGCCAGCGATCGCATCATTATTGTTCTCCAATGAACTTATAAGCAGACCCAGTCTTCTCGATCCGGCCGATTCCACCATTCGGCAGGTGGAAACCAATTATTTTCATTTGCTCGCGTGAAATCTGATCCAGCAGTGAATTCCGAGTTGCTGCCGCCGCCTGCGGATCCTGATCCGTGCCGCTGTGCCAGTCGGGGCGTTCAAAAGCTACGTGTGGATTTCCCAGCGCGTCGCCGACAATCATCACGGATTCACCCCCGCTGCGAATTTCAAACGCCATGTGACCGGGAGTGTGTCCAAAGCTCGCGCGTGCGGCAATACCGGGAAGGATCTCTTGCCCGTCGTCAAAGAACGCGACCTGATCCTCAATTGCTTCCATACGCCGTTTTGCGCCTACTGCGAACGCAGCGCGATCTTCTCCAATGGTATCCACCGTTGAGGGGTTCCACCAATAATCCCACTCACTACGGCCAAAGTGATGCGTGGCGTTGGGGAACAGAAGGTCGCCGAAATCATCCAAAACGCCCCAAATGTGATCCGGGTGCGCATGGGTGAAGATCACGTGCGAGATGTCTTCGGGCGACAGGTCGGTTGATTCAAGAGCCTCCAGAAGCTTACCAGAAGTGGGCATGAAATCTGGCCCGGCTCCCACATCGAACAGCACGGAGTTTTGATCATCTTGATAAAGTGCCACGTTGCACTCTGGCTCGTACTTGGTCGCGTCCACCTTGTAGTTATCCAAAAGCTGCCTGAGCTCTTCCTTCGGCATGGCGCTAAAGACCATTTCCGAAGGCAATGACAGGTACCCATCTGACATGGTTGTAATCCGAGCCGAAGCACCGAGTTGTAACTCTGCCCACCCGATCTTGGATTGAACTCCAAGCGCTGCGATACACGTGGCGCCATACAAGAATCTGCGTCGTGAAAACTCATTTCGATCCATTAACAATCAATAAAATGAATATATTAATTTGTAAATGACGTAAGGTGGGGTCTTTCCAGAAGAACTAGAGTTGCGGCGGGCAGGGGCTTTCGCAGCATTTACTCTATGAAATAAAAATCGCCAATTAAGCACCTCAAGACCAGCTTCAATGTCATTCGCCTTGCGGTGGTGCCGTATACAGGCGTCATGTCCTATGCAATTTGCTCATCGCTCGATGTCTGCTCTGTCCGCAAAGTAGACGTTCAAGCAAGGCGCAGCGAACGACCGCTTTGAGCCCAAACTGAACCTTGCCTCTTGGCGCAGCATCCTCCGCAATGGGCGGGAAGTGGTCATTCGCTGCGCCCGAGGCCAAGGTCTGCTTTGCTGCGCAATGCCAACAATCGTCGCGGCCTAAAAGAAGTTCTCTAAGCACTGATATAATCGATGCTAAGCATTTCAAGCTGTATGCGAAACGGCGCCTCCACAAACGGTCACAGCGATGCGCGCATTTGCTAATTGGTTTTCCTCAATCGAAAACAGGTCCTGTTCGAGAATGGCAATGTCGGCCAGATATCCCGACTTCAGACGACCCTTTTGATCCTCGTTGAACTCCAGCCACGCATTGTCACGCGAATAAGCGGAAAGCGTGGCCATAAGGCTTTGACGGTTGTCCTGCCAGGGCGATGGCAGCTCATTGCAGCTTACCGCTCCGGCAATCGTCATCATTGTGTCGACGGGAACGACTGGCCAATCCGTCGAGAAACAAATCTTGGCGCCACTCTCGCGTATTTTGTTCCACGCGAACGCAAAAGGGATTTGCTCGGTTGTCAGAATGTCTCCGGCCGAATAGGGAGAAAACAATCCTCCTGCGGGTGAATGCAATGGTTGAAGAGAGGCAACGACGTCGAGGGCTGCCAGACGGGGCAGATCCAAGGGGTCTATCACCTCGATATGCTCGATCCGGTGTCTGGAATCCCGTGCGCCGTTGGCACTGCGCGCTGCCTCGTAACCGTCCAGCGTGCGCCGAACGGCACCGTCGCCAATTGCGTGCGTGCTGAGTTGCAACCCCATTGCATCAGCACGAATGCAGGCTTCGTTAAAGTGTTCGGCACTGAATACAGCATCGCCGAGGCTTTCCGGCTTGCCCGGATACGGCGCGAGCATCAGTGCTGTGTAGCTGTCCAGCACGCCATCCATGAACATCTTTACGCGCCCTGACCAAACCATATCCGACGCAAAGCGACGGCGCATTTCATCGGCCTCTTCCAACCGATCCAGGGGGTCGGTGTTCTTGAGGTGCATGGGCACCTGAACACGGATCGGAAGGCGCCCCTCGGCCTCAAGTTCACTCAGCAGCTCAAGTTGGTAGAAGTTGCCGTCCATATTGTGCAACCCCGTGATCCCGTGGGATGCGCAGTGCTTCAGGCCACGCAGTATGACTTCCTTGTCAAAGGCGCGTTCCTCTGGCGTTGCGGGTGGCACGGGGTCCGCTCCTGTAACATACCCCAGAAGATCGCGCCCTCCCAGTTGCGACAGGCGCAGGACAGAGCCAAAAGCACCGGTTTCGTTCAGTTGACCTTGTGCGGTACCATCCCCAGCCATCACGATTTCCGAACCGGGGGGAACGACGCCGCCGTAAAGAATGCCCGCCTTTTCCAAGGCAATTGTGTTTGCCCAGACGGTGTGGTGGTCGGCCGACATTAACGCAACCGGGCGCTCGGACAGGATGCGATCCAGATCTTGCCGTGTCGTTGTGACGCCGGGGCCAAGAATTTCGTAGTTGGCGGCGACCCCCATAAGCAAAGGTTCGTCGGGGTGCTCGGCCGCAAAGGCTCGCAATGCGTTTGTCAGAGCATCCGCGCCCGTCGTTTTGCGCAGGTCCAACATGCCCAACTCGGCCGCTCCACCGAAAAGGTGGACATGGCTATCAATAAAGCCAGGCATGACGGTGCCGCCCGCAGCGTCGATGATTTTGGTTCCATTCCCAGCCAGAGTACGGATGTCGTCGGTGTTTCCAACAGCCACAATTATGCCGCCCTGAATTGCCAGGGCCGAAGCCTTCGGCGTGGAGTCGTCAAAGGTCAGGAGAGAACCGTTGAGGATGATCAGATCAGGTGTTGGCGACATGCGGCCTCTTGTGTCTGTGATGGTTTGAACTACTCAAGCGCGCGAATGATTGCCTCGCAGGCACGCACGGCATCGTGGCTAAAGGACTGGATCAGATAGTCGGGCCAGCTGGAAAGCTTGACGATAACCACGTCCGCGGTCAGGTCAATGAAGATCAGTTGACCAAAAACTCCGCGCGCCATGAACACGCCGCGCCTCGGGTCGTGAACCCACCAGAACCTTCGGTATGCCCCTTGAGGGGACAGCACGTCATACGGGTCACCGTGCTTTGAAGGGTCCGCTCCCGAACAAATCCCCGAAACCCAGCTTTCCGGCACTACTTGTCGGTCACCGACCTTGCCACCATCAGCCATCATGCGGCCAAAGCGGGCATAGTCCCGAAGAGTTGCGTTGAACCCGCCGTCAGCGAGTGCTGTCTTGGCGTCGTCTACGGTGAAAAAGCCCGAATGCACGCAGCCAATCTTTTGCCAGATCCGGTTGGACAAGAGCGAAGCAAGGTCTTCGCCGCTCACACGTTCCAAGGCCCAGGCGATGACATCCGTCTCAATCGAGCGGTAAGAAAAAGCCTGCCCATGGGGTCTTTCCCGGGGCAAAGTTAGAATAACATCCCGAATGGTAGGTTTGATTTCTCCCTTGCGAACCGGGCGCCAGCCCGACGCCACATCAACGCGTGTCATGTCACTATCCGGAAAGCCATAATCCTCGGTAAAGCGCACGCCGGATTGCATATCGAGCGCCTGATCCACAGTGCATCCGGCATAGCCGGTCCCAGCAAGTTCCGGTACGATATTGTCAAGCGGCTCCGAGAGGTCCAGCTTGCCTTCACCGTGAAGCACACCGGCCAGAGAGCCGATCAGGGATTTGGAGACAGATTGCCCCAAATGTGCGGTGTCCGGAGTAAAGTCGTTGGCATATATCTCGGTTAAAAGCCGGTTGCCTTTCGACACTAGGAAGCCATCCGTGTAGCTCTCAGTCAGCCAGTTCCCGACCGATAGTTGGCGGTCGTCAAAGGTCTGAAACTCCGTATCCAGCAGGTCACGGGGCGCCTGTATCAGTTCTCGGGCATTCGGGCCCGGACGAACATCGACCGTGGGAAACAGACTACGCATGTTCTGGAAGGTCCAGCGGTTGAACGGGGCGAGGTCCCAGTTCTCGAGAGACGGGCGTTTCTCAGGCGGGGGCGGGAAACCCTGCATGATGCCGATCTCACGCGCTGTTTTGGGCCTCGTGCCGGATTTGCTGTTTTGCATTTTCCATGCTCCCGCAAGGCGACCCCAACAGGGGGCGCAGTCAGGTTAAAAAAGCTTTGGAAGGGGTCGGCCCGACCAGAGATAGGCCGACCACAGGTGACTTTTAAATTTATTGCTTAAGGCGGGTCCAAACCTTGTTGTACAGGTCCACAACGTCTTGGTCGCAAGGCTTCACAAAGTCGGGTACCGGCGCCCCTGCAGGCATCACGATTTCAGGCGCGTCGAGCATCTCGGCATCCATGAATGCCTCGGAACCTTTGATCCCGTTGGCATAACGCGCAAAGTTCGAGGTCATTGCAGCGTTTTCCGGGTCCATCATGAAGTTCACGAAGAGCTTTGCGTTTTCCATGTTGGGCGCGTCGGCAAGAACCGCGACGTTATCCATCCATCCGGTGAACCCCTCCTTTGGATAGGCGTACTGCAATGTCGGGCGATCCGCCCGGGCGCGCATGGCCGCGCCGTTCCAGCTTTGCGACAAGTCCACATCTTTCGATGTTAGCTTTTCGATCACCGCATAATCCATGGTGCGCCAGTCACCCTTGGCATTTTCGAGCAGTGCCATCAGCTCTTTCATCTGATCGGGATTGGAGTTGCAGCGCGGATAGCCTAGGTAGCGCAGGCCGGCGTTGATCACATCATTCATGTCATTCAGCATGTTGATACGGCCCTTAAGCTCTTCGGGCGTATCGAAGATCAGGCCAAGCGTGTCTATATCACCGCTGTAGACCGCGCTGTCGACCGTAAAGCTGGTCGTACCCCACTGATATGGGACCGAATACTTGCGACCCGGATCCCAGTATACATCAACCCAGTTCGGGTCCATGTTCTTGAAGTTGTCCATTTCGGAGGCGTTGATCTCGGCCAGTAAGCCTTCGCCTACCATGATCGCGATCATGTAGTCGCCAGGAACAACAACATCATAGCCGGTGTTGCCCTCTTTGACCTTGGCCAGCATGGTTTCATTGCTGTCATAGCTGTCCAGCGTGACCTCAATATCGTACTGGGCTTCGAATTTCTCGATCATCTCTGGGTTGGTGTAGTTTCCCCAGTTATAGATGTTCAGTTTGCCTTCGGCATGCGCTCCTGCCGCGCTGAGCGCCAGGGCCGAGATGGCTGCGGCTTTGAGAAGAGTGTATTTCATTTTGTCCTCCGTTGAGATTGATGGCGTCCCGCAGCAGCGCGGGCTTCTTGTTATTTTCGTTTGCGTTGCAGAAAGAAGGTCAGGGCGACCATGACTATGGTCACTCCGATGAGGATGGTCGAAACGGCGTTGACCTCTGGCGTTACGCCGCGACGGATTTGGCCCAGAATATAGATGGGCAAGGTGGTTTCACCCGGTCCGGCCACCAGAAGCGTGATAATGACGTCGTCAAGAGAGACTACAAAGGCCAGCATCGCCCCCGCCATAACACCGGGCATCAAAAGAGGCAGCGTCACATAGCGGAATGTCTGCCAGGGCGTCGCGTACAAATCGGCGGCGGCGGCTTCGTAAGTGACGGACAAATCTGACAAACGTGCGCGGATCGGCATGTAAGCAAAGGGCACGCAGAAAACTGTGTGGGCGAGGATCAGCCAGCCAATCCCGGTAACACCCGTGAGCTGGCGCAGGATCGAAAAGAAGGCCAGCGTCGCAATCGCCGTGACGATCTCGGGGATCATCAGGGGCTGGTTTATGAGCGCAATAGCCGCAGAACGGCCGCGATATACATCGCCGCGCGTTGTCGCCAGTGCAGCCATTGTGGCAATGATGGTGGAAAACATGGTCGCGGTGAGAGCAACCTGTACCGAGATCATTGCCGACCGTCGGATGTCATCGTTTTCCAAGGCCGCCGCGTACCAGCGCAAGCTGAACTCGGTCCAGCGCACAACAGAGCGGTTATCGTTGAACGAGAACACGATCAGGACGGCAATCGGTGCGTAGAGGAACAACAGAACCAGCCAGGACATGCCGGTGAACAGGGGTTGCCGGCGTAGTTCGCGCGCGTCTGTCGACGGCCGGAAGAGTGACGACAGTTTAGCCATGTCCACTCTCCTTCGAAGCACCTGCCCGCAAGCTGACAAGAAGCGCGATTAACACGACTGCCATCAGGATCAGTGCAGCAGCGGCGCCAAAGGGCCAGTTGCGGCCCGAACCGAACTGCAGGGCAATCAGGTTGCCGATCATCAGTTTCTTGCCACCGCCGAGCAGTTCCGGCGTGATGTAGGCCCCAAGCGCCGGGATCAGCACTAGAACGCAGCCCGCGACAATGCCCGGACGGGTAATCGGTATAATGATGTGGCGGAACACCTGCGTGCGTGTGGCATAGAGATCATGCCCTGCCTCAAGCAGCGAAAAGTCGAACTTCTCCAGCGAGGCATAGATCGGGAGGATCATGAAAGGCAGGTAGCTGTAGACCAGCCCGGCCAGTACCGCGCCATCTGTGTACAACATCTCGATCGGCTCGCTGATCAGGCCGATGTTCATCAGCGTCAGGTTCACAAAACCCTCGTCTCGTACGATCAGAAGCATCGAGTACGTACGGATCAACAGGTTCGTCCAAAACGGCAGAGTGATGGCGAACAGCCAGAAATTGCGTTGTTCCTGCGGACGGGCCGCAATGAAGTAAGCAACAGGAAACCCAAGGATCAGGGTTCCAATCATAGTGGTGATAGCAAGACCAAAGGAACGCCCGAAGATCTGAAGATAGGCGCTGTTAAAGGTCAGCGTGTCATCAAAAATATCCCGCTCGAACAGGAACTGCACATAGGCGTCGTAAGAGAACGTCCATTCAACGCCGCCATAGGTCCCGGGTTCAAGGAACGAGTAAACCAGGGCGATAGAGAGCGGGAACAGTCCAAAGATACCGATAATCCCGAGCGCCGGGGCCAGCAGGAAAAGCCGCGTTCTGCGTCTTTGAAGCGCGCGCTCGGCCTGCGCCGCAAGCAATCTCGACGCGGCGTCCGGTTGCGGGATATGTGCAACGCCGGCCATCAGTCTTCCAGCACATGCAGCATGGAGGTGTCACATTCGAGCCCGACGCGCGATCCGACGGGGCGCGGAGTGGAAACCTGGACGTGAACACTGACACCATCTTCCAGCCGCACAAGCATTTGCGACCCGGCCCCGAAATAGGTGCTGTCCACGACCTCGCCACGCAAGAGCGCTGTTTCGGCACTCTCCTCGACCACACGGATCGTTTCGGGGCGCAGAGCGACATGTACGGGGCCCGGTTCGAGCAAGGTGCTGGCAGCGTGAATCGTGAGTGGTTTGCCTTCGCCCAACCGGATTTTTGCCACGTCTCCGTCAAAGCCAAGCAAAGTAGCGTTTACGATGTTGGTGTCCCCGATAAAATCCGCGACGAACCTGCTTTTCGGGGCTGTGTAAATCTCTTCCGGTGTGCCGACCTGACGTACCGAGCCTGCCGACATCACAGCGATCCGGTCCGACATCGCCAGTGCTTCCCCTTGGTCATGCGTGACAAAAACAAACGTAATGCCTGTCTCATGCTGCAGTCGCTTCAACTCGCTCTGCATTCCTTTACGAAGTTTCAGGTCTAGAGCAGAAAGGGGTTCGTCCAGCAGCAGAACCTTTGGGCGCGGCGCCAGTGCGCGCGCCAAAGCCACGCGCTGCTGCTGCCCGCCTGACAATTGATCAACCCGGCGCGTTGCAAACTCGCCCAGCTGTACCAGGTCCAGCATCTCGGTGATGGTGCCGTCTATCTCGGCTTTCGGCCTTTTCAGCATCTCAAGGCCAAACCCGACATTGCGGGCCACACTCATGTGCGGAAACAGGGCGTAGTTCTGAAACACCGTGTTCACGGGCCGATTGTTGGGTGCCAGATGGCCAATCGACTCACCGTCCAGCGCTATTTCGCCTTCGCTTGGAAGCTCGAACCCGGCGATCAGCCGCAGTAGTGTCGTCTTGCCACAACCTGACGGGCCCAAAAGCGTGAAAAAGCTTCCTTCGGGAATGGTCAGCGATACGTCCCCCAGAGCCGTCACGGCCGCCTGACCTTCGCCAAAGCGTTTTGTCACATTCTTTACGTCGATCATGGTCTGATCCGGACACCCGCACTTGTTGATTTGTAGAATCAGCTTAGAGCCGGGAGACTTACCCTGTGAATACCTCCAAAGGGCGGTGTGATTTGTACCCCCAAAGGGGTACGACTAATCGTTCGCCGAATGCAGAAACATTGAAAACAGGGCAGACTGGGAAGATATACGCAGCTTTCTATAGATGTTCTTGCGATGCACTTTGATCGTCGCCGGGGAAACATCAAGCAAAAGCGCAATGGACCGCGTCGAGTGCCCGCGCAAAAGGAACTGCACGACCTCGATCTCCCGCTGTGTCAAACCTTTGCAAACCTTGTCGATGACCCCGTCGAAATCGACCTCGCTCTCGTCGAGTCGGCCTGAGGAGGGGTTGCGATGGAAGTGCTGCTCGCAAAGCGCCGATATGATCGGGTGCAGGTCTGTCAACCGTTCGACATCCCGCCGCGTGAACCGGGTTTTTCCCTCGGAAGGACCGAGAGAGAGAAACAAGGTGCCGTTTGCTATTGCTACAAACACCCCGATCTCGTCCGTCAGAAACAGGGATTTGTAGTAGATCCGAAAGTAGTCGGAATTGGCAAACCTGTCCGGTGTAACGTCTCTTAGTACCATCACTGGTTCGTGGCGTTCACCAATGAAACGAACAACAAACGGGTCCAGCAGCCAGGCGCGATCAAGCCATCGGTCGACAACAACCGAGCGACGTTCCGAACGCACATTGTCATAGACATGTTCGGGCGCTTTTCCCGGGTTCAAAAGGCTGACAAACGCGCCCTTGAACGAAGCTGCCTCGCGCATGAGGTTCAACAATTCCGGCATAAAACTAGATGTGCCTACAGCCCTGATCGCCCCGGCGACTTCTTCCGCGTAAGTTGGCTTTTCGGACTTTCCCAAGTATCCCACCTGGCTAAAGGGCGTTTCCTGCCCAATGTGGCTAGCCGGATTTAACTTGGCAACCTTTTCGCGCAGCTATCAGCCGGGAGAGGCGTTTTTTCGCATAGACTTGCTGAATCAAAGCTCAAAACCTATTCCGATACAAGATTTCAAATGTTGGAGAAGCGGAAGAACAATTACTTTAAACTAAATCTCTTTAAAGGCTTAACCTAATGATTAGCCGTCCTCTGACAATCTTACGCCAGTTCTGAAGAACTCTTTTTCGCCGCAAAGCATCGTGTTGCGGCTGAAACCAGTATGCTCGACGGAACCATGAACTAAAATCCTAGTATATCCAATCCGAGATTGCCGACTGTGCCAGCGTACCCGACCAGAGAGGCTTTTTCCTGTCGCTGGAGACGAACGCTCCACTATCAAAAGCTCACTTTGTGTTCGAAGCTGCCTTTCGCTGTCAATTGCACAAAAGACTGCTTTGGGCCGGGAGTTGTCGGTGACCTTTCAGCGATCAATGGCAGCATTGTCCGCAAAGCAGTCGTACGAGCAATTAGCAGCTAATGTCCGCTTCGAGCCCAAATGGGACGTTCGTTCGAATTGTTTTATCTGGGCTAATTTCGAGACAACAGAGGCAAAATGCTTATGGAAAAGACTGCTCCTGCTGCTGATCCAACGATAACTCCTACCGCACCAACAACCAAAAACGCCGGTAATGTGAGCATCCAAAGTGCTGCCATCATGCCGACGACTTCACCCAAACCTCGCTCCGAAAGGAAGGCGCTCAAAATCAGATAGCCTAGCGCCGCACTTAGCCCTAGGACGGCACCAACGGAAACGGACATTAGTGCAGTCAAGGAGGGTGGCTCATCAGGCGTCGAGCTCTTGAGCACCTTAGAAACAATAAGCGCCAGAAGCGCATAGGGAATTTCCGTCAGAAACATGATTGGGATTAGCAAAAAAAAGCCGTTAACTAGCCCGTCGGTCTGCACGCCGCGAGACTGCAATACTGCAATAGCAACCAAACCGAGTAGCGGTGGTAAAGCAATTCCGCCTAACAAGATGAAGTTCACCAATAACCAACTTCGGTAGCTGGGATAACCTTTGAACTCAGGTGGGTGTCTGGCAATATTTTTCATTCTCTGGCGCGTATCTATCTAAGGCCGGTGCAATTCGGCGTTTTCAATTAACGCTAATGATACGAAAATGAGGCGGTATTCGCTTTGATTTGCAGCAATTTCCTTTAAAGATCTGAACGGAAGCTTTGTCCGCAGAGCGGTCATTCGCTGAATTTCGCCCAATGACTGATTTGCGGACATTCAATATTTTTGCGAACAGCGTCAATTGCCGGAACGGCACGAAAAGCTCGATGGATCCCGAGGATCACCATTGCCGTAATACTTTGCGACTTCCGGATAGGCGCAAATGGGTCTGGCCCCGGCTGGCTGAGCCTGACCGTCTAGCCAATACGCGATGATCTCGTCAGGTGCTTCACCCGTTTCCGCCCAATTGTCGATCTCGGTAAGGAAATTCACCCACGACGGGCCGGGGCCTCCAAAGCAATGTTCCACTCCGGGCATCATGAACAGTCGGACATACTCGGCGGCACTTGGATCATGTGCAAGGACATCGTCATAGTAGCCGACCATCGCCAGCCCGGATTGTGCGTTGTCGGACCAGCCGGAATACAACAGCATCTTGCCACCGCGTTCGCGATACATCGACAGATCGGGGTTTGTTGCGTTCAAAGTTTCTGCTGCTGCTGACGAATCCTTCGCGTAGGTTCTGAAATCGAAATTCTCGTAGGTCCAGGTTGGGTCGTGATAAACGAAATTCTGCATGATTCCATTGCCGAAGCTGAAGAATGCGTTCGGCGAGACCGGAGCCTCGAAACCGCCAGAACCGACACCTTCCTGAAAATCTCCTTCAGCTTCCTGATATTTTAGCCCACCGGTCAGCCAACGACTCCAGCCGCCTTCTGCAGTCTCACCGCCAAACGGAAATCCGTAATAAAGTTGATTTCCGTCAGCGTCCTTTGGTCCTTCGTAGACAACTTTAAATGCTGCAACTTCCTCCGCGCTCAAACAGTCTCCGGTTTTTTCAGCCTCGCATTGCAGGCTGGTCACGTCGAATTGGCACTGACGCGGGTCATTGAGAATACCGTCCTCGAGCCCATCAAGCACGTCGCAAGCAGCCAGATAAGAACTCTCGACCAGTTCCTGAGCTTCTGGACCGACAACCGCTTGCTCCAAGTCCCTGGAATCCGGGTACATCACCCGGTTGATGCTGGTCGCCTGCACCGCAATTCCCGTCCAATCAATGGCGTAGGCGCCAGCGGCAACCGCGTCGAAATCCTCGGGATAGCGTAGAGCGGACATGATTGCCTGACCCCCGCCCCGCGAGCAACCTGTGAAGTAGCTGCGGGCAATCGATGTCTCGTAGTATGAGTTGATAAGGGCTTTGGCTGTGACCGCCGTTCGGTGTACCGCCAGATGCCCGAAGTTGACCAAGGCTTCCAAATCATTGAGGGCCCAGCTGGCGTCTGCTGGGTGGCCCTGATGCCCTGTATCGGTACCAACCGTCGCATAGCCAGATTGAAGTGCTCCGTACAGAAGCGCTGTATTCATCACGGACCCGACAAAACCACCCCCGCCACCCATGACGAATTTGCTGTTCCAATTGTCTGGAAGCAGTAGCTCGAAATGTATCTTGCTACCGATCACGCCGGTGACCGAGCAATGCGGCACGGGGTCTGCCAACGGCTCCACCGAAACAAGGCGAAGTTCTGGAAGCGGATCAAAACGCTTTTTCTCGCACTCAGCCTCACTTGCGAGGGCCGGAGCTCCCGTCGACACAATCCAGGCAAGAATGAGCGCACAGGTCCGTTGTATAAAACTGGGATTCGAGAACGGCTGCCAGAGAGATACCCGCATCACATACCTTTTGGAAAATGGTGATTTCTCCGGCACCCTAACACGCGACAGGAACCTAACAACAGACGTCAAGGGTAAGATCAAGGTCCGTTTCGGGCTCTGAGCGGTCGTTCGCTGCGTTCCGTCTGAATGACCGCTCTGCGGACAAACCCGCCGGTCACCATGTTCAGCCAGCCGACCGTTAACTGCGCAAACCTGCCGGTCGCCGCCCAACAGCGCATCGCTGGCGCAGCATGGTCCCTGAACTGGAAGCGGCCATTCATCTTCGGCGCGGCGATTGGCCAGAACGTAGCCCGATGCGGGCGTCCAATCCAAGGCCGACGAACAACCGTTTCTAGGGGGTGGCTCTAGTTCGACCGGCTGCACTACATCCAGGTAACTATGAGCCGAAAGCTGGCTATGAGGGTTCGGCCGGGTTAACGCGGGGCGTATTGCATGACGACGTTTTTTTCGATTTAGTTTTGAAAGATAGGGAGAAATAAGAATATGCCTAAGCGTCTGCACGCATTCACCGCAGCTTTTTTGTACGCGATAGTCACGGCTAGTACAGTTTTTGCGCAAACCGGCCCAATCGTCCACGATGCCGAGTACGACATACTCCTCGCACAGCATGAGCAAGCTTGGTTGGAACAGGATGCTCGTATTGACCAGCGACTAGGTGAATTGCGTGAGACAAACGGGGGAAAACCCCCTAATATCCTTTATATTCTGATCGATGATGTCAGTTTCGGCCAGATGGGAGTACCCATCTTGAACGACGTTTCTGGCATCGCCACACCGCGCATCAACCAGCTGGCTGCCGAGGGCGCGGCACTCACTCGAATGTACACAGAGGTTTCTTGCACGCCCACGCGAACCGCTCTCTTGACCGGTCGTCTTCCTGTTCGAGCTGGCGTTACAGATGTGAAGGGAGTGATTGTCGGCGAGGGTTTGTCTGCACAGGAAGTAACCATCGCGGAAATCCTTAAGCAGTCAGGCTACAACACCAGCCACGTCGGTAAATGGCACCAAGGCGATATCAATGAAGCATTTCCGCACAATCAAGGCTTCGACAAGGCCTTTTTTCCAGTACACCAACAAGTGCAGCTGAGCCTGATGACACCCGAAGGTGCGGCGTCCGGCAATCTGTCGGGTTGGCATTCGTCAGGCCAGTCCCAAGGATATGTTATTGACGCTTTCTTCAAACCATTCGGACTGGTCACTGGGCTAGAGGCCGAAGCTGGCGGTACCGCCCGCGAAGTCGATCTTGAGCCGGGTGAGGAGTGGACACAGTCACATTACATCGAAATGAATGAGCGGTATCAAAGACAGACACTCGAAGAATTGGATCGCCTTGCATCCGAGGATGAGCCCTTCTTTCTTCAATACTGGCCGCTTTGGCCAATCAACTTCGTACAGGACGGCGAGTACGTATCGCGCAACGGAGGATACCAGGCCGAAAAGCTGCAAGTTCTGGACGGGATGCTCGGCGAGGTGTTCGATAAGGTCGATGACCTCGGGATCGGTAGCAACACTATCGTGGTACTGATGTCGGACAACGGTCTGATGTATCAGTTTGAAGGCAAGTCCGGGTTTTCCCAATTGATATACCGCGGCGGCAAAACCCAACACTTGGAAGGTGGCGTACGCGTGGACGCTTACGTTCGATGGCCCGATGCAATCGCGCCGGGTAGCCGCATGGGCGACATTGTGCATGTGTCCGATCTGTTTACGACCTTCGCGCGCATTGGAGGCGGGACGGACTTCATCCCTCGCGATCGAGTGATAGATGGCATAGATCAAACCGCGCTTCTTCTGGAAGGCGATGGCAGCGGGCGCAGGGACTATGTCTACATTTATGAAGGCCCAGTCCTGCGCTCAGTGGTGAAGCAAGAATACAAGCTTCATCTTCCGGCTCCGGGAGCGCCGGCAGCAACAGCAGGAGTTTACAACCTTTTGCGTGACCCTCGTGAGATGTTTCCTTTCGTTGAGAATTCACTTTGGTCATCCGCATCATTCCAGGACATGGTTAAACGCCACGTGAAACTAATTGCAGAATACCCGCACCTGCCGCTTGGGACAGATGTTCCCTACGAGGGGATCGAAAACCTGCGTCCAGAAAGCGTCAAAGCTCGCGAACTATTTTTCAGCCGGAACTGATCTTTCGCGGAGCATTGTCATCCGGCATCTGGTTATTGAACTACAAAGCAAAACTCACTGCGACCGTTTTCTGCCGTTGGAAGGCTGCTGTGGCAGTGGCTGAATTATCCCGCTAGGTCGCCTTTGATGCGTGTCGCGGCGAAGGTCCGGTCCTTGATTGCCATGCTGGATACCGGGCGACCGCGACCGGGATTGCTGCACTGCCGAGAATGACTGCGAAGTCGGCAAAGCTGCCGATGGTGCATCCCGCAGCATCAGTCGGTATGGGCTCGAAGGGGTCATTCGCTGCTGTTTGCTTCAACGACCGGTTAGGGCCGTCCTTGACTGTGACTCCATCGTCTAGGACCGCGAATGCTGCGGTGCCTCCGACGTCCGCAGCGATCCCGTTGCGGCCCTTGGGTTAACCAGTTATCGTTCAATCTTCAAAGATGATTAGGCACCGCGGTTATTGGCCATGGAAAGAAAATTAATTCACCAATCTCTAGATCTAGTAGAGGTGACCTACCGCCCGGAACTCGCAGCGGTCTATTTAATGTGGTTCAACGAGTATGATGAGGGAACGCGCGTCAAGGATGCTGTCCTCGCCGCCTTGGAATGGGTGCTCGCTAACAATGTCGAACACTGGGTAGCGGATGTGTCCACATCTCCGCGCGGCCTGTCTGAGGCTGATTATCAATGGGTCAGCGGCGATGAATTTAGGTCCGCTATCATGAACTCACCCTTGCGGAAATTCGTGTTGTTGCCTCCGTCGCCGGGGTCGGGACAAGATGATGGGTGGGTGGCCGATTGGGAGGTGAACACACTTGCCAATTTTGGTGACCGGGTTAGCGCGAAAGTGTGTAGGAGCTTGGAAGATGCTAGGGTATTCCTGAGCGCCTAACGCCTGCTAGTTATGAGTCATTTCCTTTTCCATTGATATTGACTCTCAGCGGCAGCTTTGTACTGCTCAGCAGTCATTTCGGGCCGCGAAACACCGATTGGCCTGATGAAAACCGTCAGATGACCGCTAGGAGCCCAATTAACCTGTGGCTGCAGCTTAAACGAATGGCGGTTTTCAATCCACTAGGGCACGTTCCATGAAATAAACATAAGGCCGCCATTGGTCGGGGAAGCCGTCCGGGTGTGGAATGTCGGTAAAACCTGCGGCCTCATACATCGCTTTAGCATGTGTCAGAAAGTTTGCAGATGAGAAGATGACCTTTTGATAACCGTCTTGGATCATTTGCCCGAACATATGCTCCAAAAGGCGGCGCCCAATTCCGTATCCGCGGCCATTCTCGTTAACAAACATGCGGTTGAACTCAGCGACGCCGGAACTTGCCTCGTTATACATAACGCATCCAACGGGTTGATCGTTGAGCGAAGCGACCAAAATGCCGCCACTTGGTCTTGAGTGTAGCGAAGGGAGGTCATCGAGTATTGCTTCGAAACCCTCCGGGTCCATCGGGTTTCCTTCGGTTGGCCAGTCGGCTGGGTAGTTCTTCCAATGCCAGTCGAGCCACTGTCGGCACAGGTCGCGCGCTTGTTCAATTTCAGCATCGGCTGATGCCATTCTGACTGAAATTTCCATAGTTAAAGCCCGTTTTCTGTTGTTCCATTGAGATTGTGGGGTCATATCTCCACCAAGTCAAACACACCCGCTTGCGGATATTCGATGAAATCTCAGGAACGACCCCTCCGTCCCGCGACCCGGTCATAGCCGAAGCGGAAATGCTGCGTTCTGCACGAATGGCCGCAATGCGAAAGCTGCGCTGCGGCGATCGGTTGAATCGGCAGGACGGAGCGGACATTCGTCTTATGCCGCAAGAGGCCTGACAATTGTCATAGTGATCAAAGCCAACACCCGACCGCATTTGCCGCTTCCGCAAATTGCCGGAAACTTCTGGGTTCACGGCCCAAAGAGCGCTGAAGGCCATCTGAAGTCCTAGCGTTTTCCTACCGGCGGAATGGTCCTAGATGCTGGATGCGGAACAGGTCTGGCCTCCGAAAACCTTCACATTCTGGGTTATCGCGATCTGGTCGGAATCGACCTGTCAAATGCGATGCTCGAAAAGGCAAGTGAAACAGGCGTTTTCTCTGACCTGCGCAGGATGGTTATGGGTCAACCACTAGACTTTGCATCGAACTCTTTTTCCGGTGCCATCGTCACTGGTGTTTTCACGGAAGGTCATGCCCCGCATTCCAGTTTTGATGAATTGATCCGAGTCGTTAACCGCGGTGGGCACATCGTCTTTAACGTCCGGGAAGATATATATGAAAATCATGGCTTCCGCGAAAAAATGGACTGCCTCGAAGCTGACGGACTTTGGACGCTTTCGGAGAAGAGCGACCCTTTTCGACCTTTTACAATAAACGAACCTTATGTGATCTCCCGAATATTCGTCTATCAGGTAACAAGCTAGTTACGTTCTGACTGTAGTTGTCAGGTTTCACAAAAAAGAGTTTTAACGGCAGCTTCGGTCTCAGAGCTGCCGATCTCAGCTGTTTGCATCTTTAGCTGTTTGCAGCCCGAAACGGACGTTTTAGAGCTAGCTTTCCAGTTCCGGCGTCAAGCAATAGAGTTTTTTAACCGTTGCGTGAAACGTATCTTGTGAACGTGCATCAGGAAAGCAGATGAGTTTTCATCGTTTCTTCGTACGCCGGACGTCGAATGACGGAAGTATATAGCGCCTCGATCTTGGGATGGGTCGCAAATACCCGACGAATTGGAAATTTATCGAAAGCCGTAAACTAGCATCTGGCCTACACCCGCGATACAAAAGGCGAGTAGAAGCCATAGGACCCTTGTCTTGAACGAGTCCGAGGGCGTGGCGAAGAAATGGCGAGAGCCCAGCCAAATGCCCGCCAGCATCACGGGTATTGCCGCCAGAATTCTCCAGAACGTAATTGTATCAAAGTGGCCGGCGGCGAAAAGCAACCCTCCTGTAATCAGATCTACGAAGAAGAGATAGGCGATAAGCGTTGCCCGCATCGCTTTTGACTCAATCGTCGAGGAGGTGAAAAACAAAGCCAATACAAGACCGCTCAGCGCGGTCGCCCCATTTGCCGCCCCGGCGATAAGGCCAGCCAGAACCAACCTCGGTATCGTAATGGATATAGGCCGGGAAGCAGACAAGAGCAGCAACCCCGTTGAGGCAAACACCACACCGTAGACAATCATACGCAGTGTACTTTCCGCGACATAGGACAGTAGAAAAACACCGGCTGGCGCACCAATCAGGCTGGCGCCAAGAAGAATGCCGAGATAACGGCGGTTGATATCAGGCAGGATACGCGGCGCCTGACTGCTGGACGCGAGAATTTCAAGCGCAATGGACAATGGCACGAGTTGTGAAGCGGGAATGACCGGCAGCAAGCCCACCATCAGAATAGTCGAGAACCCAAACCCCGAATAACCCCGAGCAAAAGAGGCTGCGAAGATAACAACTCCGGCCAGCACAATGGTCAAGAAAGACGCATCCGGGGCAAAATCACTAATCATGCTGCCCACTGGACAGACCGGCCTTGCCGCCGGTCTTTATGCGATCGTGCACGCGGTTAGACATGCAGGTCCGTGCATTAGGTGACAATCGGATATTCGGGAAGGCCTTCAAAATGTGCTTCCAGTCGGTCGAAACGATGCACAAGTCTATCATTGAAGATGTAAAAGGCCATAAGGACCTGATATAGTCCTAGCAAACCATGGTGCGTACATAATCGCGCGCGCACTGACCTTGCCCGAAACGTTAAAGACCGTGTTAGATGAGTCCATATTGCGCGCTTTGATTTGAGTCATTGTCTTCCCCCAGATCTCCCCGCCAGACTTTCTGCGGGAGGATGTAGCAATGAGCATCATCCGGAAATCACCCGAAGAGCGCGCCGCCGCGTGTTGGCAACCAACCTCGGATGCCCTAGAGCAGCCGACCCACGACCTTGGCCGCGAACTTCTCACAGGTTTGCCAGATGGCTCGATCAACATCGGGTTTGAAGCTGTCGATCGCCACGTAGCGCAGGGGCATGGAGACCATACAGCCCTGATCTGGCTATCCAAGGACGGAGCGCAGCAAACGCTCAGCTATGGCGATCTTGCAGCCATGTCGTCGCGATTTGCAAATCTGCTCTATGACCACGGACAACAAAAAGGAGACCGCGTCTTTGTCGCGATGGGGCGGCGGCCTGAGCTTTATGCTGCGGCCCTTGGCACTTTAAAGGCCGGGATGGTCTTTACGCCACTCTTTGCCGCCTTTGGGCCGGAACCCCTGAGAACCAGGATGGAAATCGGCGATGCCAATGTTCTGGTCACGACTAAGTCACTCTACAAACGCAAAATCGCGTCGTGGCGTCAGGAAATGACGTCGCTGCGTCTGGTCCTCATCGTTGGCGACGAAGCTCCTGATGATTGCGTCGCTCTGGCCCCGGCATTGCAAGAGGCCTCGACAGAATTTCTGGCGGTCCATACACAGACGGAAGACCCGGCTTTGATTCATTTCACCTCGGGCACCACCGGGAGGCCAAAAGGTGCGGTTCACGTGCATGGCGCAGTTCAGCACCACGCGCTCTCCGGTCGATACGCGCTCGAACTGCAGCCCGGCGTGACCTACTGGTGCACCGCTGACCCTGGCTGGGTCACCGGAACGACCTACGGGATTATCTCACCACTGGTGAACCGCGTGACGATGATCGTGGACGAGGCAGAATTCAATCTCGAACGCTGGTATGGGATCGTTGAAAGGGAACGCGTTGAGGTTTGGTATTCAGCCCCAACAGCCATCCGCATGATGATGCGCGCTGGCAGTGAGGCCGCACGAGGGTACGACTTCAGTGCTCTGCAGTTTCTTGCAAGCGTCGGTGAGCCTCTGAACGCCGAAGCCGTGGTCTGGTCCAACGAGGTATTCGGTCGACCGTTCCACGACAATTGGTGGCAGACAGAAACCGGCGGCATCATGATTGCCAATACTAGAGCGCATGACATCAAGCCAGGATCGATGGGCAAACCCCTGCCCGGCGTTGTTGCTGGAATTGTTGAACCAGACAACGGGGGCTTGCGGGAATTACCGGATGGCGAGATCGGAGAGCTTGCTCTGCGACCGGGCTGGCCCTCGATAATGCGGGACTATCTTCACGAACAGGCGCGGTACGAAAAATGCTTCAATGATGGTTGGTACTTGTCAGGCGATCTCGCGATGCGGGACAGTGATGGGTATTTCTGGTTCGTCGGTCGAGCCGATGACCTAGTCAAAACGTCGGGCCATCTGGTCGGCCCCTTCGAGGTTGAAAGTGCGCTGATTGCGCATGAAGCCGTCGCCGAGGCCGCTGTTATTGGTATTCCAGACGAGACTGCGGGCGAAATCGTCAAAGCCTTCGTGACCCTGAATCCCGGCCAAACCGCGAATGAGGAGCTGGAGCGCGACATTCGCGGCCTTGCCCGCAAACGGCTTGGAGCGGCTGTGGCCCCCCGCAAGATCGTTTTCCGAAATGCCCTGCCCAAGACCCGCTCTGGCAAGATCATGCGCCGCCTTTTGAAGGCGCGCGAACTTGGTCTGCCAGAAGGTGACATCTCTACATTGGAGACGGACGAGAAATGACCACAAGCAAACCAAGACTGGACCGCGACCATGTGAAACGCTTGCTGAGTGACATGATCCGTATACGACGTTTCGAAGACAAATGTGCGGAGCTATACACTCAGGAAAAAATTCGCGGCTTCCTGCACCTCTATGATGGAGAGGAAGCGATTGCCGCTGGGGTTATCCCGCTCTTGTCGGACAAAG
Organism: Ruegeria sp. AB11; assembly: GCF_056536325.1. Taxonomy (NCBI): domain Bacteria; kingdom Pseudomonadati; phylum Pseudomonadota; class Alphaproteobacteria; order Rhodobacterales; family Roseobacteraceae; genus Ruegeria; species Ruegeria sp. AB11. The sequence continues at coordinate 3,744,920 of NZ_JBQFJO010000001.1, read as the reverse complement.
ATCGCGTCGTCGCCACGTACCGAGAACACGGACATGCGCTGATGCGCGGCGTCTCAATGTCCTCGGTCATGGCCGAAATGTATGGCAAGGCCGAAGGCTGCTCGGGCGGACGCGGAGGTTCGATGCACATGTTTGACGCCGCCACGAACTTCTATGGCGGCAATGCCATTGTCGGTGGCGGTCTCCCCTTGGCTGCGGGGCTGGCTCTAGCCGACCGGATGCGCGGCGACACGGGCGTGACGGCCTGCTTCTTTGGCGAAGGCGCCGTGGCCGAGGGCGAGTTCCACGAGACTCTTAACCTCGCGGTACTGTGGCGGCTACCTGTTCTTTTTGTTTGCGAAAACAATGGCTACGCAATGGGAACGGCTCTTGCGCGCTCCGAGTCTGAGACCGATGTCAGCCGCAAGGCCGCCGCTTATGGGATCGAGGCGCGTGTGGTCGATGGCATGGACATTGTCGCGGTCGAAGCGACCGCAACACAGGCGCTGCAGGAAATCCGCGAAACTGGAAAGCCAGTCTTTCTTGAATGTAGAACTTACCGTTTCCGGGCGCATTCGATGTTTGACGCCCAACTTTACCGAACAAAGGACGAAGTTGAGGAATGGCGTAAAAAGGGGCCAATTCTGCGCTTCCAGTCATGGCTCTTAGAAAATGGGCTGATCCACGAAGCAGACATCCGGGAGTTCGAAAAGCAAGCCGATGCCGAAATTGACGAAGCCGTCGCCTTTTCCGAGGCCGGAACCTGGGAGCCTGTTTCGTCGTTAACTAAGGACGTAATGGCGCCATCCGCAACAACTGTTGAGGCCTCTTCCCCTACCGGTGAGCTGGTCGAGACCACCTATCGCGAAGCCGTTAGGGCCGCGATTTCCGACGCCATGACTCGCGATCCCCGTGTCTTCCTCATGGGCGAGGACGTCGGTGCATATGGCGGATGCTATGCCGTCTCCAAAGGTCTGATGGACAAATTCGGCGCGGACAGGTTGCGTGACACGCCGCTTTCCGAGTCAGGCTTCACCGGAGCTGGGATCGGCGCTGCATGTGCCGGGATGCGCCCCGTCGTTGAACTGATGACCGTCAACTTCAGCCTTTTGGCACTCGACCAGATTTTGAACACTGCAGCCACCCTCCGACACATGTCCGGAGGGCAGTTCGGCGTACCGGTGGTTATCCGTATGGCAACCGGGGCGGGCAAGCAACTCGCGGCCCAACATTCCCATAGCCTTGAAGGTTGGTACGCTCATATTCCGGGACTTAAGGTCCTCGCGCCTGCGACGCTGGAAGATGCGCGCGGCATGCTTTGGACCGCTCTGCAGGATCCCGATCCAGTCCTGATCTTCGAAAACGTTATGCTCTACAATCTGAGCGGTCAAATCGACTCGGGCGCAGGCCCTGTCGACATTTCCCGCGCGGCTATTCGCATGCCGGGCAAAGACCTGACGCTGATCACCTATGGCGGGTCGCTCCACAAGACATTAGAGGCGGCAAATTCGCTTGCCTCAGAAGGGATTGGCGCTGAAGTCATCGACCTGCGCTCGCTACGTCCGCTTGACGACGAAACAATCATGGGATCGGTTGCCCGGACGCGTCGCGCCGTCATTGTTGACGAAGGATGGCGCAGCGGCTCGCTGGCAGCTGAAATCTCGGCCCGGATCACCGAACAGGTCTTTTGGACGCTCGATGCCCCAGTTGGAAGGGTGTGTTCGGAAGAAGTTCCGATCCCTTACCCGAAACATCTGGAAGACGCTTCGATACCGCAGGTTCCGGCGATTGTCGCGGCGGCCAAAAGTGTGATGGGGCAAAGCTGACATGAGTATCTTTCGGATGCCCTCGCTCGGTGCGGACATGGAGGCCGGTACGTTGGTCGAGTGGCTGATTCAGCCAGGGGACGAAGTGCAGCGGGGGGATGTCGTCGCCGTGGTCGAGACACAGAAAGGCGCCATAGAAATCGAGAGCTTTGAAGCCGGGCGCGTCTCAGAAATACTGGCGCACGTCGGTCAAACCGTTCCCGTGGGAGAGCCGCTAGCCCGTATAGGAGAGGACGCGCCGGAAGCGCCAGAGGTTTTGCCAGACCTGGCCGGCACTGCGCCTCCCGACATTCCATCGCTTGGCCCTGATGAGCAAAAGGTCTCGGCCACGCCGCCGAGACCGGCGGCAGTTGTGGCAGCCAGCCCGGCGGCCCGCGTTGCAGCACGACATGCTGGCATGAAGCTGTCCGAACTCCGAGGCAGCGGCCCGGACGGGGCAGTTGTTTTGGCCGATGTCGAGATCTTCGCGAAAAACGCGGCCAGTTCCAAACAAGCCACGGAGGGCCTATCCGAAATGCGCAAGGCGGTTGCCGCAGCGATGACGCGCGCAAAGCAGGAAATTCCACATTTCTACGTCTCGCACACGATCGAAACTCAGGGCCTGTCTGAATGGCTGGCCGCACGCAACAAGGACCGGCCCCCGGCAGAACGGATATTGCTCGGCGCGGCCATCGTGAAGGCCACCGCCCTCGCAGCGCAGGCCGTCAAATCGCTGAACGGTCATATTGTGAATGGAGCATTTGTCCCCTCTAACGAGATCAATACAGGAGTCGCCATCGCCCTCCGCGGCGGCGGACTGGTCGCCCCAGCGGTCTTCAACGCAGACCGTATGTCCCTTGAGGAGGTCATGGAAGGGATGCGTGATCTGGTGACCCGTGCTCGATCTGGACGATTGCGTAGTTCAGAACTGACCAGCGGAACGCTGACTATTTCCAGCCTTGGTGAGAGTGGTGCCGACAGCATGACGGGAGTTATTTTCCCTCCTCAGGTCGCCCTCTTGGCGGTTGGTGCCCCACAAATTCGCCCTTGGGTGGATGGGGAGAAAGTTGCACCCCGTGAGGTCACGAACTTTGTGCTCTCTGCAGACCACCGCGTCTGCGACGGCAGGCAGGCCTCAAAATTTCTTACAGTGTTGACCGATATGCTTTCGAGACCGGAGGAACTATGAACGACAGTGAGATTAGACAGGCCTTTCTGGAGGAAGTCCACAAAATCGCGCCGGACATAGAACCGGCGGATGTGTTTGATGATGACCATCTGCAAGATGATCTGGAACTCGACTCGATGGATATTCTGAACCTTGTGACGGCCCTGCACGCGCGCTTAGGCGTGTCGATACCTGAGACCGACTATGCCCAGATCGAAACGCCGACCAAGGCGCTTAAGTACTTCGCTTCTAGACTCGGGCCATGATTCAAAAGGTGCTGTCAGACGAATTCGAACTCGTCTCTGGTAGGCCGTTGACGGTGTCCTTTATCCCGCACCAAGTTCGCGCCGTTCGGCAAGAGCGGCGCTACGTGTCAGCTTGAAGGTGTCTCTGCTGGCGAGTGATCTTTCTTGGTAAAATGGTTGTAAACGGAGGAGTGAACGGCGGCAAATTTCTGCAAACTTCGCATTCTCCGAAAACTTTGCATGGCGCGTTCTCTTCGTCGGAATGGCAGGTGAGAGTTCTCAACGCGGTTATTGAGCCACCTGACTTTGCTGTCTGCACCGAACCAAGGAAGTTGGACATTTGCCGCGTGGCCAGCGAACACAGCGGCTGAAAAATCTTGATATCAGTTATGCGGAACCGCCGGTATTTTGGTCACCGAGCTCAAAGCTAGCTGCGGTTGCTCAATTTTGCGCTCTGGATCCAAGCAAGACTGAATTTCCGAGAAGTCCAGAGTTTCATTTTTTTCAAGCGCTATAATCAACGTCTCGATCTCGGGCTTGTGCTCTTCGAGGGTGGCAGTTGCTCTGGCTTCGGCGTCAATAAGCATTTTCATAACCGCCCGGTCTACTTGTGCTGCCGTTGTATCAGCTATGTTCGTCGGCTGCGCGATTGTACGTCCCAGAAATGGGTGGTCGTCGCTTTGCCGCAGGTCGATTGGGCCGAGTTCTTCAGTCATCCCCCACCTTGTCACCATACGTCTGGCGGTTTCGGTGGCTCTTCGGATGTCGTCGTCAGCGCCGGAACTGACCGTTCCCAGGAACAGTTGCTCTGCCGCGCGCCCGGCAAGCAACGCAACAATCTGATCTCTGAGAAAGGTTTCACTAAGGGTATGACGCTCTGCTTCTGGCAGTGAGTGTGTCCCCCCAAGTGCGTGACCACGTGGAATAATCGTCACTTTGTACAAGGGGTCAGCTTCTGGTGTGAAATAGCAAACGGCGGTGTGGCCAGCCTCGTGCACGGCAAGACGGTGCCTTTCTTCAGGTCGTATCGCAAGAGTGCGGACAGTCCCCATCATCACTTTATCACGCGCTTCATCAAGGTCGTTGCGAGAAATCAGATCAGCGCTTCGCCGCGCTGCTCCGATTGCGGCCTCATTAAGCAAGTTTTTCAGGTCGGCCCCCGAGAACCCCGGCGTTCCTGCTGCGATCCAACCCAGGTCGCCAGTATCTTCCAGCGGCAGTTTTCTTGCATGTATGTCGAGAATAGCCCGCCGGGCGTCTTTCTCAGGCAAGTTCAGTGTTACATGACGGTCGAAACGGCCAGGTCGGAGTAAGGCTGGGTCCAGCACATCTGGCCGATTGGTCGCCGCCAGCACAACAACAGATTCTCGGCCACTAAACCCATCAAGCTCGGCAAGTATCTGGTTCAGTGTCTGCTCCCGTTCATCATGACCACCGCCAAGCCCTGTACCACGAGTACGCCCGACGCTGTCCAACTCATCGATAAAAATAATGGAGGGAGCAGCCTTGCGCGCCTCTTCAAAGAGTTTGCGCACCCTTCCTGCGCCAACGCCGACGAAAATCTCAATAAACTCGGAACCAGATGTCGAAAAAAAAGGTACGTCGGCCTCGCCGGCAAGGGCTTTGGCCAGAAGCGTTTTGCCCGTCCCAGGGGGGCCAACAAGCAAAACTCCATGTGGGACCTCAGCACCGACACGGGCAAAACGCTCTGGGTCGCGTAAAAACTCTACTAACTCTATTACTTCGCGCTTAGCCTGATCCTGACCCGCGACATCTTCGAAGGTAACCTTTCTTCCAGCTTCCTTCGGTTTTGAAAAACGACCGCTGAGTAGACCACCAGAAATACCTCCCGGGCCGCCGGCTATCCCGCCCGTCATTCGCCCTTGAAGCCAGAAATACAGGGCCAAGATAAGTACCCACGGAATAAGATATACGAAGATCGAAGTTCCAGATGGTTCAATCGCGGTAACATCAACACCGTTATCTTCCAGCAGCCCCAACAAATCCGGGTCGCTCTGGCTTGGCATTACGGCCCGGAAAGCTTGCTCACCATCCCCGTCTGCAGAGGTAGCGCGAACCGTTATGCTGTGCTCACTTAATTCTGCCGAACGAACCCGTCCCGCCCGAATGATCTCTTTCACGCCGCTGTATGAAATCGTCGTAGCGGTCAGATCGGTAGGCGGCGCAAAGAAACTTGCGACAATCAAAGTTCCCATCGTGGCAACAATCGCAACATAATAAATCCACTCTGGCCATTTTGGCCCATTGCCGGGATCTTTCGATGGCTCTTGTGGCATAAGCGAAATCTTTCAAACAGACTGGCATTTGCGTCCGCAGACAGCACAACCTCGGAACCTCACGCAACCACACAGACTACGCATCCTTGAGCAAGGCCCAATCAAATAATAGTCGACTTTGCATTATCTTAGCAAAACCAATTACAGATTTAGCTGAAGCTACATGCGTTTGAACAAGACGCTTTTCACGGCAAACCTTCAGGCTTCTACACCACTCGAACCGCGGTCAAAAGGTTGGCAACGGCGGAAATCGCAAATTTCGAGTTCACTGAAGCTATTGACCTGCATCAATGCTTCTTCCTCTGATACCCGTCAGTCTTGGCCTTTCAAAACGGAGGGGAAGCCATGATTTCGAATATCTTGGTCGCAACTGACGGCTCTGAAACAGCCGATCGTGCCGTTGAATTCGCCACAGACCTAGCGCTCAGACTGGATGTGCCAATGACTATCGGCCATGTCCTTCAACATAGCGCTCGCATTGAAGAATTGGGCCGCATGACTGAGGTTGAGCACTTGGTGCAGCAAGTCAAAAGCGATTCGAAGCTTCATTTGGGCGACATTCCATCCAATATTGACGCGGTATTTTCGGGCCCCCTGTCACGCGCAGACAGAGAGCGTATCATCACAGTGATTGGCGAGAAAATCGTTGATGGAGCGGCGCGGCGCGCGAAGGATGCAGGCGCGAAGAGCGTTTCGACACGGGTGAACAATGGGGATTACGATGAAGGCATCCTAAAAATGGCCAGCGAAATCGGTGCAGACACAATAGTTATTGGCCGCCGCGGCTTGGGCCGGGTCCAGCGGATCTTTCAAGGCAGCGTTTCGCAAAAAGTCAATCATCGTGCAGACTGCACGGTAATTACCGTACGCTAAAATTCTGCAAACGGGCCGGGCACTGTTTTGTGGCACCAACGCATTCAGAATTTCGGCAATGCGCTGTGCCAATGTCGGCAACAAAAGAGACCCAGAGAAAAAAACTATGCGAGCAATGGTTTTTGGCAATGCCGTCTCAAAACTGAAACTCAGAAATGTTCCGACCCCGAAACCCGCCGCCAACCAGGTGTCTTTGCCCCCTAAACTTGGGCCACTACTTTGGCCGAGAAGGGGGAACAAGGGATGGCTCGGAAGCGATACTCGGACGAAGATATTCTGAAGCTGCTGCGTGAGATTGAACTGAAGCTGGCAGATGGCGACGATGTTCGGACAGCCTGTCGTGGTGTCGGTGTCAGCGATGCGACCTACTACAATTGGCGGCGTCGGTTCGGTGGCATGGGCAAGTCGCAACTGTCGGAGTTGCGCAGCCTGGAGAAAGAAAATACCCGGCTGAAGAAGATCGTGGCCGAACTGGAACTGGACAAGCTGATCCTCAAAGAAAGTCTGAACTACCTAAAACCGAGGGCCTGACGACGAGCCAACTTCGTCAGGCCGTCATTCATGCTCGCCAGAAGCTCGGCACATCAGAGCGTCGCACCTGCAAGGTGGTCGGCCTTGCACGCAGCTCCATGCAATCAGGCCGTAGAGAAGAACGATGATGCTCTTCGACTGGCCATGATCCGTCTGGCCAAGAGCTATGGCCGGTATGGCTACCGTAAGGTGGCGCAGCTACTTCGGGTCGAGGGCTGGCGTGTCAATCACAAGAAGGTAGAACGGCTGTGGCGGGAGGAAGGTCTGCAACTCCCGCAGCGGCACAAGAAGAAGCGTCGCCTGTACCACAAGGACAGCTCGATCATTCGACTCCGACCGACGCATCCTAACCATGTCTGGAGCGTCGATTTCGTTCACGACAAGCTGAGCAATGGGCGGAGCTACAAGATGCTCACGGTTTGGATGAATACACCCGCCAGGCGCTCGCAGTGGAAGTTCGGACCCGCATGGGTTCTGAAGATGTGCTGGAGGTTCTCTACGGGCTGTTCCTGCGCCACAGAAAGCCTGATTTCGTTCGAAGCGATAACGGCCCAGAGTTCTCTTCACGGGCAACCCAGAGTTGGCTCGAGAAGGTCGGTGTGAACCCGATCCGGATCTACCCGGGCTCTCCCTGGGAGAACGGATACAACGAGAGGTTCAATGGAACGCTCCGCCGCGAGGTTCTCAATTCCGAATGGTTCACAACGACCAAGCAGGCACAGATCGTGATCAATTGCTGGCTCAGGCAATACAACCACACCCGGCCGCATCAGGCCCTCAACATGCGCCCACCAGTCCCCGAAACTCTAGTCCGAGATGGCCCAGAACACGGGGGCTAGACAAGCGCGATCTGGACAATTGGATTGATGCAATGAAGGAAGGGGCCGAGATGGCAACGCAGGACGTCATTCTTGGCAAGTTGTAATGACACGTGTCAGGGTTAGAGGTTTCAAGATATTCGATGATCGGCACGGGAAACCGCGCTGCTATCATCGCGCCACGAGTCACAAGATCGACCTGGAAAAAACTCCGTTAGGATCGGCTGAGTTTTTTGCGGAATGCGCCCGCATTGCTGCCATTGTAGAGGCGAGGAAGGCGCAAGCACCTAAGCCGGGAACCCTTGGCGGGCTGGTCAATGCCTATTTCCAGACTGAACACTATGGCAATCTGTCGGACGCCACCAAGCGCGACTATCGCAAGTGCGCTGACTTCCTGTACCCAATCCGGAACACGCCTGTTTCAGCAATCACGACGCCCCTCGTTTCGGGCATCCATGACAAAGCGGCGGACAAGATTGGCTGGCGGCGAGCAAACATGGTCCGCACCTTCCTGAGTCAAGTTTTTCGTTATGCCATTCCGCGCGGTCTGATCGACCGGGATTATGCGGCAGGTGTCATTCCCAAGCCGCGCCCGAAAAATCGGCCCTATGCCAACCGGCCTTGGACGGTGGAAGAACGCGCAGTTGTGCTGGATCGGGCCGCCCCGCACGTTCGAGTGGCGGTGGCGTTGATTATGAATACCGGCCTTGATCCGTCCGATGCGCTTAAGCTGACCCGTCGCCAGATAGACGGCGACACGATCTGGGGCGTCAGGGGCAAGACGGGCCAGGAAGTTGCCGTTCCAATCGGTCCGACGCTGCAAGCGGCTCTGGATGCTGCGCCCACGCACGACGCCGTGACCATCCTTGCCTCATCAAACGGAAAGCCTTGGACCTACAATGGCTTTTCGACGGTCTGGTACCGCTTCAAGAAAAAGCTGGAAGCTGAGGGCGCTGTGCAACCCGGCCTGACGCTCAAGGGGCTGCGGCATACCGTGGCCACTACACTGCGAGAAGCAGGGCTTGAGGAACGCCAGATTGCGGACCTGCTGGGGCAAAAGACCCCATCTATGGCCCGTCACTATTCCCGGTCCGCCAACCTCGCGGACCGCAACCGGATCACGATGGAAGCACTAGAAAAGGAGAACGAACGCAGATCAAGAGTTGTCAAACCCTTCAAGAAAACTGTCAAACCCTGAAAGGCTCAAAATTGAATATTGAGAAAAATCAAACTCTTGAATGGTGCCCGGGGGCGGAATCGAACCACCGACACGAGGATTTTCAATCCACTGCTCTACCCCTGAGCTACCCGGGCACGGGAATGGCGTTTGCCATTGGGTGGAGGCCTTCTATGACTTGCCACAGGCAGTGTCCAGAGGCTTTTTGACATTTTTTCAATGCGGGCGGGGCGTGGGGCTTTCGGTTGGTTCCGAAGTCGACTCGGCGTCTTCTTCACGTTGCGATCGCACCGCATATGAACCGTTCAGCCACTTTGCCAAATCGATATCCGCGCAGCGTTTCGAGCAGAATGGGCGAAAGGCCTGCTGAGTGTATTCTCCGCAGATCGGGCAGCTCATTTCAGGATCTCCGTCAAAGGGATACGACCACGTTTGCGCTGAAGTTCGAAATGGCCCAGCGGTGTCCAACCGGCCAGGATTGTCTCGTCAGGATCGGACTTGAAAGCCGACCGTAAGGCAGATTCGAAACCTCTCCGGTCTTTCTTGGGCATCGGTGCGAGGTCCAGCGTGATTTGACCTCCCAGCCCGCGCACGCGTAGGGCGCGCGGCAGGGTTTTGGCGCAGGCGAAGTTAGCCTTGGTCCCAGCGGCCAGAGACGTGTCGGCACCGGTGTTTACATCAACCGCAACCAGGGCGCGGGTCGGTTGGATATAGAGGTGCCCCCCACCGGGCAGCGCTTCGGAAATCCCCTGTGCGGTGTCAAGCGCGTCCAGCACGCCATGGTCTTCGAAACCACCAGATGCGGTCACGACCTCGGCCGGATCCGTCCAATCGCGCCAGGCCAGGATATGTGGGCCATCGCCCTCACTGAGCAATTCGGGTTCTGTGCCTGAGTCACTTAGCACCTGCTCGGCCAGCGCAAGCATGGCCGAGATATCCTCAGCGATCTCACCTGGCTCGGCTCCTTGGCAGCATGAGCGTAAGATCAGGCCGTGCGGGCTGTCGCCCATCTGTTCATGAGCGATTTCAAGCAGTTGGTCGCGTACATCTTCATCCCGGATACGGCGCGAGATGTTCAAGCCGGGAGCGTCGGGTGTCACGATTGCATAGCGGCTTTTGAACAGGATGCGGTTTGTGACGGGGATGGCTTTGCCGGGCTCGGCATACCCAGTCACCTGCACCAAAAGCAGCGCGCCGGGGACCAACCCTTTGACCTGTCTCAGAAACATCGGGCCATCGGGGGTGGTCAGAAACATACCGCCCTGACCTTTGACCGGGCGATCCGCACGGGCACGGTAGATCGTGCCGGGTGCCGGGGTATCTGCGGCGATCAGAAAATCGTCGAGGATGCCATCTACCATCAGGGCTGCAGCTTCGCGTCCCTGAATATGATCTAGAATGATGGTACGACCCTTCATGATGCCTCGCGATATAGCGGATAGCCTATGCCTTGCAGCAGTGCGGCAGTTTCGGACAAGGGTAGGCCGACGATACCGGTGAACGAGCCTGAAATCCATGGGATGAAGGCACCAGCAGGGCCTTGGATCGCATAGGCTCCGGCCTTGCCCTGCCAGTCATCCGTCGCAAGATAGGCATTGATTTCGGTATCAGACAGCCGCTTCACCTTGACCTGAGAAACCACGTCGCGCTGGAGAATTTTGTCGCCGCGCCGCACCGCGACCGAGGTGATCACCCGATGGCGTCGGCCGGACAGGGCGTGCAGAAATTCGGCAGCCTGTCCCGCATCTTCGGGTTTGCCAAGAATACGGCGGCCCAGTGCGACCGTTGTGTCGGCGCATAGGGTGATATCATCACTATCTGCCTGAACCGCCTGCACTTTTTGCCGTGTGATGCGGCTGCAATAGGGGGCTGGCAGTTCGCCTTTCAGCGGCGTTTCATCGATATCCGGCGCACGGATCGCATCGGGCTGAACGCCAAGCTGCGCCAGCAGGTCCAGCCGCCTTGGGCTGCCCGATCCGAGGATAAACGCCATGTGTAGGGCGTTACTTGAAGCGGTAGTTGATCCGACCCTTGGTCAGATCATAAGGGGTCATTTCGACCTGAACTTTGTCGCCGGCCAGAACACGGATGCGGTTCTTGCGCATCTTGCCTGCCGTATGTGCGATGATCTCATGGCCGTTTTCCAGCTCGACCCGAAACGTCGCATTAGGCAGGAGTTCCTTCACGACACCGGGAAATTCGAGCGTATCTTCCTTGGCCATGTTGTCTCCATCATTACGTTGCACCTGCAGAATCTGCAGTTCGTGCGCTTAAATGAGCCTATTCCGGCCTTATTTCAAGGGCGAAGTCACCTAAAGAGGCGATATTGTGACCGAATCGACTCGGGCATCTTGCTCGACCCAATGGGTGCGGTTCAACACACGACCGTCCGCACGGACGTTTGCGATTGCGGACAGGTCGACCTCGGCATAGGTCCAGCCGGCTGTATTCAGAGTGCCTTCGGCAAGCACACCCGTCGGCGGGAACCCGATATCGGGCGGGCCAAACACGCCGCCCATACCGGTATTCATGTCTACCGCTTCAGACCATTCATTGCCGCCAACCAATGATGACATTACCGTAACGCATTGATTCTCAAGAGCGCGGGACATGGCGCCAATCCGCACGCGCCAATAACCGGACAGGGCTTCGGTACAGGATGGAACGAGGATCAGATCGGCCTCGCTCAGCGCGCGACCCAAGAGCGGGAACTCACTGTCATAACAGATGAGAACGCCGATTTTACCCAAAGCGGTATCGAACAGTTTCAACGGACCACCTGGGGCGATGTCCCAGACCTCGCGCTCAAACCGTGTCATGATCTGCTTGTCCTGATGGTCGCGGCGACCATCAGGAGCGTAGAGGACTGCGCGGTTCACTGGACGGCCTGATCCGTCGATCACCGGGGCTGACGCACCCAGAATGTATGCATTGTACGTCATCGCCAGGCGGGAATGTATGTCTTGTACATCTTCCAACCGGTCGGAAACGGCGTGGATAGAACGTTCAAGATTACCTGCCACCTTGGGACCATCGAGTGTCGACAACTCCATCGCACCATACTCGGGGAACACGAGAAGATTGGAACCATGACTTACGGCTTCGGAAACCCACGCCTCAACTTTGTCTTCATATTGCGCCCAACTGTCGAGCCAATTCAGGTTGTAAGCAGCAGTTGCGATTTTCATTCATTTTCCCCGTTTTGCAGCGTGTCGGATCTCTGGGCCGCAAATTACGCCGGACCAATACAAGCATTATGTTGCTCGTTACGGATCATCAAATCTCGGGAGCCTCGAGGCCAGACCCGGATCGAAGCATTCCCTACTAGATCGTAGAACCGGCCGCCAACATCCCACGAGCTGGATTATCGATACTCTGGCTATCTTCGAGTAGGCCCGATCTTGGCAACAAGATGGAGTGGACAGTCAGCTTTGATGGGCATCGAACACATCAATTGTAAAGTAGAGGCAAATATTGAACCTAAATTCGTTCAACTTTGACCGAGTCTTCGGGATAAAACGCCAGATGGTTCTTAATTTCGGCGATGGTATCGAGTGGGTTCTCATAGCTCCACGCCGCGTTTTTAGTGACTGATGATTTGTTCACGATCGAGAAATGCGTGGCCTCCCCCTTGCCTTCGCATTGGGTCACTTTGTCGGTGCGATCCAGAAAAGCCATAGCGATATCCGTGCGCGGGAAATAGATGACCGGGTCTTTATCACCCTCAAGCAATTCCAGCGCAGCTGTGGTTTCACCTAGAATTGCGCCGCCTGAACGCACGCTCCATTTACCCGGCGCTTTGCGAATTGTGATGGTGTCTGTCATTCCTGTTCCTTCCCTTGTCGGTTCGGGGCTTCTCCTCTGCCCAATCTATGTAACATGCCGGTGTCAAACCGGCGCAGTTGCGGCATCCAACCACAGTTGAGCGTCGTCGCCCAGCCTTGGTCGGATTTTTTCCACCACATCGAAGTGATAGGCGTTTAGCCAAGTACGTTCCTCTCGTGTCAGCATATCTATTACAATCAAACGCCTGTCGATTGGGACATAAGTCAGCGTACGCCAGTTCAGCATGGCGCGTTCGTCGTCACCACCGGGCAGGGCGGGGGCCTCCTCCACGACGACGAGATTTTCCAGACGGATACCAAAGGCGCCCTCGCGATAATATCCCGGCTCGTTCGACAGGATCATTCCCGGCTCAAGCAGGACGTGGCTGACCCGTGACAGGCGCTGAGGACCTTCGTGCACACTGAGATAGGTACCGACCCCATGCCCGACCCCGTGGTTGAAATCCTGCCCGGCCAGCCACAGAGGCAGCCGTGCGACGCATTCGATATCACGCCCGGCCAGACCAACAGGCCAGCGCAGCATCGACATGGCGATCATGCCTTTGAGGACGCGGGTGAAGCATGCTTTTTCCTCATCCCCCACATCACCGATCGCAATCGTGCGGGTGATATCGGTGGTGCCGTCCAGATATTGCCCACCGCTGTCCAGCACCAGCAGGTGACCGTTTTCCAACCGACTGTCTGTTTCTTCAGTCACCCGGTAATGCATGATGGCGCCGTTTGGTCCAGTGCCCGCGATGGTGTCGAATGAGATATCCTGCAGCGCGTTGTCCCGGCGGCGGCTCTCTTCCAGCTTTGTCACCACTTCTGTCTCGGTCAGGCTGCCCGGGGTCTGCGCCTCCAGCCAGCATAGCAGTTCCACCACCGCTGCAGCATCGCGTAGATGCGCCTCGGCGGTGCCAGCGATTTCGGCTGGATTCTTGCGGGCTTTGGGCAAGGCGCAGGGATCGCCGCCGTCTACCAAACGGTCCCCCAACGTATCCGCCACGATTTGCGGAACCGTATTTGGATCAACCTGCACCTTGCCCTCTAGCGCCTCGATTGCCGTCAGGAATGTGTCGGGCTCGTGCTGGGTAACCTTGTCGCCCAAATGATCCGTTATCTCGGACAGCTTGGCGGCGGCCATGAACAGGTCAACGCGACCATCGCCGTGCAGGATGGCGAACCCATGCGCCACCGGATTATACGCGATGTCCGAGCCCCGAATGTTCAGCAGCCACATGATCGAATCCGGCAGAGTGATCACTGCAGCCGTGCGATCCGCTGTTCTTAGCTCATCGGCGAGGCGATGGATCTTGCTCTCGGCGCTTTCACCCGCAAATTCAATCGGATGCACTCTGACCGGATTCATGGGAGGGGCGGGTTGATCCGCCCAAACCCGATCCACGAGGTTATCGCAGCGCAGCAGCTCAACCCCGCTGCCCTCAAGCTCTTTCTGCGCAGATGAAATCTGGCCTGCCGCGTGAAGCCATGGGTCAAACCCGACCTTTCCGCCATCTGGTAGCTGTTCTTTCAACCACGCGCTTAGGCTGACATCGGGCCACGGGACTGGCGTGTAGTCTTCAGCGACCTGCGCCTTCACCTGCGTGCGATAGCGTCCATCGATGAAAACCCCGGCAATATCCGCGAGTGCCGCGCAGAACCCCGCAGACCCTGTGAAACCGGTAAGCCAGGCCAACCGTTCATCCCGAGGGGCCACATATTCCCCCTGATGTGCATCTGCGCGGGGGACAAGAAAACCCTGCAAACCTTCGCCCGCCAATTCTTCGCGCAGGGCCGCCAGTCGCGGGGGGCCTTGTTCCGGGCGGGCGGTCACTTCGAAACTCTGAAACATGGGCGGCCTCTTCGGGTGGATTTGGATGCGGTGAAACCTGAGGGCTGCGCCAAAGAATGTCCAGCGCCAGATCAGCTATCCGAGGGCGCTCCAAGAAATTCGATGAGGCTTTGCATGTAGATCTCGTAGGCGGGGTTTCCGGGCAGCGGAATTTGATTGGCGGTTTCAAGGATAACAAGCGAGGCATTTGGAATGCCTGCAGCCAGTTTGCGTGCCTCGGTCAGAGGGTGAACTTCGGTGTGGCGTCCGTGCAGGATCAGGGTTGGGCAAGTGATTTCGGATAACAGATGCAAGGCGGATGTGCTGTTTCCAATATCTCGATACAAGAGCTTTTGCTCGCGCGAATATAGCGCCTGCATCTCTTGCACCATTTGGCGGACATCATCGAGCGGGCCTTCCGGAAAATAACTGAGAGTCGAGCCCATCGCGTATCCACCGCCCGGTGTTTGCCAGCCTTCTGAAATCATGGTTCGGATGGAATCGGGTTGTTTCGTATCACCCCGGTGGTCGCGCCCTTCGGCCCAACCGCCAGCGATCACCAGCTTGTCCACCCGATCCGGATGCCGTGCCGCAAAATGCAGGGCCGGGAAAGTGCCCCCAAACTCGCCGATGATCGAAAAACGCTCGAACCCGGCGGCCTTGGTGACTGCCAGAATTTCCTGGATTCTGAGGTCAAAGACGGCTTGATGGTCCGAGTTGGAGCTTACTCCGTGATCCTTGTTGTAGCGCAGCAGGCGGAATTGCTTGGCCATATCTATCAACCGGGTGCGTTCAGAAGACAAGCGCCATTCGGCTTCCAGATCATGAATGACCGAGCCGATGCGAAGAACGGGGTGACCACTGCCCGTTAGCGAATAGGGGATTGGCCGGCCATCGCTGCCTTGGGCATAACGCAGTTTCTGGGTCTGTCTGTTCTCGTCCGAGTTTGAACCAGCGTCGCTTTTGACCTCGGCTGTCATCTGCAATCCGCGTCGGACGATTGTTCGAATGATCCGTTGTGACTTGCCATCATCACCAACAGCCCGACGGGCTGCCGCAATGCGTGCACTGATCGTTGAATCCGAGACAAACCGGCCGTTCCAGACCCGATCGATGATCTCCTCTCGGACAACCAGTTTACCGGGGCTTTCAGCCAGCAATTCCAGCAGATCAAAGACCTGCGGTTCTACCGGTACGGTCTCGCCGCCGCGCAGCAATACGTGGCGGTCCACATCAAGAACACAGTCTGCAAACTCATATCGCATGGGCTGAATACACTCTGTTTCGGCGCAGGCCTCAAGTTTCAATAATTATCCCAAGGAATTCTCGAGGGTTTCTCAGGATCGCCTTCAAGCGGGCGCGGCGCATAGAGACCACATTGGAAGCAACAGACAGGAGATACAGATGATGCTTCCCTTTGACACCGCGTTATTGCACCACCCGGCTGCCCGTCATCGGCCAAGCCTATCCCGCCCGCGCGCTGAACCCTCGGGCAGGGCAATATCCATGCCCAATTGGCTGGTAAATCTGGTGCTTCGCCTGACGGCGCAGGAGCGGCGGGCTTAGCTGGCCCGCTTCATCCCCATGACACGCGCCCGTGCGCGGGGATCGCTGTCGAAGAGCGCTGCCAATTGCTCGGTCATGGCTCCGGCCAGTTGTTCTACATCGGTGATGGTCACGGCGCGGTCGTAATACCGCGTCACGTCGTGGCCGATGCCGATGGCCAGCAATTCGACCATCTTGCGTTTTTCGACCATGGCGATCACGTCGCGCAGGTGCTTTTCAAGATAGTTCGCCGGGTTAACGCTGAGCGTGGAATCATCGACCGGAGCGCCGTCCGAGATGACCATCAGGATCTTGCGGGCCTCGCGCCGCGCCAGCATCCGGCGATGGGCCCATTCCAGAGCTTCACCGTCGATGTTTTCCTTCAGCAGGCCTTCTTTCATCATCAGCCCCAGATTGGGCCGCGCACGCCGCCATGGGGCATCGGCGCCCTTGTAGATGATATGGCGCAGGTCGTTCAGACGCCCCGGTTGCTGCGGGCGGCCATCGTTCAGCCACGCCTCACGCGCCTGACCGCCTTTCCACGCGCGGGTGGTAAAGCCCAGAATCTCGACCTTGACGTTGCAGCGTTCCAGCGTTCGGGCCAGAACATCCGCGCAGATCGCGGCGATCGAAATCGGACGTCCGCGCATCGAGCCCGAGTTGTCCAAAAGCAGCGTCACTACGGTATCGCGAAACTCGGTGTCTTTCTCGACCTTGAAACTCAACGGTGTGGTCGGGTTCGCCACCACGCGCGCCAGACGGCCTGCGTCCAGAATGCCTTCCTCGCGGTCGAACTCCCAGCTGCGATTCTGCTGCGCTTGCAGGCGGCGTTGCAGTTTGTTGGCGAGACGGCTGACCGCGCCCTTCAATGGCTCCAATTGCTGGTCCAGATAGGCGCGCAGGCGTTCCAGCTCGGCCGGTTCGGCAAGATCTTCGGCTGCTATCTCTTCGTCGTGGGTGTTCAGATAGACCTTGTAGTCCGGATCCGCCTCGGACGCAGGTGGCGGGGCAGGCGGCTCCAGAGGAGCCTCGCCCTCGGGCATTTCAGCCTCATCGCCCATCTCGTCTTCGGCCATCTCGTCCATCGAGACCTGGGCCTGAGACTGGTCTTGCTGCTCTTCCTGAGTTTGCTCAGGCGTCGCGTCGGCGTCCTGTTCGTCCTGATCATCCTGGCCGGTGCTGTCGGGATCGGGCTGTTCTTCGGCATCTTCTTCGGCCTGATCTTCCTGCTCATCGTCCAGCTCATCAGGGTCCTCGCCCAGCTGGTCGCCATAGCCCAGATCCTTGATCATCTGGCGGGCAAACTTGGCAAATTCGGCCTGATCCGAAAGCACCTCATCAAGGTTTTCAAGCACGCCGCCGGCCTGTTCCTCGATAAACCCGCGCCACAGGTTCATGACATTCTCAGCCGCAGGCGGCATATCGCGCCCGGTGGCCAGATGTCGGATCAGATAGCCCGCCGCCACAGCCAAAGGCGCATCCGCAGGCTGCTTGCATTGGTCATAGCCACGCCGGATCGCCTCATGCCCGATCTTGACGTCGATATTTGACGCGGTTCCGGGCATGTCCCGTGCGCCCATCGCCTCGCAGCGGGCCGTTTCCATCGCCTCATAAAGATCCCGCGCCATATCTCCTGGAGGCGCATAGCGCGCGTGCGTCGCGTCGTCATGGTACTTGCGCTGCAGGGCCAGAGCATCTGCCGTGCCGCGCGCCAACAACACCTCTTCGCGCGTCATCCGGCGTGAGACCTGCGGCAGCCGCATGGACTCGCCTGACAGACCTGAGGGGTCGACCGTATAGCTTACCGAAAGCTCGGGGTCATCGGCCATGACCTTGGTGGCTTCGGCCAGCGCCTTTTTAAAAGGATCAGCAGGGTTGTCGTTTGGTTTACTCATCTGTCCGCCCCTGCTTCTTCAAGCGTCATTTCATCACTTGCCAGACGCGCCAGCATATCCACATGCACATCCAACGCATCAACAACCTTATATCCGGGATCTCGCCCGTCAAAGGCAAGGTTCAGGTCGGTCCCAGCCAAAACGACGGCATCAGCATTCAAATCATCCACCATACGGCGACCTGCGTCCAGAAACAGCGCGCGATCCTGATTGGAGCAAACCCCGGCGACCGCCATGTCCTGATAGGCTTGTCCCAACACTTCGATCTCATCTTCAAACGCAACCGCCCGGGTCTGCCCAAGCTGACCATAAAGTTTGGTCTGCATCACAACACGCGTTCCCAGCAACCCAACAGTGCCAAACCCCTGTGAGGCGAAATACGCATCCAGAGGCTTTACGGCCGAAACAAGGGATAACGAAGACAATGGCACGGTCTCATCATAGCAGAAATGCCCACCCAGCGACGTGATTGCGGCGCAATCCGCACCTGCCGCCTTCAGGCGATCAATGAGCCCTGCGTAGACCTGCGCCTGTGCATCCCGTTCGTCCGCCAGATTGTTGCGGATCAATTCCTGCACATCCGCATGCACGATGGTCAGTTCCATCGGCTTTCCACGCGCCGCCATCGCCGCACTCAGGCGCTGATAATAAACCACCGTTGCAGCAACACCGATCCCGCCAATCAATCCGATATGCATGGCGGCCCCCCTGTCACCCCAGGCTGGCGCTCGCCGCGCTTTCCGGCAGTTCCTCATCAAAACAACGCTGATAGAACTCAGCTACGGTCTGGCGTTCCAGTTCGTCGCATTTGTTCAGGAAGGACAGGCGGAAGGCATAGCCGATGTTGCGGAAAATCTCGGCGTTTTGGGCCCAGTTGATCACGGTCCGGGGGCTCATGACGGTGGACAGATCGCCGTTCATAAAGGCAGTCCGGGTCAGGTCGGCGACGGTGACCATCTGGCTGACGGTCTTGCGGCCTTCGGCAGTGTTGTAATGGGGGGCTTTGGACAGCACGATCATGGTCTCGGCATCGTGGCTGAGGTAGTTCAGTGTCGAAACCAGCGACCAGCGGTCCATCTGCGCCTGGTTGATCTGTTGCGTGCCATGATAGAGGCCGGTGGTGTCGCCCAGACCCACGGTGTTTGCAGTCGCAAACAGACGGAAGTTCGGGTTCGGCGTGATGATTTCGTTCTGGTCCAGCAGGGTCAGCTTGCCGTCATGCTCCAGAACGCGTTGGATCACGAACATCACATCCGCACGGCCCGCATCGTATTCGTCGAACACGATGGCAACCGGGTTGCGCAGCGCCCAGGGTAGGATGCCTTCGTGGAACTCGGTGACCTGCTTGCCGTCTCGCAGCTTGATCGCATCCTTACCGATCAGGTCGATCCGGCTGATGTGGCTGTCGAGGTTCACACGCACGGCGGGCCAGTTCAGACGGGCAGCGACCTGTTCGATATGGGTCGATTTCCCGGTGCCGTGATAGCCTTGAATCATCACCCGGCGGTTATGGGTAAAGCCGGCAAGAATCGCCAATGTGGTTTCGGGGTCGAACTTGTAGGTCGGGTCGATGACCGGCACGCGGTCGCTGCGCTCGGCAAAGCCTTTGACTGCCATATCGCTGTCAATGCCAAACACCTCGCGAACCGAAATGTCCTCGGTGGGTTTTGCGTTGATGTCGATCGATCCGTCAGCCATGCACCTTGTCCTTATCCTTTGGCCCGTTCACCGGGTTTGAACCCGTGTGTGGTGCAACATATTGCGGGCAAGGGCAAGGGAAAGAGGTGACCGGATCACGCTAGCCGGATGTTTCTTTGAAACTGGCCTTATGATGGCGCGGGTTCTAGTGAAAATCCCGGCTCGGGAACAGCCGCTTGGCCTGTTCGCGCGGATGACGGGCGCTTGGGCCGTTCTGTCGGGGACGCGGGGTGTCATCAGCTTGCGGTTGGGTGATGCCGATGGCCTCATCCAGCGGGTGCCCAAGCTCGGACAGTTTGTGCGACATATCAGTGATCTCCTGCGCGATCAGGTGCACGACGATCCCCTCGCGCTGCAGATACCCGCGGACCTGCAACAACCGCCCGCCCATCACGATGCGGCGAAACCGTTCATAGACCTTAGGCCAAACAACCACATTGCTGACCCCGGTTTCATCCTCAAGCGTCAGAAAGATCACGCCCGAGGCGGTTCCCGGCCGCTGACGCGTAATCACCAGCCCGCACACGCTGTAGCGGCCCAGCGGGATGTCCTGCAGCGTGGCATGGGGCACAAGGCCGGGGATGGACGGGCGCAACAGCTCCATCGGGTGTGAACGTAGGGTCAGGCGAGTTGAGACATAGTCTTCGACCACTTCCTCGCCCAGATGCATGACCGGCAGGTTCACCGGTGGCTCGTTGATGCTTTCGCCATCGATGGGGTCATTGAACAGCGGCAGAGCGGTTCGGCTGCGGATGGCTTTGACATGCCACAGGGCGTCGCGCCGGGTCAGGTCCATGCCGGAGAACGCATCCGCCTCGGCCAGACGCGTCAGAACATCGGGGCGCAGCCCGGCCCGCAACCACAGCGTTTCGGGGTCCGGATACCCATTACCCCGCGCGGCCACGATCCAATCCGCATCCTCCTGCTTGAACCCTTTGATCTGGCGAAAACCCAGCCGCAGGGCCAGCGCCCCGTCGGCGCGGCGTT
Organism: Ruegeria sp. AB11; assembly: GCF_056536325.1. Taxonomy (NCBI): domain Bacteria; kingdom Pseudomonadati; phylum Pseudomonadota; class Alphaproteobacteria; order Rhodobacterales; family Roseobacteraceae; genus Ruegeria; species Ruegeria sp. AB11. The sequence goes on along the minus strand of NZ_JBQFJO010000001.1, from coordinate 3,724,244 downwards.
CCAGCAGATTGTCCCAGGTCGAGGTGTTAACGCAGACCGGGCGGATCTCGACCCCGTGCTCGCGCGCGTCTCGCACGATCTGGGCGGGGGCATAAAACCCCATGGGCTGCGAGTTCAGCAACGCGCAGGCAAAGATCGCCGGGTGGTGGCATTTCATCCAGGCCGAGACATAGGCCAGCATGGCAAAAGCCGCCGCGTGGCTTTCGGGAAAGCCGTAATCGGCAAAGCCTTCGATCTGGCCAAAGCAGCGGTCGGCGACCTCGGGCGTATAGCCATTGTTCAGCATCCCCGCGATGAACTTGTCACGATATGTGCCAATCGTCCCCATGCGCCGGAACGAGGCCAAGGAGCGGCGCAGATGGTCAGCCTCTTCCGCCGAAAAACCTGCGCCTACCACGGCGATTTGCAGGGCCTGTTCCTGAAACAGCGGCACGCCCAGCGTGCGCCGCGTCACCTCTTCCAAAGCGGGGCCGAAGGGTTCGGATTTTTCCAGCCCGTTGCGCCGCCGGATATAGGGCTGCACCATATCGCCCTGAATGGGGCCGGGGCGGACGATGGCAACCTCGATCACCAGATCGTAGAATTCGCGCGGCCTCATCCGGGGCAGGAAATTCATCTGCGCCCGGCTTTCGACCTGAAACACACCCACCGCATCAGCGGCGCAGAGCATGTCATAGGTCGCCGTATCCTCTTGCGGGACGGTGGCGATGCTGAGGGTTTCGCCGTCATGCTGCTGCATCAGGTCAAACGCCTTGCGGATGCAGCTGAGCATCCCCAGCCCCAATATATCCACCTTTAGAATGCCAAGCGCGTCGATGTCGTCCTTGTCCCACTCGATCACGGTGCGGTCTTCCATCGCGGCGTTTTCGATCGGGCAGAGCTCATCCAGCCGCCCTTTGGTGATGACGAACCCGCCCACATGCTGCGACAGGTGGCGCGGAAAGCCGATGATCTCGCCAATCAGTCGGACCGTCTGCATCAGCCGCCGGTCTTTGAGGTCGAGGCCCAGTTCCTGCAGCCTCTCGGCATCAACGCCGCCATTGCTCATCCCCCAGATCTGGCCGGACAGGCCTGCGGTGACGTCCTGAGACAGGCCCATCACCTTGCCCACCTCGCGGATTGCCGCGCGGGATCGGAAATGGATGACCGTGGCACAGAGGCCCGCGCGGTGGCGGCCATATTTCTCGTAAATCCACTGGATCACCTCTTCACGCCGCTCGTGTTCGAAATCCACGTCGATATCCGGCGGCTCGCCCCGGTATTTCGAGACAAAACGCTCGAACACCATGGCGATCATGTCGGGGCTGACATCGGTGATGCCCAGCAGATAACACAGGATCGAATTGGCGGCCGAGCCGCGCCCCTGACACAGAATGCCCTGCGAGCGGGCGAATTGCACAATGTCATGCACGGTCAGGAAATAGGCCGGGAAATCCAGATCGGCGACCAGGGCCAGTTCCTTTTTCATCAGGCTGATGGTCCTCTCAGACGGCCCATCGGGATAGCGTCGTTTCAGCCCCTCGCGGGCCAAACGTTCCAATCGCGCCAGCGGGGTTTCGGTACTGGCGATCTCGTCGGGGTATTCATAAGACAACTCAGTTAAGTCAAAGCTGCAGCGGTCGGCGATTTCCAGCGTGCGGCGCAGCGCGCCGGGGTGATCCTGAAACAGCCGGGCCATATCCGCATAGCCTTTCAGCCGCCGTTCGGCATTAGGCAGGGCGCGGGTGCCGATCTGGTCAATCGTGATGTGCTCGCGCATGCAGGTCAGCACATCGGCCAGTTGGCGGCGGCTGCCACGGTGCATCAGCACATCGCCCACCGCCACCATCGGGGCCGAGGCCCGCAGAGCTGCCTGCGCACAGGCCGCCAGATAGGCCCGATCACTGCCGTCATAGCGTGGCACCGCCCCCAGAAAGACCGAATTGGGGAATTGTCGCCGGACGGTCTGAATATCGGGGATGGCCTGTTTCAACCCTGCCTGAGGCAGCGCGATCAGGATCATCCCCTGACAGGCCGCCAGCATATCCCGCATATCCAGATGACAGTCGCCTTTCTCGGCCCGTCGCTTGCCCAGCGTCAGCAGGCGGGTCAGTCGCTGATAGGCGGCGCGGTCGCGGGGCAGGGCCAGCCAGTGCACCGCGCTGTCGCGCAGAACCAGACGGCAGCCGACGATCAGCTTGGGCAGGGCGGGTACGTCCGGTTTGTTGATCGGCTGCACATGCCCGACCTCTTGCCGGGACGAGGAATCAAGCCGGTGTTGCGAGCGGATTTGAACCGCGCCTTCCGCCTCGCGCCGCAGCTCTTTCAACGCGCTCCAGCCCCGGACCACCCCGGCCAGAGAGTTTCGGTCGGTGATCGCGATGGCTTTCAGGCCCAGCTCTGCCGCGCGGGTCACCAGCTCTTCTGGGTGCGAGGCTCCGGTCAGGAAGGTGAAATTTGTGGTCACGCACAACTCGGCATAGCCGGGGTCCTGCGCGTGTGAGCTGGGCGGGTTCGGTTTACTCATGCGAATTCCCCATGCACGAACCATCCCGGATTTTGCGGCGTGTAATACAGCCACAATCGCCGCCCCTGCCGGGTTTCGACCTGCCAGTAATCGCGCAAGCCCGTGCGCCAGTTCTCATCCTCGAGCCACCATTCGGGGCAGATGCGTTCGGGGCCGGTTGAGCGGCCTGTGGTCAGCGACATGCGTCGCCAGCGAAAGCGGCGTGGCGGGTGCGGCCCCGATCCAGCGATGGGTTCCGGCGGAAACAGGTGCAGGGGGCGGGGGCGCAGGGCGCACCAACCGCCTGCGGGGTCGGAATAGGCGGCGGGCGAGATGATGAAGCTGCGTTCGGGGATGTGGCTTTGCGCGGGCAGCAGGCGGTGGACCTGCTCCAACCCGATGCGGGTGCCGATGCGGGTGATCAGGTCGTCCAACTGATCTTTGTCCCGGCTTGCGGCGCGGCTGATCTGGCGCACGGGCAGGGGTTCCACCAGCGTGGCCTCCAGCCGCAGCTGATCGACGCCAAAGCCTGCATCCACCTCGGCCAGCCCGCGTTCGAACAGGGGCAGGATGCGGTACGGGTCACGCAGAGGGCGAGCCAGGCGCAGCTCGACCTGCTGGTGGTCCTGATCCACCCGGCGCAAGGTCATGCACAGCTTGCGCGCGCCCATTTCCTGCGCTTTCAGCTTGTCGCAGAGCCGTTCCAGCAGCCGTTCCGCCCCGGCCATCATGTCGGACAGCAGCCCAATGGGCTCGGGCAGAGTCATGCGCACGCCGTAATGGGGCGGATTGGCCAGCGGTGTGATCTGTTCGGGTTGGTCCCCCAGCGCCTGATCCAGACGCATCAGAGCCTCGGGGCCAAACCGGCGCGTCAATGGCGCGCGCGGGGTTTGCGCCAGCTCGCCAATCCGGCGCAGTCCCAGCCGTTGCAGCGCGACCGAGGTATCCTCATCCAGCCGCAGCGCTGCCACCGGCAAGGTGCGGATCGCTTTCAGCGTATCCTGGGTCGCGACCCCTTCGCCGTAATGCGCCAGGGCCCAGGCCGCGCCGCGTGTTGGGGCCAGACCGATCTGAACCGCCAGCCCGGCCCGGGCCAGACGCCTGCGCATATCGGTCAGCATCATCTCTTCCCCGCCCGCAAGATGAGCCGATCCTGTGATGTCCAGAACCAACCCATCCTCACCCTCGAGCCCGACCCAGGGGCAATAGCGCGTGGCCCAGCGGCGTAGAGCGTGCAGAAACCGCTGATCCCCTTGCGGGTCGGCAGGATGGCTTTGCAGATCGGGGCAAAAGGCGCGGGCATCGGAATAGGGCATGCCGCTGTGCAGGCCTTGCCGCTGTGCCTGCGTGTTCAGGCAATACACCCGGTTTGCATTATTCTGTTTCAGCGTCAGAACAAACGGGCCATCGACCGGGCGCAGGCGCAAAGCCCGGTCGCTTGCCAGCCGGGGAAACCAGAGTGAAACGATGCGGCGCTGCATCCCGCCGAACATATAAACCCCCAAATGTTCTACATTTGTTCTTATATGTTCTTGACCCTCAATGAGTCGAGTCCTTGAGGGCCAGATCGTCAGGGTTTCAGAGCCGGGGCGCTTACTTCAGCGCCCGCGCCAGAAAGGCCTGCGTGGTCTGGTGCGAAGGGTGGTCAAACACCGCCTCGGGCGGGCCTTCTTCAATGATCCGACCGCTGTCGAGGAAACAGATCTTGTCGGCGGCCTCGCGGGCAAAGCCCATTTCATGCGTGGCCATCACCATCGTCATGCCCTGTTTCTTCAGCATCAGCAGAACATCCAGCACCTCGCCCACCAGTTGCGGGTCGAGGGCCGATGTGATCTCATCAAACAGCATGACCTCGGGCTGCATGGCCAAGGCGCGCACGATGGCGACGCGCTGCTGCTGCCCGCCCGACAACTGGTCAGGATAATTATGCATCCGGTCGGCCAGCCCGAACCGGCTGAACAGCGTCTCGACCTCGGGCTGCAATTCGGCGCGGGTCAATCCACGCACCCGGCGGGGCGCGAGCATGACATTCTCAAGCGCGGTCATATGCGGAAACAGGTTGAAGCTTTGGAACACGATCCCGATGCGGGCGCGTACCGATTGCGGGTTCAGGCCGGGGATCGAAATATCCTCGCCATCCAGAAAGATTGCGCCGTCTTCGATGGGTTCCAGCAGGTTGATGCAGCGCAACAGGGTGGATTTTCCCGACCCGGACGCGCCGATCAGGCAGACCATCTGGCCCTCATCCACGGTCAGGTTGATCCCGTCACAGACTGTACGGTCGCCAAAGCGCTTGACCACGCCCTGAAGTTCCAGTTTTGGCATCAGCGCCTCTCTCGCATTTGGCGGGCCATCAAGTGATCGGCATAGCGGGTGGCCGGAATGGTGACGATCAGGAAGATAATCGCGGCCCCCACATAAGGGGTGAAATTCGCCAGCAGTGATTTGAACACCCCGGCCTGACGGAAGATTTCGACCGGACCGATGAAGCTGAGCAGCGAGACGTCCTTTTGCAGAGCAATCAGCATGTTCATCTGTGATGGCACCACGTTGCGGATGGCCTGCGGCAACACCACGTCGCGCATCACTTGCCGCTCTGACAGGCCCAGCGACAAAGCTGCGGCGCGCTGGCTGTGATGAACGCTGTCGATGCCGGAACGGAAGATTTCGGCCACATAGGCCGAATAGGTCAGGATCAGCGCCAGCGAGCCCCAGATGTAAGGCGAATTCCATGGACGCGGCAGGCCTAGACCCGGAATACCGAAGCCGATCAGGTAGACCGTCAGGATCACTGGCACGCCGCGGAAAATGTCGGTGAACGCCGCGCCAAAGATGCGCAGAGGAAACAGGGCGGGGGATTTGGCATCCCGCGCCAATGCGATCAGTAGCCCAAGCACCGCGATAGCCGGTGCGGACCACAAAAAGATCATCACATTGATCCGAAACGCCTCAAGCAGTTTCGGGAAGGTTTTGACTAGTGTCTCGCCGTTGAAAAAGCTCTGCTGAACCTTCGACCAGCCCGGAGCGAGCGGCACCAGAAAGTAAATCGCGGCCACAACAGTGACCGTGCTTATTGTGGCGATCACCAACGAGCGTCGTCGTTGGTGCGCCTCGTACCGTTCGCGGCGGGTCATCCCCGCCGCCTTGTGATCTGCCATGTTACTTGATCAGAGGGACACCGGTGGTGTCCTGCAGCCATACGGCCTCGATCTCGGCCAGTTTGCCGTTCGCGGCCAGTGCTGCCAGCGCTTCGTCCACGCAGGTTTTCAGCGGATTGCCCTCTTCCATCAGCATGCCGAAATGATCGGGATTGTCATTTTCATCCGCCGGGAACTGACCGATGACTTTCGAGCCTTCGATCATCACCGCGCTGAGGAACAGGGCGGTGGGCAGATCGAACAGCGCTGCATCGATCTGGTTGGCCGTCATCGCGGCGTTCACATCCGCATTGTCGCCATACAGCAGCGGATCGCTGTCGGGCTGGATGATGCTGGCCAGTTTCGGAACCGCCGTGGTGGACCCAACAGCCCCCCATTGCAGACCTTTCAACGCTTCCAGCGTTGGGGCCGTTTCGGTTGAATTGGGGCTGACCAGAACCGCCATCGGGGCGGTGTAGTAAGGGGCAGAGAAATCAACCACCTGATCCCGTTCGGGCGTGATCGAGTATTGCTGCATGTTGACGTCGAATTCCTTGGCGCCAGGCTGGATCGCCTCGTCGAAGGACGAGCGGACCCAAACGACATCATCAGCTGCGAACCCCATTTCTTCAGCCACGGCATAAGCAACGGCTGCCTCGAACCCCTCGCCACTTTCGGGCGCGTCATCAAGTACCCAAGGGTAATAGGCAGGGTTGCCTGTTGCGATGGTGAATTTGCCGTCTGTCAGTGTCTTGCCAGCGGCGCATTGGTCCTGCGCATATACTGCCGTCGAGAGAAACAGAACTGTACTTGCCGCGATCGTGAGTGTCTTGGACATCCGAGTGAATCCTCCTGTTGGATCATTTTGCCGCTACGGTAGTTCTGCCGGTCGGGCCTGTCCAGCAGATGCGTAGCTATTGGGCTTCGACTGGATTCGATTTCTATCTTATTTCAGATGATCGAAAGCCCGCCTACACAGCAGCAACAAAATTCGGGAATGAGCTCCAAAGTGACTGGTGCAGTGTCGAGGCCGAATGTCAGTTTTGGCAAAACCGGTATCACGATATCAGATGTTGATTGCCTCGCGGAGGTAGTTATGGACGAAAGATTTTGCCCTCTTGCATGCTAAAATAAGATCGTTCCACTGGATCAGGCCGCAGGCGATCGCCGTGGCCATTGCGCAGCCTGTGCCGCGCATCGTTGCTACTTCTAGCCTCGGTGCCGTCAGTATATTCTGCTCTGTAAGTGTGTACAGATGATCGTCGGAGGTTTCACCCGATGCATGGCCTCCCTTGATCAACACGGCCTGCGCTCCTTGGGACAAAAACCAATCTGCCTGCGCCGCGATCTGGTCGTCGGTCTCCGCCACGGGATATCCTGAGAGCGCTGCCGCTTCGAGTAGGTTCGGGGTGACAAGCCGGGCTTGCGACAGCAACGTTCTGGGAAACTGCCCTGACATGAGTTGACGTCCCGAGCTGGCTTTTAGCACCGGGTCCAGGACAATGGGGCACGATTGCCTATCGATGGCGTTGCCAACCGCATTAGCAATTTCTTCATTACCAAGCATGCCGATCTTGATGGCGGCAGGAGCGGTTGTGGCCAGTGCGGCTTTGATCTGGCTGGCGATCATTTCCGTCGATATGAGCTGGGTATTTAACACCATATCATCTGATTGAGCGGTCACCGCCGTGACAATGGGAAGGACCTGACATCCAAGTTTTTGGGCCACCCAGGCATCTCGGATCAGGCCCGCGCCCCCGCTACTGTCGGTTCCGCCGATTATCATGATCGGCTTCATTTACTGGCCCTCGCAGCCAACAAAGCGAGGTTGGTTTCACCCTGGGCCTGCAAGCCTTTTGCCGCCCGCCAAGCTCGTAATCCGCTTTGGCAGCACAAGACTACCCTTTGCCTTGAAAACGGAAACTGATTGCGCAACTCGGCTTCGGAAATGCGCTCAGCTTCTGGGCGGATTTTCTTAGGTGCTTCGTGATGGCTCCTCAGTTCAATGATCAGGTCAGAACATTGCAACATCGGTTCTGCGATGAAAGGGATTGCAGTTTCGGGTTCTGGGTTACCCAGAAAGCTGAACCCACCAAAATGCATTCCAGAAAGATCTGCTGTTATCATCTGCCCTAATGCTGGCTGTGCACCCAAAAGGACTTTGATCGCGATCTGTGCCTGCAATGCGCCGATGACGCCTACCACGGGCCCCAGCACACCTGCAGTTGCGCAGGTCGCTCCGGTTGCGGGCAATTCAGGGAACACGGCACGTAGAGACGGTGCGCCCCCGCAAAACCCGCCGACATATCCGGTTTGCCCCAGAACGCTTGCTGAGACGAGCGGCGTATCTTCAGCCAGACAGGCATCTGACAAGATATATGAGGCCGCGAAACTGTCCGCCGCGTCGATCACTAGATCCGCCTTGGCTGCGATCTCTGGTGCTCTAGTTGGGCCGATCGACTCTACATTTGCTGAAACTTCCACCTGTGGATTGAGCGCGCGCAGAGCATCGCGCGCGGCAAGTGCTTTAGGCTTGCCGATATCCGGCATGCCATAAAGAGGTTGGCGGTGCAGGTTGCTTTCCTCGACCTCATCTGGGTCAAATATCGAAATCTTCTCAATTCCTGCACCGACTAAGTATTGCAGGACAGGGCAGCCTAACCCGCCAGCCCCGACGACCGCGACATGGGCTTTGCCCAATCTGGACTGACCGGCCTCGCCGATTTCGGGCAACTGCATCTGGCGGGCATACCTGCTCATGTGCTGCACACCCGCAACCATTCGCGCGTGCGGGCTTCGGGGTCGGCGGCCTGTTGAATGTCTGTCACCACCGCGGCACTATCCGCACCGGCGGCAAAAACACCGGGCGCACGCTCTGGGGTCAGCCCGCCAATTGCGACTAACGGGACGGTTCCGGCCCTTGTTTTCCATCGGGTCACACGGTCCAATCCCTGCGGCTTCCATTTCATTTTTTTCAGTAGTGTCGAATAGACCGGGCCAAGCGCCACATACGCAGGATCGGAGGATAAGGCACGGTCAAGTTCGGCTTCGTCATGAGTGGAGAGTCCAATACGCACGCCCGCACGACGAAGGGCCGCAAAATCGGCAGTGTCCATATCCTCCTGCCCTAGGTGGACAAAGTTACAATTGAGATCCAAGGCCACCTGCCAGTAGTCATTCACCACAAGTTGGGCTTGATGGACGGCACAGATGTCGCGGGCTCGGGCGATCTGACGACGAACTTCGGGCTCTGGCATATTCTTGATGCGCAATTGCACAAGCTTCACGCCCTGAGGCACCAACAGTTCCAACCGCCCCACATGGCCCGTGATCAGATAGAACCGTTCCATCACATCAACTCCGCGAGGCCGAGTACGGGAGTGGAAGGCACCGCCACATCTCTCCGATCAATTGGATCAGAGGTAAAACCCGCACGCCCGGCCTCGACCGCCAGGGCCATGGCTCGTGCCATGCCGACGGGATCGCCCGCCTTGGCCACCGCGGTATTGAGCAGGATCGCATCCATACCCAGTTCCATGGCCTGTACCGCATCAGAGGGCCGTCCGATTCCGGCATCGACGATCAGAGGAACATCCGGAAAATGCGCACGCATCGTCCGCAAAGCATCAGGCGTGCGCAACCCTTGGCCTGAACCGATGGGCGCTCCCCAAGGCATTAGGACTTCGCATCCCGCTTCCAGCAGCTTCTCACCCACAATCAGGTCATCCGTCATGTACGGGAAAACTTTGAAACCATCGGTCGTCAGAATACGTGCGGCTTCGACCAAGGCGAAGACATCCGGCTGAAGATTATCCGCGTGGCCAATCACCTCCAGCTTGATCCAATCGGTTGCAAAAAGTTCACGAGCCATTTGTGCGGTGGTCACAGCCTCTTGCACCGAATGGCACCCGGCAGTGTTGGGCAGGATGTGGGCACCCGTTGCGCGTAGCATGTCCCAGAACCCTGCACCTGTCCCATCCGCTGTTTCGCGACGCAGGCTGACAGTGACCACCTCGCAACCGCTGGCGCGGATCGCTTGGTGCAGAATCGCGGGTGACGGGTATTGCGCTGTGCCTAGAAACATAGGCACCGAAATATCGACATCGTAGATTTTCATGTCAGCCCCCTTGCATCGGGGCCAGAACTTCCAGCCGGTCGCCTATGTTCAACACGGTTACGCTGCGCGCAGACGCCGGTACAAACTGGCCATTTAGCGCTGTTGCGATGGCGGGACTGATAAAGCCAAGCTCGACAAGCGCCGCGTCCAGCGTTTCGGCAGATACTTCATGCGTTTTGGCATTCACTGTGATGTGCATGTTTCGTCTCCGGAATGAGATGTTGGACCACCCTTGCCGCCATTGCCGGGGCCAGAAGGAAGCCGTGACGATAAAGACCGTTCAGATGCAGAGTGTCGCCACACTGAACAAGGCGAGGAAGGTTGTCGGGAAAGGCCGGGCGTAACCCGCTACCGGTCTCTATGACGCTGGCTTCTGCGAAACCAGGGTGGATGGCAAATGCCGCAGCAAGTAGTTCGGAAAGCGAACGCAGGGTTACCGGACGCTCGGACGAGCTTTCGATCATTGTGCCGCCGATCATATAGTGGTTGTCTCTACGCGGGACGAGGTAGAGCGGAATGCGCGGATGCAATAGGCGGATGGTTCGGCTGATCGTGACCTCCGGGCAATGCAGTATCGCCATCTCACCGCGCACAGGGCGCAGATCGGACAGAGCGGCTTGAATACCTGTGCAATCCAGATCGACATGCCCCGGTGCTTTGGTTCCAAGAAGGATCTCAACACCCAGAGCCTGCGCTGCCTCGGCCAGATCCCGCAGGGCGCATCGCGGATCTAGGTGGGCCTCGGATTCATAAAACAACCCGCGCGAAAACCGGCCTGCTAAAGACGGTTCCAAGGCGCTGATGTCAGCGACGTCCATCTCACGATACCCGAAGGTGCGCCGGGCAAAGCGCGTCAACTCTGCCCTGTCACGGGCCGGGGTGACCACCAACGTACCAAGACGGGTGACGGGTGTGATGTCCGCCCACCAATCAGCCGCCCCCGCACCAAGAGTGATAACTTCTTCCTCGGCATTTTCACGTTCGCACCACGGAGCCAACATGCCACCGGCGAACCGGGAAACGCTCCCCTCTCCGATCTCGGTGCGGGCTTCGTACACGCGTACCCGGACCCCCGCCCGCGCAAGCTCCAAGGCTGAGGTGAGGCCGGCGAGACCGGCCCCCGCGATCGTAATCATTCGCTCGGTTCCTCGACGGGCATATAAAGATCGCCCCCCTCGCGGTATTTTGCAGCCATGGCCTCCATCCCCTCTCTTTGCGCTTCGGCACGGATGTCATGGGAAATCCGCATCGAGCAGAACTTAGGCCCGCACATGGAGCAGAAATGCGCTACTTTATGGGCCTGTTTGGGCAAGGTCTGGTCATGAAAATCGCGTGCAGTGTCAGGATCAAGCGACAGGTTGAACTGGTCCTCCCAGCGGAATTCGAACCGCGCCCGGCTTAGCGCATCATCGCGTCGCTGTGCGCCAGGCAGCCCTTTGGCCAGATCGGCAGCATGCGCGGCGATTTTGTATGTGATCACTCCAGTTTTGACGTCATCGCGGTCTGGTAGGCCCAGATGCTCTTTGGGCGTGACGTAGCATAGCATGGCGCAACCGAACCAACCGATCATCGCAGCGCCAATACCGCTCGTGATGTGATCATAACCCGGCGCGATATCGGTGGTAAGCGGCCCAAGCGTATAGAAAGGCGCTTCGTGGCAGCATTCCAACTGCTTATCCATGTTCTCCTTGATCTTGTGCATGGCCACATGGCCCGGCCCTTCGATCATCACCTGGCAGTCTTTGGCCCAGGCGATTTTCGTCAGCTCACCCAAGGTCTCTAGCTCAGCAAATTGCGCCTCATCATTGGCGTCGGCGATCGAGCCAGGGCGCAACCCGTCACCCAAGCTGAAGGCCACATCATACCGACGGCAGATGTCGCAAATCTCTTCGAAGTGTTCATAAAGAAACGACTCCTTGTGGTGATGCAGGCACCACTTGGCCATGATTGAGCCGCCGCGCGAGACAATGCCAGTCACACGGTTGACCGTCATGGGTACCATATGCAGGCGTACACCCGCGTGGATTGTGAAATAGTCCACGCCCTGTTCGGCCTGCTCGATCAGAGTATCGCGAAAGACTTCCCAAGTTAGATCCTCGGCAATACCGTTCACCTTTTCCAGCGCCTGATACATCGGGACAGTCCCGATCGGCACTGGGGAATTGCGAATGATCCATTCGCGGGTGTTATGGATGTTGCGCCCGGTTGAGAGATCCATAACCGTATCGGCACCCCAGCGGATGGCCCAGACCATCTTGTCGACCTCTTCCTCCATGCTGGAGGTCACGGCGGACGTTCCCATATTGGCATTCACCTTTACCAGAAAGTTTCGACCGATGATCATCGGTTCGGTTTCTGGGTGGTTGATATTGGCCGGGATGATCGCACGCCCTGCGGCAATTTCAGAGCGGACAAATTCAGGCGTCACATAGTCGGGGATATTGGCCCCAAAGTCGTTCCCGTCCCGATGGCAAGGTGACGTTTCGCGCAGCTGGTTTTCGCGGATCGCCGCAAACTCCATTTCTGGGGTGACGATCCCGGCCCGTGCATAGGCCAATTGAGTCGGAGCCAACCCATCCTTACCACGCAGCGGTCGTGTCTTGACTGGAAATTCAGGTGTCAGCTTGTCCTTGTGAACAAAGCCGTTATCGGCATCAGTGATCTCGCGCCCTTCATATTTTTCGACATCACCGCGCGCCTTGATCCATTCGGCGCGCACTGGTGCCAGACCCTGCCTAATGTCCGTCAGCACTTTCGGATCGGTGTAAGGGCCTGAACTGTCATAGACAGGCAGCGGAGCTTCACCGGCTGTCGGATGTGTCGAAATTTCGCGCATCGGTACGCGGATGTCGGAATGCAACTCGCCAGCGACATAGATTTTGCGCGATGCCGGCAATTCATCGGTGGTAATTTTTGGGTTTGGTACGTTCACTTTGGCGCTCCTCAAGCTCAGGTCTCAAAAAGACACCAGAAGAGTTTGGGAGGAGGCAAAGGCAAAACGTGCCTTGTGTTCCGGTTGCGAAAGCCAGAATGGGCTGTGCGACCTTAGCTTCCTACGCCAGTGTCAACTGGGTCAGGTTCAAAGGGTCGCATCACCGGGTTCTCACCCAATCAGCCTCTCAGTCCCTTGGGCGGGACTCCCCTGCGTAGGTTTGCGATAGGATGGAACAGCCGGTTTGTAAAGTCTCAAGAAACAACCTTTCGCGCAATCGCGGTGAAAGCACACCTTGTCCGGATAGCGGGCAATCAGGCGGGTTGGTCTGACGACAGTTTCAGTTGGGATTGAAGCGCTCAATCAACACTACCGGAAACCGTATTGGCTAAATCGAGAATAGTGTCGATGCTCTACACCGACCCGAGCGGCCTTTACCCACGGAGATATCCGAAAAAGAAACCCGCCAAAATTTGGCGGGTTTCGGTGCTCTAGTGGGTAGCCTGTATTGTAGGATCAACCGAAGACACGTCCCAGCGCGCCGTCTACGGCGTCGGTGATCTGGTCGATATCGTCCGCTGTTGCGATCAGCGCTGGCGAGAAGCACAGCGTGTTGTTGCGGCTGGGGATCGAACGGTTGGTAACACCGATGATAACGCCCTGCGCCATACAGTCAGCCACGACGGCCTGTGCCTGCTTTTCGTCCACCGGCTCTTTGGAACCGCGATCCGCGACCAGTTCGGCACCCAGGAACAGGCCTTTGCCACGCACGTCGCCGATAACCTTGTGCTTTTCCATCAGTGCCTTCAGGTTGCCCATCATGCGGTCGCCCATGTCGATGCAGTTCTGCAGCAGGTTTTCGTCTTGAATGATGCGCATGTTCTCAACCGCCGCAGCCGGACCGGCGGTGCAGCCGCCAAAGGTCGAGATATCGCGGAAATAGCTCATCGGGTCTGACGCGTCGTCCTTGAACATGTCAAAGACTTCCTCGGTGGTTACCATGCAGGCAATCGCGGCATAACCCGAGGCAACGCCCTTGGCCATGGTCACGAAGTCAGGTTTGATGCCGTATTGCTGGTATCCGAACCAAGTGCCGGTCCGGCCAACGCCGCAGACAACCTCGTCAATGTGCAGCAGCACGTCGTATTTCTTGCAGATTTCCTGCACGCGGGGCCAATAGCCTTCGGGCGCTTCGATGACGCCACCGCCTGCGGTCACCGGCTCAAGGCACAGGGCGCCAACGGTGTCGGGGCCTTCGCGCAGGATGACCTCTTCGATCTGGTTGGCAGCCCATTCACCAAAGTTCTCTTCCGGTGCGCCGTCCAGCTCGTGCTTGCGGTATTCCATGCAATGCGGAACGCGCACAAAATCGGGTGCAAAGGGGCCGTATTGCGCGGTGCGCTCGTCCTGACCGCCTGCTGACATCGTCGCCAAGGTCGAGCCGTGGTAGTCGCGGTCTCGATACAGGATTTTGGTCTTCTTGCCGCCGTACTTCTTGTGCGCGATCTGGCGGATCATTTTGAACGCCTTCTCGTTCGCCTCGGAGCCCGAGTTCGTGTAGTAAACGCGGCTCATGCCCGGCATCTTGTCGATCAGCATTTCTGCAAAATTCGAACCGGGGATCGAGCCTGCGGTGTTGGCGAAGTAGCACAGCTTCATCAGCTGGTCGTAAACCGCCTTACAGATGGATTCGCGGCCATAGCCGACGTTCACTGTCCAGACCCCGCCGGAAACAGCATCCAGATGCTCCTTGCCCTTCTGGTCCCACACGCGCATGCCTTTGCCTTCGACAATGATGCGAGGGTCATTGGTTTCGAACGGCTTGTGCTGGATCAGGTGATGCCAGATATGGGCGCGGTCCGCTTCGACTACGCGGGAAAGATCGTTTTCGTTGAACGTGCCGTCCATGACATGTCCTTTCAAAAGTGGGGCGCGCGGGGAATCAGTAGGTCCCGGCGGGCACAAAGTGACGTGATACTGCAGATCAACGCGAATGGTGCGCGTGAAGTAGGGCCAGATTAGCCCATAGGATATCTCCAGTGTACCAGAAACGCGTATTAATACGGGTTTGTTATGACGTAAACTTTGTGCTCAATACGCCAATCTGTCGAGTTTGGGAGGATCGCCGGATGACAGCCACACCAATCTACCAGCAACATTTGGATAAAACCCCTGCGAATTTCACGCCTCTGTCTCCGCTCAGCTATCTTGAGCGGACGGCGGCAGTGTATCCGGATTACCCATCCGTGGTGTATGGCGAGCGCAGTTATTGCTGGGCTGATACCTATGAGCGCAGCCGGCGACTGGCCAGCGCGCTAACTGCGCGTGGCGTGGGCGTGGGCGACACAGTGTCGATCATCGCGGCCAATATCCCCGAGCTTTACGAGTCACATTTTGGCGTGCCAATGGCGGGCGCGGTGCTGAACGCGATCAACACGCGGCTGGATGCGCCGATCATCGCCTTCATTCTGAACCATGCCGAAGCCAAGGTTCTCCTGGTCGATCCCGAGTTTTCAGGCGTCGTGAAACAGGCGTTAGGGCAGGTGGATCACAACATTCTGGTGATCGACATCGAAGACGCCAGTTTTGACGGTGGCGAGCGATTGGGCGATTTGACCTATGAGGGGCTGCTGGCCGAGGGCGATCCGGAGTTCGATTGGTCTTTGCCCGCAGATGAATGGGATGCGATCACGCTGAACTATACCTCGGGCACCACCGGCAACCCCAAGGGTGTGGTTTATCACCACCGGGGCGCGGCACTGAACGCGACGTCGAATATTCTGACCTGGGGGATGCCGCAGCATTCGGTCTATTTGTGGACCCTGCCGATGTTTCATTGCAACGGCTGGTGCTTCCCGTGGACGATGGCAGCCAACGCCGGCACGTCCGTTTGCTTGCGCGCCGTGCGTGAAGAACCCATCTATCGCGCGTTCCGTGAAGAGGGCGTAACCCATTTCTGCGGCGCGCCGATTGTGCTGAACATGCTGGCCAACGCGCCGGATCACCTCAGGGATTTCACGCAGCAGATCAGGGCGATGACCGCTGGTGCTCCGCCGCCTGCAAAGGTGATCGAAGCGATGGAAGGGATGGGGGTCGAGGTTACCCATGTCTATGGTCTGACCGAGACCTATGGCCCGTCTGTCGTCTGCGCCTGGAAGGACGAATGGAACGAGAAGGGCGCAGAAGACCGCGCTGCGCTGAAGGTGCGTCAGGGGGTGAAATATGTCGCCCTGTCCGGCCTGATGGTGGCTGACCCCGAGACGATGGAGCCTGTGCCTTCGGATGGCGAAACCATGGGCGAGATATTCATGCAGGGCAATATCGTCATGAAGGGCTATCTCAAGAACGCCGAGGCAACGGACAAGGCCTTCAAAGGCGGTTGGTTTGCTTCAGGCGATCTGGGCGTGATGCACCCGGATGGCTACATCGCGCTGAAGGATCGATCCAAGGATATCATCATCTCGGGCGGCGAGAATATCTCATCCGTTGAGGTCGAAGACACGCTTTATAAACACCCGGCCGTGATGGAAGCAGCGGTGGTGGCCCGCCCGGATGAGAAATGGGGTGAAACGCCGTGCGCATTTGTTGAATTGAAACCGCAGGCAGAGGCGAATGAGGCGGATATCATCACTTTCTGCCGGGATCATATGGCCCACTTCAAAGCGCCCAAGACGGTTGTTTTCGGTGCGTTGCCGAAAACGTCGACGGGGAAAATTCAGAAGTTCATCTTGCGCGACCGGGCGCGGGAGCTGGGTTAATCGAAGATCGACAGATCAAGATCCAGCATCTCACCCATCCAAATGGCGCGATCCCGGTGATCGGCCAAGTGATCGCCGGTTTCTGGATGGGTAAAGATGGTCAGCCCTTTCCGGTTCAGGATCAGCCAGGGAAAGACCTGATCAAAGGCTTCGGCGGGAAAGCCCAGCTGGCAACTCCAACGCGGATGAGGGCCAACGTTGCGCGCATGCATTCGGCCCATCAGCACGCTGGGGAACAGTCGCGCGGCCTCCTTGCAGACCTGCTGCGCCGTGTCCTGTGTGTCGGCGTCGAAATAAACATGGGCGTGATAGCCGGTGATCTCGGGCATGGGGGTCTCCGTCTGACGTTGTACAGAAACCTAAGGGTGGCGCGAGGATTTGTGCACCCACACTGCCAAACAGACCCTGTGCACCGGTTCAGAGCGGAGTGTGCAGATCGGGATGGGCTGCGGCAAAGGCGGAATGCTCGGCGCAAACGGCCTCGACTGCTGTCAGGCGTGGCATGTCGGATAGATCAACTTCCCACCGGCGCGCATTATAAAGCTGTGGAATCAGGCAGATATCGGCCAGACCGGGGGTGTCTCCGGTGCAGAACGGGGATTGATCAAAGCCGCTCAGCAGCGATTCAAACGCCAGCAGACCCGGCCGGATGAAGTGGCGCATCCAGTCGCCGGGCATGTCGCCAGCGCCATTGCTAAGCGCGGTGGCATGTTTGGCAACCGACAGGTTGCAGACCGGATGGATATCCACCGCGATGCTGTGAGCCAATGCCCGCGCCGCGGCTCGCTTGGCCGGATCGGTTGGCAGCAGGCCCAGGTCGCGGGTCTCATCCAGATAATCGATGATCGCCAGCGATTGGGTCAATCGAACCCCATCGATATCCAGCACCGGGACCAGACCCTGCGGGTTGCGTTCCAAATGATCCGAGGCGCGATGCGCTCCGTTCACCAGATCGACCACAACAGGGCGATAGGTGATCCCTGCTAAATTGAGCGCAATTCGCACCCGGTAACTGGCGGACGAGCGCCAGTAATCATACAGCACCACTTCGGACATATGATGGTCAGCCTTTGCTTAGTTCCTTGGCATGCAGCCAGTCGGCATGCTGAGGGGCTCGTTTGGTGCGCGACCATTCTTCGAGCATATCCCATTTCACCGAATCCAGCCGGGCCAGCATGGCCTCTTCCTCGGGGTCGGGGCAAGCCAGTTCAACGCGGTGGCCGTTTGGGTCGAAGAAATAGATCGAGTGAAAGATCGAATGATCCGTGACACCCAGAACCTCGACCCCGTTGGCTTCGAGGTGGTCCTTGAACGCGATCAACTCATCGCGGTCCTTCACCTTGAAGGCGATGTGCTGCACCCAAATCGGCGTGTTGGGATCGCGCCCCATCTCGGGCTTGGTGGGCAGTTCAAAAAACGCCAGCACGTTTCCGTTTCCAGCATCCAGAAACAGGTGCATGTAAGGGTCGGGCTCGTGGGTCGAGGGCACATGGTCTTCGGCAATCGCCAGAATGAAGTCCATGTTCAGCATCTTGCCGTACCATTCCACCGTCTCTTTCGCATCCTTGCAGCGATAGGCGACGTGGTGAATTTGATCGATTTTCATGAGGCTTACTCCTGTTTCAGCGTTGCGGCCTCAAGCGCGTGCTTCAAGATTGCATTGTCGCCAATGTGGTTCGCCAGTACCAGCACGAGGCGTGCGTTGAACGCATCGCTTTCGGATTTCTCAAGCCCTTCATGGGCCGCCACCAAATCGGCATAGAAATCGTCGGCCTGGGTCAGGTTGGGTGAGAGGATCAGATCGGCCATGTCGCTTACTCCTTGCCTGTGGCGCGGCGCACCGCGTGCCGGAATGCGTTTTCTTCGTAAGTGTCGCGGCGGGCGGCCACGTGCTGATCGGGACGGATCAGGTAGACTGCTCCGGTCGCATCGCCCAGATAGCGGCGCTTCAGCGTCAGGGTCGGGTCGTCTTTGACCGAGAGTGCCAGGCGTTTGACGGTGATCCCATCGACCTCGATCTCATCCGGCGCATCGGCGTCGATGGTCAACAGCGTGAACTGTCCAGCCAGTTTAGGCAGCAGAAAGTCATCACCCAAAGGCGCATCGGGACAGGACGCTCCGGGGCGCGTCTGCGATGGTCCGTTCAATGCGTCCGCCGAATTCAGTGGCGAGCCGTCATAGACGCAAGGCACGCTGAGCCGACCTGAATTCACCATCGGTCGGGCAAAATCATAATGTTCACTCAGGTCCAATACCGCATCGCGCAGGATGCGGGACATCTGCGATTTCGGGGTGATGAAATCGGTCGAGCGGGTCGAGTTCAGGATATTCTCGTCCGCGCCGTGAATGCGTTCCTGATCGTAGCTGTCCAACAGCGACTCTGGCGCTTTGCCGTCAATCACCAGTTTCAGCTTCCAGCACAGGTTGTCGGTGTCCTGAACGCCAGAATTTGCACCCCGTGCACCAAACGGGCTGACCTGATGCGCGCTGTCGCCTGCAAAGATCACTCGGCCGTGGCGGAATTGCTCCATCCGGCGGCACTGGAAGGTGTAGATGCTGACCCATTCCAGTTCGAAATTAACGTCCTCACCCAGCATGGCCTTGAGGCGCGGGATTACGTTTTCCGGGCGCTTTTCGCGCTCTTTGTCGATATCCCAACCCAGTTGTAGATCAATGCGCCAGACGCCATCGGGTTGCTTGTGCAGCAGCGCCGATTGGCCTTTGTTGAAGGGCGGATCGAACCAGAACCAGCGTTCCGAGGGGAAATCGGCCTCCATAATCACATCAGCGATCAGGAAGTTGTCTTCGAACACGCGGCCCACAAAATCCTTACCCATCATGGCGCGCATGGGTGAGCCCGCGCCGTCGCAGGCGATGACCCAATCCGCCTCGATGGTGTATGAACCCTCAGGCGTTTCGACCTCAAGCTTGACGTGATCGGGGTGGGTTCCAACGGCTTCGACCTTGTTGCGGCCGCGGATTTCGATCGGTGCACCCTGCGCTTGCAATTCGCGGACGCGGTCGACCAGAAACTGTTCGAAATAGTATTGCTGAAGGTTGATGAAGGCCGGGCGCTGATCGCCGCTGTCGGGCTGCAGGTCGAACTCGTAAACCTGACGTTCGTCGAAGAACACTTTGCCCTTGTTCCAAAGAACGCCTTTGTCCACCATCGGCTGCCCGCAACCCAGACGGTCGAGGATTTCCAGCGGGCGCTTGGCAAAACAAATGGCGCGGCTGCCGAAGCTGACCTTGTCGTTGTCGTCCAGCACCAGCACCTCGACCCCTTGCTGGGCCAGATCGATGGCGGCGGCCAGACCCACCGGACCGGCCCCGACAACGATGACCTTGTGGCGCACGGGCGCTGGCGCGGATTGATCCGGGCTGGCCTCGTAGGCATAAAGTGGAACTTCAAAGATCTTGTTCACTCTCTCTCTCCCATTTCTGGCGCATCGGGCGCACCTCATCTGATCTCCGGCACGGTTGCACCGGAGGGCTTGCGTTAGAGTTTCACCGTCAAATCCGGGCCGCCACGATCTGGATCAAATTTGGCCCGGAATTCTTAGCCCTGCAGGGCCTCCCACATCTCCAGATCGCGCTGGGCGGTCCAGATACGGGGCGTGTCGATGCCGCGGGCCTCGTCATAGGCGCGAGCAACATTGAAGGGCAGGCAGTGTTCGTAGATCGCATAGTCGGCGAATTTTGGGTCGCATTCTGCGCGAACCGCGTCCCATGCTTCTTTCAGGCTGCCACCGCGAGCCGCGACCTTGGCCGCCGGACGGTAGGTGCTTTCCACGAAATCGCGGGTGTTTTCGATGGCCGCGTTGACCATGTCCTTTCCGACCAAAGCGTCCCCACGCCCCGGAGCGATAGCGTCCACGTCAAACCACTTGATCTCATCCAGCGTATCGCCCCAGTCGCTGAAATGCCCGTCGCCGCAGTAGCAGGCCGAGTGGTATTCGACGATATCACCGGTGAACATGACGTTCTGATCGGGCACATGGATGACGATATCGCCTGCCGTATGGGCGCGGCCCAGATGCATCAAGTCGATCCGACGGTTGCCCAGATAAACGGTCATGGTGTCGCTGAATGTGGTGGTGGGCCATGTGAGGCCAGGGATGCTCTCATGCCCTTCGAACAAGCGGGGGAAGCGTTGGAATTCGCTGTCCCAGTCTTCCTGACCGCGTTCAACCACCATGGCGCGCGCCATATCCGACATCAGGATCTGTTGCGCACCAAAGGCGCTCGCGCCCAGCACGCGTACTGCGTGGTAATGCGTCAGCGCCACATGGGTGATCGGCTTGTCGGTGACCGAGCGCACGCATTCGATCACCTTGTTAGCCAAACGCGGGGTCGCCTGCGCCTCGACAATCATCACGCTGTCATCGCCGATGATCACGCCAGAATTGGGATCACCTTCAGCAGTGAAGGCATACAGCCCTTCGCCCACCTCAGTGAAGCTGATTTTCTTTTCCGACATGTCCCCCTGGGACGCGAATGCCTTGGCCATTTCTCAATCCTTTTGCAAAAACTCGAGCCGGTTTCCAAAGGGGTCTTCGGTGAAAAACCGGCGGCGGTCATTTAGTGTTGTGTCCCAGCGCAATTTCTGACCGTAACTTTCGATCTGAGCGGCGATCGCATCCAGATCATCGACGGCGAAACCCGGATGGGCTTTGCGGGCTGGCGAGAAGTCTTTCTCGACACCCAAGTGAAGTTCACACTGACCCAGCGCCAGCCAGAGGCCACCACGCGCGTGCAGGGCTTCGGGCTTTTGCAGTTCGCTCAACCCCAGAGCATCGCACCAGAATTTCCGGGCGGTGGATTCGCCACTTTCGGGAAGCGCGATCTGGATATGGTCGAGCCCAAACATCAATCAGCGCGTATAAGGGTCGCTTAACGCTGGCAGCACAGTGCCCACGCAATCGCCGAAGCCGATGGTGTAGCCGTCGCCCTTGGCCGCGCCGGTCAGAGTCATGGTGTCACCATCTTCGATAAAATTGCGGGTTTCGCCGGTGTCCAGCCTCAGTGGTTCTTTCCCGCCCCAGCTGAGTTCCAGTAATGAGCCGCGTTCCGGTTTGGTCGGGCCCGAGATGGTGCCGGATCCCAGCAGGTCGCCTGTGTTCATGGGGCAGCCAGACGTCGAGTGATGCGCCAACTGCTGTGCCGCCGAGTAGTACATCTCGCGGTAATTGGTCCGCGCGATGGTCGTGGCGTCTTTGCCTTTGGGTGCCATGGTCACGGCCAGATCAATGTCATACAGCATCGGTCCACAATCTTTCAGGTGATCCAACAGGGCAAACTCACGATCCGACGTGTCGCAGCGAAATGGCTCCAGCGCCGCTTTGGTCACGATCCAAGGGCTGATCGAGGTCGCTGTCGCCTTGGCCTGAAACGGTCCCAGCGGTTGGTATTCCCACGCCTGAATATCGCGCGCGGACCAGTCATTCAGCAGGACGTATCCAAAGATGTTGTCATCGGCTTCCTGCACAGAAATCGGGCCGTCAGACGGTGTACCGACGATCGCACCCATCTCAAGCTCGATATCAAAGCGGCGGCAGGGCAGGAAGGCGGGCAGGTCTTGATCGGGGGATTTCAGTTGACCCCAAGGGCGGCGGATATCGGTGCCCGAAACAACCACCGAAGAGGCGCGCCCATTATAGCCGATGGGGATGTGCAGCCAGTTCGGCGGCAGCGCATTTTCAGCGCCACGGAACATGGTGCCAACGTTCTGGGCGTGATGGCGTCCCGCGTAGAAATCGGTGTATTCGCTGACGGCAAAGGGCATATGCATCTCGGCCTCGTCCTGCGGGATCAGCAGGCCTTCGATCTTGTGCTGCGCGTCTGAGCCTTCGGCCAGCAGAGCGATCAGGCGGTCGCGCAAGGCGGCCCATACGGCAGGGCCTTCTTCCATCAACGGATTCCAGAACGGCAGATCAAAGAGCGGCTCGTCAGAGAGTGCGATTAGCCCATCGACCTCGGCGGCGGTGACGTCAAAGATCATGTCACCGATAGCCACCCCACAGCGGGGCTCGGTGCTTTCTGTAGAGAATACGCCATAAGGCAGGTTGTTCAGTGGAAATGGGTGATCGGCGGAATTGGCCGATGAGACCCAGGATTTTATCAAAGGCATGTTGCGTCCTTAAGTCTTTCAGTTACGTGGCGGCGCGTAGGGATTTGAAGCCCAACAAAACTGCAGCCAAAATCATGAAGCTTCCCCCGATCCGGTCAAGCCAAAGTCGCGCTGGGCCTTGCAGTCGCCGGGCCAGCCAACTTGCGCTGGCGCCATAGGTGGTCAGAAACATTCCGTCTATGATCAGATAGGTGGCAGAGAGGATGGCGAATTGCGGCCAGAATGGCCGCGCGCCGTCGATGAACAGTGGGAACAGAGCGGCAAAGAACACCACTGCCTTAGGATTCGCGGCAGAAGTGATGAAACCCTGCATCCAGAGCGCCCTGCAGCTGGCACGCGGTGCATCTTTGGTGTCGGCGACGCGGGCTTTCAGGATTTGCTTGACACCGAGATAGACCAGATAGGCCACTCCCAGCCACTTGATGACGGCCAAAGCCGTCCCGGACGTTGCGATTAGGGCTGCGAGGCCCAACCCTGCGGCAAGCATCTGCAGGAAGTTGGCCGTCAGATCTCCGGCAGCGGTGAACATTCCGCGGCGCAGACCGTTGGTTGCGGAATTAGACAACATTAGCAACTGACTGGGGCCGGGCGTGCTCATAAGCAGCAGGACCGTCAGCACATAGGTTATCCAGATATCAAAGCTCATTTCTTGCCCGGCGTCCCGTCGAATTTCTTTTCGATGTCGCTCCAGCAATCGATGTAATCGTCCTGCAGCGGGGCCTCGATTGCGGCAAAACCGGTCAGGTGCTGCGGGAAGCGGGTTTCGAACATGAAGGACATGGTGTTTTCCAGCTTATCCGGGCCGAGGTTCGAATTCGACGCCTTTTCAAAAGCTTCCTTGTCGGGCCCGTGTGGGATCATCATGTTATGCAGGCTCATGCCGCCCGGGATGAACCCTTGCGGTTTGGCGTCGTACTGACCGTAGATGTTGCCCATCAGTTCGGACATGATGTTTTTGTGATACCAGGGTGGGCGGAACGTGTCTTCCATCACCATCCAGCGCTCGCGGAACAGCACAAAGTCGATATTGGCCGTGCCCGGCTGGCCTGAGGGTGCGGTGAGGACGGTAAAGATCGACGGATCGGGATGGTCGAACAGGATCGCTCCGACCGGGCAATAGGTGCTCAGATCGTATTTGTAAGGCGTGTAATTGCCATGCCATGCAACCACATCCAGCGGGCTGTGACCGATCTTGGTGGTGTGGAACTGCCCGCACCATTTGATCGTCACGGTCGAGGGCACCTCGCGATCCTCAAACGCTGCCACCGGAGCTTTGAAGTCGCGTGGGTTCGCCATGCAGTTGGCCCCAATCGGTCCGCGCCCGGGTAGTTCGAACTTCTGTCCGTAATTCTCGCAAACAAAACCGCGCGCGGGGCCTTCCAGCACTTCGACGCGATAGAGCAGCCCACGTGGGATAATCGCGATCTCCTTCGGCTCCAGATCGATGATACCCATTTCAGTGGCAAATCGAAGCCGACCCTCCTGCGGGACGATTAGCAATTCTGAATCTGCCGAGAAAAAGTACTCGTCCACCATCGATTCTGTGACCAGATAGATGTGGCTGGCCATGCCAACTTGGGTATTCACGTCGCCGGCCGTGGTCATGGTGCGCATGCCGGTCAGCCAGGTCAGGCCTTCATCCGAATGTGGCACTGGATCCCAGCGGTATTGGCCCAGAGAGATCACGTCCGGATCAACACAGGGAGCTGATTTCCAGTAGGGCAGGTCGATTTTCACATATCGATGCGAATGCTTTACCGATGGCCGGATGCGATAGCACCACGTGCGTTCGGGCGGGTTGGCAGTGAAGGCGGTGCCGCTCAGTTGTTCACCATATAACCCATAGTTACATTTCTGCGGGCTGTTCATGCCCTGCGGCAGCGCGCCGGGCAGGGCTTCGGTTTCAAAGTCATTGCCAAAGCCGGGCATATAGCCGGGATGGGTTCCGACAGGGGTGCTAGCCTGGGTCATCTTATGCGGATCGGTGGGGCGATTCATCGGGCGCTCCTTCAAGTTGCTGCTTGTCGGATAATAGTTGATTTTGTAACTAACAAGGATGACACAACAGAATAATGACGAAAAAGATGAGTTTGATTTGCGAAATTTCCTGCCATTCCTGTTGAATCAGGCGGCCGAGGAAAGCTCGCTTGAATTTCAGCGCGTCTACAAGAATCGATATGGGATGTTGCGTACCGAATGGCGGGTGCTGTTTCACCTTGGGAATTATGGTGAGATGACGGCCAAGGAAATCGGCTTGCGCGCGAAGATCCATAAGACCAAAGTCAGCCGCGCTGTGCGCAAGCTTGAACAGCGCCGATATCTGAAACGGACGCGGGACGAAAACGACCGCAGAGTTGAAAGACTGACGCTGACAACCTCTGGCCAGAATGTGTATCGTGAGCTACGCGGAATTGCGCGCGATTATGACGCCAAGCTTGCAGCCCATTTTACGACCGGCGAAGCCGCATTGCTGCGTATGATGCTGCGACGTCTAGCTGGAATGGAATAGCACTCTGGTAATCTGGGATCATGATCCCCAGATCAACGTCATAACAAACACAGGACTGTGAAATGACCAAGCCGGAGTCCCCAACGGCAAAATCCCATAATCTGATCGATTGGCTTGTCGCCCGAGGTTTGGAAGGGGCCGACAAAGAAGAGCTGCTGGACGGTTACTGCAACCGGCTGGTCGATCTTGGCGTGCCTTTGATGCGGTTCCACGCAGCGCAACCGGCATTGCATCCGGTCTACGGTGGCACTGGATACAGCTGGTATCAGGATCGGGGCGGTGATTTCCAAACTTTCGAATACTCCGAGGAGCCCAGCGAGGTTTGGACCAAAAGCCCGCTCTACGTCATTCTCAACGAGGACGTCGACGCGATCCGCGAACGTCTGATCGATCAGAATGAGCCCAGTCGATTTCCATTGCTGAATGAATTGCGGGAAAACGGTGCCACGGACTATTACGCGACTGGTATTAGCTTTGACGTGCCCAGCCAAACCAACCCGCACGATGCAAAAATGTCAATTGATGGCGTGCTGATGTCCTGGGCCAGCAACGCGCCCGAAGGGTTCGGCGACGATGATCTGGAAGTGATCGAAACTGCGCTGCCGCACCTGGGTTTGGCCTTGAAGTCGGCCTCGAATGCGCGGGTGTCTAAGGACTTGATGCGGGTTTACCTGGGACGTGATGCCGGGCGGCGGGTCCTGTCCGGCGAAATCCGCCGGGGGTCTTTGCAGCAAATCGATGCAGTGATCTGGAATTTCGATCTCGAAGGATTCACCAGCCTGTCGGAAGAGCTTCCGGGGATTGAAGTCATCGACATGCTGAATGACTACCTCGCTGCGGTGGTGGATGTGGTTCATCAATGTGATGGCAATATCCTGAAATTTATGGGCGACGGGGTTATGGCGATGTTTGATGTGGGCGAAATTGATGCCGACGCCCGTGCCGCTCTGGCTGCCGCGACAATGCTTCAGCAACGTATGGCGGAGCTGAACACCCTGCGCAAAGAGCGCGGGCAGCCGGTTTCGAACTATACGCTGGCCCTGCATGCGGGCGAGATTCTTTATGGCAATATCGGTGCCGACAGCCGTCTTGATTTTACAGTTATCGGCCCGACCGTGAACCAGACATCCCGTATCGCCGGGATGCATCGTTCGTTGGGGCAGCGAATATTGATCTCGGATGATGTGGCCCGTGCGGCTCAGCCTTGCGATCAGGATCTGATTTCAGTTGGGCGCTATATGCTGCGAGGTGTGGCAGAGCCGAAAGAGCTGTTTACGGTCTACCATGCAGCGAACTAGATCGTGATAGGCAATAAAATATCGCGGGTGTAGGCTTCTGATGCGGAGTTGGTTGACGTTGGGGCAACCGAAAATCTATCATTGTACCGGAACGGAGCTTTTCTTCAGTTCTTGATACAACATTGAACTATCGCAATTTAGAAAAATGCAACTCTTTAGTTTTGGTATTGATCAGTTGGGAACCTGTACGAGTGATGGCAATAAAAATTCCAAAATTCTCAGTGGATTATGCCCCGAGCGATAAGGTTTATGGTGGCAGAGCCGCGATCGCTACTCTTACATCGACCTGCCTAAATCGAGGGCAGAGTGCAAGCAAAAGCGATTGTGTGATCGTTGACGAATTCAATACAAACTGGAATGTGCGCGACTTCATCAAGATATCAGATGTTACCGCCGCTGTTTCCAGCCTTGATGTCAAAAAGATCGAACGAATGCGATCGGTCGATTCCATACTCAAAGAGCTCAAGCTCACGGGTATACTTGAACTTGCGGATTACGCGGAACTGAACTCGCAGCGGTGGGTTCGTGGCCACTTATTAGCGCAAAAACTGGGTGGGTCTGGAAAATCCGAAAATTTGGTGCCGCTGGATCGCAACAAAAATGCTGTTATGGAGAAGTTTGAAACCTCTTTATACAATTTTTTCAAAGCCGCAAAAAACGCTGAGAAAATGTCGGCTAGTAAACACTATGTTCGTGTTGAGCTGAAAATCAAAGCCGAAGGCAATATGTCACCCTGGTTCAGCAATTGTTCCGATAGAGTAAAAAGAAAGTTAAGAAAACTCCCAGAAAAAATCACCTACAAGATTAAAACAGAGTACGTTGAGGCGAGCACGGGCAAAGCTCAATCAACCCCACCCAGCAAGAACTACCCTAGACCTTTGAAGGCTCCACCTCCGCTGAGCCTCTAAAAATCGATCTCAACGCCCGGCAGGTTCAATTCTTTCATCATGTCGCGCAATTCCTGCCGCGCGGCGATGTTCGAGATGTTGAGCTGTTTGACGCCAATATCCTTGAGGTCCAGCAGGGTCAGCCCGCGTGGAAAAAGTTCGCGAAAGATAACCCGTTCAGAGAAACCAGATGCCACCCGGAAACCGATGCGCTGCGACAGCATCTCGATGGCGCGTTGCATCTTTTCCTTATTGACCATGCGCTGCGTCCCGACCCGGTTACGCACCACCACCCAGTCGATCGGTTTCAAGCCGGCCTGAGCACGCAATTGGCGCGCGTTCCAAACCATTTCGGAATAGACCGACGGGCCAAGGATTTTCTCACCCTTGGAATCGATCCGCGCCAGCAGGTCGAAATCGATGAAACTGTCGTTCAGCGGCGTAACCAGCGTATCGGCCAGTGAATGGGCCACCTGGCTGAGGCGCGTATGCGATCCGGGGCAATCGATCAGGATAAAATCGCTGTCACTTTCCAGCTCTGCGACGGCAGCCGACAGGCGGTGGTCATATATATTCTCGCCGGGTTTCAGCGCGCTGGCGTCAATCTCGGGCAGGTCGTGATGACGCGGACTGGGCAGAGACAGGTCCGAGCCGTTGAGGAAGTTCAGGCGATTCTCGAAATACCGGCCCAGACTGCGCTGCCGCAAGTCGAGATCAAGCGTGCTGACCTTATGCCCCAATCGGGCCAGGGCAGTGGCAACATGCATTGACACGGTCGATTTACCTGCGCCGCCTTTTTCGTTCCCGACCACGATGATATGTGCCATGCCTGTATTCCCAAGTCCCGCCGTGTTTATCTACACGTTGTGGCAGCCACTATATGTTGTGTGAGCGTGGAAGGGAAGAACCTCGGGCCGTCCCGAGTAGCTTTATCAGGCTCTATTTTGGAAAAACGCGTGATGGGTTGGGTTTAGGGTAACTCCTTGCCAAACAGACGCCCGTATTTCAATGTCGGGATCGAGGAATTGTGATTAAGGACAGCAATTGGACCATCTGTTTTTGAACGTCCTGAACGTGGTTCTGCCCGTCCTGATTTGTGCTGGAATCGGTTATTGTCTGGCACTAATCCGTGCTCCGTTCGACAATAAGGTCATTGGTGGAATCGTATCGAGGGTCGGGTATCCAACCCTGATCATCTCGCACTTGTCGACCACCAAAATCGCGGTCGGCACGTTTCTTGACGTGATGACAGCAGCCGCTTTGGCGATCGCAGGATTTGGAGTGTTGGGGTTTGTCGCGCTCAAGCTGATGCGGTTGCCAGCGCGGGCGTTTTTAACGCCGCTTATGCACGGCAATGTCGGCAATATCGGTCTTCCCATAACCTTACTGGCGTTGGGGGATGCCGGCATGGCTTATACGATGGGATTTGTGGTTGTTGTGCTGATCAGTATTTTCACGATCGGTATGTGGATTCCGGCTGGGGAGTTCTCACCCAGAAAACTTGCTACATCTCCGATCATCTACGCGGTAGCGCTGTCCCTGGTGCTGATGGCCACGGGCTATAACCTTCCACAACCGGTCGCCAAATCCTTTGACATACTGGGTGGTCTCTCGATCCCGCTGATGCTGCTGACGTTGGGGCACACGCTTGCGACGCTGCGGATATCAAGCCTTGGACGCGCTGTAATGCTGACCGCGTTGCACCTGGTGATGGCCATGGTGATTGCAAGCGCGCTGGTCTGGGCTTTCGACTTCACGGGGGCCGAGCGGGGGGCGGTGATCCTGTGCTGCCTGATGCCGTCTTCCGTCGCAACATATCTATTCATTGATCAACATGTACCGGAATACGGGCCCGACGTGGCCGGGTTCATTCTGGTTTCAACCCTGACCACGATTTTGGTGTTGCCGGTGGCACTGTCTTACTGGGTCTGAAGTGGGCAAAGCTCGCCTTGCGGAAAAACTATACGCACCAACGAAAAACCGTTTAATAATAGGAACAACACAGCGCTAAGCTATGCGCCTGGAAAACCAGCAGGCTATTCCTGAACGAGGAGTACACAGATGCCAGCAAGCGTCACTGATGACAATTCAGGCTCTGGTGGGGGGCGCCTGGTTCTCATAATGACGGCGCTGTGCATGATGGTGGTTGGGTTCAATTCGACCGCCGTTGCGACGATCCTGCCCAACCTGAAAACCGAATTTGATCTGTCACCATCCAGCCTGCAATGGGTGATG
The DNA here is from genome assembly GCF_056536325.1 of Ruegeria sp. AB11. NCBI lineage: Bacteria > Pseudomonadati > Pseudomonadota > Alphaproteobacteria > Rhodobacterales > Roseobacteraceae > Ruegeria > Ruegeria sp. AB11. Next base: position 3,694,756 of record NZ_JBQFJO010000001.1, on the reverse strand, counting down.
GCAATCTATACGGTGGTGAGCGCCACACTTGTTACCATCGTTAGCCGGCTGGGTGATATTACCGGCAAGGTCGGCGTATTCTTTGCCGGGATGATTGTGTTTGCCCTTGGCTCTGCCCTGGTGCTGTTTTCGCAGGATGCTGCCATGTTGTTGATAGGCCGAGGGGCTCAGGGCGCAGGGGCTGCGGCGTTGTTTGGCACCTCTCTGTCATTGTTGACGGCGGCGACGCCAGAAGATCAGCGGGCCAGCGTAACCGGCGCCTGGGGTGCGATCGTTGGGTTGGCGATCGGTGTGGGTCCGATCTTGGGCGGCGCGTTCGCGCATTACCTCAGTTGGCGGGGCGTGTTTGCCACCGATCTCGCGCTGCTGCTGGTTGCATTTTTGGTTGGGTTACGGGTGAGCAAGGAACATTATGTCCCTGACACGCGGCTTGCTGGTGCGAAGTTTGATCTGGCTGGTGCCGTTGCTTTGGTCCTGCTGCTCGGTCCGCTGTCCTTCGCTCTTAGCAATGGCGAAAGCCAGGGCTGGACCTCTAGTTCGACACTTATCCCGCTCTGCGTTTCAGCGATTGCGGTGATTGCGTTGATTATCACCTCGCGCCGAAGCGCAGACCCTCTGATCGAGCTGCGTTATTTCCGTCATCCCCGCTATTTCATGGCAGCGGCGGGGATGTTCATCACCGGCTTCGCGCTGTTTAGCTTCTTTGTCTATTTCAACGTGTTTGTGCAGTCGCCCGATGCATTTGGCTTATCGGCCGTCGGTGCAGGTGTGGCGATCCTGCCGTTGAGCCTCAGCATGTTCGTTGTGTCCGTGATCGCGCCGCGCTTTCTGGCACCCTATAGCTTCCAATGGCCCGTGATACTTGGCATGGGTTTCATGGCGTGTGGTTTTTTGCTGTTGACCATAACGACGAACACGACCGGCATGGGCGGGATCTGGTGGAAGCTGCTGATCATAGGGACCGGGCTTGGCATCGGGTTTTCATTGCTGCCTCGTCTCGGGCTGCGCTTGTTGCCAGAAGAGCACATGGGGCAGGGTTCGGGTGTGGTGAACGCGTTCCTCTATTTTGGTGCGACCCTTGGTGCCGTGGTCGGTGGGCTGGCCGAGGCGATCACCACCCGTCGGGGTCTGTCCGAAGTGATCGCCGCATTACCCGCTGGATCAGAGCAACGGGCCGATCTGGCTCATGCGTTGACCCATGGTACAGCCAGTCAGGTACAGCAGCTTATCGCTGGGCTTGATCCGGATACTGGCGCAACATTGGCACGTGCTCTGCGTGATCTTCAGGATGATGCTTTTGACAGTGTGATGCTGATCGCTGCCGGTGTCGCACTGGCTGGGATGCTGCTGGCATTGCTGCTGCTCAGAGGGCCCGTTCCGCCTGTGCATAGCGCGGTGAACCTGACCCGATAGCGCACGGTTTCAAGTGCGATTCTGGGTTTGGGGCTTACTTCATGCTCTGAGTTGAGCATAGCGAAAACACAACTGGTACGTCCGGGAGCACAACTTTTGTGAATAGCGGCTACCGGAACTGAGGTTATGATGTGGATGTATTGGTATTGGAAAAGTTAATGAGTCTATTTGGTATCACGAAACGGTTTCTGTATGTCCTTTTATCACTGTGTACCTTGCCCGTATGCACTTTGGCACAAGAATCCTCGGCTTCGGACAAATGGCCAATAGATAGGGTGCTGTCCTATGCACCGACTCCTGACCTGAGTTGGCTCAATCATAAACCTGCCGGGTTTCACGGAAAAATTCTAGCGCAAGAGGGTGCATTGGTGTTTGAGGATGGGACGCCAGTCCGTTTTTGGGGCGTTAATCTACAGGCATATGCGTTATTTCACACCAACCTGAATTCAGTCGAACTGCATGCCCAAAGGATGGCGCGGTTGGGGATTAACCTTGTCAGAATTCACCACCACGATTCTCATTGGGTGGGTCCTAACATCTTCGGATCAGATCCCTCTGATACGCTTAACCTCGACCCAGCGTCGATGCAAAGGCTTGACGCTTGGATTGCAGCGCTCAAGAGGCAAGGAATTTACGTATGGCTTGATCTCCATGTAGGTCGAAGGTTTACGCAGCAGGACGGAATTTCCGGGTTCGATGAGATTGCTGGGGATGACGATATTGCCGATGTCAGAGGCTTTAACTACATCTCGTCCAGCATTGAGGCGCGAATGGTCGAATTCCAGAACGCCTATTTGCGTCACGAAAATTCTTTGACGGGTCTTACGTATGCCGAGGACCCGGCAGTTGTCGCCGTGATGTTGACGAACGAAAACGACCTTACGCATCACTTCGGCAATGCTCTCCTCCCGAACAAGAATGTACCTATGCATAGTGAACTATTCATGGCTATGGCAGATGAATTTGCGCGCGGCAACGGGCTTGATCCCGATGAAACCTGGCGGACATGGGAGCACGGCGACTCGAAGATTTTTCTGAACGATCTTGAACGCCGTTTCAACGAACAACTGATCCCCGCTGTTCGCGACACTGGATTTGAAGGTCTGATCTCGACAACGAGCCTTTGGGGCGGGATGACAATCGCCGGTCTGCCATCGCTGACCGTTGGGTCCATAATCGACGCGCATAGTTACGGAGCAGTTGGTGAAATCGGTTTTGACCCGCGCCAACAGAGTGGTTTTTTGGAATGGATCGCGATCGCGCAGGTCGAAGGTATGCCGCTTAGCGTTTCAGAGTGGAACATTGGGGAATTTCCCGCAGAAGATAGGTTCATCACGCCGCTCCGTGTTGCGACGAGCGCAGCGCATCAAGGCTGGGATGCCATGATGATTTATGGCTACTCACAGCAATCTCTGAACCGATCAACATCGCCAAACAATTGGAGTATGGCCGAAGATCCCGGGATGATATGGATGATGCCCGCCGCAGCCCTTCTGTTCCGGGAAGGCCATGTCAAGCAAGCCGAGAATACGTACGCGATTTGCTTGGATGAGGACACGTTCTTTGGCCGTCCCGTGTCTCCGGAAACATCAGTTGCCATACGGACAGTGTTTGAACAAAGCAGGTTGGTAACATGTATGCCCGAGACTCGTGCATTGCCGTGGCTCGCGGCGACCAAATTGAACCGCGACGAATACGGCCCGCTTGATCTCGACAGATCATATCTGGCAGAGGATGCCACTGTTGTTGCCGCAGATACGGGCGAGTTTCAGCGCGACTTTGGCAATGCCCGGTTCACGGTGGACACGGGAAAGAGTCAGATTGCGGCAGGCTTTTTCCATGACGAGGTAATTACGACCAGAAATGTTGTATTCGACATCACGACACCCGTGGCGGCGGTGGCAGTTCAAAGTCTGGATGGCAATGACATTGCACAATCGCGTCAGATTTTGATTTCGATTTCAGGGCGAAGTGTTCCTGTCGAACCTCAATCAGCTGCCTTCCGGGTCGAACCGGTTACGGGCATTTTGCAGATTACCGCCTCCGCTGACCTCAAACTGAGGTCCGTTGATCCGGGGCGGGCCCTTCCTCCAATGGCGCATCAATATGAAAATGGCAGGCACGTAGTTGACCTGACAGAACTTAATGGAGCACGCTGGCTTTATCTTGATCTGTTGCAATAAAAAAAGACCGCCCCAAGGGACGGTCTTTTGAATTCGAGCGGTTTGGGATTAGAAGCCCAGACCTTCGTATTTCTTTTTGAACTTCGACACGCGGCCGCCAGCGTCCATCAAGCGCGACGAACCACCAGTCCATGCGGGGTGCACGGAGGGGTCGATTTCCAAGGCCAGCTGGTCGCCTTCGGCACCCCAGGTGGATTTCATCTGAACCACGGTGCCATCGGTCATTTTGACGTCGATGAGGTGATAATCGGGATGGATGTCTTTTTTCATCTTTCCGCTCCTTACGCCTCGGCGCCAGCCTTGGGCTTGTAGTTGGTGACCTCTGCGATACGCGCGGATTTACCACGGCGCGAGCGCAGGTAGTACAGTTTGGCGCGACGAACGCGGCCACGGCGGACAACGGTGATGCTGTCGATGTTGGTCGAATGCAGCGGGAACACACGTTCCACACCTTCGCCAAACGAGATTTTGCGAACGGTGAACGAACCGGCGATGCCGTTGCCACCTTTACGTGCGATGCAGACGCCTTCGTAGTTCTGCACACGGGTACGTGACCCTTCGGTCACTTTAAAGCCGACACGGATGGTGTCACCGGCTTTGAAATCGGGGATGTCTTTCCCCAGGGCGGCAATCTGTTCCGCCTCAAGCTGTGCGATTAGGTCCATCGCAGTTACTCCTATCTGCTCGTGGTTGGTCCACGAAGTTTGGGCACGGGCTGAGAGCTCTTGGTCTTCACCGGGTCCTGCGTACAGCCCGCCAGAGGTCAGATCGAATGTTCCTTTTGGTCCGGTCCGCCCTGTCGCGCCGGGGCCGAAGAAAGCCGGGCGTCACTTCAGGATGCAAACCAAAACACCGGAGTCGCGTAATGCGGCACCGGATTGCGCTGCTTTAAGGGCTTTGTGTGCAGGGATCAAGCCTAAACTGGCACGATTCACTGCGGATGCCGGTGTGTTTTCGCCATCGGTCAAATACATCGTTGCCTTGGCGGCCAGATCAGGCATTCTGGGTTCAATTATCAGAGCAGAAATTTGATACAGGACCAAAAGATGCGCAAAGCACTCCTGCTTGCCGTTATAGCGCTTGCACTCGTCTCATGTGGCCGCCGCGGCCCCCAGCCTCAGGCGGTTGAACCGCAGGCCTTTGCGGACACGACCCCGCCTTCGATCATCTATCCCGCGTTTGGTGACGCCGACCCGCATGAATGGGAGGGCCGCCATCCCGGCCATTACCCGGTGCACGGGCTTGATGTATCGCGCTGGCAGGGGCCGATTGACTGGCGCACCGCCCAGAAATCCGGTGTCAGTTTCGCGTTCATCAAGGCCACCGAGGGTGGGGATTTCTCCGATCCGATGTTTGAAGAACATCGGCGCGGTGCACAGGCTGCTGGTGTGCCTTGGGGTGCCTACCACTATTACTATTTCTGCCGCCCAGCTCATGAGCAGGCCCGTTGGTTCATCCAAAACGTGCCCAAAGGGGCCGATCTGCCGCATGTGCTGGACATGGAATGGACGCCGCATTCCAAAACCTGCACCCTGCGCCCCGATGGGCGAACCGTCCGGGCCGAGGCAAAAAAATTCCTGGATATTCTGGAACGCCATTATGGGCGCCGCCCGATTGTCTATACAACGGTCGACTTTTACCGCGACACCGACATTGGCCGGCTGCCCAAGACCGAGTTCTGGCTGCGTTCGGTCGCCGGACATCCTCGCAATGTTTATCCAAGCGCGATCTGGCGGTTCTGGCAGTATACCGGCACAGGTCTGGTGCCGGGGGTTCAGGGCAAGGTCGACATCAACACCTTTAATGGTACGCCTGAGACTTGGGCGCTCTGGAAAGCGACCCGCTAGCCTTAGTCGTTGTCCTTGGATTTCTGATATGCGTCCCAAAGATCGGGCCGTCGTTCGCGGGTGATCTCTTCCGACATCTCATGACGCCAGTCCGCGATGCGACCGTGGTGGCCCGACATCAGAATGTCCGGGATCGGACGGCCTTTCCAGTCTGCGGGGCGGGTGTATTGCGGATGCTCCAGCAGGCCGGAGGAGAAGCTTTCCTCCTCAGCCGAAGCCTGATTGCCCAGCACGCCAGGGATCAGCCTCACTGTAGCGTCGATCAGGGCTTGCGCCGCGATCTCGCCTCCGGTCATGACGAAATCGCCCAAGGAAACTTCTTGCACGCCGTAATGCTCAAGCACCCGCTCATCGACGCCCTCGAACCGACCACAAAGCAAGGTCATGCCATCGCAGCGCGCCAGACTCTGCATCATCTGCTGGTCCATCCGTCTCCCGCGTGGGCTTAGGTAGATCAGTGGCCAGTTGCCCCGGATGCCTGCCATCGTGTGCTCGATGGCATTGCCCAGCACATCGGCACGCAGGACCATGCCCGCACCGCCACCTGCAGGGGTGTCATCCACATTGCGATGCTTGCCAACCCCGAACTGGCGCAGATCGACGGTTTCCAATTGCCACAGCCCTTCCTGCAGGGCCTTGCCGGTCAGGCTTTCGCCCAGCACTCCGGGAAAGGCCGAAGGGAAAAGGGTGATGATCTTGGCCTTCCACACCCCGTGGAGATCGGGCGTCGGCGTCATCAACTCGCGCGGCTTCAGCGTCGGGCGGATGGCTTTGCGGCCATGGGACTTTCCGGGTTTCTCTGTCATTTCGAGCCGATCAGGTCATTTTGGACGCGTTGAACCAGAGCCGCCTTTTGTTCGATCAACGCAGCGTCGTCCAGATCGGATCGGTTTATCTCCAACATTTGCTGCAAGATATCTTCAGGTAGACGTGGGTTCGAACGCGTCGGACCCACCAGTTCGCCAGCCTTGTCCGGGGGCAAGTCAAGGAATTCGGCAAATGTATTTCCAAGCCCATAGCGCAAGCCCTGCAGGTCCTCCAGCCATTCGGTTCGGACCGAGACCGAAGGCAGGCGATCACGCACTGCTTCAGCCGCGATCTGGGGGGAGGGCACGGGTTCAAGCCGGGCGCGAAACGTCTCAAAATCCTGGATCAGGCGCGATCGTTGCAGATCATGCGCCCAGAGGCTGCGCAGCCAGCTTCCGCGTTGGCGCAACGAGTAGTAGATCGTGATATGCACTTCTTCTCCGGCAAACCGGTCGCGGATCAGGCCGACAAGGCACGAGGCGAGCTCGGGCGCGGCCTCATAGCCCACCGCGACATTGCGGCTGGGGCGCAGGCCAGAGAAATTCTCTTCGCTCAGAACCAGTCCGCGCTTCTGGCCGAATTCCAGTGAATTCAGGAAGTGCCGCATCTGATCCTTGAAATCGTTCATCGCGCCGGGGGTGCCGTAGACGGAATAGCGTGTGGCTGCTTCGGACAGGCCGGTTTTGCGGGTCCGATAGGGCAGGACCAACGCATGGTGCGGCCAAATCAGTGACCGGTTCTCGAACAGAAAGGACTGTGCCGCCGTTGTCCCGGTCTTGTGCAGACCCAGATGCAGCAACACGCGGCGCATTACAGCAGGCCCTCAGGCGGATCGGCGATGATGCGGCCCTTGTCGAGATCAACGGTCGGAACGGATTCGAGTGTAAACGGCAGCAGCACGGTGGCCTTTAAGCCCGGCCCGTGCAGTTCCAACAGATCCGCCGCGCCGTGATTTTGAACCGATTTCACCCGGCCCAGCAGGGTGCCGCCGGTATCATAAACCTCAAGCCCGATCAGATCGGTGTGGTAAAACTCATCATCCGGCAGCGAGGGCAATTGATCGCGCCGCGCATAAAGGCGCAGACCGTTCAGCGCATCCGCCTCTTCTTTGGACTCAATCCCACCCAACCGTGCGGCGAAACCATTCTTGATTGCACGGGTCAGAACCACCGGATAACGTTCTTTGCCGGTTTCATCGGTCAGCGGCGAATAGCCCTCGATATCCTCAGGGACGGCGCAGAAGCTTTTCAGCCGCACCTCCCCGCGCACCCCATACGAGCCCGCGATACTGCCCACGCAGATCAGATCACTCATTTTGACCATCCGTCACACATAGCCCGTCCCGCCATTGCCCGATCACCTCGCACGCCTCGCGCTGGTTCGAGCGTTCGAAGAATACGCCCACAATAAAGGCGATCGCCAGCAGTATGGGAAGCCGTAACAATCCGAACATGCCTAGCGCACCTCGATGGGCAAAGTGTCATTGCGGTTTTCCCAGCCGACCTGTTCCAATTCAGGCGTATCCGAAACGCATTCGGGTCGGCCAACACAGAAATAACCGATCAGCCGCCAGTCTGCGGGCACATCCAGATCGCGTGCCATCTGGTCCGGATCGAGGATCGAGACCCAGCCTAGACCCAACCCTTCTGCCCGCAAGACAAGCCAGAACAAGGTGATGGCAGAGACCACAGAATAGCGCCGCATCTCGGGCATAGTACCCGCGCCCAGACCTTGGCCTTTGTCGGTGGCATCGTCGCAAAACACGGCCAGCTGCACCGGGGCTTCTTTCATCCCGGTCAGTTTCAACTGGCTATACAGCTGCGCCTTTTCGCCGGAATATCCGGTCAGCGCCTGTTCGTTTGCGGCTTGGAAATTCTTCAGCGCCGCGTCACGCGCAGCCTGAGTTTCGACGCGGATCACACGCCAGGGTTCGCTCAGCCCCACTGAAGGGGCCAGTCGAAACGCGTCGAGGCAGCGCATAAGCACTGCCTCGTCTACCGCGTCCATGCGGAACCGGCGCACATCGCGCCGGAGCCGCATCAACAGATCAAACTGCGTGCGAAAATCGTCGGTAAAAGCCTGATCCCGCACGCGCCCGCCTGCTTATTCTTCTGCCGCAGCTTCTTCAGCCGGTGCAGCAGCAGCTTCAGCGGCATCAGCAGCTTTGGCCGCTTTTTCTTCTGCGCGTTCCTGAGCTTTCTTGCCCGGAGTACCCTTGTTGGGGTTGTTGCGCTCGGCCTTGTCGCGTGCGCCAGCAGCTTCCAGCATACGTGCGATCCGGTCGGTGGGCTGTGCGCCCTGATCCAGCCAGTACTGGATGCGCTCCATGTTCATTTTCACACGCTCTTCGCTGTCTTTCGGCAGCAGCGGGTTGTAGGTGCCCAGTTTCTCAATGAAACGGCCATCGCGCGGCATACGGCTGTCAGCCGCAACAATGCGATAGAAGGGACGCTTTTTCGAGCCGCCGCGGGCGAGACGAATTTTCATTGCCATGGTGGTATCTCCTTTGAATGGCGTATCCGGCGTAGGTGCCGGTTAGTTCTGATGTTTCTTGTGGTGTCGGATGACTTCCTGAATGATGAAATTCAGGAAAGCCTTGGCGAAATCGGGGTCCAGATCGGCCTCTTTCGCCAGGTCTTCTAACCGTGCGATCTGCGCAGCCTCGCGCGAAGGATCGGACGGGGGAAGGTCGTGTGCGGCCTTGAGCTTGCCAACAGCCTGCGTGTGCTTGAACCGCTCGCCCAGCGTATAGACAAGGATCGCATCCAACCGGTCGATGCTTTCGCGGTGATCCTTCAACAGCGCGGCAGCTTGTGTCACGGGGTTGTTCATTGGCCGGTCCTCTCGGTGGTCAAATCAATCTGCGGATGGCGCCAGATCTGAGCGTGCTTGCCCAGAAGTTCGGCCCTCTCAATCTCCAGCGTTGCGCCCAGCCGTTCGGCCAGCGCGCGCGAGCGCTCATTGGCATGGGCAATGTATGAAATCACCCCGTTTAGGCCTTGATGCCGGGCGGCGTAGTCGCGTGCAGCGGCTGCGGCCTCAAAGCCCAGGCCTTTGCCCTCGGCTTCTGCCATCAGGGTCCAACCCAGCTCGGGCTCGGCCCAGCCGGGGACGTAGATCATGCCGGCCCAGCCGACAAATGCGCTGCTGGCCTTTTCGGTCAGATGCCATAGGCCATAACCACGAAGCGCCCAATGACCCAACCGGTTCGACAGAGAGCTCCAGCTTTCCAGCGCGTCCTTGGGACCACCGACCATATGACTGCGCTCGGTCGCGAAGAATTCGGACATCGCAGGCAGATCGTCCAGATGCGGCGCGCGCAGGACCAGTCGTTCGGTCTCGATGGTGGGGATGGTAAACGTGGTCATGCGTATGCCTCCACGCCGCCATTGACCAAATCACCTGGCGAAGGATGCCGCCAGATTTCCGAAGTGCCATATTTAGGGTGCTCATAGTGATATTCGAACTGAGCACCCATCCGCTTGGCCACGGCCTTGCTGGCGGTATTGTCCAGATCGATCAGAGAGATCGCGGTCGCCCACCCCAGAACATCATAGGCATAGGATCGGGCGGTCAAAGCGGCCTCGGTCGCATATCCTTTGCCGGTGGCGTGGTTCAGCAGGGTCCAGCCGACCTCGGGCTCGGGCCAGCCTTCGGGGAACCACAGTCCGATACGGCCAACATAGGTACCGGTACCTTTCTCATCGACGCTCCAATAGCCATAGCCGCGCACGGCCCAATGGCCCAGAAGCGAGGCGAACACCCGCCACACTTCATCCCGGCGCAAAGGTCCGCCGACGAACCGCGCGGCGTCGGTGGCAAAGAACGCCGTATCCGCGTCCAGGTCAGCCTCGGACGGTGCGCGCATGATCAGGCGTTCGGTTTCGAGCGTCGGGATCGGCAGAGCGAATTTCATGCCTGCACCTCGCCGTGCCGCCAGACATGTTGTGTTGGACCAATGGCGCTTTCGGCAACGGCGTCGCGAGTCGCACCCAGACGCTGCGCCAATGCGTTCGAACGTGTGTTGGACTGCGAAACATAGCTTACGAACCGGCCGGTCCCCAGCAGATCGAAGCCAAAATCGCGAACAGCGCTGCACGCTTCAGTCGCGTAACCTTGCATGCGGAACTTGCTTCCGAACATATAGCCAAGCTCGGGCTCGTGGTCGTCCCATTCGAGGCCCAGAATGACGAAGCCAATGACCTGATCGTCGTCCTTTAGCGAGACCGTGAACAGGCCATGCCCATGCAAAAGCCAGCCCGATGTGTAGTAGGAAAACTCAGTCCAGGCGTCCTGTTCGGTATCGCCAAAGCTGTCCATGCAGATCGACGTCCATACCGGCAGGTCGTCCAGAGTAGGCGCGCGCAGAACCAGCCGCCGGGTCTGAATGACCGGCAGGGCTGCGCGATATTGCGCTGCTGCCATCGCCGCCTTTCCGGACGGGGGCTGGGTGCAGCGTGCTGACGTCACTTTTTCTTACCAAAACCACTTAGCCCCGGGGGCAGACCCATGCCGCCACCCAGTCCGGGCAGACCGCCGGGCATTTTGCCGCCCATTGCCTTGGCGGCCTGTGCCAGCGCCTTGGGGTCCATGCCTGCAGCCATTTCCTCGGGCGAGGGGCCACCTTTGCCGAACATGCCTTTCATGGCCTGTTTTAGCATCTTGCCTTTGCCCATCTTGCCCATTTTCTTCATCATGTCCGACATCTGCCGGTGCATCTTGAGCAGTTTGTTGAGGTCGCTGACTTCCATCCCCGAACCCGCCGCGATGCGTTTCTTGCGGCTTGCCTGCAGCAGTTGCGGGTTCGCGCGTTCGCGTTTGGTCATGGATTGGATCATGGCGATCTGCTGGCGCAGGATCTTGTCGTCCAGACCCGCCTGATCCATCTGCTTCGCCATTTTGCCCATGCCCGGCATCATGCCCATCATGCCCTGCATGCCGCCCATCTGGATCATCTGTTCAAGCTGCATTTTCAGGTCGTTCATGTTGAACTGACCTTTGACCATGCGCTTCATCATGCGCTCGGTCTGTTCCATCTCCATCGTTTCCTGGGCTTTTTCGACCAGAGCAACGATGTCGCCCATGCCCAGAATACGACCGGCGATCCGGTCCGGCTCGAAGGTTTCGAGCGCGTCCATCTTCTCGCCCAGACCGACAAAGCGAATGGGCTTGCCGGTGACCGCGCGCATAGACAGCGCCGCACCGCCGCGCCCGTCGCCGTCCATCCGGGTCAAGACCACGCCTGAGATGCCGACCTTAGCGTCGAATTCCTCGGCTACCTCGACGGCGACCTGACCGGTCAGGCCGTCAACCACCAGCAGGGTCTCGCGCGGGTCAACCGCGTTGCGGACCTGCTCGACCTCGTCCATCAGGACTTCGTCGATATGCAGACGGCCCGCGGTGTCGAGCATGTAGACGTCATAGCCGCCCAGCGTCGCCTGCTGTTTGGCGCGCTTGGCGATGTCGACCGGTTTCTGGCCAGGTACGATCGGCAGCGTATCGACGCCGACCTGCGTGCCCAGAACGGCCAACTGATCCATCGCCGCCGGGCGATAGACATCGAGCGAGGCCATCAGGACCTTCTTGCCCTCTTTCTCTTTCAAGCGTTTCGCCAACTTACCGGTGGTCGTCGTCTTACCCGAGCCTTGCAGGCCGACCATCAGGATCGGCGCGGGCGGGTTGTCGATCTTCAGCGCGCCGGGGTCTTCCTCGCCGCGCAGGGTATCTACCAGAGCGTCGTGCACGATCTTGACGACCTGCTGACCAGGGGTGATCGACTTGGTGACTGCCTGACCGGTCGCTTGCTCCTGTACTTTCTTGACGAATTCGCGGGCCACCGGCAGCGAAACGTCAGCCTCAAGCAGGGCAACGCGGACTTCGCGCAGGGCGGTTTTGACGTCTTCTTCGGACAGAGCGCCTTGTTTTGTCAGCCGATCAAAGACGCCGGAAAGGCGTTCGGATAGATTTTCAAACATGCCTTCGGCCTCCTTAGCCGGTTATCTGGTGGCACCACCTAATTAGGAGGCACCGGTTAAATGCACAATTGCCCCCACGGGCGAAACTCGCTGGTGGGGGGCGATCCCTGAACGACTCAAGGGACCGGAAGATCAAACGCTTCCGGATGTTGGCGGCGATTTAGGCCGATTGGCTGGCAGAGTCAACCTTGCGTGCTGGAAGCCAGTCATTGACCGCATCCACCAACCGATGCGCACCGCGCCCGCTAGAATAGGCCTCAACAATGGGATGGCGTCCGGCGCTCATGCCTTCATCCAGTATCAGGACAGGGCGATAAAGGGTCGATGTGCCATTGTCGCTACGTGAGGTCGTGCTTTCGGTTTCCGCGTGCGAGAGGTTCGAGAGCTCATGTTCCACCGCATCATATCCAAAGACAGACTGCCTGCGGATCAGGATGTTGTTCTTGTTCCGGTCCAGGATGACCTGCACACGGCGGACAAAGGCGCAAAACGCACCAAAGCCCATGCCTCCACCGAATAGCGCGAAGAAAACACCGAAGAAGATACTTTCGCCACCTTCGCTGGCCACGAAGACGCCCGCGCCGACAAACGCCAGAATGAAGAACACCAGCGAGATGCCGATGAACCATGGCGTATAGGACAGGATCAGTTGGTTCGGAGTGTTGCGCGTCACTTTCATGGCGGCACGCTAGCACTGAATACTGCGCCTGTCGTGGCTTGAATTTACCTGTCGGTTGAGCGATGAGCACGCCATACGAGGAGGTTCCCATGGACGCATCATCAGCTTTTCAGGATACGTTGCCGCTTAGCTCGGATGCGCTGTTGGCGCAGTTGGATGAATGGGGGCTGCCTTATCGGTTGCATACTCATATCCCACTGCGCACCGTCGAGGATGCCAAGGGGGTCGAAGGCCAGTTCATGGTGCCGGGCGAAAACGCGCTGCGGCTCAAGAACCTCTTTCTGCGCGACAAGAAAAAGCGGAACTATCTGGTGACGCTGGAACAAAGCCGCGAGATCGACCTCAAGGCGCTGGGCGCAGAACTGGGAATTGGCAACCTGTCCTTCGGCTCGGCGGATCGACTGTTTCAGAACCTCGGTATTCGCCCCGGCGCGGTCAGTCCGCTGGCGATGATCAACGGCGTTGAGAACAACGTTAAATTCTTCATGGACGAAACCGCACAACAGGCCGATGTCATCAACATGCACCCTTTGGTCAACGACCGAACCGTTGTTTTGTCGCGCGAAGATCTGATGGCGTTCTTTGATAAGATCGGGTGCGAGGTGACCTGGCTGCCCTGATCACCCCTCAAGCGCTTCGTTCAAAGCGGCAGCGACATGGGCGGCAGACGGGTTGATGAACAAGTGGCCATCCGCCTCGAACACCGGATCGTCCAGATGGTCGGGGAACGCCAGAGGCAACTCAGTGCAGGCCAACAAAATCGCAGTTCCAGGCGCGGCATGCTTGTTGCAGAACGCCAGCAGGCGCGCATGTGCGGTGTCAGATGCGCCACCGTAGAAATCACTGTCGATCATCGCCTGCATCTCGGCAATCTCGGGCTCGGGCAGGCGGGCGTTTGCGGTGATGTTTTCGGCGGCCAGTCGGTCGGCGTAGTTACGGGCTTGCATGGTGACTGTCGTGCCAAGGACCAAAGCTTTGGTCGCGCCGGTCGAGGCGGTCGCGTCGGCAGTTGCGTCAAAAATGCTGAGAATGGGCATCGAGACACCCTCGCGGATCGCATGAAGACGCGCATGGGGAGTATTTGAGGCGATGATGCCGAAATCACAGCCTGCGTTTTGCAACGTCAGCAGGGCCTCACGGAACACCGCGTCGAAGGCGGACCAGCTTTCCTCATCACCGGCCACGCCGCGCAAGGCGCGGGTTTTGGCTTGGGTGACGGATTCGATGGTCATGGGGGGGATGGGCAGCGGCGATCCGTGGCCGCGTTCAGCGAAATATCGACCCGCGCCTTCAGCAATCGCCCGGTAGTAGTCGACGGTTGAGGCCCAGCCAACACCGCCCAATATTCCAATCTTCTTCATGTGAAACGCCCAGTCTGCTGAATTGCCTCGGCGCAGACTGGACGGTTCAGGGGGGTCAGGTCAATCAGGCCGCCAGTTCAGTGACAGCTTTCTGCGCATTGGACAGGGTTGTTTCGGGGTCCAGTGCCATGCGATCAGCGGCGATGACCTCGACATCATGGATGCCGATGAAGCCCAGAACATGGCGCGCATAGGTGGTGGCAAAGTCAATCTCGGACCCGACAGCGGTACCACCCGAGGCTACGGCGAGGATGGCGCGTTTGCCTTCCAGCAGGCCTTTCGGGCCTTCCTCGGAATAGGCGAATGTCAGACCCGCGCGGGCGACCAGATCAATCCAGGCTTTGAAGGCTGCCGGGACCGAGAAGTTGTAGATCGGCAGGCCGATGACGATGGTATCCGCCTTTTGCAGTTCCGACACCAGCTCGTCCGACAAGGACAGAACGTCCTGCTGGACAACGTCGCGCTGATCGGCGGGAGTGAAATTGGCAGCGATCCAGTCTTCGGTGATAAGGGGCAGGGGAGAGGCGAGATCGCGGCGGATAATACGCCCGGCGTTCAGGTGGCGAACCACGCGTTCGGACAGATCGCGGGTGGCTGAACCGGTGCGGCGGGCTGAGGCGTCGATGTGCAGGATGGTTTTGGTCATTTCGGAGGTCCTAAACTGTGGAATTAGCTTCTGCCGCCCCAATATGGCTGTTGCGAATGTGAACAAAACTCGGATATATCAACAAGCATTGTTAGAATTTGCACAGTGGAACAGATGCAATGGACAATTGGGATGAAGTAAGAACCGCCTATCAGGTGGCGCGCATGGGAACGGTCAGCGGCGCGGCTGATGTATTGGGCGTACACCACGCCACCGTGATCCGCCATATCGACGCGATCGAGGCACGGCTGGGCGTCAAATTGTTTCAGCGTCATGCGCGCGGCTATACCCCGACCGAAGCAGGTAAGGATCTGTTGCGTGTCGCGCAGGCGACCGAAGATCAGTTCAACCAGTTGGTTGGCCGCATGAAGGGGCGCGGAGATGATGTCTCGGGCGAACTGGTGGTGACCTCGCTGGCCTCGCTTGCGCCTTTGATCGTGCCGACCTTGAGCGAATTTCAGCAAGCCCATCCGGGTCTGATTGTGCGCTATCTGACCGGCGACCGCCTGTTTCGACTGGAATATGGCGAAGCGCATGTGGCTATTCGCGCAGGGGCCGCACCGGATCAGCCGGACAACGTGGTGCAGCCTTTCATCGCGCAAGAAGTCGGGCTGTTCGCGAGCAAAGGCTATATCGCACGCCACGGTAAACCTTCGAGCGTCGAGGATTTCGCCAATCACCATTTCGTCGGCAATGACGACGAAAACAGCCGCGCGCCGTTTTCCCGCTGGCTGCGTGCCAATGCACCGGAACAGGCGATCACCTTCCGCTGCACAAACAATTTCTGCATGCGCGAGGCGGTTCTGGCAGGGGCCGGTATCGGTTTCATGGCCCGGTGGGAGGCCATGCGCGACCCCGATCTGGTTGAGGTGTTGGAGCCTCTGCCCGAATGGTCGGGCAAGCTGTGGCTGGTGACCCATGTGGATTTGCACCGCACAACTAAAGTCCAGGCGTTTTTGTCCTTCCTGAAAGAACAATCCAAAGGTTGGCTGCCGTGACACCACAAGCGCGCGGCCATCTTGCCATGCTGACATTTTCTGCCCTGGTTGCGGGCAGTTTTTCGTTGGGTTCAATGGCAGCGAATGAAATCGCGCCCTCGGCAATCACTGCGGCACGCTTTGCCATTGCGGCAGTGGTGATCGGCATCGCCGCCCTTGCCACAACAGGCATATCGCGCCGCGCAACACAGGCCCCCTGGCGCTATCTGGTCCTGGGCGGGTTGTTTGGGTCGTATTTCGTCTTGATGTTCTACGGCCTCAAAACCGCGCCACCGGTCAGTGCGGCTGCGGTATTTACCTTGACGCCGGTCATGTCGGCTCTGGCTGGCTGGGTGCTGCTGCGTCAGATCACTACCGCGCGCATGGCGCTGGCCCTGACCGTTGGCGCAGTCGGCGCGCTTTGGGTAATCTTCCGGGCTGATTGGCAGGCTTTTCAGGCCTTCGAGATCGGAGGCGGAGAGATCATCTATTTCTGGGGATGCGCTGCCCACGCCGTCTATACCCCGATGGTCCGTCGCCTGAACCGAGGAGAGCCTGCGGTAGTGTTTACCTTTGGAACACTGGTGGCCGGGTGCCTTATCCTGACGCTGTGGGGCTGGTCCGATATCCGCGCGACCGATTGGGCGAACCTACCCAGGATTGTCTGGGTAACGCTGCTCTACATTTCGCTATTCGCGACGGCGGCCAGCTTTGTACTTGTTCAGTTTGCGGCGCTGTGTCTGCCTGCAGCCAAGGTAATGGCTTATACGTATCTGATTCCCAGCTGGGTCATCTTGTGGGAGATCGGGCTCGGGCGCCCTGCACCAACGGCCTTGGTATTGGTCGGAGCGGCTTTGACAGCCGTTGCGTTGCTGATGCTGCTGAAGGGAGAAGACACTTCTTCCAAACCTGTTCTGACACTGGATTGAATCTTGCCTTCTGAATCGGGTCTGGCAAGTTGGCAGGTACTAAGAGCTACTTGAGTGCGGAGTTTCGCTATGAAATCAACCCTCCTTATTCCTGTGCTGTTTGCCTTGTCCGCTTGTGCAACCGGAGGAGCGAACGACGCCGCGCAGGCTGACCTGCAGGCAAGCTGCGAGGCTCTGGTAGGTGCTGAAACCGGGACCGGGCCAAGTGGTGTCAAAGCAATCTCGACGCAATCCGGACCGACTGGCTCGGTCACCAGTGTTTTCGTGGCAGGGGCAGAGGCGCCATGGCTTTGCCGGGCCGATGCGACCGGTGTCGTGACCGGGGTCGAATATAGCCGAGAAGGTTAGGCTAACAGCTGCCAGCGCCTTTGAGGCAGGTCAAAGTGGTTATATGCGAATTTCTCTATGCTTTTTGGCGAGGAGGAAGACGCAATGTTCAAACATATTATGGTCCCAGTCGACCTGCACCTGCCACCCGAGGTCAAGAAGGCGACTGAAGTTGCTGCACAATTGGCCAGTTGGCAAGCCGCCAAAGTGACCGTCGTAAGTGTCACGGGCACCCAGCTCGGGGATGTTAATCTTTCGAAAGACGCAATTGAGCAAAAGCTGAAGGACTGTGCTAGTGAGATTGCAGAACAAAGCGGCGCTCCGGTTGCCACACGCAACATACACTCGGTCGATGTCGCTGCCGAAGTCGATGGCGATCTGACCCGCGCGGCAGAAGATATTGGTGCTGATCTGATTGTGGTCGGGACTCACGCCCCAAGGATCACAGACTATATCTTTTCCAGTCATGCGGGTTATTTGGCCAAACACGCCAGCATGTCAGTTTTTGTGGTGCGTTGAAACTCAGGCCTCGTCCGAGGGCAGTTCGACCTCGAGGAACCGCTCGAACGCATCCAGATTGACCGGTTCGAACTGTCCGAAACCCTGCATCCAGACCGACGCCGCACGCAGGGCGTCAGGCTCTAGCTTGCACCACTTAACCCGCCCTCGTTTTTCCTGAGAAATCAGCCCGGCCTTGGTCAGGATCACCAAGTGTTTCGAGATCGCAGCCAATGACATGTCGAACGGTTCAGCCACGTCGGTGACGGCCATATCGTCCTCCAGCAGCATCGCAAGGATGGTGCGGCGGGTTGGGTCGCCGAGGGCCGCAAAAACAGTGTCGAGGTCGTTGGACATGGCTCATTCCTAAAGCGCAAGAACCGGTTTGACAATTTTCGCTGCAACGACAAGGTGCCAGCAAACAAAAAAGGTTTGGGAATGGCACTGAAATACTGGTTAGTGATTTGCATACTTGGCATCGGCTGGGGCATGTCATTCATGTTCAATGCCATTCTGCTGCGCGAGCTTGGGCCACTGTCGGTATCGATGGGGAGGGTGGGTTTTGGTGCGTTGGGGTGCTGGGTCTATGTGTTGGGCGCCCGTTTGCAAGTCAATCTGACCTTCGGTCGTGCAGCCGCGTTGCTGGGATTTGGCGTGCTCAGCTATGCTGCTCCATTTGCCTTTTATGCCCTGGGTCAACAGCATATTGGCGCGGGTGTCGCAGGGATCGTGAATGCCACGACGCCTGCTTTTGCAGTTGTTGTATCGCATTTCTGGCCCGGAGGAGAGCGGGCGACGCTATTGAAATCCCTGGGCGTGGTCTGTGGTTTTGCGGGTATCATAGTATTGTCGTTGCCGGTGCTAAACTCAGGCGCAAAATCCGAGTTCTGGGCAATTCTTCTCACCTTGTGCGCCCCTGTCTGCTATGCCTTTTCGGTCAACATCGCGCGCGCCTTCCGGGAAATGCCGCCGGTTGTTCTGGTCGCGCTGGCCCTGACGGGCGCGATACTGGCAATAGCTCCGCTAGCCTTGTGGCGCGAAGGCGTGCCCCATATCACCCGGATCGAAACCTGGGCTTCGCTGGCCATGATCGGCTTTGTACTGACCTCCGCAGCCTTTATCGCATTCTACTGGCTTCTTCCCAAAGTGGGACCAACGAATATATCGACGGTCACCCTGATCGCTCCGGTCTCTGCGCTGGTGCTGGGAACATGGGTGCTGAATGAGACGCTTCGCCCCGAGCACCTGTTGGGCATGGGGGCAATTCTTGTCGGGCTTTTGCTTATCGACGGGCGGATCCTCAGGCGCAGGCAGCGGGATGCAGTTGGAAAAGATCAACCGAAAGGTTGAATATGCAGAATTCGCCCAATTCGCCCGCTTGGCCTGTTTTAACGAATGGGATGATTTGAGTGAAGTTAGATTAATATTATATAAATCAATTGGTTAACGATGTTTTGGGCGGGCGGTTAACAGCGTTGACTCTGCGCCCTCAGACCCTTAGCACCCTACCCAAGACTGTGCGAGGGAAACGCCCGTGACCGATGATGACCAAAAGCAGCGAATGGCGCAGCTGGAGGCCAAGATCGACGCGGCAAAAAAGGCCAAAGCGCCCAAGCCTCGCGCAGATGCTGACGTGTCCGGGGGTGAGCTTGCCTGGAGGATGGTCATCGAAATGGTATCCGGTCTGGGGATCGGATTTGGCATCGGATACGGGCTTGATAGCCTGCTCGGGACGATCCCGATCTTTCTGGTGCTATTTACATTGCTGGGCCTTGTCGCGGGCGTGAAGGTTATGCTCCGCAGCGCGAAAGAGGTTCAAGAGAAACAAACGGCTGCAAATGCGGCCGAGAAGGACGAGAGGGACTGAACGTGGCGACCGAGACCACCGCAGCAGAAGGCAGCAGCCTGGTATTCCACCCGATGGACCAGTTCATCGTCAAGCCGTTGTTCGGCGACGGTGCGGTTGGCATGTTCACGGTCACCAATGTGACTCTGTGGCTGTTCTTTGCCGTATTGGCCGTGGTGGCTCTGTTGGTTCTGCCAACGTCCAAGCGCGCGATCGTCCCAAGCCGCATGCAGTCGATTGCAGAACTGGCCTATGGCTTCATCTACAAGATGCTTGAAGACATTTGCGGCAAGGAAGGCGTCAAGTTCTTCCCCTATGTCATGACCTTGTTCATGTTCATCGTAACGGCGAACTTCTTGGGCCTGATCCCGACCTCGTTCACCACCACATCGCATTTTGCAGTCACCATCCCGCTGGCTTTGGCCGTGTTCCTGACCGTGACCATTCTGGGTTTTGTCAAGAACGGTGCAGGGTTCCTTGGTCTGTTCTGGGTCTCCAGCGCGCCTTTGGCGCTGCGCCCGATCCTGGCGATCATCGAGCTGATTTCGTACTTTGTACGCCCCGTCAGCCACTCTATTCGTCTTGCTGGTAACGTCATGGCTGGCCACGCGGTTATCAAGGTTTTCGCAGGCTTCGCCGCGATTGCCGTGATCTCGCCCGTGTCGGTTCTTGCGATCACCGCAATGTATGGTCTTGAGGTCCTGGTGGCCTTCATTCAGGCCTACGTATTCACCATTCTGACCTGTGTTTATCTGAAAGATGCACTGCATCCGTCGCACTAAGGTCCGAACACCCAACATCGAAACTTCCAATTCGTAAGGAGACACATCATGGAAGGCGATCTCGCACACATCGGCGCAGGCCTGGCAGCAATCGGTTCCGGCGCAGCCGCAATCGGGGTGGGCAACGTTGCAGGCAACTTCCTGGCCGGCGCCCTGCGCAATCCTTCGGCAGCTGCATCGCAGACTGCAACCCTGTTCATCGGTATCGCGTTCGCAGAAGCCCTGGGGATCTTCGCATTCCTGGTCTCGCTGCTGCTGATGTTCGCCGTATAATCTGCGGAACCTGATCCTTACGCGCAGATGGGCCCAAGCCATAGCGGCCCATCTGTTGTAAAGACTACGTTCCGACGGAGGATATCATGGCGACAGAACCTATTGCCGAAGAAGTAGCCGGCTCGTGCGTCGACTCCTATGGCTCTGCCATCGGGATGCCGCAGCTCTGCTTCGATTGGTTCCCCAACCAGATTTTCTGGCTGGTCATTACGCTGGTCGTCATCTTTCTGGTCCTGTCCCGCGTGGCGCTGCCGCGCATCGCGGCAATCCTGGCGGAACGTCAGGGGACCATTACAAATGACCTGGCTGCGGCCGAAGATCTGAAGGCCAAGGCGGTCGAGGCCGAAGAGGCCTATAACAAGGCGCTGGCCGATGCCCGTTCTGAGGCACAGCGTATCGCAGCGGAAGCGCGCGCGGAAATCCAGTCTGGTCTGGATGATGCGATTGCCAAGGCGGACGCGGAAATCGCTGCAAAGGCGGCTGAATCGGAAAAGGCTATTGCTGAAATCCGTGCCGGTGCGCTGGAAAGCATTCAAGTGGTTGCCAAGGATACGGCGGCTGAACTGGTCACCGCACTGGGCGGCGAGGCGGATGCCAAAGCCATTAACGGTGCAGTAGACGCACAGACGAAAGGATAAGTGACATGCGTAACACTCTTGCCCTTATCCTGACCGTTGGTGCCGCCAGCCCTGCGCTGGCTGCAAGCGGCCCGTTCTTCTCGCTTGGTAACACCGACTTTGTAGTCCTGCTGGGCTTCATCGTTTTCATCGCGGTCCTGTTCTACTTCAAGGTTCCCGGCATGATCGGTGGTGCATTGGACAAACGTACCGAAGGCATCCAGTCCGAACTGGACGAAGCACGTGCCCTGCATGAAGAAGCGCGTAGCCTGCTAGCCTCGTATGAGCGCAAGCAGCGCGAAGTGCAGACACAGGCCGACGCCATCGTCGAAGCGGCGAAGCAGGACGCGGCATTGGCCGCTGAGCAAGCCAAGGTCGATCTGGAGAAATCCATTGCACGCCGTCTGGCGGCTGCACAGGATCAGATCGCATCTGCTGAGGCCTCAGCAGTCAAGGAAGTTCGCGATCAGGCCGTCACCGTTGCAGTTTCCGCAGCGAAAGCCGTTCTAGCCAAGCAAATGACCGCCACGCAGGCGAACAAGCTTATCGACGCATCCATCGCGGATGTGGGTGAAAAGCTCCACTGATCGCCCGGATCATATGAATTGAAAAACCCGAGGGCCGCGTAGCGCTCGGGTTTTTTTGTTTTGTTGCTAGGGACTGCGCTTTGATCTGCGCCAGGTCGCGACAAAAACAATTAGAGCGATCACGGTAATCAGGATCTCAACCTTGAAAGTCCAATGGTTGAGAAAAGACAATATCCAATGAGAGTGCGTCGCTTGCACTACAACCAGCGGATGCGTTGCGTCGGAGAACGGCCAGAGCCACGCAACCTCACCCGTGATCGAATCCAATAACATGTGAACCAACCCGCCCGCGCCCAGGAAGGCCAGAAAGGTTCCGATTTGTAGACGCCATTGTCGGATCAGGAGACCTAAAAGCAGAATGCTCGCCCAGATGATTGGTCGGTGTGTCAGGTAGGAAAGATGATGGTGCCCGCGATCATCGATAAGATAAAACCAGAATATGTCTATATCTGGCGCCACGGCTCCGATCATCGCAGCTGCAAATGCAAGCTTGCCCAGATTCGGCGCAGTCGTTCGGAAGATCAAGTAGGCGCCTGGTAAATGTCCTATAAACATTAGACCTCGCCGGTCTCGTGCTTCAGTCGCTGCTGCGCGATTTCTTCATTGTGCAGGGCCTTCTGCTGATCGGCCATGCAACCTTTGACAAAATTCAGATGGTCCTCGACCGCCCGGCGCGCCCCCTTTGGGTCGCGGTCTTGTAGGGCGACGTTGATGGCGCGGTGCTGATCCAGAATGGCATCGCGGGTGGTGCGCTGCTGGAACATGATCCGGCGGTTGTAGAATACGCCCTGTCGCAGCAGATCGAACATCGACCGCATCATGTGCAGCATCACCACGTTATGGCTGGCTTCGATGATGGCCATGTGAAACTGGGCGTCCAGATGCGCCTCTTCTTCGGCAGCGTTACGCGCGTGGGCAGTTTCCATCTTGTCTAGTATGGTCTGCACCACTTTCAGATCGCTGTCCGATCCCATCCGCGCGGCGCGCTCGGCGGCTAGCCCCTCCATATCGCGCCGGAACGAAAGATAGTCGAACACCGCCTCGTCGTGATTGCCGAACAACCGGATCAAAGCGGGCGAGAAGGCCGAGCCCAGAACCTCGGCCACATAGATGCCTGACCCGGCCTTGGCGGTCAGCAATCCCTGATCCTGCAGATCAGCGATCGCCTCGCGCAGCGAAGGGCGCGACACGCCCATTCGCTCGGCCAGTTCCCTTTCCGAGGGTAGGCGCTCGCCGGGGCGCAGGATGCCGCGCAAGATC
This sequence comes from Ruegeria sp. AB11, assembly GCF_056536325.1. Classification (NCBI taxonomy): domain Bacteria; kingdom Pseudomonadati; phylum Pseudomonadota; class Alphaproteobacteria; order Rhodobacterales; family Roseobacteraceae; genus Ruegeria; species Ruegeria sp. AB11. Next base: position 3,671,749 of record NZ_JBQFJO010000001.1, on the reverse strand, counting down.
AACAACTCAATCTGGCGCACCACAGCCAGAGACAGTTTTTCGGTCTGAACTTTTTGAAAAGGCATCCGGCTAACATCTGAAATTGGTCAACTCACTTGACCACGATTACGGGGCGCGTTCAAGTCGCTCACAGAGGCTGAAATATTGGGTCAGTATTATTGACATAAGAGGTGCATTGCCTAGTCTGCGACCTAAGGGCGGAGGAGGCCCGCAACGATGGATCAGCTCTACGCCACCCGCGCATCCCGAATGAAAGCATCCGAAATCCGCGAATTGCTGAAGCTTCTGGGCGAGCCCGGTATCATTTCGTTCGCAGGTGGCATCCCTGACCCGAACCTGTTCCCGGCTGAGGCCTTTGCCGAGGCGTTCCAGAACGCGCTAGGCCCGGATCAACAGGCTCAGGCCTTGCAATACTCTGTCAGCGAGGGCTATGCGCCCTTGCGCCATTGGCTGGTTGGCTACATGCGCGGGATAGGTGTGGAGTGCGACATCGATAACATCCTGATCACCTCCGGTTCTCAGCAGGCGCTGGATTATCTGGGTAAGCTGTTTCTATCGCCGGGCGATACCGCGCTGGTCGGCTGGCCCACCTATCTGGGCGCGCTGAATGCCTTTGACGCTTATGAGCCGCGCTTCGACCAGCTCAGTGTCAACGGCAATCGTGGCGCGGCTGAGTACCGAGAAGCGGCGGATGGCAGTCCGATCAAGTTCGCTTATCTCTCCGCTGATTTCGCCAACCCGACGGGTGAGACCGTCGACCTGCGGGGCAGGGAAGCGCTGTTGGATCTGGCCGAGGAATTAGACTGTGCTGTGATCGAGGATGGGGCCTATCAGGCGCTGCGCTATGATGGCGACCCGATCCCCCCAATCATGGCGCTGGAACAGGCCCGCAAAGGCTCGATTGAGGCCTGCCGAACGATCTATTGCGGCAGCTTTTCGAAAACCCTGTCGCCCGGATTGCGCGTCGGTTGGGTCGTGGCTGCCAAACCGGTAATATCGCAACTGGTGTTGTTGAAGCAGGCCGCTGATCTGCATTCCTCGACCATCAACCAGATGGCTGTGTATCAGGTGGCGCGGGATTGTTTCGAAAGCCACGTTCCGATGTTGCGCCGCACCTATGCCGCCCGCCGCGATGCGATGTTGGAGGCGTTGGCCCAGCATATGCCCGATGGTGTGGAATGGACCCGGCCCGAGGGCGGCATGTTCGTCTGGGTCACCTTGCCCAAAGGGGTGAACGGGGCTGACCTGCTGGCCCGGGCGCTTGAAACCGTCAAGTTGGCCTTTGTCCCGGGTCAGGCGTTCTACCCTGATGACACCGGTGCCAACACGATCCGGCTGAGCTTTTCCAATTCCGATGAGGATACGATCCGCGAAGGTATTCGCCGGTTGGGAGAAGTGGTGCGCGCCTAATCCGGGAAAGGATTCATTAACCATATTGCCGCAAGAACGGCGGTATGATCCGTCTGCTTGCCGTCCTGCTGCTGGCTGCCTGTTCGGGCGGCACGCCTTATTTTCGCGAGTTGCCCGCGACGCGCATCTCGGTAAATGGCAGCGTGTTTGACGTCCGCGTCCGCGACGAACTGGCCGAAGCCGTCCGCATAAACCCGCAATACGCGCCGCGCCTGGGTCTGATCCGCGACCGCGCCGCGCTGGCGATGGCGCAGGTCTCGGGCTGTCCGCTTCTGGACGTTCTGGGCGATGCGGCGGTCACTGTGGGCGTTCTGGGCTGCGACCAGGAATTGGGGGAAAAGCTGATTTTCGGAGCGCTCCTTCGCCGTCCTTATGAATGCGTCGATTATGGCTATTACGAAGATTACGGATATCAGGTCTTCGAATGCTCGCCGTATTGAGATACGCGAAACCCTGCGTAGTCTTGCCAAGATATTGTGGATAACTCGGTCAATCATCCCATATCCTGCGCAATCACGTTGACACCTCCCCCATCCGTTGCGCAGACTTCCTAACCATAGGAATCACACCAAGAGCAGCCATTGCGCTTTAGCAAACTCAAACTGACCGGCTTCAAAAGCTTCGTGGACCCGACCGATCTGATCATCGCGGACGGGTTGACCGGAGTCGTCGGTCCCAATGGCTGTGGCAAATCCAACCTTCTTGAAGCTCTGCGCTGGGTGATGGGCGAAAACCGCCCCAAATCCATGCGCGGCGGGGCGATGGAGGATGTGATCTTTGCGGGCGCGGCGACCCGGCCCGCAAGGAACTTTGCCGAGGTGGTCCTGACCATGGATAACTCGGAACGTCTGGCGCCATCCGGCTTCAATGACAGTGACCAGTTGGAGATTGTCCGCCGCATCACCCGCGACGTGGGCAGCGCCTATAAGACCAACGGCAAGGATGTCCGCGCCCGCGACGTGCAGATGCTGTTCGCCGACGCTTCGACCGGGGCGCATTCGCCTGCGCTGGTGGGGCAGAACCGCATTGCTGAGCTGATCAACGCCAAGCCTCGCGCGCGCCGCCGCATTCTGGAAGAGGCTGCGGGCATCTCAGGCCTCTATCAACGTCGCCACGAGGCCGAGCTGAAACTCAAAGGCACAGAGGCTAATCTGACTCGCGTCGATGACGTGCTGGAACAGTTGGGCGGCCAGTTGGCGCAACTCGCCCGTCAGGCCCGTCAGGCCGCGCGCTATCGCGAGATTGGCGAACAGCTGCGTCAAGCCGAAGGGATGCTGCTCTATCGTCGCTGGAAAGAGGCCGACATGGCCCGCCAACAGGCCGAGGAAAAGCTGCGCGACCGGATCACTGAAGCCTCCCGCGCCGAGGCTGCCGCCCGCGAATCTGCCGCCAAACGTGCGGAGATCGAGGAAACCCTACCACCCCTGCGCGAGGAAGAGGCCATCGCCGCCGCCGTCCTGCAGCGGCAGCAGGTGCAACGCGATCAACTCTCGGATCAGGAAACCCGTGCGCGCCAGACGATCGAGACGCTGACCAACCGGATCCAGCAATTGGGCAACGACATCGAACGCGAATCCGGTCTGAACCGCGATGCGGGTGAGATGATCGAACGGCTGGAATGGGAGGCCCGCGAGCTGGCCAAAGCCGCTGATGGCTATGACGAAAAGGTCGCCGAAGCAGCAGAAGTTGCGCGCGAGGCCGCGTCAGTACTGCAGGACCGCGAAGATCACCTGTCGCAGGAAACCGAGGACATGGCTCGTCTGGTAGCCCGCCACCAATCGGCACAGCGACTGGTCGAGGATAGCCGCAAAACCCTGGCCCGCTCGGAAGGCGAAGAGGAAAAGGCTCGCGCCGCCGTGGACGAGGCCAAATCCGCCCTGTCCCGCGCCAGCGAGGCATTCGCGACTGCGCAAGAGGGCGAGGAAGAAGCCCGCGAAGCTGCCGAGGCTGCGGAAGAAGCGCTGGCCGCTGCTGACGAGCTGCGCAACGACACGCAGGCCCGTGAAGCCGAGGCGCGCGCGCAACGCTCCGAGGCCGAAGGTGAGCTGGGCGCGATCCGCGCCGAGACCACCGCGCTCGCCAAACTGGTCGAGCGTGACACCGCTGAGGGCGGGCAGGTGCTGGATTTGTTGCGTGTGAAAACGGGCTATGAAAAAGCGCTAGGGGCAGCACTGGCCGACGATCTGCGTGCTCCGTTGGTCGAAGGTGACGGGCCTTCAGGTTGGGTGCAGGTGGCGGGATATGACAGCGATCAACCCTTGCCGGACGGAGCAGAGCCTCTGGCCTTGCATCTGTCCGGTCCCGATCGTCTTAGCCGCCGGATCGCACAAATCGGTCTGGTCGATGCGGATCAGGGCGCGCGGTTGCAGGCCTCACTGAAACCCGGCCAGCGCCTGGTCTCGCGCTCGGGCGATTTATGGCGCTGGGACGGGTTCCGTGCCTGGGCCGAGGATGCGCCAAGCGCTGCGGCTCTGCGTTTGGAACAGCTCAACAAGCTAGAGGCCCTGAAACAGGAACTCACCCGCACCGAGGCGCAAGCTGACGGTGCCCGCGCCGCGCACGAAGCCCTTTCACAGCAACTGGCCGACGTCACCGAAGCCGACCGCCGCGCCCGCGAGGCCCGTCGCGCTGCCGATCAGCGCATGGCGGAAACAGCGCGGATGCTCAGCCGGGCCGAGGCGGATCGTAATTTGGCGCAGGGTAAGCTGGAAACGCTGACACTGGCTGTTGACCGCCATAAGGAAGATGCAATGTCTGCCCGCGCGCAACTGCGCGAGGCTGAGGGCGCGCTAACCGGACTGGGCGACCTCGACAGCGCCCGCGCGCAGGTCGAAGACATCAAACAAACAGTCGAGGCGGCACGGATCACCATGCTGACCCACCGCTCGTCCCATGATGAGCTGCGCCGTGAAGGTGAGGCCCGGACTCGGCGATCGCAGGAGGTCACCAAGGACCTCAGCGGTTGGCGGCACCGTTTGGAGACGGCCGAAAAGCGGATTTCCGAACTGGCCGAACGTAAAGAAAGCTCGGAAGAGGAACTCTCAGACGCCATGGCCGCCCCCGGCGAAATCGCCGAGGCGCGCGAGGAACTGAACGAGTTGATCGAGACCGCCGAGGCCCGCCGGGCCGAAGCCGCCGATAAGCTGGCGGGAGCCGAGACAGCGCAGCGTGAGGTGGTTCTTGCTGAGCGCGAAGCCGAACGTCTGGCCTCCGAAGCGCGCGAGACCCGTGCGGCGGCAGAGGCGCGTTGTGATGCGGCCAAGGAGAGCGTGGTCGCAGCGGCGGAGCGGATTGCCGAGGATCAACAGCTGACGCCAAACCAGTTGCTGAATCAACTCGACACAAACCCCGATCAGATGCCCGCCGCCGACGCGCTGGAGGCCGAGGTCAACCGTCACAAACGCCAGCGTGATGCGATGGGCGCGGTGAACTTGCGGGCCGAAGAGGACAGTAAGGAAGTTCAGGAAGAATTCGACACGCTGAACGGCGAAAAGGCCGATCTGGAAGAGGCGATCAAGGCCCTGCGCAGCGGCATCGCCAGCCTCAACCGCGAGGGTCGCGAACGCCTGCTGACCGCGTTTGAACAGGTGAACTCGAACTTCGCGATGCTGTTCAAGCATCTCTTCGGCGGCGGTGAAGCCAATCTGGTCATGGTCGAAAGCGACGATCCGCTGGACGCGGGGCTGGAAATCATGTGCCAGCCGCCGGGCAAAAAGCTCTCGACCCTCAGCCTGCTGTCGGGTGGGGAGCAGACCTTGACCGCAACCGCGCTGATCTTCGGCGTCTTCCTCGCCAACCCGGCCCCGATCTGCGTTCTGGACGAGGTCGACGCGCCGCTGGATGACGCCAACGTCACCCGCTTCTGCGACTTGCTGGACGAAATGTGCCGCCAGACCGATACGCGCTTCCTGATCATCACCCACCACGCGGTGACCATGGCGCGGATGGACCGGCTGTTCGGCGTGACGATGCAGGAACAGGGCGTCAGTCAGCTGGTCTCGGTCGATCTGAAAAAGGCCGAGCAGATGGTCGCCTGAACGATCACCGCAACGTTATGAGCCATCGCCCGCGTATCAGGTTAGGCTGGCATCATGATCCGATACTTCATTCTCGCATTGCTGGCGGCCAATCCCCTCTGGGCTGCCGACTGGCCCACCAAGCCCGGCGACATCCCATTGTCGCCTCAGGAACTTGAGGCGCTGGCAGGTCGTACACTAACTTTCTACGACGACGGCCAGTCCAAATTTTCGGCCGGAGGGGCCTATTCCTACACCTACGCCAGCGGGGATACTGCCTTTGGTAGGTATTCCATCGCCCAGGATGGCAGCGTCTGCATCGCCTATCGCAACGGATTCAGCCGTTGCGATCTGTATGTTCGCAGTGGGGAACGGTTGATCCTGATCGACGAGAAAGGTGACCGCTATCCGATCAAGAGCGAGTAATTGATCTGTTTTTGTCAGCCAAAGCGACATATCGATAGAAATTATGATCGCATAGAGTGAATAACGGGATAATTTTTAGCTGTTGAAGTTGTAGAATGCTCCAGATCAATAGATTTTATGGGGTTCACAAAATGTGCCGTTTTTTAGCTTGGGTTGGGGAGCAGCGATATCTGGATGAGTTGATTCAAGAGCAGGAGCAATCGCTGGTCATTCAAAGCCGCAATGCATTGATAGGGAAGACACCGATCAATGCCGATGGGTTTGGACTGGCCTGGTATTCTGATCGCGAAACGCCTTGTTTCTACAAGGACACTCATCCCGCGTGGTCCGATGCAAATCTCAAGCAACTGGCACATCACACGCGATCACGACTATTTCTGGCCCATGTGCGAGCATCGACTGGCACCGCGACTTCGCGTAACAATTGCCACCCGTTCGGTGTTGGCAAATGGAGCTTCATGCATAATGGCCAAGCTGGTGGGCATGACCAAATCCGGCAAGAGCTCGACTCAATGATCCCGGCACATTTGTACGGGCACCGAATGGGTGCCACGGAAAGCGAGGCGATCTTTCTGATTGCTCATGGTGAAGGTCTGGATTCAAACCCGATCGGCGCAATGGCACGGGCCGTAGGGCGGGTGGAAGCGCTGTCCCGACAATGCGGGTCGTTGCCCTATATGCGGTTTGCGGCGTGCTGGTCAGATGGCAAGCGTGTATTTGCGGCGCGCTATGCGTCTGACCGTTATGCACCCAGTTTGCATTACCGGGCCTCTGAAGACGGGATAGTGATATCTTCCGAGCCGCTTGATGCAGACAGTGACGGCTGGGTTGAAGTACAACCCAATACCGCCATCGTCACAGAAGGCTCTGTGGTATCGATCCATGCGTTTGATCCGTCAGTGAAACGTGAACCGGCAAAGGTCGCCTAGGCGCTGATCCTCATAGCTGGTTCAACAGCTGTGTCGTTGGCCAGGCATCGGCCGGTAGACCTAGTCGTACCTGTTCGGCCTGCACCGCTGCGCGTGTTCCGGCCCCAAGTATGCCGTCGATCTTGCCCACGTCGTGCCCCCGCGCCTGCAATTTTGTCTGCAACTGCTTCATCTGAGCGCCGGTCAGCCCCGGCGTTGGGTTGCCTGCGTCGTAGATCTGCGCGCCTTCCAGCCGTGTGCCGAAATAGGCGGCCGTCAGGACGTAAACGAAGCTCTGGTTCCATTCGAAATAAACATCGAAATTCGGGTAAGCCAGAAAGGCGGGGCCCTTGTGCCCTTGTGGCAGGATCAGCGAGGCGGGCAGGTCGCTCAAAGACCCACTGCGCGCCTGTACGCCCATCGCCTGCCACTCGGACACCGGGCGGGGCTTGCCGGGGCCTGATAGTGACCAGTCCATCTGCGCGGGCACTGTGACCTCCTGCAGCCATGGCTGACCCGGTTGCCAACCCAGGTGTGACAGCATCTTGGCCCCGGACATCAGTGCATCCGGCGCCGAGGTTTTTAGCGAAACCTTGCCATCTCCGTCCCCATCCACGCCGTTTTCCAGAATGTCGCGCGGCAGCATCTGCACCATGCCAATCTCGCCTGCCCATGCGCCGGTGGTGCGGGTCGGGTCGAAATTGCCTTGTTGATACAGCTCGATGGCAGCGAAGATTTGCGGCCGAAACAACTCGGGGCGGCGGCAATCATGGGCAAGCGTCACCAGCGCGTTGCGGGTGTTGAAATCGCCCTGAAACGACCCGTAGTCGGTCTCAAACGCCCAGAACGCCAGCAGCACACCGCGTGAGACGCCGTATTCACGCTCGATCCGGTCAAATACGGCATTGTACTTCCCTGACATGGCCTTGCCTCGGTCGATCCGGTTTTGTGAAATCAGGCGGCGCGAGAAGTCGATGAATGGTTTCTGAAACACACCCTGCGCTCGGTCGGCCTTCAGCACCGCTCCGTCCTGCTGCACGCCTTTGAAAAAGCTGTTGACGGTGGATTTGTCAAAACCCTGCTGAATAGCTTCGGCTTTCAGCCCTTTGACGAAGGCATTGAACCCACCGCCGCATTGGGCAAGGGCGGGCGAGGCGAAGAGGGCGGCGGCAATAAGGCCGGAAAAGAAACGCATAAGGCTGATCCGTCAGAATATGAAGTTGAACCCAACCCACACCGACACGAGCCCAAGCGCAAGCCCCCAAACCTGCCAGAGCATGTTGGATGCGCCAAAAACCTCTGCCGCGTCGATATCTTGCCGGGCATTCCCGTTCACCCAGGCGAGATCCCGCATCTGCCCGTCATAGCTGCGCGGCCCGGCCAGCGCGATATCCAGTGCGCGCGCCATCGCGGCCTCGGGCCAGCCTGCGTTGGGTGAGATATGGCGGCTTGCATCCTCTATCATTTCTCCCCAGCGCGACCATTGGCCGGACAGCGCCACGATCAATACAAACGTCAGGCGTGCCGGGACAAGGTTCAGCAGATCGTCCAGCCGCGCCGCTGCCCAACCGAAGGCGCGGTACTTGTCGTTGCGATAGCCGATCATACTGTCGGCGGTGTTGACGACCTTGTAGACCAGCAGCCCCGGCAGACCCCCGACTAGAAACCAGAAGGCTGGGGCAATCACCCCGTCGCTCAGGTTTTCGGCTGCGCTTTCGATGGCCGAGCGCGCCACCTGCGCCTCGGTCATGTCCCGTGTATCACGCGAGACGATCTTGGCGACCTGCGCGCGTCCTTCGGCAAGCGAGGTCAATAGGCCTTCGCCAACTGCGCGAACATGGGTGATCAGGGACTTCTGTGCCAGAAGGATGGCGCAGACCACAATCTCGGCAATTGGACCAAGCAGCGCCAGCAACCGGCCAAGGATGAGTGCCGCCACAACCAGGATGAGAACCGTCGCAACCCCTTTGAGGCGGCGATACGCCCCATGGTTCAGCCGGTTGTCTAGCCAGCCAATCGCGTTGCCCATCAACACGGCAGGGTGGCGAATCCGCGACCACAGCCAATCCGGCTCACCCAGTGCTGCGTCCAGACACATGGCGCAGACCAATAGAAACGCGGTGCTCATAGCGCTGCTTCCAAACGGGCCCAGCCGTCTGCTGGCGGTAATCCAAGGCGCAGGTAGGTTCTGGAATAGGGGAATATACGGCTCCAGATATGCGCCCGTGCCAGCCGGTCCTGCCATGCGGTGGCATCGTCTACGTCATAGAGGCGGAACAGGCTGGTCCCACCGATCAACCGCGCACCTTGGGCCGTTACAAGCTGATCCAGCCGGGTTGCGTCATTTGCCAGACGCTTGCAGGTTTCATCGGCCCATTTTACATCGCGCAGCGCTTGCGTACCGATCCGCAGCGCCGGGCCGGAAACCGCCCAGGGTCCGGTCAGGTCATTCAATCGTGCAATCAGATCGGGATGGCCGATCGCAAAACCCAGCCGCAACCCGGCCAGCCCCCAAAACTTGCCGAAACTCTTCAACACCACGATGCCGGGCCGTTCAGCCAGATGGATCAGCGAAGCGTCGGGGGTGACGTCACAGAAGCTTTCGTCAATCACAGTCAGCAGGGCGTCGACATCCGTCTCTTGCCAGATGCGCCCATCGGGATTGTTGGGGTGCACGATGACGCGCGCCTCGGCGGGGCCGGTCTCGTGCACCGTCCAGCCCTGCGCGGTGAACGCGGCGGCATGTTCGTTATAGGTTGGCATCGTGATCTGCACTCGGCCCGCTTGGGCCAGCGCGGGCAAGCGGGCAATCACCGCTGAAGCGCCGGGAGAGGGCAGAATCTCGGCCCCATCCGGCACGTTCCAAAACACCCGCGCCGCGTCCGACAGGCGTTCAAACGCGCCATGATCGGGCAGTTCCATCCAGTCCGACGGCTGCAGGCCCGAGACCAGATAAGTGTGCGGGTTGATCCCCGTTGACAGGTCGATCCAGTCCGTGCGAACGCCCCCGAACCGGGCCATCGCGCCATCCAGACCCCCGCCATGATCGCGTGCGGCCCGAGGGTTCAATCTGTCATTCTGTCCAACCATCAGCCCCAGCCGGAATCGCCTATTTCGTACGCTTCAAGCGGATTTTTGCCGCTCATACAAGCGAATCCGCCAGTTCATGGCCCTGTGCGGGCGCTGTTAACACTTTGTTAATGAAATCGCGTGATCACGGACAACAGGGGTCGGCACTACTCACCCATATCACGTGCCGAGGTTGTTGCAAATGAAAGTACTGATTGTTGAGAGTAACCCCGATCTAGGTCGGGTCTGGCAACGGCATCTGCAAAGGCAGGAGGCCGAGGTCACTTTGGTTGAGACGCAAGAGGCTGCAATATTGGCGCTCTATGGCACAGCCTTCGATATCATCGTGTTGGATCTGGTTCTGGAAACCGGCAGCGCCTTGGCGGTTGCCGATTTTGCAAGCTATCGCAGGCCCGAGGCGCGGGTGATCTTTGTTACCAACACCACATTCTTCTCGGACGGGTCCATCTTTGCCCATAGTGCGAATGCCTGCGCCTATGTGCAAAGCTCGACCCCGCCCGAGGATCTGGCGGCCATGGTCGAGCACTACGCCGCCGGGCGCTGATCCCGTCCATGGGGTTCTGAATAATCCAGATCTGGGTTCACCGGAATGATCCGATGCGGATTGATGCTATCGTGGCTGTAGTGATAGTGACGGACAATGTGGTTCATGTTCACCGTCTCGGCCACGCCGGGCCACTGATACAGTTCACGCGTATAGGCCCAGAGGTTCGGGTAATCCACCAGGCGCCGCTTGTTGCATTTAAAATGCAGGTGATAGACCGGATCGAACCGGATCAGCGTGGTGAACAAGCGCCAATCGGCCTCGGTCACGCGGTCACCCATCAGATAGCGGTTGCATGACAGACGATCCTCAAGCCAATCCAGCGTGTCGAACAGAGGGTCAATGGCCGCGTCATACGCCTCTTGCGAGGTGGCGAAGCCGCATTTGTACACCCCATTATTAACATCGGAATAGATGCGCGCGTTGACCTCTTCGATCTCGTCCCGCATCGCCTCGGGCCAGTAGTCGTCCGTGTTGCCGGTGATCCCGTTGAAAGCCGAATTGAACATGCGGATTATTTCCGAGCTTTCGTTCGAGACGATGGTCTTTTCCACTTTGTCCCACAGGATCGGCACCGTCACGCGGCCTGAATAGTTGGGGTCGGCTCGGGTGTAGATCTGATGGGCAAAGTCATGTCCGAACAGTTTGTCTCCTGTCGCTCCATGGTCGTCTGCCTCAAAGGTCCAACCTTTATCCAGCATATCCGGATGTACCACCGAGACCGAGATATGTTCTCGCAACCCCTTCAACTCGCGAAAGATCAGCGTGCGATGCGCCCAGGGGCAGGCGTGAGAGACATACAGATGATATCGCCCGCTCTCCGCCTCGAATCCGCCACGCCCCGAGGGGCCAGGTGCCCCATCGGCCGTGATCCAGTTGCGAAACTGTGCGGCCGAACGTTTGAACGCCCCGCCAGTGGATTTGGTGTCATACCAAGTGTCATGCCAAACGCCGTCGACAAGCAGGCCCATCGTCATTCCTCCGCATTGCGTTTGAGACAAAGATAGGCTGTTGCGGCTCAGGTTCCTATTTCACCGCGCGCGCAACTGACCTGCATCCGCGCACAGTGTCATCGGGACACCTGCGCAACAGATCGTAAATCTCGGGTCCAAGTGAGACAGTTCACTGGATTTTTACACAAGCTGGTCCACAATAAAGAAAGTTCTGGGGGAAGTTTATTATGAGTACCTATGTTTCTAAGGAAATTCGCGCTGAATTGGATGCCGCCCGAATCGCTACATTGAAGAAATCCAGCCGTTTGCGGGTGGAGTTTGGCGACAATAGCTTCAAAATTCTCACATTGTGGAAGGATGGTTTCACCGTCGAGGCCGAAACCACGCCGCGCTTGCGTGGGCTCGTCGATATATATGACGGTGCCAATTACATGTATCAGTGCCTGATCATCGCAGATGAAGAAGCGGTGGGCGAGATGCGCTATGAGTTCAAGCGCAGCACTGTGGCAGCCGACAAGGCCCCGCTGGATTTCTACCGCGCGCCGGATGCACCTATCGCACTGCTTGAAAACCGCGACTGACACGCTCACCGATTGACCTGTGGCACTGAAGCGCCGTCGGCGCTCGGAGCTGCAATGGTGTCACAAGATTTTCAGGTATCGGGCCGGACGATTAGTCGTGGGCCGTCAGGGTTAGGTGCACAGGGTCCAAACCATCGATGCCGCCTTCGATTCGGTCTCCGGCGACCACGGGCCCGACCCCAGCGGGTGTGCCGGTCAAGATCAGATCGCCGGGGCGCAAATGATAGAAACCCGAGAGATGGCAGATCAGTTCATCAATCTTCCAGACCAGCTCGGACAATGTGGCGTCCTGTTTCACCTGCCCATTGACGCTGAGATAGATGCGCTTGTCATGCGATGGGCTCCAGTGATCCGCGCGGGTCAGCGGGGCGAAGACCGCGCCGCTTTCCACATCCTTGCCCAGATCCCAGGGACGCTGTTTGTTGCGCTCTCGGATCTGCAGGTCGCGGCGCGTCATGTCCAAAGCGCACCCGTAGCCAAAGATCGCCGCGTGGGCCTGTGCAGCCGTGGCCTGGAAGACCGGTTTGCCGATTGCAACGGCCAGTTCCATTTCGTGATGATAATTCTCGGTTCCCGCAGGATAAGGCTCATATGCACCTGTCAAAACCGCGTTGGGCGCGGATTTGGTGAAATAGAATGGCGCCCGACGGTCCACCTCATGACCCATTTCGGCGGCGTGGGCGGCATAATTGCGACCCACGCAGAAAATCCGCCCGATCGGATAGGTCGCCTGCTCCCCCTGTACCGGGATGCTCGGGATGTCCGGAAGTGCAAAAAGTTGATTGGGCATGATGTGGCTCCGTTCGTTCTCGGACGGGGATTATTGCAAATCGCCAAAGGCGCGTTTGAGGCGGGCGCAAGCCTCTTCCACCCGCGCGCGTTGCGTGGCCAGATTGAACCGCTCGAAGGTTTCTCCTCCGGTGCCGAAGCCGGGACCTGAAGATGTCGCGATCCGCGCATCTTCGCGCAGGCGGCGGACAAATTCATCATGGCTCATCCCGGTGCCAGAGAAATCGACCCAGGCCAGATAGGTCGCCTGCAGCGGCATCGACCACAGGCCCGGAACCTCGGCGATGGTTGCGTCGAACAGTTTTCTGTTGGCATCCAGATGGGCGACCTGTTCATCGACCCATTTCGCCCCTTCCGGAGAATAAGCGGCGGTGATCATCGCCACCCCCAGCGCACTTGGATCATAGTCCAGAGTGGTGATCCGGTGTCGCATCTCGGCCCGCAGCTTGGCGTCGGGAATGATCATGTTACCGGTGCGCTGGCCCGCGATATTGAATGTCTTCGACGCCGCGGTCAGAGTCACGGTCCAGGGACGCGCATCCGGGGCGGCCACATCCATCGGCACGAAGGTATTGCCCGGATAAACCAGATCGTGGTGAATCTCATCCGAAACCAGGATCAGTCCGTTACGTTCTGCAAAAGCTGCTACCGCACGCAGCTCATCCGGCGTCCAAACCCGACCCGAAGGGTTCTGCGGCGAGCACCACAACAGCAGTTTTTCCGAACCGTCCAACCGCGACTGCGCATCGTCCAGATCAAGCGCATAGCTGTTGCCGTCACGTACTAGAGGGCATTCAACCACGCGACGGCCAGATTTATTCACCTTATGGGCAAACTCATGATAAACGGGCGTGAATATAACGACGCCATCACCCGGCTCGCTCCAGACATCCAGACACAGGGCAATCGCATTGCCCAGACCCTGTGAGGTCAGCACCCAATCGGTATCGATCTCCCAATTGTGGCGGGTCCTCATCCACCACTGGATCGCGTTCAGATACTCCGGGTGCATCCACGAATAACCAAACGCGCCATGATCGGCGGCCTTGCGTACTGCTTCGATCACGCAAGGGGCGGTGGCATAGTCGGAATCAGCCGTCCACATGGCCAGCCCATCCTCGGGCGAGACGCCATAGAGCTGCTCCATCTTGTCCCATTTTGAAGAGTTGGTGCCCCGGCGGTCGATCAGGTCGTTGAAAGTCATGTCATCTCCATCTGTCGAGGCGAAAGCTAACCACAAATCCATCAGGTGCAAGGGGGCCGTTGCGGTGGCGGGCGCGATGGCCTAAATCAGCCTCATGAAACGCAATATCCTGATCCATCCCGATCCCCGCCTGAAAAAGGTCTGCGCACCGGTGGCCGACATCACCGACGACCTGCGCAAACTGGCCGATGACATGCTGGAGACGATGTATGACGCGCCCGGCATCGGCCTTGCTGCGCCTCAAATTGGCGTGCTGGATCGGCTGATCGTGATCGATTGCGTGAAGGAAGAAGGCGAAGCGCCGCGCCCGCTGGTGATGTTCAACCCCGAGGTTATCGCGTCGTCAGACGAGACCAATGTCTACGAAGAAGGCTGCCTGTCGATCCCCGAGCAATATGCCGAAGTGACCCGTCCTAAGACTGTGGATGTCACCTGGCTGGATCGCGACGGCAATCTGCAGCAGGAAACCTTTGATGATCTCTGGGCGACCTGTGTTCAGCACGAGATCGACCATTTGAACGGCAAGCTGTTCATCGATTATCTTAAGCCGCTCAAGCGGCAGATGATCACCCGCAAAATGCAGAAGCTCAAGCGCGAAAAGGCCCGCACATGACCGTGCGGACCTGCCTGCCATGGCCCGATAAACGCCTGCGCACCAAGGCCGGGGATGTTGTCGAGATCACCGATGACATCCGCGCCATCTGGGACGACATGATCGACACGATGGAGGCGATGCCGGGTGTCGGTCTCGCCGCGACACAGATCGGGGTGATGCTGCGCCTGGCAGTCGTGGATGGCTCAACCCAGCGGGGCAAAGCCGTGCGGCTGGCCAATCCCGAGATCCTGCACAGCTCGGTCGAGCTGCGCGAGCATGACGAGGCCAGCCCGAACCTGCCCGGCGTGTCCGCCAAGGTGAAACGCCCCCGCGCGGTAACGGTGAAATTCCTAAACGAACAGGGCCAGATCGACCGCCGCGATTTCGTCGGCATCGAAGCCACCAGCGTACAGCACCAGATCGACCACCTGAACGGGCGGATGTATTTCGACCGTCTCAGCAAGGTCAAACGCGACATGCTGCTGCGCAAGGCGCGCAAATCCACGTAGGCCGGGCTTCAGCCCGGCACCCCAACACCTTCGGAGCCGACGATGCGCATAATCTTCATGGGAACCCCCGATTTCTCGGTCCCCGTCCTAAACGCACTCGTCAAGGCAGGACACGAAATCGCCGCCGTCTATTGCCAACCGCCACGCCCCGCTGGTCGCGGTAAGAAAGACCGCCCGACTCCGGTCCATGCAAGGGCCGAGGCGCTGGGACTGGAGGTGCGCCATCCGACCTCGCTGAAAACGCCCGAAGAACAGGATAGATTTGCAGCGTTGAACGCTGATGTGGCGGTAGTCGTGGCTTATGGCCTGATCCTGCCACAGCCGATCCTTGATGCACCCACCCACGGCTGCTTGAACATCCACGCCAGCCTGCTGCCGCGCTGGCGCGGGGCCGCCCCGATCCATCGCGCGATCATGGCGGGTGACGCGCAGACCGGTATCTGCATCATGCAGATGGAGGCCGGGCTGGACACAGGGCCCGTTCTGCTGCGCGAAGCCACCGATATCGGGATCGAGGAAACCACGGCCCAGCTGCATGATCTTCTGTCGGACATGGGCGCGGCGCTGATCGTTGAGGCACTGAACAAGCTGCCAAGCCTTACACCTGACCCGCAGCCCGAAGAGGGCGTGACCTACGCCGCCAAGATCGACAAAGCCGAGGCGCGGATCGATTGGTCGGCCCCCGCATCCGAAGTCGACAGAAAAATCCGCGGTCTCTCTCCATTCCCCGGCGCATGGACCGAGGTCGGGGGCGACCGGATCAAACTCCTCGCCTCCCGGCTGGCCGAAGGGCAGGGCACTCCGGGTGAGGTGTTGGACGACCACCTGCGCGTGGCCTGTGGTGAAGGCGCGGTTGAGCTGCTGCGCTTGCAAAGGGCAGGCAAGGGCGCGCAGGATAGGGAAACCTTTCTGCGGGGCTGGCCCATCCCGGCCGGCACCCGCCTGTCATCGGAGTAAGCCTAAATGTTCATGATCATGATGGGCACGGTCGTGATTGCCGGGATTGTTGGCTATCTGTCTGAACAGACCGGCTTTACACATAACGGCTATCTGCAATCGATCATCATCTGCGTGGGCGGGGCATTCCTGTTTTATTTCGTCCGCATCATGTTCGGCATCAGCTTTGGCCCGCCGGGGTTGGACGCGGTACTGTCCTCGATCGGTGCGCTGATCATCGTGCCCACGCATTGGAGGAAATGAGATGCCGATCATCGCCCTGATCATCGTCGGAGCTGCTGCAGGGTTCCTTGCCACCCGCCTGATGCGGATCGAGGCGGATATTCCAACCACCATGCTGATCGGCATTGTCGGCGCTTTGGTGGGCGGGCTGATCCTGCGCACTCTCATCACCGTGATGGGATGGCTCTCAGGGTTTATCGGGGCCGTTCTGGGGGCGCTTTTGGTGATCTGGATCTGGCAGACATATATCCGCCGCTGACCGCTTGACCCGACCGCAATCTGCGACCAATGTCCGGGCAATTATTTGTTGAAAGACCTCTCATGTCGCATGATCTGACCAAAGGTGACGTTGCACTGATGGGGGTGCCGCTGGACCTGCATTCCTCGTTCCTGCAAGGCCCCGCCTTTGCGCCGGGCCGCATCCGCGAGGCGCTGCATTCCGGCGCGGCCAATCTGACCGCCGAAGATGGCACCGATCTGGGCGCAACCGCGCGCTTCAAAGATACCGGCGATCTGGATGTGTTCGAGATGAGGGGGCAGGAACCCATCGACAGGATCGAAGCAGGCGCGGCTACCCGGATCGAAAGCGGCGCGCGGTTGTTGTCACTGGGCGGCGATCATTCGGTTGCGTACCCGCTGATCAAGGCGCATGCGGATCGGTATGAGGGGTTGAATATCCTGCATATCGACAACCACCCTGACCTCTATGACAGTCAGCAGATTGGTCCGCTGGGCCATGGCTGCCCGTTTGCCCGGGTGATGGAGACCGGCAAGATCAACCGTTTGGTGCAGGTTGGCATCCGCACAATGAACGCGCATCAGCAGCAACAGGCCGATAAGTTCGGGGTCGAGGTGATCGACATGCGCAACTGGCACCCCGAGCTTGAGATCAGCTTTGACGGACCGGTTTACCTGTCACTGGACCTAGATGCGCTGGACCCGGCCTTTGCTCCGGGCGTTTCGCATCACGAACCCGGCGGTCTTAGCACGCGTGAGGTGATCGACCTGATCCATCGGTTCAAGGGTCAACTGGTCGGCGCGGATATTGTCGAGTTAAACCCGCATCGCGACCCCTATGGAATGACCGCCATGGTGGCGGCGAAATTCGTCAAAGAGATCGGCGCACGGCTGCTGACGCGCTAGCGCTCATCGCAGATTGCGGCGGTCCCAAGTCTTGGGGCCGCGCTCGTTGTCATGTCGTACCGGTTCGCCTCGGATGCGGTCATCCAGTGCATTTCATCCTCGGATGCGGCATCCAGCGTGAACCAGTAGAAGTCCGGGTCGACGCCGATATCTGCGAAATAATCAAGATACCGGTCATGTTCAGGATGACCTTCGGGCAGTTCCGCGGCCACGTAACCTCCACCACCCCAACTGTGAACCCCCACACAGGCGCCGGGTTCCAGCACCCGCCGGTTACCGGCCAGAAACAGGTCAGTTCCGCCAGAGGCGACCAAACCGTTTGATGGAACGACCGTATTGAACCCTTCCTCGCGCACCACGCGGCTGAAGACCACATTTGAGTCATCATCGACCGAGCCTTCGATATTTTGCAGCACCAGTGTCTTGATCCCGGGGTTTTCGTCCATCACCTCTTCAAATGCGCTGAGCGTTGTGTGGTCGATCGTGCCAGACGCCACGATCTGATCCCCTTCGGTCCTGAATGTGACCGGGGTGTAGTGATCTGCACAAGCCGCCAGCAGCAGCGTTGCCGCAAGAAATGAAAGTCGGGGGGTCATAGCGTTCTCGTGTCTGTTTGTATCCTATTGCCGAGGCGGTCGGGCCTTGTAAACCGGCAACTGCCAACCGAACAGCAGCGATCCGGCCCGCAGCGACCAGCAGACCAAGGCGCATAGCCCCAATGCCGGCAGGCCGGTTAACCCAAGCTGAGCCGCCAATACCGCTGTCAGGGCACCGGCAAAGGCGCAGGAAACATAAAGCTGACCCTGTTTCAGCACCAGCGGCACTTCATTGCAGACCACATCGCGCATCAGCCCGCCGAGGCAACCGGTGGTCACACCCATCAGCACCACAATGACGCCGGCCTGTCCCAGCGACAGGGCCGCACCCGTTCCTGCAGCCACCGCGATGGACAGGGCAAAACTGTCCAGCCAAATCAGCCAATTATACCGGCTTTCAACCAGATGTGCAGTGAAGAACACCAGCACTGCGGCGCCGCAGGCAATCAGGATATAGTCGGGTTGCCCGACCCAAAACACGGGATGTCGATCCAGCAGCAGGTCGCGCACCGTGCCGCCGCCCACCGCTGTCAGGCAGGCGATGAAGGCAAACCCCACCAGATCCAGCTGCGCCCGGCTGGCGACCAAGGCCCCGGTCAGCGCAAAGACCAGAACCGAGGCATAATCCAGCAGGGCAAGCCCGCTCACGCCTGCGCCTTTTTGGGCTTAAACGGTGCCATGCCCGCGCGCGCCAGTTCATCCGCGCGCTCATTCTCGGGGTGGCCTGCGTGGCCCTTGACCCATTCCCAAGTCACCTGATGCCGCTCTTGCGCCTCATCCAGCCGCTGCCACAGATCGACATTCTTGACTGGCTTCTTGTTCGAGGTCTTCCAGCCGTTTCGCTTCCAACCGAAAATCCAGCCGGTGACGCCGTTTTTTACATAGGCGCTGTCGGTGACGATTGTGATCACAGATGCTCGCTCTAGCGTTTCCAGCGCGCTGATCGCAGCCAACAGTTCCATCCGGTTATTGGTGGTCTCGGCCTCTCCGCCATTCAATTCGCGCTCTTTCAGAACGGTATCACCATCCATCGCGCGTAGCAGCACGCCCCAGCCACCGGGGCCGGGATTGCCGGAACAGGCGCCATCGGTATAGGCAAACAAATCAGGCATGGGCAAACACCAGAATGAACCCGTCATAGGACCCGGCGAGACCTTTGCCGATCCCCTGCACGGTGCGGTCGATGGTGAACCCGGCCGTGGTCAGAGCCTCTTCTATCTCGGGCTGAGTATAATAGGTATAATAGCGGTTAATATCGTCGCGATGCTCACCCGTTCCAAGCTTCATGCCCAGAAACAACTGACCGCCGGATTTCAGTGCCTTGTGGATCGCGCTTAGATGACGCGGGAAATCGGATCGGGGCGCGTGCAGTAGCGAAAAGCTGGCATAAACACCGTCATATTCCTTGGCTTCGGTGATGTCATCGAAAGTGCCCAGATAGGCATCGACGCCATTGTCGCGTGCGTGTTCGACAAAGGCCGGCGTGGCATCCAGCGCCCGCACCTTTAGCCCTTGGCGCATCAAAAACGCGCTGTCCGATCCGGGCCCCGAGCCCAGATCCAATACATATCCGCCCGCCTCGACCGCATCCGCAAAGGCCTGTCGGGCCTCAAGCTGTTCGGGGGGCAGGGGGATTTTCAGATAATCGGCGACCCGCGCAGTGTAGGCGTCAATCGTGCGTTTGTCCTGAGTCATGCAGGCACCCGCAGAACACGCGGCACTTTGAACTCTACGTTTTCTGTCGCGGTTTCGACTAGCTCGACCGTCACGTCATAATGGTCGCGGAAGGCTTCGATAACCTCGTTCACCAATACTTCGGGGGCCGAGGCCCCTGCAGTAACCGCAACGCTCGCGATACCCTCCAGCGCCCGCCAATCGATCTCAGTCGCGCGTTGGACAAGCTGTGCATAGTTGCAGCCCGCACGTGAGGCGACCTCGACCAGACGGCGCGAGTTTGACGAATTCGGCGCTCCGACCACCAGCAGCGCATCGGATTTCGGCGCAACCGCTTTTACCGCTTCCTGCCGGTTGGTGGTTGCATAGCAGATATCTTCTTTATGCGGCCCAACGATGGCGGGGAACCGGGCTTCTAACGCTGCAATGATATCCTTTGTGTCATCCACCGACAGAGTGGTTTGGGTGACAAAAGCCAGTTTATCGGGATCCCGCACAGCAACCTGCGACACGTCCTCAACCGTTTCAACCAGCAGCACCTCGCCTTCAGGCAGTTGTCCCATGGTGCCGATGGTTTCGGGGTGGCCTTTGTGACCGATCATGATCATCTGAAGCCCGGCATCAGCGTGGCGCTGCGCCTCGACATGCACCTTAGACACTAGCGGACAGGTGGCGTCGACATAGATCATCTCGCGCTGGGCGGCAGTGGCAGGTACGGATTTTGGTACACCGTGGGCGGAAAATATCACCGGGCGGTCGTTTGGACATTCGTCCAGTTCTTCGACGAACACCGCACCCTTGGCGCGCAGCCCATCTACAACGAATTTGTTATGCACGATCTCGTGACGCACATAGACCGGCGCGCCCCATTTCTGCAGAGCCATTTCAACGATCTTGATTGCCCGATCCACTCCGGCGCAAAACCCGCGTGGGGCGGCAAGATACAATATCAGTGGTGGCTTGGTCATGGGCGGTCTCCTTGCCTGAGACAACTAGGTCTTTTCATTGCCATGGTCCAGACAGCAGCACGTCATTTACCTGTCATGAATCGCTGTTAGCAAAGGGGTGTTTTTAGCACCTATCCCTTTAAAAGTAGCGCGGCCAGGGCTTTTAGCCCTGGCCGTACATGTCATCGCCCCACATGGTGAGTGGGTAATCGGGCTTGGTGTTACTGACCGCCCGCAGCGACGACGCTGCGCGGTTCGAGCGGCATCTCGCGCGGAGGTCTTCCGATCACGTCGCGCAGGTCCTCCAGCTCGATAAAGTTGTCGGCCTGACGGCGCAGCTCGTCCGAAATCATCGGTGGCTGGCTGCGAATGGTCGAGACAACCGAAACGCGCACGCCCTGACGCTGCAGGCTGGCAATCAGCGGGCGGAAATCCCCATCGCCCGAGAACAGCACGATATGATCTACACGTGGTGCCAATTCCATGGCATCAACGGTCAACTCGATGTCCATGTTTCCTTTGACTTTCCGACGCCCCATGCTGTCGGTGTATTCTTTGGCCGGTTTGGTGACCATGGTGAAGCCGTTGTAATGCAGCCAGTCCACCAAAGGTCTAATCGGCGAATACTCGTCATTTTCCAGTAGCGCTGTGTAGTAGAAAGCTCTAAGCAGTTTGCCTCTGCGCATGAATTCTTGGCGCAGCAACTTGTAGTCGATGTCAAACCCCAGTGCTTTGGCGGCTGCATAAAGATTCGAGCCGTCGATGAACAGCGCTAGCCGTTCGTCCTTGTAAAACATAAAATGGTCCTTCCGGTATAAGCCACCGCACCGTGAGCTCCGTGAGTGAAAATGAATTGGTCAGTGCAATGGTGCCTCTAAAATAGGCCTTTTTGCCTACATCGCAAGCATTCTCTGTTCCGAATATGGGGTTAGAAGTGGACAAATCTTTGTCAAAAGCGGTCATTGCCCTTGGTGCAAATCTCAGTCTGAGAGGTAATGGGCCCAAGGTGACGCTTGAGCAATCATTGGTCGCAATGGCTGAGGCTGGCTTGGTGATTCGCGCAAAAAGTCGGTTTTTTGCCACACCCTGCTTTCCTGCGGGGGCCGGGCCAGACTACGTTAATGCGGCGGTTTCGATTGAAACGGATCAGAGCCCGCACGAGGTTCTGGCGCTGCTGCACCGTATCGAACATGATTTCGAGCGCGCCCGCGAACAGCGTTGGGGGATGCGCACGCTGGACCTTGATCTGGTCTGTTGGGACGATTTGGTGCTACCGGATGATGTGGAATATCACCGCTGGCTGACCCTTCCGCATGAAGAACAGGCCATATCCGCTCCGGAACACTTGATCCTGCCGCATCCACGTCTGCAGGACCGCGCATTTGTGTTGGTGCCGATGGCAGATGTTGCCCCCGATTGGCGCCATCCAGTACTGGACAGGACAGTCACACAGATGGTTGCCGCACTGCCACGCGAGGACGTGGCAGAGGTTAAGTCTCTGTGATCCTCGCATTTGCGGCATTTCCTGCTTGTCAAGGCGGGGATTCGCGCTTAGATAAACCCCTTCCTGCCACGGATTCATTTACGGAGAGCGCCCCATGGCCCGCGTTACGGTCGAAGATTGTGTAGACAAGGTCCCGAACCGGTTCGAACTGGTGATGCTTGCAGCCCACCGGGCGCGCGAGATTTCCGCCGGTGGCCCGATCACCGTTGATCGCGACAACGACAAGAACCCCGTTGTCTCGCTGCGCGAAATTGCCGATGAAACTCAAAGCGCTGATGAGCTGCGCGAGCGTCTGATTGAGGCCAACCAAACCCAGATCGAAGTTGATGAGCCCGAAGAAGATCAGATGGCTCTGCTGATGGGTGCGGAATCCGACAAGCCTGCGGATGACGACATGTCCGAAGAAAAGCTCCTGCGCGCGTTGATGGAGGCTCAGGGCCAGGGGTAAGCCCCAACGACAAAGGTGCGGACCGGATGATTTCAGCAGAAGACCTGATTGCGCTGGTCCGCAATTACAACCCCAAGACAAATGCCGAGCGCATCGAAAGGGCCTATGAATTTGGCCTTCAGATGCATGAAGGGCAGTTCCGCCACTCGGGCGAACCCTATTTCTCTCATCCCGTTGCCGTTGCCGCCATCCTGACCGAACAGCGTCTGGATGATGCGACCATCATAACGGCCCTGCTGCACGACACGATCGAAGACACCAAGGCCAGCTATGGCAAGGTTTCCGAACTGTTCGGCGATGAGGTCGCCAAGCTGGTCGATGGCGTCACCAAGCTGACCAACCTGCAGCTCTCAAGCCGCGAAACCAAACAAGCCGAGAATTTCCGCAAACTGTTCATGGCCATGTCCAAGGACCTGAGGGTCATACTGGTCAAGCTCGCCGACCGTCTGCACAATATGCGCACCATCAAGGCGATGCGCCCCGAAAAGCAGGTGCAAAAAGCGCGCGAGACGATGGATATCTACGCACCGCTTGCGGGTCGCATGGGGATGCAATGGATGCGCGAGGAACTGGAAGATCTCGCCTTTCGTGTCCTGAATCCCGAAGGCCGCCAGTCGATCATCCGCCGCTTCATCACCTTGCAGCGTGAAACCGGCGACGTGATCCACCGCATCACCGGCGACATGCGGCACGAGCTGGAAAAAGCCGGGATCGAGGCCGAAGTCTTTGGCCGTGCCAAGAAACCCTATTCGATCTGGCGCAAGATGCAGGAGAAAGACCAAGGCTTCTCGCGCCTGTCCGACATCTATGGGTTCCGTATCATTACCGGGTCTGAGGAAGACTGCTATCGCACCCTCGGCGCGATCCACCAGCGTTGGCGCGCGGTGCCGGGACGGTTCAAGGACTATATCAGCCAGCCGAAATCGAACGGTTATCGCTCGATCCACACGACTGTGTCCGGGCGCGACGGTAAACGGGTCGAGGTTCAGATCCGCACCCGTCAGATGCACGACGTGGCCGAAACTGGCGTGGCGGCACACTGGTCCTATCGCGATGGTGTCCGGTCCGAGAACCCCTTTGCCGTGGATCCGGCAAAGTGGATTGCAAACCTGACCGAACAGTTCGACAGCGAGGATGATCACGAAGATTTCCTCGAAGCGGTCAAGCTCGAAATGTATTCGGATCAGGTGTTCTGTTTCACCCCTAAGGGCGACGTGGTGAAACTGCCGCGCGGGGCAACACCGATCGATTTTGCTTATGCGATCCACACCCGTATCGGCCATGCCTGTGTTGGGGCCAAGGTGGATGGAATTCGTGTGCCGCTCTGGACCCGGCTCAAGAACGGACAATCGGTGGATATCATCACCGCCGATGGCCAGAGCCCACAGGTCACATGGCTTGAGATCGCAGTCACCGGCAAAGCCCGCACCTCGATCCGCCGCGCCTTGCGTGAGGTTGATCGGGAACGCTTCATCAA
Organism: Ruegeria sp. AB11; assembly: GCF_056536325.1. Taxonomy (NCBI): domain Bacteria; kingdom Pseudomonadati; phylum Pseudomonadota; class Alphaproteobacteria; order Rhodobacterales; family Roseobacteraceae; genus Ruegeria; species Ruegeria sp. AB11. The sequence continues at coordinate 3,647,756 of NZ_JBQFJO010000001.1, read as the reverse complement.
GCTGGGTAAAGAACTGGCTCGCGCAGGGTTTGAAAACGTCGGCCGCAAGGCCACCGACAAGGCATTGGATACCGCTGCAAAACACCTGCGATTGAAAGACCGACACGAATTGTTGGCCCGTCTGGGCAGCGCCGAACTGACCGCCCATGAGGTAGTCGAGGCTGTATATCCCGAGCTCACCAAGGACGATGGCGACGCCATCTCGCCCCGCCGCGCTGTGATCGGGCTTGAACCCGGCCAGAAATTCGACCGTGCGCCTTGTTGCCAGCCATTGCCGGGTGAACGCATCGTTGGCATCACATATCGCGGCAGGGGCGTTGAGGTACATGCCATCGACTGCGACCGACTGACCGAATTCGAAAATGAACCCGAGCGCTGGGTCGATCTGCACTGGCATGCGGGCACGCACCCGGCTGTCTATGGAGCGACGCTTGATCTGACTATCGGTAACGATGCCGGGGTACTGGGGCGTATTTGCACATTGATCGGAGAGAAAAAGGCCAATATTTCGAACCTCGAATTCGTCGACCGCAAACCTGATTTTTACCGCCTGATGATCAACGTCGAACTGCGCGATCTTGAACAATTGCACTCGCTGATGCTGATGCTTGAGGCGGAAAGCGATGTTGCCGCGGTCGAACGGTATCGGGAAAGCAAGAAAATCGCCGTCGCGGCTGGCTGAGAAGGGGTGATCACGAGTGGTTTTCAAGCGCCGAGATCGCCGCTCGCCTGTCCAAGTCGCGTCAGAGTTTGTCTATCCGCGCGGTGGTTGGACCCGTGCCTTTCACTATGTCAAACATCGGGTGCGCCGCCTGCCTGACACCCCTGAACGCATCGCGCGTGGCATCGGGGCAGGGGTGTTTGCCTCGTTTACACCATTTTATGGTTTGCATTTTCTCGTCGCCGCTGTGCTGGCTCGATTGCTCAATGGCAACATATTGGCTGCCCTCAGCGGAACATTCTTCGGCAATCCTCTGACCTACGTGCCGATTGGGGTGGTGAGCTTGCAAACCGGACATTTCCTGTTGGGTACCCGATATCGTGAGCACGACACGCACGGGTTGATGGGGAAATTCGCCGATGCGATGGGTGATCTCAAAGACAATTGCATTGCGATGTTCACCGGTCGCGAAGCTGACTGGCATGGGCTCAGCCGCTTCTATGACGATGTGTTCTTTCCTTACATGGTTGGCGGTGTCATTCCGGGTATTGTGGCCGGTGTTGTCTGCGGCTATCTCAGCCTGCCGCTGATCCGCACATACCAGCAGCGCCGCCGCTCCCGGATCAAAGCAAAGTTTGAACAAATCAAGCGTTTGGCACAGGCAGAGGCTGACGTTTCAGTGACAAACCCACTAGGCTCGTCTTCAGGGACAATGAAGGATTCGAAAGATGTCTGACAACCGTTTGCGTCTGGGCGTGAATATCGACCACGTAGCCACCGTGCGGAATGCGCGCGGCGGGGCCTATCCCGACCCACTACGCGCCGCCCGGATCGCGGAAGAGGCCGGGGCCGATGGCATCACAGCACATCTGCGAGAAGATCGCCGCCACATCTCGGATGCCGATATCGACGGGTTGATGGATATCTTGTCGGTACCGCTGAACTTCGAGATGGCCGCGACGGACGAGATGCAGAAAATCGCCCTGCGCCATAAGCCACACGCTGTCTGCATCGTTCCCGAAAAGCGCGAGGAACGTACAACCGAAGGCGGGCTCGAAGTTGCGCGCGAGGAAAACAAGCTGGCCCATTTCATTGCCCCCTTGCGCGATGCTGGTTGCCGCGTGTCGATTTTCATCGCCGCAGATCAGCGCCAGATCGACGCCGCCCATCGCATCGGGGCCGAGGTGATCGAGCTGCACACCGGCGCCTATTGCGATTTCCATGCCGAGGGCAAACCGGACGAATCCGCGCGCGAGCTCGAAGCCCTGCGCGAAATGTCCGCCTATGCCCATTCACTAGGCCTGGAGGTCCACGCAGGCCACGGCCTGACCTATGAAACCGTGCAACCCGTCGCCGCCTTCCCTGAAGTGCGCGAGCTGAATATTGGCCACTTCCTGATCGGCGAGTCCATCTTCCGCGGCCTTACACCAGCGGTCCACGAAATGCGCCGCCTGATGGACGAGGCGCGGGCATGATCACCCCTGCTTTTGTGGCGATCTGGATTGCCTGGCTGATGGCCGGGGGCTCTCCGGGCCCTGCCACGATGGGCATCGCGGGTACTGCGATGAATGAGGGCCGCACCGCCGGTCTGACCTTTGCGCTGGGTATCTGTGCGGGTTCTGCTGCGTGGGGGATTGCCGCAGCTTTGGGGTTGTCTGCGATCATGCTGGCCAATGTCTGGGTGTTTGAGGTGATCCGCTATATCGGCGTCGCTTATCTGGGCTGGCTGGCGTTCAAGGCCCTGCGCCGCGCGCTGTCCTCGGATGAGGTTGCTTTGGGCAACCCGGTCACCGGCACTCTGTCCACCATCTTCGCCAAAGGGGCGGCGATCCACTTGACCAATCCAAAGGCGATCCTGAGCTGGGGCTCGATCTACGCCATCGTCGCGCCCAACGATGCCGGCCTTGCTATGCTGCTGGGCTATTTCGCCATGCTCTATGCAGGGTCGCTGCTGATCTTCATCGGCTACGCCTTTCTGTTTTCGTCTGCTCGCATGGTCAACGCCTATCGCAGTGCCCGCCGCTGGTTTGATTTCGCCTTCGCGGGCTTCTTTGGCGTCGCCAGCTACAAGATCCTCACGGTGCGCTTGTCATGATCTCTGGGGTGCAAGGATGATCCGACATTGCGTGATGCTGCGCCTCAGGCCCGATCATGACGCGGTAGAGCTTGCCGCCGTGATGGGCGGGCTGAGCGCGGTCGCAGAGCGCATGCCGGGCTGCGGGGGCTTCTTTCATGGCCCTAACCGCGACTTTGAGGCGAAATCTCCAAGCTATCTCTACGGCTTCACGCTGGATTTCGCGGCTGAGGCTGACCTGCAGCGCTACGCCAGTGACGAAACTCACCAGCAGCTGGGCGCTCGGCTTGTCGCTTTGTGCGTGGACGGGGCCGAGGGCGTCTTGGTGTTCGATCTGGAAATGCCTGACGCGGCTGACCAATAGGAGACGAGGGACTGTCATGAAAGCAATCACCTATCGCGGATTTGGCGCTGCGTCGGACGTCCTAGAATTGGTCGACCTGCCAACACCCGATCCCGGCCCCGGTGAAATTCTGGTCCGGGTCCACGCCAGCGGCATCAACCCCTCAGACGTCAAGCTGCGCAGCGGCGCGCGACCGGGTGCGGTGATGCAATACCCGATGATTGTCCCCCATTCGGACGGGGCCGGAGTGATTGAGGCCGTGGGCGAAGGGGTCGACCCCGCGCGCGTCGGCGAACGTGTCTGGATCTGGAACGGCCAATGGCAACGCGCGTTTGGCACCGGGGCCGAATATATCACGCTGCCCTCCGATCAAGCCGTTTACTTGCCCGAGACCACCAGCTTCGCCGAAGGCGCCTGTTTCGGCATCCCCGCCATGACCGCATGGTATGCGCTTTATTGTGACGGCCCCATCACCGACAAAACCGTGCTTGTCACCGGCGGTGCGGGCACGGTCGGGCGCTATGCCTGTCAGATGGCTGCGCTCGGCGGCGCGCGGGTGATCACCACCGTCAGTTCCGACGATAAGGCCGCCCATTCCGGCGCCCCCGAATGGATCAACTACCGCACGCAAGACGTGGCCAAGGCAGTGATGGACATGACCAACGGCGCTGGTGTAGACCGCATCGTCGAGGTCGATTTCGCCGCCAACCAGCCCGCTTCCCTTTCGATGATCCGCCCCGGCGGGACCATCGCCAGCTATGCCTCGGCCTCACAAATGAAGCCCGAACTGGATTTCTACGGCTTCATGTTCAAGAACATCCGCCTGCATATGCTGATCGTCTACCAACTCGACGCCGCCGCCCGCGGTCGCGGCGAAGCGCATTTAGGCCAGTGGTTGGAGCAAGGCGCACTGTCCCACGCCGTAGTCCCCGGTGGAGGTCTCAGCGAGGCCGCAAAAGCACACGCTATGGTCGAGGCCGGTCAAAAGCTCGGTACTGTGGTGCTGGAGGTTTGACATGATCCTCGGAATCGGAACCGACCTCGCCAATATCGACCGCATTCAGGGCACGCTGGACCGGTTCGGCGACCGGTTCCGTAATCGTGTCTTCACCGAGACCGAACAGCGCAAAGCCGAACGCCGTCATGACACCGCCGGCACCTACGCCAAACGCTGGGCCGCGAAAGAGGCGTGCTCGAAAGCCTTGGGCACCGGTCTACGCATGGGCATCGCGTGGAAGGACATGGCGGTGACCAACCTGCGCACAGGCCAACCCGTCATGCATGTCACCGGCTGGGCCGCCGAGCGCCTGAAAGAACTAACCCCCGAAGGGCACGAGGCGATCATTCACGTCACCCTGACCGATGATCACCCCTGGGCGCAGGCCTTTGTGGTGATCGAGGCTCGCCCGCTTCAAGAAGCGCCCGCGCAGCCTTGACTTGCCCCCACCTGACACGCATGTAGCACCCCAACCACGCATAGACTGGAGAGAGCAGTATGGCCGAGGAAGCCAAATCCGGAAACGCCGTTTGGGAGACGATCAAAACCATCGTCTACGCCCTGCTGATCGCGGGCGTTTTCCGCACGCTTTTCTTTCAGCCGTTCTGGATTCCCTCCGGTTCGATGAAGCAGACGTTGCTGATCGGAGACTTCCTCTTCGTCAACAAGATGGCTTACGGATACTCCTACGCTTCCTGCCCCAGCCTGATCATCCCCAGCGTCGGTCTGAACATCGATGCCGAAGATATCTGTGGCTGGATGCAGGGCGATGAAAACACTCGCATTCTGGGCGGTGAGCCTGAGCGGGGTGATGTCATCGTCTTCCGCCATCCCATCACTGGCCGTGACTATATCAAACGCCTGATCGGCTTGCCGGGCGACCGCATCCAAATTCGTCAGGGCCAGATCATTCTGAATGACACGCCGGTGCCTCAGCAACCTGACGGCGTTTTCACCGAGATCGCCGAACCGCAGGGCCCGCAAGGTCTGCGCCCGCGCTGTGAAAACGGCCCCGTGGGTATTGGTGGTTTGTGCGAAAAGTCTCGCCTGATCGAAACCCTGCCGAACGGCGTCTCCTATGATGTGCTGAATATCGGTAGTCAGGGTTCGGACAACACGGGCATCTACATTGTGCCTGAAGGCCACTATTTCTTCATGGGCGACAACCGCGACAACTCGGCTGACAGCCGCCTGCCGCAATCCGCGGGCGGCGTGGGTTTTGTACCTTTCGAAAACCTAATTGGCCGTGCCGACCGGATCATGTTCTCCTCCGCTGGTCGGTCCATGCTTTTCTTCTGGACTTGGCGCGGTGATCGTTTCTTCAAGGCGGTCAATTGAAGCTATCGGCCGAGATAAAGGCGTTCCAGAAACGCTTGGGGTATGAGTTTTCCAACCCCGAACTGTTGGTGCGCGCGCTGACCCATGGTTCAGTGTCTTCCGCCACACGCCCCGACAATCAGCGCCTCGAATTTCTTGGCGACCGTGTGTTGGGCCTAGTCATGGCCACAGCACTGCTTGAGGCGGACAGAAAAGCCTCCGAAGGCCAGCTGGCCCCCCGGTTCAATGCACTCGTGCGCAAAGAGGCCTGTGCTGACGTGGCCCGCCAGATCGATCTGGGGGCAGTCCTGAAATTGGGCCGGTCCGAGATGCTCTCCGGGGGCCGTCGCAAACAGGCCCTTCTGGGCGACGCGATGGAGGCGGTCATAGCTGCCATCTATCGCGACGCAGGGTTCGAGGCCGCCCGAGACGTGATCCTCGCCCTCTGGGGCGACCGCATCCACAAGGTCGAGGCTGACGCGCGCGACGCCAAAACCTCGTTGCAGGAATGGGCGCAGGCCCGCGGTCAGAAGCCGCCAGCTTACGTCGAAGTCAAACGCACTGGCCCCGACCACGCCCCGATCTTCACCATCGCCGCGCGACTGCAGGACGGGACCGAGGCACAAGCTACCGCTGGCTCCAAACGGCAGGCAGAACAGGCAGCGGCAAAGGCTCTGTTGGAACATTTGTCTTGATCCTCTGCGCGGCCAGATCATGAAGTTCAGACCCGCCCAGAAAGCGGATGCTGCCAGCCTCGCGGCCCTGTCGATTGAGGTCTGGGTCGGAACCTACCTAAAGCGCGGCGTGAATTCCTTCTTTGCCGAATTCGCACTGTCCGAGTTCACGACCGCGCGGTTCGAAGCCTTGTTGCAGGACGGCCAAGACCTTTTGATGGTCTCTGAAAACGAAGAGGGGATCGACGGATACATTCAGTTGGCGGAAAATCGCATTGCACCTGTGGACGGGCTTTCCGATCTTGAGATCGTGACGTTTTATGTGCAGCCCCGCCATCATGGTAAAGGCATCGGCTCATCGCTGCTGGACATCGCGATCGACTACAGCCATGAAAAAGGGCGTCAGTCAATTTGGCTGACGACCAATTTTGAGAACACGACCGCAATCGATTTCTATCTAGCCAAAGGGTTTGAACAAGTCGGTGTCACAGATTTCCGGATCGGGGACCAAGCTTACCCGAACCATGTACTGGTATTGAACACTTCGCCTTAAGATCAAACTACCCGAATAAATCCTGTCAGCCCGGTTTTCTGATGTTCGATCACATGGCAATGAAACGCCCAATCGCCCGGATTATCCGCGACCAACGCAATCTCGACCACCTCATCTTTCAGCAGCAACATCGTGTCGGTCATCAGTGGAGGCAGTTGGCGCAGGTTCGACTTGATTGGCACAAAGACCAGCCCATGCAGATGGATCGGATGCAGGTTGGGGGATTCATTACGCAGCCGCAGAACATAGCTTTTGCCCATCTCCAAAGTTGCCAAAGGCGCCACATCCTGCGCCGCATCTCCCGGCCATCGCTTGCGGTTGATTGACCAGAAATTATAGCCCAGCGAGCCACAAAAGCCGTTATTGGGCTCTCCGCCTTCCGGCGTCCATCCGAAAACAAACTCGTGCAGCTCGGCCTTGTTCAGATCGGGCCGTGCAACGGGGTTTTTGGCCAGCGGTTTCAGCTCACGCATATCCCGGGCCACAGACGCGCCAACTGCCTGCAACCCGACCATGGACCGCAGCGGCTGACCGGGCAGCTTCGCCATCAGGTTCACGGTCTGCCCTTCATCTTCGGGCATCTTCACCGCGAAATCGACACGCTGGCCTGGGCCAAGCAGTAACGGCTCCGCAACGCTGGGCAGAGGCACGTCAATGTCCACCGGATGCCCGTCCCATGCGATAATCCGGGCCTCGGCATGGTCGAGGTTCAGTTTGTAAATCCGGGTCGTATCGGTGTTGACCACGCGCAACCGAACCAGACCTCCGGCGGGGTGATCATAAACCGGCGCCTGCAACCAATTTGCAGTATGCACATTGCCAAATGTCCCCGCCCGAGCCGCTCCGCGCGGCGTATAAGCGGGCAGAAACGCGCCCGCCTCATCCAGCCGGAAATCGCGCAGGTTGATCACCTGCTCGCCGTCAAACCCCGGGTCCTCGGCCTCGGCGATCACCATGACCCCGGTCAACCCGTGCGCCATCTGCTCCATCGTCATACAATGAGGGTGGTACCAATAGGTGCCCGCGTCCGGGGGTACGAATTTATAGCCGAAATGATCACCTTCGCCCATTGGCATCTGCGTCAGATAAGGCACCCCGTCCATCCCGTTGGGAATACGCAAGCCATGCCAATGCATCGCCGTATAGTCGGACAGCGTGTTGCGCACCGGCAGCCGCATTACCTCGCCCTGACGGCCATACAGAACGGGTGGAGGCGCGTCGGGCGACAGGCTGACCATTCCGTGCGTCACCTGATCACATAGCGCAAAACTTGCGGGTTGGATCACCAACTCTTGCGGGTTTGACGCCAACGCGAACTGACTCAGTCCCAATGCACCTGCAGCAGCCCCGCTGCCCAATAGAAACTCCCGACGTTTCACATCTCGCCTCTCTGAAAGGATGATCGCCTGGCTGGGATTGGCGTGGCGCATTGCTTTGGTGCCACCCCTGACGCATGACCGCAATGCGACAAATCCCTCTGGCCCAGAGATGCGTTCTGCTATAGGGGTGCGCACTTGCAAACAGGATCGCAACACACATGACCACACGCGCCGGATTTATCGCCCTGATCGGAGAGCCCAACGCAGGCAAATCCACCCTTCTGAACCGCATGGTCGGGGCCAAGGTCTCGATAGTGACGCATAAGGTGCAGACCACCCGCGCACGCATTCGCGGCGTGGCGATGGAGGGTGATGCGCAACTGGTCTTTGTGGACACACCGGGCCTTTTCAAACCCCGCCGCCGGCTCGACCGCGCCATGGTCGCCGCAGCCTGGGGCGGGGCGGCAGATGCCGACGTGGTCGTCCTGATGGTCGAGGCGCATCGCGGCATCACCGAAGGGGTCGAACGCATCCTCGAAGGTCTGGAAGAGATCGGGCAGGGCCGCACCATCGCTCTCGCGATCAACAAGATCGACAAAGTACCCTCCGAGAAATTGCTGGCGCTCACCAGTGATTTGAACGCCCGCTTTCCCTTTGCCGAGACTTTCATGATCTCGGCTGAGAAAGGCCACGGTGTTGACGATCTGCGCAAGTGGCTGGCCTCGAAGCTGCCCGAAGGCCCGTGGCTCTACCCCGAAGACCAGATCGCTGATTTGCCCCTGCGCATGATCGCCGCTGAGATGACGCGCGAGAAGCTGACCCTGCGCCTGCATCAGGAACTGCCCTATCAGCTGACTGTCGAGACCGAGAACTGGGAAGAGCGTAAGGACGGCTCGGCCAAGATTGATCAGGTCATCTATGTCATGCGCGACGGTCACAAAGGCATTGTGCTGGGCAAACGCGGTGAGACGATCAAGGCTGTCAGTCAGGCCGCACGGGCGGAACTAGAAGAATTCCTCGACCGAAAGATCCACCTGTTCCTACAGGTGAAGGTCCGGCCCAACTGGCTGGAAGAATCCGAGCGTTATTCGGAAATGGGTCTGGATTTCAAAGACGGTAACGGATGACCCGACTGACGGCGGAATTCTGGGTGCATGCCTATCTGGCGCGGCTGCGATTCCAGGAAATACCAGCCTTTGTCGTGGCCCATGGTGACGACACCGCCGGCGCGGTGCTGATCAAGCTGAATACGCTTGACGGGCAGGCCACCGCATTTCAGCGCAGTTTTGATCTGATGAGCGGTGAGCGTAAATGGGTGGAACTCTCTTCCGGCCCCGAGGGCGAGGTGGACAACGCCATCACCCGCCAACGCAGTTTTGACCCTGATCTCTGGGTAATCGAGGTTGAAGACCGGCAAGGCAGGCACTTACTGGGTGAAGAAGGTTTGGATTAGCGCGCCCAGCAATTGATCTTGGATGCCCGGCACAAAGCGACTATTTTGCTCTGAAACAGGCTGAACGAACGACCCGCCTATCGGGTGCCGCAGGAACAGGAGGGGAGTTGAGTGGCTGAAACACTTGCCCAGAAACTGGAAAAGTCAAATCTCGGCCATTGGATGCAGCGGTTCGAGGGCTTTATGGTCTTCATCGGAGTGGTCGGCCCCTTCGCTACGTTGCCGCAACTGATCAAGCTTTATTTTACCCATTCCGAACACGCCACCGGCCAGTCGCTGCTCTCGTGGTCGCTTTATGCGGGGCTGTCGTTTTTGTGGTTCGCTTACGGGCTGGTGGTCGGCAAGCTGCCCATCTATGTGGGCAACGGCCTTTCCATGATCTTGAACCTGATGATGGTCATCGGCATCCTAATCCATGCCGGGGTCACATTCTAGCACCCCCGCCACGCAGTGGGCGACAATGCGATTAGTCTGCCTCACTAAAATAGACGAAGCTCATTTTGTTTCCATCCGGGTCGCGGGCATAGGCACCGTAGAAGTTCGGTCCATATTGTGGGCGTTCACCCGGATCGCCCTCGTTAGTACCGCCATTTGCAATAGCGGCGGCGTGCACCTCACGTACTTCCGCTTCGCTTTGACATAGCAGGCCAACCATGTTGCCGTTTCCCACAGTTGCAACCTCTTTGTCGAAGGGCGTTGCGACCCACATGCTGCCGCCACCGCGCAGCTCATAGCAAACTGCATGTGGCATGTATTCGGCGATTACTTTCCCACCTAACTGAGGGACAACCGCGTCGTAGTAGCTGCGTGCTTTGGCAACATCATTTGAGCCGATCATGACATAGTTCAGAGACATTTCTTAAATCCCAGCAATAAGAACATATAGCGAACATTAGTCTCTGAACCCACCTCACGCAACCGGTTTTTCCTACTGATCCGACCAGACTTATTTGTACCTTGAACCTGCAACGGCCATAAGATTTCCTGCAGGCATATCTGGTGACCTAACGAGGCCGAAATTGGACTGGCGTGATCACGGCATACTTCTGACCTCTCGCCGCCATGGTGAGACGGCGGCCATTATCGAGGTTTTTACCGAAACTCATGGCCGCCATGCAGGTATTGTGCGCGGGGGCACTAGCCGCAAGATCGCGCCGATCTTGCAACCGGGGGCGCAGTTGGACGTACTTTGGCGTGCGCGGCTTGAAGAGCATCTGGGCACTTTTCAGGTCGAACCCCTGCGTTCCCGTGCCGCCGCTGCATTTTCAGGTCGGTTGGCACTGGCCGGACTGAACGCGGTGGTGGCGTTATTGTCCTTCTGCCTTCCCGAGCGCGAGCCACACCCCTCGATTTATAAGCAAACCGAACAGTTGATGGATTTGTTGGGACAGGATGAAGTTTGGCCACTTGCCTATCTGCGCTGGGAACTGGCGCTTCTAGAAGAGCTGGGCTTTGGCCTCGATCTGTCGGCCTGTGCTGTGACCGGCGTGCGTGAGGGGCTGATTTATATCTCGCCCAAAACCGGTCGCGCGGTCAGTGCAGCTGGGGCAGGGGAGTGGGCCGACAAACTGTTGCCACTGCCCCCCTGTCTGCGTGGCGAAGGGGCTGCGCCGGATGCCGAGGTCGCGCAGGCTCTGCGCACTACCGGGTATTTTCTGGAAAACCACCTGGCCCCGGCTCTGGGCCATACGCCGCTACCTGATGCCCGTGCACGCTTTGTGGCGCAGTTTACTCGACGGCTTTGAATACCATCTCGTGCCCGTCCTCGTTGCGCAGGATCAGCACATCGCCGGATACTTCGGATTGTGTCATCGCCATCAGTGCAGCGAAGTAAAAACCTTCGGCCTCAAGCCCGGCACAGGCTGCGCGGGTGGCAGCCAGATCGGCGATCTCGAACCAAGGGTAGGGGGCATTCAGCTTGCCCGAATAAGTGTTGCAGGGGGCATTGCCTTCGATACGCCCCTCTTCGGGAAAGCGCAGCAATGCGCTGGCTTCGAACGGCTCTCCGTCAATTTCTTGCAATGCCCATGTCTGATCCGCCGCGCCATAGGCGGCAACGGTTTCATCCTCGTTGCATTGAAACAAGGCCAGAGGCAGAAGCAGGGCCAGACGTAACATCGCAATATCCTATCAGTAGGGGTTCACGCCGCTGATCAATTCTTCGCGCACTTCAAGACGGGGCCGCCAGTTGTACTTGGTATCCTCGCGCACGGGTGCCCAGAACAACACCCCGCTGTTGCGCCATGGGTCCAGAATGATGCCCTCGTCCATGGGAGCACCCTTGGCGCTAATCAGGGCCGAATGATGAATGATCCGAAACGCCGTCGGCGGGGAGGTAACCCAGTGCAAATCCAGCGTACGGAAACTTTCTTGTTTCAGTCGGGTGGTCATGGCTTGCGCCCAGTCATTACATAGGCCCTTCTCACGAAACCCATTTATGACCTTTGCGTTGTGGATGATCGCCGGATCGGTGACGTTCCAGTCCTGCTTCAATTGGCTGGAATAGGCATAGGATATCTCGGCGGCGCGGCGGGCTTCGCGTGGATCAACCTCGGGACCAAGCTGCTGAATGGCCAGCGTCAGTTTGTAGACGTCATTCGAGCCCGTCGTTGTCGGGGCCGAGGCGCACCCGGCAAGGGCCAGGCAGGTGGCCAAAATTGAAATGATGATCTTCACGCTCGAGTCTCCTCTGGCCGACATAGGTGCCGGTTCCGTTCACCGCCCTTTAACTGATTCCGGCCCCCGATCCGAGGGGGAAGTTTTGCCCAGACGATCACAAAGCCAGGTAGTACAACTCGGAACATTTGCGCCTTGGCGCCTGTACAACACGGAAGATAAAGAAAACCCGGCACAAGGCCGGGTTAAGTTGGGGAAACCGCATCGAACCGGGCGTCAGCCCAGCAATCGACGCGCGATGACTTGCGCCTGTATTTCTGCGGCGCCTTCAAAGATATTTAGGATGCGCGCGTCACAAAGCACGCGACTGATCTTGTATTCCAAAGCAAATCCGTTGCCGCCATGAATCTGCAATCCATTATCCGCCGCAGCCCAGGCAACCCGGGCCCCCAGCAGTTTGGCCATCCCGGCCTCGAGGTCGCAGCGCTGGCCGTGATCTTTTTCCCACGCAGAGAAATAGGTGAGCTGCCGCGCGATCATGATCTCAACCGCCATCATTGCCAGCTTGCCCGAGACGCGGGGGAAGTTGATCAGCGCCTTGCCGAACTGCTTGCGATCCTGCGCGTATTGCATGGCGATGTCCAAAGCGCTCTGCGCGACGCCGATGGCGCGGGCGGCGGTCTGGATGCGGGCGCTCTCGAAGGTCTCCATCAACTGTTTGAAACCTTTGCCTTCTTCGCCACCTAACAGGTTCTCCCCCTTCACTTCAAAGCCGTCAAAGCCCAGCTCGTATTCTTTCATGCCACGATAGCCCAGCACTTCGATCTCGCCGCCTGTCATACCGGGTGTGGGGAAGGGGTTCTCATCGGTTCCGGGGGTCTTTTCAGCCAGAAACATGGACAGACCACGGTGATCGGAGCTATCAGGGTTTGTACGCGCCAGTAGAGTCATCACATGCGTGCGGGCGGCGTGGGTGATCCATGTTTTATTGCCTGTTATCTTATAGTTGCCATCTTCACCTTTAACGGCACGTGTGCGCAGGCTGCCCAGATCCGATCCTGTGTTGGGCTCAGTGAAAACGGCGGTCGGCAGGATCTCAGCACTGGCAAGTTTCGGCAGCCAGTTAGCTTTTTGCTCATCTGTGCCGCCCGCGATGATCAGTTCAGCCGCTATCTCGGACCGCGTGCCCAATGAGCCCACGCCGATATAACCGCGCGAAAGCTCTTCCGAGACCACGCACATCGACGCTTTGGACAGGCCGAAGCCGCCGAATTCCTCGGGGATGGTCAGGCCGAACACGCCCATTTCGGCCAGTTCTTCGATGATCTCAATTGGGATCAATTCGTCTTTCAGGTGCCATTCATGGGCGTTGGGCTCGACCTTTTCCTGCGCATAACGGCGGAACTGATCACGGATCATCTCCAACTCTTCGTCCAGACCCGAAGCGCCAAACATGGTTGCACCGGATTGATCCTGCATAAGCTCAACCAGACGGGTGCGCGCGGCCTGAGAATTGGCGTGTGCCATCAGGGTTTGCACTTCACGGCACTGGAACCCGGACAAGGCATCCCAGCCAAGACCAAGGTCCTGCAAACGCACTACCTCACCCTGATTCATCGGAATGCCACCCGCGATCTGATGCAGGTATTCGCCAAAGGCGATCTGGTGCAGCAACTGCTCCATCTCGCTGAACTTACCTTCAGCTTGAAGTGCCTCGGCCCAGCGTTGCATCTGCTGCAAAGATTGCCGGTAAGTTGCCAGCCATGCCAAACCATGAGCGGCTGTCTGGTTTGCTTCGATCAACGCGCCCGAGATGCGGTCATCGCTAGTGACCATGGCACGCACCGATGCACGGGCCTTGTCGAACACAGTTTCGACCGCCGGTAAGGCCGCTGCAGTCAATGTCAGAAGATCAGGTAATACCGCTTGCTGCATCATGTTCGTCAAGTCCTGTCCATCATGGGCCATGAATCACGTCCTTTACTGGGTCGTCTGGTCATATCATGCTGCACGTGCAGCGCAACAAAAATACACAAATAGCACATAAAAAGTTCAATTATTACCATATCACTTTTGCAATGCAGAAAAATCTCGGCCTGATATGAAGGGCAGATGGATCTGTTTTCGCTCATTTCACCGCAGGAAATGTACCTAGCGTTGATCGTCGCTTTTGTAGCGGGGTGGGTCAAAGGCATGGTGGGATTTGCTATGCCAATGGTGCTGATATCCGGGCTGAGTATGATGCTGCCCCCCGAATTTGCGTTGGCAGGCCTGATCCTGCCGACCCTTGTTACTAATGGTGTACAGGCCTTGCGGGAAGGCGTGGCCGCCGCAGCGGTATCGGTTCGTAAATTCCGTGTATTTCTGGCAGTTGGGTTAATCTGCCTGCTGGCGAGTGCTCAATTGATAAATATTTTGACACCTCAGGATTTCCTACTGGTGCTCGGCGTGCCGATAACCTTCTTTGCCCTGATTCAGATACTTGGGCTCAGACTAACGTTGAAGGCACCCTCTGTCGGGATCGAGGCGATGGTGGGCGCTGTAGCAGGGGCGGTCGGGGGTATCTCTGGCGTATGGGGGCCACCAACTGTGGCCTATCTGACGGCGTTGAATACACCCAAGAAAGATCAGATGCGTGTTCAGGGCGTGATTTATGGCCTAGGGGCAGTGGCCCTGGTGGCCGCGCATTTTGGTTCAGGTGTTTTGAGGGGTGAAACGGCATTGTTCTCTGCCATGCTGGTTCTTCCGGCCCTTGTAGGCATGCGAGGAGGTCTGTTCCTTCAGGACCGGATTGATCAGACCCAGTTTCGCAAACTTACGCTGTTGGTTCTGTTGATCGCCGGACTGAATTTGCTCAGGCGCGGACTGTTGGGTTAACCACGCCTTTCAGCAAAACGGAACGCGAAATAGAGACCCAACATCAAAAAGAACAAGCCTGAGACGTCGCCAATCAGAAACGCGACGTATTCGGCAGTTGTACTGCCAAAGGCAGTGTTAGTCAGGATTGAGACCAAAACCGAAGTGACAATCCCAACTCCCATCACGCAGGGCCAGCAGGGAGTGCGATCAGCGCGTGGAAAAAGATCCCATCCCGCCGCTTTGCAGGCGTAAAACACAGCGGGCACGATTGTTACGGCGATGGCAATCGCCAGCAATCTGCTGGGCAGGAAAACGTCCCACCCGCCAACCATTGCAAAGACAACAAAGACGCCGGGCAAAAGTGCAAAAATTGCCCGCCATCCCAATAACCATGCGGCCAGAACCCGCACGCCATGCGGCAGGAATAACAGGCTGGCGTGGCTGGGGTATGCGGGAAAAAACTCGTTCTGAAGCGGCATCAGAACCTCGAATGTAACGAGTGATGCGGCAACATAGGCCAAAGAGGCAAAGAAGGTGTCAGAGGCCCATCTGTTCACGGGATCAGCCGTTTTCAGATTTCAGGCAGCAATCACCTGGGTGCATGAACCAAATACCGCCCACGATTGGCGCTTCCGCTTTGCGAAAGATAGCCCTTTTGAACCAAAGACTTGAGGGCGCGGAAAAATGTCGGACGAGAAACGCTTTTGACCAGCGTATGCTCGATCAGGCCGAAGGTGCGCACTTCGGTATTGCTTTTCGACAACTCTTCCGCGGCGTAATAGATGTCCCGCTCGACCGGGGACAATTCTTCTAGCCCCAAGGTGCGTTCCATGCTCTGCATCAGTTTGCGCAGTTCGGTGAGTTTTGAAATTTCAGTCATAACTTGCCTATTATCTACTACCGTGTCAGACCGAGGCACGTCGAAAGGCTAGGACCTTTGAAACACATCTATCCAACACCATCCCCTGTGGAAGTAATCGCCACTTTCAAGTGCGGCCCGAAGCGTGTTGAGAGTGGAATCGCCCGGGTCGCCCAACTGTCCAATTTCAATGGTCGCCGCCGCAGAAAACATCGGTACCATCTCTTCATCGGTATTTTGCGATAGCGCAAATGACGCGTTCTCGCAATGAACTTGTTTGTTAGATTGGGCTGCCGCTGCGTAATCCAAAGTGAAATGGGGGCGGCTAGGGCCCCCATTTCTAATCAGCCGATTGCAACGGCTTTGATATCTTCATCAATGAAGGGCAGATATTGTTCGAAATTTTCGGCAAACATCTGCACCAGCTTTTCCGCTTGCTTGTCGAACGCTTTCTGATCGTCCCAGGTGCGACGCGGGTCCAGTAGCACTTCGGGCACTCCCGGTACTGAGACAGGTACGTCAAATCCGAAATTGGCGTCTTTGCGGAACTCGGCGTCAGTCAGCGATCCCTCAAGTGCTGCCGTCAGCAGGGCGCGAGTGGCCTTGATCGGCATCCGACTGCCAACGCCATAGGCACCACCTGTCCAACCGGTGTTGACCAACCAGCAGGTTGCCCCGTGCTGGGCAATCTTGTCGCGCAGCAAGTTGCCATAGGCTTCGGGGCGGCGCGGCATGAAGGGCGCACCAAAGCAGGTAGAGAAGGTCGGCTGAGGCTCGGTGATGCCGCGCTCTGTTCCGGCCACCTTCGAGGTAAAGCCAGAAAGGAAGTGGTACATTGCCTGCGCAGGGGTCAGCCGAGCGATCGGTGGCAGAACACCAAACGCATCGCAGGTCAGCATGATGATGTTTTTGGGATGTCCACCTAGGGCGTTGCTGGAGGCGTTTGAAATGTACTCCAACGGATAAGCGCAGCGCATGTTTGCGGTCAAAGAATCGTCGTTGAAATCGAGTTCTTTGGTCTCAGCATCGAAGACCATATTCTCGATCACGGTGCCGAATTTCGAGGTGGTCGCGTAAATCTCGGGCTCGGCCTCGGCGTTCAGGTTGATCGTCTTGGCATAGCAACCGCCTTCGAAGTTGAAGGTGCCTCGATCCGACCAGCCGTGTTCGTCATCGCCGATCAATGTGCGCGACGGGTCGGCGGAGAGGGTGGTCTTGCCGGTGCCGGACAGGCCGAAGAACACGGCGGTGTCGACCGGGTTGCCGACCGCATGGTTGGCAGAGCAGTGCATCGGCATCACGCCTTTTTCGGGCAGCATGTAGTTCAGTAGGGTGAAGACCGACTTCTTGTTCTCGCCAGCATATTCGGTGCCGCCGATCAGGATCAGCTTGCGATCGAAGTTCATCGCAATCACCGTCTCGCTGCGGCAGTTGTGCTTGGCCGGGTCGGCCTGAAAGCTGGGGCAATTGATGACAGTGAAATCGGCAATGAACTCATCCAGATCCTCACGATCCGGGCGGCGCAGCAGGTGGCGGATGAACAGATTGTGCCAAGCCAACTCAGTGACCATACGCACATTGATCGAATAGCTGGGATCGGCACCGCCCACGAGGTCCTGCACAAAGTAATCGCGGCCTTTCATATGGGCCAGCATATCTTCGTACAGCGCATCGAAGCCTTCCGGGCTCATCGCTGCGTTGTTTTCCCACCAGATGCTGTCGGCAACACTGTCGGTCTTGACGACATGCTTGTCCTTTGGCGAGCGGCCAGTGAACTTGCCGGTGGTGACCAGAAATGCGCCGCCATTGCCAAGGGTGCCTTCGCCGCGCTTGAGCGCTTCTTCGATCAGCGCCGGTTCCATGAAGTTGTAATAGACATTGCCCAGACCCTCGATGCCCTGATCTTCGAGGCGGAATTGCGGGTTAACCCGTCCAGATGTCATGTGTGTCTTCTCCTGTGGCGGCGCGAAGGCTTGGGGCCGGGTGCGCCATTGGGGCGGATACCGGAAAAAGCCGGCGGTCAAGCGCCTCTTATCACGGTATTTTGGGACATGAACAGGAGGGTTGGCAGGAGTTAGCGCAACCAAGTTGAGGTTTAGCGCCATCACGATTTGTCTGCTGTAAATCAAGGCAGCTATTTGGGCGCAGCAAGGCAAATTTGCCGCATACCTGCCGCAAGAATGGCATGATTCGAGGTTACGAGTTGATTCGGTTGCTCAAAACCGCCAACAATGTCTTACAAAAAAGCGTATTATTGCGCGAGTGAGCAGGAATAGGGGTGAACCCGATGTCAAAGATTGCACTTGTGGATGACGACAGAAATATCCTGACGTCAGTATCCATGACCCTCGAAGCCGAAGGTTTTGAGGTCGAAACATATAATGATGGGCAGGCAGCGCTGGATGCGTTCAATAAGAAACTTCCGGATATGGCCGTTCTGGATATCAAGATGCCGCGGATGGACGGCATGGATCTGCTACAGAGGCTCCGGCAGAAAACGCAGATGCCGGTTATCTTCCTGACCTCAAAAGATGATGAAATCGACGAGGTTCTGGGCCTTCGGATGGGCGCAGATGACTATGTTAAGAAACCGTTCTCGCAACGCCTTCTGGTCGAGCGCATCCGGGCGCTGCTGCGTCGTCAGGAAGCGGTAGAAGGGGATGCAACCAGCGTTTCGACCGGGGACACCAAGGTAATGGAACGCGGTGAGCTGCGGATGGACCCGCTGCGCCATGCGGTAAGCTGGAAAGGCAATGATGTCTCTCTGACTGTAACGGAATTCCTGTTGCTGCAGGCACTGGCACAACGTCCGGGATTTGTAAAAAGCCGTGATCAGTTGATGGATGTCGCTTATGATGATCAGGTCTATGTGGATGACAGGACCATCGACAGCCATATCAAACGCCTGCGCAAGAAGATGCGGGCCGCTGATCCGGATTTTTCGGCGATCGAAACGCTGTATGGTATCGGATATCGTTACAACGAAGAATAGGCGCGGCCGTTTGTGAAGAAGGCGAAGGGGTCTCGTGCGCGATACTGAACAAGCCAACCAAGAACGCGACGCGGATGTCGTATTGGGGGATGACTGGGTCATTCCCCAAGATTCCGAGTCTGCGGAACTGCAAGCCAAGCGATCGCGGCGAAACCTGCTTACGTTGCGCTATTCGCCTCTGGCACGCAGGATCATTACGTTCAACCTGATCGCCCTGGTCATTCTGGTGGCGGGTTTGCTGTATCTGGACGACACGCGCAAAGAGCGTGTTCAGCAGACGGCGGTCGATTTGGTTGGGGATGCACAGCTCGTCAGTAACGTATTTGAAACCCAACTGCGACAACCTTCGGGAAATGGTGCCGCAACGCTGGACGTGCGAGATACCCTGTCCGGGCTTAGCCTTCCCGAGGGTGGTGAAGTTTTTGTATATGATAATACAGGAACTCTGATCGGTTGGACACGCGGGGTGTCGCCAGGTTCAGAACTGCCAAGCCTGTTGCAACAGGAAGCTGACACAGTCTCGGGCAGCACTTTGATCAGCGATGCGCTTAATGTGGTTTGGAATGGTTTGTCCGCCATTTTTAGCAGCAGGACAGATGTTGAAGCGCCGACACTGGCGCAACGTGTGCAACAATTGATCCCGCAGGCGTTGGATGGTCGCCTGCAAGTACAGGCTGTTCAGGACGATATGGGCAAGACGGTTATTGTGGCCGTGGCGCCAATTCTTGTCGAAGAGGCACCGGTTGGTGCTGTCGCCATGGCAGGCCCTGCAGGTGAGATCGATGCGCTGGCCCGAAAAGAGCAAGAGCGCATCCTTCAGATGTTTGTCGTTGCATTGCTGGTCTCAATCGGTCTGAGCCTTGTTCTGGCCTCAACCATTGCGAACCCGCTGGCAGATCTGGCCGCCGCTGCCGAGATGGGCAAGGATCGGGGCGCGGGGGTAAATCCGGGCCGTATCCGGATCCCCGATCTCAGCGCCCGACCGGATGAGATCGGTCGCTTAAGCAAAGCTTTGCGCGGGATGGTCACCGCGCTTTACAACCGCATCGACGCAAATGAACAATTTGCGGCAGATGTAGCGCATGAAATCAAAAACCCTCTCGCCAGTTTGCAATCTGCTGTCGGAACCATGCGCATGGTTAAACGTGATGACCAGCGCGAAAAATTGCTGGGTGTTATCGAACATGACGTGCGGCGACTGGACCGTCTTGTCAGTGACATCTCGAACGCGTCCCGGCTGGATGCGGAGCTTGTAAAAGAAGAAGAGCAGCCCTTTGATCTGCTCAATCTACTTGGTAATATCAGCCAATTTCTGGGTGAAGACGCCCGTTCGAAGGGGATCGACTACATCACTGATTTTCCGGCAGGGCCTATCGTGGTCAACGGGCTCGAGGCGCGATTGGCACAGGTTTTTGTCAATCTGATCACCAACGCGATTTCCTTCTGCGAAGACAATGACGCCATTCGCGTCTGGGTCCGCCGTCGCGACAATCGTGTGCTGGTTGTCGTTGAAGATACCGGCCCGGGCATCCCTGATCAGGCTCTGACCAAGATATTCAAACGTTTTTATTCACAACGCCCCGAAGAGCATTTCGGCAACAACTCGGGCCTCGGCTTGGCAATTTCGAAGCAGATCGTCGAGGCGCATGGTGGAGTAATCTGGGCCGAAAACATTCGCCCGACCGAAGCCGATATCACTTCGGACCCGCTGGGCGCACGGTTTGTGGTCGGGCTTCCTGTCTAGACCATGAACGCGATCCCGCTCCAGGATATCGCAGATCAAAGGACGGCTTGCATTCACGCCACTTGCGTGGCGGTGCAAGGTGCTGGGGTGTTGATCGTTGGTGCTTCGGGTGCAGGAAAATCTGGGCTGGCATTGCAGATGATGGCGCTGGGTGCTCAGCTGGTTGGAGATGACCAGGTCGATATGTTTGTGCAGAACGATCAGGTTATGGCAAATGCAGTCGCGCCAATCAAAGGTTTGATCGAGGCGCGTGGTATTGGGTTGTTACGGGCCGCTAGCGTGGGCCCCGTCCCGTTGGCGTATATCGTGGATCTGGATCAAACAGTTTCGGCGCGTTTGCCCGAGCCTTTTGACGTTTACGTGCTGAAGCGAGCTGTTCCCTTGCTTCGGGGCGCTGGGGTGCCCAATTTGGCCGCAGGACTAATGCAACTTGTGAGAATGGGGCGCGTGGCCCCGGAATGGCCGAATTCATGACAGCACAAACGCGCGTCGTATTGGTTACGGGCCCCTCTGGGGCCGGGCGTTCGACCGCGATCCACGTACTGGAAGATCTTGGATTTGAAGCGATTTATAATCTACCAATGGGTTTGCTGGTTCGTCTGGTGGACAGCTCAGAGCCGACGCGCCCAATGGCCTTGGGTATCGATACGCGTAATCGTGATTTTTCGACCATTGGCTTCATCGAACTTGCCGCCAAACTGGGCAGGATGGAAGATGTCGACCTCACGATTCTCTATCTGGATTGCAGCGACGAAGTGCTGCTGCGCCGGTTCTCGGAAACACGCCGCCGCCACCCGGTCGCTGCGGATGCCAGTCCGGAAACGGGCATCCGGCAGGAAAAAGAACTGCTGGCCCCCATTCGCGAGGTTGCCGATACGCTGATCGATACCCGAACGCTGAATGTTCACCAGTTGCGCGAGGAAGTCGAGCGCTGGTTCGCCCCTAAGGGGGGGCGTCATCTGGCGGTTTCGATCGAATCCTTCTCGTACAAACGGGGATTGCCGCGTGGTTTGGATATGGTGTTTGATTGCAGGTTTTTGGCCAATCCCTATTGGCGGCCTGAACTGCGTGATGCCGATGGGCGAAATTCGGATGTGGCAGCCTATGTTCGGTCAGATCCGAACTTTGAGGCATTCTTTGATCGGGTTGTCGATCTGTTGATCGAATTGCTTCCAGCGTTCCGTGAAGAAGGTAAGGCACACCTCTCAATCGCCTTCGGGTGCACCGGAGGGCAACATCGCTCAGTCGCTGTGGCCGAAGCGGTTGCAAAGGCCCTTGCGGAAGGGGGCCAGCAGGTGGCAATTAGGCACCGCGAAATGGAACGACGCGCATTGAATGTGAGGCCGAAGTGATCGGGATCGTAATTGTTGCACATGGCGGTTTGGCGCGCGAATATCTTGCGGCCACACAACATGTAGTTGGAAAACAGCCCGGGTTGGTGGCTATCCCGATCGAAGCTGATCATGATCGCGAGGCAAAACAAGCTGAGATATGTCGTGCTGCTGACAAGGTCGATATGGGCGATGGCGTTGTCGTTGTGACCGACCTGTATGGCGGCAGCCCCTCGAATCTCAGCTTGCGTGCGTGTGCACCGCAGGATCGGCGAATCCTTTACGGAGCTAACCTGCCGATGCTCATTAAACTGGCCAAAAGTCGCCATCTGCCGCTGGCCGAAGCCGTGCGTTTAGCACTGGAAGCTGGTCGAAAATACATCAATGCGCAAAATGTGACGCTGGATTGATACCGGATACAATCATATGACGACCAAGAGTTTGAAAATAATAAATGAAAAAGGCCTACATGCCCGCGCTTCAGCCAAGCTGGTTGAGGTGGTAGAAGGCTTCGACGCACGTGCCGAGGTGTCGCGCGACGGGCTTTCTGCCTCGGGTGACAGTATCATGGGCCTTTTGATGTTGGCAGCGTCGCGCGGAACTACTATTGACGTCGAGACGTCCGGCCCGG
The DNA here is from genome assembly GCF_056536325.1 of Ruegeria sp. AB11. Classification (NCBI taxonomy): domain Bacteria; kingdom Pseudomonadati; phylum Pseudomonadota; class Alphaproteobacteria; order Rhodobacterales; family Roseobacteraceae; genus Ruegeria; species Ruegeria sp. AB11. The sequence continues at coordinate 3,625,333 of NZ_JBQFJO010000001.1, read as the reverse complement.
ATGCTGAGGCGTTGGCAGAAGCGTTGGAAACCCTGGTGAACGACAAGTTCGGCGAAGGGTTCTGATAGCGTAACTGCGACGATATCAAGGACGGAAAGACCAGGCAATTGGCGGAAACCACGCACGAAACAAAGACCGGCCCAGTCGCAGACCAAGACACCGACCAGGGTGAAATCTACGACCGCAGAACGCTGACCTACGCCAACTCGTTTGACGATGCCTGGACGTCCACCGCCATTCGCGCGATCGAATGGTGTACCGGCAAGCTGACCATTCTGCGCATGGTCAACAAGTTCGAAAAGCAGAACGAACATTACCGCGGCCAGAAATTCTGGGGCGGTGCGCTCAAGATTATGGGCATCAACCTCACCACCCCCGCCAAACAGATCGCCCGTATCCCAAAAGAGGGTCCGGTTGTGGTTGTCGCCAACCACCCGCACGGCATGGTTGATGGTATGATCCTTGCCGAACTCATAGGTCAGGTTCGTAGTGATTATCGTATTCTGACCCGTTCGGTTCTGACCGGTTTGGATGAGGCAGCAACCTCGTTCATGATCCCGGTGCCGTTTCCGCACGACCCCGAAGCGCAGGCGAAGATGCTTGAAATGCGCAGCAAGACGATGAAGCACCTGGCCGATGGCGGCGTAGTCGCCCTGTTCCCTTCAGGCGTTGTGATGTCATCGGATGATTGGTTTGGCCCTGCGATCGAGCGGGAGTGGAACGTCTTTACTGCCAAGATGATCCGCCGCTCGGGCGCAAAAGTGGTGCCGATCTTCTTCCCCGGCAGCAACTCGCGTTGGTACCAGATCGCCAATCGGCTTTCGCCTATACTTCGCCAAGGTCTTTTGCTGCACGAAATTGTCCGCTCCTGCAACAAGCCGCAGTCTCCGGTTATAGGCGACCCGGTTTCAGAAGAAGATATGGCGCTTCTGGAACGCGACCCACGTGGTTTCATGGCTTGGCTCCGCGATCACACGCTTGCCCTTGGCAAACACTGATCCGTCTCTTCATCTGGCCATAAATATCTCGGGAGTGAATTGAGCCGCAGGCTCAAGAGAGGGCTGGCTCTCTTATGCACTATCGCGTCGGAACCGGAACTTCACCGCGGTAATCGTAGAACCCTCGTTCGGTCTTGCGCCCCAGCCAACCAGCCTCGACATATTTCGTCAGCAGCGGGCATGGACGATACTTGGTATCAGCCAGACCATCGTGCAGTACATTCATGATCGCAAGACAGGTATCTAGGCCAATGAAATCCGCCAGCTCCAGCGGCCCCATAGGGTGATTGGCGCCCAGCTTCATGGATTGGTCGATGGACTGAACGCTGCCGACGCCTTCATAAAGCGTGTAGACCGCCTCATTGATCATCGGCATCAGGATCCGATTGACGATAAAGGCCGGAAAATCTTCGGCGCTGGCTGAGGTCTTTCCCAATCGGTCCACAACAGCCTTGCAGGCATTGAACGTTGCCTCATCCGTGGCAATACCCCGGATCAATTCGACTAATTGCATCACTGGCACCGGGTTCATGAAATGAAACCCCATGAAGCGTTCAGGCCGATCCGTACGGCTGGCCAACCGGGTGATGGAAATCGACGATGTATTCGAGGTCAGTATTGTGTGAGGCTGCAAATGAGGCAGCAGATCCTCAAAGATCGCCTGCTTCACCGTTTCCCGCTCGGTTGCAGCTTCGATCACAAGGTCGGTCTGCCCCAGATCCGGTAGGTTTAGGGTCGTGGTGATCCGCCCCAAGGCGGCTTTTACCGCCTCGTCTGATATCTTGCCGCGCGACGCTTGCCGCACCAGATTGGTTTCGATTGTCGAGATTGCACCATCTAGGGCATCCTGGCTGATATCGTTCAGAAGAACATCATACTCTGCCAGCGCCATCACATGAGCGATCCCGTTGCCCATTTGTCCAGCGCCGATCACTCCGACTGATTTTACGTCCATATTCTGATGTCCTTGTTCGCAGGATACGGGCGACATTATCGGCACTTCCGCGCGGGCGGCAAGGGGATCGGCCCGATCAAATTCGCTTCAAATGCGCGCATTAGGATTTTCGCAAGACTTGCGGCGGCAAAATGGCAGTTGGGTGAAAATTTGGGTGAGTGTGATGAGCTATCAATCAATCAACGCGGATGGTTCCGTTGAAACAACGTGCACCTATGGGGCCTCGAAATTGCTCTACCGAGGTCCGCAAAGAGCTTTGGAGAGGCCTTACGTGGCGTGCTTCGGGGGCGAGGAGACATTTGGTCGTTTTGTTGAGGCACCGTATCCCTCAATACTCGAGCACCGCCTACAGCGCCGGTGTCTCAACTTTGGTAGTCTGTTTTGTGGCCTCGATTCGTTGACACGAGATGCCGGGCTGCTCGAACTCGCGAACCGGTCAGAGCTTTGTGTTTTGCAGTTGCCTGGTTTGCTGGGCCAGACCAACCGGTTCTATCGAGTTCATCCTCGTCGTAATGATCGTTTCGTTGCACCAACGTCGGAATTGGTGGGGTTGTATCCCGAGATGGACTTCACCAATGTTCACTTTGTTCGTCATCTGTTGAGCCGTTTGAAGGCGCATACAGATGCGCGCTTTGAGATGGTTGAGCAAGAGCTGCGCAAAGCTTGGGTTGAAAGGCTCGGTACTTTTCTGCGCAAGTTTAAGCCTCCGGTTATGTTGCTCGAATTGAGAGCAGATCATCACGCGCTGGGCTCGGTATCGGATGATCCCGTCGCGTTGGATATATCAAGTGTCGAAGCGTTGGTGCCTCAAAGCGCTGGCCTCATTACTCTGCATGTGCAGGTATCAGGCGCATCTGATGAGCTTGAGGATATGTTATTTGGCACTCTGCAGCAGCCAATTGCTGAACATATGATCGGCCCTGCCACACGTCGCAGAATCGCAGACGCTTTGACCCGTGCGATCAGAGACTTGGGTATTTAGAGAAAAGGCCCGCCAATCGCGGGCCTCATAGAAATTTTGAAGAAAATCCTCGCCTGGTATCAGCCGAGTTTCTCGGTCAGCTCTGGCACGGCCTGGAACAGGTCGGCAACCAGCCCGAAATCGGCGACCTGGAAGATTGGCGCCTCTTCGTCCTTGTTGATCGCAACAATGACCTTGGAGTCCTTCATGCCAGCCAGGTGCTGAATCGCACCAGAAATACCGACGGCGACGTAAAGATCGGGGGCAACAACCTTACCGGTTTGACCCACCTGCCAGTCGTTCGGCGCATAGCCCGAGTCGACTGCTGCGCGCGACGCGCCAACAGCAGCGCCCAGCTTGTCCGCCAGCACCTCGATCAGCTTGAAATCTTCTTCCGAGCCAACACCACGGCCGCCTGAGACAACAACGCCTGCCGAAGTCAGCTCAGGACGATCGCTTTCGGCTACCTTGTCTTCAACCCATTCAGACAGGCCAGGGTTATCACCAACCGAGATGGTCTCAACTGCCGCAGAACCACCTTCGCCAGCCGCGTCGAAAGACGCGGTACGGATGGTGACAACTTTCTTGGCGTCGTTCGTTTTCACGGTCTGGATCGCGTTGCCTGCGTAGATCGGGCGCTCGAAGGTCGAACCGTCAACCACACCAGAGGCATCCGAGATCACCATCACGTCCAGCAGGGCGGCAACGCGAGGCATGACGTTTTTTGCGTCGGTGGTGGCAGGTGCAACGATGTGCTCATAGCCATCAGCCAGCGACACGATCAGCGCTGCGGTCGATTCCGCGAGGCGGTGGCCCAGCGAGGCATCTTCGGCGACCAGAACCTTAGAGACACCATCGATCTTGGCAGCAGCTTCACCAGCGGCAGCGGCCGAGCCACCTGCGGCCAGAACGGTGATTTCGCCCAGCGACTTGGTGGCTGCGACGGTTTTGGCGGTCGCGTCAAAGCTCAGTTCGCCGTTGTTGACTTCGGCAAGCAGAAGTACAGCCATTACACAGCCCCCGCTTCTTTGAGTTTCTCAACCAGCTCGTCGACCGAGCCCACGACGATACCAGCGGCGCGCGCCGGCGGCTCGTCGGTTTTGACGACTTCAAGACGCGGAGTGACATCGACGCCGTAGTCGGCGGCGGTTTTCTCATCCAGCGGCTTTTTCTTCGCCTTCATGATGTTCGGCAGCGACGCATAGCGCGGCTCGTTCAGACGCAGGTCAACGGTGACGATGGTTGGCATCTTGACGCTGATAGTCTGCAGACCACCATCCACTTCGCGGGTGATCTTGGCGCTGTCGCCTTCGATATCCAGCTCGGATGCGAAAGTGCCTTGCGACCAGCCCAGCAGGGCCGACAGCATTTGGCCGGTGGCGTTCATGTCGTTGTCGATCGCCTGCTTGCCCGCCAGAACGATGCCCGGCTGCTCTTCCTCGACCACTTTGGCGAGTATTTTCGCCACGGCCAGAGGCTCGATGTCGGTGTGTACGTCATCAGCTGCAACAACCAGGATCGCACGGTCTGCACCCATGGCCAGGGCCGTCCGCAGAGTTTCCTGCGACTGTTTCACACCGATTGAAACGGCAACAACTTCGTCAGCCTTGCCCGCTTCTTTCAGGCGAATTGCCTCTTCCACTGCGATTTCGTCGAAGGGGTTCATCGACATTTTTACATTGGCGAGATCAACTCCGCTCCCGTCCGCCTTAACACGAACTTTCACGTTGTAGTCGATCACGCGCTTGACAGGCACAAGTACCTTCATTTTTGCGTATGCTCCTTACAAAAACGGCAAGCCGCGCAGCGACTCCACCAATGCTCTCGCGGTTTAGATAGCGGGTCGTGATGCGCTGCAACAGAGCAAAATCGTCACGTCATGCTTTCGAGACGTCGCGTTTTGTCATTTTTTCGACAAGAAACGAATTTTTATTTCTCCATGACGGGCGCGATCAGCGGTTCGCGCCCGGAACCCAGAGCACATCATCGCGTCCGCCATTATTGGCGCAGCGCGCGGCGACAAAGAACCAGTCGCTAAGACGGTTGAGATATTTCACCGCCGTTTCATTGACCGGTTCCATATTTGTCAGCTCAACCGCCAGACGTTCTGCCCGGCGCGAGACCGTCCGACAGACATGCAGATGCGCCGCCAGACGTGAACCGCCCGGCAGGATGAAGCTGCGCAGCGGCTGGAGCGTTTCGTTCATTGCGTCGATCTCTGCCTCAAGCCGATCAATCTGGGCGGGGACGATGCGGAGAGGCGGGTAGTCGGCTTCGGCATCCTTGTCCATATTGGGGCGGCAGAAATCAGCCCCCAGATCAAACAGGTCGTTCTGGATGCGGGACAGGGCGGCTTCGACCTCTCCTTCAGCCTCGGTTCGGGCGACGCCGACAAAGGAATTCAATTCGTCCACTGTGCCATAGGCCGCGACACGCCCGGAGTATTTCGCGACGCGCTCACCATTGCCCAGGGCGGTTTTGCCGTCATCGCCTGTGCGCGTGTAAATCTTGTTGAGAACAACCATGCCTTAAACTCCCTGTCCGCGCAGGTAGACGTAGAGCACGATTAGCACCACTGCAATGAACTGAAATAGGATACGCAGGCGCATCATCTTGTTGCTTTTCATGGCTGCGTCTTTGCCGGGTTTTCCAAAGTTGGCAATGCCCATCACCAGCACGGCGACCACCGCCGCCATGGCCAGAAGCAATACGACCATCAACAGGTCCATAAGATCACCATCCTTGTTTGTTCTCGCGATGAACCCTCATCTAGCGTTGATAGAGGCAAAAGCGAACGGGTAATTTCGCCTCAGATGTCCGAGAGAATGCGGTCGATGGTTCGGGTCGGCAGAATGCGTCGCAGATATCCAGCGATGTAAGTCGGCGTTGTCACATAGTAGCGAGCGCGTGGGCGTTTGGATTCGACCGCATGAGCCAGTTTGGCCGTAACGGCAGAAGCAGGCAGTTCGAACCTGTCGTTTCCGGATGATTCGTAGAGGCGTTTCAGCAACGAATCCTCGTATTTCTGGCGCAGGGCAGAGTTTTTCCAATCTATGAAGCGTTCGAACACCGGGATTGAGTTCACTCGGATTTTCGAGGTCACCGGACCCGGTTCGATCAGGATAACCTTGATATCAGTATCCCGAAGCTCCAACCGCAAAGTGTCGGTCAGGCCTTCTATGGCATATTTGGTTGCAACATATGCGCCACGCCATGGAAATGCGACCAACCCCAGTACCGATGAATTCTGTACGATCCGTCCATGGCCTTGTGCCCGCATCACCGGAATCACCTGTCGGGTCAACTCGTGCCAGCCAAATACGTTGGTCTCGAAAATCAGGCGCATACCTTCGATCGGGACGTCTTCGACCGCTCCGGGAAGACCGTGGGCTCCGTTGTTGAACAGTGCATCCAGCGTACCTCCGGTTGCTTCAAGCACCTGGTTCAAACCGGATGTGATGCTGCCGGTGTCGGTATAGTCGATCAGTGGGCTGTCGAATCCTTGCGCCCGCAGCCGGTCACAATCACGCTGTTGGCGGCAGGATGCGAAGACCCGCCAGCCCCGCGCGCGCATTCCGTGTGCCGCGTCCAGACCGATTCCGGACGAGCAGCCAGTAATAAGAATGGTCTTTTGCATGTCACTTCCGAAACTGAACCTCGCCCCTTGGTATTGCGAGCTTCAGGTCAGGACAATGACACAGTTGCGTCAGTTTGTTGGCTTCCGGACCAGTGATGCAGAAATCCAACCCACGCTTTGCCCGGGAAGCAGCCTCAGGCGCAGCCATCCCGTGCCTGAATCGCTTAGGACTTCAACCCGTTGGCCAATATTGGCCTTTGCTATGATGGGGTAGATCGTACCAGGCCCGTCGCGCATGTTTACGCGTGTGCCTGATATCTCCCGAATGTCCTTTTCGGGTTCAATCACCTGAGATGTGGGCGTGATATCGTCCTGAACCTCGGTTTCAACCTGCAACAGCCCGGCCGCGCCATCCTCAAGCGAAGCGAGCGTGAAGCTGGCACCATCTTGGTCAAATGCGGAAAACTGAGGTAATGTATTGGCCGCGACTTGCGAAAGAACAACAGCTGTCTCCTCCTCGGCCAAAGGTTCAGGTTCGGCGCGTGCGGCAACAGGGCGGGTTGCGACATTGGTCACAAGTTCTTCTGCACGCGATGTTGGCGCAGGAGTGGGTTTGGGCGCTGGGGCTGAGGCTATAGGCACAGGTTGTTCAGCGCGTGTCCCGCGCGGCTCGAAATCCGGGCCTCCACTCATGACGTAGAAGCTCCAACCGAGCATGGCGAAAGTGATAACAATTACGCGCGTCATAGCGCACCCCCTGGCAATCGTAACATCAATATAAAGGCAGCAATCTTAATGATCGAAAGCATACCATAGAACCGGGTTTGAGTCGAAAGATGGGGGAAATCCGGGACTTGTCTCCCCCTGTTGCAAAAAGCGCGACTTGTCCCCAGCAAAATATGCGCCGATTGCTTTACCCGCGCGCGCTTGCGTCGTATCACATCATGTATGAATGATACGATTGACGACCCCAATATGGAGGCCCCTGACAACGGGGGCGAGATAGCCGAACCGCTGCGCCGCGCGATTGGTGAGCGCTATCTGACCTATGCGCTGTCCACCATCATGCACCGCGCTTTGCCGGATGCGCGCGATGGTCTGAAGCCGGTTCACCGGCGAATCCTCTACGCGATGCGCGAGCTGCGACTCAGCGCGACGGGTGGTTTCCGTAAGTCTGCGAAAATCTCGGGCGACGTGATGGGTAACTATCACCCACACGGGGATGCTGCGATTTACGACGCGATGGCGCGTTTGGCGCAGGATTTCAACGTCCGTTATCCGCTGGTCGACGGGCAGGGGAATTTCGGCAATATCGACGGCGATAATCCGGCGGCCTCGCGATACACCGAGGCGCGAATGACCATAGTCGCGGAGGCATTGCTTGAGGGTCTGAACGAGGACGCTGTTGATTTCCGCGACAACTATGATGGCACGCTGACCGAGCCGGTAGTGTTGCCCGCGCAGTTCCCGAACTTGCTGGCCAATGGCGCAAGCGGTATCGCGGTTGGGATGGCGACGAATATCCCGCCGCATAATATCTCGGAGTTGTGCGACGCCTGTCTGCATCTGATCAAAACACCGGATGCGCGCGACGACACGTTGTTGAATTACGTCCCCGGTCCGGATTTCCCGACCGGTGGCGTGATCGTCGAGCCACCAGAAAATATCGCGCAGGCCTATCGCACCGGGCGTGGTTCCTTCCGTCTTCGCTGCAAGTTCGAAGTCGAAGATCTGGGCCGTGGTCAGTGGCAGATCGTTGTCACCGAGATTCCCTATCAGGTTCAGAAATCCAAGCTGATCGAAAAGATCGCCGAACTGATCCAGACCAAGAAAATCCCGATCCTTGCCGATGTGCGCGACGAATCTGCTGACGATATCCGCCTGATTCTTGAGCCGCGCTCCAAGAACGTGGACCCGGAGGTGCTGATGGGCATGCTCTACCGCAACTCGGACCTTGAGGTGCGGTTCAGCCTGAACATGAACGTGCTGATTGACGGCGTCACGCCCAAGGTCTGCTCGATGAAGGAAGTGCTGCGCGCTTTCCTCGATCACAGGCAAGAGGTACTGCTGCGTCGCTCACGCCACCGACTAGGCAAGATTGACCATCGTTTGGAGGTCTTGGAGGGCTTTATTGTCGCCTTCCTGAACCTCGACCGCGTGATCGACATCATTCGTTACGACGACGACCCCAAGGCCGCGCTGATGCGCGAAGATTGGGGCATTGATCATGTTCGCGCGACTGATGAGACCGATTATGTCTCGCCCAAACCAGGCGAGGGCGAGTTGTCCGAAGTTCAGGTCGACGCAATCCTCAACATGCGCTTGCGCAGCTTGCGCCGTCTGGAAGAGATGGAGTTGGTCCGCGAACGCGATGAGCTGATGTTGGAACGCGCAAACCTCGAAGACTTGCTTGCCGATCCCGCCTTGCAATGGGCCAAGATCGCCGAGCAGCTCAAAGAGACCAAGAAGACCTTTGGCAAAGACTACGAAGGTGGTGCGCGCCGGACTCAATTTGCCGAAGCTGGGCAGGTCGAGGAAGTGCCGCTTGAGGCGATGATCGACAAGGAGCCGATCACGGTCGTCTGTTCGCAGATGGGCTGGATACGCGCCATGACCGGCCACATCGATCTGAATCGCGAATTGAAATTCAAGGACGGTGACGGCCCGCGGTTCATCTTCCACGCGGAAACAACGGACCGGTTGCTGGTCTTTGCCTCTAACGGCCGTTTCTACACTGTCAGCGCTGCCAACCTGCCCGGCGGTCGCGGCATGGGAGAGCCGCTCCGTCTGATGGTCGACCTGCCGAACGAGGCGCAGATCATCGACATCCTGATCCACAATCCAGGGCGCAAGCTGCTGGTGGCTTCGGATGCGGGTAACGGCTTCATGGTGCCCGAAGATGATGTGCTGGCGCAGACACGTAACGGCAAACAGGTGCTGAACGTCAAAGGCGACGAAACCGCCATGATCTGTAAGCCGGTCGCTGGCGATCACGTCGCCGTGGTGTCTCAGAACGGCAAGTTCTTGGTGTTCCCGACGGAAGAACTGCCCGAGATGACCCGGGGCAAAGGTGTGCGCCTGCAAAAGTACAATATGGCCCGTGGGCGACAGGGGACCTTGGAACTGGATGGCGGCTTGTCCGACGTGACGACTTTCAACTGGGACGACGGCTTGAAATGGTCCATGGGTGGCGACAAGACCCGGCATGAGGCGGATATGTCCCAATGGCTGGCTAAGCGTGCAGGCGTTGGGAAAAAAGCGCCCTACGGCTTCCCGCGCGACTATAAATTCTCGTGACCAGACCAACAGTTTGGTGAATTTCTGCCGATACCGCTTGGCACAAGCGGTATCGGTGCGCTACATCCAATAAAAACAGGCCTATCGAGACGAGAGACATGTTGCGCATCCTGACACTGATCACCGGGTTGGCCCTGATGGGCGCCTGCACCCAGACACAAGTTTACGAAGAGCCCGAGTCGCTGGGTGAATTCAAAATGCGCGTTAACTATGCCTTTGCTGACAAAGCTGTGCAGGGGCCGGTTTCGCGGGATGCTACGCCCGACGAATGGACTGCTGCAATTCAGAATGCAGTAGATATTCGATTGGGCCGCTACGAAGGCGCTCAGGAATATGATATTGGCATCAGCCTTGAAGGCTACATGCTTGCCCCGCCCGGTATCCCGGTGATCTACAATCCCAAGAGCACGGCTATCGTTCTGGTGAATGTGTATGACGTAAAAAACAAAGAGTTTCTGGCCAAAGGAAAGCAGTTTCAGGTTTTGGAAGACACGACCGGAGGTAGCGCCCTCAAAGGGTCCGGTCACGAACGCACAAAAGAAGAGCAAATGAGCGGGCTTTCCCTGAAGGTTGCCGACCGGGTCGAAGAGTGGTTGGCCGAAGAACATAAAGACAATGGCTGGTTTGATCGCCGCCCCGACCTTATTCAGCCGCTGGAAACCGAGGTTGTGGCGCAAAATCCGGCGTCCTGAGCGGCTTTTCCATCAGGATGTGCTTGATTTTCCCCCCTGAACCAAATATCTCGCGCGCGCAGATGTAACCGCGGGACCACGGGTCCCCCAAAATTGCAAAAGGGCGCCTGAGGAATGGCAAAGGAAAAGTTTGAGCGTAATAAGCCGCACGTCAACATTGGTACGATTGGCCACGTTGACCACGGCAAGACCACGCTGACCGCAGCAATCACCAAGTATTTCGGTGACTTCAAAGCGTATGACCAGATTGACGGTGCGCCTGAAGAAAAAGCACGTGGCATCACCATCTCGACCGCCCACGTGGAATACGAAACTGACAACCGCCACTACGCGCACGTCGACTGCCCCGGCCACGCTGACTACGTCAAGAACATGATCACCGGTGCTGCCCAGATGGACGGCGCGATCCTGGTTGTGAACGCAGCTGACGGCCCGATGCCGCAGACCCGCGAGCACATCCTGCTGGGCCGCCAGGTTGGCATCCCGAAGATGGTCGTGTTCATGAACAAAGTTGACCAGGTTGACGACGAAGAGCTGCTGGAACTGGTTGAGATGGAAGTTCGCGAACTGCTGTCCAGCTATGAATACCCCGGCGACGATATTCCGATCATCGCAGGTTCGGCTCTGGCCGCGATGGAAGGCAACAACCCGGAAATCGGCGAAGAGAAGATCAAGGAACTGATGGCGGCTGTTGATGACTACATCGACACCCCTGAGCGTGAAGTTGACAAGCCGTTCCTGATGCCGGTCGAAGACGTGTTCTCGATCTCGGGCCGTGGTACCGTTGTGACCGGTCGTGTTGAGCGTGGCGTGATCAATGTTGGCGACGAGATCGAAATCGTCGGCATCCGCGACACTCAGAAAACCACCTGTACTGGTGTTGAAATGTTCCGCAAGCTGCTGGATCGCGGTGAAGCGGGCGACAACATCGGCGCTCTGCTGCGCGGTATCGACCGTGACGGCGTTGAGCGTGGCCAGGTTCTGTGTAAGCCGGGTTCGGTTACACCGCACACCAAGTTCGAAGCCGAAGCCTACATCCTGACCAAGGAAGAAGGCGGTCGTCACACCCCGTTCTTCGCGAACTACCGCCCGCAGTTCTACTTCCGGACCACTGACGTGACCGGCACCGTGACCCTTGCGGCTGGCACCGAGATGGTTATGCCTGGCGACAACGTCGGTTTCACCGTCGAGCTGATCGCCCCGATCGCGATGGAAGACGGCCTGCGTTTCGCCATCCGTGAAGGCGGCCGCACCGTCGGCGCTGGCGTCGTGTCGAAAATCATCGAGTAAGGCTGTTCATGCCTGAGAAAACCACAAAAAAAATTGCGGTTTTCTTTAATGTCGAGCCTGGACCTCTTGAGGTCCAGGCTCATTTGTTAGTCAATTCCCTCAAGCTTTTCTGCGAAGACTATCATTCGCTGCACGCACATTGCCGGTCTGATCGAATTGATGAGTTGCAGCCGGAAACGAGAACAATGTTGGCGTCAAGAGATGTTGAACTCAGAGTGCTCGAAAATCCGTTTAGCGATGGCTATCCTGCGGGAAACAAGATAGCAGGGGCTGCCCTGGAAAGAGACGCTGACTTCTCTCTGTTTCTCGATACCGACACGTTTCTGACGCAAAATACATCGTTTGCCGAGATAGCCTATCCGCAGAAAGTATCGGTCTGCCCGGAAACGCGAAATGCTTGGACAAACCGCCCGCGTGTTTGGCGTCAGGTCTATGCGTTATTTGGACTGCCCAAACCTGAAGCAAAGGTTCAGTTGCTACTAGGACAGTTTTCACATCCATTCTTCAATGCCGGGATGGTACTCTTTCCAACTGGTTCATTCGGTGACTTGTGGTTGGATACTGCACAACAGATTGATAAGATGACAGGATTGAGGGGACGCAGACCCTGGCTCGATCAGATTTCATTGCCAGTAGCAATTGCCCGTTATGGTCGGGACGCGTTGAATTCAGTTAGTCGTATCTGGAACGACACCCCGGATCTACCTGATGAGGGAACTCGGCTGCTGCACTACCATCGTCCCAGACGCTTGCGTGTGCGGGGGAGGATGCATCTGGCGGATCTCGTCTTTCAATCCAGCGGTTCAGAATTCGAAAGCTACGGCGATCTCATTCGGTATTATTCGGCCAAAGGCGTTGTCTCTGATGCGAAAGCTCTCTCGCATGTAAATCTCTCCACACCAATTCCAAAGCCGCGACCAAATTCCTGACTAAGAAAAAAGGTGACCGCATTCTCGGCACCGACGCTGTTTTGGAAATCATCGGGTCAAGGGTGTAGGTCGGGCTCAAGTCCGGCACATCGTCGAAACTTAGAAGGCCACCCAAGAACAAGGGCGGCCCCTTTTGATTGCAGCGAACTTAGTCGCAGGCAGCGTCCACTATGAATTCTACCTTCAGTTCTGGGCGTGCCAGTTTGGCTTCACCACAAGCGCGTGCAGGGGCGTGGCCTGTTGGAACCCAAGCGTTCCAAACCTCGTTCAAACCAGCGAAATCCTTAATATCAGCCAGCCATATCGTGACGCGCAGCATTTTTTCTCGTGACGATCCCGCCTGTACGAGTAGGGCATCTATTTTGTTGAGGCAAATCTGAACCTGCTCCTGAATCGTCTCACCCTCGGCAACTTGTCCAGTCAGATAGGCCACGCCGTTGTGCTTCACGATTTTCGAGGACCGTTCGCCGGTATCAATGCGTTCAATCATGGGCATTCTCGTTGTCTTAGATTTGGTATGGTTGTTCTTGGTCACAAGATGCCTTGCTTGGCAAACAGATTTCCATTGAGTGGGCTTCAGCGAAATTGAATTAGAGGTGATCGAGTTTGGCGTGAACATATGTTCTGAAGAAGGACTCTGGATCATTGAAGCCACACCAAACTCCTCGAATGCATCGGGGATGATGAGAAGAGTCTTCATCGAATAATCTTAGGCCCACAATTCAGAGGTGAAAAGCAACACGAATGGGGCTTTTCTTAATCAGACGTTCATCCCAATCAAAAACTAAAAACCCACCTTTGAAATGCAGTGAGTGACGTGGAACGCGGAAGCGGCGAACCGCTGAGATCAGGGGGAAATCATGTTTAGTTTTGAATTCATCAACTATGGAACTCAAATCCTTCACAGCAAGGATCTGGAGGATATGCGAGACGCGGTTCTAGGCGGAAATGACCACGAAGTTGATTGCAATGTCAGCGATTTTTGTCGTGAGCGAAAACGGTTCGACATCAAGCTTGCTAACGTATCAGAAAGCGCACAACGGGTCAGTGCTAGATACAAATCATGATTCGCATGTATTAGGAATAGTCGGGTGCGGGCGGATCCGGTCGGGCATTTTTGCGTTGGAGAGCTATCAAGCACCTTTAGTCCAAGGCTTCCGCCCCATCATGCGGTCGGCTTCGGCAGTGATGTCGTTCATATGCTGCTCGAGGCTTAACCGCAGTGTTTCTATTTGTTCTTCGGTTGCCTTTCGCGGAACTGGGTCGGTCCACTCGCGGCAGAGGAAGACACCTTCGTTGCGCCAGGGGCGGGGCATCAGCAGACGATCCCAGGTTCCTGCTTCGCGCCCGTGCCTGGCGGAATAGGTGATCCCAAAGACACGTTTGCCCGACGTCCGCGCCCACACCAGCGGTACAGTTGAAGATACCCGTTCAGGACCGCGCGGGCCATCGGCGGCGATTCCGATTGAGATGCCCTGTTTCATTTTTCCGAGCACCTCGCGGGACAAGGCGACGTGGCGTTTGCGGCTGGACATCGCGATCGTGTCCATACCAAACAATTTCTGCACACGGCCCACCATACTGCCTGCGCGGGCAGCAGAGGTGATCGAGCAGATGCGGCCCTTGTCCAAGGGAAAGAAGTAAGGCGACTGAGCCAGACGCTGGTGCCAGAGAACCACGATGACGGGTTCGCCCTGTTCGGCCAGTTGATCTAGTTCTTCGTATCCTATGCGCCGCCAGTTTGTGTTGCGATTGACCAACTTGATATAGCTGGCAATTCGCCGCGCGACCCAGTTTAGAACGGCTTCGCTGTCGGCGATTTTCTTGCGGATGCTCAAGGCTGCGCTCCTTTTGCTAGCCGAACCTTGTCTTAAAGAACTGCGCGCGGGGTGCAACTTTTTTGTAGGAGGCAAAAACTCAAAAATCCTCTTGAGTCCGCTGCGCCTCTGGCATATCTGATGGCCCAGCCTAGGGGTATAGCTCAGTTGGTAGAGCGACGGTCTCCAAAACCGTAGGTCGCGGGTTCGAACCCTGCTGCCCCTGCCATAAAAATCAAACACTTAGGCGTATTTGTATTTGCCTACCCAAAATTTTTGTGCGGTTTTTTGTGCGTTATTCAAAAAAACAGAACCTGATTCCATTGCGTCTATCCGCATGAAACGGTTTGCAGCTTGGGTTCGATTTTCTTGGGTGATAGTTGAATATGAACACATATAGAATCACCTAGTGCGTGAGCACTGGTATCTTGGCATACATCCAAGATTTCTCACCTATCAGCGGCAGCAAAACGAAACGCGAGCGACATAACAGCGTTGGCCTTGGACATCTGTCGCTTCAGAATTGCCGCCAGCTTCTTCAATATGTAGGGATCATTGATATCGGGCGGTGCATCCAGATCGGCAGCAGTCAAATCGCTACTCCTGTTGGCTGCGAACTGTCCGGTTTCTGATTAGAGGTATTTAGCGGCAACCGCGAGCTCAACCGCTTCACTTGTTAACTCTTGGCTATCGCCACCAGCACCTTCAACAGTGCGTTTTGGCGACGGATCATTTCTTGGTTGCTCTGGTGAATCTGTTCCTGTCCCGAGATGATCACCAAGAGTAGATCCAGAAGCGGGGCCTCGCTCGATTGCGAGATATGGTTCCTTGTCGGATCTGAGATCATGCCGTATCTCCCTTGTTTTCTCAATGAATTTGACCACGTCTGCGGCTTTAACTCGCAAAGAGCGGTTTGCGTTGTGGGGCTTCAGATCGCCGCCGAGCTCGATGTTGATCCGGCAACGGCCTCGGCCATCCTGAACAGCGTCGGCCAGCTCCAAGCCCTGACGGTCGATCAGTTCGGCTAGTGCTTTCGGCTGATCTGAACGGTCCAGCTCGGCCAGCTGCTTCAGGCTTTGGCGAAGGGCAGGCAGGTCAAAGTCGTTTCGCTTCGCTTGCTGGTATTCGTCATGGCTGTAAGCGGCGCGGGGTTTGTCTTCCCCCAAAGCTGCGGCCAGCCTGTCTGCCAGCTCGTCGAGACCTTGCTCGCGTAGGCGCATTTCTGAAAACTGGATGTGAGCGCCAGACGTGATCTTATGGCCCATCTCAAGCTCCATGCGTCGGCTGACGGCCTCGACTTTGCATTTGGACCTGAAAAGCTTGTAGGTCTTCCCAGTCTGGCTATCAAGGAGCCGGAAGATCAAAAGGGCGCAGCGGAGATTGTCGTGAAGGCTCAAGGTGCTGTGTTTGCCCGTGCTCTGAAGAAGTACGGTGAGGTTATTAATCTGCCGAGGTCTGATCCTGAGTATCATGCAGGGTTTCGGAAATATTAACGATGGGATGCGCTGCGTCTCCTTCTGCACTCCTCAAAAGCAGGCCAGGAGGCCCAATATGAAAACAATTCTACGATTGAGACCGAAGAGTACTTTGAAATTAAGAGAGCTTTTGAGACGTACTTTCGTGAGCAACACGCGCAGCAAGAATTGATCGCTACGGAATTGGCAAAAGTGGTGCGCCATCAGGGAGCTTTGCTTGCTATTTTTGCCCACTCTGTTGAGCTTTTGCGGGGCAAGAGATGAGCCGATTATTCATGGGGCTGTTCGGGATGGGGTTTGTGTTAACAAACCTCATTAACAGGCATCTGGGGGAAGCTCTGCGGGCCTCAATGGGCCACAAGGTTCCAGTTAGCAATCAGGTGTATCGTACGGCTGCGCTTGGGATGATGAAAGCGTGGGCAGCGTTCGCCCAAGCAAAGAAAGACGTTTCATATTGTAGCCGTTTGGGGATGCAATTTCACGGCTTCATGGAATCAGCAGTAATTTGCTCAATGTCGATACCATCACTGCCCATTCCTGAGTCGTTGGGATTCCAACGGTCTCCCATTTCCTCCAAGAGTTCGACCATTCGACGCCCTGTGAGGGCCTGAGCTGCTTTCCACCATCGGCTAGAGCGTTGGTCCAAATGCGCAATGGAATCTTCGATTTCCGATAGTTTCAGATAAGTTATTTTGCAGGTCTCCTTGTTTTAATCGCCAATTAAATGGGCGGGTAGATACAAGGAACCGTAAAAAAGAAGCTGACTGCCCTTAGCCCTGTCGTGCCTCTCGGCTGTAGACGTCAGAAATGCGCAGAAAGCAGACTTTGCAAAGTCGCGCAGAACCTACCTTATCTGGGCTTCCGTTATCGATCTCGGTTCCGCGCTAGTG
The DNA here is from genome assembly GCF_056536325.1 of Ruegeria sp. AB11. Taxonomy (NCBI): domain Bacteria; kingdom Pseudomonadati; phylum Pseudomonadota; class Alphaproteobacteria; order Rhodobacterales; family Roseobacteraceae; genus Ruegeria; species Ruegeria sp. AB11. The sequence goes on along the minus strand of NZ_JBQFJO010000001.1, from coordinate 3,608,452 downwards.
ATGTGCGTTTCGACATGATTGCCCGTGCCAGTAGCGATTAATTTGACCTTGGCACTGCTACCCGCTGTTATGCATCACCCTATCGTGCTGGGCTTACCCAGCCTTGTTTTCGTAACTCGCGTAGCACGGCTTCTGCGTTCTCGACATCTTTGTGGATGCTTTTGAGCATTGCACCTATTGGCGCATCCGGCCACGCACGCTCAAGTTCAGCCAGTTTGGCTTTAGCCGCATAATCTTGCCCCATGGCTGACAACGCTGCCGTTACATAAGCTAGTGAAGGAGCGCTGAGTGGATCGCCAAGTTGCTTAGCCTCCTCAAAGCGCTCTACGGTCTTTTCATGTTCACCAAGATGAAAGTAAGTCGCGCCCGAGATATTTCTGTTAGCAAATCGTTGGTTACTGGAACCAAGCAGAGAGAGTCTGTCAGCCGTTGCAATTGCTTCCTCGAATTCGCCCGAGAACATCGCCACAGCACCAAGAAAGTCGAGTACAGCACCATCATTTGGATCAAGTTTTGATGCGCGCCTACTGAGTTGCAGCGCGGCGTCATAGTCGCGATTGGCGAAAAAGGCCCAGCTTTTTGCAGACTGGCTCCAGGCTTGGTCTGGGGCAAGGCTAACCGCTTGGTTCGCCAGCTTCATGGCGGCATCAGCATATTCGGTCTTGGCGTCAGACGGCGGAGTTATCACCGCAAGGGACGCGAGTGCCTGCGCAGCACCAGCATAACCACCGAAATATTCTGGATCGATCTCAATCACGCCTTCGAATACGGATAGAACCAGTAGCTGGCGTTGTCGGTCGAAGATCGGAAATATCATTGTCCGCGCTTGTTCCGCCAAATTGAATGCTTGTAATGCAGCTGGGGATTTTTCGTAAATTGCCACGCGCTGCATGTACGCGTTCGAGTCATTTACAGCTATGCCACCCACTTCGGCAGAAGCAGTTTCCTGTCCATCTTGGGCAAGACCGACTGCGACTAACGCACCAACGACGGCCCCAATGGTGAACGCCCCTATGGGCAGTCCAAAGCGTTTGGCTTTTGTTGAGATTGATACCGCGCTGGTTTCTGAGACAGTTTCGAACCGTGGCCTATATCCACCGCTATCGATACACAGTCGTACCGGATCATCTTTTCCGATACCCTCGTAATGCAGTTCCAAGAACTGACGAAGCCGCCGTGCATCGACGCGAACGATGTTTTCCGGATCGGTCCCCTCTGAAGTATCGCGGTCATATACATCTTGAGCGATAGTCTTGCTTCGAATTTGGTCTCCCCGACCAGCGAGCTCTTCCTCGACGATGTACGTCAGGAACGCCTGAAGCCTATCGGATCCATCCAGATGAGCGTCGGCAAGCAACCTGCCGAGGGCAGCGCGCTTCTGACCGCCCGAGATGTTTTCAAATTGTCGTACCACATTCGTATTTTTGCATTTAATGGCCCGTGAGTCACCCTGTATTCACCGTGAGTCACTTACGTGAATGTCTCTTAAACCATAACCTTGTAACCAAAACAGCGAGCCGGAGCGCGAAACTCCGCAGTGCCAGCTTGCCAATCTATTAAGCGACTGGAGGATTACACATGGCCCAACGTATGAACTACAGAAGACTTAGCAAGCACTTCGCAATTGGTGTGATATTTGGCGCTTGGGCTGTTTCTCCTCAAGCGATTACTGATGCGTTAATAGATGTAGTCGCTCCTTCGGCAGCATACGCGCAGGAAACGGAGGAAGTTTCTCCGACAATGGTGCGTGATCGTCCACGCGATGTGTACTACCCCAATACTGAAGATCTCGCCGAAGACGAGATGCGGGTCATCGCGTGTGGAACTGGAATGCCTACAACGCGAGCTGCTCAGGCTGCTGCGTGTTTCCTTGTGGAACTGGGCAACGGAGACAAGTTCTTGTTCGACATTGGCTCCGGCTCGGCAGAGCGGATTTCATCAATGCAGATCCCATACAACTACCTCGACAAGGTGTTCATTGGGCATCTGCATACCGACCATTTCGGCGACTTGATCGACTTGTATGTTGGCGGGATGATTATGGGACGAAATGTTCCGCTGCGTATTTGGGGGCCCAGCGGGCCTACCCCAGAACTTGGAACTGCGGCGGCGATGGACGCGATGCAAAAAATGCTGTTGTGGGATATTACTGGTCGTGTTGGCCAGACCGACACCAGAGGTATTGTGATTGAGGTCAATGAGTTCGACTACATGGCTGAAAACCAAGTTGTGTACGAGGAGAACGGGGTCGTAATTCGCTCTTTCCCTGCAATTCACTCGATAGACGGCCCAGTAAGCTATGCTCTTGAATGGAACGACCTGAAGTTCGTGTTCAGTTCGGACACCTATCCCAACAAGTGGTTTGACGAGTACGCTAGGGACGCTGACTTCGTGATCCATGAGTGCTTTATTGCAGTGCCTAGCCTAGTTGAAAAAATGGGCTTCACCCCCGAGGCCGCGTTGCAAGTAGGTACGCAAATCCACACGGCGCCAGAGGCTTTCGGCAAGATCATGAGCTCGATCCAACCCCGCCATGCGGTCGCCTATCATTTCTTCAAGGATCACGACACAACCGCTGAGGTCTATGATCGTATTCGATCCACCTACGATGGACCGCTGAGCCTCGCCGAAGACTACATGGTTTGGAACGTCACGAAAGACGACATCAAAGAGCGGCTCGCCATAGTAGATCACCATACTTGGTCACCGCCCTTGGCATCGCCCGCAATTGCTCCTAAGCTAGATGAAGATCGCGCAGCCTTTTCTGAAGTTAGTGGCGTTCCCATAGAAGCAATGAACTACTCTGAGTTTATTGCGGAAGGGACTTGGGACGTGGACGATGTACTGCGTCCAATCTATGAGGAAGCTTCAGAAGTACTGGGTAAAGAATTTACCTATCCTGCTGACAACTAATATCAAATTTGACCGGCGCGACTTTAACATGCGCCGGTTCTTTCAAATCTGATCGGAGCTCTCTATGCGATATACCTCATTGATTTCTCGCTATTTGGTCTGTGTTGGTTGGTTGCTTGTCGCGATATCTCATGCCGCCAACGCCCAGTCTCTTGCACGTTCTGAAGATGATGAAGGTGGTTGGCGGCACTCGATCACCCCTTATCTGTTCCTTCCGCTCAGCACTACGGGCACATCAACTATAGATGGAACAAGCGTCGATCTGGATCTGAGTCTGAGCGAAGTACTGGACGTGCTACAGGGCGCAGCTTCGGTACGTTACGAAGGCTGGAACGGCGACTTCGGGATCATCTCGGAAGTGTACTATGTAAGGCTTGGCGAAGACGGAACCCTGCCAGGCGGACGAGTAGACGTCGATGTTGATGTCCGGCAGACCTTTGTAAATGTTCAGGGAGCCTACCGATTTGCGAACGGGGTCAATGCTTCGGGTCGACGCTATGCAGCAGACGCTGCAATTGGCGTACAGTGGAACCGCCTTAAACAAGAGATCGACCTTTCGGGCCCCGGCCCAGGTATGACGCTGGGCGGAACAGAGGATTGGTTCGAGCCGATGATCGCGCTCCGCTATGCGATGGAAATCAACGACAAATGGAGCTTCGCCAGCCGTGCCGAACTGAGTGGGTTCGGCGTGAATGGCGATGACCTGCAATACCTGCTTCTGGCTGGCTTTGACTGGAAAGGCTGGGAGAACACGTCCCTGCGGTTTGGCTATCAGTTCTATGGAATTGATTACTCCACTGACCGCTCGGGTGGGGAGTTTGCCTATGATGTTGACCAGAATGGTATCTATGCTGCCGTCGCGTTTCATTTCTAAGGTCGGCGATTGCAGCAAGACATGGGTTTGGGTGGGCGCGGCGCTCGCAAGTTGGGCGATTGGCGCTAACCAATCGATTGCTGATCTCGTGTCCCCCTACGGCGGAGAAACCGCCCCAAACTTTGTTGAGCTTTCGGTACAGCCTGATCATGTTCGCGTTATCCTTGAGGTCGATTTGGGCGACTATCCCATTTTCGTCATTCCTGATGATGGTTCAGGTGCGTCGCTGGCTGAGCGTACGGGTCAAAACCTTCAAGTCTGGGCAGATGAAGAGGAACTGGCCAGCACAACGAATACGATTGATGTGCGCCCTAGAATTACCCGGCAAACAGCAGCGAGCGCTCAGTATCGACCGCGACCGCGCAGCGAAAATGTCGTTTACGTGGATATGGAGTTTCCGTTCAATGGCAAGCCTGAACGGATCACGTTCATTCCCCCGCTGAATTCAGATGGGATTCCCTTGGCTTCACTTGGCGTTGTGGCCGAGCACATGGGTGTTCCGGTGACAGACTATCGTTACCTTTCTCAGGCTGAGACCATGCGTCCAGATTGGAACGATCCGTGGTTTACAAGGTTTGAAAACCCCAATCTCACCCGTCACCACAAATCCCCTATGATGTCGTTCCTAGCCATGGAGCCGCGTGTCGTCCGGCACGAGATCATATTGCGTTTGAAAGATTTCGAAACTTGGGCCGATCTGGGCTTGGGAAGCGCAGAGCGATTAACTCCAGATGATGTCGCCAGGATCAAGTCTGGCGTATCGGACTTTCTTGCGAATAGAAACCCGCTAGCTGTAGACGGCAAGCCGATGAAACCGGAAACGGTACAGGTCTCACGTATCGAAGTTGGGGCCGAAGGCTTGCGTGTTCTTCCGGATGAGGCGGAGGCAAACCGAAAGACGCTGTTACTGGGCGTTGTCCTTTCTTATCCGGTTGAGACCTTGCCGAACCGAGTTGATCTGGCATGGGAACTTTTTCCAGATGGTCTGGATATTATTCCGATCACCATCTCCGATCCGGCAGGGGCAGTCCCCTCGCAGATTTATGAATCCGATCCAGTTGTAAGTTGGAATAATCACTTGAAAACTTGGACAAACCCAAAGACGAGCCCGGTTGTCGTCAAAGTCGCGGGTGTAACACAGGTGCCCTCGTTTGCGTTCGGCTTAGGTTTCCTGTGTTTGATATGCGCCTATTACTCGTTGCAGCGTGCAAATAGTCAGCGTCTGATCTTGCTTGGCCTGACCGGGGCATTCGGTGCCGCTGCGATTGTCACGTATTGGCTGAACAACCCGTCGACAGCGCCCGAGCCGGATGACATCGCGACGCGTCAAATCATAGAAGGGCTAGTGACCAACATCGGAACTACGATGCTTGAGACGCGAGATGATAATGCCTTAGGTGCGATGGAGCCATATGTCGAAGCAATTAATCGCGACAAGGTTCAAGCAGAAATGCGTCGTGGCTTGTCAGTTACCTTGCCCTCTGGTGCTATGGCTCGCGTCGAAGCGATTTCAGACCTGAATGTCGAGAGCTTCACGCCTGGCGAAGACAGAAATCAGCATCAGGCCCTCGCCAATTGGACTGCCCGTGTAAGCGGAGGTCATTGGGGGCATCTACATAGGCAAGCGGTTTCTTATCGTGGCTTGCTAGATGTTTCGCGGCATGGCGACCATTGGATGCTCGATGACCTGACGATTATTAGCGCCAAAACAGGAGGGTAATTCAGTGGCTATCGTGAGGTTGTTATATACAACGTTCCTGTTTGCCATGATCTTTTTGTGTTCAGGCAGAGCAGAGGCGCATTTCAATCTAAACCAGAATGTCCGTATCCATCATGTTGCCCATTCGGAAGATGGCCTAGATGTCTATTTGCGCCTTCCGATGCCTTATTTGGTTGCGGAGCTCGTCGGTCCCGAAGGCCCGGACGGTTTGCCTGCACCCGCTCCGTACACATACAATCAGATCGAAGATGGCGTGCTCATGCACTACTTGGATCAGGCCGCATTTCACAAAGACCCAATCGGCTTGGCTCGTATTGCTGGAAACAGCCTTGTACTGTCTATCGATGGTCACCGACAAACATCAGTAATCGTCTCGATAAGACTGCATCCATTGGGGCAAGAGCCCGGATTTGCTACGCTTAATGAGGCACGCGCGGCGCTTTTGCCAAGAGATGTTTTTCTAACAGCCGAAGAGATTTATGTTGGCGAGGTGATGGTTGACGTTCATCTACGCTTTGTGACGGGAGAGATTGGAGCATACAGTTTATCCTACACTTCTGATCCGGGGCTTCCTGGACAAGAAGAAACGGCGAACCTGATCCTCGATTATAACGGGCAGGATGTTCGGACATTTCGTGCGCGGGGCTTGATGCATACCCCGGTTGATGTTTCCGGATCAGCGACCGCAGCCGCTTCGACTTTCTTTGTTGAGGGAATTCGGCATATTTTGGAAGGTCCCGATCATGTTCTTTTTGTGCTTTGCATGATCATCGGTGCGTTAAACTTGCACAGCCTACTCGCTCGCGTCACAGGCTTTACCTTGGGCCACACGGTAACACTGATTTTGGGTTTTTTTGGCTTCGCGCCGAGCGGAGCGTGGTTTATCCCAACTGTCGAATTGGCAATAGCACTTTCAATAATCTACGCAGCCGCAATGGCGGTTTGGCCACCAGAGAAAGGACACGGCGACCTGAAGGCCTTTGCCATCACGTCGGGCATTGGGTTACTGCACGGGTTTGGCTTCTCCTTCATGTTGCACCAAATTCTTCGAGTTGATGCACCAAACGTTTGGCACAGCTTGCTGGCCTTCAATGTTGGAGTAGAGGCTGGACAAGTCATGATCGTTTTGTTGGTCTGGCCCCTTGTGTTGTTGTTGCGCAAACAACCTGGTCGTATCTGGGTCGGCTCTCGCGCCGCGATTGCAGCGTGCGCAAGTCTGGTCGCAATGATTTGGGTAGTGGAACGGGCAGAGTTTTTTCTTTGACAATTGCGTTGTTGACATAGAGCACGCAGCCGTTGGCAATCTGACACGCGGATTTTGCCGATGTGCGGTCAGTTCTTTGCGTGTCACTCAAATTGCAAAGTCTTGGATTAAATGTCCGGTTTTGGTTGCTACTCGACAAAAGAAAACGGCCTTCTGTTTGGTTGTTTGGCTATCAAGTCCGAAACAGCTTTCGAAAACGGTACTTCGTGGGCTTTTGCTTCGGAGGTTTTGGTTGCTTTCATCTTTTCGCGAGGAATAGTCCAAAAAATCATCTTGAATCTCATCCCATCGCATTTGGGCGACGTTGTTCAATTTTTGAGCAGTTAGCATAAGCGTCCTAATGAACGGCCCGAACGGATATTCTAGCTGGAAGGATGCAGTCCAAATGGATTGCCATTCGTTTATGGAGAGTACCCTGTCACGTGACTGAGCCTTTTCCCGACTCTCAATACCAGGTCTCGAACGATTTCGTCGCGAACTTCATATCCGGTTTTGGCGGGCTTAAGTTCACTAGCCTTCTTCTCATTAAGTCGTGTCATCATTTTGTGCGTTTCTTGTGCGGAAAATTGTGTATGTGCGCCGATTGCGGGATATTTAAAAGTACGTAAAGTCGTTGAAAAACAGATGCTTAATATGGGTAAGTACTTGGGGATAGGTTGTGGCGACGGTCTCCAAAACCGTAGGTCGCGGGTTTGAACCCTGCTGCCCCTGCCACTCTCTCAAATCATGATGTCGCTGCGATAGACGCGTGCATTTGGTGCGTACGTCAGACTCAATTCTCTTGACGTTTAGGGCGAGAAAGAAAAAGCTTGAACTAGGCTTGCGGAGAGGCCATCAGGGTTGTCCGCCTAACGTGCTAAGGTCGCTCGACTTTTGTGCTGCTGGCAATAAGCCTGACCGGGTAGGGGAGCCCGGAGCCAATCTGGGGCAAATGGGGATAATGGCAGAGATCGACGTATTTCTTGAAGGGCTCGGGCTGACCAAGTACGCCCCTGTGTTTGCTGCCAACGAGGTCTCTCTGGCTGATCTTGTACATCTCTCTGAACACGACCTGATAGATATGGGGCTACCGTTGGGTCCGAGGCGCCGACTGACGGCAGCTTTGGGTCAGGCGCGCGAGGCGAATCCGGCACCTATTCATGGCCATGGGAAGATTGTGGCTGAGCGACGGCAACTGACTGTCATGTTTGTTGACCTCGTTGGATCGACTGCCCTGTCAGAACGTCTGGACCCGGAAGATCTGGGTGAGCTGCTGCGACGGTTCAAAGAAATCTGCTCAACCTCAGTAGCTCGGTTTGGTGGCCATGTTGCAAGCTTCATGGGCGATGGGGCGATGATCTATTTCGGCTACCCTCACGCGCTTGAAGATGCAGCGTCACGGGCTGTTCATGCCGGACTGGATATTCTGGGCGGGCTGGCCCGCATCGAAGGTCAGGAAAAACTGAGCGCGCGGATCGGGGTGTCGACGGGCCTTGTCGTTGTGGGCGAGATACACGGCGAAGGGCTGAAAGAACATGACGTGGTTATGGGGCGCACACCCAATCTGGCCGCTCGATTGCAGGCGTTGGCCGAGCCAAATACCCTGATCATCAGCCCTTCGACCCGGCGATTGATTGGCAATGCATTTGAGTTGGAGGATCGGGGCTCATTCGCACTGAAAGGATTTTCGGAGCAGGTCCAGGCCTGGACAGTTACAGGACAGGCTCGGATCGAGCGTAGATTTGACATTATGCCGGATGCCGGGGCCGGGAGACTTGTCGGGCGACAGGTCGAGTTTCGTAAACTAATCGAAAAGTGGCGAGAGGCCTGTCAGGGTGCCGGTCAGTCTGTGTTGGTTTCTGGTGAGGCCGGAATTGGCAAATCACGTTTGATCGAGGGGTTAAGCCAAGAGCTGGAGGATCAAGGCGCCCTTCGGCTCAACTTTCAGTGCTCACCATTTCACGCCAACTCGGCGCTTTATCCGATCATTCAGCATTTGGAGCGCTCAGCGGGGTTCACGCCAACCGACAGCGACGACGAGAAGCTCGGGAAACTCTCCTACCTCCTGCGACATCATCCGCGCGCGCATGTGCGCCTGATCGCCGATTTGTTGAGTGTCGAAGCGGACGCTTCATTAGGTCCGCTTGATCTGCCGCCACAGGCGAAACTTGAACAGACGCTCGACGCAGTGACCGAGCAACTAGCAGCGTTGGCCCGTGAGAAACCTGTCTTACTGTTGTTTGAGGATGCCCATTGGGTCGATCCGACCACATTGTCGCTGACCGACCGAGTGATCGAGCGCATTCGGGATTTGCCGGTTTTGATTGTTATTACCGCTCGCCCCGGATTTGATCCAGGCTGGGGGCACCATAACAATACGTTGCACTTGCCGCTGAAGCGTCTGGAAAACCGGGACATTGCCGAGATCGTGGCGGAAGTGGCAGGAGGGAATTCTATTCCAGCCGAAGTCTGCGATCTGATCGCGGCCAAAACCGATGGCATTCCGCTTTTCGTTCAGGAAGTAACGCGCGGCCTGCTGGAATCCGGACAACTAAGACTGACCGACCAGGGTTATGCCTTGCGCGGTCCACTGCCAGCGCTTTCTGTGCCGAATACGCTCAAGGATTCTTTGATGGAGCGCTTGGACAGGCTGGGAACCGCCAAAGAGGTTGCACAAACTGGTGCTGTCTTTGGTCGACAGTTTTCAATCGCGTTGCTGGCCTCGGTCTCAATTTTGTCACCAACGGTCTTGGAGGCTGGGCTGGAACAGCTTTCCTCTGCCGGTATCATTTTGCAGGCTCCGGATGAGGCAGAAGATGAGTTCATCTTCCGCCACGCATTAATACGCGATATGGCTTATGACAGCTTGCTGCGCACGGAACGGCAGGTGCTGCACGACCGGGCGGCAGGTGCGCTGCTTGAAAACCAGCCGCAGCTTGCCCAGACTCAACCCGAGCTACTGGCGCAGCACTACACGTTAGCGCACCGTGCGGATGAGGCGGTGATGCATTGGCAAAGCGCCGGGCGGCGGGCGATTGAACGTTCGGCCCAAACCGAGGCATTGACGCATCTGTCAAAAGCTCTGGATCAACTGGCAGATCTTCCCAAAAGCAAAGATCGAGATCTGCAAGAGATTGATATTCAAATCCTGCGCGCCGGAGTGCTGCGGTCAACCAGCGGTATCTCAGGGGATGCCACAGGCGAAGCGTATGGGCGGTTGCGAGACCTCTGCCATCGAGCGGATGAGACCGACAGGCTGTTTCCGGTCCTTAACGGGCTGTATGCCTTCCATCTGGTGCGGGCTGAATATCGGTTGGCGCAAGATGTATCGTCGCAAATTCTTGATCTGGCGGCGGAAAGCGGCAGGACTGAACACCGAATGGTGGGCCATCGCGCAATGGGTGCTGTGCAGTTGCATTTGGGTAATCTGCCTAAGGCAAAAACCCATCTCGAACAGGCCTGGTCGCTATATGATTTTGATCAACACAGTCAGTTGGCCTATGTCTATGGGACTGATCATGCCGCCATTACTTCGGCCTTCCTGGGGACGTGTTATTGCCTCATGGGGCGGCACCAAGAAGCCTTGCAGATTCAACGCACGGCTTTGGGCTGGGCGAAGGAATTAAAGCACGCCCACAGTGTAGCGCAGATATTGGTCTATATGTGTAAGGTTCATCTGCTGGCACGCGACATACCCGCGTTGCAGCAGGATGTCGAAGCGTTGTCCAAAGTTGCTGAAGAGCATTCGCTGCCATTCATGGCCACCATCGCACGATTGTGGGAAAGCTGGGCCAACGCGACCGAATCCTCGGATATTGCGCATATCGATGATCTACGCCAAGCATCAGAGGACTGGTGGGCAGTCGGGGCCGGGAACTACAAATGTTTCTTCCCCTCTCTGATTGCCGAGCTTCTTATAAACGCGGGTGATCATAAAGCGGCTAAGCAGACATTGTCGCACGCGGCGCAAATGCTGGCTGAAACCGAAGAGAAATGGGCCGAAGCTGAACAGCTGCGAATCGAAGCCAGTTTTGTTGCCGGCACCGGGGGCGACCCAGAGCCTTTGCTGTTACGGTCGATCGAAACGGCGCGACGGCAAGGGGCACACTTGTACGAACTGCGTGCAGCGGTTGCGCTGACACGTTGGCGGCTCGACCATGGAAAGCCTGCGGGCGATGCACTTAACACCGCTTTGTCTCAATTCGAATCGAACGCTTATCTGGCGGATCTGGAAGAGGCACGAGGGTTATTGGAAACGACCACTTGACCGACAGGGGCCATTGCTGCCAGCTTGGACAGCGGCAGATATGGGATGATACCGAAAATTCATAGTTGTGGCGTGGGGATATGCGTTTCCACGCTACCAATTCATTTGGTGTGAGGAGACCCGATGAAGAAGATCAGCAAAACGCTTCTGGCCAAGGATATTGTGGCGCAAAGCCGCACTGATCTGGCGCTGCAGCAATATCACTCGATCACGCCCGAGCAGATACGCGCGTTTGAAAAGAAACTGATCGGAACGGTCACTCTGCCCACCGACCCCGACTACAACAATGACCGGCAGGTCTGGAATCCGGCCTTTCAGGACTACCCCGAGATTATCGTCTATTGCGAGACCATTCAGGATGTGCGCGCCAGTCTTGCTTTCGCGCGTGAGCACGACTTGTGGGTTGTGGCACGGTCTGGTCGCCACAGCACGGCGGGGTATTCGGTCAACAACCAGATGGTGTTGGACACCAGCAAAATGCGGTATGTCACCGTCGATCCTGAGGTGCCGATGGCTTATGTCGGTCCGGGTACGCCGTTCAAGATGCTGAACTCTGAGTTGAATTCCTATCACCTGCATGTGCCGGGCGGGGCCTGTCAGGATGTCTGCGTCGCAGGCTTCATGATGGGTGGCGGTTATGGCTTTACTTCTCGCCGCTACGGGATGGCCTGCGACAATGTCCTGGGCGTAACCGTGATGTTGTGGGATGGCAGCATAGTGATCGCGGACAAAAACACGAACCCCGACCTGTTCTGGGCCATCCGGGGCGGAACAGGTAACAACTTTGGTGTGTTGTTGGAGATCCGATACCAGCTACACCCGCTGTATATGGTCTGGGGCTGCCATGTCACATGGCCGCTGGACAAAGCCGCAAAGGCGTTGGAGTTCCTTCAGGCCAATTATATGAGTACCTGCGATGATGATCGGTTCGGAGCTTATATTTTCCTTGCTTTTCAGGGCGATAAGAAAGTGCTGCTGGTGTCGGCGCTTTATGATGGGACGGCCGAAGAGGGCAACGCATTTATCCAACCGTTGCTCAGCGAAGAAATCGGCGGGCAGATGGGCTCTGACGATCAGAACTACGGCACCTATCAGGACATCAATTCGTGGCTTTATGACGACAAGTACGACATCCCCGTTGTGCCCGATCAGGCCCGCGAGGACAAACAGGCCGGGTATGTCAAGCGTCAGCTCAGTGTGGCTGAATGGCAGCGCGTCGTGGATTACCTCGACAGCACGCCCAACGCCTATGGCGCGGTTGCGATCGAACCCTATGGCGGCGCGATCAACCGGATGCCACTGGGCAAAGAGGGCAATGCCTTTATTCACCGTGATGTGTCGCTGAACTTCTATGTTGATGTGTTCTGGCTGTCGCAAGAGGAAAAAGAGGTGGTGGTACCTTGGCTCGACGGCTTCATGAAGCTGATGACCGAGGAAGGTTATTTCATTGACCGGGTCTATCAGAACTACCCCCGTCGGACGCAAAAGAACTATCGCTGGCAATATTGGGGCGAATATTTCAACTCGTTGCTGTTCGTGAAGCGGAAATTCGATCCGGGCAATTTCTTCCACTATCAGCAGAGCATTTCTCCGGTGCCCGACGATGCGCCGTCCGACATCGTCCGCGACACATCGAAACCTATCTTTGATGATCCGAAGATCACATACCAAGACTATTCGAACCCCTGAAAGAGGGGGCAGCCAAGGCCAAACGGGGGAGGGCCCAGCATGGACACGATCCGAGAGATTTTCTTTCTGCCACCCATGGCCGTTGCTCGCCTGGGACCGGGTGAAACACCGCTGGAAAGCTATGAGTGGCAGCAGGACATAGACGCCCATGGCAACAACAAGACGGTCATCCGCTCGAACATAACCCTGCGCGAAGCCGAAGATGGCAGCGTTTCGGCCTATCTTCCCGACCCCGATATGATCCGCTTTCGCGACGAAGGCGGCGCGCTGCGCCCGGTTGCTCCGTTCTTTGAACTGTGGGCGCGGATGCATGACGCCGAGACGGGCGAGGAATATGAGACGCCGTTGACGCTGGATCTGCTCGACGATCAGGGGCTGTCGCTGCAGAATGTGCGTTATTCGGTCACCGTCGGAAATACTAAGGCCGAGCGTCGGACCGGGGATGCGGCCTGCGGATTTCGCGCTCGGGTCGAGATTGCGGGGCAGGATTTCGCCCCGAAACCCCTGCTGGCTTTTAGCCCCTACACCTCGGAACAGCAGCCGATGGTCTACGAGCACAACCCGATCCCGTTGGGCTCGATCCGCGTGATGCATCCGGTGCAGGGTCATGACGAACCGGTCGAAGGGGAGTTCGTAGACCGCAGTATCCTGCGCCTGCGCTTTATGCCTCCGAAGGGCGAAGTCTATGGCCCGCCCGATGCCGCCTACGGCCCGGCAACCTTGGCCGTGCCGGGATACCAGAACGACCCACCGAAATCAGTATATGGTCGTATCCACGAAATCGTGCCCGAACAGAACCGTATCCTGAACCCCGACACCCCTTGGTCGAAATGGATCATGATGTCCGGCACCTCGGACGATCCCGAGCCGCATGACAGCTATGATGGCGCCCGCGTCGGCAATGACCAGTCCTGGGGTGTGGCCGATGACACCAGCGATGGTGTAATTGAGGCGACGCTGGCCGTACGCGGCGAGCGTCTGACCGCGCGCGCGACGATCATGACCGGCCCGCCTGATTTTGCGCCTGATGCGCGGCCCTTCTACAGTCTTGAGGACGATCTGGCCGATCGCGATCTGTCGCTGATTTCGGTCACAGAAGACAACTACACACAGGCCAAGGACGAGGTGGTTGATATCTTCCGCCGTGCCTTCGAGACTAACAGCCTGATCAACCTCGACGATATCCGGGCGCAAGGTCTGAAGGATAATGCCAAACTGCAGGCGAAAACCGGGATGCTGGCGACGCCCGGCCTGCCGTCAACTGATGCGAAATCCATGACGGAGGAGGATGCAAGGCCGCCGGACAAGATCGACGAACTGATCCGGCCGCAGCCGATCTCAGTTTTCTCGAACTCCGTGCCCAATGACCGGCTGCCCTATACGGTGGCGACGAAGTTTGTGCATGAGCAACTGATCGACGAGGCGAATCTGCTGGATTTCCTGCGCCGTCGCCCGGATTTCGTTAAAACGCTGCTGCGCCCGCCCTATGGCATCCTGACCGAGCTTGAGGCTGACCCGAACCCCGATCAGGCCCCGAACCCGGAGTTCCGCGATCCCCGGATCATCCGCGACTCGATGCATGACGCGCGGATGCCGCCTTATATGCGTGATTCCAACTATTACCCGCTGTCGCTGTCGCGCAGGCAGTATCATCTGGTGATCTCGTTCATCGAATATCTGGTTGCACAGGAATCGGAGGCTCAGAATGTCTGATCAACCCGGCCAAATCCGAGTCAAACCCCGCAACCTGACCGCCCGCGCGGCCTATAAGGTACCGGGCAACCCTGACAACACGCGACTGGATGGATCGGTGGGCAATTGCTTTCCCGGTCTGGAAATGGATGTACGCAACCTTGATCGGCGCTTTTTCCCCGGTCTGGTGTTCAACGCCGCGCGCGTGCCGCTGAACCCCGTGCCCGAGGCGCCGAAGAATTCACAGGGCTTCCATCTGGTCTTTGTCGATTATTTCTACGACCCGATGCTGCCTGACAACAGCCCCGAAGAATGGGTGCAGACCTTGCTGGAGGCCTACAGCGGCGACGTGGGCGCAAAGCTCAGCCAAGGGCGCTGGTTCCTGTCATGGGTCGAACAAAGCGGCAAGCGCATCACTTTCAAGGAGGAAGACGGCACGCCCTATGACGGGCTGATGATCTGGCGGTTTATCCGCAGTCTGGAACATGGCGATGACAAACCGGTCAGTATTGCTCTGGAGCGGCGCAATCACGAAGGCATCGTGGATACTGAGCAGGTGGTCCTGCACGGATTTCGGCGCCAGTATAGAACCGAGGCGGGGGTCTTCAGCGAAGCCTATGACCCCGGTGAATTGACGCAGAGCCTGTGCAATCCGTGGTCCCATGACTTCCGCGATTGCGGCTGCCACTACTGGCCCTCAAACCACCCCGATGTGGTGATGGCCGAGGTAGCACATGACGACCGGCTGCCATCGGGCCAGTCGAAGAACCCGATCGAAGCCGAAACCTATCTGGATTGGCTGCGCTCGGACAAATCTCCATCCGGCAATGTTGCGGCGCTGAATACGGTGGAACAGAACCGCCCCTATCAGATCGACCACTATCAGGTAAATCAGATGTGGAGCGAGCTGCCCATCGTCGTCGAAGGCCGCGAAACGGGCGAGGTTTATGAGGTTGATCCCGAAATGCCGGGTGTTTGTCCCTACGAGACGCCTGAGGACATGATCAATGACCTCAAGACCCGTTTGGCCGCGATGGAGATGACGCTGAGCCTGCAATATCTCTATGCCTATTTCTCGTTGGCGGATCCCGAAACGGCGGACACCCAGAAATGGCCGACGCTGAAGGACGACCTGATCTTTGCTCGGCGTTCGGTGCTGGAGGTCGCGATTGGCGAGATGACCCATATGCGCTGGGCGAACCAACTGCTGTGGGAGCTTGAGCCAGAAGGGTATGAACCGATCCTGACCCCGTCTGAAACCCTGCCAGCCGGCAAGGGCAAGACGCAGCCGCGCGCGCTGCGTCCTTTGACGGCTGAGGCGCTTGCGGATTTCATCGAGATCGAGCGCCCCGGCGGCTTTATCGACCGCGCTTATGCGCAATGTGTTGCAACGCTGGAGCAGGAGGACTTATTCCCCGAACGCCGCCTCTATGCGCTGGCGGTGCGGATCGACACCGACGGGGACGAGCATTTCCTGCGCTTTAGCCAGATGAAGGATGTTCTGGCCAAGTACGATACCGGCGAAGGTACTCCTGCTTACTTGCGCCCGATTAAGGTCGGGACCGAAGAGCAGGCCAAAACAGCGTTGGAACTCTACGCTAAGGTCAAGGATGGGTTGGCCAATGCCTATACGCTTGAAGCGGATGGCAAATTCGAAGAGTCCCAGACCTTTATCCAGCAGGTGCGCGATGACATGAAGCTGTTCCGGGTCGAAGGCGAAGCGCTGGCCGCCAAAGGCATCGGCATTCCCTTCTGGACGGAGGGCAAGGCGTGATCCCACCCGCCGCGCAGGTGCATTTCTTCGAAACAGGGCATGGAGATCACATGCTCGTCGTCGATGGCTCGCGCGTCTTCGACGTCCCCGAGGGCACGGCGGGCCGGTTCGTGGTGATGAGCCAGCCTGACCAAAGTGATTTTATCAGGTCCATGGGGTTGGATGGCACGCCGTTCATCGACGATACACCGCCACTAGACATGCCCGCGCGTTCGCTGTCGCTGGCCGTGGCGCAGAAATGCAATCTGGCCTGCACCTATTGCTATGCGGCGGGTGGCGAATTTGGCGGCCCCGCGCGGAATATGGAGTGGGAGGTCGCCAAAGCCTCGGTCGATCGGCTGGTGGCCGAGTCCGAACCCGGTGTGCGGATCAACCTCGCCTATTTGGGTGGAGAACCTCTGATCAACCGCGATCTGGTGCAGCGTGCTACGGAATATGCCGTCGAACAGGCGCAGGCCAACGGGTTGAGTGTCGGTTTTTCGATCACCACCAATGGGACCTTGCTACGCCCAGAAGACGCGGCGTTCTTTGAGGCACATGGATTTGCTATCACCATCAGTCTGGATGGCGTGGGCAAGGCTCATGACAAACTGCGCCCAAATCGAGGAGGGCGGGGCAGTTTTGACACGATCCTGAAACGGGTCGAACCCCTTCTGGCCGCACAGCACCGGATGCAGGTCGGTGCCCGGGTGACGGTCACGCCGCAGAATTTGAACCTGCCAGAGACGCTGGAGCAGTTCGTGGGGATGGGTTTCCACTCCATCGGGTTCTCGCCGATGCTGACCTCGCCCAATGGTCAACATGAGCTGGATCGCAATGATCTGGACGAGATGCTGACTCAGATGATCCGTTGCGGTGAAGTGTTCGAGGCTGCGGTAATCGAAGGGAGGCGCTATCCGTTCTCGAATATGGCAGCGGCGATGCAGGAAATTCATCGCGGCACGCACCGCCCCTATGCTTGCGGGGCAGGGGGCGGATATTTCGGCGTGTCCGCCGATGGCGGCCTGTTTGCCTGCCATCGCTTTGTCGAGGACGAAGCCGGAGCTATGGGCGATGTTTATGACGGCCCCGACTTGCGACGCGAAAACTGGTTGGCGGACCGTCACGTGCACACCCAGTCACCCTGCAATACGTGCTGGGCGCGGTATCTATGTGGCGGTGGGTGTCATCACGAGGTCATCCACCGCGGACGCCCTGCCTGCGACTACATTCGCGGCTGGCTGCATTATTGCCTTCAGGCCTATGTCCGCTTGTCCGAAGCGAGGCCCGATTATTTTGGCGTGCCTACGCAGGCGGCCTCTGCCTGATAGGATGGTCATCAAGACTGAAATCTGCGTAATCGGTGGCGGCCCAGCAGGCAGTGCGGCGGCGCTGAGGTTAGCTCAACTGGGTCGCCGCGTCTGCCTGATCGAAAGACAAACTTTTCCGCGCCAGCATGTCGGAGAATCTCTGCCACCATCAATCTGGCCGATCCTGAACCTTCTGGGCGTCGAAGAAACCGTGGCGCAAGCCGGGTTTCTGCGCGCAAGCGGATCGATCCTGCATTGGGCCGGAACGTTCGAGCGTCGCGGTGCTGACGGCGATTACCCCGGTCTATTAGTGGATCGAGGCCAGTTTGATGCGGTACTGCTGCGGGCCGCGCGGGCGGCGGGAGTTGAGATCATCCAGCCCGCACGGGCATACCGCCCGATGCGCGATAGATCAGGCTGGGAAATACCGGTCCGCACCGATACGGAAGCATTGCAGGTTCAGGCTCGGATCCTTCTGGATGCCGCAGGCCGACAAGCCGGGCTGGGCCGCAGGTTTCGCCCGGCCTCTCAGCCTCTATTGGCGCTCTATGCTTATTGGCAGGTTCCCCCAGGCTTCGGCCCACAAGCGCGGGTCGAAGCAGGCAAGTCGCACTGGTACTGGGGTGCGCTGTTGCCGGGTGGGGTGGTCAATGCAATGGTTATTGTTGAACCCGAGAGCTGCACAGGGCTTTCACCTGCGGACCGGCGCGATCTTTACCTGAACCTGCTGGCGCAATCGACCTTGTTATCCCCATGTCTGGAACAGCGCCGGATCGGGCCAGTCCGGAGGGTGGACGCAACCAGCCGAACCGAGGTCACACCTCCGGCGCGAGATCTTCTGCGGGTCGGGGAAGCCAGTTTCTCGGTCGACGCTTTGTCATCGCAAGGGGTGCAATTGGCCATGGGGCAGGCAGTGCAGGCCGCAGCAGTGATAAACACGCTGCTGGATACGCCCGAACACAGCGAACTGGCTTTGACCTTCTACGCAGACCGCCAGTTTGAGCGTGTACAGACCCACGCCGCGCTGTCGGCGGATTTCTATGCGAGGCAGCATGCGGTCAGTCCTTCGCCGTTCTGGGCCGAGCGGGCACATCCGTTGGACTGGCTCAAATCGCCTCGAACCGACCCTAACCCAGAGAAGTTGCGCAATGATTTGCCCCTGACCCTGTCGTCGAAAACACGGCTGATTACGTCTGGGGTTCAGGTCGCCGCGCATATTGAGCCGGGACTTGTTTTGAAGCACCCAAATCTGCAGCGGCCTGTCGCAAATCTCGAGGGTGCTTCGCTTGGCCTTCTGTTGCAGCGCTTACATTGGCCACAAAACGCGAGCAAGATCGTTACATGTTGGTCAGATATACTCGATGCCGAACGAGCGGCTCGCATTCTGGACTGGCTTTGGCACCATCGCATACTGATCCCGGCAACTGATCGGGCTTAATCACGGTTCCCTCTGCCATCCGAATGGCATAAGCTTCGCCGCAACGCCAACCGCCAAGTAACAAGAGGTCGCATGTCGCGTTTTGATGGGTATTTCCTGCGGCAATTGCTGGTGCTGTTTGGCTTTTTCACACTGGTCCTTGTCGGTGTCTTCTGGATCACACGTTCGGTCAGTCTGTTTGACCGCGTGATCAGCGGCGGCCAGTCTGCAATGGTGTTTCTGGAATTCACCGCGCTAACCCTACCGACACTGATCCGGACGGTTATGCCGATGGCGGTGTTTGCTGCCGCTGTTTACGCGACCAACCGCTTGAGCCGGGAAAGTGAGATGACGGTGATGCTGGCGACCGGATCGAGCCCTTGGCGTCTGGCGCGCGCGGTTTTGATGTTCGGGCTGAGCGCTGGGTTGATAATGGCGGTCATCAGTGTGTTTCTTCGGCCTGCATCGGTTGATCAGCTGGAAAAAAGACAGGATGAAGTCTCTGGTGATGTGACCGCTCAGCTGCTGAATGAAGGCGAATTCCTGCACCCGGCAGACGGTGTAACAATTTACATTGGCAGCATCGATCTGGACGGTACGCTGCGCGAGGTCTTTGTTTCGGACCGGCGAGAAGCGATAAATCCCGTCAGCTATTCCAGCACCACAGCTTATCTGGTCAACCAGACCTCAGGCATTCATCTGGTTATGCTAGACGGGGTTGCGCTGCGATTTGATGAGGCTGGCAACACGTTGTCATCAACGTTGTTCGAAGATGCATCCTACGACATTTCAGAGCTGACACTGAACTCGGAAATGGGCCACCGGAGCCTTGAGGCGATACCTACGATCGAGCTGATCTGGGATCGGGAAGCTGTTGCCGTGAAAGATGACCACAGCGTCGGGCATCTGGTTGATGAACTGCATCAGCGATTCTCATGGATCGCCATTTGTATTGCGGTTGCCTTGGTCGGCTATTCGGCGCTCATGCTCGGCAGTTTTTCGCGTTTTGGCTTGTGGCCCCAGATACTCGGAGCCTTCACGATTCTCGTATTGTTGGAAGGCGTAAGGGGGTTTGTTTCACCTGTTGTGATCGGAGATCCACGTTTGTGGATTTTGCTTTACCTTCCGGCGATACTGGGCGTCACATTGTCAGGCTTGTTCCTGACTATTGCCGGACGCCCCTTGTTCCGTAAATCATCCGGCAACGGCGCCATTTCCTCTGTATGATACTTGGCGTTTGTCGCGTCGAATTCTTTTGCGTTGTTGATCGGTCTGTCTAATCTAGGCGCGAAAGCAGCCACAGGAGCGCGCCATGCTGGACAAAACCCACAAACCCACCTGGACCAGTTTTGAAGAGGCAACGAAGGCCGATTGGGATGCGGTCATGGAGTATGAAGAGGCCTATAACGCGGCTCTGCCAGATCGTATTCTCGATGCCATCCGATCGCTAGACGAAGACTGGACGCCTTATCCGGTGAATCGTTACCAACACAGCCTGCAAGCCGCGACACGCGCTTATGAGGATGGTGCCGATGAAGAGTTGGTTGTAGCAGCTTTGATCCATGACACGGGTGATATCCTGTCGCCTTATAATCACGGTGAGTTATCAGCTGCGATGATGAAGCCATATGTAAGCGAGAGAACCCATTGGATCCTCAAGCACCACTGTGTGTTCCAGGGATATTATTATAATCACCATCTCGGTGGTGACCGGAATGCGCGCGACAAGTATCGCGACAGCCCGTATTGGGAGGACTGCCGATATTTCTGCCACGAATACGATCAGAAAGCGTTTGACCCTGATTATCCAACAAAGCCGCTGGAGTTCTTTGAACCCATGCTACGCCGCGTCTTAAACAAGGGCGAGGGGCATATGGAGTTGAACGAGACGTCTGAAGGTTAACAGGCGGCCATCAGTCGATAGACGATCTGAGCGGCGGTAAAGTCCCAGGCGGCATTGCCGTCTGGGGCCAACTCGACCACATCGAAGCCCACACATTTCCGGCCCTTCAGGGCGTGCTCGACCAGGTGCAGCGCCTGATAGTATCCCAGCCCTCCGGGTACGGGCGTGCCGGTCGCAGGCATTTGTGATGGATCCAGCCCGTCCACGTCAAAGCTGACATAAATCAGTTCGGGAAAATCCTCGGGCAGGTCGACCGAATGGATATTACCAGTCACCAATTCTTCGGCGTCCACATGGAAAACGCGGTTCTTCAGACGGCTCTGCGCTTCTTCGGTCGAGAAGGCACGAACGCCGAATTGCGCCAGCCGGATGCCTTCTTCGGCCAAAAGGTGCATGACCGAGGCGTGGGAGTGCTTTTCCCCCTGATACGCGTTGCGCAGATCGGCATGGGCGTCGACCTGGACGATGCCGATGGGTTTGTTGAGCGCACGGGCGACACCCATCACTGCGCCAAAACTGAGCGAATGTTCTCCACCTAAGGTCACGGGCACTTTGCCCGCACGGATGGCAGCTTCGGTGCGTTGGGCGAGGCGTTCCATTATGTCAGGTAGGGCGGCGTCGCAATCGATGGGTTTTTCGGTGAAAATGCCGTCTACGCAAGGTTCTGCGTGGCCGGTGATGCGCTCCAACTCGTTGCTGGCCTCAATGATCGCCTCAGGCCCTTTTGCGGTGCCGGATCCGTAAGAGACCGTGCGCTCCAGAGGCACCGGGATCACGCGGAAGCGGGCGTCCTCGGTGCGCTCGGATGTGGTCAGTTCACTATCAAGAAAAATGCTCATGAAAGGCGGTCCTTAAAGTCGTCAAAGCCGAACTGTTTGATTATTTTCAGTTCGTCTGTTTCGCTGTTCCATAAGGCGATGGTGGGCAGGGGAACACCGTTGAAGGTGTTGGTCTTGACCATCGAGTAATGCGCCTGATCGAGGAAAGCAAAGCGCTGGCCGATCTCCAGAGGCTGATCCCAAGTGTAATCGCCAATCACGTCACCCGCGAGGCAGGACGGACCGCCCAGACGGTAGGTATGGCCTGACGCGGCCTCGTCCATCAGGGCGGGGCGATACGGCGCTTCGATCACGTCGGGCATGTGGCAGGTGGCCGAAATATCGGTGATTGCGAGGTTCATGCCATTTGTTGGTAGGTCGAGGATTTCTCCGATCAGAATGCCCGCGTCCAACGCCACCGCCTCCCCGGGTTCGAGATAGACGTCGACGTTGTGTTTTGCGCGGATGGCTTTGATGAAGGCCACCAGCCCGTCGCGGTCATAGTCATCGCGGGTGATATGATGGCCGCCGCCGAAGTTCAGCCACTTGAGCTGGTCCATGAAGGGGGCGAATTTGGGTTCCACAGCGTCCCAAGTTCGTTGCAGGGGCTCGAACCCCTGTTCGCAAAGTGTGTGCATGTGCAACCCATCGACGCCGGTCAGGGCGTCTGCGGTCAGTTGGCTGACAGGCGTGCCGAGACGTGAGCAAGGCGCACAGGGGTCGTATTTGGGGATCTCACCCTCGGAGTGCTCGGGGTTGATACGCAGGCCAACCTGTACGCCTGCTGCCTGGGCTTTGAAGAGGAAGCGATCCTTCTGAGCCGGAGAGTTAAAGATGATATGGTCGGACAGAGTGAGAATTTCATCTATGTCTGCGTCTTTGTACCCGGCGCAGAAGGTCGCGACCTCGCCGCCATATTCTTCACGACCCAAACGTGCCTCATAGATACCGCTCGCGCAGGTGCCGCCGAGGTATTGGCGGACCAATGGGGCGAGCGAGAACATTGAGAAGGCTTTGAGCGCGCTCAGGACATGCGCGCCTGAGTGGTTGCCGATCTCGGCGAGCATGCTCAGATTCCGCTCGACGGCTATTTCGTCGACCACAAAGCACGGCGTGGGAACCCGGCTGAGATCGAATTTGCGGAAGGCTCCGGCGTCGCCGGCCTGCGTGGTCATCATGTCGGACATAACCGGCGTCTCCGTTGGGTAGACAGGCCGGGGGCTCTGCCCCCGTACCCCTGGGATATTTTTGGCCAGATGAAGCAGGACGGTCGCTCAGACCGATCCTGAGGGATCAGAACTCGACCGGGCCGTCGAGCTCGTGGACCTGCCACGGCAGGCCGTGTTCGTTCAGCATGTCCATGAAGTTGTCCGGGTCGAGCTGTTCCATGTTCCAGACGCCGGGCTGCACCCAGTTGCCTTTCAGCACTTGTGCGGCACCGATCATCGCGGGTACGCCGGTGGTGTAGCTGACGGCTTGGCTGCCGACCTCGGCATAGCATTCCTCGTGGTCGCAGATGTTGTAGATGTAATAGGTTTTCTCACCCGAGCCGTCTTTGGCCTGGCCTGTGGCGATGTCCCCGATGCAGGCTTTGCCTTTGGTTTCAGCACCCAGGTCACCGGGATCAGGCAGCAGAGTTTTCAGGAACTGGATCGGGATGATTTCCTTGCCGTCATGCATCACCGGATCAATGCGGGTCATGCCGACATTCTCCAGCACTTTGGCGTGGGTAATGTAGGCATCGCCGAAGGTCATCCAGAAGCGGGCGCGTTCGATTTCGGGGAAGTGGGTCGAGAGTGATTCCAGTTCCTCGTGATACATCAGGTACATGTTCTTGGGGCCGATGGCAGGAAAGTCGAACTCGACCTTATGGGTCATGGCGGGGGAATGTTTCCATTCGCCGTTCTCCCAGTGACGTACTTCGGCCAGCACTTCGCGCAGGTTGATTTCGGGGTTGAAGTTAGTGGCGAATTCCTGATCGTTCGAGCCGCCATTAGCGTCCAGCACATCGATCTGACGAATGGTGTCCAGCTTATGTTTCTTCAGCCAAGTGGCGAATACGCTGGTCACGCCCGGATCGAAGCCAGAGCCGAGGATCGCTGTCAGACCGGCCTCTTTGAACTTATCCTGATAGGCCCACTGCCAGTGGTATTCGAACTTGGCCTCATCCTCGGGCTCATAATTTGCGGTGTCGAGATAATGGATGCCCGCCTCAAGGCACGCGTCCATAAGCACCAGATCCTGATAGGGCAGGGCGAGGTTTACAAGGATTTCGGCACCGGTTCTCTTGATCAGCTTGACCGTGTCTTCGACCTTGTAGGCGTCCAGCTCGGCGGTTTTGATGTCCACGCCCACACGTTCTTTCACCGCCTTGGCGATGGCGTCGCATTTCGATTTTGTGCGGCTGGCCAGGGTGATTTCGGTAAAAATGTCCGAATTCATCGCCATCTTGTGCACTGCGGCGTGAGATACGCCGCCCGCGCCGACAACCAGTGTTTTTCCACTCAAAGAACCCATGGGGTCGTCTCCTCTCAAGGGGTTATTCGTAATAGGTGTAGCCGTTGATCGAGTCGCGATAGGCGCTCATCAGGGTTTTGCGGTCCTTGGCT
Organism: Ruegeria sp. AB11; assembly: GCF_056536325.1. NCBI lineage: Bacteria > Pseudomonadati > Pseudomonadota > Alphaproteobacteria > Rhodobacterales > Roseobacteraceae > Ruegeria > Ruegeria sp. AB11. The sequence continues at coordinate 3,584,244 of NZ_JBQFJO010000001.1, read as the reverse complement.
TTCAGAGTACCGGTCGAGATCGCCTCGTCCACCATTTTGCGGAAGGCGGCGACGCAATCCTGTGGGTCGAATTCCACGTAAGACAGGACCTGGCTGATCGTGTCGCCCTCTTGTTCGTGCAGCAGATCAAAGCCTCCGTCAGCACGCAGATCGATGGTGACGACGTTGGTATCGCCGAATAAGTTGTGCAGATCGCCCAAGGTTTCCTGATAAGCGCCAACGAAGAAGACACCCATGAAGTACTCATCATCTTCGGGCAGGGAATGCACCGGCAAACTGGGTGAGACACCGTCGGCCAGAATGAACCGGTCGATCTTGCCGTCGCTGTCGCAGGTGATGTCTGACAGAACGGCGCGGCGATCAGGCGTTTGGTTCAGGCCTTGTAGCGGGACGATGGGGTGAAGCTGATCGATGGCCCAAACGTCAGGAAGGGATTGGAACAGTGAAAAGTTGCAGTGGTAGATATCGGCCACTTTCTCTAATTGGTCGTCCACATCCGACTCCAGATCATCATTTGCAGCCAGAGACTTGAGGCGTGCCATAAGCGACAGGTAGATCCGTTCAGCACGGGCCATCTGGCGCAGGTCGACATAGCCTCGCCGGAAGAGCGCGCGCAGCTCGTTGCGGTAGAAGGTGGCGTCGTTCCAGCATTCCTGCAGCCGATCGCTGCTTAGATAGCCATGAACTGCAGCGAGATCCGAGACCATATGATGATCATCAGCTTCGACTTCGGGACCGGTCGGGGCGTCGTAAAGCGTACTCTCCAGAACATTAAAGACCAGCATCGAAGATGTGGCCACGACTGCCCGCCCGCTTTCAGTGATAAGCGTAGGATGATCGATTTCAGCTTCGTCCATGGCATAGGCCACAGTTTCGACCACGTTTGCGCAGTATTCTTCAACCGTGTAATTGATTGAATTCTCTGCGGCTTTCTTTTCGCCGGTATAGTCCACACCCATACCGCCGCCCAGGTCCAAATGAGTGAGCGGTACGCCTTCGCGCATGAGTTCGGTATAGTAGCGACACGCCTCGCCTACAGCGCGGCGCACGTCGTTGACGTCCTGTACCTGTGAGCCCAGATGTGAGTGCTGCAGCTTCAGGCAATGCAGCAGGCCGGCGTCGCGCAGTTTATCCACTGTGGCAACCAATTGGTCAGTGTTCATCCCAAAGGCGGATCGGTCGCCCGAACTTTCTTCCCATTTACCGCTGATCTGATTGGTCAGCTTGACCCGTACGCCGATCAAGGGCTCGATGCCAAGCTCGTTATAGACCTGGATAACCGTGTCCGCCTCTTTTGGGCTTTCCAGAACTATGACCGTATTGAAACCGATCTTGCGGCTGAGGATCGCAAGCTGGATGAACTCGGCGTCCTTGACGCCATTGCAGACAATTAACGCTTCAGAGGCCAAGCGGTGGGCTAGCGCGACGACCAGTTCGGGTTTGGAACCGGCCTCAAGCCCATAGTTGTATTTCTTGCCGAACTCGACGATACGATCGACGACCTGAGCCTGCTGGTTCACCTTGATCGGGAAAACGCCTCGATATTGGCCTTTGTAGTCCACGCGCTTGATTGCGTCGCGGAAACTTTCATTCAAATGCGCGATCTCATGTTCCAGATAAGACGCCACACGTAGCACCATCGGCGCCTTGATGCCCCGATCATCCAAGTCACTTAGGATACCCGGTAGGCTAATCGCAGTGGCATCAGGAACCATCGGATTACGTAGACCGATCTCGCCCTGATCCGTCACCTCAATGAGGCCTTTGCCCCATTTCTCAACCCCGTAGATGGAATGCGGTGCGATGGGCGGTTGTTTCAATCAGGTTTATCCTTGGAATCAGGGTGCAGGTTTCGCGCCTGCCAATACGGTAGCGGTTCGATTCGTCCAAGCATAAACTGCGAATCGGAATCTCGCTGCGTATTAATCGGTTGTTTGGATTGGGATCAAATGGTTATCCCATTGGCAATCCTGCCGAGACGAGATTTTGGCGTGCGCGGCATTCAGAGACCCAAAGGCACCGGTACCGGTGGTGAATACCAAATCTTCTGCGCCAGCGCCTAATCCGCAGACGTCCTCAAGCGTGTAGGCATTCATTAAAGCACCGCTCGTCACATCGAAGCGATGTAGCGCGTTGCCTCTGGGGCAGGTAATTGCAACTGAATGTCCATTGGTGGAAAACGCGATGCTACCGGCATACCCTTGCAACACGCTTTGCTGTGTTTCAGGGGCGGAAAGCAGGCGAGGGTTTTCGCCAAGTTTGTGCAAGCCCAACAAGGGTGGGTGCTTGGTCTGATTGCCCTGCCATTGCATCGCGAAACCCACAAGACCATCGCCACGCACAGCAAGATGACGGATTGAGTTTTTGTGCTGCGCGCCGGTTAGCTCCACTTTTGCCAATGCCGAACCCGATAGGTGGACATAGGCGAGATTGGGTAACATTGTAGGCAAGTTAAGCTTTGTTCGGCCGGTATCGGGGTGGGTTTCGATACCGCCATTGGCAATAACAAGCATGTCAACGCCGGGCATAAGCCTTATGTCGTGGGGACCAACGCCGCCCGAGGCGAACTCTCCGAGCCGAACAAAGCTGTTGGCGTCCCAAACGCCTATGACGCCTTCTGCGGCTTCATATTTGTTCTCGGTCGTGAAGAACCGCGTGCCATCGGCCGAGAATGTGCCGTGCCCGTAGAAGTGGCGGCCCTTTGGGGCTGTCAGTCGTTTGATGACATCACCACTATTGCAATCGATCACAATGGCGAACGTGCCCGGACGGCGTGCGAAGGCGACGGCTTGCGCCTTGGACGGATGGGCAGCCGCAGCATGGCCTCGTGATGGCAGAGGGATCGAGAACAAGATGGCGCCTGCGTTGTCCAGCCCGGAAAGCCGATAGCTGCCATCGGGGAATAGCCCGGCGGCAAGATAAACAGGCGCGCCCACTGATGACCAGCCGGATGCGGGCGTCAGGCTGGCAGCGGCGAGACCTGTAAGGAAATTGCGCCGGTTGGTCAAAGCTCAGTCTCCGTCCAGTGAGTTGAACCCAGCACTGATGCCGAGCGTTGGACCAAGCTCGGTTGAGGCGATCTCGCGAATCTTGTGGATCGATTGTTGCAATGCTTCGACCCGGATGCGGCCCTGTGGTGTGTCGACCTTGGCAAAGGCGGGGTCATCCAGCGACTGAGCCCGATCTATTGCCTGTGCAAAGGCTGTATCAAGATCAGCTGCGATTTCGGGGTGGTCGAAGGACAGGCGGGCGGCCATATCGCGTAGCGCGATCATTGATAGCTCCACATGGCGCAATGATCGCTTTGACCGACGCGCTTCGGCGCGGTTTGGACGAGGACGTTCGAATGTGCCCAAGGGGCGACCGAGCCGTGTATCAGCGGTGAATTCGAGGCCTGTTGTCAGCGCCCGGTACAGTTCCTGCATCGCCTCATCGCCCGTGCGATAGGGGCTGTCGTCACCCGGCTGGGTTAGATTTGGTGCGAAACTCTGCCAATCGGCGTTCATTCCATCTGCATTCCGATCAATGTCGGTGGCGATAGCGCGGATCAGCGCGCAGCGATAGGCGACGTTGCCTTGTTCGGCCATGGTCGGATCGTACAGCATTCGTTCAAGCGCCAGAAAACCGCGGCCGGCAATCGACGTTTCGGCATATGCGGCGGGCGACTCGACAGCTGTGTCTTCGTCTTTGATGTGCCGGGAAAGGGTTTTTGGTGTGAAACCTTTGGTGTCGGGCCAGAAGGCCATGGCAAAGGCCCGGTCATCCGTCTCGGTCGGACCGAACCGCAAATGACTGGCTGAGATCCAGCTATCGAATGCTGCAGAATAGGCTGCGCGCAGGGTATCCGATTGTGGTTCACAATCGGCCTGCACGGTGGTGGCCAAGGTGTCAGTCGCATCCGCCAATTGCGCAAAGCGCGGCAGGATATGAGTTTCAGTCACATCCATCAGAATCGGCGCGCGATCCTGCGCATAAGCGCCGAATGGGATCAACAAAGCGGTAAATAGGGTAAGGCTTCGCATCAACTATAGGCTCTCTAGAAATTGGATCAGCGCATCACGGTCAGACTTGGGCATTGATACCACCGTGTCGCGAGCGGCTTGGGCCTCTCCGCCATGCCATAAGACAGCCTCGAGCAGAGAGCGTGCCCGACCGTCGTGCAGGTATTGGGTGTGGCCCGAGACACGTTCTGTCAATCCAATCCCCCACAGCGGCGGAGTACGCCATTCACGGCCCGTGGCGCGGGCCTCGGGGCGGTTATCGGCCAGTCCTTCGCCCATGTCGTGCAGCAGCAGGTCAGTGTAGGGCCAGATCAATTGAAAACTGTGTTCGGGTCGATCGGGCATTCGATGGGTGACATAAGCAGGTGTGTGACAGGAGGCACAGCCAGATGTGTGGAACACTTCTTTACCGCGCAATACCTGTGGATCATCAGTCTCACGCCGGGCGGGGACACCCAAATTGCGGCTGTAAAAAGCGACGAGATCCATGCCGATTTGGTCAATCTCAAACCCGCGCACATCAGTGTCACCGTGCGGGGCATCTATGCAGTTGGTCTGCAGCTCGGTGCAATCGCCGAAGGGGGCAGGGTAAAGCGGGCTAGAAATGCCGATATCACCCGCAAAGGCCGCCGATGATTGCTCCATCACCGTAGGCATTCCGGCTTTGTGGCCAAAGCGGCCCATCATCGGTTCGCCAAATTCTAACGACCACACGATGTTCGGTCGTCCCGATATCCCGTCGCCATCTTCATCATCAGGATCGGCCTGTGCCAACAGGTCCTCAACCGGGATGGATTCGAGCAATCCCAAGCCGATCATCTGTGGCGCGACTCGGGGGCTGAGCATGGCGTCGGGATGCAATGGGCCATACCCCAAGTCGGCCGCATGGTAGGTCGGGCGGCGAAGCGAAGCAATTTCACCTTCGGACATCTCGATTGGGACTTCTTCGTATGTGATGCTCAACCGATATTCTGCCGGATGGCCGGCCAGTGCGAAATCCTGCATCTGCCCGCCATAATTCGGGTCGGGCAAGGTGGCGATATAGTCCTCAATCTCGGCAGGAGCATCCTCTGGGTTGCCGGGGATTGAGACCCGTAGAAACATCGAGACGGCGTTGTCATCCGGTCCATTAGGTGTATGGCCGCGCCCATCCTTGATGTGGCACCGCTGGCACGAGCGGGCGTTATAAAGCGGGCCCAACCCATCTGAAGCCAGTGTTGAGGAGGGCGATGAGACCCAGATCTTCTTGAACAATCCATTGCCTACTTTGAAATCCAGTTCCTGTTCGAAACTGATGTTGGCGGAGGGCTGAGAAAACGCATCGGCATCGGTACGAACGCGTACAGTCGCCGCGCCAGCGGATAATTCTTCGAACCGCTGGGGTGCACTGAACTTTTCGGGTGAGGCTGTCACCGCAGCAATCCGCGCACGCTCTTCGTCTGTTCTGGGAATGAAGTTTAGATGTGGGTCCCGTAGCTCGGTCGCGAGGGAGGGGGTGGCCGACAGTGCGGCCACCGATGCCAGGGCGAGCCTACTCGCCCTCGTCCATGGTTGATGCGTTGAGTTGCGCATAGTTGGCTTCGCCAATCCTTTCATAGAGGTCGAGCTGCGTTTCGAGAAAGTCGATATGGTCCTCTTCATCGGACATCAATTTCTCAAACAGAGACATCGACACGTAGTCGCCGGCATCCCGGCAATACTCGCGCGCTTCCTTATAAAGAGCTCTTGCATCAATTTCGGCTGCCAGATCGCATTCAAGAGTTTCCTTGGGTGTCTGGCCGATCCGCAAGGGATCAAGTTTTTGCAGGTTGGGGTGACCTTCGAGAAAAATAATGCGTTCGATCAGTTTATCCGCGTGCTCCATCTCTTCGATGGATTCTTCGCGGCTTTTCTTGGCCATATGGCCAAGGCCCCAATCTTCCTGAAGCCTATAGTGCAACCAGTATTGGCTAACAGCCGTCAGTTCATGCCGCAGTGATTTGTTGAGATATTCGATAACCTTGGGATCGCCTTTCATGTGACTTCTCCTGTGATGCTCCGGACCGCAATGTCCGAAGCTGCATGGGGACTTCCAGATTATCGTCAGAACGCATTGTGTCTAGGAAAAGAGGCATGCATCCGCCGCAATCTGCTGATTTACCAAGGGCATGATAGATCTTGCCAGGGGTGATTATGGTCTGCGGGTCTGCGGTGCGCATCCAGCTGATCGCCGCGCGGATGTCGTGGTCTGAGATATTGGTACAGTGGCATACAATCATGGCGACTCAGCCTGATTTCGTTATTCTTAGTGAAATAGTAGGTTTTTTGTTTTGCGTCCAGTGTCAAGACGCCACACCCCTTTCGTAGAAAAGGCCGAGCGCAATTCCATCGCGCCCGGCCATAGCGTTTAGTGGAATACCGCGTCGGGATTGTCCAGACTGTCCGAACCTTCGAAATCGATCTGGTCAAGTTCCAGCAGGGTCACGATACGTTCGATGGTTTTGGTTTGGTCGATCAGTCCATTCACGCCACCCATAATCAGAGCTTCACCGCCTTCGTTACCGCGCTCCAGCATCTGGTCATAAGCAAAACCAGCCTCGGCGGTCGACTTGATGTTGCCCAAAGCTTTCATGGTGCTCGCGAGCTTGGCTTTCATCTCTGCATCCAAAGACGGATCGGTTGCGACAACCAGATCGGACAACGATGCACCCGATACCGGAGTGCCATCGATACGGGTGTAGCTTCCCAGATACACGTTCTGGATGCCCAGACCATCGTAATAGTGGCTGTTATGGGTGTTGTCGGCAAAGCAATCATGCTCTTCTTCGGGATCGTTCAGCATCAGGCCCAAGCGCATGCGTTCACCCGCCTGTTCACCATAGGATAGTGAGCCCATGCCGGTCAGGATCGCGCTGACACCGGCAGTCTCGTCCGAGGCAAGAGCGGCGCGCGCTTCGCCACCTTCGGCCCACTGGGCGGTTATCCATTCCAGATCGCTGATCAGCAGATCGGTTGCGGCGCTCAGATACTGGGCCCGACGATCGCAATTACCGCCAGTGCAGCCGTCACCGTCTACATAGTCGGTATAAGGACGATTTCCTGCGCCAGCGCCATGGCCATTCAGGTCCTGACCCCACAGCAGGAATTCAATGGCGTGATAGCCGGTGGCGACGTTGGCCTCGATCCCGTCAGCCTCGTGCAACGTATCCGACAAAAGAGCAGGGGTGATTTCGCTTGCGTCGATGGTTTCACCAGACAATTCAAAGCTAGGGTTGGCGATGACGTTCAGCACGGCGAACTCGTTCTCATCGCTCGGGCCTCCGTACGACGCGTCCACATAGTCGATCAGGCCTTCGTCCAAGGGCCAAGCATTCACTTTGCCTTCCCAGTCGTCGACGATAGCGTTGCCAAAGCGATAAACCTCGGTCTGCTGATAAGGCACACGCGCGGCGACCCATGCAGCGCGTGCTGCGGTCAGCGTTGCGTCCGACGGATCGGCAAGCAGCGCATTAACGGCAGTCTGCAGCGTCTTTGCCGCAATCAGGCTGTCGTCATATTTTGCTTCCGCGATGTTGGCATAGGTGCTCAGAATATCTGCTTTAGACGGGGCGTCGGCGACAGCTGCACTTGCGATGCTCAACGTAAGGGCGCTGGTCGCAGTGAATAATTTGGTCATTTGGAATTCATTCCTTCTCAACGGGTTCGGTTCCCGCACAGTAACGGGGTGGACGCGGAAATATCTGAGTTAATTAGTCAACAAAGTCAACCTGACTTTTATTGTCGGATATAAAGTCTGAATTTGCCTCCCCATATCTGGTGGGGTTGAAATGCATGTAAGCCAATTGCGCAGGAGGGTAATTAGACTAAAATATCATGAGATTTGTTTGTTTAATGGTGTTTGAGATGAAATGCGCGGCAGTACTGTTAATGCTCTTGCCAACCATACCAATGGCTCAAAAGTTGGCTGCGGTCGAAGCGCATACCCACGGTGTTGGGCGAGTGGCAATATCAATGGATAGTAATGAGTTCACCGTGATTCTTGCGGCCCCGGGCATGGATGTTGTGGGCTTTGAGCACTCAGCAGAAAACGACGAAGAACGGGCAGAAGTTGCGGCCGCGATCTCGGATCTCTCAGAACCGTTGAGGTTGTTCAATTTGCCATCAGAAGCTGGATGCGAAACCGCGTCTGCGAATGTGGCCCTTGTTGGGGTTGGTTTTGGGCAAGTGGATGACAAAACCGAAAATCACACCAGGGAACACGCCGAATTTCAAGCGGACTATGTGTTGGAATGCGAGGAAATAGATTTGGTGACGTCGATCCGGTTCACCTATTTTGAATTATTTCCCGACGCTCAGAAACTGGACGTCAGTTTGATTTCGGTCGAAGGTGCCTTCAGCTATACGGTGTATCGCGATCAGCCGGTGCTGACCCTGCAGGACTAGAGTGCGTTAGCTTTGCGTCAACGCGTTTTTCAAGGCAAAATATGATGCTTTGGGTGTTCTCTCCAACGTTTTGAAATCAACATCGACCAGTCCGAAGCGTTTTTCATACCCCAGCGCCCATTCGTAATTGTCCAGCAACGACCAGACAAAATATCCTTTGATCGGCACACCGTGATCCAAAGCCCGGCGTACTTCAGCCAGATGTTGATCCAGATAATCAATTCGGTCTTCATCCTGTTGGCGCTCAGCGCTCGCCATACCGTTTTCAGTGACATATATCGATAGATCGCCCGTGTAATCGCGTGCAGTTCGGATCAGAAATCGCGAAAGCGCCGCAGGATCAATTTCCCACCCCATCTGCGTTTTGGGCAGCGGGCCTGGAACCTCTTTTAAAGCGGGCCAGGCCGAGTCAGAGTGTGTAATTAGCTTGCGCGTATAGAAATTCAGCCCACACCAATCGACCGGACTGCCGATGGTCTCAAAATCGTCCTGCCAACCTTTGGGTAGGTGCGGTGCTAAACCCTCCAGAACATTCTCGGGGTAGGATTTGTTAAAGACCCCGCTCAAGAAGAACCGGTTGTAGATCCCGTCATATAGGGCCGCCGCAGAATGTGCTTCGGTGCTATCATCGGCAGGTTCCGACCATTCCAGATTGAACACCGCACCCAGATTGGACATGCCCAATCCACGCATAACCTCGATTGCGCGACCATGGGCAAGCAAGACATGATGCATGGCACGGGCGGTGGCGCGGATATCGCGCAGGCCGGGGGCATGTTGGCCCTCGAAATGACTGAGCCAGCTTACGCACCACGGCTCGTTGATGGATGCCACGCTGAACATGCGATCGCCGATACGGCCCATGATGATTTCTGTAAAATCAGCGAACCAATTTGCGATATCTCGGTTTCGCCAGCCGCCTAAGTCAGCAAGCGGCGAGGGGAGTTCCCAGTGATACAGCGTTGCGCAGGGTTTGATGCCACGTTCAAGTAGGGCGTCAACTAAACGATCATAGAAATCAAGGCCTTGTTGATTGGCTGGCCCGCGTCCCTCGGGCAAGATTCGAGCCCAGCTGGTCGAGAAACGATAGCAGTCGAACCCAGCGTCCTGGATCAGATCCAAATCCTGTTCATATCGATTGTAGTGGTCGCAGGCCAAATCGCCGTTTTCAGCGTTTACGACGTTTCCCGGAGTGGCCGCGAAACTGTCCCAATGGGTCTTTCCTGCGCCACCCTGAGCATGACCCTCAATCTGGTAGGCCGACGTTGCAACGCCAAACTGAAAATCGACCGGAAAATCCGAGCGTTTGTGTTTCATTTCATATCCTTTGTGGAGCTGGACCGGTTGAGCTGCCAACAACAAGCTCGGCCTCTAACAGGCGCGTTTTGGGTGGGTCGTTGGGGGCGTTGATCCGTCCAATCAGCATTTCAGCAGCCAACTCTCCGGCATGTCTGACCGAGGACCGCGTGGCGGTGAATATCGGTACATCTATGCCGTTGCGCATGTAGGACAGTTCGTCATCGTGCGCGATGACTGAAATATCCCGCCCCATCTTCAGGCCGCGATTTTCCAGAGCCCTCCGGACACCAACGGCTGAGATGATTGACGAGGCCAGAATGGCCGTCGGAGGATCGTTCAGATCCAGCATGTCGCAGGCGGCTTGATGCCCGTAAATTTCTGTCATCTCGGCGCTGCGCAACAGCTCCGGCGCAATCTCAATTCCTGAGTGTTTTAATGCTGAGACGTATCCATTCCGACGGCGCTGAGCAAAGTCCATCTCTTCCAGCCCGTTGATCAGTGCAATGCGCCGGTGGCCGAGATCAATTAAAAATTGTGTCGCCCTCTCGAATGAGCGCTGATTGTTCACGTCGATCCAGTCGTAAGGAACGTCGGCACCCGTAGAACGACCATGTACAATGAACGGCACCCCCATTTGCGACAGGACGGATATCCGCGGCTCGTTGACTTTGGGGCCTTGAAGCACGACGCCGTCCACAACCCCTCTGTTGAACAGGCTTCGATAGGAGTCTTCGACTGAGGTGTCAGGCGCGTGCGTGAACATCATATCATAGTTATTCTGTGCGTAAGTGCGCGCAGCACCTGCAACGAAATCACCAAATATCGGGTTGACCATCTCGTGCTGAGAAGAGAACGGGATCACGTGCCCAATTACCATGGATCGCCCTGTCGCCAGTCCTTTGGCGCGGCTATTTGGGCGGTATCCGTGTTTTGTAGCGGCAGCCTGAACCCGGATACGCGTTTCCTCATTCACTTCGGGATAACCGTTCAGCGCTCGGCTGACGGTTGTCTGTGAAAGACCAAGAATCTCCGAGAGTTTCTTTAGGTTCATAGTATTCAAAGCGCTTTCAAGTTGCGGTCCTATTGTTTTGTTGGGAATTTCAGGTTCCGTCAACCCGTTTTGATATTTGAGTCTAATAACTCAATATTACAGCAACTATTTGCGAGATGTTGACAGACTCGGAATGTTAGCGGATAAAGTTATCTATCCAAAGCGCTTTGAAAACGAATCTCGTTTGCGCCGTAAAGTCTGGGAGGAAAATTCATGAAACGCTCGCTTTATGCAGGTGCGGCAGTGACCGCTCTGCTGGCAGGGACCGCGTATGCCGAAGACTTGGCCTTCACACCTGGTGAAGGGCCGTTCAACTGGGATAGCTATAATGCCTGGGCTGAAAGTGCGCCTGATCTGAGCGGTCAGACCGTCACTATCGCTGGTCCTTGGTTGACGCCGGAAGATGGTTATTTCAACAACATGACCGCCTATTTCGAGGCGGCGACCGGCGCGGATGTGATCTACACTGGCTCTGACAGTTTCGAGCAGCAGATCGTTATCGATGCCGAAGCGGGTTCCGCCCCGAACATCGCCGTATTCCCTCAGCCCGGACTGGCGGCGATCATGGCCTCCAAAGGGCAACTAACGCCTTTGGGTGAAGACATGGCCAGTTGGGTTGGCGACAACTATGCGGCCGGAAATTCATGGGTTGACCTAGGCACCTATAAAGATGCCGATGGCAATGACCAGATGTACGGCTTCTTCTACAACGTGAACGTCAAGTCTCTGGTTTGGTACAACCCGGAGAACTTCGAGGATGCCGGGTACGAAGTGCCAACGACCATGGAGGAACTGAAAGCACTGACTGAACAGATCGTCGCTGACGGTGAGACACCTTGGTGCATTGGTCTAGGATCGGGTGCCGCCACGGGCTGGCCAGCGACTGACTGGGTGGAAGACATGATGCTGCGGACGCAGCCGCCTGAAGTTTATGACCAGTGGGTGACAAATGAGATACCGTTTGATGATCCACGCGTGATCGCCGCAATCGAAGAATTCGGCTGGTTTGCACGCGATGACGCGAAGGTTTCTGGTGGGGCAGGAGCCGTGGCCTCGACTGACTTCCGCGACAGTCCCAAAGGCATGTTCTCATCGCCGCCGCAATGCTACATGCACCGTCAGGCCTCGTTCGTTCCGGCCTTTTTCCCCGAAGATGTTGAGTTCGGTCTCGATGCAGACTTCTTCTACATGCCGTCTTTCGCCGACAAAGACTTGGGTAACCCGGTTCTAGGCGGTGGTACGCTGATGGCCGTCAGTAATCCCTCGGATGCGACTAGCGCGTTCATGGAGTTCCTGAAAGAGCCAATCGCGCATGAGGTGATGATGGCGCAAACAGGTTTCCTGACCCCGCATAAAGGCGTTAACACCGAAGCCTACAAGGACGATACTCTGCGTGGTCTGGGTGACATTCTGTTGGGTGCGACGACCTTCCGCTTTGATGGATCTGACCTGATGCCGGGCGCCGTGGGCGCGGGTACATTCTGGACCGGGATGGTCGACTACACCGGAGGTAAATCCGCCGAAGATGTCACCAGCGAAATCCAGTCGTCCTGGGACGCACTCAAGTAAACCACTGAACCTTTGGGCAACCTATCATTCAGGTTGCCCGGAACCCTAGCAAGGGAGAGGACGCCATGAATCCGGCAATTCAGGGCCTGCTAACAATCGTATTCGGTGTGTCGGGATGCGTGGGCTATTTCTATCTGTCCAACCAGTTCTTGGATAAGGTCCTGTTTCCTGCGCGTGGTCCTAATGCGGGGCGTAATATCAACCGCGCGAACATGATCCGGCCCTGGTTGTTCCTGCTTCCCGCGATCCTCGCGCTTGGGGTCTATCTTGCCTATCCGGTATTCGAAACACTGCGCCTTTCGCTGACCGATCGCGTAGCCGGTGGCGGATACGAATGGGCGGGTTTCGATAACTACTCCCAAATGCTCGCCGAGCCCAAATTCTGGGAGGCAATGCGCAACAACATGCTGTGGCTGATTGTTGTGCCTGCGATGTCCACTGCCTTTGGCCTGTTAGTCGCGCAGCTCACGGATCGCATTCGTTGGGGCAATGTCGCTAAGTCGCTGATCTTTATGCCGATGGCGATTTCCTTCGTGGGTGCCTCGGTGATCTGGAAATTGGTCTATGACGCGCGCCCACCCGATCAGGATCAGATCGGCGTTCTGAACGCGATCTATATCTTCTTTGGTGGAACCGAGACGCATACTTGGCTGACGCTTCCATTCTGGAACAATTTTTTCCTGATGATTGTGCTGGTCTGGATTCAAACCGGCTTTGCCATGGTCATCTTGTCTGCTGCCTTGCGCGGTATCCCGGAAGAGACCATTGAGGCCGCCATTTTGGACGGGGCCAACCCGTTTCAGATATTCTTTAAGATCAAAGTGCCACAGATCAAGACCACGATCATGGTGGTTTGGACCACCATTACAATCGTTGTGCTCAAGGTCTTTGACATCGTCTTTGCCATGACCAATGGCCAGTGGGAGACGCAGGTTCTGGCCAATTACATGTACGACAAGATGTTCCGCGCCAATGACTGGGGCGTGGGGTCGGCATCCGCCATGGTGATCATGTTGCTGGTGACACCGATCCTGATCTGGAACGTGCGCAATGCGCGCAAAGAAATGCAGTAGGAGGTTGGGGATATGAGCGATATTGCAGGAACCCGTCCGGCCCTCAGATGGGTCGTACACGCCTCGGTTGTATTGCTGGTCGTACTTTGGGTATTCCCTACGCTGGGTTTGTTGATTTCGTCCTTCAGAACAGGGGATCAAATTGCCAGTAGCGGTTGGTGGCGGGCACTGTTCCCGTCTGAACAAAACCTGACTCTGCGTGCTGCTGCACCTGAAACGCAAGTTTTGCAGGATGGTCTCTATGTGATCGAAGGCAATATCTTCGATGGTGAACGGGCCTCGGACATTTCGCGATGGGGTGTGAATTCGCGCGCGATTGATGCCTTTGCTCCGGGTGAAAAAGCCGAGCTGCGTCGCGGCGGGACGATCACGGTTCAGGCCAATGGCGACTATCGCATGGAAAACACCGAAGAGTTTTCGGGTAAGCGCGGCCCCCGGGTCTTTGTGACCACAACTCTGCCACCAGAATTCACCTTCGAGAACTATGCCCATGTTCTGTTCAACGCAAATAGTTCAGACAGTATGGGCAAGGCCTTCTTTAATACTCTGACGGTAACGATCCCGGCGACGATCATCCCGATCCTTGTTGCGGCTTTTGCGGCCTATGCGCTGGCCTGGATGGATTTCCCTGGGCGGGCGCTTCTGATTGCTGCGGTGGTTGGCCTGTTGGTGGTGCCGTTGCAATTGGCACTGATCCCTTTGCTGAAGCTGCATCTCAATATCGGCATAGGCAAAGGATATCTGGGTGTCTGGATGGCCCATACCGGGTTCGGGATGCCGCTGGCGATCTATCTGTTGCGGAACTACATGGCCGGGCTGCCGCGTGATCTGATCGAGAACGCGCGGGTCGATGGTGCGACTGAGTTTCAGATATTCACCAAGCTTATCCTACCGCTCAGCTTCCCGGCACTGGCATCCTTTGCGATCTTCCAGTTCCTGTGGACATGGAACGATCTGCTGGTCGCCAAAGTGTTCCTGATCGATGCCAGTGGCCAGACCACGGTAATGACCAACCGTATCGTCGAGCTGTTGGGCACGCGGGGTGGTAACTGGGAAATCCTGGCCACGGCGGCGTTTGTCTCAATCGCGGTGCCGCTGGCCGTCTTCTTTGCAATGCAGAAATATCTGGTTCGCGGCTTGCTGGCCGGTTCCGTAAAATAAGGGCGTGTGATGAACGTGCAGACCAACGCGAGAGCATTTGAAGCAACCAAAGCGGCGTCAGACTGGTGGCGGGGCGGGGTGATCTATCAGATCTATCCGCGCAGCTTTCAGGACAGCAATGGCGACGGGATCGGAGACCTCAAGGGCATCACACAGCGGCTTGGCTATATCGCCTCACTGGGGGTTGATGCGATCTGGATATCGCCGTTCTTCAAATCTCCGATGAAGGATTTCGGTTATGACGTCAGCGACTACCGCAATGTCGATCCGATGTTCGGCACCATGGCGGATTTCAAAGAACTTTTGGATCAGGCTCATGCGCATGGGCTGAAGGTGATGATCGACCTCGTGCTTTCGCATACGTCGGATCAGCATCCATGGTTCAGTGAAAGCCGCGCCAGCCGCGAGAACCCGAAATCCGATTGGTATGTCTGGGCTGATCCCAAGCCGGACGGGACACCTCCGAATAACTGGCTTTCGATCTTTGGCGGCTCGGCCTGGCAGTGGGATGCGAGGCGTCTGCAGTATTATCTGCACAACTTCCTCACGTCACAGCCCGATCTGAATTTCCATTGCAAAGATGTTCAGGATGCCCTGCTGGATGTCGCCCGGTTCTGGTTGGATTTGGGAGTTGATGGGTTTCGTCTGGACACGATCAACTTCTATTTCCACGATGCCCAGCTGCGCGACAATCCCGGCCTGCCGATGGATCAACGCAACGCGTCAATTGCCCCGATGGTGAACCCGTATAACCATCAGGACCACCTCTTTTCCAAAAGCCAGCCCGAGAATATCGCCTTCCTAGAACGGCTGCGCGCCCTGACTGACGAATATGAAGGCCGCGCCTGTCTGGGTGAGGTCGGTGACGCACAGCGCGGGTTGGAGATCATGGGGGAATACACCAGTGGTGATAAGCGGATGCACATGTGCTATGCCTTCGAGTTCCTCGAAAAGCGGGCTTTGACGGCGGCTTACGCAAAGCAGGTTTTTGACCAGCTAGAGGACAAGGCAGGTGATGCATGGCCCTGTTGGGCCTTCTCGAACCACGACGTGCAACGCCATGCTTCGCGTTGGGGTTTGGACGATGCAGCTGTCCGGCAGCACGCCGTTCTCATGATGTGCCTTCGTGGCTCGGCCTGCCTGTATCAGGGAGAAGAACTGGGTCTTCCCGAGGCGGATGTTGCGTTCGAGGATTTGCAAGACCCCTATGGCATCGAATTCTGGCCTGAATTCAAAGGCCGTGACGGATGTCGCACACCAATGGTCTGGGCCGCGCAGGACGAACAATCCGGGTTCAGCGCGGGTCGCCCCTGGTTGCCGGTCAGTGCCACTCAAGCTGAGCGGGCGGTGGACCGGTTGGAACAAGACCCGGCGTCGATGCTACACCACTACCGCCATGCGATTGCTTTGCGTCATGCGCACTCGGCACTGATGTCCGGCAAGCAGACAGAGATGTCACAAATCGGTACGATCTTGACCTTCACCCGCGAGGATGAAGCAGAGCAGGTTTTCTGCGCCTTCAATCTGGGTGACGATCCGGTGGACGTGACACTGCCGGAAGGCGACTGGAAAGTAATCGGGGAGATGTTGGGCGGCGTTTGCGGGGAAGGCACGTTGATGCTGAACGCCGCTCAATTCTGTCTATTGGCTCGGGAAAAGAGGTAAACCATGTCGGAACTCAAGCTTACAGATGTGGCCAAATCCTATGGGCCGGTCGATGTTCTGAAACATATCGATCTCGAGATCGAGCAAGGCGAATTGATTGTCTTCGTCGGCCCATCAGGTTGCGGCAAGTCTACTCTGCTGCGGATGATCGCGGGCCTTGAAAAGATCACGGGCGGAACGCTTGAGATCGAAGGGCAGGTGGTCAATGACGTACCGCCCGCACAGCGAGGCATCGCGATGGTGTTCCAGTCCTATGCGCTTTATCCGCATATGACGGTGCGCGAAAACATGGCCTTCGCGCTCAAGATCGCCAAGTTGCCCAGTGCCGAGGTCGATGCCGCAGTGGAGCGTGCGGCGCAGATCTTGCAGCTTGAGCCCTTGTTAGATCGCCTGCCCAAGGCGTTGTCCGGCGGTCAGCGCCAACGCGTAGCCATCGGTCGTGCCATCGTTCGCGATCCGAAGGTCTATCTGTTTGACGAGCCGCTTTCGAACTTGGATGCCGCTCTACGTGTGGCCACGCGGATCGAGATCGCTCGGCTGAAAGAAGCGATGCCTGACAGCACGATGATCTACGTTACCCACGATCAGGTCGAGGCGATGACGCTCGCCAGCCGCATCGTCGTTCTGGCCAACAAAGGAATTGCGCAGGTTGGTACTCCGCTGGAATTGTATGAGACGCCTGACAATGAATTCGTCGCGCAGTTCATTGGCTCGCCTGCAATGAACCTGTTGCCGGGTACTATCACTTCGACCGGAGAGACGACGACCGTAACACTGGACGACGGCGGTGTTGCGGTCTCATCCATCCAAACAGAGGCAGCGGATGAAGGCAAACAGGTCAATATCGGCGTTCGGCCCGAAGATCTGGAGATGACAGAGGCCGGCGCAATCTACTCAGGTGTTGTGGATTTCACCGAAGCTCTGGGTGAGGTTACATTGCTTTACTTTGCAGCGCCCGAGGGACGAGAGGCAGTGATCGCTAAACTGCCGGGAGTTCAGCGCAATCTGCGAGGGCAAAACGTATCCGTCACTGCCCCTCCGGAAAAGGTGCACCTGTTCCACAACGGACAATCGATGCGTCGCTAACTGCACGCGGTCGGATGGGGCTTGGCCCAGTCAGGTAAGATTCAATTCGCCTGGCGTGATCGTGACTTAAGATTTGAGTTTGTCTGGTGCTTGAAACCTCGGTTCTCAGCGGCGCATCAAGTTGCCAATTCAACTCCGCGTCCTCACATGCTGGACCGAACGAGCACGATTTCTCTCTCCGGTGCCATTTCGACCGGCCGCTCGACGGATTCAAAGATCAGAGCTGTGATTAGATATTGACCGGACGTGTCAGCGAGCTTTCGCGCATTGGGGTGCGTTGCACTCTAATCTACAGTGACTGAGGACTGGTACACACTGCGTGCCAGGCATAGATTTTGCCCCTAGGTTTCATTGGTTTTCGTGAATTCGTGGCTGGAGTGGCAGGGTCTATTGTCAACATATTGAAATTTAACAATATAAAGGAATTTTGCTCAATTGGCAGTGCTCGTAAGTCGGTTTGAGTCGAGTTTCGTGTCGCACATTTCTGCTTTTGATCACTTTGGTATTTGGTGCCTTGTCGGTCATTCGATGTTTTGCGGGATCGGAGGGAAGCAGGCTGTGGCTGTAACAGTATTTTTCGAAAGCCGAGTGTCTGAGGCGGACATTGCCGTTCCATCCTAAAACAACAATATGTGTCCGCGACCCATTGATCGAAGTAACGCGAAGTTAGTGCGACAATGAATTGGTCGCGACATACTCAGCTAATACTGCTCGGCTACCACGCTGCCAGATCTTGGTTAGCCACGAGGCAAAGGCGTTGGAAAATTGTGTGCCGCGGTCAAAGTCACCGCTGTACAGACGTTGTTCGAGCCACAGTCCTGGATCGGTTCTGGCAGCCAACGCGGTTTCACATAGATTTTCCCAAAGGGGATCATTCGGGGCGATTTCGGAACCGTCTTCACGAACCCCCGCACACATCCGGCACCAGAATGCTTCGGCCAGCGCAAGCCCGATTACTGAAGAGCCCGATGCAAGTGCATCGCGTAGCGATGGCAGTAGAAATCCCGGATGCCGCGCCGATCCGTCGAACGCGACCCTGCGCGTTGTGTCATGAATCGCTGTGTTTGCAAATCGCCTCTCAACCAACTCAAGGTACTCTTTCGCTGTCGTTTCGGGGACAGCTTCGACATGTGGCAGAATCTCTTCGGTCTGAACCGTTCTGAAGAATGCCAGGATGTCCGGATCCTGCATGCAGGATGAAATCGTCGGGACATTCAAAATTTCCCCAACGTTTGCGAGAAGTTGGTGGCCTCCGTTCAAAATGCGGAGTTTCATTGACTCATAGCTGTGAACATTCTGGGTCAGCGTTACCCCGACCTGCTCGAGGGGTGGTCGCCCGGCGCAGAATTCATCCTCGATCACCCATTGACGAAAGTTCTCGTGCGAGACAGGAGCGCGGTCATCCACACCAAGGATTTGGCATTGCGATACCATCTCGTCAGTCGTTGCTGGCACGATGCAATCTACCATCGAGTTGGGAAACGCGCTGTTTTGATCAATCCAGTTGGCCAGATCAGGATCAGACATGCGCGCCAAGCCAACTACGCAGTTTCGCAGGATTGTGCCGTTGCCCAGAAGGTTGTCGCAGCTTAGCGCGGTGAAGGGTTTGAGGCCATTTGCTCGGCGCTGTTTGAGTGCCGCGACTATGGAGCCAAAGGCCGTTCGGGGCAGGTTGGGGTTTGCGGCATCGTAGCGGATATCTTGGTGATCGGTGTTAAGCGCACCGGTATTGGAGATGAGATAGTACCCGCCTTCGGTAACTGTGAGAGAAACAATACGAATGGCAGGGTCGGCCATCTTCCGGATTAAGGCAACATTACCTGCCTCAATCGGTAAATAGTCAACCATCGGACCAATGACTTCGGCGGATGTCCTTGTGGGGTCTAGTTCAATCAACGTGGTCAGACAGTCCTGTGCCAGCAGGCGTTCTCTCATCTCCGCATCGTAGTTTCGCATGCCGGCCCCGATGATCGCCCAATCATGGGCTTGGCCTTGCTGCATTAACTGGTGAATGTACCACGCTTGATGCGCACGGTGAAAATTACCAAGCCCGATATGGACGATGCCCGGCGTCAGGTCCGACCGCTGATAGGCAGGGTGCCTGACGTTATCGGGCAGGTCTGCAAGGCTGTCGAGTCGCAGTCGCACCGGAGTTTTTGCATTCGCTGCAGGATCCATCAGCTCATCCAGTTTCCGCCGTCTACATTGTAGGTTTGTGCGACGATGTAATTGGCATCGTCAGAAGCCAGGAATACCGCCATCCCGGTCAGGTCATCTGCCCGGCCCATGCGACCATAAGGGACGGTTGCGGCGACTTCGCGTTTCTTTTGGCCGGGGGGTTTGCCTTCGTGTTTTGCGAAGAACGCATCTACGCCGTCCCAGTGT
Organism: Ruegeria sp. AB11; assembly: GCF_056536325.1. Classification (NCBI taxonomy): domain Bacteria; kingdom Pseudomonadati; phylum Pseudomonadota; class Alphaproteobacteria; order Rhodobacterales; family Roseobacteraceae; genus Ruegeria; species Ruegeria sp. AB11. The sequence goes on along the minus strand of NZ_JBQFJO010000001.1, from coordinate 3,564,532 downwards.
TCGCCATCGACGACACCAGGGGCAATCGCGTTCACGTTGATACCGTGAGATATCAGGTTCAGCCCCGCCGATTGAGTCAGAGAAATGATTGCCGCCTTGCTGGCGCAGTAGATAGCGACCAAAGGTTCACCTCTTCGCCCGGCCTGTGACGCCATATTGATGATCCGGCCTCTGGTCCCTTTTTCAATCATGTGGCGCGCGACGGCTTGCATGGTGAACAAGGTGCCAGCAACGTTGATGTCAAAAACGCGGTCATAATCCATGCGCTCGATCTCAACGATTGGTGCGGCGGTGAAGATGGCTGCGTTGTTTATCAAGATATCAATGAGACCGAAATGGGCAGCTGTTTTTGCCACCGCCTCATCTATGCTCTGCTGGTTGGTCACATCCATCTCGATAGCCAAAGCAGCCTCACCGATCTCAGAAGCTGCGTCTCTCGCGCGCTGGATGTCGATGTCGGCGATGGCAACACGCGCGCCCTCGGTGACGTAAGCTTTGGCAAAGGCCAATCCGATGCCACGCGCAGCCCCGGTGATCAGGGCGGTTTTGCCAGCCAAGCGTGTCATTCGATCCGCAAGCCTTTCGCGTCGAACCGGTGGATTACGTCAGCCCGCGGTGTCATATGAATGCGATCCCCGTGGCGGAAGCCCACTTCGCCATCTGCACGGACTGTGATTGTCTCAGCCAGGCCGGTCTCGTGGACGTGAAAGAAGGTGTCCGAACCAAGGTGCTCAGAGACGCTGACCACTCCTGACCATTCACCTTCGGTTTCGGAAACGGTGATGTGTTCAGGACGGATGCCGATGGTTTGAGCGCCGTGCTTTGCCGCCTCGGGGCCTTCGATGAAGTTCATTTTAGGCGAGCCGATGAACCCTGCAACAAACAGGTTGCGCGGCGTCCGGTACAGCTCAAGCGGGCTGCCGACCTGTTCGATCACACCGGCCTGAAGAACGACGATCTTGTCGGCCATTGTCATCGCCTCAACCTGATCGTGGGTCACGTAGATCATCGTGGTCGCCAGGCGTTCGTGAAGTTCGCTGATCTCCAACCGCATGCCAACGCGCAAGGCTGCGTCGAGGTTCGAGAGAGGTTCATCGAACAGGAACGCGGCGGGTTCGCGTACGATAGCCCGGCCTATAGCAACGCGCTGACGCTGCCCACCCGACAATTGCCCCGGGCGCCGGTCCAGATAATCGGTCAGGTTTAGGACGCTCGCGGCACCTTCAACACGTTTGTCGATTTCGGCCTGATCCAGCTTGGCCATGCGCAGGGGAAAGGCGATGTTTTTGCGCACCGTCATATGCGGGTACAGAGCATAAGACTGGAACACCATGGCCAGACCACGTTTGGCGGGCGGCACGTCTGTTGCATCCGCGCCATCAATGTCGATGGAGCCCGACGTGATATCCTCCAGCCCTGCAATGAGCCGCAGCAGAGTGGACTTGCCGCAACCCGAGGGGCCGACGAAGACGGTGAATTCTCCGTCTCCTATGGTCAAGTCCAGCGGTGGAATGACCTCAACGTCGCCGAAGCTTTTGGTCACTGACTTGAGTTGAATACGTCCCATAAGTCGTCTTCCTTATTTCACAGCGCCGAAAGTCAGGCCGCGGACAAGTTGTTTCTGGCTGAACCAGCCAAGAATGAGGATTGGTGCAATCGCCATGGTCGATGCCGCGCTGAGCTTGGCGAAGAACAGGCCTTCGGGGCTGGAATAGCTGGCGATGAAGGCGGTCAGCGGGGCCGCGTCAACGGCCGTCAGGTTGAGCGTCCAAAACGCCTCATTCCATGCAAGGATAAAGTTCAGCAAAACCGTCGAGGCGATGCCGGGCACGGCCATCGGCGTCAGCACATAGAGGATTTCCTCTTTCAGCGTGGCACCATCCATCCGGGCGGCCTCCAGAATCTCACCGGGAATTTCACGGAAATAGGTGTAAAGCATCCAGACGATGATCGGCAGGTTGATCAGCATCAGCACCACGACCAGCCCCCCGCGCGTGTCCAGTAGACCCAACCGGATGAACAGCAGATAGATCGGGTACAGCACGCCCACTGCAGGTAGCATCTTGGTGGACAGCATCCACAGCAGGATGTCCTTGGTCCGCTTGGACGGGACGAAAGCCATCGCCCAGGCTGCGGGGACTGCGATGATCACGCCAAGAATGGTTGATCCACCTGCGATGATCACCGAATTCCACAGGAACCGCATGTAGTCGGAACGTTCCTGTACGATGGCATAGTTCTCTAGCGTCCAATCGAAGTTCAGAAACAGCGGGGGGCTTGCGATGGCCTGCGCTTCGGTCTTGAAGCTGGTCAGGATCGTCCAGAGGATCGGGAAAAAGATCAGCAGACCAACGGCCCAGGCAAGGGCGGTGTTCAGCGATTTGCGACGGGTTGTGACGGCGCGGGCCATGGTCGTTCCTCCTCACGCGTCCAGGTTTTTGCCGACGATGCGCATCAGAAAGATGGCGACGATGTTGGCAAGGATGATGGCGTAGACACCTCCGGCTGATCCAAGGCCGACATTCTGGCTTTCCAGCACGCGCTGGAAGATCAGGTAGGTGAGGGTGCGGGTGCCGAATGCACCGCCGGTGGTCACGAAGATCTCGGCGAAGATCGACAGAAGAAAGATCGTCTGGATCAGGATCACGATGGTTATCGCGCGGCTGAGGTGCGGCAGAACGATGTGATAGAACCGCTTCAGCACCGGGGCACCATCCATTTCGGCTGCTTCGAGCTGCTCACTGTCCAGCGACTGAATTGCGGTCAGCAGGATCAGCGTCGCGAAGGGCAGCCACTGCCATGAGACGATCATGATAATCGACGTCATCGACGCCTCGGAGAGCCATGAGATTGGCTCGGCCCCGAAAAAGCGCCACAGGTGTGCGAGCAAGCCATTGACCGGGTCCATGAACATGTTCTTCCAGACCAGCGCGGACACGGTGGGCATGACGAAGAACGGTGCGATTACGAGGATGCGGACAACGCCCTGACCCCACATGGGCTGGTCCAGCAGCATCGCCAGAAGGATGCCCAGCACCACTGTGATCACCAGCACACCGCCTACGATCACCAGCGTCGCCTGCACAGCGGGCCAGAAGGAGCTGGACGAGACGAACCGGACATAGTTGTCGAACCCGACCCAGCCCAGATCCCCACCGCGCAGCGGTAGGTATTTCTTGAAGGAAAAATACAGCGTCATCGTCAGCGGCACGAGCATCCAGCCAAGTAGCAGGACCACTGCAGGTGCCATCATCAGGCGAGCAACGGATCGGGAATGTTGAGTAGCCATAACGCAAACCCTCTCTGTTCAGGCGTAACCCAGCCTGCGAGAAAAACGCGAGTTGTGGAAGGGCGGAGCGGGGGGCAGACCTCTGCCCGCCCGCGGGGAGGGATGCCTCAGTAACCTGCGGCTTCCATTTCTTCTGCGGTGAAGGCCTGCGCTTTGGCCAGCGCTTCATCCACGGATTGCTGTCCGGCATAGACTGCCGAGAACTCCTGGCTTACCTGCGTGGCGATACCTGCAAATTCCGGGATCGCGACGAACTGGATGCCAACATAGGGCGTCGGTTGCGCGCAGCAGTTATCCGGGTCGGCTGCAAGAATCGAATCCAGCGTTTTCTGGGCGAAAGGAACCTTCTGGTATTCGGGGTTCTCATACAGCGAAGTTCGCGCGCCCGGAGGCACATTGGCCCAGCCTTCGTTCTCGGCCACCAGTTCGATGTAATCCTTGGATGTGGCCCATTCGATGAACTGCTTGGCTGCATCTTCTTGCTGCGTGCCCGCAGGGATGGCCAGAGCCCAAGCCCAGAGCCAATTGGCGCGTTTGTCGACACCTTCAGAGTTTGGTGCCAGCGCAAAGCCAACCTGATCGGCCACGGTCGAGTCGTCCGGGTTCGTCACGAAGGACGCCGCAACAGTGGCGTCGATCCACATGCCGCACTTGCCCTGCTGGAACAGTGACAGGTTTTCGTTGAAGCCGTTGGTTGCATACCCTGCAGGGCCTGACTCGTTCATCATATCGACAAAGAAGGTCAGAGCCTCTTTCCACTGAGGCTGATCGAACTGCGGTTTCCATTCTTCGTCGAACCAACGGGCGCCAAAGGAATTCCCGGTCACTGTGATGAAGGCACCACCTTCGCCCCAACCAGCTTTACCGCGCAGGCAGATACCGTTGATGTCGTTGTCCCGGTCAGTCATCGCCGCAGCGGCTTCGCGGATGAACTGCCATGTAGGCGCGTCGGGCATCTCAAGCCCGGCCTTTTCCATCAGGTCGGTACGATACATTACCATCGAACTTTCGCCGTAGAACGGGGCGGCATAGAGCGTGCCGTCATTGCTGAGCCCGTTGCGCATGGCAGGCAAGATGTCGTCCACATCATATTCAGCAGACAGACCATCCAGCGGCACCAGCCAACCATTCGCCCCCCAGATCGGTGTCTCGTACATACCAATGGTCATGATATCGAACTGACCGCCTTTGGTGGTGATGTCGGTGGTGACGCGCTGACGCAGCACGTTTTCCTCCAGTGTCACCCACTCAACATCAATGCCGGTCGCTTCGGTAAATTTGTCGGTGTAGCCCTGCATCCGGATCATGTCGCCATTATTCACTGTGGCGATCGTGATGGATTGCGCGTGGGCTGCTGCCGTGGCGACGAATGTCAATGCAGTCGCCGCGCGAAGTGCGTGCTTCAGATACATCCCTGTCCTCCCTGAGCTTGGATGTCGTGCAGGGAGCGTAGAGTGAAAGTTGTCGCGCAGTCAATAAAAACTTTACGCGCGTTAAGATTGTGGCTTATGCAGAGTCCCTTAAAACAAGTCGAGCGGGGAAAAGTGTCTCAGTTCGCGATTCAAATTTCCCACCGTTTTCAATAATTTCGAACAAAGTCTCGACGCTTCGGCTGGCCACGTTGTCATAGTCGTGTGCGGCTGTTGTGAGAGAAGGGCAGGTAAACTTTGCGAACGGATGATCGTCATTTGAGGCCACGCGCAGCGTGCAGCCCTCCTTCCGACCGACCCGAATCCCCTGTTCATAGCAGGCCGCAAGAAAGCCAATAGCCAGCCGGTCATTGCTGCACAGAACGGAGTTCGTTCTCAATTCACGCTCTTCAAGAACTTTCAGCGCGCCTCTGTGCCCAATCTCTTCGAAAGCCCATCCTTTCCCGTCGACTTTGATGATATGCGGCTCGAACCCGTGGCGCTCCATCATGGCGACATAAGCCTTCCTTCGTTTGTTGGCGTTTGGGTTCGCGGGTGTGCGCATTTCAAAAAATGATGGAGGCTCGCCCGTCCGGGTCATGTATTCAACGGTCTGTGACACAAAGCTGAAATTGTCCGATCCGATAAACGCGGCACCCAGCCCATCAAGGTTACTGTCAAACAGAACAGTCGGTACGTTGGCGCAGAACTTCTCAATCGCCGATCGGTCTGAAATCCGGCCCAGGGGTGCCAACAAAACTCCGGCGGGCTTCATGGATTGCAGCCCATCCAGAATTTCGTTTTCCAGCTTTTGTTCTCCGTGGGCGCTAAAGAGGGAAGGGCGATAGCCTGCCGCAATACAGCTTTGCTCCAGATAGCGCGCGATTTCGGCAAAGAACGGATCGGCCAGATAGGGCACGACGATGCCGATATTCTTGGTCAGCTTCCGGTTCTGGTTTACAGCATAGATATTCGGGCGATAGTCAAACCGTTCGAGCGCCTCTTCGATACGCGCCCTTGTCGTTGGGCGAACGCTGTCGGGATCGTGGAAGTATTTGGATACCGTGGGCCGCGAGATGCCGCTGAGGGCCGCGAACTCTTCCATATTCTTAATCTTGGTCATGCCAGTCTGCCTGCGGATCATAGCCGTCTTGATCTTATCCTATTTTTACATATTCTTTACGCGCGACAAAAAATCAAGAGTCAGACAAGTTCCGGACGTTTGTGCAGGTCGACGGATAAAAATGTATCTCGGGATTGATATCGGAACGTCGGCGGTCAAGATTGTCTGCGCGGATACTGATCGTATTCTTGCGATATCTTCTGCAGGGATCGAGACGTCCTCGCCACAACCCGGTTGGTCAGAGCAGAACCCAGAACTTTGGTGGCAGGCGACGCGTGACGCGTTGAAGCAGCTTGCAGAGCAAATCCCACTGTCAGAGGCGAAGGCCATCGATTTGTCCGGACAGATGCACGGGGCCGTTTTGCTGGACCGTACGCTGTGCCCAATCCGCCCGGCAATCCTGTGGAATGACAGCAGGACCGCAATCGAATGCGATGAACTGCGCGTAGCGCTGCCGCAGATTGGTCATATCGCGGGTGTTCTTCCGTTGCCCGGTTTTACTGCCCCCAAAATTTCATGGCTGAAACAGAATGAACCCGGTCACTATGCCCAGCTTGCCCATATCCTGCTGCCCAAGGACTACATCGGTCCACGCCTGCATGGTGAACTGGCAACCGATGCGTCCGATGCTGCGGGAACAATGTGGCTCGATCAGGCATCGCGCAACTGGCATATCGGGATCGCGGAAGCCACTGGTGTAGCGCTCGACTGGCTGCCGCAAGTGTTTGACGGCCACAGTGTGGTTGGGACTGTGACGTCACAGGCTGCAGAAGCGACCGGGTTGAAGCCTGGCGTGCCCGTTGTGGCCGGAGGAGGGGATGCGGCGATTGGGGCGATATCTCTTGGTGCGACGGAACCGGGACGGGGCTTCGTCTCCCTTGGGACGTCGGAGTAGTTGATCGTGGCGGATCGTAAGTAAAAGCCCAACCCCGAACGCTATGTGCACGCTTTTCCAACTGGACAAGTCGCGATTCATTCCGGACAGCACATGTAGGGAAAATGTGGCTGGGGTGGTAGGATTTTTGTCAACATATTGAAAATTAACAAAATAAAGGAAATGTGGTCAATGGGTAGTGTTCAGAAATTGGTTTGTGTCCAATATTGTGCCTCACTTTTCTGTTTTTTGACTTTTTGGTCGTTAGCGAGTTCGCTGGTCATACGACTGGCGCGGTATCGGGCGGAAAGCAGACGTTAGCTGCGTCTGCAAACAGTAGGAGTCGTCGAGGAGAAGCAGAAATTTAGTCTGTGCCATGGCAGCCAAATTAGTTGGACTAACAGAAGGACATGCATGGTCGAGATTTCGTGACATCCGTTAGACTGCAAGCAGGCGGGTCCTGTGCAGCGTCGACGCGCCGCTATTATAGCTGCCGATGTCGTCGAGTATTCGTCGTTGATGGGCAGCGACGAAGCAAGGGTATTTCCGTTCTCTAAGCTCTGCGTTCAGAGATTTGGATCCCGCAATTGCAAAACATCAAGGGCGACTCGTCAAGTTGACGCGGAATGGTGCTCTTGTCGAATTTACTTCGGTTGTCGCTGCCGTAACCTGTGGCGTCGAGATACATCGGGCAATGGCTGAGGTTCCACTATCCAGCGATGACATCCTGTCGCTGTACGCCCAGCCCCTCAATCCCCAGTTCCATTGTATCGCCTGGCTTCAGATAAGTCTGAGGTTCTTGCCCCATACCCACGCCAGGCGGTGTTCCTGTCGAAATCACGTCCCCGGGTTGCAGCGACATAAACTGCGACAGATGCGATATGACGGTTGCCACCCCAAAATGCATCGTTTTGGTTGACCCATCCTGATAGCGGTGCCCGTTTACCTTAAGATACATGGGCAGGTTTTGCGGGTCTGGAACCTCGTCTCTTGTCACCAGCCAGGGGCCGATTGGGCCAAACGTATCGGCGGACTTTCCCTTGACCCATTGGCCCGAGCGGTGAAGTTGAAAGTCACGCTCTGACAGGTCGTTTACTACGCAATATCCGGCGACATGATCCATGGCTTCGGCCTCAGATACGTATTTGGCCTCTTTGCCTATGACAACGCCGAGCTCTACCTCCCAGTCGGTTTTGACCGACCCGCGCGGGATTTCGACCGTGTCGTTGGGACCGATGATGGCCGAGGTGGCTTTGAAGAAAATCACTGGCTCAGCAGGTAGGTCCATGCCGCTTTCCGCCGCGTGATCCGCATAGTTCAGGCCTATGCAGATGAATTTTCCGACATTGCCAACGCAAGGACCAATGCGTTGATCTCCATCTACCACTGGCAGGCTGTCCACATCTGTTGCCCGCAGTTTCTCAAGAACGGCGTCTCCAAGCGTGTCGCCCGAGATGTCATCGACAACACCGGAAAGGTCACGAACTGAGCCGTCCGACGACAAAATACCGGGTTTTTCAGCGCCCTTGGCGCCATAACGTAGCAGTTTCATTGTAAGGTTCCTTCCTGCTCAGATCGTCCAGCCGCCATCAATGGCAAAAGGCTGACCCGATGTGAATTTGCTTGCATCACTGGCCAAATACAGAGCCAGTTCTGCGATTTCTTCCGTTGTACCAATACGACCCATCGGTTGACGGGCAATGAAATCTGTCATTGCTTGTTCATAGTCACCAGTGGCGCGCAGCCTGTCATGCAAGCTGGGGCTGTCGACGGTTCCGGGACAAATCGCGTTGCATCGGATGCCTTGAGTTACGAAATCGGCCGCGACGGATTTGGTCAGGCCAATGACCGCTGCCTTTGATGCGCAATATGCAAATCGGTTCGGCACGCCCTTCATGGATGATGCGACCGACGACATGTTGATGATTGATCCACCGCCTGCTTCCAGCATTCCCGGAAGGGTCAGGCGGATCAGTCTGAACATGGCTTTGACGTTGAGGCCGAAACTGAAGTCCCAGTCGTTTTCGCTGCACTCAAGGATTGAGCCTCCCGCAACATAGCCCGCACAGTTAAACAGAACGTCCAGTTTCGGCAGGTCGACCACAGCGGCGGTCACAGCCTCATTGTCTGTTACGTCCAGCTTGAGCGGCTCGATACCCGCGATACCGCCTAATTCTGCAAGCGAAACATCGTTGATGTCGCTGGCGATCACGCGTGCGCCTTCGGCTACAAACAATTCAGCGGTTGCTCGGCCAATGCCTTGCCCGGCAGCTGTGATCAGAGCGGTTTTGCCCGCAAGCCGGTTGGATGGTTCGAATGTCGTCATTGGTTGCCTCACAGTTTCTCGGGCAAAAGGTCGGTTGGAATGTCCTGATAGCAAACCGGCCGCAAGAAACGGCGGATCGACAATGTGCCCACGGATGTTGCGCCAAAGTTGGTTGAGGCGGGGTAGGGACCGCCGTGAACCATGCTGTCGCACACTTCAACGCCGGTCGGGAAACTGTTGGCCAGTAGGCGCCCCGCCTTTCGTTCAAGCAGCGGAAGCAGCGCCTGAGCCTCTGGTTTGTCGCGTGCGTCCAGATGCAGGGTACAGGTTAGCTGCCCTTCGATGGCGCGCGCGATCTGTTGCATTTGTGAGGCGTCTTTCACGCGAACGATAATACCCAACGGTCCGAAAACCTCTTCCTGCAGCTTGTGATCGGCCAGCCAGTCATCGCCGGAAACTGCGAACAGGTAAGGCGCGGCATCGCGTGTCTCGCAACTGGTGCCCATGATCTTGGAAACACCTGTTCCCGCGGCGACGCGCGAAACGCCGTCCCGATACGCCGCCGCAATCCCATCGGTCAGCATAGTCTGTTCGGCTACGGCGGATAGGCCGACCTCAGCTGCCGCCTGAAATGCATCGGCGTTGGGTCCGTCAATGATCACGGTAATGCCGGGATTGGTGCAGAACTGACCGGTGCCCATCGTTAGCGAAGTCGCCCAGCCCGCGCCAATCTCAGCCCCGCGCGTGGCTGCAGCTTGCGGCAAGATAAACATTGGATTGACCGAGCCCAGCTCGCCAAAGAACGGAATGGGTTCGTCCCGCTGCGCGCACAGGTCAAATAGGGCCCGCCCGCCCGCCAGACTGCCGGTAAAACCCACCGCCCGGATCAGAGAATGTTGCACCAGACGCGTGCCCACGTCCCGTTTGCCGCCCTGGACCAGTGAAAAAACTCCGGGATGAGTTCCAGTCGCCTTGATGGCGGCATCGATGGCCTGCGCCACGATCTCGCCCGTGCCGGGATGGGCCGAATGGCCTTTGACGACGACGGGACATCCCGCGGCCAGTGCCGCCGCGGTATCGCCCCCGGCAACCGAGAAAGCCAACGGGAAATTTGACGCGCCGAACACCGCAATGGGACCCAGCGGGCGCTGGATCATGCGCAAGTTGGGGCGGGGCAGGGGTGCGCGATCCGGTATAGCCGGGTCGTAGCGCATGTCCAGATAATCACCCGCTTCGATGTGATCGGCAAAGAGGCGCAGCTGGCCGACCGTACGGCCACGTTCCCCCTGCAGGCGCGCCTCGGGCAAGCCGGTTTCCTGAGTGCCAATCTCAGTGATGTCATCCCCGCGCGCGTCAATCTCTTCCGCGATTTTACGCAGCAGCGTGGCGCGCTCGGCGCGCGAGGACCACCCGAAAGTGGCAAACGCTGCCTCGGCCGCTTCTACTGCGTTATCGACCAATGTCGCTGTCCCCACAAAAAAGTTATGGCTTGGTCCATGCGCAGGATCGGATGCAAAAGTCGCATCTGCGCCGACCCATTCGCCGGCGATCAGGTGTTTTCCAGTCAACATATTCGTTCTCACTTACAGCAGGCCGCGATGGGCGAGGTTTCGCATCAGGTGTGACGCCCCAAACGTCCACTCAGGGCATTCCGTCGACAGGCGCACTGTGTTTGTAAGTGCCCCAAGTTGTGCATTGGCGATGGTGACGACGTCGCCAAGTTTGTGTGTGAATCCACCGCCTAGGGTATCCCGGTCCTGGGTGGGGGCGAAGAGCGTGCCAAGAAATAGCATCAGGCCGTCAGGATATTGGTGGTGGCGTCCGATTGTCTGCTTCACAAGATCGGCAGGATCACGACTGATCTGAGACATCGATGAGCTGCCGTTCAGGATAAATCCATCTGGTCCGGTGACGGTCAGCGTCAGTTCAGCCTGGCGTACATCGTCCAGTGTAAACACATCATCGAACAACCGGATCATCGGTCCGATTGCGCAGGAGGCGTTATTGTCCTTGGCTTTGCTCAGTAACAGAGCCGAACGCCCCTCGACATCGCGCAGGTTCACATCGTTGCCTAGCGTTGCGCCCTTGATTTGGCCACTTGAGGTCACGGCAAGAACAACTTCGGGCTCGGGGTTGTTCCAGGTTGAGATCGGGTGCAGCCCGATATCTGCGCCGAAACCAACGGATGAAAGGACTTGCGCCTTTGAAAACACCTCGGCATCGGGTCCGATCCCGACTTCCAGATACTGGCTCCAGAGACCTTCGGTGATCAGTGTTTCTTTGACCTCTGCGGCCGCGTTCGATCCCGGCACGATGTTCGTGAGGCTGTCGCCGATCCGGTCCCCGATGCGCGCCCGGATCGCATCGGCCTTGGCAGGATCGCCTGCGGCCTGTTCCTCGATCGCGCGCTCGACCATGGAACCGGCAAATGTGACCCCGCAGGCCTTAACCGCCTGCAGATCGCACGGCGCAAGCCATTGGTGGGCGGCGTCCGATAGGCCAATATCTTCCCCTTGGGCGTTGAGCACGTATTCCGTTGCGTCTTCGCGTTCCAGGATGTCCCGGACTGTTGGTGCCGTTTTTGATGTAATATCGACAACCTGCCCATTGCGCAGGGTTACCACGCTGGGTCCAACCCCGGCACGCTCGACACGGCCGAGCCACAGCCCGTTTGGTTCCAATGTATGTATGGTCATTTCAATCCCTGAGGTTATAGGCGCGGGCGGCATTCCCACCCATGATCGCCTGACGTTCTGCGTTGCTCAGCTGGTTCAGCAGAGCGTCGGTGCTTTCACACCAGCGTTCGTAGCTGCTGGCCAAAGTGCAAACCGGCCAATCGCTGCCCCAGATCAAACGCGACGGGCCGAAAGTGTTCAGCAGGTGATCCACATAGGGGCGAAGGTCTTCGATCGACCAGTGAGCGGCTGCCTCAGTCGCAAGACCGGACAGCTTGCACCACGCACTGGTCTCTCGGGCCAATGTCGACATGTCTTCGGACCAGCCGCCCAAGATCGCGTCTTTGATAAATGGTTTCGATCCATGGTCGATGACCACACGCATATCGGGGTGGCGCCCCAGAAGTTGTCTGAGCGGGCCCAAGTGTTGGGGCAAGGTCAATGCATCGAATGTCAGGTCATGCCGTTGAACAGCCTCGAAAGCTGGAGGCAGCGTGTCGCCGAGCATCCACAGAGGGTCAGCGATATCCTGTATCATCGGGCGAAGACCGACCAGTGCCGGATGGGCGTCTAACGCAGAAATCTGTGCGCCAACATCATCGGCCTCAAAATCAACCCAGCCGACAACACCTTTGATGAACGCATTCTGGTCGGCCAGCGAGAGCATGTATTCGGTCTCAGCCACGGTGGGTGCCGCCTGGACAAGGACCGTGCCATCGATTCCGGCAGCCTTAAGCAGGGGTATTAGATCGTCCGGTGTGAAATCCCGGTAGATCGTCTCCAGATCGGGCGTCAGCCAGCCATAGTCGCCACGCGCCAAATCCCAGAAATGCTGATGTGCGTCGATCCTCATTCGATCACACCCTTTTTCAGGATGATGTTGCCATAAAGCCTGCGTTCGCCGGTCTGAACGATAGCAAAAGCGTTGGCAGCACGGTCGTAGAATGCAAACCTTTCTAAGCCCTGCGCCTTGGCGGGGTTGTCGGCAGTGGAGTCAATGATGCGCTGAAAGTCCGCGACGGCGTCTGGAACTGCCTCTGGGTCGCCGACAACCTGCATGGTCAACGCCGGATCAGAAACGAATGTGTCCAACGGCATCACCGACAACACAGCTTGCAACACTTCACTGGCTGAAGACCCATCCGCCCGGATGCAGCCCGGCCCGCTGCTGGTGCCTGGGAAGTTTGCATCTGCGATGACGATTTCATCCCCGTGGCCCATCGCCCTGAGGGTATACAGAAGCTCCGGCGACAGGATCGGGTTGATGTTACGCAGCATCTGCAGCCTCACTTGGCAGAGGCGCGTCGAGTCGGATCAGGCCTTCGGATCGCAGGTCCGACCACAGACCCAGAGGAATGTCGCGCTCCATCAATGCTACATTGGACTGCACCTCGGATGCGTTGACGGCCCCGGGCACCACTGTTTTGACGCAGGGATGACCCAGAAGAAATTGCAGCGCCGCCGCAATCAGCGGAGTGTTGTGGGCCGCGCAAACCGCTTCGATCTTACGGACCCGTTCCAAAATGTCTTCTGGTGCGTCTGCATAATTGTACTTGGCGCCGGGTACAGCTCCGGTGGCGAGAATACCTGAATTGTAAGGCCCCCCAAGGATGATCCCGACATCGCGCTGCTCACAAAGTGGCAGGAAACTGTCGAGCGCTTCCTGCTCCAGCAGCGTATAGCGTCCGGCCAGCAGGAACCCGTCGAAATCCCCCAGCCCAAGAAGCCTTTCGCAAACCTGCCATTCGTTTACGCCCGCCCCAATTGCAGCGATTTCACCCGCATCGCGCAATTCGATCATAGCCTTGTAACCCCCGCCATCAAAAAGCTCGCGTACCTTGGCGTCCGAAACCTCTTGACTGCCTTGACTGAAGACACAGACATCATGGACCAGAAGAATGTCAGAGTTCGCCACACCGATCCTGTCGCGGCTGGCCTCGTAAGATCGCATCACCCCGTCATAGGTATAGTCGAAGACGATTCTTTTCTGCGGTACATCGACGAAGGCTTCAGGGGTCACCTCATGCGGTTCGCAATCCAGCAACAGGCGACCAATCTTGGTCGAAAGCTGAATGTTCTCGCGACCGAACCGACCGATCGCCTGCCCAAACCGATGCTCTGACCGGCCAAGCCCGTATTGCGGCGCGGTGTCGAAAAAACGGATGCCTGCGTCATAGGCGGCTTGCAATGCAGCCTGCGCATCCTCGTCCGAGACTTTGCGGTACAGATTGCCCAACGGTGCCCCGCCGAACCCCATGCGGGTCAGGGGAACGGGCCGTTTGGTCCGGTTGTTCAGTAGTTCTGTCTGGGACACGGTCATCCTGCCTCGCTATTCAGCTGTGGGGTGAAGTTGAACAATTCGGGGTTTTGCTTTTCAAGTTGTTCGATGCGCGGCATCAACTGCCCAAGGTGAGTACGCATAGCGTCCTGCGCAGCCTGTTCGTTGCGATTGCTGATCGCTTCGAAAATGGCCCTGTGCTCCGCCAATGTTTCAGCGATCCGGCCAGGGGTGGGCAGCAACAGCATTCGGGCGCGGCTGACTTGCAATGAAACGGTCTGGGCGACATCCGCGAGGCGGCGGAAGCCGGTAAACTCCATCAGCAGACCGTGGAATTCTTCGTCTGCCAGATAAAAGCCGGGGATGTCCTCATCCTCGATCAACAGTTCCTGCAGGCGCATGTTGCGGCTCAATCGCTTGCGCTGATCGTCGGTCAGATCGCGCGCAACCTTCGCAACAGTTGCAAGCTCAAGCGCCTCGCGCAGGAAAGCACCTTCGCGGATTTCGTCCATCGAAAAGTAAGACACGCGGGTGCCGGATTGCGGCACTACATCCACCAGCCCTTCAGAGGCCAGACGCGCGATGGCGTCGGCAACAGGCGCGCGAGATACGCCCAATCGTTCGCATACGGGAGCTTTCCGGAGATTCGCTCCGGGTGGGAAATCAAGCGAGAGAATCGCCTGCTTTAATGAGTAGTGAACCCGTTGAGTCAGCGGCCCTTCGATAGTCGTGATCTCGGGCAGCAGCGCGGCATCAATATCTTGGTGTTTGCTCATGCTTGGCAATTTAGCATTCTAACATGTTAGTTGACAAGTGGCGATATTGGATTTAGCAACATTGGCCAAGCAAGCGGGGAAGAGATGCAAGCACACGGCGGCATAGATGTTTTGGAAAAGGCGACGCGCGACGTCGTGAAGCTTAATCCGCAGGACAATATCGTCATTGCTTTGCGCGACCTGCAGGCGGGCGAACAACCGGCGCATGTTCCGGTGCCCTTGGCTGCACCTGTTTCCCGCGGTCACAAAATTGCGGTGTCACCCATCAAGACTGGCGAAAACGTTGTTCGCTATGGCCAGATCATTGGACAGGCCAAATGCGATATCGCGCCGGGCGAACATATCCACGTTCACAACCTCGGAATGGGGGCGCATCAGCAGGACTACGCACATGCCAGCGCGAACGCGCCACTACCCACTCTTACTGAAGAGCGGACTTTCGATGGATACCATCGTACCGACGGCAAGGTGGGTACCCGAAACTACATCGGAATTCTAACCACCGTTAATTGTTCGGGGTCCGTGGCTCGTTTTATCGCTGAGGCGGCAGAAAAATCCGGGCTGCTGGACAGCTTCCCAAATTTGGACGGTGTGGTGCCGATTGTGCACGGGACCGGCTGCGGAATGTCTGGCAAGGATGAGGGTTATGCCACCCTGTTTCGAACCCTGTCCGGGTACGCCCAGCATCCGAATTTCGGGGGTATCCTGCTGATTGGTCTGGGGTGCGAGGTCATGCAGGTCGCAGACCTTGTCGGCGGACGACCAATCCGCGCTGACGGTGCCCTGCGCTATATGACCATTCAGAACGAGGGCGGAACCCGGCGCACCATCGAACGAGGGCTGGGAGAGTTGCGTGGCATCGCAGAGTTGGCCAATCAGGTCGAACGCGCCCCCGCTTCGATCAGTGCCATTACGGTCGGCATGCAATGCGGCGGCTCTGACGGGTATTCAGGGATCACGGCGAACCCGGCTTTGGGATATGCCTCGGATCTGCTGGTGCGCCACGGGGGCACGACGATCCTGTCGGAAACTTCGGAAATCTACGGCGCTGAACACTTGCTGACGCGGCGGGCCGAAACGGTCGAGGTTGGCGAAAAGCTGATCGAACGCATTCACTGGTGGGAGGATTACACCGCCCGCAACGGCGGTGAGATGGACAACAACCCAAGCCCCGGCAACAAGCGCGGTGGCCTCACGACCATTCTGGAAAAATCGCTGGGAGCCGTTGCCAAAGGAGGCACAGCTCCTCTGCGCGACGTCTACAAATTCGGTGAGATGGTCGACAAGCACGGCTTTGTTTTCATGGACAGCCCGGGATTCGATCCGTGTTCTGTCACCGGACAAGTGGCGTCGGGTTCAAACCTGATCGTGTTTACCACCGGGCGCGGCTCGGTTTCGGGGTACCAGCCGACGCCTTGTATCAAGCTGGCCACCAATTCCGAGATGTTTGCGCGCATGGCCGACGACATGGACCTGAACTGCGGTGACATCGTGACCAACGGGATCAGCATCGAGGCCAAGGGAGAAGAGCTGTTTGAAATGCTCATCCGCGTTGCGTCGGGAGAAAAGACCAAAAGCGAGGAACTTGGCTTTGGGGGCGTTGAATTCGTCCCCTGGCAAATCGGCGCGGTGATGTGATCCGCGTCGGGCCCAAGGGAAAGGGGCACATGGGAGGGAAAATGAATAAGTTGGTCGAAATGACGGGGATCGATAAGTTCTTCCCCGGTGTGCACGCGCTGAAATCCGTGCAGTTCGATCTTGAACCGGGCGAAGTTCACGCGCTGATGGGTGAGAACGGCGCCGGTAAGAGCACGTTGATGAAGATCCTGTCGGGTATTTATCAGCGCGATGGCGGGATCCTGAAGATCGAAGGGCGTGAAGTCAGCCCGACAACCCCGCGCGAGGCGCAGGATCTGGGCATCGGGATCATCCATCAGGAATTGAGCCTGATGAACGACCTGACTGTCGCTCAGAATATCTTTATCGGGCGTGAACCGCGCAAGAGCTTTGGTCGTTTAGACGAAGCGGCGCTGAATGCGCAGACGGCCGATATTTTTGCTTCGATGAACCTCAACCTTGATCCCAAGGCGCTGGTGGGCAGCCTGACCATCGCGAAACAGCAAATGGTCGAGATCGCCAAAGCACTGTCCTTTCGGTCCAAGGTGCTGATCATGGACGAGCCCACTGCAGCCCTGAATGATACCGAGATTGCCGAGCTGTTCGTGATCATCCGCCGCCTCAAAGCTGAAGGCGTGGGTATCGTTTACATCAGCCACAAGATGGACGAGCTCAAGCAGATCTCAGATCGCGTGACGGTTATGCGCGATGGGGAATATGTCGGAACAGTAGGGGCCGCCGAAACCCCGATCAGCCAGATCATCGCCATGATGGTCGGCCGCGAGGTCAACGAAGAACCGCTGGACGTGCCCGATCTGGGTGATGCTGAGATGTCTCTGCAGGTCACCGGGCTGAGCCGGAGTAACGAAATTCAGGACGTGAGCTTCTCGGTCCAAAAGGGCGAAATTCTGGGCTTTGCCGGTCTGATGGGCGCAGGCCGTACAGAGGTTGCACGTGCTATCTTCGGGGCCGATCCCAAGGATAGCGGCGAAATCCGGGTACATGGTCAGGTGGTGTCGATCAAATCACCCACTGACGCCGTCAAAGCGGGGATTGGATACCTGTCCGAGGACCGAAAGCATTTCGGCCTCGCCACTGGCATGAATGTACGCGACAACATCGCGCTTGCCTCGATGGACCTATTCACCGGCGCAGGCGGGGTTCTGCACGATGGTGAACTCAGCGACATCGCCAAAAGCTTCATCCAGCAATTGGGCATTCGAACACCATCGGATGTGCAGGAGGTTCGCCTGCTATCAGGCGGCAACCAACAGAAGGTTGTTATCGCCAAATGGCTGCTACGTGACTGCGATATTCTGATTTTCGATGAGCCCACCCGAGGCATCGACGTCGGCGCAAAATCCGAGATCTACAAGCTGTTGGAAGAACTGGCGGGGCAGGGCAAGACGATCATCGTGATCTCTTCCGAACTACCCGAAATCCTGCGCCTCAGCCATCGCATCGCCGTGATGTGCGAAGGGCGACTGACCGGCATTCTGCCCGGCGGCAAAGACACCACTCAAGAAGACATCATGCATCTGGCCACGCGACGTGCGGCGGCGATGCAGGTAACAGGGACAGTCCAATGACAACAGCAACCGATATTGAAAAGAAAAAGCCACTCTCGGGCCTTGCGGACAGTGGCGCGTATCAAAAGTTGTTGGCCTTTGCCAGTTTGATCGTGCTGCTGATCGGCTTTTCCATTGCGTCGCCGAATTTCATGCAGACATCGAACATGATCGCCATTCTGCAGGCGACATCGGTGAATGGCGTTCTGGCCGTCGCGGCTACGCTGGTCATTATTACGGGTGGGATCGACCTGTCGGTCGGCACGCTGATGACCTTCTGCGCAGTGATCGCTGGCGTGGTCCTGACATATCTCGGCATGCCACTATTGTTGGGCGTCGCTGCAGCCATTGCGGCTGGGGCATTCTGCGGGCTTTGCTCAGGCACTTTCGTCGCCAAGATGAAAATCCCACCGTTCATTGCGACGCTTGGCATGATGTTGATCCTCAAAGGCCTGTCGCTGGTGATCTCAGGGACGCGGCCGATCTACTTCAACGATACGCCGGGCTTTGACCTGATATCGCGCGGGTCACTGATTGGAGAGATTTTCCCAGCGCTACCCATCCCCAACGGGGTGTTGATCCTGTTCCTCGTGGCCATCGTGGCCTCGTACATTCTGGGGCGCACGGTTCTGGGCCGATACACCTTTGCGCTTGGCTCAAATGAAGAAGCGGTGCGATTGTCCGGCGTGAACACCGACATGTGGAAGATGCGCATTTACGCGCTTGCTGGCGCGATTTGCGGCATCGCCGGTATCCTCATCGCCTCGCGCCTGAATTCTGCACAACCGGCCTTGGGACTGGGTTACGAGTTGGAAGCGATCGCCGCCGTGGTGATCGGCGGCACGTCCTTGTCCGGCGGACGGGGCACCATTCTGGGCACGCTGATTGGTGCCCTGATCATGGCCGTGTTGACCAATGGCTTGCGCGTGCTGTCCGTCGCGCAGGAATGGCAGACCGTTGTGACTGGCGCAATCATCATCCTGGCCGTCTATGCCGATATGGCGCGGCGCAAGAAATCGGGATGACTAAGCAACTAAATTAAAGACCAAAACGACCAACTGGAGGAGAATAACATGTTTTCACGTCGTTTCATTCTGGGTGCGCTGAGCGCAGCCACCCTGGCAGGACCTGCCTCGATGGCCGCAGCCGAAGAAATTTATATCCCGCTGGTATCCAAAGGCTTCCAGCATCAGTTCTGGCAGGCCGTGAAGTCGGGTGCGGAGCAGGCGGCTGACGAGTTTGATGTCACCATCACATTTGAAGGTCCGGATAATGAGACAATGGTCGACCGTCAGATTGACATGCTGGCTGCCGCTCTGGCCAACAACCCCAAAGCCATTGGTTTTGCCGCTTTGGATAGCCAAGCTGCAATTCCGCTTTTGAAGCAGGCCAATGAAAAGGGCATTCCGATCATCGCTTTCGACAGCGGCGTTGACAGTGACATTCCGCTTTCAACCGCGACAACGGATAACTTGGCAGCAGCCGGGCTTGCAGCCGACAAAATGGCAGAAAAAATTGGTGGCAAAGGCAAAGTCGCAGTTGTCGCGCATGACCAGACCAGCCGCACCGGCATCGATCGTCGCGACGGTTTCGTGAACCGTATGGCTGAGAAATACCCGGATATCGAAGTTGTCACGGTTCAGTACGGTCAGGGCGACCACTTGAAATCGACCGAAGTCACCAAGGCGATCCTGACAGCAAACCCCGATCTGAATGGGATCTTCGGCACAAACGAAGGCTCGGCCATCGGTGTTGTAAATGGCGTTCAGGAGCTGGGTACCGAGGGTCTGGTCATCATCGGTTACGACAGCGGCAAGGCTCAGAAAGACGCAATCAAGAGCGGTCTGATGGCGGGCGCTATCACGCAAAACCCTGTGGGCATTGGCTATGAGACGGTGAAGGCAGCGGTTGCGGCTTTGAACGGTGAAGAGGTTCCAGGTCTGATCGATACAGGCTTCTACTACTACGATGCCTCGAACATTGACGACCCGAAGATCACGGCCGTTCTGTACGACTAAGTGCAACCACTCACACTGTCCGGTCTGCCTTTCAGGCGGGCCGGATGGTTTCATCTGAAGATCGTCCGGTGAACTGATACCGAGGCGTGCGGGGCAGGGGCATTCGGGTTGCTGCGCTGGCCTGCGACTGAGCTGCCGTCCTTATTGGCACATCAATGACAAATTCGCGCCGGTTGTCGATCAGGGCGGAAGCGAAATGTTGAGCCGACGTTGCAAAGCCGTCGCACGTTTGCCCAAATCGTTTGAAATCGGCGTTGGAACATTTAGGGAAACGCGGTCTCCGGCGGCGCGCAGCAAAGGCTCGATGTCGGTCCATTGTCTGTTCCTTGCGGAGTGCCGGAGCCGTCGGTTTTCTTCCTGTAGCGCTTCGATCCTCTGGTCGTCCTCGCCAGCGCTCAAGGCAGTGCCTTGGTTTTGTTCTTGTAGCATGCCCTCAAGTGCTGAGCGTAGCATCTCAGTCAAGGCGGCTTGGGCGGTCTCGGGGTTCAGCGAATTTTTAGTCAGTGCGTCCACGTGTGTTTTCTCCATCTGCTCGAGGACGGTGAACAGCGCGGCTGCGCGCTTCACAGCGTCGAGCGGGAGGTCGGTTCGCAGCGACAGGCAGAGAAACTGGTTTGGGACCTGGTTTGACAGTTTTTTTTGGCAGGCGTTTTCGGAAATAGAAAATACGGCCACGGCGCATGAGGTAGGGGCCGGTATGGTAACGGGGTTTGCGCGGCCGACCGTCGGGTCGATTTCTGGCTGGCTGTGTCACAGCAAGTGTCACAGTTTCCGAATGCTGTGAGACATCGGATATTCCGGAGGCTCTGTCGCCCCTTATTTTCCTGGCTTTTCTGGAAAATGTGGCTGGGGTGGTAGGATTCGAACCTACGATACACGGTACCAAAAACCGCTGCCTTACCACTTGGCTACACCCCAACGGTGAGCGGCTATCTACGACTGTTGCTTTCGGGGTTCAAGGGCTTTTTTGGACAAATATCATATCGATCTGCAAATTTTTCTGACAGCGGTTTGGTGATGTCTACCGCTCTTGGGAAACTGCTCGAAGTATTGAAAGATGGTGAATTCCAACGATTGGTTCAGGTGAGTGTTTCTTGGATTTCTTGGCAAAGGCGCAGATTTTGGTTTATGTATGTGAACTTCAACCTGCGACTGCGTTTCAATTGCGTGATGCGCCTATTAACATGTTGAAATATTGTGTTAAAATAAAAATATGACGATTGAAAATTTCCGATCACTCACCTAGGTGATTATTGTCCGCTATCCAAAAAAGGAGCCTATTATGAAGCTGAACTTGCAAGTTGCAGAGGCATTGAACAAGCAAATAAATAATGAGCTTCATGCTTCGTATACCTATCTGGCGATGTCGGCCTATTTCGAGGCGCAGGACCTGCCAGGTTTCGCCAGTTGGTTCCGGGGGCATTCCGCAGAAGAAGATACTCATGCAATGCGTATTTTCGACTTTATCGCCAAACGGGGTGGCCGGATCAACCTGGAGGGGATCGCCAAGCCGCAAAAGGAATATGAATCGCCTGTTGATGTGCTCGAACAGGCTCTGGTGCAGGAACAGACAGTAACCGGGCAGATCAATGCGTTGTTCGAGCTGGCGCACGAGGTCAAGGAATTCAGTACGCAGAATATGCTGAACTGGTTTCTGGCAGAGCAGATCGAGGAAGAGGATTTGTTCACTTCGATATTGGATAAGGCAAAGGCGGCCAACGGAGATCGCTGGAATCTATTGCTGCTGGATCAGGAACTGGCCAAGCGCGGCAACGGGCAAGTCGAGGGTTAACCAACGCAGAACTCAGGATAAGGGGTGGTTATTCCCGAATTTCAGAGGGATCGACCCCCCAAAGATTGTTCTTGAGGGTCCAGCCACGATAGCCTCCGGCCGAAATGCGGCACCAATCCGGTGTACATTGCTCTAGTCGGGCGACAACCCCGGTTTCGAAATGCGCGTTCACCTGCGAATTTTGGTCGGGCAGGGTGTAAACCGGCAGCAAGTCGGATTCTATGAGAACAGTCCGCACGCCTGAAAGCAGAGCGTAGTGAACCCAACCCCCCGCGCCGTCGTGGTCCTGCACTTTGCGCCAGTTTCCGTATTCAGCCGTGATCTGCAGCGGCATGCCGCGTCGCTTGAACACCCAGTCGATTCGGTGGGTCAGAGATGGGCCGCGGCGCACATTACCCTCGGCCGCTTTCATTGAGACATATCGGGGTAGAGGCAGATTCGTGACTTGGCCACGTTTTTCCTGCGCAGACGCGGCCACAGCGCCAAACGCGAGAAGAAACACCGAGATCAACGCCACAAAATGGCGATTCACTGAAAAACTAGCACTCACTGCCTGTCTGCTCTTATGCCTGTCGATCGTGCGTAAAAAAGGTTGAGACGATGCCCAAGGGGTTCTTGTGCCCCGTGTAATCCTGCGCCACGATGCCATGGCGCGCGGCTGTTTGCAAAGCGGTAGGAGGGCTAAGGTGCCAAGAGAACGTCTGAGTGTTGTCGTTACGCGACGGTTACCCGAAGCGGTGGAAACCCGGTTGAGCGAGCTTTTCGATGTAAAGCTGCGGGACAACGATGATCCCATGACACGCGAAGAACTGACTGCCGCAGTGAAAGAAGCAGATGTGCTGGTCCCAACCATCACCGATACCATTGATGGCGGTATTTTGGGGCAGGCAGGAGAGAATTTGCGCTTGATTGCGAACTACGGTGCGGGTGTTGACAATATAGATGTGGCGACAGCGCGGCAGCGGGGCATTCTTGTTTCGAATACTCCAGGCGTACTGACCGACGATACCGCAGATATGACGATGGCACTGATCCTGGCGGTGACCCGGCGTATCCCTGAGGGGCTGGGCGTAATGCAAAAAGGCGATTGGGCCGGGTGGGCTCCGACTGCCTTGCTGGGTGGCAGAGTTGGTGGACGCCGGTTGGGTATTCTTGGCATGGGCCGGATCGGGCAGGCGGTTGCCCGCCGTGCCAGTGCCTTTGGAATGCAGGTGCACTACCACAATCGCCGCCGCCTGCGCCCAGAGATTGAGCAAGAGTTGGAAGCGACCTACTGGGAAAGCCTGGATCAGATGGTTGCGCGCATGGATGTCATTTCGGTCAATTGCCCGTCAACGCCTTCGACATTTCACCTAATGAACGCGCGGCGATTGAAATTGATGAAACCCTCGGCTGTGATCGTGAATACTTCACGCGGTGAAGTCGTAGACGAAAACGCGTTGACCCGGATGATCCGTGCGGGGGAAATTGCAGGCGCGGGCTTGGATGTTTATGAACAGGGCACGGACGTTAATCCTCGCCTTCGGCAGCTGCCAAATGTAGTTTTGTTACCTCATATGGGCTCTGCCACGCTCGAAGGTCGGATCGAGATGGGTGAGAAGGTCATCATTAACATCAAGACATTCGAGGACGGCCATCGGCCGCCTGATCAGGTTGTGCCTGCAATGCTATAGGCCGCGGCCTGAAGGAAAGGGAACGCAATGGTGCAGGCAGCCGCTTTGCAGCGAAATGAATCCGGAATAGAAACCGCTGTCGGAGTTCTGAAACAAAGATTTGGGGACCGGCTGCAGACCGGTGCTGCGATCCGTGAGCAGCACGGGCACACTACGACCTGGATCGAGAACCAGAGCCCTGATGCGGTGGTCTTTCCGCACTCTACCGAAGAAGTTGCGAATATCGTTAAGGTCTGTGCCGCGCATAAAGTGCCGGTAATCCCTTTCGGTACAGGCACTTCGCTTGAGGGGCATGTGAATGCGCCTGCCGGTGGGATTTCCGTCGATCTGAGCCAGATGGACAAGATACTGGCAGTCAACGTCGGTGATCTGGATTGCGTGGTACAGCCGGGTGTCACCCGCGCCGATCTGAACACCCATCTGCGGGATCAGGGGCTGTTTTTCCCCATTGATCCCGGCGCGAATGCGTCTCTGGGTGGCATGGCCGCAACGCGCGCGTCTGGCACCAACGCAGTGCGTTATGGGACGATGAAAGACAACGTGCTTAGCCTTGAGGCCGTGATGCCTGACGGGCAAGTGATCCGCACTGGACATCGGGCCCGCAAGTCCTCGGCCGGGTATGATTTGACGCGTCTGTTGATTGGTGCCGAGGGGACGTTGGGCATCATCACTGAGATCACTTTGCGTCTGCATGGTATACCCGAGGCCATCAGTTCAGCGCGTTGTTCATTTCCAACAGTGGATGCGGCATGCCAAGCTGTGATGCTGACCATTCAATATGGCATCCCTGTTGCCCGGATCGAACTGCTGGATCAGATGTCTGTCAAAGCGGCAAACGCCTATTCAGGACTTGATTTGCCTGAAGCGCCACTGTTGCTGTTGGAGTTTCACGGCTCGGACAGCGGAGCGGCTGAGCAGGCCGAGACCTTTGGGCAAATCGCGGAAGAATTCGGTGGCAGCGATATCACCACCACCTCGACAACCGAAGAGCGCAACAAGCTGTGGCAAGCTCGGCACGACATGTACTGGGCCAGCCTGCAATTGCGACCGGGCGCGCAGGGGATTTCAACGGATGTTTGCGTTCCGATCTCGCGTCTGGCCGATTGTGTGACAGCCGCACAGGAAAAAGCCGCCGAGTTGGGATTGCTGGCCCCGATTGTGGGTCATGTCGGAGACGGAAACTTCCATACTCTGTTGTTGATCGATATGGACAACCCGACTGAAGTCGCAAGCGCTGAGGATTTCGTTGGATGGCTGAACGATATGGCCATTTCGATGGAAGGCACCTGCACTGGGGAGCACGGAATAGGGCAAGGAAAACGCCCTTATCTGGTGAAAGAACTGGGTGCAGCCACGGCCTATATGGCGGCGATAAAATCGGCGCTGGATCCTGATAACATCATGAATCCGGGGAAGATTCTTTAGTATATAAGCTGTATGTCGACGGACAGATAATTCCAAGGATCGGTCATATCCACGCCCAAATTTCATAGGATTGAATCTCTTCAGAGCACTAATTGATTCTGAGGTTGATTTATGGGCGCCTTGCGGTTCATTGGATTTTTGCTGATCGCGGCGATTGTTGTCGCGGGTCTTGACTATTACCAGCAGGATAAAAAGCACGACGATACATTGTCCTTTGCAGATTATGTCGAAACGATCAATGATCGTTTCGGCTTGTATAAGGCCGAGCAGGCCGCCAAGCAGGCCGAACGTGAGCGCAAGAAAAGCTGGGATGCGGGTGCAAAATCCTTTTTGCCATCTCCCCCCGAGGGTTGGAGCCGCTATGATCTGATGGATGCCGATAGCAAGCCGGTTCAGGCGGTTCTGTCGGGGTATGAAATCTCGCCCATGATCAGCTCTATTCCCGGTCAGGCTGAATTACAGCGCCTCACGAATGAGGGGCGCGAGGGTCTGATACGTAAGCTGGTAGAGGCGGGTTATGTTTATGAAAAAGATGGTGAAATCGTCTGGTTCGACATCACTTTGAAGCCTAAGAAAGCACGCAATACTCTGGTTGGTCTGGCACTGGGGCGACAGGCCGACTTTATGAACGCGATGCAGTTTTCTAACGGATATGCCGTCATTGATGGCGTGGCGTTTGCGGAAGTGACCGAGGGTCTTTCTGGCGAGGTTCAAGAAAGCGACATCCGTAAGATCAAAGGTCGCATCGGATTTGATGAAGAAGTTGTGTTGCGTCTACACACCAATGCAAGCGATGCCACGATCCGGCAGTTTTTGAATTCAGTCGATTTGGCCGGGCTGAATGCACTGTTGGAATTTCCCTCGGTTGCGACAGGGCAGGGTATTTATGTTCCACTGGAGGAACAGCCTGAAATGGCAGGAAAAATGCTGAACCTCTATGGCAAAATGGTGGCTATGCAGGACAAGGTGACACAGCAGAAACTCGAGAACATGGATATCGGAGCTGTGATGTTGAACACGCTCACAGCGACGGATTTCAACGCAGAAGGTCTGGCCGATATCACTGGCGGCAAAGTCTTTGAAAATCAGGACAATTTGCAGATGGCCTATGGAAAGGCGCTTGAGTTGATTTTGCATTCGGATCAACGTCAAGCCGACGCCAGCCCGACTGACACGGGTGGCGGTTTTATCAATGGATTGCTACAGAAAATCCCCGGTTTTGGGGCATTTGGCGGCGGCGCCGTCGCCACTGCAGCAAACGCAGGACGCTCAGACGTCCGTGTTCGAAAGGGAAACGAAGGATCTTCCTGCGCAATGAGTGGAAGCTCTAAACGCTGCACCTTCGGTAAAAACTGATCGGATTGTCACGCCCGAATAACGAACCTGCATCAATTGCGGGTCGTTTTTCTATTATCACTGGTCGGATGAATGTCGCGCCGGGCGCCACAAATGCGCCATATGGTGTCAACAGATTCCAAGGGGAGACACCCGGCTATGAAAACCCAAGTCAAAGCACTGGTTGTCGGCGGCGGCGCCGTCGGAACCTCGATTGCCTATCACCTGGCCAAGGCAGGCTGGGATGATGTGATGCTGATCGAGCGGGACGAACTGACATCCGGTTCCACCTGGCACGCAGCGGGCCTGTTGCCGTTGTTCAACATGTCCTATGCGACGACCCACATCCACAAATACTCGGTCGATTTCTACAAGACGCTTGAGGAAGAAACCGGGCTAAATGCCGGTTTCGCTGTGGTGGGCAACCTGCGCATGGCACAGACGCAAGAGCGTATGGACGAATACATGCTCTATGCGTCCACAGCCGAGACCTGTGATGTTGCCTACGAATGGCTTACCCCTGACCAAATCAAAGAGCGCTGGCCGCTGATCGAAACCTCGGACCTGAAGGGTGCAATTTATCACACTGAGGACGGCTATATTAACCCTGCCGACGTAACGCAGGCGATGGCCAAGGGTGCTCGTCAACGCGGCGTCGACATTGTTCGCAAGATGCAGGCCGATGCGTTCCATTGGAACGGCACCCACTGGGAAGTCACCTGCACCAAGATGGTCGAGAAGGGTGGCAACCTCGTTCCTTCAGATGAGCAGGTTGTGATCACTGCCGAGCATGTGGTGACCGCATCAGGCAACCACGCGCAGCGCACTGCCAAGATGTTGGGCATCAAGATGCCTGCCATCCCGGTCGAGCATACCTTCATCGTCATGGACAAAGACCCCGAACTGGTCAAATGGCGCGAAGCGGGCAACCCCGAACACCCTGTTGTCCGCGATGCCGACAACGAATCCTACGCACGCGAAGAACGTGGCGGCTGGATACTGGGTATCTACGAACATGGCGCTCCTGCGCAGTTCGAACATGGCGTGCCGGACAGCTTTCGCGCTGACCTGTTCCCGCTGGATCTGGACCGGATTGCCGATCAGTACATGGCGATGGCAGAGCGTGTTCCCTCCTGCGCCGAATCCGGTTTGAAAGACGATTTCAATGGTCCAATCTGCTACACCCCTGACGGCAACCCGCTGGTTGGTCCGGCTCCGGGCCTGCGCAACATGTGGCTGGCCGAGGGTTTCTCGTTCGGCATCACCGCTGCAGGTGGCACCGGCTATTATCTGGCACAGATGATGGTCGATGGCGAAGCCGAGATCGACATGGCTTCGCTGGACCCCAAGCGTTACTCGTCCAACTGGATGACCACCGAATTTGCGGCGCGCAAGAACGAAGAGTGCTATGAGCACGTCTACATCCTGCACCACCCGGATGAAGAGCGTGAAGCCTGCCGTCCATTGCGTACTGTTCCGGCTTATAACCGGCAGAAAGCCCGTGGCGCTCAGTTTGGCTGGGTCAACGGCTGGGAACGTCCGAACTATTTCGGCCCGCTCGACGCGCCAGACAACTTCGACAAGGAAAGCCGCTCGTTCCGTCGTGGTGGCTGGTGGCAGTATGCCGTCGAAGAAGCCAAAGCGATCCGAGAAGGCGTTGGCCTGATCGACGCGTCGGCCTTTACCAAGCATGTCGTCAAAGGCCCCGGTGCGACCCAGTTCCTGGACTGGTTCACCTGCAACAAGCTGCCCAAGGTTGGTCGCATCAACCTGACCTACGCGCTGACTTCGCACGGCACCACCCGCACCGAATACACCATCGTCCGCAACGGCGAGAACAACTACTACATCGTCTCTGCCGGTGCCTGGACCGAGTACGACGCCGACTACCTGCGTAAGGCGGCTGAGGACAAGATGGAGGAGTTCGGTTATATCGAGATCCAGGACGTGACCACCCAGTGGGGCGTATTCGCCATCGCCGGACCCAAGTCGCGTGACGTGCTGAAAGAGGTGATCAAGGACGCCGACCCGGAAACCGCTCTGTCCAACAAACGCTTCCCATGGCTGTCGGCCCGTCAGATCGAACTGGGCATGTGCCCGATCAACGCGATCCGCGTGGCCTATACCGGCGAGTTGGGTTGGGAACTGCACCACCCGATCGAGATGCAGAACTACCTGTTCGACCTGCTGGAAAAAGCCGGTGAGAAGCACGGTATGAAGCTGGTCGGTGCACGTGCACAAAACTGGCTGCGCCAGGAGAAATCCTATCGCGCGTTTGGTACAGAATTGGGCCGTGACGCGACCCCACTGGAAGCTGACCTGCCACGCTTTGTTGACCTGTCGAAAGACTTCTACGGCAAGGCCAAGCTGGAAGAGACCGGCGTACGCGTGAAATGCTGCACTCTGCTGATCGACGGGCCGGACGATGCCGATCCATGGGGCCGCGAGGCGCTGTACACGCCGGAAGGCGAGCGCGTCGGTCGTCTGACCTCGGGTGGCTATTCGGTGGCCTTCGAGAAGTCCATCGGCATGGGCTATTTGAAGCCCGAACTGGCGGTCGAAGGTACTAAGCTTCAGGTCAAAATTCAGGACAAACTGTGGGATGCGGTCGTCACATGCGACAGCCCCTACGATCCGAAGAATGAAACCATACGTAAGGACGGCTAGTAACTTAGAAAGGCGGCACAAACCTGTACCGCCTTCCCCAAAAAGCCCGCCTCTGGTGGGCTTTTATTATGCGTTCAACTCATCAAAGCAGTCTAGGGCTTTCGCCGCATACATCATAGATGGCCCGCCACCCATCTGCACCGCCATCGCCAACACATCCGATACCTCGTCGCGAGTGGCGCCTGCTTTGATCAACGCCTCGGTATGCAGGGTGATGCAAGGTTCGCACCGAACGGCGATCGACATGCCTAACGCGATGAATTCCTTGGTTTTGTAGTCCAGGATCCCAGCTTCTTTGACCGATTTCCCCAATGCGCCAAAGGCTCGGGCGGTATCGGGAATGGCGCCGTTGAGATTGCGCAGGCTTATGCGGGTCCCGTCCAGTGCTTCGTGCCAGCTCATTACAACATCCTTCTTAAAACATATGATAAATTGCATATGATGCATAAGAAGAGGACCGGCTTTGATCCTGATCAGATTGCTGCCTTTTGGCCTATGAATGCCAAGTTGTTCGCGGGCATCTGAACGACCTCGACCAGTTCGAGGTCATTTTCAGAGAACAGCGCCATTATCTGGGTGTCATCCTTATACCCAATCTCGGGGTCCTGTTGAACCAATGCGTCGTGAAATCTCTGGTCGCCTTCGCTGGTCAAGCGCCCATCACGTTTGAAAGGGCCATATAGCACCAAACGCCCGCCCAAGTTCAAAACGCGCGCGGATTCGGTCATCAAGGTTTCAACCTCGGGTAAGCTGATCAGATGTAAGAGGTTGACCAGCACAACCAAATCTTGCCTTGCTATGGTTTTGTGCCAACCTGCCGCGGTTGCATCCAGATGAAGTGCAGGGGAAGTGTTTCCCAGCCCTGTCGAATAGGCATCAATACTGGCGCGCCGTTCCAAGGTGACTTCGCTGGGTTGCCAATGAAGTCCGGGCATCCGCCGGGCAAAGGCCGATACATGCTGACCTGTGCCACTGGCCAGTTCCAACGCGCGGCCCGATGATGGGGCAACACGCGCAATCAGATCACAAAGCACCGCCGCGTTTCGGCTTGCTGCTGGGGCGACAAGCATGCCGTCATCACCTTCTGTGGCGACGCTTGCATTGGGGGGCAGTTTGCGCGGCGTCATCTGCGCAACCTTTCGGGCTTCAGCATTTGCACAGTTGTGGCATCAAGTGATGGTTCAGTACCTGTTACAAGATCTGCCACAAGTTGCGAGGCTGCCGGGGCAGTCTGAAACCCGTATCCGCCCTGCGCGGCAGACCAGATAAAGGTTCGGTCTGTGGGATCTGGCCCCAGAACCAAAGTGCCGTCCGATACAAAACTGCGCAGCCCGGCCCAGTTTGTTTCAACACGTGTCACCGGTTCTGTCACCATGGCCTCGTACCGTGCCAAACCTTCTGCCAGAACCATGTCGTCGGCATAGGCATCATGGGGTGAGGTCGGGTCAGTCTCGCAAGGTGAAACGAGTAACTTTCCGGCATCGGGTTTGGCATACCAGGTCTCAGCGACCCCCAGCATCATGGGCCAGTTTTTCACATCATGCCCTCCAGGCGATGGTAGGCGGGCCATGGACCGACGAAATGGAGTAATACCGATTGGCTGGATTTCTGCCATTTGCGCCACTTCGTCCACCCATGCGCCAGCGGCATTTACCAAGTTGCGGGCTTCAAAGGTGTCAGAGGCTTCAACGACCCAGTGACCGGACTTGCGAATGCTGCCGACCTTCTCTCGGGTCAGGACTGATCCACCGTTGCGTCGGATGATCCGTGCATAATCCTGCAACATCCGGTCCGTATCTATGTCAAAGGCAGTATTGCTGATGGCAACATGTCCTACGGTGTCGGCATTCAGGATCGGGATTTGCTTTGTAGCCTCGTCCAGAGAAATTTGCTGAACTCCAAGGTCTTGAGCTTCCTTCAGGAACAACTCTTGTTGATCCTTGGCACCCACCAGCATCAATCCACGCGGTGTCAGGTATTCATTGACTTCAAAGAAAGCAGCGCTCTTTTCGTTCAGAGCTTTGACGGAAGGCGGCCCATATCCCTTTTCAAACAGGGCGGCGGACCGACCTGAGGTGTGATAGCCCAACGCATCCTCTGCTTCTAACACAGTTACGGTGCCGTGCTTGGACAGGCGGGCACCCGCACTTAACCCGGCGATACCGCCGCCGATAATCAGGAAATCAATCATACGTGTTCTTTCGCTTCCGGCCGCGGGATGATCAGTGTGACGCATAATAAACCCGTGACCTATGCGGACCATGGCACGCGTGCCTTCAAACGAAAAGACGCAAGCACCATGCACAGGAAACTTGATCGCAAGCGATCAGCCTGCTCTTAGTGCAATCAAAGCGAGATTCGGAGGCGGACGTGAACTCGGCAGACATTCACCCGATGGCAACGGGGCATATACCCTCTTATGTAACGCAGGCGGACGGTAGCGACTACCTCTTTACCTTTATGGTCATTTTCACCGTCGGTTTGGTGGTTCTGATCGGGGTTGCGTATTTTACGCTGCATTCGATCCCGGAAAAAATGGCGCATGAGAATAACCATCCACAATTTCAGCTGGTTGGAATACTCGCGCTGTTGGCTTTGTTTACCCACAACGGAATATTCTGGATTGCGGCAATTCTTGTCGCGGGTTTTCAGTTCCCCGATTTTGCTGCTCCGTTGCGGTCGATTGCAGATGCCATCCGATCCCTGGCACCGGGGCAGGATAAAGCCGTGGTGCCTGATCCACCCGAACCGGATATTGAGCCCGAAACCTCAGAACCGGCAGCGCAGGGGCACTAAACCATGATTGAGACGATGCTGTGCGCACTGATCACTGTGCTTCCCGACTATCTGTTCCGCCGCTTTGTTCAGGGTAAACGGATCGGACATGAGATTACTCTGTTCACCATGTGGTATGAACTGCGTTGGGGGTTAACGACCTGCGCTATTCTGGCACTGACGGTGATCACCACTTTGTTTTATTTCCATCCGGCCAGCAAAACGGCAGCCTCGTACTTCCGGACGGTCACGATCCTTCCACAACTCGGCGGCCGCGTTTCCGAAGTTTATGTGCGCAACAATGAGCAGGTGACAGCAGGGCAGCCGATTTTCCGGATTGAGGATTTCACGCAAACAGCACAGGTTGAAGCTGCTCATGCGCAAATCGCGCAGGTTCAAGCCTCATTAAAAGTGGCGGAAACCGATCTGGCTGAGGCCGAGGCAGGCATAGCGGGTGCACGCGCGGCTTTGGATCAGGCGCTTGAAGATCTCGAGCGGAATACAACATTGCGCGACGAAGGGTCCAGTGCCGTGCGCCTGGCCGAGATCGACCGGCTTGAAAATTTGGTCGCCGAGCGTGAGGCGCAAGTCACGGCTGCCACTTCCAAGCGCGCTGCAGTGGTGCAGCAGATCGAGGAACTGATCCCTGCCCAGCTTGCCAGCGCGAATGCTCAGCTTGACGCGGCATTGACCGAGCTGGACAAGACCATAATCAGCGCAGGTGTCACCGGTCGCATCGAACAATTTGGGCTGCAGGTCGGCGATTACGTGAGCCCGTTATTGCGGCCGGCAGGCATCCTTGTGCCGTCTTCTTCGGGGCACGACCGGTTTCAGGCTGCGTTCAACCAGCTTTCAGCGCAAGTGATCAAATCAGGCATGATCGGTGAAATCGGGTGCATGACAAAACCCTTCACAGTGATCCCTGTCGTCGTCGTCGAGGTACAGGATGTGATCCCTTCAGGTCAGATCAGGCCAACCGATGAATTACGTGACGTCCAGACCAATACCAAGCCAGGCTCGATCCTCGTCTATCTCGAGCCGCTTTATGAAAGCATGGTCGATGATGTGCCGCCGGGAAGCAACTGTCTGGCCAATGTCTACACGGATAACCACGCCAAGCTGGAAGACGAAAACCTTGGGTTCTGGGAAAAGTCATTCCTGCATGTGGTCGACACCATCGGCGTTGTCCACGCTGCGGGCTTGCGGTTGCGGTTGATCCTGATGCCGGTGAACACTCTGGTTTTGACTGGACACTAAAACCGGCTCCTAATCCATTACTTGGTGTTTGACCCGGTCCCTGGCAGCCATGTGTTCAACGTGGTTGTGTCGCTGAACTTGCGCAGTCTGTGCTACCATGCCTCAGCATATCCTCAGCTGGCCATGATCGGCTGGGGATTTTTCGGTGCATGGAGGTTACGATGGTTGATACAAATTCTGCATTTGTAGGAGATATCCCGGGAAATTACGATCGAGAGATGGGGCCGGTGATATTCGATCATATGGCCCGCATTATGGCGCAGAAAACAGCGGCCGTTTCGCCCAGACAGGTGTTAGAACTCGCTGCAGGCACAGGGATCGTGACCCGGCACGTGTCTAGTGCGTTGGAAGATGGGCATATTGTGGTCACAGACCTCAACGAACCGATGCTTGATATCGCACGCACTAAGTTCAGCGAGACGGATAACGTGAGCTTTCAAACTGCAGATGCGCAGGAGCTTCCATTCGATGACGCAAGTTTCGACGCGGTCATCTGCCAGTTCGGTCATATGTTCTTCCCTGATCGTGCCAAAGCCTACGCCGAAGCGCTCCGGGTATTGAAACCGGGTGGCATTTATTTGTTTTCGACCTGGGGCACGAACGCCGAGAACCCATATTCCGAACTGGTTATCGAAACATTATCCGCTGCATTTGATGGTCATCCTCCCGGTTTCATGAAAGTCCCGTTCTCGCTATACGATGCTGCCGCGATTCTGGATGAGGTTGCGCAAGCAGGGTTTGTCGAGCCACGCCACGAATACGTCGAACATGCCTCAACTGTTGCGAGTTTTGATAATTTTGCGCTGGGCCTGATGCTTGGCAGCCCAGCCTATTTTGAGGTTCTCGAACGCGATGGAGACCATGGTGAAATTGCCAGTGATCTCGCACACAATATGCGTGCACGTTTTGGTTCAGAGCCGTCGGCGATACCGCTGAAAGCCCATTTCTTCCAGATGGTGTCCCCTTGAACGGATGACCAAAAAAAGGCCCGCAGAATTCTGCGAGCCTTGATCTTATCTTACTGGGTTAGACTTTACTGCGGAATGTCGCCTTCCAGCCCCTCGATGTAAAAGTTCATCCCGGCCAGCGTGCCGTCATCAGCAACTTCGCCTTCAGCCAGCCAGGCGCTGCCGTCTTGTTTGTTGATCGGGCCGGTGAAGGGGTGATATTCACCTGCCGCCATCGCGGCTTTCAGGGCCAGCGCCTCTTCTTTGACATCAGCTGGTACCGCGTCGGAAATCTCACCGATTGCGACCATTCCTTCCCGGATGCCGTCCCAGGTATTTACACTCTCCCAGGTGCCATCCATGACCGCCTGTGTCCGCGCAATGTAGTAGGGTGCCCAATCATCGATGATCGATGACACACGCGGGAAGGGGGCGTATTCGCTCATGTCAGAGGCCTGACCGAAGGTTACCACATTGCCAGCTTCCTGCGCAGCAGCTTGCGGTGCGGTCGAGTCGGTGTGCTGCAGAATAACGTCCGCGCCCTGTTCGATCAGAACCTTGGCGGCGTCAGCCTCTTTAGCGGGATCAAACCATGTGTAGGCCCAGACGATTTTGAACTCGACATCCGGGTTCACCTTTTTGGCGTGCAAATAGGCTGAATTGATACCACGGATCACTTCGGGGATAGGGTACGACCCGATGTAGCCAATGACATTGGACTTAGTCATGTTGCCCGCAATGTGCCCTTGCACCGCGCGTCCTTCGTAGAAACGGGCCGAGTAGACCGAAACGTTGTCTGCGGTTTTGTAGCCGGTCGCGTGCTCGAACTTCACATTCGGGAATTTCTTGGCGACATTGATTGTCGGGTCCATGTATCCGAATGAGGTGGTGAAGATAAGGTCAGCACCTTCCAACGCCATCTGAGTCATCACGCGCTCGGCGTCTGGGCCTTCGGGGACCGATTCAACAAACACAGTCTCAACCTTGTCGCCGAACTCTTCCTCGACTGCAAGGCGACCCTTGTTGTGTTCATAGGTCCAGCCACCGTCGCCCACCGGGCCGACATAGACGAACCCGACTTTGGTCTTGTCTTGGGCCATGGCACCGGTGGCCAGACCCAGCGCCATGGCGGCGCTTGCCAAAAGTGTAGTGAATTTCATGTGTTACTCCCCAAGTTGGTTTAGTTAGCCCCTAGAGCGAGGCATGGAATGTACGGCCCAGTGAGGCAGGTGCGCTGCTCTTGTCGGCCGAAAGGATCACAAGCACAAGGATCGTGATAATGTAGGGCGACATTGCCAGATACTCGACCGGGATGGCAACGCCCGCCGCCTGTAAATTCAGTTGCAACACAGTGATTCCGCCGAACAAATAGGCACCCAGCAGAACACGCCATGGTTTCCAACTGGCGAACACCACCAGTGCAAGAGCGATCCAACCAACACCGGCGGTCATACCCTCGGTCCACTGAGGGACTCGGATCAGGCTGATATAGGCACCGCCAAGTCCTGCGCAGGCCCCGCCAAACAGGATCGCCATGATGCGGATCTTTATGACTTTGTAGCCAAGCGCGTGGGCGGCGTCATGGTTTTCACCCACAGCACGCAGGATAAGTCCAACACGGGTGTATTTGAGCGTGGCCCAGACGGCGGCGATTATCGCGATGCCGACATAGAGGATCGGATCGTGTTGGAACAGGATCGGACCGACGACCGGAATGTCGCTGAGCAGCGGGATATGTATGTCGCCCATGCTGGGGGGTTTGATGCCCACATAGCTCTGCCCCATGAGCGCGCTGAAGCCCAATCCGAACAGGGTCAGGGCAAGACCGCTGGCAACCTGATTGGCCAGCGCAAACTGCGTCAACAGCACGAATAGCAGCGATAGCACCGCGCCTCCGATCGCTGCCGCGATAAAGCCCAGCCAGGGTGAACCGGTCTCAACCGAGATCGCAAAACCACTGATCGCGCCTACGATCATCATACCCTCGACGCCGAGGTTCAGAACGCCCGCCTTTTCGACGACCAGTTCACCAATCGCGGCCAGAAGCAGTGGCGTTGCCGCTACCATCAGCGAAGCGACCAGAAGGACGGGGTTAATCTCACCAAGGTCCATTATGCCACCTCGCTACGTGCCGCACGGATGCGGTAATTTGTCAAAAGATCGAATGCCAACAAGAAGAACAGCAGCATTCCCTGAAACACCTGTATCGCGGCGGCAGGCAGGCCTAGTTGAGACTGCGCAATTTCACCACCGATATAGGTCAGTGCCATCAGCCCGCCTGCCAGCAGGATACCTACCGGGTGCAGACGGCCCAGAAAGGCCACGATGATCGCGGTGAAGCCATAGCCGACATTAAAGTCGATG
The DNA here is from genome assembly GCF_056536325.1 of Ruegeria sp. AB11. Classification (NCBI taxonomy): domain Bacteria; kingdom Pseudomonadati; phylum Pseudomonadota; class Alphaproteobacteria; order Rhodobacterales; family Roseobacteraceae; genus Ruegeria; species Ruegeria sp. AB11. The sequence continues at coordinate 3,528,404 of NZ_JBQFJO010000001.1, read as the reverse complement.
CTAACCACGCCCGACGGGCCTGAGACCTCGAACATACCTGCCAGACCGGCAAGTGCACCTGACAGGCCAAGACAGAACAGGATCAAACGTGCTGGGTTCACGCCTGCAAATTTGGCTGCACGAGGCGCCTCACCCGTCAGACGAATGTGAAAGCCCAGCATGTGCCGGTTCAGCAGAACATATGAGAAAATCACTGCGATAAATGCCGCAACCACACCCCAGTGCATACCTGAACCTGCGATCAGCTCCGCATTGTGTGCACTTTCATAACTTTGCAGGTTGCGCGATCCGGGAAAGCCAAACCCTTCGGGGTTCTTGAGCAGACCCAGCGAAACCGAGGCCAAAAACTGCTCGGCCACATAGACCAGCATCAGAGAGACGAGGATTTCGTTGGTTCCGAACCGAACCTTAAGAAAGGCCGGAATCATTGCCCACAGCCAGCCGCCAAACGCGCCTGCGATCACCATGATGGGAAAGATGAAGAACGCATCCATCGGATAGAATGCCAGTCCAGCACCCGCCCCGAAGATGGCTCCCATGATATATTGACCCTCAGCACCGATATTCCAGATACCTGCGCGAAAACCCAAAGACAGGCCAATCGCAATCAGCACCAAAGGCGCACCTTTGACCAACAGTTGAGGGCGGTAGTAGAATGCGAACTCGCCAAACAGCGGTTCCCAGAAAATTGTTCCGATCGCCTCAACCGGATTTTTGCCCAGTATAGCGAACAGCAATCCGCCAAAAACCATCGTGGCCAACACCGCCACCAAGGGGGTCGCATATGACCAAGCCTTGGATGGCTGAGGTCGTTTCTCCAGCACAATCACCCGATTATCCCCCCGCTTTCTTCATCTTTTTGAAAATATTCTCGTAGAAGGCAGTTCAACACGTCAGACATGCGCCACCTCCATGCCATGTGCTCCGCCCATCATCAGGCCAATCTCATCAACCGTCAGGCCGGTGGTCTCACGCGGCGCACTCAGACGCCCTTCGTTTAACGCGGCAAAGCTGTCCGAGATTTCCATGAGCTCATCAAGGTCTTGGGAAATACAGATCACTGCCGTTCCCTTGGCCGCAAGATCCAGGATCGCCTGTCTGATCGAGGCAGCAGCAGCAGCGTCCACGCCCCAGGTTGGCTGGTTCACCACCAACACATCGGGATTCTGTAACACCTCGCGCCCGATCACAAATTTCTGCAGGTTCCCACCCGAAAGCGAGCGTGCTGCATTCTCAGGTCCGGGTGTCCGAACGTCGAAAGCGCTGATGATTTTCTCGGCGAACTCTTTGGTTTCGTTCCACTTTAGAAAGCCGTTGCTTTCCAACCCTTCGCGGATCGATCCGGTGAGCAGGGCATTTTCAGTCAGACTCATATCAGGGGCAGCTGCGTGGCCCAGCCGTTCTTCGGGGGCGGTCAGCACACCAAGTTTCCGCCGGGCCGTCGGACCGAGCTTGCCAATCGCTTGACCATTGAACTTGATCGCATCCGCAGCAGTTGGAATCTCTCCTGACAGCACACCCAGCAATTCGTCCTGACCGTTTCCGGCAACGCCACCGATGCCCAGAACTTCGCCCTTGCGGACGGTCATGTGAACATTGCGCAACGCTGTGCCAAATTCCGAAGGCGATGGCACCGATAGGCCACTTACATCCAGCGCGACTTCGCCAAACTCCCGACCGGATCGTTCTGGCGTTTGCAACGTCGAGCCGACCATCATTTCGGCCATGTCACGGGCGGAGGTTTCGGCGGGCACACACTCGCCTACATTCTTGCCCAGACGTAGGATCGTGGCGTGGTCACACAGCGTTCTGATTTCTTCAAGCTTGTGTGAGATATACAGGATCGAGGTGCCTTCGGAGCGCAATTTGTTCAGCGTTTCAAAAAGGATATCGACTTCCTGAGGGGTCAGAACCGATGTTGGTTCATCCATGATCAACAGCTTGGGGTCTTGCAGCAGGCAACGGATGATCTCGACCCGCTGACGCTCTCCCGCAGACAGGTCGCCCACTGTGCGATACGGATCCAGCGGCAGGCCATAAGTTTCCGACACCTCGCGGATGCGGGACGCTAGATCACCCATGGCAGGAGGGTTTTCCATACCAAGCGCGATGTTTTCAGCGACGTTCAGGGCATCGAATAATGAAAAGTGCTGGAACACCATCGCTATCCCATCAGAGCGCGCTGCCCGAGGTTCAGGCGGTGCAAAAGACTGGCCACGCAGTAGCATCGAACCGCTGTCGGGCTTCACCAGGCCATAGATCATCTTGACCAGCGTTGATTTGCCCGCGCCGTTCTCGCCCAGCAAGGCGTGAACCTCGCCCTCTCCGATGTCGAAAGACACCTGATCATTGGCCACGACGCCGGGATAGGCTTTGGTCAGCCCTTGAAGACTTAGAAGTGGAGTGGTCACGCGCTCAGGTCCTTCTTCAGTTCATTCTGCCGGGCCGGGCGCAGAAGTTGCGCTGCGACCCCAACGGCGATCATCTGCGGGTGTTTGCCCAGATTGGGGTCGCCAATCGGGCAGGTAATCCGGCCTATACGTGCGGGCGGATGTCCAAGCGCCGCCAGTCGCGACCGGAATCGCGCCCATTTAGTAGCTGAACCAATCAGCCCGACAAAACGGAAATCGTGCAAAAGCAACCTGTTGCACAGTTCCAGATCCAGATTGTGTGAATAAGTAAGCACCAAATGCTCGGCCTCAGGCGGTGCATGTCGCACCAGTTCTGCAGGCTTGGCCGCCGGCACGGCAGTCACTCCCGACGGAATGCTGCTGGGAAAACGCTCGGGACCGGTATCAACCCATGTGATTGCAAGATCGGGCAGGGGGGAAAGAACATCCACCAACGCACGGCCAACATGCCCTGCACCCCAAATCCAGAGGTTGCGGGTGGGTTCGTGGATGGGCTCGATCATCCATCCCTCGATCAGCTGTGGCTCGGGTGCGACGCCTTGAGCGCGAGACCGCGCTAATACGCGTTTAACCGCCATAGGCTGAACCTGAGTATCCAGCGGGTCCTCTTTTTCGCATTCCTGGGTCACAGGTCGTGAGACGACCGTACCTTCAATATGCGTTAAAGAAGCGTTGTCATACATCTCCGAAAGTAGCGAAACCGCTCCGCCGCAGCATTGGCCCAAATCAGGACCAAGTGCATGCTGGCTCAGCCGTGACGGCTTGGTTTGGTGACGCGCAGCTTCAGCGGCTTGAAATTCCAGCGTGCCACCGCCGATGGTGCCGCTTTGCCCGTCTTTCCATACCAGCATCGAAGCGCCAACTTCGCGCGGTGATGATCCCTTGATCCCGGCAATGACGACCCGAACCACCTTGCCGTGGGTTTTGACCGCCTCCCTCAAAGCCTCCCTGTCAAATCCCATCAGGTATCTCCCTTTACCCTTTGAATTCCACGCCAGACTTCTTCTGCGGTGGCAGGCGCATTCAGCGCGGGATAGCTGGTTCCACATGCGGCCACCGCGTTCGATAGGGCCAACCAAGCTGATATGCCAAGATTGAAGGGTGGCTCGCCAACCGCTTTTGAACGATAGATCGTGTCCTCACGATTCTCTCCATCCCAAAGCGCGACATTGAAAATATCGGGTCGGTCAGAACAGGCCGGTATCTTGTAGGTGGATGGTGCGTGCGTGCGTAGACTGCCTTTGCCGTCCCAGACCAGTTCTTCTGTCGTCAGCCAGCCAGCGCCCTGAACATAAGCACCCTCGACCTGCCCGATATCCAACGCCGGGTTCAGGGACGCGCCCGCATCATGCAGGATATCGGTGCGCAAGATACGGTTTTCACCGGTCAGTGTATCGACAGCCACCTCAGTGATGGCTGCGCCATAGGCAAAGTAAAAGAAGGGGCGCCCATGGCCTTTGATCCGGTCCCATTCGACCTTTGGAGTTTTATAGAATCCGGTTGCGGAAAGGCTGATGCGCCCCTGATAGGCCAACGCTGCGGCTTCAGCGAAGCTATAGCTTTCTTCGCCTACTGAAACTTGCCCGTCCGCAAATGTCACGGTCGTGGGGTCGGCCTGATGTCGTTCCGCCAGATAATCCGCCATCCGGTCACGGATGGTGTCGCAGGCTGCTTTGACCGCCATGCCGTTCAGGTCACTTCCTGACGAGGCCGCGGTGGCGGATGTATTCGGTACCTTGGCCGTATCGGTGGCGGTAATTTTCACCAGCTCAAGTGGTATGCCAAAACGCGACGCTGCAACCTGAGCGACCTTCTGGAACAACCCCTGGCCCATCTCGGTGCCACCGTGGTTCAGGTGGACCGAGCCGTCCTGATATACATGCACCAGCGCACCGGCTTGGTTCAGGTGGGTCAGTGTAAAGGAAATGCCAAATTTCACCGGGGAAAAACCGATTCCCTTCTTGATCACGCTATTCTCGGCATTCCATGCGTCAACCGCCTGCTTGCGGGCTGCATAGTCGCTAGACTTCAGCAAAGCTGTTGTCATGCCATGCAGTTCGCAATCGCTGACTTCCATCCCATAAGGCGTGGTGTTGCCGCCTGCGGGCACCGGGCGAACCGGTGCATCGCCCATCTCAACCGCGCCTCGGCTGGTGAGGTCCTCATGCGGGTCAGGATGGCCCAGAGGTTTCTGAGCAACCGGGGGATCGGCCACCTCATGCGCCGGTTCATAGTAGTTCCGGCGGCGCAGCTCGATCGGGTCCAGCCCCATAACATGCGCCGCGTGGTCCATTACCCGTTCAATCCCAACGATCCCTTGCGGACCGCCAAACCCACGATAGGCAGTGGCAGACTGGATGTTGGTCTTCAGCCGATGGCTTTCGATCCGGGCATTTGGCAGCAAATAGGAATTGTCCGCATGCAGCATGGCGCGATCTGCTACCGGAAGAGACAGATCCTGCGCCCAACCGCACAGGGCATAGTGAACAAACGAGACGCCCTGAATATGTCCGTTTTCATCGAACCCGGCTTTATACGAAATCCGGAAGCCATGGCGCTTGCCTGTGATCGTCATATCGTCATCACGGTCGTAGCGCATCTTGCAGGCCTTGCCAGTCGCACGTGCGGCGATGGCGCAGGCGACGGCCAAAGCGTTGCCCTGGCTTTCCTTGCCGCCAAAACCTCCGCCCATCCGCCGTGTTTCAACCCGGACTGCGTGCATGGGAACACCCAGTGCATCGGCTACCTTGTGCTGTATCTCGGACGGGTGCTGAGTCGAACTATGCACTAGCATATCCGCGCCTTCATTCGGCACTGCCAGGGCTGCCTGACTTTCCAGATAGAAATGTTCCTGCCCACCGATCGCAAACGTATCTTCGACGATATGAGCCGCACCTGCGATGGCGGCCTCTGCATCGCCCTTGGCGTAGATACGCGGGCCGTCCTCGAATCGGCTGTCAGCGGCCAGGGCCTCCTCGACTGTCAGAATCGGTGCTTCCTCGGCATAGTCGATCTTGCCCAGCCGGGCCGCTTTTCTGGCAGCCAGATGGCTGGTGGCGACGACCAGAAATACCGGTTGACCGATATAGTGCACCGTTCCATCCGACAAAAGCGGCTCATCATGGATTGATGGGGATACGTCGTTCGCAAAGGGCAGGTCATCAGCGGTGATCACCGTCTCCACACCGTCAGCAGCCTTTACGGCAGACAGATCCATGGCGCTGATTTTACCTTTGGCGATCGGGCTTAGTCCAAACGCAAGATGCAACGATCCCTTTGGTGTCGGGATGTCGTCGACATAGCGCGCTGTGCCGGCCACATGCAGTGGTCCGGTGTCGTGCGGAAGGGATTTGGCGACACTCATGCCGACACCTCCAGTACATTGGACAGTTTGCCCTGATCCTCGTTGTAGTATCTGACAAGCATCGCCTTGGCTGTTTCCAGACGATACGTGGCCGAGGCCCGCATATCGGTCATCGGCGCGTAATCTTCCGCAAAAGCAGGCAATGCGGCGTTAATTGTTTCGCGCGTCCATGGCTGGCCGGTTAGCGCAGCCTCGACTGCCGTTGCACGTTTTGGAGTTCCAGCCATGCCGCCAAAAGCAACGCGAACCTGTTCGACTGTGCCGTTGGTTACGGTGATGTTGAAACACCCACAAACGGCCGAGATATCCTGATCGAACCGTTTGCTGAGTTTGTAGCACTTCAACCGATCAGCCTGACGCGGGAAGCTGACGGCCTCGACAAACTCGCCCGGCGCGCGATCTTGTTTGCCGTAGTCAATGAAGAACTCTTCCAAAAGGATTGACCGGCGGGCGTCACCCTTGCGCAGGTGCAGTGTTGCTCCCAAAGCAATAAGGGCAGGAGGGTTATCTCCGATGGGCGAGCCATTGGCGATGTTGCCACCAACTGTTGCCGCGTTTCGGACCTGAACGCTGGCATAGCGCCGAACCATTTCTGCATAAGACGGATGCAGATCGGCAAGCGCATCGCCCATGCGGTTCATGTCGACCATTGCGCCAAAGCGGATTTCTTCATCGGTGATCGTGATCTTTTTCAGATCTTCACAACGATTAAGAAAGATTACGGGATCAAGGTCGCGCAGCTGCTTCGTGACCCAAAGTCCGACATCCGTTGCCCCGGCAACTAAAGTAGCATTTGGATTTTCAGAGTAAATCTTGGCGAGTTCATCCGACGAACCAGGCAACCTGGCAGGGGTCGACTGGATAGACACCGGCTTATCTTTGACCCACACGGGAACTGGATGTGCTTCGGCGGCCTCAGCCGCCCGGATGATTGGTGCATAGCCCGTGCAGCGACACAGGTTTCCGGCCAGTTGATTGTCGTGATCCGTCGCGCCATTGGTGTGACTTGCCACCATCGACATCACAAAACCAGGCGTACAGAACCCGCATTGCGAGCCATGCAGATCCACCATTGTCTTCTGAACCGGGTGAGCGTCTCCGTCTGGGCCGCTCGCGCCTTCGACAGTGCGCACCGCTTTACCGTGAAGTTGCGGCAGGAACATGATGCAGGAATTTACCGCCTTGGCACCGTCCTCATCGGTCACCATGACAGTGCAGGCTCCGCAATCACCTTCGTTGCAGCCCTCTTTGGTGCCAGTAAGGCCGCGATCCTCGCGCAACCAATCCAGCAAGGTCGCCGTCGGATCGATATCCTCCAGCTCCACTGTCTCTCCGTTCAGAAGAAACGTGATATTCATGAGTGAAACCCGTCGCGTTACCTAGTTGCGCCCTTTGGATGCTCTCCTTCGATGCGACGTAGAAAGAGTGGCGGGCGTGTAGCTTGCCATCTGATGTTAGAAACAGGCTGTGCGATCTGGCAAGAAAAACTGTCTCTGTGATACATCATATGGCGCGAATTGTGGTCAATTGCCGCATCTATCTATCGTTCAGTGCTCTGAAATTAAAGTATTTTCTTGGATCGGGCTCGCGGGAGTTCAGAAGCACCTTCAGAAATATCCGAATAATCCGCGCGATTATTTTGCCGAATCCATGGGGTGGGTTCCTGCTTTTGCATCCCTGTTTGCTGGGATAGCTTGCAGGAATGAGTAGCCATCCCCGATTCATTCACCTCCGCGTTCACACCGAATATTCTCTGCTGGAAGGTGCCGTGCGGCTAAAAAAGCTGCCGGGTCTTTGCGAGAAGATGGAAATGCCCGCCGTTGCGGTGACCGACACCAATTCCATGTTCTCGGCGCTGGAGTTCGCCGTGACCGCCAGCGGGGCGGGCATTCAGCCGATTATGGGCTGTCAAGTTGATCTGACCTACGTACAAGCACAGCCGGGTGAGAAGCCGAAGGCGCCTGCGCCCTTGGTTCTTCTGGCACAATCCGAGGTCGGTTATGAAAACCTGATGAAGCTCAGCTCGTGCCTTTACGTGGACAAGGGCGGGCAGTTGCCGCAGGTTACATTAGACGAATTGTCAAAGCACTCGGACGGCTTGATCTGCTTGACGGGTGGGCCGGATGGGCCGGTTGGGATGTTGTTGCAACAAGGCCAGCGCCCAGCGGCCGAGGCTCTGATGGATCGACTGGCCGCGATGTTCCCAGACAGGCTTTATGTCGAACTTCAGCGACACCCAGGTGAAGATGGTCAGCCCGAGGCCGAACGCCTGACCGAGCGCGGCCATGTCGAGATGGCTTATGCCAAGAACCTGCCGCTGGTCGCCACAAACGATGTCTATTTCTCGACCACGGACATGTACGAGGCGCATGACGCGCTGATCTGCATCGCCGAAGGTGCCTATGTTGACCAGCAGGAAGGCCGCCGCCGCCTGACCGCACAGCACTATTTCAAGTCGCAGCAAGAGATGGTGACCTTGTTTGCCGATCTGCCCGAGGCGATTGAAAACACGATTGAGATCGCCAAGCGCTGCGCGTTTATGGCCTATCGCCGCGATCCGATCCTGCCAAAATTTGCTGATGACGAAGTGGCAGAATTGCGCCGCATTGCGAATGAGGGCTTGCAGAAGCGTCTGGCGGTGATCCCGCATGCGGTGACACCGGAAGAATATCAAGAGCGTCTGGATTTCGAACTCGACATCATCGAAGGAATGGGCTTTCCGGGTTATTTCCTGATCGTTGCCGACTTTATCCAATGGGCAAAGGATGAAGACATCCCGGTTGGCCCGGGACGTGGCTCGGGTGCGGGCTCGCTGGTGGCCTATGCGCTAACGATCACCGACCTTGACCCACTACGTTATTCGCTGCTGTTCGAACGGTTCCTGAACCCCGAGCGGGTCTCGATGCCAGACTTTGATATCGATTTCTGCATGGACCGCCGCGAAGAGGTGATCCGCTATGTGCAGCAGAAATACGGCCGTGACAAGGTAGGTCAGATTATCACCTTCGGTGCACTCCTGTCGAAAGCTGCCGTGCGTGATATCGGGCGGGTCCTGCAAATGCCCTACGGGCAGGTGGATCGACTTTCCAAGATGATCCCGGTCGAAGGCGTTAAACCCGTTTCCATTGAAAAGGCACTGAAGGATGAACCGCGCCTACGGGAAGAGGCACGCAGCGAAGAAGTTGTCGACCGCCTTTTAACTTACGGCCAGCAGGTCGAAGGATTGCTGCGCAACGCCTCAACTCACGCGGCTGGTGTGGTGATTGGCGACCGTCCGTTGGATGCACTGGTGCCGATCTATCAGGATCCGCGCTCGGACATGCCCGCGACCCAGTTCAACATGAAATGGGTAGAACAGGCCGGGTTAGTAAAATTCGACTTTCTGGGCCTGAAGACTCTGACGGTGATCCAAAATGCGATGGATCTGATATTCAAATCCGGGCGTGATTTGCACATCGCTGCCGATGGCACGGAACTCTATGAACCCGCCGAAGGGGCCGAGAACCAGATCAATGCCATCCCGCTGGATGACGAGGTGACATACAAACTCTACTCGGCGGCCAAGACCGTGGCGGTGTTCCAGGTGGAATCCTCGGGCATGATGGATGCGCTCAAGCGCATGAAACCCACCTGTATTGAGGACATCGTGGCCCTTGTGGCGCTCTATCGTCCCGGCCCGATGGAGAACATCCCGACCTATTGCGAGGTCAAGAACGGGCTGCGGAAGATCGAATCCGTGCATCCTCTGATCGACCATATCCTTGAGGAAACCCAAGGCATCATCGTCTATCAGGAACAGGTGATGCAGATCGCGCAGGTCATGGCAGGGTACAGCCTAGGCGGTGCCGACCTGCTGCGCCGCGCTATGGGCAAGAAGATTAAAGAGGCGATGGATGCCGAACGCCCCAAATTCGAAAAGGGCGCAGGTGAGAATGGCGTGGATGCCAAGAAGGCCTCCGAGGTCTTCGACCTGCTGGAAAAGTTCGCCAACTACGGTTTCAACAAATCCCACGCTGCCGCCTATGCGGTCGTCAGCTACCAGACCGGTTGGCTGAAGGCCAACCATCCGGTCGAGTTCATGGCAGGCGTCATGAACTGCGATATCCATCTGACCGACAAGCTGGCTGTCTATTTTGAAGAGGTCCGAAAGGGGCTGGAACTGCCCTATGTGCCGCCCTGCGTGAACCGATCTCAGGCGACGTTTGACGTGGTTGAAGGGCATCTGGTCTATGCGCTGGGTGCGCTGAAAAACGTGGGTGTTGAGGCGATGAACCTCGTCGTCGATGGGCGCGCGGACAAGCCATTTGTGAACCTCTTCGATTTTGCTCGCCGTGTTGATCTGAAAAAAGTCGGCAAGCGCCCGCTAGAGATGCTGGCGCGTGCCGGTGCGTTCGATGAACTCGACAAGAACCGCCGTCGCGTGTTTGAAAGCCTGGACTCGCTGGTGCAATATTCAGCCGCCATCCACGATCAGAAAATCTCAAACCAGGTGTCGCTGTTTGGTGAGGCAGGAGATGACCTGCCCGAACCTCGGCTGTCACCCGCACCAGACTGGCTGCCCGCTGAGAGATTGAGCGAAGAATTCAAGGCCATCGGGTTCTATCTGTCCGGCCATCCGCTGGATGATTATATGCCTGCATTGAGGCGCAAGCAGGTGCTGACAATGGATCAGGTGACCGAAAAGGCGCGCTCTGGTCCGTTCATAGCAAAGATGGCCGGTGTCGTCGCCGGACGGCAAGAGCGAAAGTCGGCGCGTGGCAATCGGTTCGCATTTGCTCAGCTCTCTGACCCCACCGGAGCATTCGAGGTCACGCTATTCTCAGAAACACTAGAGAAATCCCGAGAGTTTCTGGAAACCGGCGCGCAGGTCGTATTAACCGCCGAAGCCACGATGGAGGCGGATCAGCTCAAGCTGTTGGGTCGGTCAGTTGGTCCGGTCGACGTGGTGGTCGCCGAGGCTGGGGCCACAGGCCTGCGTGTATTTGTGGAAGATTCAAAGGTTTTGCCAAGCATGGCGAAAGTGTTGGAAGACGCAGATAGCAACGCCAAAAGGGCTGCCAAAGGCCCAGTTTACGTCTGCCTGCTTGATCCCGGTTTGCCGGGTGAGGTCGAATTGGATCTGGGACGAAACTATGCGATCAATCCCCAGATCAAAGGTGCCCTCAAATCGCTTGAGGGAATCTCGGAGATCGAGGAAGTTTGAGCTCGCACCGCGATGTTGCCACACGCGATGGTCCTCGCTAGGCTGGACATATATCCTCAAGGCTCATTTCACAGGAGGGGTCCGAAATGGCAAGTTCAGGTAATGTTTTCAAGATATTTACACTAGCGGTGGCATGTTCACTGGCATTGGCTACTGCGGTTCAGGCAGATGATAAGAAGAAAAATACTCTCACCGGTGCCTTGGTTGGCGCAGGTGTTGGTGCGCTGGTTGGCGACGGCAAGGGGGCCGCGGTCGGCGGTGTCGCCGGGGCGATTATCGGACATAATTGGAAGTGATCATGATGCTGAAAAATTCCATCAAATCCACCGCCTGTGCCGCGCTTTTTGTCCTTCCGACATTTGCTGTGGCTGACGATTCTGCAGAGCAATTGGTGCAGGATGCCTTGCCCGTGATGCACTATACATGCGCATCGATCGCGGAAGAGGCTGATGGCGACGAAGAATTTGTCGTGGCTGTGGTTGGAAAGATGACTGCCCTGTCGCTTTACAACCGCCAGATCAATATCGAGGATCATGCAGCCACTGACGAGGAAAAAACCCAACTGCGCGAAGCCTTCATTGCCGCTCTGTCCGAGGGCTGTGCCGCAGACAAGAACGCCCTTCTGGGCGGGGTGGTCGACAATGCGGTGAAATCGACACTGGGATTGTGATCACTCAATAATGCGGCGGACGTTCGTCGCCGAACACAACGCCGCCTGAGCCTTCCTGCGCCCGTTCGGCCTCGCGCTGCAGTAACATCTCGACGCGGCGGGTCAGGCGGTCGATCTCGCTCTGTTGGTTTGTGACGACCGAGTTCAGCTCTTCAACCGTGCGGGTCAGATGGGCGATCTGCTCTTCCAGATGCTGCATGGGGCACTCCTTACACTCGTCTATTAGCGACCCCGGCAGCCCATGACCAGTGAAACCCCGCCTTGCTCCGATGCGGGCCATGGGATAGACCGCGCGCGGAACACTAAATCCCAAGGACGCCCCACATGGCCAAGCCCAAGAAACAGCCCCGCCCCAAGGCCGTAACGCCGAAAGGGTTCCGTGACTATTTCGGCGAGGAAGTCACGCAGCGCACCGAAATGCTGCGGACGATTGCGGGCGTCTATCATCGTTACGGGTTCGATGCCTTGGAAAGCAGCGCGGTTGAGACCGTCGAAGCGCTGGGCAAGTTCCTTCCAGATGTAGATCGTCCAAACGAAGGCGTGTTTGCATGGCAGGAATTCGACGAGGGCGGCAATGGCGATTGGATGGCCCTGCGCTATGACCTAACTGCGCCTCTGGCCCGCGTCTATGCGCAGCACCGCAACGATTTGCCGACGCCCTACCGTCGTTATGCGATGGGTCCGGTCTGGCGGAACGAGAAGCCGGGGCCGGGGCGGTATCGCCAGTTTTATCAATGTGATGCGGATACGGTGGGCACGGCCTCGATGGCTGCGGATGCCGAGATTTGCGCGATGCTGTCGGACACGCTGGAAACCGTTGGCATCCCGCGCGGTGACTATCTTGTGCGCGTCAATAACCGCAAGGTCCTGAATGGTGTGCTTGAGGCGATGGGGCTGGGCGAAGACTTGGCCGCCCGCGATAATGTTCTGCGCACTATCGATAAGTTCGATAAGGTCGGGGAGGCCGGTGTGCGAGAGCTACTGACCAATGGCCGGCTGGATGCATCTGGGGCGTTCATTGATGGTGTTGGTCTCGGCGATGATCAGGCCGAACCTGTGATAGCGTTCCTGACCTCGAAAGCTACCGACACCGCTGGTACGCTGGCCAACCTGCGCGCCGCCGTGGGCGACAGCAAGATCGGCGCGGATGGCATTGCCGAGCTGGAGCAGATCGGTGCCCTGTTGGATGCGGGTGGTTATGGATCGGACCGGATCGAGATTGATCCTTCGGTTGTCCGTGGCCTCGGCTACTACACTGGGCCGGTTTATGAGGCCGAACTGACCTTCGAGATATTCGACGAGAAAGGCCGCAAGCGGCAATTCGGGTCGGTCTCAGGCGGTGGTCGCTATGACGATCTGGTCAAGCGTTTTACCGGACAGGAAGTGCCTGCGACGGGTATTTCGATCGGTGTTGATCGTTTACTGGCCGCGCTCCGCGAAAAGGGTCGGATCGCAGCGCAAGCCACCGGTCCGGTGGTCGTCACCGTCATGGATCGGGATCGGATGGCCGACTATCAGGCCATGGTAACCGAGCTGCGCAATGCAGGTATCCGGGCCGAGGTGTATCTGGGCAACCCCAAAAACTTTGGCAACCAACTGAAATACGCGGACAAGCGGAACTCTCCGATCGCTGTGATCGAAGGTGGTGACGAAAAAGACAAGGGAATTGTGCAAATTAAGGACCTGATTCTTGGCGCCAAGATTGCCGAAAGCGCCACGCTTGAGGAATGGAAAGAACGACCCAGCCAGTTTGAAGTGCTACGCGGAGATCTGGTCGCCAAGGTGCGCGAAATTTTGGACAGTCAGGACTGACCCATGCCCAATCGTTCTCAGATACAGGCCCGCGCCGCAATGATGCGCGTCCGGTTCGAGGCCGCGGGTGCGCATGTGGTGGACACACCTTTGTTGCAACCTGCGGGTACGCTGCTGGACCTCTACGGTGAAGATATCCGCGCGCGCGCCTATGTGACCTCGGACGCGCTGCGGGGTGAGCAGATGCTGCGCCCGGACTTCACCTTGCCAGTGGTGCAGATGCACATGTCCGAAGGGGCTGAACCTGCAAGATACACCTATTCTGGCGAAGTGTTCCGCCGTCAGGAACACGATCCGGACCGGGCCAATGAGTATATCCAGGTCGGCTACGAGGTTTTTGATCGCGAAGACCCAGCTGGGGCAGATGCGGAGGTTTTTTCGCTGTTTGCCCTGCAACTACGCGGGCTACCCTTGCGGGCAGCGACAGGTGATATCGGCGTTCTGATCGCCGCTGTCGCGGGACTGAAGACAACTGACCGCCGCAAGGCCGCGCTGATGCGGCATCTCTGGCGGCCTCGCCGGTTCCGCGTTCTGCTGGACCGATACGCCGGGCGTAAAGCGGGCCTTGAGGGTCGCGATGCTCTGCTTGACGCAGCTGACCCATTGGCGATTGACGTGCCCATGATCGGTAAACGCCGCGCGCCCGAAATCCTCGACCGGATTGAAGCCCTACGCGAAGACCGCGCCGCGCCGCCGATCTCGGACAATGAACTGGCCGGTTTGGAGACACTGCTGAATGTGCGCGAAACCATGCCTTTTGCGCTGGAACAATTGCGCGACGTGGCGGTTGACCTGCCGCAGATCACGCCCGCGCTGGATCGTTTGGAAGCGCGTATCGCAGCCCTGCAGGCGCGGGGCGTGGACGTGAATACACTGGATTTTGAGGCGTCTTATGGCAGAACCTCGATGGAGTATTACGACGGTTTTGTATTCGGTTTTTACGCCGAAGGCCGCCCTGATCTGCCACCGGTCGCAACCGGTGGACGCTATGATGCACTGACCCGGCAATTGGGAGGTGGGGCCGAGATTCCGGCTATTGGTGGCGTGATCCGCCCGGACCTGATGCTCGAAATCGAGGAGGCCGCGCAATGAGCCTGAAACTGGGCGTGCCCTCGAAGGGCCGATTGATGGACAAGACCTTTGCGTGGTTTGAAAAGCGCGGCATCACCCTTTCGCGCAGCGGATCGGACCGGGAATATGCAGGCAAAGTTGAGGGGATTGATGGCGTCTCGCTGATCCTGCTATCCGCCGGGGAGATACCGCGCGAGCTTGCCGCTGGGCGCGTTCATCTGGGTGTGACCGGGATTGATCTGGTGCAAGAGAAACTGCCGCGGTGGGAACAGCAGGTCGAAGAGGTCGCCCCGCTTGGGTTCGGCAAGGCTGACTTGATCATCGCAACACCTGCCTGCTGGGTCGATGTGGATACGTTGGACGATCTGGACGCGGCAGCTGCGAGTTTCCGCAAGGTGCACGGGCACCGGCTGCGTATCGCCACCAAGTACCACCGTTTGGTTCGCGAATTTCTGACCGACGCGGGTGTGGCCGACTACACGCTGGTCGATAGTCAGGGCGCGACTGAGGGCACGGTGGTGAACGAAACCGCCGAGGCGATTGCTGATATTACGTCAACTGGCGAGACTCTGAGGGCCAACCACCTGAAAATCCTATCAGATGGGTTGATCTTGCAGTCGCAAGCGACTTTGTGGCGCAGCCGGGTGGCAACCTATAACACATCCGAGAAGACGATTCTGAACGACCTGCTGGATCGGTTGCGCTAAAGCACGCCGATATCCGCCAGGGCACGGTTCAGGTCGTCCGGTAGGGCATCGTCTTGCTCGCGTCCTCTGGGCAAGTCGGCCGGAGTATCCTCGGGTTTCAGATAGCGCCAGCCTTGGAACGGGCGTTTCAGAGCGTTTTGCGTGCGATGCACCTCGGGGTCGAGAACGATGGCACATCGGCGGATTCCATCTTCACCGCGCACCTCGTCTAGCCGTAGAATCTGCTGACGGCATTGGACGACTCCTTTGATCACCCAATAGATTGATCCGCCATTCAAAATCTCGGATTCACGTTTGGGCCACATGCGTGTGACATGGCGCGGGCATCCGTCCTCATAGAGAGGTTTTCGGCTGTCCTGCCATGCGATCAGCGTGTCGACGCTTTCTGATCCGACCGAAAGTTTGATGAGGTTTACGTACTTATCCACAGCTTTCCCACAGAGTCGTTCATCGACTATCTATCCATTGTAGCTCATGCGCGATTGTCATCAAGGTATTGTGGATGATAGTCTGAATACCTCTTTCAGCACAGGGAATCACCAATGAGCCGCTTTGCCGCCCCCATCGCCGAGCAGATCTGGGACATGAAATACCGCTTCAAACAGGCGGATGGCACACCCATCGATCAGACGGTCGAGGACAGTTGGCGGCGAATTGCACGTGATCTGGCGCGGGTGGAACAGGACCCGGCGCGTTGGGAAGAAAAGTTCTACACCGCGCTTGAGGATTTCAAATACCTCCCTGCTGGTCGCATCACTGCTGGGGCGGGCACCGCACGTCAGGTGACCCTGTTCAACTGCTTTGTGATGGGCACGATCCCCGACAGCATGGGCGGTATCTTCGATATGCTGAAGGAGGCCGCTCTGACCATGCAGCAGGGTGGGGGGATCGGTTACGATTTCTCGACCATCCGTCCACGCGGCGCGGACGTCAAAGGGGTTGCTGCAGACGCATCTGGCCCGCTGAGCTTTATGGATGTCTGGGATGCCATGTGTCGCACCATCATGTCCGCGGGCTCGCGCCGTGGGGCGATGATGGCGACCATGCGCTGTGACCACCCGGATATCGAACAGTTCATCACCGCCAAATCCGACCCGGCACGGCTACGCATGTTCAACATGTCGGTTCTGGTGACGGATCCGTTCATGGAAGCGGTCAAAGCCGATGGCCCGTGGGATCTGGTGTTTGACGGTAAAGTCTATCACACCGTTCAGGCCCGTGATCTGTGGAACAAGATCATGCAGGCGACCTATGACTATGCCGAGCCAGGTGTGATCTTCATCGACCGCATCAACACGGCCAACAACCTCAGCTACGTCGAGACGATTGCTGCGACCAATCCATGCGGCGAACAGCCGTTGCCACCTTATGGTGCTTGCCTGTTGGGCTCGATCAATCTGGCACGGTTGGTGGCCGAGCCCTTTGAGGATGCGGCGCATCTGGATGAGGACGCTTTGCAAGAGCTGGTCGCCACCGCCGTTCGTATGATGGATAACGTGGTCGACGCGTCGAAATTCCCGCTGGTTGAACAAGAGGCGGAAGCTCAAGACAAACGCCGTATCGGGCTCGGCGTGACGGGTCTGGCGGATGCACTGCTGATGTTGGGCCTGCGCTATGGCTCGGACGAGGCGGCGCGTCAAACCGAGCGCTGGCTGCACGCGATTGCCCGCGCTGCGTATCTGGCGTCGGTGGACTTGGCAAAGGAGAAAGGCGCGTTTCCTTTGTTCGATGCTGAGAAATATTTGGCCAGTGGCACGATGCAACAGATGGATGACGATGTGCGCGATGCGATCCGCGAACACGGCATCCGCAACGCTCTGCTGACGTCGATCGCGCCGACGGGGACGATCTCGCTTTATGCCGGGAACGTCTCATCAGGGATCGAGCCAGTCTTTGCTTATGCTTACACACGCAAGGTGCTGCAGAAAGACGGTTCGCGCACTGAAGAAGAAGTAGTCGACTATGCCGTCCAGATGTGGCGCGATAAGTTCGGGGATACGGAGCTGCCAGACTTTTTCGTCAACGCACAAACGCTGTCGCCGTCTGATCACGTCAAGATGCAGGCCGCGGCGCAGAAGTGGATCGACAGCTCGATTTCGAAGACGATCAACTGTCCCGAGGACATCAGCTTTGACGCCTTCAAGGATGTCTACATGCAGGCTTGGGATCAAGGCTGCAAAGGCTGTACGACCTATCGCCCCAACGATGTGACGGGTTCTGTTCTGACCGTCTCAGAGAGTACAGATACAGCACCAGGTGAAAGTGCCGCTGCGCCGCAGGAGGTTGATGGCGGCGAAGTAGTCTATATGTCAGAGCCGCTGGATCGTCCGCAATCTCTGGAAGGGTCGACATACAAGCTGAAATGGCCCGACAGTGAACACGCGATCTATCTGACGATCAACGACATTGTCATCAGTGGTCGTCGTAGACCGTTCGAAGTATTCATCAATTCGAAGAACATGGAGCACTATGCCTGGACGCTGGCCCTGACGCGGATGATTTCCGCTGTGTTCCGCCGGGGCGGAGATGTTTCGTTTGTTGTGGAGGAACTGAAAGCCGTCTTTGATCCACGCGGCGGGGCTTGGGTCAAGGGCAAGTACATCCCCTCAATTCTTGCTGCAATCGGTGGCGTGATCGAGCAGCATATGGTTGTAATCGGATTTCTCGAAGGTGAAGGAATGGGCCTAAAGTCGGACCCCCAGGCGCAAGTTGTCAATATCGACACTCCACGCGGCAAATCATGCCCGTCCTGTGGGCAATTCGACATGGTGATGATCGAAGGCTGCATGACCTGCAGAAGTTGCGGCCATTCGAAATGCGGTTAGATTCAGTGTACATGGTTGAGCCACGTGACCCGCCAAGCGATTGAGGCTCAAATCGACTTTTTTCACCCGAGTATCAATATTCCCTCGTATACATAGTGACGAGAAAGCGCTTGATATTTCTACTAGAACGCTCTGCCTGTCGGGGCCAAATGATCGAAGCTGTTAACGCGCTCCGTAGAAGCGCTAGTTAATACTCTGACGACTTCGCAGCATATCTTTCTCATACGGTTTTTTTGATCTGCCCTTGTTAGGGCAGATCTTCGGCTACTCATCTGTCGTCTTCTTTTGCGTTTGTATTGGTCGGTTCGTCTGGCTAGATAGATGAAGGAGTAGCCTTGAAGATCACCAAATTCCTACTCGTCTCGGATCCCAATGCGAAACAGTTGCCATGCGCATCAGTTTACAGAATACAAAAAGTACTTGCGCAATACGGCGCTGCCCTAAAGCGCATTAGAAATGATGAACACTTGGCCGATTTCGGAAGAGGTGATTTTACCAATGCGTTTGCGCGCAATCAGATGGGGTTACGTTAATCCGGCATGCCAACTAGTCCTGAGGATCGCAAGTGAATGGAATTGTCACGTGCGCTAGGGAATCATTGGTTCTTCGATTCGAAAAATCGGGGTTCAGAATACCGATTCCTTTGGTACTGCACCCTAAGAACAACGCTCAGAACCTTCGCAAGTGCAGAAACTGGGTGATATCTGGCTCGTAGCACGCTTTTTAATTTGTCTGCGTCCAAGCCTGTGTCATGACGCAAATTCTCGGGTTATCCACAATTATCTCCCGCCGGATATCAACAGTTTATCCCCGTCTAATTTTCATGCTGCAGTGCTATTTTCTTGCCCGAACAGGGTCCTGATGCAAAAGTCTGGATACGGCTTCTGATCTTCGGAACAGGGGCTGGACGCAAAGGCCAAGGGGGCCACGGCGACAAAGGCAGGTTTTAGGATTTGTTCTTGGTTGCAATGGTTTACCGGTAGTGGATCAGATAAACTGGGCTTCGGTTCGGATTAGGTGGTCGGCTTCTCAGAAGGTCTGCGCGGGCTGCGACGCGACATAGCGCGTGTGGCAGTCGCCAATGCCTCTTCGGGGGCAGAGGCAACTGGATCGGGACGCCCCTCGGGCGGTTCGAACCGGCAAGGCGTCAGGAGTGTCCGTAAGGATGCATGCAAAGACCGCGTCTGAGCACCTGGCGCCTTTTCCTTTTTTAGAACTTAAGGTTCATACAGGCTACCACGCACAAACCTCCGGAACGGAACGGGGTTCTTTTGCTTGCGCAAAAGAACCCCGTAGAAGTGTCAGAAATGCAATGCCGCGTCTATGCACCTGTGCGGACGACACTACGCCTGTTGTTTGGGTCTGGCAACTACATATTGCGGATTAGGCGTTGCTAAACCGCAACATCCCGTCGTAATCAGATGTTTTCCTGAACGTCCTCAGCCGCGTTCTGGATAGCATCGCCTGCATTTTCGATGTCTTTGCCCGCACCCTTTGCGGTTTCGCAAGCGGTAAGTGTGAATAGGGCCAGGCCAATTAGAATTGCTCGGATCATCGATTGCTCCATAAGTGATTGTTTCGAATTGGGTAGCAGCTTTTATGTATCAGAGCCACAGATTTTAAAGGCTCCTTCGCTTACATCGCTCGTATAGCGAACGGCGCGTAAATACGACCTTAAGACTACGGAGAAGGCCTTGGGCCCGTTTCCAGTCACACCTTGGATTTTAGCCAGATTTACAGGGATTAGCCTGCTTCCGGACTACAGAACAGCTCGTACACCACCTCAAGTATCCGCACGGGCCTTTCGTCCGCTAATCGGTAGTAGATTGTCTTGCCCTCCCGTCTGGGAACGACAAGCCCCTCCAATCTGAGGCGTGACAATTGCTGTGAGACGGCCGCCTGCCGGGCCGACAGCAGCCGCTCTAACTCGGTCACGGATTTCTCGCCGGAAACAAGGTGGCACAGGATCATTAAACGCCCTTCGTGGCTGATCGCCTTGAGAAAATTCGACGCACGGGTTGCGTTTTCAACCATCCGCTCAAGTTCGGACTGTGACTTATCTTCGGTCATTTGCGGCAAAGCCATGATCGTGTTCCTCGATTATATTCGCCCAAGTTCGAGATTGTCTGAAGTTACTAGGTTGAAAGTGCAATTGGTACAACTACTCGGCATGTATCACTATATGCACGGATCAAAATAACGTGATGTTATATGGTATATTCCTGTCGGTTTGCCAGACCTCTCGTGGAGGAGTTTCGGAAACCGAAGGAATTCCTCGGAACGCTCAGCCCCCCTTGCAGCCCCCTAACAGCAGCACTAAGACTCGGGTAACTCTTCTTCGGGTAAAGTCCCGATCCATCGCAAAGCAGGCAGGTTCCGAATGTTCGATCCAGTTGAAACATATATGAACACTCTCGTCCCCATGGTCGTCGAGCAGACCAGCCGGGGCGAACGCGCGTATGATATTTTCTCTCGCCTTCTGAAAGAGCGAATTATTTTCATCAACGGACCGATCCACGATGGAATGAGCCATCTGGTCGTCGCTCAGCTGCTGCATCTTGAGGCGGAAAACCCGAACAAGGAAATCTCGATTTACATCAATTCGCCCGGTGGCGTGGTCACCAGCGGTTTGTCGATTTACGACACAATGCAGTATATCAAGCCGAAATGTTCTACATTGGTGATCGGTCAGGCGGCTTCGATGGGGTCCGTTCTTTTGGCTGGTGGCGAGAAGGGAATGCGGTTTTCTCTGCCCAACAGCCGGATCATGGTGCATCAGCCCAGCGGTGGATATCAGGGTCAAGCCAGCGACATTATGATTCACGCAGCAGAGACCCAAAAGCTGAAGGATCGCCTGTATGATATCTATGTTCGTCATACGGGTCAGACAAAAAAGGCGGTTGAAAAGGCTCTGGATCGCGACAATTTCATGAGCCCGGAAGAGGCCAAGGAGTGGGGTCACATCGACGAGATCGTCGAGAACCGCGCCAAAATGGACGGCGACGACGCCTAGGTTCAAATCCGCGCGCGTAAGGCGTGAGGATTGATTTTGAGATTGTAGCTGCCAGAGGGCTGGCCTAAGCTGCAGGCATATACGGCAAGCGCGGTCCTGAGACGGGCTGCTGAGACGGAGCCCGAGGGGTAAAGCATGGCAACGAATTCAGGCGGTGACGGCAAGAACACGCTCTATTGCAGCTTTTGCGGCAAAAGCCAGCATGAGGTGCGTAAGCTGATCGCAGGCCCGACAGTGTTCATCTGCGACGAATGTGTCGAGCTGTGCATGGACATCATCCGTGAAGAGACAAAGGCCAGCGGCCTGAAATCCTCGGACGGCGTGCCAACGCCCAAGGATATCTGCGAAGTGTTGGATGATTACGTGATCGGTCAAGCCACCGCCAAGCGGGTTCTATCGGTTGCGGTACACAACCACTACAAGCGTCTGAATCACGCCCAGAAAGCGGGCAGTGATATCGAGCTTGCCAAATCCAACATCCTGTTGATCGGTCCCACCGGTTGCGGAAAGACCTTGCTGGCGCAAACGCTGGCACGGATTCTGGATGTGCCGTTTACGATGGCGGACGCAACCACGCTGACGGAAGCCGGCTACGTGGGTGAGGATGTCGAAAACATCATTCTTAAGCTGCTTCAAGCCAGCGAATACAATGTCGAACGCGCACAACGCGGCATCGTCTATATCGACGAAGTCGACAAGATCACTCGTAAGTCCGAGAATCCATCGATCACTCGCGATGTCTCGGGTGAGGGTGTTCAGCAGGCGCTGCTGAAGCTGATGGAAGGCACCGTGGCCAGCGTTCCGCCGCAGGGTGGCCGTAAGCATCCTCAGCAGGAATTCTTGCAGGTGGATACCACAAATATCCTGTTTATCTGTGGTGGTGCCTTTGCAGGCCTCGACAAGATCATTGCGCAGCGCGGCAAGGGCTCGGCTATGGGCTTTGGGGCTGATGTCCGCGACAATGACGAACGCGGTGTGGGCGAGATCTTCAAGGATCTTGAACCCGAGGATCTGCTGAAGTTTGGCCTGATCCCTGAATTTGTTGGCCGTCTGCCGGTTCTGGCAACGCTCGAAGATCTGGACGAAGATGCGCTGGTTACCATCCTGACCAGCCCCAAGAACGCTTTGGTCAAGCAATACCAGCGCCTGTTCGAATTGGAAGACGCCGAACTGGGCTTTACCGATGACGCGCTGAAAGCGATTGCGAAAAAAGCGATCGAGCGCAAAACCGGTGCGCGTGGTCTGCGTTCGATCCTCGAAGACATCCTGCTGGATACAATGTTCGAACTGCCGGGCATGAAGAACGTAACCGAAGTCGTAGTCAATGAGGAAGCGGTAACGTCGGATTCGCAACCACTAATCATCTACGCTGATACAGCTGAATCTGCTTCCGCTGGTTGAGCCGAGGCTGATTGCCCGCGGCACTGGTTAGGGGGCTCTGCCCCGTCGCCATTGGGCGTCTCCCCCGAAGTATTTATAGCCAGATGAAGCAGGGGTCCGCTCTTCATCTGGCTATTGATGCTTCGGAGCGTGAGGCAGAGCCTCGCATTGAATCGGCTTTGAGGTCATTGAGGCAATTTTAGTAGGCGACCATGGCAATCAAACGGATATCTTCTGGCGGCGAATTCGAGGCCAAGGCCGGCTATTGCCGCGCAGTTGTCACTAGAGGCTGGGTTCATGTCGCGGGGACTGTAGGTCAGGGGGACACGGTGGTTGACCAATGTCGCTCAGCTCTGTCGATTATCGAACATGCACTTATCGAGGCAGGCGCATCGCTCTCGGACATTGTGCGTGTCACTTATATGTTGCCGGATCGCACCGAGTTCGAACCTTGCTGGCCTGTTTTGGCCGAGAGGTTTGGCGCGAACCCTCCTGCAGCCACGATGATTGAATGCGGGTTGATCGATCCGAAATATCGGATTGAAATTGAGGTTACCGCTATTCTGCCGGAATGACGCAGGCGAGCCCGGTGGCACTGGACCTCAGCGTGCCTTTGGTCCATATCTTCGGGGACAGAAATGCCGGAGGCAGCCGATGGGAATCCTGAACAGTCTATTGCGGGCCGTGACCTGGTGGAACGGAGCCACCCTGAACACGCAGTTCTACACTGCGCGCAAAGGGATCAAGGTCGGTGAAGACGATGAAGGCAACGTGTTCTATCGTAACGCAGACGACAGCAAACGTTGGGTGATCTTCAATGGTGAGGCCGAGGCCAGCCGGATTGACCCTGATTGGCATGGATGGCTGCATCGCACTTGGGATGAACCGCCAACCGACAAACCTCTGGCCCACAAATCCTGGGAGAAACCGCATCAGGAAAACCTGACGGGAACCGCGCTGGCCTATGCTCCGGCAGGGTCGCTGCGTCGTGCTGATCCGGTAGAGCGCACGGACTACGAGGCGTGGAGCCCGGAATAAGCAATGTCAGCTCATACCAAGACCGAAGTTATTGTCGGCGGTGCCGTTCTAGCCTGCGCCATTGCTTTTGGCGTCTATGCCAGCCAGTCCACTGGCCTGTCCCAGTCCAGCGCAGGATACGAGCTGGGCGCGTCTTTTCGTTCTCTTGAAGGTGTCGGCGTTGGAACCGATGTGCGCCTAGCCGGTGTGAAAATCGGTACAGTAACGGGCGTTACACTGAATTCTGACACCTACCGTGCCGATACACAATTTTCTGTGGCGGATGGCATTCTGATCCCGGATGACAGCGCAGTTGTAATTTCCTCAGAAGGGTTGCTGGGAGGCAATTTTGTTGAGGTGATGCCCGGCGGCTCTCCGTTCTATTTTGAGCCGGGTGATGAGATCGAGGACACGCAGGGCGCGGTCAGCCTGATCTCATTGTTGGTCAAGTTTGTTGCAGGGGACGGCAGCGAATGATCCGTGCGGCCCTCGCTGCGCTGCTGGTCACCGTGACTGCTGCGGCTGCACAGCAAAAGGTAGAATCCGGTCCGGGCGCCATGCTGCGCGGGCTGGATAAGGTTAGCGGGCAGACCTTGGATATTGAGGTTCAGAACGGACAGACGGCGAACGTGTTCGGCTTGGACGTTGCACTGGGCGATTGCCGCTACCCGGCTGACAACCCCACAGGCGACGCCTTTGCCTATCTGACGATCTGGGAACAGGGCAAGGCGCAGCAGTTATTTGATGGCTGGATGATCGCGACCTCACCCGCGCTGAATGCGCTGGACCATGCGCGTTACGATGTCTGGGTGATCCGCTGTATCACACCCTGAGGCGTCTGCTGCAGATCAGTGGTGAAATCCGCTTTTAGATCAATCGCTTGTTTCAACTCGCTGTGATAAACTGCACGCGGGATTTCGATCGCGCCCAATGAGGCCAGATGCGCGGTTAGAAACTGCGTATCGAACAGCGTGAACCCGGTTTGGCGCAACCGATCCACCAGATAAGCAAGTGCGATCTTCGATGCGTCCGAGCGGCGCGAAAACATGCTTTCGCCAAAAAAGGCTGCGCCCAGAACCACGCCATAAACCCCGCCAATCAGCGAAGCACCCTCCCAGACTTCGAGGGAATGCGCGCGGCCGGCCCGATGTAGTTCCTGATACAGGCGGCGCAGTTCGGGATTGATCCATGTATCCGAGCGGTCGGCGCAGCCATCCACCACGCCCACAAAGTCCTGATTGATGCTTACCGTAAACCCGCAGGTCCGGATGCGGCGCGCCAGACTGCGCGAGATGTGGAACCCGTCCAGCGGAAAAACACCCCGAAACTTGGGATCGACCCAGAACAGCTCGGGGTCATCGCGGTGCTCGGCCATCGGAAAGATGCCGATGGAGTAGCCATGCAGCAGAAGTTCAGGGGAAAGGCTCATGCCGGGTGCCCCGGGACCAGAGGGCCGTAGCCCTCTGATCCCGTTTTCCTATTGGGCCATGTTCTCCGCAAGCCAGTGCTCCAGCCAGTGGATGTTGTAGTCACCGCTATGCAGGTCAGGTTCCTGTAACAGCGCATGAAACAGCGGCACGGTAGTGTCGATGCCGTCGACGATTAGCTCTCCCAATGCGCGTTCCAGACGGGCCAATGCTTCAGCTCGGTCGCGGCCTTGCACGATCAGCTTTGCGATCAGCGAGTCGTAATACGGTGGGATCGAGTAGCCATCATAGAGCGCCGAATCCATCCGCACACCCAGACCACCCGGCGCGTGATAGGCCGTGATCTTACCGGGGCAAGGCGAGAAGTTCGGCAGTTTTTCCGCGTTGATACGAACCTCAATGGCGTGGCCATTGATCTCCAAATCGTCCTGACCGAACGACATGTCCTCACCAGCGGCGACAAGGATCTGCTCTCGTACCAGATCGACGCCAAAGATGCCTTCGGTCACCGGATGTTCCACCTGCAGACGGGTATTCATCTCGATGAAGTAGAACTCGCCATTCTCATAGAGGAACTCGATGGTGCCAGCGCCGATATAGTTGATCTTGGCCACCGCGTCGGCGCAAACCTTACCGATCTTGGCGCGTTCTTCAGGGGTGATGCATGGGCCGGGGGCCTCTTCGAACACTTTCTGGTGACGACGCTGCAGCGAGCAGTCGCGCTCGCCCAGATGAACCGCCTTGCCCTTGCCGTCACCGAAAACTTGAATCTCGATGTGGCGCGGCGTCGTCAGGTATTTCTCGATATAGACCTCGTCATTGCCAAAGGCGGCTTTGCCTTCGGCGCGCGCGGTCATGAAGGCGCTTTCCATCTCATCTGCGGTCATTGCGACTTTCATGCCGCGACCGCCGCCGCCGGCGGTGGCTTTGATGATGACGGGATAGCCGAACTCTTCGCCGATGCGCTTGGCATCTTCCAGTGTGGGAACGCCGCCATCGGAGCCGGGAACGCAAGGCACGCCCAGTTCCTTCATCGTGTCCTTGGCGGTAATCTTATCGCCCATGACGCGAATATGTTCCGCGGTGGGTCCGATGAAGGTGATGCCGTGATCTTCGACGATCTGCACAAATTCGGCATTCTCGGACAGGAAGCCATAGCCAGGATGGATCGCCTGCGCGCCGGTGATTTCACAGGCCGAGATGATCGCGGGCACGGACAGATAGCTTTGCGGGCTGGGCGGTGGGCCAATGCAGACCGATTCGTCGGCCATACGCACATGCATCGCGTCGCTGTCGGCGGTTGAATGCACGGCGACCGTCTTGATCCCCATCTCGCGGGCAGCACGGATCACGCGCAGGGCGATCTCGCCTCGGTTGGCAATCAGGATTTTGTCGAACATGGGCCCGCCTTACTCAACGATGACCAGAGGCGTGCCGAATTCCACGGCATCACCATCGCCGACCAGAATGCGCTTGATGGTGCCCGACTTGGGTGCGTGGATGTGGTTCATAGTCTTCATGGCTTCGACGATCAGCAGCGTGTCGCCTTCGGATACCGACGCACCAATCGAGATAAATGCAGGCGCGCCCGGTTCGGGCTGCATGTAAACGGTGCCGACCATGGGCGAAGTCACTGCGCCGGGGTGGCTGGCGGGATCGTCCATCGCAGCAGGCGCCTCTGCGGCTGGTGCGGGTGCAGCAGCAGGTACGGCTGCGGGTGCTGCCGCAGGAACCGCCACCTGAACCGGAGCGGCAACAGTCTGCGACATACGGCTGACGCGGACATTCAGGCTGTCGTCATCGCCATATTCGCGTTTGACCTGCAGTTCGGTCAGGTCGTTTTCGCGCAGCAGTTCGGCCAGTGCCTTGATAAACGCGACATCCGCTTCGTGTTTGGTATCTGTCATGAGTGTCCTCGAAGGTTCCCCTATGGCCCGTCTGTTCCCTGCGGGCTTGGTCTGATTACGCAGGGTTATAAGCTATGCAGACGCCCATGAAAAGCGTCGACTGAGCCCGTTAAATAGGGGTTTCCGCTTCAAGTTCGAGGGGCGCTGCAATTACAGCGGCGTCCCTGACAGTTTTGCCACCAACTCGGGCAGCTTTCGAGCGCCATATTTCTCTAGAAGACGAGCGCGATAGGCCTCGATTGTGCGATAACTCAGCCCCAACTCCACTCCGATTTCTTTTGCAGACAGGCCGCGGCAGGACAGGATGGCGACTTCGCGTTCGCGGGTGGTCAATTGCACAAGTGGGCGTTCTTCCGAGATATCCGAAAAGCTCCATATCCCGTGACGAAACGGATCGTCGGGCGTAAGGGACCGCCCTCGTGCGCGGCACCAAAACAGGTCCCCGTCGCGCCTCCGCATAACTCGTTCATCCGTATAGTACCCGGTGTCGCGCATCACTTGCAGGCTGCGTGCTCCAATCCGCTCCCAGTCGGCAACCGAGGGATAAAGATGTAGCAAGGGCATGTTGCGGTAATCAGCTTCATCCCCGCCAAAGGTCCGCGCAAATTGCAAATTGCACCGCCGGATGATCCGGTTCTCAAGCTCAACAAGGCCGATAGGGGCGTATTCGAAGGCGGGATCGCTCATGTACTTATCGTGACGGGTATTGCGTTGAATTAGAAGAGCAGGTGGCGGGAAAGGGTTTCTTTCTTTCTGTTGTCGCTGTCAAAGTTGTAAATCTTCTTTGATAATTCTTCGCCAAGGGTTAAAAATCATGCAGTTATTCTGCAAATCAGATTGCAGTCGTCAAGGATACAAACAAGATGCGAGATACCCTTACCGGCAGCCGGATACGCGAAAGGCGGCAAATCTCGGGGTTGCGACAGGCGGAACTGGCGCGGCAGGTGGGGATTTCGGCATCGTATCTGAACCTGATCGAACACAATCGCCGCCGCATTGGTGGCAAGCTTCTGATTGATATTGCGGCGGCATTGTCAGTGGAACCATCGCTGCTGACGCAAGGGATAGAAGATACGCTCATCTCAGCCCTGCGCGAGGCGGCGGCAGATGCGGTTGGTCAGAAGGCCGAGGTCGACGGGCTCGAAGAATTCGCCGGACGCTTTCCCGGCTGGTCTGGCGTTCTGGCACAGATGCATCGCCGCGTAGTGACTTTGGAACGTACAGTCGAAACCCTTTCGGATCGTTTGACCCATGACCCACATCTGGCCGCTTCGATGCATGAGGTGCTGTCGACCGCTGCCGCCATTCGTTCAACTGCCGCGATTCTGGCCGAACCCGGAGAGATCGAGGCCGAATGGCGCGACCGCTTCCATCGCAATCTGCATCAGGATGCCGAGCGGCTCGCTGAAAGCTCCAAAGCGCTTGTGGCCTATCTTGATGACAGTGACGGGCAACGCGATCTGCGTGGCATCCCCCTTGATGCGGTCGAGGCCTTTTTTGCTGAACAGGGATATCATTTCCCGGAACTCGAAGCTGGAGGGGAATTAACCGATGTGCTGCTGGATGGGTTTGAGTCCTCCGCCGCCAACGCCGTAGCCTCGGGCTTGCTGAACCTTTACGCAGCCGATGCGCTGGCCATGCCGTTGGATCAGGTGCGCTCCGCACTTGATACAACAGATCCTGACCCGCTGGCCCTGGCGGCAGCATTTTCGGTGGATTTGGTTACGGTGCTGCGACGGTTGGCCTTTCTGCCCGAAGGCACGCTGGCACGTCCTGCAGGGCTGGTGATCTGCGACGCCTCGGGCAGCGTTCTTTTCTATAAGCCTGCGCCGGGCTTTGCCCTGCCGCGCCATGGCGAGGCGTGCCCGCTCTGGCCTTTGTTCACGGCGCTGAACCGTCCTCTGGTGCCGATCCGCAAGCGCGTCGTGCAGCTTGGCCGCACCGCCGCCCAGTTTGAATGTTTCGCCATCGCCTCCCCCCAACCGGCCGAGGCGTTCGGAGCCGAGCCGGTCTACCGTTCGGTCATGTTGGTGCTGCCGGTTGAAGACACCGTGCGGCCGACGGAGAACGCGGCGCAAGTCGGGGTCAGTTGTCGGATTTGCCCCAAACGAGATTGCGGCGCACGTCGGGAACCGTCGATCTTGAGCGAAGGGTTTTGACAGTTTCGTGACGCTGCGCTTAAGCTGGTCTGGACAGGTGGCCGGACGTGCAACCGGTCCTGGGGAGGAAGTACAAATATGAGCCGTAAGGTTCTGTTGATCGAGGATGAACCCAATATCACCGAGGCGATCCGTTTTTTGCTGACGCGTGAAGGGTGGCAGGTTGAAACGCATGCCGAGGGAACGGACGCGGTGCAGATAATCCTGTCCGCTCAGCCCGATTTGGTGATTCTGGATGTGATGTTGCCGGGTAAAAGCGGAATGGATGTGCTGCGTGATCTGCGCGAGTATGAGGAGATGAAGGCATTGCCCGTCCTGATGCTGACTGCGCGCGGGCAATCCCGTGACCGGGAGATGGCCGAACAGGCCGGGGTCAGTCGTTTCATGACCAAGCCGTTCTCGAATGCCGAGGTTTTGACGGCGGTGCGTGACCTGCATGCGCAGGCGTCACAGTCATGAATTCCCCGGACGACGGTAAAGGCCGGCCCTCGCCGGCCCGACCATCTCTGTTTCTCGAGCGGCAGGGTTATCGTCGGCGAAGACTGGCGGATGCGGCGCGACTGCTGCCATTTCTGGGGGCCGCCCTGCTTGCGCTACCGCTTCTGTGGCCTGATGAAAGTGAAAGTGCCGAGGCGTTGTCGCTTTCCTCAGCCATGTTCTACATCTTTGCCTGCTGGGGGGTTCTGATTCTGATCAGTGTGGTCTTTGGCATTGCTGCCAGGCGTATGGCAGCACGCGAGAACGCCGAGCCCGGGGCCGAGTCATGGCGACGCTGAATGTCCTGATCTTGGTCTGTCTGGGCTACGTGGTGCTGCTATTCGGCGTGGCCTTTGCTGCTGATCGGGTTGCGGCACGCGGAGGTGGGAAATGGCTTCGGTCCCCGCTGATCTATACGCTCTCTCTGTCGATCTATTGCACCGCCTGGACATTCTATGGCGCGGTCGGCAACGCCGCGCGTTCTGGGCTGGAATTTGTGACCATCTATTTGGGTCCAACTCTGGTAATGATCAGCTGGTGGTGGGGCCTGCGCAAGTTGGTTCGTATCGGACGCAGCCAGCGCGTAACCTCCATCGCTGACTTGATCTCGTCGCGTTACGGCAAGTCCAACACCCTGGCGGTTTGCGTGACGATCTTGGCGGTGCTGGGTGGCACGCCGTATATCGCGCTGCAATTGCAGTCGATCACGCTGTCCTTTTCGATCTTTGCCGAGGCTGATCCAACCGGCCTTTACCGCGAGGGATCCAGCGTATTCTGGGTCGCTGCCGGTCTGGCGGTCTTTGCGATCCTCTTCGGCACTCGCAATCTGGACGCAAACGAGCGCCACCACGGCGTTGTCACGGCTATTGCCTTGGAATCAGTTGTTAAACTCTTTGCTCTGCTGGCGGTTGGTATCTTTGTCGTCTGGGGCGTCGCGGGGGGGCTGGGGCCGATGATGGACCAGATCGACGCGTCTGAGATTGGTCAGTGGCATGTGGATGCCGGGCGCTGGACCACTTTCATCTTCCTCTCGGCAGCGGCTTTTGTCTGCCTTCCAAGGATGTTTCAGGTCATGGTGGTCGAGAATGATGACGAAGGCCATCTGCGCACTGCAGCCTGGGCTTTTCCGCTTTATCTGCTGCTTATGAGCCTATTTGTGGTGCCGATCGCGGTGGTCGGGCTGGACCTGATGCCTGAGGGATCGAACCCGGACCTGTTTGTGCTGACCGTGCCGCTGTCGCAGGGCAATGACTGGCTGGCGATGCTGTCCTTCATCGGCGGGTTCTCCTCGGCTACGTCGATGGTGATCGTCACGGCCATGGCGCTGTCGACCATGGTCTCGAACCACTTGGTCATGCCGATCTGGCTGAATACGCAGGAAGGCACCGCGTCGGTATCCGGTGATGTCCGGACCATCGTTCTGATGGCCCGCCGTGTCTCGATCGCTGTGATCATGGCACTGGGCTATTTCTACTACAGCTTGTCAGGTGGCGGGGCTGCACTGGCTTCTATCGGTCTGGTGGCCTTTGCCGGGATCTCTCAGATCCTGCCCGCTCTGGTGGGTGGTTTGTTCTGGCGCGGTGCGACCAGAACCGGGGCGTTGGTGGGGCTCAGTGTTGGGTTCTTCCTGTGGATTTATACTCTGCTGCTGCCCGGCATGGAAGGTGGTATCATCCCGGCGTCGGTGATCGAAAACGGACCTTTCGGCTGGGGCTGGCTACGCCCGCAAGCGCTCTTTGGGATCGAAGGAATTGATCCGATGGTGCATACAGTCATGTGGTCGCTGTCACTGAACACAATCGCCTTCTGCGTCGCTTCGATGCTCAGCTTTCCAAGCCCGCTGGAACGCCTGCAGGGTGCACAATTCGTCAATGTCTTCGACCACTCGGTTTCGGCGCGCGGCTGGACCGGGTCAGTCGCGCAAAGCGAAGATCTGATGATCATGACCCAGCGGATTTTGGGCACCATACCCGCGCAGGAATTCTTTCAGGCCGAAGCGGAACGGCAGAATGGCCGGCCTGGACGTCTTCCCGAACCAACTCCGCAGTTTCTGGAACGGCTGGAACGTGAACTCAGCGGTTCGGTAGGTGCCGCAACCGCCCATGCGATGATTGGTCAGATCGTGGGTGGTGCGTCTGTTTCGGTCGAGGACCTGCTGGCCGTAGCCGACGAATCCGCTCAGATGCTGGAATATTCCAGCCAGCTCGAAGCGAAATCGGCTGAACTCAGCCGCACTGCGCGCCAGTTAAGGGAGGCCAACGCCAAGCTCACCCAAGTATCAAAGCAGAAAGACGCCTTTCTCAGTCAGGTCAGCCACGAATTGCGCACGCCGATGACCTCGATCCGCGCTTTTTCCGAAATCCTGCGCGACGCCGAGGGCCTGAGCGCAGATGAGCAGACCCGCTATGCTGCGATCATTCATGACGAGTCGCTGCGTCTGACCCGGCTGCTGGACGATCTGCTGGATTTGAGCGTCCTGGAAAGCGGGCAGGTCAGCCTGAATATGGATGACGCAACGCTGAACGAGGTATTGGATCGCGCTGTCTCAAGCGCTCTGGCAGGCAGTGATCGCAAGATTGGTGTCCGGCGGGTGCGCGCCAACGAACGCATCCCGCTCTACACTGATCTGGATCGGCTGGGGCAGGTCTTCATAAATTTGATCTCGAATGCTCAGAAATACTGCGACGCTGATGAACCGGTGCTGACGATATCGGCGCATGACGTTGGCGGGCAGGTGGTGATTGATTTCATCGACAATGGCGACGGCATCCCGACTGAGGCGCAATCGCTGGTGTTCGAGAAATTTGCCCGCGTTGGCTCGGACAAGGCGGGTGGGGCCGGGTTGGGTTTGGCGATTTGTCGCGAGATCATGCAGCGCCTAGGGGGCGAAGTCGCCTATTTGCCTGGGCAGGCAGGAGCCGCCTTCCGTGTCAGTCTGCCACTTGCTTATCGGCAGGCCGCGCAATGAGGATGTCATAAAGATATTTGTAACGATCTGCGGGTTACACAATTTCTAGGTGTATTCTAAGAGGGCAGAGCGGGGCGATGACCAAATCAGCATTGGCACGCAAACTATCGGCGAGGCAGGGTGGAGTTGATACACCCCGTTCAATTCTACGTGCCCTGCGGCTTGGTTTGGCGCGGGCGGCAGGTGATGGCATGGGGCTTGCGCTGGCAGTCATCGGGGCCAAACAGGCGTTGCGTGCGCAGGAGGATGTGACCGCGCGATTGAAACAGGGTTGGTTGATACTGCTTTTTGGCTCGGATCACGGTAGCGTGGCGGCAGTGTGTCTGGACCCGGGATGCGTGTCGGCCGTGATTCAGCAGCAGACGATCGCAATTGTCACCTCTGATCCACCGTCGGAGCGAATGTTTACGGACACTGACGCCGCCATGGTCGCCCCTTTAATCGAGGATATGCTGGGCCGGGCGCAGAAGCTGGTCGAATCCCCGGCGGATATGGCCAGCCTGTCGGGGTTTGAGTTTACATCGCGGGCTGAAGATCGGCGCAGCCTGACACTGGCGCTGATGGATGAGGCATATCGTGTATTCGATCTGACAGTCGAGTTGGCTGGCGGTAGCCGACAGGGGGAGGTTTGCGTGTTGTTGCCTGACCGACCTCTATCTGATGCGGAGCAGGAGGCGGAAAACAGTCTCGCGGGTAAGAACCTCGATCAGGCATCCGGCGTGATGCGCGCTGAACTGAACGCTGTAATCAGCCGTATTTCACTGCCGTTGACTGCTCTGTCAGAGTTGACTGTTGGCGACGTAATTCCGTTGCAAGGCGCGCGTGTGGATCGGGTTGAAGTTCTGTCAATCGACCGTGCCCGTATGGCGATTGGTCGGTTGGGGCAATGCGGTGGGATGCGCGCGGTTCGGATAAATGAACACAATCCGGTCGCGACATTGCCAACGAAGGACGAACAGTCCTTTCTGGCTCGCAAGTCTGGCCCAGTTTCCAAACTGGACGATGACGAAAAGTCAGCGTTGCCGGACGAAAAAATTGTGACCAGCGAACAGGAAATGAATGATACTCTGCTTAACCCGGATGATATTTTGCCATCGAATCCTGACCAACGCGTTGCCGAGATTTCACATCTTGCTGGACTGCCAGCGCCTGAGGGCGATGGGCCGTACTAGGTGGCTTAGTCCTGTGCGCGCAATTGCTCCAGCGCTGGGCGAAGCCCGTCGAGCGCATAGCCAGCCTTACCCGTCGCGTCCAGAATTTCATCCGTGCTTAGCCGGTTGCACTGTCCCAGCGCCCAAACAACCGAGCAACGGGTACCGGATGCGCAATAGGCCAGGACAGGCCCGCTGCAGCTTTCGGCCAGATCGCGCTGCAGGGCGACATTCTCTGGCGTCATAGTCTGGTGCGTCAGCTCCAATACCTCGTATTCCATTCCGGCCTCGCGCACGGCCTGCCCGATGGCATCAGACTGCTGATCTGGCGGCACCTCGGTATTAGGACGGTTGCAAATCACCTTGACGAAACCTGCCTTGGCGATGGCTGGCACATCCTCAACCGTGATCTGGGGTGAGACGGCATAGCGGGGGGTAATCGGTCGAATCTCCATGACAACTGATTAGGCCGCGTCAGCCATCCTGTCCAGTTGTGCACCCAGCTTTGGCGCGGCCAACATGCCCGCAATCATTGCGATTAGGAACACAATTCCGCCAACACCACCATAACTGAGCGAGGCCATCGCCGGGCCCGGGCACAGACCTGCCAACCCCCAGCCAACCCCGAACAGAACCGAACCAACGATCAGCCGACGATCCAGCTCAACACGAGGTGGAGCAGGAAATTTGCCACCTACCAGCGGCGTTCGGTTCCGGGTCATTTGCCACGCCACCAACATGGGCAGGATCGCCCCGCCCATGACAAAGGCCAGCGTCGGGTCCCAGTTGCCGAACACATCCAGCCATCCCTGCACCTTGGTGGTGTTGGTCATGCCCGAGATCAACAGCCCGGTGCCAAACAAACCTCCGGCGAGAAAAGCAAATACTGAGCGCATCAGATCACCCCCAGAACTTGGCGAAACAGAACAACCGTTAACCCGCCAGCAAGGATATAGAAAACCGTGGCGACAATCCCGCGCAGGGAGAAGCGAGAAATCCCGCAGACGCCGTGACCCGAGGTGCACCCATTTGCAATCCGCGTGCCCACACCGACCAATAACCCGGCCAGGATCACAATTGCTAAATCCGCGGTCAGATGAGTCTGAGTCTGTGGTGCAATCAAGGGGCGTAGCAAGAAAGGTATCCCGATCAGCCCAATAACAAAGGCTAAGCGTTCCGTCATTGCACTGCGGTCGCTGCGCTCAACCAATCCGCCAAGAATGCCACTGGCTCCCATGATCCGACCATTGCACAGAAGATATACAGCGGCACCCAGCCCGATCAGCAGGCCACCCGCAAGACCCCACATCCACTCCACATTCATTTCTAGATCCTCACCCGATATTCCGTGTCAAAGCTTGTTGACCGGAATTTTCATGAAAACATCACCTTGTTCATCCGCCGGTGGCATCTGACCGGCCCGCATATTGACCTGCAGAGAGGGTAAAATCAGACGTGGCATTGCCAAGGTCGCATCCCGCGCATCGCGCATCTCGACAAATTCCTCAACGCTTCGGCCTTGTCCGATATGGACATTCAACGCCTTCTGTTCGCCTACCGTCGTTTCCCAGGCAAATTCATCTCGTCCGGGTGCCTTATAGTCATGCCCTACGAATACCCGTGTTTCGTCGGGCAATGCTAAAATCTTTTGGATTGAGGCAAATAGATCCTCCGAAGATCCGCCCGGGAAATCGCAGCGTGCGGTTCCAAAATCCGGCATGAACAATGTATCGCCAACGAATGCTGCGTCGCCGATCACATAGGTCATGCAGGCCGGAGTATGACCCGGCGTATGCAGGACGTCCCCGCGCATTTGGCCGATGTGAAAGCTGGCCCCTTCCGTAAACAGAGCATCGAATTGGCTGCCATCACGCTGGAACTCGGTCCCTTCGTTGAACACTTTGCCGAATGTGTCCTGCACAACTACGATATTCTCACCGATCCCGATTTTTCCACCCAGCTTTTCCTGCAGATAGGGTGCTGCTGACAAGTGATCGGCATGGACATGGCTTTCCAGTATCCATTCCACCTTCAACCCGTTGTCGGTCACATATTCGACAATCTGATCGGCCGAACTGGTGTCAGTGCGACCCGAGGCGTGATCAAAATCCAAAACGCTGTCGATGATGGCGCAGGCCTGTCCTTCGGGCTCCTGCACCAAATATGAGACTGTGAAGGTCTGAGGGTCAAAAAAAGCTTTCACTATGGGCGTCATGGGATCCTCCGTTCGGCTCTAACTCATATATCAATACTGGAATGTGATTAAAGTGCCAAATCACGAATTGATGTCTGTCAAAGCAAATGCCGCGAATTGAGCATATGTTTTGGGCGACCAAGGTCATATTGACGGAATTTGGCCCTCACAGGCAAGATTCCGCGGTGTTTTGGCCCGGTCTCGTGCTGGTCTTAATCTTGTTACCAATATCAGGCAGACTGGCATTGTATGGGAGGATGCAAATGACTGCTCAGGATCTTTATACAGAGGCGGAACGGCTGGAAGAAAGGCTACATGGTGCATGCTTGGAGACTCGGCTGGCTCTTCAGCCCCGTGTCAGTCAGGTTCTGGATAAAATGCGCGCGCAGCGTGTTCAGATACCTTCGCGCTTGCGGCGGCTGGATGCAGCGCTGTGCGAAGATGCGCTAGAGGCGCGGTTCGACAATATGCCCGTGTGATCTGTTCGGTTAACTAAAAGAAATTCCGAGGATAACCATCATTAGCCCCAGAACCGACAGGAAAAGGGATGCAAGATTCCAGGGTAATACGCCCTGAACTGCAGCGCGGAGTTCTTCATCGGTCAGGTTAGCTTTGCGCGCTTTTATCACCCGCAAGATGCACCAGACCAGACCGATCAGCCCGGCCATGGACAGGGCGGCACCGCCCCAGACGATAATGTCGAACATAGTTGTTTACGCTCACCCGTTGAACCCGTCGTTGCGCTTAGCGGATCGATACCATTCAGACAAGCCCGTCGTATGGATTGTCTGCTTGCGATCGGGTCGGTGCCGATGTATCCGGCTGCTTATTTTCAGCCCTTGGGAGAGACGCAGATGGAAGACATCACTGAAGATCAGGCCGCAGCAAATTACCGAGTGACCGCAGGCGAGCTGCGCCAGTTCATCGAGCGTTTCGAGCGTCTTGAAGCCGAAAAGAAAGATATTGCCGACCAGCAGAAAGAAGTCATGGCCGAGGCCAAAGCCCGTGGCTACGATACCAAAGTCATGCGCAAGGTCGTCGCCTTGCGCAAGCGCGACAAGGACGATATCGCCGAAGAAGAAGCGGTTCTTGAAATGTACAAAGAAGCGCTTGGTATGACCTAAAACCGAGCCAATGAACCAGCTCCGCAGCCTAAGGTTTCTTGAATACTGCTTGGTGTCGGGATTACGAACGCACAAAGCGGAACATAGCACCGACGTCTGGGGCTTATGGCACGAACCAGTCTTCAGGGAACAAAGATCAGCTGGATTGAGAAGTGAATTGAGCGGGTTTGCCTATCAAACACCTTCTTGGCCCAAAGGGTGCGGTATGTGAACGACACAGTAGAATGAGTGAGCGCGCCGGTTTCGACGCGCTCACCTGGCGGTTACGGCACTCTCCTTTCTTGAAGCGGGGAGAAGCTTGCCTCAGGAGACGTTCAGCAACACGCGTTTTTGCTAGATCGCAACTTTCGTCAGGTTGGCAGCTCGCCATCGACACCTTGCACAAACCAGTTCATCTCATGAACTTGCTTGTCGGTCAGCGCTTCGCCTTCTTCGATCACCGTTTCACCATTTGCGTTGGTGATGGGGCCAGCAAACGGGTTCAATGTTCCATCTTTCAGCGCTTGCTCGACATTGGTCGCGGCAGTTCTCACGTCATCTGGCAACGCGTCGTCATATGGCGCCAACATGACCAGTCCCCCACTGATACCATCCCAAGTGTGATCGGTTTCCCACGTGCCGTCCAGGACATCCTGAACCCGTTGAATGTAGTAAGGTCCCCAATTGTTCACGATACCTGTAAGGTGCGCCCTTTGAGCGAATTGTGACATGTCCGCATCCTGTCCGAAGCAGAAAACACCTGCCTCTTCGGCTCTCTGGCAGGGGGCCGGGCTGTTTGTGTGTTGAGTGATAAAGTCAGCGCCCTGGTCGAGCAAAACCTGCGCGGCATCTGCTTCCAATGCCGGGTTGTACCACGTGTTGACCCAGACCACCTTAACCTCGACATCCGGGTTTACCTTTTGTGCGGCCAGCGTAAAGGCGTTGATCCCCATGATGACTTCGGGGATCGGGAAAGAAGCGATATAGCCCACTGTATTTGTTTCGGTCATCATCCCGGCGATTGTTCCAAAGACAACCCGACCTTCGTGGAAACGCGCATTGTACACGCTGACATTGGGTGCGGTCTTGAAGCCGGTGTTGTTTTCAAAATGGACGTCCGGAAACTTTGAGGCTACTTGCAGCGTCGGCTCCATAAAGCCAAATGAAGCGGTAAAAATCAGCTCGTGGCCGGTTAAGGCAAGCTGGGTGATGACGCGGGTGGCATCAGGACCTTCGGGTACGCTTTCAACAAATGTAGTTTCGATCTGGTCGCCAAAATGAGCAATGACGTCCTGCCGTCCGACCTCATGGCGATAGGACCAGCCGTTGTCGCCAATCGGACTTGGGTAAACAAATCCAACTTTCAGTTTTTCTTGAGCAAAACCTGGTCCTGAACCCAGCACTATTGAAGCGGCAATGCAAAACCCGCTTGCTGCTAGGGTTTTCAATTTGAGCCAGTTTTCCATTGAATTTCCTCCTTGTTCATCCACCGGATGCAACGATCCAAGGTGGTCGTGACACCGTGCTCGCGATTTGCTGCAAGCATCGGGTGACAACACGCATTGCGACGTTGCACGAAGCCTGACACTGTTTCGGCTTCTTGTTTGGACTTGGTGAGGAAAATTATTGATCAGTTGCCGATGCAATCAAGCGCATACATTCGCTTGATGCGTACGCAAAATCAGAACGCCATAACGGGCTGTTCCATCTTCAATGGCATATAAAATACCTTCGAGCCGCATTTCGCGGAAACACACGACTTGTGACCTGCCGCGGCAAGCCGCCCCCAACAAAAAAACCTGTCACGCAGCCGTGGTTTTTGCCCCAGCTTCAATCTTCTCCAAGGTCTGCACGCATATTTGCGCGAGGGCTTGCGTGGTCTCAGACATCTGCGCGGGGTTGCGACCACTGAGGGTCAGAAGTTCGTATATGTTCTGGCCTTCAATCTGGCAGAAGAGCAAGTCGCCTCTGGTCACTTCATCGCGCACATCCGCCCAGGTCAAAAAGCTGATGCCAGCACCCTGAATGACAAGCTGTTTTATCGCGCTTACGGAGTTGGATTTAGCTATCGCCTGCGAATTCAGGCCCATACGCTGGATCATGGATTTCACCGTTGCGTTCAATGACAAGGAACGATCCGGAAGCACCAATTGCTGTCCTTGTAGTTCGTCTTTTCCAACCACACCCTTTGATCGAAGCTCTGGTGTAGGTTTCATGACAGCTCCGATATCCAGCCTTGATTCATAGTGACAACGGAAACCAAGATCTCCGGGCATGTTAAATGCAACAACTAGATCAAGTTCGCCTGCAAGCATTTGCTGAACCAGTTGGGATGTCCCGGCCACGACGACATCAATGGCCACGGAACCGTGTTTTTGTCTCACCTCATCGTACACCGTCGCCAGAAAGCCTTCGGCAAAGCATTCCATAATTCCCAAACGTACGTGGCCGACACGCCCTTTCAGGACTTCGATTTCACTTCGCAGGGTCTGATCCTGGATTTGGAATTCCCGTATGTAGTCAACGACGAGCTTTCCAGCTTCGGTCAAATTCATTCCTTTGGCATGGCGAAGGAATAGTGGGGTGCCCAGTTCCCGCTCGAGGTTCAGCACATGCCGGTTTATCGCGGAAGGGGCCAGGTTCACTCTTTCCGATGCCTTCCGGATCGAGCCTGAACTAGCAACAATTTCAAGAACGTGGGCGGCCTGAGTAAGCAGCGGCATGGTAGCGTCCTAATTTTTCGATCATCTTGTGCAGTTTATTATCATAGATTGGAACACCACATCCTCCTAGCCTTAACTAAATTCTAAAAAGGGTAGAGAGATGACACGTGATGTCCTGCTGTGCGCACCGCACGTACTGACAATGGATGCGCAAAATACCGTCTTGAACGATGCAGCGGTGCTCGTGAGTGGACATGAAATCGCCGCTGTTGGGTCGCAAGATCAGCTGGTCCGCGAAAACCCGCAAGCCGAAATTCAGGAGTTTCGCAACTGCTTGTTAATGCCCGGCCTCGTCAATGCGCATTGCCATTCGGGCATTTTGCGCGGAACTGCCGAGGGATTGCCCGTCTGGGATTGGCTCCGCATGTATATCGACCCGATGCACCGGGTGCTCAATGCGCGTGAGGCAGAAGCTGCCTCATGGCTTTGTTATGCGGAATCAGCCCTTTCCGGGTCGACGACAATCGTGGACATGTGGCGGTACATGCATGGCAGTGCGAAGGCCGCCGATAAAATCGGCACACGTGCTGTGCTTGTGCCGTATGTTGGTGAGCATCCGGACTACAACTATTTTGAGACTCTCGCATCCAACGAAAAGCTTCTGGGTGACTGGCATCGAAGGGCGGAGGGTCGGATCAATGTCTGGGTGGGCCTGGAACACTTGTTCTATGCGTCACCCGAAAAGCACCGGGACTTCATTGATCTTGCGCTGAAGTACGATACCGGCTTCCACACGCATAGTAATGAAGCCGAGATAGAATTACGGGAAATGGATCGCCGTTACGGCAAGCGCTCAGTTCACGTTCTCAAGGATCTGGGCTTCTTTGAGCCTCGAAATACACTGCTGGCCCATTGTGTCTGGTTGGACGATTCCGAGATCGAGGTCATTGCCGAAAATGGCGTTGGCGTTGCCCACAACCCGGTCAGTAATATGAAGCTGGCAAGTGGCATTGCACCGGTTGAAAAGCTGCTCAGGGCGGGTGTTGCAGTCGGAATCGGCACAGATGGTGAAAAAGAGAACAACAACCTCGATATGTTCGACGACATGAAGTGCACATCTCTTCTTGGAAAGCTGAACAATCTGGACGCCAGTGCTTTGGACGCGTGGGAGGTCCTGCGAATGGGCACAATCGACGGCGCAAGAAGCGTCGGTCTTGAGGATGAGATCGGCTCGTTGGAGGTCGGCAAGAAAGCTGACATCATTGCGGTACGAACCGATACGCCGCGGATGACGCCTTTGATTGGCGAGGGTGAATTCTTTAACCTCCATTACAATCTTGTGCATTCAGCGCGGGGCTCGGACGTAGTCATGACAATGGTAGACGGAAATCCGATTGTTAGCGATGGACGGCTTGTGACCGCTGAAATGTCTGATCTGATCGGTGAGGTTCATACTGTGCTTCCTGGGCTGTTTGAGCGCCGCGCGGCTTTTCTGGCCGATAATGTGGATGGGGCGGTCAGCCCCGTGTGAACAGTGGCACCAATCTTGGTGCAGAACGTTAAACAATGGAAAATCGCGCTAGACAAACTTGCAATTGGAATTGGAAAATAAATGCTGAATGATCTAAAATATCTGCGCGAAACCATCAGGATAGCCAAAGAGAGCCGGGAATCCGGCAATCATCCATTTGGAGCCATCCTAGTCGGTCCCCAAGGTGATATTCTGCTCCGCGCTGGAAATACCTATTCGTATGAAAAAGGGATTGGACATGCAGAGTTGAACGTTGCCCGAGCGGCAAGCAGAAAGTATCAACCGGATTATTTGGAAAGATGTACGCTTTATACTTCGGTGGAACCTTGTTGTATGTGCGCTGGTGCATGTTACTGGGCTGGGATCGGGGTAGTCGTCTACGGGATGACAGAGAAGCGATTGGCTGTACTCACCGGCGACAATGAAGAGAACCTGACGCTGGATCTGCCTTGCGAAACCGTATTTGCGGCCGGGCAACGAAAAGTAGAAACCCGCGGGCCATTTGCCGAAATCGAAGATGAAGTTACCGAGGGTCATACGGGTTTCTGGTAGTTGGATTTCAGCTCGGAGAACAATTTGCCAAATGAGCCTTATATTCCCAAATTGAAGCGTCGAATTTGATGCACATCCCAGAAACTTCAAAGCCTTTTTATGAATGTCCGGTTTGGGCCGCGACTCGTCGCCTATGCGAGTTGCAGTGAACGATGGTCGTAAGCACATCATTTCCAATACTGCGATCTATATCTGGGTCTACGGCGCGCACTAAGCTTCCAAACTCGCAAAAGCGTTCCAATTCAATGGCTCACAGTTGCCGGAGATTGCCGTGCAGGTCAGAACTAATATTGATCAGCGGCGCTGAGACAAAC
This sequence comes from Ruegeria sp. AB11, assembly GCF_056536325.1. Lineage (NCBI taxonomy): Bacteria > Pseudomonadati > Pseudomonadota > Alphaproteobacteria > Rhodobacterales > Roseobacteraceae > Ruegeria > Ruegeria sp. AB11. The sequence continues at coordinate 3,486,485 of NZ_JBQFJO010000001.1, read as the reverse complement.
TAATCTGTTCGTTCCTTGGTTAGTCGCCCAAGGGCTGTGGGCCAGTTCTTCCGTGGTAAGCCGTCAAGGACGCACGAATTCGACGAAGATTCTCCTTTGTTTCATCGGTCATCTCCTGCGCCACGGTCATGGCCAATGCATCAACAATAGCGAGGTGGGCATATCGCGAGGCCGTAGGTTTGTAGATGTCGCTGTCTTCAGGCAATTCCGTGAGCAGGGCAATTTTGGATATGTCTGATAGTCGGGTGTTGGGCTTGGTGATGCTGATTGTGGTCGCGCCGTAACCATTAGCGACTTCCGCCGCACTAACGATGGCGTCGGCTTCACCGCTCGCCGAAACAAGGAAGAGAACGTCTTCGGGCCCAAGCGCGGCCGCGCGCATTTGTAGGACATAGCTATCATTGACGAAGAACGATGGAATCCCGAGCCTGAAAAAGCGATTGGATGCTTCCTGAGCGACAAGAGAGGATCCTCCTCCTATTCCCGCAAAAAGGATCTGCCGTCGGTCCAGGCAGGCATCCCTTGCTTCTTCAAGTCTCTCCGTATCGATTTGACCGCGCATGACATCCAGGGTCGCGAACAAGGCCCCCAGGACTTGGTCAATCGCTGAATTCGCGTCAGAGCTTTCTTCACCGGCATTTCTGTATAAGTACTGAGCGCTGACGGCGACGTTCTGGGCCAGGCGAAGCTTGAAGTCCCGAAAGCCTTCACAGCCGAGGCTACGGCAGAACCGCACCACCGTTGGCTTGCTGACTGAACAACGTTCCGCGAGATCCCCGATAGTCATCGAGCTGATTTCGTTGAGGTGGTCCTTTACATAATCAGCGACTTTCTGCTCCTGAACTGCCAGTTTGGTCTGCGTATTATGCAGTGCCGGGATTAGATCCACAGCGCCAATGCGGCCCTTATGCGGGGGCGCGTTTTCATCTGAGACAGGGCGCGGTTGGTTCGGCATGTGCGTGATTTTCTCCTAGTCACTCATGAAACTTAGTTACATGCATCGCTGTGAGTGAGCAAGATATTCACCGATATTCGCGAAGTTTCCCTAATTTTGGCAGCTATAAAGAAACTAAGTTACATTTTCTCGTTGAAAAATCGACCCTGATCGCGCAAGGTGTAACCAAGTTACAGATTCGGGTCCTGGGGAGGAGTGCGAATGTCAGACTGGTTTGCCAGCGCAAGCGCAAAGATAAATTCAGTCGTCGAGGGTATCGTCGCCGCGTTGATGTTGTCCTTGGTGCTGGATGTCTGGCTTGGCGTAGTCGACCGCTACTATTTTCACTGGCAACTCCCGTGGCCCGAGGTACTGGCCCGCTACCTGATGATCTGGGCCGCATTGCTCGCCGTTTCTTCCGGAATCGCGCGCAGGGACCACATCGGATTGACCGCATTCATCATGATACTTCCTGTCGGTTTGCGCCGTACTCTGTTGGTTGCGATGGACGTTTTGGCGCTGGCTTTGTTCTTATACGTCGCGTTTTTTGGGATCAGCTTCGCCGAAAGTGGAGCTCCCCGCCAAGCGATGATTTTTGGCGCCAGCCTTGCTCCGTTTTACGCAGCCATTCCCGTCGCGGCGGCACTGTCATCCGTACAGCTGGTGCTGGTCCTGTTTCGGGATATGGGGTCGCATATTGACCAGCCACCCTTTGCCACTGAGGCGGAGGAAACGCTGTGATCGTCGCAATCGTTTTTGTCGCCCTTATCCTGTTTGGGATGCCGATTGGGTTTGCCATTGGCCTTGCCGGCGTCGTGGGTCTGATTGACATGGGCGGAACGCAGTTCTTGGCGATTGGTCCCAGCAAGATATTTAACGGCCTCAATATCTTTCCCTTTCTTGCCATGCCGTTCTTCATTCTGGCCGGTGAGATCATGAATGACATCGGGATCACCAGTCGTCTTGTGAAACTGGCTCAGGTTCTGGTTGGACGGTTCCGTGGTGGGCTGGCCCATACCAATATGCTGGCTTCGGTTTTCTTCGCTGGACTAACCGGCTCGGCGACTGCGGACGCGGCGGCCTTTGGTCGGACACTTGTGCCTGCAATGGTAAAAGAAGGCTACAAACGTGATTATGCCTGTGCGGTCACTGCAGCGGGATCCATAATCGGCCCAACCATTCCGCCCTCGGGGCTAATGGTCGTCTACGGGTCACTAATGGGTGTCTCCATTGCAGGCCTGTTCGCCGCAGGCGTTCTGCCAGGCCTAGTGATTTGTATCGTCTGCATGGCGGTCATAGCCATCGGCGGTAAGCGAGAAAACCTTCCAAAAGCACTGCGCGGCGCGAGCCCTCGCGAGGTCTGGGATACATTTGTTTCCTCACTGACCGCGTTGGCGATGCCTGTAATTATCCTGGGGGGCATTCTGGGTGGGATCGTCACCCCGACAGAGGCTGCGTCGATTGCTGTGGCCTACGCGATGTTCATCGGGATTTTTGTCTATCGGTCGCTGACGTTCAAAGGCTTCTATGCGATGCTTGTCCGTACGGCGCGTATTACTGGCGTTATCTTTGTGATTATCGCCTTCGCTGGCATTCTCGGCTGGTGGATGAGCTTTGAGCGCATTCCTCAACTGATTGCGGAAACCGTTCTTGGCCTTTCAGATAACCGGTATGCCGTTATCGCGATCATCATCGGATTGCTGCTGATTGTTGGTATGGTTATGGATATCACCGCCATCCTGATCATCCTTGCGCCGGTGTTGGTTCCGCTCACACAGCAGGTTGGCCTGGAACCTATTCACGCCGGGATCATCTTTGTTCTGGCCCTAAACATATCGTTGATGACCCCGCCGGTGGGCGCTTGTCTGTTTGTTCTGTCGTCCGTCACCGGCGAAAAGCTGGAGCGGATTTCCATCAAGCTGTTCCCGTTTCTGATTGCCGAAATCGCTATCTTATTTGCCTTTGCATTTTGGGAGGACGCAGCCCTTTGGCTGCCCCGGATGTTGGGCTTTGCTCAGTAAATTCCCCAAGAAATCCAAACCAACAGGAGAAGAACAATGAAGACTATTCTGACAGGTGCGGCGCTTACCGCAACCATGCTTGCGACCAGTGCGCTGGCCGAAGGTGGCGTCATCAAATTCGGGCACGACAACAAAACAGATCCATTTGAGAATCCGGCGCACGCCTGTACGGCCGTGTTCTCCAACCTCGTGAATTCCGGCACCAATGGCAGCGTCACGGTCGAAGTGTTTGGATCAAACCAACTGGGCTCCGCCGCCGAGCATGTGCAGCAGGTGCGGGACGGCATCATTCAGGCAACCCTGACATCGACTGGCGCCTTGGCAAGCTACTACCCGCGGATTGATGTGCTGAATCTACCATTTGCATTTAGTGGCAACGCATCGACCTACGAAGTCTTTGACGGCGAGTTCGGCGAAGCCTTGGCCGCAGATATCGAAGCAGAACTGGGTGATGTTGTGGTGCTGGGCTTCCCTGATACGGGCGGGTTCTTTGCGGTCACCAACTCTCAGAGACCTATTGCGGACCTAAAGGACTTTGATGGCATTCGCATCCGCACAATGACATTGCCGTCGCATCAGAAGATCGTGCAAGCCTTGGGCGCCGAAGCCTATCCCCTCTCGTGGGGCGAGGTGTATTCCGGCCTTCAAACTGGCGTGATTGACGGCCAGATGAATCCGGTCCCGATCATCTCCTTCGCCAATTTTGCCGAAGTTCAGCAGTATCTGACGCTGACCAACCATTTGTTTTCACCCTACACCTTCATGATCAACCGCGCCTTCTTTGAGGGCCTGTCCGAAGCCGAGCAGGCCACGATCCGTACGGCTGCAGAAAACTGCGTAACTGCAAGCCGCGGTCTGTCACGGATCATCGAATCCTCAGATAGAGGTCTTGCGGGCCTCATGGATCAGATTGAAGTAACGGCCCTGACTGACGAGCAACGCAGTTCCATGGCGGCTGCAACGCAGCCTGCTTTTGAAGCGCATGTACAGGAAAATCTGGATGAGAAAGCGGCCGAGCTTTTGGCAAGTTTCAAGGCTGCAGTAGAGAACGCCAACAACGCGTCTTACCTCGATTGATCCTCCCTGACTGCCGGAACCAACCGGCAGCACCTCTTGTCGGAGATCAGTTTCTGGTCTCCGACCCAAACAACGAATTGGATTAGACATGCGGGTTTTCTGTGCCTCCATTGCGACCGAAACAAACACGTTTTCCCCCCTGCGCACGGATTTTTCCGATTTCGAGCAGAGCTTTTACGCACCACCCGGCGAACATCCCATTACCCCCACGTTGTGCAGCGCTGTGTTTCCGGCACTGAGAAAACGGGCGCAGGCGAACGAGCTGGAGTTGATCGAGGGCACCGCCACATGGGCGGAACCGGGCGGGTTGCTAAACCGTGAAACATGGGCGCGGCTGAAACATGAGGTCCTGGATCAGGTGACCTCTGCTTTGCCTTTGGACGGCGTTGTTCTTGGCCTGCACGGCGCGATGATTGCCGAAGGGTGTGTGGATTGCGAAGGTGATTTGATCGAAGCCGTTCGTGCTATTGTCGGCCCTAAGACGGTTATCGGAGCCAGTTTCGACCCGCACAGTCATCTCAGCCAGAAACGTGTATCGAATGCTGACATAATCACTGTGTTCAAAGAATTTCCGCATACTGATTTTGTTGAAGCAGGAGAAGCCTGTGTCGATCTGACACTGCGCACGATCAAAGGAGACATTCGGCCCGTTATCTCAGTTTTTGACGTTCGTATGTTGGATGTCCTGCCAACCAGCCAAGAACCCATGCGCGGATTTGTCGATCAGTTGAACCAGATGGAGGCAAAGGAGGAAGTTCTTTCAGTTTCTGTCATTCACGGGTTTATGGCCGGCGATTCCCCAGATGTCGGCGCCAAAATCGTCGTTTTGACAGATGATGATCAGGCCAAAGCCGACAATATAGCCCGGAATTTGGGGACGGAGCTGTTTTCGTTCCGAGGACAGACAAAGCCAGACTACCTGTCTCCGGTTGAAGCATTGAAAAAGGCTCAGAAAGCCACGCATGGACCCGTAGTCGTAGCGGATGTGTGGGATAACCCGGGCGGAGGAGTCGCAGGGGATTCAACCCTGATCCTTGAAGAGGCCATTGCTCAAAACCTTAAATCTGTCGCATTCGGCACGATATGGGATCCCATGGCTGTTCGCTTATGCCATGCGGCTGGAGAGGGCGCAGTATTTGATCTACGCTTCGGGGGCAAAACGTCGGCTCTCGCAGGTAACCCAATTGACGCCACGGTCACAGTTGTCCGCAATCAACGCAATGCAGTTCAAAGCTTTGGTGCATCTATCGTCCCCATGGGGGATTGCTCGGTCATTCGTTTGGGTGGGATAGAGGTCGTTTTGAACTCAAACCGAAGTCAGGCCTTCTCGCCAGACCTGTTCACCAACCTCGGCATCGATGTCACAGAAAAAAAGATACTGGTCGTCAAATCTACAAACCATTTCCATGGTGCCTTCTCCGACGTCGCTACCGAAATTATCTATGCAGCCGTCGAAGGCCCCTATCCGAATGATCCCACCAAAACACGCTACAATAATCTGACACGCCCAATTTGGCCTATCGTCAAAAACCCTCACGAGGAAATTGTAGAATGATTTTTCCTAATATCGACACACCGGCTGTCCTGGTCGACCTGGATATCGCCGAAGCGAACATCGACCGCTTTCAGGGGCATTGTGCGAAACACGGACTCGCCGTCCGCCCGCACATCAAAACCCATAAACTACCTATGCTGGCCAAACGGCAGATAGAGGCCGGTGCCATTGGCATAACCTGCCAGAAAGTGAGTGAGGCCGAGGCAATGATTGCTGAGGGTGGTATCGACGATGTGCTGATAACCTTTAATATCCTCGGTGACGCCAAGTTGGCGCGGTTGCGTGCCCTGTCAGAGAAAGTGAGATTGTCTGTTGTCGCGGACAACACCGAAACCGTTGACGGTTTGTCGAGATTTTTTGCTGATGCTGCGACACCACTGGGTGTACTAGTAGAGTGCGACACCGGCGCGGCGCGTTGTGGCGTAACCACCCCTGAGCAGGCGCGAGATCTGGCACGTTATATCGATAGCCAGCCAGGTGTTACATTCCTCGGTCTAATGACCTATCCGCCGGCGGGCCAAGAGGTTGCTGTTCAAGAATGGCTCACCAGAGCCAAACGAGAAATTGAAGAGATCGGGTTGCCGGTGCCCGTCGTGTCAAATGGCGGCTCACCAGGAATGTGGCAGGCGCAGGATGTTCCAGTTGCAACTGAATATCGGATAGGCACCTATATCTATAACGACCGCTCCCTTCATGCACAGGGCGTCTGCACGTGGGAGGACTGTGCGCTGAGCGTCCTCGCAACGGTGATCTCAGTCCCTGCAGACAATCGGGCTGTGATTGATGCGGGATCTAAAGTGTTGACCTCAGATCTGTTGGGACTGGAAGGCCACGGATACGTGATAGGTCGCCCGGACATTGTGGTTCAGGGTCTGTCAGAGGAACATGGCGTTCTGAAGGCCGATAAGATCAATCTGAAGGTTGGCGAGCGCATCCGGATTATTCCAAACCATGCCTGTGTTGTGACCAACATGGTTGATCAGATTGAGACCATTCGCGAGGATCATTCGCTAGGGCCTGTTCCAGTCGTGGCGCGAGGCAAAGTTCAGTAACGGCAAAACCGTAGCCCAAAGACGTAGCCTGCGTCGGGCATCAATAAGGTGAAACATGGCTGACCTCATATGTTTAGGGGAACCCCTGTTCGAATTAAACGCATGCCAGGATGGACTGTTCAAAGGGGGATTCGGCGGAGATGTTTCCAACGTCGCTGTCGCTGCTGCCAGACAGGGGATTGACGTCGCTTTGATTTCGCGCGTCGGAGACGACCAATTTGGCGAGAAGCTTCGGGGTTTGTGGTCCCGAGAAGGTGTGAACCACGAGCACGTGTTATCTGCCTCGGGTGAGGACACGGGGCTCTATTTCGTCTTTCACGATGGAGACGGGCACCATTTCGTTTACCGTCGAAAGGGCTCCGCCGCCAGTCGGATGTTACCGGAACAAATTCCAGGCGATGCAATCTCCAATGCTAGGATGTTTTATACTTCCGGGATCAGTCTTGGGGTAAGTCCAGAGCTACAATCAACAACTCAGGAAGCAATCCACACAGCGCGGCAGTCTGGCGTATCAATTGCTTTCGATCCCAATTTGCGGACAGCTCTTTGGCCGTTAGACAAGGCCCGGCAGGTTACTCACGATGCAATGCGGCGCTGCAATATCGTGCTGCCAGGGCTCGATGACGCCCGTCAATTGACGAGCCTTCACAGCCCCGAGGACATAATTGACTTCTACCACAATCTGGGCGCTGAAGTTGTGGCGCTGTCGCTTGGTGCGGACGGTGTATCCATATCCGACGGGCAAGGCATTCTCACAATTCCCGGAGTAACAGTCCCGGCGGTCGACGCTACAGGCGCGGGAGACTGTTTTAACGGAATTTTCCTGTCCGCTTACCTGAAAAACAAGGATGCCTTGAAGTCTGCTGAACTCGCGAACCGCGGCGCGGCCCTTTCGACTACGGGCTTTGGTGCCGTGGACCCCATTCCTTACGGAAAAGACCTAACAGAAGGAAATCACTTCAATGACTGAGAAAAAGATCGAGCGCTTGGGCGATGACAGGACCGGTGCAGGTGGTCAACCGCTACCTTTTGCTCCAGCTGTAAGAGCCGGCGACTTTGTGTTCATATCCGGGCAGGTGGCAATGAAAGAAAATGGGGAAATAGAAGCGGGAGGCATCGAGTCACAAACCCGAAAAACGATGGAAAATCTGATCGCAGCTTTGGCGCTGGCTGATTGCACTCTGGATGATGTAGCGAAAGTGGGCGTCTGGCTGGACGATCCTCGAGATTTTTGGACGTTCAACCGGGTCTACGCAAGCTACTTCCCAAATGGCGGCCCGGCGCGCTCAACCGTCCGTTCGCAAATCATGGTGGACGCCAAGGTCGAGATTGACGCGGTCGCATACAAACCGCTGGGCTAGCTCCAAGATACTCTTTCCAATTGAATTGAGCTGGCACTTTTTGCCAGCCTATCTTCTTGAAATATTATAGAGCACCATTTGGAAGGACGTTTTGTAACGCACCGCGAGTAATACGGACATTTATTGTTGATAAGGCTTAGACCGGATGGTTGCACTTCTGGGGTTTGCAGAGTCCATTTGTGAAAGTTCGCTTTGGGCTGTGAACGGACGAGCTTGCCCGATATTAAAGACAAATTAATTTCGTAAATATGCTACGATACCAAAGTGATGTGCAACGTCGTCGCCCTGCGCAAGCGCGACAAGGACGTTATCGCCAAAGAAGAAGCCGTGCTGGAAATGTACAAAGAAGCGCTGGGGATGTAACTTCAGCCGCTTACGGGTTCAAAAAACGGAGATCTGGCATGGTCCGAAGCCGCGCCAGATCCTGCTCATAAAGCTCGGTAAACGCCGCGATAATGTCTTCGCTCCAGCCGGGCAGTTCCACCTCCTCCTCGATCGCCTCTGTCAGCGCATGCTGCTGAAAAATCTGTGCTAACCTTCCTCTGAAAATGGGATCGTCGGGTGGGCGTTGTTGTTCCCTCAACCCCTTCAGCTCCTGCTTACCCAGATCCGAGATCAGCGAGGACAGCAGCGCGTATTCCTGATCAAGCTGCGTGTCCGCGGGTAGTCCGACAAGTGCGCGTGCAATGTCACCAAGGATCAGAGGAGAATCCTCGTTACTCCACAAGGTGATCTTGACGTCTGGAGCAAGATCGCGAATGTCCTCAATCATCGCAAGCCAACTCAGGCAACTCAGATCGGTCGTCGCAACTATATGTTCGCGCTCGGGGGCCGATAGCAACATCAATACCTTCGGAATAAAGCTGCCGGGATTGCGCAGCCCCACAAACAGTTCGACAGACGAATCGCTGAACAGGTGGTCCATATAGGACATCCTTTGACCCGCATTCGCATAGAACTGCCCATCCATGATGATTGATGCCCGTTCACCAAGATACAGCGCACTTGACAGGATCGCTCGATCAACCTGTTGCCCCTGAGGCATTAATTTCTGAAACCTTGCCCGCGTATCTTGGTGCGAAGGGCGGTCAGCCGCAGGCTTCAGTGCTGGCCGAAAGATCTTTCTGAACGGACGCATCCCCCAAAATGCCGCATGTCTCTCAGCGACAAGCTGGACGTTCGCCTGAAGCAGATTGAGCAGCGGGTCGTGGTCGGTAAAGTGTGCTCCGGCTTGGATGACCATCTGCATATTGGAATTGTCCTTGCCTCGGGCGAAATTATCGCTTGGGTTACAACCTGTCCCCGGCGCAGTCAAATTTGGATGAGGCCTAATTATTAGGTTATCCTAAGGCAAACCATCACAAAGTTAAGGCGACGCGAAAATTCGGGCTTGCAGTCCCTGTTCCGAGCGATTAATCGACACCCAGTGCCCCTATAGCTCAGCTGGTAGAGCAACTGATTTGTAATCAGTAGGTCCGCGGTTCGAGTCCGTGTGGGGGCACCATTCAGTCTTTGCAATTATCTGAAATTCATGTAGAATCCAGATTGAGAGCGTATCGTATCCACCTTAATATCCATCTATGTGGCTCTGGTGTTCGCAATTCTTCATTCGATTCCACAGTTGATTGCCTGCTGAGGGAGTAGGCGGTTAAGGTCCATTAGGGCTTCTTCGCCACCTTGCTCAAAAAGCTCCTTGAATCGGTAAAAGCGTAAGCGGGGCGGCAACCCCACCTTCCTGACGGCTGTCTGATCTGCGATTCCGCTGCGGAGTGTAGATTTGTCCGGAGGTATTTACCCTAGGCGGTGACTCAGCCCCCTGATCCGGGCCGTTTGGAGTGCTGGCGCGTAAAGGCAGGGTGGCGGACAAACTGAGTAATCGCTGCATCCGCACCAATGAGCGATTTGGGCGGGCGATCAACAGTGATCGTTTTTTTGTCGCATATGTATGCAAAGCGCTGGCCGGTTTGGCTGCAACGGCAGCCCGTCACCTGAGGATATAATGCGCCAAGGCTTCGTGTCGGGCACCTTCGGGACGCAAGGTCGATTGGTATAGGGTGAAGCCGGTCACCGGCATCTTTGGCAAGGCACTCATAGTGCAAGGACGTTGGACGAGTTGAACCGCCTCGTGTTGTCCTGGTTTGAAGCGAGCAATCGTCACATGCGGGCGAAAGCGCCGACGGGGCAGCACGATCTCGGCTCGCCGCACGGCGTTCTGGACTTTTCGGTGCAAAGCTATGAGTGCTGGGCAATCCTCCACCACGACAGCCAGAACCTGCCCAAAACTTTCGATCCTTGAAAAGGTGACACCGAAGGGTGGAGCTGAAAGTATCAAAAGCTCTTCATGCAATTCCTCTAACGCCTCCTCGGTCTGATCATCCAGAAAAGCTAGCGACAAATGCATGTTGTCCGACGATACCAGTCGGCCGACCGGCAGCGCGCGTTGCATGGGCGCAAAAGCGGCTTTTACGTCGTCGTTGAGCGATATCGCTATGAAAGACCGCATGGAGTCCTATTATTTCTCCTCTTGAGTTAAGTGTGTATCATGCCAGAATTTCCACAAAGCTGTGTATGGTTGCCACTTGTCCGCGGCGATTCCGGACGGGTCGTTTGAGCCCTAAACGGACCATCACTTCAGACGGTCAAGAACGCCAATTCATGGCATGCAAAATGCTTGTACCTTGTTGACCCGGCAATTCAAATTCACCCAAAAGTTCAAACTTCTGGTTTGGATCATCACCAACCAATGCACGCGTCACGTCAGACACAAGAACCTCGCCTCGACCCGCAACAGCCGCGATACGAGCGGCAATATTGACAACCGAGCCAAAGAAATCCTCATGGGACTGCACTACATCGCCAGTGTGAACTCCAATTCTGACGGCGAGCCGGGGCTCGGCAATTTCGTTCGCCAGATCACGCTGAATTTTACCTGCTGCCGACATTGCAGATCGAGCTGACGCAAAAGACGACATCGTGCCATCGCCAAGTGTTTTGACGAATTGGCCTCCATTCGCTTCAATGACCTGTTTTACTGCCGCAAAATGAGCATTGATCTTCGCAGACCACGCACGGTCTCCCAGTGTGTTTGCGATGACGGAGGATGCCACAACATCCGTAAACATGACGGAAGCAAGTCCCTCGGTTTGGCCCAACGACATACTCTCACGCGCTGCCTCGGCCAGTTGAGACATTGACGTCTGCTCCATCCCCATGATGACTTGATTGGGTGTTGGCACAGAGCCGTGCCGACTGATGATTTTCCAGCTCCCTTGCTCCAGCGCGAATATCAGCGTATCGCGAAATTCGAACGGTTTTTCGGACCTGCCCACTAAAGTGACCTTGTTAATGATGGTGGCCCATCCGATGTCGCCTGCTTCAAAGGCTTCAGCGAAAAGCTCCTCCATGTGCAGAATATCAGGCTTATCTTGGAAATACGCGACAACCGCGTCTCTTACTTCCTGTCCGCACCAGTTCTCGCCACTCGCGGACCCGAGAAAGCGAAGGTTTTCGCTGTTGGACAGAAAATTGGGCAAAGCTATCTGATCACCACTGCTGGTGTTCATGCTCCAGCGGCGCGATACAGCAAGCAATTCTGAAGAAGGCTTGATCACAAGTTTTTTCCAGGCAGGCCGCCGCTGGTTATCGCTGTTGCAGCGGTTTAGCAAAAGCTTCTTACCTAAATAAATACCGGAATTGCCTTGCAACTCAAAGGGCAACTTGTCCGCAGAGCAGACGTTCGTTGCAGCTTGCTCCAATGTCCGCTTTGCGGACGAAGCTGCCGTTTAAGTCATTTATTGAATTAGATAGTTTTAGCCGAATTGAGGCAAATCACTCGGATTGGCAACATGACTGACCAAAGGTTAGTTGCTTACTTTCAAACACGCCAAGGCTTCATCAATTGCGTCTACAATCGCGCTGCATTTCAGTGAGACGACCTGAGTGTATTGGCCGCTGAAATAGGTTTGGATAATTTACTGCAGTATCGACGTTGCAGATGTAAACCAAACTGTTTTTAGTAGTTTAATGATTTAGCGCGATTGGCGCCGCAAATGGAGATTGAGATGTTCACCAAAGACGACCAAGCGCTGATTGATGTTTGGGAAGCCCATACCGCAAGCGAATTCGCCCACAAGGACGCCGACAAAGCAATCGCAACCATGACTGACAATCCTGTTCTAATACATGTTCCAGTGAACACGGGAGCAACTGGCCGCGAAGCTTTGAGGAAATTCTATGCCGAAGTATTCATACCGCAGCTTCCGGAAGATGCGGAACTAGAGGTCATCACGAGAACGGTCGGACAAAACCGTATTGTGGATGAATTCATCCTCCATCTGACACATTCATTGCGCATGGATTGGTTTGTCCCCGGTGTCGAAGCCACAGGCCTGCGTCTTGCTGTGCCGCACGTAGGCATCATTCATTTTGAGGACGGTTTAATCGCGTCCGAACACATTTACTGGGATCAAGCCACCGTTCTTCGTCAACTTGGCCTGATTGGCGAGGACCTCCCGATCCTCGGGGCGCAGCAAAAAGACCGGTTGATTGACTCAACCGCGCCCGCAAATCAATTGATTGATCGCCTGGCGACATCTTCTTGACCGACCGGCGCTCGTTGGGAAGCGCAAAGCTAGCTGACGTCAATGAAGGTGCGCCAAGACGATGGCCTCATGGTAATAAAGCGATGTATCAAATGTTGTGATTGCGAGGATTAGAATAATAGTGCGTCCGCATTGGGCTCAAACCGGTCGTTCGCTGCAGCTTGCTTGAAGGTCTACTTTGCGGACAAAGTTGACACACAGTCCCTTCATCCAAGAGCCAGCATCCATATGAAACGAACCTGCGCCTTTTAAAAACATTGATTGGCAATCGCCCTATGTTTCCCTATTGCTTCGTTTCTAGCTAATCGGTTTCACTAAACTCCAGATTTAGTGGTTGGTCTATTACTAGCGAATATATTTCAACTAGTTCCTCTCTTCCTCGAAGCTTGTGTGCGCCGATGCGCTCAAATTCTATTGGCTTGACCAACGCGCTACGTACAGAACTGGAAACAAGAATATTCACTTCACTTCGGGTACTACCCAGAACTCTTCCGGCTTCCTCCAGCCGTTGCGCGACATTCACCGCATCTCCGACCACCGTGTAGCTGAGCCTCCCTTCGCTGCCGATATTCCCAACGACCACACGACCGATGTGGATACCAATGCGCAGCCTAACTGAATATGCTAAGCCCGCATCTACCCTTTCATGTTGATTGTAATCCGCTATCCACTTAGCGATCTCGATCGCCGCGTGGCAAGCTAGGTCGGCCGCATCATCTTGATGTTCCAGAGCACCCCAGATGGCCATCACAGAGTCTCCGATGAACTTGTCGATGGTACCGTGGTTATTCTGGATACAGTCGGCTAGCCCTGCAAAGTGGTCATTTAGGAACAGTGCCGTTTGGGGAGCCGTAAGATGCTCCGATAGTGTCGTAAACTCAACAATATCCGTGAACATTATGACCACGTCCCGGTGGGAAGATTTGATCTGCTTCCCTGCGTTTCGGCGCATCAATTGGCGGACCAGACGTTTCGGTACATAAAGTTCAAACCAGCGAAGACCTTCGAGCATGAAATTGTACGAGCGTGCCGCCTCATCCAATTCCCGAAAAAAGGATCCTTCGATTTCATCGACCTTCGAAATGTCGAGATCATGCACTCGCTTTGCGCTATCGGACAGGCGGCGCACTGGCTTGGCAATTTCCTGACCAATCAAAGCAGCCACACCGGCCGAAACAACAGCCATAACAAGGCAGAAAATGATCGCCCACTTCAACCGCGCCGCCTCCGCAATGATATCGTGGGCTTCAAAATAAGTGGCAACGGTAAGTGGTTGAGCGCCATAGTCGGATAACTCTTCAAAAAATATGACAAACTCCCAATCGGCGTAGGCAACGAAACGGGTGTTCGCTCCGGTTAGAAAGTACTTCGCGACACTAAAGCGGTCATTCGGTTGCCACATCGCTGAAACAATTGGATCGGAAAAACGGTCTTGTTGAGGAAGCGGTACCGCGCGGTTTAAACCAGCGTACCCAAACGCCATGAGTGGATGGGCTAAAACAGCGTTCCTACCGTATAGAATGAAGACGTTTGCACCGAATTCCATTTCCTGATCGGCCAAAAATTCAGATAGCTTTATAACCGAAACCCAAGCTGACAGGACGCCGACTATCGTTCCTTGCTGAATAACCGGCCTTTGGTAACTCAACACAGATTGGCCGTATTCCTCACGCCAAAGAATTTTTCCCCAACGAGCTTTTCCAGTATCAATTGTCTTGTCGATGAGGTCGCGCAGGTCAACATCGTCTCCGAGTTTCGAGAATATGGGAAGCGTTTCGTCTTCCGTGCGCTCAACACCTGTCAGGATTTGTAGTCTGTCAATATACTGTATCCTCAGAATCTGAGGGGTTGCTGAAATGGCGCCAAGCAACAGGCTAACGAACTCTTCTGAGCCGTCTGGTTCAACTTCCCCTAAGGTGATTTTGCTCGCGATAAAATCGATTTGATCTGAAGCTGCAGTTAGATAGCGCTCCACCTGTTGTCGTTGCGTACCAATTATGAGTTGAGCCTTTTGGGTAAGCAATTCCGAGGTATTACGATAGCCAACGACCAACCCGACGCCCAATACACCCGCGACTGAAGTGAGAACAAAGAAACCCAGCCCAAGCGCCAAAGCGACTGACATAGAAGCATGCCATTCGCTGCCATTCCCTTGGGAAGTATTTCCTTTTTGCTCCCCCATGACATGCCCCGTGAACGAGACCATCGATTGGTGTAATTCGTCAGATTATATTCAACTTCTTAAGTTTTTAAAAGATTTGCTTGTTGGATGCAGCCGTGGCATGGGCCTTCAAAGACCTCTGAGGGCCCACCCTTCGCACCCGTAACACCCGAAACCACTGGGGCATAAACGGGGGCATTTCTTGGAGGGTTTAGCCCCAAGAGCCATTTGTCGTTCCATGTTCTGATGGTCTGGCTGGGGTGGTAGGAATCCTTGCCGTCCGATGATTAGACTCGGCTTTTCCAACCGGTGACCGGAACTGGGGCGGTTGCGGGGGCATTTCTGACCGCTAGAGAGGCCGTTAGAGGGTGCCAGCAGGTGCCGACGAGACCGCTAGAGGACCGTCCCCCGGCGCTGACGACCCGCTGACGAGATGTTCCGGGTGCTGACGGTCGGGCGCTGGTGCTGGCGGCTTGGGGCAGAGCGGGCGCTCCAGCTAAGTGCTGCGAATGGCTGTTGAGAGCCCATAGCGGAACCCACATCAAACGCTTTCATAAGCGCTTGGGATAGCGAGCGATCACGCGATTGGTCCTTGGTCGACCTGTGGACAAACCGGCGAAGGGCGTAATTTTTGTCAATATGCCAATTCTGTGCAATTCTGATTAGACACTAAGACAAATGGGGTGAGAGATGTCTGGCATAGACCAGATAAAGGAATTCGACAGCGGTATGGCTGCAGCAATCAATGCAGGCGATGGCGCCGGCACTGCGAAATATTACGCCGATGACGCTTCAATCCATCCACCCGGTGCAGGTCGTATTGATGGCAAGGATGCAATTCAGGGTTATTGGCAAGCCGCCATTGATGCTGGCCTTAGTGATGTCAGTATTGTCGCCAGCTCCGTCGATATTAACGGTGACAGTTCAATTTCAGTCGGAACGCTGTCGGGCAAGATGGGAGATGCCGCGCTTACAGGGAAGTATATCGTAACCGGCAGGAAAACCGACGAGGGCTGGAAAATGGTTCACGACATTTGGAACTTTGACGCCTGATTTCTTAAGCGGCGACGCTGGACCTCAACTGGAAGTCCAGTAATTTCTTAAAAATCCCACGTCCACATTCATTGCGAATATTTTGGTGTTCGCTTTGTCCGCACAACCGACGTTCGCTCCCTATAGTGAACTCTCGAATGTCTGCTGTGAGCCCAAAGCAGACGGTCGCAATCGTTAAAAGTTAGTACCAAAGCCCGCGGCGATTGAAACCTGTCAAACGAGAAGCCGTAGTCTGTCTGGGTTTGTTGCAGAATGGCTATCCACCGATCATTGCGGCGACGATCAAGAGCACTCCGACTGTTCCGCCTTCCGATCTGGCCATTGCTACCAGCATGATGCCGACGATGAAGAGCAGAGCCGTACCAAACCGGAACAGTTCTTCGCGGTTTAAACGAACTGCTTTTTCTACTCTGTCAGTTCTCAACATTTTTGGTCCATCGGTCTCATGTAGCAAGTCAGTTCAAACAGTTGGGCAAGTAGAGTTCCTACGCCATGATTTGAATCAATGAGACATGCACGTTGCAGTAGTAGAAACATCGAGGTCAGAAAGCACGCAGGTTTGGGATGTAATATCTGTTGAAAATCTTGGCGCTGCAGGAGAGTTGGTCGAGGTTAGCGTGCGATCTTCCTGTAGGTCGAAATTCGCGCCATTCGGTGTTTTTCGATCCAAAAAATTTGGACTAATTGAATGATCAAGTACTACCTACCGGTCGCAATTGGCGCGCTACTAATTGCCTTCTGGGTAAGTCCTGACGCGCAGGTGGTTGCAGCTGGGATCGCTATCTTTTTGTTTGGCATGCTTATGCTTGAAGACGGCTTCAAGCTGCTTGGAGGCGGAACACTAGAACGAATGCTTCAGCGGGCGACAAAATCCGTTTCGCGATCTCTATTATTCGGTTTCGTCTCTACTGCGTTGTTGCAGTCCAGCTCACTGGTTTCGGTCATAACGATTTCATTTTTAAGTGCTGACCTCATTTCTCTGGTCGGTGGGGTGGGGATAATCTTTGGGGCCAATATCGGAACGACGACGGGTGCGTGGTTGGTTGCCGGGCTAGGATTGAAGGTGAATATCGCAACCTATGCCATGCCAATTATCGGCCTTAGCATAATCCTTGTGTTTCAGAAGCCGAAGGTGCTCCGTGGGATTGGTTACGCCCTTGGCGGACTGGGTTTTCTGTTCCTAGGCATTCATTACATGAAAGAGGGTTTCGACGCGTTCAAGGACCAGGTCGATCTGATGCGATTTGCTTTGTCGGGATTTTGGGGGCTGGTGGTCTATTGTTTGTTGGGGACTGCCGCAACCGTGATTATGCAGTCGAGCCACGCGACGATGGTGCTTACTCTCACTGCGCTTGCCGCTTCACAAATTAGCTATGAAAACGCGCTGGCTCTCGCGATCGGGGCTAATATTGGAACCACGATTACGGCGATTATTGGCTCGATCAGCGCCAATTTTCAGGGCAAGCGACTGGCATTGGCGCACCTGATCTTCAATACAATAACTGCGGCGGTAGCTTTGGTTTTCATAGTCCCGCTACGTGAGATGGTTGACCTGATCAGTGGTGCCGTGGGTATCGGTGCGGAAGATTTTGCTCTGAAGTTGGCAGTGTTCCATACTATCTTTAACGTGCTCGGCGTCTTGCTCATGTTACCATTGATGCGGGGACTGATCTCCTTTCTAGAACGCAGTATTATCGAACCAATCCCGGATGTTAGTCAACCGCGTTACCTGAACGATGCGGCCGATGATTTCCCACAAACTCTTGAGATTGCACTTCGAAAGGAGGTCATGCACCTATACGAAAACGCGATGACGTTGATCTTGCATGGCCTGAATTTGCATAGGAAGGATGTGCTTAGCGCGAACAGCGTTGCAGAGGTGGTTCGAAGCAGTCGAACACCTACCGACATGGATATTGAGGAAAGCTATCGGCGCAAGATCAAGACACTCTATTCCGCCATTGTCGAATTCTCGACGCGCGTCGGAGAAAAACGTGTCGAACCAGATGTAGCGGAACGAGTTTATGCCCTGAGAGATGTCGCTGGCGACATCGTTCAAGCGGTTAAGTCGGTCAAACACCTGCGAAAGAATATCTTGCGTCACACTGTACGGTTTTCCGGGAGTGCAACCGAACTGTATGATGACCTCCGTACTGAAATTGCCAGAATACTCATTGAGATTCAAAAACTTGAAGACGCAGAACCGGGTGAGCGTAGTGCGCTCTGGCTTGATCAGGAACGTGCGCAAATAGAAGAAGATGCTCGGACCGCTGCGCGCCGTGTAGAACAGCTCATTCGAAAAAACCAACTCACTCCCGATGCCGCAACTTCATTTCTCAACGACTCGGATTATGCCTATAGCGCGACGCGTAAGCTGATCGAAGCAGCGAGAACCTTTTACATCGAACGAGACAGCGCCATGGCCGAAGTCGAACGTTTGTTGGCTTTAGAAGAAGAAGAACTCGGTGAGTATAAGATTGAAACCGATGCGCTCTCTAAGGAAGAAGAATCCGAAAAACATCACAGTAAAGTCGTAGAAAGCAAATAGCATGCTGAAATTGTGCGACGATCTGCGGGGGGTATTAAGATGGGATTGAAAAAACTTGCCGAAAAAATGGTCGAGTACAACTCGCGTCTTGAGGCAGGCAAAGCGAAGAAAATTAAATCCAGCCATGTTCAGAAGGTACTCAAAAAGCTGCGCAAGAAGGTGGCAGATCTTGAAGCCGAAATTCATTTGGAGAAAAATTCTGACAGGAAAGCCAGACTGGTTCGAAAACTCGGAACAGCGCACGAGAGTGTCAAACGGGCTGAGTGGCTGTTGAGCGAAATTGACTAATACTCTGGTTCAGGCTTTAGAAATTTGAGGACTCGTGACGAGTGCCTTCGTGGCCATTTTGAACCTGATGCCAACACACCTAAGCAACTGGAGTGCCCGATTTGATTTGGACCACCGTTATGTCTGAGAAACGGAGGACCGAGAATGGCTAACAAGAGACATAAGCCGGAAGAAATAGTTCAGAAGCTGCGGCAAGTTGATGTGCTTGTCGGCCAGGGAATGATGCGTGTAGATGCGATCCGCGAGGTTTGCATTTGGTGGCGAAATCCAATTTTTGGCGCGGTGTTTGAGACAGACCAACAAATCGCGGTGGCTTTGCCCAATGGGCAACGAATGATGGTAGGCCTGCCGTTGGCGAATTTGCTCACCTTTCTTGAATCGATCCAGTCTGAATAGTCACTGACCAATCTGCTCATCCGTGTCAGCCGTTCGTCTGATTGACATGAGAGTCAACGGCGGCCCCAACACCTCGAAGGCCACAGTACTGACTAGAGTAAAAGCCATGATCGACGCGGCCCAATGTGGAAATTGCTCTCCGGCGACAAGGGCCATTCCTACCGCGACACCGGCCTGTGGTAACAAAGCTGGACCGTACCAGCGGGTCTGACGGCTAGGCAGGCCGCCAAGTCTCGCTCCGCAATAACCCCCGACGAGGCGGGCGACAGCGCGCAAGAATAGGAAAAGAGCACCAGCCCAGCCCATCAAGCCGAAGGCTTCAATATCCAACGTGGCGCCAGCCAACAGGAAGAACAGGATCATGAATGGCCACTGAATGTGCTCGATCTCATGGAAAGCACGCTCGTGATGGCGGGCAAGATTCCCGATAACTGCGCCCGCAACCATGCCTGCTACCAAGAATGAAACCTCCAGCCAAAGCGCGAGGCCCGCTGTAAGAAAGACTATGCCCACTGCTTCTGCCTGCATTGGCTCTCCCGGTTTCAAGCGACCGGTCAGGTAAGCGGATGGCACGCCTAGTGCAGAACCCAACAAAATAGCCCCTCCGAAATCCCACATCGCTGTGGTCGTGATGGTAGCCCAACCGTCCGAATGACCGGCCAGAACCAATGCGACGCTGAAAACGATCAGACCCCAAGCGTCATCAATTGCGACTATGCCCTTTAATGTCTCGGTGAAGCTGTTGGACACCCCAGATTGTTTTATCACGTCTGTCATGGCGGCCGGAGCTGTAGCCGTAGCAATTGCCGCCAGCACCAGCGCCAACCCGAAGGGCACGCCAATAGCGGCCAGTCCAGCAGACACAATAACAAGGGTTGCAACCACGATTGAAATCGAAATCGTCAGAATGGCTCGGCCATGCCGAACCAGATTCTCGCGGGTCAATGATCCTCCAAGAAGAAATGCGACCATCGTCAATGCCACGATGGATACCTCATCGAACCACATTGCAACGTCGAGTGGGATCAACCCCATTCCGGCATTCCCTGCGATCAATCCAAGGAAAAGCAAGGTGGTAACACGAGGAAGATGCGTGGCCCGGCCGAGTTGGTCGGCCGCCAATCCGGCAAGGAAGAGCACACCAAGGGTAATCAGAAAGCCGGCAATGTGCATAGAAAACCAAGCGTTAAGTTCTTGTCTAGACTACTCTAACCCCAACCCTGCCTGCTAGGAACCGATGACGGAGAAAATGCGAGTGTCCCGTCGCAGCTTAGGCCGAAGATCCCTAAAAAAAGGGATATTGATCTGTATTAAGGCGAAAGCGCGCTGCACTTGACACAATAACTCATTCAGGAAATGAAGAGAAACTTTCGATGCCGACAAAGGAATCTAACACAAATATTCCGACGTCACTTTTGGATGTTTTCAAACAAATGCAGCCGCCCATGTCTGGCAATCCGGCCTTCGATGCCCAGATCGAACAATTTTGGGACGCATAGGAAAATTGCTCGAAGAAACAGAGGCCTTTGCGCAGCATTGGTTCGAACGGCGTCATGAGGCCGTCCGGACAGCTCTACAAGCTGCACGCAATGTGTCTTCCGCGAACCCGTCCGATCCATCGAAAGCCCTTCAGAGCATGGCGGAATGGCAGCGCCATTCGGCTGAGCGGTTGGTTGCTGACGCGCAGGAATGGTTCGAAACCGTGTCCCGTTGCGCATCTTATGTTGCTGAAACCGAAGCTGAAGCTGTTGAGAAAACAGTTGGTGATTTTGCAGCCTCTACAAAGAGCGCGGAGAAATCTTCAAAACCTAACCCTGTGTAGGGTTCCTGCTTCCGAAAAACCAAACTGAAATCATCGGAGCAGTAGATAGGAGGGTCTTGTCTGAAGAACTTTGCTTGAGAGGTGAAGGGGTGTTGCGTAGCATTTGCCCATGACCAGACCTGCCTCTTTCAAGTACTTCAAAACCAGTCCCGTGATCATCCGCCTTGCAGTGATGCTGTACATCGGCTTCCCGCTCTCGCCTCGGAATGTCGAAGATCTGTTGCACGAGCGAGGCATCGACGTGAGCCACGAAACTGTCCGGTAAGGCTGCGCTCAGACAATTGGGTGCTCTCGAAAAACAAAGGACGGGCAGATGGCTAAACAACCGCGTCGAGAACTCACACCTCCCGTTCCGACGACGAGAACGCGCAATGCAGTGTTTCAGGCGTATGCGAAGTTTGCAGAAATTCTTCTCGGTCCGCTCCTCCGTCTACAACCACTTCAACCAGGAAAGATCGCTCGCAAGCAGAGATACCTTCAAGCTGACCCGCGCCGCCGCTCTTAGCGAGTGGCGTCAACTTTGTTCCAGATAGGTTCGCGGTTTCCGCGGCAAACTGAGACTGGTTCGAATTAGTCTGACCGCACCTTCAGACCTGCTTGGATCCAGAACGTACAATTGAGCAGCCGCGGCAAAATCGGAGCTCGGTGACCAAAATACCGGTGGTTCCGCATAACTGATACGAAGATTTTCAACCGCTGTGTTCGCTGGCCACGCGGCAAATGCCCAACTTCCTTGGTTCGGTGCAGACAGCAAAGTCGGGCCGACGGTGCTTGAGCCAAATCAATGTTGTGCACCACTTGAATAGCTACGGTTCTCAAGTTGGGAGGCCAAAAAGATTTCGATTGAATGTACCGAAATCTGTCCGCAGTTGCGCAGGCTGAGACCAACGTACTCGTGGAAAACGGGCATTTTGCTGTATATGGCGCCGCGCTATGCGAATTTTACAAAGGAGAGTCTAGCCGACAGTCAATGGCAAGTGTGAAACACTGGAGAAGTAATCGTTTTCGCAAATTAACCTTGTGAACTGGGCGGCCAAGGCGATGAACAAACCGCAATCGACACGGGCAATTAGCCGATCCCGTCGCATGATCGACTTTAGCCCATTGGCTCGTCGGTACGCGAAGGCTAGGGTTTGGAGTTTGAATCGACAGAACCCCTCTGTTGTTCAATCGAAGCTGTTGACTAGGCTTGTTCGCCGCGCGTCTAAAACGAAGTTCGGACAAGCCCATGGCTTTGACCAAATCTCCAAACTCAGAGACTACCAGCAGCGAGTGCCTATCCGCCAATACGCCGAGTTCTGGCAGGAGTGGTGGCAGGTAAGATACCCCGATCTCATCGACCAAACTTGGCCGGGGCGAATACCGCATTTTGCAATGACCTCCGGGACAACAACGGGTCGCTCTAAATACATTCCATATTCGACCGAGATGCGGCGTTCTGCGGCGCGCGGATTTCTAGATCTTTTGTGTCACCACTTTGTCAATCGACCGGGCAGCAGGGTGCTGGGGGGCTCTGTACTTGGTTTGACCGGCCCAACTGACTTGCGGCACGCCACTCCAGAGGTGGATGTGGGTTCCGTCAGTGCCATCACTGCTGGTGCAATGCCAAACTGGTTTGAGGGTCGAGTGTTGCCAACCCCCGATATTGCCGGGATCGCAGATTGGGAGGAAAAGATCCGCCGTCTGGCACCCCTATCTTTGCAGAGAGATGTGCGTTTTTTGGGTGGTTCACCAAACTGGTTGCTTATCTTTTTGGACGAACTCGCAAAAAATCGGGACACTTCGGGAGTAAAACTAGTCGATTGGTATCCAAACCTAGAGCTTATCGTTCACGGTGGCGTAAATTTCGCTCCGTACCGGCAGCGGTTTGTGGCGCTGATGCAGGGAGGCCACGCAGAAACACGAGAAATGTACTCTGCCAGCGAGGGCGTATTTGCCTACGCCGACCGAGGCGACGGGGAGGGTATGCGCCTGCACCTGAATGGTCACGTGTTTTTTGAGTTTATTCCGGCGGAACAACTCCATTCCAAAAATCCCGAAAGGTACTGGGTTGGAAACATTGAAACCGGAGTTGATTACGCCTTGGCAATTTCAACAGCCGCCGGACTGTGGTCGTATATTGTAGGGGATATTGTGCGCTTCTTGGATCTCTCGCCACCGCGCTTGTTGGTGGTCGGGCGAGTGGAAAACGGGCTGTCCGTCTTCGGTGAACATCTGATTGAAGCGGAAATCGCGGAGGCAGTAGCTGTGGCCGCATCGAACACAGGACTCTCCGTTGTCGACTATAGCGTGGGTGCAGTTTGCGAAGACCAGCGCAATCGCCATCTCTATCTCGTCGAAGTAGAGGGAGAACCTCATCCGAATGCTGCGGAAACGTTCGCTTCAAAAGTCGACAAAGTCTTGTGCAGCCGAAATGAAGATTATTCCGAGTTACGTGCAAGAGGTCTCGCCCTTACGGCACCAGTGGTGAATTTCGTTTCCTCGGGAGGGTTCCTCAGATGGATGAAATCTCGTCGTGGCTTGGGCGGTCAGTATAAGGTTCCCAGGATCGTGACAGATGCCAGTTTGTTCGATGACATGCGCAAGGCGATTTTGAGCCGGTCAAACGAAGGTCAAACTCATGACGGTTGAGGTGATTTGGCAAGACCCCAGCTTACTGAGACTGATCACGCGATCGGATGAACCTTCGGCGGCAACCGTTGAATTGCTCGGACATACAGTCTGGGGGAGCCGATCCACGAAGTACCGCATTATTGATGTCCCAAATAAGTTGGCTCGATTGCGTGACCCAAGTTTTTTCGTTTTGTCTGATGCCGGGCAAGAGCTTTGCGTTTTCGTTCTGGATAAGTGTCTGAAATTGTTGGCGGGGAAAAGGTGCCATGGTTTCCACTTTGTAATGGCCTCGACTAGGCCTGATAGACAGCACGAAGGACTTGCAGGGCAGCTGATTGAGCATGTTCGGAATTATTGCACCTCGACCGTCGGTTCACCGGGGTTTGGATTTGCCTATGTCGAAGAAACGACCGAATACTCGCTCCACCTATCGGATCAGATTGGTCATACGGTTGAGGCCAACATACCTCTGGCTCTTTTTTCGCGGTTTTTTCCGCGCAAGGATTCAAAAGTGGGCATGGTCCATCCCGAGGAAGCGGAACAGGTTCTGGCCGAGTTGGAGCAGGCTTATCAAGACCACGAATTGACCGACTTCCGCTCTTCATTCAAATCGGATGAGTGTTTTGCTGTAAGAGAAGGAGACGCGATAATAGCGCTTGCTCAGGCAGAACTGTTGAGGTGGTCGATCGTCTCGATGCCCGGAATCCAGGGGGCATTTTTTCTTAGGGTTCTCCCATATTTGCCTGGGCTAAATGGCGTTTTCTGTTTGCAGGATCTTAGGGTCGTCAGATTTGGAAATCTGGTCGTGAAAGAGGGACAGGAAGCGGTGTTCTTTAAGCTATTGGAAGCCTGCTTGCATCATTACCAAGCCAAGATTGGCCTGATAATGCTTGATGAACGAAGCGGCGTTTTACGTCGCATTCGAGAATGTGGAAAAATGGGCCTCTTATCTCATGCCATGTCAGGCTCAGCTAAATTGAGGATCGACGTAGTCGGAATGGGCGAGGACATGATCGCGAAGTTGCGAAACGGTCCTGTAATGGTGAGTGCTGGTGACGTCTTCTGATCGGTCACTCGCCAACTATCTTGCGTCCCAGCGAACCGGGCATGATCTTGAAGAACAATGCCACAGCCTTATTGAAAAAACCCGGGATACAGATTGGTTGGTTTTTTTCTACGGCGCGTATCGCGGTAGCCGCGACATCATTCGGCTCGCTCCACATCCACTTTGGGATCGTGACGGATTCTACTGTTCCACCTGCTGCGGCCTGAAATCCCGTGCGTGTGAAGCCGGGGCACAAAGCGGTAACGTGCACGCCGCTTGGTTTCATTTCCGCCCGCAATGCGATTGAGAACTGAGCAAGGTACGATTTCAAAGGGTAGTACAGTGTTCCTCCTGCGTGAGGTGGAACAAATGCCGCCAGCGAGGATACGTTAATGATCCGCCCTGATCTTTTTTCCTGCATTGCAGGAGCAATAAGATAGCATAGTCGCACTGGAGCCGCGCCCATGACTTCGATGGTTTCTCGATGCCTGTCCCATTCCACCTCACACAGATTTCCAGGAACGCCGAACCCGGCATTGTTCACAAGGATGTCCACTTGGATGTTTTGCTCAATCAGATAATCGAACAAACTTTGAGGCGTCTCAGGGATAGCAAGGTCTCCAACCCAAACTTGGACGTCTATTCCGTATTTTGATCGCAGTTGTGACGCCAACAATTGTAAGGGATCATTCCGACGTGCGACGATGAGTAAATTGACGCCTTCGGATGCGTATTCTTCCGCAAATGCCCGCCCAATCCCCGAAGATGCTCCTGTAATGAGCGCCGTTCTGTTGTCTAGCGGTTCCAACGTCACGTGCTCCTAAAGGTTCAGGGTCTCACGCATTTCGGCAAGACAACCCAGCAGGAAGTCAATCTGCTCGCGTTCGTGTTGACAGGTCATTACAAACCTGATGCGAGCCTGGCCGAGCGCAACAGCGGGGTAACGAGCATGTGGTGCGACGATACCGCGATGTCTAAGCAGGCGGGTAACCTCGGCCGCTTTTAGTTCGTCGCCAATCAAGGTTGGGACAATGTGTGCTTCGCTGCCAAGAGTTTCATACCCACGGGATTCCACTTCACGTCTGAAGTAAAATGCATTCTCAAGCGCTTTTTCGCGTCTCCAGGGTTCGCGTTCAGCAATGTCGATAGCTTCGGTTACCCCGGCTGCGATGGCTGGCGGCAATGGTGCGGAGAAGATGTATGTCCGTGCAGAAATACGCAAAAAGTCGATTACTTCCTGATCCCCGGAAACATATCCACCTACGCCTCCAAAAGCCTTTGTAAGTGTACCCATTTGCAAGTCCACGTCGGTTGAAGCGACCCCGTGGTGTTCTAGGCTACCCCGACCATTAGCCCCGAGCATGCCGACCCCGTGTGCGTCATCGATCATCAGCATGGCGTTATGCTCGCGAGCCAAATCAGCCATCGCCGGGATTGGTGCTATGTCTCCATCCATGCTAAACACACCGTCGCTTACGATAAATTTAGATGGCATTTTCGACTCGCCAATTGCCTCAGCGAGGTGTTTCATATTCTTGTGTGGGAACCTGCTGATCTTCGCCTTTGCGAGGCGGACACCGTCTACGACGCTTGCGTGGTTCAGTTCTTCACTAAATACTTCCCAACCAACGGCGTCATTTTCTCCAAGCTTGCCTTGGCCGCGATGGCCAAGATGGGTCTCGGCCAAAGACTGGAGAAAGTCTACTTTCATAAGCGCTGGGATCACCCCGACGTTAGCCATGTACCCTGCCGCAAAACAAATAGCGTCTGCTTGGCCAACGAATTCGGCTATACGCTGCTCAAGCGCTCTATGAACATCGATGTTCGCTGCCATCTGTCGTGATCCACCGGAACCCAGCCCATAGCGCTCCAGCGCTTTCTGGGCAGTTGCTTTGACATCTGGGTGGTTCGAAAGGCCAAGAAGGTTGTTGGAGCAAAACAGCAGATGATCTCGACCGTCGACCCATATCACAGGCTCGGTCGTCGCGCTGTTTACGATAGGGTTGTTTGGGTACAGCCCTGAGTTTTGCACGAGTTTCGTCAAAGACTTTATTCGTGCGGCTGGTGAAGAAGTAGTTCCTGCCATCAGTCGAACCTCTCTTTCCAAGCCTCGAATTGTCGAGCAACTCAAGACGCACTCCGACAGGTTAACCCGCCCAACGTTGATTGAAATTGATTTGAATCATGGAGGTTTTGAACGCGATCTCAGAAGATGGAACATGTTTGAGAAGTCGCCAACCAGCGGGGTGGATGTAGCGCTGTGCCAGACGATTCCCGAAGCATTCGAAGCAAGGGTCAACGATACGCCCAATAGCCCCGCCTATATTCAATTCGTGAACGGTGCCTGGCAGACACTGACTTGGCGCATGGTGAATGAACGGGTTGTCAAGCGCCGTGCAGCCTTCGCGCAAGCTGATTTGCGCGCCGGGGATCGGATCGGGATTTTCTTACCGAACTGTGTCGATTGGATAGTCACTGATCTGGCGGCCATGAGCGAGGGGTTGGTAACTGTTCCGGTCTACACGCGGGATAGTGTAGCCAATATTTGCCACGTTCTGCGCCACAGCGGTGCAGTTTTATGTGTGACCGACAGTATCGATAGATGGGAAGATTTGGGGTCTGAACGTAAGTCCTTGACCGTATTGAAACAAGTTTGGCTGGTCAGTGGGGAAGGGCCGAATAAAGGTCGAGCGATGGTTTGCCCCGACATAGAGATCGGAAGTTACAAAGAAGATCGAGGTGAATTTGGTTCGCCAGATGATTTGGCGACACTTATTTACACCTCCGGCACTACGGGGCCTCCTAAGGGTGTGATGCTAACTTACAAAGCGCTCCTCTGGAACGCGGCGACTGTGGGCGAAATCAATCCAATTTCCGAAAAGGACTTATTCCTGTCCGTCCTTCCTTTGGCCCACGCATTCGAGAGAACCCTGGGCTATATCTGTCCCATGCTTGCGAACAGCCCGGTGGCTTTCGCACGCTCCATTCAAGACTTGGCTGAAGACATGCGGGCTCTGCATCCGACCGTCATGCTTGCGGTGCCGAGACTCTTCGAGAGGGTCCATGACAAAGTGATTTCGGAAGCAGAAGGTTCGGTAATAGCCAGCAGGCTGTTAGCTTGGACAGAGGCAATCGGCTGGCGCCGTCGGCAAGTTGTTGAAAATTTACTGCCGCCTCCTTCTATTGTGGCTAACCTTTATTGGACCCTGATCGGTAGACGTGTCAGCAGGCGTGTGCACGAAGCTTTCGGGGGGGAAATTAGAATGCTGGTTTGCGGTGGTGCGCCTTTGTCCGCAGATACGTCTCGTTTTTTCGCAGCAATGGAAATCCCGCTGCTTCAGGGGTACGGACTCACAGAGGCTGGACCTGCAGTAACCGGGTCGACAATTGATGATCGTCGCTGTGACAGCGTCGGTTTTACGCTTCCGGGCACCGAACTAAAAATAGGTGATCGGCAAGAACTGTTGATCCACTCACCGAGCGCTATGATCGGCTACTGGAATAACCCAGACGCGACAAACGATGCCTTCGATCAAGATCATTGGCTTCGTACAGGCGATGCGGCCGAGATAATCGATGAGCGTGTTTATATAAGGGGAAGAATAAAGGACATCCTCGTGCTATCGACCGGGGAAAACGTCAATCCAACGCCTATAGAAGCAGCTCTGGCTGCCGATCCTCTGATCGAACAGGTCTGTGTGTTGGGTGATAGCAAGCCATGGTGCTCGGCGGTTGTTGTTGTAAATGCACCGAAATTCCAAGCTTGGTGCGAAAAGACGGATGTTTCCTTAGCTAACCCAATGTCCGAAGAAGTTCGACGGAATCTGGTTGAATATCTAACAAATAGATTGGAAGATATCCCGCCCTTTGCCCGCATCCGCGACATTGTCATCGAGACTGAACCCTGGGCTCTAGAAAACGGTCTAATCACGCCGACACTAAAGCCTAAGCGAGCTAGAGTTCTAGCAAGGTATGAGAAAGCACTCTCAGATCTTTACCTCTGAATACATATTTCTTGTTGCGCCTAACCACCGTTGGCGCACGCGCAATGCAGGGTCTTTTTGTATGCCAGCGGGTGACAAATACGAAAACGGTGTGAACTTTCAAACGAATCCAATCCTTGGTCATCTGACCCACATCAAGGAGTTGGACGGGTTTCGAATGCTAAGATTGGATTGTTAAGTGGTTAAGCTGTTTTTCGCTTTTTGCTGCCTGCTCCAATAGCCGTTTCCGAAGTCAACGAAAACAAGTGGAGTTGGCACCCCTAAGGACGCTGACTTGCTCCAAATCTTGAAGGGTAAAAAACTCAATTTTAGTGAGCTTGCGACTATGAAAAAACTGACGGCAGTAATCCTGGTTGGCTCCGTGTTTTATCCGTTTCAGAGTTTGGCGGAATCAGTTCCGACACAAGGCGAAGATCTATTCATTGCACACTGCGCCAAATGCCACGGCGTTGATGCACAGGGAAATGGGCCTGCGGCGACAGCCGTGAAAACACAACCTCCGGATTTGACCAAGATTGCCGACCGAAGAAGCGGGGTTTGGCCAATGCTAGAAGTGATGTCGATCTTGGATGGCTATCTAAAAACAACGAACCCACGTGAGGACATGCCCGTTATCGCCGAGCTAACCGAAGGCTCCAAGGTCGAATTTGATACGGGAAATGGCTTGGTAGCAGAAGTTCCTGCCAAACTCATCGCGTTGACCGAGTATCTGGAGAGCATTCAATCTCCCAAGCCGCTTGGTTACGTGCCGTGAACACCGAGCCGAAAAAGACTTTTCTTGGTCGCCGGAGGCAAAGATGATTGTTGAAGACCAAAGCGAAGTAGTGGCTTTCCTGTCGGACCCAGCCACGTACGGCATCAATAATAAAGTCGATGTTATCGAAACACATATTTCAATCGTTTTTCTTGCCGGAAGTCGAGCATACAAGCTGAAGAAGGCGGTCTATTTGCCTTATGCAGACTTCTCAACTTCTGAAATTCGGTCAGAGGCATGCGCAAAGGAGTTGCAACTTAACAAAATCACTTCGCCCGAAATCTATCTCGGCGTGCGGCACATTACTCGAAGCGGCTCAGGGTTGAATTTGGACGGGCAGGGCGAGTTTGTTGACGCAGTTGTTGAGATGGTACGCTTCGATCAAGATGCAATTCTGGACCAAATGGCTGTGCGTGGAGAGTTGACTGCGGACGTGATGAGTGTCCTGGCCAAGACGATCGCCAAAGCTCATCAGTTGGCAAAAAAGGTCCAAGCCAATGGGCGTGAAAATATCGAAGCCGTTCTAGATATTAATCATGCGGGGTTTCAGCAAAGTTCGGTGTTTTCCAAGGCTGAAGTTGACCTATTAGACGGGGCTTTTCACGCGGATTTGAAGCAGAGGGCACCTATCCTCAACAAACGCGCCACGCGTGGTTGCGTTAGACTTTGTCATGGCGACCTTCATCTTCGAAACATTTGCCTTTTCGGCGGTCGCCCAAGACTCTTCGACTGTATTGATTTCAATGACCAGCTGGCGACTGTTGACGTTCTCTATGATCTCGCCTTCCTAGCTATGGACCTTTGGCACAGGGATTTACGACAGTTCGCGAACCTCGTCGTAAATCACTATCTAGATATTACAGAGGAAGAAGACGGTTACCCTTGTTTGCCGTTTTTTATTGCTCTTCGAGCAGCGGTCCGAGCGCATGTCCTTGCGACCCAATCCGAAGACCCACATGTCGAAGACGCAAACGACAAGCGGCAAGACGCCCGCAGTTACTACGATCTGGCAATGTCTATCTTGGGTGCCTCGAAGCCACGCTTAGTCGCGATCGGCGGCTTCAGTGGCAGCGGCAAGTCGACTATGTCGAGTGCAATCGCTCCTGCCATCGGATCTGCGCCGGGTGCAAGAGTGATAGAAAGTGACAGGACTCGCAAAGCAATGTTTGGGTGCGATCCACACACCAAGTTGCCGGACCATGCCTATGTGCCTGAGGTTTCGGATAGGGTGTATGGTTCAATGGCGCAGCGAGCCGGCTCACTTTTAAGCGGTGGAAGCGCGGTGGTGGTCGACGCCGTTTACGATCGCCCTAGCCGAAGGAAGGAAGTCGAACTGGTCGCGCGAGAAGCTTGCGTTCGCTTCGACGGCATCTGGTTAACTGCGGCGCCGGGAGAACTCAAACGACGCGTTCAGACACGGCCTAAATCAGCTTCTGATGCGACTCCGAGAGTGCTTGAAAGTCAGTTGCAAAAGCACTTGGGTCCGATTGATTGGAACTATATTAAGACCTCTTGTACAATAGAAGAAACGCGGTTGAAGATTTTGAAGTCGTTGGTCTGAAATTGTCAGAAGAACTTTGCTTGAGCTGAGCAGGGGGCTTTCATAGCCTCAGCTTATGAATTAAAGATCGCCTTTAAAGTACAACAAATCCAGCCACGAGATTATTCGTTTGACCGTCAACCAGCAGGTTTGTCCACAGAGTGCTCGTTTTAAAAAGTTGATCCTGCTGAGGTCTTTTTAGTGGGCTAGGAAGACTGGCAACCTTGTCTGCTCGACCATCGAAAGGGTCGTTCCGCCCAAAACAGTCTGGATCATCCGGGCGTGACCGTATGCGCCCATCACAATCAGATCTGAGCCGGCCTCCGCCGCGCGGCCCTGAATAACATCGGCGATGGAGCGTCCACCGCTGGGATACTGTGACAAGGTTACCAAGCATCCATGATGGCTGAGCCATGCGGCCACATCGGTTCCGGGATCCTGCCCGTCACGGTTAACCGTGGTCACAGGGTCGATACATCCTATAATCACCTCGCGCGCGTCCAGCATATGCGGTAGGGCGGCGTGAACTGCCGCCGACGCGGCCTCGCTGCTGTCCCAGGCGACAAATATGCATTCGGGATTTCGTGCTAGGTTGGCATTTATCCGAAATCCAATCGGTGAGTGGAACAAAACGCCGGATGCCGCTTCGGTCATCAGATCGCGGGTCTCCCGGAGACTTTGAGAAAAGATCGCCTCATCGCTCACACGGGCAAATCGCGCAACGACATGTTTGGCATCCATGCTTGCAGTAAGGACGGCCTGAACCTCCCCCGACGCATTTCTTTGTGCGAGCAGTTGTTCAATGGTATCACATCTGGATTTGATATTAGCTTGCGTGGAGGCTAGGGCCTCCTTCCAATCGTCCGGAATATTCAGCCCGCCATATGGCGGAACCGAGTAGGAATAAGCAGGCAAGGCAGGGGCCGTATCAAGCATAAGACAAAGCAAATGATGGTCCTCTCTTGCGGCCATTTCCGCAACCTCACCGATCTCGCGATCTTCGGTTTGAACATTCATAACGAAAAGTGTGGTGCGGCGTTCCATATGTGTCTCCATTGAAGTTTGGTGCTGGTCAGAGGCCCGCAACTGTCTAATGAACTATACACCGGTCACTCACCATTCATCGTCTATAGAATTCGAACCTGTCAATTCTTGCATAATCTTCAGGCGGGAGGAGCCGATACGGAAGGCGGCAGCATTGTCCGCGTTGAGGTCATGACCATATTTTTCCCAGCGTCTGCTAGCTCACGAAGCAGACGTCCCACATAATGTAACGTTCAAGTTGTATAGCCCTAGGATTTGCGGATCTGCACCTTGGTATCTTCCGACTTTGCTGGTGCGACCTTAGGAATAGTGATGGTCAACACTCCATCCTTCAGGTGTGCATCGACACTGCCGGCATCCGCGTCCGGCGGCAGCCGAAAAGACCGGCTGAAAGAGCCATACTGACGCTCGGAGAAGAACCATGTCTCGCCTTTCTCTTCGCGCTCGGTCTGCTTTTCGCCCTTCAGCGTTACAACACCGTCATGAACACTCAAGTCGATGTCTTCTTCAGCCACCCCTGGCAGTTCGACGCTGATACGGTAAGTGTCATCCGAACCTGACGCCTCCGATGCGGGGGCCAACCATTCGGATACACGCGTCCCCACTTGCCGAAGGGGTTCATAAAGCGAAGGCCAGAAGCCGCTGGTGTGAGATTTCTCAACCATTTCCACGTTCTCCTCTCTGATAGGGTGAAGAGATATTGAGCTGGTCGCCGTTCAACGTCCTTGATGCGGATCAAAAGGAAATGGCTGCAAAGTCCGCGTAGCGGTCACTCAGACAGAACCCAGCGAACGGCTGCTCTGAGCCGAGGCTGTGTGAAAACTCCGGATGCTGTATGCTTTTTGGCAAAGACTGGAGGCGGGCATGTCGGGGTATATCGAGGGCGCGGAGCGAAGTCAGACGACGCTTTTTCCGGATCGGCTTGAAGATTGGATCGATGAGGATAACCCGGTTCGCGTGATTGACCTCTTTGTGGATGAGATTGATCTTGAGGAGATCGGTTTTCTGCGGACAGCACCGGCACGGACAGGGCGGCCTGGTTATCACCCCTCAATCCTGTTGAAGCTCTTCATCTACGGCTATCTGAACCGCGTGCCCTCCAGCCGCGCACTGGAGCGGGAGGCTTGTCGCAATGTCGAGGTGATGTGGCTGACCGGGCGGTTGGCCCCGGACCACAAGACAATCGCCGATTTTCGCCGCGATAACGGCCCCGCCATTCGGCGAACCTGTGCGCAGTTCGTCGAACTCTGTCGCCGGATCGGGGTGCTGAAGGGAGATTGTGTCGCCATCGACGGATCCAAGTTCAAGGCGGACAACAACCGAGACAAGAACTTCACCAAAGGCAAGATCGCCAGCCGCACCGCCCATCTGGTTGCGAGCATCGAGCGCTACCTTGATGAAATGGTCCGGATCGACCGTCAGGAAGAGAGTGAGGTCCGGGCAGAGAAGATTGCCAACCTAGCGCAACGCTGCGAGCGCATCCGGCAGGAGATCGCGCGTTTGGTGGACATGGGCGAGGCGCTCAAGGCGAGCCCGGACAGACAGATCTCCCTGACTGATCCGGATGCCCGCTCCATGGCCACCAGCGCCAGAGGCAGCGGTTTTGTGGGCTACAACGCCCAGTCGGCCGTGGATACCGAGACCCATCTGATTGTCACACATGACGTGATCAATGCTGGGCATGACCGTGAACAACTGTCGCCGATGGCCAAGGCGGCGAAGGCCGCTCTCGGATGCGACGAAATGAGCGTGGTGGCGGACAAGGGTTATTTCAGCGGTCGGGAGATTCTGGCCTGTCACGAGGATGGCATCACCACAACCCTCCCCCGACCCGAGACATCCGGCAACCGTAAGAAGGGCAGGTATGTGAAGGCCGACTTTGCCTATGACGCGGATGCGGATGTATACCGATGCCCAGCAGGAGAGACGCTGACTTACCGCTACACGACCGAAGACGGTGGTCTGGTGGTGCGGCGATACTGGACCAACGCCTGTCAGACCTGCCCTGCCAAGGCGCGCTGCACGACCGGCAAGGAGCGTCGTATCACCCGATGGGAGCACGAGCATCTGGTCGACGAGATGCACGTCCGTTTGAGCAGCGAT
Source organism: Ruegeria sp. AB11 (assembly GCF_056536325.1). Lineage (NCBI taxonomy): Bacteria > Pseudomonadati > Pseudomonadota > Alphaproteobacteria > Rhodobacterales > Roseobacteraceae > Ruegeria > Ruegeria sp. AB11. The sequence continues at coordinate 3,452,513 of NZ_JBQFJO010000001.1, read as the reverse complement.
CCGGCCTTGATGGGCCTCCGCCGCTCGACCGTCGAGCACCCATTCGGCACAATCAAGAGCTGGATGGGGGCGACGCACTTCCGGATGCGGCGACTGAAGAACGTCCGCACCGAAATGGCCTTCCATGTCCTCGCCTATAACATCAAACGGATGATCGCCCTGATCGGAGTACGTGGGCTTCTGACCGCCATTCCGGCCTAAACTGGGGCGAACCGTTCAAATTGTACGGTGGGAAACGCCGTACAGGCTCAGTTTCCACCCCGCTCCAACGCAATAAGTCCCAAATTGGTCCAGAAACCGAAAACCCCAGACGAAACCAGCAGAAATCCTTTGAAGCAGAAAACCAAAGGGGTTTCCACACAGCCTCAGCCCAAAGCTGCCGTTCATATTGACCAGGCGAAAATCTGTCCAGCAGTCAACATTAGGTATTGGTTTATGACTGCTCCATGCTGGAAAAGAAATGGTTGGAAGCGTCACTAGATAGCTTTGTAGACTTGCCAGTCTTCAGATAGCCCCTTCAGTTCCCTTGTCCCCAGGCTTTGGAAATCCAGCCCGGACCCGGCCACCAGATCCTTTACTGTTCTGGATACGGTCTTGTCAGAAGAACTTTGCTTGAGCGGGGCAGGGCGGGTGCATAGCATTTAGGAATGACCAAACCTGCCTCCTTCAAGTACTTCAAAACCAGTCCTGAGATCATCCGCCTGGCGGTAATGCTGTATATTCGGTTTCCGCTCTCGCTTCGGAATGTCGAAGATCTGCTGCACGAGCGCGGGATCGATGTCAGCCATGAAACCGTCCGCTACTGGTGGAACCGCTTCGGTCCGATGTTTGCTGCAGAGATCCGAAGAAAGCGTGTTCAGCAACTTCGTGCATACTCGAAATGGAAGTGGCACGTCGACGAGGTTTTCGTGAAGGTAAATGGCAAGCGACATTATCTGTGGCGGGCTGTTGATCACGAAGGCGAGGTGCTGGAAGCCGTTGTCACCAAACGCCGAAACAAAGCTGCAGCACTGAAATTCCTCAGGAAATTAATGAAGCGGCACGGCAAAGCTGAAGAAGTAGTCACAGATCGCTTCGCATCCTACAAGGCTGCGCTCAGAGAAATGGGTGCGTTGGAAAAGCAAATGACGGGCAGATGGCTCAACAACCACGTTAAGAATTCTCATCTGCCGTTCCGACGAAGAGAACGCGCCATGCAGCGTTTCAGGCGTATGCGAAGTTTGCAGAAATTCGCCTCCGTCCATTCCTCTGTCTATAACCACTTCAACCAGGAAAGATCGCTCGCCAGCCGAGACACCTTCAAGCTGACACGATCCGCCGCTCTTGCCGAGTGGCGCGAACTTGGCGCGGGATAAAGGACAGCCTCACTGGCCTAACAGAGACGAGTTCGAGTTCGTCTGACAGCACCTTTCAAACTTCCTCAAATCGTCGGAAGGCCAATGCAATCAAACCGGCAATGACCATGTAAACCAATGCCAGCAATAGCAGGGGCTCATAGACAATAAATGTGTCTGCTCGAACCCGGGACGAAACCGCATATATCTCGACCACTGTGATCGTTGCTACGAGTGGCGTCGCTTTGAGTTGCAAGATGGTTTCTCCACCTAGTGTTGGCAGAACATTACGTACGGCTTGGGGCAGCCAGATCCGGCGGAACATTGTGAAACGTGGCATCCCGAAAGATTTTGCAGCCTCCAACTGGCCCTTTGCCACACCTGAGAACGCGCCACGCATGACCTCGCCCTCGTATCCTGCAAAGGACAGTGTCAGCGCTAGGGCGGCGTAGGGCCAAGCCTGACGCAGGTAGGGCCAAAGCTCAGACGACCGTATCCAGGGAAACTGCGGAAATAACGAACCAAGCCCGTAGTATAGCAACCAGATCTGCAACAGCAGCGGTGTGCCTCGAATTATCGTGCAGAACACGCGGGCGGGCATGGCCAAGTACCATGGGCCCACCGCCTGCGCCAATCCCAGAGGCACAGCCATTAGAAAGCCTAATACGGTTGTGACCACCAAGAGCCAGGTTGTTGTCCAGAGACCCTGCAACGCCAAAGGGGCATATTTTGGTATCCAATCCCAACGCAGCGAGAACGCACACCAGATCACCAACGCTGCAAACAGCAGCATCATGACGATACGGTGCGGTTGCATAAGGGCTTTCACGGTGATCATGCCGAGTCCCCCTTCAACGAAGGTTGACCACGCCGCGCCCATTTCTCGATGCGCGCAAAAACGACCCCTGAAAAAAGGGTGACCATCAGGTATAAGAAGCCTGCGGCCAAAAAGAAGGTGAAGTAGGCACGAGTACTGCTTGCCGCCTGCCGTGTTTCCAGTGTCAACTCACTGAACCCGACGACAGCGAGCAATGCTGTGTCTTTGGTGGCGATAAGCCACAGATTGGCCAGCCCCGGCACCGCAAATCCCATCATTGCTGGAATGGTCACCCGACGCATGATCATGAAAGCGGGCATTCCATAGGATTTTGCCGCCTCGATCTGCCCGACCGGCACCGCCTTTATGGCTCCTCGCAGAACCTCGGTGGCATAGGCCCCTTGTACAACGCCCAGCACCCAAATACCGGCGGCTACACCGTTGATCTCAACCCGACCGCCTCCGACCGCCTCAGAGATTTTGTTGATGATATCACTGCCGACATAATACAGGATCAAGATCAGCACCAGTTCAGGCACCGCCCTGATCACTGTTGTGTAGATGGCAAGAAGGTCACGCGTGACCTTCCCGCCGTAGAGTTTTCCATAGGCACCGAACAGCCCGATAACCAGCCCCATTCCAAATGCGCCGAAGGCGATTTGCAGGGAATTGGCAAGCCCGCGTAACAGGTTGCCACCCCAGCTTGACAGCGACAGCAACTCCATGCTGGTGCCAAGGCCCAGTGTCTCTAACAGTCCGGTCACAGCAAAGCCTTAGTAGATGCTGGTGGTGAAATAACCCGCGGTGATTTTCTCGTGGGTCCCATCGGCAAGGATCGCTGCGATCCCTTTGTTAAGCGCTTCAAGAAGTTCGGTGTCGCCCTTGCGCACGCCTGCACCGACGCCACGGCCCAAGATTGCCGGATCATCCGCGACAGCACCTTTGATTTCGCAACAGCTGCCATTGTCCGAATTCACAAAATCCGCCATGGCAATGCTGTCCGCCTGAGTAGCATCGATGCGACCCGCGAAAAGGTCTTGGTTGGCCTCATCCTGAGTCTGATAGACTTTTAGCTCTGAATCTTTGAAGTATTCCTGGGCATAGGCCTGGTGGATGGTCGAGGCTTGGATCCCGATGATCTTACCAGCAAGGGACTCTGCGGTGGGCTCGATATCCATCGACTTGTCAGCCACGATCACTGCGGGTGTGTTGTAATATGCGTCGCTGAAGTTGATAGTTTTCAGCCGCTCTTCGGTGATCGACATCGAAGCCATGATCGCGTCGATCTGCTGGCCTGTCAGCGACGGAATGATACCGTCCCAGGCAACAGGGGTGATTACGCAGTCAAGCTCGGCTGCGGCGCAGACGGCATTGATCACCTCGATCTCCCATCCGACCCAATTGCCCGAGCTGTCCGGTGACGCAAATGGAGGATAAGGTTCGGCGGCGATGCCGATCTTAACTTGTTCAGCTGCGGCCGCGCTTGCAGTTAGGACGGCTGCGGCAGTCGCTGCAGTCAAAAGTGCTTTCACTTTCATTAGGGTTCTCCCGGTTGGTTTTATTTAGTTTATTGGTGCTATCCGACTGATCTGAGGAATTGCTTCAGTCGTTCTGATTGCGGATTTCCAAAGAGGTCTGCAGGTGGTCCCTGCTCTTCAATACGCCCTTGGTAGAGGTAGACGACATGGTTCGCCACTTCGCGCGCGAACTTCATCTCATGGGTGACCAATAGCATAGTACGCCCTTCGGCAGCCAGATCGCGGATCACCGTCAGCACTTCGCCCACAAGTTCTGGATCCAGAGCGGATGTTGGTTCGTCAAAGAGCATGGCAGAAGGATCTACCGCTAGCGCTCGGGCGATAGCTGCCCTCTGCTGTTGGCCACCGGACAGATAAGCGGGAAACGTGTCCTCTTTACCGCCCAAACCTACTCTGACCAGCAATTCGCGCGCTCGTTCGATCGCCTCGGGTTTTGGTACCTTCAACACATGTACCGGAACCTCGATCACATTCTCCAAAAGCGTTCGGTGGGTCCATAGGTTGAACTGTTGGAACACCATCGCCAGTTTTGTCCGAATTCGCTCGATCTGCTTCTGGCTCGCCGGGCTGCCATCTGCCCGCATCGCCACTTCCTCGCCACCGATTATGATTTTGCCGGAGGTCGGTGTCTCAAGGAAGTTGATGCACCGTAGCATGGTCGATTTTCCAGACCCCGAGCCACCAATGATCGCCACGACATCACCTTTATGCGCGGTGAGGTCCACGCCTTTCAGCACCTCGAGATTTCCAAAAGACTTGTGCAAATCTTCAACTTGGATCGCCTCTCGGCGCGTATCCGGTAGTTGAACAACTGCGTCAGCGGCGGCTGTGTCCATTTTTCTTTGACCCCAACTTTCTGATTGCAGTAAGCCGCGAGCACAGTAATTATGCAAGTGTATAATTATGGCATCCGCAAAAAAGGACCGATCGTGAGCGAAGACCGCAAGAAATTTAAGCGTGAGTCGGCCGAATCCCGGCAGCATGCACTGATTCTCGCGACGCTTGATTTGGTGGCCGAACAAGGCGTGCGTGGTGCCACTGTCCGGGGAATCGCAGACCGCGCAGATGTTACGCAGGGGCTGATCCGACATTATTTCAACTCCAAGGAGGAGCTGATCGTCGCCGCGTATGAGCACCACATGAACACGATGACCGATCAAACATTCGCACCTGCAAACGATGCTGCGGCCAGTGCCCAAGCCAGATTAGCAACTTTCGTGAAGGCGTCGTTGATGCCCCCGGTTGTCGACCCCCGCGCTATCGCTCTTTGGGCCAGTTTTCTGAACAAGGTGCAGCAGGACCAGCAGATGAAGGCGACGCACGAACGGACATACGCTTACTTTCGGGACCAGCTTGAAGGGCTGATCGCTGCCTCGCTGAAAGAAGCGAACCGCTCGGCAGCCCCTGTCCAGTTGCGGCAATTGGCTATTGCTTGCAACGCGGTCATCGACGGCCTGTGGCTGGAGGGCGGCGCATTACCCGATGCTTTTGAGCAAGGTGAACTGGTGGGAATAGGGCTGCAATCCGTTTCCGCCATTATCGATGTTGATCTAACACAGGAGAGCGAGCCCCAATGAGGCTGACAGCAATTACCGAACGGCTGGCCGGATTGGGCGGCGGCAAGTGGGAAGTACACCTGAAGGCGCGCGGAATGGTCGAGGCAGGCGCAGATCTGGTGGAAATGACGATCGGCGAACCAGACGTAAGAACGCCGTCAGAACTCTGCGACGCTGCAGCATTGGCGATGCAATCGGGCCGTACAGGATATTCCAACGGCCGCGGAGAGGCCAGGCTTTGCGAAGCCTTAGCCGAATCGTACACCCAAAGCCGCGGGCGGCAGTTTTTGCCTGAGAACATTCTCTGTTTTCCCGGCACGCAGACCGCGCTTTTTACGGTGATGCAAGGCGTTGCCGAAGCAGGTTCCGAAGTGTTGGTCGGTGACCCGATGTATGCCACATACGAGGGCGTTATCCGAGCATCCGGCGCCGAGCCAGTAACGGTGCCGCTCCGCCCGGAAAACGGCTTTCGATTGCAGGCCAAGGACATCGCCGCCCGTATCACATCGCGCAGCCGCGCCATACTTCTGACAACTCCGCACAATCCTACGGGTGCAATCCTGACTGCGGAAGAAGTGCGGCAAATCGGCGAACTTGCGATCAAGCACGACCTCTGGATCATCTCAGACGAAGTGTATGAGCATCTGGTGTTTGAAGGGGCAAAATTTGTTTCCCCGCTCTCGGAGCCTGAACTGGTCGATAGGGTCATCGCGGTCTCGTCGATTTCCAAATCTCACGCGGCCCCTGGGTTTCGCAGCGGTTGGTGCGTAGGTCCCGCCGCGTTTTGCAGAGCGTTGCTGCCGGTCTCGGAAACGATGCTGTTTGGCAACCAGCCCTTCATCGCAGACATGACTGAAAAAGCTGTGCGAGACGGATCTTCGGTTGCTGCAGGTATGGCGTCCCGTTTTTCAGCCCGTGCCTCTGTTCTGGTGCACCGTCTTCATAGTGAAACGCCACTGACCGTCCACCAACCGGATGCCGGCATGTTCGCACTGGTCAACGTGTCGGGCATCGGAATGAATGGTGACGCCTATGCCTGGGACCTACTGGAATACGGCGTTTCGGTGATGCCTGGCTCTGCCTTTGGTGAAAGCCTCAAGGACTGGGTTCGGGTCGCCCTCACCATCGACGACAGCCATTTCGCGACTGCGCTAGACCGTATCGTCGCCCATGCAAACCTCAACAAACGGGATGTCGCATGACCAACCAAACAGTGGGCGAGGCACTGGTCGCCGAGTTGAAGCAAAGGGGCGTGTCTTGTGTGTTTGGCATTCCCGGCGTGCACACCGTTGAGCTCTACCGCGGTCTTGCTGCCTCGGGCATTCAGCATGTGACCCCAAGGCACGAGCAAGGTGCAGGTTTTATGGCTGACGGCTATGCGCGTGTCTCAGGCAAGCCGGGCGTTGCCTTTGTGATTACAGGACCCGGCCTTACAAATACACTGACGCCGATGGCGCAGGCCCGGGCGGATTCCGTTCCGATGCTGGTGGTTTCCGGCGTCAACGAGAAGAGCACGCTAAACAAGGGTCTTGGACACTTGCATGAACTGCCCAACCAACACACGCTCGCCAAGACTGTTGCGCTGGTGTCCGAACATGTGGACCAGCCCGGTGATCTGACCGCTGCATTGGATCGCTCGTTTGCACCCTATTCCGCTGGACGCCCGGGCCCCACCCATATCCAAGTCCCATTGGATATAGCAGGGTTAGCCGCTGAAAGCGCGCTGCCTTCGAAAGATCATCCTCATCAGGCACTGGACAGTGACTTAGTCCAACAAGCTGTTGACCGGCTGTCGGCCGCGCGAAAAGTCGTCATCTTGGCCGGTGGCGGAGCGAAAATGACCAGAGAAGATCTACAAACTCTGGCAGAGCGGCTCGATGCACCTGTCGTACAAACCGTAAATGCGCGCGGTTTGATGCATGGGCACCCACTGACCGTCCCCGCTAGTCCGAGCTTAAAAGCGGTCCGGACATTGATCGAAGATGCCGATTGCGTCCTCGCCTTGGGAACCGAGTTGGGCCCAACGGACTATGATATGTATGCCACGGGAGGTATGGCATCTATGTCGGGGCTCATACGAGTGGATATTTGCCCGGATCAACTGACCCGTCACGAAGCCGCAATAGCCATAGAGGGTGACACCGATCAGGCTATTTCGTCGTTGCTGTCGGCATTGCCCGGAAAATCCAACCAGCGAGATGGAATGGACCGCGCGAAAAGAACCCGCGCTGCGGCGTTCGAAGAGATAGGTTTGGACTACCGCGCTCAAGTCGGGATTCTGGTGGCCATACGCGCAGCAGTCCCGAATGCGCTTATTGTAGGAGACTCTACTCAGCCGATTTATGCAGGCAACCTCTACTATGACCACGACCGTCCCGGCGGTTGGTTCAATGCGGCCACTGGATACGGAGCGCTTGGCTATGGTATTCCGGCCGCCATCGGTGCCGCGATTGCCGACCCTGAGGCGTCAGTGATTTGCATCGCTGGAGACGGAGGTGCCCAATTCTCACTGCCCGAGATCATGGCCGCAGTGGACCAAAACCTGCGCATTACCTTTGTTCTTTGGAACAATCATGGCTATGGCGAAATCGCTACTTCCATGGAAGACGTGGGCGTCGAGGTGATCGGTTGCGACCCAACCCCACCTGACTTTGCGGCCACTGCTGCCTCGTTTGGCGTCCCCTACAAGCGCGTTCGGCAAAACCCAATAGCTGTTGCAGCTGCATTGACGGAAGCCAATGCCCAAGATGGCCCCTCGATTCTGGAAATTGATATTGCCGGGCGCCGTCCGGATCAGGAGTGAATCATGCGAAATCCCACCTTTGAATTTACCCGTGCCATAACTCGCAAGCCCGCCTCGACTGTTGCAGAAGGCCTGCGTGCCGAGGACATCGGCAGTCCTAGCCTGGACGGTATGCTGGCTGCGCATGCGGCCTATGTAAGCGCTCTGCGTAGCACCGGAGCAGAAGTCATCGAGCTTGATCCACTTGAAGCGTACCCGGACGCCCAGTTCGTCGAGGACACTGCGCTGTGCCTACCGCAAAGTGCTATACTGATGCGACCTGGCGCGCCCTCCCGCCTAGGCGAGGTGGCAGAGATATCGTCGACGATCCGTGCCTGTTACAACGACGTCCGCGAGATCAAAGGTCCCGGCCATATCGAAGGAGGCGACATCCTGGTGACCGGAAAGGAGATTCTGGTCGGCCGCTCGGATCGAACCGACGCTGCAGGAGTGGCCGAGCTGGCGGAAATCGCCAATGAGTGGGGCCATGCTTTGCGCGAGGTATTTACGCCTGAAGGCGTGTTGCATTTCAAGACAGATTGTTCGCTGATGGATGCCGAGACCATCCTTTCAACCAAGCGATTGGATGCGTCCGGGTGCTTTAAAGGTTACCGGGTTCTGCATGTAGCCGACGGTGAAGAAGCGGCCGCCAATGCAATACGTTTCAACAATCTGGTGCTCATGGCGGCCGGTTTCCCGCGCACTGCAGATGTTTTGGACAAGGCTGGGTATGAGGTCGTCCAAATCGACAACACCGATTGCGCCAAGTTGGATGGCGGCATGTCATGCCTGTCTCTGAGGTTTTGATGGCAACGAAGGATCATCAGGCATAATAACCGAGTTCAGCTGGAGTGCCGAGGCTGTCCGCATGCGCACCGCACCGGTTTCCATCTACCACACGTCCTCCAACAGCGCTTCTGCCGCCAACCGTCCAAATGCGTTCGCCGCTTTGGGGCTTGCGCCCGAAACGAGACGGCGGTCGATGTGGCATGTGGCGTCGGCCTTGGAATTGATGATTTCCACACCCAGAGCGTTCAGCTTTTCGCCGAACTTCCACGGCATATGGCCCGGCATGTAGCCGATCATCGGCGTTTGTTTGTCGACCGCATCAGGAAAGGCCGCGATCTTGTAACCGTTGTAGATGAACGATGGGCCATCGCCCGCAGCAAGCAGGGCGGCCGGTCCGTGGCAGATCGCCAGCGTGAAAAGGTCCTGTTTGTGCGCCCACCGGAGAAGTTTTCCCAAGTCTTCGTTCTCTGGCAGGCCCAACATGGCCCCGTGGCCACCCGGCAGATAGACCCCGACGTAAGGTGCATCATCAGTCATCGTATTCGCCACGAAATCGGCGAGGCTGCCGGGGTTGGCAAAGGCATCGGCATAGTCGCGATACAGCTTCATAACGGCTTCGTCCTCGCGCGGCATGGCCCAGTCTTCGATAATGGCAGGGGCGCCCGTGGGTGTGACAATGTCGATCTGGAAACCAGCGGCCAGCAGGTGCAACATCGGCAGGCCCATTTCGACCGGGTGGTTCCCGGTCGAAAATTTCTTGCCATTGGCCATGGTCATGTTGCGCTCTTCGGTGCAGATCATAAGCACGCGCTTGTCACCGCCTCTGTAAGGGTTGTCATAGGCCCCGCCATCATAATCCGTCTTGGATGCCGTCGCGAGTTTCAAGGCAAGGGGTGACGGCTGAAAGGCGCCGTCCCCTGTGGGCGTAGGGGCTGCTTTGAACAGATTTCTTAGAAAGCTCATGTGATTCCGTCCGGGCTCATTTGATTTCTGTCACGATTGCATCGCGCGACTTGCGGACCTTTGGCATCGGCAGCAGCCAATCGCTGGCCTCTTCGCGATAACCCAATGGCATCAAAACGACGGAACGAAGACCACGTTCCCTAAGACCAAGAATTTCGTCAACAGCATCGGGGTCAAACCCTTCCATCGGCGTGCTGTCGACCTCTTGTTCTGCGGCTGCAATGAGGGCAATGCCCAATGCGATATAAGCCTGACGCGCTGCATGGGCATAGTTCAACTCGGCCTCGCGCGGCAAATAGTTGGCTTTCAGATTGTCGTAGTAGCCATGTATCAGAGGCAGGTCGCCTCGGGCCGCAACATTCAATTGCTTGACTGTATCAATACGGTCTTCGGTGTAATTGTCCCAAGCGGCAAACACCAAGAGGTGCGACCCATCTTTGATCTGTGCCTGACCTGACGCCGCTTCGGCGATCTTTGCCCGGATATCGGAGTTTGTGACCACAATCAGCTCAAATGGTTGTGTGCCGCTTGACGTCGGCGCCATGCGAACAGCTTCGACGATGGCATCGACCTTGTCTTGTGGAACGGGTTTGCCAGCTTCCATTTTCTTGGTGGCGTAGCGCCAGTTCAGGTGGTCGTTCAGTGTTTTTGCGGTCACGGTGGTTGATCCCATTGTCAGAGCCCGAGATGATCAGTATATATTTGTGACTGACTAACTAATGAGAACTAATATTTGCCGCAAGAAGGCACATTTTTGACCCTTGGTCACAAATTGGGAACTGCCATGTTGGACGACAAACAATGCCCCGATTGCAAGCGTATCAACGAGGTCCTGTCACGAGTGGGCGACCGTTGGAGCGTTCTGGTGGTCATCTCGCTGGCTCAATACGGAACCATGCGCTTCAACGAGATCAAGCGAAACCTAGGCATTTCGCAGCGTATGCTGAGCTTGACGCTGAAGGAGTTGGAACGTGATGGGCTTGTGAACCGGACCCAATATCCAACGATCCCGCCCAAGGTCGAATATAATCTGACTCAGATGGGGCAGTCGTTTCGCGAGCCGGTCAGCGCCTTAGGCTATTGGGCATTGGAGCACTTGAGCGAGATTGATGCCGCACGGGAAGCGTATGACAAGTCTGACTAAAGCCAGACAATTTCCCGAGAACCACTGTTTTTTGATAGGAGACATTAAAGCTCCCGCAGCGAATTGCCCCTTTATCCGCACCTCAATGGCCGACCCCGGTTGCCGCGAATGGACGGTCTGAATTCCGCCCTCAGACTGGCTTTCACTGACCGGTCCAGCGACGTCGAGTGCGACGCAGCGATGGGTGCGCCGCACCTGCGAGTGGATGCTGCGTTAGCAAACACCTGGAACGGCAAAGTTCGCAAAGCGGATGCTCATGCCGAGTGCAGTGAATGAGCGCTATGAGCCCAAAGTGCAAATTGCTGCCACGTGCATCAATGTCGGCAGCGCGCAGTAAACCAGCTTTGCGAAATCGTGAGAATAGGCACTTAGTCACCGTTCGAACCAAGGCTAGTTTTCGGTCTGATACTTCGCCAAAGTGGGAGCGCCACGATGTTTTCTATATGCGAAGTAGGCGCCAGCTCGGTGTCAAGCTGGATTGCTCGCAAAAAGTACGAGTATCCAGCCCCGAAAACACTCCGTCTTGCGCGACAAGGACTGTGCGCCAACCTCGTGCTGCTGCACCGAGGATATCGGTGTGAAGAGTGTCACCGCACATCGCGATGCGTTCGGGCGGAATTCCTGGAAGCGTGGCTTCGACCATTTCAAATACTTCCGGAAATGGCTTGCCAAAGAACCTGATGTCTTGAAGACCCTCATCTGCCAGCAAATGCCCGTAGTGACCGGGCTCCAAAGAGAACCCGGAGTCTCGTGGCGCTGCCAGATCAGCATTTGCGATCACCACTGGGCGCGGGTTGACCAACAAGCTGTCGCAAAGCATGGATTGTTGAGATTGTTGCCAGATTTCGGTCGAGAGAAATAAGAAACTGTCAGCCCGGTCAAAGTCTGCCTGGTCTGCCTCAAGCCTGATCGTCTCGGATAAGATGTCCGTCAGGTCGTCAGACGGCGAGGCGATGCAGCCCCACAGACCGTCGTTCAAGTTTGCCAAGGCTGCGTCGCGGCTGGTTACAATCTCATCTGCATCAACCTGCATTCCGAGCTTCTGAAATTTTGCAGTCGCACCCTGGTGATTATAGCTGGCAGCATTAGAAAGAATGCGAATCTGGTGTCCGCCCTCCCTGAGCTCTTTCAAACGAGCTGCCGCGCCGGGAATCGGAGTTTCCCCAACATTTAGAACGCCAAAAGCATCAAAAACAAACGCGTCTACTTCGTTGCCAATTTCCAGAAGTGACTCGATATCCAGAGTGGCTGCGGTGAATGTTGCTTTTGGGAGCCTGGGACGTATGGACTGATAACGCGAAAATATCGAGTTGGCGTCAAGCATGTGTCCAAATGTCCTTTTTTTGATGGGCGCCCTCGACAGGTTTGACGCAATCCGGAATGTAACATCAACAAAACAAAATGGAAGAAAAAACAACATTTTTGGGAAATCGTTGCTAAGGAGTTTCGAGATTTCATGCGCAAAATACTGATTAATATAATTTTTACTAAGCCTGCAGCCAAGGTGCCCTTTAAGGTTCTATGTGGTCTTGACTAAAAAATGTTGTTTTGTTGTTTTTTGGTGATATGGTTTTGGCAACTTGAAGGGGGATAAATGGCGTCGAAAAAGATCAGACGGAGGGATTTAATCCAGCAGGTCGTGCAAGAGCGTGGCGGTGTCAGTGTGGGGGCCTTAGCGGAAATGCTAGGGGTCTCGACGCAAACCATCCGCCGTGATTTGGACATTTTGTGCGACGGTGAAAACCTGCGACGCGCACACGGGCGGATCGAGTTGGCTGAAAGCCGTTTGAATACCCCGTTTGATCAGAGAGCCGGAACGAACTTACGTGGCAAACGGTCGGTTTCCGAACTTGTTGCGAGCATGATCCCCAACGGAGCAAATGTGTTCCTATCGATCGGATCGACCCCGCTCGAAGTGGCCAAGGCACTGTCCGGCCACCAGGAGTTAACGGTCATCACGAACAACCTGAGTGCCGCGATGGCGCTGAGTAATGAAATCTCAAACCGTATCCTTTTGCCAGGAGGCGAGCTGCGCCTGCCCGATCGTGATTTTATCGGCGAAGAAGCAACCGATTTCTTTGACAGGTTTCGTGCCGAGTTCGCAATATTTGGCGTTGCCGGTGTGGCGCATGATGGTGGGTTGTTAGAATTTCATCCAGCTGAGGTTCGGGTGAGAATGAAAATGCAGCAGCACGCAGCCAAATCGATTCTCGTAATTGACAGTAGTAAATTTGGTCGCATTGCGCCGGCATTGGGCGGCAACATCTCGGATGTCGACGTAGTCGCATGCGACCGTCCTCCGGCTCCTGAATTTTCCGATCTCGCAGACAGTTTGGGCGAAGCCATTACTTACTCACAAGGAGAGCGCTGAATATGGCAGAACCGTTTGTTCATGTCGACAATATTGCTAAGCGCTGGAATGGGCAGCTTGGCGTCGAGAATATTAATCTTTCGATCCCGCGTGGTTCGTTCGTAGCGCTGCTTGGGCCTTCGGGCTGTGGCAAATCAACGACGCTGAGATTGCTGTCCGGACTGGAATTGCCGGATGAGGGGCGGATCGTCATTGACGGGCGCGACATCACAACTTCTGCCCCTGCAGAACGCAATCTGTCGATGGTGTTCCAGTCTTATGCTTTGTTCCCGCATCTGAGTGTTGCGGAAAACGTTGTCTTTGGCCTCAAGGTGCGAAAAGTCGGCGCGGCGGAACGGCGCGAGAAACTTACCCGGGCGCTCGAGATCACTGGCTTACTGGGCTATGAGCAACGAAAGCCGGGGGAATTGTCGGGTGGTCAGCGCCAGCGCGTGGCGCTTGCACGTGCGATCGTGGCAAACCAGCCGCTGTGCCTGATGGATGAGCCGCTTTCGAACCTTGATGCCAAGCTGCGCGCTTCGGTGCGCAAGGACATCAAGAAACTTCAGGTCGATTTGGGCATCACCGTGGTTTACGTCACGCATGACCAGACCGAAGCGATGAGCATGGCCGATATGGTCGTGCTAATGAAAGACGGCCATATCCAGCAGACAGGTTCACCGGAAGAACTTTACTACAAGCCTGCTAACACCTTTGTCGCCGAGTTTGTCGGTGCGCCACCCATGGCGCTGATCAAGTCCGAAGGTGTACCGGGATTTGAGCGCGCCACGACAATTGGCCTTCGCGCCGAAGCGGTGAAGGTGGTGGAATCGGGCAAGGGCAGGCTGACTTGTAAAGTATCGGAATGCGAATTCCTAGGTTCCGAGACATTCATTGGTCTGTCACATCCTGCTGCCAATGGTTTGACCGTGTCCATGCCGGGACTGAAACATATTCCGCCAGGAGAAGATTTGGAGATCAGCTTTGCCGATGAAGACCTGCATTTCTTTGACGACATGGGCAAGCGACTGGCCGGGTAGGTCAAGCAACTGAACTTTGGAAAGACAAGAATAACTGTCATCACTGGGAGGAAAAAATGAACGTTATTAAGAAGATAAGTTTAGCTGTCGTCTCGGCCACCGCGCTGGCATCAGCGGCGGCGGCAGAGACGGAACTAACAATGTATTATCCTATCGCGGTTGGCGGCGCGCTGACCGAGGTAGTGGATGGCATCGTTGCCGATTTTGAAGCTGCCAACCCTGACATCAAGGTCAACGCGATCTATTCAGGCAACTATGACGACACGCGCGTGCGTGCCTTGTCCGCACTTGCATCGGGTGAACCGGCTCAGCTGGCGGTGATGTTCTCGATCGATGCCTATGATCTGATCGAGCAGGATCTGATCGTTGCCTACGAAGATATCGACGGGGTTAACCCGGACTGGCTAGACAGCTTTTATCCGGCATTGATGGCCAATGGCCGGATCGAGGGCAAAACCTGGGGCATTCCTTTCCAGCGTTCAACTATCGTTGCCTATTACAACAAGGACCAGTTTCGTGCGGCAGGTCTTGACCCTGAGGCGCCGCCCAAGACCTGGGACGAGCTGATCAGCATGGGCAAGGCACTGACCAACGACGAAACCTATGGCCTGATGATCCCATCGACAGGCTATCCCTATTGGATGTTCCAGGCGTTGGCGATCCAGAACGGCAAGGAGGTGATGTCCGATGACGGCCTGACCACTTATTTCGATGACGAAACCGTTGTCGATACGTTGGAATTCTGGCAGTCGCTGTCGCAGGAGCATGGCATCATGCCCACTGGCACCGTTGAATGGGGTACCCTGCGGCAGGCGTTCCTCGAAGGTCAGACCTCGATGATGTGGCATTCGACCGGCAACCTTACGGCTGTTAAGAACAACGCCAGTTTTGACTTTGGCGTCGCCGAGCTTCCGGCCAATGTGCGGCTGGGTTCGCCTACCGGCGGCGGCAACTTCTATGTTTTCAAGGAGACATCGGACGAAGAGCGCGCGGCGGCCATGAAGCTGATCGAATTCATGACCTCGCCCGAGCAAGCGGCAGCGTGGTCCATCGCGACCGGCTATATGGGCGTGTCTCCGGCAGCGTATGAAACCGAGGCGCTTAAATCCTATACAGAAGAGTTCCCACCCGCTCTCGTTGCCCGAAACCAACTGGAAAACGCTGTTGCCGAATTCTCGACCTTTGAAACCGCACGCGTGCGTGAGGGTCTGAACAACGCAATTCAGGCGGCTTTGACCGGCACAAAATCGGCTGAAGACGCGCTGGGGGAAGCCCAGACCGCGGCTGTGCGCCTGCTGCGTGATTACCAGTAACCTCAACTCCCTGGCGTCGGGCAGAGATGCCCGACGCACCCAACCTTGAGGGTCGCTATATGGCAGAGCATGTGAACATCGAGCGTCGTCGACAGGCCATCTACGGTTGGATCCTGTTGTCACCAGCGGCAATTCTGCTGACGACGTTTGCATTTTATCCTTCGCTTGCGACCTTGTGGTCGAGCTTGTTCAGCCGAGAAACCAGAAGACGCCCCAGCGAATTTGTCGGCGGTGAGAACTATGCTGACCTGTTTGCCGACCCAACCTTTTGGAAAGTTGTTGTGAACAACTTAATCTATGCGGGCGCGACCATCCCTATTTCTATTGCAATTGCGCTTTCGATGGCGCTTTGGGCGAACTCAAAGATCCCGGCTCGCGGGTTTGTACGCACCGCCTATTTCACGCCCACGGTCCTGCCAATGATCGCAGCGGCAAATCTTTGGCTGTTTTTTTATACTCCCGGATTGGGTGTGCTTGACCAGATCGGCGGTCTGTTTGGCCTTCCCTCAATCAACTGGCTGGGACAGCCTGAAACTGCGCTGTGGGCTGTAATCATCGTGACGATCTGGAAAGAGGCTGGGTTTTTCATGATCTTCTATCTGGCGGCCTTGCAGACGATCCCTGAGGACCTCAAGGAAGCTGCCGACATTGAAGGCGCCAGCCGCTGGACCTATACGCGCCGGATCGTGCTGCCGTTGTTGATGCCGACGACGCTATTTATCATGGTCAATGCGTTGATCAACTCTGTGAAATTGATCGATCATTTGTTCATCCTGACCAAGGGCGGGCCCAACGACGCCTCCAAGCTTATCCTTTATTACATCTGGGAAATGGCCTTTGCCTTCTTTGATGCGCCCCACGCAGCGGCAATGACCATCCTGGTGCTTGTCGTGCTTGGCGTGGTTGCGGGCGTCAAATTCACCATTCTCGACAAACGGACCCATTACCAATGAGCGGATTTTCCAGGCATATCGAATCCTTTGGCGCACTGTTGTTGGCCGTGATCTGGATTTCCCCGCTGGTCTTTGCCTTTTGGGCGGCTTTCCACAGCACCTCTGACGCGGTCAACTTTAACATCACGTCGCCATGGACGCTGGACAATTTCCGCACCGCTTGGGAGGGGGCGCCGTGGCTACGCTATTTCCTTAACACCTTCCTTTTAGTGACGGTGATCCTTATTGGTCAGTTCTTTGTCACGACGCTGGCAGGATTTGCCTTTGCCCAGGTCCAGTTTCCGGGTCGGGATTTCGTGTTCATCCTCGTGTTGATGCAACTTTTCATTCTGCCCGAAGTGTTGATCGTGGAAAACTATGCAATGGTGTCACGCCTCGGATTGTTTGACACAATTCTTGGCGTCGGAATGCCCTATATGGCCTCTGCCTTTGGCATTTTCCTAATGCGGCAGGCGTTTAAGGGCGTTCCTATTGAACTGCATGAGGCAGCGCGCGTCGAAGGCTGCGGCTGGTTCGGAATTCTTTGGCGAGTCTATGTGCCCTTGGCGCGCCCGACATATCTTGCTTATGCGTTGGTGTCGGTATCGACCCACTGGAACAACTTCCTCTGGCCGCTCATCGTGACCAACTCGCCCGACACACGACCGCTGACGGTTGGCCTGTCGATCTTTGGCGCACCGGAAAATGGTGTGGACATAAGCGTCATTTCGGCAGCAACGATGATGTCCGTTGCGCCATTGTTGATCGCGTTCCTCGTGTTCCAGCGTCAATTCGTTCAGGCCTTCCTGCGCGCGGGGATTAAATAGTCGTGGCGACATTTCTTCATCTAAGTGACTTGCACGCGGTATCGCGCGGCGATTTGTGTTCAGGCGTGCTTGATACCCGCGCGATCCTGATTGGGGTCATCGACCGATTGATCGAAAAAGGCGAAGCTCTTGGCCCGCTCGACGCGGTTCTGGTCACTGGTGACGTCAGCGAAGATGGCAACCCGGACAGTTATGATTTCGCGCGCGCGCAACTGGAGCGGTTTGACCTGCCGATTTATGTTGTTCCTGGAAATCATGATGCGCGCAAGCCAATGCAAAAGGCCTTTTCAGGTTTGGACATCATGCCGACAGACGGGCTTATTGATTGGGCGGACACAGTGGGCGATACCCGTGTTATCGGGCTTGACACGCTGGTTGAAGGACAGGGCGGTGGCAGGCTGCGCGCGGAAAGTCTTAATTTTTTGGAGCGGGAGCTTTCTGGGTCTGACGGGCCGATTGTCGTTATGTTGCATCATCCGCCATTT
Source organism: Ruegeria sp. AB11 (assembly GCF_056536325.1). Lineage (NCBI taxonomy): Bacteria > Pseudomonadati > Pseudomonadota > Alphaproteobacteria > Rhodobacterales > Roseobacteraceae > Ruegeria > Ruegeria sp. AB11. The sequence continues at coordinate 3,434,643 of NZ_JBQFJO010000001.1, read as the reverse complement.
AGCACCGGAATTGATTTCATGGATGTTATCGGATTGGAGAACCATTCCGATCTGGCAGAAATTCTTGCAGTGCACTCTGGAGAGATCACGGTTTTGGCTGGGCATGTCCACGGCGTTCACATTGGTCGCGTTGGCGGTCACGTTGCCATGACAGCGCCGGGCCTTTGCAGCGGATTTGCACTGGACCGACGCGCGGTGGCTCCAGTTGGTTTTTTTTCTGGACCTACGGGCTGCGCAGTTCTCGAGACCGGAAAGAGCGGTATATGGAGCGCTGTTTCGCTTGACGCTGCCGAGGGACCGTATTCATTCTGAAGTGGCCGGATTGGCCAGGAAACCAATGACTCGGTGATGATGGATAGCTCACCCATAATTATTGTTTTGAATTTGGCTGCTGCGGCGGCCCTTCTGATCTGGGCTGTTCGCCTTGTGCGCACCGGTTTTGAGAGAGCCTTTGGAAGCCAGCTGCGGCTTTGGTTGCGTCGGTCGACGGGAAACCGGTTTGCCGCTACGGCAACCGGCACGCTGACCGCGATCCTGCTGCAAAGCTCCACTGCCGTCGCAATGCTGCTTGCCGGATTCATGGCCGCGGGTTCGGTTGGCGGCACCGCCGGTTTGGCCATTATTCTGGGGGCAGACCTTGGCTCTGCCATCGTAGCCCAGATCATGAATTCCCGGATTGCTTTGCTGACGCCCTTACTACTTTTGATCGGGGTGCTGATTTTCCTGCGCAGTTCCCGGCGCAGCGTGCGCCAAGTTGGTCGGATCTTGATTGGGTTGGCCCTGATTTTTCTGTCGCTTGACCTTATTCGCGATGCCAGCGCGCCGCTTGCAAACAGCGAGGCCGCTTCGGGGGCCTTGATTTACCTTTCTGCTGACCCGTTGACGGCCTTTTTGCTCGCGGCGTTTTTTGCCTGGCTGGTGCATTCCAGCGTTGCAGCGATATTGTTGTTTGCAACCCTTGCGGCTCAGGGCGTTCTACCCCTATCAGCGGCTTTTGCCATGGTCCTTGGGGCCAATCTGGGCGGTGCCTTTATTGCGTTTGTTCTGACCTTGCAGGCCGATGTCTCGGTGCGGCGGGTCGTGTCTAGCAACTTGTTCCTGCGTGGCGGTGGGGCGGGGCTGGTGCTGTTTTTGCTCTACCGGCTTGACGGTGTTGACCTTGTTCCCGGTGCCAGCCCCGTTCAGCAGGTTTTGAACCTGCATTTTCTGTTCAACTTCGCGCTTCTTGTTGTCTGTATTCCGTTTCTTGGACCGATAATGCGATTGGCGGTGAGTATATTCGCTGATGACAATAAAAACAGCGCCAAGACCAACGTACGTACGGCCCTGGATCCTTCGGTTCAGAACCAGCCGTCGCGCGCCTTTGCCTGTGCGCATCGTGAGTTGGTCGAAATGGGCAATAGGATCGAGATCATGGTGCGGGATTCAATGTCACTTTTTGACAATTACGATGATGCCATTGCTCAACAACTGAAGAGGGAAAAGGTCGACATTGACCGAATGTCGCTCGACCTGCGGGTTTATTTGTCTGGAGTCAAAAGCGACAATCCGAAAGAGGACACCGGTACGCGGGCATTTGATCTGTCCGGCGTGGCGGTGAACCTTGAGGCCGGGGCGGATACGATTGCACGGAAAATAGTCGAATTGGCCAAGCGCAAGAGTGCGGAAAACGTGGACTTTTCGGAAGAGGGCTGGCAGGAACTGACCGATTTCTATGACCGTGTGTTGCGCAACGTTCAGCACGGAATCGCAGTACTGATGACCGAGGATGCCGGGGCAGCACGGGAGCTGGTGCAGCAAAAAGAAATGATCCGCGAGATCGAGAGAAAGCTGGAGCGCGCACATCTTACCCGGCTGCGTGCTGGGGTGTCCGAAACCATCGAAACCAGTGCAATTCACCTTGATCTGTTGCGCGCCCTGAAAATGTTAAACACGGCATTCGCGATGATCGCCTATCCGCTTTTGAAAGAGAGTGGACAGTTGTTGGAAAGCCGATTGGCAAATGAATAGACGGTTTCATAGAATGGTCTTGTCAGAAGAACTTTGATTGAGCGGGGTAGGGGTATTGCGTAGCTTTTGCCCATGACCAATCCTGCCTCCTTCAAGTACTTCAAAACCAGTCCCGAAATCATCCGTCTTGCGGTAATGCTGTATATTCGGTTTCCACTCTCGCTTCGGAATGTCGAAGATTTGTTGCACGAGCGAGGCATCGACGAGAGCCACGAAACTGTCCGATACTGGTGGAACAGGTTCGGCCCGATGTTTGCATCAGAGATCCGAAGAAAACGGGTTTGGGCTGGTTGCAGTCATTGCAGCCGTGAAAGCGAATTACTGGTTTGTCCGCTTCACAGTAACTCGTGCCAAGTGCAGCATTTGTCGTTGTGGGCTCAGTGCTGTCATTCTCTGCAGAGGGCATCGATTGGAGGTAAAGAGCCCTTATCGTGCGGCCTGACATTTCGGCGTGCAAAGTTTCGTCGACATTCCGAAATGCATGATAGGTGGCTGTGATGACAGCCTCATAGGCATCTGCACGGCGCTCCCACCATTTCTCAGTAACAAACCGCTTCAGCGCGAAGCGAATTGAGAACCAAGCTCCTAAGAAAATTGACAGAAACGACTTAGCCACATCGGCTAATAGTCCATCTAAGCTGTTAACCCACGAAATTCCTTCAACAATCCAGCACAAATTCAACACCCTGCACGCCTTATATTGGATTTCGTGCGCCTGGTTCGGTTGCCTTGAGGACCTGAACACGCTCTTTTACGACAATACCCAGCCCGCTTGAAACGTGACCGCGCGGAGGGCGACTTCAAATACCGGCACCGTCCACCAGAATATCGAGCACAGTCAAGGGCACGGCCGACGATAACTACGGCAACGACAATAGATGCCGATACAAGTGCCCATTTCTGCACGTTGCTGCCATTAGCAATGCCCGGTGCCGCAACCGCAGCGAAGGTCTGCTTGGTGGCTAAAACGCTCTAATCCTTTAGTTAAGCGGGTGGTTCAAAGAGCAAAGACGCTTCGCGCATCGGCACGAGTTGAGGGTCGTCACTACCTCATCAGTGCAGCTCTGCCCGGCGCAGCTTGGCGGCGTGCGCAGCGAACTCTTCGGCCTTGCCGGTATCACCTCGCTTGAGGGCGAGATCGCGCCAGCGCTCCATCTGACGCGCCGGCGCGAGGCATCGCTCCACCTTGGTCATCACTTGGTTTCCGTCCAACGGTGGCCCAGCCTGCGCGGTGTAGAAGGCTTCCAGTCAGGGTCGCGCATCGGTGGGCAGCACTTCTCAGCGGGCGGGTCGTACTCGTCCCAGTAGGCGGTGTCGAAGATGTCGCCGGGCTGCATGTCGAAGATGTTGCGGGTCACCTTGCTCATCTATCAGGCCTCCCGCTTCTTGAAGCCGACGAACTCGCCGCCACCGGACGCGGCGATCTTGAGCACGCGTGCCTCCCACTTCTCGACCGCGTCGCGTTTGGCCTTCTCCATCCGGTAGTGGTTGTAGGTGTCGTCCATCTCGTCGCCGCTGACGTGATTGGTGATCAGCTTGATCACCTCCTTGCTGATGCCCAGACGCGCAAAGCCGGTGTAAGCCGTGTGCCGCAGCTCGTGCGGTGTCCAGTGCGTCCAACCTGTCTAGCCCCCGTGTTCTGGGCCATCTCGGACTAGAGTTTCGGGGACTGGTGGGCGCATGTTGAGGGCCTGATGCGGTCGGGTGTGGTTGTATTGCCTGAGCCAGCAATTGATCACGATCTGTGCCTGCTTGGTCGTTGTGAACCATTCGGAATTGAGAACCTCGCGGCGGAGCGTTCCATTGAACCTCTCGTTGTATCCGTTCTCCCAGGGAGAGCCCGGGTAGATCCGGATCGGGTTCACACCGACCTTCTCGAGCCAACTCTGGGTTGCCCGTGAAGAGAACTCTGGGCCGTTATCGCTTCGAACGAAATCAGGCTTTCTGTGGCGCAGGAACAGCCCGTAGAGAACCTCCAGCACATCTTCAGAACCCATGCGGGTCCGAACTTCCACTGCGAGCGCCTGGCGGGTGTATTCATCCAAAACCGTGAGCATCTTGTAGCTCCGCCCATTGCTCAGCTTGTCGTGAACGAAATCGACGCTCCAGACATGGTTAGGATGCGTCGGTCGGAGTCGAATGATCGAGCTGTCCTTGTGGTACAGGCGACGCTTCTTCTTGTGCCGCTGCGGGAGTTGCAGACCTTCCTCCCGCCACAGCCGTTCTACCTTCTTGTGATTGACACGCCAGCCCTCGACCCGAAGTAGCTGCGCCACCTTACGGTAGCCATACCGGCCATAGCTCTTGGCCAGACGGATCATGGCCAGTCGAAGAGCATCATCGTTCTTCTCTACGGTCTGGTATTGCATGGAGCTGCGTGCAAGGCCGACCACCTTGCAGGTGCGACGCTCTGATGTGCCAAGCTTCTGGCGAGCATGAATGACGGCCTGACGAAGTTGGCTCGTCGTCAGGCCCTCGGTTTTAGGTAGTTCAGACTTTCTTTGAGGATCAGCTTGTCCAGTTCCAGTTCGGCCACGATCTTCTTCAGCCGGGTATTTTCTTTCTCCAGGCTGCGCAACTCCGACAGTTGCGACTTGCCCATGCCACCGAACCGACGCCGCCAATTGTAGTAGGTCGCATCGCTGACACCGACACCACGACAGGCTGTCCGAACATCGTCGCCATCTGCCAGCTTCAGTTCAATCTCACGCAGCAGCTTCAGAATATCTTCGTCCGAGTATCGCTTCCGAGCCATCCCTTGTTCCCCCTTCTCGGCCAAAGTAGTGGCCCAAGTTTAGGGGGCAAAGACAGGCTTTAGATGACGATTTTGATGATGAGAGCCCGGACAAATTTTCGGAAGCGGAACGAAGGCTAAACGACAAAGCTCGGTTGCTTGGGGAAAGAGCGGTGAGAACACCTGGATTGCTGGGTGACCTTGCCAAAAAGCTGTTTGATAGCAATCATGCACCATATCGAATGGCGTTCGGAGAAGGCCTGATTAGTGGCTCAGACAATCCTCGGGCCACATGGACAACTTTGACAGAAGCGCTGCGTTCTCTCGAAACCAAATCTTTCGATAATAGTGTCTTGTGCGGTGCACAAGACCAACTCTCGAAATCAAATCGTGTACTCTCAAGAACATTGCTAGATGAGGCTGTCTCGGACGATCTTCTCAGGCGCAACATCGTGGGATTGCATCCTTATGTCGACTTTGATGAGGAAGACTTTGATCGTTGCATGACAGCGTTCGATCTTCTTGAAGAGAATGTTAGAGGATTTAGTGAACTACTTTGGCGAGATGGGTATCAATGTGTTGCCCTATGCAAGTTAGTTGCACTCGCTAAGAAGATTCTCGACAGAGACCACGGAGATTTCCTGCTTATCGACGCGTTCTCAATGCGCCTACACGGAAAACCTGTAGATGCATCTCCAATGGATGAGGAGCTATGTCGAATAGCGCTTGTTGCTGCCGCTTCACACCTCAATAAAGACGACCCGAATCCCGGCGGAGGTGGAGATTATCGCCTGACGAAAATTCTTGATCATTGCTTAGCCCGCAATGACTGTGATGAAGAGAAGACCATGGTGCTTGATGCATTGTTTGATGAAGATCGCGGCGCAGTTAGGTTTCTCTATCGATACGATGATGCAGTCGCGGTGGTTGTAAAACACCTCACTGCTCCTTTCCTGACACGAGCATTGCTCAACGGCGACACAGAGGACTATTTGCGCTTTCGGGCCTTTGATGGCGGAACGCATTTTACGAATCCGCTCGAACACGTTAGCCCAAAGAAACTAGTGGATTGGTGCAATTCCGTTGGCGACGAGAAAGCTTGGGAGTTGATAGCAAACGCGATTGCTCCATTTGGTTCCTCTCGCGATAATACGAACCCAGAAAATTCCGAACAAGCTTTGGTAATCCTTACAGCTGCGCCTGAACCACGAAGTGTACTGAACGTATATGTCAGTGCAATAACCCCAACGAGTTGGTCGGGCAGCAGGGCAGATATTATAGCAGCACGTATTGCGGCTTTAGAAAAACTGGACACAGCCATATCAGACGAATTGAGAGAACATCTTCAAGATGCATTAAAGCGCCTTCGGATCGTTGAAAACGAAGAAAGGGATCGAGAGGCAAACCGGGATCGCGAAGGCGAGCAACGCTTTGAGTAGCATTTCTGCTCATGCAGATGAGTCGGCCGAATAGACCGACAGTTTATGCAAGGGCTCAGGTACTTAGGAGCTAACTCAAGGGCCAACTAATGTTGGATTGTTCTTGAATCCGGAGGTTGCTTTGCCTGTTTTAGAAGGAGGTTTGCGCCCGCGCCTCCTCCCTCCAACGGGAAAGCATTTAGCATGTAGGGTATGAGCTAGAGATTTTTCTGTTCGAGCACTCACATAAGGAGGGATTGTGTTAATAGCTCGAAATAGGAGAACCTCTTATGGAACTGTCAGCACCAATCTATGAACTGAAACGCAGGGCCAAGGCCCTTCGGCGCGAATCTGGTATACCTCACAACCAAGCCTTGGATCGTATCGCTCGAGAGGAGGGGCACCCCAATTGGAGCCTACTGATCCGAAAATTTGAAGATCAAAAGCCGAAGCCATTGGTTGGGCCGAGAACTGGATATCCAATTGAAAGCTTGCCGTTTAGTGCCGAGTACCGAGCCGAAGCCATCGAACTCGCAAACTCTACATTCGAAATGGCCTTTAAGCGGATCGAGCCCAATAATCCGAAGAAAACCAGAGAGCTTTGGGATGTGGCTGACTATGTCGACAATCACCACTTAAGTGAAGACATGTTGCCTATCGACAGCGAGTATGCTCTTTCGCTAATTGAAGCGTTTCTTTGGCATCATGTGGTGGATTTGGCCGTTGAAGCAGATCGCATGTCCGAGCTGCAAAGCTAACCTAATCATTCCATGGGGGGCCATTGGCCCCCCATTTTCTTGGTGAAGCTTCGAGTTGCATTGAATTGAATGTGTCAGTGCCTTGCGTGATGTTTCAGCGCAGTTTGCGAACGCATGGCTTCGGCTTCCCAGTCTGTTGCCGACATCAGTGGGACCAGCATCAGGCCGGACACCCGACCTAGTTCCTTGCTGTGCAGAACTTTCACCTCTTCTTGCGCGACCATGAGCTTGAACAGTCGGTCGAACGCCTTATGGCTCACGAAATTAGTACACATCGCCACCTGCCAATAGGACACATTCTTTAGTGATCAGACGATCGAAATGCGCCTAAGTCCTTGAAAGGTAATTATTTAAATTTTCAGCCAAATTTTGCTTGAAGTCGTGTGGGGGCACCATAAATTCAAAAAATGTAAATAAAACATATGGATAAGGTGGGAAACCTTATTTTCATCCCCCTTTTTGTCCACCCGAATTAAATCGCTTAGAAGTATCAGGGCATCCGACCCTACGAGAGTTCACCACAGTGGACTAGAATCAAAGTAGTTTCATTATTGATGGCCGATCACCGCTCCGCATGAGTATGGGTAACTCTTGCTGCTCCACGTGGATGGCCCATCCAAGCCTGTGATAACCTCCGGCAACGAGAAGACTACCGGCACTATGAATGATCATAGGAGGGCTTACTTTTCCGCCTTCTTGAAGGTGTACGACAAGTTTAGCGGTTTTTGCAATGTCCGAGACTAGGTGTAGGTGCGTTTAAACTTCTACATGTATAACATTGGTTTTATTAAATAAAATACTGAAATTTCGCCCAAAAAGTTTGCATGCTGCAGATAACTTATCGGACAAACAGGCTCTCAGGCTTATCTGCGGTGCCTAAATGCAACTTATTCCCAATCGCCAGCAGACGAGCGCCAAATGTCGGCTTCGCCATCCCAAACACTGGCGCTGACGCATGGCGTTGGGTTTGTTCCGTCGCAATTGGATCCATGAATATCTGCTACGACAACGCGTCGACTCCCAAAATCAACGACCGTCCAGCCTTGGTTGAGCAAGGAGTGCACCTCTTCGCTAACCCAAAAGTGCGACATGCATCCGCCAGTTCCGCAGTAAAGAGATGCGGCGCTCGAACACGCAAAACCAGACTCATTCAGAACCCAGTCGCGTTGTAGATCTCCGTCGAGATCGACCCTTTCAACCGCGCCCCAGGCTATGTCAAACTGACCGTCGTTGAACTCCGTGCAGGCTCGTGCCGCCAGATCAACCTTCGCCTGCAAACCGGGCGGAAGTTGCGATACATCAGCCGCGACAGCTGGTGAGGTCCAAACAAGGCCCGAAGCAAGCATAACCCCGGCGACCAAACATTTCATCTGACGCGCTATTTGGGAAGCTGGTTGGAAGGAGGTATCAATTGCACTGATCATACCTGTAGTCCCCATGTTCCAGCCAGTTTGCCGAGCCTTCGCTAAAAATCAGAAACTCCGACCTGTCCTCCCCAAGCAGGGCGACGACAAATCCAGCGGGCGGCTCAGAGTTCCCGAAGTAACTGTAGGCCGTCATGGCTCTGATCGACTCACCGTTGACCGTTACTCTCGCGTCCCACTCCTCCTCTGGATTGTCCAAAATTACGGGTTCGATCACGCGCTCCATCGCCCCGCCACCACAATAGACGATGCCTTCGGGCACTTCGTAGGAGGTCTCTTGGCTAAATTCTGAAACGCACGCAGAACGAAGGGACCGAATTGCCGCGCTGGAACCTTTCAAGTCAAAGATTCCGTAGCTGACATCTTGATCAATCATCGACAAATTAACCGATGCATTGGCCGCAAGCTGGTCCAGCACAAAACCATAGTCCTGCTGGCTATTGAAACTAACCTCGACAGGATAATTGTCGACGATCTGCACGGCAGCGTTTTCTGCGCCAACCTGAAATGCCCCAACTTCGGTGGTGCCGTTCTTCAAAAAACGAATGGAGAGCCCTTGCTTCTCTACAATGTCCTGACTGTCCTCGTACCCAGCCGGAGCAAAGCGGATACGGTTACACTGTAGTTCCAGCGTCATGTTTCCGGTCTGAATAAATGCAATGGGATTGGGTCCGGAACTGAACGACCACTCCGCTGATGCTGTGGTCGCCACTGCCATCAGTAGCATTCCAATGGAAATGGTTTTGCAGCTCATTTTTTTCTCTCCATTGAGTTACGGTTCGCACTGTGGTTCAGCAGAAGTTCCAGCCAATTGCCCGGACAGCCAGATCAGGAAACAGGTTCGCCGTATTCGTTTGCGCCTTCTTGGGAAGGTCGTGTCAGCCACCAGATCATCAGGATAGACAGAACCAATTGAAGAATTGAGACAACAACAATACCGGTCACGCCCAGTACTGCCGCGGGTCCTCGTAATGCATCGGGGTTTTCGGTCCCTTGCTCCAATACCGAGAAGAACGCCACCCCACCCAGCATAACAAATAGCGTTGTAATGCTGAGCGCCATCGGCAGCAGCAAATACCAGCCAGGTCGTCCTGTATCATGCAGCCTTCGCCAACCGGCGGCCAGCATAGGTATAAGAACAGCCAGCTGGAAAACAGAGGACAGGACCCGAGATCCCTGGCCTGTTTCGGGGTTGGTCCCGAATATGATCGTATCCAGCACAGCTAAGGCAGCACTCACGAGAACCACAAACAAGAAGAACCACCAGTATTCTGAGCGTATAGCCCGACCGGAGAACTGGAAGTATTTCGAGAAACACGTTTTAACTGCTTCGCCAAATCCCATATTTCACTCCATTCTTACTTTCTTTGCGGCCTCAAACGCTTCGCCGCTCTGGAGAACGCACTCGCCCCTAAGGATGCTCCCTCTTACCTTTTTGTTTGAAAGCAGAAGCCTATCGCAGGAGAGCGTAAAGAACTTTACGCGCGGAAAAAATATTGATTTATTAAAAATTAGATTCAAACATGCGAATTTGACGCAACTTTATTTTACCTCCGTTGTTGTCGCTGTCGCCCGATTTGTCGGGCCCTTCCGGCCGCTGGAGTGAGTGTTAGCGGTCGGAAGTCCTCTTACAAGGATCAAGCATTGGGAGGACGCGATGCTGAAACTTATCGTACTCCCCCTCTTTCCAGAGTTTGCTCTAGCTTCTGCCAGTGTCGTCATTCGGCCTTCACACGTTGTTGGCGGCCCCGATAGTCAACGAAATGTTGTTCCGCCGACCAAGCCCCACGCGGCAAGTTTTGGGAAAGGTAGTCACAGGATCGAGGTAAGTTCTATTGGCTGCGCAGACGCGAGAGCTTCAAATAAACGCATCCAATTTCACTAATTTCAACGGACCCAGAGGGAGAAGAAAATGACCAACAAGATGGTGATGATTTCAGGCGCAACTTGTTTCGCAATGCTTGCGGCCTGTGACGACACGAGTACATCCAGTGCGTCCGCCGAACTCACACCCGCTCAGCAGGCGTGTTTGCGAGATGTAGCCAACACGACGAACAATTCACAAGTCGTGGTGCTCTCATCGGCATTTAGCGAGGCGGGAACACAGGTCACAGTCGGCGTTGGTGAGGATCGTGCTCCTTGGAATTGCATTGCCTACAGTGATGGCGCGACAGCTGGTATCGAGTTCCTGGGCGACGAAGGCGCATTGTAGTCTGTTTGCTGTGTATCTCGAAAGCACCAGTCGTGATCAAATTTGAATAACGGCAAGCTCAGACATTCAAACCTCGTAATAGGATTGGGTTTTAACATGCTCAATCACGCTAAGGTTGTAGAAAATGCCCGTAACCAACTCGGTTGTAATTGCGATCATTTGCACTTTTGTGGTCATTGTTTCAGTGCCAAAATACAGCATTGCACAAACTTGGGACATAGCATCACACCACTCTGTCAGCGGCGTAACGGTGTATGAAACTGATGAGCTGTTAACGTTTGCCGGTCAGTTGGCCTTCAATCGGTCGGGGCGCATCACAGCGGTGGAGGTCGCATCAACGATCACTCAGATCTACCGAGAAGACGGTTATTTCTTGGCTGAGGCCTGGCCCGGTCCCGATGGGCAGAGCATAATTGTTGATGAAGGGCGCATTCAAACCATCGAAATTGAAGGCGTAGATACTCGCACGTTCCAAACACTAGAGAAGATTTTTCAGCCCCTCACCACCTCCTATCCCATAACGCTGAAACGATTTGAGCGGGCAGTAATGCTGGCCGAGGACATACCTGACTTGGAATTGTCGACCGAACTTGACTACCCGGATCAGGCTGGTGCTCGGCTGAGAGTATTGGGAGAGCCTCTGCGCAAACAAGCCGGCAGCGCGACACTCGACAACCCTCCGCGTGAGCTTGGAGAAGCGCTCAGCTTCTATGTCGTACAAGAGTTTTATTCGATGCTGACCGTCGGGGATTTGCTGCGATTTGAGGGGTCAGGTAACTACAATTGGGACAAAGACGACGAACACTCTTTATGGGGCGCTGTTACCTATCGCACACCGCTGCACAGCAATGGTCTCTATGGTGAGATTTTCTACGGGAACATAAACGCAAAACGTGACCTCTCGGGTGATTTTGCAAGAACAGATATTGATGGTGAGAACTTCACCGTCTCGTTGGGTTACCCCGTGATCCGAGATGTGGCCCGCTACGGCTATCTGCTGCTGGATTATCGCCTTTCCGAAGCGGACTCAGTCAGTGGCGGCGTTCCATTGTCTAGTGACGCGAGTGTCGTTGGCCTTACATATCTTTACGGGCAAAACTATCCAAAAGGACAAGCTCTGGAAGCAGGGTTAACGCTGTCTTTTGGCGATAATGAAAACGACACCACAGACGCAAGCTTTGACGACGGGGACTCTTCTTTCTGGCATCTTCGAGGCGGCGTCGGATACGAAAGCCCATTAACAGCCTTATCGCCCAACACTGCGTGGCGGACAGAAATATGGGGGCAGTACACGACGGACAGATTGCCATCTGTCGAAGAGTATTTCCTTGGTGATCGTTATGCTTTGCGCGGATATCGGTTTGACGAAGTGGACGGTGATTCCGGGATTTCCGCGACTTTCGAAGTGTCTCACTCCTACTTTCCGAGCTCGCAAAGCATTCATCGCTTAACGCCATTTGTCTTTTTCGACGTGGGTTACATCTCGAACAACGACCCTGCGAGTTTTGAAGTTGATAATGCTACACTAGCCTCAACAGGTCTGGGTTTGGACATTGAGTTTAACCGAAACCTATTCCTGTCCGGATATGTCGGTGTCCCTTTGAGAGACGGCCCTTTGACCGACTCTGGCGATCCTGGCGCGTATCTTGCTCTGACAACAAGTTGGTGAGGATGTTATGAAACGGAACCGCATTGCTTTGCTTGCAGCAGCTTGTTTGTTTGCAGAACTGGCCGCTACGCAGGTCTTCGCGCAGGGAAATCATTTCGGGTGGTGCCGTGGCGTGGGGAATCCGCACCAGTCGAGCCAAGGGTGTGGGCAGGCCGGTGGGCAAGGGGTAGGCAATCAAATTACCGGCCCAACGCAGCCGGTGGCAAATCAGTTGCCACCAAGGGGAACGCCGCAAACGCCCACGTCCGTTGTTGTGCCTGTCCTTGCGCCGGGCGCGGTCCCGAACGCAATTCCCGGTCGGGTTCCTATCGCAACGCCAATAGCGGTTCCCGGTCAAGTTCCAACGCCGATCGTAGCACCAACCCTAGCTCCACCTTTGGTGCCAAATCCGACACCAAACCGGGTTCCGACAGCCATTCCCAATCAGGTTCCGCCATTGGCTACTGTGCCGCCGCAAGTTCCGACTGCGACTCCTAATCAAGTTCCGATAGCTGTCCCTGGCCAGGTGCCGCCTCAGCCTAATGTGCCGCCCCTTGTGCCAACCGCGACACCCAACCAAATACCAGTCGCCGTTCCTGGTCAGGTCCCGCCTCAGCCTTCCGGTCAAACTGCTGTGCCACCGCTCGTCCCAACCGCGACACCCAATCAGGTTCCCATAGCGGTTCCTGGCCAGGTTCCACAGTTGACACCAAGGCCTACGACAACTCACGTCGCCGTCCCAGGATATAAGAATCCACAAGGTGTCGTGACAATCATGCGCCCTAGGCCGAGGCCAACAACAGTTACTGTTCAGCAAACTGGCTCAACACAAGTTACCCACCATCTAAATCACCAAAGCAATTCAAAGAAACACGATCACGTCGCAGCGACACCGGGACGGCATGACCCGCACGACCTACCGAGATTCCGCAGCGTGGCGGCCAAGGAAAACTGGGAATGTGTTGCCAGCGGATTCGGACAGCGCCGGTATGATGCTGGGCGAGGCGTATTGCTCAACAACGGAGCGTTGCGGCACCTCGGAAACGTGGACGCTATGGCAAGAGATGTCCCTGCACGGCATCCAAAACACTCCGGATGCATTATTTCGGTTAAACGAAAGCAGCGCTGAAGCTCACTTGGTAGGTTTTGCTCGGACAATGAGATTAATCGACGAAAAGTTCTTCAATTGTCATCTGGATAATTGGATTTCGTATTGCCCTTAAGGCAAGGTGACACAAAGAACGACGCAAGTAGAAAGGACGTATTGAAATACGATTTATTTTCATACAGTTAGGAGGCTATATAAGTTCCGAAAACGCCGTGTGGGGGCACCATTCAAACACTTAGAGATCAAGTGGTTAAAGGCCTATCGTGCGACGGGCCTTTGTTTTGGTTGGGTTTTCTGCAACGTCTCTGAGACATCGACTACACCCGACGCCTAGAAATCTCCCAGATCGTCGAAGTCGCCATTGCCGTTTTCGCCATGCGCTTCGCCGTATTGGCAACCGGGGCCGCAGGGCAAATCACAGTCGAAACGGTCACCAAGTTCAAGATTGCGCTTCTTGGTAGTGATTTTCAGGTTCCAAGGAACGTGCAGGCCACACACCACATGGCGGCCCGTATCTGAACACTTGCCGACCAAAGTTACGATGTGATGAACGTGATATTCCATTCCGGCCGCCTGTTGCTTTGCTGCCGCCAAGTCGTACTTCGCAAGAATTTGTGTGCGTTGCTCATCCGTTGGCAACGGCGGTACCGCGTTGAGCGATTCTGCGCGTTGCGTCGCTATTTCGTGATGCATTAGGCCGCGATTATTGGCTTTGTATCGGAGTCGCCGTGGTATCGCCTTCAGCTCTGCCTCGCGCTGTTGTTGCTCTTTGAAGGCGACTATTAGATCGTGCTCTGCTTGCAGTTGCTCGACGATGTCAGCCGGGTCCACCGGTCATAGGTTAGTCATGTAGATAAACGATTCCTTCCAACGGATAGTTTAGAGAACGCTAGTTTGAAGCACATCATGCTGCTTCTTGGTCACATTATGACACTTCGAGAGGCGGGGTGAACTTTTAAGATTGAACTTGAAGCAAGACTTTATCCTTTTGGCCCCGTAATGAGTTCTCTGTTCGCTAATGAAAACCTCAATACGTGTTAGAAGATGAAGAAGTACGCAATGGTTGGCCTGTTCCTAATGGGCTTGAGTGCATGTGAAGTAGCCAACCCATGAAACTAAGAAACAAACTAAACGCTGCTGTCATGTTGGCTTTACCTGCTGCGTGGCTGCTACCCAGTTCTGCCAACGCGCAGTCACAGGCTGATCCAAAATATTCGATTCAATACGAGTGGTCGAACATCCCAGATAATCTGGATGTTATGCCAAACCTCATGGGGCAGACGATAGACTTCGGAACCTACAAGGTGTTCCACTGCCAGTACGATTTGGTGGTTACCTCTGAAGCTCTCTACGTTAGCGCAAGCTATGATGTGGAAACGATGAACGTAGTGGGTTCAATGTTTGCCGATGGTGAAAAGAGGCCCTTACCTGAGGACATGGGGTTTCTGGCTAGGCTGATAGGTAAACTGACCCCAGAAGCCGTGCCTCCCTTTTTCGAGTGTATTGATCGCATGGATGAAGAGGCAACGGCAGAGGCACACTAAAAGCTACAACCGCTCGTGAGAGGGTATGTGATATCGGTAGGTGGATTTAATCAATGTGGGGGCACCATTCAAACCTAGGTGCGACCACATCCACCGCTTCGTTTGTTCGTACGAATTCAGACAGTTTCGAGCATCCGATTGGGGCTCATCGCAAGAGGTCGGTATCGCGATGTGTCAGGGTTGATGAGGAATTATCCTGATCACACGCGAGTATCATTGGTGCTACTGGTCACATTCAACGCAAGCTGACTAATTAGAACTCTCGAAGTCACGCTAGCGCGAGGGCCCGGTCTGGTCTTTTTCTGCCGTTTCATCCGAGGGCTTCAGCGACAATGGCGGGTCTTCCGGCTCTTCTGAGATCGGGGCAGGGGCGGCCGGAGGTTCTGTCAGTCCATCGTCAGGTCCGGGAACCGGGCGCGCGGTCGGGGTGGCGCCTTCTTCAACCGGTTTTTTCGAAACCGGCTCATCCGTTGCAAGCGCCCTGCGAAATACCAGCACATTTCGCCAGTTGGTGGTTGAACCCGTCAAACCTGTGCGTTCCTCGCTGGGCAGCAATTCTGCGCGCTGATATTCCCAACCCTCTTGGCCCAGTTGGTTCAACAACTGCTCAATTGAGGTGGCGAACCGGCCCTCGAGCGTTTTTACGCCCTTCGCCTTGGTTCCCTTTTGCGGAGCGGGGACAACTTTATATTCGTAGCGCTGCATCAATTGGTCCTAATTGCGTAACCCGGGCAAATTAACATTTTGACAGGCGGGTGAAAGCCAAGATCACGCATTGGCGAATTTCGGCCCGCACTGTGGCTTTAGCTCCGCGCGGCTTTGCCCACAAGCGACAGACAGGTTTCGGTTGCGATCGCCATGTCCTGCACCGAGATCCACTCCAGCGGACCATGAATACACTGCATGCCCGTAAATATGTTGGGCGTGGGTGTGCCGAATTCGGTTAGGCGCGAGCCATCGGTGCCACCTCGGATCGGCACTGAAACGGGCTCGATCCCTTGTTCACGGCAGGCCTCGCGCGCCAGATCGACAGGGGTCATGTCCTTTTCCAGCCAATAGCGCATGTTGCGGTATTGATGGGAGATGTCGCAGGTGATGGTCGCGCGTGGTTCGGTGGCCTGAACGGCAGCACAGACCTGACGGACAATTTCGCGCTGGGCTTCCAACGCATCCATTTCGAAATCGCGCAGGATCAGCTTGATCTCCATCTCGGACGAACCGCCATTCATGTCGGTGACATGGATGAACCCCTGACGCCCATCCGTCACCTCGGGTGTCATCGTCGCCTGAGGCAGTGTCTGCACGATCTTTGCCGCCAGATGCGCCGCGTTTACCATTTTGTCCCTGGCCAAACCGGGGTGGATCGACACGCCGGTGATCTTGATCACGGCTCGGTCCGCCGAGAAGCTTTCGTATTCGATCTCACCCAGTTCCTGTCCGTCCAGCGTATAGGCAAAATCCGCGCCCAGATCCTTGGGTAGCTGTTCGGTAACGCCGCGCCCGATTTCTTCATCCGGGGTAAAGGCGATGCGAATCGGACCATGGGGGATGTCATTGTTCTCCAGCAAGTGCCTCGCCATCGTCATCAGGATCGAAACGCCTGCCTTATCATCAGCCCCCAACAGGGTGGTGCCAGAGGCGGTGATCAGATCATGCCCGATCTTCTCGGCCAGATAAGGATGTTCTTCGGGTGACAGCACCAGATCGGGATCATCGGGGAAGGTAATCTCGCCACCATTATACCCTTTGATCACCCGCGGCTTGACCCCGGTTGCGTTGAACTGGGGCGCGGTGTCCACATGCGCGAGAAAACCGATCGTCGGTCCGTCGGCCGTGCCGGGGATGGTTGCCACGACAACGCTGTCACCGGTCATCTCGACATCCTGCGCACCGATCTCGGTCAGCTCTTGCCGCAGCAGGTTCAGCATGTCGAACTGAATCTCGGTGCTGGGGGTCGAGGGGGAGGTCTCGTCGCTCTGGCTGTCGATGGCGGCATAGCGCACCAGCCGGGTTTCCAGTTCCTGATCAAACCGATTTTTCATGTCTGCTTCCTCTCCGCGTTGCGGGAAGAAGAATGCCCATTCGGTCGGGGAGTCAAGCTGAAGGCCTGCCCGTTTTGAGCAGCCTGAAATTAACTTTTCGTTATGTACAAGTTGAACAAACCCCTGTGCGGGGTTTGTTCAACTCGGAAGATTTACGAACCCAGCTTCTTGCTGACCAATTCGTTAACGGCCTTCGGATTGGCCTTGCCGCCGGTGGCCTTCATCACCTGACCGACGAACCAGCCCGCCAATTTAGGGTTCACCTTGGCCTTCTCAACTTGCGCCGGATTGGCGGCGATGATCTCGTCCAAAGCAGCCTCGATGGCGCCGGTATCGGTCACCTGTTTCATACCGCGCTCTTCGACGATCTGCGCTGGATCGCCGCCTTCGGTATAGACAATCTCGAACAGATCCTTGGCGATCTTGCCCGAGATTGCATCCGACGAAATCAGATCAATGATTCCCGCCAACTGAGCGGGAGACACCGGAGACTCGGTGATGTCATGGTCTTCTTTCTTCAACCGGCCAAACAGCTCGTTGATCACCCAGTTTGCAGCCAGCTTGCCGCTGCGCCCCTTGGCGACCTCTTCGAAATAGGCCGCTGATTCCACCTCAGCGGTCAAGACCGAAGCGTCGTAGTCGGTCAGGCCGAACTCGCTGATAAAACGAGATTTCTTATCGTCAGGCAGCTCCGGTAGCCTGGCAGCGATGTCGTCGACCCACGCTTGTTCGATCTCCAGCGGTAGCAAGTCAGGATCGGGGAAATAGCGATAGTCATGCGCTTCTTCCTTAGACCGCATCGAGCGTGTCTCACCCTTATCCGGATCATACAAGCGTGTTTCCTGATCAATCGTGCCGCCGCCTTCGACGATTGCGATCTGACGACGTGCTTCGACCTCAATCGCTTGCTGGATAAAGCGCATCGAGTTCATGTTCTTGATCTCGCAGCGTGTGCCTAGATGCGAAAAGTCCTGTGTTTCCTGATACTTCTCATACGCACCCGGCAAACAGATCGAGACGTTCACGTCCGCCCGCAAATTGCCGTTCTGCATGTTACCGTCGCAAGTGCCGAGATAACGCATGATCTGACGTAACTTGGCGATGTAGGCGGCAGCCTCTTCCGGTCCGCGAATATCGGGACGCGAAACGATCTCCATCAGGCAGACACCGGTTCGGTTCAGGTCGACAAAGGACATATGCGGATCCATGTCGTGGATCGATTTGCCCGCGTCCTGCTCCATGTGGATGCGTTCGATCCGTACCATACGCGCAGTGCCGTCACCCATCTCGACCAGAACTTCCCCTTCACCCACAATAGGCTGATAAAGCTGGGAAATTTGGTACCCTTGCGGCAGGTCAGGATAGAAATAGTTCTTACGGTCAAAGGCCGATTTCAGGTTGATATCCGCTTTCAATCCCAGCCCGGTGCGCACGGCCTGTTCAACGCAATACTCGTTGATCACCGGCAGCATCCCCGGCATCGCGGCGTCCACAAACGCCACGTTCGAATTCGGCTCGGCCCCGAATTGGGTCGACGCGCCCGAGAACAGCTTGGCATTGGATGAGACCTGAGCGTGCACCTCCATCCCGATCACCAGTTCCCAATCGTGCTTGGCCCCGGCAATGGTTTTGGGTTTGGGCATTTCGTATGTCAGGTCGAGCATGGCGCGCCTCATTTCCGCAGAAGTCTAAGCCTGCGTATTAGGCCCGGCGCGCCAAAGGGGCAAGGGGCAATGGCGGTTTAGTTCCCCGAGAACTGCAGCCCTGACGGAGTGAACGTCACACTTTGCCCGCTGCGCAGTTCTTCGCGTAACAGGTTGGCGATGGCCTTTAACGCATCGCGGCGACCGCGTGCAGCAAATCGCTCGGATGAGTTGACGCGAAGGCTATTGTTGAACCCGTTTGCTGCATGGGCCCAAATCAGAGGGTGCAGTTCGGTCAGGTGGTCGCGGATCAGCCAATTGGCAGCCTCACAAATCTGTTTGCGGGCGATATCCGCCTGAGGGTTTTGACCCATTCGGTTCTGCTGGGTGATCGCGCAATAGGCCGCGAGTAAGTTGATAGTTTGCTGATCCGGGCGACGCGCTACGATATCCCGCAGACCCTCAAGGAAATACTCCACATCCACCCGTGCGCAGGCCTCGTCATCCAATGCGATGGCGTCGAACTGTACCCAGGTGTATCCGCCTGCGCCCCATGTTTTCTGGGTCCGCGCCGCGTTGCGCAATGCTTGAACTTCAAGCTCTTCATAGCTCCCGAACCAGCGCGGCAGCAGGTGGCTGCCCATCGCGCGCATATGGCGATGGTTCTGAATGTCTAGAGTGATCAAGTGTTCATACTTATCTGCCACACGGGTGCGCGGATCGACGTGACCTGCCAGCAAAGCGCAATCGGCTGCGGCAATCGCAGGGCTGTCTGGCATTGCAGAACGGCAAAGTGGCAGCAATGCTGCCGCACGGTCGAAATGCGCCGCACAGCGAGATTGATGCAATGAAGGCAGCGCCTCTGGATGCGCATCGCCGCGCCATGCCCAGGCAAGATCAATATGGGCCAGTGCAACGACCAGCGTGATCATCGGATCGTTGGGATGGTTTTGGATCTCGCCTTCCAGCTCGAAAATTCCACCCAGCAGATCGTAGTCTGACATCGCCTTGCCATCTGACAGCGCGTGCTCGACAGCCAGCACGACATCTGAACGGGCGCCAAAGGCCAAGAGGTCTGCTATGGGCTGTCCGCAGGGCGTGGATTTGCGTGCCTGATCCGCAGCGCGCATCTCTTGCGAAAGTTCGGCCCACATATCCTGCCGCGCCAGATAGCGACCGCGTTCAATCACCTGATGTCCGTTTGCATCCTGTTCGTCCGTTTCGACGATAGGGACATTCAATTGGCCCGATGCGACAAGCCAGGCGGTGGCATCAGCGACTGACGCAGGCAGGGGCGTTGAAGGGGAGGAACCGAAAAAACGGGCGGCAAAAGCCTTGATAGACCAAAACATGGCAGAACTCGAACTGGAACAAATTAGTAACGCGTTCAGTTTGCCAAAAATTGTGTTCAATTCAAAGAGACACTACCTCAAGCCGGTATTTCAGGCACCAATCGTGTTCAGATTCGATGAATCGTTTCAAAATACTCTAAAATGGTGACGTTCAACGGCGATTCCCGCCTGCTGCAGAACCTCTTCAAGCTGTTTGTGCGGAGGAAGTGATTCATCTGGCAGACGCAGTCGTTTTTCGGATTTCAGTATCGCAGAGACCCGCACCGAAAAGTCCCATCGCGTGTCGAACCGAAAGCGTTTCACTGTAGAAAGATCTAGCGTGCCCCGACGCTGACCTGTATGCCAGCGTAAGGTGCCATCTGACAGTTCCATCCCCGCGCTGGTATCTTGGAGTACATCCCAAAGCGCGGGCAGAGTAGTCAGGGCCAGCAGGCCTATCAGCCACCAGACCGCATCGAACAGGACGATCAGCCCGGTCAGAACCGCATAGATGCCGATTAGAATCAAAACCATGCGCGGATTTCGGTTCTGTCGTGTGAATGTGAAAGCGGTCATGCGCCCAGGATGCGCGAGACCATTTCGGTTGAGTCCCGAGACAGGCCTGGAGTTTCGGCGATGCGGTTCAGTTGTTTTCGGATCAGGGCCTGACGGTTCGCGTCATAGCGTTTCCAGGTCTGGAACGCGCTGCACATCCGGGCGGTGGTTTGCGGGTTCACCGGGTCGAGTCGGATCAACCAGTCTGCCAGCAATGCATAACCTGCGCCATCGGTCTGATGGAACCCCGCATGGTTTCCGACCAGAGATCCCATCAACGCTCGGAAGCGGTTGGGGTTTTTCCAATTGAAATCCGGGTGCTCAGTCAGTTTGCGCGCGGTTTCGACCGTAGTTTCTGGACCGGCCATCGAAACCTGCAGGGCGAACCATTTGTCCATCACCAACCGATCATGTCGCCATTGATCATAGAATGCGGCCAATTCAGCCTCACCTTTACCCGCGCGTAACAGACAGGACAAAGAGGTGAGTTGCTGGGTCATGTTGTTGGCGCGCGAATACTCCTCGGCCGCCTTGATACCTCCATCTAGCCGCGAAGTCAGAGCCAGCGCTGCGCTGCCCAAGGCGCGCTTTCCAGATTGTTCGGCGTCCGGTTGGTAGGGCGCATCCACCAGCGTTTCACTGTGAAGCCGGGGCAGCAGGTCTTGTACATGTTGCGCCGTGGCTTGACGCAAGGTTTCAACTGCCCTCCAGATCGCCATCGGATTGGGGGTGATCCCCTTTTCATGCAGCGCCGCAGCCAGTTCTGATTGCGTTGGCAGACCCAACATGAGCGCCCGGTAAGCAGGGTCCAGCGTTTCATCGCGAAGGACTGACAACAAACCGTCGAGGTAGTCGGCCTCTGGTGTTGCTTCCTCGGTGATCATGCGCAGAAGGGTGTCTTCGGCCAGCGACCTTCCCGCTTGCCAGCGGTTGAACGGGTCGGTGTCATGGGCAAGTAGGAATGCGCGTTCTGCATTCGTTGAATCGTGTTCCAGGATCACCGGAGCCGAGAAACCCCGCAAGATCGAAGGCACAGGTTTCGCGGCGAGACCGGTGAACTTAAAGGTCTGTTCGGCTTCGGTCAGTTCCAACACTTCGGTTACGCGTACCTCATCGCCGTTCGGGCCGAGCAGACCCACGGCGACAGGAATGACCTGAGGCTGCTTGTCCTCCTGTCCCGGCGTCGGTTCGGTGCGTTGGCTGAGGGTCAGGGTGTAGGTGCCATCGGCCCAATCTTCAGCGACCGAGACCCTTGGCGTTCCCGATTGACTGTACCAGCGCTTGAACTGGCTTAGATCGCGACCAGTGGTCTCTTCGAACACTTGCAGCCAGTCCTCGATCGTGCAGGCCTGTCCGTCATGGCGGTCGAAATAGAGGTCCAGCGCCTCTGAGTAGGCCTCGTCACCCACCAGACATTTCAGCATACCGATTACCTCAGCGCCTTTCTCATATACGGTTGAGGTGTAGAAGTTGTTGATTTCCTGAAAACTCTCGGGCCGCACCGGGTGCGACAAAGGCCCGTTGTCCTCGGGGAACTGTCGCGCGCGCAGGTCGATGGCGTCGTGAATACGTTTTACCGGGGCCGAGCGCATGTCCGAGGTGAACTGCGCGTCGCGGAACACCGTCAGCCCCTCTTTCAGACACAGCTGGAACCAGTCACGGCAGGTGATGCGGTTGCCGGTCCAGTTGTGGAAATACTCATGCGCGATAATCGCCTCGATCCGTTCGAAATTCACATCGGTCGAGGTTTCTGGGCTTGCCAGAACGGCGGAGGAGTTGAAGATGTTCAGCCCTTTATTCTCCATCGCGCCCATGTTGAAATCGTCGACCGCGACGATGTTGAACACGTCCAAATCGTATTCGCGGCCATAGACATCCTCGTCCCATTTCATGGATTTCTTCAACGCTTCCATGCCAAAGGCGCATTTGCCTTCATCTCCAGGACGAACCCATAGGTTCAATTCAACGTCGCGACCGGATTTGGTGGTGAACTGGCCAGGGTGGGCAATCAGCTCCCCGGCGACGAGCGCGAACAGATAGGCGGGTTTGGGCCACGGATCGACCCATTCCGCCCAGCCTTCTCCTTTGTCCGAGGGGTTGCCGTTGGACAGCAGCACCGGCAGGTCTCCGTTGATGCGCACCGTAAAGGTGGACATCACATCCGGGCGGTCAGGGTAATAGGTGATCTTGCGAAAGCCTTCGGCCTCGCATTGGGTGCAGTACATGCCGTTCGACATGTAGAGACCTTCAAGCGCGGTGTTGTTAGCGGGATCAATCTCGACCACGGCCTCCCAGATGAAAGGCGCGTCAGGCACTGTAGCGGTGAGGCCTTCTGCGGTGATCTTGGGCGTAATCACTTCGCCATCAATCGCAGCTCGGATCAGGTTCAATTCTTCCCCGTGCAGAAAGAATGTGCGGTCCGTGGCTTCGGGATTCGGACGGAATCTTATCCGAGAGGTCACGCGCGTGGCATTTGGGGCCAGATCAAAAGTCAGATGCACACTGTCCACCAGGTAACCAAACGGGGTGTAGTCTTTCAGATAGATCGTGGTGGGGGCGGCGTCGCGCATCGGGGGCCTCATCATCTGGGAATCTGGCGTGACGTTAGGGGCTTCGCGCTGGCGCTGCAACCAATGGGCAATTGTCCAGATAGATTTGAAACAGTTTCGTGTTTGGCCGAAAAAACTGAACCTATGGGCACAAGTTGCCTATCGGAAACAAACCACCTAATTGATGGGCGCATACAATGGCACACAATCGTAGGGGATTCGGAACATGAGCAGCAGAGAGATCCGCAGCGGACTGCAGATCGACCCGGTTCTGGTGGACTTCATCGAACAGAAGGCACTGCCGGGCACAAAGGTCACGGCTGATCAGTTCTGGTCGGGACTGGAGCGTTTGGTGAATGAGCTGGGACCGAGGAACCGCGCGCTGTTGGAAAAGCGTGCTGACATTCAGGGGCGCATCGACGGTTGGCATGCGGCGCGGCGCGGCCTGCCCATCAATGCTGGCGAGTACCAGTCTTTTCTGCGTGAGATTGGGTATCTGGTTGATGAAGGCGAGGATTTCAAAATCGAAACCGCCAATGTCGATCCCGAAATCGCTCTGACACCAGGCCCGCAGTTGGTTGTGCCGATCACCAATGCACGCTTTGCGCTGAACGCGGCGAATGCCCGTTGGGGCAGTCTGTATGATGCGCTTTATGGTACAGATGCGTTGGGCGATCTGCCTGCTGGCAAAGGCTATGACGCAGAACGTGGCGCAAGGGTGATTGCGTGGGCCAAACACCATCTTGGCTTATTCTGCACGCCAGCGATTGACGATTGGTCAAGTGTTGTAGGTTTTTCCGTCGAGGAGGGGGACCTAGTCGTCACAATGGACGATGATGAAAGAGCGTACATATATGGATCGCAAAAGCATGGGGCGGGGCGTTTTGTAGGCTACAAAGGCGACCCGGATTCGCCGTCGTCGATCTTGTTAGAGAAGAATGGCCTCCACGCTGAAATAGTGATCGACCCGTCCAGTATCATTGGTGCGTCTGACCCTGCGGGCATCGCGGATGTACGATTGGAATCCGCCCTGTCGACGATCATGGACTGCGAAGACTCAGTCGCTTGTGTCGATGCCGAGGACAAGGTTGTGGCCTACGGCAACTGGCTGGGCTTGATGAAAGGTGACCTGACCGAAGAGGTCACCAAGGGCGGCAACACCTTCACCCGCAAATTGGCGGGTGATGTGGGCTACACCACTGCCAGCGGCGATCAAGCCGTGCTGAAAGGCCGCTCGCTGATGCTGGTGCGAAATGTGGGCCACCTGATGACCAACCCCGCCGTTCTGGATGCCGAAGGGCGCGAGATTGGTGAGGGTCTGATGGACGCGCTCTGCACCACGCTGATCGCCATGCATGATCTGAAGCGTGAGGGCGGCAACTCGGTCACCGGCTCGGTCTATGTGGTCAAACCCAAGATGCACGGCCCCGAAGAGGTCGCGTTCGCGGTCGAGATTTTTGACATGGTCGAGGACATTCTGGGCCTGCCACGAAATACCGTAAAGCTTGGCATCATGGATGAGGAACGTCGCACCTCGGCCAACCTCAAGGAATGCATCCGCGCCGCGAAATCACGCGTCGCATTCATCAATACTGGCTTTCTTGATCGCACAGGGGATGAAATTCACACCTCGATGGAGGCGGGACCGATGCTGCCCAAGGGCGATATCAAGGAGACGCCTTGGATTGCGTCCTACGAGGATCGCAACGTCGATATCGGATTGGCCTGTGGCCTCAAGGGTAAGGCACAGATCGGAAAAGGCATGTGGGCAATGCCGGATCGAATGGAGGATATGCTGGCGGCCAAGATCGGTCACCCTCAAGCGGGCGCAACCTGCGCCTGGGTGCCTTCGCCCACTGCCGCAACCTTGCACGCAACGCATTACCACAAGGTCGATGTGCTGGCGCGTCAGGACGAGTTAGCCGCTGGCGCTGCTCGGGGGACGCTGGATGATCTGTTGACGGTGCCACTGTTGGGTGGTCGCAATCTCAGCGCTGAGGAGATTACCCGTGAGATCGAGAACAATGCTCAGGGCATATTGGGTTATGTTGTGCGCTGGGTCGATCAAGGCGTCGGCTGCTCGAAAGTGCCGGATATCAACGACATTGGTCTGATGGAAGACCGCGCGACCTGCCGGATTTCGTCTCAGGCGTTGGCGAACTGGTTGCATCATGATCTGATCAGTCAGGAGCAGGTGATGGCAGCGCTGCAGAAAATGGCTGCTGTAGTGGATCGGCAGAATGCGGATGATCCGTCCTATAAGCCGATGGCGCCGGGTTTTGACGGGATCGCCTTTCAGGCGGCGTGTGATCTGGTATTCCGTGGGCGAGTGCAGCCCTCAGGATATACTGAACCGGTGCTGCACGCGCGCCGGTTAGAACTGAAGGCAAGCTTGCGCTAAGGGTAGGGGCGGGAACGAGGGGGCTGTCTGCCCCCTCGTGCTCCCCCGAGGATATTTTGGGCCAGATGAAAGGGATCGGGCATGGTTATTTCATTGCGCAAAGCGCGGACCATTATTCGAAAAGCGCTGGAAAAAGGGCGTGAGATGGAGCTGAAGCCCCTCTCGGTTGTAGTTCTGGATGCGGGCGGTCACGTGATCGCTTTTGAACGCGAAGACGGTGCCGCGCCCGGGCGATTTGCAATCGCGCATGGCAAAGCATACGGATCGGTGATGCTGGGCATGGCGGGTACTGCGCAGATGCAGCGCGCCGAAGGGCAGGCCTATTTCATGGCGGCGGTGAACGGGGTTTACGGCGGTCAGGTTGTACCAGTCCCAGGCGGAGTTCTGGTGCGTGACCGCAAGGGTGCAGTGATTGGTGCCGTGGGTGTCACTGGCGACACGTCCGACAATGACGCCCAAGCCGCGCTAGTTGGCATTGAGGGTGCCGGGCTCGTGGGCGAGATCTAACCTTCGGATCGATTTTACAGGTGATGTGCGCGGCTGAACACGCGCTTGCGCTGCCATGCAGGGTCTGTGTCGTTGCGCGCGGCTCGGGCTGCCGATAGGTTTTGCAGAATACCTGCGAAACAAAGGACTTGGAATGACGCGCCCCGTTGTTGGAATTATCGGCAACTCTTACTTGATGAATGATCAGTACCCGACGCATGCGGGCGGGACGATGAATTCTGATGCGGTGTCCAACGTATCGGATTGTCTGCCTTTGCTGATACCTGCTGATCCGCGCTATGTATCGGTCGACGAATTGCTAGAGGCTTGCGACGGTTTTTTGCTGACAGGCGGGCGCCCCAATGTTCATCCTGAGGAATATGGCGAGCCCGCAACCGAAGCGCATGGTGAGTTCGACCGCGCACGGGATGCGATCACGCTGCCTCTGGTCCGGGCTTGTGCCGAGCGGGGGCAGCCGTTTTTTGGGATCTGCCGAGGATTTCAGGAAGTGAACGTCGCCTTGGGTGGCACGCTTTATCCTGAAATTCGCGATCTTCCTGGGCGCCAGAACCACCGCATGCCACCCGATGGCACGTTGGAGGAAAAGTTTGCCCTGCGGCACGTCGTGAAGATGACCGAAGGTGGAGTTTTCCACCGCTTGTTGGGTGCGGCTGAAGTGATGACCAACACACTGCACGGGCAGGGGATCAAAACATTGGGCGAGAATGTGGTGATTGACGGCCACGCCCCTGATGGAACGCCCGAGGCAATTTATGTCAAGGACGCGCCCGGATTTACCCTGTCGGTCCAGTGGCATCCAGAGTGGGATGCGGCGAATGACCCGGTCTCACGGCCGCTGTTCCAGGCGTTCGGACACGCTGTACACGCTTGGGCCGAAGGGAATGAGGCGACCCGTTTCCAGCGCACGGCCTGAAGGTGAATTGGCCCGACGCGGCGCCGGACCAAATCGTTCTTAGACCATCAAGTTGAACTGTTTGTTCAGCGGCAGGCTGCGCGCGCGCTCTCCGGTCAGATCAAACAACGCGTTCCCCAAAGCGGGCATCGAGGGCGGAGTACCCGGCTCACCGACACCACCCAGATGTTTCTGGGTTTCGAGTACCCGGACTTCTGTTATCGGAGTGCTGTGCATCCGCAGCCCGTCATAGTCCGGGAAGTTCAGTTGTTCGACTTCACCATCCGAGAAGGTGATCTCGCCTGTGGTCGCGGCCGAAAGGCCATAGATCATGCCGCCAATCATCTGCGCCTCAACTGTTGCCGGATCGAGCGCGAGGCCGACATCGCAGGCGATCCAGGCCTTGCGGATGCGGATGGTTCCATCCTCGTCCACCACCTCGATCACCTGCGCGACCGGGGTCCCAAAGCTGTAAGTCATCGCCACGCCACGTCCGACACCATTTGGGGTCTTGCCGGTCCAACCTGACATCTCCTTGACGGCTTCAAGACATCCCGCAGCTGGGGCGAATTCGGTCTTGGTCAGTTCAATCCGAAAGTCCAGCGGGTCACGCCCGGCGGCATGGGCCATCTCGTCCAAAAAGGTCTCGTGAAAGAAACCATTGTGGCTGTTGCCGACCGAGCGCCAGAAACCAACCGGTACGGCCAGATCAGCGATGTGGCCGCTCATGCGATAATTCGGAACGGCGTAAGGTTGGTTGAAGAAACCTTCGACAAGGACTTTGTCGGGTCCCCCGCCGGAAAAGCCGGTATATCGCTTCACGGCTTGCTGGGTTGGGGATTGGGAGGCGACCTTGCCGTCGATCAGAACGGCTTTGCCGTCCTTCACCGCACCACGCATCCGGGCCATGGCACCTGGACGGTAGTAATCGTGGCGCATATCCTCTTCACGGCTCCAGGTGGTCTGAACCGGGGTGCCGGGCATCGCCATGGCGATTTTTGTTGCGATCTCGCCGAAATCCAGCTCGCCCCGGCGGCCGAAGCCTCCACCCAGATAAGTGGTGTGAATCTCAACTGCCTCGGTCTCAAGCCCGGCGGTGTTGGCCACCCGCATCTGGATCAGCGTCGGGGCCTGATTGCCGCACCACAGGTCCAACTTGCTGCCGGTATAAAGCGCGGTGGCGTTCATCGGCTCCATCGTGGCGTGGGCCAGATAAGGAACAGTGTAGTCCGCCGTGATTTCGGTGGCCCCTTCGGGCAGAACATCTACATCTCCATCATCGCGCATGGTCGAGTTCGGAGCGTCATCAAACGCTTTGGCGATCTGTTCAAACAATGCATCGGTTTCGGGAGGATAGGGGGCATCGCCCCAATCTACGTCGATCGCCTCGACCGCCTGAATGGCAAGCCATGTATTGTTGGCTATCACTGCAACGCCTGTGCCGAGATCAACGATTTTTTCGACCCCGGGCATGGTTTCGGCCGCGCTGGCGTCAAAGCCGTTCATGGTGCCGCCCAGTTTGGGGTTCATGCGGACCGAGGCGAATTTCAACCCCTCAGGCCGTACGTCGATACCAAAGGTTGCGGTGCCAGTGGACTTTCCCGGAATATCAACGCGCGGGAGGGCCTTGCCGATCAAACGCCACTCGGACGGGTCGCGCAGGGAGACCACAGGTAGTTCAATCAGGCCTGCGGCTTCTGCTAATTTGGTATAGGGTATGCGGGTGTCGTCTGGCGCGATCACAGCGCCATTTTCGGTCTTGAGCTGGTCGCGATCAATGCCCAGCTGGTCCGCTGCGGCCTGTTTCAACGTCTCGCGCGCGGTGGCTCCAGCCATCCGCATCCGTTCGAATCCGTCTTTCATCGATGTCGAGCCACCGGTGACCTGCAGGCTGAGTGTTCGGCCCAAAACACCCAGTGCCTCACCCAGATTGTGCTGGAAATCCGAGACGTCATAACCTTTGTTTGGCAGGCTTTCTCCCATGAGGGCGTGGTTGTAATAGGCCGCAGCAGCGGGACCGTGCAGCACGCGGATATCGTCCAGTTCGACATCCAATTCTTCGGCGATCAGCGCCGCCCAGGTGGTCATCACGCCCTGACCCATCTCAGCACGCGGCGCGAACAGGGTCACGCCCTGCTGGTCGATCAGAACAAAGGGGCTGAGCGCGGTTTCACCTTCACGCGGCTTCAGCGGATTCGCGGCAGGACGAGTGACATAATAGGCGCCAAAGGCCACGCCACCGACAATGGCGGCTGATCCGATCAGGAAGGTGCGGCGCAGGATTTTTCCGATGCTTGCCATGGATCAGGCCTCCTTCAGCTTGGATGCGGCGTCGTGGATGGCGGCGCGGATGCGGGGATAGGTGCCGCAGCGGCACAGGTTGCCCTGCATAGCGTCGTCGATATCAGCGTCAGTTGGCGCTGAATTTTCGGCCAGCAAAGCCGCGGCCTGCATGATCTGGCCCGATTGGCAATAGCCGCATTGGGCCACTTGGTGATCAACCCAGGCCTTCTGGATCGTTGCCATGGCGTCAGGCGTACCAAGCTCTTCGATCGTGGTGACATCTCCCCAAACATCCGAAAGTGCCACCTGGCAGGACCGCACGGCCTCACCATCAATATGAACTGTGCAGGCACCGCAGGCGGCCACGCCGCAACCGAACTTAGTGCCGGTCAGTCCAACCTCATCTCGCAGCACCCACAGCAAGGGCACATCATCAGGCAGATCAACCTGATGGGTCTTTCCGTTGATCTTTAGGGCCGTCGCCATGGCGCACCTCTCTTAGCTTTGGCTGGTCTCTGACATATTTAATGGAAAGTGTCAGCTTGTCAATTGACAAAATATACAAGAAATGTCAGAGGTTCTCTCATGACGAGTGCAAATGAAGAATCCAAGACTGCGGCCATTCTGAGTTCGGCTTTTCGAGCCTTCGCAGCTTATGGGTTTCGCAAGACGTCCATGGATGACATCGCCAAAGGGGCAGGGATGTCGCGGCCCGCGGTATATCTGCACTACAAAAATAAAGAGGCCATCGTCCGCGAGCTGACTCAGTATTACTACGACGAAAAAGTCATACTGGTGGCTGAGGCATTGGCCGGTGAAGGCTCTTTGCCGGAAATTCTTGCAGGCGCCGTCCAAGCACAATCCCAAGGGATGGCCGAGATTTTGGCATCGCCCCATGGGCTTGAAATGCTCGATGCAACAAAGTCCATGTCGACCGACATCGTTCAGGAGGGTGAGGCTAAACTAACGCGTCTTTACGCGGATTGGTTGCGTCGTGAAAATTCTGCTGGTCGTGCGCATTTGCCGGTTGGCCCGGATGAGGCCGCAAAAACGATAACAACATCGCTGAAGGGCATCAAAATGACGGCCTCCAGCGCTGAAGAATTCGAGCAGGGCATTTCGCAATTGGCCACATTGTTGGGCGCGGCACTGGAGATCAGGTAACGCGCTGACGGATCTTGTATTCCGGCTTGTCCCACAATTTGTTGGTGATGATGTCGGCAAGAATTTGGGCGGCCTGTTCCACATCACCTTCATCGATATACAACGGCGTGAAGCCGAAACGCATGATGTCGGGCGCTCGGAAATCACCGATCACGCCACGCACGATCAAGGCCTGCATGGCAGCGTAACCTTCATCAAAATGAAACGAGACCTGACTGCCGCGCTGGGCAGGATCACGGGGGCTCGCGAGGGATAGGTCGGGGCAGGTGGCTTCGACGCGAGCGATGAACAACTCGGTCAATTCGATGGATTTGGCACGCACATCGGCCATTTCGGCCATATCCCAGATATCCATCGCCGCCGACAAGGCGGTCATCTGGATGACCGGTGGGGTGCCGACTCGCATCCGCTCGATCCCGGCACCGGGGCGATAGTCGAGATCGAAAGCAAAGGGGGCTTCATGCCCCAACCAGCCTGAAAGCGCCGGTCGCACTTTTCCAGACAAGCGTGGGGCCACATAGATAAAGGCGGGCGCACCCGGGCCACCGTTGAGATATTTGTACGTGCAGCCAACAGCGAAATCCGCATTGCAGCCGGACAGATCAACCGGGACGGCCCCCGCAGAGTGTGCCAGATCCCAAACCGTCACGACGCCATTGGCATGGGCGAGTTCGGTCAGTGCTTTCATGTCATGCATACGACCCGAGCGGTAGTCGACTTCGGTCAGCATCAGAACCGCAACCTCTTCGGTGATATGCTCGGCAACATCCTGAGGGTCGACCACGCGCAATTCATAGTCGGGCCCCAGTGACCGCAGCAGACCGTCGGCCATGTATAAGTCAGACGGGAAATTGCCGTTGTCAGACAGGACTACTCTGCGAGTAGGGTTCAGTTCTAGCGCTGAGGCAACCGCCTGATACACCTTGATCGACAGAGTATCGCCCACCACAACGCTGCCGGGCTCAGCACCGATCAGCCGTCCGATCCTGTCGCCCAGTCCGGTCGGCATACCCATCCATCCGGCCTTGTTCCACCCGGTGATGAGCATCTGCCCCCACTCATCCTTCAACATGCTCTCGACGCGGTTCGCCGCTGATTTCGGCAAAGGACCCAGGGAGTTGCCGTCCAGATACAACACGCCTTCGGGTAGATTGAACATGGATTTGGTTGTGGCGAAATCGGTCATGGATTTTCTTTTCTACAGCTTTGGTTCGGATGTTTGACTTTGGCCTATCTGATCTGAACCAACCTGTCCATTCTTGGCACCTCGTGCCTTGCTGGCTTGAACGTGCGCCTACTTTTCAGGATGCGACAACCTTTGCTTTTGCCTTCAAAGTCAGAAAGCGATAACACAGCGCCCAGAAACGACATGCGTGGGTGTGTGTCACCGCTTTGGGGAAGGCCATGCGCTGGATCGATCTTCCACCTGTTTGGCTTGTGGGTTTTGCCGCGTTGGCTTGGGTGCAAGCGCGCGTGCTGCCGATGGGGCTGTCTTTGAACGGGGCGGTGACGGATTTGCTCAGCGGCATTCTTGTCGGAGGCGGCATTATTCTTGCGATCATGGCTGTGGTCGAATTCCGCCGTCACCGCACCACTGTTCTTCCGCATGAAACGCCGTCAACGATGGTTCAATCAGGTATCTATAAACGCAGCCGCAACCCGATTTATTTGGGCGATGTGCTGATATTGGCGGGATTGATCTTGCGCTTCGACGCGGTGTTGTCATTGGTGTTGCTTCCGATCTTTGTCTGGCTTTTGGAGCGCCGTTTTATCATTCCCGAGGAAGACCGGTTGCGCCGCACATTCCGCGCCGATTTCGCGCGCTACGAACGCAAAACACGGCGATGGATTTAAGGGTGTGGTCATCATGACACAGCACTACAATTGCTGCGCTTGCGAAATAATCTTGCGCAGGATACATGTCTGCTTGTCATTCTATGCTGAACACCCACCTGGCCTGAATCTAAAATTAGGGGGAACCGACTGGTGAAAATTGGGACGCCAAAGGAAACGTATAAGGGCGAGAACCGGGTCGCGATGACTCCGGACTCGGCCGTGCAGTTGCAGAAACTGGGTTTTGAATGCCTGATCGAAAAAGGCGCGGGCGCGGCTGCGGGGTTTTCGGATGCCGCTTATGAAGCTGCTGGCGTTGAGGTCATGAAGACCGCAGCCTCGCTTTGGAAGGCGGCAGATATCATTGCCAAGGTTCGTCAGCCTGATGCCACCGAGCTGAAGCGGCTGAACAAGGACAAGACCCTGATTTCTTTCTTCAACCCTGCCGGGAACGAAGAGGGAATGGAGGCCGCAAAGTCCAAGGGCGCGACTGTCATCGCGATGGAGATGGTGCCGCGTATTTCGCGCGCGCAGAAGATGGACGCGCTGTCTTCGATGGCCAATATCGCCGGTTACCGCGCGGTGATCGAGGCGGGCAACAACTTTGGCCGATTCTTTACCGGTCAGGTGACGGCGGCCGGTAAAGTTCCGCCTGCCAAGGTGCTGATCGTAGGCGCTGGCGTGGCGGGGCTGGCGGCGATCGGGACGTCGACTTCGTTAGGTGCGATCACCTATGCGTTTGATGTGCGCCCGGAAGTGGCCGAGCAGGTCGAATCCATGGGGGCCGAGTTCGTCTATCTTGACTTCGATGAAGAACAGCAAGACGGAGCGGCGACCGGTGGTTACGCCTCGGTCCAGTCTGAAGAATTCCGCGAGGCACAACTGGCCAAGTTCCGCGAGCTTGCTCCGGAAATGGATATCGTCATAACCACTGCGCTGATCCCAAACCGCGAAGCACCCGAGCTTTGGACCAAGGACATGGTCGAGGCGATGAAGCCGGGTTCGGTCATCGTTGATTTGGCTGCAGAAAAGGGCGGCAACTGTAAGCTCACCGTGCCGGATGAGAAGATCGTGACCGACAACGGCGTGACCATCATCGGCTATACTGACTTCCCCAGCCGGATGGCAGCGCAGTCTTCTTCGCTGTATGCGACCAACATCCGACACATGATGACCGACCTGACGCCCGAGAAGGACGGCAAAGTCAATCACGACATGGAAGATGACGTGATCCGCGGCGCGACCGTGACCCACGAGGGTGAGATCACCTTCCCTCCGCCACCGCCCAAGGTGCAGGCGATTGCGGCGCAGAAAAAGCCTGAAGTCAAAGAACTGACCCCTGAAGAGAAAAAAGCGCAGGAAATCGCGGCCTTCAAGGCGCAAACCAAGCAGCAGTTCACTCTGCTTGGAGTCGGTGGCGCGCTGATGCTGCTGGTCGGGCTGGTTGCTCCGGCCAGCTTCATGCAGCACTTCATTGTCTTTGTTCTGGCGATCTTCGTGGGCTTCCAAGTGATCTGGAACGTCTCACACAGCTTACACACTCCGCTGATGGCGATCACTAACGCGATCTCGTCGATCATCATCGTCGGGGCCTTGATGCAGATCGGATCGGGGTCATTCCTGGTCATTCTGCTGGCAGCGCTTAGCGTCTTCATGGCCGGGATCAACATCTTCGGCGGCTTCCTCGTAACCCGGCGCATGCTCGCCATGTTCCAGAAATCTTAAGGAGGCCGGGCAAATGGAATTTGGCTTCACTACTGCCGCCTACGTTGTTGCGGCTGTTCTGTTCATCCTTTCCCTCGGCGGTCTGTCGAACCAAGAAAGCGCTAAGCGCGCGGTTTGGTACGGCATCGTCGGTATGGCGCTGGCGGTCTTTGCCACACTGGTTGGCCCGGGTTCCGGCCTGTGGTTGCTGTCGCTGCTGCTGATCGTCGGCGGCGGTCTGATCGGTCAGTACGTGGCGCAGCGCGTCCAGATGACCGAGATGCCGCAGCTTGTGGCCGCGATGCACTCGCTGGTCGGTCTGGCGGCTGTGTTCGTGGGTTTCAATGCGCATTTTGAGATTGGCAACGTGGCGCAAGTCATGGCTATTGCTGACAGCGCGAAAGAAGCGGACCTGTCCAATCTGGGCGCCTTTGCCAAGCTGATTGCTAAGAAAACATCGGCCGAGCTGGCGATCCTGCACGTAGAACTGTTCTTGGGCATCTTTATCGGTGCGATCACCTTTACTGGCTCAGTCGTGGCTTATGGCAAGCTGGCCGGGAAGGTGACTTCGGCTGCGACCAAGCTACCCGGCGGCCACGCGCTGAACGCGGCGGCTGCGGGTCTCTCGCTGATCTGCCTGGTGTGGTACACCTCGACCGGTGGCTTCTTCCCGTTGTTCCTGATGACGCTGGCGGCGCTGTTTATCGGCTATCACCTGATCATGGGCATCGGTGGTGCCGACATGCCGGTGGTTGTGTCGATGCTGAACTCGTATTCGGGCTGGGCAGCGGCGGCCATTGGTTTCTCGCTGGGCAACGACCTGCTGATTGTGGTTGGTGCGCTGGTGGGCTCGTCTGGTGCGATCCTGTCTTACATCATGTGCAAGGCGATGAACCGTCACTTTGTGAGCGTGATCTTGGGCGGCTTTGGCGGCCCGCAGGGTGAACAGATGGCTGTTGAAGGCGAGCAGGTAGCGATTGAAGCTGACGGCGTGGCTGCGGCTCTGAACGACGCCGATAGCATCGTTATCATCCCCGGTTACGGCATGGCCGTGGCACAGGCGCAGCAATCGGTCAGCGAGTTGGTCCGTAAGCTGCGTGCCAAAGGCAAGAACGTGCGCTTTGCGATCCACCCAGTTGCAGGTCGTCTGCCCGGCCATATGAACGTTCTGCTGGCCGAGGCAAAGGTGCCGTATGATATCGTTCTGGAGATGGACGAAATCAATGATGACTTCCCGGACACGGATGTCGCCATCGTCATCGGCTCGAACGACATTGTAAACCCTGCGGCGCAGGAGGACCCCAACAGCCCGATCGCCGGGATGCCGGTTCTGGAATGCTGGAAGGCGAAACAGGTGTTTGTGTCGAAACGCGGTCAGGGTACCGGATATTCTGGAATCGAAAACCCGCTGTTCTTCAAGGAAAACACCCGCATGTTCTATGGCGATGCAAAGGCGTCCTTGGACAAGCTGTTGCCAATGATCGATTGATCACGGGACATGACCAAATTGCAAAGGGCGCCTTGGGGCGCCCTTTTCTTTTTTGATTGAGGGGGCTTTGCCCCCTTGGACCCCCTGGAGTATTTGGGGCCAGATGAAGCAAGCGGATATGGTATCACGGTGACGTTGGGCGATTGTTGGGAGGATTCAGATGCAGAAAGTGAATGGCATAGGGGGCGTGTTTTTTCGCGCTAAAGATCCGGAGGCTCTGAGTTCGTGGTATGAGGAGCATCTGGGAGTTAATCACTACGACCCCGTCCCCTGGAAACAGCGTGAAGGCTATACCGTGTTTGCGCCGTTTGCGCAGGATACCGACTATTTCGGCAGGGCTGATCAGCAATGGATGATCAATTTTCGTGTCGATGATTTGGATGCCATGATTGCTCAGCTAAAGAGCGCCGGAATCACGGTTGATACGCATCCTGATTGGGATAGCGAGGTTGGCAAATTCGCACGCATTCACGATCCCGAGGGGAACCCCATCGAGCTCTGGCAGCCAAATCAATGACATAGCGGGTTGTATACCATTGTATCCTCGTAACTATATGAAATAAAAAGATAATTGATGTATTGTTCAAGCTGCGTATAGTGCCGGAAGCCTTGGGGAATGATCCATGACTCCGATAGATGACCATCCGCTGCGCTATGCGCTGGCCAATGAACTGCATGCGCGACCCTTTCCGGTGGCTTCAGCACCCTGCACCGTGGTATTTCTGGCGATCAAGAAAACGGATGCCGCAGCGGCCCGGGATCGCAATCTGGATATGGCGCATCTGATCGACTTGCTGAATCGCCACGGTGCGCAGCACCCGCAGCCAGGCGCGACGCATTATGCTGGTCAAATCGGGCGCCATTGGCTGAAATGGGAACAGCATACCGAGTTTGTGACATACACGGCCATTGCGCAGAATGTCAGTGATCGGGCTTTTAATCCCGCGGATTTCGAAGTGTTCCCGCCCGATTGGCTGATGGCTAGCACGGGGCGGCGGATCACCTCGATCATGATGCGTGTGGTCGAGCGGTCAGAGGATGCCCTGGTCACGCAAGCGCTGTCGGACTGGTTCGAGCCTGAAAGCCTGGCTGTGGCTAGCGTTCTGGATGACTCGGCGATTTGCGCCAGCGATTTTCGTATCGACCCGGCCGGTCACATGCGGTTTGCGCTGTTTGTTTCGAAATTTGCCGGTCAACGCAGAACAGGTCGAATTCTCCAGCGTCTTTGCGAAATCGAAACCTATAAAGCGATGTCCATGCTTGGCTTCGCCCGCGTCAAAGACCTGATGCCGCGCATCGGTGAACTTGATAAGAAACTGTCTGATCTGATGGTCCAGATGACCGATGAATCCGCAGCCCCCGACGATCTGTTGTTGCAATTGCTGTCAACCTCGACCGAGTTGGAAACTATTTCCGCGCGCAGTTCGTTCCGTTTTGGGGCGACCGGAGCCTATGAGGCGATCGTCAACCAGAGGATAACGGTTCTGCGCGAGGAACGGTTTCAGGGTCGTCAGAACTTTGCTGACTTCATGATGCGCAGGTATGACCCTGCGATCCGAACTGTGAAAGCCACCGAACGTCGCCTGCAAGCCTTATCCGACCGCGCCATTCGGGCGGGTGAGCTGTTGCGGACCCGGGTGGATGTTGAGCGTAGCGCGCAGAACCAGGCCTTGCTGGAAAGCATGGACCGACGCGCCGATCTGGCGTTGCGGTTGCAGCACACCGT
Organism: Ruegeria sp. AB11; assembly: GCF_056536325.1. Classification (NCBI taxonomy): domain Bacteria; kingdom Pseudomonadati; phylum Pseudomonadota; class Alphaproteobacteria; order Rhodobacterales; family Roseobacteraceae; genus Ruegeria; species Ruegeria sp. AB11. The sequence continues at coordinate 3,397,668 of NZ_JBQFJO010000001.1, read as the reverse complement.
CGAAGGGCTTTCAGTGGTGGCAATCAGCTATTATGCGGTTTCGCTTGTTAGCTACTTTCTGTATCCACTGACGAAGATCGGGATCAGCAAGGGGATGCTGACAGCAGTGGTGACAGTCCCGGTCGTACTGGGAGTTTGGCTTGCCATACGTCAAATTCGCAAGCGGTTGGAATAGACGGTATTTGCCAAATGCCGGAGGACCTGTAGAACCGTCATAATTTGGCAAAATTCTCGAGGGTAATCCGTGATTGGTATATTGGCCGCATGGCGCGCAGTCGCCGCCATGTTCATCCTAAATGGTGCTTTGTTTGGCATTTGGGCCTCGCGCATTCCAGCGGTACGCGACCGGCTGGAACTAAGTCACGAGGCACTAGGGTATGGCCTACTGTTTATGGCAGCAGGAGCGGTTTGTTCTTTTCCTATCACCGGGAAACTGACGGATCGGTTCGGGGCTGTGGCGATCACGCGGATCATCGCGGTTCTTTATACTGCCTCGCTGATCATGCTGGCGTTTGCGAATGGGTTCTGGGCGCTGGCCGCGTTCCTGTTCGTATTTGGTGCATTTCACGGTTCGATGGACGTAGCCATGAACGCTTGGGCCGCCGAAGTTGAGCAGGCTTATGACAAACCAGTCATGTCATCGTTCCATGCAATGTGGAGCCTCGGCGCAGGGCTAGGGGCTCTCAGCGGCTATACTGCGGTTCAAATGGGGCTGAGCGTGGTTCAGCATTTCCTGCTGGCAGGCAGCATCGTTGTGGGGCTGGCATTGGCTTTGTCCTGGGTGCAATGGAAGTCTCGCCGGTCGGATGCCAAGAAAGGATCGGTTTTTGCATTGCCTTCCGGTGCTTTGGTGCTGGTTGGATTTACGGCACTCTGTGGAGCTTTGGGTGAGGGCGCGGTGGCAGATTGGAGTGCGATCTTCCTGCGTGACGTGACAGGCGCCGCTGAGAGCATTGCAGCGCTAGGCTATGCTGTTTTCTCGGTAACAATGGTGCTGTTTAGATTAGCGGGCGGTTTTGTAATTTCCCGATTTGGACCCGTGGCGACGGCACGTTTTGGCGGCATCTGCGCTGCACTGGGTGTGTACACCGTGGTATCAGCCAGTGAGGCAGGGCTCGCTCTGGCAGGGTTCGCCCTGATGGGGCTCGGCTATGCTGTGATCATGCCTTTGGCGTTTAGTCGTGCCGCAAATGATCCGCTTGTCCCACCGGGTCAGGCGATCGCCAGTGTTGCGACTTTGGGGTACGGAGGGTTGTTGATCGGGCCACCCCTGATCGGGTTCTTGGCGGAATTGATGACCTTGAGATTGGCGTTTGCGGTTCTGTTGCCGCTGGCCGTCCTGATCATTGTGCTAGCCGGCGCGCTGAAGCGCGCCGACTGAGATTGCTTAGCGTCCGCGAATACGCGGATCGAGCGCGTCGCGTAGTCCGTCGCCTAGATAGTTCACGCTCAACACGGTCAGCGAAATTGCCAGTCCGGGCCAGAATACGCGCTCAGGGTATTGCTGCAAATAGTCGACTCCGTCGAACAGCAGGCGACCCCATGTCGGGAAGTCCGGCGGGAAGCCGAGGCCGAGGAAGGATAGAGCGCTTTCTGTGATGATCGCGGTCGCGATACCCAAGGTTGCAGACACCATGATTGGAGACAACACGTTCGGCAGGATATGCCGCGTAATGATCTGCGTGTTGCTGGTGCCGATGGACCGGGCAGCCAGAACGAACTCACGTTCCTTGATTGCCAACACATCGCCGCGCACGATCCGGGCGGTGGGCATCCATGAGGTGATACCAATCGCACAGACGATCAGGATGAAGATCCCGCGTTCCAGTCCGAATGCAGCGGACAAAGGCTCGCGGAACAGCAGCATCATCACCAGCAACAAGGGCAACAGAGGCAGGGCCAGGAACAAATCGGTCAGGCGCATCAGCGGCCCATCAAGGCGTTTGAAGAATCCGGCAACAACCCCAATCAACGATCCAAGGAACAGCGCCAGCAGCATCGCGGTGATGCCCACTGAAACCGAGGTCTGCCCGCCCGACATCATCCGCGCCAGAATATCGCGGCCCAATTGGTCGGTCCCGAAGGGATGTGCCCAACTGGGGCCTTGGTTCCGCGCGCGAATGTCGATTTGCGTCGGATCAATGCTCCAAAGAAATGGGCCCAGATAAACCCCAGCGACGATGAAGGTGAACAGGATTGCTCCGATCATCGCACCTTTGTGGGTTTTGAACTGGTCCCAGACATCGCGCCACTGGCTGCGGGGTGGCGTAGTCAGCTCTTCCATAACGTCAGTGGTTGGCAGAGCGGTCGAGGCGGGCGCAAGTCCTTCGTCCGGGACCAGCGTATCGGTACGATCATGATCAGTCATAGCGAATCCTCGGGTCCAGAATGCCGTAGAGCACATCGGCGATCAGGTTAAACAGCACGATCAGCACCGCAAAGATGAAGGTTAGCGTCTGCACCATCGGCAGATCATTGGCCTGGATGGCCCCGATCAGCAATTGGCCGATACCGTTCACCTTGAACACCTGCTCGGTGATGATGGCGCCGCCGAAGATGGCCGGGATACCCAGTGCAATCACGGTGACCACCGGGATCATCGAGTTGCGCAGGACATGGACCATGACCACGGTGTACTCGCTGAGGCCCTTGGCACGCGCGGTACGGACGTAATCCTGATTGAGATTGTCCAGCATCGAAGCGCGCATGAAGCGGCTCAACTGCGCAGTGATCTGCAGCGCCAAAACCATGACCGGCATGATCATCTGTTTCAGCTGCAACATGAAACTGTCCCAACTGTTCACCACCAGGGTGGTATCGTAAATAGACGGAAACCAGCCGAGCTGAACCGAGAAGATCACGATCACCAGCACGCCCGAGAAGAAGGGCGGAACCGAGAAACCGACCATCGACACGAATGTACCCATTTGGTCGAACCAGGAATACTGGCGGTACGCGGAATAGATGCCGATGGGCAGGGCGATCAGTATGGCGACCACATATGCGGTGCCAACAACCCACAGGGTCTGCGGGATACGCTGAACGACGATGTCCATAACGGGCGAACGAGTCTGCCACGAAATCACACGCAGATCACCTTCGGAAAAGGTCGTGCCAAACATCGCATCGATTAGCACCTGCGGTTCAATCCAGAAGAATTGCACGATCCATTTCCAGAACCGGATATGCATCGGCTGACCGAGGCCAAGCGCCTCACGCATCTTCTCTTTGACTTCAGGGGGAACGGTGAGCGGGACCTGCGCCATCGGGTCGCCAGGTGCGAGTTCGAGGAGCAGGAAGATGACGAGGCTGATGAAAAGAAGCGTCGGAACCGCCAGCACCAGTCGTCGAATGGTAAAGTTAAGCATTAAGAGGCGCCTTTATATGCGTCTTCTTGTTGGAGTGGTCTGCAAATGACCGCGCCCCGATAGGGATCGGGGCGCGGTTTTGCAAGGCTAACGCTTAGGAACCTGTCTTGCGGTACCAGTCCGCAATGTTCCACAGCTCGCTGTCCCAAACATTCAGGACAACACCACCCAGAGTGTTTGCGTGCGCCGACAGACGACCGCGGTGAACCAGCGGGATCATACCGCCGTTTTCGACCATGATGTCATTCAACTGACGCGCGATCTGCGCGCGCTCATCCGCACCAGCGGTTTCGGCCAGCTGTGCGTGCAGCTTGTCATAGTCCGCGTTGCAGAAACGGCTGATGTTTTCACCCTGCCACTGGCTTTCCGGCTTGGGTGCCTTATCGCACAGGCCGTTGCCCAGATAGGACTGCGGATCGGTGCCATTGAAGGTGTTCGCATACATCTCAACGTCCGCGTAGAACTTCTGGAAGGTATCGGGCGAGCCCGGATCACCGCCGAAGAAGACAGATGCGTTGATATTGCGCAGCTCGGTTTCGATGCCGATCTGGCTCCACCACTCTTTGATCAGCGCCTGGAAGTCCTGACGGACGGCGTTGGTCGAGGTCTGATAGACCACTTTCAGTGGCACGCCGTCTTTTTCACGAACGCCATCGCCATCGGAATCGACGATGCCCGCATCATCCAGCAGCTTTTTCGCGCCTTCTATGTCCTGCGTGTCGCAGCTGAAGGTGTCGGAATTCACCGCCGCAGGCGCGGGAACCCAGTTACAGGTGACCTTACCGGCCTGACCGTATCCGATTTCAACCAGCAGTGGCCGGTCGATGGCCAGCGACATCGCCTTATATACGGCCGGGTCCTGCAGGAACGGATGCGGATGCGTTGCAGTTGAACGCTCGCCTTCCGGCAGATCTGGCGACGGGTTGGTCTGGTTCAGCATGATGCGTTCAACCAGCGGACCAAAGCCTGCTACCGGAGTACCTTTGCCGCCTTCCTGCATTTGCGCAATGACTTCAGGTGCCAGCTGCAGGTTCCAGGCATAGTCAAACTCGCCGGTTTCCATCACCGCACGGCCAGCTGCTGTCGCGTCGCCGCCGCCTTTGAAGGTCACGGTTGCAAAGGCTGGTTTTGCCGGGTCGCGATAGTTGTCGTTAGCCTTGAAGGTGATCACGTCATTGGGCTTGAATTCGGTGACAACAAATGGGCCGGTGCCGATCGGGTTAAAGTTCTGCTCGGTGCATTCGGGTGCTTTGGCCCCCATGCAATCCGCGAACTGGGCCGCCTGGATGATCGGGCTTTCGCCACCCACGAACGGGCCATAGGGGAACGGAGTCGGCGCATCGAATGTGACTTTGACAGTCAGATCGTCGACAGCCTCGACATTGGTGACGCCTTCAAATTTGGTCACCTGCGCACAACCGCCTTCTGGGTCCATGCAATAGTTTGCAGTAAAAACAACGTCAGCTGAGGTGAACGGTGTGCCGTCTGACCAAGTGATTCCCGGCGCGATTTTCCAGGTGATTGAGGTCAGGTCTTCGCTGACGCCACCATTTGCAACCGTTGGGATCTCGGATGCCAGGAACGGAACCATCTCGCCGTCTTGATTGTACCGGGCCAGGGGCTCAATCACCAACGAAGCTGATTCCACATCCTTGGTGCCACCCGACAAAAACGGGTTCAGGATCGACGGGGCCTGCCAATAAATGATGCTGACATTGCCGTCCGATCCACGCTCGGCCATGGCCATCGGGGCCATTGCCGTGCTTGCAATCGCACCAAGCAAAAGGGTTTTGATTTTCATCATACACTCCATGTTGGACACATACGTGTCTCGATTATCTCCGCGATGCCCGCGGATTTGGCGTTGCCGTCAAAGGGGGTAAGAACATGGAATCAAACGAAAACGGTAGTTTCGCCCACGAGTTTTCCGTCCTCTCCCCAAAACGGTTACGCGGCGTATCGAAACAGAGTTTTGGAAAATTGCAAGCCTTGCCGTGCGAATTTTGACCAATCGGTTTGACTTTTCACATCCCTCGGCCTTAGCGTTTGGCACTCAATCCGAAAAGCCGCCAAGGGGAGAGCGCGCGTGCTGGATCAGCCAATTGCCCAGATCAAAAAACTACGGGTCGAATTCCAAACAAAAGATGGCCCGGTGGTGGGCGTCGAGGATGTCTCGTTCGAGGTCAATCCGGGCGAAACCGTCTGTATCGTAGGCGAATCGGGGTCGGGCAAGTCGGTCTCATCCTTGTCGTTGATGCGCCTGGTCGAGTTCGGCGGAGGTGAAATTGCAGGCGGGCAGTTGCTGTTCGACCGCCGAGATGGCGAAGAGATGAATTTGGCCGGTGCCGATCAGGATCTGATGAAACAGATTCGCGGAAACGAGATCGGAATGATCTTTCAGGAGCCGATGACGGCCTTGAACCCGGTGTTCACCGTTGGACGGCAATTGACCGAAGGATTGCGAATCCACAAGGACATGAACAAAGCGCAGGCTGAGGACCGCGCGTTGGAGCTGCTGCGGCAGGTGAGAATCCCCGAACCCGAACGGCGCCTGAAACAATATCCGCATGAACTGTCCGGCGGTATGCGCCAACGCGTGGTAATCGCCATGGCCATGGCATGTGAGCCGCGCCTTCTGATCGCGGACGAGCCCACAACGGCACTGGACGTGACCATTCAGGCCGAGATTTTGGCGCTGATGGATCGCCTCAAGCGCGAAACCGGCACAGCGGTGATGTTCATCACGCACGATATGGCTGTGGTTGCACAGATGGCGGATCGTGTTGTGGTCATGTTCCGCGGCAACAAGGTCGAGGAAGGCACGGTCAAAGAAATCTTCGAGAACCCGCAGCACGACTACACCAAGGCACTGTTGGCGGCGGTTCCGAAACTGGGTGAGATGCAAGGCAAAGCCGCACCTGAGCCAATGAAACTGCTGGGTGAGGAAGGCCAGTCCATCGCGCCGATCCCGGGCACCAACGAGGTTCTGCTGACGGTCAAGAACCTGACCACGCGCTTTGCGGTGAAAGGCGGATTGCTGCGCCGGACCATCTCGAACGTGCATGCGGTCGAAGATGTCTCGTTCACGCTGAACCGGGGGCAGACCCTCAGCCTCGTGGGCGAATCTGGGTGCGGCAAGTCGTCGGCAGGGCGCTCGATCCTGCGGCTGGTCGAACCGATGGCGGGCGAGGTCGATCTAGACGGTGTCGACATCATGAAGCTGGATCAGGCTGGTCTGCGCAAGGCGCGGCTGGACATGCAGATGATCTTTCAGGATCCGTTCGCCTCGCTCAATCCGCAGATGCAGTTGGTCGATCAGGTGGCCGAGCCGATGCGCAACTATGGCGTTGCGTCAGGATCCGAATTGCAGGACCGCGTGGCGCAACTTTTCGATAAAGTGCAGCTACCGCGCAGCTTCATGCGCCGCTTCCCGCATGAGATGTCCGGTGGTCAGCGGCAACGGATCGCGATCGCCCGCGCACTGGCGCTGAACCCCAAATTGATCATCGCGGATGAGGCTGTATCGGCACTGGACGTCTCGGTTCAGGCACAGGTGCTGAATCTGATGATGGAGCTGCAATCCGAACTTAGCCTTAGCTATCTGTTCATCAGCCACGATATGGCAGTGGTCGAGCGAGTCAGTCACCATGTCGGTGTGATGTATCTGGGGCGTATTGTCGAACTGGGTCCGCGTGCCCGCGTATTCGAAAACCCGCAGCATGCATATACGCAAGCCTTGATGAAAGCGGTTCCGATTGCGGACCCGAACAAGCGCAAGTCTGAAAAAGATCTGAACTTCAAGCCTATTCCGTCCCCGATTCATCCAATCGGTTACGAGCCGGAGCCATCGGAGTACAATGAGGTTGAGCCCGGTCACTTCGTGTTGACGACTGACAGCGGATATTAATTCCCATGGCCGAACGCCTGACGCCGCTTGAAATCATGGCCCGGCTGATTTCGTTCCCAACAGTCAGCCGCGACACAAACCTTCCGCTGGTGGATTGGGTCGAGGGGTATCTGCAAAGCCATGGAATCGACTCCCATCGCTGGCCGGATCCGGACCAGCCGCACAAGGCGGCAATTTTCGCGCATGTCGGCCCTTGGGAAGAGGGTGCTATCGTGCTGTCGGGGCACACTGATGTTGTACCGGTCGATGGCCAACCCTGGGATACAGATCCTTTTGTTGTAACCGAGAAAGACGGTAAGTATTACGGGCGTGGCACTTGCGATATGAAGGGCTTTGACGCACTGGCGATTTGGGCTCTGGTTGAGGCGCAATACGCTGATGTGAAACGCCCCCTGCAACTGGCGCTGAGCTTTGATGAAGAGGTGGGATGCACAGGTGCGCCGCCGATGATTCAGGCTATGCAGAAGGTCTTACCCAAGGGCTCGGCAGTGATCGTGGGCGAGCCGTCAACGATGCAGGCCGTTACCGGACACAAAGGCGGGTTCGGCTACGACACACATGTGGTGGGGTTCGAAGTTCACAGCTCGATCATGCATACCGGTGTTAATGCGATTATGGCGGCCGCACCGCTGATCGATTGGGCCAATCAGCGTAACGCTGAAAATATGGCGGCGGAACCATCAGACATTGCCGCCGTATTCGACCCGCCATGGACGACATGTCATGTCGGCATGATCGAAGGTGGCACGGCGCATAACATCACCGCAAAGGATTGCCGGTTCATGATGGATTTCCGGGTTGTGCCCGGCGAACAAGCTGCACAATGGCGCGACGCCTATCTTGATCAGGTTCGGCAGGCTGAGGTGCAGATTCAAGCCGTTCATCCCGAAGCCCGCATAGACGTGTCCGATCATTTCGCTGTGCCTGCGTTGGTGCCTGAAACCGAAGGTGAGGCTGAGATACTTGTACGCTCTCTGACTGGCGACAACGCGACTCATGTTGTCAGCTACGGCACAGAGGCGGGACAATTCCAAGAGGCCGGGTACTCGGCGGTAATTTGCGGCCCCGGCGATATAGCCCAAGCGCATCAACCTAATGAATTCATAGAAGTTTCGCAGTTCGATGCGGGTCACAAGTTCATGGAGCGTCTGGTCCAGCGTCTCTGCAAATAACACCTGAAGGGAGATCTAAGATGCCCGTCAAGAACCGGCTTGCCGAAATGCATGGTGAAATCACCAAGTGGCGCCGCCATCTGCATATGCACCCTGAGTTGCTGTACGATGTCGAAGAAACGGCGGGTTTTGTCGTTGATCGTCTACGCGAGATCGGAGTCGATGACATCACGCCTGGCATCGGCAAAACTGGTGTTGTCGCGGTGATCAAAGGGCGCGAAAATACGAAGGGTCGGGTTATCGGACTGCGTGCCGATATGGATGCTCTGCCGATCGAAGAGGCGACCGGGCTTGACTATGCCTCGACCGTTTCGGGCAAGATGCATGCCTGCGGGCATGACGGTCATACCTCGATGCTGCTGGGGGCGGCGCAATATCTCGCTGAGACGCGGAATTTCGATGGCACCGTGGTTCTGATCTTTCAACCTGCCGAGGAAGGCGGGGCAGGTGGTCTGGCGATGTGCCAGGACGGACTGATGGACCGTTGGGGCATCCAAGAAGTCTATGGGATGCACAATATGCCCGGGATGCCGGTTGGGGAATTCGCCATCCGCCCAGGTGCATTGCTGGCCTCATCAGACGAGTTCGAAATTGTGGTGACTGGCAAAGGCGGTCATGCTGCTGCCCCGCATGATGCGGTGGATACGACGCTGGTTGCATCGCATATTGTCGTTGCACTGCAATCGGTTGTGTCGCGTACCGTCGATCCGATCAAACGTGTCGTGCTGACCGTCGGAACATTTGAAACCGACAGCGCTGCTTCGAATGTGATCGCCCATACGGTACGTCTGCAAGGCACGGTTCGTACGCTTGATCCCGAATATCGCAAGATCGCGGAAGAGCGCGTGCGACGGATCGCTGAAGATACGGCCTCGGCCTTTGGGGCAACCGCGAAAATGACATGGACACCAGGGTATCCGGTGACCGTGAACTCGGAGGCTGAAACGGTTTTTGCTGTTGAAGCCGCAGAGGCGGTCTCAGGTAAGGTCAACGACAGTACCGATCCGATCATGCCATCAGAAGATTTCGCTTACATGCTTGAAGAACGGCCCGGAGCCTACATCTTTATCGGGAATGGGGACACGGCCATGTGCCATCACCCAGAATACAATTTTGACGACGACGCCATACCCGCCGGCTGCAGTTGGTTTGCAGAACTGGTGGAACGACGAATGCCCGTCGCCTGATTTGGGAGGATCAGATGCCAATCAAGAACCGACTTGCCGAAATGCACGAAGAAATCACCGGTTGGCGGCGGGATATCCATCAACATCCCGAGATCCTCTATGACACTCATCGCACCAGCGCCTTGGTGGCCGAAAAGCTGAAAGAGTTCGGTTGCGATGAGGTCGTGACCGGCATTGGCCGGACCGGTGTTGTTGGCGTGATCAAAGGTAAAACCGACACGCAGGGCCGCGTGATCGGGTTGCGCGCCGATATGGATGCGCTGCCAATGCAAGAACAGACTGGTCTCGACTATGCGTCGAAGACTGATGGCGCCATGCATGCCTGTGGGCATGATGGCCATACCGCGATGGTTCTGGGGGCGGCGAAATACTTGTCCGAGACGCGCAATTTCGACGGGACGGCAATCGTGATTTTCCAACCCGCCGAAGAGGGCGGAAACGGGGCTGAGGCGATGTGCAAGGATGGTCTGATGGACCGTTTCGGCATTCAGGAAGTCTATGCCATGCATAATGTGCCCGGTCTGCCGACGGGGCAATTTGCCATCCGGTCCGGCCCGCTGCTGGCGGCTGCGGATGAGTTCGACATTCGTCTGGAAGGCCGGGGCGGACACGCGGCTAAACCCCATGAAACCATTGATACGACAGTGATGTTGTCGCAGCTGATTGTGGCGCTGCAAACCATAGTATCGCGCAACGCAGACCCGACCTTGCAGGCGGTTCTGTCTGTGACCTCGGTCGAGACCTCATCCAAGGCGTTCAACGTGATCCCGCAATCGGCGGAGGTGAAGGGCACCGTGCGAACCCATTCAAACGAAATGCGCGATCTGATCGAGCAGCGTTTGACCGAGGTCAGCCAAGGGATCGCCGAGATCTTCGGGGGCACAGTCAAAGTCACCTATACGCGCGGGGTTCCGGTAACGATCAACGCCGAGGAACAGACGGGCTATGCCACTGAGGCCGCTATTTCCGTAGGCGGCAACTGTGGTGAAGCACCGATGGTAATGGGGGGCGAGGATTTCTCGTTCATGCTGGAAGAACGCCCAGGAGCCTTCATCGTGTTGGGCAATGGCGACAGCGCCGGGCTGCACCACCCCGAATACAATTTCAACGATGAGATCATCCCGATGGGATGCTCATGGTTTGCCGAAATGGTCGAGCGCCGGATGCCGGCGGCTTGAGTTAGGAGAGAAAAGACATGCCAGTTAAGAATCGCTTTGCCGAATTGCAGGCCGAAATCACCGAATGGCGACGTGATATTCATGAAAACCCTGAGATTCTGTTTGAAACTCACCGCACCAGCGCCCTGGTCGCGGAAAAGCTAAATGAGTTTGGCTGTGACGAGGTCGTCACTGGGATCGGGCGCACCGGTGTAGTTGGTGTGATTAAGGGCAAATCTGATTCCAACGGAAAGGTCATCGGCCTGCGTGCTGATATGGATGCGCTGCCGATTCTTGAGGCGACGGGGCTGGATTATGCCTCAAAAACCGATGGCGCGATGCATGCCTGTGGTCATGATGGTCATACAGCAATGCTGCTTGGTGCAGCGAAATATCTGTCAGAGACGCGCAATTTCGACGGCACAGTCGTTGTGATTTTCCAACCTGCCGAAGAAGGTGGCGGCGGCGGTCGTGAGATGTGCGAAGACGGCATGATGGAGCGATGGAATATCCAAGAGGTCTACGGCATGCACAACTGGCCGGGCCGTCCGGTGGGCAGTTTCGCCATCCGTCCGGGTTCGTTCTTTGCTGCGACTGATCAGTTTGACATTACCTTTGAGGGCCGCGGTGGCCATGCCGCGAAGCCACAGGAGACCATCGACACGACCGTCATGACCGCTCAGGCGGTTCTGGCGTTGCAGACGATTGCTTCGCGCAATGCGGACCCGATCGATCAGGTTGTGGTGTCAGTGACGTCGTTCGAGACGTCTTCGAAGGCGTTCAATGTCATTCCGCAAACGGTGCAGATCAAAGGTACCGTGCGTACCATGAGCAAAGAGATGCGTGATTTGGCGGAAAAGCGGATCAATGAGATTTGCAATGGTGTCGCGGCAACGTTCGGTGGAAAGGTAGATGTGACCTATATTCGCGGGTATCCGGTCATGGTGAACAGCGACGAACAGACGGATTTTGCTGCCGAGGTGGCGAAGTCGGTCTCGGGAAGCTGTGATGAGGCCCCTCTGGTTATGGGTGGTGAGGATTTCGCGTTTATGCTCGAAGAACGTCCGGGCGCTTATATCCTGGTGGGCAATGGCGACACGGCGATGGTTCACCACCCGGAGTACAATTTCAACGACGAAGCCATTCCTGCAGGATGCAGCTGGTGGGCAGAGATTGTTGAACAACGGATGCCTGCGGCTTGAAGATGAGAGGCGAGGGGCCAGCCCCTCGCGCTCCTCGGGATATTTTTAGCCAGAAGAAGCGGGATCGGTGCCCAAGGTCAGTGGAGTGAAAGGCGGTTGCACAGCGTGTCGATCACCTCGTCCAACGCGGATTTTTGCGTGTTGACGCAAGCTTGGGCTGCGGTTTGCGCTGCGGCAAGAACATCCTTTTCCGACAGCCATAGGGCGACCGAATCTGAAAGGTCACTGGCAGAATTGACCAAGACCGCGCCGCCGGTTTCGATCAAGGGTGCAAATGTTTCGGCAAAATTGAAGAAGCCCGGACCTGTGATTACCGCGGCCCCGGCTTGCGCAGGTTCAAAAGGGTTGTGGCCTCCGATCTCCTTCAGCGAGCCACCCAGGAAAACGATCGGGCAAAGTGCGTACCAGGTTCCGGTTTCGCCTAATGTATCTGCGACATAAACCTGAGTGTCTGACCTGATCGGCTGATCCGTGCTGCGTTGAGCAGTCGACAGGCCGGCATCGCCTGCGAGTTTAATGACCTCATCCCTACGTTCAGGGTGGCGCGGGATCAGCAGCAGCAGAAGATCAGGCCAACGCTGCAACAACAACCTATGAGCCGCCAGAACGATTTCTTCCTCACCTGAATGCGTCGAACTGGCGATCCACATTGGGCGTCCGGCGATCTGTGACTTGATCGCGTCTAGTGTTTCCTGGTGGACGGGCAGCGGATCAGACATGGCTTTGAGGTTTGTGCCGGGTTGGACGCGATCAGCATCAGCGCCCATGGCAATCAGGTTGTCGGCTGTTTTGGTGTTTTGAGTTAGAAACAGCTTGAACTGATCCAGAATGAAGCGCGCGGTTTTGGGGCGATTTTTCCATCCGGTGGCTGATTTGTCTGACAGACGGGCATTGAGCAGTGCCAGTGGCGCGCCATTGTTGGTGGCTTCAACAATCAATCGTGGCCAGATTTCGCTTTCAACGAAGATGCCTGCACTGGGCTGCCAATGGTACAGAAACCGGCGCACCGGAGCCGCGCTGTCCAGCGGTGGGTATTGATGGCGGGTGCGCGCAGGAAGGCGTTTCCCGATCAGTTCCGCGGAAGTCGGGGTACCTGAGGTGATCAGAAATTCGGCTTCCGGCAAGCGATTTCCCAATCGATTGATCAGGCTTAGAACCGAAAGGCTTTCACCTACACTGGCGGCGTGGAACCAGATCAGTTGCCCTTGCGGGCGAGGCAGACTGGCATGGCCCAGCCGTTCCTGCTGGCGAGTATTGGAGACGCCTGCAGCCTGCAGTTTTCCACGGACTTTACGCCAGACCAGCGGTTCGGCGGTCGTCATCAGGCCGCAGTACAATTTGTACAGCAGAGTAGGCTGTGGGCTTTCGGGCATTTCAGCCGCCTGTATGGCTCATATGACGGCTCATTTGGCCGTCGATAGACTGCCTTGAGTAATCGAAGTCATGACCCTTGGGCTTGAGGTTAATAGCAGCCCGGATCGCCTTTTCAAGCGGTTGCTCCGTATCGGGATGGTCGCGCAGAGGACCGCGCAGATCCGCCATGTCTTCTTGACCCAGGCACATATACAGCTCGCCCGTGCAGGTCAGGCGCACGCGATTGCAGCTTTCGCAGAAATTATGCGAAAGGGGTGTGATGAACCCTATTTTCTGACCCGTTTCCTCTAGTCTCACATAGCGCGCCGGACCGCCGGTGCGTTCAGCCAGATCGGTGACGGCATAGTGGTTTTCGTATTCCTTGCGGACGTCTTTGAGCGACCAATATTGATCTAGGCGGTCCTCGTTGCCGATATCGCCCATGGGCATGACCTCGATCCAGGTAAGGTCCATGTTGCGCTCGGCACACCAGTCAGTGATCTTGGGCAGTTCCGGTTCGTTGAAACCTTTAAGCGCAACAGCGTTGATCTTGACACGCAGCCCGGCCTTTTGCGCCGCGTCGATGCCGTTCAGTACCTGTTTGAGGCGGCCCCAGCGGGTGACCTTAGCGAATTTGTCCTCGTCCAGAGTATCCAGCGATACATTCACACGTCGCACACCCGCCGCATAAAGTTCTTCGGCGAAACGATGCAGCTGTGAACCATTGGTTGTCAGTGTCAGCTCTTTCAGGGCGCCGCTATCCAGATGCCGTGTCATGCTGTTGAAGAAAGACATGATGTTCCGGCGCACCAGAGGCTCTCCTCCGGTGATGCGCAGCTTTTCGACGCCCAGGTTCACGAACGTGGTGCACATGCGGTCCAGTTCTTCCAGCGTCAGAAGGTCCTTTTTGGGGAGGAACTTCATATCCTCGGACATGCAATAGACGCAGCGAAAATCACAGCGGTCCGTGACGGAGACGCGGAGATAGGTGATGGCGCGGGCAAATGGGTCGATTAGCGGAGTTGTCATGGCTCATAGGTAAAGCGGAGGCCCGGCCGCGGCAAGGGCGAACTGCGTTTTGGGCTGGAACAGTCAAGCTTAGAAGAATAGGGTTTTCAGTATGAAATATGCTTTGGTTTTGGTTTGTGTTTTTGTCGCTGGCTGCGATGCCGTTCGGTCCGCCACGGACCGAGTGTTTAGTGGGTCATCCACCGCGCCTGTGACCGCGCCTGCCGCACCAGAGACCGTTGAGGAGGTGCCCGAACCTGTCGTCGCTACGGTCGGTTGGGCGGGTGCAAAAACGACGGTCGCAGGACTTGGCGATCCGAATACGCCGGGACGTTGGCTGCAAACGCCCCTGGTTAAGACCGAAATCAATGGTCGTATCGTTGTACCGCGTACAGGCGCGCAGGCCTATGTTGCGCTTATCCCCGCGCCGGGGCCTGAAGGCGGTGGAAGCCGTTTGTCACTAGAGGCAATGCGCGCATTGCTTGTGCCGTTTGATGAGCTGGTAGAACTGGAAGTCTATTCCGACTGAGCGCGCAGGTATTTGCCCGCTTCTTTGCGGGCAAATGGCTTCATGTTTGCGCCGTGCGTTTCGAGAAATGCGACGACGCGCTGTGAATCGTGCTTTGACAATTCGCGCAGCCACCATGCGATGGCTTTCTGGATGAACCATTCCCGGTCAAGGACATAGCTTGCAGCCCAACCAAGAATACGGTCGCGGCACTCCAACTCTTTCGGTTTGGGGTGGTTTTGTTTGGTCCAGGGCAAGGTGGCGACCAGCGCGGCACGCTTAGTCCACATATGATTTGATTTGGTCCACTGTTCGACTTGATCCAGCCGCGTCGGATCGGCTTTCAGGCGCTTTTGCATTGCCATGCTGGCATGGTCGGCCACTGCCCAGGCGTCGAATTCTGGCAGCCAGCTTTGCAACAGATCCCATACCGCGTCATCGGGGTGGATTCGGGCTTGGGTCAACAGCTTTGCCGCAGCGACCCGTGCTTCATGGATGTTGGTCTGCCACAAACTGTCGGCGACGGCGATGCGGTCAGTGATTTCGAGTTTACGCCGCCACTCCTTGGTCAGATCGTTGAGCACCGGATTCGGAACACCCAGATACGGACGGTCAACCTTGTGATAGGCCGCCACCTGTTCTGCCCGTTCAGGATCGGCATGGGCTTTGATCTGATCGAGATAGGCCTGCATGTGCCGTCACTCGACCGTGACGGATTTTGCCAGATTGCGCGGCTGATCCACATCCGTACCTTTAGCCACCGCCGTGTGGTAGGCCAGCAGTTGCGCGGGCACCGAATAGAGGATCGGGGCAAGGCTGGTGTGCACATGTGGCATACGGATCGTACTCCAAACCCCATCTTCAGCCTCTGCGATACCATCATCATCCGAGACAAGGATAACCTTGCCCTTACGCGCCATCACCTCCTGCATGTTCGAAACTGTCTTGTCGAAAACTGCGTCGCGCGGGGCCATGACAACAACCGGCATATGCTTGTCGATCAGGGCGATGGGGCCGTGTTTCAACTCGCCCGAAGCGTAACCTTCGGCGTGGATGTAGCTAATTTCCTTGAGCTTCAACGCACCTTCCATGGCCAGAGGGTACATGAGGCCACGGCCCAGGAACAGCACATCGCGCGCCTCGGACAGACGTTGGGCAGATTGGCGAATAGCGTCGTTCTGATCCAGCGCTGCATTCAGAACTGTCGGCAAGCCGCGAAGGGCGGCCGCGTGATCGGCGATCTCTTCGTCGTTCAGCGTGCCTCGATCTGCAGCGGCTTTGAGGGCAAGCATCAGCAACACGCTAAGCTGACAGGTGAACGCCTTGGTCGAGGCAACACCGATCTCAACACCCGCATGGATTGGTAACGCCATATCGCTTTCGCGCGCAATCGAGCTTTCGGCGACATTGACGACCGAGACGATCTTGTCTGCCTTACCTTCGCAATAGCGCAGGGCAGCAAGCGTGTCGGCGGTTTCGCCTGACTGGCTGACAAACAGCGCAAGCGTCCGGTCCGAGATCGGAGGCTCGCGATAGCGGAACTCGCTGGCGATATCGACTTCAACTGGTATCTTGGCCAGTTGTTCGAACCAGTATTTCGCCGTCAGGCAGGCATAGAATGCAGTACCGCAGGCCACCATGGTCAGACGGTCCAGCTTGGTGAAATCCAGATCGTCACCGGGCAACACCACATGATCGCCTCCGGTCGGAAGATACGAGCGGATGGCTTCGGCCACCACAACAGGCTGCTCGGCAATTTCCTTGGCCATATAGTGCTTGTGACCGCCTTTGTCGGCACGGGTCTGATCGATTTGAATTTGCCGGACTTCGCGGTTGGCAAGCTCACCGGTTTCGGTTCGAATCTCCAGCGAAGTGCGGGTCAGTACCGCCCGATCGCCTTCTTCAAGATAGGTGATGCGATCGGTCAGCGGGGCCAATGCGATAGCGTCCGAGCCGACAAACATCTCACCATCGCCATGACCTATCGCCAGAGGCGAGCCCTTACGCGCAGCGACGATCAGATCTTCTTGCCCGTCGAATAGGAAGGCGAGCGCGAATGCGCCTTTGAGCCGGTCGATGGTATTGAACGCAGCGTCAATCGGCGATTGTCCTTGGGACATGTACCGCTCTGTCATCAAGGCAACGGTCTCGGTGTCAGTGTCCGTGACGAAGTCAACACCATGTTCGGCCAACTCAGCCCGCAGTTCGCGATAGTTTTCAACGATACCATTGTGCACAACAGCGACAGGTCCCGCCCTATGCGGATGCGCGTTGTTCACTGATGGCGCCCCATGGGTCGCCCAGCGGGTATGACCGATGCCGGATTTCCCGGCCAATGGCTCATGCACCAAAAGGTCGCTCAGGTTCACCAGCTTGCCGACAGCCCGACGACGCCCAAGCGCGCCATCATTAACTGTAGCGATACCAGCACTGTCATAGCCGCGATACTCAAGTCGCTTCAGTGCTTCGACCAGAATAGGGGCGGCTTCGTGGCTGCCCAGAACACCAACAATTCCACACATAATTCAGGCTCCTTTGTCGCGGCGAGCCTTCTTCGCCTTCAACATTTCAAACAATTTGCGCGCGTAGCCGGGCTTATTCTCTTGCTTGGCACGCGCCACCGCCAATGCGTCTGGCTCAACATCCTTGGTCACTACGGTCCCCGTGGCAGTCATCGCGCCGTCACCCAGAGTGACCGGGGCCACCAGCATCGTGTTCGATCCGATGAACACGTTTTCCCCGATGGTCGTTTTGTGCTTCATCACGCCGTCATAGTTGCAGGTGATGGTTCCAGCACCGATATTTGTAGCCGCCCCAACCGAAGCGTCGCCGATATAGCTGAGGTGATTCACCTTTGCGCCTTCTGCGATCTCGGCGTTCTTGATCTCAACAAAGTTGCCGATTTTCGTGTTTTCAGCCAGCTCTGCACCCGGGCGTAGGCGGGTATAAGGTCCGACCACGGAACCTCGGCTGACATGGCAGCCTTCGAGATGCGAAAACGCCCGGATCGTTGCGCCGCTTTCCACGGTTACACCGGGGCCAAAAACCACATTTGGTTCAATGACAGTGTCGCGACCAATCACGGTATCTGCTGCCAGATACACCGTATCAGGTGCCATCAAAGTGACCCCCAGATCAAGCAGTTCGGAGCGCGCCTGTTCTTGGAACACTGCATCCGCTGCCGCCAGATCCGCGCGGGAGTTCACACCCAATGTCTGCGCTTCATCGCAGGCCACGGCAGTTACGTTCAGACCCTTGTCGCGGGCTATCTCAACGACGTCGGTCAAATAATATTCACCCGAGGTATTGTCGTTTCCAACCGCATCGATCAGTGAGAAAAGGGTTTCAGCGTCACACGCCAAAAGGCCTGAGTTACAGAAGGTTATGGCGCGTTGTTCGTCAGTGGCATCCTTGAATTCAACAATCCGCTCGAGCGAGTCACCATCCATGACCAAGCGACCATAGCGGGCGGGATCTGCAGCTTCGAATCCAAGAATGACCAGATCGTTTTTTGTGCGCGCTTCAATCATTTGCTGGAGAGTGTCGGGCTGCAGAAACGGGGTATCGCCATAGAGGACAACCACATCCCCCTGAAAACCATCCAGCGCTGCACGCGCCTGCGCAACTGCATGGGCGGTGCCAAGCTGCTCTTCCTGCACCGCAATGCTGGCGTTTTCATCTTCGGCTTCAGCGACGCGTGCAACGGCTTCCGCGCCGTGGCCGGTAACAATCACGGTGCGCTCGGGAGACAGGACAGCACCGGCACGCATGGCATGAACCAGCATCGGCACCTGGGCAATCGGATGCAGGACTTTGGGAATATCAGAGTTCATCCTTGTGCCTTTTCCGGCGGCAAGAATGACAAGGGCAGTGCTCATGAAATCGTTTTCTCTTTTGTTTTGTCGCCGCCCGTTTTATCCGCTGTGGGCAAAGGCGCAAGCGGTTCAGCCATCAAAGAAGATTGCCGTTTGCAACACGACATGGCGGAAACCCGCCGGTTCAGGAGATAAACATGCGTACGGTAATCTTTGATCTGGATGGAACTTTGGCGGATACATCCGGTGATTTACTGGCCGCTGCAAACCACTGTTTTCGCGAGATGGGTCATGGGGATGTACTGATGCCCGAGCTTGATGCGGCGGTTTCGGTACGCGGTGCACGCTTGATGTTGTCCCATGGATTGAAGCGGGTCGGCGCCTATGACGCGGACGTCGTCGAAGCCTATTATCCGGTCTTTCTGGACGTCTATGGGCAAGCGATCGATACGCATACCTATTTCTATCCCGGTGCGCTTGAAGCTGTCGAAGCCCTGAAGTGCGCTGGTTATGGCGTGGGTATCTGCACCAACAAGCCAGAAGGCCTTGCTGATCTGCTGCTGTCCCGGATGGGCGCGCGCGATCGTTTCGCTTCGCTGGTAGGGGCCGATACGTTGCCGGTGCGCAAGCCTGATCCTGAGCCTTTGCGTGAAGCAGCGCGCCGCGCCGGGGGGCATCCCGATCATTGCGTGCTGATCGGCGACTCGGATACCGACCGGAACACGGCGCGGGCTGCAGGCGTGCCTTCGGTTCTGGTGACTTTCGGCCCGTCAGGCGATGAAATGGCCGCGCTGGAGCCCGAGGCGTTGCTGCATCATTTTGATGATTTACCGAAACTGGTCTCCGATTTGATCGGAGCGGCCGCGTGATCCCTTGACCTGCCACACACACAGCACCAAAACAGAACTATGAACGAGACATTCACGGGTAATTTCACCCAGCAAGAGCCCATCCCCGAAGACGCCATCGAGGCTGCCGTGGCCGTCCTGCGCCATGGTCGGTTGCATCGTTACAACGTTGCACCTGGCGAGTTGAGCGAAACTGCGCTGTTGGAACAGGAATTCGCCGCCCAGATGGGGGCGAAATACTGTCTGGCGGTCTCATCGGGAGGCTACGCTCTGGCCACAGCGTTGCGGGCAGTTGGCGTAAAGCCGGGCGATCCGGTTCTGACCAACGCATTCACTCTGGCCCCGGTGCCGGGGGCGATTGCCTCGGTAGGCGCAAAGCCGGTCTTTGTTGGTGTGACGGAAGCCCTGACCATCGATCTGGATGATCTTGAGGCCAAGCTGGATCAGGCGAAGGTGTTGATGCTGAGCCACATGCGAGGGCATCTATGCGATATGGATCGTCTGATGCAGATGTGTGATGCTGCGGGTGTGATCGTGATCGAAGATTGCGCGCATACTATGGGTGCCGCGTGGCGCGGGCAGTTGTCTGGGCGGCAGGGGGCCATCGGGTGTTACTCGTGCCAGACCTATAAACATGTCAATTCGGGCGAGGGCGGGTTGCTGATCACGGATGATCCGGAACTGGCCGCCAAGGCTACGATGTTGTCCGGGTCTTACATGCTTTATGAACGCCATCTGGCAGCGCCCGGGCCGGAGGTTTTCGAGCAGATCAAATACACCACCCCCAATGTCTCGGGCCGGATGGACAATTTGCGTGCGGCGATCTTACGTCCGCAGTTGCGCGATCTGGACCGGCAGGTGCAGCGCTGGAATGAACGATATGATGAAATCGAGCATGGTCTGCGGGGAACACCCGGTTTGAAAATCGTAGAGCGGCCCGATGCTGAGACCTATGTCGGTTCGTCGATCCAATTCCTGTTGCTGGACTGGACGCCCGAGCGTATTGCCGAGGTCATCCAGCGCTGCGCCGCGCGCGGGGTTGAACTGAAGTGGTTCGGAGGGGCCGAGCCGTCGGGCTTTACCTCACGCTATGACAGTTGGCGCTATGCCGATAGTACCCCTATTCCGGTCAGTGATCGGATATTGGCCGGGATCATGGATATGCGCGTTCCGCTGACCTTCTCGCTAGAGGATTGTAGCCAAATCGCGCGCATTATCCGGGCTGAGGTCAGCGCGGTCTATCAGTCGTAATCCAGCGGAGTGCGCTTTCAGCGCACGCTCGATTTATTTGAATACGCCGTCCCTTGCCGGGCGGCGTTTTGCGTTGGCCTGCGCGTCGTCGTTGACCGAAGGGGGAATCGCTGCTATTTGATTATTGAACACTTGTTCATTAATGCAATCGGAGGAGCCCTGCATGTTTATGGCCACAATGCAATTCGATCTGGGCGAGGACGTGAACGCCCTGCGTGAGATGGTCCACCGTTGGGCGCAGGAACGGGTCAAGCCGATGGCGGCCGAGATTGATGCCTCGAACGCCTTTCCGAATGAACTGTGGAAAGAGATGGGCGACCTTGGCCTGCTGGGCGTCACAGTGCCAGAAGAGTATGGTGGGGCGGGAATGTCGTATCTGGCGCATACCATTGCAGTGGAAGAGGTGGCGCGCGCCTCGGCCTCAGTCTCGTTGTCATATGGGGCACATTCGAATCTGTGCGTGAACCAGATCAAGCTGAATGGGACGGATGAGCAGAAACGGAAATATCTGCCGCGCCTGATTTCGGGCGATCATGTGGGCGCGCTGGCCATGTCTGAACCGTCAGCTGGGTCGGATGTGGTGTCGATGAAGCTGCGAGCGGAAAAGCGGAATGATCACTATCGTCTGAATGGCAGCAAATATTGGATCACCAATGGGCCGGACGCGGATACTCTGGTCGTTTATGCCAAGACGGACCCCGAGGCCGGATCGAAAGGGATCACGGCCTTTTTGATCGAGAAAGAGATGAAGGGATTTTCGACCTCGCCTCATTTCGACAAGCTGGGGATGCGTGGTTCAAACACGGCTGAGCTGATTTTTGATGATGTCGAAGTGCCGTTCGAGAATGTTCTGGGTGAAGAGGGCAGGGGCGTTGCCGTTCTGATGTCCGGTCTGGATTACGAACGCGTTGTGCTGGCTGGGATCGGGACAGGTATCATGGCGGCCTGTCTGGACGAGGTCATGCCCTATCTGGCCGAGCGCAAACAGTTCGGCAAGCCGATCGGCAGCTTCCAACTGATGCAGGGTAAGATCGCAGATATGTACACCGCGATGAATTCGGCGCGGGCTTATGTCTACGAAGTCGCTAAGGCCTGTGATCGGGGAGATGTGACCCGACAGGATGCGGCAGCGTGCTGCCTATATGCCTCGGAACAGGCGATGGTGCAGGCGCATCAAGCGGTGCAAGCGCTGGGCGGGGCCGGTTTCCTTTCAGATGCGCCGGTCAGTCGGATATTCCGCGATGCCAAGCTGATGGAAATCGGTGCCGGTACCAGCGAAATCCGTCGGATGCTGATCGGCCGTGAGATGATGAACGAAATGCTGTGAGGGAAGGCCCCGCAGTTTTACGAACTCCGGGGCTTTGGTGATTGGATCAGAACGTATGGACGTAGGACAGGCCAATCAGGAACGGGTCGATTTCGGCTTTGCCGATGTCGTTGCCGTCCAAAGTGACGTCCGAGTCGATGTCGAACCAACGCACGTTCAGACGCACAGCGCCTTTGTCGGTGACCATGTAGTCCAGACCGGCCTGCAGCGAGACGCCGAAGGAATTGTCCAGGTCCAAATCGCCCAGGGGCGAGTCCTCTTCGAAGAAGATGGTGTAGTTCAGACCCGCTCCGACATAGGGTTTCCATGCGCTATTGGTCGGGAAATGATAGTTCAGCGAAAGGGTGGGCGGCAGGTGTTTGACGCTTCCGGCATCAACGCTGCCACCAAGAGTGACGTCATGTTTGTAGGGGGTCGAGGCCAACAGTTCGATCCCGAGGTTGTCCTGAACGAAGTACTCGACGGTGAAGATGGGGCGCGTGTCCGAGTCAACGTCGGCGTCAAACCCAGCGAGCGAGCCGTTGTCGGATTTGGGATCCAGATAACCGACACCTACACCAACAGTCCAATCTCCCTGAGATTGGGCGAACACCGGAGCAGCCAGCGCGACAAGCGCGGTGGAAAGGGTCAAAGCGGCGAGTTTCTTTGTCATATTCATGCCTTTAGTTGCGTCTATATGGACCTTGTGGATGGCCCGATGCCGCCAAACTCTGATCTGCATCAATTTCGCATTGAAATTGCGCCGATGAAGCATGGATCAACTGTCAGTAAAATAAGGGAGAATCTGAGTGTCTCCTGCTAGGGTCATACCGGGTCTGCGCAGTGATCAAAGCTGGGCCATACCGGATCGATTGAATATGGCGCGACAGTGCCTTTTTCAGCCGACAGAACAGGTTGCGATACTGGACCTGACGGCCTCTGATCCGCGTGAAGTTACGTTCGGCGATTTGGGTGAAATGGTAGATGGTATTGCGCGTGCTCTGATCAACGACGTCCGACCCGGCGACCGAGTGGGCGTGTTGCTGAGCCAGTCGCCTTGGTGTGCGGCGGCACATTTGGCGATCTGGAAAATTGGAGCGATTTCGGTACCCCTGTTCAAGTTGTTCAAACACGATGCGCTATCATCGCGTGTCGGCGACGCGGGCTTAGAAATTGTTCTGACAGATCCCGAAGGGGCCGCGCTTGTTGGTGATCTGGCCAAACCAGTTCTTGCCGATCAGATCGGGCAAGAGGGACCACCTGTCCCGTTTGCCGACACCAGACCCGAGGACCCTGCAGTATTGATCTACACCTCAGGCACCACCGGTAGCCCAAAGGGGGCACTGCACGGGCACCGGGTGCTGACGGGTCACCTGCCGGGCGTATCGATCAGCCACAATCATCTGCGTCAGGGGGATTGTCTGTGGACACCGGCAGACTGGGCTTGGATCGGCGGTCTGTTCGATGTGCTGATGCCCGGTCTAGCGCTGGGTGTACCGGTCGTTGCGGCGAGGTTGGATAAGTTCACTCCCGAGGCCTGCACTGATCTCGTCATGCGTGGCGGGGTACGGAATGTGTTCTTCCCGCCGACCGCCCTTCGCATGTTGAAAGCTGCGGACCAGACGATCCCCGGTTTGCGCTCGGTCGCGTCCGGAGGGGAGCCTCTGGGGGCCGAGATGTTGGCCTGGGGTAAAAAGGCGTTTGGCCTGACGATCAACGAATTTTACGGCCAGACCGAATGCAATATGGTCGTGTCCTCCTGCGCTGAGGATTTCCCGGTGCACCCCGGCTGTATCGGCAAGCCGGTGCCCGGGCATGAAGTTGCGGTGATTGATGGCGACGGCCGGCCAACCAAAGAAGAGGGCGACGTCGCTATCCGGCGTGGCTCGGCCTCGATGATGCTGGAATACTGGAACCGGCCCGATGCGACCGCTGAGAAATTCCGGGGTGGCTGGCTGATCACCGGAGACCGTGGCGTGTGGGAGGGCGACTATCTGCGCTTTGTCGGTCGCGATGATGACGTGATCACGTCGGCCGGATACCGCATCGGACCCGCTGAGATCGAGGATTGCCTGCTGACCCATCCGGCAGTGGCAACCGTGGGCGTGGTCGGTAAGCCTGATCCGCTGCGGACCGAGATCGTGAAGGCCTATGTGGTGTTGAAACCGGGCGCTGAGGCTGCGGAGCAGGAGTTGCAGGATTGGGTCAAGGACCGTCTGGCTCAGTACTCCTATCCGCGCGAGGTGGCGTTTCTGGACGAGTTGCCGATGACGGTGACGGGGAAGGTGATCCGGAAGGAACTGAAGGCGCGGGCTGCAGGGGAGGCAATTACATGATGCGAATTGCAGTTGCTGCGATACTGGTTCCATCGCTTGTTTCCGCTCAGGGCGCTTGGGTAGACCAGTCGTACATTCAACAGTGTTTTTCCCAGTCGCAGCAGGGCGATAGCTTGTCCTCATGTCTCGGCGCAGCTGCCAATACCTGCCAAACGATACCGGGAAATGAAACAACCATTGGCGTCACCGAGTGTATTCAAGCCGAAACCCAAGTTTGGGATTCATTTCTGAACGAACAGTATAAACTGCGTAGAGCGGAACTGGCTGAACAAAGTCCCGAACTTTCGGACCAGTTGCGAGATGCTCAGCGCGCATGGATCGGGTTTCGGGACGCTGAATGCGCTCTGGCCTACGGCATATGGTCTGGTGGAACGATACGCTCGATTGTAGCCGCAAATTGCTTGCTGACCGAAACTGCTGAACGCGCTGTGGAATTGCGCGACTTGGGGAAGATGGAATGAAACTAAAATCCAAAGCCATACCAACCTCCGAGGGGTTCAAGGCGAACCGAGCTGCACATCTGGATGCGCTGGCACATATCTCTGAGGCCGCCGAAGCCGCCCGCATGGGTGGCGGTGAGAAATCCCGCGCGCGGCATGAATCACGGGGCAAGATGCTGCCCAGACGTCGGGTAGCGAACCTGCTTGATCCGGGCTCTCCGTTTCTTGAAATCGGCGCGACGGCGGCGCATGGGATGTACGGGGACGCCGCGCCTTGTGCCGGGGTGATCGCCGGGATTGGCAGGGTGCAGGGGCGCGAGGTCATGGTGGTGTGCAACGATGCCACCGTGAAGGGCGGCACATATTATCCAATGACCGTCAAGAAACATCTTCGGGCGCAGGAGATCGCCGAGGAAAACCATCTGCCCTGCATCTATCTGGTCGATAGCGGCGGTGCGAACCTGCCCAATCAGGATGAGGTCTTTCCCGACCGCGATCACTTTGGCCGCATTTTCTATAATCAGGCGAGGATGAGCGCGAAGGGCATCCCTCAAATCGCGGTTGTCATGGGGTCGTGCACGGCGGGCGGGGCGTATGTGCCTGCGATGTCTGATGTGACGATCATCGTGAAAGAGCAGGGGACAATCTTTCTGGCCGGGCCGCCTCTGGTCAAGGCAGCGACAGGAGAGGTCGTCAGCGCCGAGGATTTGGGCGGCGGCGATGTGCATACCCGCCTGTCGGGTGTGGCGGACTATTTGGCCGAGGATGATGCGCATGCACTGGCCTTGGCCCGTCGCGCGGTGGGGTCGTTAGGCGGTGCCGGGCTGAAGCCCGGCCTACAGTTTGAAGCATCCGAGGAGCCAGATTACGACCCAGAAGAGGTACTTGGCGTTGTCCCTGCTGATCTGAGAACCCCCTATGACATTCGGGAGGTGATTGCGCGTCTGGTCGATGGCTCTCGGTTTGATGAGTTCAAGCCGCGTTTTGGTGAGACGCTGGTGACCGGTTTCGCCCACGTCAAAGGCTGCCCGGTTGGGATCATCGCCAACAATGGCGTGTTGTTCTCGGAGGCTGCGCAGAAGGGCGCGCATTTTGTCGAGCTGTGTTCGCAGCGCAAAACACCACTGGTCTTCCTGCAGAACATCACCGGCTTCATGGTTGGTCGAAAATACGAGAACGAAGGCATCGCGCGGCACGGGGCCAAGATGGTGACGGCGGTGGCGACGACGAGCGTTCCGAAGATCACCATGCTGGTTGGCGGCTCGTTCGGGGCTGGAAACTATGGCATGGCAGGACGCGCCTATCAGCCTCGGTTCCTGTGGACCTGGCCGAATTCGCGCATTTCTGTGATGGGGGGCGAGCAGGCTGCAGGTGTCCTGGCAACCGTCAAACGCGATGGAATCGAACGGCAGGGCGGCACGTGGTCGGCTGAAGAGGAAGCCGAGTTCAAACGTCCTACGCTGGACATGTTCGAGGAACAATCCCACCCGTTATATGCTTCGGCCCGCCTGTGGGATGACGGCATCATCGATCCGCGCAAAAGCCGCGACGTGTTGGCCTTGTCGCTGAGTGCTGCGCTGAACGCCCCGATTGAGGAGACACGTTTCGGCGTGTTCAGGATGTAAGATGAGCGTTTCATTGAATGACGTCATGGCCCGCTATCCGGGTGCCCAGACTTTCAAGTTTGGTGATAACGCATCGCTGAGTGCTGAGTTGCTGGCGTTGGTGCGATCAGGCCGAAAAACGGCAACCTGTGGTGCGTTGAGAGACTACCCTGAAGGCAGTGCTGATACCCCCATTGTTGGGCGGCAGGATATTGCGCTGGAATGGGATGATCGCCCGGCCTTGGTGATCGAAACGGTCGAGGTATCGATCTGCCGTTATTGCGATGTGACCGAAGACTTCGCGTTGGCCGAGGGTGAGAATGAAACGCTTGAGGGCTGGCGCGAGGATCATCGCCGGTATTTTAAACGAAATGGCGGGTTTGACCCTGAGATGGGGTTGCTGTGCGAACGGTTTCGCCTTGTCGAAGATCTGGCGGCTGAGGGGTAAGTTATGTTCAACAAAATCCTGATTGCCAACCGAGGCGAGATTGCTTGCCGTGTGATGGAAACTGCTCAGAAGATGGGCGTATCCTGCGTGGCAGTTTATTCGGATGCCGATGCCTCGGCCAAGCATGTGCAAATAGCCGATGAGGCTGTTCATATCGGCGGCGCGGCCCCGGCTGAGAGCTATCTGAAAGGTGATGTGATCATTCAGGTGGCGCTGGATACAGGCGCGCAGGCGATCCATCCGGGCTATGGCTTTCTGTCCGAAAATCCAGACTTCGTGGATGCGGTTGAGGCAGCAGGCCTGACCTTCATCGGCCCATCGGCGGACGCAATCCGAAAGATGGGCCTTAAGGACGCGGCCAAGGTGTTGATGGAGAATGCAGGCGTTCCGGTTGTGCCCGGTTATCATGGCGACAATCAAGACCCCGAACACCTGGCAGGCGCGGCGGATACCATTGGTTATCCTGTTCTGATCAAGGCCGTTGCAGGTGGCGGCGGCAAGGGGATGCGGTTGGTTGAGAAGCCCGAGGAATTCTCGGCTGCTTTGGACAGCGCGCGTGGTGAGGCCAAGACGGCCTTTGGCAATGATGCTGTGCTGGTCGAGAAATTTGTCGCCAAACCCCGCCATATTGAAGTGCAGGTCTTCGGCGATGGCACCCATGCGGTGCATCTGTTTGAACGGGACTGCTCGTTGCAGCGGCGGCACCAGAAGGTGATCGAAGAGGCTCCGGCCCCAGGCATGACCGTTGAAATGCGCGATGCCATGGGGCAGGCGGGCGTGCGCGCGGCAGAAGCGATTGGATACAAGGGCGCAGGAACGGTCGAGTTCATCGTCGATGCCTCGGACGGGCTGCGGCCCGATCGGTTCTGGTTCATGGAGATGAACACGCGCCTGCAAGTCGAACATCCGGTGACCGAGGCAATTACGGATGTCGATCTGGTCGAATGGCAGTTGCGCGTAGCAACGGGCGAAAGCCTGCCGAAACAGCAGGGTGATTTGTCGATCAACGGACATTCATTCGAGGCGCGGCTTTATGCCGAAGATGTACCCAAGGGTTTTTTGCCTGCGACGGGTACGCTGACCCATCTGCAGTTTCCGCAAGAGTGTCGTGCCGATAGTGGCGTCCGGGCCGGAGATACGATCAGCCCTTGGTACGATCCCATGATCGCCAAGGTCGTGGTGCATGGCCCGACGCGTGCGGTTGCTTTGGAAAGCCTGCACCGCGTCCTGCGCCAGACCGAGGTCGCCGGGACTGTCACAAACCTCGCCTTCCTTGGTGCTCTGACGCGGCACAGCGGGTTTGCGTCGGGCGACGTGGATACCGGGCTGATCGGACGGGATCTTGACGATCTGGTGCACGAAGCTGGTGCAAGCAACGCATCAGCTGTGGCTGCAGCGATGACGGCGTTGGGTCTGGCCGAGACGGCCTCAGAAACGGGCTTTACGCTATGGGCGCCGTTACATCGCGCTGTGCAATTGCTGCGCGATGGAGAGGTTGTTGATCTGGATGTCCAGGTCGAAGGTACAGATCGGCAGATTTGGGAGATCGAAGGCGCGCAGCTAATCGCGCAGCGCCGTGGCGCTGGCTGGACCATCAATGGGACACCCATGCCCAATGTTGTCATGGCTGGGTCCCAGGTCACTGTATTCGACGACTATGGGCAGGCGTTTGAGGTTGTTGACCCTCTGGACCGCGACGCAAGCGCGGCGGGTGACACCAATGTGATCGAGGCGCCGATGCCAGGTCTGGTCAAAGCCGTCTTTGCCTCAGCGGGGCAGGCGGTAAAAGAAGGCGACCGGCTGGCCATTCTGGAAGCGATGAAGATGGAGCATTCACTGTTGGCCGCCCGCGATGGCGTGGTCGCAGAAGTGCTGGCCGAAGCGGGAGCACAGGTCGAGGCCGGGGCAGCGCTGGTTCGGTTGGCCGAGGATTGATCTGTTCGGCCTGTGGATTGCGTGGCACAGTCGGGCCATCCGTAATTGAAACGATAAGAAACCGGGAAGGGATGCGCTGATGAAAGAACGGGTCGAGATTTTCGAGGTCGGTCCGCGGGATGGCCTGCAGAACGAACAGCGCGAGATCCCGGTGGCCGAGAAAGTCGCCTTGATCGATTGCCTCAGCCGTGGCGGGTTCAACCGGATTGAGGTTGCAAGCTTTGTCTCACCGAGATGGGTGCCGCAAATGGCAGGCAGCGGTGAGGTTTTGGCCGGGATCAAGCGGGCAGAAGGCGTTCGTTATGCGGCTCTGACGCCGAACATGCGTGGGTATGAGGACGCGTTGGCGGCCAAGGCGGATGAGATTGCAGTGTTTGCCTCGGCCTCCGAAGGATTTTCGAAGGCAAATATTAACGCGACCATCGCCGAATCCATCGAACGGTTCGTGCCGATCCTTGAGGCCGCGCGGCATATCGATTTGCCCGTGCGTGGTTATGTGTCCTGCGTGACTGATTGCCCCTATGACGGCCCGACCCCGCCCGAAAAGGTGGCCGAGGTGGCGGACGCATTGTTCGCGCATGGCTGCTACGAGATTTCGCTGGGCGATACGATTGGGCAGGGGACTCCGGACAAGATCGCGCATATGCTGTTGGCCGTGCGCGAACGGGTCCCGGTCACCCGGCTTGCGGGCCATTTCCATGACACCAACGGGCGGGCGATCGATAATATCGATGCCTCGCTGGCGCTGGGCGTACGGGTGTTTGATGCCGCCGTGGGCGGGCTTGGGGGTTGCCCCTATGCGCCAGGTGCAGCGGGTAATGTGGCAACCGAAGCGGTGGCCGCGCATCTGGAACGGTTGGGATATGAAACCGGGTTGGACGCGTCTGTGCTGGAAGAAGCTGCAGACATGGCGCGGGCTATGCGAGCGGAATAGAAATGTACGAAACGATAACTTTAAAGACAGATGGTCGCGGCGTAGCCACGTTAACGCTGGATCGACCAGAGAAGCACAATGCGCTGTCGGCGCAGATGATTGCTGAACTGACACAAGCCGCCGGGCAACTGGCCAGTGATGAAGCTGTCCGGGTGGTGATTCTGGCCGCGTCAGGCAAAAGCTTTTGCGCCGGGGGTGATCTGGGTTGGATGCAGGCGCAGATGGCCGCCGATCCCGATACGCGCTTCACCGAGGCGCGCAAGCTGGCCGAGATGCTGAATGCCCTGAATACGCTGCCCAAGCCTCTGATTGGCGCATTGCAGGGCAATGCGTTTGGTGGTGGAGTGGGAATGGCCTCGGTCTGTGATGTGGCGATCGGGGTGGATAGCCTGAAGATGGGCCTGACCGAAACGCGACTTGGCCTGATCCCGGCCACGATTGGCCCCTATGTTATTGCTCGTATGGGTGAGGCAAGGTCGCGGCGGGTCTTCATGTCCGCACGTCTCTTTGATGCAGCAGAGGCTGTCGAGCTGGGCTTGTTGGCGCGCGCGGTGCCCGCTGATGCCTTGGCAGAGGCGGTCGAGGCCGAAGTGCGTCCCTATCTGTCCTGCGCGCCAGGCGCTGTTTCTTCGGCAAAGCAATTGATCCAATCGTTGGGACCACGCATTGACGATGCTGTGATCGACCACACCATTCGACAGTTGGTAACGCGTTGGGAAACCGACGAGGCGCAAGAGGGAATCAGGGCCTTCTTCGATAAACGAAAACCTGCATGGAATAGGTAGGTTTAGCCGCGTCGGGCCGTTGCAAGGTATTCTAAGCCATAGCCTGCTGGGCGATTGTAATATTGCCCATCTGCGCGTTTCTGTTCGGTTGACCCTCTGACCCCACAGGGATAGAGAATGTCCAGTCAACTCGCCAATTGACGGCGCACCCTTTTGGGACATGCGCAGGAAAGGAGCTATACGTGGAAGACCTGTTGCGGGAGTACCTCCCGATCCTGGTGTTTCTGGCCGTCGCTGTAGGCCTTGGAATCGTCTTGATTCTCGCTGCTGTAGTGCTTGCCGTCCGCAATCCAGACCCTGAAAAAGTCAGTGCATATGAATGTGGCTTTAACGCATTCGACGATGCGCGGATGAAATTCGACGTCCGATTCTATCTGGTCGCGATTCTCTTCATCATCTTCGATCTGGAAATCGCCTTCCTGTTTCCCTGGGCCGTTGGCTTCAAAGACATCAGCGATGTTGGGTTTTGGTCCATGATGGTGTTCCTGGCGGTGCTGACCATCGGCTTTGCCTATGAATGGAAGAAAGGGGCCCTGGAATGGGAGTGATGACGGGCGCAAACACCGCGGGCGTCGACAAAGAAGTCGCCACCCAGGCCCTGAATGCCGAGCTGCAGGACAAAGGTTTCCTGCTGACCTCGACCGAAGACATCATCAACTGGGCCCGTACCGGTAGCTTGCACTGGATGACCTTTGGTCTGGCCTGCTGCGCGGTTGAGATGATGCACACGTCGATGCCGCGCTACGATGCGGAACGGTTTGGTATTGCGCCCCGCGCGTCCCCGCGTCAGTCGGATGTGATGATCGTGGCCGGAACCCTGACCAACAAGATGGCCCCTGCGCTGCGCAAGGTCTACGACCAGATGCCCGAACCGCGCTATGTGATCTCAATGGGCTCCTGTGCGAATGGCGGTGGTTATTACCACTATTCCTATTCTGTCGTGCGCGGTTGTGACCGGGTTGTGCCCGTGGACATCTATGTGCCCGGCTGCCCTCCGACCGCAGAGGCGCTACTTTATGGGTTGATGCAGCTGCAACGCAAAATCCGCCGCACCGGCACGATTGTTCGCTGAGGGAGAGGGCAGATGAGCGAAGCACTCAAAGAACTCGGCGCGCAGTTGGAGCTAAAACGAACCGATTGCGTTCTGTCCTGGGACGTGACGCATGGTGAGCTGAACGTCGATGTGGCCCCGTCGAATCTTGTGGAATTCATCGAATTCCTGAAGTCTGACCGCAGTTGCCAGTTCTCAACGCTGGTGGACATTACCGGTGTCGACTACCCCGAACGCGCCAAGCGGTTTGATGTGGTTTATCACTTTCTGTCGATGTACCAGAACCAGCGCATCCGCCTGCGGGTGTCGATCCGTGAAGAAGATATGGTGCCTTCAATTGTCGACGTTCACCCCTCGGCCAACTGGTTCGAGCGTGAGGTGTTCGACATGTTCGGCATCTTGTTCTCGGGTCATCCCGATTTGCGGCGCATCCTGACTGACTATGGGTTCCGCGGCTATCCGCTGCGCAAGGATTTTCCGACCACCGGTTATACCGAAGTTCGCTACGACGAGGCGCAAAAGCGCGTGGTCTATGAACCTGTGTCGCTGGTGCAGGAATACCGTCAGTTTGATTTCATGTCCCCGTGGGAAGGTGCGAACTACATTCTTCCGGGGGATGAAAAACAGGAGACTGAATAATGGGTGGCATCTGGTGGCTGATCCTGTCTGCACTGACCATCATTCCGATGGTGAA
This sequence comes from Ruegeria sp. AB11, assembly GCF_056536325.1. Lineage (NCBI taxonomy): Bacteria > Pseudomonadati > Pseudomonadota > Alphaproteobacteria > Rhodobacterales > Roseobacteraceae > Ruegeria > Ruegeria sp. AB11. The sequence continues at coordinate 3,365,359 of NZ_JBQFJO010000001.1, read as the reverse complement.
GATATTGCCGTTTTTCGGGATCAACAAATACTGGTGCCTGCTCTGTCTGGTTCCCTTTGGCACGATCGCGTTGCTGTGGTGGGTCGGGCTTAAACTGCAAGAGCTGGAGCGTCGCTGATGGGTCTGGGGGAGCTGATCGCGTTGGGGGCGCTGGGGGTTCTGCTGGCCGGGGCTGCTGCTAAGGCGGCTGAGGCGGAAAAGGTCCGGGTTCGGGCCGAAGCGAAGAAGAAACGAGGGCGTTGATGGACGGCTCAAGATACGATGACGGCAGCACGGACGCGCTGAGCGGGGAACAGAAGATCCGCAACTTCAACATCAACTTCGGCCCGCAACACCCTGCGGCGCACGGAGTTCTGCGTCTAGTGCTTGAGCTGGACGGCGAGATCGTCGAGCGTTGTGATCCGCATATCGGCCTGCTGCACCGTGGCACCGAAAAGCTGATGGAAAGCCGGACGTATCTGCAGAACCTGCCGTATTTCGACCGGCTGGATTACGTGGCGCCGATGAACCAGGAGCATGCGTGGTGTCTGGCCATCGAAAAGCTGACCGGGGTTGAAGTGCCGCGTCGCGGTTCTCTGATCCGGGTGCTCTATTCCGAGATTGGTCGCATCCTGAACCACCTGCTGAACGTGACCACTCAAGCAATGGACGTGGGCGCGCTGACCCCACCGCTTTGGGGCTTTGAAGAGCGCGAAAAGCTGATGGTGTTCTATGAGCGTGCCTGCGGTGCCCGTCTGCACGCCGCCTATTTCCGCCCCGGTGGCGTTCATCAGGACCTGCCGCCAGAACTGCTGGACGATATCGAGGCGTGGAGCCACGACTTCCCCGCTGTTCTCGATGATATCGACGGGCTGCTGACCGAAAACCGCATCTTCAAACAGCGTAATGCCGATATCGGTGTGGTGACCGAGGATGACATTCAAAAATACGGCTTCTCGGGCGTGATGGTCCGTGGCTCGGGTCTTGCATGGGACCTGCGTCGCGCGCAGCCCTATGAATGCTATGACGAGTTCGAGTTTCAGATCCCCGTCGGCAAGAACGGTGACTGCTATGACCGCTATCTGGTGCGCATGGAAGAGATGCGCCAATCGCTGCTGATCATCCGTCAGGCCATCGCCAAAATCCGCGATTGCCCAGGCGACGTTCTGGCACGCGGCAAGATTACTCCGCCGAAACGGTCTGACATGAAGACTTCGATGGAAAGCCTGATCCATCACTTCAAGCTTTATACCGAAGGCTTCCACGTCCCCGCTGGCGAGGTCTATGCCGCCGTTGAAGCCCCTAAGGGCGAGTTCGGCGTCTATCTGGTCGCCGACGGCACCAACAAACCCTATCGCGCTAAATTGCGCGCGCCGGGGTTCTTGCATCTACAAGCCATGGACCACGTTGCCGGAGGCCACCAACTGGCCGACGTCGCCGCGATTATCGGCACCATGGATGTCGTATTTGGAGAGATTGACCGCTAATGCTCCGCCGTCTTCACGCCGAACAACCCGATAGCTTTGCCTTCACCGCTGCCAACCAGCAATGGGCCGAAGCGCAGGTTACGAAATACCCCGAGGGCCGCCAGGCCAGTGCGGTGATCCCGCTACTGTGGCGCGCGCAAGAGCAGGAGGGGTGGCTGAGCCGTCCGGCGATTGAATCCGTCGCCGACATGCTGGGTATGGCCTATATCCGCGTGCTTGAGGTCGCCTCGTTCTATTTCATGTTCCAGCTGCAGCCGGTTGGATCGGTGGCGCATATTCAGGTGTGTGGCACGACCTCCTGCATGATCTGCGGAGCCGAAGATCTGATTGCGGTCTGCAAGGAAAAGATCGCTGCAAAGCCGCATGAGCTGTCTGCTGACGGCAAGCTGAGCTGGGAAGAGGTGGAATGCCTCGGTTCCTGCACCAACGCGCCGATGGCTCAGATCGGCAAGGATTACTACGAAGACCTGACCACTGAGAGTTTTGGCAAGATACTTGATGATCTGGTTTCGGGCAAAGTGCCAACTCCGGGTCCGCAAAATGGTCGGTATGCGGCGGAACCTCTGAAAGGGCTGACCAGCCTGACGGAGTATGACAGTGGCCGGACGCAATACAACGCGAGTGTTCAGCTTGCGCGCGAACTGGGCGATACCGTCAAGCGTATCGATGGAACCGAGGTTCCAATCCTAACCCCGTGGCTGGGCAAGGATGGCAAAGCTGCTGCAACCAAAGCTGCTCCGAAACCGCCAAAACCGCCTGCCCCGGCGAAACCTGCAGTGAAACAGGCCGCTGAGGCGAAAGCGGCGAAAGAGGAACAGCCCGAAACGCTGTCTGGTGCGCGGGATGGCAAGCCTGATGATCTGAAAATGCTGAAGGGCGTAGGTCCAAAGCTGGAAGAAACCCTGAACGAGCTGGGCTTTTTCCACTTCGATCAGATTGCCGCATGGACATCAGAGCATGTGGCCTGGGTCGATGCGCGCCTGAAGTTCAAAGGCCGGATCGAACGGGACGGATGGATCGAACAGGCTGCAAAACTGGCAGCTGGTGAGGAAACCGAATTCGCTAAACGTGCCAAGGAAGACGGCACATACGAAGACTAAACGGGTGCCCGTGCGGGGCACCAGGACGAGATGGATAAAGACAGGGAACACGCCATAGCCCGCAAGGGTCGTCACATAGGCATCGTCATCGCCGTGACGATGGTGCTTTGGCTTGGCATGACCTTGTTCATAGGCCCCGCAATGGGTTTGCCGGGGCGCTATGCGCTGCTGTTTGATTTCGCTGCTCTTGCGGGATTCATCTATGCAGGTGTGAACATATTTCAACTCTGGCGCATGCGTCAGGACAGCTGAAGGTAAGACATGATGCTGAAGGATCAGGACCGGATCTTTACCAACATCTACGGGATGCATGAGCGCACGCTGAAAGGCGCGCAAGCCCGCGGGCATTGGGACGGCACAGCTGGCCTGATCAAAAATGGCCGTGACTGGATCATCCAGACAATGAAGGATTCGGGGCTGCGCGGTCGCGGCGGGGCGGGCTTCCCTACCGGCTTGAAATGGTCGTTCATGCCCAAAGAAAGCGACGGACGTCCGGCCTATCTGGTTGTGAACGCAGATGAATCCGAGCCGGGCACCTGCAAAGACCGCGAGATTATGCGTCATGATCCGCACACGCTGATCGAGGGGTGCCTGATCGCCTCTTTCGCGATGAACGCGCATACCTGCTATATCTACCTGCGCGGCGAATACATCCGCGAGCGTGAGGCTCTGCAGGCCGCGATTGACGAAGCCTATGACGCGGGTCTGCTTGGCAAGAATGCCGCTGGTTCCGGCTGGGATTTCGACTTGTTCCTGCATCACGGGGCGGGCGCGTATATCTGCGGCGAGGAAACAGCTCTGATTGAAAGCCTCGAGGGCAAGAAGGGCATGCCGCGGATGAAGCCTCCGTTCCCGGCTGGCGCGGGCCTTTATGGCTGCCCGACCACGGTGAACAATGTGGAATCGATTGCCGTTGTGCCGACCATCCTGCGGCGTGGCGCCGACTGGTTCGCAGGCTTTGGCCGTCAGAACAACGCGGGCACAAAGCTGTTTGCGATCTCGGGCCATGTGAACAACCCCTGTGTCGTCGAAGAAGCGATGTCGATTTCCTTCGAAGAACTGATTGAAACCCATTGCGGCGGTATTCGCGGCGGCTGGGACAATCTGCTGGCGGTGATCCCCGGTGGCTCGTCGGTGCCGTGCGTGCGCGGTGAAAACATGCGCGATGCGATCATGGATTTCGATTATCTGCGCGGAGAGTTGGGTTCGGGTCTGGGTACAGCCGCTGTGATTGTGATGGACAAGTCCACGGATATCATCAAAGCGATCTGGCGGTTGTCGAAGTTCTACAAGCACGAAAGCTGTGGTCAGTGCACTCCTTGCCGTGAAGGCACTGGCTGGATGATGCGTGTGATGGATCGTCTTGTACGTGGCGAAGCCGAGCTGGAGGAGATCGATATGCTCTTCGACGTCACCAAACAGGTCGAGGGCCACACAATCTGCGCGCTTGGCGATGCCGCCGCTTGGCCAATCCAAGGCCTTATCCGTAATTTCCGGGAAGAGATCGAAGACCGCATCAAGGCTCAGAAATCGGGCCGTATGGGTGCGATGGCAGCGGAGTAAACCTGATGGAAGCCTACGCCGAATATTCCCACGCAATTGCGTCATTGGTGATTTTCACCCTGATCGTATTGTTCATGTCGCCGTTTTCGGCGCTCGCAAAAGCCGGCAAGGGGCTGGCACCAGGGGCGACCCCGGATCAGGACTATTCTGACAAGGCTTATCGTTTAAACCGCGCGTATCTGAACGGTACTGAAACGCTGCCTGCGTTTTTGACCGTTACAGTGGCGGCAATTCTGCTGGGTGTCAGCCCGTTCTGGGTGAACCTGCTGGCCTCGGTCGCGCTGTTAGCGCGGGTGGTCATGCTGGTGATCCACCTGCGCGGGATCGGCAAACCGCATAGCGGGGTTCGCTCTGTGTCTTATGTAGTTGGGTGGGCCTGCATGGCCGTTCTCGGCCTTATGGCATTGGTGGCTGCGTTTTGATCCAGCCCGACGGATATCACTTGGCCGAATTGAATGTTGGTCGTCTGTTGGCACCTACCGACGATCCACGCGTGGCCGAATTCATGGCCAACCTGGACCGCGTTAACGGACTCGGCAAGCGGATGCCGGGCTTTGTCTGGATGATGGAAGGTTCAGGTGAACCAGGAACCGGAAATACCGAAAACAGCATCGGAAGCGATCCGCAGTTCGTCGCAAATCTGACAGTCTGGGAAGATGTGGCCAGTCTTGAGAAATTTGTTTGGGGTACCATCCACAAGCAGTTCTACGAACGTCGGCAAGAATGGTTCGAAATACTCGGCGAGCAACATTTTGTCATGTGGTGGGTGCCCAAAGGTCACCAGCCTAGTTTGGAAGAAGCGCTGGAACGACTAGAGACGTTGCGCACAAAAGGTGCGAGCGAAAGTGCCTTTGGATGGGCAGAATTGAAACAGGCCAGCAAGTGGCGCGACCACCGTTGCGTTCAGGTCGCGGCAGAGTAAGGGGATGGTGATGGACACGATATCCCAGACGCACCGGCAGATACCGCATGCGCCAGCCACGATGCAGGAGTGGTCATGATGGCGAAACGAGGAATTTTGGTGATGTCGGTTTTGGTGGGGGCACTGCTCTCCGCCTGCGGAGAGGCGCCATCACAGGCGACGCGGGTTGCGTTTGACGGCATTTATTTCAGGGCCAGCGCGAAACACGTGGACAAGAGAACCACACCTTCCGAGTTTACCGTGACAGTAAACGGCGTTTCGCAATCGTTCGACGGTGCGCGTGAAGCTGGCCGCTACGAAGCCACCAAGTTCTGCGTTCAGAATTTTGGCTCTTCCAGGATTGCCTGGAAGGTTGGACCGGATACGGAACCGCAAAACCTGCGTATTGAAAACGATAAACTGACCTTTGCCGGACGCTGCCAACGACCATGAGCAACCGTATCGCATATCACGGCAGGACCGGTGGCTTGTTATTGCATAGCAAGCGTGCCGACCATCGTCTTGGGATTCCCAAGACGAAAGGAAATGTTATGTCTTTGATACGACTGGTCGCCGCGATTTGCGTAATATCTATCCCGGTTCTGGCTGAGGCGAAGCCACCCTTGCGCGAAGTCAAAGAGATCGACAACGAACTCTATTACATCGCGATCGCAAACGAGATTTCGGAGTATTGCCCGTCAATAAGCGGGCGTCGGCTCAAGGCGATTGGTGTCATGTGGGATTTGCGCTCGAAAGCAAACAAACTTGGATATTCGGACAAGGAAATCCGGGCTTATGTGGATTCGGATTCTGAAAAAGATCGTATGCGCGCCAAGGGCGAGAGCTATCTGGCGCAGAACGGCGTATCTTACGAAAATCCCAAAACCTTCTGCGCGTTGGGCAAGAAGGAAATTGAAAGAAACAGCGCCATCGGCGTGTATTTGAGGGCGAACTAGACCATGTCTGACCTCCGCAAAGTCAATATCGACGGACAGGAAATCGAAGTCGATGGCGCGATGACACTGATCCAAGCCTGTGAGCAGGCCGGGGTCGAGGTGCCGCGCTTTTGCTATCACGAGCGTCTGTCGATTGCCGGGAACTGCCGGATGTGTCTGGTCGAGGTCGTTGGCGGCCCGCCGAAACCTGCGGCCTCCTGCGCGATGCAGGTACGCGACTTGCGTCCGGGTCCGGAAGGGCAGGCACCTGTGGTCAAGACAAACTCACCCATGGTCAAGAAGGCCCGCGAAGGGGTGATGGAGTTTCTGCTAATCAACCACCCGCTGGATTGCCCGATCTGCGATCAGGGCGGTGAGTGTGACCTGCAGGATCAGGCGATGGCATATGGTCTGTCAGGCACGCGCTTCAAAGAAGCCAAGCGTGCCGTGGATGATCTGGACCTTGGTCCTCTGGTTGGCACCGCAATGACGCGCTGCATCAGTTGTACCCGTTGCGTGCGCTTTACGACCGAGGTCGCGGGGATCACCCAGATGGGTCAGACCGGGCGGGGTGAGGACGCCGAGATCACGTCGTATCTGAACCAGACTCTAGACTCGAACTTGCAGGGCAACATCATCGATCTGTGCCCTGTCGGGGCGTTGACTTCGAAGCCGTATGCCTTCACCGCCCGCCCTTGGGAACTGACCAAGACTGAAAGCATCGATGTCATGGATGCCATGGGCTCGAACATCCGCGTGGATACCAAAGGTCGCGAAGTGATGCGCTTCTTGCCGCGCAATCATGATGGTGTGAACGAGGAATGGATCAGCGACAAGACCCGCTTTGTCTGGGATGGTCTGCGCCGTCAGCGCCTGGATCGGCCTTACGTGCGGGAAAACGGCAAACTGCGTCCGGCGTCGTGGCCAGAGGCACTGAACAAGGCCGCAGAGGCGTTGAAAGGGGCTGATAAACCTGCGGGCATCGTGGGTGATCTGGCCCCGGTCGAGGCCGTATTCGCGCTGAAACAGATGATTGAAGGGCAGGGCGGTGTTGTCGAATGTCGCACCGATGGTGCCAAGCTGCCGGCGGGTAACCGTGGGGCATATGCCGGTACAGCCGCGATTGAAGATATCGACAGCGCCGAGCGTATCCTTCTGGTTGGCACCAATCCACGTGATGAAGCGCCGGTTCTGAACGCCCGCATCCGCAAGGCATGGGCACACGGTGCCGAGGTAGCTTTGGTCGGGCCCGCCGTCGATCTGACCTATGAGTATCACCATGTAGGCGACGACCGTGCTGCGCTGCAAACCGTCGTTGATATGGGTGGCGATGATGAGATCAAGGGCAAGCGCTCTCTGGTCATCGTCGGGCAAGGCGCGCTGCAAGAGGCTGATGGCTCTGCCGTTCTGGCCGCCGCGCAAACCATTGCAAGCAATACCGAAAGTGGGCTTATCGTTCTGCACACCGCAGCATCGCGCGTGGGAGCCATGGATGTGGATGCCACTAGCGAAGGCGGCATGGATGCGGTCAGCGCAGCCGATGTGATCTATAATCTCGGCGCCGATGAGGTCGAGATCGGCGATGGCGCCTTTGTGATCTATCAGGGCAGTCACGGCGATCGTGGAGCGCACCGCGCCGATGTGATACTGCCGGGTGCGGCTTACACAGAAGAAAACGGCCTGTTCGTAAACACGGAAGGTCGACCTCAACTCGCGATGCGTGCAGGGTTCGCCCCGGGTGAGGCCAAGGAGAACTGGGCCATCCTGCGTGCCCTTTCTGCCGAGCTTGGTGCAACACTGCCCTACGACTCTCTCGCGCAACTGCGCACTGCACTGATCGAAGCGGTTCCGCATCTGGCGCGTGTCGATGAAGTGATCGAGAGTGACGTTCGGGCTCTGGACGCAGGCCCGTTGGGCAAGGCGACATTCCGATATGCCGTCAAAGATTTCTATCTAACCAATCCGATAGCACGCGCCTCGCAACTGATGGCCGAGCTTTCGGCGCAAGCGCAGGCCCGCAAGACTGAGAAGATTGCGGCGGAATGAACCAGACACGTTTCATATCGCAGACCAACACGGTGCCCGGGTGGCAGATAGCCGCGCCGGAATTGCGTGTGAAATCGAAGATTAAGGGTGGCGTAATGACGGCAGATGCTGTTTACACCAACGCGCCGACCCAGCCGCAGATTGCGCAGGCAACTGGCCTTTGCATCGCACGCGGAAAACGGAATACCCACGGTGTGAGGACCAATGGCTGAATTCTTTAACACCCCAGGCGGAATAGCCATCATTATTCTGGCGCAAGTGCTTGCAGTTGTGGCCTTTGTGATGATCTCGCTGTTGTTCCTCGTTTACGGCGACCGCAAGATCTGGGCAGCGGTCCAGATGCGCCGTGGACCCAACGTGGTGGGCGTCTACGGATTGCTGCAATCGGTGGCAGATGCCCTAAAATATGTGGTCAAAGAAGTTGTTATACCCGCCGGTGCCGACCGCACGGTGTTTATCCTCGCACCATTGACCAGTTTTGTTCTGGCGATGATCGCCTGGGCGGTGATCCCGTTCAACGATGGCTGGGTTCTGTCGGATATCAATGTCGCCATACTCTATGTCTTTGCCGTGTCCTCGCTGGAAGTTTATGGCGTGATCATGGGCGGTTGGGCGTCGAACTCAAAGTACCCATTCCTGGGATCGCTGCGTTCGGCCGCGCAGATGATTTCCTACGAAGTGTCGATCGGCTTGATCATCATTGGCATCATCATCTCGACCGGATCGATGAACTTCGGTGATATCGTTCGCGCGCAGGATGGCTCGTTTGGCTTCTTCAGTTGGTACTGGTTGCCGCATTTCCCGATGGTCTTCCTGTTCTTCATCTCGGCGCTGGCCGAGACCAACCGGCCACCTTTCGACCTTCCCGAAGCGGAATCAGAACTGGTCGCCGGCTATCAGGTCGAATACTCGGCCACGCCTTTCCTGCTGTTCATGGCCGGTGAATACATCGCCATCTTCCTGATGTGCGCCCTGACCACGCTGCTGTTCTTCGGCGGCTGGCTGTCGCCGATCCCGGGCTTGCCCGATGGCGTGTTGTGGATGGTCGCTAAGATGGCGTTCTTCTTCTTCATCTTCGCGATGGTCAAGGCGATCACGCCCCGCTACCGCTATGACCAGTTGATGCGTCTGGGTTGGAAAGTGTTCCTGCCGTTCAGCCTGGTTTGGGTGGTATTTGTAGCCTTCGCGGCGAAATTCGACTGGTTCTGGGGCGCGTTTGCCCGCTGGAGCGTAGGAGGCTGATATGACCCAAATCGACTACACCCGCGCTGCCAAATACTTCCTTCTGCAGGACTTCTGGGTCGGCATGAAGCTGGGGCTAAAGTATTTCTTCGCCCCCAAAGCCACCGTGAACTATCCGCACGAAAAAGGACCTCTGTCGCCGCGTTTCCGTGGTGAACACGCCCTGCGCCGCTATCCGAATGGCGAGGAACGCTGCATCGCCTGCAAACTCTGCGAGGCGATCTGCCCGGCTCAAGCCATCACCATCGACGCCGAGCCACGCGAAGACGGCAGCCGCCGCACAACGCGATATGACATCGACATGACCAAATGTATCTATTGCGGCTTCTGTCAGGAAGCCTGCCCGGTCGATGCCATCGTCGAAGGCCCGAATTTTGAATTCGCCACGGAAACCCGCGAAGAGCTGTTCTATGACAAAGAAAAACTCCTGTCGAACGGCGAACGCTGGGAGGCCGAGATCTCCCGCAATTTGGAAATGGACGCGCCGTACCGATGAGCGACAGCCCGACAAATCCGTTCGAGCTGATGATGAAGCAGGCTCAGGACATGGCCAAGGCAATGAACCCGGCGATGGAGAATTTCTCGCCCAAAGGGTTCGAGGCGCTCTGGCCGACCATGCCGAAAGAGGTCATGGAGATGATGTTCGGCAACACCGTCAACAAGGACGGTCTGGATGCCAAGACCCGCCTGCTGCTGACGCTGGCCGGGCTGACCTGTCAGGGCGCTCAGGCGGATTCGGCGGTGCGCCAGACCGTGCGCCACGCTTTGGAAGCGGGCGCAAAGAAACAAGAGATCGTAGAAACGATCGGTCAGATGTCGGTCTTTGCCGGCATCCCGGCCATGACCCGTGCGCTGGATCTGGCGCAAGAGGTCATGGGCGACAACGAGGATGAGGATCAATGACCGTCTTTGCCTTCTATCTGTTTGCCATCAGCGCCATCACCGGCGGACTGTTCACTGTGATCAGCCGTCAGCCGGTGCACTCGGTGCTTTGGCTGATCCTGTCCTTCCTGTCCTCGGCTGGGCTGTTCGTGCTGTTAGGGGCCGAGTTCGTGGCGATGCTGCTGATCATCGTCTACGTGGGCGCGGTCGCGGTGCTGTTCCTGTTCGTGGTTATGATGCTGGACGTGGACTTTGCCGAACTCAAGGCCGAGATGGCGCGCTATATGCCGTTGGCCTTGCTGATCGGTCTGGTCATTCTGATGCAGTTCGTCATGGCCTTTGGCGCATGGGATAGCGCTCAGGGCGCGGCGGCCAATCTGGCGCAGCCGGTCCCGATCGACCGCCACAACACCGAGGCGCTGGGTGTCATCCTCTATGATCAATACTTCCTTCTGTTCCAATTGGCGGGCCTGATCCTGCTGGTGGCCATGATCGGCGCAATTGTGCTGACGCTGCGCCACCGTCAGGACATCAAGCGTCAGGACATCATCGGCCAGATGATGCGCGACCCGGCCAAAGCGATGGAGTTAAAGGACGTGAAACCGGGGCAGGGGCTATAAGACGATGATCGGACTTGAACACTATCTTACGGTCGCGGCGACGCTGTTTGTCATCGGCATCTTCGGTCTCTTCCTGAACCGCAAAAACGTCATCATCCTACTGATGAGCATCGAACTGATGCTGCTGGCGGTGAATATCAACCTTGTGGCATTTTCCAGTTTCCTCGGCGATCTGGTCGGGCAGGTGTTTACACTGTTCGTTCTGACCGTGGCGGCGGCCGAGGCAGCGATCGGGCTGGCCATTCTGGTCTGCTTCTTCCGCAACCGCGGCACCATCGCGGTTGAAGACGTCAATATGATGAAGGGGTAAGAGAACATGGAAACCACCATCCTCTTTGCCCCGCTGGTGGGCGCGCTGCTTTGCGGGTTTGGCTGGCGCTTTATCGGCGAGAAAGCCGCCATGTGGACCGCAACGGGCCTGCTGTTTCTGGCCTGTCTGCTGTCGTGGATCGTATTCTTCGCGTTCGACGGGGTTACGCAACAGATCGAGATCATGCGCTGGATCGAGAGCGGATCTTTGTCGACAAGCTGGGCTATTCGGCTGGATCGTCTGACCGCGATCATGCTGATCGTGGTGACGACTGTTTCGGCGCTGGTTCACCTCTATTCCTTCGGCTACATGGATCATGATCCGCAGTGGCGCGAAGGCGAAAGCTATAAGCCGCGTTTCTTTGCCTATCTGTCCTTCTTCACCTTCGCCATGCTGATGCTGGTGACGGCGGATAATCTGGTTCAGATGTTCTTTGGCTGGGAAGGCGTGGGCGTTGCCTCGTATCTTCTGATCGGCTTCTATTATCGTAAGCCGTCGGCCAATGCCGCGGCGATGAAAGCGTTCATCGTCAACCGTGTCGGTGACTTTGGCTTTGCACTGGGGATTTTCGCGCTGTTCTTCCTGACGGACAGCATCAACTTTTCCGACATCTTCGCGTCGGCGCCCGCGCTGGCAGAAGAAAAGCTGCACTTCCTGTGGGGTGAGTGGACCGCGATTGAAGTGATCTGCGTCCTGCTGTTCATCGGCGCGATGGGTAAATCGGCGCAGTTGATCCTTCACACCTGGTTGCCCGACGCGATGGAAGGCCCAACGCCTGTATCGGCGCTGATCCACGCGGCGACCATGGTGACTGCGGGTGTGTTCCTGGTTTGCCGTATGTCGCCGCTGATGGAGTTCGCTCCGGGCGCGACCGGGTTCATCACTTTCCTTGGTGCATCGACCGCGTTCTTCGCTGCGACTGTGGGTCTGGTTCAGACCGACATCAAGCGTGTCATCGCCTATTCGACCTGTTCTCAGCTGGGATACATGTTCGTGGCCGCTGGCGTTGGCATGTATTCCGCAGCTATGTTCCACCTACTGACCCACGCGTTCTTCAAGGCGCTGCTGTTCCTTGGCGCGGGCTCGGTCATCCATGCGATGCATCACGAGCAGGAAATGACCGAATATGGTGGCCTGCGGAAGAAGATACCTTATACGTTCTGGGCGATGATGATCGGCACTCTGGCGATTACTGGCGTGGGTATTCCGCTGACCACTTTCGGCTTCGCCGGTTTCCTGTCGAAAGACGCAATTATCGAAAGCGCGTATGCCGGTGGCACTGGATATGCCTTCTGGATGCTGGTCATCGCTGCGATGTTCACATCGTTCTACAGCTGGCGCCTGATCTTCCTGACCTTCTTTGGTGAGGAGCGTGGCGACAAGCATACCCATGAACATGCGCATGAAAGCCCAATGACCATGTTGGTACCGCTGGGCGTGCTGTCGCTGGGTGCAGTGTTTGCCGGGATGATCTGGTACGGCAATTTCTTTGGCCATGCGGACAAGGTGGGCAAGTTCTACGGAATTCCGGTGGCCGAGGCATCAGAGCATGCAGAGGCGGGCGATCACAGCAAAGCGGATTCGCATGGCGAAGATAGCCACGCGAACGACAGCCAAGCAGACGATGGCCATGCCGATACCGCCCATGCGGATGACGGGCATGGTGAGAAGGACGCGCATGGCGGCGATCACCACTATGTCTTTGCCGGAGAACCGGGTGAAGGTGCGCTTTATATGGCACCCGACAACCATGTGCTGGACGATGCGCACGCAGCCCCGAAATGGGTTAAGGTCTCACCCTTTGTAGCGATGTTGCTTGGGTTCATCGTGGCTTACTGGTTCTACATCGCGAACACCTCGCTGCCTGCACGTTTGGCCGCGAACCAGCGTCCGCTCTACCTGTTCCTGTTGAACAAATGGTACTTTGACGAGATCTACGACGCGATCTTCGTCAAGCCCACCGTGGCGCTTGGCCGGTTCCTGTGGAAGCGCGGCGACGGCAACACGATTGACGGCTTCCTGAACGGGGTTGCGATGGGCGTTGTGCCCTTCTTCACCCGCCTCGCCGGGAAAGCTCAGACCGGTTACATCTTTACTTACGCCTTCTGGATGGTCTTGGGCATCGCCGCCCTTGTCACCTGGATGTCTATCGGCGGAGGCGCACACTAATGGACAATATCCTATCTATTGTCACCTTCATCCCCGCCATCGCTGCAGGCATTCTGGCCCTGTTCCTGCATGGTGAGGACGTAGCCGCGCAACGCAACGCCAAATGGGTGGCGCTTGTTGCCACATCCGTGACTTTCTTGGTCTCGATCGGCATCTACACAGGCTTTGATCCGTCCAACACCGGCTTCCAGATGGTGGAAGAGGGCGAGTGGCTGCTGGGTCTGAAATACAAGATGGGTGTGGATGGGATCAGCGTTTTGTTTGTGCTGCTGACCACCTTCATCATGCCACTGACCATTCTTGCCAGCTGGAACGTCACGGATCGTGTCAAAGAATACATGATCGCCTTCCTGCTGCTGGAAACGCTGATGCTGGGCGTGTTCATGGCGCTGGATCTGGTGCTTTTCTACCTGTTCTTCGAGGCGGGCCTGATCCCGATGTTTCTGATCATTGGTATCTGGGGTGGCAAAGACCGGATTTATGCCAGCTTCAAGTTCTTTCTCTACACTTTCCTTGGCTCGGTGCTGATGCTGGTGGCGATGGTCGCGATGTACGCGGATGCGGGCACCACGGATATCGAGGCGCTGATGAGCCATCAGTTCTCGTCCGAAGGGTTCAGCGTTCTGGGCGTGTATATCGTCGGCGGCATGCAGACGCTGATGTTTCTGGCCTTCTTCGCGTCGTTCGCGGTGAAGATGCCGATGTGGCCGGTGCACACGTGGCTGCCGGATGCGCACGTGCAGGCGCCGACGGCGGGTTCGGTTGTTCTGGCGGCGATCCTGTTGAAGATGGGCGGCTATGGCTTCCTGCGGTTCAGTCTGCCGATGTTCCCTGTGGGCTCGGCGGTGATGACGGACGTCGTGCTATGGATGTCGGCGATTGCGGTTGTCTACACCTCTCTGGTCGCGCTGGTGCAGGAGGATATGAAGAAGCTGATCGCATATTCCTCGGTCGCGCATATGGGCTTTGTGACCATGGGTATCTTTGCTGCGAACCAGCAGGGTATCGATGGAGCGATCTTCCAGATGTTGAGCCACGGGTTTATCTCGGCCGCGCTCTTCCTATGCGTCGGCGTGATCTATGATCGGATGCACACCCGCGATATTGAGGCGTATGGCGGTTTGGTAATCCGGATGCCCGCCTATGCGCTGGTGTTCATGTTGTTCACCATGGCAAATGTTGGCTTGCCGGGTACGTCCGGGTTCATCGGAGAATTCCTGACCCTGATGGGCGCCTTCCAGGTCAACACATGGGTAACGGCTGTGGCCGCGACCGGTGTGATCTTCTCGGCCGGCTATGCGCTTTGGCTGTACCGCCGTGTGGTATTTGGCGACCTGATCAAGGAAAGCCTGAAAGCCATTACCGACATGAGCTCGCGCGAGCGGCTGATCTTTGCGCCTCTGATCGTGATGACCATTCTGCTGGGTGTTTATCCTTCGCTGGTGACCGATGTGATCGGCAACTCGACGGCTGCGTTGATTTCGAACTACGACACGGCTCTGGCCGCGGCTGAGACCGCGACCCAGTCAGCCGCATCGCATTAAGGAGGCTTTGGAGACATGATCCAGGCTGATCTGACAATTATCCTGCCGGAAATCGTTTTGGCGATCTATGCGATGGCGGCGCTGATCGGGGCTGTTTACACGACAAAGGATGGGCTGGCACCGGTATTGGTCTGGTCAACGGCAGGGCTTATGGCGTTGCTGGCGATCTGGATCGCGACCAATGGCGATGGCACGAATGTTGCTTTCAACGGCATGTTCGTGGATGACGGATTTGCCCGGTTTGCCAAAGTTGCAATCCTTCTCTCTGCAGCCGCAGTCCTGCTGATGAGTCAGGATTACATGGCACGCCGTGGTCTGTTGCGTTTTGAATATCCGCTTCTGGTGGCTCTGGCCGCTGTTGGCATGATGATGATGGTCAGCGCGGGCGATCTGATGTCGCTTTATATGGGCCTCGAGTTGCAATCGCTGTCACTTTACGTTGTAGCCGCGCTGCGTCGGGACAGTGCCAAATCGACCGAGGCGGGACTGAAGTATTTTGTTCTGGGCGCGCTCAGTTCTGGCCTGCTGCTTTACGGCGCGTCGCTGGTCTATGGCTTTACCGGAACGACTTTGTTCTCGGGCATCATCCAGACCGTGCATCACGACGACGTATCACTCGGCCTGCTATTTGGCCTTGTTTTGCTGATATCGGGCCTTGCATTCAAAGTCTCTGCCGTGCCGTTCCACATGTGGACACCGGATGTGTATGAAGGCTCACCGACACCCATTACCGCGTTCTTCGCCACTGCCCCGAAAGTGGCCGCGATGGCCCTGTTCGCGCGTGTTTTGCACGATGCCTTTGGCGGGGTTGTCAAAGACTGGCAGCAGGTGATCGTTCTGTTGTCAGTTCTGTCGATGCTGCTGGGTGCGGTCGCGGCGATTGGGCAGCGTGACATCAAGCGCCTGATGGCGTTCTCTTCGATTGCACATATGGGCTATGCCCTGATTGGTCTGGCCGCTGGTACCGAGATGGGCGTCAAGGCCATGCTGATGTATCTGGCAATCTATGTGACGATGAACATCGGCACATTCGCCTTCATCTTGATGATGGAGCGTGATGGCAAGCCAGTGACGGATATCGATGCATTGCGTCAGTATTCAAAACGTGATCCCGGGAAAGCTCTGGCTGTTCTGATCCTGATGTTCAGCCTTGCGGGCGTGCCCCCGATGCTGGGCTTTTTCGCCAAGTTTGGCGTCTGGCAAGCTGGTGTAGAGGCCGGGTTGACCGGTCTGGTTATTGCCTCGGCCATCGCTTCGGTCATCGGTGCGTTCTATTACTTGCGGATCGTGTTCTACATGTATTTCGGGACTGAGAACGAGGACCCGATCGAAACGCGATCGTCACCAGTTCTGTGGGGCGCTCTGATGGGGTCTGCCGCGCTGATGCTGATTGGTGTGTTCTATCAGTTCGGAATCGAAGGCGCTGCAGCTGCAGCGGCGACAACGCTTGTCAACTGATCTTGGTTTCGTAGAGATAAAAGGGGCTCGGTCACAGGACCGGGCCTTTTTGACATGAGTGATTGGCCGCAAGGATACGGGCTGCATGTACTGCAGGAGGTGGACAGCACCCTAAACGAAGCCGCGCGACTCGCACCGACCGCCTCGGGACCCGTCTGGATTTTGGCGCATCGCCAGACCGCAGCGCGCGGTCGGCGTGGTCGTGCCTGGACCAACCCTAAGGGCAATCTGGCTGCGACCTTGCTGATGCGACCGCCTGGAGATCCGGAACAAGCCGCGCTTCGCAGTTTCGTCGCGGCCCTCGCACTTTACGATGCCTGCGTCGCGGTGACCGGTCGAGCGGCAGGTTTGTCACTGAAGTGGCCTAACGATGTGTTGCTCAACGGTGGCAAGCTGGCTGGTATCTTGCTGGAAAGCACTGGGCAGGGACGAGGTGTTTCGCATCTGGCAATCGGCATTGGCGTCAATCTGTCCGAGGCTCCCAGCGCTGACAGCGTCGAACCCGGCGCCGTGCGGCCGGTGTCGTTGCTGTCGGAAACCGGTTCCCATGTCACGCCTGAGGATTTTCTGGCAGAACTGGCTTCGGCCTATGCCCACTATGAAACCCAGTTTATGACGTATGGTTTCGATCCGATCCGCACCGCGTGGCTCTCTCGCGCAGCTCGGCTGGGTGAGGTAATTACCGCGCGTACCGCAGCGTCCGAGACGGTAGGAACCTTCGAAACGGTAGACGCGGGTGGCAGCCTTGTCCTAAACACCGCCAAGGGCCGTGTCAGCATTCCTGCCGCGGACGTCTATTTCTAAAGGGGGCACAAATGCTTCTGGCGATTGATTGCGGCAATACCAACACCGTTTTCTCGATCTGGGATGGCGAGAAATTTCTGTGCACCCTGCGCACCTCCACCCACCACGCGCGAACTGCGGATGCGTATTTCACGTGGTATTCGACATTGGTAAAGCACTACGGAATTGAGGTGGACATTACAGATGTAATCATCTCATCGACGGTGCCACGTGTTGTTTTCAACCTGCGGGTCTTTGCAGACCGTTTCTTCGGATGTCGCCCTCTGGTCGTTGGTAAACCCGACTGCCTGCTGCCCGCCAACCCTCGTGTCGACGAAGGCACGCAAGTCGGACCGGACCGTCTGGTTAACACAGCAGGGGCCTTTGACCGCTTTGGCGGCGATCTGGTCGTGGTGGATTTCGGTACGGCAACGACATTTGATGTCGTCGCTCATGACGGTGCATATGTCGGCGGAGTTATCGCGCCTGGCGTCAATCTTAGCCTTGAGGCACTGCACCTCGCAGCAGCCGCGCTGCCACATGTAGACATATCGAAGCCACAAAAGGTGATCGGGACCCACACGGTAGAGTGCATTCAATCCGGTGTCTTCTGGGGCTATGTCGGCCTGGTGCGCGAGATCTGTGAGCGTATTAAAGCCGAGGCGGGGGTGCCTATGAAAGTAATCTCGACCGGGGGTCTTGCGCCCCTGTTTCAGCAAGCCGCTGACCTGTTCGACGAGTTTGAAGATGATCTGACGATGCACGGCCTGACCGTGATCCATCGCTATAACAAGGAAAATGGCTCAACATGAGCAGTGAACGACTGATCTATCTGCCGCTGGGCGGTGCAGGCGAAATCGGCATGAATGCCTATGTCTATGGCTACGGGAAACCAGGTCAAGAGCGATTGATTCTTGTGGACCTCGGGGTTGCTTTCCCGGACATGGATACCTCGCCCGGCGTTGATCTTATCTTTGCCGATATCACATGGCTAAAGGAGCGTGCCGATCAGCTTGAAGCGGTCTTTATCACTCATGCGCATGAGGACCACGTCGGAGCGGTCGCGCATTGCTATGAGTCACTGGGTGCACCCGTTTATGCGCGTGCCTTCACGGCGAATATTGCGCGCCGCAAGATGGAGGAGCATGGCCATCCGACCGAGACGGTGCGAACCGCATCTCCGTGGCCCGAACAGATCAATGCCGGACCATTCACAGTTGGTTTCTTGCCGGTATCGCATTCGATCCCGGAAAGTGCAGGGCTGGTCATCGACACTCCGGCTGGACGCGTTGTGCACACTGGTGATTTCAAGCTGGATGCCAATCCAATTGTGGGTGAACCGTTTGATCCTGACTTGTGGTCCGAGGTGGCCAAGTCGGGTGTCAAAGCGTTGGTGTGTGACAGTACAAACGTCTTTTCATCCCACCCCGGCCGCTCGGAATCCGAGGTCGGGCCTGAAATCACGCAGCTGGTGCGGGATGCCAATGGCATGGTTATCGCAACTACATTTGCATCGAACGTGGCGCGCGTGAAAACGCTTGCCGAGGCTGGCCAGAAGGCTGGGCGTTCGGTCGTATTGCTGGGCCGTGCGATGCGCCGGATGATCGAGGCGGCGACTGAAACGGGCATTCTCAGCGACTTCCCGAAAGTCATAAGCGCGGAAGAGGCGCTGGATGTCCCGCGCGCAAACCTGATGCTGATTGTGACTGGCAGTCAGGGAGAACGTCGTGCGGCCAGCGCCCAACTGGCGCGCAGTAAGTATCGCGGGCTTGAGGTGAAAGATGGGGATCTGTTCCTGTTCTCGTCCAAGACTATCCCTGGAAACGAACGCGGCGTGATCCGCATTATGAACCAGCTCAGTGAAAAGGGCGTAGATGTGGTCGATGACAGCTCGGGACTGTATCACGTCTCGGGTCACGCGAACCGGCCTGATCTGGAAAAGGTTCATGCTCTGGTTGATCCGCAGATGGTCATCCCGATGCACGGCGAGCACCGCCATCTGCGTGAACATGCCAAACTGGCCGAGGCGGGTGGCAGGACCGGAATTTTGGCCGTGAATGGCACCATGTTGGACCTGACCGGAAATGCTCCGAAAGTGGTAGACTACATCGAGACGGGCCGGACCTATCTGGATGGTACGGTCAAGATTGGCGCATTGGATGGTGTTGTGCGTGACCGTATCCGCATGGCATTGAATGGCCATATCACAATCACAGTCATTCTGGACGAAGAAGACGAACCGTTGGGCGAGCCATGGTGCGACACGATGGGACTGCCCCAGATCGGATCGTCCCGTGCCGGTCTGGTCGAGGTGTTGGAAGAAGATTTGAACCAGTTCCTGATGCGCGCTGGCGCAAAAACGCTGCGCGATGACGACAAGCTGGAAGAGGGGTTGCGCCGGATTGCGCGCCAGACCGCCCAGGCTGAGATCGGCAAAAAACCCGAGGTGACGGTAGTCGTCAGCCGGATGCGTTAGCTCGTGTAGGGCATTGGAAAGCCGCGCAATTGCAGGAACAAGCTGGCTTCTTCATTGTTGAGGAAAAAAGGCACTGTGTCCGGCGGGCTTGGGTCTGCAGCGCGCGCGGCGATTTCGGCCAGAACAACTTCGGTGATGAAAGGCAGATCGAATTCGCGCGCCTGGCTGATTTTGACCCACTGCAAATGCGATAACTCGTCCGAGGCATGAGTGAAGTCATCCAGATCGCCTTGAATTGCGTTTGCATCGACCAAAAAGAACCGGGCATCAAACCGGCGTGAGCGACCGGGTGGCGTGACCGCCCGGAACACGAATTGCAGCGCTTCTGCGGAAGGTTGATAGCCCATAGCCGCAAAGCTCTGCCAGTCGTTCGGGGCCGTACCCTGCCATTCGCCCGGTTGCCCAAGGATCAATCCGGTTTCTTCCCACAATTCCCGGATCGCGGCAGCCGCCAGCGCATTCTGCAACCCTAGTTCGGATCGCTGTGACAGACGTTCGGAGCAGAGATCGGGTAACTGAGTGCTCAGTGGAACGTGAGCGTCATCAGGGTCGACTGCACCGCCGGGAAAGACAAATTTGTTTGGCATAAACGCGGCTTTCGCACCACGCTGCCCCATCAGGATCGAGGGGTCGCTGAGCCTGTCGCGCAGAACGATGACGGTCGCGGCATTGCGAATGGCGGTTTTGTCCGCGCTCATACAGATTTGCCGAACCCGTGCATCCGACGCGCCCATTGATATGCGACCACAGCCCCTTTCAAGCGGGGCAGAAGGTACAGCGAGAGGGCAACGCAGGCGATCGAGAAGCCAATTGCCATGACCCAAGGGTCAGGCCGCCAGTGTACGTATGAGACGTGCAGCGCAGGTGCCAGAAGGTGCCCGACGATCAAAATGGTAAGATAGGCCGGGCCATCATCGGCACGGTGGTGAAACAATTCCTGACCGCATTCCGAGCAACTATCATTCACCTTGAGATAGCTGTGCAACAGTTTGCCTTCCCCGCAATTCGGGCATTTGCAACGAAACCCACGGATCAGTGCGGGTTTGGTCGGGCGGTCGTCCTCGACCGCAGTGTCGATAGTCTGATCAGTCATTTAAATCTCGCGCGTTTCTATTCGGGCGATATAGGCCGTTTCGAACCCGTCGGAAAAGGGGGGTGCGTCGCTTTGTGGCGATTGCTTACAGCGTATCAGCAACTGATCGAATTTCAAACATGACGAAAAAAGTTGTGCGCGATGCGACGGAAAGCTGCCCGGGCTGCGTTTTAAGAAGTATCAACAGCGGCAAGGTGCCGCTAAATTCAGGGAACTTTGTAATGAAAACCAAAACTTTCATCTCCGCCATCGTTCTTGCGGCAGTTGCAGTATCCGGCAGCTCAGCACTGGCCAAAGGGCCGCGTCCGACGTTTCAGGAACTGGATGCCGACGGAGACGGGCAGGTAACGCGGGCCGAGATCGCGGCGCATCGCAACCAGAAATTCACGGCTGCTGACACTGACGGAGACGGGCAGCTGAGCGTTGAGGAAATGCAGGCAGCAGCACAGGCGAAAGCCGGCGAGCGTGTCTCTAAGATGTTTGAGAAGCACGATGCTAACTCCGATGGTTTCCTCAGCGAAGATGAATTGCCGAAACCGCGCCGTGCCTCCAAGATGTTCGAGCGTATCGACGCCGATGGGAACGGATCGATATCAGAACAGGAATATGCGGATGCGAAAGACAGGATGGGTCGGAAACACAAGCGGCACCAGAAGTCGGACACAGACAACAACTGATACGGGATGGAGGATCTGACCTCTTACCCAAACGAGGCGCACGGCGGTTTTTCTGCCGTGCCCGAGCTCAGCGACGAGGAGTTGCTGGGCCGGTTTGCTGATGGCAATGCGGCTGCTGCCCGTCTGCTGACCGGGCGGCTTGGACCGCGCAGCTATTCCGTGGCCTTGCGAATGTTGGGAAATCAGGCGGAAGCCGAAGATGTGACACAAGAGGCGATGATGCGTCTTTGGAAAATGGCGCCCGACTGGGTGCCGGGACAGGCGCAGATTTCGACCTGGCTTTATCGTGTGACATTGAACCTGTGCCTGGATCTGCGCCGAAGAAATCGGCCTGATGCGCTCGAAAATGTTGCCGAGCCAGAAGACGAATCCGCCAGCGTGGTTGATCGGATGCAAGATACCGAGCGTAAGGATGCGTTGCAGGCGGCATTGGATCAATTGCCGGATCGGCAACGGCAAGCGGTGGTTCTGCGGCATATCGAAGAGTTGTCCAACCCTGAAATCGCAGGGATTATGGATATCTCGGTTGAGGCGGTTGAAAGCCTGACTGCGCGTGGAAAACGATCACTGGCCGCACTACTTGCGGGGCGTCGGGATGAATTGGGGTACGAACATGGCTGATCATGACAAAGAACTTGAACACCTGTTTGCGCTAGCGCGCGACGCTCGGGATGTGTTCCCGGACGATCTTGCCGTCCGAATTGAAACCGATGCAGAGGCGGTTCGGTTGGCTCGATCCGCACGCAAACGGCGTCGAACATGGCGGGACCGGATGAATGTCATCGGCGGATGGCATGGGGTAAGTGGCCTTGTGGCCGCAAGTGCAGCTGGCATCTGGATCGGGTTTTCTGCGCCTGCTTTTCTACCTGACCCTGCAGACTATTTTGTCTCGCAGGATGCAACCTATCTGATGGCTGATCTCAACTTAGATGAAAACTATCTGGAGGACGCGGAATGAGCGATAATCCTGCACCCAAACGTAAATGGATGCCGATTCTGCTGATCGCTTCGCTTGCTCTGAACCTGCTAATTGCAGGAGTCGTCTTGGGTACAGCCTTGCGTTTCAAAGGCAGTGATCGCGCCTCCATACCGCCAGGATTTGGCCCAGCATTGTACTATGCCCTGCCCAAATCTGATCGCAAAGCTCTCAAAGGTGAGTTGTCAGATCTGCGGGGCAAAGGATCGCATCGACGCAAACAGGATTTTGGTGCGCTTAGCCAGGCCTTGCGAGCCGTGCCATTTGATCCGTCTGCGGTTGAAGATTTGCTTGAGAAGCAGGCGCAGGCAACGGCAGAGCTGCAGACAGCGCTGCACCAGCAATGGCTTGCGCAAGTCACGCAAATGAGCGCGGAAGAGCGGGTCAAATATGCAGATCGGCTGGAGGAGGTCGTCAGACGCGGCCTAGGTAAACACAAGAAACGAAACTAACTCGTCAGGCTGCTGAACTACGGATATGCACCTGATTGCGACCCGCATTTTTCGCCGCATACAAAGCTTGGTCGGCTGAACGGATCAACTGACCGGCGGCATTTCTGCGATCTGCAATATTCAGATCAGGTGAGGAACACCATTTTACGCCTACGCTGATCGTGACCGAGGTCAATACGGATTCGTCGGGCAGGCAAAACGGTTTGTTGCAAATGCTTCCGCAGATCATGTCCGCGTGCTTTAACGCCTGCTCTGCCGAGCAATGAGGAAGCCCAATCATGAATTCCTCTCCGCCGATGCGTGCGACAAAGCCGGCCTTTCCTGTTGCTGCTTGAAGCCTGCGCGCTGTTTCTGTCAGAACGATGTCACCGCCAGAATGACCAAAACGATCATTAATCGCCTTGAAGTGATCTAAATCCGCCAGCATCAGTGCAAACCCACGCCCTGTTTCCAAGGCCTGGTGGGCGATCTGATCAAGTGCCCTCATGGCGAATCGACGATTGTGTAACCCTGTCAGAGGATCGGTCAGCGATTCGGATAGATCTTTACGTATCGACGCGCGCAATTTGTCGTCGCGGGTTTTGCGGGCGATCTGGGTGTCGAGTCGGAGCGAGATTTCGTCCGGGTGGAACCCTCCCATACAAATTGCATCCGCCCCTTTATCCAAAGCTTCGGCGGCGAGGGTTGCATCCTCGTTTGACAAAACGCCGATTAATACGGTGTTTCGGGTGGCGCTGCGGGATTTTAGATCGGCCAGGATGTGCCCTCCAGATCCGCCGGGCGCAATCTCGACGACAATGGCATCAGGAGCAGGTTCAGAGAAAACGCCGTGCAGATCGGGCAGCGTGTAATTGGACAAGCGGCGTCGTGTTTGCTGCGCCAACGCACTGCCCCATAACGCTCCGGCGCGTGGGGTCTGGGTCAACAACGCAATCTGCACGATCGCAGGTGGCGCAAGCGGTATCTGTGCCGCCTCACCAAAACCATTGGATTGGCTGGTGTCCCCAAGGCTCAGTTCCTGCCGATCGGCACGTGAGCGCAACAGGCTGCGAACACGCGCGAGAAGCAAAGTATCCTTAAATGGGTAACCCAGCACGTCGTCTAAACCATCCGATAAGGCCTTTAATCGCGCCGCCCTATCATTTTGCGGCGTGATGGCAACAATCGGTACATCAGCCAAAGTGGGATCAACCGCCATTAACTTCTTAACATCCGAGGCGGTCCCGTCGGGCAAGGTTTGGGCGGTCAAAACCAAGTCAGGACGCGTGCGCCTTAGTAAAGCACCCAACCCGGCCAGCTTTTCCCCTTGTACAACATGATACCATGCCGCGGTGAGCTGGACCTTAAGCATAATGCGATTGGTCGAGACCCCGTCGAGGACCAGTATGGTACCCTGTACAGACATTGCCGTTCACCGTTAGATTGCATGCGCTACCAAAGTGTTTATGAGTCTGGTTAACAAACCCTTTCCAAGAGCGTCGTCGAGGCCAGATAATGCCAATCTCTGTCCATTCTGCTGAAACATTGGCCCTGAGGGTGCTGAATTGGTTGGTGGGAAATGATGAGTTGCTCCCAGTTTTTTTGGGTGCAACCGGCGCTTCCATAGAGGATTTGCGTGCTCGGGCAGGAGAAGGCGAGTTTCTGGGATCGGTACTGGACTTTCTGGTGCTTGACGATTCCTGGGTGATCGCCTTTTGTGACGCCCATTCCGTGCCCTACGAAGAACCCGGCCGCGCCCGCGCTGTGTTATCCGGCACTTCTGATATGCACTGGACCTGACCAATAGGAGCCTAAATTCATGAACATTGACGCCCTCGTCTTCGACAAGGACGGCACGCTTTTTGACTTTGCGTCTACATGGGGTGCGTTCGGACGTATCGCGCTTGAACGCCTATCCGACGGTGATACAAAGCGCGCGGCTGAACTTGGCCAGGTCATCGGTTTTGATTATGCCGAGGAGAGGTATAGCCCTGACAGTATCGTTATTGCAGGAACCGTCGATGAAATTGCGCGTGCCCTGACGCCGCACTTGACTGGCATCGCTCAGCATCAAATCGTCGAAACTCTCAATGACGCATCCGCAGCGGCAGAGCAAATGCCTGCCGTTCCTCTCGCACCTTTTCTTGAAAATATGCGAAAGACCGGGCTTAAACTGGGTGTAGCGACCAATGACGCCGAGATACCGGCGCTGCGTCATCTCGAATCGGTCGGAATTCGGGGCCACTTCGATTTTGTTGCAGGGTATGACAGTGGCCACGGCTTCAAACCCGGTCCAGGACAGCTTTTGGCATTTGCCAAACATGTCGATGTTGATCCGTCGCGCGTCGCCATGGTTGGTGACAGTCTTCATGATCTTGAAGCGGGTCGTGCCGCAGGCATGGTGACGATTGGTGTTCTTACTGGGCTTGCCACAACAGAAACGCTCGAACCCTTGGCAGATGTAGTTTTACCCGACATCGGCCATATTCCCGGCTGGTTGTCAGAAATCTGATTGTTTGGTGTTCTGAAACGCCGGTTTGAACGACAAAACCGACACCACTTGTCGCAGATAGAGCGGCCAGAGCTAAATCTTCGGGGCTTTCTTGAGAAAGAGAGCGCCAGGAGGACAGCTATGGAAGACAGCAGGACACGCAGACGCCGCAGCGGTGGCCGCGCTGGTGCAGCCACCCGTCGCGGTAGCGAAGTCATCGATCAGATGCCGTGGAATCCACCTGTGAACTTAGACCGGCCAACAGAACCGTTGGGGTCAGAGGGGATTGAGGCGATCCACGAAGGAGCTATGCGCATCCTCGAAGAGATCGGTATCGAGTTCTATAATCAGGAAGCTCTTGGCATTTTGCGCGAAGCTGGCTGTACAATCTCTGGCGATAACGTCCGTATGGGGCGGGACTTTGTCATGGAAATGGTGCGCAAAGCCCCCAACTCATTCACTATTACGCCACGCAATTTGGACCGTCAGATCGAGGTTGGAGGCAAAACCATGTTGTTCGGCAATGTTTCTTCACCGCCGAACTATTGGGACATGGAAATTGGTAAAAAAGTGCCCGGCACCCGACGGATGTGTCAGGATTTGCTGAAACTGACGCAGTATTTCAACTGCATCCATTTTGCCGGAGGTTATCCGGTTGAACCTGTCGATATCCATGCCAGCGTCCGACATCTTGATGTGCTTTACGACAAGCTCACGCTGACTGACAAGGCGATGCACGCCTACTCACTGGGTAAGGAACGTGTCGAAGATGTGATGGAAATGGTCCGCATCGCAGGCGGTTTGAGTCACGAAGAGTTTGAGGCATCGCCTCGGATGTATACCAACATCAACTCGACCTCACCGCTCAAGCACGACCATCCGATGATCGATGGTTGTCTAAGGTTGGCGCGGCGTGGACAAGCGATTGTGGTAACTCCGTTTACTCTGGCAGGTGCAATGGCCCCTGTGACGATGGCGGGTGCGGTCGCCCAATCGCTGGCCGAGGCATTGTGTGCGATTGCGCTGTTCCAATATGTCCGGCCCGGCATTCCATGCGTGATCGGGACGTTCACCTCGAATGTTGATATGAAGTCCGGAGCGCCCGCGTTCGGGACGCCGGAATACATGCGCTCGACGCAGATGACCGGACAAATGGCGCGGTTCTATGGATTGCCGATGCGCTCTTCGGGTGTGTGCGCTGCGAATGTGCCAGATGGCCAGGCCATTTGGGAGACATCAAATTCACTGTGGGCCGCTGTTCAATCTGGAACAAACATGGTCTATCACGCGGCTGGTTGGCTGGAAGGTGGTCTGATCGCGAGTCCTGAAAAATTCATCATGGATTGCGAAATCCTGCAACAGATTCAGCGATATATGCAGCCGGAATTAACAGCAACAGGACCGGACGAGATCGCCCTTGAAGCAATCCGTTCAGTGGGAAATGACGGGCATTTCTTTGGCATTCAACACACACAGGATCGCTATACCACGGCGTTTTATCAGCCGTTTCTGAGCGATTGGAAAAACTTTGAGGCCTGGGAAGTCGCTGGCGGTATCTGGACTGCGGAACGGGCCCATCGAATGTTCAAAGAAATCGTTAACAATTTTGAAGCGCCGGCATTGGACGAGGCGATCCGCGAAGAGCTTGAAGACTTTGTTGCCCGCCGCAAGGCTGAAGGGGGCGCGCCGACAGATTTCTGACCTAGCCGAACCACGCAGATTAGTCATGAATGTCTAACATTCTCATGATCTCGGCCAGGATATTGGGTGTTTGTTAAGTTTTCTGGGGTCACCTGAAGCAGATATCCAATTCGAGTTGTTTCATGCATGGGCTGATTAACAGGGCGATCCAATCATTCGTTTGTGCCACTTATGGGCGCCAATGCTGGCTGCAGGCGACCCAAGCCGCAGGATTGGATTTCGTCGAATTCGAGGCGATGCTGATCTATGAGGCAGAGGTTTCAGATCGTGTGCTGGACGTGCTTTGTACCGTATTGAACCGTCGAAAATCCGAGTTTCTTGAGGACTTGGGAACCTACCTCGTATCACATGCGAATATGGAGGACCTAAGGCGACTGCTGCGTTTCGGGGGCGTAACGTATGTCGAGTTTTTGCACTCGCTAGATGATTTGTCTGATCGAGTGCGCCTTGCTGTTTCGGATCTCACGCTGCCGGACCTTGAATTGCAGGAACATTCATCAGCGGAATACCAACTATATTGCTCTCCCGGGCTGCCGGGATTTTCCAGTGTTATGACTGGTGTTTTGCGGGCTATGGCGGATGACTACGGCGCACTTGTTGTTCTTTCGAACGAAGAGCGTCGAAATGGGTCAGAGCTCATTTCGATTACACTGATCGAAAGCGCCTTTGCCGAAGGGCGTCATTTTGAGCTTGGGGCGCGGAAATCATGATCGAAACCGAAGATCTAGGTTCCCTTCTCGATACTTTGTGCCCCATGTATGTTCTTATCAATGATGAGGGGCGAATTGTTCAAGTGGGCCCCACAGTGCAGAAACTGCGCCCGGAGCAACCCATGGCAGGGCGGCGTTTTCTTGACGTGTTTGAGTTGCAGCGCCCGCGTTCTGTCACTGAGTTTCCAACGTTGCTTTCGACGCCAGGCGCGCGGTTACGTCTTCGTTTCCAAGATCAACCGCAAACAGCCTTTAAGGGCCTGATCGCGCCACTTTCTGGAAAGGGTGCATCGGTTGTTAACCTGTCATTCGGAATTTCAATATTGGATGCGGTGCGAGACTATGCACTGACAAGCGCAGATTTCTCAGGCACCGATTTGGCGATCGAATTGCTGTATTTGGTCGAAGCTAAATCTGCCGCGATGGAGGCTTCCAGATCATTGAACCTGCGTCTGCAAGGTGCAAAGCTGGCGGCTGAGGAGCAGGCCTATACAGACACGCTGACCGGGCTAAAAAACCGGCGTGCAATGGACCATATACTCGGGCATTTGATATCAACGAAATCGTCATTTGCATTAATGCATCTGGATTTGGATTTTTTTAAATCGGTCAACGATCGTCTGGGCCATGCCGCAGGGGATTTTGTGCTGCAGCAAGCCGCAATGATCATGCTTGATGAAACGCGGAGTGATGATACGGTTGCTCGTGTCGGCGGGGACGAGTTTGTCTTGATTATCAAAGGGATGACCGACCGTAAAAAACTCGACAGCATTGCCCGACGCCTGATCGCGCAACTTTGCCAGCCGATGAAATTCGAGGGAGCGGCCTGCAGTGTATCAGCGAGCGTTGGTACTGCTTTGTCGACCCAGTTCGAAATGCCAAAAGCGCAGGATGTACTGCATGCCGCTGACCTAGCGCTATACGCCGCAAAACGAAACGGACGATCTTGCCACCGGTTCTACTGTGAGTTTTCGAATGCACAACAATCCGGATAGAATGCGCTTGCCTAAATGGCGTCCAATATCGCAGCGATATGTTGTTCGACTTGGGGTAGTTCAGAAATGACTGGCATAACTTGGCCGGCGAAGTTTGCGCGGGCCAATTCTTGCGGCACATCTTCGAGCACATGGCCTCCGGTGCAGGCAAAGAAGGGCAGGCAAAGCGCCTTTTCACCACATCCTGATGCTGCTGCGGCAATGCTTGGAGATTGCTCAACAAAGCCGGTTCGGGTGCTTTTGAATGTGACCAATTGGCCCAGCGTATCTGCAAACCCATGGGCCACCGTTGCCGGGTTATTGCTGCGCCCTGAACCATGGGCTGCAATTACCAGATCAGTGTCAGGGGCTGACCATCCTAGATTTTCAAGTTTTTGATGCAGGGCGCTTTTAACCAAAAATGGCATCTGCGGGTCGATACCCAGAGGATCCAGAATTCTGACCGACCGAGAACCAAGTCGCTTAGGTAAAGCCTTGGTCACAAACCAACCCTTCGCCATGAACAACGGATAGATCGCTATGTCGCCGGGCAATTCGTCAAGGCACGTCTCAAGCGTGTCAGGTGCAGCCAAAGTGGCGGAATGAACCGAGACCCGATGACACAGTGAATCTATTTGCCTGGCAAAGCGCGCCAGCGCCGCCTCGGCAGGTGCCGGATTTGACGGTTGTCCATGTGCGACGATAACGGCGTGTGGCATGCGGTGCTCCGAGATGGTGCTGCGAAAGATGTCCTGCTTGTTCGAAGAGTCAATGCAGGATTTTTGATCTGGCTATCCAAGTAGAGTCAACCAAAGCCAGACAGTCAGTATGGATGATGCGGTGCCGATCAAAACTGAAGATGCAGCAACCCGTTTGGCACGCCCATACATATTTGCAAAGATATAGGCGTTGAAGCCCGGAGCCATCGCAGCGGTAAGAACACCTGAGCGAAACAGATCTTGCGGTAGCGCCAATGATGTTCCGAAAAGCCATACAAGGCTTGGATGTAGCAACAGCGAGATGCAACAGACGAAGATAATGGCGCGCAAATCGCCTTCGGGTCGGTACTTGACCAGTACGCCCCCTAATGCGAACAGTGCGCCGGGTAGGGCCGCGCGCGTAATCAGGTTCAACGCGTCATCAACCACGCCCGGTATTACAAATCCGGTAAGATTGACAATAAAGCCCAATGAGATGCCCAGTATCAACGCATTCTTGAACATTGCGGACAACACGGATTTCACCATCCGTGTCCCACCATGGCCACGGTTTCGAAAGATCTCCATCACGGTGATACCAACACAATAGCAGAACGGTGAATGGAAGGCGATGATTGCAAAATTTCCCGTCAAATTGTCCGGTCCGTAGGCACGTTCCGTGATGGGCAGCCCTAAAAGCACTGAATTTGAGAACAAGCAGCAAAAGCCAATCGCGATCGAGTCCTCCCACTCGCGTCCGAATATGAGGCGAGCGCCAACCATTCCGGCGACAAAACAGAGGCCAGCTGCCGAATAGAAACTGGTTAATAGTCTGGGGTCGAAGCTTGCGCTGAGATCGAGATTGGCGATGGCCAGAAACAACAAACAGGGAATGGCGAAGCCCTGCGTGAATTTCATCAACCCGTCGATATGATCTTCGCGGAAATATCCGAACCGGGTTGCCGTATACCCGGCGCCGATGACCAAAAACACCGGCAGGATGACATCGATCAGGCTTTGGAACATGTCGCTGCCATCGACGGTATCGCGCGCGCGAACAGCGTCTTGCCCTACAGGGTTTGCCGGATCACCATGCCGTCAAAAGCAGGCGTAATATGATCCGGTGTTTCCGCATCAACCGTGGCATAATCCAGATCGATATGCATGTTGGTTAGAACGGCACGTTTTGGTTTCAATTGCTCAATCCAGCCCAGCGTCTTCTCCAGATGGGCATGGGTTGGATGCGGGGATCGGCGTAGGGCATCAATGATAAGGCAGTCGAGGTCTGAAAGCTCAGCCATGCTCTCATCATAAAGTTCCGCAACATCAGGCAGATAAACGAGATTTCCCATCTTGAAGCCAAGGGCATCAATCGACCCATGGTTCACACGGAATGGTCGAAAGGGGATCAGGCCGCCGGGGCCGGAAATCTCAAACGGGCCATTGATTGTCTTTAGGTCCAGGATGGGCGGATAGGGTGAGCCTTCGGGTTGAACAAACGCATAACCAAAGCGACCGAGTAGATCGTTCTGGGTATCGCCGTCCGCCCATACAGGCACGCGGGTTTTCATGTTGAAAACAATCATCCGCAGATCGTCGATGCCATTGGTGTGATCGGCATGGGAATGGGTGTAAATCACGCCATCCAAACGCCCCGTTCCGGTGCCAAGCAATTGGCTGCGCATATCAGGAGACGTATCGATCAATACCGAGGTGGTACCCTCTGGCCCATCGCGTTCGACCAACAGTGAGCAGCGACGCCGGATGTTTTTGGGGTTCTCCGGATCGCATTCGCCCCAATGCCCCCCAAGTCGCGGTACACCTCCGGACGAACCGCAGCCAAGTATTGTGAAGCGCAGCTCGCTCATGCAGCGGCCTTGTAGCTAGCGGCTTTGGTGAACAGCCGGTCAAAATTGGCCTGTATTTGGGCTGCGAAATCGGCGTACTCCAAACCGAACACTTCGGCCCCTTTGCGCGCTGTATGCGCGGTGTAGGCCGGTTCGTTTCGTTTGCCGCGATAGGGCGGTGGCGCCAGATAGGGCGCGTCGGTTTCAACCAGGATACGATCGATGGGCGCGGTGGCGAAGATATCACGCAGCTCCTGACTTTTGGGGAATGCTGCAATGCCGGACATGGACAGATAGAAGCCAAGTTCAAGGGCGGCTCGGGCCAGCTCGGCTGAGGAAGAAAAGCAATGCATGACACAGGAATACGGAGCGTTTCTATGCTCATCCGCCAAGATACGTGCCATGTCCTCATCCGCGGCACGTGCATGGATAATCAGGGGTAATCCGGTCCGCTGCGCCGCTTCGATATGGATACGCAGCGAACGCTTTTGAACGTCCGCCGACTCAGCCGTGTAGTGATAATCAAGCCCGCTTTCCCCAATGCCCACGAATTTCGGATGCTTGGCGAATGCGAGCAGTTCATCGACTGTTGCCATCGGCTCGTCAGCGGCGCTCATCGGGTGGGTGCCTGCGGCATAAAAGACAGGGGCATGAGCCTCGGCGATGGCGCGTACCGTGGGCTCGTTACGCAACCGTGTGCAGATGGTCACCATGCGTGTCACGCCAGCGTCGGCAGCGCGTGAAACGATTTCTTCCAACTGACCGTCAAAATCCGGGAAATCCAGATGGCAATGGCTGTCGGTAATTTCGGGAGTGGGGCTCATCTGTCGTGACCGGCGGTTTCCTGTATCTTGAACAGCGTATCTAGGACAAGCGAGGCAGGGTCAAGGTTCACCGCCTGCCCATGCCGCGCACGCGCCGTGATGGGGGCGGCGATTTCGGCCCATTGGCGGGCCTTTTGCGGTGAGCTGGAGAGACGCGATAAAGTTTCGGCCTCATTCGGGGCGGCCTCGGGCATCAGTGCGGTGCTGGTCGCACCAGTCAGAGCCAGGCGCGAGAGCGCCACGTCTATCAGTGAAAGCAGCAGATCGAACCGTTCGGCCGCCCCCCGCTGCGCAGCCGTTTCGGACAGTTTCAGAGCGCGCTGGCGGTCAAGCCGGGGCAGCGTTCCCAAAATTGCAATCAGTTCGGCATAAAGTTCCAGCCCGCCGAGGTTTATTAAGCGAACGGCGTCACCCACTGATCCGGCGGCGAGCGCTGCGAGATGGTCAGTCTGGCTAGGAATTTCCGTATCGGTTTGCGACAGCGCAGCCTGCATGTCGTCAGGCGAGAGAGGGGATAGCCGCAGTGTGCGGCAACGCGACCGGATGGTCGGCAGCAGGCGCGAGGGTTGGTGCGAAATCAGCAGCAGAGTTGTGCGCGCGGGGGGCTCTTCGAGCATTTTCAGCAGCGCGTTTGCAGCGCTAACGTTCATTTCATCCGCCGAGTCCACGATGACAACCCGCCGACCCCCATCAGCAGAGGACAAGCCGAAGAACCGCCCAAGTTTGCGGACGTCATCAACAACGATTTCATTGCGCAGCCGTCCCTGATCGTTGACAGAGCGGGTAATTGCGGCAAGGCCGGGTTCGGCCCCGGCAAGAATGCGATGGGCGACCGGGTGTTCCGGGTCGATGTCCAGAGTGTCAGGCGGAGGTGGAGCGCCGAACAGCCCGCCATCATCAGATGGCGGCGTGGCCAGCAAGAACTGCGCGATCCGCCATGCTAGTGTTGCTTTGCCCACTCCACGAGGACCAGTCAGCAACCAGCCATGGTGCAATCGATCCGAATTGTACGCGGTCAGAAAGGCCTGTTGTGCTGCGTCCTGCCCGATAAGCCGGGTGGTTTCTCGCGGATGTGGTGCGCCAGGGGCCTGATCCGGAGTTGGGGTGTCGTCGCTCATGTCTGGTCTATCGCAGAGAAGTCATAACAATGTCTGTCACATCCTGCGCGACGCTGTCCATGTCCCTATTGCCGTTCACCACTCGAAAACGATCCTGGAATTCGTCCGCCAGAGCGAGAAAACCTGCACGAATCTGCAGTTGAAGATCGACACCGAAATCTTCGAACCGTTCTTCGGCTCCTTGCCGACCCTTAGCGCGTGATAGACCGGTTTCCGGATCCATATCGATCAGTAGTGTCAGGTCAGGCTCGCGCCCGATCATCAAATTGTGCAGCTGATCCACGAGGCTGCGAAGATCGCCACGCGACATCCCCTGATACATGCGAGTGCTGTCGGCAAATCGGTCGCAGATGACCACTTTTCCAGCGGCCAGTGCGGGTTCGATTGTGCGTTCCAGATGGTCACGCCGGGCTGCAGTGAATAGCAGAATTTCCGTTTCGGCCGACCAACGATCCGGGTCGCCCTGTAAAACCAGATTGCGAATTTCTTCGGCGCCGGCAGACCCACCCGGTTCCCGAGTCAGAATGACATCGCGGCCTTCACGTCGCAGGTGATCGGCCAGCAGACGGGCCTGTGTAGACTTGCCTGATCCGTCAATGCCTTCGAAGGTAAGAAACGTGCCGCGCGCCGTCACATTTGCTCCAGCGGATTGTTGATCACGTCTTTTAGAACGATGCCGCCCACTGTCATCATGCGGACGACAAACCCGCCGAGGGGTACATCCCTGTCTGCCACCAACGGGCGGCGGATTTCCGGCAGGCCTTCGGGTTTGATCACCAACTCAGCCAGCTGTTGGCCTTTGCTGACCGGCGCATTGATCGGGCCTTCGTAGACGACTTCGGCCTGAATGTCCTTGTTGCCCAGGACTGGAAACAGCAGGGTCAGATCACCTTCAGGCACCAAACCCACAGTTTTTTCCGCACCCATCCAAAGCTTGGCCTGCGCTACCGGTTCTTCCGATTTGGCAACTGTCCTCTCGACAAAATTTCGAAACGACCAGTTAACCACGGCCTCAGCCTCCTCTGCCCGTTTGCCGACGCTGTCGAGCCCGGAGAGCACAAAGACAACCCGGCGATCCCCTTGTTTGGCCGAACCAACCAGACCATATCCTGCTTCTTGCGTGTGACCGGTCTTGAGACCGTCGGCCCCGATATCCAGTTTCAGTAGAGGATTACGGTTGCGTGCGTTCGACGGGGCACGACCGTCGAATTCGAAAACCTCTTCCGCAAAGAGGGGATAGTATTCAGGGAAATCAGTGATCAATCGATCGGCCAAAACTGCCAGATCATGCACAGACATCATGTGCCCCGCAGCAGGCCAGCCATTAGAATTGGCAAAGTTTGAGTTGTTCATACCCATCTGTTGCCCGCGCTGGGTCATAAAGCGGGCAAACCCGGCTTCGGTCCCGTCGGGGCTCAATGCCTCGGCAATCACGACGCAGGCGTCGTTTCCAGATAGCACAATGATCCCGCGTAGAAGGTCTTCGACCCGCACACGGTCCTGCGTGTTCAGGAACATGGTCGAGCCACCATAGCTCATGGCGTGTTCAGATACGGGCAGAGTTTCGTCCAGCGTAAGGCGACCATCGCGCAGCGCTTCAAACGCGACATAAAGCGTCATGAGTTTCGACATAGAAGCCGGGGGCAGAGGCTGATCAGCGTCTTTCGACAACAGCACAGTGCCGGTTTTCTGATCGATCACATAAGCAGCGCGCGCGGTGGTGTCGAACGCATAGGCCGGCAGCGCCATTAGTGCCAGCCCGATGGCAAGTGAGGTTGATCGTAAAGCGGAAAGCATCATTCGCCTCCTAGTTCTGTCAGTTCCTGGCCGTGAAGGCATCAGTAAACCCAAGGTCTTTGACGTCATTCAACAATGCCCGGCGTTCGCTGCGTGTTGCAACAGGTCCAACCAGAACGCGCCATACTGATTTGTCTTCACCTTTCAGTTCAAACACGTCGGCATTCATCCCATTCCGACGTATCTTTTCCGCTGCGCTCTTGGCATTGGATTCAACGCCAAAGGTTCCAGCCTGAACATACGGCTTGGATAAGCCTCCTGTCGTTGTCGTGCTTGCTGCCACCGGTGCCGCCGCAGCGGTCGGTTCGGACGCTTCAATTGCTGCCGCAGCACCTGCGATCGGGTCCAATGGCGTTTCCGTGATCTCGTTAGGGTTTTTCTTTTGCCACCACTTGCGCTTAGTGGGCTTCTCAGTTGGCGGTGTTATCTCTGGGTCTGACAATGCCGCCGACTGCACCTCGGTCGGGGCGGCATCAGCCTCTGTGACGGCGGCAGCAGCTGCGCCTGCTGCCGCAGCGTTGGCTTCATCCGTTGGTTTTTTCTGCCACCATTTGCGTTTGACTGGTTGCTCAGTCGCTTGTGGATCTGCATCGGCAACTTCGGTGCTTTGCACTTCGGCAGGGGCCGACTCATCGTCCGAAGATGTGACAACGGCGCCAGCGGCTGCCCCAGCAACGACTGCAGCGCCAGCATTCGTGTCATCGGCTGGTTTTTTCTGCCACCACTTACGTTTAACGGGCTGTTCGACTGCTTCGCCTTCAGCTGTTTCCGTCGCCGCTTCGGTACCTTCTGCAACTTCTCCATCCTCGGTCGCCTCTGTCTCTTCAGGGGCAGGGGGCACTTCAATCGCCTCACGGCGCAGCGCCACAACTTGAACCTTGGTTGGGGCCCCCGCCAGCATACCAAGCTGTTCTGCGGCCGAGGAAGAGACCTGTAACGCAGGTCCAGGTAAAGCCCGTTCGCGGCGGAACAATGCGCCCGTAACTGTCTTGTTGTTGGATGTGTTCTTGATCCGTACCCGCTCGGGTTGAGTAACATCAGGGTGTGCCACCCAAATTCCACCCAGAGAGGGGCGTCCATCCCAAAGTCCGGCTTCGGTCACCTGAAATACATCGGGTGCCTCAACATCACGCTGGTTCGCAGGTGCTGCGTCTGGGAACAACTCGAACCTGTTGGTATTGTCCGCCTCTTCGGTCGCAACTTCCTCTTCCGGGGCCCCTTGCAGGCTGAACCCTTCTTCGCACCCGGCCAAAGCGGCCAAACCCACGACCAGAATTGCCAGCCGTTGTGGCCCAAAGCGTGTGCCCGTAGCTCGCTCCATTGTCTCAATCCCTTGCCTGACAAAGCCATATTGGCCGCGCCCCACCGCGTGATTGCTGGTTCTTCTTGCCAGTCTCTAGCGGTCTTGTCCGCGAATGATAACGCGGGCACGGGGCTAAGGAAAGACTGCTGCTTAAGCTTAGGCAAGATTTCCCGCTTTATGGCTTGCCTCTGCCTGAAACACAGCTTAGACCCTGCGGCACGCGGGGAGGTGGCAGAGTGGTCGAATGCGGCGGTCTTGAAAACCGTTGAACGTGAGAGCGTTCCCAGGGTTCGAATCCCTGTCTCCCCGCCACTCATACCTGTCTCACTTCAGTTGTACTTTCTGACTCGGAATTGTTCCGCAATTCCCGCGCGTTGGCGCATGCGCTTTCAATCAGAGACGGAGCAGACTGTACATTCAGAGGACAATTCAGGCGCCAGTCTCAGTGTCGCATTTTAGCGGGGTCGCTTTGGGCTGGATTTCTCTGATACCCGGCAATTTACAGGGAATTTTCGCAAACCGGGACTGATTTTCGTCATTTCTCCTATCAGAACTGTATGTTTTTGAGAGGCTTATGCTGCAAATTCCCTAAATGGTCTTGTCGGAAGAACTTGAGTTGAGGCGGGCAGGGCGGTTGCGTAGCTTTTGTCCATGACCAGACCTGCCTCTTTCAAATACTTCAAAACCAGCCCTGAGATCATCCGCAATGCAGTGATGTTGTACATCCGTTTCCCGCTCTCGCTTTGGAATGTCGAAGATCTCCTGCACGAGCGAGGCATCGACGTGAGCCACGAAACTGTCCGATATTGGTGGGACAGGTTTGGCCCGATGTTTGACTCCGAAATCAGACAAAAAGCGTGTTCAGCGACTGCGCGCATTCTCGAAATGCAAGTGGCACGTGGACGAGGTTTTCGTGAAGGTGAATGGCAAGAGACACTACCTCTGGCGGGCCGTCGATCATGAGGGCGAAGTGCTGGAAGCAATCGTTACCAAACGTCGAAACAAGCAGGCGGCATTGAAATTCCTCAGGAAATTGATGAAGCGCCACGGTAATGCGGAAAACGTCGTCACGGATCACTTCGCCTCATACAGAACCGCGCTCAGAGAGCTGGGCGCCAATGAAAAACAACAGACGGGCAGGTGGCTCAACAACCGCGTCGAGAACTCGCACCTGCAGTTTCGACGACGCGAACGCGCGATGCAACGTTTCAGGCGCATGCGAAGTTTGCAGAAATTTGCGTCCGTCCATTCCTCCGTCTACAACCACTTCAACCTGGAAAGATCGCTCACCAGCCGGGACACCTTCAAGCTGACACGCGCCGTTGCTCTTAGCGAATGGCGTCAACTTTGTTCCGGATAGGTTCGCGGTTTCTCAGGCAAACTGAGACTGGTTCGAACTCGTCTGACAGCGCCACCCGATCAGCATGTCGCACTTTTTTCCCGTTCGAGATCGAAAGTGAGCAGACAGTGTTCTACGCTGCTGAAGAACTGACCAAGATCGGCAAGGACGGGCTGTCGCTGCGGCAGGTGGGATCAAACCTGCATGCGCGCGCTATGATGATCTTGCAGGAGACCTATGATCTTGGCGCCGACACAGGGCGGGTGATGTATGGCCATGAGGTGGAAGAGGGCGGCGCCGTGATCTCGGGCCGGGTCGAGGTGACGGTGGGCGATCAACGCAAGGTTCTGGGGCCGGTCGATGCCTATTACTTCAACAGTCGCACGCCGCAACGGTTCCGGCAGGTCGGCCCCGTAGTCTGCCGGATCATCAGCGCCTGAACACCGCCAACTTTCTGAGCATTTGGAGTGAAAAATAAGCACTATGCATCATAGTGTTGCAGGCCCCGCCGGAATGAGCCACAGTATGATGCATAGTGCGGGAAATTCCTGCATGTCACTTAGGGCGACCGTCGCCCAATTCGGAGAGGACCGGAATGATGAAGAAGCCTGCCACTATGCCCCGTGGCTATCGTACCTGCACCGCGTCGCTTGCCGTTGGTGACGTACCCGCAGCGCTGCAGTTCTACGAAAGCGCCTTTGGCGCGAAGGTCCAGGCCTGTGATGTGGAAGAGGCTCCGGGATTTGCCGTCATCAAGATCGGCAATTCGATGCTGTTTGTCACCGCCGGTTGGGGTGCGCATGGTCCCGCCGTTTCGGGCACGGTCACACCGGTTGGACATCACATGTATGTCGAAGACACTGACGCGACCCTCGCGACCGCGCTGGAAAATGGCGCCCGCCTGATTGCCGAGGCGACCGATACCTATTGGGGTGAACGCTGCTCTACAATCGCCGATCCCTTCGGCCATGTCTGGACGCTTGCGACCCGTATCGAAAACCTCAAACCGGCGGAGATCAGTGAACGGCGCAAGGCGCTGCTCGACGCCGTACAGACCGAGGCTGCATGAGCGTCGCACCGTTCCCAACATTCACTATCCGTCAAAACGATCTGGCGATTCTTGCGGCTGAAAACCGCATCGGAGATTACCCTGTCGCCGTGCGCACGGCGCGCGAGGTGGTCAGCGGCGGCTTTGCCAACCACTCGACGCATCCCAACACCTGGACGGTGTATTTTCTGGTCGATGGCCAATGGGCGTTGGTCGAATCCACCCGCGGTCTGCGGCGGGAATGGTCCAGCCTGGACCGCCTTGAAAAATGGCTGCGCAGTTGTGGCTTCCGTTTCTTCTGGGTCCGCAACGATATCGATTTTGTGGAAACTCTAACAGATGATGCAGCCGAGGAAGAGGCACAATGACGCCGGAATCTTCCAAAACAATTGGCCTGAGGACAGCAGGCTTGCGTGAATACACGATTTTGTGTTCCGATGAAGAGCGCCGGATCATAGCGGCGGTCGCAATCGGCGAGAAAATGAGAAGAAACGAAATATGACCCCCTTTGCGATAACCGGAATCCAGATGCATGTCGGCGCGCTGCAGTCGAACGTCGACGCTATGTTGCATCGGATCGACATCATGATGGCTCGGTTCCCCTGGACCCAGATGGCCTTGTTCAGCGAGCTGGCGCCTCACGGTCCGCTCGACCGGTTTGCCCAACCCTTTCCCAATGACGACCTGTCGCGCTTTCAGGACGCGGCGCGGCGTTACGGGATCTGGCTGGTCCCTGGCTCGATGTTCGAGAAACGCGAGGATGGGCGGATTTATAACACTTCCGTGGTGATCAACCCGGATGGTGAGATCGTTTCGAAATACTCCAAGATGTTCCCGTTCAAGCCTTATGAACAAAACATCGCCTCAGGCACAGAGTTCTGCATATTCGACGTGCCGGAAGTGGGCCGGTTTGGCCTGTCGATCTGCTATGATATCTGGTTTCCCGAAACAACACGGCACCTGACTTCTCAGGGGGCTGAGGTTCTTTTGCATCCGGTCCTGACCGGCACAACCGACCGCGAGGCCGAGCTATCGATTGCCAAGGCGACCGCCGCGCAGTTCCAATGCTATGTGTTCGATGTGAACGGGCTGGCCGCTGGGGGCGTTGGCCGCTCGTTGGTCGTCGACCCATCGGCCACTGTGCTGCACCAATCGGCAGGGCAAGAGGACATCTTCCCCATCGAGATCGATCTCGATCAGGTCCGTCGCCAACGTGAAGTTGGACTGAAAGGTCTGGGGCAGGTTCTCAAGAGTTTCCGTGACCGCGAGGCGGACTTCCCGGTTTATGACCGTACCAGCGGGGCGGATGCTTATCTGCATACGCTGGGCCCACTGCGTATTCCGCAGAAAGGCGACGTCGCGGGTGTCGCTGCATCCGACCCCAGAACGGCGCTGGGATATAACGAAGACGCCGCGACCAAGCCCGACAATCTGTATCTCTACAAAGGGCGCTCCGGCACAGACTGATACCAGCCCAACTTTTCGGTATCGGCAGAAAGGAAAAATTTCATGCACGGCATTTCCGATAGCGAAAAGCTCCACACTATCTCGGACTACTACAGCGCCTCACAGCTGAGAGCAGACCGATGGAGCGCGCTGCGGGAAACGGCCGAATCTCTGGATCAGAGTGCGAGCGACAAGGATCGAGACCGGGCACGGCAATTGTTGCAGGCGCTGGCCCCGATCGAAGTGTATTTTGCGTTTCCGGGCGGTTCTGCATTCGATTATCTGCGCCGGTTGTTGGATCATGGCAACTTTGGCGATTTTTCAACCGCCGTGCGCCGGGTGTCGCGTGCGCTTACATCGGGGGCGTATCGTCGCCGCTCGATCCCCCTGATCGCGGATGAAACCGAAGGGGATGAGTTCGAGGACGAAGCGGCCCAAAGCCACGAAGCCCGTGCACTGGGTCGGCCTTACTTCGAAGTGATGATCGTCGATAATGTCAACGAGCATCAAGAACGGTTCCTGCAATCCAGCCTGCAACGGATGCGCCGCAGCGAAGACCAGTTCATATATGAAACCGTCGTGGTTCCTAGTGTCGAGGACGCGTTGATCGGGGTTCTGTTCAACCAGAACGTTCAGGCTGTGATCGTCCGCCCGGGCCTGAGCCTGAAATCCAAGAACGAAACCAATGTTTTGGGTCGCTATATCAGTCTCTATGGCGAGGGCGCCGATCTTGATGCGCTGTCACCCTCGGAATACGGTCCTGAAACCTGTCGCCGGATCGGCATGCTTCGTCCCGAGCTGGATGCCTATTTGATCACCGACCGCTCGGCGGAAGATATCGCCGGTCTTGATCTCGGCCTGTGCCGGCGGGTGTTCTACAATCAGGAAGACTTTCTGGAACTGCACCTGAACATCCTGCGGGGGGTGCAACGAAGGTACAAGACGCCGTTCTTCACAGCGCTCAAGGAATATTCCAAACAGCCCACAGGCGTGTTTCACGCAATGCCAATTAGCCGGGGTAAATCCATCAGCCGCAGCCATTGGATTCAGGACATGGGGGCGTTCTACGGATCGAACATCTTCATGGCTGAAACTTCTGCCACCTCGGGTGGGCTGGATTCGCTGCTGGAACCCAAAGGTCCGATAAAGGAGGCGCAAGAAGCCGCCGCTCGCGCATTTGGATCTAAACAGACCTTCTTTGCCACCAACGGAACATCGACCTGCAACAAGATCGTGGTGCAGGCGCTGGTCCGGCCCGGTGACATCGTGCTGGTCGACCGTGACTGCCATAAATCACACCATTACGGTATGGTGCTGGCGGGGGCGAGCGTGGTCTACATGGACAGCTATCCGCTGCACGATTACTCGATGTACGGTGCGGTACCGATCCGTGAAATCAAACATAAACTGCTGGCCCTGCGCGCTGAAGGCAAACTGGACCGGGTGCGCATGGTGCTGCTGACCAACTGCACCTTTGACGGCATCGTCTATAACGTCCAGCGGGTGATGCAGGAATGTCTGGCGATCAAGAAAGACCTTGTGTTCCTGTGGGATGAGGCGTGGTTTGGTTACGCCCGCTTTGCGCCCAATACCCGCGTACGCACCGCGATGCGTTCGGCCAATATTCTGCGAGAAGAGTTCCGCACCACCGAACACACCGAGGCCTATGCGGCACAGCAAAAGGAACTGGAGGGCAAGGGAGATGACGC
The DNA here is from genome assembly GCF_056536325.1 of Ruegeria sp. AB11. Lineage (NCBI taxonomy): Bacteria > Pseudomonadati > Pseudomonadota > Alphaproteobacteria > Rhodobacterales > Roseobacteraceae > Ruegeria > Ruegeria sp. AB11. The sequence goes on along the minus strand of NZ_JBQFJO010000001.1, from coordinate 3,323,682 downwards.
GTGGCTCGATACGCGCCTGATCGCACCACCGGACGCACGGGTGCGGGTCTATGCCACGCAATCAACGCATAAAACGCTGACCGCGCTGCGGCAGGGCTCGATGATCCACGTCAACGACCAACAGTTCAAAGGTGCTGTCGAAGAAGCCTTTCATGAGGCTTACATGACCCACACCTCGACCTCGCCCAACTACCAGATTATTGCATCGCTGGACGTGGGCCGCAGGCAGGTCGAGATCGAAGGGTATGAGTTCGTCCAGCGGCAGGTCGAAAGCGCCATGGCAATCCGCCGGGCGGTGACGACGCATCCATTGCTCAAGAAATACTTCCGGCTGGTCACCGCAGGCGACATGATCCCCGAACAGTACCGCGAAAGCGGCATGACCAGCTATTTCGATCCCGATCAGGGCTGGGCCGATGTCTGGGATTGCTGGGCTAAGGATGAATTCGTTCTCGATGCGACGCGGATCACCCTGCATGTGGGCGCGACCGGCTGGGATGGCGATACGTTCAAGACCAAGATCCTGATGGACAAATACGGCATCCAGATCAACAAGACCTCGCGCAACACTGTGCTGTTCATGACCAATATCGGCACCACGCGCAGCTCGGTCGCCTATCTGATCGAAGTGCTGGTCGAGATCGCCAAGGAACTGGACGATCTGATGGACGATGCGTCCAAGATGGAAAAGCGCGCCTTTGAAAAGCGCGTCAGAAACCTGAGCGAACACGTCCCACCGCTGCCCGATTTCAGCCGGTTCCACGATGCGTTCCGCTGTGAAAAAGGCACTGAGGCAGGCGACATTCGCACAGCGTTTTTCTTGTCTTATGACGAAGACAACTGCGACTATGTCGAGCCCGACAAAGACATGTTGGACCGGCTTGAAACAGGGGAAGAGATGGTCTCGGCCACATTTGTGATCCCTTATCCGCCGGGCTTTCCCATTCTTGTGCCGGGGCAGGTGATCAGTCCTGAAATCCTTAAATTCATGCAGGAACTGGACGTCTCGGAAATCCATGGATTCCGCGCCGATCTGGGCCTGCGCATATTTACCGAAGACGCTTTGAAAACAATCAAGAAATCATAAGGGACTGGGAGGACCATATGCCAAAGAAGGTGCTGAAAAACATCTCGGAAATCCGCCGGTATTTTCATACCAACAAGGACCCGATCTATTTTGTATCGGCGACCAATTTCAACTTGTTGGGGCTGGATGAATGGGTGATGAACTTTACCTATATCTGCTACATGGATTGCTTCGACGGTCGACACCCGAACGTGTTCGTGCCTTCCGAGATGCCGCATGACGAATTCCAGTCGATCGAAGACATCAATAACTATCTGTTGCAGCACAAAGAGGTCATTGATCTGATCAAACGGCGCGGCGGCAAGCCCAAGTTTGTCTTCTTGATGTTTGACGAAACCACCGAGGCGCTGGTTAAGGAGTTGGGTGGCCAGCTATGGTTTCCTAAGGCAAAGCTGCGCACCAAATGCGACAACAAGATCGAAACAGTTCGCATCGGCAATAAGGCGGGTGTACCTTCGGTGCCAAACACCCTGAGTGTGGTCAAAAGCTACGATCACCTGCAGAAAATCTGCGACAAGGCGGGTCTGGGCCACGATCTGGTGCTGCAATCGGCCTTTGGCGACAGTGGCCACACGACTTTTTTCATCAAGTCCGAGACCGATTTCAAAAAGCATGAGCACGAGATCGTCGGGGAAGGCGAGATCAAGATCATGAAACGGATCGATTGTCGTGGTGCGGCGATCGAGGCCTGCGCGACGTCCGAAGGCACCATCGTCGGCCCGCTGATGACCGAGCTTGTGGGCTTTAAGGAACTCACCCCCTATCGCGGCGGCTGGTGCGGGAATGAGATTTTCTCGACCGCCTTCCCACCCAAGGCCCGCGAACAGGCGCGGCAGTTGACCTTCCAGTTCGGGGAAGAACTGCGCAAATCCGGTTATCGCGGGTATTTCGAGCTCGACTTCCTGATCGACAAGAAAACCGACGAGCTTTGGCTAGGCGAATTGAACCCCCGCATCACCGGAGCCAGTTCGATGACCAACCACGCAGCCTTTGCTCATGCCGATGCGCCACTGTTCCTGTTCCACCTGCTGGAGTTTTCGAAGAAACCGTTCGAACTGGATGTCGAGGAACTGAATGCCCGCTGGGCTGACCCGGACATGATCGACAGTTGGTCACAGATGGTGATCAAACATACCGATGACAGTGTCGACCGCATCACGCAGGCCCCGCAATCGGGGATCTACAAGATGCTGGAAGACGGGCGTGTGGTGTTTGACCGGTTCGACTATCACCGCCGCGCTGTGGGCGAGAATGAGGCGTTTTTCCTGCGCATCTCGAATGTTGGTGATTACCGCTATGAAGGGGCTGATCTGGGCATTCTGGTGACGCGCGGGCGGTCGATGACCAAAGGTTTCAAACTGACTGACAAGTCGAAAAAGTGGATCCATGGGATCACTTCGGCTTATACGGCTGAACCTCTGCCCGCGGCGCAACCGATGGAAGACCCCGCGTTCAAAATCATGTAGAAAGTCCTATGACGCTTGTTTTTCGTTCCATCGACGAGGCGCAGCCCGGTCCCAAGCTGGCCGGGCTGTTTGCCGAGTACTGGCCTGCCTACCGCAAATGGTGGGCGCAAGAGGGGTATTCGGCCCGCCCCACCTATCGTGAGTGCCTGCGCGCCCTGCAAAAACATATGCCCGAGATCATGCCGCTGTATGAAGAGGTAGTTGAACTGGTCGGCGGCAGCGACAGCCAAGCTCGGTTTCTCAGCTTTTACTGCCCGCCGAAATACCTGTCGGGGTGCAGTCAGGCGGTCTGGCGCGGCAAGACACCTATTCTGGTGCGAAACTATGATTACCACCCCAAGACCTTCGATGCCGCCTTGCTTAGAACCCGCTGGGGTGAGCGTGGCGTGATCGGGATGAGTGATGGCGTACTTGGCCTGCTCGACGGTATAAACGATGCCGGTCTGACGGTGTCGCTGACGTTTGGCGGACGGCGCGAGGTGGGTGATGGGTTCGGCGTTCCACTGATCCTGCGCTATGTTCTGCAAACCTGCGAAACAACCGCTGAAGCGATTGAATGCCTAAGTCGTATTCCCTGTCACATGAGCTATAACGTCACCGTATTGGACGCAAAGTACAATCATGGCACGGTGTTTCTGGCCCCCGACCGGCATCCGCAAATCTCTGACGTGCCGGTGGCGACCAACCACCAGGGCCAGGTGGAATGGTCGAAACATGCACGCTTTACCGCTACGCTTGAGCGGGAACGGTTCCTGCTGAACCGTCTCAACCAGCACCCCGAAAGCGAAAAGCGGTTCATCGACGCTTTCCTGCGTCCGCCTCTCTATTCCACGGCATTCAGCTCGGGGTTCGGAACGCTCTATACTGCTGTCTACCGACCAGCAACAAAGCAATTGCAACTGGTATGGCCTGGGACGAGCTGGGATCTGTCGTTTGGTAACTTCAGCGAAGGAAAGGTCAGCCTGATGTTGCCGAAGGCGGAGGCTGAGGTCTCATACTAGCCCGGGTCTTGTCAGAAGAACTTTGCTTGAGCGGGGCAGGGTGGTTGCGTAGCTTTTGCCCATGACCAGACCAGCCTCTTTCAAATACTTTAAAACCAGTCCCGAGATTATCCGCCTTGCAGTGTTGCTGTACATCCGTTTCCCGCTCTCGCTTCGGAATGTCGAAGATCTGCTGCACGAGCGAGGCGTCGACGTGAGCCACGAAACTGTCCGATATTGGTGGAAATGGTTTGGCCCGATGTTTGCTGCTGAGATACGGCGGAAGCGTGTTCAGCAGCTGCGCGCCTTCTCCAAATGGACGTGGCATGTGGACGAGGTTTTCGTGAAGCTAAATGGCAAGCGGCATTATATTTGGCGGGCTGTTGATCACGAGGTGAGGTGCTGGAAGCCGTTGTCACCAAACGCAAAAATAAAGCTAGAGCACTGAAATTTCTCAGGAAACTGATGAAGCGTCACGGAAAAGCGAAAACCGTAATCACGGATCGCTTCGCATCGTATCGGGCTGCTCTCAGAGAGCTTGGTGCTACCGAAAAACAGCAGACGGGCAGGTGGCTCAATAACCGGGTTGAGAACTCGCACCTGCCGTTCCGGCGACGCGAACGCGCGATGCAGCGTTTCAGGCGCATGCAAAATCGACAGAAGTTCGCTGCCGTTCATTCCTTTGTCTAGAACTACATCAATTAGGAAAGATCGCTAGCCAACTGGGGGTGTACTCAAATTGACGCGCACGGCCGTTCATCCAGATCGCGCGATCTTCGCGTTTTTCAATGGACAGCTCTACTGGCCTAGCTGAGACTGGTTCAAATTCGTCTGACAGCACCCGCATGCTTGCAGGACATGTCCACATTTTTGTTGACAGCAAGTCCTGTGCTCGGGCAGCGTTTTGGGCAAGGAAAAGAGCAAGAGCGGCCAAACATGGCGCAAATCATGATTGCAAAACTGGGACGCCGGGAAACCGGCTGTGATCTGGTCGTCTAAACTGACGCTGGTCATGAACCGATTTGGCTTTTGCTAGACCGGGCATCCTCATCTCTTTTGCCTCTCCTGATTTTCTGGTTTTTCTAGATGCACAACAAGAACGCGTTGCGCCTTGCCGTTGATATTGGCGGTACATTTACCGATACGGTTTTGGTCGATGAGCAAGGTCATATCCTTGCCACTGCCAAAACACCGACCACCCCGAAAAACCCGACACTTGGGGCGCTTGCGGGTGCTAAGTACGTGTTGGATAAAACCGGGGCGGACTGGCCTCAGATCAGCGGCTTTATCCATGGCACGACACTGGCCACCAATGCGTTGATCGAGCGCCGCGGAGCAGTTGTGGCGACTGTGACGAGCGAAGGGTTTCGTGACATTCTCGAGATCGCCTATGAGCGCCGCTACAACCAATATGAGATCAATCTTGTTAAACCTGATCTGATCGTGCCGCGCGCGCGCGCCTTTACGATTAAAGGCCGAATGGAAGCGCGCGGGCAGGAGTTGCAGCCATTCGATGAAGAGGCTGTTTCCCGACTGGCTGAAAAGCTCTCTACTTGCGGCGCTGAGGCCGTGGCCATTTGCCTTATGCATGCCTATGCCAACCCGACACATGAGTTGCGACTGCGAGAACTTCTGCTGGCGGCGCTACCCGATCTAACGATTTCGCTATCGCACGAGGTCAGCCCCGAGGCGCGCGAGTTCGACCGGCTCTCAACTACCATAGCCAACGCTTATATCCAGCCTCAGATGGAAAGCTACCTGGCCGATTTCCAAGCGCGGTTTAGCGATGAGGGGTTGCAATGCCCGATCCTGATGATGACTGCGGGTGGGGGTATGACCACGATGCAAACCGCCGCGCGCCTGCCGATCCGACTTGTAGAATCCGGTCCTGCAGGGGGCGCCATTCTGGCTGCGCGCATCGCCGCCGAGACCGGCGAGCGCGAAGTGCTGAGTTTCGACATGGGCGGTACGACTGCCAAGCTGTGCCTGATCGACCAATATCGCCCGCAGACAGCCCGAAAATTCGAAATCGCGCGTGCGGCGCGTTTCATCAAGGGTTCAGGTATGCCTGTACGCATTCCGGTGATCGAAATGATCGAGATTGGAGCAGGTGGCGGTTCGATCGCGCATGTGGATCGGTTAGGCCGCTTGCAGGTCGGGCCCGAAAGTGCGGGATCCGAGCCCGGACCCGCCGCCTTTGCCAAGGGTGGAACCAATCCGACGGTAACAGATGCCGATGTGGTGCAGGGGCTGATTGAACCCGGGCGTTTTGCTGAGGGACGGCTTGGGATCGATACGGACGCGGCTGAAACTGCGCTTGCATCGGGGATCGGGCAGGCGCTGGAGCTAAACAGCGCACAGGTCGCCCATGGGGTCAGCGAGATCGTGGATGAGAACATGGCTGCCGCAGGGCGGATGCATGCGGTGGAATCTGGCAAGGATCTGGGCGCTCGGTTGATGATCGCATTTGGTGGCAATGGCCCCCTGCACGCCACAAGGGTGGCGCGGCGTGCACAAGTCGATCGCATTCTGATCCCGCGTGATCCAGGGGTAGGTTCGGCGGTGGGGTTCCTATTTGCTCCGGTCTCGTTTGAAATCATCCGCTCGCGCTATAGCACCCTTGAGGCGCTCGACTTTGAGGGGCTTAATGCCTTCTTCGACGCAATGATCAGTGAGGCTGAGGCCGTTGTGAGGGCTGGCGCACCAGAAGGGCGACTAACCCGGCAAAGGCAGGCTTTCATGCGCTATCATGGGCAAGGGCATGAGATTGAAATCACGCTACCTGACCGGGCTTTGAAAGAGGCGGATATTCCTGCGCTTCGCAAGACGTTCGAGGAGGAATACAGCCGCCAATTCAGCCGCGCAGTGCCAGGCATGACTATCGAAGTTCTGAATTGGGCGCTGGAGGTCACGTCAGAGCCACCCGCGCTGGAGCATTACCCCGAGACGCTTGAGAAAAAGCCTGCGCGGCCAGATTGGCTGCGGCGCATCCTGTGTGATGTCACCGGTGAGTGGCGCGAGGCGGAGATCCACGAGCGCGCAGCGCTCAGGCCCGGCGACCAAGTGAGCGGGCCTGCCCTGATTGTCGAGCCGCAGACCACGACATTCGTCAGTGTAGATTTCTCAGCCCATTTGGATGGCGGCAGTAACATTTGGCTCATACGCAAACGGGAGGGCAACCGATGAGCACGTCGAATACTCGCCTGCAGGTCATGTGGAATCGGCTATTGGCCGTGGTAGAGGAGCAGGGTCAGGCGCTGATACGCGCAGCTTTCAGCCCCATCGTGCGCGAATGCGGTGACATTTCCGCTGGCATATTCGATCTACAGGGCCGAATGCTGGCCCAGGCCGTGACCGGCACGCCAGGCCATATCAACACCATGGCTGAAGCAGTCAAAGCACTGCGCGGCCGCTTTCAGCTTCAGGATATGAGGCCCGGCGACATTTACTTAACGAATGATCCGTGGATAGCCTCTGGGCACCTGAACGATTTCCTGTTGATGATGCCGGTGTTTTTTCGGGATCAGGTGGTCGGGTTTACCTCCTGCACCTCGCATTTAGTCGATCTGGGCGGGCTGGGAATGGGGCCAGAGGGCGCTGACATCTTTGACGAGGGGCTGCTCATCCCACCTTGTAAGCTAGTGGATACGGGCAATCTAAACACACTTCTGATGGAGATAGTCAAAGCCAACTCTCGCGAACCCGTCGCCAATGAAGGCGATATCTATGCGCTGATCGCGTGTTGCGAGACTGGTGCCGCGCGACTTGCCGGCATGATGGATGAGTTCGGTATCGACCATCTGGACGAACTAGCCGACTACATCATCGATACTTCATATCGTGGCACCGTTGAGGCCATTGCCGAACTTCCCGAAGGGACGTGGCGCACTGTGCTGAAGGTAGACGGGTATGAGCAGGAGATTGATCTTCATGCGACCCTGACCATCGGTGAAGATTACGTTAATCTGGATTTCAGCGGCACTTCCGGCCTGTCAAATAAGGGTATCAACGTGCCGCTCAATTACGCCACCGCTTATTCGGTGTTTGCCCTTCGCTGTATTATCGGGTCGGACATTCCCAACAATGCGGGCTCGCTTGAGCCATTCCACGTTACGGGGCCAAAGAACTGTATTCTGAACGCCCAAGCACCCGCACCGGTCGCCATGCGCCATACACTGGGGCAGATGACACCCGATTTGGTCTATGGCTGCCTGTCGCAGGCGCTGCCGGATTCTGTCCCGGCCGAGGGGGCATCATGCATGTATGACCTGCCGCTGCGCCATACACCCGAGGCGGTGTCTCGCGGGGATGAGCAGTTTGCGCTGGAGCTTGTTTTCAGCGGTGGAACCGGGGCGCGGCCTGATCTGGATGGGCTCTCGGCTACCGCCTTTCCGTCGGGTGTCTGGGGAAGTCAGGTGGAAACGACCGAAGCGGTCGCGCCTGTCCTGATCACACGGCGCGAGCTCATTCCGGACAGCGGCGGACCCGGGCGAACACGCGGCGGCTTAGGTCAACATATCGAAGTACGCTCGTCGCAGGACGAAGAATTCATGGTGTTTCTTTCGGTCGAGCGTGTCTTAAACCCTGCGCGCGGGCGTCAGGGAGGGGGTCCTGGCGCACCGGGGCGCATCCGCATCGGCCATGACGGACCAGATCTGCCTGGAAAAGGTGAGGTTCGGGTGAAGGCAGGAGAAACCTTGCTTTTCGAAACACCGGGTGGTGGCGGTTTTGGAGATCCGCATGAGCGTAGTCGGAACGATGTTCGCCGCGATCTGGACGAAGGACTGATCAGTCAAGAAGCTGCGCGCGATATCTATGGGTACAAACCATGATCCGTTCGGTTGGGCATATATCCGCGATGTCACCTTATGCGCTGGCTCAGCTTGATGCACCGAAGGGGAAGCCCCTGATTTCGCTCTCTCAAAATGAAAGCCTACGCCCTCCCAGTCCCCTCGCGATTGACGCGGCCGCAAAAGCGCTGGAAGCCGGAAATCTCTACCCCGACCCAGACTGGGGGGAGCTTCGCGCAGCGTTGTCGAGGCTCCATGGTATCCCTGCTAACGGCATCCTGTGTGGCTGTGGATCGATGGAGCTGATTTCATGCATCACACAAGCTTTTGCGGATGAGCACAATTCGGTACTGGCCCCAGCGCATGCCTACCCGTTTTTCCGAACTGCCGCGCAGATAGCACGAGCGCGCTATGACGACGCTCCGGAAGAAGACAAGCGCGTTTCAGTCGATGCGTTGCTTGCAGCTATCCGGGACGACACCCGTATCGTCTTCGTTGCCAATCCCGGCAATCCTACTGGCACCCGCATCCCGCGCGCCGAACTGGTACGTCTGCGCGAAGGCTTGCCGCGCGATACCCTACTGGTGGTCGACGAAGCATATGCCGAGTTCACAGATCATATAAGAGAGCCCGTGTTCGATCTGGTCGAACGCGGCGATACGGTGGTTCTGCGTACCTTCTCTAAGGCGTATGGTCTGGCCGGGATGCGCGTAGGTTGGGGCTTGTTTCCACTTGAAATCGCCCGAGAGCTTCGCAAGGTGATGAACCCCAACAACATCACGATAGCCGGCCAGGCGGCTGCAAAAGCTGCGCTCTTGGATCAAGGCTACATGCGCGAAACCTGTCGGGAAACGGCGAGATTGCGCGACGGATTGCGCCAACGGCTGCTTCAGGCCGGGCTAAACGTGCCTGAAAGTTTTACCAATTTCGTCCTGATCCATTTGGAAAGCCCTGAAGCGGCGCACCACGCCGATCATGCCCTTCGCGCAGAGGGCGTGTTTTTGCGCCCGCAAGCCGGAGCTGGGCTTGCCGATTGCCTACGTGTAACCATCAGTGTCGCGGATCAAATCGAAATTGCAGCGAGCCTTCTGGAGCGCCTGGTAAAGGAGGGATTATCATGACGAATTCTCGTGGGCGTGCCCGATTTGGTGTTCTGGTGCCTTTCACCAATACAAATCTCGAACCCGACATGACACTGTTGCGCCCCGATGGCGTGTCGATGCATTTCGCCCGTATGGGGGGCTATGATCAGGACAAGGTCCCCGATGCAGACCAGATGCACGGGCTGGGCGCAGCGGATTTGGACGAGTCGCTGCATCTGTTGCAGGGTGTACGTCCGGATGTGATCCTTTATGGCTGTACCTCGGCTACGCTTACGCACGGCCCGGTATTTGACCGAGGGCTTGCTGAACGGATCAAAGCCACGAGTGGCGCCCAAACTGTGACAGCAGCAGGCGCTTTGGTACACGCGCTGACCACACTGGGGGTGGTGCGTATCGGCTTTGCCTCGCCCTATGTGCCCGCGATCAATGACATGGCCGTCGAATTTCTGGCACAAATGGGTGTTGAAACTTTGATCCGCTCAGAGGTGGACAGTGATTTGGACAACTACGGACAGGGCGAACTGGACCCACAGGCGGTGTTCGATCTGGGCCTTGCCGCCAACCATCCCGAGGCCGATGCGATTGTGCTGTCTTGCACTGACATGCGCAGCGTCGAGATCATCGCCCATTTAGAGCAAGCAGTGGGCAAGCCAGTAATCACGTCTAATCAAGCAATGGCTTTCCGTGCGATGCAGCTTGCTGGAATCGGCGAAGCCTTGCCGGGGTTCGGTCAGCTTTTGGAAAGAGAGCGGCTATGAGTTTTGACCGGGTCGCTGAGTTCTCGCTCGCATGCCAGGACACGCTGCGAGGTGCTCTCAACTTGGGCGTAGCGCTGCTGATCGACACGGTTCGCATGGTAGCCGCTGCAACAGGTGTGATGGCAGGGCGAGTCACTGTGGATTGTGCCTTTGCCACTCGCGGCACCGCGAAAGATGCCAGGGCGGTTGATGCGGCCTGAGACCAAATTTAGTGAATTGGAACAGCATGTCCGTGCTCTCGTGGAGGAAAACCATGTCTGACACCCCGCGTATCATTCTGCACAACAGCGACACGGCACCGCTTGCCGAAAGCTTGTGCGCCGCATTCCCAAAAGCAGATTATCGTGAATGCAACAGCTATGAGGGTCTTCCTACGCTGATCGACAGCTATAAGCCCGAGGTCGTCTATTCGGTTCGTTTCGCGGGCACGCCTGGCTATCCGCGCGACGCGCTGTTTGGCCCGCAAGGCCCAAGTTGGATTGCCAATGGTGGGGCGGGTACTGATCATTTCGGCCAGTGGGACCCTCAAAGGACTATCGTGACCAATGCTGCAGGTGTGGCCGCTGGGATGATGGCGGAATATATCTTTGGCGGGTTTTTGCATTTTACCCTGGATGTGCCTGGTCTGCAGAAAGACAAGGCTGCGCGGCACTGGAACGCGCGTACGGTCAGGCCGTTAGCGGGCAAAACACTCCTGATCATCGGGCTGGGTCATACCGGTCAGGCGGTGGCGGCGCGCGCCAAGGCCTTTGGAATGAAAGTCCTGGGAACCCGTGCCCGCCCCAAGCCGATGAAAAATGTCGATGAGGTGCACGCAGCGGATGAACTGCATGACCTTCTGCCATTTGCGGATTTCATTGCAGTCTCGACCCCACTAATTCCAGCGACACGTGGCTTGATCGGTGCGCGAGAGATTGCGGCGATGAAGCAAGGCGTCATCCTCGCGGATGTTTCACGCGGCGGTGTAGTGGATCAAGCTGCCCTTCACGTAGCACTGAGTGCAGGTCATGTGGCGGCGGCGGTACTGGACGTGTTCGAAACCGAGCCTCTTCCTGAAACAAGCCCGCTCTGGGCTCTTGAGAACGTGGTCATCTCACCGCATTGTTCATCGGTTTATGCCGAATGGGAACAGGCTTCTTTTGAGCTGTTTATTCAGAACCTGGATCGCTGGATACGCGGCGAGAGATTGGTCAATATCGTGAACCCTGTGCGTGGATACTAAAGAAAATGACCTGACCTGTAGCCTGTTTGGTTCGGAGCGCATGTTTTCTTCCGGATCAAATTTCAAGCCAAGCTAAATAGCGGCTCTTGCCAAGCGGCGCGGTTTCTGCACGGCACAAGGGACAATCATCGGAACCGATCTGGCAGCTTCAACATAAGTGATTGTTATGCTGCCAGCTGTTTCGGCTGGGTGATATGGTGTCTGGATTGGATTGCAGGTGTCACATCATCAACGCTTTTTCAACAAGTGCCTGTTTGTCCGGATATTGGGACACGTCCACACCGTGCTCAGCCAGCGCGTCGCTTAGCTCTTGCGTGCTCAAATTTTCGATTGCTGCGGTCGTCATTCTCAGGAAGTTTATCCGGCGCTTTAGCTGTCCGTTCGTTTCACCAAAAATGTGCCGATCTTGGAAAGCGAATTCTTCGGCGTATTTTGTCATGAAGTATGACAGGAACGTGTTGAGGCTGATCCGCACGCGTGGATCATCTGTGAGCAGGTCCGCAGAGGCATCCAACGTCTGTCGCATCAGGGTGGCCCATCTTTCTGCCCCCTTGTCATTCATCAGTGCCATAGCGTTATGCGCGTGATGAAAGTTCAACCGGAACTCAGCGCCGTGGTAATAGGGACCACCCCCCATGACATCGATCCACATGGAGGCCTGGGTCGCAACATGGTGGTGCAATCCCCCAACCCTTTCGAAGACGGATGTGAACCAGGGCTCATCGGCAAACACGCGTTCATAGAATCTGGTGATTACGCCAACAATTGCATCTTGTCCCAGGACAGAGAATAGCTGCCAGAACTGAATCGGCTTTGAGATGTCGCCCGGTGCAGTTAGCGAAACAACCTCTGCCATGCGTTGGGCGTCAGCGGGCAGCAGTCCATTTTCGATCGCAGCTGTGATATATGCCTGCTGAACGCGCTCACTCATATACCCGTGACTGGTTGGAAATTTCGGAAGGTCGACACGTGTCATCAGTTTATGTCCTGGCAGTCTCTTGTCGGGAGGTGAATTGTGGGGCATTCAGCCCATCCTATCGCCCGAATGCCTTGCGATACTTCGAAATAAAAAGGTCTTTTCCCTTCATTTGGCGCGTGACCCAATCGCCAACAGTCGCAAATAGCCAGCTGTTCCCGATTTTGGGACCAAGGGGCAGTAAGATCGGGGCTTTTTTCCATGGCACATATGGCTTTAGATCCTCGATCGCCTGGCCTTTCAGTGCTTGTTTCAAGGTTTTGATTAGCCACGGATTCTGTCGGGATATTGCCACAATGGTCATACCGTCACCGATATCGGCAATGTCCCCTGCGATGAAGACGTTCGGGTGCTTGGAAGGACGTAACCATTTGTCGGTTTGTATCCGGCCAGAAGGTGCCGTGGCGACCCCGGAAAGCGTTTGCGCCAAAGCCGTATTTGGCCTGGATCCGATCACAGGAAACACCAGATCAGCACTAATCACCCGGCCATCGGTCAATTTGACCGACCCGGCATAGGGTCTGTCCAAGCGTAGCAAGTTTTCCGCTCTTTGGCCCAGAACGATGTTCACGCCTGCGCGTTCCAGCTTGCGTTTCAACTGCGCGCCCAACTTTGCCGGGTACATTGGAAACAAAGTGTTATCTGAAGAAACCAATGTTATGTCCTTGTCGGGTTGAGCTGCGGCGATTTCCCCTGCCAACTCGGTGCCGACCGCACCTGCTCCGATGATGACAACCGACTTTGCTGACGCCAATTGCAAACTAACCTCAGCACTCGCCTCGCGAAAATCCTTAATGCTGTTCCCTTCGGGCTTGAAAGGCGCGGCATAGGACGAACCTGTCGCCAGGACGATGTAATCGGCGGTATAGATGGTTCCGTCTTCTAACGTAATTTCGGATTGTGTAACCCTTGAGGCCCGACCGCGAATGACGCGTCCGCGCATCAGCAAACGATCATAGGGCAGAATGATCTGATCCAACAATTCGGGCTGCAAAAGTGCACGAATGGTCGCTGGCGGCTGCACAAAGGCTTCGCGCTGCTCGATCAGCGTAACATCAGCGAATCCATCCAATGCTTTGGCGACCTCAAAGCCAACATATCCACCGCCGACAATCACGACTTTCTTCTGGGTCATCTTCTTCCTCGTTGCGTTCCGTAAGTCTGAGGCGTAGTTAAAAATACAAGATCAAAACGACAAGTACGGTCATATAGGATACCGCTATGGCAACGCTCGAACCAGATGAAAACTGTCTGATTGAGCCACTGATCGAGGCGATCTCGGGTAAGTGGAAACTCTTGATCATCTATTGGCTGGCGCAGGAAACCTCACGGTTTAATCAGCTTCAGCGCAACCTCGGTAGCATCACCCACCGCACGCTTACCCGACAACTTGTTGAGCTGCAGGATGCTGGCTTTGTGTCCCGCAAGGACTTTCGGACTATCCCTCCACATGTGGAATACAGTCTGACATCATTGGGGCAAAGCTTGGTCCCTTTGTTGCAGGCCATGCATGAATGGGCGGCCACAAACGCGGGTAAAATGGCACATCCGAAAGACAACAAGGAGCGCATTTAGTTGCGTACGTGCCGGCAGTAATTGCATCCTTCCAACGGTTGCTTTCGGGACACTGAAGCCCGATGTCGAACGCGTCGGCCAATGTCTGGTCTGGACCACTTGCCTCAACAACGTTTTGTTGAGTTGCGAACAACGAGTTGTGTAAACAGCTCTTCGGATTTGGGCGCCTGATGAGATGTGATCCAGTTGGCAAGCGCGTCCGCTGCGCGTTCACCCATTTGAGAGACCGGTAAATGTACGCTTGTCAGTGGCGGAACGGTCACAGACGAAGTTGGAAGATCGTCAACCCCGACCATGGAAATTTGGTCCGGGACGATGATATTTTGCACCTGAAGACCAAGCAAAACCCCCAGGGCGACGACATCGGATAGACATAGAATTGCCGTTGGCCTGGTGCTTAGATTGCCCAAGTGTTTTGCAGCGTCTGCGCCGCCCTGATGGCTGATCTCGGTCTCGAAGGTTGAGAGCTTTCCGTCAAAGGGAAAGGCTTTGAGGCCGGTTAGGCGCGCTCGGGTACGGTCATTATCGTTAACGGGGCCATGCACGACCGCAATGTCTCGGTGTCCGAGTTCAACAAGGTGTTTTAGGGCAAGTTGCGCCGCAGCCGCGTTATCATACCCGATGGTCGGCAGCGGATTTTCCGGATTAAAGAAAGACGTGACGATCGTTGGCAACGACGCCCGTCCGATCAGTTCGTGAAACGCCGGGCTGTGCGTAATGCCAGTGATGATCAGCCCTTCTGCCCCGATATCCAGCAGGCTTTTGGCTTTCTCGGCTTCAATCTCTAGGCTCGCCTCGGTTGTCGCAACGATCAGAGACAACTGATGGTCTGATAGCTTACGCTCCAGAGCAGCAAGGAATCGGGCAAAGATCGCATTGTCCAGCGTAGGGACCAAAGCCCCAACAAAGCGGGTGCGACCAGAATTGATTGCCCTGGCAGCCGCGCTAGGAACGAATTTTAGCTCGGCAATCGCGGTCTGAACTTTTTCGAGCGTTTCCTTTTTTACCACGGTCGGTTCATTAAGCACCCTGGACACCGTTGCGACAGACACGCCCGCTGCTTTTGCTACATCTCTGAGATTTGAGCGTTTTTTAGGCTCGGGGGTTTTCTGCGTCACTGATTTTAGGGCCCGTCTTGCCGATTTATAAGTAAAGAGTTGACATATGTAACTGGTTTCATCAAGCTCTGTAACTAGTTACATTTTGGGAATCTGGCTGCGCCATGCACGGATCTACGGTATTACATACTTTTACTAACACCGGGCACGACGGCCCCGGTCGTCGGTTCCCGGGCTTCTCAAACACCTCTGACACACGCACGCATGTCCTGTGTCCGCGCGAGGCGGTGAATCTGTCGATCAACCCCGGAGATTTGCTGTCAGTAGAAGGGGCTGGTTCAATGCAGCCATTGGATCTTGCTGCTTTGGCAGAGGGTGGGCAGCCGATGCTTGCGGCACTTGGGCTGAGCCAAACCGGGTTAGTTGAATGGGACGGTTTTGACAGTGCCCAGTTCTCGGGTTGGATAGCAGCGCGGGATGGGGATCAGCGGGTTCCCTGTTACAGATTTGATCAATCATCCGAGCCAGTGATTATACGTGCCAGTCAGACGATGACAGTCTGGTTGATCCGACCCGTCGGAGTTGCCGGGCTAATCGAAGGGTCAGGCGCCGGAAATGTGACGGTTCTGCACAAACCCGCAGCCAAACGTGATGTGCGATTGCCGCCTTTGCTGGGTGATACACGAGACGAATTCACCGTCCCTCGCGGCAGCGCCATGGCGTATGCGCTAAAAGCTGGCGAATTCGTTCAAATCATCGATGTTGAAGGCCAGCAATGTTCCGATTTCATGGCGTTGCGGGCTGATGGCCTGGACCGTGGCGAGGAATGGATGATCGACTCCACTGCCACTCGGTCCATGGTTAGACGGGCTTTTCCCGGTCCCGGTTTGCTGGATAAATTCTTTGATCGCGATATGCGCCCGTTACTGAATGTGGTTCAGGACACTTGTGGTCAACACGATACATTCGGTCTGGCGTGCACCGCTCGTGGTTACGAAGAGAGAGGCTTTCCCGGCCATCTAAACTGTTCCGACAACATGACCAATGCTCTGGTGCCCTACGGTGTCAAAAAGCGGACCGCTTGGCCCGCAATCAACTTCTTCTGGAGCACGTGGGTTGACCCGGCTTCGCATCATATCCTGACTGAAGAATCCCGTTCACGCCCTGGTGATTATGTTGCCATGCGAGCGTTGGAGGATCTGGTCTGCACCTCGACCGCCTGTCCAGACGATATTGATCCGATCAACGGCTGGAACCCGACGGATGTGCATGTACGTATCTATCGCCCTGAAACACCGATCCGCCGTGCGGTTGCCTATCGCGAAAAGGAAGACGCCCTCATGTCGATCAGCCAGGAGTCCGCTTTTCATGACCGTCTGGCCCCGCTGACCCAGCATTTCGCGCCAGCGCGTGATCTATGGGTACCGGTCAGTTACCCGGCCCATGGTACTTTGGGTGAATATTGGGCCTGCCGCGAGGCTGTGACAGTGCAGGACATGAGCGGTCTGCGCAAATTCGACATCGTCGGCCCGGATGCCGAGGCGCTGCTGCAACTGGCCACCACTCGAAACGTGGCGAAACTGCCGGTTTGGCGTGGATCTTACACGCTGATGTGCGACGAAAGTGGATCGGTCATTGACGATGGCACCTTGTTCCGTCTGGCGCCCGAGATTTTCCGTTGGTGCTGTGGGTCCGAGGAAAGCGGGCGGGTGTTGCAGGAACTGGCAGACGCGCGCGGCTTGCAAGTGCGGGTCCACGCATTGCGCGGAACGATGCCAAACCTGGCTATTCAAGGGCCGAAATCGCGCGACTTGCTACGCAAGATCGCTTTTACCCAACCGCATGTACCCAGCCTGGATCATCTAAAATGGTTCGGTGTCACCGTCGCACGGCTGAACGATCGCGAAGGTGCGCCGTTCATGCTGTCGCGATCGGGCTATACCGGCGAATCAGGGTATGAAGTTTTCTGCTCAAAATCCGATGCTGTCGCGATCTGGGATGCGGTAATGGCAGCCGGCGAAGAGTTCGGGATCGCCCCAATGGGTTCAGCCGCACTAGACATCATCCGGATTGAGGCAGGTCTGGCCGCCGCAAACGCCGAATTCGCACCGGGCGTCGATGCGTTCGAGGCTGGATTGGGCTTTGCGGTCGATCTGACCAAGTCTGACTTCACCGGCAAGTCGGCTCTGCAACGCAACGCACGCGACCCGCGCCGGGTGCTCAAAGGGCTGCTGATCGGTTGCGATGACGTGCCAGCCCACGGTGCCCCGGTCTACGCGGGAGAACGGCAGGTGGGTGTGGTGACCTCGGCTATACGTTCACCGATGCTGGAGCATGCGATTGCGATGGCCCGATTGTCGGTCGAGCAGGCGGAAAACGGCACTCAATTGGAGATCGGACAGCTCGACGGACGGATGAAACGCCTGTGCGCGGCGGTCTCGGACATTCCATTCATAGACCCGCAACGCAAGCGGGCGCGCGCCTGATGGCGCATGCAACTCAACGAAACGGGAGAATTAATATGAAAAAAGGAATGCTAACAGCAGCATTGACCCTGACTTTGGGCGCGACAACCGCGATCGCGCAGGACAAAGTGATGGTCGGTGAACCCAGCTGGCCCGGTGCCAAGATTATGAGCCGCGTCATTGGTCAGGTTATCGAAACACGTCTAGGCGGCGAGGTTGGCTATGCGCCTGGCGCCAATGCGGTGATCTTTGCAGCGATGGATGGCGGGCGTGGTGATATCGACGTGCACCCGGATGTCTGGCTGCCGAACCAGTCTTCGTTCACTGACGAGTATGTCGATCAGAAGGGCACCGTCGCGCTGTCTTCTGGCAGCTACGAGGGGCGCGCCGGGATCTGCGTGCCGAACTATATGGTTGAGGATCACAACATCCGCTCGATCTACGATCTGGCCACCCCAATGGCGCAAGAGCTCTTCGACTCGGATGGTGACGGCATGGGTGAGGTTTGGGTTGGTGCTTCGGGCTGGGCTTCAACCAACACATTCAAAGTGCGGGTGCGGGACTATGGGATCGAGACCTTCCTGACACCAACGACCGAGGATGAAACCGTGTTCTATTCACGCTTGAAGGACCAGGTTGACCAACAGAAGGGTGCGGCGTTCTACTGCTATGCGCCGCATTACGTGCATGCTTTGTATGATGTGACAATTCTGGAAGAACCCGATCATGATGCGACCACCTACAAGATGGTGCAGCCCGATCAGGACGCGGATTGGTTCAACAAGTCCCATATCAGCACCGGTGAACCGGTCAAGACCGTGACCGTCGCCCATTCCAAATCGCTTGAGCAGCGCAACCCTGCAGCGGCGTCCTTTCTGGCCAATATCGACATGGATGCCGGTGAGCTAAGCGGCCTGACTTACGAGGTCGTGGTCAAAGGGCGTGACACAGACGAGATCGTGGCCGAGTGGATCGCCGCCAATGGCGATACCGTCGACAGCTGGCTTGGTCTGACCACCAACTAAAACCTGTGCGCCCCCAATGATTTCGGGGGCGTTGCTCGATTCATTCAACTGCGGTGGGGTCAGTATGACAGCGGATATCGCAATCGACGCAAAAGGCGTTTGGAAGGTTTTTGGTGCGCGGTCGCAGGAAGCATTGCAGGCCATCCACGACGAAGGTCTGAGCAAAGCCGAAGTGCTGGAGCGCTTCAACTGCGTTGTCGGCGTCGCCGATGCAAGTTTCGAAATCGAGCGGGGTGAGTTGTTCTGCGTCATGGGCTTGTCGGGTTCGGGCAAGTCGACCCTTGTGCGCCATGTGAATCGCCTGTTGGAACCCACTGACGGCCATATCTATCTGGATGGCGAGGACGTGATGGGCTTGAATGATGAGGGCCTGCGCGACCTGCGCAACCGGCGCGTCGCGATGGTGTTCCAGAACTTCGGCCTGATGCCCCACCGTACTGTCCGCGACAACGTAGCGATGCCGCTGGAAATCCGAGGCACCGGCAAGGCGCGCCGCTGGGAAGAAGCGGACCGGGTGCTGGAACTGGTCGAGCTCAACGGTTGGGAAGACAAATATGCGCATGAGCTGTCGGGCGGTATGCAGCAACGTGTGGGTCTGGCCCGTGCCATCGCCGCCGACCCCGAGATATTGCTGATGGACGAGCCGTTCTCGGCCCTCGACCCGCTGATCCGAAAGCAGTTGCAGGACCAGTTCATGGACCTCAGCCACAAGCTGAACAAAACCACGATGTTCATCACCCACGATCTAGATGAAGCGATCCGCATCGGCCATCGTATCGCGATCATGAAGGATGGGCGCATTGTGCAGATCGGTACGCCGGAAGAGATCATCCTCAACCCCGCCGATGACTATGTGGCCGACTTTGTGGCAGGGATTTCCAAACTCAACATGATCTTCGCCCATGCGGTGATGAAACCGGTTGAAGAGTTCGAGGCGCATCACGGCGAAGTGCCCGAAGATGCCAAAGAGGCGCATCCGGACATGGATTTGTCCGATCTGATGAACCTCTGCGTTGATGGTCATGGAGTTGTAGCCGTCACTCAGGATGGCAAGACCGTGGGTGTTATCAACCGAGCGGGTCTGATCCGCGCGATTCAGGACAGTCAAGCCTAGGGGGACCGCTATGAAACATGTTGATACACAACAGATCCAACCGGAAACCGCCGACCGCCTGAATGGCTTGATCGGAGATTTTGTGGGACAGGGGCAGTCCTATTACCAAAAGACCTTTGCCTACATTATGCAGGCGCCCGGCTACCGCTTTACGCTGAACAAAGCTGCTGCAATTTTGGGTCCGATATGGTTCGGGGCGCGGGGGCTGTGGTCGTGGTTCCTTGGGTTTTTGGTGTTGGAAACGCTTGCCTTTATCCAAATCGGTCTGGGCTTGTTCGGTGATCTGGGCCGTGAGTTTCGGGAACGCGCGGAACAGATTGAGCAGACATTGGAGCTGCGCCGCCAGCAAATTGCAGCGGCAGAGCAATCCGGTTCAACCACTTTGGAGTCATTGAAGCGCGCCGCGGAATCGCTTGAGGGTGCTTTGGCAGGCGCGCAGGAGGCCGCACGTTCGGCGGATTCGACAGGATTCACCTATCTGGTTATCGGGATCGTCCTTCTGCTGGCGTTTAAGTTCCTGGCCGCCTCGTTGGCCAATTGGACGCTTGAAGGGCAGTTCGCGCGCTGGCGTTCGGACCCGAGTGTAGCGCATGGCTGGTCGCTGCCTCGAGTAGTCGTCGCGACGGCGCTGACTGCCGTGGTAGTAATCTTGTCGATGATCAAGTTTGCGCAACCGGATGCGCTAGCAGTACTCAAAACTTTCCCAACCAACCGGGACTGGCGTTTAAACGTCGGCGATGGCGTACAAGCAGTGTTTGAATGGACCAAAACCGCCGGGCGCGGCTTCTTCGATGGGCTGACCTATGGGATGCGCACCCTGTTGGACTGGATTGAGGTAGTACTGGTCGATACGCCGTGGCCCGTCGTGGCACTGGTGATTATCATGCTGGCCTATCTCTCTGCCGGACCGCGCGTGGCAATCTTCACCGGTGCAGCGCTGGCCTATCTGGGTCTATTGGATTTCTGGGAAAAAGCGATGACCACGATTGCCCTGCTGGGCGCGGCGGCGCTAATCTCGATCACTCTAGGTATCCCGCTTGGCATCTATTGTGCGCGCCGCCCGCGGGCGTTTGCAATCGTGCGACCGATTTTGGATTTCATGCAGTCGATGCCGTCCTTCGTCTACTTGATCCCGGTCGTGGCCTTTATCGGATCAGGCAAGCCAGCGGGCGTGGTCGCTACAATGATCTTTGGCAGCCCCCCGGTGATCCGTTTTACCGTTCTTGGCCTGCAGCAAGTCCCCGAAACCGTGCGGGAGGCCGCATTAGCCTTCGGAGCGACGCCCCGGTATCTGCTATGGAGGGTAGATCTGCCCCTGGCGCACAAGACTATCATGGCGGGTGTGAATCAGACTATCCTGATGTCTCTTGCGATGGTGGTCGTCGCCTCGCTGATCGGTGCAAAAGGCTTGGGCGAGGACGTGCTGGAGGCACTTCAATATGCCGCTGCAGGACAAGGAATTTTGGCTGGATTGGCGATCCTGTTCTGCGCGCTCATCCTGGATCGGATTGTGGCTGGAAGAAAATGACGAATACGTCAAGCGCACGATCACTCGACAGTATTTCGAGGTGGGGGATGCAGATTTGTTCGCAGATGTCACGGTCTCGTTTGAACCCTTAGTTTGAGCAAGCTCACTGGCCCGGGCACGTGGGCAGCGCAGGCACCTACAAGGTGGCAGGCTATGTTGTTCTACCAATCTGATTGAAGCTGGTTTGAATTGTTTTCCAACCCGGTGGCAGCGCAGATCCAGTGCCGCGTACGTTGGATTGATGTTTGAACCCAGATCGTCGGACTAATAATCGCATTCGCCACCCAGTGAGGCGTCATTCAATTAGTAGGCTGATCCGGTCGCGTGCAGTCACTTCGTTTATCACGAGGTCAACGCACGTCAGGCCGTGTTTGTCGTAGCGCCATGCACGAAGGTTTTCGATCTTGATCTGGTTCGTGTCAATTGGGGTCGAACCCAACTGATCCGTCTGGAACGACAATCGTGTGCTCAGGTTTCCAGCTCAGCCATATTTCGCCACCTTCGGGCAAATCCGGGATGTCCTGATCGCGCGCAATGACTTTGAAGGTGTTGTCGTTGTGTTTCAGGACGCAGGTCGCCATCGCTCCGGCGAAGATGCGACGGACCAGCGTGGCGGGGAGTTTTGAGATCTCGTCGCCGTCAGGCTCTGAGATAGATATGCTCATGTTCTCGGGTCTGACGGCCAGCGTCGACTGCGGTGTCGCGCTACGTGGTAATTTGATATCCGCACCGCCAGAATTCAGAGCCAAGCCGCTTTGACCTGTAAGAATATTGGCTTCGCCCAGAAATTCGGCGGTAAACACGTCGACAGGATTGTTATAAACCTCGCGTGGCGGGCCAGCCTGTATCATCGTTCCCTGTCTGAGGATGCCGATCTTGTCTGACAAAGTAAGGGCTTCTTCCTGATCATGGGTCACAAAGATCGTTGTAATGCCAATCTCACGCTGAATACGCTTCAATTCTATCTGCATGTCGACGCGCAAGGATTTGTCCAAGGCCGACAGCGGCTCGTCCAATAGAAGCACCTTTGGATTAGTGACAATAGCCCGTGCCAATGCCACGCGCTGTCGTTGACCACCAGACAACTGATGAGGTTTGCGGTCGCCCAGTTGCCCAAGCTGTACCAGTTCCAGCGCTTCACCCACGCGGCGGCGTTCCTCGGCTGCACCTACTTTGCGTACACGCAATCCAAAACCCACATTGTCGGCGACGGTCATATTGGGAAACAGAGCATAGTTCTGGAACATCATTCCGATGTCGCGCTTTTCGACGGGAATGTGCTCGACCGACTGATCACCGATATGGATCGAACCACTGTCCGCAAAGATTAACCCGGCAATAGCACGCAGCAACGTCGTCTTACCGCTGCCTGACGGGCCGAGCAGGGCAAAAAAACCACCATCCGGAAAGTGCATGGTGACGTCATTCAAAGCTTTGAGTGACCCGAATGTTTTGGTGACGTTTTGGACAGAAACATCGGCCATCAGCGTTCTCCTCCGAAATTTGAGAACCGGGCTGCAAACAGCATCACGGCCATCGAGATTACGATAATGATTGTCGAGATTGCATTGATTTCCGGCGTGAAGCCTTTGCGGATCGAGGTGTAGATCAAAACTGGCAGCGTGCTGTCTCCGGGCTCGGAGAGGAAGTACGACACAACGAACTGATCAAAGCTGACCGCAAAAGCGAACAGAGCACCGGCAATGATCCCCGAAGCGATCCAGGGCAGGGTGACGCGGCGGGTCACGGTCCAACTGTCGGCGCCCATGGACCGTGCGGCCTCTTCCAGTGTGGGATCAAATGTCGCCAAACGGGCGCTGACGACGACGATCACGTAAGGCAAGGCCAGGGCGACATGGCCAATCAGAACCGAGGGTGTGCCGCGGCCAAGACCGACGCCATAGAAAAAGATCAGCATCGCCGTGCCGGTGATCAGCCATGGAATCGCGATCGGCGGGAACAGCATCACCTGCAGGAAGCGCTTGCCACGGAACTCGAACCGGAACAGGGCCAGCGAGGCGGCTGTGCCCAAGATGGTGGCAATCACTGTTGTAGCCAGCGCGATCAGAATTGAGCGGGTCGCGGCATTCAGAATTTCGGTGTTCTGGCCCAGTTTTTCGTACCATTTCAGCGAAAACTCAAAGGGCAGTTGATAATACTGTGACGCGTTGAAGGACATGAACGCCATGACGATGATCGGGGCGTAAAGAAAGAACAGGATCAGGCCAAGCCAAACCTTACCTGCCCAGACCAGATAGGTGTTCTTCATGTCTGTGCCCTCCGCAACGCCGGGCTGGCGGTTGCCAGGATCACCAAAACCACCGCAAGCAGGATAAAGGACAAGGCAGCCCCTAAGGGCCAATTGAACACGGCCACGAACTGATCCTCGATCACGGTGCCAAAATAAGTTCCGACACGACCACCTAATATGCGTGGCTCCATAAATGAGCCGACGACAGGTACAAAAATCAGTACGGCACCGGCCAGCAGCCCGGGCAGGGACAAAGGCAGGATGACACGCCATAGGATGGTCAGTTTGTTCGCCCCCATTGACCGCGCGGCATCGATCAGATTGTCGTCGATGGCCTGTAAGGCCAGATACGAAGTCAAGATAACGTAAGGCAGGTAAGAGTGGACCAGGCCGATAACGATCGCAGGGGTCGAGAACATCAGGTTCACATCGACCTCGAACGGCAGGATCGCGTTGAGGCCGAGCTCTAGCACTCCATTTCCGCGCAGAACGATGGCCCAGGAAAATATCCGGACCAGCGAATTCGACCAGAAGGGCAGGATGACTAGAAGGAATAGTGCCTCGCGCGACTTACCCTTAATCGCCTTGGCCAGAACATAGGCGCAGGGAAAGCCAACCAGCACGGAAATCACCGTTACAGTCAGGCCCAGCTTTATGGATTTCCACAGCAGCGTTGCGTAAGTCGAGGTCTGGAAGAAGGCCTGATAGTTTTCAGATGTGTAGTGCCATTCGGCATCGCCAAAAGGCACATCGGACAAAAAGCTGAAATACAACATCGCCGACAGCGGCAAAAATATTGCCACCGTCAGCCAAACATAAGCCGGAGAAAGCAGGCTGACGATCTTGAGCCTGTTTTGTCGGGCGAGAACCGTTGACATGTCTGCTTTCTCCTTAGCGTGCCTGGGCTTATTGGGCGGCTTTCAACCCTTGCCAGAGCTCAAGGTATCTCTCGCGATTTTCATCCGAGACCGGACGCTGGAACTGGACGCGTGCCACGACTGCGGGGTCGCCCAGAACGCGTTTGTTGAAGGCGTCATCAGGCAACGCAGCGGCGGCCTTGGCATTGGCCGAAGCTGGGGCACCGCTTTCGGCCCATATGACGTAGAACTCAGGGTCGATCATCCAATTGATAAAGGCGTGTGCAGCCTCTTTCTTGGTCGATGATGTTGGGATCGACAGACCATCCAACCAGCCGATTGCACCCTCGTCCGGCACGATGAATTGAACCGGTAGTCCGGAAGCCATCGAGCGGCTCGCAGAACCTGACCAGAAGGTCGCCACATCCAGATCGCCCGCGGCCATGAACTGGTTCCAGTCGTTCTCCGAACCCCAATAGGTTTTGATCTGAGGCATCAACTCGGCAAGTTTGGCCTCGATGGCATCGAGATCCTGGATGTCGTTGATATCCTGGCCCGTTGCGATAGCTGCGAATTGTACGGCTTCCAACGCGTCATCGCGGATCGAGACTTTGCCTTCGTGCGCCGTGTCCCAAAATACCTCGATCGACGTTGGCATCTCGTTGAATTCATTGGTGTTCACAGCAAAGGATGTCAGGCCCCAGGTCCAAGGCATTCCATGCAGCGCACCTCCGGCGTTGAGGTCCGGATTGGCGGCCAGATTTTCGGGCACGTCGCTAAAATTCGCGACCATCGAGCTGTCCACTGGCCCTATCAGCCCCTCGGCCTGCGCCTGTGGCGTAAAGGCCGCGTTGATCAGCACGACGTCATAGGCACCGGGGTTGGTCCGAAGCTTGGTCAACATCTCTTGTTCAGAATTGAAGTATTCATGAACGACGGTGTGGCCCGTTGCCTCGGTAAAGGCAGAAATGGCCCAGTCTTCGTCGGTTCCATACCCTTGCCAATTGAGAACTCGGATCTCATCGGCCAGAACGGCCGCGCCCGTTGTTGTCAAAGCAACTGTGGTTGCTAATAGGATACGTTTGTTCATTGTGATCTCCCGATTGAATGGTCTTTAGCTTTGGTTCTCGATCAACCCGCCTCTTTCTTGTTTAGGGCGTCCGCCACGACCGCTTGGGTCGGCGCCGTTGCGGGCCCTTGTTGTGTGGTTGACAACGCCGCAGCGACATTTGCGTAAATGGCTGCTTCCTTCGGGGTATCACCGCGCGCCATTCGCGCGATGAAACTGCCAACATGGGTGTCACCAGCGCCGTTGGTGTCCACCGCTTGAACGCGGTAAGCTGGGATATGGTGAAGAGCATCAGGCCGGGCCAGAATGCAGCCGTCTTCCCCCAGTCGCACAACAGTTCCACCGTCATCAGGGCGGGTTTCAGCAAGTGCTCTGGCAGCAGCAACAGGGTCCGTGTGACCAGTCAGAACCGCAGCTTCGCGCGCATTTGCACTGATCCATCTGGCCCGTCTCAACACCGTCTGCAGCACCTCATGTGGGAGAGAAGCGATGATGGGCGAAGGATCGAACACCAGGTTATTGATGCGGGCAACCGAAGATAACCTCTGGTGCAGCGCATCACGCGAGCCCGTGTAGTGCAGAGCGTAGCCAGACAAAAGGGTCCAGTCGAATTCGGCAAAGCTGATCTGCGTTAAGTCCTCGGCAGTCACGTGCCCCTCAGCACCGTCGCTTGCCACAAAGGTCCGCTCACCCTGAGGGTCGATCATCACGGTACAGCAGCCCTGATCGCGTGTTAGGTCTTGTGCCCGCAGGAACGGGATACCTTCGGTGTTAAGACCTTCGCGAATAATATTGGCAAATGGGCCAGATCCGATAGAGCCTCCATAGAATACCATCATACCTGCGCGTTTCGCGGCCACCATGGCGTTGAACCCGCCACCAGGTGCGATGGAGAAACCCTTGACGATAGCTTCTTCACCAACCGCTGGAACAGCTTCGACCTGATAGAGCAGATCGGCCACAACACCTGACATCTGAAGAAGACGATTGGTCATCTTTCGGCCTCCGTCTTTGCGTCAGACGTATGGCGAAGAGAAAGCAACTGTTCCGCTATTACTTCGATGGGTAAGTTGTTGGCAGCACGAACAGGGTCGAGTACAGCGGGCGCGACGGCTTCAATTCCGGCGCATGCCCCGGCCATCGCTCCGGCAATAGCGCCGATTGTATCTGTGTCGTCCCCGATATTCGCGGCAATTCGGGTGGCCTTCCAAACATCCCCCGACGCCATCCTTACGATGCCAAAGGCCGCCGGGACAGATTCATACGAAGAGACAGAAGTTCCGACGATTTGCGCGAATTCTACATCGGTCAGGCCCTGATCAGCGAGATCAAGTGCGTTTGAAATCCGACGGCGCATGTTTGCTTCGCCAAACCGATGGCCGCGTTTCTGCCCTTGCTCTGCGGCGTCCAGCGCTGCGTCGAGTGCTGAGTCGAAATCAAGACCATCCACACCACAGCTGACGACAGTGGCAACAGCAGCAGCAGCGGCGATGGCTTCGCCCGTGTTATGCGTCATACGGCAGGCCAGTTCCACGCGGTCCAAGAAATTCTGCGTTGGCGAGAAATGCGTGGCGATCCCAACCGGTGCAATTCGCATCGCAGCGCCGTTTGTCGTTCCGTTGCGCCCCGTTTCGCTGGCTGGTTCTCCGTTCAGCATCGCTGCAAGAGCCGCTTTGGAAGATGGACCCAGCAGGTCGCGCAAACCACGGGCTCGGACGTCACCCTCCCAATCCAGCAGGTCTTGCGCCCAAAGCGCCTCGTCAAACCCTTCGCCATCTTTCACAAGACGTTGAGCCAACAAAAATGCCTGTTCGGTGTCATCCGTCACCTGCGCCGCCTGTAGGCCATGAGAGACCGGATGGTCGGGGTAGGGGGCGACATAAGTTGTGATCTCGCCATAATGTTGCGCTATTTCTGAGCGCGACAGCGTTTGTGAGGGCATACCCAACGCATCCCCGATGGCCATTCCGGCAAGAGCGCCGCAAGCGCGACTGAAAGCCAGTTCTGCAGTGGCCATAGCCGTCAAAACTCCATGTGCAGACCAAACAGGTCTGGGTCCAGAATGCTCTCGACAAATTCCAGGGAGTCCCCGTCGGCTGAACGGGTTAACCGGCACAGCCGCAACATCGGTTCTCCTGACACGCGCCCCATGACAGCCGCGTCTTCCGCGCTGAGCGCGGGCAACACACGCGCCCATTCGCTACCACCGTTGACTGCCAACCCGCGACTGCGAAGCGTTTCCGTCAAAGAGCCGTTTTCTAGGCCGGTCTCAATTATTTCGGAAAACTCTGAACGCCATGGGACACGGCTGCGTTCTAGCGACACTCCCTGACCGGTGTTCACACGAAAACGTAAACGATCGACCATCAAGACATCGGTGCCGACACTTTCGGGTGCGTCTGCTAAATCCATTTTACCGCGTGTCAGGCGAAGAATCCGCGTCGCAAGTTCGGTTTCACCCGAGGATAGTGCAACGCTCCATCCCTTGCGGTCGTCGATCGTTTTTCCCCCGAAGGTTACAAATGATCCGATGCCGCGCCGGGTCGTGATCAGGCCCTTGCGGCTGAGGATATCGAGGCTTTTCCGTATAGTATTTCTGCTAACCGAGAACCGTTTGACCAGAGCATTCTCACTGGCCAGCGGTGCGCCTGTATCCAACCCACCTGACCGGATCTCTTCCTCCAGCATGAGTGCGATCCTGACAGATTTTGGTGCTCCGATCCGGTCAGTGCTTGTTGATTCTTGTTCAGACATGTTCATGCTTGTACCTTATCCGGATTCGATAATCTGTCAACTTGGGTATACGGAGGCCCACTTGGCTCAAACTGCGGCCCCTGTCGGATTGGATGTGTTCTCAGGACAGTTCTGTTGACTCTGGCAAACGTCCACACTTATCATTAGTGTGCTAATGAAAGTGGATATGTGCATGGCCTACTCACAACCAAGCTTGTTGCCTGATGCGCTGGGCATTCTTAAGCAGGCTGGGGTCCGCGTTGTTGCGGGTGGGACAGATTTCTATCCGGCCTTGAAAGCAGGCCGGCATCCCGAAAGTCTGTTAGATGTAACAAGAATAGGTGGGTTTTCGGACATCACGCAATCTGAAGGGGGCACAAGAATTGGTGCAGCCGTCACATGGTCGGATGTTGTTAGAACTGATCTTCCTCGGGCCTTTGATGCCTTGAAACAGGCGGCGCGCGAGGTCGGAAGCCTGCAAATCCAAAATGCAGGTACGGTTGTCGGAAACATTTGCAATGCCTCTCCCGCCGCCGATGGTGTTCCACCTCTGCTTGCATTGAACGCTGAGGTTGAACTGGCCAGTGCAGCAAAGGGAAAGCGTGTTCTTCCCCTCGAGGCATTTATCAGCGGTGTGCGGCAAACAGCGTTGATGGATGACGAGTTGGTGACAGCGATCATCGTGCCGAAACCCCATGCTGGCATGACGTCTGGTTTTGAAAAATTAGGGAGCCGTCGCTATTTGGTCATTTCCATCGCCATGACAGCGGCAAATGTTCTTTTGGATGCAAAGGGAAGAATAGCCGAGGCTCGCATCGCAGTAGGGTCCTGTTCCGCTGTAGCGCAACGGCTTACGGCGTTAGAGGCGAGCCTGATCGGTCAGGATCCCGCTGATGTCAGGATTTCTCCGATTGATGTCGCAGCATTAACGCCGATCGATGATGTCCGAGGGACAAGTTCGTATCGGCTTGATGCAGTGCGTCATCAAATTCAGCGTGCAATTCACAAGGCGGTTTCGTGATGAACAAAGCGCTTTCAGGCACCCCGACCCCATTTCGTTTGAATGGACGTGAAGCGGCCCCATTGCTTTTCCCTGGCCAACGACTGTCCGAAGTTCTGCGCGAGGGTTTGGGGCAACGCGATGTGAAGATTGGCTGCGATGCGGGGGATTGCGGCGCGTGTACTGTACTGCTTGAGGGCGAGCCCGTTTGCGCCTGTCTGACCCCAGCACATCAGGTTGCGGGGCGCGAGGTCGAAACTGTGCAAGGATTACATGCCAATGACCCCGTGGCAGCCAAGCTGGCGCAGAGCTTTCTGGATCATGGCGCGGCGCAATGCGGGATCTGTACGCCCGGCATGATGGTATCTGCCGTTGCGCTGCTGCGGGACGTGCCCGAGCCCACCGAGGCGCAAGTGCAGGATGCTTTAGGGGGTGTGCTATGTCGCTGTACAGGTTATCGCAAAATCATCGACGCGGTGATGGGTGCGCCCTCGGTTGCTATTGCGAAAGCGGGTAAGGTGGGCGATGCGGTTAAGCATTTGGATGGGATCGAAAAAGTTTCGGCTACCATCAAGTACGGCGATGATATTGCACCAGTGGGGTGCCTTGAGATTTTGGTCATTCGCTCCCCCCATGCCCGGGCGGTCTTTGAAATCGGTGACCTCGAAGGGTTCGCGCAGGCGGCTGGACTGGACGCGGTACTGACTGCGGAAGACGTGAAGGGCCAGAACAACTTTGGCGTGATACCCGGATTTGAAGACCAGCCTGTCTTTGCCGAGCGGGAAGCGCGTTTCAGGGGAGAGGCTGTCGCGGCACTGATTGGTGCTCGGGATGTGCTTCGCGCCATCGATCCAGAAATGGTACCGATTACTTGGACCGAACTGCCTGCCTTACAAGACATGGACGCAGCCCAAGGTGAAAGAGCCGATCAACTACATGATGGCCGGGACAACAATGTGATGTGTGCTGGTTTTGTGACCTGTGGCGATCCAAATGCGGCCCTGGCACGCGCGCATGTAATCGTGGAAGGCCGGTTTGAAAGCGGCTTTGTCGAGCATGCCTATATTGAACCTGAAGCGGGTTTCGCCGAAGTCGTAAACGGTCGCGTTGAGGTGCATGCCTGCACGCAAGCCCCGGTTATGGATCTCGAAGGGCTCGAGCGTGTTCTGGGGCTTGACCGCTCGGACATACGTGTTGTGCCAACGGCCACCGGGGGCGGTTTCGGTTCCAAGTTGGATATGAGCGTACAGCCCTACCTGGCACTCGCGGCGCTGAAGACGGGCAAACCTGCGCGGCTTTGCTACACGCGTACTGAATCCATGCAATGTTCGACCAAGCGGCACCCCTCAGACATCACGCTTAGGATCGGTGCTGATAAGACGGGCAAGCTCTGTGGCTTTGACTTTCGTGGCCGCTTTGACACGGGGGCTTATGCCAGTTGGGGACCGACGGTGGCGAACAGGGTGCCAGTCCATGCTTCGGGACCGTACCGCGTGGCGGACTACATCGCGCAGGCCAAGGGTGTGCATACCAACAACCCGCCATCGGGGGCGTTTCGCGGCTTTGGTGTGCCTCAGGCAGCCATTGCACAAGAATGTCTTTTCGACGATCTGGCCGAGAAGCTGGGAATGGATGCGCTGGAGTTCCGTATTCTCAACGCATTGGATAATGGTGTGCCGACCGTGTGCGGACAGGTATTTGACCAGGGTGTCGGGATCAAGGCCTGCCTTGAGGCGTTGCGGTTTGCCTGGACGGAAGAGCGTGCAGGTGTTGAGGCATTCAATGCACAAAATGACACTGTAAAACGCGGTGTGGGTATCGCCAGCGGATGGTATGGCTGTGGCAATACGTCTTTGCCCAATCCATCGGCCATCAAATGCGGCATTCGAGCTGATGGCACGGTGGTGCTGCATCAAGGCGCGATGGATATCGGTCAGGGGGCCAATACCGTCATTACCCAGATTTTTGCTACCGCACTTGGGGCCGAGGTGGGTCAGATTACGCTTGTCGGAGCGGATACGGATGTGACACCGGATGCGGGCAAAACCTCGGCCTCGCGCCAGACTTTTGTCTCGGGCAATGCGGCGCGGCTCTCGGGTGAGGCATTGCGGGCCATGATACTGGAACGTCTGAACGTTGCCGAAGATGCTGCCTTGGAGTTCAGCGCCGGGGAAATTCAGGCGACTGATGCCGGGGGGGCTCGTGTGCTGGATCTTTCGGCTCTAGAAGCGGACTCGGATGGGTATGTTCTTCGCGCTGAAGAAAGCTATGATCCGCCGACAAAGCCCTTGGATAAAAATGGGCAGGGGCATCCTTACGCCCAATTCGGTTATGCCGCGCATCTGGCTGTTGTCGAAGTGGATACCGCGCTGGGCACAGTCACGCCAGTGAAATTCATTGCGGCTCATGATGTCGGTCAGGCCATCAACCCGATGCTAGTCGAAGGGCAGGTCCATGGCGGCATTGCTCAGGGTCTGGGGATGGCGCTAATGGAGGAATACATCCCGGGACGGACCGAGAACCTGCATGACTATCTGATCCCGACAATCGGTGACATCCCCCCGATTGAGACCATTATCATCGAAGAAACCGACGCGCATGGCCCGTATGGCGCCAAGGGACTGGGAGAGCATGTGTTGATCCCAACGGCACCGGCCATCCTGAACGCAATCAAACATGCAACAGGGGTACGACTGTTCAAGGGACCTGCAATCCCCAGCGTCGTCCATGCGGCCCTCAAGAAGAGTCTATCCTAATGCCAGAAGTTGCGAAGCCAGAAAAGATCCGCTGCGACGCCTGCCCGGTGATGTGCTATATCGCAGAAGGCAATTCCGGTGCCTGCGACCGCTATGCAAACCACGGCGGCGAACTGGTTCGCCTTGATCCGTTGACAATCATCCAAAGCGGCCAAGACCTCGTTCCGTTCATGGGCGAGGGCGCGACAGAGGAATGGGATGGCGATATCTTCAAAGGTGAGCGTCAGTTTGTGACAGCTGTAGGAGCGGGAACCACTTATCCCGACTACAAGCCTGCGCCTTTTATCGCCAGCCAAGAAGTTGAAGGTGTCGATATGGTCACGGTCGTGACCGAGGGCATCTTTAGCTATTGCGGTGTGAAGGTGAAGATCGACACTGACCGTCATATCGGCCATGAGCGAGACGTGGTGCGCGTCGACGGGGAACCGATCGGCCATGTCATGACTTCGGAATACGGCTCGAAAATGCTGTCTTTGGGTGGTGTCGAGCACCTCACGGGTGGTAGCAAGAAAGAAGGCCGAGTTACATGTGACGCCCTGCTGCGGCTGTGTAACCGAGAACCTGTCACGATGGTCATTGGCGAAGAGAATCACTCCACCGAAGTTGTGGTTGAAGCGGGAAAACCGCCTATCATCAATGGCGTGACTGAAAGCTTGATGCGCGTAGGCTGCGGTTCTGCCACGATAGGCATGTTCCCGAAACAGTGGATCGGTCATGTCGACGACGTCGTGGTGGTGGATGACCACATCACTGGAGTGCTCAGCGAGCACGAGACAGGCAAGCAGCTTGATGTCCCGGCAACGGGGATCAAGATCAAAGGACGGCGCTCGACGCCTGGGCGATACTTTCAAGTGGCTGAACCCGGTACAGGTTGGGGGGGGACAGATATCGAGGACCCTCTTGCGATCCTTGGCCCCTTCAACCCCAAAACAGCGTGGGAAGGCCTGCGGCTATTTATGGTGTCCACAACGGGTGAGCAGTTTTCATACTATGAACTCGACGCCGATCTTGTCCCGCAACTGCGGGACGTACCCGCGAAACTGGCGGCTTCAGCTGCGCTGATTGCGGAAAACTGCGAACCTTCGGTTTGTTCAGTGCTGTTCATGGGTGGGGCAGGGGGATCGCTGCGCGCAGGCGTTACTGAGAACCCCGTACGCCTGACCAAATCGGTCAAGGACGCGCTGACCCACGTGTCTTGCGGTGGTGCAGATGCCTATGTGTGGCCCGGAGGCGGGATCACTGTAATGGTAGATGTGTTGGATATGCCCACGAATTCTTTTGGCTATGTTCCAACTCCCGCGCTTGTCGCCCCCATCGAATTTACCTTGCGTGTTAGAGATTACGCTGCCCTGGGCGGACATGTGGACCACATGCGACGCGTCAGTGACATCAATTCGGAACAGGCTCGCCACGTACGACAAAAACCTAATGCCGGGGATCCTATGGATCTTGGAAATTACAATTGGAAGGCGGACGCAGAATGAGGCCGCGCGCGCGCCTGTTGCCCGATGGCCAACGGCTGCATCTGCAGCATGGCCCCAGTGATCTGATTGTTTGGGTGGAAGGGGATCGGGATCAGGCGTACCGGGCCGCAGCAAAGCGTTTCGAAACGATCATCGCCGAGATTGTTGAGGAACTGCCGGACCACCGGGCAATGCTGTCTCCGCTAACAAAACGTCCCAACGGCACAGTTGCGCGTCGAATGCATGACGCGTGTCTGCCGTTGACCGATGTGGGGTACGTCACACGGATGGCCGCCGTGGCTGGAAGCATCGCGGATGAGGTGCTTGCGGCAATGACCCAAAGCGCGAATATCACGCGCGCTTATGTCAACAACGGTGGAGATATTGCTCTATATCTGACCCCAGGAACGAGCTTCAATACCTCGATCCAAGCCCATGACGGCGGCGAATTGGGTCGGATTGAAGTTACGGACAAGGATCGTATCAGGGGTATTGCGACCTCTGGTCGCCACGGGCGCAGCCTGTCTCTGGGCATCGCGGACAGCGTGACGGTGCTCGCCTCATCGGCCGCTGAGGCTGACGTTGCGGCAACACTCATCGCCAATGCGGTGGACCTGCCGGGTCATCCATCGATCACACGTCGCGCCGCTTGCGATATCGACGAGAGCAGTGATTTGGGGGATTTGCCGGTCACTGTTAGCTGTGGTGCTTTGTCAGCCGAGGATTGTGAACGCGCTTTGGCCCGAGGTCTCAACCGCGCGACATCGTTTCAGGCCCTGGGACGGATCGCGTCTGCGGGTTTGTTCCTCCGGGGCCGATCTGTCACAACCGGTGCACACGCATTTTCGTTCCAACAAGAGATACAACATGTCCCAGCTTAATGTCCGGAAAACAGCCTATTCTGTCGAAGAGATTTTCCACGAAGGTGGTCCGGCCCCGGCGAGCCCCCTGCGCCGGGCGGCGGCGATTGCGATCATCGAGAACCCATTTGCCGGGCGTTACGAGCCTGATATTCAGTGGTTCATGGAGGACCTCAAGCCACTTGGTTTGCAGATGGCGAAGCGATTGGTCGAGATGCTGGATGGGGCGGACAAGATTGAAGGCTATGGCAAAGGCGCATTGATAGGTGAGGCGGGTGAGCTGGAACATGGCGCCCTGTGGCACGCTCCGGGAGGTTACGCGATGCGCGAACTTCTCAATGATTCCAACGCGATCGTACCCTCTACCAAGAAAGTCACGGGCGTTGGCGGGCGGCTCGATGTGCCGATCACCCATATAAATGCCTCTTACGTTCGAAGCCACTTTGACAGTATGGAGGTCGGCCTGAACGACGCGCCCAAAGCTCATGAAATGGCCGCCATTCTGGTCATGAGCACGGGACCACGCATCCACGACCGCGCTGGCGGCCTGGCAGCCAAGGATATCAAAGGAGAGGACGGCCTGAGATGAGCGCTAAGATTCGTAAGATCGCTGTAAACATCGAAGAAACGCATTCCGAAATCGGACGAAAGATCGACCCGGCCACCCGCAAGGCCGTCGCCGTTGCAGTAATCGAGAACCCGTTTGCGGGCACCTATACTCAGGACTTAAGCGCATTGATGGAGATCGGTGCAGAGCTGGGCACGCTGTTGGGTCGCAAATGCGTAGAAGCCCTTGGCATCACACCAGAGCAGGCAGAGAGCTATGGCAAGTCGGCCATGGTCGGCGAAAATGGCGAGTTGGAACATGCCGCTGCGATCCTCCATCCCAAGTTGGGCGCGCCGTTGCGTAAAGAAGTGGAAAAAGGGGCCGCCTTGGTGCCGTCTTCGAAAAAGATGGGTTCGCCTGGTCAGGTGCTTGATGTACCGCTTGGGCACAAGGACGCAGCCTATGTGCGCAGCCACTTTGACGGCATCGAAGTACGGCTGAACGATGCGCCACGTGCAAATGAAATCATGGTGGCCGTGGCCGTGACCGACAGCGGGCGGCCATTACCCCGTGTCGGTGGCTTGACCCACGATGAAGCAGAAGGCAAAGACGGGCTTCGTTAGGAGCACTTATGTCAAACAGCGTCGATCCCTACCATCTTGAAGACCAGGTCGGATATCTTTTGCGGCTGGCCAGCCAGCGCCATTCGATCATCTTTCAGAACCGAATTTCCAAAGACCTGACGCCGACGCAGTTTGCCACGCTGATCCGGGTGGCCGAGAAGAAAGAGGTGTCGCAAAATCAGCTGGGCCGACTTGCAGCAATGGATATTGCGACGATCAAAGGGGTGGTTGACCGTCTGAAAGCCAAGGGGCTTTTGCGCGCGACCGCCGATCCCGGTGACAAGCGCCGATCCATCATCTCATTGACCGAGGCGGGCGCTGAGTTGATGGAACAGCTTTACGCCGACGGGTTTGGGATTTCGCAAGAAACCCTCGCACCTCTCAAGAAGTCCGAGCAAAAGACCCTTCTGGCATTGCTCAAAAAGATCACCTGACCTTCAAAGATCGCGTAGCCCGCAGTTTGCGTCAAACAACCCAAGTCATTGAAATTCGAGTTTACAGAATACGTTCCGGCAGGCGTTGTGCGGGCGGTGTGTTGCGAGAACGTTCCGAGCAGATCACGCCGTCAATGATCGTCATGCCAACACCCGGCAGGTTCCCCTGCGCGACGCTTTCAAGCATGTTTTTTCCGGGCGCGTGCTGCGCTTGGTCCAGCAGGACGAAATCGGCGCAACGCCCCTTTTCAATAAGACCAACATCCAGATCACGCTGCCGTGCGGTGTTCCCATTGCCAAAGCAAAAGGCAATCTCGGCGGGGACGTTTCCGAAGGCCGACAGCATGGCAATCATCCGCAAGATTCCAAGCGGTTGCACACCTGACCCTGCTGGCCCGTCGGTACCCAAGATCACTTGATCCAGCTTGCCTAACTCGCGCGCGGTATTCACCGTAAGCACCGCGGCGCGTTCATTGCCGTTATGAACGATTTCAAAGGCTTGCTTGGTGCAGGTTTCACAAAGGCAGATGATCTGATCATCCGGCAGTGCCGAGTGACCACCGTTAATGTGCCCGATCACGTCGGTACCCGTCTCGATCACCATATCCGCGTCGATGAGGCCGGACCCGGGGATGGATGGGCCTCCCGTGTGGATCGTGGACTGAATCCCATGTTTTCTGGCCCATTCGACCATCTGGTTTGCGGTTTTGCCGTCCTTGACCGAACCCAAGCCGACTTCGCCCAGATATTTCACTCCGGCGTTGGCCAGTTCGGCGAAATCCTCCTCGACCATGCCATGTTCGATGACAGGGGCGCCGGCATGGACCTTGACACCGGAGGGGCGAAAATTTTCATACCAGCGTTGTGCCGCGATCGACATCGCCTTGAGGCCGATCACATCTTTGGGTCGCCCCGGCATATGAACCTCTCCGGCCGAGATCATTGTGGTCACGCCGCCGTTCAGAGTGGAGTCGATCCAGTGGAGTTGTTGCTGACGGGGCGTGTAGTCACCTACCACCGGGTGCACATGGCTGTCGATCAGACCGGGGGCAAGCGTCACACCATGGGCGTCTACGATGCTGGTTGCGTCGTCGGTATCGAGGTCCTTTTCATTGCCCCATGCGTCTATCTTACCATCTATGGCAATCAGACAATCGCCATCAAAAATCGGTTCTTCCATTTTTCCTGACAGGATCATGCCGATGTTCTTTATGACAAGTTTTTCCATAAGATCCTCCCACTATTCATTAGTATACGAATATAATTAGCGGGCATGCGTCAAGATAATTCTGGGACGAGAGGCATTCTTCACAAATCAATTGACAGGATACTCCATTGCCCCATAATCATTAGTATACTAATGAAATGAATGGCCTGACAAAGGTGGCTGACAAAGAATGCCTCATGGTTAGGGCATCTGGCCGCTTTCTTGGTGGCAAGAGGAGGTGATCTGATGGCGCTCGATTCCAAAGAGACAAAGTTCCCGATCCCGGCGGGTGTATTTGCCCAGACCGTAACTGAAGTGCAGCACTATACTGATCGGCTGTTTCGGTTCCGTATGACGCGGCCTGCATCTTTCCGCTTCCGGTCCGGTGAATTTGTGATGATTGGCCTGCCAAATGCCGAGAAGCCTGTGTTCCGGGCCTACTCTGTGGCGTCTCCCAGTTGGGATGAGGAGTTGGAGTTTTATTCGATCAAAGTTCCGGATGGCCCACTTACCGAGCATCTGCAAAAGATCAAGGAAGGTGACACTATTTTAATGCGCAGAAAACCAACGGGCACCTTGGTGAACGATGCGTTGTTGCCCGGCAAACGGCTTTGGATGTTTTCTACAGGTACCGGATT
Organism: Ruegeria sp. AB11; assembly: GCF_056536325.1. Classification (NCBI taxonomy): domain Bacteria; kingdom Pseudomonadati; phylum Pseudomonadota; class Alphaproteobacteria; order Rhodobacterales; family Roseobacteraceae; genus Ruegeria; species Ruegeria sp. AB11. Next base: position 3,286,097 of record NZ_JBQFJO010000001.1, on the reverse strand, counting down.
TGCGCCCTTTGCCAGTTTGATCCGAGACCCCGAGACCTATGAGAAGTTTGACGAAGTCATCGTCACCCACACCTGCCGCGAAGTTGCTGAACTCACCTATTGCAAGAACCTGGTTGCGTCTGTGAAAGACGATCCGTTGTGCGGAGAGTTTGCGCATGGTCTGCGCCTTTATGCGACCACCACACGCGAAGACTATCCGTTCATGGGCCGCACTACCGATCTAATGACCAATGGCAAGCTGTTTAGAGACCTAGAGGTTCCCCCAATTTCGCCAGATACCGACCGGGGCATGATCTGCGGCTCAATGAATATGCTCAAAGATACCAAGGCTCTACTCGAGGGGTTTGGTCTGGTCGAGGGGTCGAACAGTAAGCCAGACACGTTTGTTGTTGAGCGTGCTTTTGTCGATTAAAAACAACTGCTTGTGTTCTGTATTTCTGTGAATCGCTGAAGGCTTGTCACTTGCCAAAAGCAATCCGCATCATAGTGTAAATCTGTAGGTTACCGAGATGGGGGCGCCATTGGACATGTAAGGGCGGTGGTCGTTAGAGTTCAGCGCAACAGTTAATTCATAATCGCCGGGCTTCAGCGCTCCGACCTGAAAGCTGTTTTCGTAAAGTCGGCCAAGCTTCAGGCCGTTCAGATAGATGTGGGCGTGACCCTGACCGTCGATATGCGGTGTGCCGTCCTCGACAAGGACAAATTCGAAGTTTTTGACGCTGATTTGAACGGCAAATCCGTTAGTACTGACCTGCGGATCCTGAGCCAGCGCGATCGTTGGGCTAGGGGAGATTTCGATGCCGTTGGCATTGCTGTGGTCCATTGACGTCATACTGCCGGTCGCCTCTGGATTCAGGATGCGAGCCACTACCTCGCTGCCATCGTCAAACGTGAGCGCCAGCGAATGATAAGTGCCTTCGGGAAAGCTTCCGTCGGGCACTTGCAACATGATATGGGCCCCGTCCATTGCCAGTTGCGCCGGATCGCCGCCAGGCACTACAAGTGGTTTGTCATGGCCAGGGTTCATTAATGACGTGTGGGCTCCAGATGGTGACGTGACGCTTTGAAGAATGCGAGGGTCACCGTCATTTTGCAGCTTGAGAGTGACCATGAACAGCGATCCCGACGCCCCCATCGGCGCGGCGCGCCCGTCGCTGACCTTTACAGAAGTTTGCGGCGTACCTGCGAATATGTAGGCGAAACCCAACGCGGCCGCGATACCTGCCACAGCGAACCAGCGTTTGCTCATCTGACTTGCCTCCTTGCAAGAATTTGTGTGTATGCTAACGAAGTGAAGTTGATTGTGAAGTCATTTCTAGCGTTAATTTGCGCCACTATGGTTGCTGGACCAGCCTTTGCCCATGCCGCCGATCAGGGTTTTGTGCTTCTTTTGCCCACCACCGCCTACATCACTGGTGGTACTGCGACTGTGGCTGCGACAATCCTGCTGCTTGTTTGCCTGAGACCAGGGCAGATTGAGGTTATACTGCGGCCCATTACATTGCCTCTCAAGCGCGGTCGAGGCCGATGGTGCAACTGGGGTCAGATCGCAGCCTCCCTTTGTCTGATGTTGTTGATCCTGATTGGTCTAAGGGGCCCAACGGACCCGCAAGCGAACCTCATGCCTTTGGTGCTGTGGACCATATGGTGGATGTTGCTTTTCATGGTGCAAGCGCTGATCTTCGATGTCTGGAAATGGGTTAATCCCTGGCCGGGCTTGCACCGTCTGTTGGCCCCAGATCACAAAGCACCTCTGACACTTGCAAAAAAACTTTCGATTTGGCCGGCTGTTGTTCTTATGGCGGCGTTTCAGGGCTTTGTTCTTGCCGATGCAGCACCAAACGATCCGGGCAGGCTTGCGAGTTTCGCGCTTGGATACTGGGGTTTTACAGTACTGGGTATGACCCTTTTTGGGCGCAAATCCTGGCTTGGTCAGGTCGAGTGCTTTTCGGTCTTGTTCGCACTGATCGGTACAATCAGATCGGTGCGCGGGGCAGCATTTGGCGTGCCGGGATGGCAAGTCTTTCACGGTAATCAGTTTGATCTAAGCCATGCGGCCTTTGTAATAATTATTCTCGCATCCGGCAGTTTCGATGGCCTCTACGAGACCTTCTGGTGGCTGGATCAGTTAGGGGTCAATCCCTTGGAGTATCCGGGGCGAACCGCGATGATCTGGCCGACGACGCTTGGCCTCTACACCAGTATGCTACTGCTGACGTGTGTTTTTGCGCTCGCCGTTTACTTGGGAACGGTACTGGTGCACGAGACCGTTTCCTTCAAAATAGCATTCATCCGCTTTTCCATCACCTTGCTGCCGATTGCGATCGGCTATCATTTTGCCCACTACTTCGTGACGTTTCTGGTTCAAATTCAGGTTGTAGTCGCAACACTGGCCGATCCTTTCGCGCTTGGCTGGAATCTGTTCGGGCTAGGCAGCCGCCCCGTCAGGGTCGGGTTTCTGACGGTTCCAGAAACTGTGAAGACCATCTGGCTCACCCAGGCGGGTGTCGTTGTATTGTCGCATGTTTTAGCGGTCATCTTGTGCCACAGGACAGCTGAGGCTCTTTGCACATCCCGAAGGGACATTCTGCTGTTGCAATTGGGTCTGTCTATCTTGATGATTTTCTATACGATTTTCGGGCTGTGGCTGCTTTCCAGCCCGCGCGGAGCCTAAAAAATGTAGACAACTCGTTAGTATACATACAAACTGATCAAAAAAGAGAGGCGAAACATCGCCCTAAAAACAACAGAGGAGATGAACGCCATGACAAAGACTTCAAAGATCAGTCGCCGTAGTACACTGCTTGGTCTCGGGGCCGGTGCAAGTGCTCTGGCCGCGGGTGGGGTGTTGCCCGGTTCTCTTGGTTTTGCGCAAGCGCAAAGCTCGGCACCGATCAAGATCGGATTCCAAAAGCACGCGACTGGCATTGGCGCTGCATATGGCCGCTGGTATGACGTGGCGACCAACGCCGCTGCTGCGCGCATCAACGAAATGGGCGGCATCAATGGCCGTCCGGTCGAGATCATCACAGAAGACGACGCAACCGATCCCGGGCGTGGGGCCGAAGTGCTTGAGAAATTTGCCAACCAACACGAGGTAGACGTCGCTTTCGGTACCTTGTTCAGCCACGTGGTAATTGGCTCTGCGCCCCGCGCGGGCGAGTTGAAACTGCCTTATTTTGTTGTCTCCGAAGGTCACCATGTCGCCAGCGGCATGCTGAATCGCTATACGCTGCAACCAGGTATCACTGATGTGAAAAGTCAGGTTATTTCGATGGCACCCTTCGTCGCCGACAATCTGGGTAAGAAGGTCACGATGATTTATCCTGACTTTGCTTTCGGCCATGATCATCGCGACTTTTTCTCGCAAGCGATTGAGGCGCAGGGGGGCGAAGTTGTTGCGAAGATTGCGATCCCGCCCACCGAGACAACCTTCACCCGCTATTTCCCAAGCATCCCGCGCGAAACCGAAGTGATCTATCATGTGATGGTGGGCCCGGCAGTGCTGACATTCGTCAAAGAAATGGGCGAGTTCTTCGGGCCCAGCCGACCCGAGATTTTTGGCTTTATCGACAGCCTTGAAGCGGTTGATATACAAAGCCCCGGGCTTGAGTTCCTCGAAGGCACATATTTCTGGGAAGGCATGCCGCGCTATAAGCAAGCCAACGAATCGGAGGCGGCCTCAGCCTATCGTGCGGCAGTTGGCGTGAATGACAGTGGCGCTGCGATCGATGACCCGGCCAATGTTGCCACTTACGCTCATATGTTCGGGTGTTGGGAAACGATGCATATCATCAAAGCTGGTATGGAAGCAGCGGACTACCAAGGGCCTGCAGATCGCTCCAAACTGATCGAAGCGGTCGAGGCGATGACTGACATGCCGGAATCCATCGAACATCCGCAGGGTGAAAAAGTCTTTAACGGCAAGACCCATCAGACCTTTGGCAAACAGTACATCTCAAAGGTTGGTGATGGCCGTCTTGATGTGGTGCATACCGCGTCAATCGAGGATGGCCTTTATGAAGATGAGGTGGATTACACCACGCAATCCTTCTGATCCCGACATTAGGCAAAAGCGAGACTGGGTATGGACTTCGGGCCTCACCTGATGCTCGCCTCCATCGAGGGGGCGGTCATTTCGGCTATTCTTGTGCTGACGGCAATGGGGCTCAGCATTGTGTTCGGCGTCATGCGCGTTGTGAATGTCGCCCATGGCGAGTTCTTCATGCTGGGTGCGGTATTTGCCTGGGCGGTAAGCACGATGATCGGCGGTCATGCTGGTTTCGGTTTCGTGGCTGCCCTGCTTATAGTGCCGGTTTTGGTCGGCTGCATTGCGGCGGGGGTCGATCAGCTGATCCTAAAGCGGATCGACTATGACGTGGACCGGACCATCGTAGCCACGATTGGCGTACTTTATATTGTGCAGCAATCGACGCTGATGCTGTATGGACCCGAGGCGCGGCCCGTCGCGCCACCATTCAACACTCGCCTGGCACTGCCGTGGTTCGAATTTGGTGCAGATGGATTCCAATTGATCTGGCCCTGGGGGCTAAGCGTGACGACCTACAAGCTGTTCGTGATAGTTGCGGCGATTTCCGTGTTGGGGGTGCTTTGGTTTGTTCTGACGCGCACCAAGATCGGATTGATCATGCGTGCAACGCAGCAGGATCGCGAGATGGCTCAGGCCTTTGGGGTGCCGGTCAATCGTGTGTACTCTTGGGTTTTTGGCCTTGGTGCAGGGCTGGCTGCTCTCGGTGCCGTGTTAGTGGTTCCAATTCAGCAGGCCCATTATCTGATGGGCGGAGATCCATTGTTGCTGGCGTTTATCGTGGTAATCATCGGCGGTCTCGGAAGTTTGCCCGGCACTGTGATTGCAGCGGTGCTGATCGGAATGAGCGACGGCATTATCTCGGTCTTTTTCTCGCCGACTCTGGCCAAAATCATCGCGACCTTCCTTGTCGCAATGGTGCTTGTGTTTCGGCCGCAAGGCTTGATGGGGCGGGTGGCGGCCTAATGACGGTGTCCAAAACAAACGCTTTGCATGTCGGCACCTTACTTGTGCTTATCGCATTGTTCTTCGTGCTGCCCGCCTATCACGTCGGAGTCTTCTCGCGGATCATGGTGCTTGCGATTTATGCCATCGGGTTCAATCTGCTGTTTGGCTATACCGGCCTGCTGAGCCTCGGCCACGCCATGTTCTTTGCCGCCGGAATGTACGGGTTTGGGCTGAGCATGAATTTCGGCGGATTGTCAGTGCTGCCAGCTTTTGCAGTTGGCGTACTTGCTGCGGGGTTGTTGGCGCTGGGCGTTGGCTTATTGGCGCTGCGTACCATCGGTGTCGCGTTCATGATCGTGACGCTGATGTTTGCTCAAACCTTCTATCTCGTGATCCTGTATTTTGGAGAATACACGCGCGGTGACGAAGGCTTCATCATTCAACAGGCCCAACGCAACCTCGCTGGGATTGACCTGACAACGGAAACGGCACGTTACTTCGCTGCATTTACCCTTTTCGCCATCTGCTTTCTGGCCATGGCGCGTTTGGTGCAAAGCCCATTTGGAAAGCGACTGGTTGCCATACGGGAAAACGAAGAGCGAGCCCGGATGTTGGGATATGACGTAGGGCGGCTCAAACTTGCTGCGCTGGTTGTATCTGGCCTGTTTTCAGGCGTCGCAGGCGCCGCCTACGCGATGCTGTTCGGCTATGTCGGTGCAAGCTTTGCTGCGGTGCATTATTCCATCTTCCCGCTGCTGTGGGTTTTGCTGGGAGGGGCCGGAACTACGATCGGTCCTCTCATCGGTGTCATCTTCATGTTCTATCTGATCGACATTTCTAGCAGTTTCACCAACGCATATATGCTTGTTGCCGGTGTTGCTTTGGTTCTGCTGACCCTGTTCGCCCCCCAAGGTATTGCGGGCACAATACGCAAGAGGGCTGTGTCATGGTTGCCGTAAATATCCTTGAGACCAAAGGCCTGACTAAGATCTATGGCGGGCTCCAGGCCAATACTGACATAGATTTCTCTCTGCGAAGGAATGCAATTACAGCGTTGATAGGGCCAAACGGCGCGGGCAAGTCGACATTTGTTGGAATGGTTAGCGGGCGGACTCCACCAACCCGCGGCAGCGTTTCATTCGAAGGCCGGGACATCAGCCAACTGCCCGCACATAAACGCATGCAACTCGGCATGGCCTATACGTTCCAAATCACTTCGATCTTTCCCGGACTGACGGTTGAAGACAACGTCGCCCTTGCTGCCGGCCGCAGGCTTGCGCATGACAAAGTAGCCCATGCTGAAAAGACGGCTGCTGTGCTGGATAGAATTGGATTGAAGGATCGCGCTGGCCAGGTCGCCTCGGACCTCAGTTATGGTCACCAAAGGGTGTTGGAAATTGCCATGGGTCTGGCGCAGGATCCCAAGCTTTTCATCCTTGACGAGCCGACCCAAGGTCTGGCCGAAGGTGAAGTTGAAGCGTTTGTGGCGCTCATGCGGACGATGGCCGAAGAAACTACGATCCTGCTGATCGAGCACAATATGCGGGTGGTTGCCGAAACCGCTGATCATGTTGCGGTGCTGGATCAGGGGCGCCTTCTGGCATCAGGTACCTTTGACGAAATTCGCGCGAACGCTGCCGTGCAATCCGCCTATTTGGGGGCGCCCGCCGATGTTTGAGGTCCAGAATATCCACACCGGCTATGGCAAGGTAAAAGTGCTGTTTGGCGTATCGTTGACCGTCAGTGCAGGGGAAATTCATTGCCTGATGGGCCGCAACGGGGCGGGTAAAACGACATTGCTGAAAGCAATCATGGGGCAACTACCCCTGAGCCAAGGTGAGGTCATCTTGGATGGCGAACGCCTCAGCGGCCTGCCTGCACACCTCGTGCCACAACGTGGGATCGGCTATATCCCGCAGGGACGGCGGCTTTTTCCTGAGCTTACGGTTTCAGAGAACATCGAAATGGGCCTTTTGGCGCGGGGTGAAGGTGCAGATACACGAGATTGGGTGCTTGAACTCTTTCCCCGGCTCAAGGAACGTTTGAGCCAAGTCGCTGGTACACTTTCAGGAGGCGAACAGCAGATGTTGGCCACAGCCCGAGCGTTATGCCTGCGCCCCAAGGTATTGCTTTTGGACGAACCGACCGAAGGCTTGCAGCCTTCAATGATCGAACAGATTCGGCAAGTCGTGGTCAAAATGAAAGCAGAGGGCTACGCTATCGTCCTTGTGGAACAGCGTATCGATGCGGTTTTGTCGATTGCTGACCGGATAACCTTTATTGAAAACGGCCAAGATCGTGTGACTGTCCAACCCGCAGATGTCGCTGAAGATCAGACGATCCTTACTCGTTACCTCGGTGTCTAACAGCGTCGACCCAGTTAAGCATCTGTAGTTTTTCTGGATTTGGGTCGAAATCATCGCTGTAAGCGGTGCCTATTCCGTCACCAAACCGTCAGAAGTTGGTTCAAAAATTTCCAGTTCATATGAATGTCAGCGCATGGTGAATGGATTGGCCATTGCCGCATCTGACGTATTGATCCAGGTGGTTTTGGTTCTCGTGTAGTCATAAACCACGTCAATCCCGGCCTCTCGCCCATAGCCGGACTGATTAAACCCACCAAATGGGGCAATGGGAGAGACTGCGCGATACGTGTTCACCCAGCAAATCCCTGCTTTGAGCCGTCCTGACACACGATGTGCACGGGCGACGTTTTGGGTGAATACCCCCGCGCCGAGTCCATATGGCGTTTCATTGGCGATTGCGATGGCTTCCTCTTCCGTATCAAACGGGATCAAGGACATAACCGGGCCAAACATCTCAACCTTCAGGGTCTCGATGTCGGTATTGGGGCATTCCACAAGCGTCGGCGCCATATAGTTGCCAGCGCGCTCCAACCTGCTTCCACCAAAACGGATACGCGCGCCCGCGGAACGGGCGGCATTTAGCGCGGCCTCTATTTTCTGTATCTGCGCTGACGTACAAAGAGGTCCGATTTGCGTATCGGGCGCAAGAGGATCGCCGACAGTGACGCCCTCCATTTTGGATTCAATCAGAGATACGATCTTTTCAAATACCGGGCGGTGGACAAGCCCACGACTACCAGCCACACAGCTTTGCCCTGATGCGCCAAAATTTCCTGCAATCAATCCATTCGCGGCACCATCGAGATCAGCGTCATCAAAAACGACCATCGGGGATTTTCCCCCAAGCTCAAGCGAGGTAACCGCGAAATTTTCGGCCGAGTTGCGAACGACATGACGCGCAGTTTCCGGCCCGCCGGTAAAGGCGATACGGTCTACATCCGGATGGCGCGTCAAGGGTATGGCGCAGTTTTCGGCATCACCAGTGAGGACCGATACAACGCCAGGCGGAAACCCGGCTTTTTCAATGAGACGGGCAAACTCAAGCAGAGGCGCAGGAGCGATTTCTGAGGCTTTTAGTACAACAGCACAGCCCGCAGCCAGCGCCGGTCCCAACTTGGTTGCGGTCAGGAACATCTGTGCGTTCCAGGGGACGATCGCGACCACAACGCCGATTGGTTCGCGCTGGGTAAACGCATGCATGTCGGGTTTATCAATGGGCAGAACTGCACCTTCGATCTTGTCTGCCAGTCCCGCATAATAGCGATAGTAATCCCCGACATAGGCGGATTGCGCCGCAGTCTCAGCCAGCAGCTTGCCGCTGTCGGTAGTTTCGATGCGGCCGATCTGTTCGGCATGCTCCTCGATCAATTCTGCCAGACGATACAACAGCTTGCCACGCTGAGTTTGGGTCATGTCGCGCCATGCAGGGTCGTTGAGGGCCCTGCGAGCGGCACTGATCGCGCAATCAACATCGTCGGGTGCCGCACAGGCAAAGGTGGCCCAATGTGTTCCGGTGGCGGGGTTTTCCGAGGACATGGTTTGCCCTTGGGCACCGTCGGTAAATTCCCCGTCGATGAAAAGCTGGTAATGTGGTTTCTGGTCCATCTCTTCCCTCACTGGAATGCTGGCATGACGTCGTCGATAAAGCGGGCAAGCGAGGCGCGCTTACGCTCAAAACTCATGCCGCTGTCGATCCAGAATGAAAACTCATCATACCCTAAATCTTCGTAGCGTTTGATCTGATCAATCACCTCAGTTGCGGTTCCGACCGTCAGATCACGCCGCAGGTTTTCCGGGGCCATCAGCGTGTTGGCAGCCATTTCTTTTGTGGTCAGTTGTTGGATCAAACCTTGTTTCACCGGCCGCTTGTTCTGGAACCATGCACCAAAATAGCAATAAAACCGCGACAACTCTTGTGCAGCTAAATCTACATCGGCTGCATCTTTTCCGACATATGTGTGGTGCAAGAGCATGATTTTGGGGCGTGGCCCAGCATACCCTTCGCAAGCGTCATTGAAACGGCCGACCAGACTCTCAATCTCTTCCATCCCTTGCCAGAGTGGGGTGACCTGGATGTTAAATCCGTTGTGAACGCCAAATTCATGGCTGTTGGGATCACGCGCGGCGATCCAGATCGGAGGCCCGTCTTTCTGAACAGGTTTCGGCGCAGAGGTCGTTGCGGGAAACTGAAAGAACTCTCCTTCATGTGCACAATCGCCAGCCCATAGTTTGGGGATCAGAGGCACCAACTCGCGCATACGTTGCCCGGCCTCCCACGCGTCCATACCCGGCATGAGACGTTCGTATTCATAAGAGTAAGCACCGCGCGCGATGCCAAGCTCGATCCGGCCACCTGTAATCAGGTCCGCCGATGCAGCTTCGCCTGCCAGTTTGATGGGGTGCCAGAAAGGGGCGATGACTGTACCGGTCCCAAGTTTCACATGGTTGGTGTGATTGGCGAGGTTGACCAGTTCCAACAAAGGGTTAGGGGAAATGGTGAAATCCATTCCATGATGCTCACCCGTCCAGACTGCACGCATTCTGGCATCATCGGCCATTTTGCATAGCTCGATGAAATCGCTGTGAAGATTTTCCTGGCTTTGATCAGGGGTCATGCGTTCCATGTGCGCAAAAAGCGAAAAATCCATGGATCAGTTCCTTTCAATCAAGCTATGAACATCGCCGCGATCCGCATTTCCAAGGTAAAACCCAAAGCTGTTCGTACGGGATTCGAGCGCATACCGCTGCATCATGTCGGCAATCGCGGAGGTCGTGTATGAGAGGGTCGGCAGGGTAGCGGTTGGGATGGGTTGCAACGAAGATTGTCCGGTTTGCACGCCACTTTGGGCCAGAAAGTAAACATGGTGGGTCTGGCTTTGCGCATCGTCATAGACAGAATAAACCGGGCCAAGCTCGACGGGGCTTCCCTGCAATGCGAGGGCGTCGGTCAGGTCCTGCCGCAGATTGCCAATGTCGCTTAGGCTGATCTGAGGCGGTCGGTATCCATCGTCAGTGAGTTCCAGCAAAACGCAGTCGTTTGAGTTAATAATTGCGCCACAAGTTGTTGTTCCACCATTCCGGTCCATCGCGGCGCGTTCGAGGCCAAGGCTGAAATACTGCCCGCCGGTATATCCAAGCCCAAGGGCGTCGGATTCAGTGAACGCTTGCACTTCTCCGATCAGGATTTGGTGGTCCCCTGCAGGCAAGGATTGCCATGTGCTGCAAGAAAACTGAGCAATAGCCCCATCGATCAACGGAATGCCGTTCAGATCGAGCGTATGGGGGACCGCGGCGAAACGATCTCCGGTGAAACTGGCGAATGTAGTGGATACTTCTTGCTGCCCCTCGGCCAGAATACTAATGGCGAAGTGACTGCAGTTCGAGAACTGGTCAAAGGTCGACAGAAACCGACCCGGACAAACCAGAAGCAGAGGCGGGTCAAGCGAGACCGACGAAAAGGAATTGGCGGTGAAACCGCAAAGCGTTCCGTCATTTGCGCGGCAGGTCACCACGGTCACGCCGGTCATGAAACGGCCAAACGCGCTGCGTAGGGTGCGGGGATCAATCTCTGTCATGAGCTGACTTTCTAGCAAATTCCAGCAGTGCAGAATTGACTTCGGCTGCATGTGTCATGGGCATCATGTGCGCAGCACCTTTGATAATTTGGGCTTTTCCTTTCGGGGTAAGCGAGGCCATGGTTTCAGACATCTCGGGAGTCGAATTGGGTTCGGCGCTCCCCGTCAGGAAAAGTGCGGGGCACGTCAGCGCAGAGAGCGTGTCGATACCTGGGCCATTTTCATGCGCAAATATGCTGTAGGCTCTGCGGTAGGCCATTGGGTCGACGTTTGTGAGCCAATTTCTGCAAATCTCTTTCTCGATGACATCTGCATCACCGAACCAACGGGCCAGGGTAGGCGTCGGGTCAGCACCTGTTTCTGTGTCCAAAAGAGATGCGCGGGCTTTTACGGCTTTGGCGGCTGTATCACTTCGATTGTATATGGCATTCAGTGCCGCCACACCCAGCACCTTTCCCTTATGTCGCGCAGCCAGATCCAGTGCGATCATGGCCCCCATGGAATGACCAATGACGATTGCCGGGGTATCCAGGCCGGATGCAATCGTATCTGTATAACCCCGGAGGTCTTTTGCTCCGGCTGGCAAGGCGCTCGCGCCATGGCCCGGCATGTCCACTGCGGTGACACGGAACATTGACGACAAGGTGTCCAGTTGCGCGTTCCATGCTTCGGCCCGAAGCCCGACACCATGTATCAACAGAACCGCAGGACCGTCACCTTGGCGGATCGCGCGGAGGCGTCCGAAATCAGACCGCGGCCGGGTTGTCCAGATCATGGCCCAAATCCTTCAAATCCTGATAGCGATCTCCAATCCTATGATGCGGGCGTCCACCGGTAGCTGCTCCCAGCACCACCACGATCTCGTCATCCCGCGGAGCATCTGGGATCGAGAATTGGATGGTAAGGTAGTGTGATCGCCGGCCTGCATCGTTTTTGTCCATCAGCGGAACCATGATCGGTGCATTGGCCGTTCCGCGTGTATTGGTAAATGCCAGATAAGATTTGGCGCCGACCGCCTCACGATAAAAATTGCCGAAGCGCAGCGTATGAATTAGCCCCGAGGCATGTTCGACCTCGCCGTTCAGACCAACCACGGCGGCTTTGCCATAAGCTTCGATTGCATCTCCGCCGCCGGCCAGGGTGATCATCCGGTTGGTCATCATCTCTCCCAAAACAGGGCCATAGGCCTGTATTTCGGGTTTCAGGTCTTCAACAAACCGCCCCGCCCACGGGTTTTTGACAACAGCGGCAACAGCGAACATGCGCCAAGGTTGTTGTGTTTCTTTGAAACCTTCGATGAGAACCTCTTCATCATAGGTCACGATCTTCCGTATCTCGGGGCGCATAAATTTCTCCTGTTCGCTACCCGAGAAATTCAGAAATTACACCGATTTTGACAAACGATTGATTTAAGGGCTTATGTATTAAAAAGACTAATGGCTTACTTGACCCATGAAAAAATCGCTGCCCCCGCTGACCTGGTTTCGCGCGTTCGAGGCCGCTGCGCGCCATCTGAGTTTTACCGCTGCCGGTGAAGAGATCGGCCTGACCCAATCTGCGGTCAGCCAACAGGTAAAATCCCTTGAAACACGGCTGCGTGCAGCTTTGTTTACGCGCCATGCGCGTGGATTGTCGCTGACCGACGAAGGGCGCAAACTGCTGCCTCAGGTCGGGGCGGCACTGGGGGTGTTGTCTGCAGCGACAGATACATTTGATACTGGCCCGTCAGAGAACCTTTTGACCATCGCATCGTCAGTCAGTGTTGCCCAGTGGATTATCGCGCCAAACCTTGCTGAATTTAGGAAGAGGCATCCGAATATCCGCGTTCGTCTTCTAAGTGCGGTCTGGCCGGACGAGTTCAGTTCTGCACGCGCAGATGTGGAAATCCGCTTCGGATCGGAAAAACAGGTGGGAAGAAATGCCAGATTGCTCACACCTAACCGACTCACTGCCCTTAAATCACCGGGCCTTGAAGGCGGGGTAAGTGATTTGCCGTTGATCGAAGCGGTCGGCACATCCAGCGGTTGGAAAGAATGGTCCGCAAAGGTTGAGCCTGTTCCGGAGCCTCAGATTTTTGCGGATTCGTACGGTGTGGCCTTACACTTTGCTGCCCACGGCAATGGAATTGCGCTTGTGAGCGAACTTCTGATCAAGCACGCGATCAATTCTGGCGTGCTTGAAAGGGCGCATCCGGCAACCGTCGAAAGTAACGAAGGATATTACCTGTCGAGCAACGAAGAGAATGAATTTGCAAGGCAATTTCAGGGCTGGCTGTTGGAGCAATTACCACAACAATAAAGAGATCAATGTCTCGAAAACACCAATCTACGAGTGGTTTGCCCTATCTGATACCAGAGACAAATTTCCAGTTAATGGATGTGGGCCATTCGCATTAGTCTAGATTCCCACTTTGCAACAAACAAACAATCGACCGAAGCGGACGCAACGCTTATTGGAACACCATAAATGGCATTTACCGACCCAAAGACTGAGAAGCTGAATGGTGGGCGACCCTGGAATCGAACCAGGCGTGCGTCTCCGCGAGGGAGTTACAGTCCCCTGCCACACCTTGCGGCCTGTCGCCCACTGTCAGGCGTTGCACCTGACGTGGAGGCGTGATTACTAGCGCGTCTAAAGGGCGTCAACAGGAAAATAACGCTTTGACGCAGGAAACCGAATTCCCGGCCCGGAGGCCCGTAAAATGAAGAAACCAAAGTGGGTCGTCGAGAAAGAACAGGCGCGAAAAGCTGCTGCTGCCGAAACCGTATGGCTGTTTGGATTACATGCTGTTCGTGATGCCTTGATGAACCCGAAACGGCAGAAGTTACGCTTGATCGTGACGCGAAACGCCCGCGATAAGTTAGCGGAATCCATTGATTTTTCCGGAATTGAGGCCGAGGTAGTTGATCCACGGAAATTCACGGCTCCGATTGATCCGGGCTCTGTTCATCAGGGGGCTGCGCTTGAGGTCAAGCCACTGGACTGGGGTGGGCTTGCCGAGAATTGTATCGGGCAGGATATCCCGCGTGTGTTGCTTTTGGACCGGGTCACAGATCCGCATAACGTAGGTGCGATTCTCCGTTCAGCGGAAGTATTGGGCGCAAGTGCGGTAATTGGCACGCGGCACCATTCGGCCCCTGAAACGGGCGCACTGGCGAAAACTGCCAGCGGGGCGTTGGAACGGCAACCGTATCTGCGTGTCCGTAACCTGGCTGACACGATCAATGCGCTGCAGGATATGGGCTTTCTGGTTCTGGGTCTGGATGGTGAGGCAGACGAAACCATCGAAACCGTATTAGAGGGCAAACGAACGCAGCCAGTAGCGTTAGTATTGGGGGCCGAGGGACCGGGCCTGCGTCAAAAGACCAAAGAAACTGTGGACCAGCTGGTCAAGATTGACGCGGCGGGCGGATTTGGGTCACTCAATGTCTCAAATGCTGCCGCAATTGCACTATATGCGTCACAGCCCAGATGACAGGAGGTTCACATTTCCACGCCGCACAAAATCGCCACCTGCTGTTATTGTGGAACCCGCGCCGCGCTGGTTCTTAGGGGGAAAAAGCAACATGAACTAAGTTGCTCAAGCTGTGGTGCGCCTTTGCATAACCTCAAGATGGTTCCAAAGGTCAAGCTTGTTGATCGTCCGGTACAAAAATCTAGGCCGGCCCATTACAATAAGAAAAAGGCAAAGAAGAAAAAGGGCCTGTTTTCGCGCGTATTGGACGAAGCCTGGGATGCTATTGAAGACGTTTTCGATTGAAGACCGCACGCGTGTTCACAAGGGCGTCATGGGGGTTTTCGTGACCAGATGAATTGTGCAACTTAAAACCCTCTCAAAATCAATCGATGAATCAGTGATGCTGTCCCGACGTTCCTTTTTAACCAGTCTCGCATGTCTTGCCGTAGCACCTTCAGTAAGAGCGCAGGAAAAGCCGATGTTCTATTCGGACGGCGGATTGGCTGTTTCTGGTTATGATGCGGTCTCATACTTCAGGATCGGAACGCCTGCGCTGGGGAAATCTGATTTTTCCCTGATGTGGAAGGGGGCCGTGTGGCAGTTCACATCGGAAGAAAATCGTGACAGATTCGAGCGCAACCCACGGGCTTTTGCTCCTCAGTTTGGTGGATATTGTGCGTATGCGATGGTGCAGGGGATGCTCAGCAGCACTGACCCGCAAGCATGGCAGATCGTTGACGGAAAGTTGTACTTGACCCATTCGGAAGCGATTGAGCGTATCTGGAAACAGAACGTGTCGCAGAACATTCGCGAGGCCGAGGGGCATTGGCCTCAAGTTCTGTATAACTGATCGGCAAATCTCCGCCAATTGTGACCTGTCATCACAAAAATGCGCGCGCCCTCTTTTTTTTCACAAACTTAGGCTTAAATGTCACAGTGACCGCGGAATGGAACTGCCGCGGGTCATTTCACTGTCCCTCGTTCCAACAACTGGCGCTCAGGCAAGACCTGAGCGCTTTTTTCTTTTTGGCATGGCGTCTGGGGTGCCATCATGACTGATTACTCTGACCAGTTCCTGACCACAGTGTTGAAACGTACCAAGGTTGTTGCCGTTGTTGGCGTGTCGATGAATCCGGTAAGGCCCAGCTACTACGTTGCGCGTTACTTGTCGCTCAAAGGCTATACGGTGATTCCGGTGAACCCGGGGCATGCCGGTAAACCTCTCTTTGGTCAGACGGTCAGGGCGTCGTTATCCGAGATCTCTGAAGCGGTAGACATGGTTGATATTTTTCGACGCTCTGAAGCCGTTCCGCCTATCGTTGACGAGGCTTTGGCCGAGTTGCCGAATCTACGCACGATCTGGATGCAGATCGGCGTAGAACATGCCGAGGCCGCTGCCAAAGCGCAGGCCCGCGATATTGACGTGGTCATGAACCGCTGCCCCAAAATCGAATATCAGCGTTTGTTTGGTGAACTGCGGATGGGTGGGTTCGCCACCGGGGTGATTTCATCTAAGTTGTAGAGGGCAGAATACTTAGGGGCATTGCTATTAAGTGATATACACCTTGGCGTGAGGTTCTACACTTCTCGCCTGGTATGGTTCTTCACTCAGGACAGTTTCGCGTAACAAGCGAACTTACGATAGTAACATCCAGATCGCCACTGCTGCTAAAACAGACCCAAAAAGTCGGTTGAGTTTTTGGGCGCTTTCTGGGCACCGGTAGAAGCTTGCGATCCAGTCTCCAACCAATGTCCACACCACGAATGCTATTAGGTTGTTAAGTGTAAAGACGGTCGTGATCAGAATGACAGGGGCGAAATTGCTCGGGCTTTCTGGTCTCAGAAACTGCGTAAACATCAAAGCTATGATGACATATGCTTTTGGATTGAGCAGAAGCAGAATTGAACCGTCCATAAACGTGGCCGGCTTCGCGTCCTCTGCACCTTGAAGCGTTCCCGCTCGCAGCATTTTCCATGCAATCCTAAGAACATAGAGCGAACCCGCGATTTTCAGGATCGTAAATAGTTGAGGAAAACGCTCAATGGTCGCCAGAAATCCAAAGCCGATTGCAGCTGTCACGAACCAAGTCGCGATGTGGTATCCGGCGTTCGCGGGGACGGTAGCGCGGAACCCGAACCGCGCACCATTGGCCGCAAAAAACATGTTTCCGGGCCCGGGGCTGTAAGCGAGCGGAAGCAAGAACAAGATAAGCGTTAGTGTGGTCTGATACATTCCGAAATTCCATGATGAATGGAATTTCAGGCTTAGGCGGTTTGTCCCTCTCAGAGCGACCCGTTTCATGCGTAATTTTCCAGGCCGATGCCTTAGACTTGACTTTGAGGTCGCCATCTGGGCGACCTTACCGGTTCTCGGTTGGTTGAATGGGGAATACCCCAGCCAGCAGGCATCCAGCAGGGTTTAATTCGCAGGCAATGACGTTATATGCCCCGCCTGTTCCTTACGACGCTTTTCCAGAACCACTTCGCGTGGAACCCACTCGTAACGGGTGTCCTCAACCAAGGGCGACCAGAATAACACTCCACCATAGCGCCAGGGGTCCAGGACGACGCCGTCATACATGCTCTCGCCTTTGCGGCTGATGATGGCGGTGCTGTGGTCGATACGGAACGGATTATCCGCATTGGCGATAGCGCGGTGCAACTCGAGCGTATGGAATTGTTCCTGATCCAGACGGCGCTCGATATCCTCAGCCCAATGCCAGCACAGGCCACGCGGACGCAGACCCTTGTTGACCTTGGCGTTATGGATAAGCGGAGGGTCGGTGATTTCGTATTCCTGCACCAGTTGCGCAGTATAGGCATAGGCGATGCGGGCGGCGCGGGTGGCTTCTTCCGGATCGATATCGGGGCCGAGGCTTTGGATTTCGGCGGCCAGCCGCTGCACCTCATCTCCAGAGGAAGGGGGAGGGGTGGCGCAGGCCGCGAGGGTGGCAAGTGCTGCTGCGAACACCAAAGCTCTGATCATCTGCGCGCCCTTTGCCTCAATGCACCCGAACCCGGAGTATAGCGGGCCGGGTTATCGCACGAAACCCGCTTAGCCTTTTGGCCGGGATGCCTTTTCCGTGATGCCACTGGTGCCCTGGCGTTGAGCCAGTTCGGCCAACACATCGTCCAGTTCTACATCGCGCGCGGCCAGCATGACTAGCAAGTGGTAAAGCACATCCGCCGCCTCGGAGGTCAGCTTTTTGTTGTCGCCCTTGGCTGCCTCTATGATCGCTTCGATAGCCTCTTCACCAAATTTCTCAGCACATTTCTCAGGGCCTTTGGACAACAGCTTGGCGGTCCAGCTGCTGTCAGGATCCGCCCCTTTGCGGGCCTCAATGGTTGCGGCCAAATCGTGTAGAATACTCATGTCAGCCTCATTGGAATGCCGGCGGCGGCCATATGTTCTTTGGCCTCTTGGATGGTGTGTTCGCCGAAATGGAAGATCGAGGCCGCCAGAACGGCGCTGGCCCCGCCCTTTGTGACGCCTTCGACCAGATGGTCCAGATTGCCTACGCCACCACTTGCGATCACAGGCACATCGACGGCATCTGAAATCGCGCGGGTCAGGGGCAGGTTGAATCCGGCCTTGGTGCCATCGCGATCCATCGAGGTCAGCAGGATCTCTCCCGCGCCTTTGGCGACAACGGTCTTGGCGAACTCAACCGCGTCGATACCGGTGGGCTTGCGACCGCCATGGGTGAAAATCTCCCACTTGCCGGGGCTAACGGTTTTGGCGTCGATGGCGCAGACGATACACTGGCTGCCGAACTGGTCCGCCGCCTCAGCAATCACATCCGGGTTGGCCACAGCGGCCGAGTTAAAGCTGACCTTATCGGCTCCTGCCAACAGCAGGGCACGTACATCATCCTTGGTGCGAACTCCGCCACCCACGGTCAGGGGGACAAAGCATTGTTCTGCCGTGCGTTGGACGACATCAAACATGGTGCCGCGATTTTCGTAGGTTGCATGGATGTCGAGAAAGCAGATTTCGTCGGCTCCAGCGGCATCATAGGCCTTGGCGGACTCCACCGGATCACCCGCATCGCGTAGGCCCACGAAATTCACACCTTTGACCACGCGGCCATCAGCGACATCCAGACAGGGAATGATACGGGTTTTTAGCATTGGGTATCCTCTGTTGCCGGCACCTCTACCGGCAAAGCCTCGCCGATGCCAGACTTGTGATTGTGATCTACCGAGAAGCCATGGAAATTAGAGATGAAATTCATGAAAAGGATTATCCAGATGCGACATCTTATTTTGGCTTCAATAATCACATTCGGAGGCGCCCTGTCCGCCATGGCTGACGACATCATCAAAGTACAAACCAATAAAACAGTGGCCGAGGCGCTGGACGCCCTCGAAGCTGCGGTAGGCAATGCAGGCGCAACTGTATTTGCCCGTATCGATCACGCGGCTGGGGCAGAAAAGGTCGGTACTCCGATTGCAGCCAATCAGGTGCTTATCTTCGGCAACCCAGCACTGGGCACGCCTGCGATGCTGATCGATCCGCGCGCCGGGTTATTTCTGCCTCTGAAGGTGCAGGCCTATGAGGACGCGAATGGTCAGGTATGGCTGGCTTACGAAGACCCAAAAGAGACCATGGATGAACTCGATGATGTCGAAAAGTCACCTGTCATCGAAAAGATGCGTGGCGCATTGAAAAAGCTGACCACAGCCGCCGCGGGCTAATATGGCTTCGTGTCAGGCGCTTGCGCGGCTCACCCGTGCAAGCGCGTTGCGCGCAATCAGGATGTGGAAAGGCAAAATAATCGCCAGATATAGTCGCCCACCCAGATTGTGTCGATGAACCCAGGTCGCGAGGGAAATACGACCGTCTTCGGAAAAGACAGACACGCGGAAATCGAGGTGACGGTCATCGAAGCCAGCGATCACCTCGCTCGCGTCATCGTGCTCAACCGGAAAAATACCCACCTTATCAGTTGCTTCTGGTCCTGTATTATCAAGCCCAAACGGGGCGACCAGGATGCCGCGCAGTCGAACCAGCGCCTTGGCCCACGAAGGGAAATTGGTGATAACCTCTGCCGCCTGACGCGGCGAAAGATCAGAAACCACGCTGAAACAATCCAGAAAATCGCCATCTTCCAGTCGGCTATGCAGCAGACTCTTGGTTGGCAGTTCGGATCGCTTTACGCGTGATTTGAGCATCGGACTATTCTCTGAGTGTTGTCAGAGCCTCTTTCAGATCGATGGCGCCATCGTAAAGCGCGCGCCCTGAGATCGCACCATTCAAATCTGCGCCACAATCGCGCAGGGCAATCAAGTCGGAAATAGAAGACACACCACCCGAGGCAATGACCGGGATGTCGACAGCTTTGGCTAGGTCAGCAGTGGCTTCGATATTTGGTCCCTGCATCGCACCATCCCGGTTGATGTCGGTGTAGATGATTGCAGCGACGCCAGCATCCTCGAAACTGCGCGCCAGATCGGGGACCTGAACATTGGTCTCTTCAGCCCATCCTTTGGTGGCAACCATGCCGTTGCGGGCGTCGATTCCGACGGCGACTTTGCCAGGAAAGGCTTTAGCTGCATCGCGTACCAGATCGGGATTCTCGACCGCAACAGTGCCCAGAATCACTCGCGCTAGACCTTTCTCGATCCAGGCCTCGATTGTCGCCATGTCACGAATGCCGCCACCTAACTGAGCTGGAACATTGCACTCCCTCAGAATAGCCTCAACCGGGGCTGCGTTTACCGGTTCACCGGCAAAAGCACCGTTCAAGTCAACCAAGTGCAGCCATTCACAGCCAGCTTCTACAAAGGCGCGGGCTTGCGCGGCGGGGTCTTCATTAAAGACCGTCGCCTTGTCCATTTCACCGCGCAGCAAGCGCACAGCATTGCCGTCTTTGAGGTCGATAGCGGGGTAGAGGATCATGTCAGGCGGCCCTATATCTTTGTTACACGCGCGGGATATCGCACAGGCGGGGCAGGGGCGCAACGCGACGCAAAGTCAATCTTGCGGGGTACCGACCGGCAGGTCAGACTGTCTGCAAAACAGGGAGACAACAATGAAGACATATACTCTTGCAGCTATATTCGCTGTGATGGCCACAACCGCCTTTGCCGCCGATCCGGTGGACGGTTTGTGGAAGACTGCCCCAGGAGATACGGGCGGTTATCTGCATGTGACGATATCCGAATGCGGCAGTGCCATTTGCGGTACCATCGACAGCGCGTTTGACGCTGAAGGCAATCAGCAACTGGAATACGAGAACCTTGGGAAGCAGATCATCTGGGACATGGTGCCAGATGGTGCCGGTGCCTATAGCGGCGGCAAAATCTGGGCACCGGATCGCGATAAGACCTACAACTCAAAAATGTCGCTGAACGGGCAGAACAAACTCACGGTGAAAGGCTGTGTCGCGGGTGGTTTGATCTGCCGTGGACAGGATTGGACCCGAGTTCAATAACCGATCACGGAGTCCAGGTCAGGAAATTCCCGATCATGCGCAGGCCTACGTCCTGGCTTTTCTCAGGGTGAAACTGCATCCCGACCATGGTGTCACGGCCAATCACGGCCGTGACCTCTTGCCCATAATCCACATATGCCAATCGTTGGACCGGATTAGTCACCCGAAAGTGGTAGGAGTGGACAAAATAGGTGTGATCACCTGATTTCACTCCGTCAAAAACCGGGTGGTCGCTTTCCAAAACCAGATCGTTCCAGCCCATATGCGGAACCTTCAGGGTACTGTCCGAGGGTTCGATCTTCACGACATCACCGGCAACCCAACCCAGACCGGCGGTCTCGGAGTATTCGTGCCCCTTGGTCGCCATCAGCTGCATACCAACGCAGATGCCCAGAAACGGGCGGCCCTTCTGTTCCACCGCCTCGACCATCGCGTCATAGATGCCCTTGTGGCCGCGCAACTCGGTGGCGCAAGCTGGAAAGGCTCCATCTCCGGGCAGGACCAATCGATCCGCCCGCGCAACAATGTCAGCGTCCGAGGTCACGACGACTTCGCCAGCATCCAGCTCGCGCGCCATGCGTTGAAACGCCTTCTCTGCCGAGTGCAGGTTACCGCTCTCGTAGTCAATGATGGCGGTCAGCATCTACAGCGCGCCCTTGGTGGACGGAATCGCATCCGCCTTGCGCGGATCGGTCTCGACCGCATCCCGCAGCGCGCGGGCGACGGCCTTGAAGGCGGCCTCGGCAATGTGGTGGCTGTTGAAGCCGTGTATTTGGTCGACATGCAGGGTTATGCCGCCATGGGTGCTGAGCGCTTGAAAGAACTCGCGCACCAACTCTGTATCGAACGTACCGATTTTGGATGTCGGCAGGTCCACATTCCAGATCAGGAAAGGGCGGGCGGACAGGTCCAGCGCACAGCGCACCTGTGCATCATCCATGGGCAGGTGACATTCGCCATAACGGCGAATACCCTTCTTGTCCCCTAATGCCTGCGACAGCGCCTGACCCAGAGCAATCCCGGTATCCTCCACCGTGTGGTGGTCGTCGATGTGGTAATCACCCTTGGCGCGGATCGTCATGTCGATCAGCGAATGGCGCGCCAGTTGGTCCAGCAGGTGGTCGAAGAACCCAACACCAGTCTGGTTGTCATACTGGCCGGTGCCGTCCAGATTGACCTCGACCGAGATCTCGGTTTCGGCGGTCTGACGGCTGATCTTAGCGCTGCGCATGGGCGAATTCCTTTTGCTTCTGGGGCGCTTATAGACCCGGAAGAGCAGCCTATCCAGACCGCTTTGAGCCTTCGGTGCAAACTGTTGCAGGGGATTGCACCCGGGCGCGGCCCGTGCCAGCCTGCGGTCAACACGAACCAACAAGGCCCGGCCCATGTCCACCTGCGTTTTTATCCAGATCCGCTGTAAACCCGGCACCACCTACAAGGTAGCCGAAGAGATTGCCCTCCGCGAAATCCACTCGGAACTGTATTCCACTAGCGGCGAATATGACCTGCTGCTGAAACTCTACATCCCCGAAACCGATGATGTGGGCCATTACATCAACGAAAACCTGCTGGAGATTCCCAATATCGAACGCTCGCTGACCACGATGACGTTCAAGGCTTTCTAGCCCAGTTCAAACGTCGTCACGCCGAAGATTCGGTTCAGGTCAATCTCGGGTTCGTGGTCGGAATACATCCGGGCGGTCTCAAAGACCTTCTCCACCCCAAGCTCTTCGGCCAACGCGAACGCCGATACATTTGGCTGTGGCATATCGATGAACACTTCGTGTGCGTTATGAACCTCGGGAATCGACGGGAGAACAGCGGCCAGCAACGCCCTCGCGATTTCTGCAGTGTTTGCAAATAGGGGGCCGATCTTATAACCCGTTAGACAAGGGCGCAGTGTTGCATAGCCCTGATCCTGCCGTTCTCGGTATAAAGCTTTAAAACGTGGCTGAAAGCACCAAGGCAGCTTTCCAGAAACAGATCGCGTGGTGCGGGGAACAGAGCGCGATCATATACCTTCAATTAATCAGACGCTTGTTTCAGATCCGATATATGGCTGTTCGGCTCAGCCTCTAACTTGGCCAGAATCCATTGTTTTGTCCCTGCGAAACGACTGTTGTATAAGCAAAAGAAAAGCCAGTCTTACGATAGTTTTCCTGCTGTTCGACCACGCCATCCAGGCCCATGTTTCGGCCCGTACAATGGCTCAGCGCATGCTGTGCGATTTCAAGCCCGTGGCCGTGGTGCCTGAGCTCGGGCTTTACGATGTAGAACCTCAAAAAAGAAAATCTGTCGACGTAATTCACTGCTGAAACAGATGAGATCATCTCGCCATCCAGAAACCCACTAGAAACCCATCAGGGTCTGTCGGGCGAAAGCACTCGGCATCATTTACACCCGGGTTCCAACCTTCGTGCCCGGCCCAATCCACGGCGTGCCGAACCTCGGCTTCGGTGAGAGGGCGTTTGTCATAGCACGGTATGGTCAGGCCCCTGTTTTATGGCTGTATTGGTCAGAGTGGCCTAGCCCGCCGAAAAGAACCAACCCCTTGCTGGCTCGGCGCGCGCGCGTGTCCAGAGCAGCACTGCTTAATCCAAAATTGCGATCGCTTCGATTTCGATCATCATTCCTTCATAGATAAGCGCGGGCACGGGTATGCCAGTCGTAGCAGGCCCCGGCGCCGTGTAAGAATTCGAGCGTATCAGCAGGTTTTCATGCAGCGCTTCCGCTGAAGCACTTCCCTGATAGAAGGTCGTGACTTTTACGACGTCGTCCAGTGTCGCACCAAACTCGGCTAGAACTTTGGATAGGTTATCCATTGCGATCTTGGTTTGCGCGACCATATCTCCGGGCTGAAGGACTTGCGCCTGATGATCCAGGGCTACTTGCCCGCCAATGTGGATGACATTGCCACACCTGTTACCCTGTTTGTACGGAAGCGGTGTGGTCCAATTCCAATGCCCGTCTGGCCATGCAAAATTTTTGGGTTCATCAGTCGCCGACGAGCAAATTGCCGTTGCCGCAATTTTGGTCGTCAGACCTTCGTGCGCAAAGTTGGAAACCGGGATCCCCGTCGCTGCAGGTCCGGGATCAGAGAAATACGAAGCTCTTAGACTTGCGGCTTTCTTCCAGCTACTGCCATGTAGATCATCTTGATAAAATGTGTTGAGCTTGACGATGTCGTGCAAGTCCGCGTCGACCGTCGACAGCGCCCGTGTCAAACGCTCCATGGTTTTGGCAGTTTGCGCTGGAATATTGTCTGGGGCCTCAACCGTTCCATGTGGTGTCAGGGCAGACATCTCGCTGGTAAAAACCATATCCTCGGAACGAAC
Organism: Ruegeria sp. AB11; assembly: GCF_056536325.1. Lineage (NCBI taxonomy): Bacteria > Pseudomonadati > Pseudomonadota > Alphaproteobacteria > Rhodobacterales > Roseobacteraceae > Ruegeria > Ruegeria sp. AB11. The sequence continues at coordinate 3,261,931 of NZ_JBQFJO010000001.1, read as the reverse complement.
CACATGTGAAAACCCGTCTGGCAAATACGGCATGTCCTCGAGTCGATGGCATTGTTTTGGTATTCTGGCACCGTCTGGACGCCGCATGGCAACGCCTTCGATTTCTGTGAGCATGTCCGGATAACATAGCTCTGGCATGTTGATCATGCTGATCACGGGGCGGGCCGTGTCGCCAATGATCTGGCTTAGAAGCTCCTGTAAGTGGCCTTCGTCATTCGCATCCCCTACGTAATAGACGACCAAGCGCACCAGATCATCGAAATCGACACCCAAATCAGAGAACAGGTTGGCCATATAGGCCATAGAGTTTCTGCATTGCGCTGTCAGATCGCCAATGTTGCGCACATTGCCTTGCGCATCCAGATCGACTTGCCCGCCAGTGAAAATCATGTCCCCGGCACGGACGGCGTGGTGATGAGTCAATTTGACGGGCCAATCCCAATGCCCGTCAGGAAAACTGTATCGTCTGGTCAATCCAACCTCCGCGCCTGATTTGGCAACTGTTGGATGGAAGCTAATACGATGTCAAAACAGAAACGTGTTCCGAACAGCATCACATTCAAACAGGTGTCGAAGGTCTGGTATCTGGAGCGGGCGAGGCGATTCGAACGCCCGACCCTAACCTTGGCAAGGTTATGCTCTACCCCTGAGCTACGCCCGCATCAGATACTTATGTCGGTCCGAAGACCTCTCAATGGAGCGGGCGAGGCGATTCGAACGCCCGACCCTAACCTTGGCAAGGTTATGCTCTACCCCTGAGCTACGCCCGCGCCGTTGAGTGAGGAGGGATGTATTAATTCCCACACGTGGCTGCAAGAGGAAAATGGGGCCGTTGGAAAATTATTTCGACGGAATGCCTTCCCCTCACGCGTTCAAGAGCAAATGGAAAGCAAAATAAGTTGCGCGGGAAGGTGTTATGATGATCGATGTCTCAGATTTGAAAGCCATAGCGTTGGGTGTCATGATCATTCTAGTGATCATGGTTTCGAAATTTGACAGCGAGCGCATGGAATCCGAAGTCTCGCACCGATTTAGCGGCGCTCAGCCTGGTTGGCACGATCCTATCGGATAGCAGCGATCAGGTGCTTCAAAGCACCAGAATAAGACCCGCGCTGGCCGCGACTAAAATCGCCGAGAATGTCAGTAACATTCCGATCTGTCGCAAGATGATTGTTTGTGGCGTCTTTCCGAAGCCGTAGGCGTGCGACAGCCGTCCGGCCAGCAACATCAGACCCAGCAGATTAACAAGCCATGCTTCAGCGCCCTGCAACTCAACCATGGCGATCAGCAGCAATGCGAAAGGAGCATATTCGGCACAGTTGGCCTGCGTCCGCATGGCTTTGATCATGGCCTTGTCGCCGTGGTCTCCGACCGAGATTTTACCTTTGCGACGCTGCAGGATGACGTTCACGCTGAGCGCAATGAACAGAAATGCAATCAGTGCAGCGTAGATCGGGGTGATGGACAGCATGACAGCTCCTGATATCGAAAAGGCCGCGCAGAGAACTGCGCGGCCCTGTATGCCCCAATGTGATAACTGGCTTATTCCAGTTCGACCAGCAGGTCCTTGGCGTCAATCTGGCCGCCAGGTTGGACGTGGACGGCCTTGACCGTTGCGTCTCGCTCGGCGTGGATGCCGGTTTCCATCTTCATCGCTTCGATGGTCAGCAGCAGATCGCCTTCGTGTACTTCTTGACCTGCCGAGACGGCAACGGTGGCCACAACGCCCGGCATCGGCGCGCCAATATGGTCGGGATTCCCAAATTCGGCTTTGGGCCGCTGCGCGGTAGTGGCTTTGACCATCCGGTTCGGCACGCGGATCACACGTGGCTGGCCATTGAGTTCAAAGAACACGCGTACTTCGCCGTTTTCGTCGGTCTCGCCGATGGCCTGACAGCGAATTTCCAGCGTTTTGCCGGGGTCAATCTCGGCAGTAATTTCTTCGCCGGGTTCCATGCCGTAGAAGAAGGTGCGCGTGGGCAGGGTACGGACCGGGCCATAGGTCCGGTGGCGGCCCATGTAATCCAGGAACACCTTGGGATACATCAGATAGCCGTTCAGGTCCTCGTCATCGACCTCTTTGCCTTCAAGCTGTTTGGACAGATCGGCGCGGGTGGCTTCCAGATCGACGGCCTCGACATTTTTGCCGGGGCGTTCCGTATTCGGTACTTCGTCTTTTAGTACCTTGGTGATGATCGTGTTAGGGAACCCGCCCGGAGGTTGACCCAGATTGCCGCGCATCATGTCCACGACCGAGTCGGGGAAGGCGACGTCGGTGTCAGGGTCTTCGACTTGTTCGCGCGTCATGTTCTGACTTACCATCATTAGTGCCATGTCACCGACCACTTTGGACGACGGAGTCACCTTGACGATATCACCGAACATCTGGTTCACATCAGCGTACATCTGGGCGACCTCGTGCCAACGCTCCTCCAGACCCAGCGAACGCGCTTGTGCCTTTAGGTTGGTAAACTGACCGCCGGGCATTTCGTGCAGATAGACCTCGGAGGCCGGGGCTTGCAGGCTGGATTCGAAGGCCGCGTATTGGCCCCGAACGGCCTCGAAATAGTCGCTGATCTCGCGGATGGCCTTGATGTCCAGCCCGGTGTCACGCTCGGTATGGCGCAGCGCTTCGACCACGGTGCCCAACGTTGCTTGGCTGGTGTTGCCGGAGAAGCTGTCCATCGCGCAATCCACCGCGTCCACGCCCGCCTCAGAGGCCGCAAGAATGGTGGCGCTGGCGATACCGGCAGTGTCGTGGGTGTGGAAGTGGATCGGCAGGCCGACCTCTTCCTTAAGCGCGCGGATCAGAATGCGTGCCGAGGCTGGTTTCAACAAGCCCGCCATGTCTTTCAGGCCAAGAACATGTGCGCCTGCATCGCGCAGCTCTTTTGCCATACCAACATAATATTTCAGGTCATACTTGGCGCGATCCGGGTCGAGGATATCACCGGTATAACAGACTGTACCTTCACAGATCTTACCGTTCTCGATCACTGCATCCATGGCGACGCGCATGTTCTCGACCCAGTTCAGCGAGTCGAAAACGCGGAACACATCGATATTCTGCGAGGCTTGCCGCACGAACTCCTGCACCACATTGTCGGGGTAGTTTGTATAGCCAACCCCGTTTGCACCACGCAGCAACATCTGGGTCATCAGGTTCGGCATTGCCTCGCGCAGGTCGCGCAGACGCTGCCACGGGCATTCCTGTAGGAAGCGATAGGCCACATCAAACGTCGCGCCACCCCAACATTCAACGCTGAACAACTGGGGGAGATTCGCCGCATAACTTGGCGCCACCTTGATCATGTCGATCGAGCGCATCCGGGTGGCCAGCAGGGACTGGTGCCCGTCACGCATGGTGGTGTCAGTGATCAGCAGTTGCCGCTGCGCCTTCATCCAGTCGGCAACCGCCTGCGGGCCTTTTTGCTCCAGCAGGTTGCGTGTGCCCATTTGGGGCTCGGCCTTGGGCGCGGGGGGCTTGGCCTCTTTCAGGTCGGCGCGTGGTTCGGGGCGATCCTTGGTTTCGGGATGCCCGTTCACGGTGATGTCCGCGATATAGTTCAGAACCTTGGTGCCGCGGTCGCGACGCTTCTTGAACTGAAACAGATCCGGTGTCTCATCGATGAACTTGGTCGTGTATTCATTCGACAGGAAGGTCGGGTGCTTCAGCAGGTTCTCGACAAAAGCGATGTTGGTGGAAACGCCACGCACCCGGAATTCGCGCAGGGCGCGGTCCATCCGGGCGATCGCTTTCTCGGGGGTAGGCGCCCAGGCGGTGACCTTGGTCAGCAATGAATCGTAAAACCGAGTGATCACCCCGCCCGCATAAGCGGTGCCGCCGTCCAGACGGATGCCCATGCCGGTGGCCGAGCGATAGGCGGTGATGCGGCCATAGTCGGGGATGAAGTTGTTCAGCGGGTCTTCGGTAGTCACACGGGTTTGCAGGGCGTGACCGTTCAGGCGGATCTCGTCCTGGCTGGTTTTGCCGGTAGCCTCAGCCAGCGTCTTGCCCTCGGCAATCAGGATTTGTGCCTGCACGATGTCGATGCCCGTTACCTCTTCGGTGACAGTGTGCTCGACTTGCACGCGCGGATTGACCTCGATGAAGTAGAACTTACCGGTGTTCATATCCATCAGGAATTCAACCGTGCCCGCGCATTCATAGTTCACATGGGCGCAGATGCGGCGGCCCAGCTCGCATATTTCGGCGCGCTGTTCATCGGTCAGGTAAGGGGCAGGGGCGCGTTCAACGACTTTCTGGTTGCGGCGCTGGACCGAGCAGTCACGTTCATAGAGGTGATAGATCTCACCATGCTTGTCGCCGAGAATCTGAACCTCGACATGGCGGGCGCGGGTGATCATCTTCTCCAGATAACCCTCGCCATTGCCAAACGCCGCTTCGGCCTCGCGACGACCTTCCAGAACCTTCTCTTCCAGCTCATCTTCGGACAGGATCGGACGCATTCCGCGCCCGCCGCCGCCCCAGCTGGCTTTCAGCATCAATGGGTATCCAATCTCGGCCGCTTCAGTTTTGATGGCGGCCATGTCGTCGCCCAATACTTCAGTTGCCGGGATGACTGGAACGTCAGCCGCAATCGCCACTTTCCGGGCGCTGGCCTTATCGCCCAATGCGCGCATGGTTTCGGCCTTGGGACCAATAAAGGTAATGCCATTTTGAACACAGGCATCTACGAAATCCGGGTTCTCGGACAGCAAGCCGTAACCGGGATGGATTGCATCCGCACCACATTCCTTAGCCACTCGGATAATCTCGTCGATCGACAGATAGGCCGCGACCGGTCCCAGATCCGCACCAATACGATATGCCTCATCCGCCTTGAAACGATGCAGCCCCAACTTGTCTTCCTCGGCAAAAACCGCGACGGTCCGTTTGCCCATCTCGTTGGCAGCGCGCATCACGCGAATGGCAATCTCGCCGCGGTTGGCGATCAGGATTTTCTTGAAGTCTGTCATTGCAGGTCCCGGTCTTTACTAGGTGTGGCCTTGTGAATAGGCGGACAATACAGCCACGTACATATGTAGTTCTGGGTAGAACCGGCATGTTAACGCTCGCAATCGCCGCCTATTACCGCTTTTCTTTACACGCGCTGCGCCGCAGCATCAAATACTGTATCTATGATGTCAGATTTTCTGTGCCCTAAGTGCTTAGGGCTGTGGATTTCACTTCTGAAATCCGTCTCAATCCGAGTGATTCGGAAGCGCACAGGGCCAAGATTTCCAGATCAACGAAGTCCTAGACGCCATGCCGGTCGCAAGCAGGCAATGACTGGCATGGGCTCAAGGCTTAGCAAGAGAGGTCGAGGAACCTGAAGCCACCGGCCTTTTTCGGTCGGCAATGTCCGTGACGGTCTGATTGGATTTTCCAACCTGCACCTGATTGCGACCTTTGTCCTTTGCCGCATACAGCGCATCATCAGCAACACGCATCAGATCCTGCGGCATCACACCGTGGGTCGGATAATGTGCAACCCCAACTGAGATGGTGATGCGCGGCAGTGATTTCTCGCCGTACCGAACCGTGATCGCTTCGACCGCCTGCCGGATCTGTTCCGCACGGGTCATCGCATCATCCGGCGTATTGTCCGGTAGGATCAGCATGAATTCCTCGCCGCCGATCCGGCAGGCCACTTCATCCCGATCACACCCAGTTTCAAGGGCCGATCCAACCGCGCGCAGCACCATGTCACCTGCGTCATGTCCATGCGTATCGTTAAACTTTTTGAAATGATCCACGTCCACCGCGATCAGGCTCAGCGGAGAGCCGGTTTGCTGACTGCGACTGATGGCTTTTCGCAATGTCTCAGTCATGTGGCGGCGATTGAACAATCCGGTCAGCGGATCGCGGACGGACTGATCATGCAACTGATCCCGCATTCTGACATTCGCGATGGCCATGCTGATTTGCTCTGCACACAGCTGTGCCAGCTTCTTGCTGTCATGGAACGCCTCTCCGCTGCCTTCGTGAGCGCGCAGATGCAGCAAACCCACTGTCTCGCCATGCGCAAGAATGGGAAAGCAGAAATAGGGCCGCCCGTCATGAGGTTCGGCATGTTCGCAGACAAAATCGACCTCGGAGGCACCGAATTCATAAGTCCGTCCACGTCGCAGACCCCAGCACCCCTCGGGATGAATGTGGGCTTTGTGCGAGCCACCATTCCAGCTGGCACAGCCATCCAGCACATCGCGCGAGTTTGAGTAGACATATACGCTGCCCTCGGCCTCAGGCAGAATGTGGGTCATGAAACGCGATACCATATCGAAGAGCTCATCCAATGACCGGCTGGATTGCAGCCATTCATTCAACTCACCCAGCAGGCGCACCTCGCGCGCGAGGCGCAGTTGATCATCCATTAGCTCGCGTTCCTTGTCTGACCTGTTTTTCAGCGACTGAAGCTGATACCGGTTGGTGCGATAGGTCACCAGACTCACCGCACTCAACGCAAACAGGGCAATCCCGCTTAGAATGGCCAGAGAAACCCGCAATCGGTAAACGAATGTACTGCGCAGGTCGGTAAAATCCGTAAAGAACTCGATCGCGCCTATGAAGCGGCCGTTCTTGGTGACCGGCATGAACACCTCAGCCACGTGATGCTGGGTGGTGTTGCTGGTGTTTCCCGTGTGCAGATCAAGCCCGTCAATCTCGGATAAAGGAACAGTTTCCTGAATGTAGTGTGTCATGCCTCGCGCCACGTCACTGCGAAAAAAGTTTCGCGGTTCCGAGGTACCGATTTCCTCGGGGCGGGTCGACCAGACCACCCGCCCGGACGTGTCGAATAGTTTGAAGCGATAAACATCCGAAGCCTCGGGCATTGTCGAAAGAAACTCGGCATCATGATGATCGATTTGCCCTGTGCGCAGGGCGTTTTCTGGATCCTCTAGATGCAACACAACCCGGCGCTTCCAAAGCTCGGCCTGTTTAAGAATATCGGTTCTGAGCATACGGTCTACGACCGGAGCGGGCAGCGCATAAATGCTCCATCCCGCGGTCGCAGCAAGCACTATAAGCAGAATGGTGATTCCCGCCCATTTCAGGCGATGGCCAAGCGGTTGCCGACCGTTCAATTTCATATTCCGCACTCCCACTGCATTGGACCAAGCATCATTGCCAAGGTTTGACAGGGGGTTAACGACGGTGGGTGATTGTTTAGAATTTAGTGGATGTGGCTGCAAAAATCCTTGTGAACAAGGCGTGAACAAACCCTTTCCCTTGGCGCGCATCCAGCGTAGTTTGAATTCATGAGCAGTTTTGATGAAATGGACGCCTTCGAGGGCGCCTCACTGTCGGCGCGGGCGATGCCTGTGCCCTCGGCAGAGTATCTCAATGATCTCAATCCGGCGCAGCGCGAAGCTGTTGAGCGGCTGGATGGTCCGGTGTTGATGCTGGCGGGTGCGGGAACAGGCAAGACCAAAGCGCTGACCGCGCGGATCACGCATCTGCTTAGAACCCACCGCGTGCGCGAGAATGAGATTCTGGCGGTCACCTTCACCAACAAGGCCGCGCGCGAGATGAAGGAGCGCGTGGGCCGGATGCTGGGTCGACCGGCAGAGGGAATGCCTTGGTTGGGCACTTTTCATGCGATTTGTGTCAAGCTGCTGCGCCGCCATACGGAACTGGTCGGGCTAAAGTCGAACTTTACCATTCTGGATACGGATGATCAGAAGAGGTTGCTGAAACAGCTGACGCAGGCCGCCAATATTGACGACAAACGCTGGCCCGCGCGGATGCTAGCCGGAATCATCGACGATTGGAAAAACCGCGCTCTGACGCCCGACAAGGTGCCCGCCGCAGATGCAGGGGCCTATAATCACAAGGGCATCGAACTCTATGCCCAATACCAGACTCGCCTGCGCGAGCTGAACGCGGTGGATTTCGGCGACCTGCTGCTGCACATGGTCACGATTTTCCAGACCCATCCGGACGTGCTGGAGCAATACCAGCGCTGGTTCCGCTACATCCTTGTGGACGAGTATCAGGACACCAACGTCGCCCAATATCTCTGGTTGCGCCTGCTGGCCGGTGGACACAAGAATATCTGCTGTGTTGGCGATGACGACCAGTCGATCTATGGCTGGCGTGGGGCCGAGGTGGGCAACATCCTGCGGTTTGAGAAGGATTTTCCCGGCGCATTCGTGGTGCGGTTGGAGCAGAACTACCGTTCAACCCCGCATATTCTGGCCGCTGCGTCCAACGTCATTCGTGGCAATGAAAGCCGCTTGGGTAAAGAACTTTGGACCGACCGCGAAGAAGGCGAAAAAGTTCGTCTGATCGGCCATTGGGATGGCGAAGAAGAGGCGCGCTGGATCGGCGAGGAAATCGACGCCATGCAGGGCGGAACACGGGGCGTGCGGCCGATGAACCTGGATGAAATGGCCATCCTTGTGCGTGCCTCGCACCAGATGCGGGCGTTTGAGGATCGGTTTCTGACCATCGGTCTGCCTTACAAGGTGATCGGCGGCCCTCGGTTCTATGAGCGTATGGAGATTCGCGATGCCATGGCCTATTTCCGGCTGGTGGTCAGCCCCGAGGATGATCTCGCCTTTGAGCGGATCGTGAACACACCCAAACGCGGCCTCGGCGACAAGGCGCAACAGACGATTCAGATAGTTGCGCGGGAAAACGGCGTGTCCTTGGTCGAGGGCGCGCGGATCGCGGTCGACAATGCTCTGATCAAAGGCAAAGGGGCCAAGGCGCTGCGCGAATTGATCGACGGGCTGGCGCGGTGGAATGCGATGACGCGCGGGCCTCGGATCGAGGTCGATGATGAGACGGTCATTGACGATGGCGTCTCACCCATCCGCTATGGCGAACCCGAGCACACGCATATCGAACTGGCACAGATCGTGTTAGACGAATCCGGCTATACCGCCCATTGGCAGAACGAAAAGACACCCGAGGCGCCGGGGCGGTTGGAAAACCTTAAAGAACTGGTCAATCAGTTGGACAATTTCGAGAACCTGCAAGGGTTTCTGGAGCATGTCAGTTTGGTGATGGACAACGAACAGGACAGCGACGGGGCCAAGGTCTCGATCATGACCCTGCACGCGGCGAAGGGCTTGGAATTCCCCGCCGTGTTCCTACCGGGTTGGGAGGATGGGTTATTCCCCTCGCAGCGTTCGATGGACGAATCCGGTCTCAAAGGCCTCGAAGAAGAACGGAGGCTGGCCTATGTCGGCATCACCCGGGCAGAAGAGGTCTGTACGATTTCATTTGCAGCCAACCGACGGGTGTTCGGACAATGGCAGAACTCGATGCCGTCCCGGTTCATTGATGAGTTACCCGAAGATCATGTGGAAGTGCTGACGCCGCCAGGTCTGTATGGTGGTGGTCAGACCACTACCGGGATCGAAACCCGCGCGGCCGAGGCGAATGTCTATAACTCGCCGGGATGGAAACGGATGCAGGCGCGGCAGGGACAGTATGGAATGTCTCAACCGAAAGAAAGCCGGAACACGGTGATCGACGCCACAGCGGTCGCCAGCTTTACTCTGGGTGAGCGGGTGTTTCACCAGAAGTTCGGTTATGGGGCAGTAATCGGCATCGAGGGCGACAAGGTTGAGGTCGATTTTGACAAGGCCGGAACGAAAAAGGTCGTCTCGCGCTTTCTGACCGCGAAGGATGACGTGCCGTTCTGACGCTTACAGCCCTTCGACCAGCACCAGATTCGCTGTCGCCGTTTGTTGCCTGATCTTGGCCAGCTCAACATAGTCCGGATCGTCCTTCCACGCGTTTGCGGCAGCCATGTCCGGAAACTCCATCAGCACGATCCCGTCTTCTGCCCAACTGCCTTCGATCACTTCAACGGGCTTTGAGGATATGGTCAGCAGGCGCCCGCCATGCCGGTCAAAGATCGGCATGAAGCCTTCAAGGTATTTCTGGTATCCATCCGGGTCATGAATGGAAATCTGGGCGATGAAATAGGCGGCCATGGGACACTCCTGAAAATCGTTCACAGCCCCAGCTTACATCTTGTGCGCCAAAAAACGAAAAACGGCGGTTCCCAGGGAGGAGGGGAACCGCCGTTCTTTTCTACATCAAGGCAGGGAGGAGGAAGCCCCGATGTATCCGAGCCCGGGTTTGATCCCGGTATGAGGAAGACGCGGCGACGTCAGGGAGGAGGAAGGCGTCGCCGCGCGCTTTCAACATCGAGGCAGGGAGGAGGAGAGCCCCGATGTATCGGCTTCCGGCAGTCAGGGCCGGTATTAGGTGCGGCAACGTCAGGGAGGAGGAGAGACGTTGCCGCTGATTACAGACCCAAAAGGGAGGAGGATGGGCCTGATCTCAGTATCTGTGTCGCGCTTACTGCGCGATTTGCTCTTCGGTGGCCTGCTGGGCCAGTCGACGGATCATCGAACGGTGCAGGCCCAGATCGGCCAGCTCGCGATCCGACAGTGCCGACAGTTCGTTTACCGTCTGGCGGTACAGGCGGTAGCGCGCAACGCGGGTCTTTACGGTTTCAATCAGTGCTGCGACTCCAAATACTGGAGCGCCTTTCAGACCTGTTTGTGTGCTTGCGACTGCCATCTTCATCATCCGTTCATTCTTGTTGCTGCCGGCATCGTCCGGCGCTTGCTTGAGACTGAAGATAGGCAAATGCTGCGATTGCACAATAGCTCGCGCCGTCAATGCTGCTATGCAGCAAACGCATGGATTGTCGGGATAAACCGGGCTACCCCAATAATTGCCTTTAAAATATAGGTTTTCGCATGCGGTTGGCTTTTTACCAGTTCAGGTGCCGTGATTAAAGGTGCTTATCCCTTAAGCGGGATTGGCATTTGTTTGGGCATGTTGTGTCAGATCAAGAGGGGGTAGAGCTGTTCGCCTCTGATCCGGCTCGTGGTGTGACGGTGCCATGGGAAAGCATGGGTCGACTATGGGAATGGCCTCCTAAGCGATCGCGATTCGTCCTGTTTGGTTGGATTTCATGGGGGCTTGCACCGGATTTATCGCCAATTAGGAAGTTTAATGGGAATTCGTGGGAAAAAATTTTTCAACGCTGGGTTGCGCATATGTGGTGTTGGCGGATACAAAAATCACAATTTATGGTGCATTTAACCCTGATTTCGATTGCTTTAACCTTACTCTGAAGCCAGAATCAGTTCTCTTCTTGCAAAATTCCTGTTGATTTCCATGATTTCCCATGGCATCCCTTGTTTACCCGATGAGGGCGAGGACAGTTAAGGGGCACCAAACGACCCCGAACCAAAAATACAAAAACAGGTTTCATACAGGCATCTCGCTTTCATCAATCAACAGATCCGGCGCGCGGGCGAGCAGACATCCCCCCAGGTGGCGCGCGCAGCTGGACATCCCGCAAAGCGGGTCAATGCGGCGGGTTGATCAGTGGCAGCAGATCAACCCGCCGTTTTTCATCCGGGGGGAACGTGAATTTTGAGGTGGGGCGCAAGCGAAAGGGACAGTCGTCTTGGCGCGCAGGTTTAGAGGTGAAAGCCACCATAAGGTGGATGCGAAAGGCAGGGTCTCGATCCCGGCCTCGTTTCGCCGTGTGCTTGAAGCGTCCGATCCCAACTGGCAGCCCGGTGACAATCCTGAGCTTGTGATCGTTTATGGCGACCACCGCCGCAAATACCTTGAATGCTATACGATGGAAGCGATCGACGAGGTAGATGCCAAGATCGACGCGCTGCCGCGTGGCTCGATGCAGCGTCGGATGCTGCAGCGGATGTTCCACGGTCAGTCCTTTCCGACCAATGTGGACGAAACTGGCCGTCTGGTTCTGCCCGCCAAGTTGCGTAACAAGATCGATCTTGAGAACGAGGCATTCTTTATCGCCGCTGGTGATACCTTTCAGATCTGGAAGCCCGAGACATACGAGGCCGAGGAACTGGCCACGACCGAGGAATGGCTTGACGATCTGCCAGAGGATTTCGATCCGATGCAGTATCTCGACGGCATTGGGGACGGGTGACGGCATGGCCGGCGCTCAAAGCTCATCGGACAAACCTCACATCCCTGTTTTACTACGCCCGTTGCTGGCTGCAGTGGCGCCTGTGTCCGGCATTTGGCTGGACGGAACCTTTGGTGCAGGTGGATACACGCGCGGTCTGCTCGAAGTCGGGGCCGAGAAGGTTATTGGTGTGGATCGCGATCCACTGGCCTTTGAAATGGCCGCGGATTGGGCCAGTAAATACGGTGATCGGTTGGTGATGCAGCAGGGTGTGTTTTCGCGCATGGATGAATATGCGCAAAATCTGGACGGCGTCGTGTTGGACCTCGGTGTTTCTTCAATGCAATTGGATCAGGCAGAACGTGGCTTCTCCTTCATGAAAGACGGCCCGCTCGACATGCGCATGAGCCAAGAGGGTGAGAGTGCCGCTGATCTGGTGAATACGGCATCCGAGGCGCAACTGGCCGACATCCTGTTTCATTTCGGTGAAGAACGCGCCAGCCGTCGCATTGCCAAAGCCATCGTGAAGGCACGGACCGATGAACCGATCACAACGACCTTGCGGTTGGTCGAGATTATCGAATCCTGCGTGCCGCGCCCGAAACCCGGTCAGTCGCACCCGGCGACGCGCAGCTTTCAAGGACTGCGGATTGCTGTGAATGCGGAATATGAAGAGCTGTTTCAAGGTCTTATGGCAGCAGAACGCGCTTTGAAGCCGGGCGGGCAACTGGCTGTGGTCACTTTCCATTCTATTGAGGACCGGATGGTCAAGCGGTTCTTCCAATCGCGCGCGGGCAAGACAGGCCGCGCGAACCGCTATGCACCCGAGATGGCGCAGGAACAGCCGCAATTCACCCTCAAAACCCGTAAAGCAGTAGGACCGGATGAGCAGGAGCTGCGGGAAAATCCACGCGCACGCTCGGCTAAGTTGCGTGTCGCCATTCGTACAGATGCTCCGGCGGGTGAAATTGAGGCTCGGGCCATCGGGATGCCGGAACTGGGGGGAAGGGCAAGATGAAGAGTATTTTGTATATGTTGACGGCCCTTTCTGTCTTTGGGCTGGCGCTCTGGGCCTATCAGGAAAACTACCGCACCCAACAGGTGGTGAAGGAAACTCAGTCATTGCAGGGCCAGATCGGTATGGCGCAGGCACGACTGGCGGTGCTGAACGCTGAATGGGCCTATCTGAACCGGCCGGATCGTCTACGTGAACTAGCAGACCTGAATTTCGAGCGTCTCGGGCTGCTGCCTCTGCGCGCTGAACAGTTTGGCCGCGCGGACCAGATTTCTTATGGTGAAGATCCGGACCTGCCCATAGTCGACCCGCTTGAACTGCAGGCGATTGCCGAGACGCAGGCACTTGGTGAGGTGCAGTTCCCATGACCCGAACACCGCTCCGTCCGCTGGCCCGAATCCTCGACGCCCGTGCCAAGGGCGAGAACCCGAAGACGATCGAGCGGGAGAATATTCGCAAACGTCACGAAGACATGAAAGACCGCGCCCGTGCGCGCGCCGAAGGCCGCCTGCTGGTATTGGGTCTGTTCTTCTTCTGCGCTTTCTCGGTGGTGGGTTTCCGCATGGGCGTTTTGGCCACGTCTGAAGCACAGGAACCACTGGCCAGTGCGCCGGGTGCTACCATCGCGATGCAACGCGCGAACATAGTTGATCGCGAGGGACGCATTCTCGCGACCAATCTCGACACCTATTCCGTCTACGCCCAGCCGCCGCTGATGATTGACCCGATTGCCGCCGCGGATCAATTGGTGGCGATTTTTCCCGATCTCGAAAAAGAGCGGCTGGTCAAGGACTTCACCGGCAAGCGTAAGTTCCTATGGATCAAGAAACGCATCTCGCCCGAGCAGAAGCAGGCCGTGCATGACATTGGTGATCCAGGTATCCTGTTCGGACCACGTGAAATGCGGCTATATCCCAATGGCCGGCTGGCGGCGCACATTCTGGGTGGCTCGGGATTTGGTCGTGAAGGTGTCAGTGCAGCTGAAGTGATCGGCGTTGCGGGCGTCGAAAAACAATTCGACGATTATCTGCGCGATCCGGCCAATGGCAACAAACCCCTGCAACTGTCGCTGGACCTGACCGTTCAGGCAGCCGTTGAACAAGTGCTCTATGGTGGCATGAAGATCATGAATGCAAAGGGGGCATCGGCGGTACTGATGAACGCCCATACGGGTGAGGTTGTCTCGGCCGCTTCACTGCCGTCATTCGACCCCAATGATCGTCCACGCCCGCCGACGTCGGGCTTTGACCCCTCGGACAGCCCGTTGTTTAACCGCTATGTGCAGGGTGTGTATGAGTTGGGCTCAGTCTTCAAAATCTTCACCGCCGCACAGGCCGTTCAGTTGGGTCTGGTCAATTCGAACACGATCATCGACACATCCGGCCCGATGAAAATCGGGCGTTTCCCGATCGGCGAATTCAACGGCAAGAACTATGGCGAGATCAGCGTGGCCGATGTGATCGTCCATAGCTCAAACCGGGGCACCGGTCGCCTGGCCTTGCAAATTGGGGCCAAGCGGCAGCAGGACTTCCTGAACGCATTGGGAATGTTCGACCCAACCCCATTTGAAATCGTCGAAGCCAAAGGCGGTCAGCCTCTCAAGCCCAAGAAATGGGGCGAGTTGAGCACTGTGACCATCTCCTATGGCCACGGCTTGTCGACCAGCCCAATGCATCTGGCCGCTGGGTACGCTGCGGTTGCCAATGGCGGGCACTATGTCAGCCCGACCATCCTGCGCCGCAATGGTCCGCAATACGGCCCACGCGTGATGTCCGAAAACACGGCCAAACAAGCGCAGAATATGCTGCGCAAAGTGGTCACGGATGGCACCGCCAGCTTTGGGGATGTCAAAGGCTATGACGTAGCCGGCAAGACCGGCACTGCCGACAAGCCCAAGCCACGCGGCGGGTATTACGACGACAAGGTTATCGCCACTTTCGCCACCATCTTCCCGGCTTATGATCCGAAATATGTGCTGATCGTCACGCTGGATGAGCCCTCGATTGTCGCCTATGGCGAAAAGCGCCGCACCGCAGGCTGGACTGCTGTTCCGGTTGCCGCTGAACTGATCGGGCGCGTGGCACCGCTCTTGGGGCTCAGACCCCGGCTTGAGCCTGAGGCGCGCGCTGCTATAACGCTGACCTCAAATTAGGCCGTCGGACAAGAGGTGGGTCATGGGCAATCGGTCAAAGAAACTTAGCCAACTGGCCCTGACCGCGCGGGGCGGGGCGAATCCCGACATCACCGGACTGGCCGTCGACAGCCGTGAGGTGAAAGACGGCTTCCTTTTTGCTGCCCTTCCAGGCACTCGCGTTCATGGCGGAGAGTTTATCCAATACGCCCTGCGTATGGGGGCAGCCGCCATTCTCACAGACGCAGAAGGGGCTGAGCTCGCTGCCAAAGAACTGACCGCATCCGACGCTGCGCTGATCGTGACCGAAGATCCACGCCAGGCCTTGGCCGGGGCGGCGGCGCTGTGGTTCGGTGCGCAACCGCAAACTATCGTGGCGGTCACTGGCACTAACGGTAAAACATCCGTGGCGAGCTTCGTCCGTCAAATCTGGTCCGAGCTGGACCTCGCCGCCGTCAACCTGGGCACCACCGGGGTCGAGGGCGCATGGACCGCGCCTTTGGCACATACCACGCCCGAACCGATCACGCTGCACCGCTGTCTGGCCGAGGCCGCCGAGAATGGTGTGACCCACGCGGCGATGGAGGCCTCATCTCACGGCCTTGAACAACGTCGTTTGGATGGTGTGCAGTTGGCCGCCGCCGGGTTCTCGAATTTCACGCAGGACCATCTGGACTATCACGATACGTTCGAGGCCTATTTCGCCGCCAAGGCGGGGCTGTTTGACCGTGTGCTGCCGGAAGACGGGATCGCGGTAATCAACCTCAGCGACCCAAAGGGCGCCGAGATGTACAAGATCGCCGAGGCGCGGGGGCAAAATATTATCACCGTAGGACCTGAAGGCTCTGATCTTTGCCTGTTGAACCAACGCTTTGACGCAACCGGGCAGGACCTGCGTTTTTCGTGGAAAGGCAAGACCTATCAAACCCGTTTGAACCTGATCGGTGGATTCCAAGCTGAAAACGTTCTGCTGGCCTGCGGTCTGGTTATCGCGGCAGGAGAGGACCCCGACCGCGTTTTCGAAACCCTGCCGCACCTGACCACCGTCCGGGGCCGAATGCAACTGGCCGCCACCCGCAACAACGGCGCGGCGGTGTTTGTCGATTACGCGCATACGCCGGATGCGGTTGTTACAGCGCTGAAAGCGATGCGCCCTCATGTGATGGGTCGTCTGATCGCCATTGTTGGCGCAGGTGGGGATCGGGATGCCACTAAACGCCCTCTCATGGGGCAGGCGGCCACAGAGAATGCAGATCTGGTCTTGGTTACCGACGATAACCCCCGCAGCGAAGACCCGGCGATCATCCGTGCCGCTGTCATGTTGGGTGCGCCTGAAGCGACTGAAGTCGGCGATCGGGCCGAAGCGATCCTGCGTGGCATCGACGCGCTGCAACCGGGTGACGCCCTGTTGATCGCGGGCAAAGGCCACGAAACCGGCCAGATCGTTGGCGATCAGGTTCTGCCCTTTGATGACGTGGAACAGGCCAGTATCTCGGTCGCCGCGTTGGACGGGAGGGTCGCATGACGCTCTGGACCGCAGCCGAGGCCGCCGAGGCCACCGATGGACACGCCACCACCGATTGGCAGGTGAGTGGGGTCTCGATCGACACCCGCACCTTGCAACCCGGAGACCTGTTCGTCGCGCTCAAAGCTGCCCGCGACGGCCATGATTTCGTCGCGCAAGCGCTGGATAAAAGGGCAGGTGCCGCGCTGGTATCCCGCATTCCTGAAGACGTATCCGAAGATGCGCCGCTCTTGATCGTTGATGACGTGCAAACCGGTCTGGAAGCGTTGGGGCAGGCGGCCCGTGCCCGGACGGCGGCGCGCGTGGTGGGTGTGACCGGCAGTGTGGGCAAAACCTCGACCAAGGAAATGCTGGTCAGCATATTGGAAACGCAAGGGAAAACCCATGCAAGCGTCGCCAGCTACAACAACCATTGGGGTGTCCCGCTGACACTGGCGCGGATGCCGCGCGATACCGAGTTTGCCGTGATCGAGATCGGCATGAATCATCCGGGCGAAATCGCACCTCTGGCGCGTCAGGCGCAGCCGCATGTGGGGTTGGTGACGACGGTGGCTGCGGTGCATCTCGAAGCGTTCGACTCGGTCGCGGGGATCGCCCATGAGAAGGCCGCGATTTTCGACGGGTTGACCAAGGGCGGGGCCGCCATCGTGAACGCCGATATCGAACACGCCGACATCCTGCGCAGCTGTGCGCAGGCGCAGGGCGCGAAGATTGTCGATTTTGGTCGAACGGCCCATGATTACGCTCTGACCGAGGTGGAGCAGGGCGCCAACAGTCTTCAGGCGCAGGGTAAGGTTGACGAAAACACTATCTCGTTCAACGTCCAATCGGCAGGTACGCATTTTGCCATGAACGCGCTGGGCGCTCTGGCGGCTTGTGTCGAGCTGGGCGTCGATCTGGATCAGGCCGTTGCTGGCTTGCGCCGCTGGTCCCCGGTCAAAGGGCGCGGGGTGCGTGAGGTTATCGCGCTGCCTAGCGGCGATCAGATCGAGCTGCTGGATGACAGTTACAACGCCAATCCAACCTCGATGGAGGCCGCATTGGACGTGCTGGCCGCATCGCAAGGTAATCGCAAGATTGCCTTTCTGGGCGACATGAAAGAGCTGGGTGCGCAGGAACACGCGATGCACGCGGCCATGGCCGATGTGGCCGCGATGGCTCAGGTCGATCAGGTTCACTGCATCGGTCCACTGATGCAGGCGCTGCATCAGGCCTTGCCGGAGGGCAAGCGTGGGCTTTGGACTGAGACCAGCGCCGAGATGGTCGGGCAACTGCCCGAGTTGATCCGTAACGGCGATGCGGTGCTGGCAAAGGGTTCGCTCAGCATGGCATTGGCACAGATTGTTGACGGTCTGCGGAAAATGGGGCAAGGGGGCGCGCTTGAGCCGTAAGCGCCCGTGATGCCCGTGTGAGAAAGGTTTTGGTATGCTCTATTGGTTGACCGCCCTGTCGGACGGAGGGGATTTCTGGAACCTCTTTCGCTACATTACGTTCCGGGCAGGTGGAGCCTTTCTGACGGCACTGATCTTTGGATTTCTCTTCGGAAAACCTCTGATTAACGTACTGCGTCGCAAGCAGGGCAAGGGCCAGCCAATCCGGGATGATGGCCCCGAAGCGCACCTGTCCAAAGCCGGAACCCCTACTATGGGTGGCCTTTTGATTGTTGGCGCACTGGTAACTTCAACGCTGGTCTGGGCGCGTTGGGACAATCCCTATGTGTGGATGGTACTTTTCGTAACACTGTCTTATGCGGCCATTGGATTCGCTGACGACTACGCCAAAGTATCAAAACAGAATACCAAAGGCGTTTCGAGCAAGATGCGTTTGGCTTTGGGAGTTCTGATTGCGGTTCTGGCGTCTTTTTGGGCAGGATTGCACCATCCTGCCGATTTGCAAAATCAACTGGCTATGCCGGTGTTCAAGGATACGCTGATCAATCTGGGCCTATTTTATATCCCATTCGCGGTCATTGTGATCGTTGGGGCTGCCAATGCGGTAAATCTGACCGATGGTTTGGACGGGTTGGCCATCATGCCCGCGATGATCGCCGCCTCGACGCTGGGCGTGATTGCCTATGCGGTGGGGCGGGTCGACTTCACCGAATACCTTGACGTGCATTATGTGCCCGGCACAGGTGAAATCTTCATATTCACCTCGGCGCTTTTTGGAGCGGGGCTTGGCTTCTTATGGTACAACGCCCCTCCGGCAGCAGTGTTCATGGGGGATACAGGATCGTTGGCTCTGGGCGGTGCACTTGGCGCAATCGCTGTTGCAACCAAGCACGAACTGGTGTTGGCCATTGTGGGTGGCCTATTCGTGGTCGAAGCGCTGAGCGTGATCATTCAAGTGCTTTACTACAAGCGCACTGGTAAACGTGTATTCCTGATGGCCCCAATCCATCATCACTATGAGAAAAAGGGCTGGGCTGAGCCGACGATTGTGATCCGCTTCTGGATCATCTCGCTGATCCTGGCGATGATTGGTCTGGCGACGTTGAAAGTGCGGTAGGACACCCGCCGGGTTCGGAGGGCCTGTGGCCCGCCTGCCACCCGTTGGGCCCGGCTCGCGCTGCCGCGCGAGCCTGAGCGCCCCCTTGCCTTTGGGAAATCCTTCGGTGCAGTGTGGCGCAAATTTCTATGCGATGAAGGTGGACAGCAGATGATCCCGGTCAAAGGGTTTTCAGGGAAAAAAGTTGCGGTTCTGGGGCTAGGGCGGTCTGGTTTGGCCACGGCTCGTGCATTGCAGGCGGGCGGTGCCGAACCGGTGTGCTGGGATGACAACCCGGCCGCGCGTGAGGCGGCTGAAGGAGCGGGGCTGGTCTGCTCTGATCTGCGCCGACATGGAGCGTTCGAAAATATTGCTACCCTGATTGTTTCACCTGGTATTCCGCATCTTTATCCCATGCCCAATCCGGTCGTGGCTGCTGCAACGGATGCTGGCGTCCCGGTAGACAATGATATTGGCTTGTTCTTTCGCTCCTTCGCCGGGCCTGAATGGCACAACTATGACACCCCACCGCGTGTCATCGCAGTGACGGGATCGAACGGCAAATCAACCACTGCAGCCCTGATCCACCATATCCTGACCGAGGCCGGGCGCGACTCGCAGTTGGCGGGCAATATTGGGCGCGGTGTTCTGGATATCGATCCGGGCGGTGATGGCTCGGTGGTGGTGTTAGAGCTGTCCAGTTATCAAATTGAACTGGCCCGCGCCTTGACGCCAGATGTGGCGGTTTTCACCAATCTCTCACCTGATCATCTTGACCGGCATGGAGGTAAGGGTGGCTATTTCGCAGCCAAACGCCGCCTCTTTGCCGAAGGCGGGCCGGATCGCGCCGTGATCGGGATCGATGAGGCTGAAGGCGCGTTTTTGGCTGGTCAGCTGGCCGAGGGGCCATCTGATGATCGGGTGATCCGCATTTCGGTTGCGCGTAAACTGACTGGACCGGGCTGGCAGGTTTTTGCACGCAAGGGATACTTGTCTGAATACCGCAAGGGACGTCAGACGGGATCAATTGATCTGCGCGACATCAAGGGCTTGCCAGGCGCGCATAACCACCAGAACGCTTGTGCTGCCTATGCTGCCTGCCGTTCTCTGGGCTTGGCCCCCCGCGTGATCGAAGACGCGCTGCATAGTTTTCCTGGTCTGCCGCATCGCAGTCAAATCATTGCCGAAGCGGATGGGGTGACCTTCGTGAACGACTCTAAGGCCACCAATGTGGACAGCGCCTTGAAAGCGCTGAGCGCCTTCAAAAAGGTTCGCTGGATCTGTGGCGGGCTTGAGAAAGAGGGTGGGCTTGAGGCGCTGAACGGGGCCGAAGGTCACGTGATCAAGGCCTATGTCATTGGACGCGAAGCTGCGGGTTTTGCCATGCAGCTAACTGCGGATGCTCAGGTTTGCACCACCATGGCTGCCGCTGTTGAACAGGCCATGGCAGACGCGCAGCCGGGCGAGGTGGTCTTGTTGGCCCCTGCAGCGGCCAGTTTCGACCAATATGACAATTTCGAACAGCGCGGTGATGACTTCACCGCCGAGGTGAAAAAACGCCTCTGAAAGCAAGGCGTTTGCAATTGTTTGCCGGTTCGGCGAAGCTGAGCGCCTATCTGCTTGACGCGCAATCTGCATTGGTTTTTGCCTTCAGGAAATTCAACACGAGGTTATGAAAATGCCAAACCGTAAGTTTCTATTGATCGTTCCCGCTCTGCTTGTGGCGGGGGCATGCACCAATACCGGTGCCAACTATCAGCCCGTGATCGATGGTCCTGTAGGCCCGAACTACAATGTCGATCTGCAGCAATGCCAGCAACTGGCGGCCTCACAGGCCAGCGTTGATGGGTCCACTGCTGGCAATGCGGCCATCGGCGCGGTAGGCGCAGCTGCCGTAACGGGCATCGTTCAGGACAGCAGCGACAATCTGGGTCGCGCAGCCGTTGCCGGCGCTCTGGTTGGGGCAGGCGCGGACGTGATCAACAAGAACCAGAACAAGGAAGTGCTGGTGCGCAATTGCATGCGCGGACGAGGCTATAACGTCGTTGGTTAACGGCCTGCGATGGCACTTCCTGCAGCGTGACCCGAAGACCACGCCCATTGGAAGTTGTAACCACCCAGCCAACCGGTGACATCCACCGCTTCACCAATAGCATAGAGGCCGGGGACTTCCCTGGCCTCCATCGTTTTGGACGACAACCCTTGAGTATCGATTCCACCGAGCGTTACCTCGGCCGTGCGATAACCTTCAGTGCCAGCAGGGGTGAGGTGCCAGTCCGACAGAGCCGTGACCAGGTCGGTCAGCGCAGCATCGGATTGATCCGCCAGATTGCCTTGCATCTGGAAATGGTGCTTGAGGTAGTCCACCAGACGCGAAGGTAAATGGCGTGCAAGCTCTGTGGTCAGCGCCTTGCGTCCACCCGCCTGCCGCTGATCCCGCAACAGCTCGAACAGCCCTAGATCCGGGATCAGATTCACCCGAATGACCTCGCCCTCGCGCCAATACGAAGATAGTTGCAGTACAGAAGGGCCGCTCAGCCCGCGATGGGTGAACAGCAGGGCCTCATCGAAACTGGTGCGTTGATTTGACAGCCGCACGGGCAGCGAGACACCGGATAGGTCTTTGAACCGTCCATCTGAAAAGGTAAATGGCACCAGCGCTGCCCGGGTTTCGGTCACCTTTAGCCCGAATTGGCGCGCAATGTCGTAGGCCAACCCTGTTGCACCCATCTTGGGGATCGACTTGCCGCCCGTGGCCAAAACCAGATTGCGGCATGTCAGGGAAATGCGATTGCCTTCTCGCTCGACCTCCAGCGAGAACCCGCTCTCGGTCTTGCGCAGCGAGTGGAAGGTAGTCTGTACCCACAGCTCGGCCCCGACACGTGCCATTTCGTCCAGCAACATTTGGATAATCTGTTTTGACGAACCGTCACAAAACAACTGCCCCAGAGTCTTCTCATGCCAAGCAATTTGGTGACGTTCTACCAGATCGATGAAATCCCATTGTGTGTACCGCGCCAAAGCCGATTTGCTAAAATGGGGGTTCTGCGACAGGAAATTTCCTGGCCCCGTATGCAAATTGGTGAAATTGCACCGCCCACCGCCGGATATACGGATCTTTTCGCCGGGCGCTTTTGCGTGATCGATCACCAGCGCGCGTCCACCGCAATGGGTCGCGCACATCATGCCAGCCGCCCCGGCACCAAGGATGATTGTATCGTAATTCATGTATGGCCATTGGCCTGTTATCCACCAGATGGCAAGGGCCACCGAACCACGCGCGTTAAAGTGGGGCGGATTGAACTTGTTCTACAAGCCTCATGGTCCAGTATTGGAGCAGTGCGCACGCGCCACAGGGGTGAAATATCCCGTGAGCTCAGCTTGACCCATCGTAAACCAAGCTCTAGCAAAAAATGGCACATATACTGGATATGTGCGTGTGTTTTGAAATGTTGTGGAGTTACGCCCGATGCCGACGAATATCTATGGTGCGTTTCGCAGCAACACCACGTTGTCGGACGCAGGCGCTTCAACAACCGTCGTGGGATCAACTTTCCAGATTTTTGCATATGATCAAATCACCATCGAAGATGGTGCCGACGGTACGATTTACAGCGGTGACAGCATTTCCAACGAAGTCTCGAACGATCCGACGCAGACTTACAACGGTGAGATCATATTCTGGGATTTTACGGTTACGGTGACAGATGGCACCAACACCTACCAGATCGGCCTGTTTGACTATGATATCAACGGCGATGGTGACTCGATCGGAGTTGACAGCGAAGACGGATATTTCATGGCATTTATCGGAGGGTCTATTCCGCAGTTAAATACGACGCTGACGATCACGGCGATCGTCGATAATGGACCCAGCATTGATGTAGATACCGTTGTACCATGTTTCACTTTGGGGACTAAGATCGATACCCCGTCTGGCCCGAGACCGGTTGAAACCCTCGAAGCAGGTGATTTTGTTCTGACACTCGACAATGGACCTCAGGCCATCCGTTGGATCGGAAGGCGCACTCTGGACAGTATTGACCTGAATATTAAACCCAAGTTGCGCCCCGTCAGAATTGCCAAGGGTGCGTTGGGCGAAGGTCTGCCCGAACGCACATTACGCGTTTCTCCGCAACATCGGATGCTGCTGCGCTCAGCCATTGCTGAACGCATGTTTTCCAGTCACGAGATCCTGGTTCCAGCGATTAAACTTATGGGCCTGCCGGGGGTTTCGGTGGATCAGGAGGCGCAGAGCGTAACATATGTTCACATCCTCTTTGACAGGCACGAGGTGGTCTTCGCAGAAGGCGCACCATCGGAAAGCCTGTTAACCGGGCCCGAAGCACTAAAAAGCGTTGGGAAAGACGCCCTGGTGGAAATCACCGAGTTGTTTCCCGAAATTGTCGCCAAAGACTACGAGCCTCAGGTGGCGCGCCTCGTGCCGCAACAGGGTCGGAAGATGCAATCTCTGATCCAGCGTCACGTGAAAAACGACAAGCCGTTGTTGTCCTGACAGATGGTCCCAGCGTGCGGCGCTGGCTTTGACAATGATGTCGTCATGTCGGGAAAAGTGTTTTGAAAATCTATTCCGTCATTCCTCTGGTCTGAAAACAAAAATCACTGTAGACTCCCGAACAGATCCCGAAAACGGGACGTTGACGAGGCAGATAGTGGCGGTATCTCATGACTGAGATGGTGTATGGCGCGGTCCAGGACCAGCGCGGAGAACCGATTCTACCGAAGTGGTGGCGGACGATTGACCGCTGGACGATGTCCTGCGTTTTGATACTGTTTGTCATAGGGCTTCTGCTTGGGCTGGCTTCTTCGCCGCCGCTCGCGGGGCGCAACGGATTTGATCCCTTCCACTATGTCGAGCGGCAGGCGCTGTTTGGAGGGCTCGCACTGGTTGCGATGCTTCTGACCTCGATGATGTCACCCACGCTGGTGCGGCGTCTGGCGATCTTGGGCTTTCTTGTCTCGTTCGTCGCGCTGGCATTTCTACCGATCTTTGGCACGGATTTTGGCAAAGGCGCAGTGCGCTGGTATTCGCTGGGCTTTGCCTCGCTGCAACCATCAGAATTTCTCAAGCCCGGATTTGTCGTCGTGGCAGCGTGGCTGTTGGCTGCTTCGCAGGAAATCAATGGCCCTCCGGGGCGGTTATGGTCATTCGCGCTGTGTATGGCCATTGTTGCGATGCTGGTGATGCAACCCGATTTTGGACAGGCCTGCCTGATCCTCTTTGGTTGGGGGGTAATGTATTTCGTGGCGGGCGCTCCGATGTTGCTGTTGGTTGGCATGGCGGGGGCCGTGGTTTTGGGCGGAATGTTTGCCTATTCCAACTCAGAGCACTTTGCGCGCCGTATCGATGGTTTTCTAAATCAGGAACTCGACCCGACCACTCAGCTTGGCTACGCGACGAACGCAATCCGCGAGGGTGGGTTGTTCGGTGTTGGCGTGGGCGAGGGACAGGTGAAATGGTCGCTGCCTGACGCGCATACTGATTTCATCATCGCAGTGGCGGCAGAGGAGTATGGTCTGATCCTCGTTCTGATCATCATCGCACTCTATTCGTTGATCGTCGTGCGTTCGCTGCTGCGACTGATGCGCGAACGCGACATGTTCATTCGCCTGGCCGGTACCGGGCTGGCCTGCATGTTCGGTGTACAGGCGATGATCAACATGGGCGTTGCTGTACGTCTGTTGCCTGCCAAAGGCATGACGTTGCCTTTCGTCAGCTATGGCGGCTCGTCGCTGATCGCAGGCGGCATCGCGGTCGGCATGTTGCTGGCCTTCACCCGAACCCGCCCGCAAGGCGAACTGGGTGATATTTTGCGCGGGCGAGGATGATGCCGTATCTTCTGATCGCAGCAGGTGGCACTGGAGGACACATGTTCCCGGCGCAGGCACTGGCAGAGGCGATGCTGGCCAAAGGCTGGCGCGTGCGCTTGTCCACCGATCCGCGAGGCGCGCGCTATACCGGTGCGTTCCCCGAAGGTGTTGAAATTGTCGAGGCATCCTCGGCAACCTTTGCCCGCGGCGGTCTGGCCGCCAAAGTGCTGGTCGGGCCCAAGATTGCTGCTGGTGTGACCGGTATGGCGGCGCAGATGATGCGCGACAAGCCGGACGTTGTGGTGGGATTTGGAGGCTATCCGTCGATCCCGGCGCTGGGCGCGGCAACGCTGTTGAAAATCCCGCGTATGATCCATGAACAGAACGGCGTTCTGGGTCGCGTGAATAAAGTGTTTGCAACTCGGGTCGCACAGGTGGCCTGCGGTGTCTGGCCCACCGATCTGCCGGACGGGGCCAACGGTATCCACACCGGCAACCCGGTGCGCGGCGCAGTACTGGAACGCGAAGGAGCGCCCTTTATTCCGCCCGGAGATTACCCGATGTCGGTGCTTGTAATGGGCGGCTCGCAAGGCGCGCGTATTCTCAGCGATGTGGTCCCCGGTGCGATTGCGGCGTTGCCCGAAGCCGTACGCGACCATATCCGCGTCTCGCATCAAGCCCGCAACGAGGATAGCGAGCGGGTCAAAGCCTTTTACTCCGATCACGGCATCCGCGCCGATGTGCAGCCATTTTTTGACGATGTGCCGCGTCGCATGTCTGATGCGCAGCTGGTTGTCAGCCGCTCGGGTGCCTCCAGCATCGCCGACATCTCGGTGATTGGCCGTCCGTCGATATTGATCCCGCTTGCTACCGCCGCTGGTGACCACCAAACCGCCAATGCGCGCGGGTTGGTTCAGGCGGGTGGGGCGATCATGATCCCGGAAAACGCCCTTGACGTTCCCGCGCTGACAGAGCAGATGACCACGGTTCTCACCAACCCCGAAGCCGCACAGCAAATGGCCCATGCCGCGCTATCGGTCGGGGCTCCGGACGCAACCGAGCGTCTGGTCGCCCTTGTCGAGCAACTGGCGCAGAAGGAGACCTCATGAATCCAGCAACCAAACTGCCGCAGGACGTTGGACCGATCCATTTCGTGGGTATCGGCGGGATCGGGATGTCAGGCATCGCCGAGGTGCTTTTGAACCTTGGCTACCAGGTACAAGGTTCGGATCTGAAAACCTCGAAGATTACTGACCGACTGGCTGGGCTCGGCGCCGAGATTTTCGAAGGCCAGCGTGCCGAGAACCTGCAGAACGCCGCCGTGGTCGTGGTCTCGACCGCTATCAAACCGGGGAACCCGGAACTGGACGAGGCACGCGCGCAGGGCCTGCCCGTCGTCCGTCGCGCCGATATGCTGGCCGAGCTTATGCGCCTGCGTTCGAACATCGCCATCGCCGGAACCCACGGAAAAACCACCACGACCACGATGATGGCGGAACTGATGGTCGCGGGCGATTTCGATCCCACCGTCATCAATGGCGGCATCATCCACGCCTATGGCTCGAATGCACGGATGGGGCAGGGTGAATGGATGGTGGTTGAAGCGGATGAGAGCGACGGCTCATTCAATCGCCTGCCTGCAACCATCGCCATCGTCACCAATATCGACCCGGAGCATATGGAGCACTGGGGCGATTTCGACCAACTGCGCGATGGGTTTTACGAATTCGTCTCGAACCTGCCGTTCTACGGTCTGGCCGTGTGCTGCACGGATCATGCCGAGGTGCAAGCTCTGGTTGGCCGCATCTCGGACCGTCGTGTGCGCACCTATGGTTTCAACGCACAGGCCGATGTACGGGCCGAGAACCTGACCTATAAAGGTGGCGTTGCCCATTTCGACATCCATTTGCGCTACGAAGACAAGGTGATCGAAGGCTGCACCCTGCCGATGCCCGGCGATCATAACGTATCGAATGCTCTGTCCGCAGTGGCTGTTGCCCGTCATCTGGGGATGAAAGCTTCGGAAATTCGCGACGCGCTGGCCAATTTCGGTGGCGTTAACCGCCGCTTTACCAAGGTCGGAGAGATCAACGGTGTCACCATCATCGACGATTATGGCCACCACCCTGTTGAAATCGCAGCTGTCCTCAAGGCTGCGCGCCAAGCTACCGAGGGCCGCGTCATCGCCGTCCACCAGCCGCACCGCTATTCGCGATTGTCTGATCTGTTTGATGATTTTTGCACCTGCTTCAACGATGCCGATGTGGTCGCCATCGCCGAGGTCTTTGCTGCGGGCGAAGACCCGATCGAAGGGGCCGACCGTGACGCACTGGTCGAAGGGCTGATCCGTCATGGCCACCGCCATGCGCGGGCCATTCTGGATGAAAGTGACCTAGTGCGGCTCGTCCGTGAACAGGCCCGACCGGGGGATATGGTTGTATGCCTCGGTGCCGGGACCATCAGCGCCTGGGCCAATGGATTGCCTGACCAATTGATTGCGAAGGCGAGTTAGGCTCGTGTCGCTTTCGCTCATCATCGCCTGCGCCTGGGTTTTTGCCTCAACCATCGTCGCAATGCTACCGATGCGTCTGCAATTTCCACCGGGTGTTGTGCTGCTGGTTAGCGCACCCGTACTGATTTTTTGGCTTGGACATGATTATGGATGGTTGATTGGGGTATTGGCTTTAGCCGCCTTTGCTTCGATGTTTCGTAATCCGATCCGCTATTACTGGCGTAAATGGACGGACAAAGAGGTATCAGAGTGAATTGGTCGCTTGCGCTTGCCGGTCTTTGGGGAGTTGTTGCCAATATATTGGCAATGCTTCCAAGCAAAGATAATCACTGGAAACGGGCATATTTCTTGATCGCCGTAGGAATTCCAATTCTTGGTTATGTCACCTATGAAAGCGGTCCTTGG
This sequence comes from Ruegeria sp. AB11, assembly GCF_056536325.1. NCBI lineage: Bacteria > Pseudomonadati > Pseudomonadota > Alphaproteobacteria > Rhodobacterales > Roseobacteraceae > Ruegeria > Ruegeria sp. AB11. Next base: position 3,234,091 of record NZ_JBQFJO010000001.1, on the reverse strand, counting down.
ATCGGGCTTGTGGTGCTGGCTGCGGGTATGTCGATCTTGCGCTGGCCGGTGATATACCTGACCCGTTGGACAAAGGCGAAATTGCAGGGCATGAAGGCGGTCAACAAGTAACCGACCATATTAGGAGGCCCCCATGGTCGACATTGCCACCTTTGCTTATCTGCCATTGATCTCTCTCATCTTCGGCGCCGTATCTGGTTTTGTTGCCGGACGCTGGATCGGTATCAAAGCGCTGCTTTGGCTGATCGGTTTGACTTCGGCTGTGGCATTGGTGCTGATCGTGATGTTGGCTGGTGTTGAAGCAGGCGAAGAGGAAAATGCATTTGGCCCATTTGTTTGGCTCACAGGTGGTGTCCTACCTTTCCTGTTTGCCGTCATCATGGGGGGCGTCGGCGGACGCAGCCTGTCAGCTAGGACAAATGCATGACCGATCTACCCGTGGTCCGAGGTCGCCTGACCGAGGCGCGTGCGCTCAATGATTTGACTTGGCTTCGCGTTGGTGGACCTGCTGATTATTTGTTTCAGCCCGCTGATATCGAAGACCTGCAGGCCTTTTTGCGCGACCTGCCCGCGGACGTTCCGGTTTTTCCCATGGGTGTCGGATCAAACATAATTGTACGGGATGGCGGCCTGCGGGCCGTGGTGATCCGTTTGGGGCGCGGGTTCAACGGTATCTCAGTCGACGGAAATACCGTTACAGCAGGCGCGGCGGCACTGGATGCGCATGTGGCGCGCAAGGCAGCGGATGCAGGCGTTGACCTGACATTTCTGCGCACGATCCCCGGCTCTATCGGCGGGGCGGTGCGCATGAACGCGGGTTGCTATGGCAGCTACACGGCGGATGTGCTGCAAAAAGCCACCATCGTCACACGGCAGGGCGAATTTGTCGAACTCAGCCCCGATAACCTCAAATTCCGCTACCGTCAATCTGATCTGCCCGAAGGTGCGGTGCTGGTTTCAGCCACCTTCCAAGCCCCCTCGGGCAATCCGTCCGAGTTGCACGCCCGCATGGAAGCGCAGCTTAAGAAGCGCGACGAAACGCAGCCCACCAAGGACAGAAGCGCTGGTTCGACCTTCCGCAACCCGGCTGGGTTTTCTTCGACCGGGCGCGAAGATGATGTGCACGACCTCAAGGCGTGGAAGGTGATCGACAACGCGGGCATGCGCGGCGCCACCAAAGGCGGCGCACAAATGAGCCCCAAGCACTCGAATTTCCTGATCAATACCGGTGACGCGACTGCGGCTGACCTCGAGGGACTGGGCGAAGAGGTCAGAAAAAAGGTTTACGAAACAAGCGGCATCACGCTAGAGTGGGAAATCATGCGGGTCGGTGATCCGCTGAAATAAAATAGCCCCAACCGTCAGACCAAAACAGGCAAATTCAGGCGACGGATCAAAGGCATAAACGCAATACGGACCACTACATAAGGTCCGGGGACATTGAGGCGCACATTGGGTATGTCGAGCAGGACAAACCCCAAAGTGGCGGTATTGATGGGCGGCCCCTCGGCGGAACGCGAGGTGTCTCTCAGCTCTGGGCGCGAATGCGCAGCCGCCCTTGTGGGAGAAGGCTTTGAAGTGGTCGAACTGGACGCGGGTCCCGACCTCTACGCGCGCCTTCTGGAGATCAAGCCAGATGTAGTTTTCAACGCCTTGCATGGCCGCTGGGGCGAGGATGGCTGTGTGCAGGGTCTACTGGAGTGGATGCGCATTCCCTACACGCATTCCGGCGTGCTGGCCTCGGCTTTGGCGATGGACAAACAGCGCAGTAAAGAGGTTTATCAGGCCGAGGGTCTGCCTGTTGTGCCCAGCGTGATCGTGCCCAAGGTCGAAGTGGTCGAAGTCCACGTGATGGAACCACCCTATGTGGCCAAGCCCAACAACGAAGGTTCTAGCGTCGGCATTTATATCGTGCACGAAAATGCCAACGGCCCGCCGCAACTGGACGCGGCGATGCCCGATCAGGTTATGGTTGAGAAATACGTCGCAGGCCGTGAACTGACCGTGACGGTGATGGGCGACCGCGCCTTGACGGTAACCGAAATCATGACCGATGGTGGCTGGTACGACTACGATGCCAAGTACAAACCCGGCGGATCGTGGCACGTGCTGCCCGCCGATATCCCGCAAGATATTTTTGACCGCTGCATGAACTATGCGGTGAAAGCTCACGACGCTTTGGGATGTCGCGGCGTATCTCGTACTGATTACCGATGGGATGACAGCATGGGTGCGGATGGCCTGTTCCTGCTGGAGACCAATACGCAGCCCGGCATGACACCAACTTCGCTAGCGCCAGAGCAGGCCGCGCATCTGGGCATGACGTTCGGCCAGCTTTGCGCCTGGATGGTGGAGGACGCCTCATGCGACCGCTGACCGCCACCCGCACGCCTGTGATCCACCGGACCAAACCGCTGGCGGGGCCAGATGCGGATTTTGGTGCTGCTCAAAAGTCGGAATCCGAAGCTGAACCCAAACTGCGCTTGCGAGACACCCGATTCTTTGGTCGCGGACGCTTGTCTGATCCTGCGCCTTCGCGCCTCAGCTACCGTTTTCAGCGCTGGATGCTCACCCCCGGCATCCGGCGCGGAGTGAAGATTGGTCTACCGATTCTGGCGGTCGTCGGATTGGTCGGAGGCTTCTTTGCCGCTGAAGAACGCCGCGAGGCCGTCAGCGCCTATGTCACCGGCATCAAGACCTCGATTCAGGAACGTCCGGAATTCATGGTCAACCTGATGGCCATCGACGGCGCGGGGACCGCGCTATCGGAAGATATCCGCGAGGTTGTGCCTCTCGATTTCCCGCTCAGTTCCTGGGACCTGGATGTCGAGATGATCCGCGACACCATCACTGGGCTCGATCCGGTGAAATCGGCAACTGTGCGCATTCGCCCCGGCGGTATCTTGCAGGTAGATGTAGTTGAACGTCAGCCGGTCATCGTCTGGCGAACCCGTGACGGGATCGAGTTACTGGATGAAACCGGTGCCCACGTGGATATGATTGCGGCGCGTGCTGATCACGCAAACTTGCCTTTGATTGCCGGGAAAGGCGCGGACAAGCATGTGCCCGAAGCGCTGCAGATTCTGACAACCGCCCGCAGTTTGGGCGAGCGGGTCCGGGGGCTCGTGCGTGTTGGTGAACGCCGCTGGGATCTGGTGTTGGATCGCAACCAGCGCATCATGTTGCCAACCGAGCGACCCGCGCGTGCACTGGAACGCGTGCTGGCCGTAAACGAGGTACAGGACCTTTTGGAACGCGACGTGGCTGCGGTTGATATGCGCCTTGGCCAGCGACCAACCATCCGAATGAACAAAACAGCCAGCGAAGACTGGTGGAACACAAAAGTAGATGTGAGTAACGGGCAGTAACGACCATGATGACCGATCTTTATCAGTCCCAACGGGCCATGCGGCAGATGCGCCGGCAGGCAATGCAACGCGGTGTTGTCGCCATTTTGGATGTGGGCAGCTCCAAAATCGCCTGCCTCGTCCTGCGCTTCGACGGGACGGGGCGGTTGTCCGAGGACAATTCGATTGGCTCCATGGCGGGTCAGACCGGGTTTCGGGTGATTGGTGCCGCGACCACTCGCTCGCGCGGGGTGCAGTTCGGCGAAGTTACCGCGATGCAGGAGACCGAGCGCGCCATCCGCACCGCCCTGCAGGCAGCGCAGAAAATGGCCGATATCCGTGTTGATCACGTCATCGCGTCCTTCTCAGGAGCCAATCCGCGCTCATACGGTCTGGACGCACAGGTCGATCTGGAAGGCCAGCTGGTCACCGAGGCCGAAGTGGGGCGCGTGCTGAACGCCTGTGATGTGCCGGATTATGGCGAAGGACGCGAAGTGTTGCATGCCCAGCCGGTGAATTTCGCACTGGACAACCGTTCGGGTCTGATCGACCCGCGTGGACAGTTAGGTCAAAGCCTTGCAGTGGATATGCACATGCTGACCGTCGATGCGGTTGCGATCCAGAACATCGTCCGCTGTATCAAGCGCTGCGATCTGGAACTGGCAGGGATTGCGAACTCAGCCTACGTTTCGGGCATTTCCGCATTGGTCGAGGACGAACAAGAGCTGGGTGCAGCCTGTATCGACATGGGCGGCGGTACGACCAGCATCTCAATCTTCATGAAAAAACATATGATCTATGCCGATTGCGTGCGCATGGGCGGCGATCACGTGACCAGCGATATCTCCATGGGCCTTGGAGTGCCCGCAGCAGTGGCCGAACGGATCAAGACCTTTAACGGCGGCGTCCATGCCACCGGGGCTGATGATCGTGACCTGATCGATATTGGCGGCGATACCGGTGATTGGGAGCATGACCGTCGCACCGTCAGCCGTGCCGAATTAATCGGCATTATGCGACCACGCGTCGAAGAAATCCTCGAAGAAGTCCGTACCCGCCTGGATGCCGCGGGATTTGATCACCTGCCCAGCCAGCAAATCGTTCTGACTGGCGGTGGCAGCCAGATCATGGGACTCGACGGGTTGGCCAGTCGTATTCTGGGCCAGCGTGTTCGTTTGGGTCGCCCGCTGCGCGTCCATGGTCTGCCGCAATCGGCGACGGGGCCGGGTTTTTCCTCGGCGGTGGGGCTTAGCCTGTTTGCTGCGCATCCACAGGACGAATGGTGGGACTTTGAAATACCGGTCGACACCTACGCTGCGCGCCCGTTCAAACGTGCTGTGCGTTGGTTCCGTGACAATTGGTAAACAACTGCGCCGGGTCGCCCTCGGCGCGGTGTTCTTACCCACCGTCGCAGAGACCCAGACACTGATCACGCCTGAGGCGTTTCTGAACGCTGTTGTCGGTAAAACGATCACCTTTCACGAAATCCGCAGCGGTATGCTGGTCGGAACCGAAGAGTTCCTGAGCCCGACTCTCTCTGTCTGGCGGATGGAGGGGCGGGGATGCGTTTATGGCCAGATCACCACGCCAAACGGCCAGATTTGCTTTCTCTATGATGATGCGCCCGATGGCGTACCTGTTTGCTGGTGGCCCTTCCTTCATGATGACCGGTTAATGGTGCGTCTCGCGCGTTTTGTAGGGAGCGAAACGCAAGAGGTCCGAAGTGTTACAGACGACAGTCTAAACTGTCCAAGTGCTCCTGTAGGCTAAAGAAATCGGTTGCAGCCCGTGCCAGAATCCCGCAAGATATCTGCAAGGCCCGAAAGAGGCCTAGCGGCAGGACGTTGAGCAGTTTTCCGCGGCCATATTGAATGATCAACGAGTTTCGCACCCCCGTAGGGCGGGTGTGGTTTTCCGTACGTAGTGGTACATGAGCCATTCGCCGCAACATATCGCGGTTGCAGCGAAATGCGGCAGTTCATTGCCTTATTTCCTCCATATTTTGTGGAATCTGGCGATTTTTCTGGTGACGTTTCCGAAATGACACAGTAAAATCAATTGTGGATAGGTCGGAATAAACCGCATTTTGCGGCAACATATAAAACAGGCGGACAGAGCATGACATTAAATCTTTCGATGCCCGGGCACGACGAACTCAAGCCTCGGATTACCGTATTTGGCGTTGGCGGCGCTGGGGGCAATGCTGTCGACAATATGATTGAAAAGCAGTTGGACGGCGTTGAATTTGTCGTCGCCAATACAGACGCGCAGGCGTTGCAGCAAAGCCGCTCATCAGCGCGGGTGCAACTGGGTGTCAAAGTCACAGAAGGGCTGGGTGCGGGGGCGCGCCCGACCGTGGGAGCCGCGGCTGCCGAAGAAAGCATCGAACAGATCGTTGACCATCTGGCAGGGGCACATATGTGCTTTATCACTGCTGGTATGGGCGGCGGCACCGGAACTGGTGCGGCCCCGATCATCGCACAGGCTGCGCGGGAACTCGGTGTTCTGACCGTTGGTGTTGTAACCAAACCCTTCCAGTTTGAAGGGGCCAAGCGGATGCGTCAGGCCGAAGACGGCGTTGACGCATTGCAGCAAGTTGTCGACACACTGATCATCATCCCGAACCAGAATCTGTTCCGTCTGGCCAATGAAAAGACCACGTTCACTGAAGCGTTCTCGATGGCGGATGACGTTCTGTATCAGGGCGTCAAGGGCGTGACCGACCTGATGGTGCGTCCGGGTCTGATCAACCTCGACTTTGCCGACGTCCGCGCTGTGATGGATGAGATGGGCAAGGCGATGATGGGTACGGGTGAAGCCACTGGTGAAGACCGCGCCATTCAGGCTGCTGAGAAGGCGATTGCCAACCCGCTGCTGGACGAAATTAGCCTCAAGGGCGCGAAGGGCGTGCTGATCAACATCACTGGTTCGCACGACCTGACTCTGTTCGAATTGGACGAGGCCGCCAACCGCATCCGCGAGGAAGTGGATCCCGAGGCCAATATCATCGTCGGTTCGACCCTCGATACCGAGATGGAAGGTGGCATGCGCGTGTCTGTTGTTGCGACGGGTATCGATGCCAGCGAAAAAACCGACGACGTGCCAGTCGCACGCCGTTCGATGTCGGCTCCGCTGACCCGCACGGTTTCAGCGGAAGAGCAGTCGCAGGAGCCGGTTGCCGGCGCCCCGACAGCAGAAGAGGACAACATTGCTCCGACGCTGTTTGAATCCATCGAAGACGTTGAGTTCAACGAGGGCTGGCAAGACGAACAACCCGCGGCTGAACAGGATGATGACGGACTGCCTCCGCCTGCCTATCGGCCACAAGTGGCACAATTCGAGCCGCAGCCAGAAGTGGAAGAAACCCCCGAGGCTTACGTCGATCAGCGTGCTCCGACCCCCGGCACTCCGTCGCCAGAAGCGATGCAGCGATTGCAGGCAGCCGTACAGAAGGTACCGCATAACCGGCTACGTCCAACGGCTGAAGCCCCTCGTGAACCTGCCCCACAGCCGCAGCAGGCAGCCGAGGATCGTCCGCGTTTTGGATTTAACCGACTGATCGATCGTATGACTGGTCATGCGGCCGATACGCCTGCGCAACCGGTGCGCCAACAGCCTGCAATGCGGTCGGTTGACGCTACGGCACCTGCGCAGGATGAGGTTGATCCAGACCAGGAGCGCATCGAAATTCCGGCCTTCCTGCGGCGTCAAGCGAACTGATCGCGGTAACAAAATCGTTTGAAAGGGTCGCAAACGTGCGGCCCTTTCCTATTGAAACACAAGGCATTAAACCCATGTAAGCAGGGATTTGCCGATGTGTCACAATCATGTTTCATTCGGTTACAAAGAGTGAGTTGAGCCTTGACGCCCCCTTCCTTAGTTGAGGGTGCAACACAGCCCCCGGCAGGCTGGACACAATTCATCGAGGCTCACATTGCAACATACGCTCAAATCTTCAGTCACGTTTACGGGCACTGGGCTGCATAGCGGCAAGCCTGCGACGATGGTTCTGAAGCCTGCGGCAGCAGGTCATGGAATCTGGTTCAAACGGATTGATATCGAGCTGGGCAATGCGATGATTCCCGCAATCTACGATGTTGTCGAACGCACGCCGCTTTGCACCCGTCTCGTAAACGAAGCGGATGTTTCGGTTTCGACGGTTGAGCATATCATGGCGGCACTCGCCGGGTGCGGCATACATAACGCTCTGATCGAGATTGACGGCCCCGAGGTTCCGATCATGGATGGCTCGTCGGTCGAGTTCGTTCGCGGTATCATGGCTAAAGGTGTGCGTCGTCAGGCGAGCCCTGTGCTGGCCTACGAAGTTCTCAAACCGATCACCGTTTCGCGCGAGGGCGCAAGCGCGTCGATCGTTCCTGCCGAAGGGCTTGAGATCGAATTCCACATTGATTTTGAAGATCACGCTATTGGCAGTCAGACCAAAGTTCTCGATATGCGCAATGGATCCTTTGCGAGAGAATTGTGCGACAGCCGCACCTTCTGCCGCCGTACGGATGTTGAGGCGATGCGCGAGAATGGTCTGGCGTTGGGTGGAACGCTGGAAAACGCGGTCGTTGTGCAAGGTGACGAAGTTCTGACACCGGGTGGTTTCCGCCACGCTGATGAGGCCGTGCGTCACAAGATGCTAGATGCCTTGGGTGATCTTTATCTGGCAGGCGGTCCGATCCTGGGTCGCTTTACCGGTGAAAAGTCGGGTCATGCTATGACCAACACGCTGCTGCGCAAGCTGTTCGAGACACCTGGTGCGGTGCGCCCGATCCTATGTACGCCTGAACAAGCCGCACGCTTGCCGGGTCAGGGTCTGGTGCGGAGTGAAATTCCACAAGTCGCGTGACCTGGTCAACTCTGGCGACATTTGCGTCAATAGGGTGGATAAGGCGTTTTGCACTGGAATTTTATGTGCTAGACCGAGGTCCGATCAGGGATAAATCCCGCTAAGTTAACGACAAGGATGGGCGGAATGGTTGGCACCAAAGCGGCAGTCAGATTCGCAGCGGCGATTCTTCTGGCAGCATCTTTGACGGCGTGCGGGGACGGAGGCCTTTTCAGAAAAAAGGGCGCTGACCGCAACCAGAACCTCGAAAGTTTCACGCCAGAACAGATTTATACCCGTGGTGAATATGAGCTGTCTCAGAACCGTTCTGACGACGCGGCGTGGTATTTCTCTGAGGTCGAGCGGCTTTATCCCTATTCCGACTGGGCCAAGCGAGCGCTGATCATGCAGGCGTTTTCCTTTCATTCGGATCAAAACTACGAAGAAAGCCGCGCCGCTGCGCAGAGATACATCGATTTTTATCCAACCGACGAAGATGCGGCGTATGCGCAATATCTTCTGGCGCTCAGCTACTATGATCAGATCGACGAAGTTGGTCGCGATCAGGGCCTGACCTTTCAAGCGCTGCAGGCCCTACGTACGGTGATCGAAGTCTACCCTGATAGCGAATATGCCACCTCAGCGGTTCTCAAATTTGATTTGGCCTTTGACCATTTGGCCGGAAAAGAAATGGAGATCGGGCGCTATTACCTGCGTCAGGACCACTTTACTGCGGCCATCAACCGATTCCGTGTTGTGGTTGAAGACTTCCAAACCACCTCGCACACGGCTGAGGCGCTGTATCGTCTGATCGAGGCTTACTTGGCACTGGGTCTGGTAGATGAGGCGCAATCCGCCGGCGCAATTCTGGGTTACAACTATCAATCCTCTGAATGGTACGATGCAGGTTACACACTGTTGACCTCACGCGGGCTGGATCTGAAGAGCCGAGGCAATAACTGGCTCAGCACGATCTATCGCCAGACCATCAAAGGTGAGTGGTTGTAAACGCGATGGCTAAAGGCGTGGGACGCTAAGACCCGATGCTGCGCGCCCTTGATATCCGCGACATGCTGATCATCGACCGGTTGGAGCTGACGTTCCAGCCGGGCTTGAACGCTTTGACCGGTGAAACCGGGGCAGGCAAGTCGATCCTACTGGACTCTTTGGGTTTTGTGTTGGGTTGGCGCGGGCGGGCTGAACTGGTCCGTCAAGGCGCTGAACAAGGCGAGGTTGTCGCTGAGTTCGAGTTATCTGAAGGCCATCCTGCCCATGCCGTGTTGGCAGACGCCGGTTTGCCTGGGGGCGAGGAATTGATCCTGCGTCGGGTCAATACGGCTGAGGGACGTAAGACTGCTTGGGTCAACGATCGTCGTTGTACGGGTGAGGTGTTGCGGGCTTTGTCAGAAACCCTGATCGAGTTGCATGGCCAACATGATGACCGGGGCTTGCTGAATCCGCGTGGCCATCGCGCAATGCTGGATGCGTATGCAGAGGCAGAGGACAAACTTGCTGCTGTTCGCTCCGCCTGGGGTCAAATGTCCACCGCTCGAAAAGTGTTGGCTCAGACCGAAGCTGCGCTGACCTCCATGCGCGCGGAGGAAGAGTTCTTGCGTCATTCCGTGGCTGAGTTGGACAAGCTAGATCCGCAGCCGGGTGAAGATGCCGACCTCGACGCTCGCCGCCGTATGATGCAGGGGGCCGAGCGCATCCGCGATGACGTAGCCCGCGCTTTTGCGTTGATGGGCGGAGATGGGGCCGAAGGCGCCTTGGCTGACGCAGTGCGCTGGCTGGAAGGTGTCTCGGACCATGCGGAGGGGCAGTTAGAAGAACCCATCGCTGCGCTTGGCCGTGCCCTAATCGAATTGGGTGAGGCGCAGGATGGTGTGAATTCCTGCCTGCAAGCGCTTGAGTTTAACCCCTCGGAGCTGGAGCAGATCGAAGAGCGTCTCTTTGCGATCCGCGCATTGGCCCGAAAACACGATGTGGCACCAGACGAATTGGGTCCCTTCGCTGATATTCTGCGCGACCGTCTAAACCGGTTAGACGCCAGCGATGCAGATATCAGCGATAAGCGCGCTGCCGTTGCCGCTGCACAGGCGACTTATGACAAGGCAGCTGAAGCTCTTAGTTCTTTAAGGCAATCTGCAGCCAGAGCGCTCGACAAAGCGGTCATGGAGGAACTTGCGCCGTTGAAAATGGAACGCGCGGTTTTCCAGACCGAGATTGCGCCTGGCGATCCCGGTCCCGAGGGCATCGATGCAGTAGCCTTTACCGTCGCCACGAATCCCGGGGCGCCCTCAGGGCCACTTAACAAGATCGCTTCGGGCGGGGAACTCAGCCGCTTTCTGCTGGCACTCAAGGTTTGCCTGACCGGCGAGGATAGCGCCCGCACAATGATCTTTGATGAGATCGACCGGGGCGTTGGCGGAGCCACCGCTGATGCGGTCGGGCGGCGTCTGTCGTCGCTGGGACGGGGTGGGCAGGTGCTGGTGGTGACGCATTCGCCGCAGGTCGCTGCCCGCGCAGCACATCATTGGCGGGTGCAGAAGCAGGTGGCAGGGGATCAGACCCTGTCAACCGTGACCCCATTGTCCGATCCTGATCGCATTGATGAGATTGCGCGCATGGTCGCGGGCGACACAATTACGGATGAGGCGCGCGCTGCAGCCCGTGCCCTGCTTGAAGCTTAACGCGCAACGCCTGTAAACAAACCACCGTGAACCGACTTTTCTCTGCGCTCCACGTCGCTTACTAAAGGTCAGCGACCATTCTTACGCGATCCCCATGAGGGCCAATGACCCAGTCCACCCGCACTGTGCTGCGTAATCAATTCAATCAGGCGCTGTCGGCCCTGAAGGATGCTTGGCGCGTGATGCTCCATCGTGGTCCCAGCCAGATACAATTCTGGTTTATCGCGCTGATCATCGGGATCGCTGCTGGTTTCATGGCGCTGGGGTTCCGCATGTCCATCGCGTCGCTGCAAGCCTATCTCTATAGCACTGACAACATTCTTTTCCTTCATAGCCATGCTGAGAAACTGCACTGGTTCTGGATATTCATCACACCCGTCATAGGCGGATTGGTTGTCGGGGTTCTATTAAACCGATTTACAGATGATGGACGGGTACGTTCAGTCGCGGATGTGATTGAGGGATCGGCCATAACTGATGGGCGCGTCGAGAAAAAGGCCGGTATCGCATCATTCATTGCCTCGTTGATCACGCTAAGCTCGGGTGGCTCGACGGGCCGAGAGGGGCCAGTCGTGCATATGGCAGGGGTTATTTCGACCTGGGTCAGCGACCGCATTCGCGCAGATGGGATCACGGGGCGTGATCTTTTAGGCTGTGCTGTGGCTGCCGCTGTCTCAGCCAGCTTTAATGCCCCAATTGCAGGAGCGCTGTTCGCGCTTGAAGTTGTGCTGCGCCATTTCGCCGTGCATGCCTTTGCCCCTATCGTTATCGCATCGGTCGCAGGTACAGTGATCAACCGTCTGGCATATGGCGACGTGACCGAGTTTACATTGGACACGCCCGGTTCGCTGCAGTTTTATGTCGAATTGCCTGCCTTTCTGATCCTCGGACTGATCTGTGGGTTGGTATCGTTGCTGCTGATGCGCTCGATTTTTTTTGCTGAAGATATCGGCACACACATCCAAAATCGATTATCGCTACCAGGCTGGCTGCGCCCGGCAGTGTCTGGTGCGATGCTGGGTCTATTGGCGATCTGGTTCCCCCATATCATCGGCGTGGGTTATGAAACGACAATACGCGCCCTGACAGGTGACATAGTGCTAACAGCGGCAATCGTGCTGGCTGTTGTGAAAACAGTTGCAGTTGCCATCACCATGGGTGGGCGCATGGGGGGGGGGAGTCTTTTCCCCTTCACTGATGATTGGGGCGCTGACCGGGTTGGCTTTTGGTCTGATCGCCACCGGCCTGCTACCCGACGTATCGGGAACTCATACGCTTTATGCCTTTGCCGGGATGGGTGCCGTTGCTGCGGCGGTTTTGGGTGCTCCGATCTCGACAACGCTTATCGTCTTTGAATTGACCGGAGATTGGCAGATCGGCCTCGCTGTGATGGTTTCGGTCTCGATGTCCACAGCACTGGCCTCGCGTCTGGTGGACCGGTCGTTCTTCCTGACACAGTTGGAACGTCGCAATGTGCATCTGGCCGCCGGGCCTCAGGCCTATTTGCTGGCCATGCTGCGGGCGGGCACCGTGATGCGACCGCTTGGTGGCACCCGCTCAATAACGAAAGAAGAAGCGCAGGCGCTGATCGAACAAGGGCTTTGCGTCAAGGCCAGCGCCACGCTCGAGGCTGCCATGCCCTATTTTGATCGCGACGACATCCCCTGTATCCCGGTTGTCATAGTCGACGAAGAGGGGTGTGAGGATCCCGTCGGAGCGCTCTATCACGTCGACGCACTCAAGGCGTATAACCGCGCACTGGCCGCGACAGCGGCCGAAGAACACTCTTGATCAGCCGTCATAAACGCTGGCTGCATCACCCAGATAGTTATCCCAGGCAAACCAGTAGGAAATATGCCCGGCCACCCGCGGCAATTGCGTACCATTCGGGGAGACCAGCGCCTCTTCGGTGACGGTCCATTTGGTCCCTGCTTCGTCGAGCAGCCCGCCGTTCGGTGTTGCACGGAACTGATGCGGACCACGTTCGTACGCGCGCACGCTGCGTTTGTCTGGATCGCCCATCAGCATCAGGTTCCGACCGCCGATGGCATCATTGATGACCGGTTTGCCCTTAAACGCATCCAGAGGCCAGGCCCGCGCTGCGCCAAATTGGCGAACGGCAAACACATAGTCTTTTTGTCGATGCTTGGATTGATCGACCAGCGCAGGGAACATCAGATCAGGCGAGGCAAAATAGTCACGATACACGACACCTGATCCATAGTTGCGTCGATAACCAGTGTTCAGCGACAGCACCCGGGTATTGGGATGTGAGGCTTTCCAGCTATCCCAACGTGTAATCACCACCGGGCGCTGCCTAAGCTTGATCCCACTTTCTGCCAGCGGGCCTACAACAGGTTTGCCGGTATACTGGTTCCAGAGCGAATGCGTTTCACGATCGAACATCAACTTGTTTGAACGATAAAGGAAACCGGATGAACCAAAGATAAAGGGTTTTCGTCGCCCTGCGACCTGCGTTTCAAACAAGATTCCCGAACCGCAAAGTGTGCAGTAAGCCAGCGCAACCGGAACGCCGCCGATCACATCATTGAACATCTCATGCCAGCCCATGATCCGCAGAGGATAAGCGCGCTCGTCTTCGTTGATCGAAACGCCAAAGACCAAATCATCGTCTTTCAGATAATCTGCCTGCGTTGCTGAAATCAGTTTGGGATTATCCAGTGACGGGATGCCATCCTTGACCACGCCACCCCAGGATATCTCTTCCAGTCGGATCTTCATTTTGTCGCGTTTCAGATACTCAGGTCGCAGAAACAGGTCAAAATTCTGATCAATCCCCAATAGAACTTCGCGTTTGAAGGGCGCGAGTGACGGATGGGGAACAATCTGTGCGTTCCGTTCCTGCCATAGCATCCATTCGAACCAATCCGTGCCGTGGTTTTCTCCGGTCAAAGCTTCCATGACTTTGGCGATGTCGCGTACGCGACGTCCGCTGAACCGCATCGAAGTCAAAAGCGCTGGGACAACATCGGGGTTATCTCTCTCGGTCAGAAACTCCATACCGGCTTCGAATTCCGCATTATCTCCAAACACGGTTGAACGCGCGGCCTCATATACAGGGTCTTCCTGTGCCCACAGCGTTGTGGGCAAGACCATCCCAGCGCTAAGAAGTCCCGCAAAGCCTCGGCGAGAGATCGACATGGCATCCTCCGGTTTCGTTCGCGCCCATTCTGCCTGCAAACCTCTTCACATACACGAAACACCCGCGTGAGGCGTTCGTAACATCCCGAGTTAAAGAGGTCGGTTGTTGGTACTATGAAGCCAATTATTTCTTACGTGCCGCGACCTGACATTCGTAGCGACTTATTATTATGAACCCCCGAAACGTAATTTGGATGTTGGCAGGTTTCGTTGGCTCGACATCGTGCGTTTCTCTGCACATGATGCTCGACAAAGCTCTGGGTATCGGATTTTTTTCGATAACTGTTGCCGGGAAATACAAAAAGGAAAACACACCATGCAGGATCATGGCTATGAATCTGGCAGATTGAATCTACCGTTTGTTGGTATTTCTAGCTTCGCAAAATCACCATACGTCGCGGATTGGAATGCTATCGATGCAGATGTTGCGATATTGGGGGCGCCGTTCGACTTCGGGACCCAGTGGCGGCCCGGCGCGCGGTTTGGTCCGCGGGCCGTGCGCGAGGCCTCGACCCTGTTCAGTTTTGGTCATGCCGGCGCTTATGACCACGAGGACGATGCGACCTATTTGGATAGCGCGGTGCGGATGGTTGATCTTGGGGACGCAGATATTATCCACACCAAGACCGAAGAGAGCCATGCAAATATCGCTTATGGCGTAGGTAAAATCCTGCAGGCGAAGGCTATGCCCGTGACCATTGGCGGCGATCATTCGATCAACATCCCATGCATCAACGCCTTTGCCCAGGATTGTGCACAGAATGGGCCAATACATGTGGTTCAGATCGATGCCCACTTGGATTTCGTGGATGAACGTCACGGCGTTATCGCCGGACACGGTAACCCGATGCGGCGCGCGATTGAGAAAGATTATGTTTCGGGCATGACGCAGCTTGGTATTCGCAATGTATCCTCCACCGCGAAGGAAGGGTACGAGGACGCCCGTGCACGTGGTTCGGACATCTTGTCGGTAAGGCAGGTACGTAACCTGGGAACCGAGGCCGTGTTAGCACGCATTCCAGAAGGGGCGCGGTATTATGTGACGATCGATATCGATGCGTTTTGCCCTTCGATAGCCTCAGGCACCGGCACGCCCAGCCACGGCGGATTTCTATATTATGACGTGCTGGAGATTCTGCAGGGACTGGCCAAGCGCGGAAATGTTGTTGGCATCGATTTGGTCGAAGTCGCGCCTGCCTATGATCCCACCGAAAGCACCCAGATTCTGGCGGCGCAGTTGTTGCTGAATTTTCTTGGTTTCATCTTTCACGAACGCGCACAGCGATAGAAGATACGGCTTGTCACTTCGTCCTTTGCATTTCGTGGTGCATGTTCGGGCGAAACGCCTTGCTCTTAATAAAGCCGCTTCGAACAGAAGCTCCCGAAGGCTTCTTCGGGAGCTAACTATGTTGAATGTCCGCAGCGCTGTGCTTTGCCACCGATGATACGGGCTCAACAAATGCCCAGTTCATGGATTGATGGATATCTTATGCTTGCCGTTCAAACATGTAGTTCAACCAATTGGATAAGGTTTCCGCAGGTGTCATCAAATACAGCCATGGTCGCACCGCCAGCCTTCACAGGAGGTTGTGTGAACTCGACACCTTTAGATTCCAGTTTGGCAACTTCTGCATCGATATCTTCAACGCTGAACGCTGAAACGGGAATGCCGTCAGCCATAAGTGCTTCCTGATAGGCGCGCGAAGCAGGATGTGCATTCGGTTCAAGGCCCAACTCCACCCCATCTGAATCGTCGTCGGAGACCAATGTCAGCCAACGATATTCTCCGAGGGGAATATCATGCTTCACAACAAACCCAAGTTTGTTGGTGTAGAAATCGAGAGCCTTGGACTGATCATCAACAGCGATGCTTTTCATATACATTCTCATCTAGTGTCTCCTTGAGAATATAGTTCCACCCAGGGGTTGATTGCATCCGAAATTGGCGCTGATACAAGCGTGTGAATCTTGGTGCGCCCTCGCCAGGTCGTGGCGATGAGACCAGCCTGCTCCAAAGTGTTCAGATGTCTTGTGATGCCTTGTCTGGATATTGTGACTGAATGCTCTTCGAACAGTCTTGCGCAGAGCTCGAAAAGCGTCTGGTGCTCTCGTTTTCTCAACTCATCAAGGATCAACAAGCGCGTTGTGTCACCGAGGGCGCTGAAAAGAATGCTTAGCTGCGGGTCGAATTGAACGCTCATGCCGCATAATGCAACAAAATTGTTGCATGTCAAATCGAACCTGCGTTCGTGAAAATTGCAGCATTGTTTAAGTTCGGCTCGGAGCGAACAATGCGCTCCGAGCCTTTTTGTCGTTTGTCTGCGCTATTTTAGGTAATGGGCTGCTATTGCACCCCACCTGTTTCCTTACGCGCCGATGATGTTGTGGCCGGGGCCGTAGGGGAAACCGGTGATGTTTTCGGCCCCGTCCTCACCGACCACGAGGATATCGTGTTCACGATATCCGCCTGCGCCGGGCTGACCTTCGGGAATCCAAAGCATCGGCTCGATTGAAACAACCATGCCGGGCTCCAGCACCGTGTCGATATCCTCGCGCAGTTCCAGACCGGCCTCGCGCCCGTAGTAATGGCTGAGGATGCCGAAGGAATGGCCGTAACCGAACGAGCGGTACTGCAGCAGGCCCTCATCTGCGAAGAAACGGTTGATCTCAGCGGTGATGCCCGCGCATGTCGCGCCGGGTTTGATCAGGCTTAGGCCCAGCTCATGCGCGGCTACATTGGCTTTCCACAGGCGCAGGCTGTCTGCATCGGGTTCACCGAGGAACAAGGTGCGCTCCAGCGCGGTGTAGTAGCCCGAGATCATCGGGAAGGTGTTCAGCGACAGTATATCGCCCTTTTGCAGCGCACGTTTGGTCACTGGGTTGTGGGCACCGTCGGTGTTGAGGCCGGACTGGAACCAAACCCAAGTATCGCGATACTCGGCGTCCGGGTAGGCGCGGGCGATTTCCTCTTCCATCGCGTCGCGACCGGCCATGGCGATCTCGATCTCGGTCGCGCCTTCGCGGATGGCCGCATGGATGGCAGCCCCGCCGACGTCAGCGGTACGCGCGCCGCCTTTGATCAACTCGATCTCTTCTGCGGATTTCACCATGCGGGCGAACATTGTGTCAGGTGCGATGTCGATCAGTTCCGGCTGACCGAGCATGTCCAGCGCCGTGTTGCGCGCCGCCAAAGTCATGTGGTCGCCTTCAATCCCAATTCGTTTGGCCCCGTCGATCAGGCTGGCCACGGCACGCCAGTAATTGTCACGCTTCCAGTCGGTATAGATGACATTGTCTTCGACCGAGCGCCGCCACGGCTGGCCCGCATCGATATTGGCCGAGACGGTGGTGCAGGCGTCTTGCGTCACCACACAACCGTAAGGGCGGCCAAAGGAGCAGTACAGAAAACCAGAATAATAGGCGATGTTCTGCATCGAGGTCAGCAGGACTGCCGGGATGCCATGCTTGGCCATAATGGAGCGCAGGGCGCCAAGGCGACGGTCGTATTCGCCCTTGCTGAACGGAAGGGGGGCTTTGTCGCCATTGTGGCAAGTGAAGAATTCGGGGCGTTTTGTTGTGTCTGTCATCACAAGGTCTCTCATCTTTGCCGGGCGGCAAACCCGGCCACTTGTCCCGGCGTTCAGGACAGGCGGTCTCGGGTTCCGAGAGCCGATCATCCCAGTGCGTCCGCGACGCCATCGCGGCTGGGATGAACGGGTGAATCGTTAGATCACGCGCGGGCCTGCGTCAAGACGGGGAAAGCCCCCGCAGACGCTCGGACCGGCGGCGCAGCAATTCAACTGTGGTCAACAGCGCGATCGAGATCACAACAAGGATTGTCGCCACAGCCAGAATGGTCGGACTGATCTGTTCACGCAGGCCGGTGAACATCTGCCAAGGCAGGGTCTTCTGGCTGGCCGAGCCGACAAATAGCACAACAACCACTTCGTCAAACGAAGTAATGAAGGCAAACAAACCGCCCGAGATCACGCCCGGCAGGATCAAGGGCATCTGGATCTTGAAGAACGTCCGCACCGGACCTGCGCCCATATTCGCTGCCGCCCGCGTCAGTGAGCGGTCGAAACCGACCAGCGTCGCGGTCACGGTGATAATCACGAATGGAATTCCCAGAACGGCGTGGGCAAGGATGACTTTCACATAGCCAACGAAGTTCTTGTTCATGCCCAGCGTGCCCTCCATGAAGCGACCGATATCGCTGTAAAAAAAGAACATGCCGGTGGCCGAGATGATCAGTGGCACGATCATGGGTGAGATTAGAATGCCCATGATGGCGCGCCGGCCGGGAACATGGCTCTGGCTGAGGCCGATGGCTGCCAACGTACCCAACGAAACCGAGATGATTGTCGCAATCGGGGCGATGATCAGCGAGTTCTTGAAGCTGCGCTGCCATTCATTGTTGGTAAAGAAGTCGCGATAATGCTTCAGCGAATACCCTTCGGGGTCCAGACGCAACATTTCCGGCGTGAAGGTAAAGAAGTCCTGCGCGTTGAACGACAGCGGCAGCACCACGAGAATCGGGGTGATCAGGAAGACAAAAATCGCACCGCAGATCACCCGGAACAGGTAGTGATAGAACACTTGTTTCGGAGTCAGGTACGGCAACAATTTCTGACGATAACGGCCTTCGTACAGCCAATAGATAAACCAGACGAAGAACCATCCGCCCAGCAGGCCAAGAACGCCACCCATCGCGCCAGAGAACAGAAAACCGATAATGCCAAAGCCCAGAATGTTAATCCAGCGGGCCAATTTCTCATTCTTGAGGACTGTGATGTAGATCCAGGCCACGGCTGCGATCAGAGCAGCCCCACCTATTATGCCGAGCAGTATCGACCCATTGCCCGCGCCGACAAAGATACCGGCGAAGGCTCCAGCCAGCGCGACGCTGGGTAGGACCATTGAAAGTGGTTTGCGGGATATCGGAGTAAGTGCGGCCATGTCGATTATCCCAGTTTCACGTTATCAATGCCGACGATCTTGTCGTAGCACCAGTAGAGCAGCATAACGACCGCCAGAAGGATCGTCCCCAGTGCCGCTGCCAATCCCCAGTTCAGCGAGGACGAGATGTGGTAAGCGATCCGGTTCGAGATGAAGACACCCTTGGTGCCGCCGACGATTTCGGGCGTGATATAGTAGCCAATCGCCAGAATGAACACGAGGATCGAGCCGGCGCCGATGCCCGGAATGGATTGCGGGAAATAGATGCGCCAGAAGGTCGTCCAGTTGGTTGCGCCCATGGATTTTGCAGCACGGGTATAATAGGGCGGAATGGTCTGCATCACCGAATACATTGGCAGGATCATGAACGGCAGCAGGATATGCGTCATCGCAATTATCGTGCCGAATTGGTTGTTGATGATCACTAGTCGCGCGTCATCAGCCACCAGCCCAAGCCAGACTAGCGTTTCGTTGATCACGCCTTGTTGCTGCAGCATCACCTTCCAGGCTGATGTCCGTACCAGCAGCGAAGTCCAAAAGGGGAGCAGGACAAGGATCATCAGCAGGTTCGAAACCCGCATCGGAAGTGTCGCCAGCAAATAGCTAACTGGGTATGCCAGCAGGATACAGGCTCCGGTAATCACCAGCGACATGAAAAGTGTTCTGCCGAACAGCTTGATCAGGATTTGTTTGTCTTCGGGTTGAGACTGCGCCCCTTCAGGCGTGCGGCGCATGTCGACCGCGTTGAGGAAATAACCGTTGGTGACAGCAGGAGAGTGCGTCTTGATCACCGCCCAGGTCTGCGGTTCGCCCCAACCGTCATGAACCTCAATCACCTGGTCCTTGAATGGGCCATCGGTTTCGGGGTCCATCTTGCCTAGCTTCCGGCCTGAGCGGCGGAACATTGAAGACATGCCTGTCTCTTCGTAGTTCAAACGCGAGCCCAATCGGGTATGTGTCTTGTTGTCTACGGCCACGACCATGTCACGGACGAACGCATCATATACTGCCTCGTCCGGCAGTTCGCCGCTGGTCTCATCCCAGTTCTTCAGTGCCTCAACCGTAAGAGGCAGCGTTTCCTGCACGATGCTATTTTCAACCGAACGGAACAGCATCGAAGCAATCGGCACGATGAACGAGAACAAAACAAACAGCAGCAAAGGGGCCACCAGCATCAAAGCGCGCAGCTTTTGCCGCCGCAAAGAACGTGCAAGCGATTGCTTGAGCGGTGTTCCGTCCGCTGCCAGCATAGGTCCGGCGTTTTGGCTAGCGTCAGTCATCGGTGCCCCTTGGGTTTTCTTTGGTCCGGGGGCGGCGCACCGCCCCCGACTGTGTCAGGAAATTAGCCGCTTATTGCGCCAACCACGCCTGGAATTTGGCGTCGATGTCGTCGCGGTAGTCCGCCCAGAACTCGTAGTTATACAGGAACGTGTTCTTCGCGTTTTCCGGATCGGTTGGCATGTGCGGTGCCATGTCGATGCCCAGTTCGGCGTGCTGACCCACCAGCGGTGCCGACGAAGCACGGGCCGGACCGTACGAGATGTACTTGGCCTGATCAGCCAGACGCTGAGTGTCGGTCGCGAACATGATGTAGTCCAGCGCGCGCTGCTTACGCTCATCGCTTAGGCCAGCAGGAATGATCCAGCCGTCCAGATCGAACACTTGTGCGTCCCACAGCATCGCTACGGGCTGCTTCTGCTCTTCGATCACGCTGAACAGGCGGCCGTTATAGGTCGAACCCATGACGACTTCACCATCAGCCAGCAACTGCGGTGTGTCCGCACCGGCAGACCACCAGACTACGTTGTCCTTGATAGTGCCCAGCTTGGCCAGCGCTTGCTCCTGACCTTCCGGAGTTGCGAGCACGTCATAGACGTCATCCTTGGCGACGCCATCGCAGAGCAGGGCCCATTCCATGTTGTTGATCGGACGCTTTTCTAGCGAACGCTTGCCCGGGTAGTTTTCAAGATCGAAAACAGCGCAGATATCGCTGGGCGGGTTGTCCCCTACCAGATCGGTACGATAGCCGAACGTGGTCGAATAAACGATCTGAGGAATAAAGCAGTCGCTCACAAGCAGGTCGCCGAAGTCGTCCGCAGCCGAGGTGCCATCGGGTGCAGGGGCCAGCATGGTGTCAGGGTCGATTTCCATCGCCAGACCTTCGTCGCATAGACGGATCGCGTCCGCCGCAACCACGTCAACCACGTCCCAAGTGATGTTGCCCGCTTCGTTCATCGCGCGCAGTTTGGCAACCGCTTCGGCTGAACTGTCATCGTTCAGGATGGTGACGCCGGTTTTTTCTGAATAGGGCTCGTGATAAGCCTTCAGCTGCGATTTGGAATAGGCTCCGCCCCAAGAAACGATTGTCATCTCTTCAGCAGACACCCCGCCAGCCGCTGTCGCCAGCGCTGCTGCGGTCAGCAGTGTTTTGGTTGGTTTCATGTGTTACTCCCAGTACTTCCCGTTTATCATAGTGTCAGCTGACGCACGGGTTTTCGCCAGCCGGTCCCTCGGTGAAACCGCGCTTGTGCCGCGCGGTTTGGTCTATGCGTCGAGCGCACGACAATCCTTGGCCAACCAGCCGATATCGATCTCTTGACCGGGCTGTAGGCGAACGGCATCGGGGGCGTTGCGCGTCTTGACGATGAACTCGTCATTCCCGGCCACCGACATGCGGAAGCGGAACACGTCACCCATATAGATGAACTCTTTGACTGTGGCCTTTAGCGTATGTGCGTCTGCATGCAGTCGGTCTTTGTTGAATTCCACACGTTCGGGCCGAATCGAGACCTTGGTCCGTTCACCCGGATTATGCACGTTGATCGGAACTGCATCGATTTCCGATCCGTCATCCAACTGCACAAGACAAGTGTCACCGTCTATCGATTTAACAACGCCTTCTAGTGTGTTGTTTTCACCGATAAATTGTGCAACGAAGCTGTTTTCAGGTTCTTCGTATAGTTGATCCGGTGGCGCCAGTTGTTGAATGCGGCCATCGTCGAATACCGCCACGCGGTCGGACATGGTCAGGGCTTCGGTCTGGTCATGGGTCACGTAAACGGTTGTGATACCCAACTCATGCGCCAGACGGGTAATTTCGAACTGCATATGCTCACGCAGTTGCTTGTCGAGCGCGCCCAGCGGTTCATCCATCAGAACCAATTCGGGCTCGAACACCAGTGCTCGGGCCAGGGCGATCCGCTGTTGCTGACCACCAGAAAGCTGCGCTGGACGGCGGCCGCCAAAGGCGCCCATCTGGACCATATCCAGAGCCCGTTTAACTTTCTCTTCACGCTCAGACTTGCCAAGCTTGCGAACCTCAAGCGGGAACGAGAGGTTCTCGGCTACGGTCATGTGCGGAAACAAAGCATAGTTCTGGAACACCATCCCGATACCGCGTTTGTGCGGCGGAATGTTGTTGATAGGTTTCCCATCCAGAAGAATTTCGCCATGTGTGGCGGTTTCGAATCCGGCAAGCATCATCAAGCAGGTTGTTTTGCCTGAACCGGACGGCCCGAGCATAGTCAGGAATTCGCCCTTTGGCAGTGCCAGGTTGAGATCTTTAACGACGAGATTCTCGCCGTCATAAGACTTTTGCACGCGTTGAAATTCGACAAACGCAGCGTCGCTATTTGTGTCGGTCACAAGACCCCCTGTTGCGTCAATTGACTATCCGGTTGGTCCGGATTTCATTGATCTTCTCGTGTATTAAACCCGAGGCTAACAAATGGTCGCAAGCCCGTAAAGCAAATGGATTACTGATAACGTCGCTTTTGCCTAGTTTTGCGACATGTTCAGCTTCTTCATATGCCAGGCTAAGCTTTGATTGCTTGAAAGAACCGGTTTGCGGATCACCTTTTCGATCCGGGGAATCGCAGCAAGGGTTCGCAGGTTCGTACAGCTCAAGAACACCGCATCGACGGCTGAATCAGAGCCCAGACGGATTGCGGCTTCAACCACAGATTCGGTTGATATACGCACCACCTTGGCTTCTTCTGCCTCGCCAAAAGTGCCGAATACATCCATCGTGATTCCCTGATCCGCAAATGCGCGACGCAGCGGGGTGTTCACTTCTTCTATGTACGGGGAGAGCAACGCAAACTTCGATACCCCTCGATCCTCGGCGCAAGCTGTCGCGGCGCGCAAAGGATTCGTTACCGTTTGAACATCACAGGTCTGCTTGACCATTTTCTCAACCTGATCCGACCCGATGACTGAGCTGGCGGATGTACAGCCATATCCCACAACCCGATATCGCCGTGCCTTGGGCAGCAAATCGGCCGCTGCTGGCAGGTCGGTTTCCATCTGCGCTAGAGTATCAGTGTTAACCTCATTCCCACTGGGTATGCGGCTGACATAGAGTGGGCTTTTGTCATTGGCGAAAATTGTACGAAACTCAGGCTCGATTGTCTCATCCGTCTGTAGCACGATCAGGCCCATTGGCACCGCTGAGGGATCATCCGCATCTAGGATATAGGGCAAGGTGCTCATAGCTCAGGGATCTCCGGTCCGATGCGCGGGCTTAGGAATTCAGGCGCGCCATCGGTGATCAGGATGTTTTCTTCATGAACGAGGATCTTGTCGTTCACGGCGATGCCTGGCTCCAGAGTTAACACCATCCCGGCCTCCAATTCTGTATGGTCATCAGGGATAAGCGAGGGCCATTCAGTCAGTGACATCCCCAACCCGTGGCCCAGTCGACCAGCATCCGTACCAACACCTCCGTCAGTCAAGATTGCATTCATGGCATGAAACAATTGCGACGCGGTGGCACCGGGACGAGCTTGTTCAAAGGCGGCGTCCGATGCTTCGATCAGCCGCGAATGCGCCGCACGAACGGGCGCGCTTGCCGGACCGACCGACCAGTTGCGATCATAATCACAGAAATATCCATCGCGTACGAGGCCTGTATCCAGCATCAGAACATCACCCGACCTAAGTGGCGTTTGACTGGCAGGGGAGATCACGTCTGTGTACCCGCCTTGCTCGGCACCGCCGGCCAGATAGGGAACCCAGTCCGCGCCTTCCTCAAGGCAAAGCATCTGAAAATGTCGAAAAACCTGATCGAGCGGTGTACCGGCCGAGGCAATTTCCGGCACCCGTGCAAACGCGCGCGCGCTGATTTGACAGGCTGCTCGGATCTTGGCGACTTCGGCATCCGATTTCGCCATGCGCAGCCCCCTTAGGATGCCATGGTCCCCGACAATCTTGCGCCTTCCTATAGCTGATTGGAGGCGTCTTAAATCGGCCAGAGGCATGCGCAGATGAGTCTCATGCCCATCGGGGCAGCCGATTTCATCGCCCTCGGCCGTCAATTCGCTCAGCGTATCCGCTAGCAAAGATACCCCGTCATCTATTAGATCGGGTGCACTCCAGGTGCGAATGTCATCAATCCAAGTCTGCGCCATGAGCGCGGCACCAATGGAGGGAATTACTGCAACCGGTTTACCGGTGGCAGGTACAATCAGAAACCAGGGTCGGGTCGGGCTTTCCCAGAACCGAGTGAGATAGCCGGTGAAGTATCGTAGTTCGGGCTCCGTTGTCAGCAAAAGGGCTGCAAGACCTGACTGCTGCATCCGCGTTTGAGCGCGCGCAACCCGAGCCTCGAACTCTGCCGGAGCGAACCCAATCATGCCGGTTGCTCAGTCAACATGCACAGAACCTTTGCATCGGGGCCAATTTCCAAACCGGTGCGGCTGGCGTCGTTCAAGACAGCGGCAATTCCAGCGCCTCCCGAGGCACTGGTTTCCAACCCTGCCTCTGCCATGACAGGTAATTGGGCTGCTACGTCAGTGTCGCTGATGGTAAGAAATGCATCAGCATCCCGCGCAAGCCCATTCAAAGCAATAAGCGACGGTTCTTTGCAATCCAACCGACCCATGATGCTGTCTGGCCCATCTGCAAAAACGCAGTGCCCGGCCTCGATGCTGGCCTGAAGCGCGGGGGCGGACGTCGGCTCCACAACAATGATCTGTGGTTCGTCACCCCAAACCACGCGTGCATAGGCGGCAACAGCGCCAGCCATGCCCCCGACACCGGCTTGCAGCAGAATATGCGTGGGCGCTTCGGGGCATTGCTCGGCTGCTTCGACAGCCATTTGTAGATACCCTTCCATCAAAAGATGTGGGAGTTCGGTGTACCCGTTCCAAGAACTATCCGAGAGCAGGGTCCATCCATTTTCTTGCGCGGCAAGGTTGGCGGCCTCCATGCTTGCTGCGTAGTCCACCCCAGCCCGAACCACCTGTGCGTTTTGCGCGCGCAGACGTTCGGCAAAGCTCTCGGGAACGGTTTCCGCAATGTAAACCACCGCATCGGCCCCGAAGACACGAGCACCGGCGGCCATACTCATCCCGTGATTGCCCGCGCTTGCCGTGACATATGTACGCCCTTTGAGGGTGTCGCTGCCTGGTTTGTCCGAAGCCTCGTTCGCCTGACAGGCAATAACATAAGCAGCGCCCAGAGCCTTGAACGATCCCAGACCCATGCGGGGCCGTTCATCTTTGACCCAGAGGCTTGCGACCGGTGCAATCGCTGATGCATCAACCAAGGGCGTTGGCTCAAAATCCGGGCAGAACGAACGGTGCCGCCCCAGTCGAACGGTTTCGACTGACGGGTAGGGGGCCTGATCTGCAAGCTTAGATCCGTTTCGAAACGGGTTGCTGATTATCTTCATTCTTCGCTCCCTGACCGGTTTATGCGCAGACGTGAACGAATTGCCCGAACCCTGTCAAGTAAAGCGTTTCCTTGACACGTCCGGTCCTGAATTTTGATCGCACCGACATTCGAATTTATGGATCAATCCATTGAGTATCTTTTCAATCGTTTTGGTTGCTTGTAAGAGATTGCCTAGGTCATCAGTGTGGTTTGAATTTATCGCTCAGGTGATATGCGGGCGTGATGGAATGGTAGACATATCGGACTTAAAATCCGAAGGCCTTAGTGCCGTGTGGGTTCGAGTCCCA
Organism: Ruegeria sp. AB11; assembly: GCF_056536325.1. Classification (NCBI taxonomy): domain Bacteria; kingdom Pseudomonadati; phylum Pseudomonadota; class Alphaproteobacteria; order Rhodobacterales; family Roseobacteraceae; genus Ruegeria; species Ruegeria sp. AB11. The sequence continues at coordinate 3,208,134 of NZ_JBQFJO010000001.1, read as the reverse complement.
CCGCCCGCACCAGTTGAGCTTCAGACCGGGAAACCCAGCCGGGATATCAGTTTCCAGATGTCTTTGTTCGCGTCCGAAAGCTGAGAGACGACATCCTCGATTTCTTTCATCGCTTTGTCATCCACCGTATCTTCCCGCCCTAATTTAATATCAGTTTTGCGATCCGCGATTCTCATCAGGATGGTCTTGGGATTTCCGCTTTCCTGATCAAAGGAGTAAATGCAGTGGTTGTACTTATTCCGGATGGAGGACAAGCGAGACAATCGCTGGGTGTGTTCAAGGATCTGATCACGGATTTCAGGCGCGCGACCTTCCATCTTCGCAAGACGCTCGACCAGATCGATGCGGGCTCGCGTCGTGTTCAAAGTCAGGAAAATGATCACTGCTACATCTTTGTTGGCCTCGGTTAGCCCAGCAATGAGGTGGATCAGAAGGCTTTCGGTATTTGTCCACATGTAATTGAGGCGACCCACCAGAAGGATGAGCCGGTCAAATCGGGTTTCGAAAGCCTCATCCAACGGCTGCGCTACGCGCTTCGTTCGGCGCGACCTCGAAATAGAAATGAGCGGCCTCGGTCCGGTTGCTCACATCGATTTTGCCCGAAACATTATGCATGTGCAGTTTGACTGTATGTTCAGTAATGCCCAGCCTGGTCGCAATCGTTTTGTTGCTTTGGCCCTTGGAAACAAGCCTCAAAACTTGTTTTTCCCGGCGTGTAAGCTTTGCGTATTGCAGTAGTTTGTCGGGTGACCGAGTCCTGGTCGCAGGCTGTTTTTCGATTGGTACGTCCGCTGCGCCTGGCGATGCCGCCATAATGTCGGCCAGAAAACAAGGCAGGTGCAGTTCCTCATGCATGAGAAGCCGCAATATCGCCCGCCACACATCCGGAGCGACGTTCATCGGCAGAAATCCGATGTTGCCAAAACTCGTGCGGTCCCAGTGTTCGAACAATATCCGAGCGGGGCTTTTCTTGCGATAGGCGAAAGCAAGGCAGCCGTTTCCTGTAACACGCGAGTAGTCGGCAGGCCGCGCCAACAGATCTTCGAGCATCATCTGATCCACGACAATGATGCGCTCAGACGGGGCGGAGTTCTCATTCTCGGCCAGTAGATCATCAAGGCTATCATATCTTGATGCACGAACGCCGAACTCGTTTTGAACACTTCTTAGAGTTTGGTTTGAATAGAACAGTTCCTTGCCGATAAAAATGATCGACAGTTCTTCGGGATATTCAATCTGGTCACGGGCGTCTTCTTGCAATGAAATATTCATTGATCTTCCCCCCACTAATACAAACGCCGCCCTCTGAATCTTAAAATTGGTTACAGAATTGGGTGACGCGAAACATAAACTTTGAACTCAAATAGTACTTTATCATAGCTGAAAGTATGTGTTTCAGCAACCAAAGGCGCGTTCTGCAAGGCCGTGTACTAGAACCTTTGATCAGGTTTTGCACGTCTGCTTTTGGCGTAACTTTATGAAATAAAAGCGGTAATAATCCTATTTGCTTTTCATGATTGTTTCCACGCCAATTTTAGCGCGAAATAAGTCAGATTTATAAAAAAAATACAACAGAAACAAGTTGTTACGCAAAACAATGCTTTCGACCAGCTATTCACACCGCGCTATGGCTGCGACCATGCCCGGGCTTCAATTTGTGAAGTGATCTTGAACCTGACGTGCCTGCGGTCCGCGTATTTCAGCGAAATCCCCGTGGTCATGGAATCGGCTTAGCCGAGAAAGGGGGGCAAACCAAACAGAAGACCTTCACTGCCGCGCGAGTGTCCAGTTTGACGCTCTGTGCGCGACGTTTGTTTTAACCGCGCCAGTAACCGCTTTGTAGATGAATGGCGGTCGGGTGCTTCCGTAAAAGTGGAATTTATTATGAGACGCCAGCCTAATCAAACGACAACCGTAACAACAGTTGATGAAGTCCAAATCGACGATCTGGACGCCGATTTTGATACTGATATCGCGGTAGACGAAGCAAATATCGAAGCGGACATCAACGCTCAACAACAGCAACAAGAGCAAGATGTTGATAATTCTGCGAACAATTCTGACTCACAGGACCAAGATCAATCACAACGCTCAAGAAATGATAATGACAACGATCAGGATCAGCGCCAAAACCAAAATCAGAACCAGCAAAACACCAACGGTGGAGAAGACAATAACGACAATGACAACTCGAACCACAACGAAGTGAACATCGACTTCGGTGGTGGCGAGTGGATTCCGCGCGATGACGACAAAGTAGATGTCGATATCGAAGATATTGATGGCGATGTAGGCGACGTAATCACCGCAGGTGACGACCTGGATTATGATCCCGGTGATGATATCAACATTGATATCTCACAAGATGGCCCAGGAAACGACTTCGCATCCATCAACAGCCAGTACGCGAGCCTAGAGGATAACGACTCACTAGATAACGCATCGGTATCAAATTCAGGTGACTTTAGCCAAAGTGGCAACGCTCATGGAGGTGAGGCCTACGCGGAAGACGGTATCGACGTAAATAACGATGGTGGCGACTCGGGTGATGGCGGAGAGAGCTATGGAGGTGATGCCGATGGCGACACCAGCGGCAGCCATTCGTTTGCACTCGGTGGTCATTCTGGAAACGCTGATAGTTCGGCGTCTGGTGGTGATGGCGCATCTTCGGGTGATGCCTATAACGCAAGCCTTGGTCTTGGTCTTTCCGGTGCGCACTCCAGCGGTGACAGCACCGGTGGCGATGGCGGTGACGCCGATAGCGAGTCCAATGCGGATAACTACGGTGAAGCAAGCGCAGACAGCGACTCGACCGGTGGCGACGGTGGTAACGCTGAATCGTTTGGTCTTGGTCTCGGCCTTGCTCTGTCCGGTTCGAACGCTGATGGCGATGCAGATGGTGGTGATAACACCTCAGGCGCGCTGGCTGCTGGTCTCGGCCTAGCAGGCAACGACTCGTCAACCGGAGATGCTGATGGTGGAGATGGTGACGCTGAAAATGACGGTTCGGCTGACAACTCCAGCGAAGGAACCAACGAAGCTAACGAATCTTCCTCTGGTGGTAATATTGGTCTGGGTCTGGCGGGTGCGGGTGCACTTGGCCTGAACGATGCCGATGGCGGTAGCGGTTCTGGCGGCGAAGGATCAGGTGGTGAAGGCTCTGGCGGCGAAGGCTCAGGCGGCGAAGGCTCTGGTGGCGAAGGCACAGGCGGTTCCGGCACTGGTGGCAACGCCAACGGTGGTGATGGTACCGGTGGAGATTCGGGCTCTGTAGAAGAAGCCTTCCCATTCCCGGTACTCCTTGTCGAAGAGGAAGATCCAGACGGTGAAGAAGAAGCTGCAGCTGGTAACTCGAACGGTACCGGCGGTGACGGTGGTACTGGTGGTACTGGTACCGGTGGTACGGGTACTGGCGGTACTGGTACCGGTGGTACGGGTACCGGTGGTACGGGTACTGGTGGTACAGGTACTGGTGGTACAGGAACCGGAGGCGCAGGTGGCGGTTACGTAGACACGGATGCGGCAGCGCAAGGCGTTGGTGACCAAGATGCCGCTGGTCCGGTAATCACGCAGTCACCCGGTGACGTCGACGGCTCGGCCGATAACGATCAGGACGTTGATGGTTCCGGTGGTAACGGTGGAACCAACACAACCAATGGATCTGCTGACGCCAGCGGTGATGGTATGGCAACCGCCGAAGGTACTGGTGGTGCAGGCGGAACAGCCAACCCCGAGTCAAGCTCGGCGGCAAGCGGCGCAGGTTCTGCTGACGCAACCAACGAAGCCGGAAACGGTGGCGATTCCGAAGCGTGGTCCGATGCAGCCAATGACGGTTATGCAGAAAGCCTTGCCGAAGCGATTGCCGGATACGGTGGTGACGCGTCATCTGACAATGATGCAGACTCGTCGGCTTCGGGTGACGCAACCGGTACCGCGACGTCTGGCGCCGGTGGTGCAGGCGGTGCCGCGGCATCGACCGGAGGAACCAGTGGTGATGTCATGGGCTCGTCGACTGGTGGTGCAACCACGGGTGCAACGAATACCGGTGGCGAAGCGTCTGGTGCCTACTCTGGCGCTGGCGGTGCTGGCGGTGACGGCGGTATGTGGGGCTCGGACAACGGTGGCGACGGTATCGTCAACGGTGAGTCTTATGCATCCGCAGCTGCGGTAGTTGACACATCTGCCTTCAACCAATCGATCGTCATGGGTGCCAACGTGCTTGGTAACTCGGTCGACACGACCATGGTTGGCGGTTCGATGACCTCGACTTATTCGAGCGACGACACCGAGGTCTAAGAACCTATTCGCGGGGGCCGCATTATCGGTCCCCGTTCATTGAAACCGCTGAGGCCGCGTCGAGCGGCCTCGGCCCAACATATCCCGAACCGGAAATTTTTGGGCCGGTAAGGGCGTAAGGGATCATCGAAATGTCATTCGATAGTGTTACAGAAAAGATTGCACACTTTATTGGAACTTTTGATCTCACGATTGAAAAAGCCCGGCTGAGGGATCAGTACGAAGAGTTCACCGCCGTCAGACGCAAGGCGGAACTCGACGAACTGGAAGAGCCCGCAAAAATCCGGGTCAAAGCAGATCTTGAATTAGACCCGGGCAAATTTGGCCCGCTACCCTATGGGTTCAACAACCCCCCGGCCACTCCTGAACTTCCACCACTGGTTGACGGACCGGATATTCAAACGGCCATCACACTAGCGCCACCACTCACTGACGGTCCACCGTTGCCTGAGACGACCACCGGCATCGGCGCAACGTTTATAATCGAACAGAAGCTTGAAATTGTGACCGAACTTATCGGTTCGGCAGTAACCTATACATTCCAAAACATTTTCCTACGCGACAATGATGTCGTGGGCGAAGGGGACTTTCGCGACGTCGACCAACTTATCGCCCAGGCAGAAGCAGCAGCGCAGGTTGCGGCCTCGATGCATGGGTTTGCCGTACCTTCATTCTCGATCTCCGACTATCTGTCTATCGAGTATGTGGAGGCATTGGCCGCAGAGATGCTTGCACCGATCAATGTCGAAGTTGAAGGTGCGGTTGTTTATCAGTTCCACGGTGAAGACGCCATCGGTGTAATCGTCAATGGTGAGTATGTGGACGAAGCCCCGGTTTGGGAGGACCTTTTGCCCGAGCATCACAGGCCCGACGAAGAGGAAGAGGATGAAACGCCTGATGCGATGCCCGCGGAATGGGATCAGGATGAGGATTCTGAATTTGCAGACGGCCACACGGTGATTGCAGGCGGCAATCTTGCGATCAACGAAGTGAACGCAACTGTAGCGTGGGTCGACGCGCCCTACATCGCCGTGGGTGGTAAATCGATCGAGTTGGCCATGATCAGCCAAGTTGCTGTTGTATCGGACACGGACAAAGGCACGAATGGTGACTCGGGCACCAACGTGGTGCACTCTTCGACAATCGAGGTCGAAGGTAATTCCGCACCTTGGTTGATGCAGGGGGCAAACGACGACGCTCCGGCATTCATACATGTTGATTGGATCACCACTGACCTGATCGTCGCTAATTTTGTGAAGCAGAACATTGATGCGACAGATATCGATCACATTGATACCGAGATCAACGCGACGACGACGCTCTATGCACTGGGCGACAATGAGTTGGTGGATGTCACCAATATCCTCCAGCTTGGCAGCTACTACGATCTGATCATGATCGAAGGCGACATGATTACGGTCGATGCCTTTATACAGACCCATGTCTTGATAGATGATGATGTGATCACGGGCGGCTTGCCGGGCCCGATTGATGGATCGGATGAGAACCTCGTCATGAACGAAGTCGCGCTGACGAAAGAAGGCGAAGACACGCATCAAGAGATGCATAGTTCAATGGCCGAAGCGATGGCCTTTGGCGAAGACGACATGGCGTCCTTGGAAGAGGCGCTGATGAACGATCCAATGTTCGCCGGGATGGAACAGATGCGTGTGCTCAAGGTCGACGGATCGCTGGTGCAGGTCAATGTCGCCGAGCAATCGACCATGCTTGCTGATCAGGATGACGTACATCTGCATGGCCCAAACGCCGATGAGACCGAAGTGGTGGCGGGCAGTAATGCGATGCTCAATGCCGCCCATGTCACCAAGGCGGGTGTGGATTCAGTCGTCATGGCTCAGGACGGGGCCTTTTCTGATCTATTGCTACATCAAGCAAGCCTGATTGATATGCCGACGAACGAGGACATCGCCGAGATGACCAATGAGGCGATCGCCGCCATTATGGAAGAGGCAGGTATGCCCGGTTATGAAGGCGGTATTGGCCCTCAGGGCAACGATCTCACGCCCAGCGAATTGGCGAATTCCTCTGATGGCCTGCAAACCATGCTGGCCTGATTTTCCCTGATTAACGAGTGACCGGAAGGTTAGTTTATGTCGATCGTTTTTTCGTCGCGCCGCACCCGTTTTGCTAGCCCATTGGACCGGCACGGAGGAGGGGGTCCGCTGACCCTCAAAACCCGTGATCGCGTGGCCAAGTCAAACGGGAATTCTTTGTCGAAAACAGAGGCACGATTGCGGTTGACCCCTGAAATGCGGATGCCTGAGCCTTGCGTTGGAACGGCAGCTGCAGAAGCTGCGGCGCATCCCAAAGATCCAGAAGAATTGCCTCGTACGGCGCAAAAAACATACAGACCGACGCAGGCAGAAGCACGGGCAGAGCAGCAGAATGCAAATTCAAAATCGTGCGCTGGCTCTCCCCTTCGGCGCACGCGGTCGCGGCCCAAAAAAGACAAGGATCCTGTGGGTGGCGACGCTGGGGTGGCCGATGCGGAAGCCCCTGATCGTGACGCCGCCGATCAATCGACTGCGCGCATGACCCCCTCTGTGCCGTCGGACGGCAAAAATCGCATGGGCACCACGATCGAGGCTAAGGCAAATGAACCGTTGATGCGCCTGGAAACGGGAGGCGGCGACGGGAACGGGCCACCCCAAACTTTTCACAAACGCACCCCGCCTGAAGATTTCCAGAAGACGCTGCGCACATCGCTGCGGGCAATTTGGCGTAATCTGGCTTTCGTGCTGGTTCTGACTTGCGCAACTAACGTTCTGATCCTTGCGATCCCAATTTACCTGTTTCAAATCAGTGACCGAGTTCTGACCAGCCGGTCGCTGGATACGCTTATCATGCTGACCGCTATCGTCGCCGGGGCGGTCATTTTTCAATCAGCCTTTGATGCGGTTAGGCGTTTCATGTTGATGCGCACAGCGGTGGAAGTGGCCGCGCGTCTTGGTGCTCCGGTTTTGAGTGCCGCTGCACACGCTTCTCTGCATGGTAATGGACGTGAATATCAGACCTTGGGTGATCTGCAGCAGGTGCGGGGCTTTCTGGTTTCTGGCACATTGATTTCGTTTCTCGATGTTCCGTTTGCGCCGCTCTTCATCCTGATGATCTTTCTGGTCCACCCGCAATTGGGGATGATTGTCGTGACGACGGCTCTTATCCTGATGGTGATCGCGCTGATCAACCAGAAGATGACGGCCAAGCCCTTTGCCAAGGCCAATCAGGCGCAATCTTTGGCCAACCAGCATTTGGATTCGATGTCGCGCAACAGTCAGATCATCAACGCGTTAGCGATGATCCCCGAGGCGGTGCGCATCTGGGGTCGTGACACAGCACAATCGCTGACCTGGCAGGTCAAAGCGCAGGACCGCAACGTCATCTTCGCTGCTATTTCCCGTGCCGTTCGCTTGCTGACACAAATCAGCATTTTGGGGTGGGGCGCCTTTTTGGCCCTGCAGGGAGAGATCACCGGAGGAATGGTCATCGCCGCTTCGATCATCGCGGGCCGGGCCTTCGCTCCGATTGAGGGATCGATTGAGGGCTGGAATACATTCCTGCTGACGCGAGGTGCTTTTGGCCGGATCAAGGCTCTGCTGTCGAGTTCGGCTCTGCAATACGAAAAATTACGCCTGCCGCGGCCCGAGGGACGGCTGGATGTAGAGCGTCTGCTCTATGTCCCGGGTGGAACCAAGAGTGTCGTTCTAAACGGGATTACCTTTGCACTGAACCCCGGGGAAACTTTGGCAGTCATCGGGAATTCAGGCGCGGGGAAAACGACGCTGGGCAAAACGCTGGTGGGTTCGATTCTTCCGACCTCGGGAAGCGTCCGGTTGGATCTGATGGATATCCGCAATTGGGATCGACGCCAGTTTGGCGAGAATATTGGCTATCTTCCGCAGGACGTGCAGCTGTTCCCAGGTACCATCAAGGACAACATCGGCCGGATGCGTGCGGACGCCACAGATGAGCAGATCCACGATGCCGCCGTTCTGGCAGACGTACACAACATGATCGCGACGCTGCCACAAGGTTATGAAACCGTGGTGGCCGCAGACGGTTCGCCCCTTTCTGGCGGGCAAAAGCAACGTATCGCTTTGGCACGGGCTTTCTTCGGAAACCCGCGACTGGTTGTTCTGGATGAACCGAACTCGAACCTCGATGTGGCGGGCGACAAGGCGCTGGCACGGGCGATTGAACAGGCCAAGGAAAGCAAGATCACCGTGGTCGTCATCACACAAAAACCAACGCTACTGAATGTGGTCGACAAGATCATGCTGCTGACTGACGGACGTGTGGCGCTGTTCGGGCAACGCGAACAGGTGCTGGAAAAGCTCAACGGGCCGCGCCAGCAACCACCCGAAATTCAGGGCAAGGGGGATTAAGCGATGAACGAAGTGGCACGCACCGACGAATCCGGGCTTTGGTATGCCGAGGTTCCGCGCTCGATCACCAAGTTCATAGTGATTGGGTTAGCCATGCTGATCATCTGTTTTGGTGGCTTCGGCGTCTGGTCATTCCGCGCACCTCTGGCGGCTGCGGTCATCGCGCAAGGCAGCTTTGTCGCCACCGGTCGTAATAAAATCGTGCAGCACCTGGAAGGTGGGATCATCGAGAACATTCTGGTCGCTGAAGGAGAATCCGTTCAGGCCGGACAGATCATGATGACATTGGACCAGACCTCGGCCGAGGCCAATGAGCGCGAGTTGTTCATCCGCAAGATCCGCCTTCAAGCGATGACTGAGCGGCTTCTGGCCGAGCACAGCGAACAGGAAAACCTGGTGTTTTCGCCAGCGCTGATCGAAGCGTCAGACGACGTTGAGGTCATGACGATCCTCGACAATCAGAAACTCAGCTTTGATGTTTCGCGCAAGACTTTACTGAACGACATCGCCCTGCTTCAGCGTAATATGGAGGCATTGAAAATCCGTGCCTCGGGGTTTGAAGCGCAGTTGACCAGTATGGAGCGCCGCTCGGACATATTGAAGGAAGAATATGACACCAAGCTTTCACTGTTTGAGAAAGGGCTTGTACGCAAGGGCGATCTGAACACGATCCGCCGGGTACAGGCCGAGGCCGAGGGTCAATTGGCACGCCTGCGGGCAGAGACTGCCGAGGTCAATCAGATGTTGCTAAAATACGAAGAACAGATTCTGCGGACACGATCAGCTTATCGTGAGGCCGCTCTGGACGAATTGGGCGTTATCGAAGCCGATCTGGAAAGTGTGCGCGAAAAGGCGCGCCAGGCCCGCAGTGTTCTTGACCGCGCTGTGGTGCGGGCGCCGGTCACAGGAACCGTCGTAAGGTTACACCATCACACGCCCGGTGGCGTTATCGAAACAGGCGAACAGATCGCCGAGATCTTACCCGCTGACGCGCCGTTGATTATCGAAGCGCAAATCCCGAGAACCGAGATCGACAGCGTCATAACTGGACAGACTGCGACGGTTCGGCTCGTGGCCCTCAACCAGCGTACGACGCCTGTTCTGGAAGGTCAGGTGTTCTACGTCTCGGCCGACTCGCTTGTCGAAGATTCTGCTGGCATGCCGCAAGAGGTGTATCTGGCGCGCATCTCGTTGACCGCCGATGAGATGAGCCGCGTACGGGGGTTTGTTCCCACGCCCGGAATGCCTGCCGAGATCATGATCCAAACCGAAGAGCGCACATTTGCCGCTTATATCGCCAAACCGGTTGTCGACAGTATGTCACGTGCCTTCAGGGAACATTGATTGCCTGAACCTCTACACCTTCAATTTTCTGCATGTTAGCCTTTAGCAGATCAACGAGCAGGAGAGACGAAGATGGCACTGACGGTCAAGGACATGATGCAAGCAGCGAACGCCGCGGTTGAGCGTATTGGTGCCAGCAAGGCGCAGGAATTGCTGGGACAGGGGGCATTACTTTTGGATATTCGCGACGCACCAGAACTGGAACGTACAGGTCGCGCCGTTGGTTCGCACCATATCCCACGCGGAATGTTGGAATTTCGGGCTGATCAAGATTTGCCATCTCATGATCCTGAATTGCGCAAGGACAGGGTGATCATCCTGCATTGCGCGTCAGGAGGCCGGGCAGCGCTGGCAGGAAAACTGCTTAAGGATATGGGATTTTCTCATGTCTATAATCTGGGTGGGTACTCAGATTGGGTTGAGGGTGGCGGAGAAACCATCGGTCCGATGGATCGCGGAATGTAGCGACGAATTCTGACCCAAATCAATGCCACGAATATACTAGGGGTGTAATGTCTTGGCCAGAAACCAAACGACAGGACGACTGGCCATGATACGCCTTGCAGCCATGCTATATTCTCTGATCGCTACCGCAATTGCAGGTAGTGCTGTAATCGCCGTTCTGGCCACCGGGATGGTCAGTTCGGTGGCGATCATTTCCGCGGCCGCTGCAGGTGCTGTTGTTGCCGCACCCGCGTCATGGCTCGTGGCCAAGCGTCTCTATCAAGGTGCATGATCACGCGTTCAGAAAGGTTCTGACGGCCGCTTCGAATTCACGAGGTTTCTCGGCGTGCAGCCAATGGCCCGCGCCGGGAATTTTGGCAAAGCGTGCAGCGGGAAACATCTGACGGACTTGGTCGCGATATTCGGGCAAGACATAATCCGATGCGGCACCAGAAAGAAAAAGAGTCGGACCATCCCAATTGCCAGACACCTCTGGAAAACCCATAATTTTGGGCATTTCATGAGCCAGAACATCAAGATTCAAACGCCATTTCTTGTTCTCGACATCCAGAGATTGCGTGAAGAAGCTCTGAAGTGCTTTTTCAACTCCCTGATCCGCCAGCTGCGATTCTGCATCAGATCGTCGTTCAACATGTGACATATCAACAGCGCGCATCGCTTCAATGTATTTGATCTGGCTATGTCCGTAGGAAACCGGAGCAATGTCGGCGACCACCAGTTTGCGAACCTTGTTTCCGTGCTTTAGGGCTAGCACCATTGCGGCCTTTCCGCCCATAGAATGCCCGACGACATCTGCGGCACCGCCTATGCTATCGATCACTTCGGCCAAATCCTGCGCCAATTCGGAGTATCCATGCTGATCATTCCAAAAGCTGTAGGCATGATTGCGCATATCGGCTGCGATCACCTGCCGCTCGTCTGACAAGCGCCGCGCAATCACACCCCAGTTTCGCGCCGAGCCATATAGGCCATGCGCAATCAACAAAGGAGGTTGGTCGGTCGGGTCGCCATGGATGATCGTGTTCAACATGGCTATGTGATACCTGCCACCACATGGAACAACCAGCCCCATTGTCGTCAGCATTGAGCGCGGTTAGATTGCCCCGTCAGGAGACGTGAATGTCGCAGGAATTCGATATACAGACCCAAATCGCGCAGACCATCTTACTGCTGCGTAAAAAGCTTGGTGTGCGGGACAAAACCCTGACAGCATCGGTTCGCCGCGCGAGACGTAGATTGCCGCGTAAGGTCTATAAGCAGGCACTAGTGCTTGCGCAGGCCGAGAAGATGGCAGTTCATCCAAAGCTACGGCTGTTGCTTGATACACCCAAACTTGAGCAGGCCTCGGAGGATGTGCAAAGCCATCTGAATGCTATCAACCTTGCTGACCGGCGCTGGGGGTGGTTTCTAAGCTTTCTGGGGTCGCTTGCTTTGGGCTTGCTGGTTTTGACCGCCGTGTCGATCTTTATCCTTAGGTCGCGCGGCTTGATCTGATTCGCAATTCAGGCGCGATCGCGCAAATGCGAGGCTCATGCAAATAGCCTCCGGTCGGCTAAAGCCCAGATCAGACGTCACACCTCCGAGAACAATATTTTGAGGCGGTTGAGGCTTGTATTGCCCGTATCTGTTTATCTGATGTGCGCTCAGCAGATTTTGCCAACGACGCTGGATGCATCAGGCGCCACTGATTTCTCACGTGCACGTCAATCTATATAGCGAAGCGGCGCCCGCAGGACGCCGCTTTTAATGATCAAAGTCCTTCGTATTACAGGTTCGGATAGATCGGAAACTTGGCGCAAAGCTCAGCGACCTCGGCTTTGACCTTTGCTTCGACTGCGGCATTGCCTTCTTCGCCATTGGCGGCCAGACCATCGACAACTTCGATGATCCAATCTGCGATTTGACGGAACTCGACTTCTCCAAAACCTCGTGTCGTGCCAGCAGGAGAACCAAGGCGGATGCCGCTGGTGATAGTTGGCTTTTCGGGGTCAAACGGAACGCCGTTCTTGTTGCAGGTGATATGCGCACGACCCAGTGCTTTCTCGGTTGCGTTGCCCTTAACGCCTTTGGGGCGCAGGTCGACCAGAACAACATGAGTGTCGGTGCCATGGGTCACGGTGTCGAGACCGCCCTTGATCAGTTGATCTGAAAGGGCCTGAGCGTTCACGATAACCTGCTTGATGTAGTCCTTGAACGAGGGCCGCAGCGCCTCGCCAAACGCTACTGCTTTGCCAGCAATCACATGCATCAGCGGACCACCCTGAATACCGGGGAAGATTGCCGAGTTTACCTTTTTCGCGATTGCTTCGTCGTTGGTCAGGATCATGCCGCCGCGGGGGCCGCGCAGCGTCTTGTGCGTGGTGGTTGTCGCGACGTGCGCGTGCGGGAAGGGTGAGGGGTGCTCACCCGCCGCAATCAGTCCTGCGATATGGGCCATATCCACGTGCAGGTACGCACCAACCATATCGGCGATCTCGCGCATGCGGGCAAAATCGATAATACGCGGAATGGCCGAACCGCCCGCGATGATCAGCTTGGGCTGGTGTTCTTTGGCCAGCGCTTCGATCTGATCATAGTCGATCAGATTGTCTTGCTTGCGCACGCCATAGTGGACTGCATTGAACCATTTGCCCGATTGGTTCGGAGCTGCACCGTGGGTCAGGTGACCGCCGGCATCCAGGCTCATACCCAGAATCGTGTCGCCAGGTTTGATCAGCGCCTGAAAGACACCTTGGTTCGCCTGCGACCCCGAATTCGGTTGGACATTGGCGAACTCGCAGCCGAACAGCTGCTTGGCCCGATCGATAGCCAGGTTTTCGGCGACATCGACGAATTGGCATCCGCCATAGTAACGGCGACCCGGATAACCTTCGGCATATTTATTGGTCATCACCGAGCCCTGCGCTTCCATGACAGCGGCAGAGACGATGTTTTCCGATGCGATCAGCTCGATTTCATCGCGCTGGCGGCCCAATTCGGATGTGATCGAGCCAAATAGCTCGGGGTCACGATCGGCAAGGGATTGGGTGAAGAAACCGGTATCACGAAGATTGGCGTTCATAATGGCTCCACAGGGCTGGGGTTTATCTGGCGGATTTCCTATCGGAAACGATAGAATTCAGAAAGGCTGTAAAGCGACGAATTGGCCCGCTATGGCGTCAAGTCTGGCCTATTGCGGAAAGGTATGTTTGTTTCGGAACCAAATGTGCAGCACTGGAAACCATAAAACATGACCAAGAGAATCGCCTTTCTGGCCAGCGATGCCAAAGTGGCGCAAACTGCCCGAGACTCTCTTGTGGCGTGCTATGGAAATGCCGCACCCAGGGATGCGGATGTGGTTGTCGCGCTGGGCGGGGATGGCTTCATGCTGCAAACGCTGCAGGGTATCCAGCATCTGAATACACCAGTCTACGGCATGAACCGCGGGACCATCGGGTTTCTGATGAACGAATATGCCGAGACCGATCTGATGGCTCGGCTTGCCGAGGCAGAGGAAGAGGTCGTCAACCCATTGGCAATGACCGCGATGGATCAGTCGGGTCAAAAACACGAAGCGCTGGCGATCAACGAGGTGTCGCTGTTGCGTGCAGGACCGCAAGCAGCGCAACTCAGGATTAGTGTGGATGGGCGTGTTCGCATGGCCGAGCTTGTGTGTGATGGCGCATTACTCGCCACGCCTGCGGGTTCAACGGCTTATAACTACTCCGCGCATGGACCTATTGTTCCGATTGGCGCAGACGTGTTGGCGCTGACACCCATCGCGGCATTTCGCCCGCGAAGGTGGCGCGGTGCTTTGCTGCCGAAGATGGCAAAAGTCAGGTTCGACGTGATCGATGCTGACAAGCGACCTGTTATCGTTGCGGCTGATTCAATATCTTTTCCAGATATCGACTGGGTCGAAATTAGGTCTGAAACGAGCATCCAACACCGGATACTTTTTGATCCGGGGCATGGATTGGAGGAGCGACTGATTTCCGAGCAGTTCACATAAATGTGAGCGAATTGATAAATTTCCTGTCATTTGTGTGAACCAGTTCACATGCACACCGATAATGGTTTGTTAACTTCAACTTGCCCGGAGAACACGCCAAGGTGGAAGTGAGTGGCCATCTGACGGTGTTTTCGAATATTGCGCAGTTTTTGCGCTGGCGAGGGTGGGTGGTGCTACGCTCGTCTTCTGAAATCCGGGCATATTTTATTATGCGGACCCCGGGCACAAAACCCCGGGGTCTATTTTTTGTAGCAAGCTGCTATGTAGGCACAAGTTGGAACTAATTGCTCATTTGCTCCCATAAAATCGGGGCCATCTGCCCAACGCGCTCTTCGATGGCGGCTGCGGCATCTACGGCCATGTCTTCGCGCCAGCGCCGGGCGGTGATCTGAATGTTGATCGGTTGGGGGCCATTCGGCAATTCCGCAAGGCGTGCGGGAACGCTGGCAGCGGGCAACCCCAGAAAGTTCATCGCATAAGAATATACTGCACAGCCCAGCACCTCATGAACACCCTCCGCGCCTTCGGTGTCTCGATCAGGCTTGAAAAATGGCTGCGGCAGAAATGGAGACAGGACTAACGGATAATCCTGCAGGAACAATGACCATTCGCGCGCATGGTGGCTGCGCTGCGCAAGGGCCTTAATCAGATCGTCTCCGACAATCGGGGGAAACTCTTGGAAATAAACTTCAAAAATGTCGCGGATGGTTTGCGATCCGGCAGCTTCGATATCACCTTTCATCAGGGTCAGCACTTCACCCATCAGCGCGCGGTAGCCCAACCTGCCGCATTCGAACACATCTGGCGGATCAATCTCTTCAACCAGATATCCGGCATCGATTAAAGCATCCCGTGCCGTATCCAGCGCCTTGTCTACTTCTGGATGCAATGCGTAGCCGAACGTGTTTTTTGTGAAGGCGACCTTGATCGGTCCGTCTTGCATATTGCCGCGCCAGGGCAGGTGTACGTGAAAGGGATCCCGAAGGTCTGGTTCAATCAGGCTTGGCATAGACAGGTGTAAATCTGCGGCCGTTCGAGTAATCACCCCCTGAACCGACATCGACTGCGCCAGCATTCCCCGCTCGGCCTTTTGGCTTGGGTTCCACGCGGGCACGCGGCCAAGCCCCGGCTTCACCGTCACCGCACCATTGGCTGCGGCGGGAAAACGCAGGCTACCACCGATATCGTTGCCATGACCCAAAGCGCCTATTCCCGCCATAACGGCCGCACCGGCGCCACCAGACGATCCGCCGGGTGAGATATGGCGACCCCAGGGATTATGCGTGCGCCCATGAAGCGGGTTGTCCGTATCAGCACGGAATGAAAATTCGGGGGTATTGGTCCGCCCGATGACAATCGCACCTGCTCTATGCAAATTTGAGACCACAGGAGCATCATCTGGTGCAATGACATCCTTCAGGGCCACCACGCCATTGGTGGTTGCATGATCTTTCTGATCTACATTCACCTTGATCGTAACCGGAACACCATGCAGGGGACCAGCCAAAGCACCATCACGACGGGCACGGTCAAGAGCGGATGCACGCTCCATCGCCTCCGCACCAAGATCTTCCACAACTGCATTCAACTCGGGGTTCACTTGATGCATACGCGCCAATGCATCCTTGACGACTTCCTCCGCGCTCAGATCGCCCTTTTTTGTCAGAACAGTCAGTTCGGTCGCACTCAGACGCCAGATCTCGCCGTTTGTCATGCTCGTCCTCCTCACCTCAACCTGAGGGGAGGCGCGACCAATGACAAGCCCCAGTAAGACAAAACGGATCTGCCCTTCATCAGGCCGAAAATATCCCGGAGCGCGAGGCAGAGACTCGCATTCGCGCTTTAGCGCAAATTAAGTGCGCCTTCTTGGTGAACTGATTGATTCCTTTGCAAAGTTACTGCGCGTAACCGATGGTTTTCAGGGCCGATTTGATCTCGTCCAGAATGACTGGATCATCGATGGTGGCAGGCATTTTGTATTCATTGCCATCCGCAATCGATACCATCGTGCCTCGCAGGATCTTGCCCGAACGCGTCTTGGGTAGGCGATCTACCACCACCGCATTCTTGAACGCAGCGACAGGCCCGATTTTGTCCCGGACCATCTTGACCACATCCGCCACCACATCCTGGTGGTTCCGTTCAGATCCGGCATTGAGGCACAGGAATCCAACCGGCATTTGCCCTTTTAGTTGGTCCGACACGCCAATCACGGCACATTCTGCCACATCGGGGTGCGCAGCCAGCACCTCTTCCATCCCGCCGGTCGACAAACGATGGCCAGCAACGTTGATGACATCATCGGTGCGCGCCATGATATAAAGATAACCGTCTTCGTCGATCATGCCTGCGTCACCGGTCTCGTAGTAACCTGGGAAATGCTCCAGATACGACTTCTTGAACCGCGCCTCGGCGTTCCATAGGGTCGGCAGCGTACCTGGGGGCAATGGCAGCTTGACCGCGATAGCTCCCAGTTCACCTGGTTTCATGGGATGGCCACCTTCGTCCAGAATTTGAACGTCATAGCCTGGCATGGGCTTGGCAGGTGAACCCAATTTGATCGGAAGTTCCTCGATACCAAGTGGATTACCCGCGATTGTCCATCCGGTTTCGGTTTGCCACCAATGATCGATGACCGGGACATTCAACGCATCCTGCGCCCAGATGATGGTGTCCGGGTCGGCCCTCTCACCTGCAAGATATAGCGCCTTCAGTTGCGAGAGGTCGTATTTCGACATCAACTCCCCATTGGGGTCTTCGCGTTTGACGGCGCGAATGGCTGTAGGGGCCGTGAAAAAACTTTTGACCTTATGTTCGGAGATCACGCGCCAGAAGGTGCCAGCGTCTGGCGTGCCAACGGGTTTGCCTTCGAACACAATGGTCGTATTGCCATGGATTAGCGGAGCGTAGCAAATATAGGAATGCCCCACGACCCAGCCCACATCTGAGGCTGCCCAGAATACGTCACCTGGATCAACGTTGTAGATGTTCTTCATCGTCCAATTCAGCGCGACCAGATGGCCAGCGGTCGGGCGCACGACACCTTTTGGAGCTCCGGTGGTGCCCGAGGTATACAGGATATACGCCGGATCGTTGCCGTTTACAGGCACACATTCTGCGGGTTCAGTTCCGTATTGGAACCCATGCCAATTGACATCGCGCCCTTCGATAAGTTGTGCAACCTCCTGTTCACGCTGGAAGATTACGCAGAACTCGGGCTTGTGGCTAGCAAGATCGATCGCGCCATCCAACAGCGGTTTGTAGTGCACGACACGACCCGGTTCCATCCCGCATGAAGCGGCGATGATCGCCTTGGGTTTCGCATCATCGATACGCACGGCCAACTCGTTGCTGGCAAAGCCGCCGAACACCACCGAGTGCACCGCTCCAAGGCGGGCGCAGGCCAGCATGGCTTCCAACGCTTCGGGGATCATCGGCATATAGATGATGACCCGGTCCCCTTTCTCAACGCCTTTCGCGCGGAGCGCACCGGCCAGATTAGCGACCCTGTTGCGCAGCTCGACGTAGGAGATTTCGCGTTTGGTATGTGTGATGGGACTGTCATAGATGATTGCGGTCTGCTCGCCACGACCGTTTTCCACATGCCGGTCGACTGCGTTCCAGCACGTATTTACCTTGGCATCGCTGAACCATTCATAGAGAGGCGCATTGTCGTCGAACAGAGCTTTGCTGGGCTCTTGAACCCAGTCGATCCCTTTTGCGGCATCCATCCAGAATGCTTCGGGGTCGTTCTTCCAGCTCTCGTAGACGTCCTGATATGCCATGATGGCCTCCTCCCATATTCCTCGCGTTTTGTGTTAGGCGCCGAAGGTGCCTCGGGCAAGCGACGCGGAATGCGGCGCGTCAGTTTATCGCAAAATCTTTGCAGAACCTTTCAGATTGGACTGCAAAGTTTTGCAAATTCTCTGATATTTATGACCTTCTAGTTGACCCATATGAGGTTTTGCAAATCTGCAAACTCAGCGCTGCAAAAGCAACAGTGCCAATAGAATCAACTTGGGCAACTGATCCGGAGCCCGGTCGTGTATATCCTCTTACCGCCGCGCCCGGCTTACCCGTAATGTGCCACTGGGGTTCCGGCGATGGCCGCCATGTTCAACAGCCCCCGGGCAGTGATTGATGGCGTTACGATATGGGCTTTGTTTCCCATCCCCATCAATATCGGCCCCACCTCTAGCCCGTCCGCTTTCATCTTGAGGATGTTACGCACCCCGCTTGCTGCATCCGCGTGTGCGAAAATCAGGACATTCGCAGCGCCATCCATACGCGAGTTCGGGAAAATACGTGCACGCAATTCAGGATCAAGGGCCAGGTCCAAGTTCATCTCGCCCTCATAGCTGAAATCGCGCGGCTCAGAATCGAGGATTTCAAGGCCCGCCCGAAGGCGCTTGCCCGATCCCTCTGCCTGATTGCCGAATTGCGATTGCGAACAGAATGCAATCTTCGGCTCCAGCCCGAACCGCCGCACGTGACGGGCTGCGCCGATGGTTGTTTCGGCCAGTTCCTCGGGGGTGGGCAGTTGCCGTACATGCGTGTCGGCGATGAATAGGGGGCCGTCTTCCAGAATCATAAGTGACAGCGCGCCGTGCGGGCGTAAATCGCCATTATCCAGAACTTGCTCAACATAATTGAGATGCCAGCGGTATTCACCGAATGTACCGCAGATCATGCTGTCAGCCTCGCCGCGATGCACCATGATCGCAGCAATTGCAGTATTGTTGGTGCGCATGATGGCTTTTGCGAGGTCCGGAGTGACCCCCCGCCGCTGCATGATCTGGTGATATGAGTTCCAGTAGTCGTAGTAGCGCGGATCGTCCTGCGGGTTCACGATCTGGAAATCCTGCCCAGGACGAACCGTCAGCCCCAGTCGTTCGCATCGCGCGTCGATTACGTCCGGGCGACCAATCAGGATCGGGGTTTCCGTGGTTTCTTCCAAAATAGCCTGAGCTGCACGCAATACCCGCTCGTCCTCGCCTTCCGCAAAAACGATCCGCCGGGAAGCAACTGCTGCGGCTTCAAATACTGGCCGCATCAGAAGAGCCGATTTGAACACAGTCTGATTTAGCCGTTCTTTATAGGCTTCGAGGTCATCAATGGGCCGTTTTGCGACCCCACTTTTCATGGCTGCTTGCGCAACAGATGACGAAACGACTCCGACGAGGCGCGGGTCGAAAGGTTTGGGGATCAGATAATCCGGCCCAAAGGTCAACTGCTCTCCCTTGTAGGCTGCCGCAGCTTCAGCGCTGGTTGTCGCACGGGCCATGTCGGCAATTCCGTCGACGCAGGCGATTTGCATCTCGTCATTGATTTCAGTCGCACCAACATCCAGGGCACCCCGGAAGATGAACGGGAAGCACAAGACATTGTTCACCTGGTTCGGGAAATCGCTGCGGCCGGTTGCAATGATCGCATCTGGCGCAACTTCGCGTGCCGCTTGTGGCAGGATTTCCGGAGTTGGGTTGGCCAATGCAAAGATGATCGGGGTTTTGGCCATCTTTTCAACCATCTCGGGCTTCAACACGTTCGGTCCACTCAGCCCCAGGAACAGATCGGCATCCGGGATCACATCATCCAGAGTGCGCAGATCGGTTTTTTGGGCAAACTGGTCCTTGTGCGGGTTCATATCCTCGGCGCGGCCCTCATAGACCAGACCGTGAATGTCGCACAGCCAGATATTCTCGCGTTTCACCCCAAGCTTCACCAACATGCTGAGGCAGGCGATCCCTGCGGCGCCACCACCGGTTGAGACAACTTTGATATCCTCAAACTTCTTGCCTGCCACATGCAGGGCGTTCTTGGCAGCGGCCCCAACAACGATCGCGGTGCCGTGCTGGTCGTCGTGAAAGACGGGGATATTCATCCGCTCTCTGCACAGTTTTTCAACAATGAAACAATCCGGTGCCTTGATGTCTTCAAGGTTGATCGCGCCAAAAGTCGGTTCCAATGCGCAGACGATATCCGCCAGCTTTTCGGGGTCCGGCTGATCCACTTCGATATCAAAACAGTCGATGCCAGCGAATTTTTTGAATAGGACCGCCTTGCCTTCCATCACCGGCTTTGATGCCAGAGCACCGATGTCGCCGAGCCCCAAAACCGCGGTGCCGTTCGAAACAACCGCCACCAGATTGCCGCGCGCAGTATATTTTTCGGCATTGGCTGCGTCGCTTTTGATCTCGAGGCTGGCTTCGGCCACACCTGGCGAATAGGCGCGTGCAAGGTCCCGGCCGTTTGCCATCGGCTTCGTGGCCTTGATCTCAAGTTTTCCGGGCTTTGGATGGGCATGATATTCAAGCGCAGCCTGTCGCAGGTTCGGTGTGTCAGACATCGGCAATTCAACTCCGTTCCAATATTCGTTTGATGGTTAAACCATTTCTCAACGCTTGGCTATGTCGCCTCGGATTGCTGTCGAAATAAGGTCTCACGGATACTTTAAGGGGTCGCTGGTTGAGATTTGATGCTTTGCTTTTATGTACAGTCAATTCCCGACAATCTAACGGGCCTCAGAAGCGACGGATCTGATCATGCGCAATAAAAACAAAGCTTGTGCTGACGCGCAAATGACCACCGCTTTTGACAGGCTTGGCACCAAAGGGGGTGCTTTGGTTGGTTCGATTTCTTTGGCTGTTGCTCTGCTTTGCGTGATCATGATCTGGCCTTTGCAGACTGCAGCATTCAACCAAGAGG
This sequence comes from Ruegeria sp. AB11, assembly GCF_056536325.1. Taxonomy (NCBI): domain Bacteria; kingdom Pseudomonadati; phylum Pseudomonadota; class Alphaproteobacteria; order Rhodobacterales; family Roseobacteraceae; genus Ruegeria; species Ruegeria sp. AB11. Next base: position 3,186,930 of record NZ_JBQFJO010000001.1, on the reverse strand, counting down.
GCGGCTTGATCGAGACAATTTCAGCCACTGCGTTGCTGGCTGCCGGGCTGGTCGCGCTGGTGCGTTTTCCAGGCCTCTCACGCTTATATATTGCACTTGTCTGCCTACTGTTGGCCGAGCGCGAGCTGGAAGCAGAGGTCTACACCGAAGGCAGCGTACTTTTCGTCGTGCTAGAATGGCTGGATTTATTGCTTGATGCGACCGCAGTCCGGATCGCTTTGGGCGTGATTGTCATTGGTGGCTTGCTTTGGCACGGGATACCAAACGGAGTACAGGCACTTAAGATCCGCGCACCATTTCTGACGGTATTTATCCTAGCCGGAAGTGTTGCGGTACTGGCGCAGATACTCGAAGAAGTCAGTGGATTTTTCACGGAAAGCCTTTCGGTCACGATGGCTACACGCCTGTTCGTGCTGGAAGAAACGCTTGAAATGTACTTTTCAATTGGCATTTTGGCCGCTGTTCTGATCGGATGGCCAAAAATCAGATCCGAAGAGATACAGAATGACAAGCGATCCGAAAGACTTCCAGACGTGCGCTGAAATCCGCCTGCCGACGCAGGAACTCCGCAACGATATTCCGTTCTACACCAAGGTGCTGGGGATGCGGTTGGACATGATCTATCCAGCCGACGATCCAAATACCGCTGTGTTTTCCGGACATGGTTTGCGTTTGCGGATTGAGAAAGACGCACCCGAGTCTCCTGGGACCTTGCGCATTTTGACGTCTGACCCCGACAGGTTTGCTGACGGCCAGCGCAATCTTGTCGCACCAAATGGCACCCGGATCGAAATAGAGGAACTGGATCCACCACTGGTTATGCCGGTAACGGTTCATTCATTTGTTGTTCGCCGTCTCAAAGATCAGGCGCCTTGGATCATTGGGCGGGCAGGGATGCATTATCGCGATCTGGTGCCTGACAGGTTGGGCGGTTCGATCATCGCCAGTCATATCCGCATTCCCGATGGCGGCCCGGTGCCGGACATGGTGCATTTTCACAAGGTAGGGTTTCAGCTTATCTTCTGCATCCACGGTTGGGTGGATGTGGTTTACGAGGATCAGGGTGAGAAAATGCGCCTGTCAGCGGGTGATTGCTTTATTCAACCGCCCGAAATCCGTCACCGAGTGCTTGAGGCATCGGACAACGTGCAGGTGATCGAGATTGGTGTACCGGCTGAACATGTGACCGAGATCGACCACGAGATGGACCTGCCAACACCACACTTCCGACCGGACCGGGAATGGCAGGGCCAACGGTTTGTTTATAATCAGGCCAAAGACGCGGAGTGGATACCTTTCCGTCTGCCCGGATATGTCTGTCGCGACACAACCATTGCCGAAAACACCAAGGGTGTCGCGGGTGTGCAGGTCGTCCGTCGCGGGCAAGGTCAGCCAAAGTGGGCCAGCCACGATACTGATATCCACTTTACCTTTGTGATGAATGGCGAGGTCACACTTGAGGGTGAGGGGCGCGAACCCTATCGGCTGGAACAGGGCGACGCCTTCGTCATTCCACCTGGCATGAGAACTCGTTTGTCTGATCCAACTGACGATGTCGAATTGTTGGAAGTAACGCTGCCCGGCACATTCAACACGACCTTGGGCTAAATGCTTGTGATTATCCGCGCTCGGGGGCTTCAAATTCCCCGGTGCTTTCATTTAGGGTATGACATTCTGACCAAGTGATCAAAAATTGGGAATCGTCATGTCTTTGAAAGATGCTGCTTTGGCTGTTCGTGAAAATGCGCACGCGCCTTATTCGAATTTCAAGGTCGGGGCGGCGATCCGGGCAGGTTCAGGCACGATTTACATCGGCTGCAATGTCGAAAACGTAGCCTACCCAGAAGGCACCTGCGCCGAGGCCGGGGCGATTGCCGCGATGATCGCCGCAGGTGACAAAGAACTGACCGAAGTTTACGTGGTTGCCAGCAGTCCGCATCCGGTGCCACCCTGCGGCGGATGCCGTCAGAAACTGGCTGAATTCGGAAAAGGCGATGTGGTGGTCACCATGGCGACTACCGATGGTCTGGAAACCAAAACCACAATAGCTGATCTGTTGCCGGGTGCATTTGGTGCCGCGCATATGGGGGACACCTGATCAGATGGATGCGCGTTCGATTATCGCCAAGCTTCGCCGTAACGAGATACCGACATCAGCCGAATTGCAGTGGTTCGCACAGGGGTTGGCCGACGGCGGCGTAAGTGACGCGCAGGCGGGAGCCTTTGCAATGGCGGTCTGCATGGGTGGGCTGGGGGCTCAGGGCAGGGCAGATTTGACGGTTGCCATGCGTGACAGCGGTGAGGTGCTGAACTGGGATGTTGATGGTCCGGTGATCGACAAACACTCGACAGGTGGAGTCGGGGATTGCGTCAGCCTGGTTCTCGCCCCGGCCCTAGCCGAATGCGGGGCCTATGTACCGATGATCTCGGGCCGGGGGCTGGGCCACACCGGCGGCACTTTGGACAAACTCGAAGCAATCCCCGGCGTGACAACGCAGATCGGCCAGACAAGGCTGGCGCAGATACTGAATGAGACCGGCGCTGTGATTGTCGGCGCTACGGGGCAGATCGCACCGGCGGATAAACGGCTATATGCGATCCGCGATGTGACGGCGACGGTGGAAAGTCTTGATCTGATCACTGCGTCGATCCTGTCAAAGAAGCTGGCCGCCAGCCCGGATGCGCTGGTGCTGGATGTCAAGGTGGGCAGCGGGGCGTTCATGAAGACGCTGGATGAGGCGCGCAAGCTTGCTCGGGCGTTGACCGAAACGGCAAATACCGCGGGGTGCCGGACCTCAGCGGTGATCACCGACATGAATCAACCGCTTGCTCCAGCACTTGGCAACGCGCTGGAAGTTGCCGAAGTGATGAAGGTCATGACCAGCGGGCAAACCTCACCCTTGGCCGAAATTTCTGCTGAACTGGGTGGCGTGTTGATGGCAGATGCGGGTATGTGCGCATCGGCGGAAGAGGGCCGGGCGCGGATCGCAGAAGTAATACGTGTCGGGCGCGCCGCCGAACGGTTTGGCCGCATGATGGCCGCTGTCGGAGGACCTGTGCACTTCGTCGATACCTGGGCGCGATTCCTGCCCGAAGCAAACGTGATCCAAGAGGTGCCTGCGCCCCGCGATGGCTACATCTCTGCGATAGATGGTGAGGCACTAGGACTGGCGGTGGTTGCCCTGGGTGGTGGACGCCAGGTTGAGAGTGATGAGATCGACCCGGCGGTTGGATTGTCGGATATCTTGCGGTTGGGTCAGCACGTTCAGAAGGGCGCGCCATTGGCCGTGGTCCACGCAGCCCGAGAAGATGCAGCGCGACTTGCGTCCGAGGCGGTATTGAATGCGGTAACGCTTGGCGATGCGCCAGTAGAACAACCTCCGCATGTACACGAAAGGATCAGCGCATGAGCCGCGCTTTCCTTGTTGTTATGGATTCGGTTGGTATCGGCGGCGCGCCAGATGCCGATCAGTTCTACAACGGCACCACGCCCGATACGGGTGCGAACACGGTGGCTCATATTGCGCAAGCCTGTGCCGAAGGGCGCGCAGAAGAAGGACGCTCCGGCCCATTACATTTGCCAAATCTCGACGCTCTGGGACTGGGCGCTGCAACGCGACTGGCCTCAAATGATGTCACGCCGGGGTTAGAAGCCACACCAGCAGGTCTCTGGGGATGCGCGCGAGAGTATTCGCCGGGCAAGGACACGCCTTCTGGCCATTGGGAATTGGCAGGCGTTCCGGTGCCGTGGGACTGGCACTATTTCCCGGATACGACACCTGCCTTTCCCGCCGAGCTGAGCCGGGCAGCGGCTCAGGCTGCAGGTACCGAGGGCATTCTGGGCGATTGTCACGCTTCTGGCACGGCGATCATCGCTGAATTGGGGGCCGAGCATATGCGAACCGGCTGGCCGATCTGTTATACATCTGCCGACAGTGTGTTCCAGATTGCCGCGCATGAGGAGAGCTTTGGCCTCGACCGTTTGCTGGATTTTTGCAAGGTGCTTGCGCCGCAGCTTCACGAAATGAAAGTTGGCCGTGTGATAGCTCGGCCATTCATCGGAACACCGGAAACTGGATTTACCCGCACCACCAACCGCAAGGATTTTGCCATCGTACCCCCAAGCCCGGTGCTGACAAACTGGGCGCAGGACGCGGGTCGGCACGTGTATGCAGTTGGTAAGATCGGCGACATCTTCTCGATGCAGGGGATCGATACGTTGCGCAAAGGTTCGGATGCCGAACTGATGACCCATCTTTCTGATCTGGTGGACAAAGCCGAAGATGGCAGCCTGACATTTGCCAACTTTGTCGAATTCGACAGCATCTATGGCCACCGTAGGGATATTAGCGGCTATGCCCGCGCGTTGGAGTGGTTTGACCGCGAGGTCGGGGTCATCCTGCAAAAACTGCGCCCGGGTGACCTGATGCTGCTGACCGCTGATCATGGCAATGATCCCAGCTGGATCGGAACCGATCACACGCGCGAACAAGTGCCGGTATTGATTGCCGGACATGGCACAGGTGAAATCGGCCGGATCAACTTTGCCGATGTCGCTGCCAGTATCGCGCATCACCTGAATATCCCGGCGCAAGGTCCGGGGCGGAGTTTTCTATGACTGTGGCTGACCAACCCAAGATCGAACTTCACCTGCATCACGAAGGTGCAGCACCGCCCGCCTTTATTCGCCAGTTGGCGCATGAAAAACGCGTGGATCTGAGCGGGATCTTCAAGCCAGATGGTTCGTATGATTTTCGCGACTTTGCACATTTCCTCAGTGTCTACGAGGCTGCCTGCGAGGTTCTGAAATCGCCAGAGGATTTTCGCCGATTGACGTTGGCTATTCTCGAAGAAAGCGCAGCCAATGGGGTGGCGTATTCTGAAACTTTCCTTAGCCCCGATTTTTGCGGTGGAGGAGATTTGCATGCATGGAAGGACTATTTGACCGCGATCCAGGATGCCGCTGATGAGGCCGAGCGCAAATTCGGGATTACGCTGCGCGGTGTCGTGACCTGTGTGCGCCATTTCGGACCCGAGCAAGCCAAGCGCAGTGCACATTGTGCGGCCGAAACTGCTGGTAACTGGATCACCGGATTTGGCATGGGCGGCAATGAAACTGTGGGAACTCAGGGTGAATTCAAATGGTCCTTTGAGTGCGCGCGCGAGGCAGGGCTGCAGTTGACCACACATGCTGGCGAATTTGGCGGCCCCGAAAGCGTTCGGGATGCAATTCGCGATCTGGGGGTCGAGCGTGTGGGCCATGGCGTCTGCGCCATCGAAGACCCGGACCTTGTGCATGAATTGATCGACCGGGATATCACATTGGAAGTGTGTCCGGGCTCGAACGTGGTTCTTGGCCTATTCCCCGATTTCGCAGCACACCCAATTGCGAAGCTGCGCGACGCAGGAGTCAAGGTCACGGTGTCTACCGACGACCCGCCATTTTTTCATACCACGATGCGGCGCGAATATGAGATGTTGGGTGCAGCATTCGGCTGGCAAGCCGAGGATTTTGCCGCCCTTAATGTAACGGCCCTTAATGCGGCCTTTTGTGATGAAGAGACCCGCGCGCGGGTCAAGAAAAGACTGGAGACATCATGAGCGATCACCTGACCGTCGTCGACCACCCGCTGGTGCAACACAAACTGACGCTCATGCGGGACAAGGGCACCTCGACCGCCGTGTTCCGGCAGTTGTTGCGCGAGATCACGTTGCTGTTGGCCTATGAAGTCACCCGCGAGATGTCGTTGACGACGCGCCACATCGAAACCCCGATGGAAGAGATGGACGCACCCATTTTGGCGGGCAAGAAGCTTGCGCTGGTTTCGATCCTGAGAGCCGGAAACGGGATGCTGGACGGGGTGTTGGAGCTGATCCCCTCGGCGCGGGTCGGCTTTGTGGGTCTCTATCGCGATGAAGAGACGCTCAAACCTGTACAGTACTATTTCAAAGCCCCCGAAGGGCTGAAGGACCGTCTTGTCATTGCGGTTGATCCGATGTTGGCAACTGGCAACAGCTCGGCCGCGGCCATCGATCTACTGAAAGAGCAGGGGGCCGCAGATATCCGTTTCCTTTGTCTTTTGGCTGCGCCCGAAGGCGTGGCACGCATGAAAGAGGCACATCCGGATGTCAAAATCGTGACCGCGGCGCTGGATCGTGAGTTGAACTCCAAGGGCTACATCATGCCGGGCCTGGGCGATGCCGGGGATCGGATGTTCGGCACCAAATAGGCGCTATTGCCCGCAGATATTCTGCAGCCGGACCCAATCGCGGTCCGGCAATACCTGTTCCAAAGTTCGACCTGCCATGGGATCTGCCTCGATCAACCCGAGAACGGACTCGCCTGTGATGTCAACAGCATATGCGTATGGTGTTGAGGGAAGGGCGGCCTGAGCGAACATTGCCAGCAGATCATCATCACTAATCTGTGTTTGAGTTTCAGCCAGGATTTCTTCGGTGTAGGTATCTACAATTTCGGTGGTCAACTCGCCAGTCGTCAGAAGCCGAAAAGCAGTTGTCGGGCCAGTGCGGTCCAGCAGATCGTCCAAGGGTGCGTGTTGTGCGGCGCGAGCGCGCGCGGCGATGACATACCCCGCGGCAACGGCGGGGTCTTCATGATCCTCCACCAGCGCGCGATTCAGCAGTACAGTCCCCCCCGGCAGGCTTAGGCTGTTGGACAAACCTGCGGGCAGAATCACGATCTGTCGAACACCAGTTCGTTTTGCCAGCCGATCCAATGAGTCCTGCGCTTCGGGTGAACTGCATGCCTTGCCTGACACCCTTTCAATGCGCTGCAGGATCGTATCGCCGATCTCTTGCTGTTTGATCTTTGGCACGACTGAAACGACATGACGCTGCAAAGCGCCGGGCAACCACAGCAAAAGAACTGCCACAACGGCCAGCGCCACCCCCGCAACGCTGAGCCAGCGCAGACGACCGGGGTGCGGTCTGGCGCGGTCGATAGCACGTTGCAGACGATCGATGGCCTCGATCATCGTGGTTTCCGTTTCTGCAAGCTCCAGCGTTTCGCCAGGATCGCCGTCGGGACAATAGATGGCGGGATACGCACCCGGGTTTTGACGCTCTAACGCAGCCAAAGACCAATGCGTGAGCGCGCTGTCATTGAAATCCGAGATCGTCAGAGTGGCTTCGCCAATCGAAACCACAACCTCACGCCGCTGTTCATCGGGCGAAGGGCGCCACAAACCGGTGGCTTCGATCCGCTGGTACTGTTTGAGTGCGGTCATCGGTTAATGCTGCTCGAGTATTATTTTGCACTAAGCTTAGCATGGCAAAAACCAGCGGCGCAAACCTGTTGCGTCAGGTTTGTGAAATGTGCTGATTGTAGCGGGTAGTTTTCTGGCCAGCACTGGCTAATCAAGCGCAGAGGCGGGAATGCAGTCACAACAACAATCCCATTCGATGCTGGCCTCTTTACTGATGGTCGCCTCGATGGCCATTATCGGCGTCATCGATAACTTTGTGATCCGGGTCGCCGAAAGCATTGGGCTATGGCAGTTTCATCTAAGCCGCGCGACGTTGATGTTACCCCTGATTGCACTTCTTTCGGTTCTTGGCTTGGGCGGTTTGAAACCGCGCCGTTACGGCATCGTCGCGGTGCGTAGCGTATTGATAACCATGGCGATGCTTTTTTATTTTACAGCTCTGGCTCTGATGCCGATTGCGCAGGCGTTGGCAGGGCTGTTTACCTCACCGATTTTTGTGCTGCTGATTTCCGCGCTTTTTCTGAAGCAGCATATCGGCCCCTGGCGGATCGTGGCCGTTCTTTTGGGCTTTGCCGGAATACTCAGTGTTCTGCAGCCTGACCCCAATTCATTTGATCTCAAGACGCTGATCCCAGTAGCTGGAGGTTTTTTCTATGCTCTCAGCGCCGTCGTAACCCGCACGCATTGCCGTGATGAAAGCACCGTCGCCCTGCTGGCTGCGATGGTGGTAACTCTGGGATTGGCAGGGTTGATTGGTCTGATATGGCTGGCTGTGTTTCCGGTTGATGTGCCTGAAGGCCCAGAGGGGTTTGCCATGCGCGGTTGGGTCTGGCCGATACATGAAGCCCTGCCTTGGGTGGTGCTGCAGGCGATTGGGTCTACGATCGCCGTTTTCATGCTGATCAAAGCTTACCAATTAGGAGAGCCTTCCTACGTTGCCGTATTCGAGTATTCGGTCATGATATTCGGACCCTTCTTTGCATGGATCGCCTTTGGACAATCGGTAGGATTGATGCAGATCGTCGGTATTGGCATGATCGCAACTGCAGGAATTTTATTGGCATGGAGAGAGAAGCGCGCTGCCGGAAAGCTGCCCAAAGCTCTGCCAAATTGAGAGCGTGTGTAGATAAAGCAAAGTTACTTGCATATCGCCTATAGTTTCCAGGTGTCGTGCAAAGCGAACTTTGCTGCCCATATTGTTCCGGAACGTCACGTGAAACATGACCAAAAGGTCCTTATTTCGCCGCAATTGTGGCACAACTTAGCCAGCTCGTGGCACATTAGCATGGTCAATCTGAACTATGTCGAAGTGCCAAGAGGGGGGCGCAAGTGTTAGAGTTAGTGAGTGTTTCGGGGTATTCGAAACGTGAGGGTCAAGGCCCGCAATCTGTTCAAGAGTCAGCCGTTTCAGTGCGCCGCGGTGGATTGCTGCATGGGACCAGGGTTGCAACAACCAGTGGCTGGAAGCCGGTTGAAAATCTGGTTACTGGCGAACTGGTGCGAACGCTGGATCACGGGTTTAGAGAATTGCGCCGTGTCTGCGCCGATAGCGTTGTGGTTCCAGGGGGGGAACGCAGGCCAGAGTATCTGCCGGTCCTTGTCCCGGCTCGCGCCGCGTATAATGGGCGGCCGGTTTGGCTGATGCCAGAGCAGGGAATGGCGCTGGATCAGACTAAACTGGATCTGGGAATTGAGGGGCTCTCAATTGTCCCTGCGCGGATGCTTAACGGTGTTGGCAATCTCAGATCAAATACTCCGGCGCAAACCTTTGATGTGACGTCGTTGTATTTTGATCAGGATGAGATTGTCTTTATCGAGGGAGGATTCCAAGCCTACTGTCCTGTGGGAGGTATGGGATCGGTTTGCACGTACGAAGTTGCCGACGAAGAAGATGCTGATCTGTTGATCGAAGCGGTGGTCATGAAAGGCGACATATCGGTTTTTGCAAACCCATTGGGTGCGCTGCCTGCGCCCATCTCGCAAGAACCAATATTCCCTATTCGTCCCTCCAAGGGCATGCGTCGGCCAGGGCGGCCAGGGCGGCCTAATGCCGCGATCTTGTTTCTGCGATCGGACTGGCGCACCTGAACTTAATCTGCTGGCGCAATACAGGTTGCGCCAGCAGTTCAATATCAAGCAGCTTTGGCCGCTGGGTTGAAGCGACCATAGAAACTCTGACCTTTCTCGGCCATTTCGCGCAGGAGCGGTGGGCACGCAAAACGCTCGCCATAGGCCTCGGTCAGTTGGTCGCAACGCTCAGCCGCATAGGGCGTGCCGATGATGTCCAGCCAACTGAGCGGACCACCGGACCAAGGGGCAAAACCCCATCCAAGGATCGCACCCACGTCGCCTTCGCGGATGTCTTCCAGAACACCTTCTTCCAACGCGCGAACCGCTTCCAAAACCTGCGCGAACATCAGGCGTTCCTGCACTTCGATCAGGTCGGGTTGTTCGGCAGCCAGCGGGTATTTGTCCTGCAAACCCTTCCAGTACTCGACGCGCTTACCCTTGTCGTCATAGTCGAAGAATCCAGCATTGGCCTTGCGGCCTAGACGCCCCTGTTCCTCCATCCAGAAGATCAGATCGTCCGAGGGGCTATCAGAATAGGCATCGCCCATCGCTGCTTTCGTGGCCCGTGCGATCTTGGCCCCGAGATCGATTGAGGTTTCGTCCGTCAACTGGATCGGTCCTACCGGGAAACCCAACTGCCGCGCGGCATTATCTATCAAGATCGGACTGACGCCCTCGGTGATCATCCGAGCACCCTCGTTGATATAGGGGATGATGCAGCGGTTGGCGTAGAAGAAGCGTGCGTCGTTGACCACGATCGGCGTTTTGCGGATCTGACGCACGTAATCCAGTGCTTTTGCCACTGCCCGATCGCCAGTTTCCTTGCCCTTGATGATCTCAACCAGGAACATCTTCTCAACTGGTGAGAAGAAGTGGATGCCGATGAACTGCTCAGGCCGCACACTCGCCTTGGCCAGATCGGTAATCGGCAGAGTCGAGGTATTCGAGGCAAAGATGCAATCCTCAGGGATGATCGCTTCGACCTTCTTGGTCATCTCGGCCTTGATGCCCGGGTCTTCGAACACGGCTTCGATAATCAGATCGCAGCCTTTGAGGTTCTCTAGATCGGGGGTCGCGGTGATCTGGCACAGCATGGCCTCTTTCTTCTCAGCCGTAACCTTGCCGCGCTTGATGCCCTTGTCCAAATAGGCCTCGGAGTAGGCTTTGCCTTTGTCGGCTGCTTCCTGATCACGGTCGATCAGAACAACTTCCATGCCCGCTTGAGCCGAGACCAGAGCAATGCCTGCGCCCATCATGCCGGCACCCAGAACGCCGACCTTCTTGACCCTCTGATCGGGCACATCCTTGGGCCGCACAGCGCCTTTTTCCAGTGCTTCCTTGTTCAGGAACAGCGACCGGATCATCGCCGACGAGGACGGGTTCATCAGGACGTTTGTAAACCAACGCGCCTCAATCTTCAGGGCGGTGTCAAAGTCAACCAAAGCGCCTTCGTAGATTGAACTCAGCAGAGCCTTGGCGGCGGGGAATGCACCTTGGGTCTTGCCGTTCACCATTGCGCTTGCGCCGACGAAGGTCATGAAGCCTGCAGGGTGATAGGGCGCACCGCCGGGCATTTTGTAGCCTTTCGCATCCCATGGTTTGACCAGATCGGCATCCTTGGCGTTCAGAACCCATTCCTTGGCCACGGCAACCGGATCGTCCGCCACGGCGTCGATCAGTTGCGCGCCTTTGGCCTTTTTTGAGTCCATCATCTTGCCTTCCAGCAGCACCGGAGCCGCCGCCATTGCACCAACCATCCGGCTGTAGCGCATGGTGCCGCCGCCGCCGGGGAAGATGCCCAGAAGGATTTCAGGTAAGCCGATTTTAGCTTTGGGATTGCTGGTCATCACGCGGTGATGGCAGGCCAATGCGATCTCGGTCCCGATCCCGGCACAGGTGCCGTTGATAGCGCAAGCCACTGGTTTGCCGCCCTTTTTGGACTTGGGGTCCATGCCTGCCAGCTCCAACCGACGCAGGATGTTGTGGCCGCTCATGACAAAGTCGAACAAAGCCTGAGCCGGCTCGTCTCCTGCTTCCTGACGGATCGTGGCAAGTGTGCTCAGATCCATGCCGCCCGCAAACGACCCTTCCTTACCGCTGGTGATAACAATCCCTTTGATCTCATCATCTGCCAGCGCCTGATCGATCAGTTTACCGACCAAAGTGAAAGCCTCTCGGCTCAGGACATTCATGGATTTGCCCGGAACGTCCCAGGTGATGAAGGCAACGCCGTCGGCGTCTTTGCTGAGGGTGAAATCAGTCATTGTCATCTCCAATCTGGTCAGCCGTCAGCGGGCTGCCGTCTTTGCGGGTAAAGCGAAAGTCGTCGCCCTCGAACTTCACCATCATGTCTATGTCGCTGTAATAGCCGGTCTCGGTCGGGGTCCGTGTGCCCACCACCAGAAAGGATGCGGGCGCGTCGGTTTTGTTCACAAGGTGATGGCCATTGGCGTCACCTGCAGGCCAGGCGGCGCAGTCACCGGGCAGCATCTCATGCTCGCCATCATCATCGATCAGCACACATTTGCCGCCGAGCATGATGGCAAACTCGTCCTGCTCCATGTGGTAATGGCGCAGCGAGGACAGGCCGTTCGGTTCCAGCCGTACGATGTTGACCCCAAATTGCGTCAGACCGTTCGCATCGCCCAAGGGTTGGACGTAGCGGTCATCGCCCGCTCTTGCCAGTTTGCCGGGATAGCCCGAACCGTTCCGAAACGGTATTTTGGAAAGATCAATTTTAGGCATCAGACACGCTCGATAATGGTTGCCGCACCCATGCCGGACGCGATGCAGAGTGTGGCCAGACCGGTTTCTTTGTCTTGGCGCTCCAGCTCGTCCAGCAGCGTACCGATGATCATCGCACCAGTCGCACCCAGCGGGTGACCCATCGCGATCGAGCCGCCATTGACGTTCACCAGCGCAGGATCGACATCAAACGCCTGCTGGAACCGCAGTACGACCGAGGCGAAGGCTTCGTTCACCTCAAACAGGTCCAGATCGCCGATCTTCATGCCATTGTCGGCCAGAATCTTCTCGGTCACAGGAACCGGGCCGGTCAGCATGATGGTCGGGTCGGTGCCGATTTTTGCGGTCGCCTTGATGCGCGCGCGCGGCTTCAGGCCGTATTTCTCGCCGAACTCCTTGTTGCCGATCAGTACAGCCGCCGCTCCATCCACGATGCCCGAGCTGTTGCCGGCGTGGTGGATGTGATTGATGCGCTCAAGATGCGGGTACTTGATCATCGCAACCTTGTCGAAGCCCGGCATTTGCTCGCCCATCATCTGGAAGGATGGGTTCAGCGCGCCGAGGCTCTGCATGTCTGTGCCGGGGCGCATGTACTCATCGCGGTCCAGAATGGTCAGGCCGTTCTGATCCTTGATCGAGATCACCGACTTATCAAAGCGGTTGTCTTCCCACGCAGCAGCCGCGCGTTTCTGAGATTCAACGGCCAGCGCATCCGCATCGTCGCGGCTGAACCCATATTCGGTTGCGATAATGTCGGCCGAGATACCTTGCGGCACAAAATAGGTTTCCATCGCCAAAGACGGATCAACGGCAATCGCCGCACCATCGCTGCCCATGGCCACCCGGCCCATCATCTCGACACCGCCTGCGATATAGGCTTCACCTGCGCCGCCTTTGACCTGGTTTGCGGCCAAGTTCACGGCCTCCATGCCCGAGGCACAGAAACGGTTGATCGCCAGGCCGGGGATCGATTCATCCAGATCCGAAGCCAGAACTGCCGAGCGTGCCAGACAGCCACCTTGCTCCATCACCTGCGTGACGTTGCCCCAGATCACATCCTCGACGGCGTGACCTTCCAGATTATTGCGCTCTTTCATTGCGTTCAGGGTCAGGGCCGACAGGCGCACCGAGGTTACCTCGTGCAGGCTGCCATCCTTGCGGCCCTTGCCGCGCGGAGTGCGCAGGGCGTCATAGATATAGGCTTCGGTCATGGGGTCTTCTCCTTAAGCTCGATCCGACGGGTTGCCGGGCATCAGGTCGTAGGGGTGTTTCCAGCCGGGCTGTTCGCTGAGGCGCGTCAGCCAGGCGTCAATGTTGGGCCAGTCAGCACGATCAAAGCCGAATGGTTCGGGGTAATAAAGGTAGCCGCAGCAGCTGATGTCAGCATTGGTCACGCCGTTGCCAACGATCCAGTCACGACCGTCAAGATGGGCGTTCAGCGTCTGATAAGCTGCCTTGAGGCGGCCCTGGTTGAACGCGATAACATCCGGGTTGCGGTGCTTTTCGGGCAAGAAGTTGATCAGGAAACGGGTCAGCCCGGCCATCGAGCTGAGCTTGTGGTTATCCCACAGAACCCATCTGAAGATCTCGTAATTTTCATCACGATCTTTGCCGCCGAATTTTCCTGATTTTTCAGCCACATAAGCCTGAATCGCGCCGGACTGACTGGTGCGAAAATCACCGTCTACCATCACGGGGGCTTCACCCATCTCATTCACTTCTGCCCGAAATTCAGGTGTGCGCGTCACACCCCCGAAGAAATCAACAAAGACCGGCTCCCAGTCCAGACCGGACATTTCCAACGCAAGCGCGGCTTTGTAGCTGTTTCCGCTTTCACCAAAGCAATGCAGTTGAATGGTCATGAACGCGCCCCTCCCAAGGCATAAAGATATGTTTTCTGTGCTACCTTCAGTGGCCAGCACGAAGTTTTAACGTTTTCGAGCTTCCAGCTCTGAATTAAATATGCGCAGCCTATGCGTCAGGTTTTCGTGATCGATCACGCTGTTGAAGTTCTCAAAAAGGAACGACAAAGCCTCACCTTCATCCAATCCCGCCTCTCGTGCGAAACCGCGGAGCTTACGGTAACCGTCCTCGGTCATCGCGACCGGAAATCGGCGGGTCAGGCGAAAGCGTTTTGGCATCTTGTCTCCTCCAGGGGTGGGTTCGGGTTACGACGCCCGAGCCCACACTGAGATCAGAAGTTCGCCGCGTCCAGCGCCATTACCGTGTCCGCTCCGGTCTGGATGCGGGCCAGATGCATGGCTGTCGCGGGCAGGCGGCGGGCCATATAGAAGCGACCGGTATTGATCTTGGTCTCGTAGAACTCTTTATCCGAGGCACCGCCGTCCAGTGCGTCCTGAGCGGCCTTTGCCATCTGCGCCCACATCAGGCCCAGGCAGACATGGCCGAACATGTGCATGAAGTCATATGACCCGGACAGAGCGTTGTTGGGGTTCTTCATGCCTTCCTGCATGAAATACATGCCAGCGGCCTGCAGGTCCTTGGAAGCGGCCTTCAGCGGTTCGATGAAGGCTTTATCGTAAGCTTCGTCCTTGCCGCCGTTTTCCTTGCAGAAGCTTTTGACCATCTCGAAGAAGGCCATGACATGCTTGCCACCGTCCTGGGCCAGCTTCCGACCCACGAGGTCCAGCGCTTGAACGCCGTTCGCGCCTTCGTAGATCATCGCGATGCGGGCATCGCGGGTGTATTGCGACATGCCCCATTCTTCGATGTAGCCATGGCCGCCATAGACCTGCTGCGCCTGAACAGTCATGTCGTAGCCTTCGTCAGTCAGGAAGCCTTTGATGACTGGCGTCAGCAGTGAGATCAGCCCGTCCGCGTCTTTGTCTCCCGAGCGGTGCGCCTTGTCGATCATGGTCGCGCCCCACAGGATGAACGCACGCGCACCCTCGGTGAAGCTTTTCTGATCCATCAGGTTGCGGCGAATGTCGGGGTGTACGATCAGCGGATCGGCGGGGCCGTCCGGGTTTTTCACGCCTGTTACATCGCGGCCTTGCAGGCGATCTTTTGCGTATTCCAAGGCGTTTTGATAGGCCGCTTCGGCCTGAGACAGGCCTTGCATGCCCACACCTAGACGCGCTTCGTTCATCATGGTGAACATGGCGCGCATACCTTTGTGCACTTCGCCCAGCAGCCAGCCGGTTGCCTCGTCATAGTTCATGACGCAGGTCGAGTTGCCGTGGATGCCCATCTTCTCTTCGATTTTGCCGACCGAAACACCGTTGCGCTCGCCCAGCGAACCGTCTTCGTTCACGATGAATTTGGGGACGATGAATAGCGATACGCCCTTGATGCCTTCGGGACCGCCAGGGATTTTGGCCAGCACCAGATGGATGATGTTCTCAGCCATGTCGTGATCGCCAGCCGAGATAAAGATCTTCTGGCCGGAAATCTTATAGCTGCCATCGTCCTGCGGTTCCGCCTTGGTGCGCATCAGGCCCAGATCGGTACCGCAATGCGGCTCGGTCAGGTTCATGGTGCCAGTCCATTCGCAGCTGACCATATTGGGCAGGTACTTGTTCTTCTGCTCGTCAGTGCCGTGCGCCAGAATGGCTGAGGCCGCGCCGTGGGTCAGGCCCTGATACATCACAAACGCCTGGTTCGCACCCGAGAACATCTCACCCACCGCTGTGCCCATCACGTAAGGCATGTTCTGGCCGCCATACTCTTCCGGCATGTCGAGGCCCGTCCAACCACCTTCTTTCATCTGCTCAAAGGCGTCTTTGAAACCTGTGGGGGTGTACACAATACCGTTTTCCAACCGGCACCCTTCGGTGTCGCCCACCACGTTCAGCGGGTGCAATACGTTGGAGGCAACCTTGCCAGCCTCTTCCAGAACCGCGCCGGTAAACTCGGCTTCCAGTTCGTCATAGCCGGGGATATCCGACTGTGAGATTTTCAAAACGTCGTGCAGGATGAACTGCGTGTCTTTGGTTGGCGCGTTGTAGACGGGCATGTGAAGCTCCCTTAATTCATATGTCCGGAGGCGGGTTTATTCAGCCGCCTTCTTTTCCTGTTTCATCGAGGCGATAACCTTCTCGCCCCAGCGCAACTGCTCTTTCAACTCGTCGATGGCCTGTGTCAGCTCTTCGCGGCGCGATTCCATGTCAGCAAGGCGCTCGCACGCGATTTCATATGTGCGGGACATCTGTGTCAGCTGTTGGTCACCCACGTGATACAGGTCCAGAAGCTGGCGGATTTCTTCGAGGCTGAAGCCAAACCGCTTGCCGCGCAGGATCAGTTTCAGGCGTGCACGATCCCGTTTGGTGAACAGGCGTTTTTGGCCCTCGCGGATCGGAAACAAAAGCTCTTTGGCCTCGTAGAACCGCAATGTGCGGGGCGTGACATCATATGTCTCGCACATTTCGCGGATGGTCAGCAGATCTTCGGTCATGGTTCAAACTCTCATCACTGGCGTCATGCAACCTGAGTTGCGCAGTCGATGAGCGTTTTACAACACACAAGTGACGTTTACGTAATGCGGACGCTGCGTCACAAATAAGTTGACGTAACATCCGGTCGCGTAAACAGGGGTTTCGGCAATTTTGTTGCCGTAAGGGAAGGGGGCTATTTCAGCAATTCGACAGTCTGATCGCGCAATTGCTGCAACGCATCCATCGCCTCATCCAACTGCGCGCGTTGCTGACGTAGCTCTTCCATTTGTCGATCTGCCATCTCGATGAAGGTCGCCATCTGGGCCTGATCGCCCTGATCTTCGTAGATCAGCAACCACTGGCGAATCTCTTCCAGAGGAAATCCAAACTTGCGACCACGTAGGATCAGTTTCATTCTTGCGCATTCACGAGCACCATAGAACCGCGACCGACCTTCGCGGTCCGGTTGCAGCAACTCGATATACTCGTAATAGCGCAGGGTGCGCGGGGTCACGTCGAACTCGGCGCACATCTCTTTGAATGACAAACGGGTGTCGGACATTCTGGGTCTCCTCGGCTGCAACCTAGGGCGTCGTTGCGGCAAGCGCAACAGGTGGGCTTGCCCTTGGCGTAAACGCAGGCCCATAAAGGGGCGGCTATAAGGATAGGACCCAACCCCATGGTCGATAAGACAGTTTTAGCGCGGCAGTTCATCGAGGCGATTCCGCATGCAAAAGCCCTGGGGCTTGATTTGACCCATATCGGAGAGGGTGAGGCCGAAATCTCGATGCCCTACAACGAGCAATTAATCGGCGACCCCAGAACCGGAGTAATCCATGGTGGCGCGGTTTCTGCCATGCTTGATACTTGCTGTGGTGCTGCGGTGATGAGCCACCCATCGGCCCCCGGAGGAACCGCTACAATCGATCTTCGTATTGACTACATGCGGGCCGCGACGCCCGGTCAAAGTATCCGGACGCGGGCGACCTGCTATCACATCACGCGCAATGTGGCCTTTGTTCGTGCGACGGCGACGGATGATGACAGCGACCGACCGGTTGCTACTGCCTCGGGCGCATTCACCGTGGAGGGGCGCTGAGATGGCAAGACCTCGCCCCGAACCCATGCAGGTAGTCAAGCAACGCCGTGATGCCGCTCTGACCGCTTTGGTCGAAGGTGTGCCGTATATTCGGTTCCTCAACATTACATTCGACCGGCGTGGGGACGAACTGACAGGTGTACTGAATTTCGATGAGAAGTTGATCGGCAATCCCTTTCTGCCTGCCATCCACGGCGGTGTGACGGCGGCGTTCCTGGAAGTCACTGCCGTTATCACGCTGAGTTGGGAGCATATGTTCCCCAGGATTGAAAGCGGTGAGATCGGTGCCGAAGATATCTTGACCGACGAGAATATCCGCTTTCCCAAAACCATCGACTTCACGGTCGATTACCTGCGGTCTGGCTTGCCGCGAGACGCTTATGCACGCGCATTCATCAACCGATCGGGTCGACGTTATGCTTCTGTCCGGGTCGAGGCTTGGCAGGACAACCACGCCAAACTCTTTGCGCAAGGCACCGGGCATTTCTTAATGCCGCAGCCTCCGACAAAGCCGTGAGCTTGGAGGAGGCCAACGCGCCCATCACCCATCGGCGCGTCTTGAAAATCGCGATGCCGATCGTGCTGTCGAACGCGACCGTGCCGATCCTTGGCGCGGTCGATACCGGCGTTGTCGGTCAGATGGGGCTGGCAGCACCTATCGGGGCTGTGGGTATGGGCGCGGTGATCCTGTCGGCGATCTACTGGATATTCGGCTTTCTGCGGATGGGTACCACCGGGTTGGCCGCGCAGGCACGCGGTGCGGGTGACACAGCAGAAACCGGAGCTCTGCTGATGCGGGGTCTGTTGCTGGGCGGAACGGCTGGGTTGGTCTTCATTGCGGCGCAAGTCTGGGTGTTCCTTGGGGCCTTTGCACTGTCTCCAGCCAGCGCCGAGGTTGAGTCTCTGACGCGCGCTTATCTCGAGATTCGCATATGGGGGGCTCCGGCCACCATTGCACTCTATGCAGTAACAGGCTGGTTGATCGCAGTTGAACGCACGCGAGGTGTATTCATCCTGCAGATCTGGATGAACGGGCTGAATATCGTACTGGATCTATGGTTCGTGCTTGGCCTTGGATGGGGTGTCGAAGGCGTTGCCATTGCCACTCTGATCGCCGAATGGACAGGCCTTGCGCTGGGCTTATGGCTGTGCCGAGAGGCGTTTGGCGGCAACCAGTGGCGGGATTGGCCGCGAATTTTTGACCCAATGCGTTTGCGTCGGATGATGCAGGTAAACGGTGATATTATGGTGCGCTCGGTTTTGTTGACCGGGGCATTCACAACGTTTCTATTTGTCGGTTCCGATCTGGGCGACGTGAATTTGGCGGCCAATCAGGTGCTGTTGCAGTTTCTCGAAATCACTGCCTTTGCTTTGGACGGCTTTGCCTTTTCGGCTGAAGCTCTTGTCGGAGGAGCTGTCGGCGCACGCGACCGCCGCAAGGTCCGGCGCGCGTCGGTCATGGCTTCGCAATGGGGCGTTGGCGGGGCCGTCGGGCTTGGGCTGGTGTTTTATTTGGCAGGGCCGGCGTTGATCGATCTGATGTCAACATCGCCCGAGGTTCGGGCGACGGCACGCGAATATCTGTTCTGGGCTGCTCTGGCACCGGTCATCGGGGTGGCAAGCTGGATGTTCGATGGTATCTATATCGGCGCCACCTGGACCCGCGATATGCGCAACGCGATGATCCAGTCGGTCGCGTTGTACGTGGTGGCGTTGTTCGTGCTGGTGCCGACGATGGGCAATCATGGCCTGTGGGCCGCGCTGATGGTCTTGAACATCGCGCGCGGCCTTACGCTTGGTTGGCGCTATCCTCGACTTGAGGCACAGATCGCCTAAAGCAAGTCCAGCAGGTTCTCGGGCGGGCGTCCGATTGCGGCTTTGTCGCCTGCGATGGCCAATGGTCGCTCGATCAGGATCGGGTGGTCGACCATGGCCTGAATAAGCACCTCATCGGGCGAGGTCTTGTTCAGACCCAGCTCTTTGAACGTCTTCTCTCCGGTGCGCATCATGCTGATCGCCGGGATATTCAGCTTGGCCAGAACTGTCCGGATTTCATCAGCCGAGGGCGCGTCTTCAAGATATTTGCGCACCTCAGGCTGTGCACCGTTTTCCTGCAGCAATGCCAACCCCGCGCGGGACTTGGAGCAGCGCGGGTTGTGCCAATATTCGATCATAGCCAGTCCTCTCGTTTGCTGCCCACCGCCTGCGCGACCGAAGTGTATCCGTCGCGTGCCAGCAGGTCATCCAACCCCTGCGCGATTTCAGCGGCCAGAGAAATCCCGCTATAGACCATCGCTGTGTAGAACTGCACCGCGGACGCTCCGGCGCAGATCTTGGCATAGGCCTGTTCTGCCGTGCTGATGCCGCCAACCCCGATCAGCGGGATTTCTGCGCCCGTCAACTGGCTGAGCTGCGCCAGCACTCGCGTCGATTTCTCGAACAAGGGCGCGCCGGATAGGCCACCGGCCTGATCCTTGTGTGCACTGCGCAGGCCATCGCGCGACAGCGTGGTGTTAGTGGCGATCACCGCGTCCACGCCGGTTTCACGGGCGACATCGGCGATATCCTGCAATTCGGCCTCGGTCAGGTCTGGGGCGATTTTCAAGAAGATCGGGATCGGGCGAGGCAGGGCATTTCGGGTTTCGATCACATCACTCAGTAGCGCAGATAGCGCCGCTTTGCCCTGCAAGTCCCGCAGCTTTTCGGTATTGGGCGAAGACACGTTGACGGTGGCATAGTCCAGATGCGCAGCGCAATGGGCTAGCACTTTGGCGAAGTCTCCGGGCCGATCATCACTGTCTTTGTTGGCCCCAAGGTTCAGCCCGATCACCGCGTCCTTGGGGCGCTGCGCCAGACGCTCGGCCATGACATCCATCCCTTCGTTATTGAACCCAAAGCGGTTGATGGCGGCTCGATCTTCGGTCAGGCGAAACAGGCGCGGTTTTGGATTGCCGGGCTGTGGGCGGGGTGTCACCGCGCCCACTTCAATAAACCCGAATCCAGCACGCGAAAGTGGTGCCAGTGCCTCACCATTTTTGTCAAACCCCGCAGCTAGTCCAACGGGGTTTGGCAATTCCAGGCCTGCAACACGGGTTTTAAGCCGATCCGATGTGACCGGCCCGGGCGTTGGTGCCAGCCCCGAGGTCAGGGCCTTGATCGAAAGCCCATGCGCGATTTCAGGGTCAAGGCGGTGCAGGGCGGCCAACCCCAGTTTCTCAGTCATTTTCATCCGAAGGAATCTCCACCTTCTGTCGGCGCACAACGGATCAGGCGCGAGGTTTCAACGGCGGCTTGCCGGTGCATCACGGCAGCGCGATAAGCTGGGTCGGTCACCATCTCAAGAAACGCATGGGCGGTGGGATAACGGGCGATGAACACTTCGTCCCATTCTTCATCCTGCGGCCCGATAAGCGTAGTCTGAAACGTACCGCGCCAAAGGATCGTTGCACCTATGCGGGCGATGATTGGGGCAGTCCCTGCCCCGTAGTTGCGGTAGGCTTGCGCTCCGGTCAACCCAGCATTAGCCAGCGGATGATCCGACGGATACTGTGCTGTCTTGCGGAACTTCACTAGGTTGAGCATCTCGATCGGATGGTCACGGTTGAGGTCTTTGAATGCCTCAAACTGTTCCCGATCCGGGTCGATGAAGCGGGTCATTCCATCCCCTCCGGGAACCGGTGGGCTTGACCATCAAAGGGCAGGTCTTGCGACCAAATCACGTCCGACATTCGAATTTGACGATAAAGGTGAGGAAACAGCGCGCCGCCGCGCGAGACCTCCCATTTCAGATCGTCGCCCATTGCATCCGCATTACATGCCAGAAGTGTTAACCCCACGATACCAGCGAAGTGCTTGGCGGCAGTCTCCTCAGCCTGCTCTGCGGTTGAGAAATGGACGAACCCATCTGTCACATCAATCGGAGCCCCGTTCGAGGCTCCGTGTGCCTGCAAGTCGGCCCACTCGTCGGCCCGGAAAATCTTGTAAATCAGCATATCGGTCTGATGCCTTGCGCGGCTGATGGAATCAAGCTGGATTTCCCCCTTTGACTCTTTGCTGCGCAACGCGCACGATCACGACAAAACAACGATAGGGAGTTTTGAGATGTTCACCCGATTTTTAACTTCGGTCGCTGTATTGGGCCTGACAGCCGGTATGGCAGCGGCCGAATACAAGCTTACGATTCTGCATACGAATGACATTCACAGCCGCATCGAATCCATTAACAAATACGATTCGACCTGTGACGCCGAGGGTGAGGCCGAAGGCAAATGCTTTGGTGGCGTTGCGCGCCTGAAGACAATTGTGGATGCCAAGCGTGGCGAATTGGCGGACGAAAATGTCCTGCTGCTGGATGCGGGCGATCCGTTTCAGGGTTCACTGTTCTATACGACCTACAAAGGTGCTGCCGAAGCGGAATTCATGGAAGCCATCGGTTACGATGTGATGGCGGTTGGCAACCACGAGTTCGATGATGGCCCTGCGGGCTTGGCCGCTTTCGTAGATACTGTCAGTTTCCCTGTGATTTCGGGCAACCTGGACCTGTCTTCTTCGGCTGAACTGAAGGGCAAGGTGGATAACCACGTTGTACTGGACGTCGGCGGCCAGAAAGTAGGCATCATCTCAGCCCTCGCAACGGATACCGTTGAAACTTCGAGCCCGGGCAAAGACGTCGTTTTTCAAGACGAAATTGAAAGCCTTCAGGCCGATGTCGCTGCCCTGCAGGACGAGGGTGTGAACATTATTATCGCGCTGACCCATGTGGGGCTGCCCAAAGATATCGAGATCGCCGAGAAAGTACCGGGTTTGGACCTCGTAGTTGGCGGTCACTCGCACACGTTACTGTCGAACACAAATGAAGACGCCGCAGGCGCCTACCCGACAATGGTGGGCGACGTCCCGGTGGTTCAGGCCTATGCGTATTCGAAATATCTGGGTGAGATCGTGCTGACATTTGACGATGACGGCAACCTGATTTCGGCAGAAGGTGAGCCGATCCTGCTGGATGCCTCGGTCACACCAGACGCGGATATCGCGGCGCGTGTCGCGGAAATGGGCGCCCCGATTGAAGAGATGAAGCAGCGTGTTGTTGCCAATTCTGGCGCGACCATCGAAGGCTCTCGTGATGTTTGCCGTGTGCAGGAATGCGAGATGGGCAATCTGGTTGCGGACGCGATGCTTGCGCGCGTGGCAGATCAGGGTACTCAGATCGCTATCGCCAACGCTGGTGGGCTGCGTGCTTCAATCGATGAAGGCGAAGTGACCATGGGCGAAGTTCTGACGGTTCTGCCGTTCCAGAATACGCTCTCGACCTTTGAGATCAGCGGCCAGGGTGTCATCGACGCACTTGAGAATGGCGTGAGCCAGGTTGAAGAGGTCAAAGGTCGCTTCCCGCAGGTGGCGGGCATGACCTTTACCTGGGATCCATCGGTCGCACCGAATGAAGGCCGGATTGTCGAGGTCATGGTCGCCGACGGTGACGGCTTTGCGCCTATCGATCCGGCGGCGACATATCTGGTTGTCACAAACAACTATGTCCGCAATGGTGGTGACGGGTACAGCGTATTCTCGGGCGATGACAAGAACGCTTATGACTTTGGCCCCGATTTGGCGGATGTAACAGCCGAATACCTTGCCGAAAACGCCCCATACCAGCCCTATCTGGACGGTCGTATCAAACAAAAGTAAGGCTCGCACAACAAACGGAGAGGCCGCCCACTACAGGCGGCCTTTTTGATTCAGTCGAACTTGTACTCAGGCCAAAGCGCTTGGTCGAAGCCGTCTAACATAGGTTGAATGTGGTCTGTGACGTCACGCCAGCCGCCTATGGAACGGGTCGAGATTCTCTGGCGTACCTGATCGACACTGGCAGTGCGCACTTGCTGTGTGTTTCTTTCAGGGTGCATCATCTGTTCGTCCCATCCGATGCCGCAAAACGCTGTAATGTTCTTGCTATGAGTTTCAGGATCGGCGACCAGCTCTTCGTAAGATACCGACAGGATACGGTCCCCGAAGATGTTGTTCCAGTGCGCCATATAGCACCTGTACAGGTTGGCTGAATGCGCAATTGCCTTAAGATCAGACGCATAGCGCAGCCCCGGTTCAGGAAAACGCCTGATCCATTTGGATAGGCCCACATCCCGCGGATCGCGGATCATGTTGATAACCCGGGCTTCAGGGAAAGCCGCTAATAAAAATCCAATCCGCTGATAATTGTGGGGCATCTTGTCGACAAATGCAGTTGAACCCTTGGGGGGCGGTGGCATTAGTCTGCGGAATTCCTGTGCAAAGTCTGCGGCTGCTTTCGCGTCAAAAGGCGTGTTCGAATCCAGATAGGAATTTGAAAGATCAGCCCCCAGCATAAGCTCTCCGCAGCCAACAACACCGGGTAGGGAACTCAACATCATTTCCATCAATGTCGTGCCCGACCGGGGCTGCCCCACCACAAAAATCGGTCTTGGCTCGCCGTCAGGCATCGAACCAATTGAAGACATATCATCGGTGAACAGGCTGCAAATTTCGCTTTGCTTTTTCTCTTCAATTGCAAAGTCATACGGGTTTGTCGCATGTTGTGCCGCATTGGCGCGCGCGAATAGATGCAACGCCACATGCAACCCTTTGCGTGCCAAAGTCACGTTTGCCTTTGCAAAGCCAAGCAATGAATCGTCGTGATCGCTTTGTGAAATCGCGGTTTCAATGGTGTCGGCAAGTTCGTCTGCTTGCTTTTCATCCGCGACCATGGACATTTGGTATAGCGCCGCAGCTGAAACAGGATTTGCCGCAAGAACAGAGAGCAAGATCTGCCTTGACCCGTCCTTGTCGCCGGCCTGATGCAGGTTCACTGCTTTTCGGATGGCGATGTCTTCTTTTTCAGGTGCTATCTCAAAGGCGCGTGAAATATCTTCGGTGCTTTGTTGCGCAAAGCCGATCTGCCCATAGGCCCGGGCACGCGATGATAGCAGATCAGCGTTATCAGGATCAGTCGCTAATTTTTGCGTGGCATGTTCGATGATCAAGCGCCAGTTCTGCCCTTTGAGCTGGATTTCGTCGATGACACGAACCAGTTCTTTGCTGTTGGGGAAACGCGCCAGCTTTTGTTCGGCATACGTAAGCGCGCGTGGGATTTGCCCTGTTTGCATCAGCGCATTTGCCAGATTTTCAACAAATTGCACATCGTCTGGCTTCATGCGCGATGCTTCGGCGAAATGGGGAATGGCTTGCTTGTACCGCTTCATCTCGGTGAGCACAAAACCAGCAATGGCTTGATAATCTGAATCCTTAGGGAATTTCTTGATGCCCAGTTGCGCCTTTTTCAGTGCCTGAGGCAGCTTTCCCGCCTCAAGGTCACTTAGTGCTTTGCTTTTGAGAGAGTTCGGGGTCTGTTGTGCCATTCGAGCGCAGGTCCCATGAATGAAATCTATTTAGAAAGTTCATTACCCAAGCGCACGCGTATTGCAATGGCTCATCAATGCGGCGTTCCGGTGTCACTGATGGCCGCTTGCTTTTCTTCTGCCGATAGGCGCGATAGACCGTTGGCATGACATTGAAATTCTCCAGTCTGGCACAGCTTTACAGCCACGAGTTTGATACGGTCATCGACGTGCGAAGCCCAGCTGAGTTCGCCGAGGATCACATGCCCGGCGCCATCAACCTTCCCGTTCTGAATGATGAAGAGCGTGCGCGGGTTGGCACCATGTATGTCCAGCAAAGCCCGTTTCTGGCCCGCAAGTTGGGTGCGGCACTGGTGTTTCGCAGTGCAGCGGGTCACATTGAGAACCGACTTAGCCACCATGAGGGAGACTGGAAACCCTTGGTTTATTGCTGGCGTGGTGGTCAGCGATCCGGGTCCTTCGGCTGGATGCTGCAACAGATTGGCTGGCGTGCCGAGGTGGTTGAAGGCGGATACCGGTCCTACCGCCGGATGGTGAAGCAATATCTTTATGATGATGCGCTGCCCTATCGGCTAGTCGCGCTGGACGGATACACCGGGACGGCCAAAACTGACCTGCTGGCGCACTTGCGGACACTAGGTGTTCAGGTGGTTGATCTGGAAGGGTTGGCCAATCACCGAGGATCATTGTTGGGCGAAATGCCCGGCAGCCAACCCAGTCAGAAAGCGTTTGAATCCGCTTTGACCGAAGCTCTGGTTGAATTGGACGAGACGCGGCCCATAGTGGTTGAGGCGGAATCGTCGAAAATCGGAAGCCTGATCTTGCCACCCAGCCTTTGGTCTGCCCTGTGTTCGGCACCTAGAATTCAGATCAATGCGCCGATCGAGGCGCGCACGGCGTATCTGGTCTCAGCCTATGACGACATCCTGTCGGACGGCGAAAGGTTACGAGACCGGTTGTCCCCGCTGCGGTTTCATCGTGGCCATGATGTTGTCGATGGCTGGTTGGATTTGATTGACGCGGGGGACAAAAGGGCTCTGACTCAGGCACTGATGGAGCAACACTATGATCCGGCTTACGCCAAATCCCGCAAAGCACAACACGCTGAGGTAATCGCCCGGATTGTTGCCCCGTCACTTGATGGCAAGGGGTTGTCAGCGACAGCGGAACAGATCGTAAGGATACTTGATCAGTTGTGAAGGTGCAGGCCCGGTGTCGTGTTCAGGTGGCCGATCAGAGCAGCAGGATAGCCGACGGCCTGCAGTTGGGCACATAGATGTTCAGCCTCCTCGGATGCAACAGCTGCCAACAGGCCTCCGGCTGTTTGGGGGTCGAACAACAGGTCAGCTTTGCCTCCGGTTGGAAGTTCAGGGGTTATGGCGCGGTTATCGGCGTAGATTGTGGATCGGATGCCCTGATCACTTAGTTCAACTGCACCTTTCATAACCGGGACCTGCGCCAGAGACAGGGTCGCGCCACATCCCGAAGCCTTACACATGCCCTGCAGGTGACCTGCCAGACCGAATCCTGTGACATCGGTCATCGCGTGGGCGCCTCTTAAGATGTGGGATGCCTCGCCTTGCGGCTGAATCAAGTGCTCGAAAGCGGAAACGACCCAATCTCCTTTTGCTTGCCCGGCCATTTCAGCAGCCATCAACACACCGCTGCCTAGTGGCTTTGTCAGGATCAAGGCATCACCGGATTTCGCACCGCCTAGCGTGATGGGTTCGGCTTCGTAAAGACCTGTCAACGTGAAGCCAATGGTCAATTCATTGCCCATCGAACTGTGCCCACCAACTATTTCAGCACCGGCCTGATGCATGACGGTGCTGGCAACCTGCATGATTTCGGCCATCGTGCGTTGCTGGAGTTCAGCGGACATGCGGGGCAGGATGATTGTGGCCGTCGCGGCCTGTGGCTGCGCGCCCATCGCCCAAACATCACCAAGTGCGTGAACGGCGGCAATCCGGGTCATCAATGTCGGATCATTGGTGAAGCTGCGCAGATGATCCGAAGTTATAACCTGTCGTACACCACCGGTCTTCAGCAATGCCGCGTCGTCGCCGGGCAGGTGAGTGATGTCAGGCTTTTCAAGCCGCGGCAGTTCGGCCAGCGCGGTTTGCAGCGCTCTTCGACCGATTTTGGCACCGCATCCACCGCACATCGGCTTTTCTCCCAGTGCCTCTTGCATCCCAGCAGTGTGATACCGAGGCAGAGGGGGGGCGGGCATTTGGGGCAGTTTACGAAATCTGTTCATGAAACGCTGATCGATGCGGTTCTTCCACTTCCACATGAGCGGTCCGCTGAACGAGGTTCCCAATCGTTCGGCCAGCGCAGATTTTTGGCCAAGCGAGATGAGCTTCAGGTAATCCTTTTGAGGCGCATACCGCCTCATCTTCCCGGCACCCAGCGTCGCGCGCAGATTGTCATACAAGATCGGTGCCTCGCGCACCGCGTATACCCCGGCTTTGGGACGCGGGTTATCTGAGAGGTGCGCACAATCACCGGCGGCAAAGATCGCAGGATCGCTGGATTGCAGGAACGCGTTCACCTGGATAAAGCCATCTTGAAGCGCGAGGCTGCTGTTGGAAATCCAATCATATGGCCGTGCGCCTGCCGCTCCGGTGATGAATTCGGCAGCGACCTGATGACCGTCTGACAGATCAATTCGCTCCTTTGAAATTTGTTGAATGGTAGCGTGCTCAAGAACCTCGATCCCTAATTGCTTCATGGCCTGACGGATGGTTGCTGAGGCTTTTGGAACTGTTGCGGACAGGGCGGTTGCATTATCGATCAAAGTGAGCTTTGCCGTGCGCCCCTTGGCACGCAGGGCATGGGCCATTGCCATGACCAATTCAGCACCCGCAACACCGCCACCGATCACAGCGACCGAGGCGGGACCTGTCTTTGAAAGATACTCCTCCCATTGTGCGGCGAAGCGGCCAAGGGGTTTGGCGGGGACCGCATGGTCAGAAAACCCAGGCAAGGCAGGCATATCTGACGTGATCCCCACGTTGACCGAGGCAACATCAAACTCCACCTGCGCGCGTCCGGGAACATGGATTTGACGTCTGTCCGGATCGATCCCCTCAACTGTGCCCAATATTACCCGAGCCCCTGCAAAGCGGGCGAGACGGACCAGATCGATATCAAGTTCCCAACGCTGATAATGGCCAGCAACAAAGCCCGGCAACATTCCCGAATAGGGCGCGGTCGGGCCGGGATTGATCACCGTAATACGCGCACCCGGCAACGGGTTCATCCCCCATTTGCGTAGCAGTAGCGCATGGGTGTGACCTCCGCCAATCAGAACCAGATCGCGGGTCAGGGGCAGCGGTGGTGTGTGCATTGTAACTAGTTCGCGCTGTGATCCGGGACGTCTTCAACCTGCTCAACGGCGTGGGTGGCCCAAAGCTCATCCTCGCCCGCATCAGGCAAATCACTGGGCTTTTCATGTCGATGAATGTGCCATTTGGCAATGAACAGGGCCGTGATCGGTGCCGTCAGGAAAAGGAACAGCGTAATCAACAGCTCATGCAGTGAAAGTTTGCCCTCAAGCAGTACTGAATGTGCGATCGAAGCCAGGAGTACACCTCCCACACCCAGCGTTGTCGCTTTGGTTGGTGCGTGCAATCGCGACATCGGGTCTTTCAGCTTAATCATGCCAAACGAGCCGACAAAGCCGAATATGCCCGAGACGATCAGGAAGAAGGCAATGAGCAGTTCGAAGATAAATGTCATGCCGCCCTCATTCGATGATGTTGCCGCGCAGCATGAAGCGCGCGTAGGCCACGGTTGAGACAAAGCCCAGCATGGCGATGATCATCGCGGCCTCAAAGAAAATCTCGGTTTCGATGCTCAGCCCATACAGTATCAGCAATGCGATGGTGTTAATCACCATTGTATCCAGTGCCAGTACACGGGTGCCCACGCCATCTGCAGTGATGATCCGCCAAAGGCACATCATGATCGCCGCTCCGAAACAGGCGAATGCAAAATATATCGCATATTCGATCATTCGAAAATCTCCTTAAGGCGGCGCTCGTAGCGGCTTTTGATCTGGTCGCGCACTTCCTCGGGGTTTGGCGCATCCAAGCAGTGTACCAGCAGATTGTGCCCTTGCGCGGACAGATCACAGCTAACGGTACCGGGTGTCATGGTGATAGTTCCAGCAAGTACTGTGATCGCTTCTGGCGTACGCAGTTCGAGCGGGACACAAACGAAACTAGGTTGGCGGTCGGCATCCTTTTTAAACAGGATAATTCGAGCGACTGCGATATTGGCCATCACGATATCCCACAGCACGACCAGCATGTACTCCACGACCATTGGCCAATTGCGCAGCTTGGGACGGTCAGGCCAATAGGGTTGCGTGATGAACGGAATAATGATCCCCAGCAACAAGCCGAACACAAGCGAATTCAGCGACGGCGAATTCGCCAGTAAAATCCAGACGATCGTCAGCAATACGGTCAGATGAGGGTGAGGGAATATCCGGCGTAGCAGCTTAATCATTCTTCCCTCCCCAGCACGGCCGAGATGTAGTTCTCGGGGGTAAACAACTGTTCTGCGGTTTTACTGGTGTACTGCAGTGCCGGGCCAGCAAATAGTGTGAGCAGTACCAGACCAAGAACCGCGCCAAAGACTGAGGTAAACGCAAGGGCTGCGTGTGGTTCGGGCGCAATTGCGGTGGCAACTGATTCTTCTTCTGAATCTGGTTCAGTTGGCGGG
This sequence comes from Ruegeria sp. AB11, assembly GCF_056536325.1. NCBI lineage: Bacteria > Pseudomonadati > Pseudomonadota > Alphaproteobacteria > Rhodobacterales > Roseobacteraceae > Ruegeria > Ruegeria sp. AB11. The sequence goes on along the minus strand of NZ_JBQFJO010000001.1, from coordinate 3,157,277 downwards.
ATTGCCTGTACGTCGTGGCACTTCCAGAAAATGAGTGTGCCGGCACGGGCCAATCCGACAATGGTCACGAATGATCCAATCAAGATCACAGCCCAGACCGCATTGGCATCCGGCGCCCCGCGCGAGGCGTCAAGAACAAGCAATTTGCCGATGAAGCCGGATAGTGGGGGCATGCCTGCCATCGCAATGGCACCAACAAAGAAGAGGGCCGAGATCAGCCCGGTTTGCGGCATCGGTTTAGTCGGCGTGATGGCACCTCCACGACGTTCCATCACCATATCCGCCACCAGGAATAGCAAAGCGGTCGCCAGTGTCGAATGGAAGACGTAATATAGCGCTGCCGCCGTTGCGACCTCGCTGAATAGTGAGATAGCGATGAGCAATGTTCCCATCGAAGTAATGGCGCAGAAGGCAACCATCCGTGCGATATGCTGTGAGCCCAGAATGCCTACGGCACCAACCGCCAAGGTGACCAATGCTGCAGGTTGCAACCACGCACCAACCAGGCCTTCGGTTGCGGCAACGTCCGGCCCGAAGACCAGAGTATACACCCGCAGGATAGAGTAGGCACCGACCTTTGTCATGATTGCAAACAGGGCGGCCACAGGTAGAGGCGCATTGGCATAACTTGCAGGAAGCCAGAAATGCAGCGGCAGCACGGCAGCCTTGATACAGAACACCAACAGCAGCAGAACGGCCCCAACCCGTAGCAGGGCGGTATCCGCGGGTGGAATTTCTGCGACCCGAACAGCCAGATCAGCCATGTTGAGCGTACCGGTGACGGCGTAGATAGTTCCAAGCGCAAACAGGAAAAGGGTTGAACCCAGCAGGTTGTAGGTGACGTATTGCACCCCTGCCTTCAGCCGGACCGCTCCGCCTCCGTGTGTCATGAGCCCGTACGAAGCGATCAGAAGGACCTCGAAAAACACAAAAAGGTTAAAGGCGTCCCCGGTCAGAAAGGCCCCGCAAACACCCATGAGCTGGAAATGGAAAAGGGCGTGGAAATGCTTGCCCCTATCATCCCACCCTGATCCGATGGCGTAAAGAACGATGGGCAGGGCCAGCAACGCAGTAAGCAGCACCATCATGGCCGACATCCGGTCCAATACCAGCACGATGCCGAATGGCGCAGGCCAATCGCCCAGCTCATAGACCTGGATTTCCCCGGTTGTGGCTTGCGCTGTGATGGTCAGTGCGATCCCCAGCAGCCCGACTACCCCCGCGACCGAGAATATGCGTTGCAAATCCAGATGATATCGCAGGACCATGATGATGAACGGGGCCAGGATCGCGGGCAGGACGATCGGCGCAACGATCCAGTGGTTCATGCGTCTTCTCCCGGTGCATCCACGCTGTCGCTCGCACTCATGTCAATATGGTCATCCTTCGAGGACAGATAGGCAGACAGGGCGATCATCACGATCACCGCGGTCATTCCGAACGAGATCACGATTGCCGTCAGAACCAGCGCTTGCGGCAGCGGATCGGTATAGGGCACATCTTCGTATTTGTTCAGAACGGCCGGGGCGTCCAGCGCCAAACGTCCTGTGGCGAACAGGAATACGTTCACGGCATAGGTGATCAGAGACAGGCCCAGAATAACCGGGAAGGTTCGGCGGCGCAGGATCAGGAAAATCCCGGCGGCGGTCATGACACCTACGGCAGAGGCTACGAGCGCTTCCATCAGGCCTGCTCCTTCTCATTTTCATCTTCCGGAGGATTGTCCCGCAACGGATTGATATCCATCGGAAACTCCTGCGCCATGCCCGGCTGCCAGGCGAACCGCGACAGGCTGTCGAGCGCCAGCATCACCGCCCCCAATACGGCGAGGAACACTCCGGTATCGAACAGAATTGCAGTGGCCCATTCGAACTCTTCCAGAGGTGGCCAGTGGATATAACCGAAATCACTTGTCAGGAACGGGCGCTCATTAAACCACGCGCCCAAACCGGTTGCGGCGGCAATCAGGACGCCCCAGCCGATCGTGCCGTGGTAATAGAACCGTTGCCGTTCGATGGCCCATGTGTATCCGCTGGCCATGTATTGCATCAGATATGCGATGGCGACGATGAGGCCTGCGATAAAGCCACCTCCGGGCTGGTTATGGCCACGGAAGAAGATGTAGGCACCAACCATCAAGGCAATTGGCATCATTACCCGTGTGGCAACAACCATCATCAGAGGATGCGAGTCACCCGACTGCGGCCAGTGCGGTTTGCGGTTCAGCAAATAGCCGCGCACGTTGGTGCTCAGAACCGCTTCGGTCAGGGCAAAGATGATCAGGGCGGCAATACCCAGCACGATGATTTCGCCAAACGTATCAAATCCCCGGAAGTCGACGAGGATTACGTTCACCACATTGGTGCCGCCACCGCCTTTGTAGGAATTCGCAAGATGGAAATCTGAAATCGTCGGAAAGGCGAAATCCCGCATCATCAGCGCGTAGATCAACGCGCCCGAGCCGATCCCGGCCACAACCGAAATCGCTGCATCGCGCCAGCGCCGTGCGGCGCTGCTGTCCCAAGGCGTTTCGGTGGGCAGGAAGTTCAGCGACAGCAACAACAGGATCATGGTTACAACTTCAACTGAGATCTGCGTCAGTGCCAGATCGGGGGCCGAGAGATAGTTGAACGCCATGGATACGATCAGACCGACAACCCCAATCAACACCAGCGAGAGCAGGCGGTTGCGGTGAAACCACATGATCGCAAGTGTCGCCGCGACAAGGCAAATCCAACCGATGATGGGAATGATCTGGGCCGGGAGCGGCACCCTGGTTTCTATGCCTATCGTGCCAGTTGCAAAGGCGTAGTAACCGATGCCGACCGTGAAGGCGATCAGGATGATGGCATAGCGGCTGATCACGCCGTTGTGCAGCTCATCCGTGATCCACTGGCTAAGGCGGGTCAACACGCTGATGACTGCTTCGAAGATCACCTTGGCCTCGGGTCGGGGCAGCGCATTCCAGATCTGCTCACCCCTGCGATGCAGGGACAGCAGGAATAAACCACCCAGTGTTGCTACCGCTGACATGTAAAGCGCGGGCGTGAAACCATGCCACAGTTTCAGCGAATAATAGGGCAGCTTCTCACCACCAATCACGGCGCTGGAGACAACCGCGACCAGAGGGCCGACGATCGCCGCGGAATAGAGGCCAATAAGGACCACCAGAACCACAAGGAACGCAGGCGCCAGCCACAACCCGATAGGGGGGTCATGCGGGTGAGCTGGATAATCTTTGCGTTCAGCACCCAGGAAAACATGCGCGACAAAGCGGAAGGAATAAGCGGCAGAGAACAGCGCGGCCAATAGCGCCAAACCGGGAACCAGATAATGCGAGTTCAGCCAGGTTGTGTGCACCGTCTCTTCCAGCATCATCTCTTTCGACAAGAAACCATTTAGCGGAGGCAGACCAGCCATCGACAGCGCTGCAATGGTACCGATGGTAAAGGTGATCGGCATCAGGTGACGCAATCCACCCAAGCGCTTGATGTCTCGTGTGCCGGTTTCGTGGTCAATGATACCAGCGGTCATGAACAGAGCGGCCTTGAATGTAGCGTGGTTGATGATGTGGAAGATGGCTGCCACAGCCGCGATCTTGGTGCCAAAACCCAGCAGCATGGTCACCAATCCAAGGTGTGAGACTGTCGAAAATGCAAGCAGTGCCTTGAGATCGTCCTTGAACAGCGCAATCACTGCACCCAGCAGCATGGTGATCAGCCCGGTGGTGGCGACGATATAGAACCACGCATCCGTCCCAGCCAGAACCGGCCACATCCGGGCCATCAAGAACAGACCGGCTTTTACCATCGTGGCAGAGTGCAGATAGGCTGAAACTGGTGTCGGTGCAGCCATGGCGTGCGGTAGCCAGAAATGAAACGGGAATTGTGCCGACTTGGTGAAACAGCCCAGCAGTATCAGGATCAGCGCGGGCAGGTAGTAGGGCGACGCCTGTATCAGTTCTTTGTTCTGCAGGATGACGCTTAGATCGTAGGAGCCAACGATGTTGCCCAGGATCAGCATCCCGGCGATCATCGCCAGCCCGCCTGAGCCGGTGACAGCCAGCGCCATCCGGGCACCTTGCCGCCCTTCGGGCAGATGCCTCCAATAGCCGATCAAAAGGAATGAGCTTAGGGACGTAAGTTCCCAAAAAATAAGAAGAAGCAGTATGTTGTCAGATAGAACGATACCGACCATCGCGCCCTGAAACAACAGTAGATAGGTATAGAACTGCCCCATCGGATCTTCGCGTGACAGGTAAAACCGCGCATACAGGATTATCAGCAAGCCGATCCCTAAGATCAGCAGCGCAAACAGAAAACCCAGCCCGTCGAGCATGAAATTCGCGTTCAGCCCCAGCCCCGGTATCCAGTCAAATCGCGCAGTCACCACCTCGCCGCGCATGACGCTGGGAATATGGATCAATAGTCCCATGAGGGCGAGGAATGTGGTCAGCCCTGCCGCGGAAGCTGCTGCGTTTCGTCCTGCCCGGATCAAGAGGGCTGGAAAAACAGCTCCGAGGAAGGGAAGGGCCGCGATAAGGAATAGGGACAAGTGCGATACTCCGGTCTGTGCGGTCAAGTTAGTCCTGATTTTGTAGGGAAAAATTCCGAACTGTCCAGAGATTGGGCTGTTTTTTCGAAGAGATTGACCATTGCAAAGTTGTTCGGGGGGCGATGACGATATCTTGAACAACGCGCGCGAACAGGGGCGCGAAATGGTGGCGTGCTTGTGATATGACCCAAATTTACATCAGGAGGCGCAATTTGGCAGAACACGCGATCAAAACCCGTCGATGGTTCTTGCTTGGAGCAGGAACGGTGATAGCGGGAGGCTTGGCGCTCCGGGAATACCGTTTGATTCCACAGGATTACGCAGGACATCAGATCGCGGTTTCCACTGCCCACCAGCACGTGCGGCAGGGGGATATTGTTCTGATCGACATCCGTACCCCTCGCGAATGGCGCGCAACGGGGATCGGTGAAGGTGCCTATCCGCTCGACATGCGACGCGAAGATTTTGTGCCCGTTTTGGATCAATTGCTCAAGGGCGATCGCACTGCGCCGGTGGCATTGATTTGCGCGCGTGGTGTACGTTCTGCCCGGTTAAGCAACCAACTGACCGAAGCGGGTTTCACCAATGTCATCGATGTGCCTGAGGGTATGCTGGGGTCGGCCGCCGGACCAGGTTGGGTTCGTGCTGGTCTGCCAGTCAATGATTACAAAGAGGATACGTAATGCGAGCGAGATTATGGCTGGCTTTGGGCCTTGCCTTCACGGGGGAAACCGCTCTGGCCGTTTGCGGTGATCAAGATGGGGTTTGCAAGACAGATGCAGGCGCGTATCAGATCGAGTTGCCGGCGGATGACAATCCGCCGCTAGTCGTATTCATGCATGGCTATGGTGGCACGGGTACTGGGACACTCAAGAACAGGGCAATGGTCGAACCGCTGCTGAAACGAGGCTACGCCGTGATGGCCCCCGAAGGTTCCGAGCGGAATGGTCGTCAAAGCTGGAACTTCTTCCCTGGTTGGGACGGGCGTGATGAGGCCGCATTTTTGACCGAATCCGTTCAGGATGCGGCCAATCGGTTTGACATCGACCCCGGTCGGGTAGTGCTAAGCGGTTTTTCAGCGGGTGCATTTATGGTTTATTACCTTGCCTGCGCGGCGCCGGAAACGTTCTCGGCCTATGCACCGGTTTCAGGCGGTTTCTGGAGGCCGCATCCGGAGACTTGCGAAGGACCGGTCCGTCTGTTCCACACCCACGGTTGGACAGACAATGTGGTTCCGTTGGAAGGGCGCATACTGGGCGGAGGCCGGTTCCATCAAGGTGATATCTTTGCTGGTCTCGAAATTTGGCGCGTTGCCAATGAATGCGTCGATACCAAACCCAGCGGGTTTTCAACCACTGGCCAGTTCATGCGTCGGAACTGGATGGGATGCGCTGAAGGAAGCGCGCTGGAATTCGCGCTGTTTCCAGGTGGACATACAGTGCCCAAAGGTTGGGCCGATATGATGGTGGATTGGTACGAGGGCTTACCCGGCAGTTGATTACTCTGCCGGGGTGACGATGCCCTTGCCTTCGATCAGGCGCTTCAACTCATCACGATAGCGCCGTGCTGACCGGGTGATAGCAGGCTCGCTGACGTCTTCGCGCATCCCGACCATACGACGCGCAGCGCCCGCTGATACGCCGCTGAGCGCCGAAAGCGGGATTGCCAGCGCAAGACTGATCGCGATTGGGGCCAACCAAACTGAAACGAGACCAGCAAGAATACCAACGCTCAATGCCACACCGCTTACGGTTTCAAGCGCGTGACACAAGATCAAGGTCCGCAGCCCATAGCTGCCGCCATCGCGGGCCTGCGGTGACCAGCCTTTTTGAATGCCCAGGGTGGTCCGGAAAACCGCGATCATCTGCTGCACCATCAAGATCGGAGCATAGAGAACGGACAAAACAACCTCGGACAGGAATGAGGTAAAGAACTTACGGGTGCCGCCGAAATCGGAATAGCGTACGCCGCTGAGGGGCAGGGCGGCTACGCCCAAAACCTTGGGGGCCAGCAGCATTGCGTACATCACCAAAATGATCAGTACGTGGCGTGTTTCGGACATCTCAGGCCATTGCGGGAAAAGCGGATTTTCGGGGCTGAAGTAATGCAGAACCGAGGCATCCTTGCCCTGGCCGATCAAAGCCCACATCACCAAAAGTGCAAACCATAGCGGCGACATCAGATATCCGACCGCACCGTGAAACATATGGAAGCGTGAGACTGCACGGAACCCCGTCGAACCAAGCAGTTTCAGATGCTGCAGGTTGCCCTGACACCAACGGCGGTCGCGCATGGCGTGGTCGATGAGGGTGGGTGGTGTTTCTTCATACGATCCGCGAATGCGTGGCAAAAAGCGCACGGCCCATCCGGCGCGACGCAGCAGTCCGGCCTCGACGAAATCGTGGCTCATGATCAGCTTGTCCTGCCCATTGAGAGATTTCAGCTTCGGCAAGCCCGCGCTGGAGGCAAAAGCGCTTGTGCGGATGATGGCGTTATGGCCCCAGTAATTGCCTTCTTGCCCGCACCAGCGGGCCAGACCTTCGGCAAATGCGATACCATAGACACCATTGGCAAATTGCTGCATCCGGGCGAAAACCGACTGCGCGCCGATCAGTTGCGGATAGCTCTGGATCAGGCCTGCACCCGGATCACGCGCCAGCGCGTCGGTCAAACGGCTGATCGCGCGACCTGTCATCAAGCTGTCGGCATCCAGCACCAGCATCGCATCCCAATCCGCGCCCCAGCGGCTGACCCAATCGGCAATGTTCCCGACCTTGCGATCCGTGTTTGTAGGGCGGCGGCGATAGTAAAGCTCCAAACCTGGTGCCAAGGTTGTCCGCAACGCCTCAACGCTGGCCTGTTCCTGCGCGGCGATCTCGGGTTCGCCCGTGTCGGACAGGATGAACATTGCATAATGGTGCTGACCGCCGCGTTGCTGCAGGTCTTCAAGCATTGTGCGAGCATTGCCCAGAACGTTCCAGGGTACCTCGTTGTAGACCGGCGTCAACAGCGCCACGCGCAGCGGCTGCGGTCGGCCTTCGCGTTTGGGCTGCTCCTGACGGGACAGCGAAACCATGCCCAGCAACACGGTACAGACCGTGAAAGAAATCCAGAAGAAGTTGAAAGAGATCAACGTTAGCAGGATACCTTCGACAAGGTTGATCCCCTCGGCGCTGAACCATTCAGACATGACCCAGAGCAGGCCCAACGTCGCGGCCATTGCTGGTGAAAAGGCCAGCGCACGCCAGAATCCGGCTGATGGTCTCCGGCCGCCAGTCGGGGCCTGCGCATCGCGGAACCCCTGCGCAAAGTTCTGCGCAGGCATCGCCAGAGAGGCCTCGGGCGGCATGATATGAAGATCGCGGCTCATGAGGTCCAACGGTATAGCCAGACTTCAGAGGCCGGCTGTTTGTCTTTCAGCAATTGCGCGCGCAATTCGACATGGTTGCGTTCACCAGGTTCAAACGAGAACGCCAGTCGTAATCCACCTGTATCTGGATTACGCTGCAACACCCCGTCCGACGTCTCAGCATGAGGCGAGTCGACAAAAACAGTCATCTCCTCGGGGTCGTCAAACAGATCGCTTGGTTCAAAGTCGATCACGGCCAACCGTCCTTCGCCAAAGGTGTTATCGCCCATGGCCGTATTGATGACCCGCGCAACGGGTGTGCGCTGAGGCTCTTCGCCCCAGATCAGGCGATAGGACATATCAACCTGGCTGCCTGCTGCGTACGGCTCCATTGGTCGCCAATAGGCGACGATATTGTCATAGATTTCCTGATCTGCGGGTATTTCTACCAGCGTGACAGACCCCTTGCCCCAGTCCCCATTGGGCTCGACCCACAGGCTGGGGCGCTTGTGATAGTTGGCCTCAAGATCAGCGTAGTCCGAGAATTCGCGCTTACGCTGCATCAGGCCAAAGCCACGTGGATTCATATCCACAAAGGAGGCGATCTGCAGGCGGGTTGGATTGGCCAATGGCCGCCATAGGACTTCGCCCGCACCATTCCGGATCAGCAACCCGTCGCTGTCGTGAACTGCGGGGCGAAAATCATCGAACCGGCTGTGATTGGTCTGATCGAACAGGAACATGGATGTGCCTGGTGCGATGCCGACATGGGTCAGTTCGGTGCGTGGAAACAGCGTTGCGCTGACGTCCATGACGGTGTCGTCGCCTGGTGTGATTTCAAACCGGTACGCACCGCTGACGCTGGGGCTGTCCATCAGGGCGTGGACCACCATGTTCCGCTGTCCTGATGCGGGCTTTTCGAGCCAGAAGCGAATGAAATCGGGAAATTCCTCCCCATCGGGATCGCCGGTTTTCAGCGCCAAACCGCGTGCTGACAAACCATAGGCTTCGTGTAAACCGATCGCGCGGAAATAGCTGGCACCCTGAAAGACGCAGAACTCGTCGGTCAACCCGGGCCGATGCATCTCGGCACGCAGTCGGAACCCCGAAAAGCCCAGTGTTTCATCCGCAGGCAAAGCGGGAACGTCTTCGCTTTTTGTGAACATGTCCAGATCAAAGGCAACAGGTGTCACATGACCATGGTCGACGGTTGAAATTTGCACTGCGCGAGGGAAGTAAAGTCCGGGTGCGAAGAAATCGACTTCGAACGGTGACTTGGTGTTGTACCAAAGGCCTTTTTCCAACTGGAAACGGATCGAGCGATATTGCTCATAGTTCAGATCCTGCCATTCTTGCGGCACCATCTCGCGTTCTACATAAGGGCGGCTGGCCAGATCGCGCGCCATTTCGATAACTGTGTTGCGGTCAAAGGCGACCTCACCGCCGGTCGCATGAGCTGCCGGAGCGAGGATCAATGCCGTTGATGAGGCGAGGAAAGCGCGGCGTGTAAAATTCATTTCTTAGTCTTCCAAGGGTGTGACTTAAACCACGCGGCCAGATAGGCCACGCCGATGATCATGGCAAAGCCAATCATGTTGGCGACAAAGACACTGGCAACATCCCGCCCACTAAGGTCCAATCCGACGCCGATAAGTCGCGCTGCAGCCATGGAAAATACAAAGACCGCAAGCGACTGCTGTCCGACTTTGGTGATGACACTCAGCAGGAACTGCCAAACCTTCGCTGCGGCTCCCTGACCGGTGACGATCAGGCGGTGGCCATGCTCACCGGCAACAACCCAGCCCAGATAGGCCAGTGAGAGGAAATGCAAATATCGGAAAAGGCCAAAGTCTGTCTTGTTGCGGAACTCTTTGGTAACCGGCCAGACTTTACGGATTTCATCAGCGAGATCGGGTGCTGCGGCATTTATCCAGGTAAAAACCTTCCACGAACCAAACGGCATCGAGAAGATCAGGAATAATGAGGCCGCCCAGATCAACGTTTTTGAAACCGGCGGGGCGGGAATCCAGCCGCGCATGAACGCGAAGCCAGTGAAGAACAGCAATTGCCAGCCAAACGGGTTGAAGAACCATTGCCGGTCCGACCAGGGCTCTGCAGGCAGATCAAGGTAATCGTATTGCGCGATCAGCCAGATCGTGACCGATGCCAGCGCGACTGCCCAGAATCCGACGCGATAGAGCCACATGAACAGCGGCATCATCGCAAGCACCACCAGATACATCGGTAGGATGTCAAAATAGTTGGGCACATAGGTCAGAGTGAACAGTCCCACGATCTGCGGTGCAGGGTCATTGAAGAAATGCTGCAGGTTCAGCGACGAGATATAGTTTTTCTCGAACAGCCCGCTTTGGTTCAGCGCTGCCATGGTCATAGCGACGAAGAAAAACAGACAAATATGGGCCCAATAGACCTGCCAGATACGGAACGAGACGCGCGCGGTGCCCAACAACCAGCCCTTGCGCATGAACGCTCCGCCAAAGGCGATGGCCGAGGCCATGCCGGAGCAGAAAACAAAGATTTCGGTTGCATCCGAAAACCCGAACCGAGCGGGAATCCACTTAGCCCAAGGATCGTTAGGGATATGGGCAATCAGTATGATGAACATCGCGATCCCGCGATAGAAATCGAGGCGCGGGTCGCGCGTGCGGGCAGGGGCAGCGCTTTGAGACGCCACCGGAGCAAAATCAGAAGCGGGCGATGCAGTCGCCATACGGTTTCTGTCCTTCTTGGTCTTTTTTGTTGTTCTTATTCGGCGGGGACGCTTTGTGCGTCGCCATTGTCGCGTGCGGCCTCGATCAATGCGCGGCGGGCGAGGGCATAGTTGTCTTCGCCACCGGAGCGCTTGGCGCGGCGGTCGTCAAGAATGCGCTCGACAGCATCCAGACGGCCGGCGCGCAGGCCTGAATCAATTGTGATGCGCTCGAATACATCACGTTGGGCGTGGCTGCCACCAGCCAGCTGCATTCCACCACGTGCGTCTGACAAAAAGTCAAAGGCTTGGCCATAGAGGCCTTCGCCAAAGGCCTCAAGCCCCTTGGCCGCAGCGACGCCGGGATCAGACATGCGGATCGGCGTATCGCCCTGGTTACGCTGGGCATCGCTCTGGATGCGGTGCAGTATTTTGCTGGTCGCATCCGAACGGTTGTCGCCAGTCAGGGCCAGCAAGTAATGCAGGTCGGCAAAGATCAGGCAGCCGTCTTCGGTTCGGGCAGCGCTGAGATCGGCCAGTTCTTCCCAGCGGTTGCCGACATCCACCCCTTCAAGCTCTAGCCGGGACAGCAGCGAAGTCGCATTCGAGATATCGCGGTAATCGTCGGTCTTGTCCTGACGGATGTGGTGATCATACAAAGCCATCACTTGATCGACCTGACCCAGATCCAGATGCATCAGCGCCTTGTGCCACCACACATGATAGCGGAAATTGTTGCAATGCGCCCAGGCATCCTCGCGCCCCGCAAGCCAGTCAAGGCCCAACTGAGCATTTCCCGTCATCTCATGCACATGCGCGACGGCGTGCAATCCCCAAGCATCGTCGGAAACCATCCAAAGAGCCTGACGCCCGGCGATCTCGGCTTTCTCGTAGGCACCCGTTTCCTCAAGAGCAAATGAATGGCAGCCCAGCAGATATCCACGCCCGGCGTGGTCGGGTTCGTAAGCGGGCATCACGCGCTCAATCGAACGGCGCATACCTTGCGAATCTCCCAAAACGAACCGAGTGGCGTGGCTGAGTTTCATCGCCAGGGTGTCCGTGGGGTGCGCCCGAAGGATCTCTTCGAATTTCTGTATCGCTTGCGTGGGGAGGTCAGCCATATACATCGCCAGTGCCTCGACATACAGCTTTTCACGGTCCGAAACCGGCTGACGCTCCATCGCTGCATTGGCTGCGGTCAGCGCTTCGGCCGCGACCGCGATCATCTCGCGGCGACCCAGCAGGACCATGAACAGACCTTTGATCGCGTGACCCAGGGCAAAGTCCGGCTCAAGCTCCAGCACCTTGCCCAGATGCTGCGGCGTTACGGCTGCGTGCGCCATGAACCCAAGGAGAACACCATCCCACGCCTCGACGCTTGCGGGCTGGGTCAGGGTGTTCATCTGTCCAAAGACGTCTTGTTTCATGCTCGGGTCCAATCTGATTGCGGCATTCTGTAGTGTTTGATGTAACAGAGTGTGCCGCGGGGTCGTAACAGTATCGACCCTGCTCTCGAATTGGTGAAAACGCGTGTGTGGAAAACGCGAAAAAAACCGCCGATTCAAGGGCATGTTTCAGCAACTTGCCGCCTAATCAGGCAGAGTGTTTCAATCTTCGAAGGGATTTTCTGCGTTTAGAACAGCTTGTGTGTCAGCGCCACAGACTGGAGGTGCACTGCGATATGTTACAGGTGTACGGGACAGGTTCAGAGGGTTTCCGATCAATTGCACCTCACCGGGGTCGGCTTGCATGGTGACCTGCATCTGCCGGGCAGCAACTTGATCAGAGGCAAAGACCTGATCAAGTGTTTGCACAGGACCAACCGGTACTTTCAATTCTTCCAGTCCTGCAATAACGCGGCTGGTATCCAGCGCCTGTACGGCAGGGCGAACGATTGCATTCAATGCGTCACGATTTTCAAGACGGGCAGGATTGGTGGCAAATCGCGGATCGTCAGCAAGCTCTGGGTGTTGGATGAAACTGCAGAATCTTTTGAACTGGCTGTCGTTTCCGACCGCAAGAATCACGTGCCCGTCGCTGGTTGCATATACGTCGTAAGGGACAATGTTTGGATGCCCGTTGCCGCGCCGTTGAGGCACATTGCCCGAGGTCAGGTAGTTCACCCCCTCATTGATCAGCCAAGCCACTTGCGAATCGACTAGCGCAAGGTCGACTTGCTGGCCCTCATCAGTCAGATCGCGATGTCGCAGAGCGGCCAGAATACCGACGCAGGCATACATGCCGCACATCACATCGGCGATGCCAACACCCACCTTCATTGGTGCGCCTTCGGGATCTCCAGTCAGTGACATAACCCCGCCATAGCCTTGTGCCATCAGGTCATAACCGGGTTTCGATGCGTTCGGACCGGTCTGCCCGTAACCCGAGATCGAGCAATAGACGAGGCTGGGAAACTCTTTGGACAGGGTGGCGTAGTCGAGCCCGTATTTCGCCAGTCCGCCTGGCTTGAAGTTCTCGATCAGGATATCCGCATGAGACGCCAGCCGCCGGATTTCCGCTTGTCCTTCCGCCGAGGCGATATCCAAAGCGACCGATTTCTTGTTTCGATTGGATGACATGAAATAGGCGCTCAGATCCGAGCGGTTGCCATCCGCATCTTCGACGTAGGGAGGGCCCCATTGCCGCGTGTCGTCACCTCCGGTCGCGGGGTTTTCGATCTTGATGACGGTGGCTCCCAAATCACCCAGCAGTTGCGTGCAGGTCGGACCAGCCAGAATGCGCGACAGATCCAGTACCTTGACGCCCTTCAGGGGTCCTTCAGATGCGGCCATCATATCCTCCACGGTCGATTTCCGCAGCAATGACAGTGAATTTGTCGGCTTTCAACGCCTGATCCAGCGCTGCCCGCAATTCGTCGCGGTTGCGCACCGTATGACCGTACCCGCCAAAGGCGCGCCCCATGGCGGCAAAGTCATGGCGGTCGAAATCGACACCTCGATTGCCCATCTGGCGTTGGCGTTGCTTCAATTCGATCAGGGCAAGGCTGGCATCGACAAACACAAGAAAGATCGGGTTTCCGCCCATTTCAGCGGCAGTCGAAAGCTCTCCGGCGACCATCAGAAACCCGGCGTCGCCCGAGAAGCTGATCACGGGGCGGTCCGGTTCTGCCAGTTTCAGGCCAATCGCCATTGGAACAGCGCACCCCATTGTGCATAGCGCCGAAGACTGGATCAGCCCACGCTCCTCTGAACACTCCCACATCTGGCTGAGCAGAATGCGATGGGCGCCACTGTCGGCGGTGGCGAGTGACTCAGTTGGTAGCACTGCACGGGTTTCCGCGATGATCGCCGCCGGTCCCCAGTCTTCATCGGTTGGGAAGGCTTCTGCCAGTGCTGTCTTGACTTGATCCGGTTCACCATTCGGCCAAGTCTTGCGGGCAGGGTTGCCCTTGGCGATGGCCTCAAGCGTTGCGCTGGTGTCCGCCACCAAATTTAATCCGGCCTGATGCATATAGTGATCGTTCACTACTGCAGCAATGTCGATCACTCGCTTGTCTTCCGGGTCCCAAATCTCGCGCCAGCCAGGGCGCATTTCTATGGGGTCATAGCCCAGGCATAGCACCAGATCAGCTTGTTCCACCAACGGGATCAGATGCTTGTCGGCCAGCGGCGAAAGACCCGCCCCACCCAGACATAGCGGATGATCCTCGGGCACCACCCCCTTGGCCTTGTAGGTCGTGACGAAGGGAATGTTGAAATGCTCCAAAAACGCCCGCACGACACAGCGCGAGTCGTCATAAAGAACATCGAGGCCAATGATCGCCAAGGGGCGTTCGGCCTCGGCCACCCAACGGCGGGCCTTTTCCAGACACTCAGCGCCAGGTGCGACGGGTGCGACTTTCGCGAGACGACGGCGTTTAACCCCCGATACGCGCGTATCGGCCACCGAGATTGGCACATCGATGTGCACCGGACCGGGGCGCGGCTGGTTCGCAAACGATACCGCCTTGTCGGCGATGATATCGGCCCCGTCAGCAGTTAGCATGAATGTGCCCTTGGTGATCGAGCGGTAGACTTGCGAGTGATCCATCACCTGATGAGTGTAGGTCAGCGCTTCGTCCGCATCGACGCATCCGGTCAACACGATCATCGGAACGCGATCCTGCAATGCGTTCGCGACCACGTTGATCCCATTCATTGCGCCCGGGCCAAGCGTGGCCACCAGAATCGCAGGCGCGCCATCGCGATGATGAACGGCTTCGGCCATGAAACCGGCTGCGTTTTCATGTTTGGTCAGATGAAAGGTGATACCTGCGCTTTCCAGCGCATCCACCAATGTCAGAACCTCGCCACCGGGCATTCCGAACGCGTGGCGGCATCCGGCCTCGAAAAGGCGTTGTGCCAACAGATCCGCAGCGCGGGGGGACAGGTCCTGCATCAATCAAGCTCCGACAAGTTTATCTTTCAGCAGATTGCGGAGGACGCGCCCGGACGCAAGCAGCTTCACATCAGTGTGACTAATTGACGGCGCTTTCCGCCACGGCCTGAAACTTTTCGTCTAATTCGGTGGCAATCCCGCGCAGCGCCTCACCGCCTTCATCCGTATATGGGGCGAAGACAAAACTCGGGGTTTTGTAGGACAGGGTAGCAGTGCCATCCCTTTCCTCGGTCACATAGAACCGGATAGGCGCTTCGATCATCGCATTGGTCGAGGTTTCAAGGACCCGAACCGCGTAGTCGTTGTTGAATGCGCCGATCACCCGATTGCCCGGAATGGTAATGCCGCGCGATGCCGCTGCTTTGGTCGGCCCGGCCTGTGTGACCACGATCAGGCCGTTCTCTTTTACCGCGGCCTTTGTGTCTTCCACGAGGCTCTCATAGCCTTTTCCGCTGGAGTAGACCGCCCATCCGGCAAGAGGTTCGATGCCGTCGGCCCAAGCAGGCATGGCCAGCAGGCAGATCGCAGCACAAAGCGCCCTCATGTTCTATCCCTTCCTGTTGATTGGAGAATAGATGACAGAAAACCGCTGAAACGGGGCTCACAATCCTGTGCGCACGTCAGGCAGTACGTTTCTTCAGCAGATAGATATCCATGATCCAGCCGTGATCAGAACGGGCTTGCGCGCGCGCGTCCAGAATGTCTTGCGCCACATCCGCCAACGGGCCTTTGATCAGAATCTCTTCTTTCATGCCCACATATGCCCCCCACCAGATGTCATAATCGGCCATTTTTAGGCTTTGGAACGAGCATTCGCCATCCAGCATAACAGCCACTTTTGATGCCGTTTCAGGCCATCCCTCATCGCGTATGCGGCGGCCGGTAGTCACGATATAGGGTGCGCCCAGATCATTGATCGGGATCGCATGGGCCGCAGTTAACGCCTGCAACGCGGTGACGCCCGGGACAACCTGGACTTGTGGCTGCGGGTCCAGTCGAGCGGCGATCCTGAGCGAACTGTCATACAGCGACGGATCACCCCAGATCAGCAACGCGACCTTCTGCGCGTCGGGGTGGGCTGAAATCGCCTCATGCCAGCGCAGGGCAATTGCGTCGTGCCATTCGTCGACACCTCGCAGATAGCCGTCATCTGCCCGACGTTTGGGAACGTCGAAATAGGCGATCCGCGGAGATTTTTCGGTGACCTGCGCGATGATGTCTTCGCGCAAACCGGCCAGATCAGCTTTGTTCTCTCCCTTACGCGGGATCAGGATCAGGTCTGCAGACCTGATCGCCTGCGCGCCCTGAAAGGTCAGGTGGTCGGGATTGCCGGTGCCGATCCCGATCAGTGTGAGATCATACATCTTCGAACTCCACCAGCGGGCCGTACAGGATCAAGGCGGGAGCAGTGCCTATCTCGGTGCGCAGTCTGTCGGAAAGCTCTCCGATGGTGGAGCGATGTAAGGATTGCTCGGGGGTTGAAACGGATTCGGCCATCAAGGCAGGTGTGTCCAGCGGCAGGCCATGCGCTTTCAGCGCTTCGACAAGCAATGGAAAAGTGCGCTTGCCCATGAATACGACCGTTGTCGCGCCAGCATCGGCTAGGGCGGGAAGATTCAGATCGGCAGGCAATTTGCCACTCGCGTCATGCCCGGTGACGAATTGAACACGACGCGCAGTCAGGCGCCGGGTCAGAGGAATTCCCGCAGCCGCAGCCGCCGCGACTGCCGAAGGGATGCCGGGAATGATCTCGTATTTGATACCGGCGGCCTGCAACGCGACCAATTCTTCCTCCAGTCGGCCGAACAATCCTCCATCACCGGATTTCAGCCGTACGACATGCTGGCCGGTCTGCGCATACTCCACCAATAATCGGCTGACGTGATCCTGCTTGGGCGAGGGGCGACCGGCGCGTTTACCTACGCCCACCAGATCAGCGTCGTCACGTGCATGGGTCAAGATCGGGCCACTGCTGAGATCATCAAACAGCACCGCATCGGCCTTCTGCATCCGGTCCACGGCCTTGAGCGTTAGCAGCTCCGGATCACCCGGACCGGAGCCGATGAATGAGACAAACCCGGTCATACCGTTGCCTCCGCGATCAGGTGAAAGAACGTACCGGTGACATTGCCGCGTCGCGATCCTGTCTGAGGGCCTTCAGCCCCTTCGGCATCGAAGACCCGCGCAAGAGGAGCGTCAGGTTGCTCGATGATCGAGGAATAATGGAACTCATGTCCGCGCAGCGCGGTACCTGTCGCAAAGCCGGGCATCGGAGCCAAAAGTTCAGCCCTACGATAGCCAAGGTTGAATTTGCGCTTTTGGTATGAGGTTTGCAGACCCAACAATCCCGCCATCTGATGTGGGGTGCCATCTTTGTCGACCAGCACTTTCCCCAATGCCATGTACCCCCCGCATTCACCATGTACGGGCCGCGTTTCCGCGTGTTTCCGCAGCCCGGTCAAGAAGGTATCGGCCGCAGCTATTGTTCCCGCATGCAGCTCAGGATACCCCCCCGGCAACCAGACCAGATCGGCATCAGCGTCTGGCGCTTCATCGGCCAGAGGTGAAAAGGGCTGTATCTCTGCACCCGCGCTGCTCCACCCTTCCAGAAGATGCGGATAGGTAAACGAAAACGCTGCATCTCGGGCCAGAGCGATCCGCTGCGCCGGGGGGCGCGGCAGCGCGGCCGACGATGGCCCAACGGGGCCCGAGGAGGCCGCCTTTTTGATCGCTTCCAGATCAACATGTTCACGCAGGAACGCGGCGTAACCGGCAATTGCGGTTTCCAGATCAGGGTGTTCAACCGCTTGGATTAAGCCTAGATGCCGTTCGGGCAAGGTAAGATCGCCTCGGCGTGGAAGTACCCCCAGAACCGGTAGTCCGGCGCGCTCCATGCCCAAACGGGTCAGTCGTTCGTGGCGAGGGCTAGCACAGCGGTTCAGGATGACACCGGCAAAAGGCAAATCGGGGTTATACATCCGAAACCCAAGTGCAGTCGCCGCCGCTGATTGCGCCTGTCCTCCGACATCCAGAACCAAGACGACCGGCCATCCCATACGCAGCGCCGTTTCAGCGCTTGATCCATGTCCCAGTTCTCCGGGTTTGGCGACGCCATCAAACAAACCCATCGAACCCTCGGCCACTACGATGTCGGCACCCTCGGCTTGCGCGGATATCGCGCTTAGCAGCGGATCTCCCATCGCCCAGCTATCCAGATTGAACGAAGCGCGGCCTGCCGCAGCGCGGTGAAAGGCCGGGTCTATGTAGTCGGGCCCGCTTTTGAACGGCTGCACGGTCAATCCGTCCTCAGCCAGCGCCCGGAGCAACCCCAGCATGACCGTGGTTTTGCCCGTGCCCGATGACGGTGCGGAAATCAGTAATCCCGGGGGGTTAGTCATCGCCGTGGCTCCAGCTCGACCACGGGCTATCGGCGCTTTGAGGGCGATAGCGACGGTCGTAGGTTTTAGAATACAGGCAGCTTTCGTCAAACCCTTCACCTGCGAGCGCCGGACCAACCATTATCAGTGCGGTGCGCGAGATGCTTTCGTCCAGCGCCTCTTTCAGCGTGGCCAGAGTCGCGCGGATGATCCGTTCATCCGGCCAGCTGGCGCGGTAGACAACGGCGACCGGGCAGTCCGCACCATAGGCAGGGGTCAGGTCGGCGATGACATTGTCCAGATTTCCGATCGACAGGTGAATGGCCAGAGTAGCACCTGTTTTAGCAAAGTTTTTCAGCGTCTCACCTTCAGGCATCGAGGACGCGCGCCCAGGCGTCCGGGTCAACACCACCGATTGCGCCAGTCCCGGAAGGGTGAGTTCAGTTCCTAGAGCAGCAGCTGCGGCGGCAAAAGACGGGACACCGGGCGTGACGCTGACCGGGATTCCCATCTCTTTCAGACGTCTGATTTGCTCTCCCATCGCGGACCAGACAGAGAGGTCCCCGGAATGCAGCCGCGCCACGTCTTGCCCGGCTTTGTGCGCTATTTCGATCTCGGCCATGATCTGATCCAGATCCATCGGAGCCGTGTTCACGATCTTTGCGCCGTCGGGGCAGTGGCTCAGAATCTCCTCGGGAACCAATGAGCCTGCATAGAGGCACACAGGGCAGGAGGTGATGATATCGCGCCCGCGCAGGGTTAGCAGATCGGCAGCACCCGGTCCGGCGCCGATGAAATGAACGGTCATTGTTGTCCTCCGATGGCGACGGCGCAGGTTGCAAGCCGGTCGTCCGAGATTTGTCTGGGTGAAATCAGCCGCGCACCATGCCCGGCGGCAGCAAGAGCGGATGCTTCGGCCACGCTGCCGGTGCCGTATGTGGCACGACTGCGGGGCGAGCAGGTGAGGGTACGTTGCCCGGCAAGATCAACAGCCGGGACGAAATGAACCGGCAGCTCAGTTGCTTCTGCAAGCGCGGCAAGTGCGGCATGCCCGTTCTTGTCTGCAACGGTTGCCAGGGCATCGACAGTTTTTCCTGTCGACGCCAGATCAAAGGCAGCGCGCAGACTGGCCAGCGTAGCAGAAGACGAGAATCCGAGCCCGGCGACGATCATAACGTGAGGCTCCATTGCACCACAGGATAGGCAGATTTCCAGCCTCGCCGTGGACCAAGCGCAGCAGCCTGCGCCAGTTCGATGCGCAGCAGGTCTCCGCCCAGCTTGTCGTGCCATTCAGCCAGCAACGCTTCGCTTTCCAATGTCACCGCGTTGGCGATCAGCCGCGTGCCAGCCCGAAGATTGGCGTGTAGCCAGTTCAGCAGATCCGCACTTAGACCGCCACCGATAAACACCACATCGGGTCGGTCAAGATCAGCCAACGACTCTGGTGCCGAGCCATGCACCACGCACAGCCGATCCTGTCCTAACGTATTGGCATTGCGGCGAATGCGTTCGGCCCGATCAGCACGCGGCTCGATGGTCGTTGCGATTAGCGTCGGATCGCACATCAGCCATTCGATGCTGATCGAACCGGTGCCACCGCCGATATCCCACAGATGCTCGCCCCTTTGCGGCGCAAGGGCCGACAGGGTCAGTGCGCGAATGGGTCGCTTGGTGATCTGGCCGTCGGTTTCAAAGATGTCATCGGGCTTGCCCGATGCCTTGGGAAAGGCGCGCCCGGCACCCGCGACGTCCAACCCGACACAGACCGGGTGTTCGAATGTCCCCAGCAACGCTTCGGTCAGCGACACGCTGCGCGCCCGTTCACGGGGACCGCCAAGCGCTTCCATAACGTGCAGAGTACAATCGGCAAAATCGGTTTCGCCCAGATAGGTCGCAAGCTCAGCCACAGCTTTCCCGTCGCGCAGCAAAAGGATGGCGCGCAGGCTGGGTGCCAAGTGAGGGCGAAGGCGTGTCAGAGGCGCGGCATGCAGTCCGAAGGTCAACGTGTTTTCAAGCGGCCAACCAAGCCGCGCAGCCGCTAGCGAAAAGGTCGATTGGCCAGGTAGGGCGGTCCATTCGCTCACATCGAAATTTCGCGCGATGACGGAACCGGCCCCGAACCAGAACGGATCGCCCGAGGCCAGAACAACAGTTTGCCGACCGCGTAATCCGGTCAGTATCGGAAGACCATCGGCAAATGGAGCTGGCCATTCAACCTGTTCGGCGTTGCTTTTGGGAATCAAAGATAGGTGGCGAGACGGACCCATGACGATCTCGGCACGATCCAGCACTTGACGGCTTGCGGCGGAAAGGCCATCCAGTCCATCTTCACCCAAACCCAATACGGTTAGCCACGGAGTTTCAGACATGCCCAACCTCCTGATTCTTGGCGGGACGACCGAGGCAAATGCTCTGGCAAAATCCGTTTCCGAACAAGGTATTCCGGCCACGTATTCCTACGCGGGCCGTGTCGACACGCCACGCCCGCAGCCCGTTCCAACACGCGTGGGCGGTTTCGGAGGAACGGAGGGGCTGGCGCGCTACATCCGCGATCATGAGATCAGCCACATCGTAGATGCTACCCACCCCTTTGCCGCGCTGATGAGCCGAAACGCTGTGGAAGCCTGCGCCTCGACCGCCACTCCGCTGGCGGCGCTGACGCGGCCTGCCTGGGTCGCTCAAGATGGCGACAGTTGGCAGCATGTTCCGGACATCGACGGTGCCGTCGACGCGCTTTCCGGTCCCGCTCGGCGCGTGTTCCTTGCCGTTGGTCGCATGCATCTTCAGGACTTTGCAGCACAGCCTCAGCATCACTATCTTTTGCGGCTGGTGGATGAGCCTGAAACCGTGCCGTTTCCTAATAGAGACGTCATTATTTCGCGCGGTCCGTTTACTAAAATTGAAGACCGGGGGCTGATGGAGCGTCACGGGACGCAGTTGGTTGTGTCCAAGAACGCGGGTGGCATCGGGGCGCGCGCAAAGCTGGAGGCCGCACGGGCGCTGGGTCTTCCGGTTCTGATGATCGACCGTCCGCTGTTGCCGCAGCGGACTGAGTTCGAAAAGGTTTCGCAGGTCTTGGACTGGCTGGTTCATACCTGATCCTTGTCAGGCGTGAATCTCGGCGTGTAAACGATCGGTTTGCCGTCGCGCTCGATCACGCGGGTCAATGACGAGCCGACGATCACGACGGTCTGCATGTCCGCCATGTCTGGCGTGGCCTCGGCCAATGTTGAAATCCGCAACTCTTCATCCGAACGCGACACTGCGCGAGCGAACAGGATCAGGCGTTCTGGCTCACATTCCTCGCGAAGGATTTCCAGTGTTTTTACAAAGCCTTCTGGGCGTGACTTCGAGCGTGGATTGTAGAATGCCATCGCGAAATCCCCCTGTGCGGCGAGACGCAGGCGCTTTTCGATCAAGGACCACGGTTTCAGATTGTCGCTGAGGTTGATGGCGCAGAAATCGTGCCCCATCGGCGCGCCCGCACGGGCGGAAGCGGCCAGCATCGCAGTGATCCCCGGCAGTACGTCGATCTGAATGCTTCGCCATTCAGCGGGACCATTCTCCAAGGCCTCGAACACGGCAGCGGCCATCGCGAACACGCCTGGGTCTCCGGAGGAAACAACCACGACACGCTTGCCCTCGGCCGCCATCCGTAATGCGTGCTGCGAGCGGTCGATCTCGACCCGGTTGTCACTGGCATGTAGGGTCAACCCTTCACGCTCAGCAACGCGCGCGACGTAGGGGATGTATCCAACAACATCCGTCGCCTCGGCCAGAGCAGCGGTAACCTCGGGCGTGACCAGAGCTTCGTCTCCCGGTCCGAGGCCAGCTATTTTGACCCAGCCACTCATGGGCGACGGCCCTGACCGTGAACCAGGATGATCGAGAAATAGGGGGTGATACCCTCGCAATTGTCCGAGAGTTTGCAAACCCGCTGGTTGGGCATCTGGGCGTATTCGACGATCCATGCACGGTCATATAGATCGGCCCGTTTCAAGGCGCGTTTTACCTTGTCAAAGTTGCGACCGATCTTCATGACCACCAACGCATCGGTTTGGGTCATGCGTTCGGTCAGCGTGTCCTCGGACAATGTACCGACCAGAACCGTCAGGACGTCATCACCCCAGGTTATTGGATCGCCGGTAGCGGTCCAGGCACCCGACATTCCGGTAATGGCTGGTACGACCTCGACCTTAGATATATCCCGTAATCGATTGTAAAGATGCATGAATGACCCGTAGAAGAAAGGGTCTCCTTCGCACAGGACCACGACATCCTCACCATTCTCTGTCAACGACTTCAGGTGCGCGGCGCAATCCTCGTAAAACACGGAAAGCAGCTCGTTGTACCTCGGGTCCGTCACCGGGATTTCGGTTGTTACGGGATACTCCATCGCAAACTCGATAGCGTCGCCGGGGATCATTCCATTGACGATCTTGCGGGCCTGCCCCGTGCGGCCCGGCTTGCGGAAGAACGCTACGTGGCGCGCATTGCGCAACAGGCGGTCTGCACGGACGCTCATGAGATCCGGGTCACCAGGGCCAAGGCCCACGCCGTAGATCTTGCCCCCGCTCATTCCGCGCGACTCGCGATGGCGTTGATGGCAGCAACGGTGATTGCACTGCCGCCCAAGCGACCTTTGACAATGCAGGAGGGTACGGGCTGCGCTTCCCACAAGGCGTCCTTGGATTCGACTGCGCCGACAAAGCCCACAGGGCAGCCGATGATAGCGGCCGGGCGCGGACAATCTGGGTCTTCCAGCATGTTTAGCAGATGGAATAGCGCAGTCGGAGCGTTACCGATCGCGACCAGCGCGCCGCCAAGATGCGGACGCCACAACTCTAGCGCAGCGGCAGAGCGCGTGTTACACATCTCAACGGCCAATGGGCGCACGCGTTCGTCATGCAGAGTGCAGATTACCTCATTATCCGCAGGCAGGCGGAAGCGGGTCACACCTTCGCTGACCATGCGCGCGTCGCACAGGATCGGTGCGCCATTTTCCAGCGTGGTGCGGGCAGCTGTGACGAAGCCGGGCGAGAAATGCACGAACTCCTCCAGCCCAACCATTCCAGCGGCATGGATCATGCGCACGGCCACTTGCTCTTCATCGGCATCGAACCGAGCGAGATCGGCCTCAGAGCGTATCGTGGCAAAGCTCTGTTTGTAAATCGCCGCGCCGTTGGTTTCGTATTCATAGGGCATCAGGTGAAGTCCATGGTCATAAGTGTTTCTTCGGTCAGGCCGCGTTGGCAGGGCTCATCCCCTGCACGACCTTGTTTGACAAGATCAAATCGTCCATTGCATCCCACTAAGGTGACATCTGCAGTGCCCATCCGGGCGCAGCCCTTTGCACACCCCGAGACATGCAGAGATCCGGGCACTCGAGCCGCCAAAACGCGCGCGATCTCTCGCGTTTCCACTTGCGCCTGCGGACAGAACGGCGTGCCAGGGCAGGCGTCGGTGGTCATCAGCGGGTCAGTACCGTCTGTGACGAAGGCTGGTGCGGGAGTATCTGCTCCGCCTTCCAGCAGGATCAACCGCCACGGTGTAACTCGCAGGGCAGATGCACCGCTGCTCTCGATCAGTTTCGAGAGCGGGCCTGCGGGCAATTGCCCAAACGTCGCGCCCAACAGTGTTCCCAACTCGCAAGCGCCAGGCTGTAGCAGGGTACCTATTGGGCCGGGCGGGCTGCCTTGCCATTCGAGCGGAAGGTCTTGCGCAGAGATCACGCGGGCCATTCGGCGTGTCTCGGGCGTATAGGTTTCAGAGAACCACTTTGCCAGTTCGATCAGTCGATCGATGGCATCGGCTTCAGAAACAGACCGCCCGGTCTCAGCACCGTCAGCACGCAGAATCAGGTCGTTTTCGCCGGTTTCCACGCGAATGTCAGCCGAGTCTCCGGCTAATAGGCGCTCGGGTCCAGTATCAATTGCAAATCCGAACTTGGCGGGCAGCGAGGGCAACTCTGCTAGGCGGTCAATCAGATGCTGCGTTAGTCGCGCTGTCAGATCACCTGCACGGTAGAGCGGTGTGACCAAAATATTCCGTCTGATCTCGATGCCGGGCTCGGCATCGAGAAGGTTCAGATCAGACAGCTCGGCCAATAGCGGCTGGTGGTCGGCTTCCTTGACGCCGCGCAGTTGCAGGTTCGCACGGTTGGTCAGGTCAATAGTGCCATTGCCGAAACGGTCGGCCAATTCGCACAGACCCAAAGCCTGCTGAGCGCTAAGCCGCGCCAACCGCGGGCGTACGCGCACGACCAGCCCATCGCCGGACATCATCGGGCGATGGGCGCCGGGGCACCAGCCTTGGACGACAGGTTTGTCGGTGAGAGCGCTCATCCCAGACCTTCCAAACCGGCACGGATCGAGTTTCGGCGCGTATTCCATAATCCAGCATCCAACAAGGCGCGGAAACGGTCTTGCATCGCTTGATGCGCACGCGGGTTCGCCTCTTGTAGAAAGGCATCGACGCCTTCGTCGCCAAGCGTGGCTTCATGATAAAGATCGAACAGATGCGGCGCGACGGTGCCAGACAAATGTGCAAACGAGGCCATGTGATCAAGCGTCGCTGCAATCTCGGCCGCGCCTCGAAAACCATGCCGCTGCATCCCCGCTATCCATCCTGGATTGGCGGCGCGCGCATGAACCACGCGGCTAATCTCTTCGGGCAAGGTACGGGCGCGTGGATTTTCCGGGTTGGTATTGTCCAGGTGATAGAGCTGAGCGTTACCACCGGTGATTTTCTTGGCGGCAGCAAACCCGGCCTCATGCGTGGCATAGTCATTCGCCAATAGCAGGTCGGTCTCGGTCAGGTCCTGGAGGTGTACAAAGCTGTCAGCATTGGCGACACGCCGCGTAATGCCATCGACGTCCTTCGTGATGTGCTCACCTTCCAGTGCAAAGGAACTGGCATCTAACCACGCCTCACCCGCCTTTGAGCGGGCATCATCGGTGTAGATTTCGGATAGTTGGGTCATGTTGACGCCATAGCTGCCGGGGGCCGGTCCAAAGACCCGTGCTGCCGGTTCCTGACCGGCATAAGGGTTCCAATCGGGCGCCTCATCCCGTTCAGATAGTGCCCGTACGGCCTGACCAAAAAGCGCCGAAAGCGTTGGGAACACATCACGGAACAGGCCCGAGACCCGTAAGGTCACGTCCAGACGCGGACGGCTGAGGTCGGTGATCGGCAGCACTTCGATGCCCGAAACACGCTCCGAGCCTTTGTCCCAAACCGGTTTCACACCCAGCAAGTGCAGCGCCATGGCAAATTCCTCGCCTGCGGTGCGCATCGTGGCCGAGCCCCACAGGTCGACGATCAGCCCCTTAGGATAGTCGCCTTCTTCCTGCAGGTGTCGACGCACCAACTCCTCTGCCAGCTTGACGCCTTGAGTATAGGCCGCACGCGTGGGCACAGAACGCGGGTCGGTGGTATAAAGATTCCGCCCAGTAGGCAGCACGTCTGAGCGCCCGCGATAGGGAGAGCCTGAAGGTCCGGCTTCGATTCGTTTGCCAGCTAGCGCATCGACCAGAGCATTGCGCTCAGCTTGGGCAGAAGGCGCGGGGTTGAAATCACCCGTCACATCTGGAACCCGTCCAAAGATGTGCAGGCCGTCGCCGAACTGACTTTCCTTGATATCGCAGACAAATCGATCAATGCGCGTGATCGCCTCGGCGATGCAGGTGGCCTGATCGAGGCCAAGGTCGCTTGCCAGCCCAATGGCCTGGGCCTCGTCGCGGATATCTTCCTGTAACCGGTCACGGCGCTTGGGGTCCAGACCGTCCGCGTTCGAGAACTCATCCAGCAGTGCTTCCAGCCGAACCATGCGATCCGGCGTACCACTTTCTTTCATCGGGGGCGGGATATGGCCCAGCGTAACTGCACCGATCCGGCGCTTGGCCTGCGCAGCTTCGCCGGGGTCATTGACGATGAACGGGTAGATCACCGGGAGTTTACCGATCAACGCCTCGGGCCAGCATTCATTGCATAAAGCGACCGATTTACCTGGCAGCCATTCCAGCGTGCCATGGGCACCAATATGGATCAAAGCATCCGCGCCTATCCCTTTGCGTAGCCAAAGGTAAAAGGCGACGTAGCTGTGCCGAGGGGTGCGCGAAAGGTCATGATAGTCATCCTCGCGCAGTTCTGGCATGCCGCGTTCTGGCTGCAGCGCAACCACAGCGTTGCCACGCCGAAGGGCCGTGAAATGGAATGCTCCATCTGCGAACGCTGGATCGTCCTCGGGGTCTCCCCAGACCGCCTGCAGATCGGCGCGCAATTGATCGGGTAGCTCTGCATGCGCAATCAGGTAGTCCTGCAATGACCATGAAATCCGGGCGCCCAGCAGGGTTTCGGCAATCGGCTCGGCCGGTGCGGTTGCATATCCCTCATTCTGAAGATCGGTCAGCATCGCTTCGGCTGAAGCAAGCGCATCAAGGCCAACTGCATGCGCCATCTGCCAGTCCTTACCCGGGTAAGTCGACAGAACCAGCGCCGGTATTTGATCCGAACTGGGCTTTTCGTGCAGGTCCAGCCAGCCAGAGACCCGATCGATGACAGCTTCGATCCGGTCAGGTTCGGGCTGGTGGGCAAAACGCGAATATTCCAGATAAGGATCGCGCTTGCCCGGTTCTTTGAACGACACGATGCCCGCGTTAATCCGCCCGTCGACCTCGGGCAGCACCACATGCATGGCGAGGTCAGCAGGCGAAAGCCCGCGTTCCGCTTCTGCCCAGGCTTTGCGGCGCGAGGTCGCGAGGGCGACCTGAAAGACGGGCACATTGGCAGCATCCAAGGGTGAAGTGCCTGATGCGCCCTTGCCCGAAAAGGAGGTGGCATTGATGATCGCTGAAGGTTTCAGCGCCACGATCGTCTCACGCAACCAGTCAGCGGCGGTTGGCGCTTTGAGCGACGGGGCGAACAGGCCAATGGCCTCGAATCCACGCGATCTCACACTGCGGATCAAAGCCGCGATCGGGGCAGTGTCGGCAGAGGTCAGGTAGGCCCGATAAAACGTGACAATAATGCGTTTTGCATCGCCCGAAAAAGCTGTGTCCGCCGGTATCACGCCACGATCCGGGCACCAGGCGCCGTAATCCGGTATGGTCTTTGCCCCCATCACCGGACCGGCATATAGTCCCGCCGCCAGCGCCATCTGTGCGAGCGCGGCCTGTGCCGCAACCTCTCCGCCGGTATCACACAGATGCGCCAAGCGCCGCAGGGTTGAGACGGGCAGGGTGGAGTACTCATCCAGCCGCGTATCCTCGCGCCCGTCCGCAGGCAGGACAGCCAATGCGATCCCCTTGGCCTGTGCCAGTGCCAGAACCTGCTGCAAGCCGTAAGACCAATATGGCACGCCGCCAATCAGGCGGATCAAGATGCCTTTGGCCCCCTCGAGCGTCTGTTCAACATATGTGTCGACTGACAGGGGATGTTTTAGAGCTGTCAGGTTGGCCAACCGCAGGGTTGGCATGCGCCCGTCTGGCCCGCCACCGCGATGCCAGCCCGCCGCGAAAGCGCCAAGGTCACTGTCAGAAAATGACAGCACCACCAAGTCCGCCGGGCTCTGGCCCAGATCGGTTGGGGTCTCGGTTTCCTCTAACCCGTGGCTTTCGCGGAAGACGACGTGCATGAATCTTACTCGGCGGCCTCGGTCACACCCACAAGGATATCACGGATTTCGGCCTCTTTGATATCATCATGCTCGGCGATGACCACAAGGCGCGAGCGGCGCTCTTCACCAGGTTCCCACGGGCGGTCATACTGATGACGTACCCGCGAGCCGACGGCCTGTACCAGCAGGCGCATGGGCTTGCCCTGAACCGCGGCATAGCCTTTGACGCGCAGGATGTTCAGTTCCTTTGCCAGGCGTTCGATCTTGGCGACCAGATCCAGCGGATCAGTCTGTTCCGGCAGTTCGAGGATGATGCTTTCAAAATCGTCATGCTCGTGATCGTGATGACCATCATGATGGCTGGGACGCGCTTCCATGTCGTCCTCGGCGGCAGCTTCAAGGCCCAAGACAACGCGCACGTCCACGACACCTTCGGCGACTTCGACGACGGGTAGGGGGCGAGGGGCTTCGGCCGCGATGACCTCTTTGGCTTTGGCGACACCTTCGGGACCGGCCAGATCCGGCTTGGTCAGCAGGATGATGTCGGCGCAAGAGATCTGATCTTCAAACACCTCCGATAGTGGAGTCTCGTGGTCGATCGACTCATCGGCAAGGCGCTGGGCATCTACCGCTTCGACATTGGGTGCAAACCGACCAGCGGCAACCGCTTCGGCATCGGCCAAAGCGATCACGCCGTCGACTGTGATTTTCGAGCGAATGTCTGGCCAGTCGAACGCTTTGAGCAGCGGCTTAGGCAGAGCCAGGCCCGAGGTTTCGATCAGAATGTGATCGGGGCGCGGCTCCAAGGCCATAAGCGCTTCGATCGTGGGAATGAAATCGTCGGCCACAGTGCAGCAGATGCAGCCATTGGCCAGTTCCATGATGTTTTCTGCTGGGCAATCCGGGATTGCGCAGGATTTCAGGATATCGCCATCGACACCCACATCGCCGAACTCATTGACTACAACAGCCAAGCGCTTGCCTTGCGGGTTCTGCATCAAATGCTTGACCAGCGTCGTTTTGCCCGAGCCCAGAAAGCCGGTGATCACGGTGACGGGCAGTTTTTCGAGATTGCTCATTTCAGCGCTCCAATCGGGGGAATACGGGCCGCGCAATTCTTGCGGAAGTGTTCGGGGCGTTCACGCCATTTGACCAGCCCGTCCTCGGTCTGAAGGTACTTGGTGGCACCTTCAATGATGGTTTCGACGTGATCGGTTTCGCTCAGATGCTCATAGACGAATGTCCATCGATCAGGTCCACCACGCAGCACGATAGAACAGCCCTCATCGCAGTTTGAAAGGCATTCTACTGCTTTCAAGGTGATGCCCTCGGGCAGGGTGGCCTGTTCAAGCGCTTTGTGCAGCAATGTGCCGGGGCGTTGGGCGTCGTCTTCGACGGGTAGGCCGCGACGACAGGTGGTGCAGACCAGCAGTTCGACCGGTGTGGTGTCGGTCATGTCTCTCATCCCCCCAAATCCTCTTCGTGGGGGACGGGGTTTCATGCGGGCTGATTAAAGCCCCACACCGGAACACCCCGTCCGGTTTCATCTTCGGGCGTTGGCAGGTCTCCCGGCTTGCGGATGTCAGAGCGGTGCTCTGTCGGATGTCCCGCCTTCCCGGCATTCGCCAGTGGCTTGGGCACCCTCTCCGGTCACGGTCGCGGGGGCGGCTGCGTTTGACGGAAAATCCGCTGACGCATTCCCTTTTCATCTGCTGCTGCAGACACCAACACTTGGCTCTTGGGACAGCATCACCCCCCTTGTCAAGCGAGTCTCGCTCAACTGTGCGTACAGGGGCAAAAAAGCGACCTCTGAGGGTCGCTGGACGGCATGACTTAGGTCAACAGGCGTGTTCGCATGTGCATCGAAAGACGAACAGGGAGAGCGTCATATGAAAGTAGGCTTCATCGGGCTGGGAAACGTGGGCGGAAAATTGTCGGGCTCGCTGCTGCGCAATGGGATTGACCTGACCGTTCATGACCTCAACCCTGATCTTGTGTCTGGTTTTGTCGCGCAGGGTGCGAAGGCAGCTGAAAGCCCCGCCCAATTGATGCGTGATTGTGACGCCGTGATTACCTGTCTGCCATCTCCTGCCGCCTCGGACGCGGTAATGCAGGAGATGCTGTCCGAAGTGACATCCGGTAAGATCTGGATGGAAATGTCCACCACCGACGAAGCGGAAGTAAAACGATTGGGTGCTTCGGTGATCGAACGTGGGGGGGCTGCAGTCGATTGCCCGGTATCGGGCGGATGTCATCGGGCGGCTACGGGCAATATTTCGATCTTCGCAGGCTGCGATCGAGAAACATTTGAGCGCATTCTGCCGTTCCTGACGACGATGGGGCGCCGCGTTTTGCACACAGGCGATTTGGGATCGGCCTCAGTGTTGAAGGTGCTGACAAACTATTTGGCAACCGCAAATCTGATCACTTGCGCCGAGGCTTTGGTGACCGCAAAGGCCGCAGGGATGGATCTTGGCACGACCTATGAGGCGATCAAAATTTCGTCGGGCACATCATTTGTGCACGAAACGGAAAGCCAAGTGATTCTGAATGGGTCCCGCGATATTTCATTCACCATGGATCTGGTCAAAAAGGACATCGGTCTGTTTCAGGAGGTCGCCGACCGCGCCGGGGTGCCGCTGGAGATAAACCCGGTGATGATCAAGATTTTTGAGGACGGGATCTCTCGCTATGGAGAGAGAGAGCTATCTCCCAACATCATCAGGCGGCTGGAGGATGCGACCGGGCTTGAGATTCGGGCACCGGGATTTCCAGCCGAGATGCTGGACGATGAGCCAGAAAAGCCGGGCTATGAGGTGATCCCGCAATATCGACGGAGTGCTTGAGGTCAAGATAAAGAGATTACTTGATTTTGATGAAGGCCCTTCAACTCTTTGGTTCTTTGTGATGTGTTGAGCTCTGGCGTTGCAAGAATTAAGCACATTAATTGGAGTTGATTGCCTGGTTGCAGCGATCGGTTTTGGATTGGGAACCACTCGACTTGGAAGTAGCTTTCATTGATCAGATGGATAACACTCTGACAATTGATCCAGAGGCCACGAACCCGATTCAATTTGCGATGCAGTTTCAGAGAGTTGGCCCCGCTTCGGAGGAACGTTGCGCTATGCATAGCTTAGCAACTCGGACATGAAAGTGATCTTTGCATATCGCATCGGCCAGAAAACAATGGGTGGCAAGGCGATGCGTGTTGACCAGTTGGCTGCAATGGCGCGCGCGCATTTATCGGAGCGATACACATTCGAAGTCGTGTTGGCTCCCAAAGCCTCTCGGGTACATGCGTGTCAGCGATTTGTAGACTCCTGCAGGGACGCAATTGTGATTTTTCACAAAAGTGCTGCATCAAATTTGGGGCAGGAGTTTAGAGCGTCCTTGAAGAAAGTCGCGGCAGGCATTTGCGTTGATCATCTGGATGTCATTGCCGGGCAACTGGAAGCCGGTTTTGTGGACGTCCATATCGCTGCTTCGTATCAGGGTGAGCGTAGCTTGTGCCAGGGATTGCCCGCGCTTGATCCGACTCCGGGTGTTCAGGTGCGCCATCTGAGGCATCATGCGGATCCGCGACTCGTTCCGGAATCTGCACCCAAGGCGGAATTCAATTTGGGTTATTTCGGACTGCTTGATAACGTTGTCTTGCCGCCCGCTCTGGCAGAGCAGTCAGTAGTGCCCGGTTATAACGGTAAAGGTGATGTGGAGGCCTTCATCGCAAGACTATCAGAGGCAAACTTTCACATTTGCACGCGTGACCCGAGCCCTGTTCTCACTCGCGGAGTGTTGTCCTCTAAGCCCTTCACTAAGGGTTTCAACGCAGCTGTTATTGGGGCAAATGTGTTGGTAAATCGGCAGGTTCACGATGCCGAATATTATCTGGGTGCAGATTACCCTTACTTTGTGAAAAGCACTGACAGCGCGGCTATTGTCGAAGGAGTTGAGCGTGCGTCCGCAGAATTTGGTGGAGAGCAATGGCGAATAGCGCAGGCCCGAATGTCTGATTTGGCCCGGCAAGTAGCACCCGCAGAAGTCACCGGCGAATTGGACAAAATCCTAAGGCTATTCTAATTAGATCAACAATAGTCCGAGAATGGCACAGGCAAGAGTTTAACTTATGGCAAACGAGACCTTTCTCATCGTGACGACGATGAAGAACGAAGGGCCATTTATGATCGATTGGGTGGCTTACAACCGCGCAATCGGGTTCAATGATATCCTGATCTACACCAACGACTGTTCTGATGGCACAGATGTCATCGGTGATCGGATGCAGACCTTAGGCTGGGCGCATCATGAGCGCAACAAGGTCGGACCACGCGCTGCGCCCCAGAACCGGGCTTTTACCCGATCTCGCAGTCATCCAAGCTATCAGTCCGCAAATTGGATTATGAGCCTGGATGTGGATGAATACATCAATATCCGTTTGCCTGAAGGCAATGTTCAGTCACTTGTAGAGGCAAGCGGTGAAGCTGATGCAATATCGATCTGTTGGCGTATGTTCGGAAATGCCGGCTTAAACGACTTTGTCGATCAACCTGTCCCTGAGACATTCTTTCAGGCGGCCACCGAAGACAGCTACCCCCATCACCGGACAAAAGGTTTCAAAACGCTATTCCGAAATAACGGCAAGTTTAGCCGGTTTCGCGCCCACCGTCCTCGGATCAATCCAGAGGACGCCCCAAATCCCGACGCACCGTACGAAGGGGTGTTGTGGAGAGATGCAGGCGGAAACCTCTACCCGGCAGATCAGGTGAAATGGAAAGCGTGGCGAGGATTCAGCCATGAATTCGCGCGTATTCACCACTATGCAGTACGAAGTACCGATAGCTTTCTTGTCAAACGTGAACGGGGCCGGACTAACCATGTTGGCCAGGACCAAGGTCTGAAATACTGGCTTGTAATGAATCACAACGACGTCGAAGATCGCTCGATCTTGGGCCGCATGCCTGCCATGCATGACATCAAAGCCGAGATGATGGCTGATCCTCAGTTGGCCGAGCTTCACCACAAAGCCTGCGAATGGCATAGTGCAAAAGCCGCAGAGTTGAAGGCCAGACCTGATTGGCTCGATTTGGTTGAGGCCTTGCAGAATTCTCATATCGGAGAAGGCGCCCATGGCTGAAACCGTATCCGCCGAGGACCGCCGCAAGAAACAAGCCCTGCAGCGCGAGCGGAAAGATGCGCTGAGGCGCGAAATGCTCAGGACAATGCCGCACGGAAAGCTCAGCATCGAAATCGGCGTCTGGCGGGGCGAGTTTTCGCGGATATTACTCGATGAATTGAAGCCTTCTAAGCTGTGCCTCATCGACCCATGGGGCGTGCAGCCCGACGCAGATGGTGGCGCATCTTTGGCCGGAGCGCGTAGCCAAAACGATATGGACCGCATCTATGAAGCGGTGAAAAACACATACGCCTCTGAGATAGCGAAGGGTCAAGTTTCGGTAATTCGCGATTTTTCGGTTCCTGCACTGCGCCTGTTCGAAGATCAGAGTATCGGTTTCGCCTATCTTGATGGAGACCATTCATATGAAGGGGTCAAAGCGGATCTGGATGCGGTATTGCCGAAGATGATCGAAGGCGGTGTCATCATGTTGGACGACTACCATCGGAGGGGATGGTGGAAAGATGGTGTGATGCGTGCATTCCACGAGTTTTTGGGCGCAAACTCGGCGGGCTTGCGTCTCAAGGCGATCAAAGGCGCTCAGGTCGCGGTTCAAAAGCTATAGTCAATGAACCAATTTCATATCGAATTGGGGATGTTGGCACCCGAGAAGGACCTACAGAAGATGGCGCCACTTTGGTTCAACCGCAGGACTTGCAATGACTGACAGGATCGTTGTCTACACGACAATGAAGAACGAAGGCCCGTTCATGATTGATTGGGTGTCCTACTACCTGTCACTCGGCATTGACCATTTCCTCATTTACACCAACGATTGTGATGACGGCACCGATCTGATTGCAGAACGGCTCGGGGATCTGGGCATTGCAACTCATGTTGATAATTCGGTCAAGCCAAAGCAAAGCCCGCAGAACACGATGCTCAGGCGAGTTCGTTCACATCCGAGGTTTCTTGATGCGGACTGGACCTTTTCGCTGGACGTTGATGAATATCTGAACATCCGCCTTCCTGATCCCTCTATGCAC
The DNA here is from genome assembly GCF_056536325.1 of Ruegeria sp. AB11. Lineage (NCBI taxonomy): Bacteria > Pseudomonadati > Pseudomonadota > Alphaproteobacteria > Rhodobacterales > Roseobacteraceae > Ruegeria > Ruegeria sp. AB11. The sequence continues at coordinate 3,123,117 of NZ_JBQFJO010000001.1, read as the reverse complement.
AAGTTGCTGGAAAAGTTGCAGGAAACCGCAGGAGAGCCTTTTGATGTTGCCTCTTTTGCCTGGAAGCTATTCGGTTGCGGTGGCGTCGAAGACTTCAGCGATATTCCAGTGGCTGAGCAGTTCTTTCTTTGCGATACTGAGCAGGGCTTATATTCGGGTGTTGCGGGTGGGCTGAAGAGTATAACGCGCAACAACGGGTTATTCACCCGATATGGTCCGCATCGCCCCAAAGGAGTTGCGCCTGAGCGCACGTCCGAGATCAGATGGGTTGATGGTGGCGGGCAACTACTTGACCCCGAAGCTGTGACCTGGCGTGCCACATCCAACTACCGCCATGATTTTGCGCGTATCCATCACTATGTGACGCGTTCAATCGGGTCGTTCATGGTTAAACGGGATCGGGGTAAAACCAATCATATTCACGATGATCAGGCCGAATCCTATTGGAACAATATGAACGCGAATTTGGTTGAGGACCGGTCGATCTTGCCGCTTTGGGAAAAGGCTGCGGTAGAGCGGGAACGTTTGATGTCTGATGACCAACTGGCGTCCTTGCATGCCGCCGCGTGCTCTTGGCACGCGCAGAAAATTGTCGAGCTAAATCAAAGACCGGATTGGGTGGAATTCCGAGAGTTTTTGCACCGGTACAAGACCATGGGCCCCGGTCGCTGACGCATCTCAGGGCCGTAAGAAGTCTTGACGGGGCACCATTCAAAGACGCTGAGGCACAGCTTATTGGCCGCACTGTCGCCAGCGTTAGCGCTCTTGGGGTCTATCGATCAGGGATGCAATACGGCACCGAACAGCGGGAGCGTTCCAACACATGGGAGACAAGCGCAATCCTGACAGAAAAATGTTTCAAGTGGTCCGATATCAGTCCGTTTCCGAAGGAGCCGCCGTTGGTAGTTGCGCAGGGTTGAGTGGCCGGCTGAGTAATATCGCGAGTAGTTGCTTCTTCTAACAATTCACTGCACGACAAACGACACAGTAACCCTCGTCCGCCTTTTATCCTCGTCCTGTATGGAGAGTCGCATCGTGTGCCGCCCAACCGGCAGTTCAGCCGAACGTGCGAGCAGGCGCGAACCTTCGACTGAGGCGTGCTTCATTATTCGTTTGGTCACATTGATCCATGCTGGACCCATACGATAGTCGATCCGAATTGACGACAAATCAACTGCCGTATCTCCTCTCGGGCTAATGTCTACATCAATATTGACAGGCGACTGGACAATATCCTTTTTGGGCGAATTGAAATTTACGAAGGGGCCATCGGATTGAGTAACGGTCAATCCTCGGTCTAGAGACTCAGTAATTTTAGGTTGATTGTCGAGTTCTGCCATTTCATCTGGAGTAAGCAGGGAGAACACTTCTTGCTCGCTATTTCGCGGAAGAAGACTCCATACGGAAAAGGCCAACACAAACAGTATTGCACCAATCAACAACCATCTCGCACGCACTACCCACACATACATCACCTTAAGCAAACCAGAATGAAACGAGACTATCACACAACGAGACAATATCTCAATTTGCGGGACTTGGTCTGAAATCGAGTCGCCCAATTGTAGAAGAAAATGGGCATTGCGCATGGAATCACACGGCAAGTCTTGCGGCGCGATAAAAGCCCAAATCGGGCTACATTTCTCCTATGTGACCCCAAAGAACAAGCATTTGTATCGCTCGGTCTGGGAAGGTCGTGTAAGCTATTGAATTCTTTTGGAGGCGAGTACCAATTTCGAACCCGCGTAAAGGAACTCTATTTCTTAATAAATAACAATTTTTTAGTGAAATGTTGGCGGTACGTGGGTTTGTGAATGTTGCGGGATTGTTGGTTTAAATTGTTCATTGGCTTGTCTTCGCGGTCGATATCGATTGTCGCATGATGGTGCAACACGAGGGGAAGCGGCACAGGCTTGCCTAAGTCCGCTGATTGGGATGCGGGTCGGTTGATCAGTCAGATATGAGAGTTGGATGCGGAGGTAACTCACCGACCACGAGGCAAGGAGATGGCGCACTGGCTGATGCCGGCACCGGGAATTGGGCCGCTCGTTGCCACTGCACTAGTTGCCCTCTCGTTCCCGAACTGGATTCTTCGCCAACATCTAAATTCATTGATCCTCGTCAAGATTGGAAAAGGTATGATGTGATACAGTTGATGCCAAAAATGGGGGCTATCATGAAAGAATTAGTCGAGATTGGAAGAACATTTGTTCAGGCAATGCGTGATCGCAGGGGCCTTGCAAATGTTGATGAAATGTATGCCGAGAACGCTCAATCCATAGAAGCGGTTGTGCCTCCGGTTCGACAGTTTCGCATTACCAAAGGCCGTGATGCTATCAAAGGGAAAAGAGAGGATTGGCTGGCAGCTCATGAAATCATCGAACTCGAAGTCGATGGCCCCTATGTTCATCCCCCAAACCGCTTCAGTGTGCGATACATGGCTAAGGTAACGCAGAAGGAGACTGGGCAACGTATCGCCCTGAGCGAGATTGCTGTTTATTCTGTAGCAGACGGAAAGATTGTATTGGAAGAGTTCTTCATGTTGCCGAAGTAGGAGCGGCAACCCGCAATACTGACGTAGTGTTGGTTTCATCCGCACGCTGGAAGTGTGGCTTGTAAGTGCTTTGACGCGATGGATGGACAATTGGGCATTTGTTTCTACCGCGTGATGCTTGGCCTGGACGTCTGACCGGTAATGCGCCTTGTTTCATTCGCAATGCCGATACGACCGGGATGTCTTTTGACGCGATACCGAGGACGCTTGGTTGCGCAAGATCAAGGTAATTAGATGCATTTTTTGCGATAATGCTGCCTCACCCCAATCGCACCAAAGGAGGAGGATCAGAAAATGCTTGAAGACAAAAAAAACCCGCAACTGTTTGCTGGAACACATCCGCTATCTGATAATTTTCGACGCGAAATGGAATCCATGATGTCACGCTTTTTCGGGGGCGCAGCGCCATTCCTGCCACTGGAAACAGCCGCGCAACGCACGGGCTTCCCGTCGTTGGACATGACGGGTGCGATTTCGCCGGCGATTGACATCCACGAGACGGATGCGGCGATAATTCTCACCGCTGAATTGCCGGGCCTCGAAGAAGACGATGTCGAAGTCGAAATCAAGGACCGCAGATTGACCCTACGAGGCCAGAAGAAGGTCACGCATGATGACACGGGCGATCTGCGCGTTAGTGAGAGAAGCTATGGTAGTTTTACCCGGACAATGACGCTGCCTGATGCAGTCGATATCGAGGAGATTTCTGCTGCGTTCGACAAAGGGGTCCTGCACGTCACGATGCCGAAAACCGAACCTCAGGATCCCAGCCGAAAGATTAAGGTCTCATCGAAATAGGCGCGATGGGGGCGCACGCGCAACCATCATGGTCCGGGCAGCATGCGCGGACCCTTGGTGTTCTTAAAACGAGCACATAATTGCCCACCATAGCGGTTTCACTGCTGGGCATGATAATGTGTCAATAGCGCTGGAGAACTGAGATGGACGATGCGGACGCCTGACAAAAGCGATGTGGAAAGTGAAACGGGCGATGTCCGTGCATTTCTGGAGAGCTTGACGGGGCCGTCCCGCGGAACCGTTACCTGGCTTGTCGGCAACGCTTTGGCTGCTTCGGTGGGTCCTGATCGTATCCTGAAGTTCAGGCGGAAAGAGGATTTGCCCCCGCATGACGAAGACGTGGCGACCATTCAGTGGTCGCAAGGCGGTTACACGCTAAACGCGTTGCCCGGCCGGGATATCTGGGTCAACGGTCAAAAAACCGCTTCTACAATTCTAGGGCATGGCGACATGATTGAATTCGGTGAAGAGGGCCCCATGTCGCGCTACAGGATGTGTGACCACTCATTCCCTGCACATCACACGGTCGAAGACATAATAAGTGACGCTTATGTGTATACGCGCTCCAGCCGACGACCCTTCGCCAGAAAAATGTCCGGTGCGCTGCGCGAAGGCGGGCGTCGGCTGACATCACAAACCACGGTTTTATTCAGGGTTGCCGTTATCGGTGTGCTTCTTCTGATCTTTGCCTTTGGCTATTTGCTTTTTCAGAACGACCGGAAGCTGGCGGACAGCCTTAAACAGGAATCTCTCAAGATCGAGGCGGTTGCCGTGATGCTCGCGCAGACACGAGAAGATGCATTGACGGCGGATGATCTGGTCGCGCTCAGAGAGGCGTTTGACAACCAGGTAATTTCCACCGAGCAGCGCCTTGGGACATTGGAAGACCGTGCAGGTGCGTCCAGGCGGGTAGTCACGGCCTCGACGCGATCCATTGCCTTTATCCAAGGGGCCTACGGATTGCGACAAACCGAAAGCGGTAAATTGCTGCGGCATGTGCTTGGCCCGGACGGGGAGAAACTAAAAACTCCATTCGGGAAACCATGGATTGAACCGGATGCAACAGGCGCGCCGGCAGAGTTTCAGTTCACCGGAACCGGGTTTCTGCTGCATGGCACCTCTCTGTTGGTGACCAACCGTCATGTCGCCTTGCCCTGGACTACCGGGGATCGGGCGCAGGCCCTGAAGGCCGCAGGGCTTGAGGCCGAGATACTTAGTCTGCTGGCTTATCTGCCAGAGCAATCCAAGCCAATGGAAGCGGTATTGCTTAGGGCAAGCAAAACGGCCGATCTGGCGCTTCTGTCTGTTGATGCGAGCCGGGTTCAAGGGCTCGGGCTTTCACTGGCACCTGACCCGCCGCGGGCAGGTGAAGAAGTTTTCCTGCTTGGATTTCCGACTGGCCTTAAGGCCTTGATTGTGCAGGCCGGGCCGGACTTTCTGAAAACGCTTGAGAGCGATGGCACCGTCGATTTCTGGACGATTGCAAAACACCTTTCAGAGCAGAACAAGATCCGGCCTCTGGCCAGCCGGGGGATCGTCGCCCAGACCAGCCCTGATGCGGTCGTTTATGATGCGGAAACCACAACCGGCGGAAGCGGCGGACCTGCCCTGAACCGAAACGGCGAGGTGGTTGCCATCAATGCCGCGATCTTACCGGAATTTGGCGGCTCGAATATTGGCGTTCCGGTGTCACACCTCAAGACACTTCTCGATGAAAGCGATTGATCCGCATATTTAATCGCGTGTCTGATAAGATGAGTTTTGCACAAGAAAAACCACAGCCAGAGGAACGATAACAGAGATCAAGGCCACGGTAATCAGCAAGTTCCCCAAGTGGCTATAGTCAGCGACGGAGGCAACGGTACCCGTTCTGGGATCGGTAACCGCGCGGGTAACGGTAAAGATCTGATTCAGGTATTTTGTACCGAGGCTGCTTGCTGACAATGCCATGTTGGTGAACGACGCCATGACTGCGAAAAAGGTAGCTTTCAGATGTGTTGGGGCGTTGCGCGCGATCCAGGCCAACATTGGGACCATCGCGATCTGACCCAGCGGTGACTCGACTGCTGTGTCGAGTATGGCGATAAACCTTGCATCCACGACACCACCAGTGCGCGCGGCCGTCCATTCATGCACCCCGTAGTACAAGGCAAGGTTTGGCAGGGCCAGCACTCCTGCGGCAATCGTGAGTAACACTACAACCTGCGCAATCGAATGACTTGCCATAATCGGCCTGAGGATAATCAGGCCAAGCAGAGCAAGTAGTGAGGTCAGAAGCGCTAGAATGGCCAGGAACTGTTCGTCAAACCCAAGCTCGTCGATCTCGAACCAAGTCAGGCCCGGTCCTGGCAAGGGAACTGCTCGAAAAACGAAAATGATAGTTGCTGTCCCGATCAGGACTTTGGCCTGTTTCGACTCCAGCTCTCTCAGCAAACGCGACATGAGGTAGAGAATGACCGTCAGCGACACCGCAAAAACGGTCTCTTGCGCGAAGGCAAAATTTGCGGTTCCCAACACTATGCTGAGAACAACAAACGCAAAGCCACCCAGCAGAATGGGCCACCTGACTTCGGTGGTTTGATCGGGTCTGTGCGGAAGGTGTCCTTGACGAACGAGGCGACGCTGTATCAGAGCGTGAAGAACCACTCCGCTGATCGAAAGCAAGGGGATAACCAGAGCGACAAGATAGACCTGACCGTAGAGAACCAAACGATCGCCTTTCTCCAGATCTTCTGCCCCCGAAAAAATCCAGATGTTAACCGCTGCGACTCCTGCAAACCCGGATATGATCGCGATCCTGCCGAGGGTCTGCATTGTGGTGTGCCGTGCACGAACTTCTTCCGGCGCAAAAGCGCGTCCGTCGCGGTCCGATTGCGGCACCGCTTCTACTGTCATGGCGTCAGCAACGACATCCTGAATGGCATAACCTGAAGGAGCCAACATCAAAGCAACGACGTACCAATCCTCTAGTGGCATAATGCCGGCCATATGGTCAGGCGCAGCCACAAGCCTGTACATGATGAGCAATGACGCCGTGATAAGGGTTGCGCCAACGACAATCAGCAGGGATTTCCAGCGCCAGAACAGATCAACTAGATGACCCAGCGGCATTTTTAGAATCCACGGTAACCCGGCCCAGAATGCCAATCCCGCAACAAAAGCGGCGGATAGATTCAGATATTCCTTAAGAAAAAACGCACCGACGACGGATGTTAGTCCCGAAACCCCGGCCGCAAAGTAAACCATCAATGGTGGTAGGTAAGACCATTGCAATTGCTCGATCAGATCAACAAAGGTCCGGTGCCACCAGCCTGAAATCCGCCTTCCAAGTGTTGATCGGTCAGTGTTCATGCGTCAGTCGGACCCCGTTCTGGTGACCCCGTGCTGTCGGTTTTCCTCTCAGAGAAATCCGGCACCAAAAAGCAGGGCGCTGGTCAGCACCCCAAGGATTGGTACAACAAGAGGTACGCGGAAATGTTCCCGAGTTGACCCAGGCCGGGACTTCAGCAATATCAGCGAGATGTTGACCAAAACAAACACTCCCAAAACGATCTGGGATGTGCGTTCCGCCAGTATTCCGATTGGCAGAGTTTGCGTCAGCAGAAGGATTATCGCAACAACCAACAGTGTTGCGACGACCGGTGTTTGGGTTACCTGCGGGACAGTCGCCAGTATTTTCGGCAGGTGGTCCCGGTCGGCAAGGCCATAGATCACTCGCGACGCCATGATCATCTGGATCAGGACGCCGTTGACTGTCGCAACAACCGCGACTGCGGCGAACCCCTGTTTGATCACTTCGGGTGCGTTCGAAAAAACCAGAGTAAGCGGGGCTGCCGAAGCTGACAAGGCATCGATAGGAACAACAAGCAGAACCGTCATTGAGGTCGCCAGATAAAGACCCGTCGCCAGAACGAGAGTCAAAAGGATAGCCTTTGGAATTGTGTGGGTTGGGTCTTTTACTTCTTCGGCGACGTTTGCCATGTCCTCAAACCCGACAAAGGCAAAAAAGGCCAGCAGAGATGCCGCCATAATACCGCGCCAGGTATTGAGCTCGAGTCCCGGCACCATCTCACTAATTTCATAGCCTTGCGCTTCCTGCACGGACATGCCCCAGCCAATCACAAAAAGAAGCCCCGCAATCTCGATGACCGTGATCACGGCTGCCACAAATACCGATTGTGTAATGCCCCAGAGTGCAATCAGACCCATGACCGACACAACGCCGATCGTAAGCAACGCGGTGCCAAGCCCCGTCAGGGTGTGAAGGTATGAGGCCGCCCCGATCGCAACAGCGGAGGCTGAAATAATCCCAGACGCAGCAACAGCAAGACCGATTAGAACCGCCATCCAGCCCCTTTGAAATCCCGCTTCAACGTATGCCGCTTCTCCCGCGCTTACGGGAAAGCGTGTCGCGAGTTCGGCGTATGACAAAGCCGTCAGCGAAACGACGAGAGCAGCAACAAGAAACGAAATTGCTGCATAAGGGCCCGCGGCCTCGGCGGTGGCGCCGACCAGCACATAAATTCCCGCACCGACGGTAACACCGAGCCCATATAGTGTAAGCAACGGGGTGGTAAGAGAACGCCGGAGTTTAGGTGCCGGTGGATCAACTGTATGCATTCACCTCACTCCTTGATGGACAATTGCCTGGGTGCCGAAGCAGTGCCGCAAACAAGCACCCCAATCATAAATCAAGGGCTCGTCACCACTCATGCCGAGCTTCCGCTAAAACATTCATACTTTGATATGTAATGCTTCATTTGGCATTGATCTATATCATTAGGCGCTAAGACCCGATCAGCGAGGCGGATTCGACTGCTACGATCGTCCTTTCGTGATGGTTTTTCTCAGTTGGTACTCAAAGGCTGAATATGAGCGAGATCAATGAAACATTCATTCGATATCGCGTATTCTCAACTCGAAATGCTGAACTTGTCGGAGGAACAGATGCTAGTTTGTCGCACACTTCTTTTGTCAATTTTTACTGCAAGCGCTGCACTGGCGCAGGACATAGACCTTCAAAATGGGCACGATCTCTACCGAACTTATTGTTGGCAATGCCATGGTTTCGAGGCCACAGGAGATGGTCCAATGGCGGAGATGCTGGCAATAAGGACACCTGATCTGACGAGGCTCGCGGCCCAAAACGACGGCGTTTTTCCGATTGAGGCGGTGGCGCGTCAAATTGATGGTCGCGCACCATTGCTCGCGCATGGCGGAGAAATGCCCATTTTCGGACCAGCTTTGGATTCGGATCAAAAAGTTGCGCTGACCATGCCTGACGGCCAGCCGATGTTCGCAGGTGTTCCGTTGGCAAATGTAATTTATTATCTGGAGTCTATTCAAATCGAGTAGGATGGTACAAATGCCGCCATTAGATTGTAGAGCACCACTGCCTAAGTTTGGTGACACTGGTTGATCTACATTAAGGTTGTTTTTTGCGAGATCTGGTAACATTCAGCATTTGGAAGATGAGGAGGAATCTCCAATGCCTGAAGAGAAGCCAAAATCATGTTACTCCAACCCACTTGTCGATGTTTTTAAGCAGATGCAGCCGACTACCACGGCCAATCCGTTTTTAGGCGCTCAGCTTGAGCAATTCTGGGACACGCAGGAAAAATCACTTAAAGAGGCAGAGGCCTTTGCTCAACATTGGTTTGAGAGGCGTCACGAGGCTGTTCGAACCGCACTGGAAGCTGCGCGTTCGGCGTCTGCCGCAGACCCGACTGATCCGGCGAAAGCACTGCAAACCATAGCAGAGTGGCAGAAGCATTCAGCCGAACGCCTTGTAGCTGACGCACAGGAATGGTTCGAAACAGTTGCCCGATGTGCAGGATATGCAGCGGAAACCGAAGCCGAAGCAGTAGAAAAGACGATAGATGATGTTGCAAGCACAGCAAAGAAAGCGGGTAAGTCTTCGAAATCAGAACCGGTTTAGAGTGCCGCATCACTGCGGAGGCCAGATAGATCGTAGCTGGAGCAATGGAAGGTAGCTAATATGTATAAAAACATTCTGGTACCGGTCGCGCTGGACAAAGATCATGATACACAGGCTTCATTTGAAGCTGCTCGTTTGCTGGCGAATGCAAATGCGGAATTCACAGTGCTCCATGTGCAGGAACCGATCCCTGCATATGTGGCATCCCAGATACCCGAGGAAGTTCTGGCAAACACGCGAAAAGAGCTTCAGGAAGGCCTACATCGGAACGCTGCAGAGCTACCGGGTGCGAAACCGCGGCTTATCTCGGGGAGCGCTGGCCGAGCGATCGTTGATTTCGCAAATGAAAACGACATCGATTGCATAGTGCTGGCCTCACACAAGCCGGGAATCGAAAACTTATTTATTGGGTCGACTGCGAACCGGGTCGTTCACCACGCCAAATGCTCAGTCCATGTGATCCGCTGAACCGGTTTCTGGTAAATGCCGCATGTCGATTTAACGTCGTGGATGAGTCGACTTTCCAGACCCGAGTTATTTTACGATCATCAGACCACTGCATGACCATGTGGAAATGGAAGGCGTTGATAGGCTCAATGAGTGGGCCCGACTGAATGGGCTGCGAAAGTTGAATTCAGGGGAATGGCATAGCCATGAACAAACACCTGCAATTTTGCTGTGTAGGTCCAAACGCCGATCTTTCCGCGTCTTCCTCTCAAATCTCGCACTCCGGCGGGAATCAATCTTTTGATTAAAGATTGCCCGACCTCGTCCGTCGTATCTATTGCTTCGATCAACAAATCGCTAACCACCAAAGAGGCTTTTGGTTTCCGGGACAGCTGCTCAAGCCTGCTTGCGACGTTCACGGTATCGCCGATGACACTGTATTCAAGACGGCGTCGGTTTCCGATGTCACCTGAGATAACGGGACCGAAGTGGATGCCAATCCCAATGCGCGCCGGAGGAAGCCCTTCGGCACTCCTGTTACGGTTCCAGATGCTCAATGTCTCAAGCATGTCATGGGTTGGAAGCTTCATAGACCGCGCGGCACTTGAAATTGATGCCAGTACTGATTGAGGCCCGCGACGAAGAACGGCAATGGGAGGGTGCTGGTGTCAGGGGGCTCGATGCAAACTCGGAACCTCAAAAGTCGTTCGACAAATCTTTCATCTACAAACAAGTCGCACGCCTCGGCCGGGTTGTCGGACCTGAAGCAAGACAAGACCAACTAAACTCGTGGCTTAGGTTCAGCGAGGTCACCTAAATCGAAATCAAGATTTCCTCTGGGTATTGGCCCGTTCTCGTTGAAACGGGAATAAATCACATGCAAATCAAATCTCGTGTATGAAATAAATTTCAAATATCAAAATTTATACCGAAAGTATTTGACGCCTCCTTTGCGGCGACCTTAAAAGTGGGTGTGCAATAAACATCAACTAGTGAAATATCTTGCGATTAAGTTGGGGAGGAACAAGGCACCTCAACAGCAAGAGCTTTCTGCAGGGAGGAAATCTATGAAGTACAGTGGATTAAACACATTCTTCGCATCCGCCGCATTGGCAGTTGCTGGAATCACTGCCGAGTCGACGCAGGCCGAAAGCATCATGTGTGAGCCCGGCGAGACTTATGTTATGAACGTCATGGTTTCGGGCCACCCCTATTGGGTTCCGGTCTATCAGGGCTTCAAGCAAGCGGCAGATGCGTTTGGTTGCGATACTGTGTTCTCAGGAACGCCTGACTATGACATCACCAAGCAGATCGCCTCGTTCGAGCAGGATCTGGTAAAGTCGCCAGCGGGTGTTTTGCTGCATCCGATGCAATCCGATCCTTTCATCGAGCCAATCAATCGCGCCATCGACGGCGGCACTGAGATTGTGACATTCGCCGCCGACAGCCCGAATTCCAAGCGTACCGGTTATATCACGTCGGACAACCATGCCGAAGCGAAGTTCGCTGCCGAAGAGATTGTCAAACAAGTGGGTGACAGCGCCGAATATGCGGTTCTTGAGAACCCGGGCCAGTCGAACCATGACCTGCGCGTGACGGCTCTGATCGCGTATATGGAGGCGAACTATCCAAACATGAAGCTGGTCGGTCGTCAGGCCACGAACCAGGACAGCAATGCGGCCTATCGTGCGACGGCTTCGATCATTCAGGCCAACCCGAATGTGGCGGCGATCTGGATCCCCGAAGCCGGCTCGGCGGAAGGTGCGGTTGCAGCCAAGCTGGAAGCCAATTCCGATATCTTGATTATGCATGCGGACGTGACACCCACAACCTTGGAGCATATTCGCGCGGGCAACATCCACATGTCTCTGAACCCCAACCAGGGCGTGCAGGGCTTCATGGGCTTCATGGCAGTGCATCTGGCAAACCGGTCGGATGTATTCGATCCGTTCAATGACTGGAGAACCAGCGGCTTCAACCCGGTTCAGATCCCGTTCATGGACAATGGCTTTGCGGTCATCACTAAAGACAATGCCGACAGCTTTGATCTGAACGTCTACATGGAAGGCCGCGATCCGGCCTGATCGGGTAACTCCCCAGTGAGCCGCCCGTGCAGTTCCGATTTTCACGGGCGGTTCCAGCGACAAATAAGAGACACCCCAGAAGGTGCTGCCATGCAAGATGACGTGATCCTTCAGATATCGAACCTCAGCAAGTCCTTTGGCCCGGTCAAGGCGCTGCGAGGGATCGATTTTGAACTCCGCAAGGGGGAAATCCACGCGATTGCAGGCGAAAACGGTGCAGGCAAGTCGACCCTGATGAACGTGATCGACGGGATTTTGCAGCCGGACAGTGGGCAGATCGTTCTGAACGGCAAAGCAGTCAAAATCTCGTCACCAACGATGGCGCAGCAACTGGGTATCGGTTTCGTTCATCAGGAAATCGCCCTGTGTCCGGATGTGTCGGTGGCCGAGAATATCTTCATGGCCAAGACCAATGTCAGCCGGTCCTGGCTGATGGATTATTGCAAACTGGAACATGACGCCGTGGATGTGTTTCGCCAGCTCAGCGATATCGACCCATCGGTTCTGGTGAAAAACCTCTCGATCTCGAACCAGCAACTGGTTGAGATTGCAAAGGCCTTGACGCTTGATTGCCGCATTCTGATCCTGGATGAACCTACAGCCGCACTCACGGAAACCGAGGCTCAGACCCTTTTTGGGATCATGCGCAATCTGGCGGATCAGGGGATCTCGATCATCTATATTTCGCACCGTATGGTCGAGATATTCGACAATTGCGACCGGGTGTCGGTGTTCCGGGACGGTCAGCATATCGTCACGAACAATGTGGCCGATGTTCAGCCCAGCGATGTGGTCAACGCGATGGTCGGGCGGGTGATCGATAATCTCTACCCCAACAAACAGGAGGTGCCCTCAGATCAGGTCATCCTCGACGTGCGCAGCCTGACCGAAGCGACGCGGTTTCGTGATGTGTCATTCACGCTGAATAAGGTTGAAATTCTGGGTATTGCGGGTCTGATCGGCGCTGGTCGCAGCGAGATCGTCAAGGGCATCTGCCAGCTTGAGGGCGAGGTGACCGGACAAATCTGGCTGAACGGTGAAGAACTGAACCTGCGCAATTACCAGGACAGTATCGCCAAGGGGATGGTGTATTTGTCCGAGGATCGCAAAGGGGATGGGGTGTTCTTGGACCTGCCGATTGCCGCCAACGTCTCGGCTCTGAAGTTGGAACAGGTGGCCAACGGGATCGGTTTGATCCAGTCGGATTCCGAGGAAGCGCAGGCCGAGGCGTTGGGGCGCAAGCTGAACCTCAAGTGCGGGTCGTTGAGTGATCCGGTTTCATCTCTGTCGGGGGGAAATCAGCAAAAGGTGGCGCTGGCCAAGATGCTATCCGTCAATCCACGCCTGATCTTTCTTGATGAACCGACCCGAGGGGTCGATGTGGGCGCGAAATCCGAGATCCACCGCATTCTGCGTGATTTGGCCGAGGACGGCGTGGGAATCGTGGTGATTTCGTCCGAGTTGCCCGAACTGATCGGTGTCTGCGACCGGGTGTTGGTGGTGCGCGAAGGGCGTATCAGCGGGCAAGTCACGGGCGATGAGATGACAGAAGAAAACATCATGCACCTAGCCTCGGTCATGGACGCGCAGGCCTAGGTCGCATGAGCGGAGAGACGAATATGGACAACACCGTAAATCTGGCCCAAGCGGGTGCAACCGACAACACGCCTCTGCTGAAACGCCTGTTTCGGATGCGCGAGACCGGGCTGATCGTCATCATTCTGGCGCTGTTCCTGATTATGTCCTTTGCTTCGCCCTATTTTCTGACCTGGGCCAATATGCGCGCCATGTCGATGGCATTTGCCGTCGATGGCCTGCTGGTGATTGGGATGACGATCCTGCTGATTTCGGGCGGGATCGATCTGTCGGTGGGGTCAGTGACGGCACTGGCGATGGTGATCGCGGGGTGGCTGTTCCTCAGCGGAATTGACCCTTGGGTCGCCTCGGCCATGGCGATTGCGCTGTGTACGGGGATCGGAGCTTTTATGGGGTTCTTCGTGACCAAGGTAGGGCTGCACCATTTCATCGTGTCGCTCGCGATCATGGTGATCGCGCGGGGCGCTTGCCTGCTATTCACCGGAGGGCGACCACTGGGCCTTTATACCCTGCCGCCCGAGTTCAAATTCATCGGGCAGGGCACCATCGGCCCGATCCCGATCGTGATCGTGATCTTTCTAGTCTTCGTAATCGCCTTCGACTTCATGCTGCGCCGGACGACCATGTTCCGCAAAGTGTTCTACACCGGCAGCAACGAGAAAGCCGCCGCCTATTCCGGCATTCGCACCAAAAAGGTGATCTTCCTGACCACTACCCTGTGTTCGACGCTGTGCGGTATCGCGGGCATCATCTACATGGCCCGGTTTGGCTCGGCCCAGCCCACGTTCGGGTTAGGGCTGGAGCTGACCATCATCGCCGCAGCCGTCATCGGCGGGGCCAGCCTGAACGGCGGCTCGGGGTCTATCCTGGGTGCAATCCTCGGCGTGATCCTTCTGTCATTGGTGTCCAGTTCGCTGGCGCTGCTGGACGTGTCGGTCTACTGGCAGGACATCATCCGCGGTTCGATCCTGCTGGCGGCGGTGACCATCGACCACTACCTGAACAAAAGGCGCGGGTGATGGTCGACAAGAAGAATGACTTTGAACTGATCCGGCAGATCCACACTGTCCTGGTCCTGCATTACCTTGAGGGCAAGAAACAGGCCGATATCGCGCGCGACCTGAACCTGTCGAATTCCAAGGTCAATCGCCTGATCACTCAGGGCCGCAAGATGGGCATGGTCAAGATCGACATCGAGAGCCCGTTCGAGACGCTGATGGATATCGAGCGTGGCTTGACCGGCTCGACCAGCCTTTCAGAAGTTATCGTGACGCCATCGGTTGCGGGCAGTGCGGAAACAACTCTGCAGCAAGTCGGTCGCGCAGCCGCAAACCACCTGCTTGAGACATTGCGTGATGGGGATGTCATTGCGATCACCGGGGGTAAAGCGGTCAGTGCCACAGTTGAGGTGCTGCAGGCTGAGCGTGCCTTTGACGTGACCGTTGTACCGCTGACGGGTGGAATTCAGGGCAAGCACTATACAGACGTTAACCATCTGGCGACGCAGATGGCGGATCGGCTGGGCGGTAAATCCATGCTGCTGCACGCGCCGCTGTTCGCCGAAAGCCGCGATCAGCGGGATATGCTGGAACAGGTGTCCTCGATCCGCGAAGTGCTGGACCTCGCCCGTCGCGCCAATGTGGCGCTGGTGGGTGTCGGGTCCATCGAGCCCGAAGGTTCCAGCTACTACGACTTGCATCCAGTGCCCGAGGCAGACCGCAAGATGCTGATGGGCATGGGCGTGATCGGAGAGTTCCTTGCTCATCTGATCCATATCGACGGATCTGTGTCGAATTATGCGCTGAATTCGCGGTTGGTCTCGGTTGCGCCGACCGATCTGACCCCATGCACACGAGTGATCGGTGTTAGTGCGGGGGCACAAAAAGTATTGCCGATCAAGGCGGTGCTGAACGGAAAGTTTCTCAATTCGCTGATCCTGGACGAAGATACAGCGACTGCAGTCATACAGGAAATGGAAGGAACACGAGATGTCGCATGAGATGCTGACTCGCGAAATCGGAGCATCCGGGATCGAAGCCTCGGTCATCGGGCTGGGCACATGGGCCATCGGTGGCTGGATGTGGGGCGGCACGGATGAGGTCAAATCCATCGCCGCCATTCAGGCCTCGGTCGATGCGGGCGTGACACTCATCGACACGGCGCCTGCCTATGGGCAGGGTGTGGCCGAGGATATTGTGGGCAAGGCGCTGAAAAGCCGCCGCGACAAGGTGGTGCTGGCCACCAAATGCGGGCTGGTTTGGCACACGCAAAAGGGCAACCATTTCTTCGACTATGACGGCAAGCCGGTGCATCGCTATCTGGGCAAGGACGCAATTATCTATGAGGTCGAACAAAGCCTGACCCGTCTGGGCACCGACTATATCGACCACTACATCACCCACTGGCAGGACCCGACCACCCCCATCGCTGAGACTATGGAGGCACTGGAGACCCTGAAACAGCAGGGCAAGATCCGGTCCATAGGGGCCAGCAACACCTCGGCAGACGAGGTCAAAGCTTATGTGACCGCCGGTCAGCTGGATGCGATTCAGGAAGAGTATTCGATGGTCAAACGCGACATCGAAGGCACGCTGCTGCCCGTATGTCGTGAGAATGGCGTGTCGGTTCTCAGTTACTCCTCGCTGGCCTTGGGCCTGCTCAGCGGCAAGATCGGGCCGGATCGAGAGTTTACGGGTGACGATCAGCGTAAGGACAATCCACGTTTCTCCATGTCGAACCGGCAGAAAGTGGCGGATCTGATGCAGACCATCGCACCCATTGCCGAAGCGCATGGCGCGACGCTGGCGCAGACGGTCATTGCGTGGACGGTGCAGCAGCCGGGGATCACCTTCTCACTATGCGGCGCGCGCGATGCGGCTCAGGCGGTCGAGAATGCAAAGGCCGGTCAGTTGCGTCTGACCGAGGCCGAGATTGCCGAAATCGACACCCAGGCCCGCGCGCATCTGAGCGATCTGGACAGCTAAGCCCTGAACCCCGCGAGAAACAGGATCACCATGTCAGAACAACGACAACAAAACCTGGCAAATCTGCGCAAAAACGCCGCGTTTGACGTGGTGGTTGTCGGCGGGGGGGTCAACGGCATTGGGGTCTACCGCGAGCTGGCCCTGCAGGGCCTTCGGGTGCTTCTGGTTGAACGGAATGACTTTGCCTCGGGCTGTAGTGCTGCGCCCTCGCGGATGATCCACGGAGGGCTTCGTTATCTGGAGAATGGTGAGTTCGATCTGGTGCGGGAATCCCTGCAGGAACGCGATGCCCTACTTCTGAACGCACCGCATATGGTGCGGCCCTTGCCGACGGTCATTCCAATCACCTCGGTGTTTTCGGGTATGTTCAACGCAGCGGCCAGCTTTGTTGGCTGGCAGGGCAAGCCTTCGAGCCGGGGCGCAGTGCCGATCAAACTGGGCCTGTCGCTTTATGATTGGGTAACGCGCAAGCGGCGCATCCTGCCCAGGCATCATTTCAACAGCGCCGGCCAGACCCGCAAAGACTGGCCCGCTTTGACCCCAAAGGCCACACGCTCGGCGGTGTATTATGATGCACAGATCACCCATCCTGAGCGGCTGTGCGTTGAGATGATCCGCGATGTCGCGGCCGAGGCCTCGGACTGCATCGCGTTGAACTATGCGGAAATGACGCGGGATGACGACAGCTATTCCGTCACCGACCGGCGCAGCGGTGCCACTGTGCCAGTGATGCCGAAAGTGATCGTCAACGCCACCGGAGCGTGGCTTGATGACACGGTCAATGGGCTGGGTGGCCGGGTCAATGAACGGATGGTCTCGGGCACCAAGGGATCGCACCTGATCATCGACAACCCAGCGCTGCACCAGGCGCTTGGCGGTCATATGGTCTATTTTGAAAACACCGACGGGCGCGTCTGCATCGTCTTTCCCTATCAGGGCAAGGTCCTTGCCGGATCAACCGATATCCGCGTCGACAAGGCTGCGCGGGTGCGGTGTGAGCCTGAGGAGTTCGACTATATCTTCGGTTCGCTGCGCCTGGTGTTTCCGGGGGTCGAGATTTCCCCGGATCAGGTGGTGTTTAGCTATAGCGGCATCCGCCCGCTGCCGCGCAGTGATCAGGATTTCACCGGGCGCATCTCGCGCGGGCATGATACGCGGCGGCTGGACGGGGATGTGCCGCAATTCTGCATGGTCGGCGGCAAATGGACCACGTTCCGCGCCTTTGGTGAACAAACCGCAGATGAGGTCATGGCTGAGTTGGAGCACGCACGCCGGGCCTCGACCCTTGGGCTGCCCATTGGCGGCGGTGCGCAATTCCCTGATGATCGTAAGAGCTTGAAATCCCGTCTGGTTGCGGATTTTCGCATCGCACCCGAGCGCGCACATCACCTGATGGAGCACTATGGGACACAAGCGGATGACGTGGCGCAGTTCTGCCAGTCGGTTCAGGACGCACCGCTCACGCAAGGATGCCTCTATACACGCGCCGAAATCATCTGGCTGACGCGCACCGAATATGTCGAGACCCTGTCCGACATCGTACTGCGTCGGACCGCGTTGGCTATCACGGGGCAAATCTCGAACGCGTTGCTGGCACAGCTTGCCGATGTCTTTGCCCATGAGCGCGGCCTTAGCCCGCAAGAAACCAACGATCAAAAACAAGCACTTATTAACGAATTGTCCGAGTTCTATGGCGTCACCGCCGAGGCTCTGGCCGCACGAAACAAGAAACGGAGAACAGAATGCGTGTAAGCACCAAGGCCCGGATGAACCGGATGTTTACCAATGGGGGCTGTCTGGACGTGGCGATTGACCACGGGGTCTGTAATGAGCCCAGCTTCATGGTTGGGCTTGAGGATATGGCCAGTGTCATGGACACGCTCATAGTGGCCAAGCCGGACGCGATCCAGTGCGCCTATGGGCAGGCGGATCTGCTGCAATCGCGGCCCGAAAAGGACAAGCCCGCGCTGGTCATGCGGATCGACATGGGCAACCCCTATAACGATCAGCGCCATCGGGTCATGTGGTCGATGCTGCAAAACGCCGACGAGCCGATCATCGGCGCGCTTGAGATGGATGCGGCCGCCGTAGTGGTGAACCTGTTCATGCTACCTGATGAGCCCGAGCTGTTCCGTCAATGCGTCGAAAACATCAGCAAGGTGCGCGCGGCCTGCCACAAATATGGCATGCCGCTGATGATCGAACCTCTGGTCATGCTGCCCAATGATGTGCGTGGCGGTTATCAGGTGGATGGCAATGCTGAAAAGATCGTGACGCTGGTGCGACTGGCCTCGGAAATGGGGGCGGACATCATCAAGGCCGACCCCACAGAAAACCCCGAGGACTTTCATCGCGTGATCGAGGCCGCGCGCGTGCCGGTTCTGGTCCGTGGCGGTGGCAAGGAAGATCTCAAGAACGTGCTAATGAAGTCCGCGGCCCTTATGGCACAAGGCGCGCAGGGGATGGTTTATGGCCGCAATATCTATCAGCACGACAACCCCAAGGCGGTTGTGGCGGCGCTGATGGCGATGATCCACAATGGCGCCAGTGGCGAAGAAGCGTGGGATATCTATAACCGTGGCTAAGGACGGGTATATTCTGGGGCTGGATGCGGGGAATACGGTCATCAAGGCCGTGCTCTTCGATCTGCAGGGCCGCCCCGTGGCGATGCAGGCGCTCGACGGTCAATCCTCGACCCCTCAGCCTGGGCATGTGGAACGCGACCTGAATGAGCTATGGTCCAATGCCCGGCAGGTGATCGCCGGATGCATCGGAAAGGCCGGGGTTGCGCCCGATCAGATCATCGGTGTGGGCTGCGCGGGCCATGGCAACGGGCTTTATCTGCTGGACAAGGCAGGCAAACCTTTGGTGGGCATCCAGTCTCTGGATACCCGCGCCGCCGGATTAGCCGAGGAACTGTCCGAAGCCGCAGGCGACGCGCTGCATGCGCGGTGCCTGCAGAAACCGTGGCCGTCCCAGACGCCAGTCTTACTGGCCTGGATCAAACGCCACCGGCCCGATGTCTATGCGCAAACCGGCAAGGTCATGCTGTGCAAGGATTTCATCACCTACAAACTGACGGGTGAACGGGTCAGTGAGATCTCAGACATGTCCGGTTGTGGCCTGACGCAAATGCCGGATTGTACCTATGATGACGGGTTGCTGGCGCTCTACGGCCTTGGCGATGCGCGCGATATGCTGCCGCGCCTGATCGACCCGGCGGAGATTGCCGGAACCGTCAGCGCCGAGGCCGCGAACGCAACCGGTCTGACCGCAGGTACGCCTGTGATCGGCGGCTATTTCGACGTAGTTTCCAGCGCAATGGGGTCAGGCGTTGTCCGCTCCGGAGAGGCCTCGATCATCGCAGGGACGTGGAGCATCAATCAGGTTTTCTCGGATACGCCGGCGGTTAATGACGATCTGTTCATGGTCTCGGGCTTCGGACCAGACCGCTTCGTGAATATCGAGGCCAGCGCCACCTCGGCGGCTAATCTAGAATGGTATGTGCGTGAATTTGTCGAACGCGGCGCGCATCACGATGACCCGTTCGGATATTGCAATGTCAAAGTGGCCGAGGTCACGCCCGCAGCGGATGATCCGTTTTTCCACCCGTTCCTCTATGGCTCGGGGCAGGGGGCGTCATTCCGGGGCGGGTTCTATGGCGTTGCCGGCTGGCATGGCGAAGGTCATATACTGCGGGCCTTGTTCGAAGGCGTGCTTTTCGAGCATCGCCGACACATCGAAGTTCTGAAATCCGCAGAGGTCAGTTTCGATCGGGCGGTTCTGTCCGGTGGCGGATCGCGCAGCCCGGTCTGGCCGCAGATGTTCGCCGATTGCCTCGGCGTTCCGATTTACGTGGCCGAAGCGCAGGAAACCGGAGCCTTGGGTGCGGCCATCGGGGTTTCGGTCGCCACAGGCACCTACGGATCGTACGAAGAGGCCATCACCCAAATGACCCGCCGCAAGTCCGAGTTCCAGCCGGACACCGAAATGCAAGCGCACTACGACGCCCGGTATGCGCAGTATCTCGCGCTGATCAAGGCGATGCGCGGGTTTTGGGACTCTGCTCAGGCAGCAATCGAAAGGTAAGCAAATGAAAGCTGTGGGTTTTTTGAAATCACTACCAATTGAAGCACAGGATAGCCTGTTGGATGTGGACCTTCCCGAACCGGAGGTGCTGCCCAACGATCTTCTGGTGGAGATTGAGGCGATCTCGGTCAACCCCGCAGATGCCAAACGCCGCATCCGCACCGCAGCGGAGCAGGACCATGCGGAGCCGTTCATTCTGGGATATGACGCTGTTGGCATTGTTCGCGATAAAGGGCCCGAAGTTACGGGTTTCACCAAGGGCGACCGGGTTTGGTATGCAGGCGATGCCAATCGCGCCGGGTCCTATGCTGCGTTTCAGGCGGTCGATCATCGGATAGCGTCACATGCGCCGTCCTCGGTCAGCCCGGCGGCAGCGGCGTCATTGCCCTTGGTCTCGCTGACCGCGTGGGAGATGCTGTTTGACCGGCTGCAAGTGCCGACAAACGAGGCGCCTTCCAGTCTGTTGGTAATCGGCGGGGCCGGAGGGGTCGGATCGATCACCATGCAACTGGCGCGCAAGCTGACCGGTCTGCATCTGATCGCAACCGCCTCGCGCCAGGAAACGGAAGACTGGTGCCGGGATATGGGCGCGCATCAGGTGGTCAACCACCGCGATCTGATTGCCGAGGTACGGGCGGCGGGACACGAAACCGTAAGCTATATCACTCAATATGCCGACACGGCGCAGCATTGGGACGCCATGTGCGAGTTGATCGCGCCGCAGGGCCGGATTGGCACCATCGTCGAGACCCCTGAAAAGCTGGACATTTCAGCCCTGCAAGGAAAGTCTGCTGCGCTGATGTGGGAATTGATGTTCACCCGATCTCTGTTCAGTACCGCGGATATGGCGCGGCAGGGGCAGATATTGGCCCGGGTTGCCCGCCTGGTCGATGACGGGATCATCCGCACGACCGAGCAGAAAACGCTGCACGGCTTGTCTGCGGCTACGTTGAAAAAGGCACATGCGATCATTGAAACCGGTCGCATGATCGGCAAGCTTGTCGTCGCGTACTAACCAGAAAGACCAGGAATTCATGACCGACGCGCGGAAACTTGATGGGGATTACGACTATGTCATCGTTGGCGCGGGCACCGCGGGTTGCGTTCTGGCTAATCGCCTGACCGAGGATCCCAAGACGCGGGTCCTGCTGCTTGAGGCCGGCGGATCCGACAACTACCACTGGGTTCATATTCCGGTGGGCTACCTCTATTGCATTGGCAATCCGCGCACGGACTGGATGATGAAAACCGCGCCTGAGCCGGGGCTGAACGGGCGCTCTCTGGTGTATCCAAGGGGCAAGGTTCTGGGCGGATGCACCTCGGTCAACGGCATGATCTACATGCGCGGGCAGGCGGCGGATTACGATCACTGGCGGCAGCTGGGGAATACAGGCTGGGGTTGGGATGACGTGTTACCCTATTTCCTGAAGTCAGAGGACCACCACGCCGGTGACAGTGACATGCACGGTAGCGGAGGCGAATGGAAGGTTTCAAAGCAGCGGCTTCAATGGGACATCCTGAAAGCGGTCCAAGAAGGGGCCAAGGAGTTCGGCATCCTGCCGCGCGCGGATTTCAACGACGGCAGCAACGAGGGTACAGGGTTTTTTGAAGTCAACCAGCAAAACGGTGTGCGCTGGAACACGACCAAAGGCTTCCTGCGACCGGCGATGAAACGTCCAAATCTGCGGGTGTTGACCCACGCGGAAACCGAAACTCTGCTATTTGACGGCAAACAGGTTACGGGCGTGCGTTATGTTCGTAAGGGCACGCGGTATGATGCTTTTGCCGGCGCCGAGGTTTTGCTGGCGGCTGGGGCAATCAACTCACCCAAGATTTTGGAACTGTCGGGTGTGGGACGCGGCGATGTGCTGGCCGAACATGGCATCGCTTTGCACCACGAAAGCCCTGGCGTCGGTGAGAACCTGCAAGACCATCTGCAGATCCGAACAGTTTTCAAGGTCCAAAACGCAAAGACGTTGAATACTATGGCGAACTCGTTGGTTGGCAAAGCCAAGATCGCACTGCAGTACGGGTTGACGCAATCAGGGCCCATGTCGATGGCCCCCAGTCAGTTCGGAATGTTCACAAAATCGAACCCTGATCTGGCCACGCCCGATCTGGAATATCACGTACAGCCCCTGTCGACGGACAAACTGGGCGACCCGCTGCATCCTTTCCCGGCCATCACCGTCTCGGTCTGCAATCTGCGCCCTGAAAGCATCGGAACCTGCCATATTCAGGGGGCGGAGACCAAGGTTCAGCCCCATATTCGCCTGAACTACCTGTCGACCGACAATGACAAGCAGGTCGCCGCGAAATCCGTGCGACAGGCGCGGATGATCATGACGGCAAAGGCGCTGGAACCCTATCAGCCCGAAGAAATCCTGCCGGGTCCGGCGATGGAATCCGAGGAGGATTTGGTGAAAGGCGTGGGGGATATTGCCACCACGATTTTCCACCCCGTCGGCACCTGCAAGATGGGCTCGGATGCCTCAGCCGTAGTGGGAATAGACCTTCGGGTGCATGGGCTTGATGGATTGCGTGTGGTTGATGCGTCGATCATGCCCAAGATTGTCTCGGGCAATACGGCCTCACCTGTTGTGATGATCGCTGAAAAAGCGGCGGATATGATCCGCAAGAGAGCTTGAAATATGAACGAGATTGTAATCATCGCACGCATCATTCCGGAGGACGGTCAGTCAGATTTAGTGCGAGCCGCCATCGAGGAATTGGCATTTGCCAGCCGTGAGGAGGCAGGCAACAAAGGCAATGATGTGTTCGTTTCACCCTACCGAAGGTCAGAGTTTCTGATCCGCGAGATTTGGTCTGGCGCTCAGGCGATCATCAATCACGGGCGCATGTCACACATGGTCCGGTTCAAGGAGGCCGTAAACGGAAAGGCCCAAATTTCCGTTCAAAAGTTGGCGAAGCTTTAAGCGCTGCGGGATTCGTGTTTTCGATTTTTCGCAGAGTTTCAGAAAGGTTTTTCTCTCTTTTTCTAACCGGATTTCAGAGAGTCCGTTCGTCTGCCGAGTGCTTGAGTTCACTTGGATAAAATATTTATTATTATCAGTGTATTGCGGGATCATTAGGCTGATCTAGAACGTCAATTTTTTTCATTGAAGAGTCGTCAAGAAAGTTGACTCAGCAAGAGGAAGTGATAATAATAACACTTACTGCAATAAATTTCAGTCTCGGTTCCTGAGGAGAGGTGCTGGCTGGGATCGCGGCTCCGTAGCGCACCGCTCCGGATCGACCGCACTCTGGAGAAAACAAAAGGGAAGAGAGAAATATGCAGCGGAGGAATGTACTAAAGGCGGGCCTGCTGGCAACGACACTGACGTTTGTAGGTGGGGCAGGGGCATTTGCCGAGGATGGCAAGCGGATCGCGTTCTTTGTGTCTGACTTGTCGAACGTGTTTCACCAGTCTCAGGCGGCTGAAGCAGAGCGCTATGCCAAGGAAAAATACGGGGCCGAGGTTGTGGTGTTTGACGGGCAGGCGGATTCTGCCGTGATGACCCAGAATGTCGATCAGGTTGTTGCGGGTGGTTTCGATGCCGCCACATTGCATATTTGGGATGCCGAGGCCGCGACGCCCGGCGTTGAAGACGCGCTGGCCGATGATGTCGTGATGACTTCGTTCTTCAGCCCAATTACCGATACCGGCATCCCGACCGCGCGCAGTGACGAGGCGGCGGTGTCTTTCGAGATGGGCGCGCAGATGGCGAAAGCTTGGAAAGAGGCGCATCCCGACAAGCCCATCGTGATGGTGCAGTTGGGTTGGCCGAACCATACCGAGGTGAATTCGGGCCGGACCGCGCCTTTTGCCGAAGGAGTACTGTCGGTTGACCCGGATGCGGAAAATCTGGGCGCGCTGGATTCGAGCAAGGGTCAGGAAGCTGCGAAACAGATCATCGTGGACCTGCTGACGCAGCGGCCCGAAGTAAACTTGATTTACTCTGAGGCCTCTAACTTGACCGTTGGCACAATGGCCGGTCTGGCGCAACTAGGGCGCGGTAAGTTCGACAACGGAAAGCCTCTGACCGAAATCGTGGCGAGCGTCGACTTTGACTCGGTCGAGTTCGACCAGGTCTATGACCCGAATTCCAGCCTCAAAGTCTCGATGGGTCTGCCGCCGGTTGAAACCGCACAAGGCCGCATTGACCTGATCATGGATGTGCTTGATGGTAAGGTTCAGCCAACCTCGGACACTGCTGAAGAATTCTTCTACAAGGCCTACACCGTGTCCTACTGGTCGATGCCGAAAGAAGAGGCCGAACAGTGGTTGAAAGATCAGTTCGGCAGCTGACCGGCTGATCTGTCATTCGTCCAACATCGGGATCTGCGTATGGGTCCCGGTGTTGGTGGCAAAACAATCAAACTTGGATAAGCTGACATCAAGGCGCGGCCATTTTGCGCCTTCTGGAACGGCGCGGGCAAAAAGGGGATGATCGTGCAGAATGCTTTTGCCGAAAACGCGCAGGAAAAAGCACTATCTGTCAGAGAGTTGACCAAGGACTATCCTGGCGTGCGGGCTGTGGATACCGTGTCTTTCGACATTGAACGCAACACCGTGCATTGCCTTGTCGGCGAGAACGGGGCCGGAAAATCGACCATTGTAAAGATGCTGACCGGCGCGCTGGCCCCGACCAGCGGTTCGATGGCCATTCTGGGTCAGAGTTTTGAGCCGAACAGCACGCAGGACGCCCGCGAAAGCGGTGTGGGGACGCTGTTTCAGGAACTGCATGTGGTCGATCAGCTGACCGTTCTTGAGAACCTGACCTTGGGGATGGAGGCCAGCCGGTTTGGCTTTTTAGTCAAGTCCAACCTTGAAGATCGTGTCGTCGAAACCCTTGCCGCGATAGAACCGACGATTGACCCCAAAGCGCGTGTTTCATCGCTGAGTGTGGCGCAGAAACAGATTGTCGAGATTGCCCGCGCGGCCTCTTCCGGGGCTAGTATTATCATTATGGATGAACCCACCGCTGCCTTGTCGGAGCGCGAGGTTGAACGGCTTTTTGGGGTCATCCGCCGCCTGCGGGACTCGGATGTGACGGTCATCTATATCTCGCATAAATTGGATGAGATTTTTGAGCTGGGCGATAACGTTACCGTCCTGCGCGATGGCAAGCACATCGCTACAAAACCTCTGGCAGACGTGAATGGTCGCCCAGAGTTGATCGAGATGATGGTCGGCCGTGCGATTACCCACGAATATGAACCGCGTGGTGAGATCGCGGGTAAACCGGTTTTGACGGTCAAGGGGCTGACCAACCACCTGCTGAAAGACGTGTCTTTTCACGTGAAAGGGGGTGAGATCGTCGGCTTTTACGGTCTGGTCGGCGCAGGTAAGACCGAGGTTGCGCGTGCCATCTATGGGGCCGACAAAGCCGACGGGCAGATCGATTTCAAGGGCCGCAAACGTGCGGCTTCTCCCAAGGAGGCTATCGCCACAGGCATCGCTCTGGTGCCCGAGGAGAGGCGTACGCAGGGTCTGTTCACCGAACTCACGATCCGGCGCAACATTCCGATCATGAACATCCGTAAACTGGCCAGTTTCGGCGTTTTTCAGGATGAGCGTGAGAAAGAAGTCGCCCGCGAATATGTCGGCAAGCTGGGGATCGCAACGAATTCGATTGAGAAATATGCCGAGAAACTCTCGGGCGGGAACCAGCAAAAGGTGGTCCTGTCGAAATGCCTGTTTGCAGATGCGGATATGCTGTTGCTCGACGAACCCACACGCGGCGTCGATGTGGGCGCGAAATCCGAAATCTACGACCTGATCCGCGATCTGGCCAACAATGGCCGAGCGATCTGCATCTTTTCATCCGAACTCGAAGAGGTGCTGGGTATCTGCGACCGGGTATTCCTGATGTACGACGGGCGCATCCAGGCTGAAATCAAGAACGGGACAGAGGTCGACATCCAGCATATCCTGAATGTTGTAACCGGCGGGGGCGGTGAAAACAAATGACCGATCAGGCAGTTGCAGGCCGCAGGCTGGCCAAACAGGACAACAGGCTGAGCGATGAGATGTTCATCACGTCTCTGGTGGCCGGGGCCGCTGTGGCGTTGTTCCTGCTGGCGTCCATTCTGGTGCCGAATTTCTTTCAGTTTCAGAATGTTGTGAATCTGGTGACAAACAACTGGGCGGTGATCTCGCTGGGCGTTGGGGTCACGTTCCTGCTGGTCTCGGGCAATTTCGACCTGTCGGTCGGAGGTATCGTGGCGCTGTCCGGCGTGCTGGCTGTGTGGTTCGCGCAGGCGACGGATGGGGCCAACGCGCTGTCTTCGGGCTGGGGAATGCCCACGTGGCTGGCAATGGTCTGCGCGCTGATCGGCGCGATGTCGATCGGAGCCGTCAACGCCGCCTTTGTGGTCGCGCTGCGGGTGCCGTCGATCATTGTCACGCTGGGCACGATGATGCTGGCGCGCGGGATCGCTCAGGTGGTCACGCAAGGTTCGCAACGCAACACCAACCTGCCGGCGGATTTCGGGACATTGGGGAACATGACCATGTTCGGCACCTCGATCAAACTGCCGGTGGTGCTAATGGCGACCCTGATCCTTGTGGCGGTGTTTGTCGAACGTAAGACCGTCTTCGGGCGGCTAACCTATCTGATCGGCGCCAACCCCGTCGCCTCGCGCCTGTCGGGGGTCGACAATGCGCGCCATGTCGTCAAGCTATACCTGTTCAGCGCTGTGATGGCTGGGGGGGTGGGTATCCTGCTGGCGTCCGAGTTCAAATCCGGGTTCTCGAACCGCGGCACATTGATGGAGTTTGACGCGCTGGTGATCTCATTGCTGGGCGGTGTTGCAATCGCGGGTGGGTTCGGCTCTGTCATCGGAATGTTCTTTGGCGCGATCATTCTTGCGACAGTGACCTCGGCGGCCACTGGGTTGGTGCTGTCGCCAGACTGGCAATTCACTCTAAAAGCCATCGCCGTGTTCATCGCGATCATGGCCCAGACTTGGGCCTTGGCCCGGAGGCACGCGGGATGACTGATTTGACCCAATCCCCACATTCCGGTGACCGGCTAAAACGGTTCCTGAAAGACTACTACATCTATTTGGTCCTGATCCTTGTGGTCGTAGTGCTCAGCACCGCCAATCTGGACAAGTTCCCGCTGTTCGAGCGCGGCAACTTCCTGAGTGAGCGCAATATCATCAACATCCTGCGCGTTTCGGCCCCGATCCTGACGCTTGCAGGGGCGTTCACGCTGCTGATGATCTCGGGCTATATTGACCTTTCCGTGGGTAGCGCCATGAGCCTAAGCGCGGTGGTCTATGCCCTGTTGGCCATCAACGGTGTACCCTTTGTGCCTGCCTTTCTGGCAACAGTTTTGGTCGGTGTTCTGTTGGGTGCGATCAACGGCTTTCTTGTGATCCGATTAAAGATTACGCCGGTGATCGCCACGCTGATCACACTGAGTCTCTATAAAGGTATCGCACTATTGTTGGTCGAAGATGGCGTTTCGGCCATCAAATCCGGCGGAGGGTTGAAAATGCCGGGTTGGTTTAACGACTATGGTCGCGATGGCGTCTTTTTGGGTCTGCCTTGGGCATTCTGGGTCGCCATTTTGGTCACGATCGCAATGATCGTCGCGCAGGATCGGATGAAGTTGGGGAAATACGCGGCAGCGACTGGGGGCAATCCAATGGCGGCGAAATTGTCGGGCATCGATACAGCGCGGACCGTGATCATCCTTTACGTGCTGGTTGGCATCTGCGCTGCATTGGCTGGGATCGCACGGTCCAGCTTTATGTCGCTGGGCGATCCATTGTCAGGTGACGGAATGGAGCTAACCGCTATACTTGTAGTTCTGTTGGGTGGTACTGCCTTCAGTGGCGGTGAAGGGCGTGTTCTGAAGTCCTTTATTGGGGCTCTGATAATTATGTCGCTAACCGTCGGAATGTTGACACTGGTGCCCGCCTATTTCCAAACTCTTGTAGTGGGAGCCGCGTTGTTGCTGGCAGCGGCGTCGAACCATTTGGTGAGCAGAAAGGACAGTGAAAGTTGAACGCAAGCGGACCTGACCCAAAAACCCTGCGCCTGATCGCACGTGTCCTGACCCTGCATTTTCAAGAAGGTCAATTGCAGGCCGAGATCGCAAAAAATCTAAGGTTGTCGACTGCAAAAGTTAACCGGCTTATCAAGCAGGGCCGCGAAATGGGTATGGTCGAATTTCGTATTCACAGCCCGTTTCAGCGGTTGTTCAATCTGGAAAACCAACTGAAACAGCGATGGTCCGGTGTTGAATTTCTTGTGGTCGATACCGTCACCGAGAATGCGGGTACCACGCTGGATTTGGTCGGTAAGGCGGCAGCTCAGCATCTTCAGGACATCGTGAAAGAGGACGATGTCATCGCAATTTCGGGAGGCAAAGCCCTGAGCGTTGTTGCCAATCACCTCCAACCTCAAGGAGCTACGTCGAACATTGTCATACCAATGACGGGCGGTGTTCAGGGACAGCACTATACAGACGTAAACCATCTGGCAACGCGCATTGCAGATGGGCTTGGCGGTACGGCAACTCTTATCCACATACCATTGCACGCAGATACCAAGGAAGAGCGCGACATGCTCCTGTCGGTCCGTGCGGTCAGCGATGTGCTCAATCAGGCACGGAACGCAAATGTCTCGTTATTGGGGCTGGGTGCAGTAACCGATGAGGACGCGACCTACTACAAAGCTCATCCGTTGTCTGAAGAGGAACGGGTAAAGCTGTACAACAGCGGAGTTAGGGCTGAACTGCTCGGGCATCTGGTCGATTGTGAAGGAGAGTTGTGCAGTAGTGCGCTTAACTCCAGACTTGTCAGCCTACCGCTTTTAGACGCCAAGTTGGTTCCGATACGAATTGGCGTAGCGAGCGGTAAAGAGAAAGTTGAACCGATCTTAGCTGCATTAAATGGCCAACATATTAACACTTTGGTGGTTGATGAGGTAACGGCCCAATCAGCATTGGATAGTGTGAAGAATGGATAGCATCTCTGCTTCACCCAGCTCTTCTGAGTGACTGTATTGCTCTTAGGCAGATCTGACTGGGTTTATAAGACCTAACAGCTCTAGATCGCAGACGCGTGAGATGCGCTGGTGCAGATGCTTGGGCAACGGATCCGCTTTGCCTCTCTCAATTTCCTCGAGAAACTTCAAAAAAAGCGGTGCAATATATAACCTTTTTGCACGTTTCAACGCGACGCCGTTGTTTGGTCGCCCGAACCTAGGGGGTGCCTCAATTTAGCACGTACTTGCTCGATCTGTTAATCCTGATGCTCAATTGATTATAGAAAGTAACTCTCAGGGTGCAGGTGGGCGGCTAAAGTACTGATGCATTTAGACATTTTGAGCGAACAGCCCCATGAGATTTGGGTGGGTAGATGATCTATAAGTTGTGCGCTGGACGGAAAAACTTATAAAATACAAAGATTTAACAAAAAATGGAGGCGAGTACCACAAGGTGACCGTCGTCGCATTTCGTCGCATTTCGTTTAATTTCAGAAACTTGTCTAAGACCTCTTGTCCGCTCTCGTCGCATGAAATAGCACTGTGTCACTTTTTCTTGGATGGGTAGGAGAGGGATAGAGTTTTGAGGCCCCGTAAATCACCGAGTTCGATTTCCAGTTTGAACAGGTGGACTTCCCGTGCCTAAGCGAGCCAAGGAACTGGGCCCATTGGAAGTGAAACGCCTCGCCAAGCCTGGGGTGCATGCCGTGGGTGGCGTTGCCGGTCTGGCGCTGCAGGTGACGGCCACCGGTGCGCGTTCCTGGGTGTTTCGTTACCGGTACAACGGACGACGTCGCGAGGCTGGCCTTGGGCCGTATCCAGACGTCCCATTGGCCAAGGCCCGCGAGTATGCGCGCGAGGCCCGGGACCTGCTCAGGCAAAGCCGGGACCCCATCGCGGAAAGGCAGGCTGCTAATCGCAGGCTCCTGACGTTTTACGAGGCCGTGGAAGCCTACGACGCGGAAAAAACCGTCGAGTTCAACAGTGCCCTGCATCGCAAGCAATGGCGTGCATCACTCGAAAAGTACGCCGTCCCGGTTCTCGGCGACATGGCTGTTGTAGATATTTCGCTTCAGGATGTGCTCGCGGTGCTCCGGCCGATCTGGCTCGAGAAAACCGAGACGGCCTCCAAGGTCCGGCAGCGTATCGAGCGCGTACTTGATTATACGACAGTGGCCGGGCACCGAAGCGGTGAGAACCCCGCGCGCTGGCGCGGGAACCTTGACATGGTCTTGCCCGCGCCAACCAAGCTCACCGGGGGGCGAAACTACCCAGCCTTGAGGCTCGACGACACGGCGAGATGGTTCGCCGCGCTCCGTGTTCGATCAGGCAACAGCGCCCGGGCCTTGGAATTCCAAGCCCTGACCGTCGCCAGAACCGGGGCCGTCCGCTTCGCAACTTGGGATGAGTTCGACTTGGACCGCGGTATTTGGACGATCCAACCCGGGAGGCAGTTTTCGAAGATCCCGCCCTCGGGCCGGCCACACCGGGTGCCGATGCCAAGCAGCGCGATGGATCTCCTTGCCGCATTGCCTCGCGCCAAGGGAAACGCACTAGTCTTCTGGGCGCCACGCGGCGGGGTATTCTCCGATGCGTCGATTGCAGCCGTCATGCGTAAGCTCCACGAAACAGACTTGCGCGCAGGAGGGAAAGGGTATCTCGATGCCCGGATCGATAAGCCCGCTGTACCGCACGGGCTTCGGTCAACGTTTCGAACATGGGTAGCGGAACGAACCCGGTTCGACGGCGACATGGCCGAGATAGCATTAGCCCACAAGGTGGGAACGAAGGTTCAACAGGCTTACGATCGCTCAGACCAACTAGAGAAGCGAAGAAAGATGATGGCGGCATGGAGTGACTTCTTAACAAGGGGGCAGGCGAAGGGGCGTGCCCGACATGGATAAATCTCTGCTTCCGAGTGTGATGCTTGGCAATCACGAGCACCTGAAAAACAGAGAATACTATGTCGCTTGGATGGATGAGCTCGACATCGAGGCGGCGCTGTTGCGCCGGTTGGAAAACAGTGCCGCGCAAAAAAAGGAGGATCCTGTTGCGAGTGTAATGCGTGAAGCGCTAACGGAGATTGACAAGTTGAAAGTCAATGGTCGCCTCAATGCGGAGAAAACACGCTTGCGGCAGCTGCCGGAAATCATGGGGCTAAGCCGAACACCCGAAAGGGCGATAAAGAAAGTTTTAAGGGACGACTCCGGTTTTCTCAAAAACTGGTCCAATTTAAGAGAGGGCATGGACAGCACGGACGCGGACCAGTCAGAGAGGTTCAAAAGGTTCTACGAAACCGCTGGGCTCGGTCCGAAGACACCACGAGAGATTGTGGACCTCGTCGCGGTTCTCGAGCCTGCCATGACAAGGAAGAAACCCGGTAGAAAGCCTATCGCGATCCCGAAATGGCGAAACGATACCGCGGCGCTCGACGAGATGTTAATCTTGGTGAACGGTGGCCTGAGCGTCAAGGCGGCCTCGGAAAAAGTTGCCGAGACGGAGGCTTCTGGTCGGGAACACAGCCGAGCGAAAAGACTCGCGAGTTTTTACCGCGAACGCCAGAAGTTGAGGTAATTTTTTTCATGTCTATTCATTTGCTTTGCAGCACGTGCGCGTGATCGACATCTTGGTTTCAGCAGTAACAAAGGGTGAAACCAATGAACGAAACGTTTCTTTCCGACACCGATCTCGCCGTGCGTTTCGGTGTGACACGGCAGACTGTGTGGCGCTGGCACAGGGCAAATTTGGGCTTTCCCCGCGCGGTAAGCCTGTCACCCGGGTGTACGCGCTGGAAACTCTCGGACATCGAGACTTGGGAGAAGGGGCTCGCCGAAGCCGCCTAACTCCGCCCCGCGAAAATCCTAAACTGTCGCTCACTAAAGCAAGGAACCCTTCGCCGTAAGTTGTTGCTCGGTGAGATCGTAAGTTGTCGAGCCAAAAAAGGTGGCTCGCCTTTTAGTTAAATTTGGAGAGTAGTAATGCTGACTTCACAGTCGAGCAAATGGGAAAGGCATGCCCATGCAAAGCAAGTCGACCCAACTCCCCTGTTTGGGGAATTGAGGGATCCGGTTCCCGTTCCCCGGCAGGCACTAGGGCCATTGGCAAATGCTGTTCAAGCAATCGCAATGCTCACGCAGGCGCCCGAACCCATCGCCATGCAGAGCGTCTTGACAGTTGCTAGTGTCGCCACGCAGGCGCATGTAGATGTGCAAACACTCCACGGGTATGTCCCAACGAGTTGTTTCTTCTTGACCGTGGCCCAATCCGGGGAGCGGAAGTCGGCCTGCGATTCATTGGCAACGGCCATGATCGACCAGTTCGACCAAGAGCGTGTACGCCTGTATCAACGTGAAAAACGAGAATTCGAGGCCAGGAAACTGGAGTACCAGAGGCGACGTCGCCGGTCTGCTCCTAGCGACTTTGACGTCATAGAAACTGATCTTGATGCCGAGGACATGGACCTGCCTCCTGAACCTCCGCTGTTCCCGGCTATCAGGATCAGTGACCCGACGATCGAGGGGCTGTTTCGCCAACTCGAGAACGGGTGTCCGTCCGTAGCGGTAATGACCGACGAAGGTGGGCAGTTTTTTGGCGGACATAGCATGAAACGCGAGAATGCCCTGAAGACCGCCGCTGGTTTCTCGAAGCTTTGGGATGGAGCGCCCTTGAGCAGGAGCCGGGCATCTGCTGAGCCCACTTGGCTCTGCGGGAAACGCGTTTCGCTTCACCTGATGATCCAGCCCGGTGTCGCTCAACAGGTGATCGGTGACCCGACAATGAAGGACCAAGGGTTCCTCTCTCGCGTGTTGATCGCTTGGCCAAGTAGCAAGATCGGCTCGCGGATCATCGAAAAGGGGATCGTGCACCAAGAATTGAGAGACTTGGCGAAACTTTATTTGGAAGAGTTTCACGCGCGCGTTTCCGAGTTGTTGCGGCTTGATATTCCTTTGCACGACGGGACCCGGGCCGAGTTAAACCCAAGACGCCTCGCGCTCTCCAGCGGGGCCCAGAACCTGCTCGAGGCATTCTACAACAGGGTCGAAGTCGCGTCGGGAAAAGGGCGCGCGTTTGAGTACATGTCCGGCTTCGCGGCGAAATCCCCCGAAATGGCGGCGCGTATCGCCGGCATCCAGTGCGTGTTTTCCGATGAGGAGGTGCGTGAAGTCTCAGCCGAAGCGATGGGAAACGGTATCTCAATGATGGAATGGTACCTGTCGGAGGTGCTGCGGATTACTGACACCGGGAGGCCCGATCAGGCCCTGTGTGAAGCTGAAGTCATCCGCCTTTGGCTCAAGGAAAACTGGGCCGAGGAGTTCATAGACAAGCGCACGCTGATGAAAAAAGGACCAGGGCACTTGCGTGACGGCAACACGCTTTCACGTTGCATCCAAGAGCTCGAAGCGCATGGTTGGCTGGCTCGAGGGAATGGCAAGCAGGTTGTCGACGGGACTACTAGCAAAACATTTTGGCGTGTATCGCGCGAGGAAGTGGGCAGGTGAGCGACCCAAGATACGCACTCGTCCGGGCTTGTTTCGAAAACATGGTTGAGATCCTTCCCACTGGCGATCCCACCGAGTCACAGCCCCTAAAACTGATGAACCAGAGACAATTTTTGTCGCAATTGCCGCAATTGCCGCACGAGAGCTCACCTGTAGTCAATCGTCCGCCATTTGAGGAGGATTGGTTCGAGGAGCGGGCCGCCATCATTGAGTATGATGGTGGCCTACCACGTGCATTGGCGGAGTTTCTTGCTGCTCGTGCGTGCGAACCATAAAGGCTAAAGCTGAGGATCTCGAGGCGCGCTTTGGTAATCGGCGTCAATTGCCTCCAAGACCGTGATTGGGTGGTCAAGTAGTTGTCGTGGCCCGCAAGAGTGGCGGTGGGAGTATTAAGCCATTGAGAGAACTAATATCACCGTTTGGGCTTAAGGGTTCTTCTGCAAAACGCAAGTCTTGATCAGATAACTATTCCCCTTTCGCGGCCTCAAAAAAGAAGTGCAGTCAAAAACCCTGTGTCCACAGCATGTTGTCGCATTCTAGTCTCAGTGTTCGCAGAGAAATTAACTCGTTGTTGCGGGCCTTATCATCTCAAGCAGCTCTTTGGCCTTGTGGCTAAAGGCGAACGCCCGGTCAATGTCAGCGTTTACCTCGCTGGAACTTGGATTGTTCGCAAGACTTGCAACCATTGCTGAACAGAGTTCGAGGCAATTCTCGATATTCGAGAGGTATTCCAGTGCGGCGTCGATTTCATCGGCCGATAGCCGGGTTTTGCCACTAATCATTTCTTTAGGGGTCAGTTGGATGCTTATCTCCGTGCGAACAAATCCTTGCTCCCGGGTCGGGTAGTACGGGTCATACACGAGTACGTTGCCATCTCGTCGATCTGGTTCCTTTCGGACCTTCGGCATGTGGGACTTAAGACTTTCCAGCGAAAATTGCAGTTCTCGTAGCATCATGATGAGGTTTTTTTTGTACCGATAGGTCCCACCTAAGGCGACGACAAGCTGGAGAGTCAGGCCATGTGCGTCTGCAAGCTTCATACCAAGGTCTACTTCTTCAATTTCGAATGGCGGCATTTTGTTACCTATTTGCCCCTGGTCGATGCATGGCTTGAATTCCAGACAGGGCTTTTTTTCAGCCCTTTCAGCGCTGTAGGTATCGGGTGATCGTAATAGTAACAAGCTCAATTTGAAGGATTCCACTCAGGCATCTGGGTCCTCCCTGACAAGTGAAAGCATGCGGGTAATTTGCGCCGCATGGTTTCCAAGTGTGACGGAGCAGGAAGTCGTTGAGATTTGGGTTGTTATTGTTGCCTGATAAGTAGTCGCGGCCAAGTTTAGCGGCCTGAAGGGGCAAGTCGAAGTAGGGCCTATTCCACAAATCGTACCGGTAGAGTCCGGAAATTGACACAATGTAACAAGAGAGTGGCAAAAAATCCCAAGCTTTTCCGAAAAAGTACAACCAACTGAAGAGTGTGAGATGGTGTATTGTCACAGACTTCGCGACAGCCTTCAGAGGTATTGCGATTTGTACCAATATGCGGCCTGCGATTTGGCTACCTTAATCCTGAAGCGAAGAAACGGTGTTCTTATCATTTCTGGGTTGAATTTGAGTAAAGAATTGAGCGAGATCAAACTATTGTGGAAACGCCCTCTGTAAAGTGCATGGGGTTTCTACGCTAAGCTAAGGTTCGAGCAAATAGCTTCACTGTAGTGGGCAAACAAAAACTTTGAAACGACAAGACAAAAAATGAAATTAGTACCGAGCACGATCCTGAACTCACAAAGCGCGGCGGAAAAGCGGGTTTTCGAATTGCTGAAGCAGGTAAACCTTGGCCCACACGATGTTGCCTTGCATTCGCTTAACCTCGGGAACCACGAATACAAGCGGTGGGGCGAATCCGATTTCGTTATCGTTTCCACAAAAGGGTTATTGCTCCTGGAGGTGAAGGGTGGGCGCGTAGCATGCAAGAACGGCGTATGGGAGTTTAAGAATCGTGAAGGTAAGATTACGCGAAAGCGCGAAAGTCCAGCAGCCCAAGCGGGGTCGGCCTTTTTTTCGCTGGAAAAAAACTACTTACGCCCTCGATTTCGGCAGGACCTGAACGGAGTTCCGATGGGATGGGGAGTCCTATTCGAGGGTATCGAAAGAGTGGTCACTCCAGGGTCGTCAGCACTCCCAGAATTGCCCGACGAGATCACGGGCTATCGGGTTGATTGTGCCGGCCACAACACGCTTCGCGCCTACTTTGTAAGGTTGTTTGATCACTGGCGAGAAAATCTGCGCGGACAGCCACGAACGTTGCCAAGTCACATGGTTTCGGAAATAGTTTCTTTTTTGCGACCCAATTTTGAGCAGGTACCTCCACTTAATAGCCAGTTGAACGAGTTTCACAGCGAGCTGAGCACATTGACTGAAGAGCAGTGCGATCGGTTGGACGAGGTTCAGGATAATGACCGCATTATGCTTCTTGGAGGTGCGGGGTCAGGCAAGACTTTTCTTGCTATGGCAGCGGCTAGGTACGATGCGGCAAACGGTCAAAACGTTCTTTTCGTGACGCGAAGCCCGTTTCTCGCAGAAACGCTCAATTCACATCCGCTTCCCGACAACGTAACGATAAGTAGTCTGGGGGCATTAGATGCAGCTCTTGCGGAAAATGAGCCGTGGGACACTTTGATCGTCGACGAAGGTCAAGACATGTGCCAGATGGAAACCCTTGACATGCTCGACAAAACAGTGAGTGGAGGTTGGGAAAAAGGGCGTTGGCGTTGGTTTGGCGACCCCAATAACCAGATTTCCTCGACCCACAAATTTGACCAAGATGCACTGGACTTTCTTAAAGGGCTTTCGTTTCAAAGGAAGCTTTCGGAGAACATTCGAAATGCCCCTCCTATAGTTGAAACCTTGCATAAGATTGCCCCCGTTGACGTTGGCAAACCAAGATCGCGTGGTCTGGGAAGCGAGGTGATCGTCCACAGGGTTCAAAATGCAGGGGATATATCGGGAAAGGTGCGAAACGTCGTTTCGAGTTGGATTACATCCCCTGAAAAAAACGTAGACCGATCCGACGTGGCAGTTTTGTGCCCGGACGAAGCACGCTGCGGTGAAATCTTGGACGCTCTAAAGCCCAGCCGCATCCGGGCGGAGAGGTTGTCCAAGCGAGCTCTTGGCGGCCGCCGGCGAAACTGTGTGCTCGTTGCAACGATCGACGAATTCAAGGGGCTCGAGAAGCCAGTAATTTGTGTTGCCGGGCTTAACGCGTCGGACAATGAAACGCGCTTCTCGCTGATGGCATACGCGGCATTTTCAAGGGCGAACCACACGCTTGCTTACGTATGCTTGGAACAAGAGGCTCAAACAATGATCGAACTCGAAAAGAGACGGGTCCTTGAGCTGGGGGAAAAGGAGTAGCAGATGCAGGCAAGGGAAAAACTTGTTTCATACTTGGAGGACAAGCTCGTGGGGCCGGGTCTTGGAATTCCCCATGACGAAGATGGCTTCGAACGTGAAACAATCGAGGGAAGGATGAGTCTTGCTTACATGCAAGGCATGCTTTACCCGCGTCAAGCTGTTGCAGAGGAAGATACGGGGGGAGACGAAGGGCAGGAAGTTGACCACGAAGCAGGGGACTTCGCAGATGCCGATGATCCTCTGGGCATGGCTAGCGAGTTACTGCCAGCTTCTATGGGCCTCACGTTTTGCCTTGAAGACGAGGGCTCTGCCGAAATTACCGTAAACGCCGCGATGTATCAGAAATTGGAAGAGAGTGATGAAGAGGCTTGGCAACGCGTTCCGCTTGAAACCGAGAAAGTGCGAGTTCAAGTCGATGAACAGCGTGATGACATATTCTTGTTCGATCAGCGCGCAAAGCTATCCGTCCTTACTCGGCGCTTACACGACGGCAATTCTCTAATTACGGTAAGCTTAAGCAATAACGCCGAGGACAAGCACCCTAACCCTGCAAAGACGTTGTATCAAGTCAGCTTATCTGCGGTTCCGGTGACAGGTCGAATTGTGAGATACCCTGCATCAAGCTACCGCCCTCCAACTGAGGAAGAGCGCGAGCTGCGAGTCATTTATGGCCAGCAGAGAGAGTTCGCAGTCGGGCATGGGGTATCGTGCAATTGGGACGTGGACGATTTTGGGGTTTGTTCTAAGGTTAGCACTTCTGCCATTCCAACTGCGCACGTTTGGCGCCCACTATTTGATAGCTTAAAGATCGGTGAAGGCGAAGGAACCGAACACTTCGACGACAACGAACTGTTCCAAGTTTCCTTTCTTGGTTCAGAAGACCTAGAAGTAACCGATCTGGTCAAGCGCCTCCGGAATTTCGTCAAGTTCTATGAGCAGTGGATAGTCTCTCAGGCCAGTATTCCGGTTGAACCGGAATTTATGGAAGACGCTGACAGGATCATCAAGAGATGTCGGAAAAGTTCCTCGAGAATGCTCGAAGGGGTTTCGATATTGGAAAAAGATCCTGTCGCGTTGCGTTCCTTCCAATTGGCGAACAAGGCCATGCTTATGTCCATGTGTCATCACGCCAGGGCCATTGGAAAAAACCGCGATGATGGACTTCAAGGCCCTTTCGAGCTCGGCATGGCCGAAACCGACGAAATAGACTACGAGGCCAACAGAAAAGCAAATTGGCGCCCGTTCCAGTTGGCTTTTTTACTTCTCCTGATCCCGTCGTTTTCCAACGAAGAGCATCCCGATCGAAAGCTTGTTGACGTCATTTGGTTTGCGACGGGCGGCGGCAAGACAGAAGCTTACCTTCTGGCCTCTGCTTTCGAGCTGGTGCGTCGGCGACTTGTCAATGGCGAGGCGGGAGCCGGAACAGGCATTATTAATCGCTATACCTACAGGTTCCTGACCTCAGACCAATTTCAACGAACAGCAGGTATGATATGTGCACTCGAACTTCTTCGGCGTAAGCTTTCAAAAGAAGGAGATCAAAGCCTTGGTTCAACGGAGTTTTCCATCGGGTTATTCGCGGGTGGAGAAGTTTCACCCAACCGTTTTTCAACGACCCACGGTAGCGGCGGTGCACATCAATGGCGATTGCAGATCGAGGAATCCAAAACGCCTCGCGCAGATAACCCGTTTCCAATCGAGAGCTGCCCTTGTTGCGGCACGTTGCTAGTGCCGAACAAAGAAATGCGTTTGTCCGATGGAAGCGTAGACAGGGATTTCTATGGTTTTAGGAGTACGCAAAACAGCTTTTCCACCAATTGCCCAGAAGAGGACTGTGATTTTCATGAAAGTTTGCCGACCTACTTAGTTGACGAGGCGCTTTTTGAAAACCCGCCCTCTTTTCTTCTGGGAACAATCGACAAGTTTGCGATGATCCCTTGGAAAGAGGAAGGCGGCAGGCTCTTCGGAGTCGGCAAAGGCTTCGAGGCACCATCTCTTATTATTCAGGACGAACTGCACCTTATCTCAGGACCTTTGGGGACGTTGGCAGGCATTTACGAGGCGGCCTTCGAAACTGTGATGAGAAAGGTCTCTCCGCGAGGGCCAAAGGTTATCGCGGCAACGGCAACGATTAGAAACGCCGCAACGCAATGCCAGCGAATTTATGGGCGAAAAGGCATCGTGTTCCCATCGCCTGGAGTTAATGCCGACGACTCGTTCTTCTCCAAGATGGATGCAGGCAACAAGGATAGGTCGCGCCTCTATGTTGGGGTAATGGGTCAAGGCTTACGGTCAACAGTTGCTGTGAGCTGGGTAATGTCTGCGATCCTACAAGGTGTGAAGGAGCTTGAACTAGATGGCGAACTTTCTGATGCAGAGCTGGACAGCTACTGGACCTTGGTGGCCTACCACAACAGCAAAAGGGAACTTGGGCGGATTTCAAACGCGACACGCGACGAAATCCCATCTCGGCTAAAAGTGTATGCAACTTCTGAGGATTCTGAGAGAGGCACTAGCTTCGAAGTCCTCGAATTGAAGGCGCATTCGGACACGCCGATTCCAGTGGCGAGGCAGCAGCTAACAAGAAGGCATACAAGTTTTCAAAACGCTGTCGATATCGTGCCTTGTACTAACATTATCTCAGTGGGCGTGGATATCGACCGGCTTGGACTGATGCTTATCAACGGCCAGCCAAAACTTACCGCAGAATATATACAGGCATCGAGCCGGGTGGGTCGCGGTGAAACCCCGGGCTTAGTAGTAACTTGCTTCTCACCTAGCAAACCTCGGGACCGGTCCCACTACGAAGCCTTCAGAGGTTTTCACGAAAAATTCTATAGTTTCGTGGAGCCCACAAGTGTCACCCCAGGTTCTATACCGGCGATCGAACGCGCTCTGCATGCCGCGTTGGTTACGGTGGTCAGGCATGGAGCTGGGCTCGCAAGGGTTGAGAGCGCAAACAAGTTCGATCCTTCATCCCATAGAGTTGCCAGCGTAATTCAACAGCTAGGAGAAAGGCTCAATCGAGCTTACCCCGAAACCGGAAACACGCGAGTCCGCAGAAGGCTCTCTGATCGATTAGAGGAGCGGGTACGGGAATGGCAAACCTGGTGCGATGGCAGGGAGAGGGTACGTTACGTTGCGCAAAAAGGACAACAGCAAGCTGCTTTGCTCGTGAGATTCGAAGACAAGAAATGGGCGGATATCGGTTGGCATACACTTCAATCGATGCGCCATGTCGATACAGAAATAGACTTAAAGGTTTAAACTGATGGGAAAAATTAGCTTGCGCCGCGCCCAGCTCGTCTCTCCTTTCGGAGTAGGAGCCTTGTGCGAAGTAGATGGTCAATCATTCTTTATTAAGAGTACTGCAAGATGGCCAGCAGGAAAGAACCTATCTGAAATTGACATTCCGTCCTTAGTTGCAAAGCTACCGGGTATACAATCTCTCAAGAAGCCTGAGTATTTTGTTTCGGCCGACCGTTTCCCGCGCTGGTATTTCTGTCCGAATTGCAGGGAAATGGTGAATTGGACTTACCAAAAGGATAAGCGCGAGGACGAAAAAGATCCGCTGCCTGTACCTGAGTGCGAGAAGGCGAAGTGCAAGAAACGCCAGCTGGTTCCCATGAGGTTCATTGCCGTTTGCGATCAAGGCCACATAGACGAAATTGACTGGTATTTCTGGGCACACAGGGGAAAAAATACTGCTGAAACTGGTCAATGTGATCGCAAAACTGCCAAGCTCAAATTCTTAGTCAGCGGCAAGAGTGGCGGTGATTTCAAAAGTATGCACATTGCGTGCCAATGTGGCGCAAAACGCTCGTTGGAGGGGATAAGCGACCGAGCATTACCTCAAAAGTGCAGAGGTTATTTCCCAGGCGAGGGGCCACAGGGTTGTGCAGGTCATGCTAGTGGCGAGAGTTCTTCTAAGATGTGGATGGAGCCTAGGGGGTCAAGCGCTCTCCACTATGCATCCGTCATTTCTGCACTGGATATCGCGCAGAAAGGAGCAACGAACAGTCTTTCAGATCTAATTTTAACGGATTCGATTCTTTCAAGCTTCCTAAAAATGGCAAGGAGCCAAGTCGAGAAGAATTTGTTGGAAGTGGATCAACTCGAAATATTTTACGAAGACAATGTCCGAAGCTTTGCGGATCAAAACGAAGTCGATCCGAACGAATGCTGGGAAGCATTTGTCGAGCTCGTAACAACCGCTGAAGTGGATGACGAAAATGAAGAAGCGGACGACACTTT
This sequence comes from Ruegeria sp. AB11, assembly GCF_056536325.1. Taxonomy (NCBI): domain Bacteria; kingdom Pseudomonadati; phylum Pseudomonadota; class Alphaproteobacteria; order Rhodobacterales; family Roseobacteraceae; genus Ruegeria; species Ruegeria sp. AB11. The sequence goes on along the minus strand of NZ_JBQFJO010000001.1, from coordinate 3,081,459 downwards.
CAACCAAGGGGACGTCTTGGGCAATGAGTTTCCGGTCCTAGCGTCGCCTTCCGGATTCGACGGTGTTTCGTTGCGTTGCGTCGCAAATCCACCACCGAACCTGTTCTCTTTGAAGGATCTTTTTGAACGCGTTGTCCAGGTGGAGAAACTTAGAGAAGTGAGAGTTTTTCGTGGGTTCCAAAGACGTGACGTAAAGAAGGAAAACGCGTTGGTGCCTCCAGATCTCGGTGTCGGAGGTACCAATTGGCTTCCAGCGGTAGAGGTCTCGGGAGAAGGCATCTTCATCGAGTTCAAGAAGAGCGCGCTCAAAGAGTGGTTGTCTCAAAACGACGAGGCGATCCGGGAATTCTCTCGTTCTCAGCTCGAAGCTTCAGAGCGAGATGGGTTACCCACGCGGATGGGGTTCAATGCAAACCCAGTCTTCATAATGGTGCATACTTTTGCGCACCTTTTGATTAACCAGCTGTCGTTCGACTGCGGCTATTCTTCAACTTCGTTGCGAGAGAGGATCTATTGCGGGCCTTTGGATGACTTGCACGCTGGCGTTCTCATTTATACGGCGGACTCTGATGCGGAGGGGTCAATGGGGGGGCTTGTGGAGATGGGCAGCAATGAGAACATTGCGGAAGTAGTTTACAGAGCTGTATCCCGTAGCGAATGGTGCTCTGGCGATCCGGTTTGCCGAGAGCTCGAGAGCCAAGGTCTCGGCGGCATGAACCGAGCGGCTTGCCACGCCTGTTCGCTGGTAGCGGAAACAAGTTGTACCTTTTCTAATATCCTTCTCAACAGGGTTTTGGTTTCCGGTGACGGAAGAACGAACGGTCGTGGCAAAGTCGAACCCTCCGGCTTTTTCTTGCCGGTGATAAGAGGGGATTAAGGCATGAAGTTTCCTTCTCTGAACGACCTAGATCGAGAACAAAGGCGCGTATACGGAAATGCACCAAATGACGGTGCTATCCTTGTGATCGGACCTCCCGGTACCGGTAAGACAGTCATGGCCATGCACAGAGCACACAAGTGCATACAGCTCCGTCAATCTCCGCAGGTGATTATGTTTAATAGAGTCTTGCGAAGGTATTCAAGCGCCTGGGCAAAGGTCGATGAAAGCATAAACGTCACAACAATGCTTAGCTGGGCCGGTAAATGGTGGCGAGATGCGGGTATGGGAGCGATCCCAAAGATTGACAAGTGGACCATTGATTGGCTGGAAGTACTTAATAGCGTGCTTGCCGTCGGTCAGGACAAAGAAAAACTAGCGAAGCTGAACTGGGGTCACCTGATAATTGATGAAGGTCAGGATTTTCCGGAAGCGATGTATATGGTTCTAGGGAAAATACTAGGACACTTGGTTCGCAATGGACAAAGCACACAAATCACTGTTTTTGCGGACGACAATCAACGGCTGCAGGCTGAGTTGAATTGTACGGTCGAGAACATCGCAAATTGTCTGGGAATTGCTCAAAATAAGAATCGCAAATTCTATTTGGGAAAGAACTACCGGAACACACTGGAAGTTGCCAAGTTCGCTCAATACTTTCAGGTTGGGAAAACGAGCGGCGCGGCCAAGTTGCCGACGAGCAGCGGCGAAGTCCCAAGCATAGACTTTTTTGCTGACGACAAAGAGCGCTCGGAATTCATCGTCCGCAAGCTCAAGATCTCGGCCGGTAAACAAGTGGGCGTAATCGTTAACGGTGCTCAACGAGATGTAGCAAGGGCAACAAACCAACTGGAAACTCGACTTAAGGACACAAACTGGAGCGTGCAAACGTATACCAGCAAGTTATGGAAGAGGGTGGACGAGCTAGATTTCGACGCAAAAAATATGGTCACGGTTTTACACCAGAACTCGGCAAAAGGTTTAGAGTTCGACCTAGTTTTTTACGTCGGACTTGAGAAAATCGACATGGATGCTTCTGGTGGGATGAACGAAAGAATGGCGATCTATGTTATGGCAAGCCGGGCAAGGGAGGAGTTGCGCGTGAGTCTAACCGGACTGGATTTCTCCGAACGCCAGCCGGATGGATTGAAACTACTACCAAGTCCGGGTCGAGAATTGAGCCGCTTCGAGGGTTTTGGAGATTTAAGCAGAGATGACCTCCTCGAGTACTTGAGAAAAATCGACTGGCGCGAGCCTGAGCATGGTTCGCCGTATTGGGAGGAGGTTGCCTAGATGCCTGCACGAGATTCCAAATCGCAAGATTCCTCTAAAAAAACAGCTAACTCGATCTCCTTATTTGTGCCAATGCACAGCGAGAACTGGGCGCTGGCGCTTTCTAGAGGCTACTTGGGCATTCCTCCGACTGCTGATGCAGTCAGGGATATCCAAGTGAAGAATCCCGGAGGAGTAGTTGGTTTTGCATCCGGCCCTCCGGCCTGGGCGATGCAATGCGAAGAACCTGGTGCGATGGTTGTTCTAGTTATTTCCGTAACTGGAATAGACAATGTGACTGAAAAGGAGCCAGTCTTTATTCCCGGCTTGCTAAGAGTATCGCGAGTTGAGCAAGTAAGGTTTTCGAGCCAAGCCGATATTGAGAACTTTTTTGCGTCCTACTCCGCGTTCCCCGATGTTCCAACGGACCTTGTCGAAGCCCTTGTGTTTTTAGAACCTGTCGACCTATTCGATGGTACTGAACATGTCGCACACTCAATTGCGACAAGGCCCCCGGATGATATTGACGCGAGCTCACGTGACTTTTTCTGTGGCTTGAGTGCAGGATTATTGCAGCTCTTGGAAGCTGGAAAATTTGATGACGAAGTTGAAAATTTTTTTCTGTTACTTCGTGATCAAGGAACCAACATCCCTGTTGAATTTCATGCAGATGCCTTGTTGGAAGCGTTTTACCCAGACGCAAAGACTGTAGATCGGACAATCTGGACTGCATTGGTCCTAGTACTGACCAAAACAAGGGGCCGGCACGGGTTCGATCGCCTAGACTTGATTGATCAAATTGAAAATCACATCACATCTCTCGGAGAAAAGAGCGAAGGCGTTGAAACTTGGCTCGAAGTTGCTCGCGATGTTGTTTCTGCTCGCCGTGATCCAACGCCTTTGAATGACGAAGGCTCAGTGGGGCAAAGGGCAAGCCTTGCATTCTTGCTTGCCCACGAACCTGAAGCCATTGGCTACTTAGAAGCCGGTCCAAGAGTGTCGGCTCTCGTTTCCTTGCTTGCACTCGCCTACCAAGGGTTCGCCCGTGCAGACGTCAGTTTTAAACGGCCGGTTTCAAGGATGGACACAGTTTTGACCATAGCGGAAGCACTAGAAGCAGGAGACGTGAAAGAATTCTGTGCCGATATTGGTCACTTAGATCTCCAGATGAATGAGCGAGACATCTTCTATCTAAATGGAAAAGCTATTGTTGAACGCGAGCGTGACATTTCACCCTATAGGCTCATGCTGCGTGCGAGAGCTTTAGAAGCTCGTATGGAGCTTCTGGTTGATGAAAAACTTGGGCTCTTGTTCGTGGAAACGCCTGGAGCAAACAGTTTGAAAATCTTCATTGATGAGGACCCGTCGTCAAGACGCGGCCAGCCCGTTGTCAGGTTCTGGGCACCCCTTGTTGAAATGAAGGCAAAAAAGCCAAATGCCGGCGAAGTAAGAAAACTTCTAGAGAGGTCATGGGAGACAGGTTGTGCCCTGGGTGTTCACACTTTCGACGGCAGTCAACACTTGTGTGCGTTTGTTACCCAGCTGACCAATACGTTGGACAGGGACGAATTCGATGCGCATGTTGAGAACATTGGAAGGATGGCCGTATCCATGTAAGTGCGGTCGGCAAGGAATTGCTATCTGTTAAGTGTCGATAGCTAAAGAAAAAAGGGCTTTGAGTTAGGTAAAAGTACTGATTTAGGTTTTGCACAGTCGTTAGTCTGGAGCCATGTCGAATACGCTGGATGACGCCAACAGGTGAGAGGCGCCAAACGAGGCGATCCATGGGTTCGTTACACCTGAGATCATAAAAACTGACCAGAGAGAATAGCATGTTCACGTCGTTCAACTAGACCGCCCAGTTACGCCGTACCTGCGTGCCAATCTCGATGGGGGGCTGGAGCATCCACTTCGACAACATCTTCGTAGAACGACTCTGGAATAGCCCAAAAAACAATTGCGTCTAAATATAAAGAATTTCTTTGCTAATCACTTCTTGTGCCAATTGGAAAACCCCTTGAGAATCAAAGTTGCTGGGATGAAGCTCCCCGTTGTGCACGAAACTGGACCGAGCATTGTATAAGTTTTTAATTTTCTGCTTTATTTCATTGCGGTTTTCCGCAGTTGTTCCGACCCAGTAAGACACTGCATCCTGTAGTCTTGCAGAGAGGTCTTCTTTGCGCCTGTCCAGTAGTATTCCCTCTAACAAGGTAGCTAAAAACATAGCTTTCTCACCTTCGCTCCAGGCAGAACAGGCTCTTAGATAAATTCTCAAAGCCTGCCTAATCGCTAGTGCCCGTTGGTCTTCACTTTTGAAAAGTCTCTCAACCAGACGGGCGCGGCGAACCACGGAACCAGAGTTTCCGTGTTTTTCGTCTAGCTCACTTTCAGGTTTCAGATCAGGATCAAAGCCGACAGAAAACGCGCAGCTAGCTACGACGGAGTTGGTATAGGATCCGGTATTATAAGTTTTGCCGCTTCCGATCACCATGCTAGGTGGCGAAATCAAATGAGTTGAACGGAACTTTGCAAGTCGAAAGGCCAATAGCATCCCCTGTATTTCTTGACAGAGTGTCTCTACAAACAGTTTGACTCTATTGAAGTTTTTTCCGTAAACGACTCCTTCCACCCAGATCCACCCTTCAGGTGCTTGTAGTCCGGTATCAGCGTATAATATTTGATTGAATGGTCCATTGGAGTGGAAGTCTCTAAGAGTAGAGAAGTCACTGGTGATCTTGGCCTCAAGTCTTGAAAGGGAACGTAACTCCAGTTGGTTCCGGGAAAACTGGATCTCAAGATTTCCCTCTCGTTCCCCAAACGCCGTTCCGCATTTTTTAGCCACAGGTACTTGAAAGAAATACTGGCGTCCCTCAATTAGCGCTAGCAACCCGTCGACTTCGTGTTCAGGATTTAGTTGACCATCATCTGGAACAACCCCATCGGGCCCGAGGAAATCCCTCCTACGATTGGCGTCGATGGTAATCGATTTTCTTGCTTCGGTTCTTTCATCAAACGCCTCTGAGTTGTGGAGATAGTCCGCGAGCTTTTGGAATTTGATGGAAAGCTCTAGCTTCCGTCGCTCGTACTCTGTCTTTCTACTGTTATCTTCTTCTTCACTTGCATCGGGGAAACCTTCGGACAAGTCCTCTATTATCTCGTACCATTCATCTTCAAGGGCATATGACGCTTCAATGAGTTCGGATAGATAGTCTTTGTCGAATTTTTCGTTCATAGTCGGTCCTTCCCAGCTTCAGAGGCGCAAGCTTGCGTATGGTGCCGTGGATAGTATCTGATAGTCTTTTTTCAAAGCGCGCAACGACCGTTGAAGCAGTCCAAACTATGATTTCAGTACTTGAAAAGCGAACTGGCTGAGGAGTCTAAGCGATCCGTAGGGGTCTTCGATGTCTCAGTTCGAATAAGTTTAACGGCGACAATCGTCCACGTCCGCATTATTTTATCAAATAATACGGACGCGGAGATACTAGCAGACCTTTTTCTAATTATTTATCTAACGTACAGCCGGCGCATATCTTCAGCAAACTCTGCAAATGAAATTGCGTTGTTTTTGAAAAACTCGACTCTGGAACCGAATTTCTCTTTTTTTAATTTTCCCTTTGTATTGTCACGCTCACTTTCACAACGAGCTATCTCTCTTTCTAGTGCAGTTTTGTTGCAAACAAGGGTGATGTTTGTGTTTTGCATCTTTGCCAAGTTTTGCTGACCGATGTGCTTTAAACCTTTGGAAGACGCGCCCATACCTCCGCCAGTAATTACAAATGCGTTCGCACCATGCTTAAGTTCGCTATTTGTTAGTCGAATTCTGTCGTTGCTGCTCATTTGCACCGCAATGAATGCATTAACTTTGCGATCGTTTTTGTCCGCAACACACGGAAGCACTATGTCTGTATTTGAGCCAGCGACTGACTTATACTGACAGCGGTAGTGTACATCTTTCTCTAGCCCAATACTGCCCAATATTGCCTCTGCAAATGTTTCACCTGCAATACCGGCGTTTGATTTAATAGAGTTTATTACAGAAGATATTATTGTTTTGGACAGCAGCGCCGACAGTCTCTCACGAAGTAAATTTCCGTTGTTAGGGTATCTAATTTGTTCGATTAAATCGTGCGTTGTCGGATGTTCGGACAAATCTAGTTTGTTGAAGATTTCTATCGGATCATAAAGAAGAGGTCCGAATACAACCATGTTAATCCGCAGAAAGTCATCAGTCATCTTTTCGATGCGATCGTCCAAGGAGTTCAGATCATTTAATACGGGAATTTGGCTGGCAGCTTTCAAATCCTCCCGTCTCTTGTTCTCTAAAGGTGCTCTATAGAGGGCAATTACTCCGTTTTCGCCGTACAACTCCTCCGTCAGGCGGGGCTCAATTTTTTCCAGTACTTTTGGGTAGTTATCGGTTGATAGATCGCTCAGGTCACTGGCAGTTAACACTCGAATCTCCTTTGCCATGTGCCCGATTCAGGAGCACACGGCAGAGAAATTTTCAAGTCATCAAGTTTCGCCTTAAGATTGAACGATTGATTTTAGATGCTTCCCAATTTCTTCCGCCATCTTGACCGGCACTGCGTTACCTATCTGCGTATACTTCGGCACTTCTCGGTCAAAGATATTTTCACGCGGATTACCAGCTCGCCTCAGCCCGCCGGTAGTTCGCTTTCCGGCGAACTGATACCAGTCGGGGAAGGTTTGTAGTCTGGCCCACTCACGTACTGTGGGTGTTCTGGCTTGTGAGAAGTGGACAAAATCGTCAGGTAGTGAGGTAGCCGTTATGGTTGGGCCCTGTTCGCCCCACTTTTTTGGCAGAAGCCTTTGGGCAAATTTCTTTGTTTTGAGTTGCGCTGGAATCTCACCATTGTTGTCAATCATCTCTTGAAAGCGCCGTTGGACGTGCGGACTATGTTTACTATAGTCCTGCTCAGTTAACACCGAGCTTTTTCCCATAAGTCTTCCATCAACTCGAGTTCTGAAATACCGAGACCAATCACCTTTGGCGGGATTAACATATCGCCCAGTAGACCCGCCGTACTGGAATTCAGGATCAACCAAGTCACCAAGCACATCGATAAGATCGCCGAAGTCCGCCTGACCGTTTGGCAAAAAACCTGCCTCTATAGCATCCACATTATCCGATTTTGGCGCTGCAACATCTTCGTGGACCCCAACTACCAAAACCCGCGGTCGGTTTTGGGGCACCCCGTATTGCTTGGCGTGAACTAGTTTGAAGCGAACATTGTAGCCTTCAATTCCCTTAAACGTGTTTAGAACGTCGTTAAAGATTTCTCCTTTAGTTCCATCTTTTGTCCATTTCGCGCGAAGCAAACCTTCAACATTCTCAAAAAGAAAGGCCTTAGGCTGAACTTTGTGAACGAAGTATGCCATATCCTGATACAGGTGGTTTGATGGCAATTGTTTTTTTTCGACGGAGTAGGAGCGTCGCAGTCCGATGCCACTGAAGCCTTGGCAGGGCGGCCCACCAACCACAAGATCAATCGATTTGGGTCCGAATTCTCTGTTGAACGTATCCCTTAGTGAAGAGCCTAGGCCATCAAAAAAGTACTCGTCACCTACGACTTTTTTTATATCCCCGCTGTGAAAGGTTTTTCTCAGGTGTGGGTGTGAAACGTCTCGATTGCGAAGATATGTTTCGCGGGCGTCGTCATTAAGCTCGTTTACATAGAGTGGAAAAAAACCTGCCTTTTCTAGGCCCAGTGACAACCCTCCGCAGCCTGCGAATAGATCGATTACCGTTGGCTTTCCGTTCAACTCTTCCATTTTCGTACTCCTGTTCGGATAAGTTTGGTACAACGCCTTCAAGACGAAGTCCAGGAGTTTTTTGTACTGCTGATAGTCGGGTGGGTGTCTCGCCCTACTAGATATAGAACATTTTGCGACTGGTATTGGCAAGGTCGGATTCACGGTTGATAGGCAGAAGCGCATGGTTGACTTTGTCTCGAGAGAAAATCGGCGAAAGATCATGCGGGGAGTTAAGTCAAAGGACACGAGGCCTGAAATTATTGTGCGCAAAATGTTGCATAGGCTTGGTTTTCGCTTCCGGCTCCATCGAAAAGACCTTCCCGGCTGTCCAGATATCGTGCTCCCAAAATACAAAACAGTGGTTCAAGTGCATGGGTGCTTTTGGCACCAACACAACTGCAAGGAAGGGAGGATGCCCAAAAGCAACATTTCATTTTGGACAGAAAAGCTAAGCAGAAACGTTGAACGCGATAAGAAAAACGACAAAGCTTTGCATGAGATGGGTTGGAGAGTCGTTACAATTTGGGAGTGCGAAACCAAGGACGCGGACATACTTAGGGCGCGGATTAACCAAATAGAACGGATGGACTAGTTTACGTCAAAGTAAGTTGGTAGAGACATTGGCTTTAAAATCGAACGGCATCAGCTGTCGCGAAAGAAGCTTTAGCTTGTTCACGATCCGATCGAGAAAGTTCGTTCGGGCTCTGTATGTACTTAATTTGGGTGGGTAGATGGAGTTTATCTTTCCCGTCTCTCCCATCAAATCATTGAAATATAACGTTTTCCGATATAATTTTGGAGGCGAGTACCGGAATCGAACCGGTGTACACGGATTTGCAATCCGCTGCGTCACCACTCCGCCAACTCGCCTTTTCAAGCAATATCAAGTACTTGCTGTGGTGTGGTCGGCGTTCTAACAGCTTTCTGAGTGAACGTCCAGAGCTTTGAGTGCGATTGTTTCTGCTGTTGTACCAAATTCCGAAGCGCTCTGATAAGATCATTTTGCCGCGCCCGTATTTGCCGTCTGAGCCGTTGCTGCTGGCAGACGGATGTGGCACAAGCCAATAAGCAGAACGACAAGGATTGAGCGATCAAATGACAGATTTCGCAGCCCGGCGTCTTACGATGGTTGATACTCAAGTCAGGCCCTCGGATGTGACAAAATTCCCGATCATTGATGCGATGCTATCAGTGGCACGTGAAAATTTCGTGCCGGATTCGCTGCGCGAGGCAGCCTATGTCGGTGATCTGATTGAATTGGGAGGCGGGCGTTGCCTGCTGGAGCCCAGAACTTTGGCCAAGATGTTGGATGTAGTGAATATTTCCAACGATGAAGTGGTTTTGGATATTGCACCTGGATTGGGCTATTCGACTGCGATAGTGGCGCAAATGGCTGAGTTGGTCGTGGCTGTGGAATCCGAAGACGATTTGGCGGCAGAAGCGCAGACACTTCTGATGGAAGCCGATGCAGATAATGCAATTGTTCACACAGGTCCTCTCGAAATGGGGGCCGTTGAGCATGGCCCTTATGATGTGATCTTGGTTCAGGGCGGTGTGGAGCAGTTGCCCGCCACGCTGCTGGATCAGCTCAAGGATGGTGGACGGATCGTCTGCCTTTTCATGGAGGGCAGTCTTGGGACTGTGCGGGTAGGTATTAAGGCTGCAGGCCGGATTTCGTGGCGCTATGCGTTTAATGCCAGCGCTCCGGTTTTGCCCGCGTTTTGCGCTGAGTGTGCATTTTCGCTATAGTTGGCAATAGAAGTATTTTGATGCCTTGATTACTTGAAAACACCGGCGCAAACTGCTCCGGTGGTTGCGTAATTTCGATTTGAGAGGATTTGGTAATGCGCGGGACGACGACAGGAAAGCTGCTCAAAGGTCTCACTTTGGCTGCTGGTATTGCGTTTAGTGCAATACCCGGACGGTCAGTTTGGGCTGACAATCTGACAGATGCGTTTATCGGTGCGTATAATACCAGCGGTCTGCTCGAACAGAACCGTGCATTGCTGCGGGCAGCGGATGAAGACGTCGCAATTGCGCTGTCTGCATTACGTCCCATCATCAACTGGACGGTGCGTGTTAGCCGCGACTACACGCGGACCAATACAAGCAGCCTAATCAACACGACAGAACCCTCCAATTTTTTCTCGGGCCTTACGCTTAGCCAGTTGATCTATGACGGTGGCGCTTCGGTTCTGGGCAAGCAATCGGCGCAGGAAACCGTTCTTTCCACACGTCAGTCTTTGATCGATATCGAACAGCAAATCCTAATTCGTGCAGCGAATGCTTATTTAGGTGTATTGCTGCAGGAAGAAACTGTCGCGATCCGCCAAAACAACGTGGAAGTGTCCGCCGAGGAACTCCGTGCCTCGCAAGACCGTTTCGAGGTTGGTGAAGTGACACGTACCGACGTCGCGCTGTCCGAGGCACAGTTGGCCAGTTCGCAAGCGGATTTGGCCGTTGCCCGTGGGAACCTGAGCATTGCGCAGGCTGAATACGTAAATGCAGTTGGCAAAACGCCCGGAAGGACGGCTGGCCAGCCGAGGTTGCCAAATCTGCCGCGTTCGGAATCCGATGCTGTCAATCTGGCGCAGCGTAACCACCCGGCTATCCTTTCGGCGCAACATCAGGTTCGCGCGCTGGATCTGATCGTACAGCAACAACGAGCTAATCTTGGACCGAATGTCAGCTTGAATGCTGATGCAGGTATTACCGAGAGCTATGACAACGACGACTACATCAACGATGCAACAATCTCGTTGAATTTCAATCAGCCGATCTATGCTGGCGGTGGTCTGGCGGCTGCGGTGCGTCGGGCGATGGCAACGCGTGACGCGTCTCGCGCGAATTTGCTGAATGTACAGAAAAACATCACGCAAGGAGTTGCGGATCGCTATGCGGCATTTCAGGCCGCAACGGCCAGCCTGCGGGCTTCGACCGAGCGTGTTCGCGCCTCGCAAGTTGCCTTTGACGGTATCCGCGAAGAAGCGACGCTAGGTGCGCGTACAACTTTGGATGTTTTGAACGCCCAGCAGGATTTGCTGGATGCACAGTTGGCTGAAGTTGCGTCTCGGACTGAGCGGTCTCGTGCTGCGTATGAGTTGCTGCAGGCACAGGGTTTGTTGACGGCAGAGCGCTTGGGGCTGGCGGTGCAGATTTATGACCCAACCTTGTATTACAACCTCGTCAAAAAGGCGCCATCGCAGGTTAGCAAGCAAAGCCGCGATTTGGATCGGGTGCTCAAGGCATTGCGCCGGGATTAAACAGTATCGCTACCTGTTGTGGCGATGGTTTTGATTGGCTACAATCGAACCAAGGTTAGAGCGGTAGAAAAATATGTCGGATCGTGTTGTAAACGCCAATATTCAGGACGTTCTCTCGTCGGTTAAACGAATGGTCGACGAAGACGCCAGTGGCGAATCGGAATTTATCTTTGTCCCTTCGCCCCCGGCGTCCAAGCCTGGGCGGCTGGTTTTGACCGACGCCCTGCGTGTCAGCGAGGAACCGCTGATTGCTAAGAAGCGGGCACCTCTGAAGTTGATGCCTCATAGCAGCGCGGGCGATGAGGCAGAAAGACAGGCCGCGAATACGCCTGACAACCCAGACGAACCGATGCGTTTGCAGCCCAACGATGTTGTGCCTGCCAAAGATGCGGAGGTCAGCACCGAGGAACCAAAGCGTGACCTTGCGGGGAGTTTGAGCGCAAAAATCGAAGCCTTGGAGGCCGCGATCGCCCGGACTGAAGATCAGTGGGAACCGGATGGTGAAAGCGACGATGAGTACTCTGGTACAAAGACAAAGGCTGTCGAGTGGCCAGTGGACAAGGGATTTGCGCAGTCTAAGGTCGCACAACCTGACACAGAGCCCAAAACAGAGGCCGTGTTCATACGCGATCCTTCGGTAAAAGCGGATCCGACACCAAAGCCCACCGGTGCGGTGTTTGAGGAGCAGCAGTTGCGCGAGCTTGTTGCGCAGATCGTCCGAGAAGAGCTGCAAGGCGCATTGGGCGAGCGGATTACTAAGAACCTGCGCAAGATGGTTCGGCGCGAAATTGTGCGGGCGTTGGCCGCTGGGGATCGAGACTAATCCTCAGTCCCGATTTGCTGTCTGCGCCATCGAGAGAAGCAGGTCTAAATCCATGTGCCGCTCAAGATGGTCGGCAAGGTCGTCAAGGACCTGTTCGACGCCGTCTTCATAGGCGTTTTCTGATACAACGCCAAATTCGGACAGATAGCTGGCGCGAAATTCGTCTGATGTGAAAATCCCGTGCAAATAACTGCCGCGTATGCGTCCATTGGCGCTGGCGGCACCTTCTGGCCTCCCCTCGACCTGCAGCCACGCGCGGACGCAATCCAGACCTTCGGTCCTACCCATATGGATTTCATAACCGCTGACGGGTTCCTTACCGGGTAGGGCGGTCGCTGATCGCAATGTAACCTGCTTTTCACCGGCCATAGTAGTGGTGACATCCAGCAGCCCCAAACCTTCGACGTGACCCGGGCGACCGTCTACGCCATCCGGGTCCGCGATGGTTTTTCCCAGCATCTGATATCCTCCGCAAAGGCCCAGAACGTGTCCTCCCCGACGGACATGGGCATACAGGTCTATGTCCCAGCCTTGCGCCCGGAAATAGGCCAGATCGCCAATCGTGGATTTGCTGCCGGGCAGCAACACCAGATCGGCATCGCCGGGCAGGGGGCGGCCGGCAGGAATGATCTCGACCGTCACACCGGGTTCTGCCGAAAGTGGGTCAAGATCATCAAAATTGGCCATCCGCTCTAGCTGAGGCACAACGATCTTGCACGCACCGCCCGCGTGAGAGCGAATGTCCATCATATCCTCGGCAGGCAGCTTCCATGCATCGTGAAACCACGGCACCACGCCGATGCAGGGCCAACCGGTCCGGGCCGCGATGTCATCGCGACCTTCGTCAAATAGGGACACGTCACCTTTGAACCGATTTATGGCAAAGCCTCGGATCATCTCGAGATCCCTTGCGTCCAGGACTGCCTGTGTTCCAACGATTTGGGCGATCACTCCGCCACGATGGATATCGCCGACCAGAACAACCGGAACGTCAGCGGCACACGCAAATCCCATATTGGCAATATCGCCTATGCGCAAATTGGTCTCAGCTGGGCTGCCTGCGCCCTCGATCAGCACCAAATCGGCATCGCTGCACAGCCGGCCGAAGCTTTCCAAAGCCGCACCCAGAAGCTTGGATTTATCTTTGCGATAGTCGCCCGCTTTCATTGTGCCCGCGCGCTTGCCCTGAAGGATGATTTGCGCGCCTGTGTCGGTTTCTGGTTTTAACAGGATCGGGTTCATGTCGGTATGCGTCGGCCGTTTCGCCGCCCGCGCCTGCAGGGCCTGCGCACGCCCGATTTCTCCACCGTTTTCAGTAACAGCGGCGTTGTTTGACATGTTCTGCGGTTTGAACGGAGCAACCCTCAGCCCGCGTCGGGTATATGCGCGTGCCAGTCCGGCCACCAAAACCGATTTTCCGACATTGCTGCCGGTGCCTTGAATCATGATGGACCACGCCATGGCCTGTCTCCTATGTTGACGCGCAGATGACCTGATTTAAGGGCAAAGGAAAAGCCCCCTATGAACACACCTGCGCATCTTTTGATCGGCGCCGCCACTTTTGCACGCCCAGCCCAAGGAGCCGCATTATGGGCAGCGTTACTTGGATCGGTGTTGCCGGATTTATCGTTATATGTGATGGCAAGTGCCTCGCTGTATATTCTGAACATCCCGGCACAGGTTGTATTCGACCAGCTTTACTTTTCGCCAGCCTGGCAAACGGTGTTTGCCGTCGACAACTCGTTCTTTGTATGGGGAACCGCGCTTGGCCTAGGGCTGTGGCGACGTTGGCACTTATTGACCATAGGTGCGTCCGCAGGGCTGCTGCACTTGGTGATGGATTTCATTTTACACGCAGGAGATGGTCGGCCACAATTCTGGCCGCTCAGTTCTTGGGTCTTCGAAAGCCCCATCAGCTATTGGGACAGTACGCATCATGCCATTTGGGTCGCGCCCATATCCATGGCGGTGTGTTTGGCGGCCTATGCGGTGTTGTGGCAACGCGGCCTTTCGATAGGGGCTAAGCTCTTTTTTGCTGTTTTTCTTGCGGCCGAGCTCTGGGTTGCAAGGCATTGGAAAATGTACTTTTAGTCTGATCAATGAAAAACGCGCCCCGTCGTCAGGGCGCGTTTTTTCAATCGGATGCGGGGTTCAATCAGGCCGCTTCGGCCTGCTGAGCCGCATTCCGGCGTTCGCTTTCTTCGCGTGACAGAGCCACCGAAGTCCGGACGCCGCGACCGACAAATTCCATCAATCCACCAACAACCCGCTCATTGGGGTCGATACCGGCGCAGGACAGTACTTCGCGACCATCGCGCGAACGAGCCCAGCGGGCAATTTGTTCTGGCCCATTGCCATATTTCTTGTCGTCAGCGATGGCATCATCCAGAGCAGCCAGTACAACGGCTGCGAAAAGTTTGCGTGCACGATTGCCTTGTTCGTTATTGAAGGCAGTGCCGTCAACGAAATCTCTCATCTCGTTTTTCCTGTTTTTCTTGCTCTTGCAATTTTCGGCGTGACGGTCCTTATGACCTATTACATGCGATTCGGATACACCTAAATCGCATAACTACGTTGCGTCATTTGCATGGCTCGCTGCATGTGCAGCACTAGGTTTCGTTGTCTTGTCAGGTGTGGTCACGCCAGATATAGGGACAACAACTGACGCATCAACCGTTTGTGAAGGATTTAAGTCATGCCCAAGATAAATGGGAACGAAATTCGCCCCGGCAATGTGCTTGAGCATAACGATGGGCTGTGGGCGGCTGTTAAGGTGGATCACGTAAAGCCCGGTAAAGGCGGTGCTTTTGCGCAGGTCGAACTGCGCAACTTGCGTAATGGCTCAAAATTGAACGAACGCTTTCGTTCCGCCGACAAGGTTGAGCGCGTACGGCTTGAGCAAAAAGATCAGCAATTCCTGTACGAATCCGATGGCATGTTGGTGTTCATGGATTCTGAGACATACGAACAGATCGAGCTGCCGTCGGAATTGCTGGGCGAGCGCCGCCCGTTTCTGCAGGACGGCATGACCATTGTTGTCGAATTCTACGAGAGCGAGGCATTGAATGCGACGCTGCCGCAAAAGGTGACCTGCAAGATTGTCGAGACCGAACCGGTCGTCAAAGGGCAAACCGCTGCAAACTCGTTCAAACCTGCAATCTTGGATAATGGCGTTAAGGTCATGGTTCCGCCGTTTATTGGTCAGGATGAAATGATCATCGTGAATACGGAAACCATGGAATATTCTGAACGCGCCTAAGCTTGTTCCAACCACATTCGAAAGACCGCATCCTTCAGGTGCGGTCCTTTTTTTTGCGCGGTCGCCGGTATCGCTCGGGGTCCGGACCGAACAGTTCAAGCATCAATTCGAACTTGATGCGATTGGCGCTGACTTGGCGATAGAATGCGATTAGGAATGCGGTTGGACCTTGTATGCGTGTTAGCCCGCTGGTGGCAGCAACCACGGTGCCGACGTCCGTACGCCCATGCAAAACCAGCCATCCGCCAAGCATCAAGATTCCAACCGTCCCGGCACCGTTGATAACGCTCAGCAAGAATTTGGCAGACAATTTCCAGATGAACATGCGACGGCGTGTTTCGTAAATTTCATCAAACAGTGCGTCGATATCTGTAGATACAGCCTCGATATCCTCGGTAGTCAAACGGTCGGTCGAATTGCGCAGGATACGGACCCGTTCGGCGACAAAGACGTTCACGCGCCGTTGCGAGACCAGAACAATGATGATTTGTGGAAGGATCATCGAAAACGCGATCAGACCCAGGCCGGGTTGTGTGGATGAGATATAGCCAATCACACTGATCAACGTTCCGATCTGAACAACGGGGTCGGAAAAGGCGCCGCCTGCAAATTTACCAAGCTCTTCAGCCTCGGCAGAGACGGCAGTGCTCATGGTTCCCTTGCGAAAGGATCCTCCGGTTTGGTTGAGGTCAGCTGCGCGCACCAACAGGCGTTGACGGATCAGGCGGATCAGGTCCTCACCCAAAGTGCCCGCCCGGTAGCCCAGCACCCATTTCAGGGCAAGGCTAAGCAAAATGACAGCCATCATGCCAGCGCCTAATGTCAACAATCGCTCGACCCCGACATCTGCCGAAGTCAGATGGTTGATGATGTCGCGCTGAAATTCCAGCGGAACTGCAGCTAGCGCTGCGACTGCCAATGACAGCAGGATAAGTATTACTTGCCGGCCCGCACTGGCCCGCCAGATTGCCCGATACAGCCGGAACATCTTTTACATCCCTCTTGCAGTTCCGGCGCCAGTGTTACCGCGCAGCGCGATGGGTTCCAGCGAAAACGTGGCGCGAGGTTACCCGTGGGGTTAGTCGGTCAAACGCACAATCGCATCACCCGCCAGCATGTCCCCTTGGGCGCGGTCAAGGCGCAAATAGGCAATTGCTTTGCCATTGGATTGCGTAAACAAAGTTCCGGCGGGCTTTCCACCAGACTGTATCTCGGTTCCGATCGGTGCAGCGCCCGTAATTTCAACAACACGCAAGCCTTTGCGCAGTTCGGTTTTGTGCTTCATGCGCGCGGTGACTTCCTGGCCAACATAGCAACCTTTTTTGAAGTCGAGGCCATTCAGGGCTTCGAAACCGGCTTCAAGTATGTAGCTGTCTGGCGTTAGTTCGATATTTGTCTCTGGAATGCAATGACGGACGCGGATCGCATCCCAGTCTGTACCATCTTCGTCTTCCGGTGCCGAAGAATAGCCGCGCCAGCCAAGATCGGGATGCCTCGGATCGGGCAGGGCGCCTTCTGGTGCGGGGCCTGTGCCGCGCTGCAGATTGAGGTCGGTCGCTTCGATCGCAACATCAGCACGCAGCTTGTACATCGTCAGGCGCTTATTCAGCGCGTCGGCCAGATCCTCTGCCAGGTCCAGCAGAATCGATGATCCGTCCCGTTTCAAAAAGAAATCAGCCAGATACTTGCCCTGCGGGGTCAGCAGGGCAGCGTAGACCAACCCCTCATTCATCCGCTGTACGTCATTTGTGATCAGCCCTTGCAGAAAGCTGTCAGTATCCTTGCCGGTCAGGCGCAGAATGCGGCGATTGGGCATGGGTTGATCCTCGTCATTTGGTCTGGCCTCGTGATATAGGAGAACGCGCCGCCATGACCAGAGGGTATCAGACGTGTCCGCCCCAATCAGCATCGTGATCCCGACATTGAATGCAGGGCAGGAGCTGCCAAGTACACTGCAATCGCTGATGGAAGGTCTGCAACAGGGACTGATCCGCGAGTTGATCGTCAGCGATGCTGGTTCGGATGATCACACGCTAGAGATCGCTGATGAGGCAGGGGCCAGGATCGTGTCAGGCGCCCCATCACGCGGCGGGCAATTGCGGAGGGGATGCGCTGAGGCCAAGGCTGACTGGTTGCTGATCCTGCACGCGGATACCGAGTTGCAACCGGGCTGGACCGCAGCGGTTGCAGAGCATCTGAACACAGGCCAACCTGCGGCCTTTCGTTTGCGGTTCCGCGCCAAGGGCGTGGCCCCACTCTGGGTTGCTGGCTGGGCGAATTTGCGCAGCCGCCTGTTCGGGTTGCCTTACGGCGATCAGGGACTGTTGGTCCAGCGCCAGACCTATCTGTCGGCGGGTGGGTATCCGGATCAGCCATTGATGGAAGATGTCGCCCTGGTTCGCGCCCTGCCGCGCTCGGTGCTGTTAAAAGCGAATGCGGTTACGAATGCGGAACGCTATATCCGTCAGGGCTGGTTTCGGCGTGGTGCGCGGAATCTCTGGACATTGGCGCGCTATTTTCTTGGGGCTGATCCGGCGAAGTTGGCGAAGGCCTATCGGGGATAAAGGCGGTGCGCAGTTCAACAATGGACTTCCCTAGGCGAAACGGGGCCGCAAAACTGACCAGACATAGGGCGATGATCTGTAAGACTAGAATATGCGCATTGGCCTGCAGATATTCCCATTCCTCCTTCAATTTGCCCACCTGATCAATCAGATCGTCATAGCTCTGGGCTAGGATCAGGTAGTCGCCTGCGATGGCAGGTACTTTGCGGCGCATGTTGTCAACGGCGGCTTGCGTGGTTTCATCCAGAGAGGTGAACACTAGAAACTGCTGGATATCAAAAGCATCGGCCTTAGCGGCCATATCGCGAGCCTCTTCCATCTCGTCCTTTGATGTCCGGCCAAACAGGAAATGCAGCCCTTGCAGCGGTGCAACTTCGTTTGTGACCGCAATAAAGAGCGGTAAATCGGCATTGCTGGCGGTCGAGGCAGACAAGAATTCCACCTTTTCACACAAAACGGCGGTATCGGGATCATATGCCGGGTCGCAAAACCGCAGTCGAAAGCGTGCTGCGTCGCGGTCGAAGGCCAGAGTTGCAGCATAAGCTACGTCAATTTGCCGATCCAATCTTGAGCTGTCTGATGTATAGAGCCCCGCCAGTACGGCGACCAATGCGCCGATCCCGCCCAAAACCACCCAGACAAGATCTGCCAGTTTCCAGGCTCGGTGTCCCGCTGGCTTCCGGAATAAGAAGCCGGTTCCCAATAGGCCGATCAGAAACGAAAGAATAAGCAACGGTAGTTGATTGTCGGCAATAAATGTCATGTGTACAGAATGTACGGTCTGAGGTCGTTCAGACAATAGTGTTCACGCGCAGTTGTATCTCATGACACCACGAAAAAGGCGTCAGGATCCCGAGCTTTGACCGAATTTGCGGAACAGTTTGGTCCTGTCGAATGCCTGCTCAAGCTCTTCCGTACGTTCTTTCACGCTGTCCCACAGACGTTCTTGCATTTCGGCGATCACACATTCCAACAGTACCAGGATCGAGGCCATGGAATCCCACGCAGACGGAACCGCGATACGCGCTGCAAATGTGTGCTTTGCCAGCCGATGGATCGGCGAACGCCATTGATCCGTCAGCAGCACGACCTCGGCGCCTCGTTCATGGCAAAGCTGTCCGATCAGCAGCGTGGTGTTTTCGTACCGCCGCACATCCAAGGCCACCAACACGTCCCCTTCACGCACCTCAAGCAGATCATGGGTCCAGGAGGCCGCATCTGATAGCAGTTTCACGTCGGGCCGTATCATTTGCAGGTGCAGATATAGATACTGCGCCAGCGTCCCGGTAATGCGTCCTCCGGTTATGAAAATGCGTCGATCCGGATCGCACAATAGGCGGCAAAAGCTGTCGAATTCTTCCGGAGCCACCTCGTCGATTGAACGCCGTTGGTTGTCCAACGCCTGCCGGGAATAGCGGTTTAGGATATGTTCCTCTGGCAGATCATTTTGCCAGACATCCCGCTTGGCAACGGGACCCGAGATCATCTCTTTCACTTCGCTGCGGATAGCGGCCTGAAACTGAGGATAGCCGACAAATCCGGTTTTCTGCAGCATACGCGCGACTGTCGTGGTTGAAACCGAGGCGATGCTTGCAAGTTCCGTAATGCTGCCAAGACCTGCCATTGGATAATCATCCAGCAGCACATTCACCAATTGCCGCTCCGATGGGGTCATCGTTTCGCGATGGGCAAGGAGTCTTTCAGTTACGCGCACGGATTACATCCTCTTTGGTTATCCATCATCTAATGTGCAATATTTGACATCTGAAACGGTTGTGTGGGATATTTTACAGGAAAATTATTGACAGGTTAAGGCTGGGTGTAGAAATTTTTCCCCATGGAATCGCACAACAACCTTTCGCCGATCGGGCATCTGGATTTTGGATCAGTTGTTCACGCACGCGAACCGGCGGACAGCCCATCGGTCATCGTGGTTTGTGAACATGCATCGTGCCGGATTCCCAAAGAATTGAGGGACTTGGGTCTAAACGCGGATGCTTTGCGCAGCCATATCGCATGGGATCCGGGTGCTTTGCCTGTCGCGCAGGCTATGGCACGACAAATGTCTGCTTCATTGATCTACGGAGGCGTTTCGCGGCTTGTTTATGACTGTAATCGGCCACCTGAAGCCGACGATGCGATGCGTGCTAACAGCGAGGATTTCGCCATTCCAGGCAACGCCTCCCTGTCTGACGCTGATCGCAAGGCCAGAGTCGAAGAGGTCTATAAGCCATTTTGTTTGGAACTTGCAGGAATGTTGGATCGTCATCGCGAAACGCTTGAGTTGATGGTGACAATACATAGCTTTACGCCCGTGTATCGGGGACAGAAACGGACTGTCGAATTGGGCTTATTGCATGGCGAAGACGAGCGCTTTGCGTTGAAAATGCTGGAAAAGACCCCTGCAGACCTGCCGCTGAAGACGCGCCTCAATGAGCCATACTCAGCCCGCGACGGCGTAGCACATACGCTGGATGTTCACGCGAAACCAAGAGGTTTGCTGAACGTCATGATCGAAATTCGCAATGATCTGATCGAGACGCCTGAGCAACAACAAGCGATTGCTGATGATCTGGTGCACTGGATCGAAAACACGATGAGCGCGATCCAAAGCGAGGGCGCGCGGCAATGAAAATGATGGCCGCATATGTGCACATCGTTGATGCGGTGAACTATCGGATCGGGCGGGTCATGATGTGGGGCCTGTTTGTGATGATGGGTATTTTGCTGTGGTCCTCGATCTCGAAAACGTTCTTTCTGCCATCGCTCTGGACGCTGGAAATGGCGCAGTTTGCAATGGTGACCTACTACATCATAGGAGGTCCGTACTCGATCCAATTGGGTTCGAACGTCCGGATGGATCTGTTTTATCACAATTGGAGCCCGCGCCGGAAAGCTTGGTTCGACGCCTGCACGGTGTTGTTACTGATCCTATATCTTGGCGTGCTGTTCTATGGTGGACTTGGTTCGACCGCCTACAGCCTCGGCTATTGGGGCGATGAACCGGTTTCCTATTTCACAGGCCTTCTGACCGGCAGTGAAGAGATCGGGAGACTTGAACGCTCATCGACTGCATGGAGGCCCTATATCTGGCCAGTCAAGGCAATTATGGTGTTCGGCTTCTTTCTTATGCTGCTGCAAGCAATTTCTGAACTCTTCAAAGACATCGCACGGATCAACGGGCAGGAAATCGGGGTCAGCCGGGCATGAGTCAGGAATATATCGCCATTTTCATGTTTGCCTCAATGATGCTGATGCTGTTTACAGGTCAGCGCGTTTTCGGGGCCATCGGCGCAGTTTCGGCGATTGCGGCGCTGGCACTGTGGGGAACAGGCGGGCAGGATATCCCCTTTTCGGCCGCGATGAAACTGATGAAGTGGTATCCGCTGCTCACGCTGCCGATGTTTATCTTCATGGGTTATGTTCTGAGCGAAAGCCGCCTGGCTGACGACCTCTATCGCATGTTTCACGTTTGGATGGGGCCGGTGAACGGAGGCCTTGCGATCGGTACAATCGGGCTGATGGTTCTGGTTTCTGCTATGAACGGCCTCAGTGTCGCCGGAATGGCCATTGGGGCGACAATTGCTTTGCCCGAGCTTTTGCGGCGCGGATACGACAAGACTATGGTGACCGGGGTCATTCAAGCCGGATCGAGCCTGGGGATTCTCGTGCCGCCTTCCGTGGTTCTAGTGCTCTATGCCATGATCGCGCGGCAACCTGTGGGTCAACTGTGGTTGGCCGGTATTGTGCCCGGGCTGCTGATGGCGTCAATGTTCATCCTCTACATATGGATACGCTGTCGCATTCAACCTCAGCTCGGCCCAGCGATGGAGGACGCGCACGAAGTGCCTCGGGCCGAAAAAATCCGGTTGTTGGGGGCAGGCGCTCTGCCGCTGATTATCTTCGCGTCCATGATGATCCCCTTCGTCAATGGCTGGACCTCGCTTGTTGAAAGTTCAGCGATCGGGGCGCTGGCGGCTTTAGCGGCCTCGGTTCTCAAACGCCGGATGACGTGGAAAATCTTTGAAGACTGCACCAAGCAAACGCTGGCCATATCCTGCATGTTCATGTGGATCATTCTGGCCGCACTGGGATTTGGAGCCGTATTTGATGGATTGGGTGCGGTTAAGGCCATCGACAATCTGTTCACCGAACAACTCAATCTTTCACCATGGATGATCCTGATCCTGATGCAGCTCAGCTTTATCGTAATGGGCACGTTCCTCGATGATACCGCGATGCTCGTCATCGTTGCTCCGCTATATGTACCGCTGGTGGGGGCATTGGGTTTTGATCTGATCTGGTACGGCGTGCTTTATACGATCACGACCCAGATCGCCTATATGACGCCGCCATTCGGCTACAATCTGTTCCTGATGCGAGCGATGGCCCCGCCCGAGATTACGCTTCGCGATATCTATCGCTCGATCTTTCCTTTTGTGGGCGTAATGGTTCTGGCGCTCGCGATAATCATGATCTTCCCGGAAATAGCGCTTTGGCTGCCCGGATATGTTTACGGAAATTAACCAGAAGGCCCGGCAAACGGGCACTTGAACTTTAACGGAGAGGAAATTGACATGACGACAAGACGTAAGTTTCTCAAAACTGCCGGGGTGGGGGTTGCAGCTGCACCTTTGGCCGCACCGGCGCTTGCGCAAAGTACGATTACATGGCGAATGCAGACCTATGCAGGGCCAGCGCTTGCGGCCCATGTGATCGATCCAGCCATCGAGATGTTCAACAAGATCGCCGGTGACCGAATGCAGATCGAGTTGTTCTACGCCGATCAGCTTGTGCCCACCGGAGAGCTGTTCCGTGCCATGCAGAAGGGCACCATCGATGCGGTGCAGTCGGATGATGACTCGATGGCTTCACCCACCGAGGTCACTGTTTTCGGCGGCTATTTCCCATTTGCCTCGCGCTATTCGCTGGATGTACCGGTTCTGTTTAACCAGTGGGGCCTGAACGAGATCTGGGATGAGGAATATTCCAAGGTCGGCGTGAAACATATCAGTGCCGGCGCGTGGGACCCCTGCCACTTTGCCACTAAGGATCCGATCAACTCTTTGGAGGATATGAAGGGCAAGCGCATCTTCACCTTCCCGACGGCGGGCCGGTTCCTGTCGCAGTTCGGCGTGGTTCCTGTGACCCTGCCGTGGGAAGACATCGAAGTCGCGGTGCAAACCGGAGAGCTGGACGGCATCGCGTGGTCAGGCATTACCGAAGACTACACCGTCGGTTGGGCCGATGTGACCAACTACTTCCTGACCAATAACGTATCAGGCGCCTGGGCGGGTCACTTCTTTGCCAATATGGACCGTTGGAACGAACTGCCCGAAGACTTGCAGACGTTGTTCCGCGCTTGCTGTGATCAGTCGCACTATTATCGCCAGTGGTGGTATTGGGGTGGTGAAGCCAACCTTCGCGTCAATGGCACCAAGATGCAACTGACCACAATTCCAGATGCCGAATGGGCGCAAGTCGAAGAAGCGGCTGTCAAATTCTGGGATGAGATTGCAGCTGAATCCGAGACCAAGGCCAAGGTTGTTGAAATCTTTAAGAAATATAACGCCGAAATGCAAAAGGCCGGTCGGCCCTATCGCTACGGCTGACCCAACTCGACCGGTCCGCGAGCGAGCGGGCCGGTCGCAACTGCGCAAAAAATTTTCGTCGAATTTTCTAGATCAGACTGGACGAATTTTTTGATCCTGTGACACCAGGCGCGACGCTTTGTCAGGCACACAATCTACCAATATGGGCCTGCGAGACGCATTCATCCAAGTGTTTCCAATACCCCAGTCCTTTGAATGCAGTGCATTAACGGACTTGCAGACCTCGTCCTTCACCTCACATATTGGTCACAGGTGAGGGAGTTTTTCATGACAAAAGAGATTGTTCTGATCCACGGAGCTTTTGCCGGGCCGTGGTGCATGCAAGATTACGCGGAGTTCTTTCGCGCACGCGGCTGGTCGGTACACACGCCTGCGTTGCGGTATCATGGCGGCGACCCTAACGCCGAACCCGATCCGGGCCTAACCGAAACCAGCGTCTTGGATTACGCCAATGACATAGCTGAATTCGTTCAGGGTTTGGACAGCAAACCGGTGCTGCTGGGCCATGCCATCGCGGGCGTAGTAGCACAACAGGTGGCCACTCGCGGTTTGGCCAGCGGCATTGTCCTGATTAACCCGAACGCAGCCTGGGGAACATTGCCCGAAACCGACGACGAACGCGCCGTGCCGCGCGCGTTGATGGAAGGCGGGGCGTTCTGGAAACAGCCCATGCGCGTCGATTTCGACCTTATGGCCCCCTTTGCGCTGAACAAGATGCCCGAGGCGCAGCAGCATGAGGTGTTCGACCAGCTTGGCCCGGAAAGCGGGCGGGTGATGTTCGAGATGTTCTTTTGGATGTTCGACGATCACCACGCCATGAAGGTGGATATCGACAAGGTCGACTGTCCGGTGCTGATCGTTTCTGGCACCGAGGACCGGGCCGTGAACCCCAACACCTGCCGCGCACTGGCGAAGCTTTACGGAGATCGCGCGACATTTCTGCCAGTCGAAAACCACGCGCATTTTCTGTTCATGGAACCGGGCTGGGAAGGCCCAGCCGGACAGATCGCCAATTGGCTGGACCAGAAATTGGGGTAGGATGGGGTTTCACCCCATCGCTCCCGGTACGCTTTGATGGGTTGGAAACCCATCCTACGTTAGTTGTTGGTTTGAAATGTGCTCTGCGGTTTCCAGACCAGAGAGCCATCGTCATTGCGATGACACCGCAGCAACCTTTCCTCGCGCGTGCTGATGGTTGAGGTGACGGTATTGTCGCCGGTCAGCAGGATGAAGGCGTCGGGCGAATAGGCCATGCCGTCATAATAGCAAAACCGCGTCTCGGCGCCGTCCGGAATGGGCGATGCGGTGCTGAGCATCTGCTGCGCGGGGGCTGCCGTGGCCAACAGGGTCAGGGCAAGCCCGAGGGTTAGTGTTTTCATGTCGTCCTCCCGTTCGGAAAATTGTTGGTTGTTTATTTGGGTCTTGGACGCTCGGAACCTCAAATGTCGTTCTTGGATGACGGTTTGAGGTTAAGTGTGAACGAGATCAACGGGTTAGGCAAGGGGGTTGCGGTGTGCCGGGCTGAAGCCCGGCCTACGGGGTGTTGGACTGTCCCGCATTATCCATCCCATGCTTGATGCAAAGCATCAAGCTCGCGACCCGCCCCCCCCATGGCGGGCGCTTTCTGCACCCATCCTCGGGCAGGGCGTGAGGTTCTCAAAATGCACGGAAGTACTTGTCTCATCCAATGATAAATCGGATGCTACTTTTGCAATCTAACGGACCGCTGTTCTACGATTTTAAAGCCACGAAACGATGGTCTGGCAGTTTTTACTTTGACGCCAACATAGCCTTTCAAAGCAGTCCTAAATTGAGCGGAAGTTAGATTTGAGTTGGCGCCGATGATAATCTCACGCAACCTCAGTTCATCTCCAAATGGATGGAAGAACAAGTTTGCGCCACGTGCTTTCAGCTCTTTTTCTTCGCTCGTCAGTTCGACGTATGCTCTCCATTCGTTTTCGTATTCCCAATGCTTGCTCTTAGTGTCTCGAGCGTAAGCAACGAATTGCTCTAGTGCATCGAAGTCCTTAAGGACTTCTGGATCAAATTTAACGAAGCAGTCTGTGTAATCCATTTGGTTAACGTCGCCTGAGACATCAAATCCAAAACAAACCACTTTGTGATTTCGAGCATAGTGGCCCCACATAGTCGGGAGGCACCACTCGCTACTAAACGAGATGAATCCGCGTTCCTGCGAGAATCGATCGATGGTCTGGCCCCATCCTATTCGCGCTTCACGGTTGTCACCAAAGTCGAATGGCTTCATCTCGAAGATATCATTCACTTCGTTGGGGAAGGATAGTTTGAGGCGACGCCTTACAACGTTATCAATGGCATGATCTGGGCCGGTGAAATAGTAAAGACGTTTGGGTTCACTCAAACATCCAACTCCTCCACGAACCGCGCGTTCTCCTGAATATACTGGAACCGCAGTTCGGGTTTTTTGCCCATCAGGCGCTCGACCAGGTCGCCGGTCTCGCCGGGTTCGTCCTCGTCGATGGTGACGCGGATCAGTTTGCGAGATGACGGGTCCATCGTGGTCTCTTTCAGGTCTTTGGCGTCCATTTCTCCAAGACCTTTGAAGCGCGAGACGTCGATCTTGCCTTTGCCGCCCAGACCTTTCTCAAGCCATTCGTCGCGCTCGGCCTCGTCCAGACAATATACGCGTTTGGCGCCTTGGGTCAGGCGATAGAGGGGAGGGCAGGCCAGATACAGGTGGCCCGCATCGATCATCGGGCGCATCTGGGTGAAGAAGAACGTCATCAGCAGCGAGGCGATATGTGCCCCGTCCACATCCGCGTCGGTCATGATGATGATCTTGTCATAGCGCAGGTCGTCGACGTTGAACTTGGTGCCAAGCCCCACGCCCAGCGCTTGGGTCAGGTCGTTGATCTCGGCATTGGTGCCCAGTTTCGAACTGGCCGCGCCCAGCACGTTCAGGATCTTGCCGCGCAAGGGCAGCAGGGCCTGTGTCTTACGATCACGGCCCATTTTGGCGGAACCGCCCGCCGAGTCGCCCTCGACGATGAATAATTCCGTGCCGTCGCGTGTTGAACTGGAACAGTCCACCAACTTGCCGGGGAGACGAAGTTTCTTAGTGGCGGACTTGCGTTGTGTTTCCTTCTCGGCCCGTCGGCGCAGGCGTTCTTCGGCCCTCAGAATGAGGAAGTCGAGGATTGCGCCTGCGGATTTCGTGTCAGCCGCCAGCCAGTTGTCGAAATGGTCGCGGACCGAGTTTTCGACCAGCCGCTGCGCCTCGACCGTTGCCAGACGGTCTTTGGTTTGGCCGACGAATTCTGGTTCCGAGATAAAGCAGGACACCAGCGCACAGCCGCCGGTGATCAGGTCGTCACGGGTGATCTGACCGGCTTTTTTATTGTTGATCAGCTCGCCATAGGCTTTGATGCCTTTGAGGACCGCAGCCCAGAACCCGGCCACGTGCGTTCCGCCTTCGGGGGTGGGGACGGTGTTACAGTAGGACTGGATGAACCCGTCGCGCGAGGGTGTCC
This sequence comes from Ruegeria sp. AB11, assembly GCF_056536325.1. Taxonomy (NCBI): domain Bacteria; kingdom Pseudomonadati; phylum Pseudomonadota; class Alphaproteobacteria; order Rhodobacterales; family Roseobacteraceae; genus Ruegeria; species Ruegeria sp. AB11. The sequence goes on along the minus strand of NZ_JBQFJO010000001.1, from coordinate 3,054,505 downwards.
AGTTGATCGCCCATTCGACCTTGCCGGGGGTGCCGAATTTTTCCTGAAAGTCCACGGTGCCAGCAAAGGGTTGCTCGGCATAGGTGGACGAGCCGTTCATGGTTTCTTTCAGATAGTCAGAGAGCCCGCCGGGGAAGTGGAATGTGGCCTCGGTTGGCGTTTCACCGTCATCGATGGCAGATTTCCAGCGGATTTCGACGCCCGAGAACAGGTAGGCCTTGGAGCGGATGGATTTGAACAGCCGCGCCGGTTTGAACTTGTGATGGCCGAAAATCTCGGCGTCCGCATGGAAGGTAACGGTGGTGCCGCGCCGGTTGGGGGCCGCGCCGACCTTTTCCACGGGACCCAGCGGGATACCACGTGAAAAGCGTTGCTCGTACAGCTGTTTGTCGCGCGCCACTTGAACGACCATAGAATCCGACAATGCATTGACCACCGACGCGCCCACGCCGTGCAGACCGCCCGAGGTCTGATAAGCCTTGCCCGAGAATTTTCCGCCCGCGTGCAGGGTGCAAAGGATGACTTCAAGCGCCGATTTGTCGGGGAACTTGGGGTGCGGGTCGATCGGAATGCCACGCCCGTTATCGCGTACGGTCAGTGCGTAATCGGAATGCAGTTCGACCTCGATCCGGTTGGCGTGGCCCGCTACGGCTTCGTCCATCGAGTTGTCTAGGATTTCAGCCACCATATGGTGCAAGGCACGCTCATCGGTACCACCGATATACATGCCGGGCCGTTTTCGAACCGGTTCCAGCCCTTCGAGCACCTCAATGGACGAGGCGTCATAAGTTGTGGTCGCTTCTGGTGTCAACAGATCGTCGGGCATGGGTGCTGCTCTTGTTTTTGAGTTTCCCCCATTATGGCAGGTGATGTGGTCCGGGGGAAGAGGGGCGCGAGGTGTTGTGGGTGTTTTGGGCTGCGATTGGTCTGAGCAGTTTTTGCGGCATTGAATCAACCGCTTGTTGCGTTACGCGAGAACGGGACTTTGTAAGCACGCTTGGCTTCCGCTTTAAACGCTCTTGAACGTTTGCTTTTAGGCGATTTCCGGACGGGCTTTCAGAACACTTAAGAAACTAGATTCGAAGGACTGAGGAGTTCACTCTTTCTCTTCAATCAATAGCTCTTCAATCAGAACACACAAAAGTTGCGTTCTCGATTTAACATTGGCCTTTCTGTAGATGGAGTTGTTCTGCGACTTAATTGTGCCCTCACTGGTCTCACGCAATTTAGCTATCTCTGCGACAGACAAACCCTTCACAGTGAGTAGCGCAACATCTCGCTCCGCAGCGCTTAGATTCCAGCGGTCGAATTGCAGCTCCAGCATCCGGAAAAACTCACCTTGAGCCATCTGAAGACTATGCTTGATCTCCTGATGTCGCCGCAAAAAAAGTTTGTGGCTCTGCCAGATCAACACCCCCCCAATAAGAAAGCCGAACAGGGTGATGAGCGCGGTGATTTCGTGCACCACCCAGCTCGCAGAGAAAAGATAATATCCGGTGATTTCGCCAACCAATTCAGCCGCAAACGCAAATGCGGAGATCGCATATATAGCGATCCCCGCCTTGAACATGGCGTCCTTGTTAAACCAATTGTTCAAACTTGAGACTCACTTGCGGGCAAGCGGAAATACACCTTAGTCATCATCTCCCTCACCATCGTCACCTTCGCCATCGCTTTCGCCACCGTCGTCGCCTTCGCCATCGCTTTCGCCGCCGTCGTCGCCTTCGCCATCGCTTTCGCCACCGTCGTCGCCTTCGCCATCGCTTTCGCCGCCGTCGTCGCCTTCGCCATCACTTTCGCCACCGTCGTCGCCTTCGCCGTCGCTTTCGCCGCCGTCGTCACGCTCGCCATCATCGCCTTCGTCGTCACGTTCGCTATCATCACCTTCGCCGTCATCTTCTTCGTCATCAAATCCTTCATCATCATCTTCATCGTCAAAATCTCTGTCGTCGTCTTCTTCGTCATCGTACTCATCGTCACGCTCAGATCGATCGCGGACGATGGTTCCATCTTTTCCCAATACCACTTCTCTCTCGATCCCAGGCCCAGTTGCCTCAAAGCGGAGATTCCCAAAAAGCGTGTTTGTTATTTCAATTCTCTGGAAACCTTGTTCAGTAAGCTCGTCGATGACGTCTTGTTTGGTGGTTTGCGAGAGTGCTGTTGTAGCCATCAAAACAAAGGTTGTCGTAAGACCCATAGTTTTCTTGTTCATGTTCCTATCCTCAACGATTTTGCTGATTAATTTAGAGCACTCGCCGCTGAAGCTGGGAATATAACTTTGGATGGTTTCGCCATACTTGAACCAAAGATCTATTTCCTCAACGATAGGGGGTAACGCACGTAAAGTATTAAGGTGTGGGTTTGGAAAGCCCTAGTAGATCTGGCAAGGAAGACTCTTGCAGGTGCGCTCGGGGTGATCTGAATATTTTGACCAACAGTTTAGTTGAAGGTAACGCCAAGGACATGCCCGAAGCCAAGAAATTCGAGAAGCTTTTCTCCACTCCAATGATGCGATTCCAAGTGCCCAACAGCGCAGCATTAAATGCGGCGTTGTTGTTTGAGGCAGAAAAGATGCGTGAGGAAGATGAAGGCGTCTCAAAGTCCAATCGCGGGGGTTGGCACTCACGAGGGAATCTATTTGAACGCGATGCGCCGGCCATTCAAACTTTGCGCGACGCAGCAAAAGATGCGGTTTTCCAGATGACACGAAAGGTCTCGGACAAGGTTAAACCGGACGAACTTCGTCTGAAACTGTTCGGCTGGATGAACGCCAATCCCTCCGGCGGTTACAATGCACCACATACGCACCCCGGAGCGCATTGGTCAGGTGTATACTATGTCTCTCAACCCGAGGTCGAAGAAGGTTCGTCTGGAATGATTGAATTTCTCGACCCTCGGAATGAGTTGCCTCACTGGCGGATACTTGAGGCGAGTGCATTTCGGAACAAAAAGAAGCTGCGCCCATCTCCGGGTGAAATGATCCTGTTTCCATCCTATCTGACCCATTGGGTCCACCCAAATCAAAGCGAGGACAGCCGTGTAACCGTTGCGTTTAACGCAACTTTTCGTCGCCCTAAGTCAGGCACGCTGAAAACGTCAGGAAGCAAGTAGTATTTCATTCTGCGTAAACGATATCTAACGGATACATGTCGAATTCGTCTCGCCACCTGCTCAAAGCACTCCTAGTCTGTGGACATTAATCAGTTACGACAACAGGAACCCAAATGAGCTGGATCAAGACCATACCCTATGCCGAGGCGACGGGCAGGCTGCGCAAACTCTATGACCGGGTCACCGGCCCGGACAACAATGTGGACAACATCATGATGGCGCACAGCCTGCGCCCGCACTCGATGGAAGGCCATATGGCGATGTACAAGGCTGTACTGCATCATTCAGGCAACGCGATCCCGAAGTGGTTTCTTGAGGTGCTGGGCGTGTGGGTCAGCTCTCTGAACCGATGCGGGTACTGTGTCGAGCATCATTTCGCGGGTCTGCAGCGGTTGTTGCAGGATGAAGCACGAGGGAACGCGATCCGGGCGGCGATCGAGGCAGGCGAGCCGGGGCAGGCGCCTTTGGACGCGGCGCAGGTCGCTGCGATGTATTATGCACGCCTACTGACCGAAGCTCCGGCGGATTCGACTGAAGTCGATGTTGAGCGTTTGCGTTCCGCTGGTTGGGATGATGGAGAGATTCTTGAGATCAATCAGGTATGCTCGTACTTTTCCTATGCGAACCGAACCGTACTAGGGTTAGGGTGCTCGACGGATGGGGACGTTCTGGGACTGTCGCCGAACAACTCGGAAAACCCGGATGATTGGGGCCATCGGTGAGGGCAGGAGCGAGGGGACAGCCCCTCGCGCTCCCCGAGATATTTTTGGGCAGATGAAGGGCGGATCGGCGCGCCTGCCCGGAGGCTCAGTTAAAACACAAGTCTGTTTGACACCAATCAAAGTGCTGAACATGCCGAACTGCTAGATTTCTCTTCGACAGTGAAACCGAGGAGAGAATGTATGGATGCAACGCCCCAGCTCAGTCAGAAATCACCTCATATTAATTCGGCAACTGCCCCGAATGCGGAGGCCTCGGCGCCGACACTGGAAAAAATTCGGCAAGCTTTTGAAAGCGGTAACTATCCCTATGTCCGAAAGATGGCGCGCAAGGATTATGAGGCGCAGAAGGCCGAGTTGCAGGCTGAGTTGCTGAAAGTTCAGTTGTGGGCCCAGGAGACAGGCCAGCGGTTTGTGCTGTTGTTCGAGGGGCGCGATGCGGCCGGGAAGGGCGGCACAATCAAGCGGTTCATGGAACACTTGAATCCGCGTCAGGCGCGCGTCGTTGCGTTGAACAAGCCAACGGATGAAGAGAAAGGGCAGTGGTATTACCAGCGGTACGTGCAACAGCTGCCGACCTTGGGTGAGATGGTGTTTTATGACCGGTCTTGGTACAATCGCGCGGGTGTCGAACGGGTTATGGGGTTCTGTTCTCCCAACGAGTACTTGGAATTCATGCGCCAGACTCCTGAGTTGGAGCGGATGTTGGTACGCTCGGGCATTCAGCTTTACAAATACTGGTTCTCGGTCACGCAGGAAGAACAGCAACGGCGCTTTCGGAGCCGTGAAACCGACCCATTGAAACAATGGAAACTATCGCCGATCGACAAAGCCAGCCTGAGCAAATGGGATGACTATACCGAGGCGAAAGAGGCGATGTTCTTCTACACCGACACGGCCGACGCGCCCTGGACCATTGTAAAATCCAATGACAAAAAACGCGCGCGTCTGAATTGCATGCGTCACTTTTTGTCGACGTTGGATTATCCTGACAAGGATCACGAGATCGTTGTTGAACCTGACCCTCTGATCGTTGGGCAGGCGCATCATGTGATCCATCGCTCGGACCATATTCTTGGAACGGCACTGCATCCGGATGCGAAAATTGGCTAACGGGCCGGGTCATCACCAGACAGGGTGATGGCCCACTTGGTACAAGTCAAGTAAGTCTCACATTGAAATAAACCTGTTCTGCTCTTGTCTTGCGCTGCGGGCAAGCCTAAGGCTGGCGGGATGAACAAGGTGATGACATATCCCGGCCATTTGCGGGCAATTACAGTGCTGGGCCTGCCATTGATTGGTGGGCATTTGGCACAATATGCGATCGGTCTGACCGACACCATCATGCTGGGATGGTACGGGGTCGAGGCACTGGCCGCAGTGACATTGGCCAGCAGCTATTTCTTTGTTCTTTTCCTATTTGGCGCAGGGTTTGGCTTGGCCGTTATGCCGATGGTGGCGACCGCTGCGGCTGAAGAGAATGAGACCAGCATACGCCGGTCGACTCGCATGGGCCTGTGGCTGTCTTTGATCTATGCGACGGTGATGATGCCCCTTCTGTGGTGGTCACAACCCATACTAATTGCTTTAAAGCAAGAACCGCAAGTTGCTGAAACCGCAGCGATTTACCTGCGTGTGGCAGGGTGGGGACTGTTCCCGGCATTGTTGGTGATGACCCTCAAGTCCTATTTGGCCGCACTTGAACGAACGCAGATTGTGCTCTGGATCACGGTTGTTGCTGCTGTTGTGAATGGATTGACGAACTATGCGTTGATTTTCGGCAATTGGGGTGCGCCTGAGTTGGGAGTTATGGGTGCAGCCATTGCTTCGGTCGTGACGCAGATCGTGTCACTGGTGGCGGTGGTGATCTATGCGGTGAAGGCGTTGCCGGAACACAGTCTGTTCCAACGTTTTTGGCGTCCGGATTGGGAAATGTTTATGAGCGTTCTACGCTTGGGCGTTCCGATCGGCCTGACGACACTGGCAGAGGTGTCTTTGTTCGCTATTTCAGCGGTGATGATGGGCTGGCTGGGCCCGGTGCCACTGGCGGCGCATGGTATTGCTCTGAATCTCGCGTCTGCGACATTCATGGTGCATCTGGGACTGTCAAATGTAGCAACAATCCGCGCGGGAAATGCATTGGGTCGTCGAGATCGTGCACATCTTGAAAAAGGCGCCATCACAGTCACCGGAATGTCGCTGGTGGTTTCAGTCTTGACCATCATTCTGTTCTTGACCTGTGCCGAGCCTCTCATTTCCTTGTTTATGGAATTTGATGATCCGCAACGGCCGGAAATTCTGTTGATTGGCACCGGGCTGCTTGCAATGGCTGCGTTGTTTCAACTGGTCGATGGCGCTCAGGTGATCGCACTGGGTCTTTTGCGCGGATTACAGGATGCCAAAGTGCCGATGGTGATGGCCGCACTCAGTTATTGGGTGATCGGGATCCCTGCATCGTATTACTTCGGCTTCGTTCAGGGCATGGAAGGGATCGGAGTGTGGCTTGGCCTGGTGCTGGGCCTTGCCTGTGCCGCTGTGCTTTTGATGTCGCGATTCTGGCTGCGGTCTGTGCGCGAAGTTGGCGAAGTTCCGGCCTAAGGGATCAACCTTTGCTGATCCGATCTGATTTTTTGCGCACAAGCACCGAGCGCAGATCGTGCATAGCCATCAATAGCCGATCCGTGACGTCCTCCAACTGCTCATCCGTGGCCTTGGACTGCGCCCATTGCGTCGTCAGATTTAGATGGTCGACAGCGCGATGAATATCATCCAAGTCGCGGCGGGATAGCAGCGCTTTCCGCTCTTCCATCCAGCGCGTGATTTCGGCTTTGTCCGCATCGGACAGATTACGTTGACCCTGCGGTTTGACCTCACCATTGCGGATGTTGACCACTGCGATCTGATCCATTTCGATCCGGCGTTGGCGGTTTTCCGTATCGATCTTGAACACTGCTGCGCCATTCTCGCGTACGCGGAAGTAATATTCGGGCGGGGTTGTGGACATGGAAACCTCAGGTCAGGGACGCGCAGAAGCGTTGGATACGGGTGCAGGCCTCGGTCAGCGCTTCATCGGATGTCGCGTAGCTGACCCGGAAATTGGGAGACAGACCAAACGCCGCGCCAAACACCACCGCAACGTCGGCTTCTTCCAGCAGGGCAGTCGCAAATGCTTCGTCCGAGTCAATCACCGTCCCTGCCGGGGTGGTCTTTCCAATCAGGCCAGCGATGGACGGGTAGACATAGAATGCGCCTTCGGGTGTTGGGCAAGAGATGCCATCGATCTGGCTGAGCATATCGACCACCAGATCGCGACGGCGTTTGAATATCTCGTTATTTGGCGCAAGAAACGCCTGAGTCCCATTCAACGCTTCGACCGCAGCCCATTGGCTGACCGAGCAGGGATTCGACGTGGACTGCGACTGCACTTTACGCATTGCCGCGATCAGCTCGCCCGGGCCCGCAGCATATCCGATGCGCCAGCCGGTCATGGCATAGGCTTTGGAGACGCCGTTGCAGGTTAGCGTCCGGTCGTAAAGCCCCGGTTCCACTTGTGCAGGCGTGCAGAATTCGAATCCGTCATAGGCCAGATGCTCATACATATCGTCTGTCATCACCCAGACATGCGGGTGCCGCATCAGCACGTCAGTCAGCTCTTTCAGTTCTGCGCGGCTGTAGCCCGCACCGGTTGGATTGGACGGAGAATTGAAGATGAACCATTTGGTCTTGGGCGTAATCGCTGCTTCTAACTGATCGGCCGTCAGTTTAAAGTTGGTTTGAAGTGAGGTTTCAGTAATCACCGGTGTCCCGCCTGCCAGCAACACCATATCCGGATAGCTGACCCAATAGGGCGCGGGAATGACGACTTCATCGCCCTCGTTCAGTGTTGCCATTAAAGCGTTGTAAAGCGTCTGCTTGCCACCGGTCCCGACCGAGATCTGAGCAGGCGCATAATCCAACCCGTGGTCACGCTTCATCTTGGCGCAGACCGCCTGTTTCAGCTCGGGGATACCATCTGGCGCTGTGTATTTCGTTTTGCCTGCGGCTATGGCGGCAACAGCGGCGTCCTTGATGTTCTGCGGTGTGTCAAAATCCGGCTCACCAGCACTCAGCCCAATGACATCGCGCCCAGCGGCTTTCAGCTCGGCCGCTTTGGCTGTCATGGCGATGGTGGGCGAGGGTTTTACGCGTGACAATGTCGCAGACAGGAAACTCATGGGGGGCCTCAGTTTGTATGTTCAGCCTGACTGTCATAGGGTGCGCCGAAATATCGATCAAGCCAATTGAACCTCACCTATTGGAGACCCCAATGAACGACGAAACGGACTGGTTCGGACCGGACACTGCAACCTTTGGAGATCGCGTCGCGGGCGCGCGCGAGGTTGCGGGTATGACCCAGACACAATTGGCCCGTCGTCTAGGGGTTAAAAAGGCGACGATAATTTCGTGGGAAGATGATCTGTCCGAACCCCGTGCTAACAAGCTGTCGATGATGGCCGGGCTGTTGAATGTCTCGATCATGTGGCTTTTGACCGGCGAAGGCGACGGCATGGATGAGACCAGCCTGAACGGCGATGTGGACTCGGAGCTGCGCGATCTGGTGGCAGAACTGCGTACAATCAGGGGTGAGATGCGCGCGAGTTCAGAGCGCTTGGCCAGAGTGGAAAAGTCGCTGCGCCTGAAGCTGGAACGCACCCAATGACCGAATCCCGCGAAACTCGGATCAAGCGCATGAAAATGCGCTCGATGCGACGAGGTATCAAAGAGATGGATTTGATCCTGACAGCCTATGCTGATCGCAACCTGTCATTTATGGATGACGATGGGCTGAATACCTATGACGCGCTGCTGCACGAAAATGATCAGGATTTGTATCAGTGGGTCACCGGTCAGGCCAGCCCTCCGACTGAGCTGTCAGATTTGATCGCGGACATTGCGCAAACCTTTCAGAAATAAGAGATAATTCAACTTAACCGATTTTTCGGAAATTCGCGTCATGTTTTCAGAAACAGCGCGATGAATCGGAGGATCGGATGAGTATGGAGTTACAGGTCGCCGCGCCAGGGACCAAAGGATTCATGACGGGCTATCTTGAAGCACTGGCGCTGGTTGAGCGTCTGCACCGCTTGCTTCTTGATGTCATCAAGGATGAATTTGAACGTGTCGGTGTGTTGGAAATCAACGCCGTGCAGGCCTTGTTATTGTTTAACATAGGCGATCATGAAGTGACTGCCGGAGAGTTGAAGAGCCGAGGCTACTATCAAGGCAGCAATGTCAGCTACAACCTCAAGAAGCTGGTCGAGATGGGGTATATGCACCATCAGAGATGCGAAATTGACCGGCGTTCTGTCAGAGTGCGATTGACCCAACGCGGGCGAGAGATTCGCGATATAGTATCTGATCTATTTGCCCGTCATGCAGAAGGGCTGCAAAATCGTGGCGTGATTGGTGCGGATGGAATTGAAGAGATATCGGGTTCATTGCGACGGGTCGAGCGGTACTGGACAGATCAAATCCGCTATATTTACTAGCTGTTTAAGCGGTCAGAGACCAAATTTCATTGGACTGTCCAATGAAGCGGCACCTTATGCCTGCAGATATGAAACATTCATCAGGGGTGCAGCTCGGTAAGTTCAAAACCCTTCAATTCTCGTTCCAGCTTGCGTCGCATTGCGTTTTCAAAGTCTTCAAATCCATTTGCGATTTCAACGAAAGCTCCGGGGCCGTGCAGGACGTTGGACTGAAAAAACGGGATCAGGTCGATTTCGCCCTCAAAGTCGCCAGCGTTAATGACCAGACCATTCACGGTCGTGTTCTGGAACGGAAAATGCTTGTAGGCGATTTGAGGTCCGTAACCATCGTTGTTTTTCCCGTCACCTGAAATGTCGATGGTTTGGAACAGGCAGCGGGGCGCGCGTTGCATGAGCGTTGCACCGTATGCCAAAGCATGTCCCATTGCTGTTGGATAATCATTGGCAGACCTCTCGGAATCGCCGATGCTGTGTGCGGCAGCAAGCAGGTCTGCAGGCGCCTCGATCAAGAGCCAATCCAAAAGAAGTTTCTGGTTGAAACTGCCGGACCATTCGTAGACCGCCAGTGCAACCGGCTGCGGAGACCTAAAAAAAGCCTCTTGCACTTCTGGTGCGATCAGGGCGGCGGCCAACCCTTTGCGCTGCAATGCATCTTCGACGGCATCGACCGAAGTTGAGATGTCCATAGCAAGGGCAAGTGCAAGGCGACATTGCTCGGCCCAAACGGGGCCGCCTGAAACGAGCAACCCCAGAGATGTTATCCGGCGGATCACCAGTGACCGGTGCTTTCCATGCTTGTCCACGGTTCCGCCGGTTCCAGTGCCTCTCCGTTTTGTAGTAATTCGACAGAGATGTTGTCGGGCGAGCGCACAAACGCCATTCGCCCGTCGCGGGGTGGGCGGTTGATTACGATCCCGTTGTCCTGAAGGTGCTGGCAGGTCTCATAAATATTGTCGACACCATAGGCGAGGTGACCAAAATGGCGGCTGTCGCTGGGCAGTTTATCGTCGCCATCCCAGTTATAGGTCAGTTCGATCGGGGCGTCTTCCTGACCAGGAGGGGCGAGGAAAACCAGTGTGAATCGACCTGCTTCACTGTCGTAGCGGCGGGTCTCTTTCAGGCCAAGAAGCTCATAAAATGCCATGGATTTCTCAAGATCCTTCACGCGGACCATAGTGTGGAGGTATGTCAGCCCCATCGCGACTTTCCTTACATTGATTGTGATGCCCAGCACCTTAGCGCGCCGCGATGCGGTGTCGAGAGGGAAGGAATGACACAATTCGCAAATTGCGCGCTACGCCGCACATATCGCGGTTCCGGTGGTTAAAAAGCCGATATATAGTGGTGGGCGACTCATTGCTGGAAAGGATAATTTCATGCCTCTGTCTTCCGACCAACTGGCCGAGATTGAAGCGCAACGCGCACAATCGAGCCCGACCCGCCGCGTCGTTGCCGAAGGTATGGAAGATCACCTGTACACGGCGCATCAGGTTCTGGATCACGGGTTTGTCCGGGTCATAGACTATATGGGCGATGACGCCGCGATCTGTCAGGCCGCGCGGGTATCCTACGGCAAAGGCACCAAATCGGTGCAGAATGACGAAGGCCTGATCCGCTATCTGATGCGGCATTGGCATTCGACCCCATTTGAAATGTGCGAGATCAAACTGCATGTCAAACTGCCGGTTTTTGTCGCCCGCCAGTGGATTCGCCACCGGACTGCTAATGTGAACGAATACTCGGCCCGTTACTCGATTCTGGATCGGGAATTCTACATCCCCGCGCCCGAACATGTGGCCGCACAGTCTGAGGTGAACAATCAGGGCCGTGGCGACACGTTGCAGGGCGAAGAGGCTGCACGAGTGTTGGAGATTTTGAAGGCCGACAGCGCGCGATGCTATGACAACTACGAAGCTATGATTGGTCAGGATGGCCAGCAAGGGTTGGCACGAGAACTGGCGCGGATGAACTTGCCAGCCAATATCTATACGCAATGGTATTGGAAGGTGGATCTGCACAACCTGTTCCACTTCTTGCGTCTACGCGCTGACCCTCATGCGCAGTACGAAATTCGCGTTTATGCTGATACCATGTGCAAGATCGTCGCTGACTGGGTGCCGTTTGCCTATCGCGCGTTCGAGGATTATCGCTTAGGTGCTGTCAACCTCTCGGCTCAGATGGTGACCTGCCTGCGTCGGATGTTGAGCGGTGAGAATATTACTCAGGAAAATTCGGGCATGACAGCGCGGGAGTGGCGCGAGTTCGAAGGCGTTATCCGCGAAAGCTGAATAGTCAGGAAAAAAGAAAATAGCGCGTCCCGAGGTGGGCGCGTTTTTTGGGGTAGCTAACGGTTAACGGCCGGAAATTGGCCGCCAACCTTGTTTGTCTTTCCCGCCGGGGCGGGCCTTGCCTTACAGCGGCTTCAAATCAGACGCCATCTGTCGGCCATCACGTCCGTCTTCCAGCTCGTACGAGACCTTCTGATTGTCAGCGAGTCCGGTCAGGCCGGATCGTTCTACGGCCGAGATATGTACAAACACATCTTTGCCACCCTCATCGGGCGCAATAAAACCATAGCCTTTGGTTGTATTAAACCATTTCACGGTGCCAGTTGGCATTTCCCGTGTCTCCTTCTACTTACACGTTATCCCACAAATTGGTGGGGGTAGTGGTTGGCAATACCGCAACACATCACTGTTCGCCCACACGATACAGCCCGGGTTGCGTGTTTCGCCTTTTTCAACATTGCACGGTGAAGTAAAAAATCAAGAATAACTGGGCCATGCCAATGGAATTGCCCGATTTTGCAGCGAAGACAGGATCAATCAAACTATGCGCCTCTATGGGTTGAAGAATTGCGACACATGTCGCAAGGCATTGAAATCGCTTCCGAATGCGGAGTTTGTCGACGTGCGGGGGCAAGGTGTTCCCGAAAATATCCTGTCGGAGGCGTATGAGACTTTCGGCAAAGCCTTGCTCAATACGCGATCAACAACCTGGCGCGGATTGGATGAGGATACACGAAATCGGCCGGTGCTTGAGCTGTTGGCTGATCACCCGACCTTGATGAAGCGCCCATTGATCGAAACTGATGGCCGGATGTATTTGGGCTGGACGCCTGAAACGCGTCAGGCCCTTGGTGTTGCCTAATCAATTGCCTATGTGACATGGGCAACAAGCGGAGACCTGTGAATGCGGAACGCTGCCATGATACTGGGTGTGATTGCCGGGCTAATCGGAATGGTCGTCGGATTTTTCGGCTATGGATTTGTGGAACTGATCGACCAATTTGGTGAGATCGAAGGGATTGCCGAGCAGGTCGATAACCCGGAACTGATCCAGACCGCTTCGATTGTGGCACCGCTATTGGCGATAGTGGGTGGAGCAATGGCCCATTCACGTGCTCTGGTCGCGGGCATATTACTGCTTATTTCTGCGGCGGGCATGTACTACGCCTTTGGCTTTGGCGTTTTTACGATGTTCCCAATAGCCTTTGCCGGCGTAGCAGGAGTGCTTGGGCTCGCGGCTGGAAAACCGGACGAGCCCAAGGCGCATTTCTAGGTCATTTCAGGCGCAGCAACCGATCCAGCGAAAGCGGGCCTGCGCCGTTGATCACGATCACCAGCAATAGGAATGTCCACATCACGCGCTGATCCATCAGCGTGATTGCGTTGTCAAACAAGCCACCTAGTTTGACACCATGTCCGGTAACATCGGTGAGGGTCTGCACCCAGACAAATCCAATCATGCCAAGTGCGGCAAGACGGGTCAGCAAGCCGACCAGCAGTAGTACGGGCAATACAAACTCAGCCACGGTTCCAAAGAAGATGACAATTCGCTGGAAGAAAGTCATCTGGCTGACGTCATACAGGACGGCTTCGGCTGCCTTGGGGAAGATTTGCCCAAATGCCCCGGCGGATGGCGAAAATATTGAGCCGTCAATCTTCAGTGTTGCCGAGTTCCAATAATACACGAACAGGACAGCGATAAAGACAACCCGAGCGAGGGTAGGCGTCAGCCAGCCGGACGTGTTCGCCACTTTGTCCATCGTGTCATTGTAGGTAGAGATCAGGGCAGTCATGTGTCCAGCCTTTCGATAGTCACAGAAGTTATTGCACCGCCCTGCAAAAGCAGTGCCAGAGTGGTTCCAAGGTCAAATTCGGGCGTTTCCGCGACTGTGGCTTCAAATGCTTCGCCGATGCTTTGCCCGTTTCGAATGCGTGCGATCCATGCCGCGCCGCCTTGTGGCAGCGGTTGCGGGGCAGGATCGTATTCGGGACGTGTAATCAGAACATCCTGAGCGCCAGCTTCAGGTTTCGGGGCTCTGTCTTCAGTGTTGAACAACCAGATCGCGTGCACAGGCCACTCTGATCTTAACACGGTTGTTGCCGGAGCAAGAGACAATTTGGCGCGCATCAAGTCTTCTGGTGGAACGTTCAGAGCCTCAGGGTCAATGGGCTGGCAATCGGCGGCGTGATAGGCCCGCCGCAACGCCAGCTCCAGCCGCGCTACATCTGGCAGGTATCCCAGATGCGACAATTGCTCCATAACTTCCAAAAAGGCAGGGAATTCATCACCGTAAAACATCATAAGTGGTGAGGTAGGCGGGTGCTGGCGCAGGAAAATCCCGGCAAGCCCATCCATGTTCTGTGATCCCAGCAACTTAGCAACAATTGGAAAAGCCTGATGCATTGCCTCGGTTAATGAAACGGCGACATTGTTGCGATACACGCTGAAACGACGGCCCGCCGCGTTTGCTTGTGCATCCACCAAACCACCCGGAATCGATTTGTTGGCGTCCAGCAAAGCCTCATGGAAGGTGGTCTGCGATACGTTCATGCCGGAATCTTGTCCAAAGCAGATTGGGCACGTTCGGCTTCGGCTCTCAGGATTGGCCAGTCCGGTACGTCGGTATCCCATTCGATCAGCACCGGCTTCGGTCCCGATTTTTCCAAAACGTAGTCCAGCAATGCCCAGACCGGATCAACCACCTCGCGCCCGTGGCTATCGATCAGCAAGGGGTGGCCATGATCGTCTTCGTCTTCGTCGTGACCGCCCAAGTGAATCTCACCCACCTGATCCAGCGGGTAGGCGTCGATATAGCCCTGAGGCGAGAAATCCAGATTAGTGGCAGAAACAAAGACGTTGTTCACATCCAACAGCAAACCACATCCGGTACGGCGCGTTATTTCGCGCAGGAAATCAGGCTCGGACCAGGTGCTTTCTTCGAAAGCCAAATAGCTGGAAGGATTTTCCAACAGCATTTGCCGTCCAACGACCCCTTGCACCTGATCAATATGATCGCACACGCGGGTCAGAGTGGTATCGGTATAGGGCAGCGGCAGCAGATCATTCAGGAAGTGACTGTCATGAGTTGACCATGCCAGATGTTCAGAGAAGCTTGCTGGGTTCAGCCAACCAACCAAGTGTTTCAGGCGTGCGAGGTGATCTAGGTCCAGCGGTGTTTCACCACCAATGGAGAGGCCAACGCCGTGAACGGATATGGGGAATTGTTCGGATAGATGGCGCAATTGTGCCAATGGACGTCCACCATCGCCCATATAGTTTTCAGCATGAATCTCAAGCCATTCTACTGGCTTCGCATGCTCAAGGATTTGCGAGAAATGCTGCGGTTTGTATCCGACGCCTGGGGCGGCGGGCAATCGATTTGATCTGAGAGCATTGTCTAACATGTGCAAATCCCTTGATCATCACAGAAAGGGCGGGCGATGGTGCCCGCCCTTTCCGGTTCATTCGGGCAGACTTATGCAGGCAGATCGCGTTCCAGCGGCTCGAGCGAGCCTTTGCGGTCCGCACCATCTGCTGTTTTTGGCAGCTCAATGTCGGCGCAGGTGCCTGCGTCAACCAGAGTCCATGCATTACCCTGATAATCTACAGTCGACGTGCCCGCGCAGGTCGTGCCGGGGCCAGCCGCGCAGTCGTTTTGACCGGCCAGCGAAACGCCATAGCATTTCTCTTTGGCCTGAGCGGTCGCCGTTGTTGCAGCGCCGGAAACGGCGGCGGCAACTGCGCTTGCGATAACCAGTGTTTTTGCGGTGTTCGACATCTCGGATTTTCCTTTTGCTGACTTTACGTGTCTGCTTGTGACAATGACAAAGGTAGTAGCTTGATGCTCAGAGTTGAATTCACGAGCCCGTGTCTCACAACCCCGTCAAAGACCGTCATGGCCCCTTGAAGGTTAACAAACTGTTTTTGAATTGAAAAATGGTATTTGTTTCAATCCGGCCCTAAAATCAGGGCCGGATTTTCGGCAATTTGGCACCGAATGTTACAGCAGATCTGGCGGCGTTGCGGCCTGACCCAGCTCTTTTGTTACAGATTCAAGCGACTGAACTTGTGTCTGTTTTTCACCGAGACGGCGGACACTGACCGTGCGCTCATCAACTTCGCGGTGACCGACGGCCAGAATGATCGGGACTTTGCCAACCGAATGCTCGCGGACCTTGTAGTTGATTTTCTCGTTACGAATATCAGCTTCGGCCCGAACACCAGCGGCGCGCAAGGCTTCGACCACTTCGGCCACATACGCATCTGCCTCGGACGTGATCGAGGCGACCACGACCTGACGCGGCGCAAGCCAGAAGGGTAGTTTGCCTGCGTGTTCTTCAATCAAGATGCCGATAAACCGCTCGAACGAACCCAGTGTCGCGCGGTGCAGCATGACCGGACGGTGTTTGCCGCCATCGGCGCCGATATATGTGGCGTCCAGACGTTCTGGCAGAACAAAATCTACCTGATGGGTGCCGCACTGCCAGTCCCGACCAATCGCATCGGTTAGAACGAACTCCAGCTTCGGGCCATAGAACGCCCCTTCACCCGGGTTAAGTTCCGGTTCGATCCCCGCAGCACGAGTCGCACTGAGCAGGGCGGCCTCAGCCTTGTCCCATACCTCGTCAGAGCCAGACCGCTTTTCGGGGCGATCCGAGAACTTGACCGAGAAGTTTTCGAACCCGAGGTCTTTGTAGATCTCGGACAGGAACCGAATGAACTCGGCGGTTTCAGATTCGATCTGGTCTTCGGTGCAGAAGATGTGCCCGTCATCCTGGGTAAAGCCGCGTACGCGCATGATACCGTGCAGAGCACCCGAGGGTTCGTACCGATTGCACGATCCGAATTCGGCCATACGCAAAGGCAAATCGCGATAGGATTTCAGGCCTTGGTTGAATATCTGCACGTGACAGGGACAGTTCATCGGTTTCAGGGCGTTAATAGCCTTTTCCCGCGCATGTTCCTCGTCGACCTCGACGATGAACATGTTTTCCTGATATTTGTCCCAGTGACCCGAGGCTTCCCACAGCTTGCGGTCGACAACCTGAGGCGTGTTAACCTCGACATAACCGCCCTTGCGCTGCTGACGGCGCATATAGTCCTGAAGTTGGGTGTAGACGGTCCAACCATTGGGGTGCCAGAAAATCTGCCCCGGAGCTTCTTCTTGCATGTGGAACAGGTCCATCTCGCGGCCCAGTTTGCGGTGGTCGCGCTTGGCGGCTTCTTCAAGCATGTGAAGATGCGCCTTGAGCTTTTCCTTGCCGGTGAAAGCCACGCCATAGATGCGTTGAAGCATGGCGCGGTCGCTGTCGCCGCGCCAGTAGGCACCGGCGATGGACATCAGTTTGAACGCATCACCCGGCAGTTGACCAGTGTGCTGCAAGTGTGGGCCACGGCAGAGATCCTGCCAGTGGCCGTGCCAATACATGCGCAGCGGCTCATCACCCGGGATGGATTCGATCAGCTCAACTTTATAGGGCTCATTGTTGGCCTTGTAGAACTCGATCGCGCGGTCACGGTCCCAAACCTCGGTGGTCACCGGATCACGCTTGTTGATGATCTCTTTCATCTTTTTCTCGATTAGGCCGAGATCTTCGGGCGTAAACGGCTCCTCGCGGTCAAAGTCATAGTACCAGCCGTTTTCGATGACGGGGCCGATGGTGACTTTGGTAGCGGGCCAAATCTCCTGCACGGCGCGCGCCATGACATGCGCCAGATCGTGGCGGATCAGCTCATTGGCTTGCGCCTCGTCCTTCATGGTGTGAATGGCGATTTGCGCGTCGGCTTCGATGGGCCATTGCAAGTCCCAATGCTGGCCGTTCACCGTGGCAGAGATGGCTTTTTTGGCCAGCGAGGTCGAGATGCCGGCAGCGACCTGAGCGGGCGTGACGCCTGCATCGAAGGATCGGGAATTGCCATCGGGAAAGGTAAGGGAGACTGACTGTGAGTCCAAGGCCATATCGGCTCTCCTCGTCGGTTTGGCGCCCACTGAACGCCCGGTTGCGGGTTATGTGTGTTCGGCTCATGTGGCAGGTGGGGATGCGCGTGTCAAGGGTGGGAACGAGGGGCGCTGCCCCTCGCGCACCCCGGGATATTTTGGGCCGGATGAAAAGGGATCGGGGAATTGCGAAGCGCGTGATGACGTGCATGATGCGGGAAAAGAAAAGAGGATTTCATGGCAGAGACGAAATTTCTTGAGACAGCGCAGGGGCGACGGCTAGCCTATCACAAGTCTGAAGGAACGGGGCCAACCATCGTTTTTCTGGGCGGATTGAAATCGGACATGGAAGGCACCAAGGCTGTGCATCTTGAGGCATGGGCCAAGGCGCGAGGGCAGTCTTTCTTACGCTTCGATTATTCGGGGCATGGTGAAAGTTCCGGTGAGTTTACCGACGGGTGCATTGGGGACTGGCACGAGGATACGTTAGCTGCAGTCTCTCGGTTGACCGCGGGCCCGTTGATTATTGTGGGATCATCCATGGGCGGATGGCAGGCGTTGTTGCTTGCGCGGGTCATGCCCGAGCGGATTGCGGGTATGGTAACGATCGCTGCAGCACCGGATTTTACCGAGGAAGGGTATTGGGCTTCGTTTTCAGATCAGCAGAAATCTGATCTGGAGATCGTTGGGCATGTTGAGCTGCCTTCGGACTATATGGAGCCCTACGTCATTACCAAGCGGATGATTGAAGATGGGCGGCAGCGTCTGGTTTTGCGTACGCCACTTGAATTGCCCTTTCCGGTGCGTTTCCTGCAGGGAACGGCAGATACCGCGGTATCCACTGAAACAGCAGTAGGCTTGCTTAACCACGCGTCGGGTCAAGACATGCAGCTACTGCTAGTCAAAGACGCAGATCACCGATTCTCGGACGGACCGTGCCTTGGTTTGATCGAGCAGGCCGTTCGGGATGTAATAGGAGGCACCTGATGCAGCGCTTTGGCTGGATTTTGGGGCGTCTGCTGCTGGGATTGGCCCTGATTGGTGGGTTGGTCTACGTATTTGGGCCCCGTGAGCCGGTAGACCTGCATCCCCGTTTCGATCCACGCAAATTTGGTGAAGGCGTTCAGGTCTATTTTGAAAGCATCGAAACTGCCTATGACGACATCGTGCCGGGCGTTGAAAGGCGTGTGATCTGGCAGGATGGGTTTTACGAGCAGCGAACACCGTATGCGGTACTTTATATCCATGGGTTCTCGGCCTCGTCAGAAGAGATCAGGCCGGTGCCCGATCGAGTGGCCGAGGCGCTGGGCGCCAACCTTGTTTATACCCGGCTTCAAGGGCATGGGCGTGATGGTGAAGCGATGGTCGAAGGGACGGCCTCGGGCTGGATGCGAGATGCGGCCGAGGGGTTGGCAGCAGCCCGGGCAGTCGGAGAGCAGGTAGTTGTAATCTCGACATCTACTGGCGGAACTCTGGCGGCAGCTGCTGCGCTGGATACCGAACTGAGTGCGGATGTGGCCGCGTTGATTTTTTTCTCGCCGAACTTCGGAGTGAACATGGCTGCGGCCTGGGTGCCAACATTGCCATGGGCGCGAGATTGGTTGCCTCTTTTGATGGGGGCCGAGCGGGATGTATCCAGTTCTGATGCTGAAAAGAATAGGTATTGGACAACTATCTACCCATGGGAGGCAGTTGTGCCGATGTCTGTCATCGTAGATGCAGTCTATGGGTTGGACTTTTCAGGTGCACGGATCCCCGCGCTATTTTGGTT
This sequence comes from Ruegeria sp. AB11, assembly GCF_056536325.1. NCBI lineage: Bacteria > Pseudomonadati > Pseudomonadota > Alphaproteobacteria > Rhodobacterales > Roseobacteraceae > Ruegeria > Ruegeria sp. AB11. Next base: position 3,035,149 of record NZ_JBQFJO010000001.1, on the reverse strand, counting down.
CTCGGATGAGGATCAAGTCGTGCGGCCGGACAGAACGCATGAGGTGGCAAAGGCATGGGGAGGCCCGGCCTCGGTTGCATTGGTGACCATTGGCCCCGGGGATGATCCAGCCTCGCACGTTGTGGCGGGGCGGTTGATGTCGCCCGGTCAGACGGATGCAACGGTCGTAGGTATGTTGGAGTGGCTATCGGAGCAGGGGATTGAATGATGGAGCAGCGTGTAAGTCTGATCACGATCGGCGTGGAAGACTTGGAAACGGCCGCAGTTTTCTATGAAAAACTGGGATGGCAACGTGTTGAAAGTCCGGATGGGGTGATTGCGTTTGATCTGATCGGGCAAACGCTGGGCCTCTATCCACTTGCCGCTCTGGCTGACGAAATGGGAGTGGACGTCGCAACTCTGGGACATGGGGCGATGACGTTAAGCCATAACTGCCGTGCGAAAGATGACGTGGCGGCGCTGATTGATCAGGCGGAACGTGCCGGAGCGGAGGTGCTCAAGCCTGCATCGGACGTCTTCTGGGGCGGACATCACGGGTATTTTCGCGCTCCGGACCAGACGATCTGGGAAATTGCGTTCAACCCGTTCTCGACCTTGGCAGTGGACGGTTCCTTTCGCTGGAACGGGTACTGATCGTGCGTCGGCCGGGCAGCATGTGGAGCCTCGAGAACCTGGGTCGTGTGCGCCTTTCCCGGCATTTCTTCATGCGGGATTTCCTTTATTCCGAAATTGGAAACTTTCACGAGATACAGAACGTACCTGACAACCCCCAACTTGCGATCGAAACGGGGCGTGCGTTTTGTGAAACACTGATGGATCCACTGGAAGAGACCTTTGGGCGGGTCGCTGTACGCTCGGGCTATCGTTCGCGGTCCTTGAACCGGTTCGGGAACGAGAACAGGTTGAACTGCGCCCGCAATGACAACCCGTTAGAGTGCCACATCTGGGACTGGGGCGAAGGCGAAGCACGTGTCGCGGGTGCTTCGGTCGTTATACCATGGTTTGCCGACCGGTATGAGCAGGGACGCGATTGGCGGGATCTTGCGTGGTGGATGCATGACCATCTGGATTACTCTGAAATCTGGTTCTTTCCGAAACTCTGCGCGTTCAATCTGGTATGGCGGCCCAAGCCTGTAAGGCGGATCGACAGCTATATTGCGCCGCGTGGCTGCTTGTTGCAGGCCGGGGCCGATCCGGAAGAAACGCTGGCACAAAGGCAAGCGCGGTACGCGGATTTTCCGCCATTCAGAGCGATCGTTTATCCCTGAGGTTTTGCTTGCCCGCCACTGGCAAACTTCTCATCCTGTAACAAAACAACAAACAACGACCGGAGGGTGCCAGGGCGATCTAGCCATTGGTTTTGCTGCCCGGATTGATGTGTGACGCGCGGTTGTTTCAGGCGCAATTCACAACGATGTCGCATGATCGTGCGGTCACAGTTGCACCAATCACCGGTGGCGAGCGGATAAAAGAGATCGCGTCGGGTCTGCTGAATCAACTACCGCATCGGTTCGCATTGTGCGGGTTTGGTCTGGGTGGAAGCATCGCGCTTGAAATTGTGCGACGCGCGCCTGAGAGGGTGACACGATTATGTCTGATCACGGCAGCGGTGCAAGCGGACACGCCTCAAATCGCTGCAGACCGCGAAGAATTGATCATAGGGGCGCAGGCGGGACGGTTGGACGACGTCATGCGCAGAGTGATCGGTTCAGACATGTTGGCCCCAAGGACCGCAACGAATTCCGATTCTCGACGGTGTATTGCAGATGGCCAGGGCGTTGGGGCCTGAAGTGTTTGTGCGACAGATGCGAATGTTGCAGCGGCGTCCGGATCAGCAAGGCACGTTGAGACGGATCAAGACGCCGACCGTGATCATGTGCGGTGCTCATGATGCCGAAAACACGGCGCAGAAACACACTTTCATGGCAGATCTCATTCCGGATGCGGTGCTGCATGTAATTGATGGAGCTGGACATTTCCCAACACTGGAAGCTCCTAACACAGTAACTGAAACGCTGCTGGACTGGATTCAAACTCCGCTACGGCTGACCTAGTCGTAGAAAGCTGCGCGTTCTTCTTTTGTTAAAATGGTCGGTGGAGCAACGGGGGTGCCCGTCTCGGAATCGAAAAACGGTGTTTTCTTCCAGCTTCCCGACAGGCGCGATTTTAGAACCCGCTTCAGCAATCCCATGGCCGCATAGCGAATTTTTTCATGAGATTGTTTGCCATCAGGCCCGGGCACAAATCCGCGTGTGGTAACGGGACCAAGACTGTTGCTGTCGGGGATGCGTTTCACAATAACCCCCGCGAATGGAAATTTGGGGGTCATTGGCGTTGTTGCCAATGGCGCGTTGCAGCATTTGGCATACCACCGCAACATGCCCTTGGGACTAAGCTGCATCACAGCCAAGTGCTCGGCTCCTCGGTTAATCTCGATTTCTTCCGGGGCCATCTGAAAAATATCGACTGGGCCGGGGGCCGGGTCTGGCTGTTTGAAATACAGTTGGGCTGCGCGACAATCATGGCAGAAGCAGACGACATGGGTGCCTGATTTGACGCCGCGCTCTGTGATGCGGCCAGAAAGCGCGCCGCAGTCGCAGCTGAAGGAGAGTTCCTTAGCTGCGGTGCCGCTCATGCCACTTTGTTGCTATTGGCGGCGCGACGGCGTGGCTTACGGCTATTTTCATTCATGAAATCAATCACTAGCGGGCGGATATTGTCACGCCAGCTGCGGCCCGCGAAAATACCATAGTGGCCAGCGCCAGGTTCGACATGGCTTGCTTTTTTGCTGTCCGGCAGGCCGGTGCACAAATCAAGCGCTGCAATGCACTGACCGGGTGCCGAGATATCGTCGTTCGCGCCTTCAACCGATTTCACTGCGACATCGGTAATCTTGCCGATATCCACCTTGTGTCCGGCGACAACAAATTCGTTCCGCGCAATCTCGCGGTTCTTAAAGACCCGTTCGACGGTTGAAAGGTAGAACTCGGCCGTCATGTCCATCACGGCAAGATATTCATCATAGAACCGGTTGTGGGCATCGTGATCCGAAGCTTCATCCCGGATCACCCGCTGGATTTGGTCCGAAAACGCCTTGCTGTGACGTTCGGCATTCATCGACATGAACGAGGCAAGTTGCAGCAGGCCGGGATAGACCATGCGACCGACCCCTTTGTATTTGAAACCAACGCGCTGGATCATGGTTTCTTCCAGTTGGCCCATTGTAACGCGGCGACCAAAATCCGTGACCTCGGTTGGTGTCGCATCGGGATCGACCGGCCCTCCGATCAGGGTCAGTGTACTGGGCTGCGCCTTTGGTTCGACTTCGGCCAGATAGGCCGTTGCCGCCAATGTCAGAGGGGCGGGCTGGCAAACAGCGACAACATGTGTGTCGGGCCCGAGCTCTTTCATAAAATCGACAAGGTAGAGGGTGTAATCCTCAACATCGAATTTGCCTTCGGACACGGGGATATCGCGCGCATTATGCCAATCAGTGATGTAAACTTCACAATTGACCAACAAGCTTTTGACGGTCGAGCGCAGCAGCGTTGCATAATGGCCCGACATGGGTGCCACCAGCAGAACTTTGCGAGGCTGCTCTTCGCGCCCGTTGACGCGGAAGTGGATCAGATCGCCGAACGGGCGCTCAAGCACTGTTGTGACATCGACCAAATGGTCCTTGCCATCTTCGCAGGTGAAGGTGCGAATACCCCAATCGGGTTTGACGATCATACGTTGGAATGTTCGCTCGGTTACTTCACCCCAGGCTGCCATCCAGTTGAAGGCCGGATTGGGTGTCATCGAAAACAGGGGATAGGACGCCATCGCGCTTGCGGTTGCACCAAGCCATTGGTTGGTGTTACGCATGGTTTCCATCAGGTCGTAAGTCATCATGTAGCGCATCGAATGTGCCTCCTGAGTATCAGCCTGAGAATTCGGACCATTCGCCGCTTTGCCCCCCGACGCCTACGACGTTATTCTGCACAGCAGCGAGACTAGGGGGGAATTGTTAAAATGACAACTACCGACGACCAGACGCCAGAATTGACTGAAGAACATATTGAACGACTTAAAGAAAATATGGGCAAAGTCGAAGAATTGTCCAAACGCCTCGTCGAAGTCATGGCGGGAAAAACGCCGCATACCCCTGCGTTAGACGGCCCGAATCAAGAGCTTTTTGCAAAAGCAGCAACAGCCTATTGGGCTGATGTTATGCAAAACCCTTCAAAGCTGCTGGAACAACAGATCGAGTATTGGGGAAAGTCAGTACTCAACTTTGCCGAAGCGCAGAAAGCGATGACTTCTGGCGAAAGCGAAGAGCCGGACGCCCCAGTCAAAGATAAGCGGTTTTCCAACCCGATGTGGGACACCAACCCCTATTTCCGCTTGATCCGCCAGCAATACCAGACCAATGCTGATGCGATCGCTCAGGCTGTCGCATCTGTTGATGACCTAGACACCAAAGACAAGCAGCGCCTGCGTTATTTCTCGCAACAGATCATCGATATGATGGCACCGACCAATTTTCTGGCCACCAACCCCGATGCCCTGGAGAAAGCCGTCGAGACTGAAGGTCAATCATTAATACAAGGGCTTGAAAACCTCGTATCCGATCTTGAGGCCAATGACGGCGAGATGGTTGTTCGGCTCGCCGACGAAAGCGCCTTTGAGATCGGTGGCAATATCGCGACAACGCCCGGAGACGTCGTTTACCGCAACCGGATGATGGAACTGATCCAATATAAACCGGTGACCGAGACGGTGCATGAAACCCCCATCGTTCTGTTCCCGCCCTGGATTAACAAATTCTATATCCTCGACCTGAAAGCTCAGAACAGCTTGATCAAGTGGGTGACCGAGCAGGGCTATACTCTGTTTGTGGTCAGCTGGGTCAATGCCGACAGCTCTCATGCTGATATCGGGATGGAAGACTATATTCAGGAAGGGTTTCTGACTGCCATCGAAGAGGTCAAGAAAATCTGCAAGGTCAAGCAGGTCAACGCGGTAGGCTACTGCATTGCTGGAACGACACTCAGCCTAACCCTTTCGCTGATGAAGCAACGTGGCGACAAATCTGTCAAATCGGCTACCTTCTTCACAACCTTGACGGACTTTGGAGAGCAGGGTGAATTTACGCCGTTCCTGCAAAACGATTTCGTAGATGGGATCGAAGATCAGGTTTCAAAAGACGGCGTGCTGAAGGCCTGGATCATTGGCCGGACGATGTCCTTCCTGCGATCACGGGATCTGATCTACACACCGGCGATCCGCAGCTACATGATGGGAGAGACGCCGCCCGCCTTTGATCTGCTTTACTGGAACGGGGATGGGGCCAATCTGCCCGGTAAGATGGCGATCCAGTATCTGCGCGGTTTATGTCAGAGTAATGGTTTCGTGACGGACGGGTTCGAATTGCTGGGGCAGAAGCTGCATATCAAAGATGTGGATGTACCGCTGATGGCGATTACCTGTGAAACAGACCATATCGCCGCGTGGAAGGATTGCTATCGCGGGGTGCAGCAGATGGGTTCGAAGTCAAAGACCTTTGTAGTGTCCGAGTCCGGCCACATCGCTGGCATCGTGAACCCGCCGAGCAAGAAGAAATATGGTCACTACACCAATCCTGATCTTAAAGCGGATGCTGAGACCTGGCTGAAAGAGGCTGACTTCCACGAAGGTTCGTGGTGGCCGATGTGGGAAGCGTGGTTGAAGAAGCGGTCAGGCAAGCAGGTTCCGGCCCGGGATACCGGCGATTCGGATCATCCGCGCTTATGTCCGGCTCCGGGGACCTATGTTTTGGTCAAGGCAAACCGCTGATATCATTCTGAAACTAAAAATATTCTGCATTGCAGCAAGAAAAAACTTGCAATGCTGCGATGCAGCAATCATATTGCCTTCAAGCTGATGAGAACCGGGGCGGGCCCGGAACGGCTAGAAGGATTTAGGACAATGGCAAAGACCCAAGACTTTACCGCGACCCTGAAAGACATGATGGGCGCGTTCCCGGTTGACACAACCGCTCTGGAAGACGCATTCAAATCGACTGCTTCGCTGAACGAAAAGCTGTCGGGCGTTGCTCTGGACGCAGCTGAGAAATCGGCTGAAATCTCGAACAAATGGACCAAAGAAACTCTGGCCAAACTGACCGAGATGTCGAAAGCAAAAACCGAGCCTGCAGATTACGCAAAAGCTGCAACCGACTTCGCAAGCGCGTCGGCTGAAGTTGCTGCTGAAAACCTGGCTGCTTTCGCTGAGATTGCGAAAAAAGTTCAGACCGAAACCGTTGAGCTGCTGATGGCGGCTGGCAAAGACGCTGCAGAAGATGCAACCGCAGCTGTCAAAAAAGCCACCAACGAGGTGACTGCTGCAGCAAAGAAAGCAGCAACTGCAAAGTAAGATAAGACTGCGACTTAGCACCCATTCCTCCCAAATGGTGCAATCGCTGCGGGCAGGTCGCTTGACCTGCCCTTTCTTTTTGTTCTGCAGTCGCATAACCTCTGCTGCAACGCATCATCCTTGGGGAGGGTACAGGGTGTCGGAACAAGAAAAACCTCTGCTGATCAAGCGTTATGCCAGCCGTCGGCTGTATAACACTGAGACCAGCGATTATGTGACGCTTGAAGATATCGCGGGCTTCATCCGTGACGGGCGCGAAGTGCAGATTATTGACCTGAAAACCGGCGATGACCTGACCCGGCAATATCTGCTGCAAATCATTGCTGAACATGAAAGCCGTGGCGAGAATGTGCTGCCGGTTAACGTCCTGAATGATCTGGTCCGTAGCTACATGGTGCCGGGCGGGGGTATGATGCCACAATTCTTGCAGAGCTCGTTCGAGATGCTGCGCGAAAGCCAGTCCAAGATGATGGAAAACATGAATGCGATGAACCCGATGTCACAGATGCCGGGTTTCGACGCGATGCAGGCGCAGCAAAAGGCTTTCCTGAAGGCCATGACCGGGGGGCTGGCTGGTAATTGGTCCAGCCCCGAACAAGAGGCTGAGGCACCGTCCGAGCCGAAAGAAGATCTGGACGACATCAAGAAGCAGCTTGCCGATTTGCAGCAGAAGCTTTCAAAGCTGAGCTGATTTTACCGATGCGCTGGCTGTTTGTGCTGTGCGCGGTGTTTTGGGCATCCCAGGCTGCAGCACAAGGGCAGTTCACGTCGATCTGGGAACCTGTCTGCACATTAGGACAGGATTCCGCTGCGGGCTGCGATGATATCCGCGCTCGCGAAATTCTGGACGCCTCGACTGAACCCTGGCGCGCGATAGGGCGCGTCAACTTTGCCAGTCGTAGCCAACGGTCGCACTGCACGGGTGTTCTTGTCGCTGAACATTTGGTTCTGACCGCAGCGCATTGTCTGTTCAACGCTGCCCGTCAGCGCTGGATCCCTCCTGGCAGCATCCGCTTTGCAGCGGGGTATCAACGCGGTGAAGCCGCCGCTGTCTCATCCGTCACAGCATATAGGCTTGATGCAGAGCAGGGTGTTGGAGGTCGTTTCAACAATCGCGCTGATCTGGATTGGGCCGTATTGGAACTGGACCAACCGATTGGAGCCCAGTTGGGCTTTTTCCCAATTTCCCAGACCCCTGAGAGGGGCGGTTCGGTCGTAGGGTATCCCGGATTGCGCCCGCATGTGCTGAGTCAAACGGGCTCATGTGCCCCGAACCCCTCAGGTGATGGGCTTTTCCATGGGATTTGCCCGGTCATGATGGGAGATTCTGGTGCACCGTTCCTCGTACAAACCGATGCGGGCCTCGCCGTTGCAGGAATACTATCGCGTATTGCACCAACCCCCGATGGGATTGATGCATTGTTTCTGTCTATACAGGAGTTCGATCTGGGCAGGCGTTAGAGTTAGGTGCCATAAACCGGCATCGGACCAACAACTTCACCGATCGAGGCCAGTAGGATGTCGGCAATGATGTCCAGCTCTTCGCGTGTCAGGCGCACAGGCAGGCGCACATCACAGGCCTTCATCAACATCGCGCGGGTCTGCGGCAGATCAAACTGCTCGGGCAGGAACTGCCAGTTCCAGAAGGCGCGGGCATTGTCCTGACTCATGCCAAACACCTGCACTTTGACACCACGCGCTTCGGCAGCAGCGGAGAAGGCGCGAATTTCTTCGTCGTTAAGGTCAACTAGATTGAACTGGATTGAATCCGGTGCGCGCTGCTCGGGTGCAAGCGGGGCAGGGACATTGATATAGGGTGAGGTGTTCAGGCGATCGGCCACGTAGTCATGGTTCGCCAGGCCGTCCCGCACGCGGCGCGCCAGTTCGGGAAGCTGAGGACGGATCACTGCGGCGCTGAGGTTGCTCATGCGCAGATTGTACAGTGGCAACCGGTTCTGCCAGCGGGCAAAGGCCTGTTCCAGCTCGGGCGAACCTGAGTGCTTTTTCCAGTTATGCTCGTACGCACCCGACATGATGACCGCCTGAGCAACCAGATCAGCATCATCGCTGACCAGAATGCCACCTTCACCGGCGTTGATCATCTTGTAGGATTGGAACGAGAAGCAGCCGACCTTGCCGATGGTGCCAATATTGCGCCCATGCCATGTGGTACCCAATGAGTGGGCTGCATCTTCGATCACCGGGATATCGCGTGCGTCACACAGCTCCATGATGGCGTCCATATCCGAAGTATGACCGCGCATGTGGCTGATGATCACCGCCTGCACGCTGTCGAGCTTGGCGGCGAAGTCGGCCATATCGACGCGATAATTGTCGCCGACCTCGCACAGAACCGGAATGCAATCCGCGTGCACAATTGAAGACGGCACGGCCGCAAAGGTAAATCCGGGAATCAGAACCCGCGCATCGCGGGGTAAGCCCAACGCTTTGAGCGACAGAAATAGTGCTGCGGAACAGGACGAAACAGCGAGCGCGTATTTCGTGCCGAGTAGTTCTGCGAACTCTGTTTCCAGCAAGGCGACAGGCGCATCCTGCGGTGCGGTATAGCGGAACAAATCGCCTGACTTCATCAGGGCGTCAATGACATCTCTTGCGGCTGCGGGGATAGGTTCGGCTTCATGAACGTTGGGTACAAGCGTCATATTTGGATTTCCCGAATTTTATCTTTGGGAAATATAAATTCGATACACAGACAAGCCAAGTCCCAATTCGCATCGTCAGCGAGATTTCACCAATTCGTCGTATGGAATGTGTTCAGATACCCAGCCTGTCGCGCATCGCGTACCAAGTCATCGCCAAGATCAACAGGGGCGTTCGCAATGCGGGTCCACCAGGGAAAGGCAGTGCAGGAACGCGGGCCATGGTATCGAATCCCTCAGCCTGTCCCTGAATAGCCAGTGCCATTAGTTGCCCCGCATGGGTCGCAGTGCCAACGCCGTGACCGGAATAACCCGAGGCGGACAGGATATTCGGTGCGATCCGGGTGAGGTAGGGCATACGCCGCATGGTGATACCGAGGGTTCCACCCCAAGCATAGTCAATCTTGACGTCTCGCAGATGCGGGTAAATCTCGGTCATCGGTTTGCGCACCTTGGCAGCGATGTCCTCAGGGAAACGATAGCCATAGCTTTCGCCACCCCCAAACAGCAGCCTTCCATCCGCGCTTAGCCGGAAATAGTTTACCACAAATTTTGTATCCGCGACCGCGATATCCTTGGCCAATACCTTTTGCGCCTCGGCGCCCAATGGCTCGGTTGCCGCGATGAAATTGTTGATGGGCATCACACGCGATGCAACTTGCCGGTTCAGATCGCCGAGATATCCGTTGCAGGCCAGAATAACGTTATCTGCGGTGATCTTGCCTTTTTCCGTGCGCACAGTCACGCGAGCGCCTTGATCGATGCCAAGAACCTCGGTGTCTTCATGCAGTCGTAACCCCGCTCCGACCGCGGCGCGCGCAAGGCCAAGCGCATAGTTCAACGGATGCAAATGCGCCGCACCATTGTCCAGATACCCACCCGCATAGGCAGGTGAGGGACAAAGCCCGCGCGCAGCATCGGCATCCAGGGCTTCGATTTGGTGGTATTTGTATCTGCCCGACAGATGCGCCGCGTGATCATGTAGCTCAGCGCGCTCCGAGTCGTTGAAGCCCAGAACCGCAATTCCTGGCTTCAGATCGCAGTCGATCTGATGCTTTGAGATCAGTGATTTGACCAGATCCTTTGCATCTTCGGCCAGTTCCCAAAGCTTTAAGGCGTCGTCATCGCCAACGAGCCGCTCAAGATCCTCCTGGTCCATCCGCTGTGCGCTGCCCAGTTGGCCTCCGTTGCGACCCGAAGCGCCAAAGCCCGCGCGGTGAGCTTCGAGCAGGACAACATCGAACCCGGCCTCAGCTAAATGCAAAGCGGCCGAAAGGCCCGTATATCCGCCCCCGACAATGCAGACGTCTGCGGTGTGGTCGCCTTCAAGTGCCGGATAGCGGTCGAATGGATGCGCAGTCGCGGCGTACCAGCTCGGCGGGTACTCCGCCTTGCGATCATTGGAATACAGCAGGTTCATCGCGTCGTTGCCTTAGACGTTCATCAGCAGATGCTCGCGTTCCCACGGGGAAATGACCTGCAAGAACTCTTCGTACTCAGCACGCTTTACGATGCCGTAGACGCGGGCGAATTCAGGACCCAGAACTTCGTGCAGGGCTGTTGCTTCATCAAACAAGTCCAGGGCTTCACCCATGATCTGAGGGATATCGCCGTCGCCTTCATAGGCGTCACCGTAGAATTGGCGGCGTGGGCGTTCTTGCTGAATCAGCCCCAAATAGCCGCAGGCCAGTGACAATGCGATGCCCAGATAAGGGTTGCAGTCCATGCCTGCGATGCGATTCTCGACCCGTCGCGCCTCGGGGCCGGACAGAGGTACGCGAATGCCGGTTGTGCGGTTGTCGCGCGCCCACTCCAGATTGATCGGAGCCGCGTGGTCTTTGACGTAGCGGCGATAAGAATTCACATACGGCGCCATCACCGCAAGCCCTGCGGGCAGGTGGTTTTGCAAGCCGGCGATGAAGTTGTAGAAGGCGTCCGTTTCTCCGCCCTGAGGGCCCGAGAAAATATTTTGACCCGATTCCATATCGATAATCGAGTGATGGATGTGCATGGCCGAGCCCGGCTCATCTTCGATCGGTTTCGCCATGAACGTCGCAAAGCAGTTGTGACGCAGCGCGGCTTCGCGGATCAGACGTTTGAAGTAGAATACCTCATCGGCCAGTTTTACAGGATCGCCATGACGCAGATTGATCTCTAATTGACCGGCCCCGCCTTCTTGCGTGATCCCGTCGATTTCAAACCCCTGAAACTCGGCAAAGTCGTAGATGTCGTCGATCACCGGCCCGAATTCATCGACCGCCGTCATCGAATAGGCCTGCCGCGCCGCCGCCGGACGGCCCGAGCGGCCCATCATCGGCTTGATCCCTTGCGCCGGGTCTACATTCGGCGCGACAAGGAAAAATTCCATCTCAGGGGCGACAACCGGCTTCCAACCCTTTTCATGGTACATCTTCACAACGCGTTTAAGCACATTGCGCGGGCTGAAGGGGATCGGTTCCCCATCCCGGTCGAACGCGTCGTGAATCACCTGCAACGTCCAGTCACCCGTCCAGGGTGCGGCCGACGCAGTTGAGAAATCAGGCTTCAGGATCATGTCGCGTTCAATGAAACCATCTTCACCTGCGGCTTCGCCCCAATCCCCAGTAATAGTTTGGTAGAAAATACTGTCGGGTAGGTGAAAATAAGATTGCTTTGCGAATTTTGACGCCGGGACCGCCTTGCCGCGGGCGATGCCGGGCAGGTCAGAGATGATGCATTCAACTTCATCCAGCCGTTTGCCTTCGAAATAGGTGCGCGCCGCTTCAGGCAGCTGATCTGTCCAGTCGGCCATCAGGCCCTCGCTTTCTTTAGGAATTCTGCCATGTGGCGACCGAATTCGGCATTGTCATCCGGGGCATCATGCCGGTTCGCGGCCTCCTGCATCAACGCATCAGGAACCACGCCTTTGCCTCGGGTCTCCATCAAGCCCTGAATGAAGTCATTTCCATATTCAGGATGGGCCTGCACGGTCCAGATCGTATCGCCATAAGTGACCATGGCGTTTTGGCAAAAGTCATTCGTGCCAGTGACCACAGCACCTTCGGGCAGTTGGGTCACCTGATCCTGATGCCATGCGTTTAGGGTGACAGTTTGATCGCCAAAACGATAATCGGTGCGTCCAATGGCCCAACCATCTTTGAACTTTTCCACTTTTCCACCAAGGGCTTGCGCGATGATCTGGTGACCAAAGCAGACACCGATCAGCGGGTTTCCGGTTTTCTGAATGTCCCGGATCAATTGTTCGAGCGGTGGTATCCACGGGTGATCTTCGTAAGCACCATGGCGTGAGCCCGTGATGACCCATCCATCCGCCTGATGTTCGTCCTCAGGAAACTCTCCATCGACGACTGCATATGTCTGGAATTCGAAGCCGTTGCCGCCCAGCAATGCACGAAACATTCCATCATATTCCCCGAATTGATCATACAATTCGTCGGGTGGGTGGCCGGTTACAAGGATGCCGATTTTCATAGTTCACCAAATTTGATCAAATTTATTCTAGCGGAGCAGAACGAGGCGGGCAAGAGGCTCATACGCTCTCAAGATAGCTAAGCCAGTGGCTTTCTGGGGGCCGCTCTGCGAAGCGCGCGATTTCCTGCCGTTTTGTCATCGCCATGTTGCGGATCAGGTCAGCAGGGAAGATGCGCGCAACCAACGGGTCTGTCTCAAATGCGGAAATTGCCGAGGACCAGTCGGGAGCAAGCTGCGGGAGGTCTGCAACCTCATAAGCATTTCCGGATATCGGAGCAGGTGGCTGCAAGCCGTCCTCTATACCAAGCAGCGCGGCACCTAGCACGGCGGCCAGCATGAGATAGGGGTTGATGTCTCCCCCAGCGACGCGATGTTCGATCCGTCGGGCGGCAGGGGCTCCGCCCGGAATGCGCAGGGCGGCTGTGCGGTTCTCATAGGCCCAACTGGCACCAGTGGGGGCGTGCGCGCCGGGTACAAGCCGTGTGTAAGAGTTTCCGTGCGGCGCGAAGATCAGGGTTGAGCCGGACATCGCGGCCAGACATCCCGCAACTGCTGAGCGCAGCAATTCGGTGCCTTTGGGCCCACCGTCGTCAAAGATATTTTGGCCATCAGCGTCGATAACCGAGAAGTGCACATGCATCCCGTTGCCAGCATCCTCGGCGTAAGGCTTGGCCATGAAGGACGCAGTGAATCCGTGTTTGCGTGCAAGACCACGCGTCAAGCCTTTGAAAAGCCATGTATCATCGGCGCAACGCAAGGCGTCCTGATGATTCAGGTTGATCTCAAATTGGCCAATCCCGCTCTCAGAAATGGCGGTTTGGGCCGGGATGCCCATTGCGGTGCAGCCATCGTAAAGATCGGTGAAGAACGCATCAAAGGCATCCATCTCGGCCATCGATAGAACGGCCTCGTCCTGCAGCCTGCGGCCGGTGACCGGGTTGATAGGAGCTTGCGGTTGGTCGCCTGAAGCGTCGAGCAGAGTGAATTCCAGCTCAGTGGCGGCAACAACCGACCAGCCTCGTTCTGCATAGCGGCCCAGTACCGCAGATAGCGCGTGCCGGGGATCGCCCGCAAAGGGAGTTCCATCATCATGATAAAGGCACATGGGCACTAGGGCAGTGGCTGTGTCGAGCCAGGGCACCGGCACTGGGCCACGCCCTGTCGGACGCAGGACGCCATCGGCATCTCCGCTTTCGAAGACCAGCGGGCTGCCATCAATATCGGCTCCCCAAAGATCGACATTGAGCGCTGAGAACGGCATTCGAACAGCCCCCTTATCCAGCTTGTTGGCATAGGAGGGCGGCACGCGTTTGCCGCGCATCTGTCCGTTCAGGTCACAGGCGGCGACGCGAAATGTGTGCAGGGCGCTCAGGTCCATTGGGGGCTCCGTGGTCTTGTCACGAGAGGTTTAAATCAGGATTAGCGCCTTGTCACTAAATTTGATCAAATTATGAGTCAACGCTTTTTGCGATAAGGGCCGAAGCTGGATATCTTCCAACTTGTACAGGGATCAAAACCGCTTTCTTCCGAGTTGTACAACATTCAGGCACCTGATTGTGCCTGGCGCGGTGATCCCTATAGTCTCGGGTATGTTCATCTTTCTTACTATTGCGTTACTGGTCGCAGGCGGGATCGGCTATTACTTCTGGTCCAAAAAGCAGGCCCGCGCGGCACTGCTGGCGACCCATCTGACCTCGCATCAGGGTGACATCATCGAACAACAGGTGCCCATCATCCGGCGACTACCCGCCTCATTGCGCAGCCACCTGGATGGCAAAGTGAATCTGTTTCTGGATCAGGTCAGCTTTTATGGCTGCGACGGGCTTGAAGTGACCGAAGAGATGGAGCTGTCGATTGCGGCGCAGGCCTGTCTTCTCGTGATCAACAGCGATCTTTGGTATGACAATCTGACGACCATTCTGATCTATCCCAATGCGTTCAAGTCAAAGCAGCAGCGACGCTCGGGTTATGTAGTCTCGGAGAAAGAGATCGTACGAACCGGAGAAAGCTGGGATCGCGGGCCGGTCATTTTGTCATGGGCACACAGCCGGCAGGGCGCGCTGGATGATCGCGATGGGCAGAATGTGGTGCTACATGAATTTGCGCATCAGATTGATGATCTGTCCGGAGGTACGAATGGTGTGCCGATCCTGAGCGAAGGGCAGAGTTTTGCCGAATGGGAAAAGGTTTTCCTGACCGCCTATGACGCGCATGTCCACGCTGTTGAAAGCGGGCGGCGTACGGTAATCGACCCCTATGGTGCGACGGGGCATGAAGAGTTCTTTGCGGTCTCGGTCGAAGTATTCTTCGAGCGCCCCCGTACGTTGAAGTACGAGGTGCCAGAAGTCTACGAGCAGCTTTCGAAACTGTTCCGACTCAATCCAGTGGACTGGGCTTAGCGGGCAAGGTTCAGGCGGAACCGCATCTTTGCTTTTCGCTCGGCTGGCAGGTGGCGGTTCAGGCGTTTGTTGATCATGCCAAACCCCCAAACGATCACCAGCGTCAACAGGATGAAATAGAATGCCAGAATCGGGTAGGGGATGAACGGGTTGAACGTCTTGTCCGCGAAATAGCTGGCGTAGTACAGCGCATCGCCCCTTTGCTGCCAGGCCGGGAAGGCCGAGAAGAAGACCAGCGTAGTTGCGTGGAACAGAAAGATCGCCTCGTTCGTATAGGCGGGCCATGCCAGCCGCAGCATGGTGGGCCAGACGATGCGGCGGAACCGGGACCAGCCCGACATGCCGTAGGCATCTGCCGCTTCGATGTCTCCCTTGGGGATCGAGCGTAGGGCGCCATAAAAGATCTCGCCCGAATAGGCGGCTGTGTTCAGGAACAGCACAATCAGGGCGCCCAGCCAAGCCGAGGTCAGAGCGTCGAACATCGGGTAAGTTTTCTTCAGCGATAAGAAGAAGAAATATGCAAAGAAGAACTGAATGAAGAGCGGCGACCCCCGGAACAGGAAGATGAACCACTCGGACGGTTTGCGCAGCCATTTGTTGGTGGATGCTTTTCCAACGGCTAGCGCAGTGGCCAAAAAGAACCCGGTCGCCAGCGCCATCGCGCCGAAATAGACGTTCCAGATCATACCCGAGCCGATCAGGGTAAACTGCTCACACAATGTGAAATCGGTCTTGGGCAGAAGGCGTTCACCGAAGCCAAGCGAACGGAGGCCATAATCCTGTATGGTCTGGATGCAGCTCATGCGGTGGTCTCCTTACGCAGAAGCTCGCCGCCTGATGTGGCCTGACCGTGGGACAGGCGACGCATCAGTTTTTCAAGCCCGAGTTCCGAGAAACGCGTCATGCCAAGGTAGAAGATCAGCAATCCAAGGAAGTACCACATGCGCCAATCGCCATGGGGGTACTGCGTGAATTTCGAAGTTTTTGTGCCGCCCAATTCGCGGGCCCAATAAACGATATCTTCGACTCCCAGCAGGAACAGCAGGGGGGTCGCCTTGATCAACACCATCCACAGGTTGGACAGACCGGGCAGGGCATAAACCCACATTTGAGGAACAAGGATTTTCCAGAATGTCTGGCGTCGGGTCATGCCGTAGGCTTCTGCCGTTTCCAGCTGCGCATGCGGCACGGCGCGCATGCCGCCGAACAAGACGTTGGCAGCGAAAGCGCCGAACACAATGGAAAATGTGATGACCGCGAGGAAAAAGCCGTAGGTTTCGTGCACCCATTCAGGGGCGCTGCCCAGTGGTAGTTTGGCGGCCTGGCAGACGAGGAAATCGTTGCCCTGACGGATCGGATCGGTCCAGTCGGGGCAGAGAATCTTGTGTCTTACCCACTCAAAACCCTGATCCAGAGCGATCACGAAGAACATAAAAAAAGCAATATCGGGCACGCCGCGTACAATCGCGATATACCCTTTGCCCAACCAGCTAACCGGCGGGATATGCGAGCGCGCTGCCATGGCTCCGACAAAGCCAAAACCCAATGCAACCGGGGCGGTGACCGCCAGCAAGGCCAGCACCTTGAGGAATGAGGCGTAGAACGACCAGTGGACGCCGTTGGTCAGGTAGCATGAGAACCAACGGAATGTACCCAGCGTATCGGGATCGGAGCAGTACGAGAAAATGGCGGGCCTCTTAGACTGGCAAGGGCGCTGCAGCGACGCGCCCAGCGTTCAGGGCGCGCCACTTGGATCATTAGATTAGAAGGTCGAGGACACTTCCCACTTGGTGATCAGCTCGTTCAAGCTGCCATCATCCTTCATGGATTGGATCGCTGCGTTGAACTTTTCTTTCAGTTCACCGTCCGATTCACGGATGCCCATGCCGACGCCACCGCCCAGCGGTACGTCATCGGCAACAAATTTCAGCTCACCGTCTTCTTCGACGATCGGTGCGAGGAAGGATTTGTCAGCCAGCACAGCATCGGCTTCGCCGTTGCGGACGGCTGCGATGGTTTCTTCAGGGCTGGCGAATTCGACCAGAGTTGCACCGGATTCAGCAATGTAACCTGCCTGAATTGTTCCGGTCTGAGCTGCGACAACGCCACCAGCGACGTCAACGTCATCGGACAGCGCAACATAGGCAGACGGATCCGGTGGCGTATAGTTCTGGGTGAAGTCGATGACTTCGTCGCGCTCGTCGGTGATCGACATACCTGCGATGATCACGTCATAGTTGCCCGACACCAGGTTCGGAATGATCGAATCCCAGTCGTTCTTGACCCATTCGCATTCCAGATTCGCGCGCTTGCACAGCTCATCGCCCAGTTCACGTTCGAAACCGTCGATCTCGCCCGCGTCGTTGATGAAGTTCCAAGGCGCATAGGCGCCCTCGGTGCCCATGCGCACGGTATCGGCCATGGCGATACCGGCGGTCAGCGCCAGTGCTGCAGTGGTCAGAATCAGGTTTTTCATTGTTACTCCCCTTATTGGTTCTGTCCGTTGATTAAGCCGCCTGAGTGGCGGAGAGAAAGCCCTGAAGCCGTTCGGATTCAGGGGTGGTGAATAGATCTTCTGGCAGGCCCTCTTCTTCAATCAGGCCCTGATGCAGGAAGACGACGTGGCTCGAGATATCCGCAGCCATCTTCATGTCGTGGGTCACGATGATCATGGTGCGACCTTCCGCGGCCAGATCCTTGATCACCTTGATCACTTCCTGTTCCAGTTCGGGATCGAGCGCCGAGGTCGGTTCATCGAACAGCAGCGCCTGCGGTTCCATGCACAGCCCCCGCGCTATGGCGGCGCGCTGTTGCTGTCCGCCCGACAGCTGCGCCGGATAAACATCGCATTTGTCGCCGATGCCGACCTTTTCCAGATACCTGCGAGCGCTGTCCTCAACCTCGGATCGATCTCGGCCCAGAACGGTGACGGGGGCCTCCATCACGTTTTGCAGGATGGTCATATGCGCCCACAGATTAAACTGCTGAAACACCATCGACAGATTGGTGCGGATGCGTAGCACCTGTTTGGGGTCGGCTGGACGACGGTGATTGTGGCTGCCGGTCCAGCGGACTGGTTCGCCTTTGAACAGAATCTCGCCTTCTTGGCTGTCTTCCAACAGGTTGCAGCAGCGTAATAGGGTGGATTTCCCCGAGCCTGAAGACCCGATCAGCGAGACAACGTCGCCGCGATGCGCGGTGATATCCACGCCCTTGAGCACCTCAAGTTGGCCAAAGCTTTTGTGAAGGTTCTTGATCTCGATGACGGGAGCGGCGTCTGTCACGGGCTGTCCAGATATGATTGGTGTTGGTGCGGTAATAGGGCTGAAAAATCGGGCTAATGCAATGCGCAAATAACAAGTTCACGCTGAGAAATAGCCAATTTGGCCAATGACGCTGTCAGAATTGTCAGTTGGTTGGGCGATTTGCGTGCCGTTAGGGCGAACAGACAGGTAAGCTTATGAGATTTGCAGTGACGGTTCTCGGGCTATCGACACCACCATCATATGTACGATATCCAATGCCAACATTGCGGGACTTATCGGCCGTTCGTCTAATCGTTCACGCTTTTGAGAATTTGTTGATAGAACGCGACGTTTCCATGCTCACCAATAGGCCGTGCGACCCATACCAAATCCAAACTCAGTGCTCCTGCGGGTACGATTTGCCGCGCGATATCGGGCGGTGTGGTTTCGTCAGACGTTCCATTCTTCCAGTCGTGAAAGGCTGATGAGTATCGAACGACCGCTCCGCTAACCGGCAAATCGAGCAACCCGCCCTCGGCAAAGAACGTCAATCCGTCACCCATCTCTTCCCCGATGAGTTTGAGCCTGTTTCCCAATCGATGTCTAAGGATGGCTACAAACACTATCGCTGCGGAAAACGTGAATTTATCGACAAGCACAACAACCTGCTTGATTGCGCTTTCCGAGATCGCGTCGATCAAGGGCATCGTTAAAAGAAAGTCGCCACCAGTATTTCCGCGAACGTCAATCAGAAGTGTCTTGGTCGAGCCGGCGCGCACATGTTCCACTGCGGCTGAGATGGCTTTGGGTAGCGCACTTTCGTTCGGATCAAAGAAGCTTGGTAACACTATTGATAGCCCAAGCTCTTGCCAGTCCTGTATTTCCACAAAAATCTCGGGTTCCCAAGCTGGATCAGCCTTGCCGTGCTCGTTTCTCGGGTAGAGCATCGATCCGGGAACCGTCTGTTCATTTGCCAATTTCAGATTCGCTATCTGCCCATTTTCGTCCTGCACACGATATTCGGTCACTTTGCCGTTTGACGAAAAACCCAAATGTGCCAAAGCGTACGGCCACGCAAAAAGGATCGGACAGATGACCCTTTTCCTCTGGCACGTTCCCGCCAGAAAATTCTCTGCCGTGGCTTCAATTTGGCTCAAAGCCGCACCGTTGATTGCGATCAACTTTCCTCGCGGTGCAATTACCCCTGGTGCCGCCCCCATGACTTGCACTGAACGCCCCACGCTCACAAACCTCAGCGGCAGCACCGAGATCGCATCATTCGGGATCAGCCTTGTGTGCCCATTTTGGGGGAGTGCCAATAGGCGCATCGCGGACATCAAGAAGGCTTCGATGCAGCCCTCCGAGGCGTATCTCCGGGTTTCACTAAGGCAGCTGTCTATTACGGCCTTATCGATCCGACGAAAACTGGGATCGGTTGGCAGAGCAGTTTCTAGAATTTGCTTCAGGTCTTCCGTCAGCGCCATGATTCACAGTGCGCATAGCCAATCGTCAATGTCTAGATTGGGCTCGAAGCCGACATCAACCTTTCTCAGCTCAGGCAAAATTATCCAGCAGCTTCGTAGTTGGGCTTTTCGCTTGGCTGTGCTGCAATTGGCTCAGGCCTTTGCTGCTTTTTGCCGTGCCAGTGCCGAATCCACGTCGCTGACACCCAACAGGCTTACGACGAGACGTAGCAGCGAATCCTCTTCTCCGCTGCGGTGTCCATCTGCCAATGCAACCGACCACATTGCCTGCACCACGGCTAGGCGATCATCATAGACGATGGCCTCTTTGATGGCGCGGGTAAAGCGGACGGTGTCGGGGGCTTCGGCCTCAAGATCTTCGGCACGGGCGCGCAAGGCGGCGGCTTCGAATGGGGACAGGCCAAAACGTTCAGCCGAGATGCGGTCGATCCGGACCATTTCGGTATCGGCATAATCATTGTCGGACCGCGCAATGCGCACCAACAGGGCGGTGAGGGCCAGACGGGCGTCATCTTCTACAAGCGGGTCGGGCTGCGGCTGCGTGAGCCGGGACAGGAAATCACTGAACATGGTCAAACATATAGAGGCTGCTCAAGTCGCTTCCAAGCGGCTTTGTATCCGTTCGCGTGCGGCCTTACTGTCGTTGAAGCTGAGACCCATGGCAATGCGGGCTTCTTCGACGATCTTGACTTCTCCTTCATCCGTATTGCCGTCGGCTAGCACCACCTCCCAAAGCGCGTCCAGAGCGGCCAGACGTTCGTTCAGATTGGTGGTTTCGCGGATCAGCTTGCCGAACGTGTCGGTTTCGGGGGCGGCTGCGTGCAGCTTCTCACAAGTGGCGCGGACCTTGGCGGCCTCAATCGCGTTGTGCTGGTAGAGACGCGCAAGGATGCGGTCGATCAGGCTGATCTCTTCCAGCTTATAGTCGCGATCGGCCTGTGCCACGCGCACCAGCAGCGCCCCCAAAGCCAGTTCGGCATCAGGATCGGGCAACTTGTCATGTTGCGGAGGCCGGAAGGCCTGGAAGAATTTTTTCAACATGAGGTCAAGATATTCCGTAATTCGAGGCGCGCCAAGCGGTGCTAGCCCTCATAGCCCTGAATAATCACAAGATCGGCGGTTGATACCGGATCACGAAGGGCTTTGGCGGCCTGATATCCTGCACTTTCATAACAGGCCAGGGCCTGTTCATAGCTGGGAAACTCGATCACGACTGTACGGGCGCGGGCTTTGCCCTCGACCTCGGTTCTTTCACCGCCACGCACCAGAAATTTGCCGCCATATTCGGCAAAAGGGGCCGCGTTGGCAGCGACATACGATTTGTAGGTTTCGATGTCGTCTACATCGACATGGGCGACCCAATAACCTCTGGCCACGGCAATTCCTCCGCTGGTATCTGATGCAAGGTGCGGAGGAACCGCATAAAATGCAATCCCTTAAAAGTGGATCAACCGCCTGTCTGCAGCGCCTCGCGCGCTTTGTCCTGCAGCCAAGCGATCATTTGCCGATAAGGCACCGGGCCATAGCTGATCCGCGCCACGCCGAGTTTTGCAAGCGTTGGCGTATCCGGCGTGCCGGGCAGGGCGATGATGTTGACGGGCAGGTCGGTGGCCTCGCAAAGCTGGCCAATCATCGCTTCGTTTTTCAGGCCCGGCGCAAAGAAGCCGCTGGCCCCAGCATCGGCATAGGCTTTGGCGCGGGCCATGGCATCATCCAGCATCGCCTGGTCATGCGTTTCCGGAGCCGCCTTGAGGAAAATATCGGTGCGCGCGTTGATGAAAGCAGGCACACCCGCAACATCGCAAGATTCGCGCATGGCGGCGACACGCGCGGCTTGGGTTTCAATGTCATAAAGCTCTTTAGTACCAACAATTTGGTCTTCGAAATTGAAGCCGACTACGCCGGTTTCCAGCGCGCGTTTGACATTGGCCGATATGCCAAAAGTATCTTCGGCATAGGCGCCTTCAAGGTCCATCGTAACCGGGATATCGACCGCCTCAACAATGCGGCGGGCGTTGTCCAGCGCCGCATCAAAGGGGATGTTCTGCCCATCCGAAAACCCCTGTGCCATCGCGACCGGAGCACTGCCGGTCGCTAGTGCCTTGGCCCCCGCATCGCGCACAGCGGCGGCGCTGCCGGGGTCCCAGATATTGTAAAGGATGACCGGATCGCCCTTCTTATGCAGGGCGGCAAAGGTTTCTGCTTGGGTAATCTGGTTGGTCATGGCCGGTCTCCTGTCGCTGCTATGGCGGCAGTTAACCGTGTAACTGGTCGGCGCGTAAAGATATTTCGCGCCGAGCGGTACAATACTGTTATCGGTCCGTGATCAGACCAGGCGCGAGGTGTCTTTCGCGGCGCGCACGAAATCGCGGAACAGAGGGTGCGGGTCGAAGGGTTTGGATTTCAGTTCCGGGTGGTACTGAACACCGATGAACCATGGGTGATCCGACCATTCGACGATTTCCGGCAAACGGCCATCCGGCGACATGCCCGAGAAGTTCAGGCCCGCTTTTTCCAGCTTGTCGCGGTACTTGATGTCAACTTCATAGCGGTGTCGGTGGCGCTCCTCGATCTGGGTGCTGCCATAGACATCTGCGACTTTCGAGCCTTCGGCCAGGACGGCGTTATAGGCGCCTAGGCGCATGGTGCCGCCCTTGTCATCACCGACTTTGCGTTCGACCTTGTGGTTGCCCTGCACCCATTCCTTGAGGTGGTAAACCACTGGCTCAAAACGCTTTTTACCGGCCTCGTGGTCGAATTCCTCGGACCCGGCCTCGGTGATTCCCGCCGCGTTGCGTGCGGCTTCGATCACGGCCATCTGCATGCCCAGACAGATGCCCAGATAGGGCACTTTGTGTTCACGCGCATATTGAGCGGCCTTGATCTTGCCTTCTGTCCCACGCTCGCCAAAGCCGCCGGGGACCAGGATGGCGTGGAAGCCTTCCAGATGAGGTGCGGCGTCTTCGTTGTCAAACACCTCGGCATCGACCCATTCGACCTTGACCTTGACCCGATTGGCCATGCCGCCATGGGTCAGGGCCTCGGCGATCGACTTATAAGCGTCTTCCAACTGGGTGTATTTGCCGACGATGGCCACTTTCACCTCGCCTTCGGCGTTGTGGATGCGGTCGCTGACATCCTCCCACTTGGCCAGATCGGGCTTGGGGGCCGGGCTGATCTGGAACGCGTCCAGAACCGCCTGATCAAGGCCTTCACGGTGATAGGCCAGCGGGGCATCATAGATGGTGCTGAGGTCCTGCGCCGCGATTACGCTATCGGGGCGGACGTTGCAGAACAGGGCCAGCTTTTCGCGCTCTTTCTTTGGGATTGGGCCTTCCGAGCGACACACCAGAATATCGGGGGCCAGACCGATCGAGCGCAGCTCTTTCACAGAGTGCTGGGTCGGCTTGGTTTTCAACTCGCCCGAGGCCTTGATGTAGGGCAGCAGGGTCAAGTGCATGAACAGGCATTGCCCGCGCGGCTTGTCTTGGCTGAACTGGCGGATGGCTTCAAAGAAGGGCAGACCTTCGATGTCGCCCACAGTGCCGCCGATCTCACAGAGCATGAAATCGACCTCATCCTCACCAATGGCGATGAAATCCTTGATCTCATTGGTGACGTGCGGGATCACCTGAATGGTTTTGCCGAGGTAATCCCCGCGCCGCTCTTTCTCGAGCACGTTGGAATAAATCCGGCCCGAGCTGACCGAGTCGGTTTTACGTGCGGCCACGCCGGTGAATCGCTCATAGTGGCCAAGGTCCAGATCGGTCTCGGCCCCGTCATCGGTGACGAATACCTCGCCATGTTCAAACGGTGACATGGTGCCCGGATCAACGTTCAGGTAGGGGTCCAGCTTGCGCAGACGCACCGAATACCCTCGGGCCTGTAACAGCGCGCCCAAAGCCGCCGAAGCCAGTCCTTTGCCCAAGGATGAAACCACACCACCAGTGATGAATATAAAACGCGCCATGTTGTTCGGCTGCTCCCGTGAGACGTCATTATCAGCTGCCCGGCGGCTTACAAAAAACCGCTGCATCACGGGACTTCACATATAAAGGATTCGCGCACATAGCGCAAGAGAACCGCAAGATGCTGTTGCAGTTCCCTTATGAATTTCTAGGTTTTGTGGCTTAGTCGGCAGCCTGCGGGATCAGCGGAGCGTCGTCGCCTTGTGCTGGCGGCAGCAGTTCATCCGCAGATGGAACCGCCGGAGCGCTTTCCTCAGCCGGTGCCGGAGCAGGTACGCCCAAACGATCAATTACTGAGCTGCCCGAAGATTTCTGAGCGGCCAGAATCGTCAGCGTGATCGAGGTTACGATGAAACACGCAGCCAGGATCCAGGTCAGCTTGCCCAGAGCGGTCGCTGCCGCGCGGCCCGTCATGGCCCCGCCGCCACCGCCCCCCATGCCAAGGCCACCGCCTTCGGAACGTTGCATCAGCACAACGACAATCAGGCCCAATGCCAGAAGAAGGTGGATGATGAGAACAACGTTTTCCATGGTGGTCCTGTACAGCGTGGCGTGTATCGCGTGGTACTTATGCAAGTTTGCCAGCGGGGGCAAGTCACGAGTTGGCATCACGAGCAGTGATGTTTCATATCACACCAAAGAGACTGGACAGGGTGCGGTTCTGTCGCGCAGGCTGCGCCCCATGCCACATGATGATCACGACCACCCGCACGCCCTGTTGCCCCCTGAACCCGCGCTTCGCGTCAAGGCGCTTGAAACGATTCTGACCCGCAAAGGCCTGATCGATCCGGCCGCTTTGGATGAGATCATTGATACCTATCAAAACAAGATCGGCCCGCAAAACGGCGCGCGAGTCGTTGCCAAGGCCTGGAGCGATCCTGATTTCAAGGCCGCGTTGCTGGAAGATGCCACTTTGGTCGTGGCTGATCTGGGGTATTACGGTCGGCAGGGTGAACACTTGGTTGTGGTGGAAAACACGCCCGAGCAGCACAACATGGTCGTATGCACTTTGTGCAGCTGTTATCCGTGGCCGCTGCTGGGTATCCCCCCCGGCTGGTACAAATCCGACGCCTACCGCGCCCGCGCCGTACGCGAACCACGCAAGGTTCTGGCCGAATTTGGCGTGACGCTGCCCGAAGATACCTCCGTACGGGTGTGGGACTCGACTGCCGAGATTCGCTATCTTGTCCTGCCGATGCGCCCCGAGGGTAGCGAAAGGCTGAGCGAGGAAGAACTCGCCGCGCTGGTAACCCGCGACAGTATGATCGGCACCGGGCTGCCCAAGGTGCCATCATGACGCGGGTTCATGACATGGGAGGGCGTTTTGGCGATGGCGCGGTTGTGCCGGAGGCTGAGGACGCTCCGATCTTTGCGAAAGACTGGCACGGTCGGGCTTTGGCCGTGACAGTGGCTTCAGATTTTCTAGGTCAGTGGAACATCGATATCAAACGCCATGCTCGAGAATGCTTGTTACCCCAAGACTACAGCCGTTTCTCTTATTATGAGAAATGGATATCTGCGTTGGCGGACATGCTGGTTGATAAAGGCGTACTGACATTGGATGACCTGCGTGGAGTGGAACGGGAAACTACGCACCCTTTGGCCGAACGAGCCTTAAAGGCGGAAGAGGTAGCAAGTGCGTTGGCCAAGGGCGGACCCTCAGAACGCCCGTCGGACATTGCCGTTCGGTTTCAGGCGGGCGACGCGGTGCGGACTTTGCGACGCTCGGCCAACCGTTTGGCTGAGGGCGGTCACACCCGTTTGCCCGCCTATGCCGCGGGCGCGACCGGGCGCGTCGTTAGGCTGCATGGCACCCATGTGCTGCCGGATTCCAACGCCCATGGATTGGGTGAGGCCCCTGAGCCGCTTTACGCCGTCGCGTTTTCCGCCTCGGAGCTTTGGGCAAATCCTGAGCATCCGTCAGACGAGGTCGTATTGGATCTGTGGCAATCTTATCTGGAACCGGCATGAGCGATTGTATCACCCATTCGGCCCCGGAGCCGATTTTCGCCGAGCCCTGGCACGCGCAGGTTTTTGCGGTCACCGTAGCTTTGAACGAAGCGGGCCGGTTTGATTGGTCGGACTGGGCAGAGCGGTTTTCCAATACTTTGAAACGGAACGGCCTCAAAAAAGAACTGGATGGTGGTGATGATTACTTTCACGCTTGGTTGGAGACCTTGGAGGCGCTGCTGGCTGAGCAGGGAGAAGCACCCACTGATGATGTCCAAGATTTTCGCAATGCATGGGAAGAGGCCTATCTGACAACACCCCACGGTCACCCCGTACACTTGCGCTAAAAGCAGAAGGGGCGCTGCCCCCGCCGCCCGTTCGGGCGGCTCCCCCGAGGTACTTTTGGCCAGATGAAGCAGGGGATCCGTTTTTCATCTGGCCCAAAACACCTCCGCCGGAGGCATCGCGCGCAGAGCGATTTTCAACTGCGGCGAAATATCGGTTTCCCTGCCGTCTGTGCCCCGCTATATGAGCTGGGTTTGATTATTCAGCGCAAAAGGACCGGATATGGCCAACGTGGTTGTTGTCGGCGCCCAGTGGGGTGACGAAGGAAAAGGCAAGATCGTCGACTGGCTCAGCGAGCGTGCAGACGTGATCGCGCGTTTTCAGGGTGGACATAATGCCGGGCACACACTGGTCATTGAGGGCGAGGTATACAAACTGCACGCGCTGCCTTCGGGCGTGGTGCGCGGCGGCAAGCTGAGTGTGATCGGCAATGGTGTTGTTCTTGATCCTTGGCACCTGATCAAAGAGATCGGAACAATCCGTGCACAAGGCGTCGATATCACGCCTGAGACGCTGATGATTGCTGAAAACACCCCACTGATCCTCCCGTTCCATGGCGAGTTGGATCGTGCGCGCGAGAGCCAGAATTCGGTCGCCAAGATCGGAACGACCGGTCGCGGGATCGGTCCGTGTTATGAGGACAAGGTCGGGCGTCGCGTGATCCGCGTGGCTGACCTGGCCGATGACGCAACGCTGGCGCTGCGGGTGGATCGGGCGCTGGTCCATCACAACGCGCTGCGCAATGGTTTGGGGCTTGATCCGATTGATCGGGATGCGTTGATCGCGCAGCTGAAAGAGATCGCGCCGCAGATTTTGCCTTTCGCAGCACCGGTGTGGAAGGTGCTGAATGAGAAGCGCAAGGCGGGCAAGCGTATCCTGTTCGAAGGCGCGCAGGGCGCGTTGCTGGATATTGATTTCGGGACCTATCCGTTTGTGACATCGTCAAATGTGATTGCCGGCCAGGCCTCAACGGGCGTCGGAATCGGACCGGGCTCGATCGACTTCGTTCTGGGCATCGTCAAGGCTTACACGACCCGCGTGGGTGAGGGGCCATTCCCCACCGAGTTGGATGATGCAGATGGCCAGCGTCTGGGCGAACGGGGACATGAGTTCGGCACGACGACGGGTCGCAAGCGACGCTGCGGGTGGTTCGACGCCTGTCTGGTACGCCAAACCTGTGCGACCAGCGGTGTGAACGGCATATCGCTGACCAAATTGGATGTTCTGGATGGGTTCGAGACGTTGAAAATCTGCGTTGGATACGAGCTGGATGGCAAACGTCTGGACTATCTGCCGACAGCCGCCGATCAACAGGCGCGCTGCACGCCGATCTACGAAGAGATGCCGGGGTGGAGCGAATCGACAGAAGGTGCACGCAGCTGGGCTGATCTGCCGGCCAACGCGATCAAATATGTGCGCCGGGTCGAGGAACTGATCGATTGCCCGGTTGCCCTATTGTCCACCAGCCCGGAGCGGGAGGATACCATTTTGGTGACCGACCCGTTTGCAGACTGATGAGCGGCGGCGAAAAACCCGGCCTCAGCTACAAAGCACGGCGGCGCTGGTCTCTGGTACTGCTGCTGGTCGGGTTGCCAGTCTATATCGTTGCGGTTGTGACTATCGTGAACTGGCTGGACCGCCCGCCAATCTGGCTGGAGCTTTTGGTCTATGTCGCGTTGGGCATTCTATGGGCATTACCCTTCAAGTTTGTCTTTCGTGGTGTGGGTAAAGAAGACCCAGATCAGGATCAAAATTAGACTTTCCGACTGCTGGTGCGTCATTCGCGAGGCACGCTGACTGCAGCGTAAACGCGTTGCAGGTAAGGGCGGTTAGGGTATGAACAAAGGGCTTTTCGCGGCGTTCGCCGTGTCTTGTGCCGCATATGGCGCTCAGGCTGGAGACTGGAACTACACGGTTGCACCCTATGATTGGGGACCAGAATTCAGGACCTCCCTTGATATGGGGCCGAACCCGCCGGTGAACGGGGACACCTCGATCTTCAGTATTCTAAAGGGGTCCTTTCTGATTGCAGGCGAGGCCCGAAATGGCCGATGGTCCATTGGATGCGAGTTCAACTACCTGAACCTTGGAGACGATGTTTCCATCGGACTATTTGACAACGCATCCAGTTGAGAGCTTGAGGGCACCATGACATCGCTGGGGGCCGGTTTCGCGGTTTATGAAGATAATCAGTCGCGGCTGGAAGCGATTGCCGGGCTGCGCCATTGGAATCTTGATGTTTCAACCACGGTGCTGGATCGCACATTCAGCATGGATCAAAGTTGGACTGACCCATTGGTTGGAGCGCGCTACAGTTGTGCTCTGAACGATCGATGGAGTGTCACCGCGATGGGAAACATTGGCGGCTTTGGTTATTGTTCAGAGTTACAGTGAGATGCGCTGGTACAAGCCAGCTAGAAATGGCGACCTGGCATCAGCGTCGCCGGTGGGTGCCGCCATCTGGATGTTGTGTTTCAAGATGGACGTGAAGTGATCGATCTGATCCTGACCGGCCCCTACGTGGCGTTGGCCTTATTATTCTAATCTGGTTGGTCGCGCCGAAGCCGCGCTATTAAGAGAATTAGGGCCAGAGTATCCTCTGGCCCTACTACGACTCGAGGGGGGTAATGGATACGCTGGGACCTAGCCCGCAGCGCGTTCGTCGTCATTGGGGCGGAAGCCGATTTCGGTTGAGGCGGCGAAACGACCACCTCCGGCTTTCTCGATCTTGCCATCGCGAAGCAACTGACCGAAGGAGCGCAAGCTTTCTTCGCGATTAAACGCATCTTGCTTAAGCGAGCGGACCTTGTTCATAAGTTGCGGGCGCGAGAACTGCTCTTGACCTTCGATAAAGGACAGATAGGCAGCTGCAGCTTCAAGCAGATCAGGCAGCGACTGGGCGCCCTGTTCCTGTGCGAAAGTGGCAAATCCGCCTTCTTCTTCACCCGTGTCTTCATCAGTTGAAGTGATCCGGCGCGGCGTAACAGGGCCAGTATCGGCGTTCTCGGTATCGATGCGCTGTTCGGCAACCAGCTTCAAGGGGGCAGCCGATTCTGGGGTCGGGCGCTGGCTGGTGACTTCAACCGCGGGACGACGTGGATTGACGACTGATGCCAGATCGCCGCGAAAATCATCTTCGGGTGTCTTTGTCTTGTCGCTTACGGCTTCGCGTTCGGCCTCGGTCGCGGCGACCGCAGCGCGCAAGTGCGAGTAGGTTTCACGCTGATCGCTGGTAGCGGGATCGTCCAGCTGAACATCTGCTTCGTCCATCAGGCGCGAGACGTCTTCATCTGGTCCGGAAATACTGGGCACGTCGGCTTCAGCATTTGCTTCGAGTTCGGATTCAACAAGCGCGATCTCATCCAACAAAAGCGCTTCTTCCTCGACCGAGATGATGCCGTGCTCGATTCCGGTCAATGCCTCAGAGGCAACGCTGCTGGCTTCATCGCCTAGAATGTTTGATGGGTTTTCTTCCTCGACTTCAGGCGCCTCATCATCCAGATCAGAAAACAGAACGTCTTTTTCCGTTACATCAGCTGTGGCAGGTTCCGACGCTTCGATTTCTTCAGCTTCATTCGCCGATTCCGCGGTAGCGACCAATGCACTTAGATCGTCGGAGGTCTCCTCAACCGTTTCATCTGAGGTCTCTTCAACCAATTCATCTGAGCTTTCTGGTTCCGAAACATGAGCCGCCTTGTCGGCCTGTGCTTCGGCTAACTCTTCGATGTGTTCCGGTTCGGCAGTCAGCTCGGGCTCGGGCGCAGGGAAGGTATCTTCTTCTGTTTCCTGCAAGTCGGCGGGATCCAATGCGCCTGCTTCAAAGGCGGCAGAGATGGCATCAACCTTTGGCTTCACAGGCTGAAGATAGCTGGAGTCTTCGTCCTCTGAATAGCCGGGGGAGACTTCTTCGGAATGCGAAACCACAGCCCGGATGCGCTGGAGTTTGGCCGCAATACTGTCCGCCGCAGGGCTGTCCGCTGCAGGAGCGGAATGTGCCGCGACGGGCGCAGAGGCGGGGGGAACGACATCGGTGGTCTGTACAGGTGCAGGCTCAGGCGCACTCGCGACTGCAGCGGGGGTCGGTACTGCAGGGGCGTCGGTCTCGGTCGCGCGTAGCAGCAGACCGGTGTCGTTCTGACTGGCTTCTACCTTTCGTGCGACATCGCGCTGGGCGATGCGGGTCAGCATCTCGGCATCGGGCTGAGGGGGCTCAGAACCAAAATAGCGGTCGTCCGCCGCGAGATCCCGGAAATACTCGGCTATGGCTTTCATCGTTTCAAATGAATCGTCGAAGCCTTCGAGCGTGCATGAAAAGGTTCCGTAGGAAACGGTAAGTACCTTGTTGTTCTGTACCATCAGACGCATGTCCTTTACAAACTACCAGGCCGATCGCCAGACACAGCAGCAGCAATCGACTCGAAACTCTAGTCATGAAGCTACCATTTTGTGGTTTCATTATGTCCAAAACCGGGAATTATGGTCAATCTTGTGGAATCTGGTGTGATTGTTCAGGCTGAAATGCCAATCGGTCTGTTTGGCGGGGGGGAAATCACATCTGAAGATGTGAGTCTGGTCCTGAATCGCGTCAAAAGCGCTGTTGCAGCGGATGGGGGCGCTGCCGCGTTGATTGATTCGGGCCGGATACCGGATGCGGTGATCGGCGATTTCGATTCGCTTTCATCCAGCCATCGCGCGCAGATACCGGCTGATCGGTTGCATCCAATATCCGAACAGAACAGCACCGATTTCGACAAAGCCCTTCGAAATGTCAGTGCCCCGGTCGTCCTGGCAGCGGGATTTCTGGGCGCTCGGGTTGATCACCAGTTGGTCGCCTTCAATACGCTCGTTCGTTTGCAGGACCGGCCCTGTATCCTGTTAGGGGCACGCGAAATAGTGTTTCACGCGCCGCCCCAGATCCGGCTGGAATTGACGGCTGGAGATACCGTTTCTCTGTTCCCTTTGCGACGGGTGACCGGGCGCAGCGATGGGCTTGAATGGCCGATCAACGATCTGGTGCTTGAACCGGACGGGCGGGTCGGAACCTCGAACCGGGCGCTAGGTGCACTTGCACTTGAGGTGGACGCGCCTGGTCTGCTGGCGATCCTGCCCCGCTCCGCGTTGGATCAGGTCATGCAGGCGTTTCTGTCGGGCCAGACCGGGCATTGGCCCGCTCGTGCAGGATGACATAAAGCCCGGCAGCGATAGTGATGCCGATGCCAAGCGCGGCAAGGCCGTTGGGCAGGTCGTGGAAAATCAACCAGCCAATCAGTGTGGCGACGGGAATTTCAAGATATTGCATCGGGGCGAGGGTCGCGGACGGTGCATAGCGCAGCGACCACGTCATCAGAAGATGTGCCACAGTGCCCAGCACGCCGATGCCCAGCAGCAGCCAAAGCGTTTCACCCTTGGGCATCGTCAATGACATGGCGGGCAGGTCAGCCTGAGAGCCCACATAGACGATCGGCAACAAGAGAGCTGTCGCCATAGCCCCCGAAACCGCTTGCAGCGCAACCGGGTCTGTTTCTTTGGCAATCTGGCGTGTGACCAGCATGAACAGGGCAAAGACCACGGCGACGATCAAAGGCAGTAACGCAGGAGCGCCAACCTGCGCAAAGCTAGGTTGGATGACGAGCAAAGTGCCGATGAAACCCACGACACAGGCAATCAGGCGGCGCGGGCCGACTTGTTCGCCAAGAACGTACTTGCCCAGCAGCAGCATGATAAACGGCATCACAAAAGCAATGGCGACAGTATCGGCCAGCGGCATATATTGCAGCGCGGTAAACATCGCCGCGATCCCAACAATGTGCAGCAGCGTACGGACCATCGTCAGACGCAGGACCATTGATGTCATCCGCCACGGCTTGCCGGTCACAGCGATGAGTGGGATCAGGATCATCGCTTGCACGCCGAACCGCACCAGAACCAACAAACCCAGAGCAATGGTTTCGCCCAACAGCTTCGCCATCCCGTCACCAAGCGGAGCGAGCACGCAAAAGCCGAGCATCAATACGATGCCAAAAACGGGACGATCCTGAGTCATGTGCGCGACGCTAGCGTTTTCGCGGCAGAGGGGGAAGCTCTGATCTCAGGTGTCGGACAGGGGTTGGACTTTGGTGTAATCCGGGCCGATGCAGGTGGGCAGGCCATCACCAAGCTGCAGCCAGCTTAGCTTTTCCTCGTGCGCGACATGCAAGGTCGGGGTCAGCGCTTCGGGGTTTTCTAGCGTTGCCACATAGAGGTGCATCACATCCGACATCACGGTAGACCGAAAGGATATAGGCGTACCGCAATGGGGGCAAAAACTGCGCTCGACCCCGGGGGAGGAGTTAAACCTTGTCGGCTGTTCTCCGGTCCAGCGCCAATTGCCGTCGCGCACCCCGAAGTAGGTGGTCATCGGGGCCGCACATTGGCGACGGCAGCTATCGCAATGGCAGGTGACACAGGACAGAACCGGAGGGTCAACCTCGTATCCGATCTTGCCGCATAGGCAATGTCCGCGCATGTCACCCGCTCTTTCTTGCTGTCAGATCAGCAGTTCGGCACGTTGACGGCCAGCCCACCCAATGAGGTTTCCTTGTACTTCGCGTGCATATCCTCGCCGGTCTGGCGCATGGTTTCAATGGCCGCGTCCAGGGGCATGAAGTGCTTACCGTCACCGCGCAGCGCGAGTGACGCTGCCGAAACGGCCTTGATCGCGCCAAGGCCATTGCGTTCGATACAAGGCACCTGCACCAAGCCCGCGACCGGGTCGCATGTCATGCCGAGGTGATGTTCGAGCGCGATCTCGGCGGCGTTTTCCACCTGCTCGGGCGTACCACCCATCACAGCGCACATGCCGGCGGCAGCCATTGCCGAGGCGCTTCCGACCTCTGCCTGACAGCCCGCCTCGGCGCCCGAGATCGAGGCGTTGAACTTGACCAGACCGCCGATGGCGGCCGCGGTGAGCAGGAAATCCTCGACATGGCTTTCGGACGCGCCGGGGACATGATCGAGGTAATAACGCAAGACTGAAGGCAGCACGCCTGCCGCGCCATTGGTGGGGGCGGTGACGACCTGACCTCCGGCGGCGTTTTCCTCGTTCACGGCCATCGCATAGACGCTCATCCAGTCGTTGATCGTATGCGGCGCGTTCAAGTTCATGCCGCGTTCGGCCAGTAGGGCATCGTGGATCCCCTTGGCGCGGCGGCGCACGCTAAGGCCACCGGGCAGGATGCCATCGGTTTTCAAGCCGCGCTCGATACAGTCATTCATGACCTGCCAAAGACGTGCCGTGCCTTTGGCAAAGCTATCCGCGCAACCGCGCGCGATTTCATTTTCGCGCTTCATCTGAGCGATGCTTTTGCCGTTGTCCTTGGCCATCTGCAGCATTTCCGCCGCGGATTTGAACGGGAAAGGCACAGGCGCACCTTCGTCGGTTGCCTTGCCTTCAGCCAGTTCTTCTTCGGTCAGGACAAAGCCGCCACCAATGGAATAATAGACCTGACGCAATATGACATCGCCTTGTGCGTCGGTGGCCATCAGGATCATGCCGTTGGCGTGGCCGGGCAGATTGTTGTCGTAGTCAAATATCAGATCGGCCTTAGGATCGAAGCTTAGCGTAGGCAACCCTTCTGGGGTTACCGTATGCGTATCGGAAATCTGCGTCAGCGCGGCCTCGGCCTTATCGTTGTCATACGTGTCGGGCACGAACCCGGCGAGACCAAGGATCGTAGCGCGGTCAGTCGCGTGGCCGACGCCGGTGAAAGCAAGCGATCCATGCAATGAGCCGCGCAAACCCGCAAATTCAAACGGTGATGCACGCATCAGATCAAGAAACCGTGCGGCGGCGACCATAGGGCCCATGGTGTGTGACGACGATGGGCCAATGCCCACTTTGAACATATCGAAAACTGAGAGAAACATATCAGGTAGCTGAGCCTTCTGGAGGGGTGGCGTAGGTTGGAGATGTGAACGGCGTCGCCCCCAAACCCTCGGCAGCGATGACCGATCGGGTTGCCGGGCGAAATTCGAGTTGATGCAGTATCTTTTGCAAATAGGGTGTGTCGGCCAGCTGATACCAACTGCGGTCAGCCTTGGCGGGATAAAGCGCCATCCAGCGCATCATGCAGGCGACATAGACGGTCAGGGCCGAGGGCACCTGCGTGTTGAACCAATCGGGCGCGCCTTGGGCCAAATCATCCAGCCGCTTCAGATGCTGGCGCAATCTGGGGCGAATACCGGCACGCAACGCTTCAGCCTGTGCTGCGTCAATGTATTTCTCAGCGTAGAACAGGATGCGCAGATCGGCATGCAACGTGTTTGAAGCAAAGAACAGCCATTTCAGAAACGCCGCCCGATCGGCGCTTTCGGGCGCGGGGGCCATCTGTTGGTGCGTGTCGGCCAGCCACAACAGGATTGCGGCAGTCTCGAAAATTGGCCCTTGTGGTGTTTCCAATACGGGAATCAGCCCATTGGGATTCAGTGCTCGATAAGCGGCACTGTCTTGTGCGTTACGTGTGCGATCGACCAGCGCCGTCTCATACGTCAAGCCCATCTCTTCCAATGCCAATCGGATTATCAGTGAGGCATTGTCGGGGGCATAGTGAAGGCGATAAGTCGATTCCATGACGTCTTTCTAGAGTGTCTGGCGACCAGTATAGTGATCGATTACGACGTTTCCTATAGGAAACTCGTCGTTAAGTGTTAAGTTAGCGCTGCGATCGAGTGAATTGCCTCTCGCAGTTGCGCGGGGCATTCCCTATAAGTCCGTCAATATTCTGAGGGGAAGCTGCCATGATCAAGGATTTGTCGCCCATCGACAAAGCAAAATATGTTGCGGCCTGCCGTGCCGCCGATCTTGTCCAAAGTGGAATGCGCGTGGGCCTGGGGACCGGGTCGACCGCCGCGTGGCTGGTCCGCCGTCTAGGCGAGAGGGTGCGCGACGAAGGTCTGTCGATCAAAGGCGTTCCAACCTCGACCGCGACCGCGCAATTGGCGCGGGAAAAGGGGATCGAGGTTATCTCGCTGGATCAGGCTGGATGGTTGGACCTGACCATAGACGGCGCGGATGAATTCGATGGTGAATTCAATCTGATCAAGGGCGGCGGTGCTGCGCTGCTGCAGGAAAAGATCGTGGCCACGGCCAGCGACCAGATGGTGGTGATCGCCGATGCCGGCAAAGAGGTCGAGACGCTAGGCGCGTTCCCCTTGCCGGTTGAGGTGATCCCATTCGGCTGGCAGACCACCCGCACGCTGATCGAAGAGGCGCTGGACACGATGGATGTGCTGGGCACCTCAGTTACTTTGCGGATGAATGGCGAGGCCCCCAAGGTCACGGATGAGGGCAATCACATCTTGGACCTGCACCTCAAACGGATCGGAAATGCGCGGCAGTTGGCGCTGGTGATGAACCAGATCCCCGGCGTGGTTGAGAACGGGTTGTTCATTGACATTTGCGATAAGGTGATCGTCGGCCATGGTGACGGGCGCGTTGAACTGCGCGACCTCAATGAAGGCACTGTGCTGACCAACATGCTGGGCGAGGGTGGGGACAACCTGTTCTCCGATCTGGCAGATTAAGGTCGGGTCAGATAGCGCGGCGGGTATCTGATGAAATCTTGATATTTCAGCGCTCAGGGGTTGGCAGTTTGAATTTTGCGCCCAGATATCCACTGAATTTTAGCCACGCGGCAAGCAAAGGAACGCATGTATGAGCTTTGACTATGATCTGTTCGTCATCGGAGGTGGTTCGGGTGGTGTACGCGCGGCGCGTGTAGCTGCGGGTGAGACCGGTGCCAAAGTGGCGCTGGCAGAAGAGGATCGTTACGGCGGAACCTGCGTGATCCGCGGCTGTGTGCCTAAGAAATTGATGGTTTTTGCCAGCGAATTTTCTGGGATGGTCGGAGATGCTCAGGCATTCGGTTGGGATATTCGGCCCGGTGAGTTCGACTGGAACTTATTCCATGGCAAGTTGGTGACTGAGTTGGACCGTTTGGAGGGCGTCTATCGCAACATCCTTAAAAACAACGGTGTCGAAAGCTTTGATCAGAGGGCCCGTGTGGTCGATCCGCATACGGTTGAACTGGCTGACGGGACGCGCAAGACCGCCAAGCACATCCTGATCGCCACGGGTGGGCGTCCGGTTGTGCCCGAGTTTCCCGGCTCGGATCTGGTGATCACCTCAAACGAGATATTCCATCTGGAAAAATTACCCGAAAACATCCTGATTGTGGGTGGCGGCTATATCGCAAGTGAGTTTGCCGGCATCATGAACGGATTAGGGGTGAAGACTACCCAGTTCTATCGTGGACCTCAGATTTTGCGCGGCTTCGACGAAGAAGCGCGCGGCCTGATCTGCGACGAGATGCGCCAGAACGGCATTGATGTGCGTCTGGAAACCAACGTGGTCGAAATGACCAAAGCTGGCGACAAGATCCGTGCCAAAGCCACCGATGGCAGTGAAGATCAGTTCGATGTGGTGATGTATGCCACCGGCCGCGCACCCAATGCAGATGATCTTGGGCTCGAGGCGTTGGGTGTCGAACGCGGCCGCAAGGGCGAGATCATCGTGGATGAATACAGCCAGACCGGCGTGCCATCGATCTACGCCATTGGCGATGTGACGGATCGGGTGAACCTGACTCCGGTTGCGATCCGGGAAGGCATGGCCTTTGTCGAGACGGTTTTCAAGGGCAACCCGACCCCAGTGGATCACGAACTGATCCCGACCGCGATCTTCACGCAGCCAGAAATGGGCACAGTAGGCCTCAGCGAAGAAGAGGCGGCTGCGCAGGAATCGATCGAGGTTTATGCGACTTCGTTCAAGCCCATGCAGAAGTCATTTGCAGGTGGCTCGCAGAAGGTTCTGATGAAGCTGATCGTGTCGCAGACCACCCGCAAGGTGTTGGGCTGTCACATTGTGGCTCCGGGCGCGGGCGAGATGATCCAACTGGCTGGAATTGCCGTGAAGATGGGGGCCACCAAAGAAGATTTCGACCGCACTGTTGCAGTTCACCCAGTCATGGCCGAAGAACTGGTGACAATGCGGCAACCTGTGCGCACGGCTTGATTTGCAAGCGCGCGCACACACGTTACAAGGGAACCCGTGATCACACGGTCCAATATAAGGGAAAAGATACAAATGGCGGGCAACAGCGGCGGCCCCTGGGGGGGCGGAGGCTCATCTGGAGGCGGAGGAAATCGGGGTAACAACGGGGACGGGCGCAAGCCCCCCGAAGGCGACGGCCCGCAGATCCCCGAGATCGACGAGCTGATGAAAAAAGGCCAGGAGCAGCTGCGCGTCCTCATGGGCGGTCGCGGCGGCGGTGGCCGTGGGACCAATGGCAAAGGCGGCGGCGGTGGTCCGGCATTTACCAAGGGCACAATTGCAATTGGTGTGCTGGTGGCAGCAGGTCTTTGGGCTGCGGCAAGCTTCTACACCGTTAAGCCCGAAGAACAGTCTGTTGAGCTGTTTCTGGGCGAATTCTCGGCTGTTGGAAATCCAGGCCTGAATTTCGCGCCTTGGCCTCTTGTCACCGCAGAGGTGATTCCGGTCACCCGCGAACAAAACGAAGACATGGGTGGTGCCCGCGGCAGCGACGATGGTCTGATGCTGACCGGGGACGAAAATGTGGTCGATATCGACTATCAGGTCGTCTGGAACATTAACGACCCGGCCAAATATCTGTTTAACCTGCGCGATCCGCGGCAGACGATCCGTGCCGTTTCGGAATCGGCCATGCGTGAGATCATTGCGCAAAGCGAGCTGGCACCAATCCTGAACCGGGATCGTGGCATTATTGCCGACCGTTTGCAGGAACTGATTCAGGCGACAATGGACAGCTATGATTCAGGTGTGAACATCGTCCGTGTGAACTTCGACAAAGCCGACCCGCCGCAGGACGTGATTGCCGCGTTCCGTGATGTTCAGGCCGCCGCGCAGGAACGCGACCGGTTGCAGAACGTGGCGGATGCTTATGCCAACCGCGTTCTGGCCGAAGCGCGGGGTGAAGCCGCTCAGGTTCTGGAAGAGGCTGAGGCCTATCGTGCCCAACAGATCAACAGCGCAATGGGTGAGGCCAGTCGTTTCAGCGCGGTTTTGGAAGAGTACTCCAAAGCGCCGGATGTAACCCGCAAACGTCTGTACCTGGAGCGGATGGAGCAGGTTCTGGGCGATGTTGACAAGATCATTCTGGATGAAAACTCCACAGGATCAGGGCAGGGCGTCGTCCCGTATCTGCCGCTGAATGAACTGCGCCGTAGCCCTGCAGGGGAGAGCAACTAATGCGTAAATCGACAATCATTCTGCCGATCGTATTCGTCGCAATCGTCGGCATCCTGTCCTCGATCTTCATCGTGGATGAGCGCGAGCGCGCGCTGGTTCTGCAATTTGGCCGCGTTGTTGCAGTGAAGGAAGAGCCGGGCTTGGCGTTCAAAATCCCGTTGATTCAGGAAGTGGTGCGCTATGATGACCGCATCCTGTCGATCGATGTGCAGCCGCTGGAAGTTACGCCTTTGGACGATCGCCGTCTCGTGGTTGACGCCTTCGCGCGCTACCGGATTTCGGACCTGAACCAGTTCCGTCAGGCTGTCGGTGTCGGTGGCATCCCGGTTGCCGAGGATCGCCTTGACCGTATCCTGCGCGCTGAAACGCGTGAGGTTCTGGGTTCGGTATCGTCCCGTGATATTCTCAGCTCGGACCGTGCTGCGCTGATGCTGCGAATCCGCAACAGTGCGATTGCCGAAGCGCAGGCGCTGGGCGTTAACGTGATCGACGTGCGTCTGAAAGCCACCGATCTGCCGCAGGCGAACCTCGAAGCGACGTTTGACCGGATGAAGGCCGAACGTGAACGCGAAGCCACTGACGAACGTGCCCGTGGTAACGAGGCGGCGCAGCGTGTACGCGCGCAGGCCGACCGAACCGTGGTTGAACTGGTGTCCGACGCAAATCGCGAGGCTGAAATCATTCGCGGTGAAGCTGATGCCGAACGGAACTCGATCTTTGCCGAAGCTTATGGCGCAGACCCGGAATTCTTTGAATTCTATCGCTCGCTGACAGCTTACGAGAACGCCCTACAAGGCGGCAACAGTTCGTTGATCCTGAGCCCGGATTCAGAGTTCTTCAACTACCTTGCTTCGCCGACTGGACGTCGGGCGCCCGCCGCTGCGGCTTCCGAGTAATGGGTATGATCCTTCTGGCCTTTGGGCTGGTGTTGATCGTTGAGGGGCTGGCATATGCGCTGGCCCCTTCGCTTATTGAGCGCATGCTTGAGGCGCTGAGAACTCTGCCTGAACAGGCGCGGCGTTTGGCTGGATTGCTATGTGTCGTCAGCGGTTTGATCCTGTTGTGGGGCGCATATCAGGTCGGTTTTTGATGCGATGGTTTCACGCACCGGTGATTTCCCCGCGATCCCGAGTTGCGGGCTTGGCCAAACTGACTACATTGGTTGCTAAGAAGGGTGATCTTTGATTGCCCGCAAAAGAAGTGTCGACAAGGAGACCCCAAGTGCAGGCGAAAGCGCGCAGTGTGTCCGTCCGGCGGGACGATGTTATGGTAATGATGCGGCTTATGTGGCTGGCCTTTTTGGGGATGCTGCTGGTTCTTGCACAGTCAGTGGCCGCGCAGTCGCGCGGTGACAGTCTGGCACCGCTTGCTGAAAAGATCAGCCCCGCGGTGGTCAATATTACCACCTCGACCCTGATCGAAGGTCAGACCGGTCCGCAGGGGATCGTGCCCGAAGGCTCTCCGTTCGAGGATTTTTTCCGCGAGTTTCAGGACCGCAATGGCGGGGATGACGAAAACCGCCCGCGCCGCAGCAACGCGCTGGGCTCGGGGTTCGTGATTTCGGAAGACGGGTATATCGTCACCAACAACCACGTCATCGCCGAAGCCGATGAAATTCTAGTCGAGTTCTTTCCTGGTGATGGTCAGCCTGCAGAAGAGCTGGTTGCTAAGGTGATCGGCAGGGACGAAAAAACCGATATCGCGCTGCTGAAGGTCGAAGCCGAAGGGCCGTTGAAATATGTCCAATTCGGAGACAGCGATACAGCGCGCGTCGGGGATTGGGTGATTGCGATGGGCAATCCGCTTGGGCAGGGATTTTCGGTCTCGGCCGGGATCGTGTCGGCGCGAAACCGGGCGCTGAGCGGGTCGTATGACGACTATATCCAGACAGACGCGGCGATCAACCGCGGGAACTCGGGCGGTCCGTTGTTCAACATGAATGGCGAAGTGATCGGTGTGAACACAGCGATCCTGTCGCCCAATGGCGGCTCGATCGGGATCGGGTTCTCGATGGCCTCGAACGTGGTGATCAAGGTTGTCGATCAGTTGCGCGAGTTTGGTGAAACCCGCCGCGGCTGGCTGGGCGTGCGCATTCAGGACGTGACCGAGGATATGGCCGAGGCAATGGGTCTGGACAAACCCGGCGGCGCGCTGATCAGCGATGTGCCCGAAGGTCCCGCGAAGGAAGCCGGACTGCTGGCCGGAGATGTGATCATCAGTTTTGATGGTGTCGAGGTCGAAGATACGCGCGGCCTTGTGCGGCAGGTGGGTGAGACCACCGTGGGCAAATCGGTACGCGTAGTCGTGCACCGCGATGGCGGCACTCAGACCGTGTTGGTAACTCTTGGCCGCCGCGAGGATGCCGAGCGCGCTGAGGAAGGTGGTGAGCCAGAAGCCGAAGCGCCCACCGAAGAGGACAAGAATATTCTTGGCCTGACCATCGCTCCGTTGGGCGACAGCCAGCGCGAGGAATTGGGGCTGGACGCCGATGCCGAGGGCCTGTTGGTCACCAATGTGGATGAAGCTTCGGAAGCCTTTGAGAAAGGCCTGCGCACCGGCGATCTGATCACCGAGGCGGGGCAGCAAAAGGTGACTTCAATTGCTGATCTTGAGGCCCGCATGGAAGAGGCGCGAGAGGCTGGGCGCAAATCGCTGTTGCTGTTGGTACGGCGTGGGGGAGAGCCTCGCTTTGTGGCGCTGAGCCTGGCACCGTAAACAGCATTCCAATCAAAATTTATGAACGCCGGGTGAATATCCCGGCCTTTCTTCATTTATTCATACTTTGTTAAGAAAGAAGCCATATGCCGGGGAAGGCATATGGCTCTTGTACAGGGAGAGGTCGGTGGACAGATATCGGGGATGATAAAACCGACCTCCTACGGTAACAGGATTGACCTTAGGGCAATCTTGATGCCGCGTATGTGAAGCGGATCACATCCGTGCAAATTTAGATCAGATCAGATTCGGCAAGTTGCCGTAGTGCGTCGAAATCGTGGATTTGCAGACCTCCACGCGAGGCTTCGACCACATTGTCGCGTTTCCAAGTCGATATGGTTTTTGACACCGCTTCACGCGTTGCACCGACGAATTCAGCCAGCTCGCTTTGTGACAGCGTGATCCGAGCCGTCGGTTTGTCTTGTTGACCTGCCAAATGCAACAGCTTGCGCGCCAGTCTGATCGGCATTGGCAGGAACACCTGCTCGTTCAACTGATCGCCCATCCAACGCATGCGCACACCCGCGAGGCGGATCAAGTCGACCGCGAGATCGGGGTTCTTTCGGATCTGTTCCATGACATCCTTGTGACGAACGCGAAGGACTTTGGCAGGCTCTGCTGCGGTGACAGTGGCGGTCCGGGGACCGCTGTCGAACAGAGCAATCTCGCCGAACACTTCGCCAGCGCGCATCAGCCTAAGCGACAGTTTACGTCCACTCATGGCCAAAAAGGATACCTCGAGCTTGCCGGACAGGATTGCATAAAGGGCTTCTCCTGGGTCGCCTTGTTCGAACAGTACATCGCCCCGGTCGAGCGTCAATTCTGTGGCCTGGGCCGCCAGCATTGTGCGCAGCTCTTCAGAGGCTTCGGATAGGAATCCGCTATTGGGGAAAGCCATCATGCGGGCGATTGTCTCCGGAGTTGAGTGGTGCGGGTGGTGCCCCAGCTTTCCACAGCTTGCGTTCTAAGCCAAGAAAATTCATCAGATATTAACGCTGAGTGATCCGACCGGTTACTGATCCGGGTCATCCATATAGCGTTGTAGCATGCTGAACTGCATCATCAGGAACGCCATCAGCGCGATGGGAAAGCCGAAGGTTTCGATCTTGACCCAAAGGTCGGTCGACATTGTTCTCCAGACAAGTTCATTGGCGACCGCAAGCACCGCAAAACAGGCACACAGTCGGCGCGTCAGGATCATCCAGCCTTCGTCACGCATGGGCAGCATTTCGTCCAGAACGTAAGCCAGGTAGGACTTTCCATGCAAAAGACCGATCCCAAGGATCGCAGAAAAGAAGCCATAGACCAGCGTGGTTTTCATCTTGAAGAACCGCTCGTCATTGAACCAGGCGGTAAGGCCACCGAAGAAAATCACCATGAACGCAGTGAAAATCTGCATGCGGCTGAGCTTGCCGGTCAGGTACCAGAGGATGCCCATGGCTGCCAGCATCAGAGGCACAAACAGGATGGTGGCGACGATAAAGCCCGAATACTCGGTGCCGCCGATCACGAAATTGTCATCACGCAGGCGCAGGTAGATGAAAAAGAAGGCAAGCGGAGGCCCAAGTTCCAGTACCTGTTTGAGGAAAGGGTTGATGTCTTTTTTCTCTGCCATGATTCCAACCTACTGCTTACCCGCCCATTTCAACTATTACGGCGCCGAGTGCAATCAATGCCATTAACGCAATGCGCCTGGGGCCGACGGTTTCTTTTAGCACCAGCCACCCGATGAGCGCGGCGAAGACGGTTGAGGTTTCGCGCAGGACGGCGGCTTCTCCGACCTTGTCGAGCCGCGTGGCCAACATGACCGCACCAAAAGACAGCGGTGCGACGATACCGCCGACAAAACCGCGTAGCATCAGAGGGCCGAGTGCTGGTCGGTGAATCATGGCACGGTATCGAAGCGCGGCGTAAATCGGCATGGCGGCTCCGTCGATCATGAAGAACCACGCGAGGAAGGTAAACGGGTCGGCTGTAGCGCGTATGCCGTAGGCGTCATAGGTCGTATAGAGCGCGACAAAGAGGCCAGTGGCAAGCGCCAGTAACAGCGCGATATGTAGCGTGTCACGATTGGTCTCAAGATAGCGCAGGTTATAGGCGGCGAGTCCGAAGATACCTGCCAGCAAAGTGGCCACACCCAGCCATTGAACACCTGTGAACGTCTCGCCAAACAGAATATAGGCCCCGATTACGGTAAAGAGCGGACCAGTGCCACGCACGACCGGATAGACAACCGTATAGGAGCCTTTGGAATAGGCCATCGCCTGCAGGACCTTGTAGCCGATATGGATCACCCAAACGACGCCAAAGATGGGCCACATATATGGTTCGGGCCATGGGACGACGAAAAAAGCGAAGGGCATCGCCATAAGGCAATAGCAGGCATCGATCGCCCCACGCGACATCCACGGGTCATGGCGCCCCTTTTGCAGCGCGCCGAAGACTGCATGCAGGAAGGCCGCCATGAGCGCGAGGGCGAGGGCGAGGTGGTGGCCTGCTTCGGTGCCTTCGAGGGAGATTAGCCAGTCGCTCAAATCGGGGCTTTCGCTTGGGCGGAGAGAGTGGCTGGCTGTCTGCCCCCCACGCCCCCCGAAGGTATTATTGGCCAGATGAAGGGGCGGATCAGGTTTGCAGGCCGGTGAGGGCGGCGGCGAATTCTTCGGGGTCGAAGGGGGCGAGGTCGTCAATCTGCTCACCGACGCCAATCGCGTGGATCGGCAGACCGAACTTGTCGGCGAGGGCGACCAATACGCCGCCTTTGGCTGTGCCATCGAGCTTGGTCATCACGAGGCCCGAGACATCGGCGAGGTTGCGGAAGGTTTCGACCTGGCTAAGGGCGTTCTGGCCGGTGGTGGCGTCCAGTACCAGCAGGGTGTTGTGCGGGGCCGTGTCGTCGACCTTGCGGATGACGCGGACGATCTTGGCCAGTTCCTCCATCAGGTCAGCGCGGTTTTGCAGGCGGCCTGCTGTATCAATCATCAGAAGGTCGGCACCTTCGTTTTGCGCTTTGGTCAGGGCATCGAAGGCCAGCGAAGCGGGGTCGGAGCCTTCGGGGGCGGTCAGAACCGGCACACCTGCGCGGTCTCCCCAGACCTGCAACTGCTCGACGGCGGCGGCGCGGAAGGTGTCTCCGGCGGCGATGACGACCTTTTTGCCTGCGGCTTTGAACTGGCTGGCGAGCTTGCCGATGGTCGTGGTTTTGCCCGAGCCGTTCACGCCTACGACCAACACCACTTGTGGGCGCTTGGGGTAGATTGGCATTGGTTTGGCCACAGGGTCCATCACACGCGCGACTTCCTGCGCCAGCAGCTGTTTGATTTCCTGGGTCGAGAGTTTGCGGCCAAAGCGCCCCTCTGCCATGTTGGACGTAACGCGCAGGGCGGTGTCGACG
Organism: Ruegeria sp. AB11; assembly: GCF_056536325.1. NCBI lineage: Bacteria > Pseudomonadati > Pseudomonadota > Alphaproteobacteria > Rhodobacterales > Roseobacteraceae > Ruegeria > Ruegeria sp. AB11. The sequence continues at coordinate 2,990,860 of NZ_JBQFJO010000001.1, read as the reverse complement.
CCCATGTCCGAGGCGATCAGAAGCTCTTCGAGCTGTTCCAGCATGTCGTCGTCCAACGTGCGGCGGACGACGGTCTTGGATTCATTTCGGCCGAAAAGGCGACCCAACAAACCCTTGGATTCTGGAACCTCTGGGGGTGGAGGCGCCGGTGTAGGATCAGTTGGGATCGGAGCAGGGGGCTCGACCGGTTGCGGCGCGGGCGTGGGTTCCGGAACTTCGGGAACCGGTTGCGGTTCGGGCTCTGGTTCAGGGATTACCGGATCAGGATTTGGGGTTTCCTCGCCGCCATCCTCGACAATCGCATCCAGCCCCTCTTCGAGGCGCGATGAGGATTTGAACAGCTTGTCCTTGAGCTTTGAGAAAAACGCCATTTTTGGTCTCCGCAGGTGTTCCCCTCACCTAATGCGGATTGAAGGCAGTTGCAAAGGGTCAGGTGAAGGTGATCAGAAACCCGGCCTGCGCCCCCCAATAGAGCGGCCAGACCAGATAGGGAGTAAGCTTCAGGGCCGGGTGCTTGGCGGGCAGCAGAAACTTTTCAGTCGCAAGGGTCAGGTCCGAGGCGATGAAGGCCATAGCGGCGGGCAAGGCCCAGCGTAATACACCAGTATCAGGAAGGGACAGAACGGTTATGCCCATGCCCAGGATGATCGGGATATAGGCGAGGACGGGGATCTTGAGGTCTCCGGCGCGGGGGGCGAGCAGCGTGGCCATAACGATGCCAAGAATGATCAGGGACCAGAAGGTCGCGGGGTGGTCGAAGATCAGTTCCAGGTTGCTATCGGGATGGGTCAGGAACAGAGCAATATAAGCCAGATGGCCAGCCGCAAATGTGCCGATGCCTGCCATGAATGTGCTGTCGGTTTCGCGTGACAGAAGGGCATCCCCGATGGCGCAGAGGGTGAGCGCAAGGATCAGAAGCCATGGTGCATTTGCCAGTAGGGCGATTCCGGCCAGCAGGGCGACCGACGCTGTTTTCAGCGTGCTGCGCAGGGCGCTGGCAGGGCGCGGGGTTAGTGGCAGGTAGGCCAGCGCGCAGGCCCCCGCGATCCAAAACAGAAGTGTCGTCATGGTGCATCCCCGATGTTTTTGAGGCAATCATCGCCATGATCACCGCGGTGCATCAAGGCGTGACGTTGAGTTATCTTGCCGATTTGGCAGAGCCGGAAAGGTTGAATGGCACTCGGTGGCAGCATCTGACAGACTGAAGACATGTTCAGAGCTATTATGATTCTGCTGACCTTCGTGGCGCATTCCGTTGTAGCGCAGTCGCCTCTGACTGCGACTGAGTTCGATGCGTATACCCGTGGGAAGACGTTGTTTTACGGGTTCGGTGGGCAAGCCTATGGGGTCGAGCGGTATCTTCCTAATCGTCGTGTGATCTGGTCATTTCTGGATGGCAAATGCATGGAAGGGGTCTGGTACGAGCAGGAAGATCAGATCTGCTTTATCTATGAGGATCAGCTGGCGCCGCAATGCTGGGTGTTCACGGAGTTCGGCGGCGGGCTGATCGCGCAATTCGAAGGTGATCCGACTGCGACGGAGCTGTACGAGGCCGAGGATATTGGCGAAGAGATGCTGTGTTACGGGCCGGATGTCGGGGTATGATGTCAAGCGTCGGGTGGCCTTAGCTCTTCGTAGCCAATCATGATATGTCTTTTATACGCAGGTCTTTCGGTTAACGTGTCGTAGTATCTGCTAAGATGCGGGAGCGTCGCGCGGTCTATTTCGATATCGTAGTAGCGGTAGAGCACGTGGCCGAGTTGGATATCGGCCAATGTGAACGTATCGCCCGCCAGATAGGGTGAGTCGGCAAGCAGAGTATCCGCTATGGTGAGCTTGATCTCCAGATCGATGACAGCCTGTCGGATTGTCTGATCGTCCCGCTGTTTTGCAGGGGTGCGAACCACTTGCCAGAATACCGGGGCGGTAAACGCCATTGCGACGTTTAGTTTCGCCCATTCCGCCCATTTGTCGATCTGTGCGCGCTGAATGGGATCTGATGGCCAGAAAGTTTCGTTCCCATATCTGGTAGCAAGATACCGCAGGATGGCACCGGTCTCCCAGAGCGGTGCGCCGTCACCATCTCTTAGAACCGGAATGGTTCGGTTTGGGTTCAGTGCCTGAAACGCCGCGCTGTCCAATCCGCCAAAGCGATGACCCAGATCGTGGCGCTGGTACTCCAGATCGAGTTCGCCGACACACCACATGAGCGCCTGAACATTGGATGATGTTTTACGGCCCCAGATCGTCAGCATGGATCAGAACAACGATCCCTGATCAGGCGGTGCCTGTTTGGTTTTTTTGGTCGATGCTTTGCCCTGTGTTCCGGTTTGGAGGCGACCATCGGCGAACTCGATCTCAAGTGCCGTGTGACCGGCGGCCTGTGCTTTGGTTGTGATGACTTCCCCGTCGGCGCGCACGACGGCGTAGCCACGCCCGAGCGTCGCCTTGTAGCTCAGCGTTTCGCGCAGGCGGTCAGTGGCCTCCATTTGCTGGCGCAGGCGATCAAGCCTTGTGGTCTGCGCTGTGTTCAGGCGGTCAGTCAGACGGTTCAGGGTCTCGCGTCGCGTCTCCAGTTCTCGCTGGATCGGGCGCAGAGACAAGCGCGAAGACAGATTGCGCCAGCGATCGCGGCGGGTTTCCACGAAACTGCGCAGGGTCGAGGGGCGCAGACGCGCCGCGCTGTCCAGCAGCTTGACGCGGCGGTTCTGAACTCCCCGGATCAGCGCGTTGGGCAGGCGCTCGGATATTTGGTCGAGCCTTTGGCGCGGGCTTTCCAGCAGCGTATCGGGGCGCGGCAGGGCGCGGGACAGGTCGCGCAGCCGCTGGCTGCGTCGTTGCACGGCGTCCGTTGCCGCGCGTGACAGGCGGGCCCCTTGTTCTCCGGTCCAAGCCAGCAGTTCCATGCGGACCGGTACGGCAAGTTCGGCAGCGGCGGTTGGCGTGGGCGCGCGGCGGTCCGAGACATAGTCGATCAGGGTGGTGTCGGTCTCGTGCCCCACGGCCGAGATCAAAGGGATTTCTGAGGCGGCAGTCGCGCGTGCTACGCTTTCTTCGTTGAAGCCCCAGAGGTCCTCGATTGATCCGCCCCCGCGCGCGACGATAATCAGGTCGGGTCGCGGGAGGGCCCCGCCCGGTGTGAGTTGATTGAAGCCTTCGATGGCGCGGGTCACTTCAGGGGCGCAGTTTGCCCCCTGAACCGCGACGGGCCAGATCAGAACTTTGCGCGGGAAACGATCGCGCAGCCGATGCAAGATGTCTCGGATCACCGCACCGGAGGGCGAAGTGACGACGCCGATGATTTGCGGCAGGTAGGGCAGCGGTTTCTTGCGTTCGGGCGCAAACAGGCCTTCGGCTTCGAGCTGTTTCTTGCGCTTTTCCAGCAATGCCATTAGTGCGCCTTGGCCGGCGACGGCGACCTCATCGACGTTCAGATTGTATTTCGACTGGGCTCCGAAAGCTGTGAGACGTCCGGTGACGACAACTTCAAGACCTTCCTCGGGAACAACCGACAAACCTGATATCTGCCCTTTCCACGTGGTGCAGGCCAGAACATTCCGGTCGTCCTTAATGTCGTAATAGAGATGCCCTGAGCGCGCCTTGAACACCCGCCCAACCTCGCCGCGTACACGGATTCGGCCAAACGTGCCTTCGAGCGTGCGCTTCACCTCACCCGAGATGTCCGAGACGGTGTATTCGGGGGTGTTTTGGCCCGGAAACGGGTCATCAAGCAGGTCGGACATTTCAGCGCCTTGTGTCAAATCTCTGCGCAGCTTAGAACGCCGCGCAGGCAAGGCCAAGCAGATCGGAGCGTTTCATGAATATCCTCATTCTCGGCAGCGGCGGGCGCGAACACAGCCTTGCCTGGGCGGTGATGCAGAACCCTAAATGTGATCGCCTGATTGTGGCGCCGGGTAACGCCGGGATCGCGCAGATCGCAGATTGTGCTGCGCTGGATATCGAGAATGGTGGGGCAGTCGTCAGTTTTGCCGAAGAAAACGCGATTGATTTCGTAATTGTCGGCCCTGAGGCTCCTTTGGCGGCGGGGGTTGCTGATCGGTTGCGTGAAGCAGGCGTTCTGGTCTTTGGTCCGTCAGCCGAAGCGGCACGGTTGGAGGCCTCAAAAAGTTTCACCAAGGAAATCTGTGACGCATCTGGCGCGCCGACAGCGGGCTATGCCCGGTTCACGGAAGCAGAACCAGCCAAGGCTTATATCCGCGCGCAGGGTGCCCCGATCGTGGTCAAGGCCGATGGTCTGGCTGCCGGGAAGGGCGTGATCGTTGCAATGGATGAGCAAACCGCGCTGGACGCCATTGATGACATGTTCGGCGGTGCCTTCGGTGGCGCGGGGGCTGAAGTTGTGATCGAAGAATTCATGGAGGGCGAGGAGGCTTCGCTTTTCGTTCTCTGTGATGGTGAGGATATCCTGTCGATTGGCACGGCTCAGGATCACAAGCGTGTGGGCGAGGGGGATACCGGACTGAACACCGGCGGCATGGGTGCGTATTCTCCGGCCCCGGTTTTGAGTGCCGAGATTGAGGCCCGTGCGATGGATCAGATCGTGCGCCCAACCGTGGCTGAGATGATGCGGCGGGGGACGCCATTTCAGGGTGTGCTTTATGCAGGGCTGATGATCAAGGATGGTCAGCCCAAGCTGGTGGAATACAACGTGCGTTTTGGCGATCCGGAATGTCAGGTATTGATGATGCGGCTGGGCGCGCAGGCGATGGATCTTATGCACGCTGCGGCCGAAGGGCGGCTGGGTGAGACGCGCGTGAACTGGGCCGAGGACCACGCGATCACCGTCGTGATGGCCGCAAAAGGATATCCCGGCACCTACGAGAAAGGCACTGCAATCAAGGGATTGGAGGACCTGCCCGAGGACAGCCGGAACATGGTCTTCCATGCGGGTACTAAGGTGGCTGAGGGACAGGTTCAGGCAACAGGCGGTCGGGTTCTTAACGTGACCGCACGCGGGGAAACACTGCAAGAGGCGCGGGACCGGGCTTATGCGATGGTAGAAGGCGTGGATTGGCCCGAAGGCTTCTATCGCCGTGATATCGGTTGGCGCGCACTGTGATCTGATTGCCGGGCTATGCCCGACTTCATTGATTGCGAGTAGGGGGCATTGCCCACTCGGCCTTTGGCCTCACCCCCAGGATATTTGTGGCCAGATGAAAACGGGATCAGCACTTTAGCGCTGCGGTCAAGTCATCGCGTTTATTGAGCGGGCCGAGATCAGCGGTTTGCCAGCCGTTTTGGTATGAGACGCTGATGATGCGCGTCCAGTTCGCGTTTGCAACGATTAACTCTGGGGCACCGTCGCATTGACGTAGGCCGCCCGAGATGAAGTCCTCTCCGATTTTGTGATTGGTGAGGCTGGGGATCGACTGGATTTCGGTCAGGACGCCGTTTTCAAAGCGCCAGATGCGCAGGGTTTTAGCGAGGTGTGGGCGGTCGACATAGGCGATCTCGATATTGCCGTCACCATCGAGGTCGGCGGCACCGATAGGGGCAAGCCAGCGATTCCGGGTTCCGATATAGGGGGTGGCGGCGATCAGACCGCCGCCGTTGTAGATTGCGAGCCGGGCACCTTTGTCACGATGGCTTTCAACCACTAGCGCTTCGCGACGGCCGTCATTGTCTATGTCGACAAGACGCGGCTTAATATCTTCAAAGACCCGTTCCTTGGGCAGGCGGATTGTGTATCGCACCGAATTGGGTGCGTATTGCAATACAAGCGCGCCATATTCGATCTGATCACCGAGCACGCCGTGCGGGTATCGAGCGGTGGGTTCGGCGTATTCCGCCGATTCCAATGGCTCATACTGCCATGGTTGCTGTGACTGAGCTTTGATCGGACAAATCCCCAGCGCGATTGCTAGGGCCATGACCGACCAGGAAGGCATCAGATTTGTTTTTCGGGCATCTGGACAACCAGCCCGTCCAGCGCATCGGTGACCTTGATCTGGCAGGTCAGGCGCGAGCGCTCAGTGTCGGGCTCATAGGCAAAGTCCAGCATGTCTTCTTCCATGTCGTCCTTGGCTGGGATTTTCTCGACCCAGTCAGGGTGAACATAGACATGGCAGGTCGAGCAGGCGCAGGCGCCACCGCAATCGGCCTCGATGCCGGGGATATTGTTGTCACGGGCCCCTTCCATGACTGTCAGTCCGTTGGCGACCTCGACTGTATGTTCGGTACCGCCATGCTCGACATAGGTGATCTTTGCCATTGCGTGCGTCTTCCTTTTGCGATGTTCGAATTCTTCCTTAGTGAAGCGAGTTAAGTCTTTCCAGTGGGAATTGCGACTCTGCATGTCGCGCGTGGAGATTCGCTACATTTATTCCGGGTTCTGTCCGAGTTACGAGAATTCGAGGCACTGCAAGTTCAAGACAATGAACAGGGCGCAAATTTGATGGACAATCCAGCGGCAGGCGAAGAGGAGCAGGTAGCCGCAAATCTCCAAAGAGCGTTGGAAGTGGCGGGCGGATTGGCGCTCAAAACTGCCGTTGGGATGAGGACGGCTTAGGTGTTATAGAACTTCGAATGCGCTAAACCCTTTTTGCGGCGCTGAGCCAATATTGGTCCGCTAGCGCAGCTGGCGCGTATCTTTTGTACTACCACTCACGGCGGCTCGCGTTGTCGGCCCATACCTCTACCTATCGGCAGCGCGGGTCCCAGATACGCCCATGCGTTTCCCGTGGGCTCTAGTGGTTTCTGTATGGGAGTAGAAACATGACTAATGTATCGAATGTTAAATCGACGTGGGATTCAGTAATGAATGAAACTAAGAATCCTTTGAAAAATCAGTCCCTTCCCACTGCCCATTTGCTTATGCAAATGCTGGCCTGGATGTGGAGTGCTATCTTTTCGCTCATGGTAGGCAGCTATTTTGTTATTGGCGTAACGGCTGCAGCTCACACAATGCTAATAGCCGGTCTTTTCATAACCTTGCTGGTGTTCCAAAAGTCTGAAGCAGCTAGTCCTGATCTACAGTAAACCGCAAGGCTCATGCCATACCCGGATTGGGGTGCAGCTTGGTGGCGTTTTGCGCTGTCAACGGAAAGGCGCAAAACTTCCTTCTTCGTTCTGAGCTCTTTTGCCAGACTTTGGTTTCAAAGCGGCCGCAGTCAATAAAGCTTATCGTTTGAACAAAACGCCCTGAGCTGACCTGTCCCGATGATCCCCCCTTAGCTCGGCATGCAGCGCGCGACCTGCCTGAACGCCGGCGCGGACGCTCATCATATCAAGCCAGCGGCTGAAGTGCGGTTTGTCCTCCAGTACCTGCTGCTGACCCTCCCACAAGCTCGCCCAGCCCCAGATCGACATGTCGGCGATCGAGTAGAAATCGCCCGCAACAAATTCATTTTCGGCCAGACGCCGGTCCAGAACGCCGTATAGACGCCCGACCTCGGAGCGATAGCGGTCTTTTGGATAGGGCAGGTCTTGCGGCGGCTCCAGTTTCGGGGCGTATTTCAGGAAGTGATGCGCCTGTCCGGCCATGGGGCCGACGCCACCCATTTGCCACATCAGCCATTCTTCGACGGCGATCCGGTCACGCTCGGTTTTGCCGTAGAACCGCCCAGTCTTGCGGGCGAGGTACATCAGGATTGCACCGCTTTCAAAGACGGATACCGGTGCACCGTCAGGGCCGTCCGGGTCGACGATAGCAGGCATTCGGTTGTTGGGTGAGATCTTCAGGAATTCGGGATCGAACTGATCGCCCTTGCCGATGTTGATCAAGTGGGTTTCGTAGGGCAGCTCCATCTCTTCCAAAGCGATGGACACTTTCCAGCCGTTGGGCGTGGGCCAGAAATACAGATCGATCATAGGGCCTCCCTAGTTTGGGGCGATCATGAAGTTTTCTGCACAAACGGCAAGAGGGCGCTCAGCCGTGTTACGAAAGCGTGACCGGTGACCGGTCGGGCTTGACGTGTTCCGGGGCGGGGCGTAAAGGCATCTTCATTCATGTGGCGATTTGTTACCGGATTGCGGGCCACGTTAAACAACACCGCTAAAAGGTCAGGATGAAAGACCCCTTTCGCTTGGCCGCGTCTGGGGTTTTTTGTTTGCCTCCCAAGCGGGGCTGAAAGGAATGAGATGAGCGAGAGCTGGAACAAACGCACCCAAGCCGTCCATGGCGGCATCCGTCGCAGTCAGTACAATGAGGTTTCCGAGGCGATCTTTCTGACACAAGGGTTTGTCTACGAAAACGCTGAGCAGGCCGAGGCCCGGTTTATCGAAAGCGGCCCGGATGAGTTCATCTATGCTCGTTATGGCAATCCCACCGTTTCAATGTTTGAACAGCGCATTGCGGCGCTGGAAGGGGGCGAGGACGCCTTTGCCACCGCCTCGGGTATGGCGGCTGTGAACGGTGCGCTGACTTCGATGTTGAAAGCTGGCGACCATGTGGTTTCAGCCAAAGCTCTGTTTGGGTCCTGCCTGTATATCCTTGAAAACATCCTGACTCGGTTCGGTGTTGAGGTGACGTTTGTGGACGGTACCGATCTGGTCGCATGGGAGGCTGCGCTCCGACCTGACACCAAGGCGGTATTCTTCGAATCCATGTCGAACCCGACGCTTGAGGTGATCGATATCGCCGGTGTGTCGAAACTGGCCCACGCGGTTGGTGCCGTTGTAATCGTAGACAACGTATTCTCGACGCCGGTGTTCTCGCGTGCGATTGAGCAGGGCGCGGATGTGGTTGTCTATTCGGCAACCAAGCATATTGACGGGCAGGGCCGCGCGCTGGGCGGTGTGATCATTGGCACCAAGGATTTCATCCGTGGCACGGTCGAACCCTATATGAAACACACCGGCGGTGCACTTAGTCCGTTTAACGCCTGGATCATGGTCAAAGGTCTTGAAACCATGGCGCTGCGCGTGAATGCGCAGGCAGACAGCGCCCAGAAGATTGCTGAGGCGCTTGAAGGGCATCCCGCACTAGAGAGGACACTGTTCCCCGGCCTTAAGACGCACCCGCAGAACGCATTGGTCCAGGATCAGTTGGGCGGCAAAGGCGGCACGGTTCTGTCGCTGGATATCAAGGGCGGCAAAGCCGCAGCGTTTGCGTTCCTGAATGCGCTCACGATCCCGGTGATCTCGAACAATTTGGGTGACGCCAAGTCGATCGCGACGCACCCGGCCACCACCACGCATCAGCGCCTGAGCGAAGAACAACGCGATGAGTTGGGAATTGCGCCGGGCCTGATCCGCCTGTCGGTCGGGCTTGAGGAAGCCGGGGATCTGCTGGCGGATATCCAGCGCGCGCTGGAGGTATCTCAGGGCTAGCGCCGCGCCGGGAATTCATGGTCAGGCGGGTGTGAACCGTCTGATCCGGCGCTTTTGGTTGTAATGTGACGATTTCTCGCCTCGAATTTCGATCCGGGCTGCTATCCCGCGCGTATCGTTCAGGACTGGTAATTAAACCTCGGTGGTATATAACCGTCGGCCTAGCAAGGGATCCGTGCCAATGAACATTCATCCGCGCGACATCAACGAGACACCCGATCACGATCAGGCCGCCGCAGCGCTAAAGGTACTGCGGGAATGGGCGAAATCGGCCTCGGCGGCCGAAATCAGCCAGCTTGATCCGGCGGTGGCGCAGCTTGTTCCGGGGCTATCTCAGGCGGAATATCCTGCTTTGTCGCGCGACTATCCCGAAAGCTTTGAGGCAGATGTAGCCTACAGGGCCACCTTGCCCGATTTGCAGAACGGGCCGTCCAGCCTGATCCGGGGGTCGAAGCAGCAGATCCAGCATGTCGGCATCTCGAATTTTCGCCTGCCGATCCGGTTCCACCGCAAAAGCGGTGCCGAGCTGACACTTGAGACCTCGGTCACCGGATCTGTCAGCCTTGAGGCCGAAAAGAAGGGCATCAACATGTCCCGGATCATGCGGTCTTTCTACAAGCACGCCGAGCGCACCTTTAGTTTTGAGGTGATGGAGGCAGCGCTGAACGACTATCTGTCCGATCTGGACAGTTTGGATGCGCGGATTCAGATGCGGTTTTCCTATCCCGACCGGATCGAGAGCCTGCGTTCGGGATTGTCCGGTTACCAGTATTACGACATCGCGCTGGAACTGGTTGATCGGGGCGGAGAGCGTCTAAAGATCATGCATCTCGACTATGTCTATTCGTCCACATGCCCCTGTTCACTGGAACTTAGCGAACACGCACGCGCCACACGCGGGCAGTTGGCAACGCCGCACTCGCAGCGCTCAGTCGCGCGCATTTCGGTCGTGGTAGATTGCAACGCGGATTGCCTGTGGTTCGAGGACCTGATCGCGCTCTGTCGCCGTGCGGTGCCGACCGAAACGCAGGTGATGGTCAAGCGCGAGGATGAACAGGCATTTGCTGAGCTGAATGCGGCCAACCCCATTTTCGTTGAAGATGCCGCGCGTCTGTTCTGCGCCGAGTTGCAGGCCGATCATCATGTCGGCGATTTCCGCGTGATTGCCAGCCATCAGGAAAGCCTGCACAGCCATGATGCGGTCTCGATTTTGACCGAAGGTCCAACGTTCGAAACTGCTAGCCTGGACCCGCGTTTGTTCACGACGCTGTTTCATGTGGGCTGATTGACCCCACGGAAGCTACTGGAAAAACGATCATAAATCCCGCATGGGCGCTTTTTTGCCGCAATGCAGCAAATAATGCTGCATCTGCACCTCAATTTGCGATAGGTTGCACCTGAGTGCAGCTGCTGCACCTCCGCAAAATCCGGATGGTGCAGCCCGAAAGGAAGCCGGGACGTGCAACGCCTTGGACCGCCAACCTGCAAATCCGCCCGGACGATTGGGGCGGGTGGGGTCTTTTACTCATTTTCCCGCTGCCTCGGTTTTATCAGGAGAGACATGCAATGAATCCGATTACTCAACCGCTTGAGTTTCAGGCAGCGGCCATCCGGATGGCCGGTTACGCAATGGCCAGTCAGATTGAGATCATGCAGATCATGACCCGCGCGGCTTTTGATCTGCCGATGACACCTCTTCACGGACTGAAGACAGCCGAGGCACCCGCTCCGGTTGCCCGCAAAGCGGCGACACCAGCAACACGAAAGCCAGCCAGGCCGGCTGCTAAAACCAAGGTTGCAGCAAAGCATAAAGCTGAGCCGAAAACCAAAGCGGCACCTAAGCCAAAGGCGGCGGCTAAGTCCGCGGTGGTACCAGTGCCGAAAGCGGCGGCTCCTAAGGTTGCGGCCGCTGCACCTATGGCGACCCCTGCGGCCAAACCGGCTGTGAAAACAGCACGGGCCAAGGCCAAGGTACCTGCGAAACCCGCCTCGAAATCGGCCAAGCCAGTATCAACGGCGGCCAAGGCGGTCGCGGAGTTCAAATCCTCCGCGCAGGCCAAGGCACAACCGGCTGCCGCAGCGCCGAAAGCATCGGCAAAAACGGCAAAAGCTGGGCTCAAGGCACCTGCGGCAGCTAAGCCTGCTCCCGTAAAGCCCGCGCCTGCAAAAGCTGCGCCTCAGGTCACAGTGGCCCCGAAACCTGCCGCGGCAAAGCCTGCGCCGCAGAAACCCGCAGCTGCGTCGGCTGAGCAGGCCAAACCAGCGCAGCGTCGTGCACGCGCCCCGTCGAAGCCACCCGCGATGCCGGGCTCTGAGGCAAAATCCGACAGTTAACGCCGATCATCTGCTTGACACCGTCGGGTTGGCGCGCCAACGCTGCCCGTCATGATGGATCTTCGCCCGGTCGGATATGTGATTGGCCTGCTGGTCGCCATTCTAGGGGCGACCATGCTGCTGCCCATGCTTGTCGACATGATCGAGGGGCGGGGCGAGTGGCATGTTTTCTTTGAAAGCGCGGTCATCACGCTGTTGACTGGCAGTGTTCTTGCGATGAGTTGTTCGAACGGGGTGGGCGAGGGTCTGACCATCCGTCAGACCTTTTTGTTGACCTCGGGTGTCTGGGTCGCACTGCCGGTTTTTGGCGCCATACCCTTTGTGTTCGGCGAGACCGAGCTCCGCTTTGTTGATGCATATTTCGAGGCGATGTCGGGGCTGACCACCACCGGGTCGACTGTGATCTCGGGGCTGGATGATCTGCCGCGTGGCCTGTTGTTGTGGCGGGGGGTCCTGCAATGGCTGGGTGGCATTGGCATCATCGTTGTCGCAATGGTTTTCCTACCCGAACTGCGCGTAGGCGGAATGCAGATCTTCCGCTCGGAAGGATTTGAAACCATGGGGAAGATCCTTCCTCGTGCGCAAGAAATTGCAGGTCAGATTTCCCTGATCTATGTCGTTCTCACAGCGGTCTGCATTCTCGTATATGCCGGTCTTGGGATGAGCTTCTTTGACGCTCTGGTCCATGCGCTGACCACGATTTCCACCGGCGGGTTCTCCAACTATGATGCATCATTCGGGACTTTTTCGGGACCTGCTGAATACGCCGCCGCCGTTTTCATGATCCTCGCGGCCTTGCCATTCGTACGCTATGTCCAATTTGCCAACGGCAATACGAGTTCGCTTTGGCAAGACAGTCAGATCAGGGCGTTTCTGGCAACGATTGCGGTTCTTGTGGTTCTCATGTCGATATTCCTGACATCGGTCTTTCCACACCATTGGGAACAAGCGTTCCGCGAGTCGCTGTTCAATATCACTTCGATCATCTCGGGTACCGGCTATGCCAGCGTTGATTATATGGGCTGGGGCAGCTTCCCGATCATGCTGTTCTTCCTGATCGGCCTAATTGGCGGTTGTGCGGGGTCTACCGCATGTTCGATCAAGGTGTTCCGCTATCAGTTGCTGTTTGCCTCGATCAAAACGCAGATCAGCCGCATCCGGTCTCCGCATGGTGTGTTCGTGCCGCGATATGACGGGCGACCCATAGGGCGCGATGTTCTGACCTCGGTCATGAGCTATTTTATGTTCTTCGCACTTTCGATGGGGGTGCTGTCCTGGGCTCTGGCACTGACTGGACTGGACTTTATCACCTCGGTTTCGGGTGCCGCAACTGCACTGGCCAATGTGGGTCCTGGGTTGGGTGATCAGATCGGCCCTGCAGGAAACTTTGCCGGACTCAACGACAGCGCGAAATGGATGCTGATTGTAGGTATGTTGGTTGGGCGGCTAGAGCTGCTTGCCGTTTACGCAATATTTACTGTTCAATTCTGGAGAGACTAATGAAGCGACCGCTTGGTGCGCAGATATCGCACATGTTAAAAGATCGCGGCGTTGATGTGATTTTTGGAATTCCCGGCGTTCATAATCAGGAAATGTACCGTGGTATCGAAGAAGCTGGCATAACGCATGTTCTGGCGCGCCACGAACAAGGCGCTGGGTTCATGGCCGATGGATACGCGCGCGCTTCTGGCAAGCCTGGTGTGGCTTATGTGATCACCGGTCCCGGCCTGTGCAACATCATGACGCCAATGGGCCAGGCCTATTCGGATTCAGTTCCAATGCTGGTGTTGTCCTCTTGCCTTGACGATGTTCAGTCACGGAGTGGACAGTTGCACCAGATGAAAGATCAACGCGGCGCAGCGGACACCGTGGCAGACTGGTCCTGCCAGGCAGACGATGCGCAGGCCGCATATCGGTTGGTTGAACGAGCGTTCGAAGACTTTGAGTTGTCGCGACCACGGCCCAAGCATATCCAGATCCCAATTGCTCAGCTGGAAGCTGAAGCTGAGCCGGCACCATTCCCGAACCAACCCGCCTTGCGTACCAAGGCGTTGCCGCCCGATGTCGCTCCTGTTTTGTCTTTGCTCAATATTGCGCAGCGGCCATTGTTCATTCTAGGCGGTGGTAGCCGCTCCAACCTGTGGCGGCAGATCCTGACGGAGCTAGGTGCTGCCTGTTTCACCACATTTGCCGGACGAGGGCTTGTTGGGGCCAACTATCCGCTGGATTTCGGATCGATGTTGCCTCGTCCGGGCAGCGCCGAGGTGATCGCCTCGGCCGATCTTGTTGTTGTTGTCGGGGCAGAGCTGGGAGAGGTTGATTTGTGGCGTGATCGATTGGGCCATTCCGCCCAGCTGGTGCGCGTTGATCTCGACCCCGAAGTGTTGTCCGACCACCATAGGGCGACAGTCAAGATTCAGGCTGATGGCGAAAGCTTCGCATATGCGTTGTGGCAATCCGTCGAAAAGGTTCAACCGGCAGGCGGATGGTCCCAGGATGAAGTAAGTGAGGCACGCGCGCGCTGGCGTGCGGAAATCAACGCCGAACTACCGGGCATCGTTCAGGTGTCCGACGCGCTGCGCGGGGCGATGCCGGTCGAGACGATGATCTATTCGGATATGACGCAGTTCGCTTATGTCTCGAAAGAGATCTGGGACATGCCTTATCCTTATCACTGGCATCACCCAACTGGGTTCGGCACACTGGGATATGCTCTGCCCGCAGGCATCGGTGGAGCCATGGCGCGACGTGGAAAACCCACAGCGGTGGTCGCGGGCGACTATGGTTTCCACTACACGATGCAAGAGCTTGGCGTCGCAGTGGAGTTGGGCCTGCCTCTGCCCATTATTCTGTGGGACAATGGCAAGCTGAAAGCGATCGAAGATAGCATGGTGCGCAGTCAGATCGCGCCCAACGCGGTGATCGCGCGCAATCCGGATTTCTGCAAACTGGCCGAGGCCTTCGGGGCCCGATCGGCAGAACCGGGTAATCTGGATGAGATGCAGGCGGCAGTTCGCAAGGCGTTTACTGCTAACGGCCCAACTCTGATCAGAATTACGCCGGAAATTCTGTGAGGCATGAAAAAAGGCGCTGCACCTCGGTCCAGCGCCTTTTCAGTGATGTCAGATATTCAGTCCCAGCAATGAACTAATACAGTCATTCCACTGGCCCGGCGGCTTAGCTCGTTTGGTGAGATCTGGGTCGAGTTTTGTGCGGTTTGGCCGGAAACACCCGCCTTGTTGAGGACTTCTGTCAGGCGATCGACATTTGCCGCAAGGCTAACCGAGTCGGGCAGGGTGCGTCCCTCAGATGGGGTGGGTAGCAGCATGCCGACCACGTTGCCGCTGTCATCAAAGACCGGCCCGCCCGCATCCCCGGGCTGCGCGGCCAGCGCTAAACGTTTGACGCCATCTTCGCCGTTCAAGCCGCGAAGATCGGCGATCTCGCCAAAGGTCAGGGTGGGGGCACCCAAAGCGCCTTCGTAAGAAAAGCCCGAAACGGCGACCTGAGACTGAATACGGGGTTGGTCTGATTGGAATTCGGCGACGCTGATTGGGGCCAGTGTCTGGCTGGGGCGCAAAACGGAAACGCCAAGATCAGCGTCTTGCCATGCGACCTGAACCTCCTGGCCACCGTCCAGAGTGATGCGGTTACAGCTGTCGGAAGCCTCCGAAACAGTCAGGACTGTCCCGTTGCTATCGGCGTAGAAGCCGGATCGCGACAGTCGCGGTTTGCGGACCTGAAGACCCGAGACCAGATCAATGCGTTGTTCGGCCTCTGCCCCGGCACTGGCATCGAGCACCGCATCCGTTGGGGTGAAGCTAGCGCGCATTGCGGCCAGAACGCGGGCGCGTCGCGCTTCATCGCCTTCAGGCCAAACCAGAGTGAACCCCTTGATCTTCCCGTCCTTCAAGGCCGCCTGAGTGTACGAGGTTATTCCCTGGCCGCGCCCCTCTATCGTAAAACTGTTCCCGCGTAAGGCGCGTTTGCCATCAAGCGGAACAATCTCAAGCGATTGCATCACCTGATACAGCGCCCGAAGGGTGGCGGGTGAACCTTCCTGGCTGATCAACAGCGCTTGAGCGTCCAGATCCGAGGCGGGTTTGAAATGCGCAAAGGGGGCTTCATAGCGGTCAAATGCTAACACGCCCAGAGGCATGTCCAACTCGATCCCGGCTTGAACGTCGGAATATCGCGCCATGCCGACGCTGATCAGCGGTGCGTTGTAGTCGTCCATCAGCGTCTTGCGCTGCAATGTTGTCAGAACGCCAGTTGCCTCAAACCCGTTGAAGCTTTGCCAATCGCTCATCGAGCGACGAGTACCCTGACCAAACGCACCGTCGATGGTCGAGTTGTAGAACCCGGCCGCCTGCAGCGCAGTCTGCAGGTCCTTGCGTTCCTGAGCAGTCAGCAGGCGTTCACCCTGCAGGGCTTCCGAACGCGTTTCGTCTGCGTCCTGCAAGCTCAAACCAATCGCTGGCTGTTCTGGTTGCTGTTCCGGCTGTACGGGTGCGTTGATCACACCCCGTTCAAGAATGTTGGCTCCAACAGGCCAGAACTGCTGAGCCAGCGCATTGGAAAAAGCGATGAAACTGTCTGACGGTATCTGGCGTTCAGCCCGGTAGACCCGCAATACCTGTTCGGCGTCATCGCGAATATATGGCCCGATTACAATGGCATACCAGCCCGAGTTCAGGCGAAACCCGTTCACATCTGGCAGGGCGTTTGCGTAAGCCTGAGCACGCTCCTGCGCTTCGCGAAGCGAGGGCTGTGCCTCAATCTGGATCCAAACGCCGGCGTCTTGTTGGGCGAAAGCGGCGCGAAGACCGAAGAAGAGAAAGAATGTAATTACCGTAAATACGCGTGTCATTGTCTGCCCGTTTTATGCAGTGTTTTCACTTTGCCGCAGAGTACGCGGAATCGCGACCCGATGGCCATGCCCGGAATACGGGGAATTCTGGGTGTGGCTGCTCAGCGACAGCCAGTGCCGTTTGGCCCGTTGACGCCCCTTGGTGGCTTGCATAGGAAGGGCCAAACCCACTGAAACAGGGCGCAAATGGCGTCCAAGGGAAATGTCATGACCGAACCCAAAAGCGCTCCTCGTTCATTTCAGGAGATTATCCTGCGGCTTCAGACCTATTGGGCGTCGAAAGGCTGTGCGATCCTGCAGCCCTATGACATGGAGGTTGGCGCGGGTACGTTCCATCCGGCAACCACCCTGCGCGCGCTGGGATCCAAGGCTTGGGCCGCGGCCTACGTTCAGCCCTCACGCCGCCCGACGGACGGGCGCTATGGCGAAAACCCAAACCGGTTGCAGCATTACTATCAGTATCAGGTGCTGATCAAACCCAGCCCGCCGGATCTGCAAGAGCTGTATCTGGGCAGCCTTGAGGCGATCGGCATCGACATGGACCTGCATGATATCAGGTTCGTCGAGGATGACTGGGAAAGCCCTACGCTAGGTGCGTGGGGACTGGGTTGGGAAGTTTGGTGTGATGGTATGGAAGTCAGCCAGTTCACCTATTTCCAGCAGGTCGGGGGCCACGACTGCACGCCGGTTTCGGGCGAGTTGACCTATGGGCTGGAGCGTCTGGCGATGTATGTACTGGGCATCGATCACGTGATGGATATGCCGTTCAACGATCCGCAATCACCCAGCCCGCTATCTTATGGCGACATCTTCAAGCAGACCGAAGAGGAATACGCCCGCTGGAACTTTGATGTGGCCAATACCGAGGTCCTGCTGCGCCACTTCGAAGAGGCCGAGGCCGAATGCGCGTCCATTCTGGCGCAGGAACATGATGACCCGAAGACGGGCAAGCGCATCATCATGGCGCATCCTGCATACGATCAGTGCATCAAGGCCAGCCACATCTTCAATCTGCTTGACGCGCGAGGCGTGATCTCGGTGACCGAACGACAGGCCTATATCGGTCGCGTTCGCGCTTTGGCCAAGCAATGCGCCGATGCGTTCGTGCAGACCGAGGCCGCCGGGTTCAAGGTTTGATGCAGCGTCTAGGCCAGACCGGGCAACAACGCCTTCAGGCCGTCTGCGATCATGCTGATTGCGATGGCCGCAAGGATCATGCCCATGAAGCGGCTCATGATCACACGGGCATTGTCGGACAGCCGTTTGGCCAGCGCCGATGCGTTCCAGAACGTGCCCAGAAGCAAAGCGACGACAAACAGAAATACGCCTGCATAGACAATGGCTTCGACCGGCGTCTTGATATGATGCGTGTAGAGGATCATGGTCGTGATCGTGCCGGGGCCGACCAGTATCGGAAAAGCCAAGGGATAGAAGGCAACCGTCTCGGGGGCTGGGTAGGATTTCTTTTCTCCGTCGGTCCCGTGGTGCGAGCTGCTTTCGTTTCCGTTCAGCATGTTCAGCCCGATCATCAGGACGACAAGGCCACCGGCGACACGCAGGTCATCGACGCTGATGCCGAACAGCCCAAGCACCTGACTGCCAATCGCAGCGAAGGCTCCACCAAGGATCAAGCAGTAGAGCGCGGTTTTCACAGCCACTTTGCGTTGATCCGAAACGGGCAGGTCTTGCGTAACACTCAGGAACACAGGCAGGTTGGTAATCGGATTCATGATCGCGAACAGCGCGCCGAAAAATCCGACGGCAAGGGTGGTTTCCATGCGTGTAGCCTCGTTTCTGCTCGTACTGATTTGAAACCTGTCCTATTTTCTGTGAACTTGAAAGAGGCGGCGTAAACGATGACTGGAAAACTGCTTGCGCTGATCCTTGTGATTTCTGCCGTTCTGGCAGGGGCAGGGATGTATTATCTGCAGGTCTATGGGTTCTATTATGAGGTCGAGCCGCGCCCGGGCCAGGATGTGGTATTGCTGGCGCGAGGGGCGGAGGCTCCTGAACCCATCGCATATACTGGTTTCAAGGCCATTGACGCCGACAGCTCTCCGATCCGGTATAGGGCCTGTTTCGAAACTGAGATGATGCCGGATCAGATGGTGGATTTCATCCCTGTCGAGAACCCCGAGCCATTGACTGCGCCGGGATGGTTTGACTGCTACGACGCGGTTGCGCTTGCCGATGCGTTGAAAACAGGGCAGGCGCAGGCCTTCATGGGCGCCAAGAACATCCATTATGGAGTCGATCGGATCGTCGCAATTACACAAGATGGTAAAGGGTACATCTGGCACGCGCTGAACAATTGCGGCGAAAAAGCCTATGACGGCACGGTCGTGGGCGAGGAATGCCCACCCAGACTCGAGGGCTGACGCAGATGGGTACGGTTGTTGAAATTCCGGAGTTCCTGACCGCAACACTGGGCTTTGCGGTTTACCTGTTGGGGGCCGAGATTAACGCCCGCGTTGCGCCGTTGCGCAGCTTCAACATCCCCGAGCCGGTGACCGGGGGCCTTTTGGCCTCGCTCGTGGTGCTGGCCTTGTATCTTGGTTTCGGCATTGAACTGTCCTTTGGCTTGACCGCGCGAGATTTCCTATTGGTTCTGTTCTTTGCTGGGATTGGTCTGAACGCCCGTCTGTCCGATTTGATCGCGGGCGGCAAGCCATTGCTATTGCTTCTGATTTTGACGCTTCTAACCATCGTTGCGCAGAATGTGATCGGCGCTGCGGGGGCCGTGATGTTCGGATATCCGGCGCAAGCCGGGGTACTGTTCGGGTCTGCTGCGCTGATCGGGGGGCACGGGACCGCGATCGCCTGGGCTCCCGAAGTTGCGGACGCCACTGGTTTGAGTGGCGCAACCGAGTTGGGGGTTGCAGTGGCCACATTGGGCCTGGTGCTGGCCGCCTTGGTCGGTGGGCCGATTGCGCGACTGCTGATCGAAGGGCGCAAGCTCAGCCCCGAACGGCCGGGGGAAGAGCATACGGTGGGCCTGCCCAATGAGGTCGACCCGAAGTCCGAGATTGATCATCTGACAATCATGCGCGTGCTTCTGCACCTAAACCTTGCGATCATCTCGGGTTACATCCTGAGTGAGGCGATCACCGCCGCCGGGTTAAAGTTGCCCTTGTTCGTGCCCTGCCTGATCATGGGCATTGTCATTGCAAACCTGCGCTCCGCGCTTGCTCCGAATGCACCGCCGGTGTCGCGTACGCCCTCGCTGGCGCTGATCTCGGAATTTGCGCTGGGGGCGTTTCTGGCGATGTCCTTGATGAGCTTGCAACTGTGGACCATCGCTGAGCTGGGCCTTGCGATCGCGGTGATCATGACCGCTCAGACGCTGTTTGCAGTCGTGTTCGTTATCTGGGCACTGTTCCCGCTGATGGGATCAAATTACCGCGCCGCCGTTCTGGCCGCCGGGTTCGGAGGTTTCGCTCTGGGTGCGACACCGACCGCTATCGCGAATATGACCGCCGTAACCAAGCGATATGGCCCTTCGCCTATTGCCTTTATCGTGCTGCCCCTTGTATCCGCATTCTTTGTGGATATCGCCAATGCCATCGTCATCCAGACGATTGTCAATTTCTAAGGACCGACTATGCCCGACCTGCTGATCGAACTGTTCTCCGAAGAGATCCCCGCGCGGATGCAAGCCCGCGCCGGTGATGATCTAAAAAAGCGGATCACGGACGGTTTGGTCGAGGCTGGTTTGACATATGCCTCTGCCGCTGCACTGACGACGCCGCGTCGCCTGACGCTGGCTATTGAGGGCCTGCTTGCGGAAAGCCCCACGATCCGCGAAGAGCGCAAAGGCCCCAAGGTCGGCGCGCCTGACAAAGCCATCGAAGGATTCCTGCGCGGCGCTGGTCTGACCCGAGATCAGTTGGAAGAGCGCGACACGCCCAAGGGCGCAGTCTATTTCGCCACCATCGAAAAGGCGGGTCGCCCGGCGGCTGAAATCATCGCCGAGGTGCTGGAAGCGACCATTCGAAACTTCCCCTGGCCCAAATCGATGCGCTGGGGGGCTGGATCGATGCGGTGGGTACGGCCTTTGCACTCGATCCTGTGTATCCTGACCGATGAAGCAGGTGCGCAGGTCGTGCCGCTTGAGGTCGACGGGATCACGTCCGGTGATACGACTGAGGGTCACCGTTTCATGGCTCCGAACCGGTTTTCTGTCACCTCGTTCGAGGACTACGCCGCCAAGCTGAAGCGTGCCTTTGTGGTTCTGTCGCCCGAGGAACGTGCCGAGCATATCTGGAACGACGCTCAGAACATGGCCTTTGCCGCAGGTCTCGAAGTGGTCGAGGACAAGGGCCTGCTGGCGGAGGTTGCCGGGCTGGTCGAATGGCCGGTGGTGCTGATGGGGCAGATTGACGAGGAATTCCTCGAATTGCCGCCCGAGGTTCTGCGGACCTCGATGAAGGAACACCAGAAGTTCTTTTCCGTGAAGAACCCCAAGACGGGGCGGATCGAACGGTTTATCACCGTTGCCAACCGCGAAACCGCCGACAATGGTGCGACCATTCTGGCAGGGAACCAGAAGGTGCTGTCGGCGCGTCTGGCGGATGCCAAGTTCTTCTGGGAGAACGACTTGCGCATCGCCAAATCGGACATCACCCAATGGACCCGCGCGCTGGAGAATGTGACCTTCCAAAACAAGCTGGGTACACAGGCCGAGCGGATCGACCGCATCGCCGCACTGGCCCGCGAACTGGCTCCGGTAACCGGAGCGGATGCCGATCAGGCTGAGAAAGCCGCGCGTTTGGCCAAGGCTGATTTGAACTCCGAAATGGTCTATGAATTCCCTGAACTTCAGGGGCTTATGGGGCGGTATTACATCGAAGCGGCAGGCGAGGATGCCGCAGTGGCCACCGTGGCGCAGGAACATTATTCGCCGCTGGGGCCATCGGACGATGTGCCAACCGCGCCGCTGTCGGTGACCGTGGCACTGGCCGACAAGTTGGACACGCTGACCGGATTCTGGGCGATTGATGAGAAGCCGACTGGCTCGAAAGATCCGTTTGCGTTGCGTCGTTCGGCGTTAGGGGTAATTCGACTAATTGTGAATAACGATCTGCGTCTTCGGTTGGACCGTTTCTTCGATAGTCAACTGGTTCGAGCAGAAAGCGCTATCAATGACGCCTTGCCCGAAACGAATGTCCGCGATCTCTTGGAAGAAATCGCAGAACATGGTGTCTTTGGTGCTTCATTCCAGACAGTCAAAGAAAAGCTTGAAGGACTGCCCGCAACAGCATTTCTTGAGCTTGAGAAAAAGGTTCCCGACGCGTCTGACGATCTTCTGTCTTTCTTCCACGACCGCCTCAAAGTCTTCCTCCGAGACGAAGGCATCCGCCATGATGTCATCGACGCCTGTATCGCGATGGAGGGGAATGACGACCTCAACCTGTTGGTCAAACGTGCGCGTGCTCTGAACGCGGTGATTGCGACCGAGGATGGAGAGAACCTCGTGCAGGGGTTCAAGCGGGCCAACAATATCTTGTCTCAGGCGGAAGAGAAGGATGGGGTGGAATACTCCTACGGTGCGGATGTGAAATTTGCCGAAACCGACAGCGAGAAGGCTCTGTTTGCAGCACTCGACGCAGCGGAGGCTAAGATCGATCCTGCGCTGAAGGCGGAAGATTTCCCGGCAGCGATGGCGGCAATGGCCGAACTGCGCGGGCCGGTGGATGCGTTCTTTGAGGATGTGCAGGTCAACACCGACAATGACATCCTGCGCCGCAATCGTCTGAACCTGCTGAGCCAGATCCGCAAGGTCTGTTCCAGCGTCGCTGATCTGACCCGGATCGAAGGATAACGCCCTTGCGCCATGGGCGCAGGGCCTTATGCTGCGGGCAAATCAAAAGGTGCCGCAGTGCAGAATAATCCGCATACCACGCTTATCACTCCGAAAGCGCCCGTTGCCGCCAATACCCATGGCGGCCGGGCGAAGTGCCTGCAACGACTGGTTCGGCTGGACATGCCGGTGCCGCGCACGGTGGCGCTGTCTTTTGACGCGGTGCAGCGCATCGCGGAAGGTCAAGTTCCTGACATCGCCGCCATTCTGGAACAATTCGATGCCGAGGCGCTGCTGTGCGTACGGCCTAGTTCAGAAGACCCCGATTGGGGTGGCCCGGGCGCAGTGCTGAACATCGGTATGAATGATGCACGTTATCTCGACCGATCGGCGGATATGGGCGCAGATGCGGCGGCGGCGCTCTATCTTCGGTTCGTGCAGAGCTACGCGTTGCATGTGGCCCGTCTGGACCCGGATGTATTCGATGATATCGAGACGGATGGTCGCGAAGGGCTGAGCTTGTCTCTGCGCGCGTATGAAGATGAGACCGACGAGGTCTTCCCCCAGGATCGGGGTGAGCAGTTGATCGGTGTCTTGCGGTCGATGGCACGGGCGTGGGATGGAACCTCGGCCCGGTTGCTGCGACAGGCCAAAGGGGCACCCGCAGATGCCGGGCTTGGACTGGTGATTCAGGAAATGATCCCGGGCGTGGGGCAAGGCGAATGTGGCTCGGGTGTACTGCAACTGATTGATCCGGCAACGGGTATGCCTCAGATCACTGGGCGGTATCTGAGCCAGAGCCAGGGGCGCGATGCGCTCGGCGAAGGCGTTGCTGCGCTGTATCTTGAGAAGGATGAGCGCGGACCATCGCTGGAAGACGTGGCTCCCGAAGCTTTCGCGGATCTCAAAGCCAATGCTGCCTTAATGCGAGAGAAGCTGCGCGAAGAGATGCAGGTCGAGTTTGTCGTTCAGAACGGGCAGGTACATATTCTGGATGGTGTCCGGGTGCCACGCGGATCGCGAGCAGGCATGCGGATTGCGGTGCGTTTGGCGGAGGACGGGATCATCCCGCCGCAAGAGGCTGTGATGCGCATCGACCCGCACTCGCTGAATGAACTGCTGCACCGTCAGGTTCACCCAGACGCTGAACGTGATGTTCTGGCCACGGCCATCGCCGCAAGCCCGGGCGCTGCGACAGGTCGGATTGTATTTACCGCAGCCGAAGCGCAGGCCAGCGCTGCGCGGGGTGAACCTTGTATTCTTGTGCGCCGTGAAACTTCGCCCGAGGATGTGCGGGGAATGCATGCCTCGGTTGCGGTGTTGACCGAAAAGGGCGGGATTACCAGCCATGCGGCAGTGATCGGCCGAGGTTTGGGGCTGCCTTGTATTGTCGGCGCGTCCGAAATGCGGTTTCAAACCAAGAAAAAGCTGCTGAACGCTCCGGATGGGCGGGTGTTCAAAACAGGTGACATTCTGACCATCGACGGCACATCCGGGCAGGTTCTGGCAGGCCAGCCCGAGATGCTTGAGGCAGCGTTGGATGATTGCTTTCAAACCTTGATGGGGTGGGCCGACGCCGAGCGGGACATTGCGATCCGCGCGAATGCCGATACGCCTGCCGATGCACAGACTGCGCGGAATTTTCAAGCAGAAGGGATCGGGCTTTGCCGGACGGAGCACATGTTCTTTGATCCGGGTCGTCTGACCGTGATGCGCGAGATGATTTTTGCGCAAACGCCCTCGGGGCGCGCTGCGGTGTTGGAACGTCTGCTGCCGATGCAGCGGCAGGATTTTGTACAGCTGTTTCGTATCATGGAGGGGCAGCCGGTTTGCATCCGCCTGTTCGATCCGCCATTGCATGAATTCCTGCCCACAACTCGTAGCGGACAGAGAGAACTCGCCGAGGCGCTGGACCTGCCCGTTTCTGATGTCGAGCGTCGGGTCGAGGCGATGAGCGAATACAACCCCATGCTGGGGCTGCGTGGCGTACGTCTGGGCGTGACTGTACCCGAAATCTACGACATGCAGGCGCGCGCGATCTTCGAAGCAACGTTGGAGGCCAGCAAGGAAGGCGCACCCGTGGTGCCCGAGGTGATGATCCCGCTGGTTTCGGCCAAGCGCGAGGTCGAGCTGGTTAAAACCCGGATCGATACGGTCGCGGCCGAGGTTGCCTCGGAGCAAGGTCAGGAATTCGACTATCGGCTGGGCGTGATGGTGGAAACGCCCCGGGCCTGTCTGCGCGCGAATGAGATTGCCCCGCATTCCGCCTTTCTCAGCTTTGGGACCAACGATTTGACTCAGATGACCTATGGATTGTCGCGCGACGATGCGGGGCGGTTCATGTCGGCTTACGTGAATTTGGGGGTCTTCAATGAAGATCCGTTCCACGTTCTTGATGGGGACGGGGTTGGCGAATTGCTGAAGCTTGGGGCCGAACGTGGTCGGGAAGCTCAGCCAGACGTTACGCTTTCAGTATGTGGTGAACATGGTGGTAACCCCGAATCAATCGCCATCTGCCGAGCTTTGGGGTTTGACTATGTGTCCTGCTCCCCCTTCCGAGTTCCGGTCGCTAGGCTGTCTGCCGCTCAACTGGCGATTTCGTCCAAACTTGGGGGTTGACTAACTGTCCACTACCTAGAAATAGTGGCGAAGTAATTGCCTCGCTGTCGATGAAAATCGGTGGCGTAGGCGATTTTTTACTTGCATCTACTTGAAAACTGGACGTCTGCCTCGAAGTGGGGTATGTGCCTCGTCGCGCCCGCCGGGGGAGGGTATGGCGCGTTTGTGCCTGTGCGAGGTTATCTGATGAGACGCTACATAATGGCTGTCGCCGTGGGGGCCGCAGCCGTGCTGCCAAGTTTGTTGTTCGCCGAACGGCAGAACGATGAAAAACCTGTTGAACTGGTTGCCCGGAACGAGCTGCCAGCGCAGAACTTTCGCGACTATCTTACGCTGTTCAAGCCGCGTAAGGCACCGGAAAAGGTTGAAATCTCTTACACCAAAGGTTGGTTGGATCAGCAGCCCAGCGCAAACGGAGATGAACATTTCCGTTGTCTTGCCGAGGCGCTGTATTTCGAAGCCCGTGGTGAAAGTGTACGCGGACAATTTGCAGTAGCCGAAGTGATCATGAACCGCGTCGAAAGTGGCCGCTTTCCGGATTCGCTTTGTGGTGTGATCAAGCAGGGAACCGGTAAGAAGTATCAGTGCCAGTTTACTTACACCTGCGATGGCCACAAAGAGGTCATCCACGAAAAGCGTGCTTACGAGCGTGTCGCCAAGGTTGCCCGTGCGGCGA
The DNA here is from genome assembly GCF_056536325.1 of Ruegeria sp. AB11. NCBI lineage: Bacteria > Pseudomonadati > Pseudomonadota > Alphaproteobacteria > Rhodobacterales > Roseobacteraceae > Ruegeria > Ruegeria sp. AB11. The sequence goes on along the minus strand of NZ_JBQFJO010000001.1, from coordinate 2,965,270 downwards.
TTGATGGCGTTGCTGAAGAGATGACAGCGGGTGCTACACACTATCACACCAAGGCAGTTCGCCCGTCCTGGTCACGGGTTTACAAGGAAACTGCGCGGATTGGTGTGCATATTTTCTACAAGCACAACTATCGCACTGCCAGCAACTGATTGACGCACCAGCGCTGGAAGGGTGCTGGCCCCAGGCGTTTTACCGACTATGTTGCGAGCCAGGAGGCTCGTAATGACCATATCACGCCGACAGTTTCTACATTCGACCTTGGCCTTGTCGATGATGCCACGCGTGGCGATGGCATCAGACTCAGAGTTGGTGGCACAGACTTCCATGCAGCAGATCGCGCCCCAAGGGTATCCGGAAACTCCGATCTGGAGTTACGGCGGTGGTGTTCCGGGTAGCGAAATCCGTGTTCCACAGGGCGCCCGGGTGCGTCGCAAGCTTGTTAACAGGCTGCCCCAACCAACGACTGTTCACTGGCATGGCATCCGGATTGACAATGCGATGGATGGAGTGCCCGGTCTGACGCAGGAGGTTGTGCAGCCGAAGGCTAGTTTTAACTATGATTTCGAGGTGCCTGATGCAGGGACCTATTGGTACCACGCGCATAATCAATCTATGGAACAGGTCGCGCGAGGGCTTTATGGCCCTTTGATCGTCGAAGAGGCCAGCGGACCCGATGTTGATCAAGACCTGACCCTGATGCTGGACGATTGGCGCCTTGACCCCGAAAGCGCAGAGATTTCAGACGATTTCGACAATGGTCATGATCTTAGCCATGCGGGTCGGCTGGGCAACCTTGTAACGGTGAATGGAAAGTTTGACCCTTCTTATCCGGTACAGACGTCTGAACGATTACGCTTACGGCTGATCAATGCGGCGAATGCCCGGGTATTCGACGTCACGCTCGACGGGCTCGCCGGCTGGATCGTGGCGCTTGACGGTATGCCGCTTGAGGTTCCATTGCGGGTTAAAAACAGTTTCCCATTGGCACCCGCGCAGCGAGCCGACCTGATCGTTGATGTTTTGGCGAACTCGGGCCAGGCGGCTAGCATTGTTAGCGTGGAGCGGGATGGCGCATACGGATTGGCCAAGTTTGAAGTGTCAGGAGTTCCCTCACGTGTTGCGCGCACTAAAATTGATCCGTTACCGGCAAATCGTATGCCCGAAATTACACTGAAGGACTCTCCGGTGCATCGTATGACGATGCAAGGTGGGGCAATGCGCTGGCTGGAGAGCGCCAACTTGGGCGATACGGAGCTTTCAGGTCGTGAGTTGGCACAGCTTGGGCGATTCTGGGCATTGAACGGATATGCAGAGCGGCCGGATGATCCGTTTCTGGATATGCGATTAGGATCGGTTCATCGGATTGAATTTGCAAATGAAACGGCATTTCCACATGCCATGCATCTGCATGGCCACCATTTCCGCATAATCTTGCAGGACGGTACGCTGGGGCCGTGGCGTGACACTGTTCTGGTCGAACGTGGGCAGGTGCGGCAGGTGGCGCTTGTCGCCGACAATCCAGGCAACTGGCTGTTGCATTGTCACATGCTAGGCCATGCGGCATCGGGAATGATGAGCTGGTTTCGGGTCACGTAACGCCGCAATCGATAGCTGGAAAGGCGCATGTTACGGTGCTATACGCCCGCGAAACGCCTAAAGTGGGCTGATCAGTCCACCGAGCCCGAAAAGGTCCGACGTATGAGCTCTGAAATCCGCCTTGCCTTCGCGCATCCCTCTGAGCGGTCCGAGGCAACCGCACCTCGCGGCCCTTTGGATCGTATTTCTTTGCGGGATCACATTGTCGAAGTTGAGATCGGTGCCTTTCAGGCTGAACGCGGCACAACCCAACGTATCTGTTTCAACATCGTCGTTGAAGTGCGTCCGCTGAGCGATCCTATTGATGATGATGTGGATCGCATCCTGTCATACGACAGAGTGACCGAAGCAATAGCGTTCGAGCTGGCGGCTGAGCGGTTGAATCTTCTGGAAACACTGGCTGACCGCGTGGCTGAGCGAATTTTGCATGAGCCTCAGGCCGTAAGAGCCTTTGTTCGAATTGAAAAATTGGATCGTGGCCCCGGTGCGTTGGGAGTCGAGATCGTGCGCGGAAAGGATGCGGTGCATCACGACGTGACCGAAGAAGAGCGGCCTCATCCACGGCTTGTTTTCCTGTCAAATGCCGCGATTGAATCCGAAAACCTGGCTGGTTGGATCGATCAGCTCGAGAACCGGCAACGCCCGCTGATCTTGTGTGTTGGTGCCTCTGATCTGGCGGTGCCGCAGACTGGCCATGCCATGACGCAACGCAGGATTGATCTGCTGGCGATCGAGCAGAACGCCTGGGTGTTGGCCGCAAGGGATTTCCGTTGCGTAGTCGTCTCGACACGGACCGAGTTGGATTGGGCGATGAAAAACGGTCAGATATGCGTTTGGGCGCCGTCGAAAGTAGTGTTGGATGCGGTAGATGGCCCGTCTGCGGCACCGTCGGATGCAGTGGCGCTGGCTGCGTGGTTCGCGGCAACATTTGAAGCCAGCGAAATGCTGGTGATCGGCGGAGACCTTCCCGAGGCCCCTAAAACGCCGTTGCGTGCAATTCCGGTCGAACAGGCGCAACTGTGACCGTCTACTACCGTCCTTTGGTTCAGCACGGTGACCTTCGTCCTGACGGAGCGATGTCATTGGCAGGTCAGAAGCTGTGGTTTACACAAGCCGAAAAGATCGAACGCGGGAAAATCAAGAAGGTCGTGGATGTCTCTGATATTCCAGAGGAACATCTGGTTCGATTTGTCCGCCCGCGCACCGCGATAGCCGGGCTTGATATGGCGCAGCCTCAGATCATGGGCATTCTGAACGCGACGCCCGATAGCTTCTCGGATGGAGGGGTGCATAACTCGATTGACACAGCGCGCACCGCTGCGGTCGAGATGGTGGCGCATGGTGCAAGCATTCTGGATATCGGCGGCGAATCCACACGCCCCGGAGCTGATTTCGTGCCGGAGGACGAAGAAATTGCGCGAACGCGCCCCCTGATCGAGGCGATCCGCTCCGAAACCGATGCGTTAATCTCGATCGATACTCGTAAAGCCAGCGTTGCCAAAGTTGCGCATCAGGCTGGCGCGGGGTTGATCAATGATGTGTCTGGGTTCACTTTCGACCCGCAACTTGCGCCATTTTGCGCACAGATCGAGGCTCCGGTCTGCGTAATGCATATGCAGGGTGATCCGGCCACGATGCAGGATGACCCGCAATATGACGACGTTTTATTGGACGTTTACGATTTCCTAGATGGGCAAATCACTGAATTGGAACGGCAAGGCCTGAACCGCGATCTGATTATCGTCGATCCCGGCATCGGGTTTGGCAAAAACACAGACCACAACCTAACCCTTTTGCGTAATCTCAGCCTGTTCCACGGGTTGGGCTGCCCAATTCTGTTAGGCGTATCGCGCAAAGGGTTCATTGGCGAGATCGGCAAAGAGTCGCGCAAGGATTCCCGCGCGCCGGGATCAATCGCGGTTGCTCTGGCGGGAATATCACAGGGCGTGCAGATTGTGCGGGTACATGACGTGGCCGAGACAGCTCAGGCCTTGCGTCTATGGGCCGCCGTCCGGTAATCCGGACACAAGGAATTTCAGGAGAACGACTTATGCGCAAGCTGTTTGGAACCGACGGAGTGCGGGGCACCGCCAACACGCACCCGATGACGGCGGAAATGGCATTGCGTATCGGTGCAGCTGTGGGTCGGTATTTTCGCCGGGATGCGTCAGGCGTGCATCGGGTGGTCATTGGTAAGGACACAAGGCTGTCTGGCTATATGCTGGAAAACGCGTTGACGGCGGGCCTGACCTCTACGGGCATGAATGTGCTGTTGCTGGGGCCGGTGCCGACGCCCGCAGTCGGGTTGATGACTCGTTCGATGCGTGCAGATTTGGGCGTGATGATCTCGGCCAGCCACAACCCCGCCATCGATAATGGGATCAAGTTCTTCGGGCCGGATGGCTTTAAGTTGTCGGATCAGGCTGAGATCGAGATCGAACGGTTGATCGAAGAGGGTGTGAGCCCCGCGCGGGCACAGAATATCGGCCGTGCGCGTCGTGTCGATGATGCGCGCTTTCGTTACGGAGAGCGGGTGAAATCCTCGTTGCCGCGCGATCTGCGTCTGGACGGGCTGAAGGTCGTGATCGACTGCGCAAATGGGGCGGCGCATCGGACAGCGCCCGAGGTTCTGTGGGAGCTGGGTGCGGATGTGATCCCGGTTGGGACTGCACCTGACGGCAAGAATATCAACCTCGATTGCGGCTCGACACAGCCGCGCGTTGCGGCCGAGACCGTGGTGTCGCATGGCGCCGATGTCGGCATCTGTCTGGATGGTGACGCCGACCGGGTGGTTGTGATCGACGAAACCGGCGCCGTAGCTGATGGGGACCAGCTGATGGCTCTATTGGCGTCATCCTGGTCTCGAGCGGGCCAGCTCAAAGGTGGCGCACTGGTGGCAACGGTGATGTCAAACCTCGGGCTGGAACGGTATCTGGCGGGACAAGGGCTGCGGTTAGAGCGCACTGCCGTTGGTGACCGGTATGTAGTCGAACGGATGCGCGAAGGTGGCTTCAATCTGGGCGGTGAACAATCGGGCCATATTGTTATGAGCGATTATGCCACAACCGGCGACGGGCTTATGGCCGGGCTCCATTTTCTGGCCGAGATGGTACAGACCGGAAAGAAGGCCTCGGAACTGTCGCGCCAGTTTGAGACGGTGCCGCAACTGCTGAAAAATGTGCGTTTTAGTTCCGGTCAGGCGCCGCTTGAGGCCGCCAGCGTCCAAAGTGCTATTTCCGATGCCGAAGCACGCCTGAACGGTCAGGGGCGCCTGTTAATCCGCAAATCGGGAACCGAACCTTTGATCCGGGTCATGGCTGAATGCGAAGATTCCGCCCTGCTGAACCAGGTTGTTGATGGGATTGTGGCCGAGGTCGAGGCCGCCACTGGCTAACGCCCGATCAGCATTTTGCGCAGGCTGAACCATTGGCTGATCGCCAAACCGGATAGAATCATGAGTAGAGCGACGTAGAAGCGCAGAGGCAAAGCCTCGGACAGAATCCACGCTCCGAAGACCATTGACCAGATGGGCACCTGATAATTCACCAAGGTCATAAAAACCGATCCGGCGCTACGGATGATCGACACGCGAAGCAGTGTGGCGAAGGCTGTTGGTATCAGCCCCAGAATTATGATGGCAAGTCCTGAGCGCGTGCCTTGCCATGTGGGTGTTCCTTCAGTCATCAGCATGATCGGTAACAAGATCACTGCGCCAACGACCAGTGTCAGTGCAGACAACGTTATCGGGTCAATTGGCGGGCAGCGGCGAGTGATAACGGATGAACTGGCATAGCAGAATGCGGCGCCGATACAGGCAAGCTGTGCCAGTGGCTCGGCCCCTTGGCCCAGCTGTGCCAGGCCGGGGCCGATCAGAACAAGCGCACCGGAAAATCCCAGCGATACCCCGACCAAGCGGCGCAGGTTCATCGGCTCATCCGAAAAGAAATGTGCCAATGGCAGCACCATGAGCGGAACCGCGGCCATCGACAGGCCCGCAAATGCCGATGGCACATATTGCTGGCCCCAACTCAGCAACACAAAGGGCAGGGCAGTAGAAAGCACTCCGATAACAGTGACGAACCACCAAAGTTGAGCACTCATCGCGGGCATTTTGCGCCGTGTGATCCACATCAACAGCAGCAGTGAGACCGCGCCCAGAGTTGTGCGCGCGGTGGCCACAGTAATGGGGCCATAGCCTTCAAGAGCTATGGCCACGACCATGAAAGTGGCCCCCCAGATGAGGCCGAGTGCTGCGATGCCGCTCCAGTCGCGGTGGTCGGGTTGTTGAACCATTCCATCCCCTTATCCTGCGATCAGGTCCGTGTCACGACGCGATCTTGACTTTATGTAAGTATTTGCTTACCGTTAGTTATGACTTACCAAGATACGTTCTATGCATTAGGTGATCCGACCCGTCGGCAGGTGTTCGAAGCGGTAGCTGACAAGCCCCGTGCAGTAGGTGAACTGGCAGGTGAATTGCCCGTTAGTCGCCCTGCAGTATCCCAGCATCTGAAAGTGCTTTCCGACGCCGGTTTGGTCGAATGCCGCGCTGAAGGCACTCGAAGGATTTATGCGGCGCGGCCCGGCGGGCTGAATGAAATGCGGGCGTGGTTAGAGCGCTACTGGTCTGATGTTCTGGAAAGCTTTGCAATTGAGGTAAATGAAGGGGGGCGGGACATATGACGGATCCCATCATCAAAACTGTGGTTGTAAATGCAGCGCCACAGCAGGCTTTCGACATATTCGTCAAGCGCACGGCATCATGGTGGCCACTGGAACGGCACGCGGTATCAGCAGGGGCGGGCAAGGCGGCTTTGGGTGTCGTGATTGAAACTGAAGTTGGCGGCGCAGTCTATGAAGTGATGCATGATGGGGCACGGGCCAAATGGGGTGAGGTTCTGGATTATGAGGTTGGTCGCCACTTTGCCATGAGTTGGCATCCGGGCACTGATCCAGACAAACAGACCCGCGTCGAGGTGAAGTTCGAGGAACATGGGCAGGGACAAACCAAAGTTACGTTGACCCATTCTGGTTGGGAGGTCTGGGCCGCTGAGGCGCAAACCAAGCGAGATGGCTATAACAGTGGCTGGGATTATGTATTTGCGACCTGTTTTGCCGATGCGGTGAGCAAATGAAAAGGGCGGCCACATGGGCCGCCCTTTCACTAACAGACGTCAGGCCTAGTTCTTTTCTTTGTCGACCATTTTACCGGCCGAGATCCAAGGCATCATACCACGCAGTTTGGCACCGGTTTCTTCGATCATGTGCTCGTCATTGGCGCGGCGGGCCGCTTTGATGGTCGGCTGACCAACGGCGTTTTCCAGCATGAAGTCACGAACGAATTTGCCCTGCTGGATGTCGTTCAGAACCTCTTTCATTCGTGCTTTGGTCTCGTCGTATTTCAGGATACGCGGGCCGGTGACGTACTGGCCGTATTCGGCCGTGTTCGAGATCGAGTAATCCATGTTGGCGATGCCGCCTTCATAGATCAGGTCAACGATCAGCTTGACCTCGTGCAGACACTCGAAATAGGCCATCTCGGGCGCGTAGCCAGCTTCGACCAGGGTTTCAAAACCACAGCGGATCAGTTCGACCAGACCACCACACAGAACGGCCTGTTCGCCGAACAGGTCGGTCTCACATTCTTCGCGGAAGTTGGTTTCGATGATGCCCGAACGCCCGCCACCGATGGCTGAGCAATAGGACAGGCCGATTTCCAGCGCTTTGCCGGTCGCATCGTTGTCGACAGCGACGAGGCAAGGAACACCACCGCCTTTGGTGTATTCACCGCGCACAGTGTGGCCGGGGCCTTTAGGGGCCATCATGATGACGTCGACGCCTTCTTTCGGCTCGATCAAGCCGAAGTGCACGTTCAGGCCGTGGGCAAATGCGATGGCAGCACCCGGCTTGATGTTGTCATGCACGTATTTCTTGTACGTCTCGGCCTGCAGTTCGTCGGGCATGGTGAACATGATGACGTCGCACCAAGCGGCGGCTTCAGCGATGCCCATCACTTCCAAACCTTCAGCTTCGGCTTTCTTCGCTGAAGGCGAACCTTCGCGCAGCGCTACGACAAGGTTCTTGGCGCCCGAGTCACGTAGGTTCAGAGCGTGGGCGTGACCTTGCGAGCCGTAGCCCAGAATGGCCACTTTCTTGTCTTTGATCAGGTTGATGTCGCAATCGCGATCGTAATAGACGCGCATTTTGCCGGTCCTTTCTGTTTCGATTGCGGTGGTTTTTACTTTGTATTTCCAAGGATAGCGATGGTTCTATCCTTGGAAAATCAAGAATAAATGCCTTGTCTATTCTTGAAAAATGCTATTCTTGTGAAATTCATGCTAGATGATCTGGATCGCCGAATATTACGCCATCTGCAGGCCGAGCCGAGCTTGTCCGGTGCGGAACTGGCCGAACGTTGCCGCAGCACGCAGGGAGTTTGCGGGCGACGGATCGAAAAGATGCAGGCGGCGGGTATCATCGAAGGGCAGGAGGCAGTAATCGATTGGACCGCTCTGGGATATGCGGTAGAAGTGTCGCTGCGCGTGACCTTGGACAAGACGCAGGCACGGGCCTTTGATGAATTTACCGAGGCTGCCCGTGAAGTGGCCGAGGTGATCGAACTTCAGACCTTTCTGGGGCGGGTCGATGTGCGCCTTTCAGTGCTGGCGCAGGACATGAGCCATTACCAACAGGTCTATCGGGATCGAATCCTGACACTGCCGCATATCGCAGATATTGAAGCGTTGATGCACATTGCCCGAGTCAAACAGGATGAGGCATTGCCGATATGATCGAATTGGACGAAATCGATCGAAGGATTTTGCGTGCTTTGAGGCAGGATGCCACCCAAAGCGCAGGCGCATTGGGGCGCAAATTCGGGTTGTCTCAGCCCGCAACCTGGCGCCGAATTAAGCGGCTGGAAGACGCGGGTGTGATCAAAGGTCGACGGTTGCGTCTGAACGCCGAAGCGCTCGGGTTCGGGGTGACGGTGTTTTTGGGTGTGAAACTAGCGCGAAAAGGTCAGGTTAGCCTTGAGGATTTTGAACGCGTCGTCAGTGCCATCCCAGAGGTGCAGACGGTCGAGCATGTGCTAGGGCTCTACGATTATCGCTTGCGGGTTGTGGCGCGGGACCTGGCTGATTTCGAGAGAGTCTTGCGGAGACGCGTTATGACTCTGCCCGGGGCCGGGGAAGTCGAGGCCAACGTATTGCTAAGCGAAGAGCGCCTTCCAGGACCGATTGGTTAGTACTTTGAGCGGATTCGAAATCCCGGATGATGGGTCATGCGGGCAAAAGTCATGGGGCGGCCGTTTTTCCATGTGGTCCGCTCGAGCTGGATCATCGATGTCCCAGTCGTGGTGCCCATGAAATCAGCTAAGCGCCCATCTGCAGAGATGGCGCAAAAGGCGATCTCAGCTTCGGTAAAAGGTGCTGCGTTCAGCAACCATTCATGAGGGCCGCTTTTGTTCAGATCGGCGTGTTCAACCTCGGGAACGGCTTCAATATTGATCCAGCGCTCTTCAAGCTGGAAGGGACGATTGTCAGCATAGTGCATACAAATCACATGCAAGACACGCGCATCCGGCTCGACATTCAATTGAGAGGTCAGCCAGCCGGGGCTGTAGACCACCTTACGTTCCACCAGTGCGTAGCGATAGGCTGAATTCTGATTCTCAACTGCCTGACGTGCCAGCGAAATCTCAAGTTTGGCTTGTTTGCGCGGTTCTTTTTTAACACGCGTTCCGCTTTTGCGCTTACGCTCGACAAAGCCCTGTTCTGCAAGTTCCCGCAACGCCCGGTTGACTGTAGCGCGGGCGCAATTGAACTCTTCCGCAAGTTGGGTTTCGGTGGGCAGAAGTGAGCCCTGTGGCCAAATACGTGATTCAATCCGCCGTTTAACTTCGTCCCGGACGACCTGAAAATTGATCCGCTTTTGCGCAGTCACGAGCTCAAAATTCCATTCTTGTTCAAAGTGAGTGTATCTGGTCAGAAACACGTCAGGGTGTAAAGAGATGGTGACACTAGTTGGCGTCATTTCTGCTAATTGTTGCATGTTAAATCTCAAAGTAAAACTTAAGGTTGCGGGTTACTTAAGGTCAACCAATCTTGGCGCTTTGAAGCTTTACCCCGAGGCAAGGAAAAGGCAGAAACAAGTGGCGATAGGAAAGGACGCATGATGCCTGCATTACTTGGAACCGTTGATCCCAATGGCCTTGAAGAGTTCTCGGTCGTATTTACTGATCGCTCGCTCAACCATATGTCTGCAAACTTTCAACAGGTTATGCGCGATATCTCTGATATGTTGCGAGAGGTATACAATGCTGAAGGTGTCGCCATTGTTCCTGGAGGCGGGACGTTCGGGATGGAGGCGGTTGCGCGACAAATTGCACGCGGGGCAAATGTTCTCGTGGTCCGCAACGGCTGGTTTTCCTATCGCTGGAGCCAGATCATAGAATCAGGTGAGTTGACCGGTTCGACGACGGTTTTGAAAGCCCGAGAGACCGGGAATGCCAGCCCTTCGCCCTTTGCACCTGCTCCGATAGAAGAAGTTGTCTCGACAATCCATGAGAAACGCCCGGATGTCGTTTTTGCCCCGCATGTCGAGACCTCTGCTGGGGTGATTTTGCCTGATGACTATGTAAACGCAATGGCAACCGCCGCGCATGAGGTGGGTGCGCTTATGGTACTAGATTGCATCGCGTCGGGCTGTGCTTGGGTCGATATGAAGGCAACCGGTGTGGATGTGCTGATTTCGGCCCCGCAAAAGGGGTGGAGTGCGACGCCCTGTGCCGGTCTTGTCATGTTGTCCGAGCGGGCCGAAGCACGGTTGACCGAAACCATATCTGACAGTTTTGCGATTGATCTGAAGAAATGGCGACAGATCATGCAGGCCTATGAAAATGGCGGTCATGCCTATCACGCCACTATGCCCACGGATTCCCTGCGTGCCTTTCGCGATACCATGCTTGAAACACGTGAGTATGGATTCGAAAAGTTGCGTGCGGCGCAGTGGGCTCTGGGGGATGGCGTGCGGGCTTATCTGAAGAATAAAGGCGTGATGTCGGTGGCAGCCGAAGGTTTCGGCGCGCCCGGCGTGGTCGTCAGTTACACTGCCGACCCCGAGATTCAAAACGGCAAGAAGTTCGCGGCTTTGGGCATGCAGATCGCGGCAGGTGTACCGCTTCAATGTGATGAACCGGCTGGGTTCAGCACATTCCGTCTGGGGCTGTTTGGCTTGGACAAGCTCTATGATGTCGACGGCACGATTTCGCGACTGACACGCGTTTTGGATCAGGTATTGTAACCGGCAAGGCGGGCAGAAGCCCGCCTGACGGATCAGCGGACGCCGAGGCCCATTTGCATCAGCGTCTTCCGCACCGTTGGTAGGGAATAGAGCGCATTTAGCCCCATCGCCCTTGCATCACGCAGCGGTCGCGCCTCGATCATCGAGGCGCGGTTCAGCAGATCGATACCTTTGACGCGCAGTCCGATCTCAGTATGGCGGGCCTTATGATAGGCATCCAGCATTTGCGTGTCACCCAAGCCTTCGGGCCAGGCCAGCGCTAGTTCCATCAAACTACGAAGATCGCCGAGCGACATGTTCAGCCCCTGCGCGCCGATAGGGGGGACCACGTGTGCGGCTTCGGCCATCAGGGCAATGCGTTCACCAGCCAGACGTTCCGCCGACTGGCTGATGATTGGCCAGATTGTCCGGCGCGAAGCGAGTTTCAGCGGCCCGAACAGTCCGCAGGAGCGTTCAGTCATCTCGACCTCGAATGTCTCGGCTTCGAGGTTCAGCAATTCGACCGCGCGTGGGCCGCGTTCCATCCAGACAATCGCAGACGACGGCTGATCCTGCCAATCGGGCAGGGGGACCAAGGTGAAGGGTCCACCGGAACGATGGATTTCGGTCGAAACATTGTCGTGCGGGATCGGGTGCGTAACGGCGAAGGCCAGAGCTTTCTGGCCGTAGCGGGTAGTATGCACGCTAATTCCGGCGGCTTCCCGCATCGGCGAGTTTCGACCGTCTGCGGCGATGACAAGCTTGCAGCGGACGCGGCTGCCATCGCTCAGACCGACACGTGCTTCATTGGTGCGGGTGAACAGGCTGGCCGTGCCGGTGCCGGGTCGGAAATCGACGTTTGGCAATTCTGACAGCCGTGCCACCATCTCACGCCGCAGCAGCCAGTTGGGCAGGTTCCAGCCGAACGGTTGATCCGAGATATCGGCGGCGTTGAAATCGCGCACCACGCGGGGTTCGGGCACATCGCCGCCCGCGTCCACAATGCGCATGATCTGCAGAGGGGCAGCATGTGCATCCAAACGCGCCCAGAGTCCGCACTGCTCCAGCAACCCATGGGCGGGCTGCAAAAAGGCGGTGGTGCGCAGATCCGAGCCATCCACGTCGCGTTCTGTGATCGGCGGTGAAGGGTCGACGCAAATCACGTCAAACCCGGCAGCACCAAAAGCGGCGGCGGCGGTCAATCCGGCGATTCCGCCGCCAGAAATCAGGATATCACAGCTGTCGGTCATGAATATGTCTCCGTTGCCGCAGACACTAGTGCTGTTGCGAGGCGGGTGCCAAGTGACATCCTGTCTCGTGCCTTATCCGCGAGAGATCAAAATCAGGATAAGAAACATCGTCGGCACCATCATCAAGGCCGGGATGTAGAGGCCTGGCAGGCCGAACAGCAGGATAGAACAGCCCCACATGCTGACAAGTGCCGCGGCGGTGTAGTACAGGTCTTCGGCTTCGGCATTGGCCACATCCCGGGCCATCCAGCCAAAAAGCGGGATTGCAAACAACAGGCGCTGCCACAAAGGCGGGCGCGCCGGCATATCGAGCGCGGTCATTGGGATCTCCGATTCTGTTCGTCGCTGAGCTGCATATGGGGCTAATGCTGCGACTGCGAAACGCACAGATCGTCGCAGTGTGACAGCCTATCGCAGGCGGCCCAGAAATCCGGTCAGATCGTCCGTGTGATGGTGAATGTGATCTGCATCGTGTGGATCAGGGGCGACGTGAACAGTACGCATTCCCATCTCATGCGGCGCAGCCAGGTTGCGTGGATCATCCTCGAACATGGCTGCTTGTGTGGCTTCGATTCCGTCCTGAGCAAAGATGGCTTGGAATGCAGCCTTTTGCGGTTTAGGGCGATAGCCTGCATGCTCAATTCCGTAGATCGCATCGAATAGCCCATCCAGCCCACGTGCAGCCAAAACACGCTGTGCGTAAGGTGCTGACCCATTGGTATAGACGATGCGTCGGCCCGGCAGCGCGCGGATGTGATCGGCCAATGCTGCGTCGGGCTCCATATGGCTCATATCCACCTGATGCACCGCATGCAGATAGGGATCTGGGTCCAGATCGTGTTCGGCCATCAGGCCGGCAAGCGTGGTACCGTATTCACGCCAATAGTGTGAACGGAGCCGATCGGCCTCGGGTCGGTCGACGCCGATCGCTTGCACCACGTAATCCGTCATCAGCACCTCAATCTGATCGAACAGGCGCATATGCGGCGGGTATAGCGTGTTGTCGAGGTCGAACACCCATTGGGTGACGTGGGTAAAGGCAGGTTTGACCATGGTTTGGGTTTAGGGCGATGAACGACGGTTTTCAATGCCGCACTTGATTGCCGGGGTGTGAGGCGGCTAGACATGTCCGAACCAGGAGACATAATAGCCGATGCCCCAATCCAAACAGTCCAATACGGATGCCTATAGCCTGATACTCGAAGCAATCGATGTGGGCGTCTACAAGCCGGGCGACCGGTTGGTGGAAAGCGAGCTGGCCGAGCGTTTTGGCGTTTCGCGTACACCGATCCGCGAAGCGTTGCAGCGGTTAGAGACGCAATCGCTGCTGGAACGGGACGGGCGGTCTCTGATTGTGGCGTCGCTGGACCACAACCAGATGGCAGAACTATATGTCGTGCGACGCGAATTGGAGGGGCTCGCCGCAAGGCTGGCGGCCAAGCATGCGACCGAAGAAGAAATCCGGGTCCTTCAAGATATGGTAGATGCCGATGATGCGCTGGTGAATGACCCGTCTGCGCTTTCGCGTGCCAACCGCAGGTTTCACGAGCAGATCCATCTGGCCTCGCACAATCGCTATCTGGTGCAACAGCTTGATCTGGTGCACAGGACCATGGCGTTGATGGCGACTACATCCCTTGCGGCTGAGGGGCGCGGTGAAATCGCGCAGAATGAGCACAAAAACATCGTCGACGCGATTGCTGCCCGCGATGAGGCAGGGGCCCAACAAGCCCTGCAGGACCATATTTCGGTCGCGTTCATGACCCGGCTGAAACAGGATGCGATCCGGCGCGAGAAATAGCAGCCTCGCTTTCCTCGACCGCATGACCGTGCTGGGTTTTGTCCCAGAAGAATGGCCGTACCGCTAGTTCCCATAAGCCCTTATAGGCCGCCAGAACACCCAGTGGAAAATAGAGGACCATCATCGGAACCCATGGCAACAGAAAGCGCCTGTTGCCCGCGATGACGCCCAGCATGCCAACCAAAAGATTTGCAGCCTCTGCAGCGAGCAATAAGTAAATGCAGTTTCGCAGAAAATCAGGTGTTGTGATGTGCTGATAGGGGTGCGGCAGATCGAGAAAGGTCAGCCAGAATACCCATAACACCGGGGCAAGTAGAAACTGCCCGAGCGTTCCAAGAAAAAAGGCCTGAAAGCCCAGAAAACGGAGCGGTCCCAGATCGCGCAGCAACCTTAACGGCGCGCGCATATGGACCAGATATGTAACCATGAATCCCTTCAGCCAACGCGAGCGCTGTTTGACCCAGGGCCAGGCCCGAAAATTAGCCTCTTCATAGGTGGCGGTGCTGACGATTTCAGTCTTGTAGCCAGCCCGGCAGAGACGAACGCCCAAATCTGCGTCTTCAGTAACATTATGGGCATCCCATCCGCCCAGCTCGACCAGCTTGTCTCGACGAAAAAAGAATGTGGTGCCACCCAGCGGAACCACAAGGCCCAATCGGGCGATGCCGCTGAGAATCACCCGAAACCAACCGCTGTATTCGATGGTAAAGCACCGTGACCGCCAGTTGGTGCGCGGGTTATAATAGTCCAGAACGCCTTGCAGGCAGACAACATCTTCGGGCGCGGCCGCAAAATGCCGGACAACGGATTCGATCTGATCTGGCATCGGGGCGTCTTCGGCATCCCAGACACCCAATATATCCCCGCGGCAGAAATCCAGCGCATAGTTCATCGCGCGAGGCTTGGTCGTGAGTTTACCCCGCTTCGGCACCTCAATTACCCGTACCCAGCTGGGAAGCTCGATGCCATGCAGTGCAGCTTTGGTGACATTATCATGCTCTTCAAGCACCAATATGACGTCGAGCAGCGCCTTTGGGTAAGTCAACCGTCGCAGACGGGCGATCAGGATTTCTGCGATTTCTTTTTCTTCAAAAAGCGGCACCAGTATCGACACACAGGGCAGGCGGATCGGATCTGCTGTGACAAGACGAGTGTTTCGAAGTGTCAAATGGGCAATCAGCCCCGAGACACGAAGGAAGAGGAACAACGCCAAAGTCGCAAGCGTTGTCCAAAGTAGAGCGGTGAGACCCAGCATTGGGAATAAGCTGCATAAAATGATTAGCAGAACGACCAACGTGATAGGTCTGGCCCGAGCCGTTGCCGACCAGTTGCGACAGCTTTGTTGCAAATCGACGCGCGTTTCAGCCGCCTCCGTCAGATCGGCGGCAAAACGGCGCGCAATTGCGGTATCAATCTGTTCGGCCCCGGCTAGAACCGGGACGATCGTATAGCCTGTATCACTTAACGCAGTTGAAACCGTATCGAACCGGTCAGGCCGCGCCGTTGCAATCAGCAGAATTGGTCCAACTCGCATCCAAGGCAGAACGTTGTGGGTTAGCCAAAACTCCAATGGTTTCAGTGCGCAAAGCTCTTCGGGAGGCGGAGATTGTTCCAGATCGGCAATTTGCAAGCCTGTTTGTTCGGACAAGGCAGAGAGAACTTCGGCCCGACTGGCCCAATCTTCACCAACAAGGATTTCCCCCAACGGGGCATTCTGGCGGGTTTGTAAATGCAACGCC
This sequence comes from Ruegeria sp. AB11, assembly GCF_056536325.1. Lineage (NCBI taxonomy): Bacteria > Pseudomonadati > Pseudomonadota > Alphaproteobacteria > Rhodobacterales > Roseobacteraceae > Ruegeria > Ruegeria sp. AB11. The sequence continues at coordinate 2,949,602 of NZ_JBQFJO010000001.1, read as the reverse complement.
TGTTGGAGCTGAGCCTCTGATATCACGCCTTGATCCCGCAGGCAGGCCCCAAGAGGTTTGCGTGAATGGGGGCCGGGAACCGGTTCCGCCAGTATCTGGCGTTTCAGATTCAGTTTAACCATAAGAATACCCTGCCGCGGTTCACGGACGGCAGGGTTGCTCAAACAGGGTTAACGCCGAGTTAACTCGACTAAATCGCTCTTAGGCCTGTGTTTTTTGATCGGCCATTGCAGTAGCGAAGCGTTCGAACAGGTAGAAACTGTCTTGTGGTCCGGGTGAGGCTTCGGGGTGATGTTGCACCGAATAGACTGGACGACCCGTCATGCGGATGCCGCAGTTTGAGCCGTCAAACAGTGAACGATGCGTCTCGATCACGCCATCGGGCAGGGATTGAGCATCTACGGCAAAGCCGTGGTTCATCGAGGTGATTTCGACCTTGCCGGTTTCCATATCCTTGACGGGATGGTTCGCGCCGTGGTGGCCGTGGTTCATTTTGACGGTCTGCCCGCCCAAAGCCAGCGCGAGCATCTGATGGCCAAGGCAGATGCCAAAGACCGGCAGGTTAGTGGTTTCCAACACTTCTTTGATCATCGGCACGGCGTATTCACCAGTGGCCGCCGGGTCGCCCGGGCCGTTGGACAGAAAGACACCGTCGGGCTTATGGGCAAGAACATCCGCTGCTGTCGCGGTCGCAGGCAATACGGTCACGTCACAGCCTGCCGATGCCAGGCAGCGTAGGATGTTTCGCTTGGCACCATAGTCGATAGCGACCACCTTATGTGACGGAGCTTCCTGTCGCTGGTAGCCGTCAGGCCAGGCCCAACGCATCTCATCCCAACGATAGCTTTGTGCGCAGGTAACGTCCTTAGCCAGATCCATGCCCTCAAGTCCGGCAAACCCGCGTGCAGCCGCGATCAAAGCTTCGATGTCGAAGTTACCTTCGGGGTCATGCGCCAGCGCTACATGCGGTGCACCTTGCTGACGGATAGCGCGGGTCAGGCGGCGGGTGTCGACGCCCCCAATCGCAATGCGGCCGCGACGGGTCAGCCATGCTTTTAGCTCTTCGGCAGAGCGCCAGTTTGAAGGCTCGGTCGGGTCCCATTTGACAACCATACCCGCGGCAACTGGATCGCCAGTTTCATCATCCTCCGGGTTCACGCCAACATTACCGATATGCGGGAAGGTAAATGTCACGATCTGGCCCGCGTAGGAGGGGTCTGTCATGATTTCCTGATAGCCGGTCATGGCGGTGTTGAAGCACAGCTCGGCCACCGTCTGGCCGGTGGCGCCAAAGCCAATACCGTAGAACAGCGTTCCATCGGCCAATGCCAGACATGCGGTGGGCTTGGACGGGGCGTTCTGGGCCATGGCGCGACTCTCCTGCAAGGTAAACGGACGCATACCTAAGGGGGTTAGCGCGTCGGGTCAAGCCTGTTCAAATTTTAGGCTATTGTTTAAAATCAATAACTTAGTAAAGTATCGCCCCTGTTGTGCCCGCCTTTTTGTTTCGATATGGTCGAGGTTCCTTTGCCATGGGGATGGACAGACCATATGGATATGCGATCACGGGTGAATGCCGCCCTGAAGCAAGCAATGAAAGACAAAGAAGCCGAGCGCCTATCGACGCTGCGCCTGATCAATGCCGCGATCAAGGATCGTGACATTGCTTCGCGCGCATCCGTAAATGAAGAGGCCAAAGGCTGTGGCGATGCCGAGGTGCTTGAGATCCTTGGAAAAATGACCAAGCAGCGCAAGGAAAGCGCGCGCGCCTATGAAGAGGGTGGGCGCCTGGATTTGGCCGAGCGTGAGCTGCGCGAAGTCGAAGTGATCGAGGAATTCCTGCCCAAGCAGCTGGATGATGACGAGGTCAGCAAAGCTATTCAGACGGCCATCACGGCCACCGGCGCGGGGTCAATCCGCGATATGGGCAAGGTGATGGGCGAATTGAAAACGCGCTATACCGGTCAGATGGATTTCGGCAAGGTCGGGCCAATGGTCAAAGATCACCTTTGCGCCGCATCAAACGGCGGTTAATCAAGCAGAATCGCGCAGTTTCCGGGTTAAGTCATCGAACAGCGCGATCCGTTCCTCTTCAGTGAGGAATGCACCAATTTCGACCTCCCGGCCGTCTCCGACCAGTGTCACGTAATGGGGCACCGGACCACCGCTCGCGTACATTTCGGGGCGCGCCCAATATCGATTGCAGGACCATTCCAGATCGTCTTTGCGTGGATTGCGGTGCACGAGGCGCGCCTGCGTTTTATCCAACGTGAGAACCTCGAACACGCTGCGTGCGCGATAGTTCATCTCAAATGCCAGCCAGAGACCTAGTACGGTCAGCAACAAGAAGGGCAGCAAGCCCCACAGCAGAACAGATCCCAGCACCGCAAACAGCGGAATCAGGCCGAACAGAAAGACAGCGAGAACAACCCCCATCGCGCCACGCGGTGGTAAGGAGTTATGCGGCCAGAGGCGCAACTCCTGCTCTGTATCTGAATTCTTGGTCCATCGATAAGGCATGGTTGAAACCTAGCGCAGCAACTGCCTGAGTCGAAGTGCAATCTGTCACACAACGTGTCCAACACGCACCCATGACAACGCGTCGTCCAGCCGGTCATCACCCCAAAACACCTCGCCGCGCACGACAAAGCTGGGTGCGCCAAACACACCCAGTTGGATGGCAGTGTTGGTCTCGTTTTCGAGAGATTGCACAATGTCCGGACTGCGCGCACGTGCGAGGGCTAGGCGGGGGTCCTGCTGACAACGATGCAGGGCTTCGGTGATGGCTGTCTCGGACCCGGCTTCTATGCCGTCTTCAAACCAGAGAGCATAGAGCGATTGTGTATACGTCTTTCCCCAGCCTTCTGTCATTCCCAGTAGGGCGACCTGATTAGCCAATGCGAGGTCCGAGATTGGGTAGGGCGCAGGCAAGTTGGCGTGAATATGATACTTGGCCGCCCGGCGTTCGATATCCCGCCACATGTAAGCGGATTTAATCGGTTTGCCGGCGAAGGGGATGTTCTGCTGTTCTGACATCACGGTCCGCACATTGAACGGCCGCCAGTTCACGGTGGCATCGTGTTCGGCACTCCAATCGTCCAGGCGTTTGATCGTCAGGAAGCTGTAGGTGCTACCAATTGAGAACCAAAAGTCGATCTCGGGCATCGTAAACCCCTTTCGGTTGGCCGGGTACTTTGCCCGGACCAGAATACTCTATTTTTGCTGTTCTGGCGACTGCCCCGCTTACACAGGTCAGGCAGGAACAAAAAACCCCGCCTAAATGGGCGGGGTTTTCTTGTCATTCAGGTCGGGATCAGTGCGCGTGGCCTTTATCCCAATCCTCCTGCTTCGGCAGCTGCTCGAACGTGTGTTCAGGCGGCGGCGTTGGCAAGGTCCATTCCAGCGTATCTGCGTATTCGTTCCACGGGTTCGGCCGCGTCTCTTTCGCGCCGCGCAGCAGGGCGTAGATCACGATGCCAAAGAACAGCAGGAACGAAGCGAACGAGATGAATGCACCAATCGACGAAACAAAGTTCCACTGCGCGAACGCTTCGGGATAGTCGATGTAGCGACGTGGCATGCCCTGACGACCCAGGAAGTGCTGCGGGAAGAAGGTCAGGTTGGCGCCGATGAAGAACAGCCAGAAATGAACCTTGCCCCAGAACTCGGAATACTGACGACCTGTCATCTTCGAGAAGTAGAAGTATACGCCAGCGAAGATCGCGAAGACTGCACCCAAGCTCATCACATAGTGGAAATGCGCCACGACGTAGTAAGTGTCATGATAAGCACGGTCTACACCTGCCTGCGACAGCACAACGCCGGTCACACCACCAACGGTGAACAGGAACAGAAAGCCGAAGGCGAACAGCATTGGGGTTTTGAACTCGATCGAGCCGCCCCACATGGTCGCAATCCACGAGAAGACCTTAACGCCGGTCGGAACCGCGATGACCATCGTGGCCAGCATGAAGTAGGCTTGCTGACGCAGCGACATGCCAACGGTGTACATGTGGTGCGCCCACACGACGAAGCCCAGAACACCGATCGCGATAATCGCCCAGACCATCGGCAGGTAACCGAAGATTGGTTTGCGCGCGAAGGTCGCGATCACGTGGCTGATAAGGCCAAAGCCCGGCAGGATCACGATATACACTTCGGGGTGGCCAAAGAACCACAGGATGTGCTGATACAGGATCGGATCGCCGCCACCGGCCGGATCAAAGAAGGTGAAGCCGAAGTTGCGGTCCATCAGCAGCATGGTGATCGCGCCCGCCAGAACCGGCAGTGACAGCAGAATCAGCCACGCGGTGACAAAGATCGACCAGCTGAATAGCGGCACCTTGAACAGGGTCATGCCCGGGGCACGCATGTTCAGGAAGGTGGTGATCATATTGATCGCGCCGAGGATCGAGGAGGCGCCCGATACGTGCACAGCAAAGATCGCAAGGTCCATGGACATGCCGCCCTCGGTCGTGGACAGCGGTGGATACAGAACCCAGCCGACGCCCGAACCGAGCTGATCGTTACCACCGGGGCTCAGCAGCGAGGCGACGCCCAGCGAGGTCCCGGCGACGTACAGCCAGAAGGACAGGTTGTTCATCCGCGGGAACGCCATATCCGGCGCACCGATTTGCAACGGCATGAAATAGTTGCCAAATCCGCCGAAGAGGGCCGGGATAACCACGAAGAACATCATCAGGACACCGTGATAGGTGATCATGACGTTCCACAGGTGTCCGTTGGGGGTACATGGATCGGCCATGAAACCTTCGAGGCACATGTACTGAACACCGGGGTGCATCAGTTCGAGCCGCATGTAGACAGTCATCAGAACCGAAATCAAACCGGCCAGCGCCGATACGATCAGGTACAGAATCCCGATATCCTTGTGGTTGGTCGACATGAACCAACGGGTAAAGAACCCACGCTGGTCTTCATGCTCGTGACCATGAATGGCTGCGTCTGCCATTAGGTGCCTCCTGTTGCAACTACACCGCGCAGTCGGACCTCTCCAACGCGCGGGATTCCTGCTGGTTTTAGATTGCAAGGGGGCGACCTTCAATGGCCGAGTTTGATCTGGATCAAGATTAATTGTCGCGGGCAGCCCATGCAGCCCGGCATTTCAACCTCTGATACTAGCGATTTGGGGGGGCAGTCCACGAATTCAAGTGGTGATTGGGGAATCCCGCTTGACCCGCATCGGGGGGGCGGCACAGAAAAGCAAAGAAGCGCAATACCGGAGGCCCGTGATGACTGAATATGATCCCGAAAACGTCTTTGCCAAGATCTTACGTGGGGAAATCCCGTCGAACCGAGTTTATGAAGATGATGAAACAGTCGCCTTGATGGACATCATGCCGCGCTCTGATGGGCATGTGTTGGTCATCCCAAAATCACTGTGCCGCAACATGCTGGACGCGTCGTCCGTAGAACTTGCGGCAGTGATAGCGACGGTTCAGAAATTAGCACAGGCCGTGAAGGTCGCGTTTGAAGCTGATGGTGTAACTGTTCAGCAGTTCAACGAAGCTGCGGGCGGGCAGGAGGTGTTTCATCTACATTTCCATGTCCTGCCCCGTTACGAAGGCGTATCGATGCGTCCACCGGGCAAGATGGGTGATTTTGATCTGATTGCCAAACACGCTGACAAAATCCGCGCAGCATTGGGTTGAATTCCAAGAAAGTTCCGCTGGCACGTGGGGTCGATAAGCTGCACGAAAGGCCGCAAAGGCAAGGGATTCATACAATACCGAGGCCCTAAAACGAGAATTGCCGTTCCGATTATGGGGTCGGAACGGCAGACTCGTAACCAAACACTTTCACGGATTTCGCTGGGCAGCCCTGCGATCACCGGTTAACACACCACTCACTCATGAACGGTCATTACATACTACGTGGTCAAATGGCGTTTGTAAGGAGTGGATGTGAAGAATCCCTGAATTTGAGGCGAATTGGGGCGATTTGAAGGACAAGCCACTATGATTTTCGAAACAGAACGCATCGAAATTCAGCATTGTTGTTTGGGTAATGTTTCCGGATCGTTCCGAGTACGTGGAATCACCTAGTTTTCAAACGCCTTCGGAGGCGAACACATCATCAAAGGTCTTTTTTAGTGCCACGTCGACGTCATCCATCGTTACGGGAAGCCCGAGGTCGACCAAAGATGTCACACCGTGTTCCTGTATGCCGCAAGGTACAATCCCACCGAAATGAGACAGATCTGGTTCAACATTGATTGATATTCCGTGGAAACTAACCCACTTCCTCAGGCGTATTCCGATGGCTGCAATTTTATCCTCGGCGGTCTGTCCCGCTATCGAAAGCGGCTTGTCCTGCCGCTGAACCCAGACGCCCACGCGGCCTTCCCGTATCTCACCGGTTACGTTGAATTCGGCCAGGGCTGCAATCACCCATGCTTCAAGCTGCTGCACAAAGCGGCGAACATCACGGCCGCGTTTACCCACGTCCAGCATGACGTAAACGACGCGCTGACCGGGGCCGTGATAGGTGTACTGACCGCCGCGCTTGCTCTCATAGACCGGAAAGCGATCCGGATCGGTCAGATCTTCACGCTTGGCGGAAGTCCCAGCGGTATAGAGCGGTGGATGTTCCAACAGCCAGATGCATTCATCGGCTTCACCTGCCGCAATCGCGGCAACGCGCGCCTCCATAAAGGCAGTGGCTTCGTCGTAGTCGATCAGCCCATCGGTGGTTTTCCATTCCATGCTCGTTCCTTAGACCGTCTGCGGGGCAGGGGGAAGGGGTCAGGCGGCCTCGGCCAGACAACGCTGCAACACCTGCGCATAGGTGTCGGCGCCTTGCGCGCCAGTCAGCAGATATTTCCCGCCAAATACCATCGAAGGCACGCCCGAAATGCCTCGGCTGGTCCAGAATTGTTGTTTCTCACGCACCGGCTGGGCGTGTGCACCCGACTCAAGCGCCGCGCGTGCCGCATTCGGGTCGAGCCCCGCCGTTTCGACCGCGCCCAACAACACGTCGACGTCAGAGACATCCTGCTGCATGGTGAAATAGGCGTCGAACAAGGCCAGTTTAAGCGGATGCTGACGTCCCTGCGTTTCCGCCCAATCAAGCAGTTGATGCGCGGCAAAGGTGTTCACAATTCTACTGTCATCGGTGAAATTGAAGGTAAATCCAAGTTCAGCCCCTAACGCGGTCAACCGCGCGCGCGCCTGCTGGCTTTGTTCGGGTGTCGAGCCATATTTTTCGGCAATATGCTCTCGCAGGTTCTGCCCCTCGGGCCCCATGCTGGGGTTCAATTCGAACGGATGCCAGCGCAATCGGGCCAGCACATTCTCTTGCTTCAGCGCGGCATCGAGTTGAAGAAAACCTACGATACACCACGGACAGACCACATCCGAGACGACATCAATCTGCACGGTAGGGCGGGGATCGGGCGAGGGCATGGGCTGCTCCAGATTGCATTGTGTCGCGTTTAGATATTGCTAAAGCGCGCGAATTCAATCGGCTGTGTTTTTGCCTCTTCACATCGCGTGGCACAGCGTCTATACGCCCCTCTACCAAGTCATTGGCAGTGCGGTCGTGGCGGAATTGGTAGACGCGCAGCGTTGAGGTCGCTGTGGGGTAACACCCGTGGAAGTTCGAGTCTTCTCGACCGCACCAATGTCAACCCCCAAGATATTGTTTTTATAGTAGAAGTGTGGGGTTGAGTTGAGCCGGCCCCACAACCGGCCCCACACACTGGAAGCGATACATCAACGATGTTCGATCCAGTATTTCACTTCGGAAACCTTCAAGACTGATCGGCTCCCTGCTTTGTAGATTTTGAGGTGGCCGCGTTTCCTAGCTCGGTAAATCGTGTCACGCGAAACGCCGAACCACTTGGCTGATTCATTTAAAGGGACATAGATGGGGGCCAAGTCAGGTGGTGACGCGGCAATCTCATGAAGGCCCGAATTGGCTCCTCCACAGAAGCTAGCGGGTTTTTGCACATTCATTTAAGTGCTGCTCCCTCCGAAACCTTCGCTCTAAGAACAAGCTCCGACAGCATGTTCTGAACAATTGATAGATCTGAATCAGGTTCTTTTCCCTTCAGGTAGAAGTGAAGCCGCAGACAGTACGCTAGTTCTTCAAGGGGCAGGCAGGAGGCCACATCGCGAATGGTCGCAATTACTGATTTCATCTCACTTTGATTGCACATCTCCTTCTCGTCTTCGATTTCGCGACGTTTGACGGCCCTGTACATATAAGCTTCTAGTGCCAGTCCCCTTCGAACGTCTTGGGAAAGTCCAAAAGGAAGCGTTTCTGCATCTCGGTTGCAGGCTCGGTACAAATCAAGCAGCTCGCGAGCCAGATCCAAATTTGGTAGGAGGTTAAGGTAGTCAACGTACGTAACCTCAAGGGGGCAAGGCGTCTCAGACGTATTGGTGTTTAGCTCTGCTTCCATTCTTCTTCCTATTCTGGTTTCAGGTTCCGCGCCGTGCCTAAATTCATGTTCAGGCTAGGATTGGCGCTTTGGTGCTCGAAGGCTATTTGCGAAGAGCGAATGGAGTAAATCCGTGCAAAATATTATTTCCAATTTGGGGCTGGTGTGGTGTTTGGGTGGATTTAAGATATTGACTTTTAATATTTTTTTACTGTTCTTGAGTGCTGCAAGAATAGCCATAGGCAGTTCAAGAATAGTTTTCGACCCCCTCAAGAATAGTCAGGCCTCAACCCAAGAATAGGCGCCGAGGTGAAATCCAGGCGTTTTAGCCAACTGAGTACGGATGGATGAGGCCCGTGTTAAACAGAGTGCTTTGGGTGCAACATGGTTAGAAAATGTTGCGCGACACTTGGCTATAAAAAGCGAGAGCCTGAATTGATCTGTCGGTTTGCCCGAAGTTCAGCAATCGGAGAAAACAGTGATTTGCAGTCTGTCGGCTTTCGAAGGCAGGTAACTCGGTTCAGTCCGATTAGAGCTGGGACTGAACCGTCGTCTTACCTTACATTATTTCAAGCGTAGGCAACGAAGCGACTTAGCACCGTAAGTTGGATGAGTTTCGCTAAATCACATGCGCTTTGTACGCAAACTCATACACAACATAGCAGACATGAAAGACAACGCAGATTTCATGTGCGCGATGGAACTGAAGCTGAAAAAAGTGGATCATGATCCAAACTCCCCAAGGTGGAAAATCGCATCTAACTTATTGTGTGTATAGTGTGTATAGTAAAGGTGCTGAGGTGTCAAGCATTTGACGCACTATGTGTATAGTGATACCCTTATTTTATGAAAAAGCTTGGTGAACACCCCCCTCAAAGACTGCAAATTCTGATGACGGACGAGGAGTTGTCGGACATCAAGGCATACACCCACCAGAATCAGATTTATGGGCGTTCGGCGGCAATCCGCGAACTTGTGCGAATTGGCTTGGAGGCGGAGATAACTGCCGGAAGATTCAAAAGGGAAGATTAGATTGTCTAGCCCCCGTGTTCTGGGCCATCTCGGACTAGAGTTTCGGGGACTGGTGGGCGCATGTTGAGGGCCTGATGCCTCCGATCGTCGAGTAGAGTGCCCGACAACCGATCAAGTGCATAAATGGCTTCCACCAATTACTGTTTATCGAGGATGGATCTCCACTGCTGGTTAAAAGGCTGTATGAGTGCGTCAACGAAATTAGCTGCCGCACTTGTGAAGGCTGATTAGCCGCGAATATTGAGATAAACGTGCAATACGGGCTTAAGAACTGTGACGACCATACAATCAGAGTTGGGCGTCAAAACTTGAGTGAATTAATTCAAATAGAGTGCGCCCAATCGATGAAAAAGCTGAATATGTTGACAGTCCGGCGGTCATTGGCTTTTTTGTTTCCGGTTTACATCAGTTAGAACAACTAAAACGAACAAAACACGAGAATTTCTCGGTGCTTGGACAGTTCATCCCTTATGATGTTCGTAGTAATATCGCGGCCTGCAAGCAGTAGGCCTATTTGCCGAAAGTTGTAAATCTACTGCATCTTCGGAAGTGTATTTGGTAACGAGTGTGCTGTTTCGATCGTATGATCGGGACAGCATTTTCTTTTTGGAGTTGCTTTGGCAATACACAGACTCCTTCATTTTACAACTGACGATCTCGAGTGTGGCACGAGGTCTTGTGATCATAGGGATAACTTCACCACTGAAAATCCGCTACTGAATCACGGGATTGCTTCAGAGATGCAAAGTGATGTGCCATCGAAATTGCTTGGCAGGAATTCGTTATCGTTGCTCCGGTTGCGTGGCGCAGGGTAGTGAGGTGTGCTCTTCTCCGGTGGAACCTACTTCATGTCCGCTTATCGCAGGCAATTTAATGAAAAACTCTGTGCCTTCACCAAGTTTGCTTCTGTAGTCTATTGTTCCGCCAAAATGCTCTACAATTTCCTTTGAAATGTGCATCCCGAGCCCTGTACCGCCTGCGTGACGTTCATCGGAGGAGTCTATCTGGGAAAATCGATCGAAAACTTTGTCATGGCACCCCTCAGGTATCCCGATGCCATGGTCTTTGACGAAGAGGCGAATATTCCCGCCCACTTTCTCGCATCCGACGGTTATCTCGCCTCCATCAAGGGAGAATTTAGCTGCGTTGGAGATAATGTTGGCCAACACCTGAAGCAGGCGGGAGGGATCACCTTTAACGTACAGATCATTGTTTCCCCTTAAGTCTTCTACAATTTCTACGTTGTGAGCACTGGTGTATCCCATGTTACAGGCGATCGCTTCCTGAATCAGCGCATGTACATCAACAGTTCCTTCACGGTAGTTCATCTCGCCCGCTTCCATTTTTTGAATGTCCAGCACATCATTGATTAGGGATGCGAGCCGTTCGCAATTTTTACCTGCTAAATGAATGAGGCTTTGCATTGATTCTGGAGCTTCACCCAATGCGCCTGTGTTGATTAGGTCAAGTGATCCCTTGATCGAAGTGAGAGGCGTACGCAGTTCATGGCTAACTGTCGATATGAACTGAGTTTTCGCAATGTAGGCCGCTTTTGTTCTTTCGTGCTCTGCTTTGAGCTTTTCGAGTTGTTCCAAATTCCTGCGGTAGAGCTTCAGAAACACCATCGAACAGTCAATCAGAAAGTACATTACAAAGATAACGGTGAAGAAGTGCAGCCAGAGTTCAGATGAAAGCTCGGGGCGTTCGATCCAGATATCCTTGACGACAATCAACATGAACGATACGCCGTACATGGTCAGACGGATAATCATTGCCCACAGAAACTGATGGTTGTTCATTGCTGCAAACAACGCCGCAGCAAACAAGAAGAACATTGGAGTAAAGTGACCACCGGCGGGCTGTGCGAAAGCAACTGAAACAGCATACAGGCAGATTGCGGCCGCGCTGAGGATCGTGTTCAACAGAATCCAAACAACCATCATACTAATTGCTTTGTGCTGATCTGGCTTCAAGCGTGGTACGCGTTTGGCCAGCAATAAATCTTGCGCTTCGCAAATGAGGATTGTCCCGTAGAACAGCATGGCGTTAATGGGATCGAAGAAGAACGCAGTTAAAATGGTCGTGGCCAGATAAATAGCCTGCCGCTGCCACAGAAGCGCAAAGCTCATGGCAGTATAATCTATGATGTTTTGCAGAAGCCGGTTTTCCGTTTCACCGGCGTCCCGGTCCGGCAGATTGGCGTCGATGGCTGTCATCCAGATGTCTTCGTTTTTCGCGCTTGGAAAATACCATTACCGGCACAATGAGGACTTAGTTGGTCTGAATTGGGTTCACAGTTTGGCGCTAATCCTTTGAAGGCCACCGGGATTGTTGGGGTTTCACGCAAGATTCTGGTGTGAGAGGTTGAAAAATTTTTGTTGCGCAAATGCAGTGTGGGGCGCCCAAATTTGACGATCTCGTTGCTAAGTACATTTTTTTTTATCTTAATGTGCCAGAAAGACGGAGAAAATCTAAAAGGGTTGGGGTTTGACTGCAGTTGAATTTACGAAGTTGGGGCAGAGCGCTGTCGCTCCTGTTTCGGCTAGGCTTGCAAAAAAGCCGGTGACACTGCTTCAGTTTGCAAGGTCCGCTGGTCGAAACATGTTTGAAGTCATCCCGGCCGAAACTCTGCGTGAAACTTATGTTCGTGGGCCTTTGAACATACACTATATCTGCGATCCTGAAATAATAACCGAGTTACTTGTCGGGCAGGGCCGTTCGTTTCCCAAGGCCAAGTTCACTAAAGACATTATTGGATCGGCTGTAGGCAACGGGTTGATACTCTCTGAAGGGGAAAAATGGCGTCAACAGAGACGTAGATATTCTCCACTATTCGCCGCCAGGAACCTCCCGGTTCTAGCCCGGCATTTTGCAGAGACTGGTGTCGAGATTGCAGATTCATTGGCGGAACACGAAGGCCCCGTCGATGTTGCACAAATTGCGCCTGCATCAACGTTGACGAATATTTCCAGGGTGATTTTTTCGGGTAACAAGAAAGTCAGTTCAGAGCAGATACGCGTGGGGCTGATCAAGTATTTTGAGTACATTTCTGATCTGTCTCTTTTCGATTTAATGGGTTTGCCAAAGTGGGTGCCGCGCAAGAATTGGCTACGCAGCCTGGCCCCGGTCACCAATATGCGGAACCTTGCCAGACAGGTTATTGATCAGCGTCGCTCCGAATGCCGCAGCGAGCCACAGGATTTCCTCGATTTCATGATTGAGGCGTTGAAAACCGATTTCGAGGATGAAGCGACTACCGTTGACAACCTTTTGACTTTTGTCGTCGCTGGTCATGAAACTTCCGCCAACGCTTTGGCTTGGGGATATTATTTGCTGGCCTTGCACCAAGATATGCAAGCTAGGGTTAGACAGGAAATTCGGTCCGTTCGCCCAAAAGGCCTAGTGGAATTCTCGGACCTGGAGGCAATGCCACTCCTGCGCGCCCATGTAAAAGAAACGCTGCGGCTTTACCCATCAGCCGCGTTCTTTGCTAGAGACGCATCTGCCGACCTTGAAATCAAAGGGGTAAAGATTGCAAATGGTGACGCGCTGTTCTTCCCAGTTTACTCTTTGCACAGAAACGAAAAACTATGGGATGCTCCTGACCACTATCGACCGGAACGGTTCTTGGGGTCTACACTGCCTCGAGGCCAGTACATTCCATTTGGAGATGGCCCCAGAATCTGCATAGGTGCTCAGTACGCTGAAACTGAAATCATGGTACTTATGGCTTCGGTGCTCCGTCGAATAAATTTTTCGATTACTGAGTCTGAAATGCCGGAACCAGTTTTGACCTTCACCATGCGTACCAGTGGCCCACTCATCCTCAATGCCGAACGGGTTCGCGAATAAAGTTGATATCTAAACTCCAGTACCTGACCTTTGATCGACGTCAGGTCTGGCGATAGAATTAGCTTACTGCCGGCGAGTGAGGTAAGTGTTATCGCCGTACAGCTCACGCAAGACTACATCAAACAATCTATCGTTGACCATTTCTTTGCGATGCGGTGTGGGCTCTGAAAATGTGGAAGAGGTTGTAACCAGGCCCTTTCTGAGATTGGCCTCACGATGATTCACTTTTTTGATAGCCATGTCCAAAGAGGCGAATGCTCCAACCTTCGTAAAAGAACGAAGCGATACCGGTGTACCTTTCACCACTTTAAGATGGACAGATGCGCAGCGGTTGCTGAGAACAGTCCCTAGTTCTTGGTTTAGGAAAGCTTCGGTCGGAATATTCTGGGTGCGTTCCCGCCCATGTGTAACAACTAGAAATGTGCCACTCCCGCGATAGGAATAGATTCCTCCAGCAGCCTGTGTTGTTCTTTCAATGCAGGATCCGATGTCGGAAACAGATCGCCGAAAATCACCAAAATTCCCCAGATCAAAGTGATACTCGGCATCACGATATTTGATTGCGGTGACCCAGGTGTCAAATCGACGCCTCCGTGAAAGCTGTTCGACATAGTTGTCGAATTCGACATACCCCAAGCATTGTTCCTGCTCGTCGATAGACAAAGGATCCTTGAAATTGAATTTCTGGTTGAAATCCAATTCACTGCGAAGATTTTCTATCGACGCCGATGAGGATTGGGTTTTCTTTCTCTCCATCATCAGAAGGTGAGCAGCGTTCATACGGCTGCGCAGTTCAAAGAAGTCGAAGGGTTTAGTTACATAATCAAACGCGCCTTCTAAAAATGCCTTCTCGATATTCTGCCTGTCATCCAGTGCGGTCAGCATTATAACAGGTGTTTCCAGATTTTCCGGCAGGTTTCGGATTTGTGAAAGCAACTCTATCCCTGAGGTTCCAGGCATCTGAATGTCAATAAGCAGACAGTCGAACGGGGATTCTGCTGCTTCTATCATCCCAAGCGCTTCATCAGCTGAACTGGCAGCAGCCACGTTGCAGTTTTCGAGTTCAGGAAGCGCTGACTGGAGCAATTTCAAAATGTCAGGATCATCATCGACCGCCAGTACAGTAAGTGCGGTCTTTCTTTGTGCTCGATGCTCTAAATTTCTTTGGAACCGATCACTGCCAAATGTGGAATGTCTCATAACTGGTGAACCGCCGATATCCTCATAACGGGTTGAACCTATGAGGTGAGTGGGTCGAAACCGCGGCAAAAATTGAGAGATTCTTCGTAGAAAGGGGTTTTTTCTTGACCTTTGTTTGGCGCCAACGGCCTCAGCGACGAGTTGTCTGTTTCTTATTTTGAGCGGCCGTGGCGCTTTTTTTGATGCTATTTATTCGGCAATATGTTCGCGTCTAAGAACAATTCACGATCTCAAAACAACGGAATTGAAATGCGATTGGGAATTTAAGCATCAATTCTGGTAACGCTGCTAACATGCATAAAAGCCACGGTTTCCCAATAGCCTGAAAATAAACCCTAGTCGCAATGAAGTCAGCGTCGGGCGTTAAAAAGTATAATAGACGATCCAGCAGCGGGGTTGTTCAATTTACTTGTAGATGTTGAACAAAACTGACTGACTGACGGTGCCATCGATAGAGAACTTTGCGCCGACAGGTGAGGCATTGATACCCAGTCGCCGTGACCACCGTGCCCAGACTGAAGGAACGATGCCCAGTATGCTGGATGCACCACCTTCCATCGCGACAGTAGTCATCTGGTGAAACAACTCTTGTTGAACCTGCTGCCTGCGTGATGAAGCTACATCTTTTGTCACGAAGAAACGGGATGCTTCCCAGACAGATTGCTTTACCGGGGCTTCAACAAACAGAACGTCAGATGGGATATCTTTAAGGATACCTCTTTGTGCGTCGCGCAGCATATAACTGTATACCCCGCATTGTGCGGTCGTGGGCAGAAGTCGCACACCTGCCAAAATTTCACCAAACTCGTGCAACACAACCCATCGACAGGCTGGCGTGTCGTATTGGTCGAATTCCATCCCGTCAGCTTCGCCGACTTGCCACTTTAGCTGATCTATGAAAATTGACTTTCTGGTTTCGAGGTATTTTGCCAACAGTGGGCCATACTCGTGAATATTGCGAAAGCTAAGCGTAGTCGCACGAATATTGCCAACGTCACTACGTGGCATTGGCTGGCTACTTCTAACCGCGAAAACTTCTATCCGCGCCGATTTACTCGGAGCGCTTGAAGTGGCGTTAGCGGGTGTCAGTTCCGGAAATCCCTCCGGGACCGAGTATGTCTGCTTAAACCTGAGTGGACGGTCCATATTTTGCTCATATTATTGACGCACTTATGACAAGATTCAGCTCGGCAAGTCCACCAACCTATGCGGTAGTTAACCGAATTGATGAATGGGTGTGTCCAAATCTCCTCTCTCCCAATGGTTGAGTTCGCTGACAGATCAATTACGCAAGATTTTTTTAACTTTTCTTTTCACCCGTAGGCTTCATTCATTTCTGCGTGTGCAGCAACATTTTGAAAAAAAAGTTTTTTTTGCTCTTTCGATTGGAAATTACCTATTAGAACTTACGCTGGATCAAGTGCCGTCTCGGTGTCTGATGAAAATTCAAGGCAGCCCTGACTGCTGATAGAAGCAGCCATCAAGATGACATCCAAATTTGGAGGGAGTTACTTTTCTAATTGCGTCCTCGGGCTGAGAAATTTGTACAGATTGAAAAAAATGTGCAGACATAAGGAAGTCTGCCTAATGTCACCGTTTTGCCACCTTCGTAAAAGAAAATAAGAGAGGATGAGTAATCCCTGAGTGTTTTATGCGCCAGCTAGCCGTTGCCTTAAAGTCTGCAATGCCCAACGGTTGGAGTGGTGTAAGAGGTTGGTGAAAAGTTATGCGTATACTTGCTGTAGACGACGATCCTAGCATCCTGGAGTTGCTAGATAAAGTTCTTGAATCGTTCGGGTACAAAGATGTCGTTACCGCCAGAAGTGGTCGGGAGGCCCTTGAAATACTGTCGAGACCAAATGAAGCGTTCGACTGCTTATTGCTTGATGTGCAGATGCCGCAAATGAACGGCATAACTCTTTGCGAAGAAGTGCGAAAATTACCAGAATACACGTACACGCCCATTATCATGGTGACCGCCATGGTGCAAAAAGAGTACATCGACGAAGCATTCGGAGTTGGGGCAACGGACTACGTTACAAAGCCTTTTGAGTTCTCGGATCTGAAGCAGAGGTTGTCTGACGCCTATAGAATGGCAGCGGAACGCAGAGCCGCAATCGAAGTGCTGGAAGCTGAAGCGGAATCTGAGTTGTGTTTTGGTAATAGTCCGGACGTTCGCTTAAGTGATCCGCAATGTTTCGGAGATTTGCCCGGTTGCATTGGGTTAGCTGAATTTGAGAACTACGTAATTCAGCTTTCAACGATGCACTCCATGGCTGCAAAGCTTGTGGCGGTGAAATGCATAGGCGCCGAACAAATCTATGAGACGAGCACGGTCAGTGAATTCCGTAGTGCCATGACTTTAGCTGGTACCGCGCTTTTGACAGCCAATCAGCAAGGGCGCAAAGTAGCGACCTATTGGGGAAATGGCGTATTCTTGATGATCTATGACAATCAAATTGATTTGAGTGTGGACCAGTTGGGTGCTCCGCTTCCGGAGGCATTGAAAGAAATTTCCGGTGACACCACTTCAGGTCGGCCAATTGGCTTCCAAGTTAGCGAAGAAGTTATGCTTAAAGCCAAAACCAAGATGGAGGCGTTGTTCTTGATAGACAAGGCCGTCGAAATGGCAGAAATGTCGGAGGGTCGAGCGGCGAATATCGGTTGAAAAACTGCATATATGGATGATAATTAAGATCAGGCTGTTGGTGTAAAAAATACATTAGAACGCCCTGAGTTTTTCATTTTGCTGGTTGAAATAGATCCGCGCGCTCGTTCATCAGACGTTCAACCTTTGTGCTTTTGGTCTACTTTGTCCGATCTCAGTGCCTACCCGGCAGCAACAACTCGGAGAAAGATCCCGTAAGCTTCTTCTCGAGATCTGATCTGATGCGAGATCTGGCGTATTCGCCTCTCTCTAATTTCCTGAAGGTTTCTTTCGCGACCACGGTCAAAGCGTGATCGGTCTAAGCAGCTTCCCGGCGTATCCGTTCTTGTTCTTTGATCGGGTCTTTGCCTTGACGGGTTATGGGTCGCCATTTCTCTGCTTCTTGGCGTGAATCTTCAGAGTTATGGCTGACAGAGCGCCCAAACCCATCTCTCTGCGACACCTGTAGACATGGACCCGAAGCAACTACTTGCCAGCATCACCGTCCTTTTTGGCAGCCAGAGGTTCTCGCCATCCAAGTACTAGCCGGTTTGAGTGTTCTTCACTTGCAAAGATAACAGCTTGTTGACTGCTATAATTGGTCCACCCCAAGGTCCAACTTTTACTGTGAGACACAGTGATCCATCTAGAGACTACTGGAAGCCTCATTATGTTGTTTTAAAATTATTCCTCTGGTTTTTCGAGGAGTCCGGAAACAGGCGTGTTTAAGTTTTCAATGCATCTCGACCGCACCAAAATCCTAAAATCGTTACCCGATATTGTCAGGTGAGACGGGCGCCCTGTGGGTTGAAGCGATAGGTTCGATCCTGAGCATAGCCGAAATGTACGGATTCACCTGCATTAACCTGATGTTGGCCGAATAAGCGCGCGGTGATCTGATGGTCTTGCATCATCGCGATCACGTTGGTGTCTCCGCCCAGATGCTCGACATGAGTCACGTTCGCGGTCAGGGGGCCCTCGTCGGTCAGGTAAAGGTCTTCGGGGCGTATACCCAGTGTCGTGTCCGCGCTGTCGCCGATCACGCTGGCAGGGAAGAAATTCATCGAGGGCGCGCCGAGGAAACCTGCGACGAACTGGTTGGCGGGATTGTTGTACAGCTCCATTGGGCTGCCGACTTGCTCAACGCGCCCGTCGCGTAGGACGACGATCTTATCCGCTAGGGTCATCGCCTCCGTCTGGTCGTGGGTGACGTAGATCATTGAAGCATCAAGCTGCTGATGCAGATTGGCGATCTCAAGCCGCGTATTCATGCGCAGGGCGGCGTCCAAATTGGACAAAGGCTCGTCGAACAGGAACAGTTTGGGTTCGCGCACAATGGCGCGGCCGATAGCGACGCGTTGGCGTTGTCCGCCGGATAGCTCAGAGGGGTAACGGTCGATATAGGGCTCAAGGTTCAGCATCTTGCTGGCCTTGGTGACCCGTTCTTCGATGACCTGCTTGCTCTGACCTTCCTGTTTCAGCGCCAAAGACATATTTTTGCGCACGTTTAGATGGGGGTAGAGCGCATAGCTTTGGAACACCATCGCGATGCCGCGTTTGGAGGGCGGGGTTAGGTTCATAAGTTCTCCGCCGATGCGAACCTCGCCCGAGGTCACATCTTCGAGCCCCGCAATCACGCGCAGAAGAGTGGATTTGCCACAGCCCGAAGGTCCAACGAAGACGACGAATTCTCCGTCTTCGACTTCGATGTTGATATCCTTAAGGACTTCGACGGAGCCGAAGGACTTGTTCACGTTCGTTAGCGTCAGGGCGGTCATGTGTTTGCCTCTTTCAGCGAAATTGGTTGGCCGGTGCGGATACTTGTATCGGCAGCCAGACAGATGGCCAGCGATTGCACGGCGTCGTTCATGTGGCGGGTCAGGTCGATGTCTTCAGCAATCGCGCGCAGCATATAGGCTTGTTCGGCATCGCAGAGCTCCTGATGGCCGGGTTCATCCGGCATGTCGATTGTCTGGTCGCCTTCGGGGCGATGGACCAGAAGGCCGCCGACTTTGGTGTGGCCGTCGATATCGGCTGACGCCCCCTTGTTGCCATCGGTGATCGAGACGGAACCGTTCGGTGAGACAATGTCTTTCACGAAGAATGCGGTTTCAGACATCATCGGGCCCCAACCGGCTTCGTACCAACCGACGGAGCCATCCTCGAAGATCACCTGAAACTGGCCGTAATTATACATGCCTTCGGCTATCTCATCGCTTAGGCGCAGGCCCATGCCGTGGACGCGCACCGGGTCTGAGTCCGTGATCTGGCACATCACGTCGACATAGTGAACGCCGCAATCGACGATGGGGGAAGTGGTCTGCATCAGGGCCTTATGCGTCTCCCACTCAGCCCCGCTGCTTTGCTGGTTGAGGTTTAGGCGGAAGACATAAGGCCCGCCCAGGTCGCGCGCCTCAGAAATCAGGCGCATCCATGAGGGGTGATGGCGCAGTATATAGCCGATGACCAGTTTGCTTTTGGTTTCAATGGCTTTCGCAACGACGCGCTTGGCATCAGCCACAGTGGTCGCTAGTGGTTTTTCAACGAAGACATGCGCTCCGGCCTCCATCGCAGTGCAGGCGTAATCAGCATGGCTGTCAGAATAGGTGGCGACGACCACCAGATCCGGGTTGGTCTCAGTCAGAGCTGCCTGAAAATCTGAATAAGCCGGATAGCCTGACAGGTCAGGATGGTCGACGCGACCGGATCGGTTCACCAACCCAACAATCTGCGCATCTGGGTGGTGGTGGTGGGCCAGCGCGTGGCTGAAGCCCATATTACCAAGGCCGGCGATCAGAACTTTGGTCATTTGACAGCTCCTGAAGTGATGCCGCGGATTAACTGGCGTGAGAAGATGACATAGAGCACCAGCACCGGCAGGATCGCCATGCTGAGTGCCGACAGAACCGCGTTCCAGTCGGTGACGAACTGGCCGATGAAGACTTGGCTGCCCAGTGTCAGTGTTTTTGTTTCCTCAGCTGGGGCGAGGATCAGTGGGAACCAGAGGTCGTTCCAGATCGGGATCATGTTGAACACGGCCACGGTCGCCATAGCAGGGCGTACCAGAGGCAGGACCAATCGGAAGAAGATCGTGTATTCTGACAACCCGTCGACGCGACCTGCGTTTTTCAGATCGTCCGAAACCTGCCGCATGAACTCGGACAGGATGAACACAGCCAGCGGCAGACCTTGAGCGGTATAGACAAGGATCAGCGCCCAGAGGGTGTTCACCAACCCGGTTGCGACCATCATCTCAAGTATTGCAACGGTGCCGATGCGGATCGGGATCATGATCCCAAGCGCCAGATAGAGGCCCATCAGGGTATTGCCCTTGAACTTGTACTCGCTCAGGGCAAAAGCGGCCATGGCGCCGAACAGCAGAACGAAGGCCAGCGAAACCACGGTTACGATCAACGAGTTCTGGAAATAAAGGAAGAAATCCCCTTGTTTCATCACCGTCTGGTAACCGATCAGCGAGAAGCTTTCGGCATCGGGCAGGGCGAGTGGCTCGCGGAAAATCGAGCGGCGCGTTTTGAAGCTGTTGATGATGATCACGAAGACCGGGAAGAGGGCGATCAATGTGTAGAGGATCAGCGCCCCATGCATGACGGCCGTATTCAGCGGGTTATGGCGTGCTTTGTTCATCCGGCGATCCTCACAGCTGATACCGGCGCATCCGGGTCTGGATGCCGAAGAGGTAGATACAGACACCCACAAGGATGATGGCAAACATGGCGCCAGCGATGGCGGAGCCCATATGCGGGTCGCCCAGTTGCAGCTGGAAGCCAAAGAAGGTGCGGTACATGAAGGTGCCTAGGATATCGGTTGAGAAATCCGGCCCTGCCAGTGCGCCTTGCGAGACGTAGATCAGGTCGAATGCGTTGAAATTGCCTACGAAAGTCAGGATTGAGATGATCCCGATTGAAGGAATGATCAACGGCAGTTTGATCTTCCAGAATGCCGAGGCTCCGGTGATGCCGTCTATTTCGCCGGCCTCAAGGATCTCTTCGGGGATCGACAGCAGGGCGGCATAGATCAACATCATCGGGATGCCGACGAATTGCCAGACCGAGACAAGTGCCAGTGTCGTCAGCGCGTATTCTTCCTTGCCCAGCCATGGTGCAAACAGAGACTTAAGACCAACGGCGTCCAGCATCGAAGGTGCAATGCCCCAAAGCGGGGACAAGATTAATTTCCACGCGAATCCGACAATGACAAAGCTCAGAATGGTCGGAATGAAAATCGCGGACCGGTAGAGCGCCGCAAACCGCAGGCGGGGATGCGAAAGTAGTGCCGCCAGAGCGATACCGATTGGGTTCTGCACCAGCATGTGGATCAGGAAGAACCAGAAGTTGTTGCCCAAAGCGTTCCAGAACTGCTCGGACCAGATCGGATCGAAGAACAGGGTGCGGAAATTCTGCAGGCCCACGTAGATACGTGTCTGATCGACCTCGGTGAACAGTGCGAGGCGCAGAGTGTTGAACAAGGGGAAGATCATCACCGCCGTATAGACCAACACCGCAGGGGCGAGGAAAACGGCAATGTGCCAGCGTATGCGGCGGGTCTGCATGGGAATCTCCGGGGAAAAAGGTCCGGACGCGACGCGGCGGTCGCGTCCGGTGTGAGTGGCCTAGGTGTTACTTATGCGGTGCGTACCAGCTGGCCAGACCGTCTTGCAGCTGCTGACCCAGCGCTTCGGGGGTCTCGGCACCCTTGATGGCTGCAACGGATGCACCCCAAGTCTCGTTTTCGAGGTTCGGCGTGCCGCGAGACAGGATTTGGTAGGTCGATCGGATCGTGCTTTCGCACTCTTCGCGCCAGCCTACGATTTCTTTGGCCAGTGGATCTTCCAGCTCGACCGGAGTGCTGGATAACGGGAAGAAACCGGGTAGGGCGTTACCGAATATGCTGGCAAACTCGGGGCTTGCGACCCAAGCCAGGAAGGTGCGCGCAGCTTCTTGGTTTTCGCTCGCCGCGTTCATGCCGATGCCGATATCGGTGTGGTCCGAAATATAGCAAGTGTCGCCTGCGTTCTGGACCGGCGGCTTAAAGGCGCCCATTTCAAAATCGGCCTGCGTGTTGAAGCCCGAGATTTCCCAGCTGCCTGCTGGATAGACCGCTGCACGACCCAGCGTGAACAGGTTCTGGCTGTCGGGATAGGTTTGCGCTTCATACCCGTCGCCCAGATAGTCCGCCCATTTGGCCAGCGTCGCATATGGGGCAACCCACTGGGGATCGGTCAGCTTTTGCTCGCCTTTGATCAGCGCTTGACGGCCTTCTTCACCTTTCCAGTAGTTCGGGCCGATGTTGTTATAGCCCATTGTGGCGGCTTCCCACTGATCATTGGTGCCCATCGCCATCGGGATATAGGTGCCGTCTTCCTTGATCTTGTCGAGGGCGGCAAAGAATTCAGCCTCGGTGGTAGGAACTTCGATGCCCAGCTCGTTGAACGCATCCTTGTTGTAGATGAAGCCGTGAATCACCGACGCCATCGGGACGCAGAAGCTGGCCGATCCATCATCGGTTTGCCAGGCAGATTTAGCCACGTCCGAGAAATTGCCCATAGCGTCCAGATCGGACAAATCCGTCAGGTGGCCGTCTTCATAAAGCGCGAGCGACGCATCAAACGGACGGCAGGTGATTAGATCACCAGCCGATCCGGCCTCGAGCTTCGAATTCAGAACGGCGTTGTATTCCGCAGGGGCAGAGGGCGAGAAAATCACTTTGATGTCGGGGTGCTCGGCTTCAAAAGCCGGAATGATTTTTTCCTGCCACAGAGCCAGATCGTCATTGCGCCAGCTTTCGATTGTCAGGGTGGCCTCCTGCGCATAGGCGCTTGTGACCAACGCCGTACTCATCAGAGCAAGGCTCAGAACGTTGCGTGTCATTTGGTTTCTCCCAGGTTGATGGTTTCTTGGTTTTGCTTAATCCGCTCTAGGGCGGGGCGGAGGTGATCATTCGCGTCGTGCAACATGGCCTGTGCCTCGCTCAGTGTCGGGACCCCTGCTGCAAGCAAGGCGGCGCATTTCAGATTGCCGCTGGCCGTCATCAATGCTGTTTCGGCTTGTTCGGGGTCAACTCCGGCCAGTTGACAAACAATCCCTTTGGCGCGGGCGCGGAGCTTATCATTATCAGCACGCAGATTGATCATCATGCCGTCCTGAATATGCCCCAACTCCATTGCCATCAGGGTCGACAGCATGTTCAGCGCGATTTTTTGTGCCGTGCCTGCCCCCATGCGGGTTGAACCCGATACCAACTCAGGCGGTGTGGAAAGCAGAATGGGGTGATCAGACAGCCGCAACAGTTCGGTATCGCCGTTATTCGCGATCCCGACGATAGAGGCACCCTTGTCGCGCGCGATCTGGGCTGCGGCAACGGTATACGGCGTCGTACCGCTGGCAGAAACAGTGATCAAAGTGTCTTTGGGGGACAGATCCACAAGATCACGAGCAAGAGTGCTCGTCGCATCTTCCGTATCTCCGGGCATCTCGACACCCGTTGGCATACCACCTGCCATATGAATGCGTATTTGGCTTGGAGGTATTGAATATGTTCCGCCGAGTTCCAGCGCATCCGAAGCGGCCATCAGGCCAGATGACCCCGCCGCGAGATAATGCAAGGCCCCGCCCGTGCGGATCGTTTGCGCCATTGCTTTTGCTCCGGTGCAAATGGGGGTGAGCGAGGTGAGCGGGGTTGTCGCGGCCTCAGACTGGGATTGGGCCAGCAACTCGGCAACTTCGGCCAAAGGGCGCGCGTCTAGCCCGATCGCATCCTTGTGCAGTTGTTCCGTTACTGGCGTGGCCACGTGATTCTCCCCTCAGTTCTGGATATCATACCTTTTAGATACCATTAGTCTACCATTTTCTTTTTGTGTCGATATGTTTCAGAATTTTAGCCGTAATTCTGTAATTTGGTCGCTATTGGGTCTTCAAAAACTTCAATAGGTATTATAAAGGTATTTTCATGAGTCGTCTTACTGATACCATAGTGCTCGCTGTAGATGGCGGTGGTACGCGTTGTCGTATCGCTGTTTCTGATGGTTACGTTGCTCGCCAAGTTGAGGTGGGGGCCGCGAACGTCTCGACCGATTTCGAAGCAGCTTGTGCCGAGCTGAATCGCGGCATTGCGGATCTGGCCAAGCAAGCCGGATTGAATGGCGCACAGGTTGCAGGGACGTCGGCCTATTTGGGGTTGGCTGGGATCACGGGCAAAACGCTGGTAGAGCGACTCGCAGCAAGGCTGCCGTTCGAACGCGCCCGAATTGAAGATGACAGGCCCTCCGCATTGAGGGGTGCGCTTGGGTCGAAAGATGGTTTCGTGGCGCATTGTGGTACGGGGTCGTTTCTCGCGTCACAGAGAAATGGTCAGATTCGCTTGGCCGGTGGCTGGGGACCGGTATTAGGGGATCAAGCTTCGGCGCAATGGGTTGGCCGACAGGCTTTGGCGCGCACTCTCGATTGTGTCGATGGCATCGCGCCGACCTCCGGGATGGCGAATGGTCTTCTGGCACGCTTTGATGGTGCTGCCGGGATTGTAGGGGCTGCATCCATGATGACGCCCACCGAGTTTGGTGCGCTGGCCCCTGTAGCCACGCTTAGCGCTGAGCAGGGGGATGCGCTTGCGCGCGCTATCATGGAGGCCGGTGCACGATATCTGGCGGATCAGATCGAGGCGATGGGCTGGAAGCCCGGTCTATCGATTTGTCTGACCGGAGGGATCGGTCCGCAATACGCGCCTTACCTCTCAGAGATCATGCAGCAGGACCTGACTGAACCACTGGGCGATCCATTGGCCGGTGCAATCGCGCTGGCCCGTGCGTTTCATGAGGAGATCGAACATGAGCGTTGCTGACTTCCTGAAACCCGAAGGATGGCTGGGTCAGACCGCTGGTCCGCGTTATGTGCAATTGCGCCATCGGTTGGAGCAGGGGATAGAAGAGGGCATTCTAGCCCCGAACAGTTCACTTCCACCCGAACGCGAGATCGCTGAGCTCACGGATCTGTCGCGCGTCACGGTGCGAAAGGCGATTCAGGAACTGGTGCGCAAAGGCGCGATCGAACAGAGGCAGGGTTCAGGCTCATTCGTGCGTCAGCCTGTTGCACGAGTTGAGCAATCATTGTCTCACTTGACCTCATTTACCGAGGATATGGAGCGACGTGGTTTTGAAACAACCTCGACCTGGTTGGAGCGCGGGGTGTTTCTGCCTTCTCCGGACGAGATGTTGGCACTAGGGCTATCGACCAATGATCAGGTCGCCCGAATTCATCGTTTGCGCGCTGCCGGAGGACGGCCAATGGCGTTAGAGCGCGCAGCTTTGCCGCTGGATATCCTGCCCAACCCGACCGAAGTCACTGGGTCCTTGTATGCCTTCCTGGAAAGATCCGGGAACCGTCCGGTGCGCGCTATCCAAAAGATCTCGGCCATCAACCTTGAAGCCACCGAGGCACGCTTGCTTGATGTTGCAGAGGGCACAGCGGGGCTGCGCATTCAGCGTACCTCATACCTCGAAAGCGGGCGCGTCGCCGAACTCACCCGATCCATCTATCACGGCGATGCCTACGATTTTGTGGCAGAGCTGCGTTTATCAACCTGAAAGGCGGGACATATGTCCACCGAAACAACTCAAATGCGGCGGGAAATCAACGAGATACCCTTCGCCGTTGATCGACTTTTAACCGAAGGTGCCAGGGCGATCTCCGCCACTGCTGGCGCGATCCGCGAGCATGATCCTAATTTCCTGATCTCAGTCGCACGCGGATCGTCGGATCATGCCTGCAGCTATCTGAAATACGCGTCTGAACTGCTGCTGGGCCTGCCCATGGCGTCGGTCGGGCCGAGCGTCAAATCGATTTACGGGGTAGACATGCGCTGCCCCGGCGCTCTGTGTATCTCGGTGTCACAATCGGGCCAAAGCCCGGATATCGTTCAATTGACAAAATCCCTGACTGAAGGCGGATCATACTCGGTTGCAATTACCAATGATACAGGATCGGCCCTGGCCAAGGTCGCCTCTTCGGCTCTGTCGATCCACGCAGGCGCTGAACTGAGCGTGGCTGCCACCAAAACTTTCGTCACCTCTCTGGTTGCCGGATTTTGGTTGTTGGCCGAGGTCAAGCGCGATGAGGAATTGCTGTCTTCGATCCACAAACTGCCGGACGTTTTGTCGCGCGCCATCACATGCGATTGGGGCGCTGTCGTAGACGCCGTTGATGGCCAATCACTGTTCACGCTTGGGCGTGGCATGTCCTGGGCAATTTCGAATGAGGCGGCTCTGAAATTCAAGGAAACCTGCCAGATTCACGCGGAAAGCTATTCCTCGGCCGAGGTATTGCATGGTCCGGTTTCGATTGTCGATCAGGGGTTTCCAGTGATTGCCTTCGCCTCAGGTGATGCGGCCGAGGCCAATATTGCCGAGGTTGCGGATGCGCTTGCGGGCAAAGGGGCAAAGGTCTTTGCGACAACCAACAAGGTTGCTGATGCTGTGTCGCTGCCGCATGTGCGCACATCGCACTGGATGACGGACCCGGTTGCCTCGATTGCGTCTTTCTACGGTATGGTCGAGGCAGTAGCCACGCGGCGCGGTATCAACCCTGATGCACCACGCCACCTGCGGAAAGTGACGGAAACGGTATGACGGCTGCGACGATCACCTTCGCCGGAGGGCCGATTTTCGACGGCAAAATGCTGGTAGAAGGGCACGCGGCCCGCTTCGTCGACGGGAGGTTGGATTGCATCTTGCCCGAATCTCAGCTGTCTGCGGGTGAAGTGATCGAGAACCTGTCGGGTGACATTCTCAGCCCCGGTTACGTAGATTTGCAGGTCAATGGCGGCGGATCTGTCATGTTCAATGATGATCCGTCAGTCGAAACACTGCGGCGTATCGCAGGGGCACATCGCCAACTTGGGGCGACATCGATCTTGCCGACGTTGATTACGGATACACCTGAAAAGACCAGAGCCGCGATTGCGGCCGCAACGCAGGCCATCAAACAGGGGGTGCACGGGATTGCAGGACTGCACCTCGAGGGCCCGCACCTGTCCGTGCGTCGCAAAGGCGCGCATGACGCTGCACTGATCAGGCCCATGGAAGGTGCCGATCTTCAGCAACTGTTAGATGCGGCAAAGGTGCTGCCTGCGCTTATGGTCACGATTGCACCCGAAAGTGTCACGACGGCTCAGGTCGAAACGCTTACCAAAGCGGGAGTCATCGTCTCAATGGGGCACAGTGATGCTGCGTTTGAAACCTGTGTGGCGTACGTTAAGGCAGGCGCGCATTGTGCGACGCATCTGTTCAACGCCATGAGCCAATTGGGCAACCGCGAACCCGGCCTCGTTGGCGCCGTCCTTGCCCAAGGTGCAATGTCCGCAGGTCTGATTGCAGACGCGATTCATGTTCACCCAGAGACAATGCGCGCGGCCTTCGCCGCCAAGCAGGGGCCGGGCCGCCTGTTTCTGGTCAGTGATGCGATGGCCGTCGCTGGGACAGACTTGACAGAGTTCAAGTTGGAAGGGCGTATCATCCAACGAGAAAACGGCAGGCTAACCTTGCAGGACGGAACACTGGCTGGGGCTGATCTTGATCTGACCACTGCCTTGCGTGTGTTGACGACCAAAGTTGGAATATCACTGCCCGATGCCTTGGCAGCGGCAACGCGCATTCCCGGAGATATCATCTCGCAAAGAGCCATCTCTGATCTGAGCACGCTCACGCAGGCCATTCGAATTTCCCCGGATATGTCAGAGGCTCGACCGGTTGTTGCAGGTTGAACGCCATTTTTGGCGAAACTCATGACACCACAGATTTCGCATCTCGCCGCAGCCGCTGCGGTTGTGTAAGACGTTAGGCAAACACAGTTTGGGAATGTCCTAATGTTTCAAGATATTGGCAAAATCGACATGAGGGCGGCTGCCCAGATTTTGCCATGACCCAGAAGCGAGGCGTTTTCATTGGGCAGCGCAAGGATCGTATGGGTGCGCGCCTGTTGATGATCCTGACCTGCATCCGTCTGGCTGAAGATTTTGAGACCGACTACCGCGTGAGCTGGTTCCCACAGGGCGCGGACGCACCGGAACTGGATCAGCCCGAGGAGCTGTTCACTACTGATTGGATGGATGCGCATTTTCTTAATCAGCCAGAGTTCGACGCACTGAATGAGACCGCTCTGCCGATTTGGGCTTTCCAGAACGACCCATCGCCAGAGCGGTTGATGGACCATTTAGCCTCGGGCCGTTCGGTACTGGTCGAAGAAGGGTTCGAGGTGCTGGCGTTCCCTTGGGAGGATATCGAAGCCATCCGCCCCCGTTATCGTGATTTCATCCGCGGTGTTGGGTTCGTCGATAAGGTTCGTCAGATCATGGATCGGGCGGATGAAAAACTTTCAGGGCAGGGGGTTTCTGCCTATCACATCCGTCGTGGCGATATCTTGAATGGATTGCCGTGGAAACACTCAACCTGGCCCGCCAAGATCGAGCCCGAAGAGTTTTATGAGGTCCATCTGGAAAAATCCAGGGGCCAGACGGCGATCATGTTCTCAGATCAGCCCGAGTTGATCGTACGGTTTAAGCAGCGGTTTCCGCAGCTTATGCAAATGTCGGACATTGCCGATCTGTCGGGTCTGACTCGAGCGCAACGAGACTTTCTGGAACTCTACGCAATGTCGCGGGCGGATCAGGTGATTGCACCATATATTTCGGCCTTTTCGATGGCAGCGGCGCGGATATCGGGACAGCAGCGCAAGGTGTTTCGCGATGTATTGACTGAGGAGGAATTGCAAGGGGCGAATGAGCGCGTCATCGAGCGGGTCGCGCAAGGACCAGCAGAGTTTCTGAACCCTTCGGAGGCTGCGCATATCTATGCAAAAGCGGCGCAATATCTATCGGCTCAGGATCGCTGTGAAGAGGCTTATGAAAGTGCGAAACCCATCCTGGACACCGGGGCTGACAATGCCTTTATGCCGTTGCTGCAATCACTGAATTGTTTTTACCTGTCCAAGTGGCAGGAAAGCGAGACGCTTGCCCGTGAGGGGTTGGAGAATCCGCATCTCTGGCCCGAAGATTATGCTGTCATGTGCGCTTTGCGTGGCGCCATTCTGGGTGTGCAGGGCAAACGCTGGGCGGCGACACGGCATTTCGCAAAAGCGTTCTGGGCCAAGCCATTACGGCCGGATGTTGTAGTGCTGGGTTCCAGAATGTTGTACCGGTCACATCTGGCACATCGACTGCTGCCGCCGGTTGACTGGTCGTTACAGCGCACGGTGCGTCAGCGCCGTTTTCCACCGTTCAACAACCTGTATCTGGTTCAGCACAAGGTGGTATCATGGCGGCCGTGCAACTTTGATTTCGTTCTGCTGGATTGGGCGGATCTGGCGCTGGATCAACGCGCAAGACGTCTGTTTGATCAGCGTAAGAGGCTGGAAGCATTGAGTTCAGCCTTGGACGATCTGCCTGACGTGCCAGCAGACGACCCGCGATTGCAGAGCGCGCAGGTGGTACTGCAAAAGCATCTGGGCGAGGTTTCCGGCGCCCAGGCCATCGACAGAACACGTCGGATAGTAGCCGAAGTGCCGGAAAATACACTTTATCAGAAACGACTGGCCGAGCTTTATGAAGCGGAGGGCGATACCGACGCCGCCCAAAAAACAATGGCCGAGGCGCTGGCCTGCGACCCCGAAAGCCCATTTCTTCTGTACGCAATGGGCCTTTTGCTGGAGCGGACGGGCCAGATCGGGCAGGGCGAGAAGCTGATCTTGCAAGCCGCTGATCAGGATGAAGTCAGTGTCGCTATTCAGGGTATGGCGGGTCAGATCCACATGCGGCGTGGAAACAAGAAAAAGGCGCGGCCGTATCTTGAGAAAGCGCGCGATCTTTATCCGCCCTACAAGCGGTTTACCAATCAGTTGAACAGGCTTTCGGGGTAGACGCGGCCCTAATCCAGTGCAATCTCTTGCCGCAGTTTTCCGGTTGTCTTGTCAAAGATCATAATACGGTTGTCCTCGGTCACGACCGCATACCAGTTGTTGCCGATGGTCAATGCTTGGGCTTTTGCTCCGTCCGGTAACTCGATCTGATCGGGCAGCTTGGGTGTGCGATCGGATAGGCGGATGACAATCAGGGCGAATGTAACTAGAACCCCGCCAATCATAACCGCGGTCAACAGCATGACCATACGCCGCAGCAGTCGAAGCTGCGGTGTTTCCTGCGGTTCCTGAGGTTCGGAAGGGACAGTCATGGGCACCCGCCTGATAGAGTTTCACATCGCGGCCGCTCCGCCGCCCCGCCTTGATAAGGCGCTTGCGCGGGATGTGCCAGCGGAAGAGAACCTGTCGCGCACCCGACTGACACGATTGATCAGCGAGGGGGCAGTGACCGTCGATGGGGCGGTCATTAAAGACCCCAAGGCCAAAATTTCCGAAGATGCACAGATCGGGATTACAGTGGCTGAGGCCGAAGACAGCCATATCGGCCCAGAGGATATCCCTCTGGAAGTTGTCTATGAGGATGACGATCTGATCGTGATCAACAAGGCCGCTGGTATGGTGGTGCATCCGGCACCGGGCTCTCCGAACGGCACGCTGGTCAATGCTCTGCTTCATCATTGCGGCGAAGATCTATCAGGAGTCGGCGGTGTCAAACGCCCAGGAATCGTACATCGGATCGACAAGGAAACCAGTGGCCTGTTGGTCGTGGCCAAATCGGATGTGGCGCATCATGGGCTGGCGGCCCAGTTCGAGGCGCATAGCGTCGAGCGCTACTACCGCGCCATTTGTTATGGCGTGCCCGACGCCAACGATCCCCGATTGCGTGGGATAAAGGGCGTTAGCTTTGAGCCCGGCAACATTATGCGTCTGACGACTCAGCTGGCGCGACACAAAACGGATCGGCAAAAGCAGGCCGTGCTGTTTCACGGTGGTCGGCATGCAGTGACACGAGCGCGGATTGTCGAGGTATTCGGTTCGCCCGGTGGCCTATCATTAGTCGAATGCTGGCTCGAGACGGGCAGGACACATCAAATCCGTGTCCATATGGCACACGCTGGCCATGGCCTTGTCGGAGACCCGGTTTATGGTGGCAAACGCAAATTGGCAGCGCGTGCGTTCGCGCCCGAGGCGATTGAAGCTGTGCGAGCATTCCCACGTCAAGCGCTGCACGCAGCGGTGCTTGGGTTCGAACACCCAGTTTCCAGCGAAATGCTGCGATTTGAGGCGCCGTTGCCGCAGGATATGTCAATGCTTTTGGAAAACCTGAGAAAGCCGCTGAAATAATCTGCAAAGGCTTGTGAAATTCGCAATTTCAGCTTTCCTTTACATAGGGTTAATTCCAGACTTGTATTAGATCCTCTTGAATGTATCGGGTCTGGTACCCATATCCCATGTTAAGGGCTTAAACATTTGTCCAAGGGGCAGAAATAAATGGCAAATTATTCAAATCTTCCAGCACCGACACCTGAAGGTGGACTGAACCGCTATATGCAGGAGATTCGTAAGTTTCCTCTGCTGGAGCCAGAGGAAGAGTACATGCTGGCCAAGCGGTGGGTCGAGGAACAGGATACCGAGGCCGCACATAAGATGGTCACGTCACACCTGCGTTTGGCGGCCAAGATCGCGATGGGATATCGCGGCTATGGTTTGCCGCAGGCCGAGGTGATTTCCGAGGCCAATGTGGGCCTGATGCAGGCGGTCAAGAAATTCGACCCTGAAAAGGGATTCCGCTTGGCGACCTATGCTATGTGGTGGATCCGCGCTTCGATTCAGGAATATGTCCTGCGGTCGTGGTCGATGGTGAAGCTGGGCACAACTTCGGCGCAGAAAAAGCTGTTCTTTAACCTGCGTAAGGCGAAGGCCCGCATAGGCGCGTTGGAAGAGGGCGATCTGCGTCCTGAAAACGTGACCAAGATCGCTGAAGACCTCGGTGTGACAGAAGATGAAGTGATCAGCATGAACCGTCGGATGTCCGGTGGTGATGCCTCGCTGAACGCGACCGTCGGGTCCGAAGGCGAAGGCACAATGCAATGGCAGGATTGGCTAGAGGATGAAGATGCTGATCAGGCTGGCGACTATGAGGCGCGCGATGAACTGGAAGCCCGGCGCGAGCTGCTTGCCGCTGCGTTGGACGTCTTGAATGATCGTGAAAAAGATATTTTGACCCAGCGCCGGCTGATGGATCAGGCTGTCACGCTTGAGGAATTGAGCACGCAATACAATGTAAGCCGTGAACGCATTCGTCAGATCGAAGTGCGCGCGTTTGAGAAGTTGCAGAAGAAGATGCGAGAGCTTGCGCGCGAGAAGGGCATGTTGAGTTCAAGCTGAGCCGCTCGCATTCGAAGCGCCAACCGGTCTGATCCACGTCAGGCCGGTTTTTTCTTGCCCAAGGGGTATGACAGTCCTGTCCTTCGCTGCTAATGATTGGTGGCGCTAACATCGCGAGGAGATGGTGATCATGCAAAAGCCGGTTCAATGGGGCATATTAGGGGCTTCGAAATTTGCGCTTCAGCACATGGGGCCAGCTATCCACGCCGCCGATGGTGCTCGCCTTGCTGGGCTGGCCACGTCCGATCCGACCAAAGCAGCGCCATTTCAACAGTTTTGCCCTGATATCAGCGTTTTCCATAGCTATGACGCGCTGCTGGCTGATCCGGGGATCGAAGCTGTCTACATCCCATTACCAAATCATCTGCATGTCGAATGGAGCCTGAGGGCGCTGGATGCGGGCAAGCATGTTTTATGCGAAAAGCCGATGACCATGCGGGCTGATGAATTTGAAACTCTGATTGCCAAGCGGGATCAAACCGGATTGCTGGCCGCCGAAGCTTACATGATCGTGCACCATCCGCAGTGGCAATTAACCCGCAATATGATCGCCGACGGAGCAATCGGGAAGCTGGTCCATGTCACCGGCGCGTTCAGCTATGACAACCGGGCGGATACTGCCAACATTCGCAACCGCGCAGAAACCGGCGGGGGTGGGCTGCGCGATATCGGTGTGTATGTGATCGGCAGCGCTTGCTATGCGACGGGGCAAGAGCCGATCTCGGTCAGCGGTGCGATCAGATGGGAGAATGACGTGGACGTATTCACCGAAATTCGCGCGCAGTTTCCCGACTTTACCTACTCCGCCTACGTCTCGACCCGAATGCATCCGCATCAGGAGATGGTGTTTCACGGTGAAGGTGGCGTGATCCGCTTGACCGCGCCTTTCAATGCGCGTGTATTTGGTGAAGCAAGGGTCGAGTTGCACCGCCCTGGGCTTGAGGTACAGGTGACGCGCTTTCCAGGGGACGATCACTATAAGTTGCAGGTCGAGGCATTCTGCCGCTCAGTCCGCGATCGGGCTGACTACCCCTGTCCGTTGGAATTCGTGCGGGGCACGCAAGAGGTTATCGATCAGGTCTTTGATACAGCTGTATCGCTCTAGCTTGCCACGCCCTTGGTGTCTCGCGTATCCTGTCCCGACCGGATCAGGAGGGTCAAATGGCGGGCGGTTGGGCGCGCGATGGCGCGGTGAGTGAACAGATCGAAGCGTCGATTTCGGATGAGCTGGCGCGGATGCAGGCGCAAAAGCGACCTGTGGGCGAAAGCCTGACCCATTGCGCCGAATGCGAGGAACCGATCCCCGAAAAACGCCGCCTTGCTTTGCCCGGCGTAAAGCTGTGCCTGGACTGCCAGCAAGAGCGTGACAGCAGCTTCAAGACCCGCGGCGGGATCAATCGGCGGGGTTCGAAAGACAGTCAGCTGAAATAACGCGAGGAGCACCCGGTGAAGGATCAGCCGCAGAGATCATTGCTGCAAAACGGGTTGGTTCTTGGGTTCCTCGCCGCGTTTCTATGGGGCACGCACAGCGTTATCGTGCGGTACCTGACCAGTGATCTCGGCGGGTTACAGATTGCCGTATCGCGCTTGTTCATAGCCGCATTTGCGATCTTCTGCATGTTGCGGTTTATGGGCGCACGGGTCTCGGTCCAGTACAGGGAT
Source organism: Ruegeria sp. AB11 (assembly GCF_056536325.1). Taxonomy (NCBI): domain Bacteria; kingdom Pseudomonadati; phylum Pseudomonadota; class Alphaproteobacteria; order Rhodobacterales; family Roseobacteraceae; genus Ruegeria; species Ruegeria sp. AB11. Next base: position 2,915,497 of record NZ_JBQFJO010000001.1, on the reverse strand, counting down.
TGGAACTTCCGGCTGGCGGTGTTGTCGACGTTGGTGAACTATATTCTGTTCCACATAGGCTTGGAACATACAGGTGCTGCTAATGCGATGGTGCTTGAGAATACCGCGCCGTTCTTCGTGTTGATTTTCCTATATTTCTTCGCGGATACCGCCGTTGGCCGCGCTGATGTATTGGCGACGCTGCTGGCGATCCTCGGTGTGTTTCTGACCGTCTACCGGGATTTTCAGGGCGGGGGAGAGCCCCTGTTGGGCGATCTGATGGAAATCGGGGCGGGGTTCAGCTGGGCGGTGTTCCTGATTTCCAGCAGCCGCGCGATGCAGACCTCGGAAACTACCGCCGAAAGGTTGAACTTCCTGTTTGGCATCTTTTTGTGTTCGGGCGTCTTGTTGATGCCACTGGCGGCTTTCTCGTTCCAGATGCCAACCGCAAATGATGTGATCTTCTTGATCCTTCTGGGCGTTTTGCCCACCGCGCTTGCCTATTATCTTTGGTACGAAGCCGCCGCGCGCGTGTCGACATTGACGGCAACGCTGCTATTCGCTGCGTCGGTTGTGTTTACCTTTGTCAATTCGGCGCTGTTTCTGGGCGCAACGATCACACCGCTTGCGATTGTCGGCGCGGTTTTGATCGTGACGGCCATTTTCGTGACGACGATGAAATCAACCAAAGAGAAATGAGGCAGCCCTTGCAGGCTGCCCCTTAGATTTAGCTTTCCATCGCTTCCAGTTCGTCAATAAAGCTTGAGATCATCGACAGGCCTTTGTCCCAGAACTCGGGATCGCTGGCGTCCAGTCCGAACGGGGCAAGAAGCTCTTTATGGTGCTTCGAGCCACCGGCACGCAGCATTTCGAAATATTTGTCTTCGAACCCGTCCGCACCGCTTTCGTAGACCGAATAGAGCGCGTTCACGAGGCCGTCGCCGAAGGCATAGGCGTAGACATAGAATGGCGAGTGGACGAAGTGCGGGATATAGGCCCAGAAGGTCTCGTACCCGTCCATGAATTCGAATGCGGGGCCAAGGCTTTCGGCCTGAACGCTCATCCAAAGAGCGTTGATGTCGTCCGGGGTCAGTTCACCTTCGCGGCGGGCGTCGTGCAGCTTGCATTCGAAGTCGTAGAAGGCGATCTGACGGACGACCGTGTTGATCATGTCTTCGACTTTACCGGCCAGCAGCACTTTGCGCTGTTCTGGGGTCTCGGCTTGATCCAGCATCTTGCGGAAAGTGAGCATTTCACCAAAGACCGAGGCGGTTTCGGCCAAGGTCAGTGGAGTCGAAGACAGCATCTCACCCTGATCGGCGGCCAATACCTGATGTACGCCGTGGCCCAATTCATGCGCCAAGGTCATCACATCGCGCGGTTTGCCCAGATAGTTGAGCATCACGTAGGGATGAACCTCGGTCACGGTGGGATGCGCAAAAGCGCCGGGCGCTTTGCCGGGCTTCACCGCCGCGTCGATCCAACCCTTCGAGAAGAAGGGGGCTGCGATCTCACCCATCCGAGGATCAAAGGCGTTATAGGCATCCATCACCGTCTTTTCGGCCTCGGCCCAGTCAACGATCCGGGTGTCTTCCATCGGCAGCGGCGCGTTACGATCCCACACTTGCATCACGTCCAGACCCAGCCACTTGCGTTTCAGTTCGTAGTAGCGATGGCTCAGCTTGGGGTAGGCGGCCACAACGGCCTCGCGCAGGGCTTCGACCACTTCGGGTTCTACATCGTTCGACAGGTGGCGACCTGTCTGCGCCGTTGGCATGTTACGCCAGCGATCAACGATCTCTTTTTCTTTGGTCTGCGTGTTATGAACGCGGGCGAACGTTTTGATATTGGTTTGGAAAACGGTGGCCAACTCACGCGCAGCGGCCTCACGCTTGGTGCGATCCTGCTCGGTCAGCAGGTTCAGCGTGCCTTCGATATTCAGCTCTTCTCCATCGACGGTGAATGTCAGGCCCGCGATGGTTTCGTCGAACAGACGTTCCCACGCGTCGCCAACAACTCCGAGGTCGTGCAGGAATTTTTCCAACTCGTCAGACAGTTGATAGGGCTTCATCGCACGGATGCGACGGAACACGGGCTCGTATCGTGCCAGATCGGCATTGGCGGCGAAATGCGCGGCCAGCACGTCGTCGTCGATGCGGTTCAGTTCCAACGTGAAAAATACCAGCGGAGTGGTGAATACGGTGATCTTCTCCTGCATGTCCGAGAGGAACTTGGCGCGATCCGCATCGGTGGTCAGCTGGTAATAGCGCAGACCGGCGAAAGACATAATCCGCCCGGCGATGGCGTTGATCTTTTCGTTGCGCAGCACGCAGGTCAGCAGGCCAGCGGCGTCCAGTTCGGCCAGCTTGCCCTCATAATCTGCGGCAAAGGACGCACATTCGCCTTCCAGCCAGTCCAGATCGCGGGCCAATTCAGGTGCATCTTCCGAAGCGTAGAGGTCCGTCAGGTCCCATTCCGGCAAATTGCCCAGATCATCGGCACCGCCGCCTGCATTTGCATCACGGATGGGAAAGGGAAGGTCGCGCATGGATCACCTCGAATAAACAGCGTTGGCAAACATTTAGGCGCGGAGTGTCCGGATCACAAGCAACCAGTTCGGCGCGCGCCCTATAGGCAGGGTTCGGGTTTTGATTTCGCCGCAGCGGCCGCGAAATGTGCCGCCAGCTGATCAAAGACCGGACCGCGCACCTCGGGTGCCTCCATCAGAACCTCGTGTTCGCCGTTGGGAATCTCGACCAGAGTACCGCTAGGCCAGTCGGCCATCCGGGCTCGGATCGCTTTGCGATCCACAATCTGTTCGTGACTGCCCAAGAAGGTCAGGGCAGGGATGTCGGGCGCAGCCTGTTCCATCAGCCAGGTGCATTCATCCAGCGCCTCGCGCAGCCAGATGGTGGATGGTGCCCCCAAAGCCAGCTCGGGATGCGCGGCCAGCTGGTCTTGCATCATTCGGTACATCGCCGGATCGCGCGTCAGCACGTTTCCTTCGAAAGGTTGCGACACCACATAGCTTTCCAGCGAAGTTGTGGGCGGCTTTTTCTCTCCCAACCCCAGGCGCGGCCCCCAATAGGCGGTCAACTGGCTGAGAGGCTTCATGATCGGTGTAAAGAAAATACCCCACATCGGCCCTGTGAAGGCACAAGCAGCGAAGTCATCTCCTTCCAGAACCGCGCGCAACCCAATGGCACCACCCATCGAGTGACCGATCACAAACCAGGGTTTGGGCAATTCCAGTTGCGTGGCGAGTGCCAGGGTGGATCGAACGTCATGCTGATAATCAGTGAATTGTTCTACATGACCGATTCTCGGATCATCCAGCAAACGATCCGCTAGACCTTGTCCGCGCCAGTCAACAGAAAGACAGGCAAATCCCCGGCTCACGAATTCTTTGGCGGTATCACCGTATTTTTCGATATATTCCGTACGACCGGGGAACAGCATCACCGTGCCGCGCGCATCGCCTTCGGGCAGCCAATGTGCCACGCGGATGCGTTTGCCGTCTTCGGTGGTCAGCCAATGGGCCACTCCACCAGCAGGGCCGCCGGCCACGTCTTCGAATAAGGGGGCCGGCGAAAACTCCATCAGGCCAGCACTGAGGCGAGTTTCATTGCAATTCCCATGTCTCCGTCAACGCTCAGCTTGCCGGACATGAATGCACCGGTTGGGTTAAGGTCGCCGCTGAGGATTTGTTCAAAGGTGTCCGCATCGGCGCTGAGGGTCACATCAGCCTCGTCGTCGCTGACGCGCGCACCGCTTGCATCAAGGATGATAGATCCCAGATCGGCGATGGCAAACTTGGCCGACGCGTCGAAATCGCCGCCCGACAGCTTCTCATTCAACGCCGCCGCGGCTTTTTCCAGAATATCGCTCATGGTCTTCCTCATATTGTTCATGCGCCGTGAATGGACATCCCCGGTCGCAACGCTACACTGACCATTGTTATGGGTATTGCAATCACCAATCTCAAACGTACCGTCGCGGCACTTGCCGTCATAGTCACGTTTTCCACCACTTGTACTGCGCAAGAGGCGGATTCGCGCGACGAGGCGGAGCTGTTGCAGCAACTGGCGCAATCGACGCCCGAGCAGGCCATTGGTTTGGATCGGCAATTGCAGGCGCTGTGGTCACAATCCGGTTCGGCCTCGGCTGATTTGCTGCTTGAGCGCGGGCGAGAGGCGTTGGATGATGGCGATGTCGAGGCTGCTCTAGACCATCTGACAGCGCTCACTGATCACGCACCTGGATTCGCCGAAGGCTGGCACGTGCGTGCATCGGCTTTTTTCGGCATTGAACGGTTTGGTATGGCAGCTGCGGATCTCGAACACGCTTTGACCCTTAACCCAAACAATTATGAGGCTATCTATGGCCTTGGGCTGATCTTCGAGATTGTAGGTAAGCCCGAGCAGGCGTTCGAGGCCTATTCGCGCGCATTGGCTATACATCCCCATCATGAAGAAGTAACCAATGCCGTGAATCGGCTGAAGCCTCAGGTTGAAGGCAAGGCGCTGTAAGTCTCAGGGCGCAGGGGGCGAAGGTGAGCGGGTCATCCCGAATCGTGGCCGTACTTGGCCCAACGAACACAGGTAAAACCCATTACGCGATTGAACGTATGCTGGGGTACCGGACAGGTGTGATCGGCTTGCCCCTGCGTCTGTTGGCACGCGAGGTTTATGACAAGATCGTCGCCATTCGCGGACCCTCCGTCGTTGCGCTGGTCACGGGCGAGGAACGTATCGTGCCGCCGCGGGCGCAATATTGGGTCTGCACGGTCGAGGCGATGCCCGAAGGAATGGGCGCCGATTTCGTTGCTATCGACGAAATCCAGCTCTGTGCCGACCCTGAACGCGGTCATGTTTTTACCGACCGTCTGCTGCGCTCGCGTGGAACGAATGAGACGTTGTTCCTCGGCTCTGACACCATGCGGGGTGCGATTGCCGAGCTTGTTCCCGAGGCGCAGTTTGTCCGGCGCGAGCGGATGTCTCAACTGGTCTATTCTGGAAGCAAAAAGATCAGCCGAATGCCCTCGCGCAGCGCGATTGTCGGGTTCTCGGTCGACAATGTCTACGCCATCGCGGAATTGCTGCGTCGTCAGAAGGGCGGGGCGGCGGTGGTCATGGGGGCGCTCAGCCCTCGCACGCGGAATGCGCAGGTTGACCTCTACCAGAACGGCGAGGTTGATTATCTGGTGGCCACCGATGCCATCGGCATGGGTTTGAACCTGGATGTAAACCATGTGGCGTTCTCATCCCTGACCAAGTTCGATGGCCGCCGAATGCGGCCTTTGGCGCCCAATGAACTGGCCCAGATCGCAGGACGGGCCGGGCGTGGAATGTCAGATGGCACTTTTGGCGTGACCGGTGAGGCTCCTCCGCTGGATGAAGGCGTGGCCCAAGCCATTATGGACAGCCGGTTCACGCCGATGAAGAAGCTGAACTGGCGGAATGCCGCCTTGCGGTTTGGCACGATCGAGGCATTGATCGACTCGCTTGAGGTCAGCCCCGACAATGAGCACCTGATCAAGGCGCGGCCCGCCGACGACCTGAACGTTCTGAAATCTTTGTCCCAAGTCACCGAAGTTGTCGCCCGTGCCAGCGATGGACCATCGGTACGCTTGCTGTGGGATGTATGCCGAATTCCTGATTTTCGCGGTATCAGCCATGCGGAACACGCCAGCCTGCTCGAGGTGATCTATGGCCACCTGCATGAGCGCGGATCCATCCCTGACGATTTCATGGCGCGGCAAATCCGCCGGATCGACCGTACGGATGGGGATATTGATGCGCTGTCCAAAAGGTTGGCATATATTCGCACTTGGACATATGTTGCGCAACGAAACGGATGGGTGCGTGACGAATCCCATTGGCGTGATGAGACGCGCACTGTAGAAGACAGGCTGTCGGACGCTCTGCATGACCGTCTGACCCAACGATTTGTGGACCGGCGTACATCTGTTTTGCTGCGCCGGCTCAAACAGAAGGAGGCCCTTTTGGCCGAAGTAAATGACAAGGGTGAAGTGACCGTCGAAGGCGAATTCGTCGGTCGTCTGGAAGGGTTCCGGTTTTCACCGGACAAAAGCGCGCAAGGAACCGAGGCGAAAGCTTTGAAATCGGCCTCTTTGCAAGCACTCGCGCCGCAATTCCATCTGCGTGCCGATCGCTTCTACAACGCGCCCGATACCGAAATAGATTTCACCGATCAGGGCGGACTGATGTGGGGCGAATATGCTGTCGGCAAGCTGGTTGCCGGAGCCGAGCCTCTCAAGCCAGTGGTCGAAGTTTTTGTCGATGAGGCTGCAGGCCCGGACGTCGAACAGAAAGTGCAGCGCCGGTTGCAGCATTTCATCGACCGCAAAGTGGCGGCGCTGTTTGAGCCGCTGCTGAATCTGTCGCGCGACGAGGAACTGACCGGTCTTGCCAAAGGCTTTGCATTCCGCATGGTTGAGGCGCTTGGCGTGCTGCCCCGTGCGCAGGTCGCGCAAGAGGTCAAGGATCTGGATCAGGACGCGCGCGGCGCGCTGCGCAAGCACGGCATCCGTTTTGGTCAATTCACCATCTTCATGCCACTGCTGTTGAAACCTGCGCCGACGCGTCTGCGTCTGGTGCTTTGGGCGCTGTCGAGCGGTCTGCAGGAGTTCCCCGAAGCGCCGCCTCCGGGGTTGGTCACCGTGCCCGTCGCAAAGGATGCGCCGCAGGGCTATGACACCATGTGCGGTTATCGTGATGCCGGCGAACGCTCGATCCGGATCGACATGCTGGAACGTTTGGCCGACATGTTGCGGTCCGAGGACAGCCGGGGTGGTTTCGAAGCCAAGCCTGATATGCTGTCGATCACTGGTATGACGTTGGATCAGTTTGCCGACCTGATGCAGGGGCTGGGCTACAAGGCTGAACGTGGCGAACGTGAGAAAGTGAAGCCAGTACCGGTCGAAATCGCACCCGAAACTACGACAGACGCGCCCGAGCAACCTGTCGCTGAAGATAACTCTGCGCCAGATGCGCCGACCGAAGACGTCGCGACACCCGCCGAGGCGTCAGCCGAGACCACCGACAGCACCGAGACGGCAGACGAGACATCTGCTGCGGACGAACCCGAGGTCGAGGTGTTCTATACCTTCACCTGGGGTCGCCAGCGCCAGCAAAACCGTGGCCCACGTCGCGAGCAGGGGCAGGGTAAAGGCAAGCCGCGTGGTAAGCCGCAAGATGGTCGCAAGCCGCATGGTAAGAAAGGTGGCAAACCTCAGGGTGCCAAGTCCTTCTCGTCTCGGCCGCCCAAGAAGGAAAAGGCCATCGATCCCGACAACCCGTTCGCAGCAGCGCTGATGGGTCTGAAGGACGGTAACTGATCCGCGATGGCCGAGGCCAAGCTGCGGATCGACAAATGGTTGTGGCAGGCGCGGTTCTTCAAGACCCGTAGCCTGGCCGCCAAACAGGTCAGCTGCGGCCATGTTAGACTAAACGGAAACCGGGTGCTGAAACCGGCGCAGGCCGTGGCACCCGGGGACGTCCTAACCTTTGCCCAGGGGCGGATCGTCCGCGTTGTGCGTATCGAAGCGCTCGGAGAGCGCCGCGGCCCGGCCCCCGAGGCGCAAGGTTTGTACTTCGATATGACCGAAAAGCAGGATGCACCGCCCAAGAATCCCGGATTTGAAGGAAAAGGTCGTCCAACCAAGAAGGAAAGGCGCGCGCTTGATCTTTCTCGCACCCCAAAGGGGTGATCTGACCTTGAAGAGGCGGTCAGACTGGATTAGCTAGTCGCCAAAGCGCAAACGGGAATTCCAAAATGACCTACGTTGTCACCGAAAACTGCATTGGCTGCAAATACACCGACTGTGTCGAGGTATGTCCGGTGGATTGTTTCTACGAAGGTGAGAATACACTGGTCATTCACCCCGACGAATGCATCGACTGCGGTGTTTGCGAACCCGAATGCCCCGCCGACGCAATTCGCCCCGATACCGAGCCGGGGATGGAGCAGTGGGTCGAGTTCAACCGGAAATACTCGGAAATGTGGCCGGTGATTGTGACTAAGAAAGACCCCTTGCCCGAGGCCGAGGAACGCGACGGCGAAGAAGGCAAGATGGAGAAATATTTCTCGGAAGCACCCGGCGAAGGTGGTTAACCGATTCGGCGGCCCCTAACCGTACGTTAGACAACAATCTACGCTATAATACATTGAGGTAAAAAGGGAATCTCCCATTTGCCACAGGTCGGTCTTTTGAGTGTCGCAATTTTGTGATATACTTGGGGTCAAATGATGACTGTGATTGGGATGTGCTCCGTAAGTATGCTCGCTTTGGAGTTCTGATTTTATGACAAAAAAGCCGCCTGACGGGGCCGTTTAGGGCCTCGGCTGTGGTCTTTTTGTCGTCTCATATCCCGATCAGTAATGAAGGATAAATCTGAATGTCGAAATCGAAAAAGCTTGAGTTCCGCCCGAACGATTATGTCGTCTACCCGGCTCACGGTGTAGGTCAGATCGTATCGATCGAAGAGCAGGAGGTTGCAGGCTTCTCGCTTGAGCTGTTCGTAATCTCCTTTGAAAAAGACAAGATGACGCTGCGCGTGCCAACCAACAAGGTCACCGAATCCGGCCTGCGCTCGCTCAGCTCACCTGATGTGATCAGTCAGGCCATGAAAACGCTTAAAGGCAAGGCCAAGGTCAAGCGCGCCATGTGGTCGCGTCGGGCGCAGGAGTATGAGCAAAAGATCAACTCGGGTGATCTGATCTCGATCGCTGAGGTGGTCCGTGACCTGCACCGCACCGACGACCAACGCGAGCAGAGCTATTCCGAACGTCAGCTTTATGAGGCCGCGCTTGAGCGTCTGACCCGCGAAGTTGCTGCAGTGTCTGGTGCAGATGAAATCTCGGCCGCCAAGCAGGTGGATGAGGTGCTGACCTCGCGCGCTGCCTGATCAAAGGCACCACCCATTTCAAAGCCGCTCCGGTATCGGGGCGGCTTTTTTTATGAACCGTCGCTTGGTGCTGTAGTCGTTTCAGGGTATTTTTCTCTGAATATTAGGCTGATACGGGGTAAAGATGAAGCAGGCTGTGAAGTTTCTATACATCAGCCACGACCCGATTTCGGTCTGGTTTCGATATGGTCTGATCCTGTTCGACATCGCAACGATCGTGTTCTTTGTTGCGACCGCGCATATTCCGCACGGTCCGGGAATCACCGCAGCAAGTATTGGTGTCGGTGTGCTCATTCTCATGGATTTTTCAGCCCGGCTTTGGATATCGAAAGATCGTTGGAAGCTACTGCGTCAGATTTACACGCTGGCGGATATTGTTGTTATCGTTTCGCTTTTCCTTGATCCGTTTCTGACCGGCAACCTGGCGTTTCTGCGCATTCTGCGCGCCTTGCGTTTGATTCATTCATACCATTTGCTCAGGGATTTGCGGCGTGACAGCAGGTTTTTCCGAACCCATGAAGACGCGGTGATCGCTGCAATCAATTTGCTGGTCTTTGTCTTTGCGACTTCGACCGCTGTATTGGTCTTTTTTGTGCCGGAAGACACCCAGACGCCCTATATTGACGCGTTGTATTTCACGATGGCCACACTGACGACAACTGGGTTTGGTGACATCACGTTGTCGACGCCGGGCGGTAAGCTGTTTTCGGTTTTCATCATGGTTGTTGGTGTGGCCCTGTTCGTGCGTCTGGCGCAGGCGATCTTCATGCCGCAGAAAGTGCGTTACAAATGCCCCAGCTGTGGTCTGTTTCGCCACGACCCGGACGCTGTGCATTGCAAGCACTGCGGCGCGACGCTGCGGATCGCGACGGGGGGTGCCAGTTAGATCAAAGCGATCAGCGTCAGCAGGAATGTGATCTCGGTTATCTGCTGCGTCGCCCCCAGAATGTCGCCGGTCTGACCTCCGATCTTGGCCTTGGCGATCTTCGCCACAATCAGGCTGGCGATCATCGCAAAAAGCATTGGGATCAACGCCAGAGCGCCTAATAAACCCAATGCCAACAATGCTGCCACTGCCAACCCCGCCAAAACCGTCGATACCGGTGGCGAGCCGACTGAATGGCTTAGCCCTGAGTGCCGTGCATTTTTTAGAAAAGTCATCAAGGCGGGCATGAGAGACCGGGAAAACACACATGCAACCAGCACGCCTGTCATCATCTCGGCGCCAACAAGGGCTGCAATGGCTGTAATACGTAGAATCTGAAATAGCAGCAGTGCCAGCACGCCGTAGGTGCCGATATGGCTGTCCTTCATGATCTCGAGCCGCCGCTCGGGCGTGAACCCTCCCCAAAGGCCATCGAACGTATCGGCCAACCCGTCTTCGTGCATCGCGCCCGTGGTTGCAATCAGCGTGGCAACAATCAGGCCTGCGACAGCAAAAACGGGCAACTGCGCCCAGATTGCGATCCACCCGATACCACACGCAAGGGCACCAACGATCAGCCCTGCAAGCGGAAATGCCCAGACGGCGCGTGACTGTCGGGCGAACGCATCTTTGGGTGGGCTGGGCCATGGCAGCCGTGTCAACAGGATCAAAGCCACGTTGATATCCAGAATGGAAAATAGGGCGGTGTCGTTTTTGGTCACTCCCAGGCCTTTCAGGGTCTTGTTGCTTTGTCAGGTTTGGTTAAACACACAGGACCACTCTGATGCAACGAGGCTTTCAATGCTGCCTGAACTCGACGATTTGAACAGTTTCCGCGACGCGCTAACCGGTGCGGCCGGTCCGGATACTTCTGCCGTGCAGGGCGCGCAAGAGCGCAACGGCCAACTAACCAAACCACCCGGAGCCTTGGGACGGCTTGAGGATTTGGCGATATGGTATGCGGGCTGGCGTGGGGATGCGCAGCCACAGATCAACGCGCCTCAGGTCATCGTGTTTGCTGGCAACCACGGCGTGACGGCGCAGGGTGTTTCAGCGTTTCCATCTGAGGTCACTGTTCAGATGGTCATGAATTTCGAACACGGCGGTGCTGCGATTAATCAACTGGCCAAGGCCGCTGGCGCGAAAATGGATGTGCATGCGTTGGATCTTGACTGTCCGACCGCAGATTTCACCCAAGCCCCCGCGATGAGCGAAGATGAATTGCTGCGCGCGCTGCGCACAGGCTGGCAAGCCGTCGATCCACAGGCTGATCTGCTGGTTGTGGGAGAGATGGGTATCGGCAACACCACCCCTGCAGCCGCCATCGCCTGCGCACTGTTTGGCGGAGATGCATCTGACTGGACCGGGCGCGGCACAGGCGTAGATGATGCAGGGTTGGTGAACAAAACACGCGTTGTTGCCGAAGGCGTCGCCCTGCACGGTCATGGCGACGGTCTGCATATCCTTCAATGCCTAGGCGGGCGCGAGATTGCGGCCATGGCAGGGGCGATTGCCGCTGCACGTGTATTGCGCATTCCAGTCATTCTGGACGGATTCATCTGTACGGCAGCGGCGGCCTGTTTGGCGCAACTTTCGGACACTGCGCTGGATCACACTGTTGCGGGCCATCAAAGTGCCGAAGGTGCACATTCCGCAATGCTGAACAAGCTAGGTAAGGAACCGTTGCTAAGCCTTGGCTTGCGCTTGGGCGAAGGTTCGGGCGGGGCACTGGCGATCAACATTCTTAAAAGCGCCGTGGCCTGTCATTCCGGCATGGCAACGTTTGCCGAGGCCGGAGTTACAGACGGTTAAGCCGACTTCTTGGCGTGTTCCTCAGCCAGTTCCAGCAGCGCGGTTTCCAGATCTTTTTCAAGTTGCCGCGCACGCTCGATATATTTTTTGTTTTCTGCCGTGGGCATGCCGGGTATCCACAGCTCTGCCAACTCGCGCACCGATCCTCGGTCGTGGTGATAGAAAGTTTGTTCTGCTTGCGCGGCTTCATATTCACTAAGGCCGATATTCTCGAGAACATAGCGACCCGCACGTAGTGACCCATCGAACATTTCGCGCACGATGTCATTGGCCCCGGCTTGATAGAGTTCGTAAACATGAGTGCGATCTCGCGCCCGAGCGATGATGTGCAGGTCAGGCCGCTGGCGGCGCGCATATCCGACCAGACGAGTGACCTGTTTGTAATCATCCATGGCCGCGACCAAAACCGAGGCTTTTTCAATTCCGGCGGCGCGCAGCAGTTCGGGACGCGTCGGATCGCCCAAGAATCCTTTGACGCCAAACCGGCGCATAAGCTGGATGGTTTCAATGTCGTGATCTAGAACCACGGTCTTGAATCCGCTTGCCTGTACCAGGCGATTCACGATCTGGCCAAAGCGACCGATCCCGGCAATTATGACAGGCCCTCTCTCATCAATCTCATCTGGTTCGACCTTTGGCTTGCTCTCGCCGATATAGCGAGAAAGCAGATCGTAGAGGATAAACAGCAGAGGGGTGATCAGCATGGTCAGGGCGATGATCATAAGCAGTTTTTGCGATAAGCCCGGAGGGATCACGTTTTGCTGTGTCGAGAATGCCAGCAGTACAAACCCAAACTCGCCAGCCTGGGCCAATCCCAAAGTAAACAGCCAGTGATCACGTCCACGTAGTTTGAAAGCACGCCCAACGATGAACAGAATGATACCTTTGGCCAAGATCACAAGTAGCGCCAGCCCGATCAGATCAAATGGATCGGCGAAGAAATAGCCCACATCGATCCCGGCACCAACGGTGATGAAGAACAGACCCAGCAGCAGACCTTTGAAGGGCTCAAGGTCGCTTTCCATCTCATGCCGGAATTCCGAACTGGCCAGAACAACGCCCGCAAGAAACGCGCCAAGGGCGGGGGAAAGGCCCACCAGAGTCATCAAGAACGAGATGCCAACCACGATCATCAACGCCAGTGCTGTGTACATCTCGCGCAGGCGGGTGGCGTGGATGAAACGGAAAAGGGGGCGGGTCAGGTAGATTCCCGCCAACACGACAAAGGCGACCACTCCGATTGTAACCAGCGTGACGGCCCAACCGGGCAAACCCTCGACCAGCGAAAGTGTGGCGTGATGATCGGCTCCGTGGGCGGAATCCACACCTCGATTGATCGAGCCATCGTCTTCTATGTGGACGCTGGCAGGCAGTGCAAGAAGGGGCAGAAAGGCCAAAATAGGTATGACGGCGATATCTTGCGTCAACAGAACCGAAAATGTGGCTCGCCCGCCATTGGTCTGCATCAACCCCTTTTCGGACAAGGTTTGCAGAACGATAGCGGTGGAAGACAGTGACAACGTAAGGCCTACAGCCAGCGCCACCGACCATTGATGGCCCGCGTAGAACGCCACAGCTGCGATCGCGGCGGTGGACAGGCCAACCTGCAGCCCGCCCAGCCCCAACAACTTGTCGCGCATGTCCCATAGGGCGCGGGGCTCAAGCTCTAGCCCGATCAGGAACAGCATCATGACAACGCCAAACTCGGCGACGTGTTGAAGGCTTTCTGTTTCTGCGCCTACAAGGCCCAGAATCGGTCCGATTGCAATTCCGGCGGCCAGATATCCCAGCACCGAACCCAGGCCCAGACGCGCGGATAACGGAACGGCGATCACCGCTGCTGCCAAATAGATCGATGCCTGATAAAGGAACTCGTCCATTATTGTCCTCTTAAATCCGCTCAGGTTGGGAGCGGCGCGTCGCGTTTCAATTGGTCCATCACGATCTGGCTTTGCACACGTGCCACTGCAGGATGCGGCAGGATGACTTCGTGAAGCAAGCTATTGAGTGCGGATAAGTCGTCACAATAGACGTGAAGCAGGTAATCTGCCTCACCCGTCATCGTCCAGGCACTCGTGATCTCGGGGCGCGTGTCGACCATGCGGGCGAAGCTGGCGGATTGTTCGGGGCCATGTGTGCCCAGATGCACCTGAATGAACCCTTGAACCTGCAATCCCAGCATCAGCGGATCCAGCCGTGCCGTATATCCGGTGATATAGCCCTCAGCCTCAAGGCGCTGTCGGCGGCGGCCCGCCTGACTGGCCGACAGGTTTAACATCTCACCCAATTGATGTGCCGTCAGGTGCGCATCTTTTTGCAAAGCTGACAACAGTCGTGTGTCTGTTGCATCCAGCATGTGCGGTGATTCTCCGGTTTTTGTGCGTTTCGTGCGGATGTTCCGCGTTAAAATTCAGTCTACATGAAAACAATGCGCAGAAACAGCACCGAATAAGGCGTATTTTTGAATCAGCAAAGAAATTCCTGTTTTCCAAGGAGACGCGCCATGGGTCCTTTCCCGCATAACGCCCCGAAATCTGTCATCAGCGAAGAAAACCCCGCCGGCACCGATGGGTTTGAGTTCGTTGAATTCGCCCATCCCGAACCGCAGGAACTGCGCGATCTGTTCGCGCGGATGGGGTTCGAATATGTCGGCTACCACCGCGACACCCCCAAGGTCGAGCTGTGGCAGCAGGGCGATGTCACCTACATCCTGAACGCGGACCCCGACAGCTTTGCCGCGAAATTCGTCGCCGAGCATGGTCCTTGCGCTCCTGCGATGGGCTGGCGTGTTGTGGATGCGCAGACGGCTTATGAGCACGCGATTGCAAAAGGGGCCGAGCCCTATGACGGTGCCGACAAGACCATGAATGTCCCGGCGATCAAAGGTATCGGTGGCTCGCTGATCTATTTCATCGATCAGTATTATGACACCTCGCCCTATAACGAGGAGTTTGAGTGGCTGGAGCAATCGAAACCGCGCGGTGATGGGTTCTATTACCTCGATCACCTGACCCACAACGTATTCAAGGGTAACATGGACAAGTGGTTCAAATTCTACGGCGACCTGTTCAACTTCCGCGAAATTCGCTTCTTTGACATTCAGGGCAAACATACAGGTCTTTTCAGCCGAGCGCTGACTTCTCCTTGCGGTCGCATCCGCATACCGATCAATGAGGACCGGGGTGAAACCGGGCAGATCGTCTCTTACCTAAAGAAATACAATGGCGAGGGTATCCAGCATATCGCGGTGGGTAGCGATGATATCTATGGCTCGACCGATGCGATTGCCGAGAAGGGGTTGAAGTTCATGCCTGGCCCGAACGAGACATATTATGACATGTCTTACGACCGTGTGTCTGGCCATGATGAGCCCAAGCATCGAATGATGAAGCACGGTATTCTGATCGACGGCGAAGGCGTTGTTGATGGGGGTGAGACCAAGATCCTGCTTCAGATCTTCTCTAAAACCGTAATCGGCCCGATCTTCTTTGAATTCATTCAGCGCAAGGGCGACGACGGGTTTGGTGAGGGTAACTTCAAAGCCCTGTTTGAATCGATTGAACGCGAGCAGATTGAATCAGGTGAGATTTCGGCCGCCTGATCTGAGATCAATGAAAATAACTGAGCGCTCTGTTTACCAAACAGGGCGCTCTTCTTTTATCCGCGTGGCATCTTGAGGGTGATGTTCTTACCGCGTTTCTGATAGCGCAATTCGCTATCTCCAATGGCCACGACATTCCCACCATCGATACGATCACCCACTTTCAACTTCTTATAGCGTCCGCTGGGCAGGCGCACCAGAGCACGGCGATTGGCCGGGGTGCCATATACACCGATCAGGTTGAGTTTGCGTAGGTTGATGGCATTATCGATGGTTGCCTGTCGCGCAACCGAGGCGGTTGTTGGTATCTTGGGTTTAACAGCCCTGGGCTGGAAAGAACCGGCTTCATCACTGCTGGTTGCCACATTCGCGGTTGATCCCAGCGAAGCACTTTGGGTGCTGGGTTTCTTGGCAACCAATGCGGCGATATTCGCAGGGCGTGGCTTGGGGCGTGGAACGCGAACCACCGCCAGAGCGGTTGGTGTTTCGTCAACCTCGGGCTTGGATTGCAGGCTTTCCGGACGCAGTTTTGGTCGCACCGAAGCCAATTCCTGGCGAGACCGGCCACCCAATTGTTGTCTTTCGAATTGATCAACAAGGTTGTCGGGCCTTGGGCGGGGTCGGATTGATGCGAGCCTTTCGTCAACCTCTTCAACAACAACGGGCTCTGTCTCAAACCGTGTAGGGGATTCCGGAGGCACCGATGAAGGGCGGCCCAGGTAGACCATCACACCGGCTGGATTCAGAGTGCCCTCTGCGGTCGGCGTCACCAGACCACGTTCGTCCAACTCAAACCTCTGACCCGCGGCGCCGGGCAGGGCAGTCAACTCAAAAGCTTCGTCAGTTTCGAGGCTTTCATGTGGTGGCAGGGCAACGGTGTCGGTCGACAGATCAGCGCGATCAACCGAAGTTAGATAGACATCAGCAAGCTGTTCCAGCGGTGGTTCGGCCAACGGGTTCGGTTCGACAGGCGCGGTCCCGGTGAAGTCATGAAACTCTGCCCCGAAGTCTGGCAGGCCAGCAATTTCTTCAACCGGTTCGGGTGCAACCTTCAAAGCTTCGAGAATGGCCTCATCAGTTGCAGACAGATCAGTTTCATCACCGGTGTTCGGCTCGGCGGGTTCAGGTTCAATTGCGAGTTCCGCAACATCTGGTGCGCTGGGTTCAACGGTTGTCGGGACATCTTGCTGTGGCTCTGGAACTAAAACGGGCGCCTCTGCCACGACTGGTTCTGGGGCATCGATTGTAGGTTCATCGCTGTTCAGTGACCAGAGACCAAGTACCATGCCCAATAGAACGGATGCAGCAACCGCCGGAATAACATATTTTTTCACCTCTACCGACGAAGAGATCGTGGGCGATTCAGCGCTTTGAGCGGAACGGAAAGCGGTCGGATCAGCGGTATCCGCGATGGGATGAATGGGAATACTCGATGCCTCTTCAGGCGCGGCTTCCGGCGATTTGGCCACGGGCGCAGTGCTGATTTCATTTGACTGGGAGTCCACCTCAGACGCAGGCACTTCGTAAACGGACCCTGATAGAACGTCTTTACCATTGGCACTAAGCCAGAACCCTTCTGGGATAAATCCATGTTCCACCGCAAATGAGTGCGCTTCTTTCAAAGTTTGCTGCGCGACTGCCGCGACGTGAATGTCTGAACCGTTCGGAGTTGCGACAAAGGTCAGCTCGGACAACTGGTATGGCGTTGCTGAGGCTAAAGTTTCTTCAACTTTCTGCGTTGCCGCTTCGGTATCCATTCCATCGGTATCGACCGTCAAAAGACGTACCTGATCCGAAGGAATCACGAGCTTGCAGCTTAGGTTGTTTTCTAGTGCGAATCCCTGATCGCGCAGGGTCCGGATCTGATCAGAGAAATCCGGTGCATCCAACGGGATCGTGCCAATGCAGTACCAGTCTCCATCCGACTGGTGATGCAAGGAAATACCGTTTTCAGAAAATGACAGCACAAAGGCGGGTTTCATGATCGCGATGAACCATAATTGTCAGCTTCAATGCAAACGCTTGGATGTCTGCCCGACGAGATTAGAGCAGGAACTCGCCGAGGGAAAGAAAAAGGCGCGTTTCCCCCTTGCCGTGTACGGAGTATGACACCCATCTTAGCGACAAGTCATAAGGAGAGATCACCTTGAAGACACTTGCTTTTCTGGCTGCCATGACCGCAGCCGTCGCGGCGTTGCCTGCCCATGCGGAAGAACGTCGCATCACCGTCAGTGGAACCGGAACGGCCTTGGCTGCGCCAGATATGGCAACCATCACGCTTGGCGTGACGAACCAGGACGCCCAGGCATCGGTTGCGATGCAGGCGACCTCTGACGCTGTGACACAGATTCTAAAACGGTTGGATGAGATGGGCTTGGAATCACGTGATGTGCAGACCCGCGATCTGTCGTTGTCACCAGTCTGGTCTGGGCACCGGAACTCAAGCGACGAAGCACCCAGGATCACCGGATTTACAGCCTCAAACCGCGTTTCTGTTCGGGTTCGGGATTTGGATAAACTGGGTCAGATTATGGACGCCGTCATCAAGGACGGGGCCAATGATTTTGGCGGCTTGAGCTTCAGTGTACAGGAGCCTAAGCCGCTTGAGGCCGAAGCGCGCGCGAAAGCGGTCGCAGACGCAACCGATAAGGCGCAACAATTGGCCGAGGCCTCAGGCGTGACTTTGGGTCCGGTGATTTCGATAAACGATCACGGTGGGGGCGTTCGCCCGATGGCCCAGATGCGCGAAATGGCGATGTCCGACGCCGGTGGCGTTCCGGTAGCGGGCGGAGAGATTTCTGTATCGGTCAATATCGCTATGGAGTTCGAAATCGCGGACTAAGCTACGCTCCAACGCGGGCTTGCAGCGGTTGTCGCTGCTGGCCCGCCGCATCGAAATTTCCCGGCGCAAGCCAATTCTCGAATGCTGCGCGAATGCGCGGCCATTCGCTGTCGATAATCGAGAACCAAGCGGTATCCCGGTTACGCCCTTTGTAATGGGTCGCTTGTCGGAAAATACCTTCGAACGTAAATCCCAAGCGTTCGGCCGCGCGCTTTGAGGGTGCGTTCAAAGCGTCGCATTTCCATTCGTAACGGCGATAGCCAAGCTCATCGAACACCCGTCGCATCATCAGATACATCACTTCGGTTGATTGCGGTTTGCGTTGGAGCAGGGGTGAGAAATGGATATGGCCCACCTCGATGGCACCCGCTGCTGGTTCGACACGCAAATACGAGGCCATACCCACCGGCGTTTCGTCGGCATCCAACACCGTATGGAACATGGGATCGGCGTCCATGCAGTTGTTCTGCGCCCAGTTGGTGAAATCAGCCTCAGAGGCGAAGGGGCCATAAGGCAGATAGGTCCAGTTATGGCCATCCGTGTCACTGGCAAACGCCCGGTACAATCCGGGCGCATGCCGGTTCACATCTAGCGGCACAACAGAACAGAACCGGCCCTGCATCGGCGTGTAAGGCGGGGTGGGGCGAGGAAACTCGCCTGTGACCGGCAAGCCAATAGGCTGGCCCAGTTCATTTGTGTTGTGCCCTGCCATCTGTTCAGGCGCTCGCCTTGGACAGCGCTTGATCCAGATCGGCGATCAGATCGTCTGCGTCTTCGATGCCGATGGAGACGCGCACGACTCCCGGGCCTGCGCCTGCAGCTTCCTGCTGCTCAGGCGTCAACTGACGATGGGTCGTCGAGGCAGAGTGGATGATCAGCGAGCGCGCATCGCCCAAGTTGGCCACATGACTGAAGATTTCCAACGCGTTGACCAGCTTGATGCAGGCGTCATATCCGCCCTTGACCGCAAATGTGAACAGCGCACCGGCCCCGCGCGGGTAATGCGCTTTGACCCGATCATGATAAGGCGACGAGGGAAGGCCTGCATAGGTCACGTAGTCCACGCGATCATCCGCTTCCAGCCAGGCGGCGATCTTCTGGGCGTTTTCGACATGGCGCTCCATCCGCAGTGAGAGTGTCTCGATCCCCATAAGGGTATAATGTGCTGCCTGCGGGTTCATGGTCATACCCAGATCGCGCAGACCGATTGCAATGCCGTGGAAAGTGAAGGCCAGCGGGCCGAAAGTCTCGTGGAATTTCAGCCCGTGATACGCAGTCTCGGGCTCGCTGAGCGAGGGGAATTTGTCATTCGCAGACCAGTCAAACTTACCCGAATCCACGATGCAGCCGCCGGTGACCGTGCCGTTACCGGTCAGGTACTTGGTGGTTGAATGCACGACCAGAGTCGCGCCATGCTCGATCGGACGGCACAGGTAGGGCGTGGCCGAGGTGTTGTCGACGATCAGCGGGATGCCAGCCGCGTCTGCGACGTCCGCAAGCGCGCGGATGTCAGTGACATAACCGCCAGGGTTGGCGATGGATTCGCAGAACACCGCGCGGGTGTTTTCGTCGATGGCGGCTTTTACGGCGTCCAGATCGTCGGTGTCGACGAATTTGGCTGACCAGCCGAAACGTTTGATGGTCTGGCTAAACTGCGTGACCGTACCCCCGTACAGGCGGGTTGAGGCGACCACGTTGCAGCCCGGACCCATCAGTGGGAATAGCGCCATGATCTGCGCCGCGTGACCCGAGGAACAGCAGACAGCGCCGACGCCGCCCTCAAGCGTTGCCACGCGTTCCTGCAAAACGGCGACGGTCGGGTTGGTCAGTCGCGAATAGATGAACCCCACTTCCTGCAAGTTGAACAATGCAGCAGCATGGTCGGCATCGCGAAACACATAGGCCGTAGTCTGGTAGATCGGTGTCTGACGCGCGCCGGTAGCGGGGTCGGGGCGGGCCCCGGCGTGAATCTGCAACGTGTCGAAACCATAGGTGGGGCCATCAGACATCTTCGAAATCTCCTGTTGGAATGTGCGTTGGTAAATCTCTAGGACATTGCTTTGCACCACACAACGTCCACGTCACCGCAGCCAAAGTCCCTTGGCCTTGATGGTCTTGCGTATGACCTGTTCGCGAGCTGGTAGGTTGTTTCTGTCGAACATTGCCCGGATTTTTGCGCCTTTGCGCTGGATCACCAATTTCTTCATCGGATCATAGCCTTTGAGCACCTTCTTGATCTTGTTGGGTGCCACAACGGTCTCTAGCACCTCGACCACATGATCGCTTTCTCGTGCATAGAGCATCGGAAACAGGTGATAATGGCAGCTGACTGACCCATCCAGCAGACCTTTTGGCAGCGCATCCCGACCACCGCCGAACGAGTGGATGACCAGCGGCAATGCCACCTGATCCAGCCAGGGGTCTAGGACCTGCCCGGTGAGTTCGGGGATACCTTCGTCCCGAATGGTACGGGCGTAATCAAGATACCGCCGACCAAACTGGTGAGGGCATTTGTAGAAGAAGTATCCCGCATTGAAATACAGGTAGTGTCGCCAATATCCCGGTGGCTGTCTGGAATCGAGCGAGCTTTCGAAATCCAGCCCGAAGCGGTCATAAAGCGCGCGCCAGATGCCGTCATAACCGGGGCCATAAAGTGTGGGCTTCGGCCATGTGCCCTCGACACGGAGCGAGGCGCCGGGCCGGTTGAAATCAAATGGTACATCGGCAATTTCACCGGTGATCAATGTATCGGTGTCGAAGAAGACAAATGGCTCGCCTTTCGGCATCGCCAGTAGCGCTTCGATCTTGTTGCCGTGGGGATAGCTTGCTCCAAAGATTTGCGATTCGAAGGGCAGGATCTCAGCACCCAATTGCCGCAAGGCTTGCAACACGTCCTCATCCTGAATGCTCGGGTCTTGGGACCACAAGGGGCCTTTCTGAGGAACGCCAACAATTAAACGTCCGGTAAATCCGGGTGAGCTATGGCGCAGCGATGCCGCAAACAATAGTGCCTCGTATTGCAGACGGTTGTTTTGCCCGATGATGAGGATGTTGAACGTCGTTGGGCTTGCCTGCATCTTTTCGCGCTTTCTAAACGGGCCGGAATTGGGCACCGGTCTCGACCGGAAGTACAACAAGCTGTGAAGGGCGTCAAAACCCCAAACATGACCGGTTTGCAAATCCGGCTCGTGCTCCCATCTAATGTGACAGCAACGCAGGAGGATTGCAGATGCGCGTCAATGCAGATTTCACACAGCGGGTCGCTGTCCACTTTGATCAAACCGCATGGGTCGCGTCACCGGCTGCCGGCGTTGAACGCAAGATGCTGGACCGCATTGGCGAGGAAGTGGCGCGGGCCACAACCATCGTGCGTTTTGCCCCTGGCAGCGCATTTTCGGCGCACACCCATGACGGAGGCGAGGAATATCTGGTGCTGGATGGTGTGTTTCAGGATGAAACCGGAAATTTTCCGGTCGGCAGCTATGTGCGTAATCCTCCGACTTCATCCCACACTCCTTCGGCCAACGAAGGCGCGACGATCCTCGTCAAGCTTCACCAGTTCGACCCCAAAGACCGCACCGAAGTGCGTCGTTCCATCAACGGGGGCGGAGATATCGATTTGTTCAAGGATGCGCATGAGGATGTTCAGGTGCAATGCTGGGCTGCTGGTGAGCAAATTGAACTGGACTCTGGCAAGGGGCTTGAGGTCTTCGTTCTCGAAGGCAGCTTTATCGAGACAGGCGAAGAATTTGGTGTTTGGGATTGGCTGCGATTACCACCTGGATCACGCTCGACAGCCATCGCAGGAGAGAGTGGAGCCCGTGTTTGGATCAAATCCGGCCACCTAAGTGGGATGATCTGACACCAAACGTGCTAACAATGTGGGCAATTATTAAGGAAATCCGGGTCATTTTTCCCGGATTTCTATTTTTTTGACCATTTGGTAAATTTACCAATTGATAAAAAATCAGAATGTGGCAAGCTGAAGCTCATAACAAACATATCTACAGGGAGTAGAGTGATGGCACAGGGCCAGATGGCACCCGGGATCGTCTCCGGGCGGCTTTCCAGCGATGAGCTGACCTCGAATTTCACCGATCTGCATCCGCCTCTGGCTCCGCATGAGGCAGCCGTGGCAGCAGATCGTTGCTATTTCTGCTATGACGCACCATGTGTGACGGCCTGTCCGACGGATATCGATATTCCGTTGTTCATCCGCCAAATTCAGGCCGGACAACCAGCTGCGGCCGGACAGACCATTCTGGAACAGAATATCCTAGGCGGCATGTGTGCTCGGGTTTGTCCGACCGAGTCTCTTTGTGAAGAGGCTTGCGTGCGTGAGACGGCCGAAGGCAAGCCAGTCGAGATTGGACGCCTGCAGCGTTATGCAACCGACGATGTGATGGCCTCGGGCGTTCATCCGTTCGCGCGTGCAGAACCAACGGGCAAGACGGTCGCCGTGGTCGGGGCAGGGCCCGCTGGTCTGGCCTGTGCCCACCGTCTGGCGATGCTGGGGCATGATGTGGTGATCCACGAAGGCAAGCCCAAGCCGGGCGGGCTGAACGAATACGGCATTGCGGCGTACAAATCGACCAACGACTTTGCGCAGGCCGAGGTCGACTGGCTGCTGAAAATCGGTGGGATCGCGATTGAGACCGACTCAGTTCTGGGTGAGACGATTTCACTAGAAGGGCTGCAACAGAACTATGACGCTGTGTTCCTGTCGATCGGACTGGCAGGGGTGAATGCGCTACGTGCAGATGGGGTAGATAAAGACGGGGTGCGCCCGGCGGTCGACTTTATCTCGGATGTGCGGCAGGCCAGCGACCTGGCTGATCTCCCAGTCGGTCGGAATGTCGTTGTGATTGGCGGCGGCATGACAGCAGTAGACGCGGCAGTGAAATCGAAGCTGCTGGGGGCAGAGCATGTCACCATCGCCTATCGCCGAGGTCGCGACGCAATGGGTGCCAGCCGGTACGAACAGGATTTGGCGGCGTCGCACGGTGTTCGTATTCTGTGCAACGTTCAACCTGTGGCCATTCACGGAAATGGAGCCGCGGCTGAGATCGAATTGGAGTATACTGCTAGTCATGATGGTCGACTGACCGGTACAGGAGAAACCGTTCGTGTTCCTGCCGATCAGGTTTTTAAGGCCATCGGTCAGACGCTTGACGGTGCGCCGGAAGGGCTAACGCTGGATGGCAATAAGATTGCTGTAACCGGGGCAGGACGCACCTCGATTACCGGTGTGTGGGCTGGCGGAGACTGTGCAGCAGGTGGCGAAGACCTGACCGTTACCGCAGTGGCCGAGGGCCGCGATGCAGCGATGGATATCCATGCTGCTCTGAGCGCGTGAAACTCAAAGACAAAGGTGCAGAACTGCATCAGGGAGGCCGGATAAATGGCTGATTTAACATCAAACTTTCTGGGAATTTCAAGTCCAAACCCTTATTGGTTGGCCTCCGCGCCACCGACGGATAAGGAATACAATGTTCGCCGCGCTTTCGAGGCCGGTTGGGGCGGTGTGGTATGGAAGACTTTGGGGTCCGAAGGCCCTCCGGTCGTGAACGTAAATGGGCCGCGTTATGGCGCGATCTACGGGGCGGACCGCCGGTTGTTGGGGCTCAACAACATTGAACTGATCACCGACCGGCCACTTGAGGTGAACCTTGAGGAAATGGCCCGTGTTAAGGCCGACTACCCAGATCGCGCCCTGATCGCCTCGATCATGGTGCCCTGTGAAGAGGCCGCTTGGAAGGCCATTCTGCCGCGCGTGGCTGAAACTGGCGCGGATGGGATCGAGCTGAATTTCGGTTGCCCACATGGGATGAGCGAGCGCGGCATGGGTTCGGCCGTAGGACAGGTGCCGGAATACATCGAAATGGTGACCCGGTGGTGCAAACAGTATTACGACCGCCCAGTTATTGTGAAACTGACGCCGAACATAACCGATATCCGCAAACCCGCAGCGGCAGCTAGGAACGGCGGTGCGGATGCGGTGTCGCTGATCAACACGATCAACTCGATTACCAGTGTAAATCTAGATACGTTCAGCCCCGAACCATCGATTGACGGCAAAGGCAGCCATGGTGGCTATTGTGGTCCGGCGGTGAAGCCGATTGCCTTGTCCATGGTGTCCGAGATTGCGCGTGCCGAAACCACGCGTGGCCTGCCGATCTCGGGCATCGGCGGCGTGACCACTTGGCGCGACGCTGCCGAGTTTATCTCGCTTGGTTGTGGTAATGTTCAGGTCTGCACCGCAGCAATGACCTATGGCTTTAAGATCATCGACGAACTGACTGCAGGCTTGTCAGAATGGATGGACGAGAAAGGCTATACCAGCATCGATCAGGTGATCGGCCGCGCGGTGCCCAATGTCACTGACTGGCAATATTTGAATCTCAACTACATCGCAAAAGCGAAAATTGATCAGGACCAGTGTATAAAGTGTGGCCGCTGCTATGCCGCCTGCGAAGACACCAGCCATCAGGCGATTTCGATGTCGGCAGATCGGGTATTCGAAGTCATCGATGAAGAATGCGTTGCCTGCAACTTGTGTGTAGATGTCTGCCCGGTCGAAGGCTGTATCTCGATGGAGCCAATGGCGGCCGGAGAGGTTGATCCGCGCACGGGCAAAGTGGTTAATCCCGAATATGCCAACTGGACAACGCATCCGAACAATCCGATGGCCAAGGCCGCCGAGTAAGAGATACCGGAATCCCGCTACAACCGGTTCGGTGATACACTGCCGCTGACGGACAGGATCAAAGGAGCATGTCATGTCAGCGGCACCAATGGGTCGGAACAAGGGTGGCAACCGGGTCACAAAGCTTGATCGGGATACATCCAAGAAGAATGTCGCCCTTTCCAAAGCGAAACAGCGCGACGCGCTTGCGGCAAAAAATTTCGTGAAACATCAAAAGCAGGTCAAAAAGGATCTGGAACAACTGATCAAACTTCGGCGCTCGATCGAAGAGATGCTCAAGAAGCTGAAAGAGGACCGGCAACTGGATCAGAGATTTCTGAACCAAGTTACGAAAAAGGTTAAATCTCTTAAGGACTTTAGCACATTCATCAAAGCATCCGAACGTGAGCATTCGGTAGGTGTTCAGCAGCCCAAGATGTACACCGCAATTGTACGGGATGCCGGAAAAGTACCCAAAATCAATACAGTCAATACAATGGGCGACTTGACCATAATTCTGGCCATGACCATCGTGATTTTGAAGCGTATTCTGGCCCTGAAACCGGCGAAGTAACGTCTACGGCGTTAGAAGTTTGCGATAGAGTGTATCAACGAAAGTCTCAGCGCCTTCAAAAGGATCTTCGTCGCCCAAGATTGCGCGAACCTGCACGTCAAAATCTGCATAATGCTGAGTCAGCGCCCAGACTGAGAAAATCAAATGATAGGGATGCAGGCGCGCAATCTTTCCCTGATCCATCCAACGGGTAAGGATGGCGGTTTTTTCATCGACCAGCTTCTTGAGATCGCTGGATAAAGCATTGTGAATGCGGGGCGCTCCCTGAACCAGTTCATTTGCAAACAGGCGGCTTTCGCGGGGGAGGTCGCGACTCATCTCAAGCTTTCGGCGGACGTAAGATAAGATCTCTTCCAGCGGCTCTCCGTTTTCGTCAAGCTCGTACAAAGGTGCCAACCATACCTCAAGTAAGCCAGTTAGAAGGGCGTTGTGAATCGCTTCTTTTGACGGGAAGTAATAGAGTAGATTGGGTTTGCTCAATCCCGCCTCGGCGGCGATTTGGTCAACGGTGGCCCCGCGATATCCATGTGCAGAGAACACATTCAGGGCAGCGTCCAGAATCGCTGCTCGGTTTTTTTGCTGAATCCGTGTTGGCGCGCGGTCCTTGGGCATGTTTCCCTGTGCCTATTTTTGGTTTTCTGCGTGGCGGATATGTCGAAAATTTCGGCAATACCATGCATTTTCTTGACTGATGTCGAACCCGTGATAGCGTGAGTTTGACCAGATGGTCAAATCAAGACACCAAAAGCGAGCTAAATCGCAAGCAACAGGGAAGAACAAGATGGCAGCTCCGGCGCAGAATCTCAGGATCAATGGCGACAGGCTATGGGACAGCCTGATGGAGATGGCCAAGATCGGGCCCGGTGTGGCGGGTGGCAATAATCGCCAGACGTTGACTGATGAGGATGCCGAAGGACGCGCATTGTTTCAAAAGTGGTGCGAGGACGCGGGTTGCACCATGGGATTGGATCAGATGGGTAACATGTTTGCCCATCGAGAAGGCGCTGATCCTGAAGCGTTGCCGGTATATGTTGGGTCGCATCTGGATACGCAGCCGACTGGCGGCAAGTATGATGGTGTTTTGGGCGTGCTTGGCGGGTTGGAGATCATTCGAACCCTGAACGATCTAGGCATCAAGACCAAGCACCCCATTGTCGCGACCAACTGGACCAACGAAGAGGGGACGCGATACGCCCCCGCGATGTTGTCTTCGGGCGTATTCGCCGGAATGCACACGCAGGATTGGGCCTATGATCGTGAGGATGCCGAGGGCAAAAAATTCGGGGATGAGTTGAACCGCATCGGCTGGCGCGGTGATGAAGAGGTGGGTGCGCGCAAGATGCACGCGTTCTTCGAGCTGCACATCGAACAGGGCCCCATACTGGAAGCCGAGGGCAAGGATATCGGTGTTGTCACGCATGGCCAGGGGCTAAGCTGGACCCAAGTCACAGTGACTGGCAAGGATGCGCATACCGGGTCTACTCCGATGCCGATGCGTAAGAATGCCGGGCTGGCAATGGCACGTATTCTTGAGAAAGTGGATGAGATTGCGTGGTCACATGCGCCTCATGCCGTTGGTGCGGCGGGTCATATCGACGTGTACCCGAACTCGCGCAATGTGATCCCGGGAAAGGCGGTGTTTACGGTCGATTTCAGATCACCCGAATTGGATGTAATCACCGATATGGAGAACCGGCTGCGTGTCGCGGCAGAGGATATCGTCAATGAGATGGGACTGCAGATCGAATTCGAGAAGGTTGGCGGTTTTGATCCGGTGAAGTTTGATGAAGGTTGTGTGGCGGCGGTGCGCGACGCGGCTGAACGGTTGGGTTATTCCCATACGGATATCATTTCAGGCGCGGGACATGATGCCTGCTGGATCAATCGAGTTGCCCCGACAGCGATGGTGATGTGCCCCTGCGTGGATGGGTTGAGCCACAACGAAGCCGAAGAGATCAGTAAGGATTGGGCTGCAGCCGGGGCGGATGTTCTGTTGCATGCGGTCGTCGAGACGGCTGGGATCGTGGAGTAGGGGGGCTCTGCCCCCGTCGCCCGATGGGCGACTCCCCCGGGATATTTTTAGCCAGATGAAGCAAGCGGCGCAGACCGCATCAGGGAGTTTAACATGAGCACTGTGATCAAGAACGGAACCGTTGTGACCGCTGATCTGACCTATAAGGCGGACGTGAAGGTTGAAGGTGGCGTGATTACTGAGATTGGGCCGGACCTGCGAGGTGATAAGGAGCTGGATGCGTCGGGCTGTTATGTGATGCCGGGTGGAATCGATCCTCATACGCATCTTGAGATGCCGTTCATGGGGACCTATTCCAGCGATGATTTCGAAAGCGGGACGCGCGCAGCGCTGGCAGGCGGGACCACGATGGTGGTGGATTTTGCGCTGCCCAATCCGGGTGAAAGCTTGTTGGACGCGCTGAAACGCTGGGACAACAAGTCAACGCGTGCAAACTGTGATTATTCGTTCCACATGGCGGTGACCTGGTGGGGTGAGCAGGTGTTTGATGACATCAAAACTGTCATCGAGACCCGCGGCATCAACACCTTCAAGCACTTTATGGCCTATAAAGGCGCGCTGATGGTGAACGATGATGAACTTTTTGCCTCGTTCAAACGTCTTGCGGAGCTAGGTGGCACTGCGATGGTCCATGCCGAGAATGGCGATGTGGTTGCTGAGCTGAGTGCGAAGTTGTTGGCCGAAGGAAATACAGGGCCAGAAGCGCATGCCTATTCCCGTCCACCGCAGGTGGAAGGCGAGGCAACCAACCGGGCGATCATGATCGCAGATATGGCAGGTGTGCCGCTCTATGTGGTGCATACCTCCTGCGAAGAGGCGCATGAGGCCATTCGGCGCGCCAAGATGCAGGGCAAGCGTGTATGGGGCGAGCCGTTGATCCAACACCTGACATTGGATGAAAGCGAGTACTTCCACCACGATTGGGAACATGCGGCACGTCGGGTTATGAGCCCTCCGTTCCGGAACAAGCAGCATCAGGACAGCCTTTGGAATGGTCTACAGTCTGGAACGTTGAGCGTTGTGGCCACGGACCATTGTGCGTTTACGACTGAGCAGAAACGATATGGCGTGGGCGATTTCACCAAAATCCCGAACGGGACCGGAGGGTTGGAAGATCGGATGCCGATGCTATGGACCCATGGGGTGAATACCGGGCGTCTGACGCCGAATGAGTTCGTGGCTGTTACTTCAACTAACATCGCCAAGATATTGAATTGCTACCCGAAAAAAGGCGCAATTCTTGTGGGCGCGGATGCTGATTTGGTTGTTTGGGACCCGGACAAGGCCAAGGTAATCTCGGCCGAGACACAGCAATCCTCCATCGACTACAACGTCTTCGAGGGCAAAGAGGTGCGCGGGTTGCCGCGGTTCACGCTGACCCGCGGTGCGGTGGCCGTACATGATGGTGAGATTCAGACTCAGGAAGGGCACGGGAAGTTCGTGGCGCGTGAGTCCAATACCCATGTGAACAAGGCGCTGAGCACCTGGAAAGAGTTGACAGCGCCCCGGCCTGTTGAGCGGACAGGTATACCGGCAACGGGTGTGTAAATCCCTTGGGTCGCCTTTCCGGCGGCCCGGGTCTGAGCTTCTTCAAGGCAATGGAATGAATACAGAAAATACTACTCAGCCCGTTATTGAGGCAAGGCAGCTGGATCTTACATTTCAGACGAATGATGGGCCTATTCATGCGCTGAAAGATGTGAACTTGTCGATTGGCAAGGGGGAGTTTGTCAGTTTCATCGGCCCTTCCGGCTGTGGCAAAACCACTTTCCTGCGCTGCATCGCGGCGCTTGAGACACCGACGGGCGGGTCTTTGACCGTAAATGGTATGGCCCCGGATGAGGCGCGGAGAAACCGGGCTTACGGGTATGTGTTTCAGGCGGCGGGGCTGTATCCATGGCGAACGATTGCGAAGAATATCAAGCTGCCGCTTGAGATTATGGGTTATTCGTCTTCTGAGCAGGATGAACGGGTTAAAAAGGTCTTGGAACTTGTTGATCTTGAAGGGTTTGGGGGCAAATTCCCCTGGCAG
The DNA here is from genome assembly GCF_056536325.1 of Ruegeria sp. AB11. Classification (NCBI taxonomy): domain Bacteria; kingdom Pseudomonadati; phylum Pseudomonadota; class Alphaproteobacteria; order Rhodobacterales; family Roseobacteraceae; genus Ruegeria; species Ruegeria sp. AB11. The sequence goes on along the minus strand of NZ_JBQFJO010000001.1, from coordinate 2,886,085 downwards.
CTATCAGGAGGCATGCAGCAGCGGGCCAGCATTGCGCGAGCCCTGGCCTTTGATGCAGACATCTTGCTGATGGATGAACCGTTCGGTGCTTTGGATGAGATTGTGCGCGACCATCTGAACGAACAGCTCTTGGCGCTGTGGGCTCGGACCGAGAAGACCATCGGCTTCGTGACCCACTCGATTCCCGAGGCGGTGTATCTCAGCACCAAGATCGTGGTTATGAGTCCGCGGCCTGGTCGGATCACGGATGTAATCGATAGTCCTCTGCCGAAAGAGCGGCCATTGGATATCCGCGATACGCCCGAGTTTATCGAAGTTGCTCATCGCGTGCGCGAGGGGCTGAGGGCCGGTCATGGGGATGATGTTTGATGGCGGGTGACGGCATCAGACGGGCATCTTTGGATGATGTGAAAGATTGCGCGCGGATCATTTGGACCTGGGCGAAGCAGACGGGCTGGATGCCCGATGAAATGCCGCAAGAGGAACTGGCGGGCCTGATCCGTGAGGCGTTTCCCAACCGGGACGTCTGGGTCGCCGGAGATCCGCCTGATTGTTACATGTCGGTTGATCCGGTCGAGAACAAAGTGGGCGCGCTTTATTGTCTGCGGACGGGACGGGGTGTCGGCAAACGGTTGTTGGATAAGGCGAAGGAAGGGCGCGACCATCTTTGGCTAACGACGCATGAGCCCAATGTGGACGCGCAGCGGTTCTATCGTCGCGAAGGGTTTATCGAGACGGGACGGGAGCCTCCGGTGCCGCCTGACACGGTACCTGTCATTCGGATGGAGTGGCAGGCATGAAGCAATTTATTGCAGTCCTCACTGTCCTCGCGGCCATTGTTATCGTGTGGTACGCGGCCTGTATCCCGATGAATATCAAAGGGGTTCTGACTGAACAGGAGCGTGCGGGGGCCGAAGTCCAGCCGCCCTCAGCCAAAGATCGCCGAGACATGGGTGAGATCGGTCTGGCCTTGAATAACTCTTTCGCCATACCAGCGACATGGGAGCAAGAGCGTCCGCGCCTTCCAGCGCCCCATCAGGTCGCGATTGAAATGTGGGAGACCACGGTTCAGAAGAAAATCACCTCAAAACGCTCGCTGATCTATCATGGTTGGGTCACGTTAAGTGCCACAATGCTAGGTTTCGTTATCGGGACCGGGCTGGGCATTCTGCTTGCCGTTGGAATTGTGCACAGCCGGGTGATGGACTTGTCGGTGATGCCTTGGGCGATTGTTAGCCAGACCATCCCGATCATCGCGCTGGCACCGATGATCATCGTAGTTCTGTATTCGGTTGGCGTTCAGGGGATCATTCCCAAGGCCATTATTTCGGCTTACCTGAGTTTCTTCCCTGTCGTCGTCGGCATGGTGAAAGGGCTGCGTAGCCCTGATGCCATGCAGTTGGATTTGCTGCGAACCTACAATGCCAACCGCTCGCAGGGGTTCTGGAAACTGCGTCTGCCGGCCTCGATGCCCTATCTGTTTACATCGCTGAAAATTGGCGTCGCTGCGTCTTTGGTAGGGGCTATCGTTGGAGAATTGCCAACCGGGGCCGTTGCCGGGTTGGGAGCACGTCTGTTGGCGGGAAGCTACTATGGGCAGACGGTGCAGATCTGGTCGGCGCTGTTTGCCGCGGCAATTCTCGCCGCCTGTCTGGTCGGGCTGCTGGGTCTTATCGAGCGGACGGTCCTGAAACGGATGGGGATGGCACAATGATACCTATTCTTGGAGCAATCGGTGTCTGGTTATTGGGCTGGTGGTTGAATAGCCGTCTGGCCAGTGGACCCTATTCCGACACACGGATGGTGCGGTTTCTTGCGCCTTTGATCTTCGGCCTAACGGTCATTGGCATCTGGGAGCTGGTCGTGCGCGGCCTTGAGGTGCCATTGGTCATCTTACCAGCTCCGTCTGTCATCTGGGTTCGCTTCTGGGACAGCCTGCCCACACTTTGGGCAGACTTTGTGCAAACGATCATCAAGGGCGCTTTGAGTGGATATCTCATCGGATGTGGCTCGGCCTTCCTGATGGCGATTGCCGTGGATCGATGGGATTTCCTGCGCCTCGGGCTGCTTCCTGTCGGAAACTTCGTCGCAGCACTGCCGATCGTGGGCACAGCGCCTATTCTGGTAATGTGGTTCGGCTTCGACTGGCATTCTAAGGCGGCCGTTGTCGTAGTGATGGTGTTCTTCCCAATGCTGGTGAACACAGTCGCGGGGCTGCGCGAAGCCACTGCGATGCAGAGGGATTTGATGGAGACCTATGCGGCCACCTATTGGCAAAGCTTTCTTAAACTGCGCCTGCCTGCCGCGATGCCATTCATATTCAACGGATTAAAGATTTCTACCACACTCGCCCTGATCGGCGCTATCGTGGCTGAGTTCTTTGGCTCACCCACCTTGGGCATGGGCTTTCGGATATCCACCAGCGTTGGGCAATTGTCGCTGGATATGGTGTGGGCCGAGATCGTGGTCGCGGCGCTGGCAGGGACGGCTTTCTATGGCCTTGTGGCGATGATCGAAAAGGCGGTGACCTTTTGGCATCCCTCGCAGAGAGGATAAATGGAGTAATTCAACAGACCCCACAAACGGGGCAAACATAAGCAACTAGGAGATATGATGATGAAGAAGCTACTCAGCGGGGCGGTTGCCGCCTTTAGCCTGGCAGCCAGTGCGGCACTTGCTGCGGATGAGGTGACGCTGCAATTGAAGTGGGTCACGCAGGCCCAGTTTGCAGGCTACTATGTGGCGAAGGACAAGGGGTTCTATGAAGAAGAGGGGCTGGACGTTACAATTCTACCCGGTGGTCCCGACATTGCACCCACTCAGGTGATTGCAGGCGGTGGTGCAGACGTGACGGTTGAATGGATGCCAGCCGCGCTGGCCGCGCGTGAAAAGGGTCTACCTCTGGTAAACATCGCACAGCCCTTCAAAAGCTCTGGTATGATGCTCACTTGCTGGAAGGATGCTGGAATTGCTGCTCCCGAGGACCTGAAGAACCGTACTTTGGGTGTTTGGTTCTTTGGCAACGAATTCCCGTTCATGAGCTGGATGAGCCAGCTGGGTATCAGCACCGATGGCAAAAGCGACAGCGGTGTCGAAGTTCTTAAGCAAGGCTTTAACGTCGATCCGTTGCTCCAGCGCCAGGCCGATTGCATTAGCACTATGACCTACAATGAGTACTGGCAGGTCATCGATGCCGGTGTCACGCCCGAGGAACTGGTGACCTTCAAATATGAAGATCAAGGCGTCGCCACGCTTGAGGATGGCCTCTATGTGCTTGAGGAAAACCTGAGCGATGCGGCCTTTGCCGACAAGATGGAGCGTTTTGTCCGTGCCTCAATGAAAGGCTGGAAATACGCTGAAGAGAATCCGGATGAGGCTGCTGAGATCGTGCTTGAAAATGATGCAACCGGTGCCCAGACCGAAGAGCATCAGAAACGCATGATGGGTGAGATTGCCAAGCTGACCGCAGGGTCGAATGGTGCTCTGGACCCGGCAGATTTCAATCGTACGGTTGAGACGCTGCTGGCTGGTGGTTCCGATCCGGTTATCACCAAGCAGCCTGATGGTGCTTGGACACACCAGATCACGGATGCTGCGCTGAACTAAGTTCAGCGACACGCGCAACTCTAAACGCGGTCCCATTGGGGCCGCGTTTTCTATTGTAGATGCCAGATTCGTGCCTGTACTTACTGCTTGAAACGTATAGTATTTCACAGAAAATACCGGCATTTAGTGACGCCGTAAAATACACCAGGTAAAAAATGCAGAATTTTGCGTCAGAATTCAATCAAGCGATCTCGTTGATCCTGAATGGGGATGCCGAGTTGTGGGCGATTGTTCTGTTGTCGCTGCGTGTTTCGGTATTTGCGGTGTTGATTTCGGCAGTCATTGGAATGCCTGTCGGGGCGGCATTGGCAGTCGCCCGATTTCCAGGGCGGCGCGCGCTTATCATTTTGATGAACGCTCTGATGGGATTGCCACCGGTTGTGGTCGGATTGCTGGTTTACTTGATGTTGTCCCGATCTGGCCCATTGGGTGTGCTGGAACTGCTCTACACACCTACCGCCATGATCATAGCGCAAGTGGTTCTGGTGACACCGATCATGGCCGCGCTTACCCGTCAGGTGGTTGAAATGCTGGCCGAGGAATATTCCGAACAGCTCCGCTCGCTTGGGGTATCGCGGTTTGCCTCGGTTCCGGTGTTATTGTGGGACGCACGGTTGGCGCTGGTTACCGCTTTGTTGGCTGGGTTTGGCCGGGCGATTGCCGAGGTTGGCGCGGTGATCATAGTGGGTGGAAACATCAATCACGTCACACGCGTGATGACGACCACGATCGCTCTTGAAACCTCCAAAGGTAACCTTGCGCTGGCGCTGGCCTTGGGGGTGATCCTGATCGGCTTGGCCGTGGCGGTAAACGCGATGGTCAGTGCGCTGACACTTCGTGCCGAGCGGGAAGGGCTGCGCCATGCGTGATGTCGTGACCGGGGCGCTGGGTATTCTGGACGTGAGCGGCCTGAGTATTGCACGTAATGGCAAGGCATTGCTGGACGTCGCGCACCTTTGTCTGGATGGTCCGGGCCCGACCCTTATTCTTGGACCGAATGGGGCGGGTAAAAGTCTGCTGCTGCGTTGCCTGCACGGACTGATACAACCAGATCGGGGACGGGTTTGTCAGAACGGTGCTGTGTTGAATGCCCGCCACAAGGCACGACAGGCGATGGTATTTCAAAGCCCTGTTTTGCTGCGCCGTTCTGTTGCTGCCAATCTGGACTTTGTTCTGAAACGGCGATCCATGCCGCGCGCGGAAAGGAAGCATCGTATCGAAGCCTTGCTGGACGAGGGCGGGTTAGGTGGCAAGGCACGCCAACCCGCGCGTTCGCTTTCCGGTGGTGAGGCGCAAAGGCTCGCAATATTGCGCGCATTGGCCTTGGACCCCGAGACGTTGTTTTTGGATGAACCCACCAGCGCACTGGATCCCAGTGCAACGCAGATTATCGAACGGATGATCCTGCGCGCTTCTGAGCGGAGCGTACGCATCGTTATGGTGACGCATGACATTGGACAAGCACGCCGGTTGGCGTCTGACATAGTGATGATGCAAGCAGGGCGAGTTGTTGAACACGGTAAAGCAATGCAGGTTCTGGAAGCACCAGAAAGCGACGAGTCGCGCCGGTATCTGGCCGGCGGCCTCGTTACCTGATTTATACAGATGGAGAAATGGGATGATCCCTGATTTCATTCGGGCATCAATTGTTGCGCTTGGGCTAACCGCTGGCGCAAGTTTAGCGGAAGAACCCTTTATTATCGTGCAGTCAACGACCTCTACTCAAAACTCGGGTTTGCTGGATTATATCTTGCCCGGGTTTGAAGCCGAAACCGGTATTGACGTGCGGGTTGTGGCTGTTGGAACTGGTCAAGCGATCCGAAATGCAATCAACGGGGATGGTGATGTCCTGTTGGTTCATTCCAAAACAGCCGAAGAGCAGTTCGTTGCTGATGGTTGGGGGGTTGAGAGGTTCGATGTCATGTATAATGACTTTGTTCTCGTCGGCCCGAAATCTGACCCGGTCGAGGTCAAGGGCGATACCGATATCATCGCAGCCCTTGCGGCAGTGGCCAGCTCCAAAGCGCCCTTCGTTTCGCGCGGCGACGACAGCGGAACCCACAAGGCCGAGATGCGTTTTTGGATGGTGACAGATATCGATCCGACAGTTGCGTCGGGAACATGGTATCGCGAGGCCGGAGCGGGCATGGGCGCATCGCTGAATATCGCTAGCGGAATGGGCGCTTATATCCTGACGGATCGCGCAACATGGCTTTCGTTTGGAAATCGAGGTGATTTGGAAATCCTGGTTGAAGGCGATCCTCGAATGTTCAACCAATATGGTGTGATACTGGTGAACCCAGAGAAGCACTCAAAAGTTCGTGCAACTTCGGGGCAGAGGTTCATTGATTGGTTGATTGGCCCTGATGGTCAGGCGGCGATTGAATCCTATGAGTTGGATGGGCAGCAGATGTTCTTTCCGAACGCAAAATGAATTTCATCTTTGGCAATTGTCATTGGAAAAATGGAAAGATCAGCCACTTGCGCCGTTGTGGTGAATCTGGCCCAGATACCTGAGGTCATATCCGCCCAGGTCGGTAGCGCGTTCAGAGAAACGCTCGGATTGCAGGAACTGGATCAAAGTCTGCATCGGCGGCTCAAAGAAAGCGCGTCGCCAGATGGCAAGATCTAACCGTTCAGAGTGAGTGGGCACAAAGCTCAGCCCATAAGGACCCGCAAGTGCACCGAGGCCGAACCCGGCTTCTGCTTTGCCATCCCGTACGGCAATCGCCAGTTCTTCTTCAGTGCGGGCGCAGATCGGGAGGGCATTCAGATCCTCTCGGCCGAGCCCATGCTTGCCAAGCTCTGCGTCGAACAGATGCTGACTGGCGGCACTGTCCTGTCGCAGGATGACGCGGCGGCCTTTCAAGTCCTGAATACCAGAGATTTCAGGTGTGCCAGTCGCAAGCAGCAGGCCGCGCTGCCGATGCGCGATTTGGTAGAGGATCACCGGAGCGTTGCCCATTTTGTCGCGCAAAGACTTGGTGTTAAAGCCTTCGGGTTCATGGATATGCAGCGCAGCCGCTTGTGCTGTGCGGTCGGATAGGCGGTTCAGCCCGTCAAATGAACCGTCATAGTAGGTGGCCAGCCCCGAGCCACTTTCCCTCAGCGCCCAATCCAGCAGCGGATCATGGCTGCCGGCGACGATGGGGGGCAGAGGCGGTTCCGCCACCTGCGGACCAGAGCGCGAAGCATTGAGCCACGCGATGATCTCAGCCTTAGGGAACAGCAGTTTTCCCATTGCCCGCACGCAAGGGATTTCACCAGAGGATGCCAGATCATAGGCTTTCCGCTCACCAATGCGCAGCAGATCCGCCAATTCGCGGGTTGTCAGGTATTGCGACATTCAGTCTAGGCGCACAGAAGAGCCGGAACCCGACGCTGCAGCGCTGAATCCGATCTTGTCCAGCACGATCGGCGCGGCTGCGGTAATGACGATCATCGCAACGACGGCGGAAAGGAAGGCTTTCATTGTTTCCTCCGGCTCAGTTTTCGGGTGCCGTGGCGTGTCGTAGAAAGGTGACCAGATCAATGCGGTCTTGCGACCCGCTAATCCGCTGCATTGGCATCTTTGATCCCGGAATGTAATGATCCGGGCCCTTGTCGAAAAGAGCGTTTATCGTCTCTTCATCCCAAATGATATCAGAAGTTTGCAGTGTATCTGAATAAAGATAGTCCGGTACTGTCCCTGCTTTGCGTCCAAACACCCCATACAGGGTTGGACCCGCGCGCCGCTGGTCATCCGGTGAAAGGCTATGACAGATTGAGCATTTGCGGGCAAATTGGCGTTCCCCGTTTCCCATCTCGTTCGGGTTCTTCAGGAAACTGGGTTCGGCCGCCGCCATCTGCTCGCGGTCTTCCGAGGCCGCGATCGGCCAGCTATACATCGCTTCGTCAATTCCGCCAGCATGAATATTTTGCCCATCGTTCGAAAAAGCCAGAGCCCAGACAGGCCCGCGTAGCGTAGCCCTGAAATCTTGCGAGATACGCCAGTTCAGGGTGTCGATGACCATGATAAAACCTTCACCATCACCGACAGCGAGAAGGCTTCGATCAGGGCTGAGGGCAAGCGCCAGTATCGGCCTTCGGTCCAGGGTGAAATCGCGTTCCTCGCCGGTTGCCAGGTCAAGGATGCGGGTGACGCCATCGACGGCACCGTATGCGATCCAGTTGTCGATAGAATTCAAGACCAACCTGTTCACGCCGAACCCGTGCTCGATAAGGCGATCCACCTCCTGACCGCTCGCGACATCCCAGAGGCGGACTGAACCATCGACACCCGCCGAATAAAGCTGTGACCCATCAGCAGTGAATTCCACGGCGTTTACCCCGCTGCCCGTTGGCCCGAGCAACATAGGTTCTGACCCATCGACCGGCCAAAGCCCGATCATTCCGTCCCAGCTTGCCGTAGCGACATGAGTTTTTGATGCAGCGAGCCCGACGATCTTTCCTTTGTGTCGTCCAACGATTTCGCCTCCGGGCCAACGGCGTAGCGTAAAATCATCACCAGCTGAATAGATTGCGGTACCGTTAAACACGACAGTGTTGACGGCAGCTTCATGGCCTTCCAGCCATTCCGGGGTCTGTCCGGTCCACAGGCCAACCGAATTGTCAAAACTCGCCGTTGCAATGCGCCCGTCTTGTGCGATTGCGATCCCCATGATCGGCCCGCCATGGCCTTTGAGCGTGAAGAACTCGGACCAAGCGGGCAGGGGGATCAAGCCAAGCGTCAGAACCAGCCAGCGCATTTATTCAGCGGGTGAGGCCGCCGCTTTGCTGGCCTCTTTTTCCTGCACCTCTTCCAGCCACAGCGAGTGATGCTCGCGCGCCCATTGCTCTTCGACTTCACCAGTGCCCATGGCGTCAAAAGCACCTTCCATGCCGACTGAGCCGAGGTAGATATGGGCTATGATGATCGCGATGAACACATATGCCACCATGACGTGCCAAACCTGAGCATATTGCATCTCTTCCTGTGGCGACATCTGTACGGGCAGATTCAAGCCCAGCATCTGCGGAATGCCGGTTGCGTTGGCGATTTGGAATGTCTTTGCGAACATCGGCAGCTCAAACGGGAACAGCAACGAAAGGCCCGACAAGCTGATCGAGGCGCCGAGTAGTATGCAGGCCCAGAAAATCACCTTTTGACCTGCGTTGAACTTCTTTGCGGGCGGGTGGCTGTTTTTGGTGAACAAACCACCTCCGGCTGCGAGCCACTTCAGGTCTGTCTTGTTGGGTATGTTATGTGAAATCCAGTTCAAGGTGACGATGATCAGACCAAGCATGAAGGCCCAGGCGAGGTTGTTATGTAGCCATTTACCCCCCTGAGCGATGGTGGCGAATCCTTCCTTGCCGAAGATCGGGATCAGGAAGTCACGGCCATAAAGCGCCAGTAGGCCGGTGATGCCAAGGATCAGGAATGAACCGGCAAATAACCAATGTCCGAACCGTTCGAAACTATTGAACCGCAGGACCTTGCGCCCGGTCTTTTCGCCATCAATGCGGATTTTTCCGCGGATCAGGAAGAACAGAACGATGACCGCAATCATTCCCGCGATGATGTATGTACCGTATTCGCGCAATGGCCCGGTACGGAAACTCAGCCACCACATACCGCCATCTTGAATCAAAACGCTGTCTGCTGGTCCATGGGATGAAACGGTTACATCTGCCGATCCATAGCGCAGCGCGCGATAGACATCGCTGTCTGAGGCGACGCCGCGCGTGCCAATTTGCCCGAGCAGACCTTCCACATTGCCCTGTCCGGTATTTTCCAACCGATAGCTGTTGTCGACCTTCTCGCCGCGCTGTCGGGCCAGAATGTCCTCAAGCGTTGTCGCTCCGCCGGTCGAAGCGCGTTCATTCGTGGTTGCGGGTGCCTCAGCATCGTTGGTTTGGGCAACGGAAGCGTGGACCAGCCCGATGGTGAACAGCAATGCGAAGAATAAGCGGAACATCTGAACCTCGGTCAAAATCCCTGATCAGGCGACCCACGGATGCGGGTCGCCTGTTTGGTTCATGAAAGCGGAGTTATCCGTCTTTCTGGTCGTAGGCTGTACCCCAACCCCAAGCGCCCGAGCCGAATCCGCGCGCCACTACGCGTTCGCGGTAAACGGCAGACACCACGTCGCCGTCACCGGCAAGCAGGGCTTTGGTGGAACACATCTCGGCGCAGATCGGCAGTTTGCCTTCGGCGATCCGGTTGCGACCGTATTTGGCGAACTCCGCGGTCGAGTGCGTTTCCTCGGGGCCGCCAGCACAGAAGGTACATTTGTCCATCTTGCCGCGCGATCCGAAGTTGCCCGCCTGCGGATATTGCGGCGCGCCGAAGGGGCACGCGTAGAAGCAATAGCCGCAGCCAATGCACAGGTCTTTGGAGTGCAGGACGACCCCTTCTTCGTTCTGATAGAAGCAGTCGACCGGGCACACCGCCATGCAAGGCGCATCCGAACAATGCATACAGGCCACCGAGATCGAGCGTTCGCCCGGGTTACCATCATTGATCGTTACCACCCTGCGGCGGTTGATACCCCATGGCACTTCGTGCTCGTTCTTACACGCGGTTACGCAGGCGTTGCACTCGATGCAGCGTTCAGCGTCGCAGAGAAACTTTGCTCTAGCCATTATCGTCCTCCTTACGCTGCCCAGATTTTGCAGAGAGTACACTTGGTCTCTTGCATCTGGGTCACTGAATCATAGCCATAGGTCTGGGCGGTGTTGGTACTTTCACCCAGCACATAGGGGTCTGCACCGGCGGGATATTTGTGCCGCTGGTCTTCGCCCTGGAAATGGCCGCCAAAGTGGAATGGCATGAAGGCGACACCGGCACCAACCCTGTTGGTCAGCATCGCCATCACCTTGACCTTGCCACCCTCAGGACCTTCGACCCAGACCTGTGATCCGTCCCGAATACCAAGGTTGTTGGCATCGCGCGGATTGATCTCGACGAACATGTCCTGCTGAAGCTCGGCCAGCCACGGGTTCGACCGCGTTTCATCACCGCCGCCTTCATATTCGACCAGACGACCTGACGTTAGGATTATCGGGTAATCCTTTGAAAAGTCGTTCTTTTGGATCGAAGCATAAAGCGTGGGCAGGCGATATGCATGCCGGTCCTCGTAGGTCGGATAGTCCGCCACCAGATCGCGACGCGGCGTGTAAAGCGGCTCGCGATGCAGTGGGATCGGATCCGGGAAGGTCCAGACAACCGCGCGGGCTTTGGCGTTCCCGAAGGGCGCACAGCCATGGGCGATTGCAACCCGCTGGATACCGCCGCTAAGGTCGGTCTTCCAGTTGGTTTTCTCGCCCGCAACAGCGTCAATGGCCGCGCGTTCTTCTGCGGTTAGATCGCCGTCCCAGCCAAGATCCATCAGCATCTGCATCGTAAATTCGGGATAACCATCCTGAATTTCCGATCCAACGCTATAGACCCCTTCGGCCAGCAGGTTGTCGCCGTCACGTTCCACGCCGAATCTGGCGCGGAAGGTCAGGCCGCCTTCGGCCACCGGTTTGGACATGTCATAGAGGTTTGGTGTCCCTGTATGACCCATCTCAGCGGTACCCCAGCAGGGCCACGGTAGACCGTAATACTCACCGTCGTTTGGTCCACCAATGGCTTGCAGCGTGGTCCTGTCGAAGGTGTGCTGGTTGGCCATATGGCTTTTCAGACGTTCCGGCGACTGACCGGTATAGCCGATGGTCCAGAGACCCGAGTTGAACTCACGCGTGATGCTTTCAACATTCGGGGTTTCGGGATCTTCCATCTCGATATTGCGGAAGAACCGGTCTGCCCAGCCAAACTTGTTGGCGAACTTGGCCATGATGACCTCGTCCGGCAGGCTTTCGAACAACGGATCAACCACCTTGTCGCGCCACTGCAACGACCGGTTCGATGCCGTGACCGAGCCACGGGTTTCGAACTGCGTACAAGCAGGCAACAGATAGACGCCGTCAGTACGGTCGTGCAGAACGGCCGAAACTGTTGGATACGGGTCGATCACGACCAGCATGTCCAGCTTCTCCATCGCCGTCTTCATTTCCGTCATCCGGGTCTGTGAATTGGGCGCGTGTCCCCACAGAACCATGGCGCGGACATTGTTGTCCTGGTCCATGTTGGCCGGGTCTTCCAGAACGCCGTCGATCCAACGAGAGACCGGGATGCCGCGCTCATTCTGAAGCGGTTTATCCTTGCCTTCCTTGTCCTTGATCGTGGCGAATTGGCCTGCGAGCCATTCGGGCTCTTCACCCCAAACGCGCGCCCAGTGACCCCATGCGCCTTTCGACAGACCATAGTAGCCGGGCAGGGTGTGGGACAGAACACCAAGGTCCGTCGCGCCTTGCACGTTGTCATGGCCACGGAAGATGTTGGTGCCACCACCCGTGGTGCCCATGTTTCCAAGTGCCAGCTGAAGCACACAGTAGGCGCGGGTGTTGTTGTTGCCGTTGGTATGCTGAGTACCACCCATGCACCAGACGACTGTACCTGGACGGTTGTTCGCCATTGTGCGGGCAACGCGCTTCAATTGCGATCCCGGAGTTCCAGTAACGCGTTCCACCTCATCCGGGTTCCAATTAGCAACCTCTTCGCGAATCTGGTCCATGCCCCAGACACGGGTGCGGATGAACTCTTTGTCTTCCCAACCGTTGTCGAAGATGTGCCACAGGATACCCCAGATCAGCGCCACGTCTGTGCCGGGGCGGAAGCGGACATACTCATCCGCATGCGCTGCCGTGCGTGTAAAGCGCGGATCGCAGACGATCAGCGGGGCGTTATTCTGCTCTTTTGCGCGCAGAATATGCAGCAGTGAGACAGGGTGTGCCTCGGCCGGGTTGCCGCCGATGATGAAGATCGCCTTGCTGTTGTGCATGTCATTGTACGAATTGGTCATGGCGCCGTAGCCCCATGTATTCGCAACACCCGCAACAGTGGTTGAGTGGCAGATACGGGCCTGGTGATCCACGTTGTTCGTGCCCCAGTAGGCAGCGAACTTGCGGAACAGATAGGCCTGTTCGTTGTTATGCTTTGCAGAACCCAGCCAATACACGCTGTCTGGCCCGGATTCCTCGCGGATGCTCATCATGCCGTCGCCGATCTCGTTGATCGCCTCTTCCCAGCTGATGCGCTTCCACTCGCCGCCTTCCTTTTTCATCGGATACTTGAGGCGGCGCTCGCCATGGGCGTGCTCGCGGACCGAGGCCCCCTTGGCGCAGTGTGCGCCCAAATTGAACGGGCTGTCCCAGCCGGGTTCCTGCCCGATCCAGACGCCGTTCTGTACCTCGGCTACGACCGTGCAGCCGACCGAGCAGTGAGTGCATACGGATTTGATATTCTCAACGGCGGTGTTTGCCGCTGTCTGGGCGCTGGCAGGCGTCACGGTTCCACCCGTGGCGCTGATCGCGGCAAGGCCGCCGATCGTCAGGCCCGAGCCACGCAGGAATGCGCGGCGATCGACGGTTTTCTCGCCGACCTGGGACAGGATACTTGTCCGCTGGGGGCGTCTCGCAACCCCGTTGGTCTTTTTCCTAAGCATTTCTTTCCTCCCTTGCGCGCCGTGTAAGCCACGGCTGGCTTGGTACTGCTGATCCTGACGTCAGGGCCAATCGCAACCGTCTGTCAGGTATGAAAACGTCCAGTCTTAGAACCGGGTGCTTTCGATGTATGCGCGCGTATGCGCGGTATCCTGCATCCGGGTTTCGTCCGTCGGCAGCTCGGCTGCTTCGGCCTGTCCGGTCAGGCTGGCTGCGGCAACAGCAGCAGGGGCTGCGGTTCCGGCCAGTTTCAGGAAGTCGCGGCGGGTTGCGCCTTCTTCCTTTGTCTTGCTCATGGGCTCCTCCTGTCCCAATTGCGGTTTGGCGCTGCAAAGCACCGGCGAGTGGCGGACTAATCCGCCGTCATTCGGAAGGCTTCGCGCTCGATCTCCATGAACACCCGACCGGCGGTGCCGACCGAGGCATAGAGAACCGAGTTCTCAGCGCCTTCCAAATCCGAATAGAAATGTGCAGCCCATGGGCCGATGTGTTTACTCCAGAACGCCTTCTGGTCCTCCAGCGAGGCAGGCGCGCCGAAACGCCCGACGATCATGCCCGCCATCATCTCCATCAGAGAGGCAATGTTGTCTTCGGGTTCATAAACATTCTGCGCCCGAGTGATTCCGCGCGCGGCCATGTCATTGCGCAGCTGGGCCAGCGGTTTTTCGTTCAGAAAACCGGTCAGATAGAAGCTGGCATAAGGCAACAATTCACCACGCCCCAATCCGATGAAAAGCGCATTGAACTCACGCTCGGCAGCGGCGGGCTTAGTGACCTTTGCCACACGCGCCATCGCCTCTACGGCCTGACCCAGATCAGAGGCGTCACCGCTTAGCCCTGCCATCTGGTCCAGTAGCAACTGATCGGGCGGACCGGCCAGAAGCAAACCCAGAAAATTGTAGAAATCCGCGCGCAGACGATCCTCGGCCGAGATATCAATGGTTTGCGCGTTGTCTGCGGTCATAGAGTTATCCTTCGAATTCAAATTTCATGCGGCGCGGAGCAGGGGGGACTTCAAGCTCATCTGGTTCTTCCACATCAGCCACGATCATGGGTTCCGGCGCAGGTTCTTCGGCCTTGGCCGGTTCTTCACGCGCCTCGATATCATCAAGCGTATCTGTCTCTGGATCGCATTCTTGCTCTTCAACCTCGGCAGCGAGCGCTTCGACATGAGCCAACATGCCCTTGCCTACCTGATACGCGGTCTGAAGGTTCTCAATCACGCAGGCTGCGTCGGTGTAGTCCTCGCCGTAGTCGACCAGCCCGTCGACATTGGCCAGAACAGGGTTCAGCCGCCATAGGCGCCGCAAAGCGCGGCGGCGCAGGCGGTCAGGCACGGCTTTGGCCATGAAGCCCGAGACATCATCGCCTGCTTGCAGCGTATCGGGATCGGGCAGATCAAACTCGGACAGAATTTCGGCGTCGCTTTTTTCTTCCAGCTCAGCTTGCCGTGTCGTGATGATCTGTTCCTCTGCGGCCAAAGCTTCTGCTTCGGTCTCGGCCTGAACGGCGGCCTTGCGGCGGGACCAGAAATCGCGCGCTTGGGTCATTGCAGCACCCGACGCGGTGCGCGGTAGACATCTGTGTCCTGACGGATGCGAGCGTCGCCTTTTCCGTCCTCAACCAAATCTATGCGCTTCTTATCCCGACGGCGCTTTACGAACACTTCGTCCCGATGATGCTGCAGCGTGAAATCGCGCACCCAAGCGATTAGACCTTCTGTCATCGGGATCTTCTCGACAATCTCCTCGCCGGTATCAGCGTAATCCTGACCTTCAAACGGAGAGGCCGTGATCAGCACTGCATTCAAGGGAGTTTCACCTTTCAACTCATCCCGAAGCACCAGGTAAAGCGAGGGCTGTACGTCCGACAGGTTCACCATATAGGCCTCTGTCTCGTCAGCCCAGAGTGATAGAGGCAGTGTGGCAGCGTGATATTCGACGGTTTCACCTTCGCGGCGCAGCTCTTGCCAATCCGCAGGTCCGGCGCCAGGCAACAAAGCGACTGCGCGCCAGCTCCAGCGGGCCCAACGAGTGACCCCGGGTGTTTTGCGCACGATGACGCCAACCGGCATTTCAATCTGGCTTGCGGCCTTGGCCACTGGCTCCTCCCCGGAAGGCTCTCCCCTGCCTTCCCTATGATGTACTATGGTACATAAA
Organism: Ruegeria sp. AB11; assembly: GCF_056536325.1. Taxonomy (NCBI): domain Bacteria; kingdom Pseudomonadati; phylum Pseudomonadota; class Alphaproteobacteria; order Rhodobacterales; family Roseobacteraceae; genus Ruegeria; species Ruegeria sp. AB11. Next base: position 2,870,792 of record NZ_JBQFJO010000001.1, on the reverse strand, counting down.
TTGGCGCTGTGCCAAGTCCACTTGCATTGATCAGGTCGTTTTCTTCGATAATTTATTCGTTATTGGCCTCAGTGGCTCGTGGATGGCTTGGGGCTCGATGAAAAATAGTGCACAAATCTGCCATTCTGCCCGGTACCGCATTGCCACGGTGCGGATTAGGTCTAGTGTGGATAGGGGCAGCAAACAGTCCGGGAGAAGACATGACCAGCAAGCTTTTGTTGTGTGATTGCGAGGGGACGCAATCAATTGACGCAGATCGCATATCTTCGGCCTGTGAACTGAGCTGTTCAAAGGTACATACTGCGCTTTGTACCCGAGAACTTGGCGTGGTGGCTGAAATGCTTCAGACCGACGATCAGGTGGTGATTGCCTGCGGGCAAGAGACTGTCGTGTTTTCTGACCTTGCAGATGATCTGGGTGTGGATCAGCCGGGATGCGTTGACCTCAGAGACCGTGCTGGCTGGTCGGAACAGGGCCAAAATGCAGCGCCTAAAATGGCAGCGTTGGCAGCTGAAGCGATGTTGCCGCAGCCGATCACTTCTGCAGTTGATGTTATCAGCGAAGGCACTTGTTGTATCATCGGGTCGGGCGAGATCGCTTATGATCTGGCTGAACAATTATCGGACAGCTTGGCCGTAACGGTTTTGGTCACAGATGAGGTTCAACCGCTGAGCCGTGCTTTTGATGTTATTCGTGCCAAGGTGCGGAACTTGTCGGGCGCACTGGGTGGGTTCACGTGGCATCTGGATCAAGTGCAACAACTAGAACCCGGCGGGCGTTGTGATTTCGCGTGGAGCGCGCCGAGGGATCGGGCCACATCGCGCTGTGATATTGTCGTTGATCTGACTGGAGGTACGGCTTTAGTTGCGGCCCCGGATAAGCGCGAAGGCTACCTGCGCGCCGATCCTCGTGATGCGGTGGCAGTTGCGCGCCTAGCCTTCGATGCGGTGCAACTGGTCGGTACCTTTGAAAAACCGCTTTACGTGCGACTGGATGAAGCACTTTGTGCCCATTCACGCGCAGGACAGACCGGGTGTTCGAACTGTTTGGACATATGTCCGACCGGTGCTATCACATCAGCGACAGATCATGTGGCAATCGACCCCATGATTTGCGCCGGGTGTGGTGAGTGCTCTGCCCTATGCCCGTCTACAGCCATTACTTACGAGGATCCGCCGGTATCTGCCATTCTCTCTAGGATGCACATGCTAGCGCGAACTTTTCGTCGGGCAGGGGGTACTGCGCCGCGTTTGCTGGTACACGATGCCCACGGGGCGCAGATGATCCGAATGGTTGCCCGGTTTGGCCGAGGTCTTCCAGCGGATGTCATTCCACTAGAATTGCACGTGGTTTCAGGTTTTGGTCATGCCGAGATGCTGGCCGGGTTGGCACACGGCTTCGCCCGCGTCGACGTCCTGTTGGGGCCCAAAGTCGAACGGGACGCTCTGGATCGGGAACTGGACTTGGCGCAGGCCATCGCGGGGCAGGGTGCTCTGAGCCTGATTGACGAAGTTGACCCGGATGCGTTTGCTGATCTGCTTTATGCGCAAGAGGTGCCGCTACCATTGACCGATCCGGTTCTTCCATTGGGGAACCGGCGACAAATCACCCGACTGGCGGCACAAGCGCTGAATGCCAAGACCGAATCACCGTTGGCTTTGCCCGATGGCGCGCCATATGGCGCCGTCGTAGTAAACACTGACACCTGCACCTTGTGCCTCAGTTGTGTATCTTTGTGCCCCTCAGGTGCGCTGATCGACAATCCAGACAAGCCGCAGTTGAACTTTCAGCAGGATGCCTGCCTGCAATGCGGTATCTGTCGCACGATCTGTCCTGAGCACGCCATTGATCTGGTGCCGCAGCTTGACCTAAGCGACAAGGCCCTGTCGCAGCAGGTTCTTAACGAGGAAGAGCCGTTCGAATGCATCGAATGTGGTGCGGCCTTTGGCGTCAGATCGACGATCGAGCGCATAATGGACAAACTGTCGGGAACACATCCGATGTTTGCAACTTCGGATCAGGCAAGGCTGATCCAGATGTGTGATGATTGCAGGGTAAATGCTCAGTTCCACAGCACCGACAATCCGTTCCAGTCGTCTCCTAGACCCCGTGTCGTGACGACGGACGATTATTTTTCAAAGCGTAAGGATCACTGAAGTTGCAGCGGTGCGCCCAGATCGGCGGCGCTGATGGCGGCGACAAAGGCCAAAATGGCTTCGAGATCATCCAGACTTATTTCCACCGGATGGATCGGCGATGGACGCTCGGGCGGGAAGGGCTCGGTTACGCCTTCAATCTGGGTGAAGGCGGGATGTGGGTTCAGGGCAAAAAAGGCCTGAAACCGCTCGGACCAATCAGGCATCGCGCGCAGGACGGCGAAAGACGGCGTGGAACCCAATCCGTTCATGCGGTTTTGCGGCCCGATCACATGGCACCGACCACAGTGAGTAAACGACAAATCCTGACCCAATGCAGCATTTCCGTCGATTTTAGCGTCTTCGACAACATCTGCGATTTCGAAGTTCGCGCTAAAGGGCCTACCTTCAGCGGGAACAAAGCTTTCGATCGTACGTTTCCCAATCTCGGACAACAGCCAGTCTCGGAACTTGATTTCCTTTGCGCTGGCATTAATGCGCAGGTGATAGACTGTTTCGTCACGGGCAAAAACCGGATCGCCAGGAGGCGCCGGAGCAAGAGCCATTACACCATCGTCGTCTGCGACAACGCGAACCCCGGTCTTGAGAGAGAAGCGCGGAAGGATATGTTGCAGAAGACCCGAGTTTGAAATTTCATCTGGCGCTGCGAGTCCAATTGCCTCTTGTGACCAAGAGGGGGTGGCGGTGAGCGTCAGGCTCAGGCACAACAGGACAAAGCGCATAGCCAAACCTAGCGGTGTCAGGCCAATTGCGTCAAATGAACGAAAAGAGACGGAGTATCATGCAATGAGCGGCGACCGCAATCAGTCGACACGCAAGACCCTAATCGAAGGGCGGGCAACGGAGGTGATCGCATGAGCATCCGTGACGCCGTACTGGCGAACCTAAAGAAGATCACTGATCCTGTTTCCGGGCAGGATATTGTCAGCGCAGGTATTGTGCGCGCACTGAATGTCGAGGGGGATACGGTGCGCTTTGTACTTGAGATCGATCCCAAACAGGCCGAGAAAATGGAACCCGTGCGGGCCACAGCCGAGAAAGCGGCGCAGATGGTGGACGGCGTGTCCAACGTCTCGGCCATGATGACCGCGCATTCAGACAAGGCCCCCCCCGATTTGAAGCCCAAGCCTAAGCCTTCGCAAACCGGTCCGCAGGCGGTTCCGGGTGTGGACCGGATCATCGCGGTGGCGTCTGGTAAAGGGGGCGTCGGCAAGTCCACCGTGTCGGCCAACCTTGCCTGCGCGCTAGCCGCAGAAGGACGTCGCGTGGGTCTTTTGGATGCAGATGTCTACGGGCCGTCGCAACCCCGGATGCTGGGCGTCTCGGGTCGTCCGGCCAGCCCTGATGGCAAGACGATTCTGCCTTTGCGCAATCACGGTGTTACCATGATGTCGATGGGGCTGATGACCAACGAAGGACAGGCGGTTGTCTGGCGTGGCCCGATGCTGATGGGCGCATTGCAGCAGATGATGGGTCAGGTACAATGGGGGGCGCTCGATGTGCTGATCGTTGACCTGCCTCCTGGCACGGGTGATGTGCAGCTTACGTTGAGCCAGAAGTTTAAGGTGGATGGCGCCATCGTTGTTTCAACCCCACAAGACGTGGCTTTGATCGATGCTCGCAAGGGGATCGACATGTTTAATCAGCTCAAAACACCCATCGTTGGGATGATTGAAAATATGTCGACTCATATCTGTTCGAATTGTGGACACGAAGAGCACGTGTTCGGTCATGGCGGTGTGGCGTCAGAAGCCGAGGCATTGGGCGTGCCGCTGCTGGGTGAGATACCACTGCATCTAGATATCCGCGTGGCAGCAGACGGGGGGGCGCCGATCGTAGTCAGCAAACCCGACAGTCCACAAGCAGAAGCCTTCCGCAAGATCGCTCGCGACATGATTGCCAAGGGGAATGCATGAGCCACCCGGTGTTTCCCCCATTGCTCAGCGGGCATCCTGCCAAGGCCGGAGAGGATCCGTTCGAAAAGGCTCAGGCCATGGCGGCGCTAGGCTGTGATGGGGGAACCGTGGTCTATAGTATTCAGGCGGATCGTCTGCGCGTTGCCATCGTCTTTGCCCCCGAGGTGCCGCTGCAGGATGCAATAGCAATGTTGCCGCTATGTGCCGTCGGTTTCCAGAACGCCCTGGGCGCACTGGCTCCTCCAGAAGTTGCTGTGCATCTAGGCTGGGACGGCGTAATCTGCGTGAATGGCGCAACATGCGGGACGATGAAGGTTGCAGCCTCGTCTGCCGAGGCAGGCGAGATTCCTAATTGGCTTGTCGTCGGTTGGGAGCTTGCATTGCTGTCGACCAGCGACGACCCCGGGGAAACGCCGGATGTAACTGCGCTTTATGATGAAGGTTGTGCTGACGTGTCGGCGACGCAACTGGTCGAAAGCTGGTCGCGCCACATGCTGACATGGCTCAACCGCTGGCAAGAAGAGGGCAACGCGCCGCTCCATGCCGAATGGATGGGGCTACTGCGAGGGGTTGGAGAACCCATCGCGGACTCCGGTGTATTTCTCGGCACCGACGAACGGTTTGGCATGCTGATCCGCGAGGGCGCAGACACCCAAATACGCCCGCTGACAGAACTGTTGGAGACCGTCTGATGAAACTCGCCCGCGCAATCCATTTTGATGAAAGCGACATGAACGTGTTCCATTCACCTGCACGAACCGGTGAGTGGTGCATCCCGGGTGGATTCGAGTTTTCGAATTGGGGAGAGGCCGACTTGGAAGGCAAGGCACGTCAGGCCTTTGCCAATGGTTGGCTGGGGCTTGAGACGTTTGGGCGTGTGACATTTGTTGCGGTTACGCAAATTGAGCAGGCCGAAATTGACCAACTGACACAGAATCTGGCTGAGCATTTTGTGCAGTTATACGGTGCACCATCGGTCGAGGCGGCGATGGATGTCGCGCAGACCGAAATCGCTCATATGACCGAGATGTGCGAGGATCATTCCCCGAACACGTTGCTGATTGTGGCCCGGGAATTGACAGGGGCGGGGGTGCACGAGGCGTTTCGCGTGATCACGCCGCAAGAAACGCAGCTTGAAGCATTGGCCGTCCACGGATCGCTGGACGACTAGATCAAATCTGCGAAACCACCAAACTGGCCGCGTTTAAAGATCAATCCTTGACCGGGGCGGTGCATGACTTTCTCGACATGGCCAACAAGAATCAGGTGATCACCTGCCGCGTGACGCGCCGACAAGCGACAGTCGAAGCGGGCTAGACATTCAGCAAGACGGGGACGCCCTGCATCATCTTCCTGCCAGTCGGCATGAGAAAAATCGAACCCGTTACGCGCAAATTGCAACGCCTGATCGTGCTGGTCCTGCGCCATCACATGTATCGCGTAATGCTCGCAGGTGCTGAAGGCGTCATACCGGTTCGAGTTCCGGTCGAGGCACCATAAAACCAAAGGTGGGTCCAGAGATACGGATGCGAACGAGTTCACCGTGATCGCGGCGGGTCCTTCGGCGGTGCTGGTAGTGACAACGGTGACTCCGGTGCCGAAACAGCCCAACGCCTCGCGAAAGGCAAGATTGTCCTCAGGGCCAGGAATGAATGTTTTTTCCGTCATCACGCGCTCGTTCAAGGGGCCTGTCTCAGGTGCCATGTGGCGCAGGGATTGTCCACGAAAAGCTGCGGTGAATTGAGGATTTTCCGGCTAGTTCAGATCCTCCAGCAACCGCCCGTGTTTGCGGGTTTCCGCGATTACGTCGCCAAAGGTTGTCATGCCGCGTGCCTTAAGCATTGGCAACATTCGGACCAGAGCCTCGGCAGTGGCAACCGCATCGCCCAGAGCAGTATGGCGTAGGGTTTCAGGTATGGTTACACCCAGCCGATCACAAACCGCATCCAGTGTGTGGGTTTCGCTTGCTCCGAAAAGAACAGCCGACAGCAAAACAGTGTCAAGAATGGGGTGGGACCAGTCTACCTCCATACGGTCGGCATGACGGCGTAGGAAAGCCATGTCGAATGGTGCGTTATGGGCGACAATCACAGCGTCACGGGCGAATTGGTGAAAGCTTTGCCCGGCCCCGGCGATGTCGGGCGCACCCTGCACCATCCTGTCGTTAACCTTATGGACTTTGGTCGAGGCTGGCGGGATCGGTATACCCGGATCGACAAGCGTGTCGAACTTCTCACCCTCGACAATCTTGCCCTTTACCACCCGCACGGCTCCAATCTGAACGATCTCGTCTTTATGAGGCAACAAGCCAGTCGTTTCAGTGTCAAAGACCACGAAACACAGGTCCGACAGGCTGCGTTCCTCAAAGACGTCATCCCCGGGTGTGTCGAGCAGCTCGAAATCATAGACCAGAGGGCGGGCATCCTCGGGCGGAATGCGGGCAATGCTGCCTTCAAAGACCAGCATATAACCCGGAGCGTCACCCAGCGGTTTCATCCGCGCGGTATAGGTTTGCCGCCCATCAACGCTGGACAAAGTGCAATAGACATCCATGCCGGTCTTGCACATCTCTTTGTAGGCATCGGTGAGGCCAGTGCTTTCGAGATAGTCAAACAAAGATGCGTTCAGGCGGGGGTGGGCGATCTGGGCCAATACCCCGGCGGCCTGCGCGTCATACAGAACGATCTGATGCTTTGGGCTTGCCAGAAGCATGGCGACGGGTATCTCGGTCAGCAGGGCGGTGAGGCGTTTTTTCTCAGCCGCCAGATGGGCGGTTTCCGCTGCGACGGCCTGGGCAGTGGTCATGGCGTTTTCGGCCAGCTGCTCTGCCAGCCCCGCGGCCGCTGGGGCAAGATCACCCAGATACCGCGCAGCTTGCAAATCGAGATCTGTGCTGACCCCTGCATGGGCGCGGGCCCGAAGTTGCGCGGAAAGACGTTCGATCGGTTTAGCCACGTTATCATCGAACAACAGCCAGACACCTGCGACCAGTCCGAGCAAACCGAAGGCGATCAATGCATCCGCGAAAATAAATGCATTGATCAGTGCCGGGTCGGCCGCACGTTCATAGCTAATCCACAAGACCACCGTGCTAACTAGTATCCCGCCCAAGGCCAGCAGACAAAAAAACAGGAAGATGCGCAGGCGTAGGCTTAGCTTGTGCAACATGGTCAGACTCCGCAAGTCGCCTCGATGATCGGATCTCCGGTCTCGGCCTTGAACCATGTTGCGTTCGTCAGGCTGCCATCGGTTGCAAATTCTGCACCGTCAACCAAATTGGCGCGACTATTCTCGGCACAATTGACTGCAATCGGCAGTTTTGAAACCGGTGCCCAGCGGCCGAAGAAGTAGAGATCCACAAGACGTTGATCAGGGACACTTTCGTTTGTGCGGACAGATACGGTATCGATAGCGGCGAAGCGATCGACGAAGGGCACCGCATATGTCCAAGGTCTATAAATCGCGCGGCTTTCGATCTCTTCGACAATTGCCAGCCCATCGGGCAGTTGACCACGCGTGCGATCATACCAGGAATATTCGCTTGAGATCGTCATGGCGATCATCCCAACGCCTGCCGCGACCGGTGCAGCCCATTTTGGCAACCGGCCACCGGTTAGTTTGTTCAGCACCATGACAACGCCGGCAAAGGCAAAACCTGCAAAGACCGTGCCTATCAATTCCAGAAACATATTGTCTCTCCGTTATTCAGGCCTGAATTAGCCCAGCATACCTTTGCCATGACCAACCGCCGATTGCATCGTTTTTACCACGACGAAGGCATCGCGAAGATGACTTCGCTCAAAGTCCGAAAGGGCGGTTGGGGGCAGATAATTGTCCGGCGCGTCACCGGATTTCACTAATCTGACCTGATGTTCCAGCCGCGTCTCGGCAATCAGATCATAGGCGTCCAAAAGATCGCGCGCACCGGATGCACTCAGGACATCTGCTGCCTGGGCAGCGGTCAGACGGGCGCGTGTGTTGGCCTCGGTTAACTGACCCTGAAGGCTGTAGATGCGTGCCAGATCAACCACAGGCACGACGCCATTGTGCTTGAGGTCCAGCGTATTGCGGTGTTCACCCGACCGGATCGTTGCAAAACCGCGCAGCAGCCCCAATGGTGGCGTGTGTTTCAGCGAATTCGAGATCATGTGCGCCACGAAGATCGAGTTTGCGCTGGCATTAGCCAAAGTCTCGGACTGCAGATCAGTGAATAGGTCGAAATCGCCCCCGATCGGGCGCAGATCGAACATGACTGAGGCCAGCATCTGTGCCTCAGGGTTCGGCCTGTCGATCCATCCTTTGAAGTAATCGCGCCAGACCCTGACTGGTTGGCACCAACGTGGATTTGTCGCCATCATGTCGCCGGGGCAATAGAAATACCCGCAGGTGTCAAGCCCGTCCGATACGAACTTGGCCAGATCGGCGAAGTACGCCATGTCGTCTTCGGATACGCTGTCATCCAGCATCAGGCAATTGTCCTGATCCGAAACACTGGTCTGCTCCTGCCGTCCTTGCGAGCCGCAGGCCAGCCACAGGTATGGCACGGGAGGTGCCCCAAGCTCGGCCTCGGCCAGTGCCAGCAAGCGCCGTGTTGCGGTGTCAGCAATGTCGGTGATCAGTCGTGTCACGATCTCGTGCCGGTTGCCGCTTGCGACGAGTTGAACCAGCAGTTGGGGTATCTCGGCAGTGACTGTCGCCATCTCATCGGCAGTATTGGCGCGGGCGATCCGGCCCACCAACTCGGCAGAATTGACCGCCTGATAACGGGTGAGGTCGGTTTGAGTGACAATGCCAACCAACCGCCCGGCCTCGGAAATTGGGATATGCCCGATACCACGTTCCATCATCACATGCAGCACGTCCGAGCCGATATCGGTGGGGGACAGCGTGATCGGGTTGGTGGTCATGATGGCTGAAACCGCAGTGTCTGCTGGCATCGACTCGGCGACGAATTTGCCCGAGATATCGCGCAGGGTCGCTATGCCCAGCAACTCTTCACCCTCGGTCACGCAGAGTGATGAGATATGTCGGTCGCGCATGATCTGCGCGGCGTTTTGAACCGGAGTATCGGGCGGGCAAGTGGCAGGGTCGCGCGCCATCAAAATGTCAATTGCACTGGTGGCCAGACTTTGCGGCCCGCTGCGTCCACCGCGTGTGCGGTTGAAGAATTTGGACACCACGTCGTGCCCGTCGATCAGGTTTTTCACCAAATCTGGTGGCAGCACGATCAGCACCGTCGGCGTGTGGGCCCGCGCATGGGTTGCAGCCTTGCCGTCCTTCAGCAATCCGCGTTCACCAAACGAATTGCGCAATCCCAGATGCGAGACGACAGCGCCGTTCTCATCGGTAATCTCCACCTGTCCTTCGTAGATCACAAAGACACCGGGCAGGGCGTTGCCCAACTGGTAAATACTGCCATCGGCATCGACCTCGCGCACTTCGATCTGCTGGGCCAACTCGTCCAGCGCATCGTGGGGCAGGGCGTCATAGGGGTGCACAGATTTCAGAAACCGGGTGATTTCGTCATGGGACAGGGGCATTTACGCTCTCCGGAGTTCCGAATAAAAATCCCGCCCAGTGGTGTGCCGGGCGGGAACAGTAAGTCGAAAGACGCGATCGAAGACAAGAGCCGTCGACCGCATCACACTCAGTGATCCTGAGCTGCGCCCGCACCACGGGGAATGCGAATGCTTTCGACCATATCTTTGATCTCCTGCGGAGTCTCTTTGGTTGCGCCTGCTACAAAGTAGGCGACCGCAAAGTTGATCATCGCACCGATGGCGCCGAACGAGGTCGACTTGATCGGACCCAGAAGCGGGTCAGCATCGGTGAACGAGTTGGTGCCCGGAATAAACAGCCAGCCCTTATGCAGGAAGATGTAGACCAGAGTTACGGTCAGACCAGCCAGCATACCTGCGACCGCACCGGTGTTGTTGATGCGGGTCGAGAAGATCCCCATCATCAGCGCCGGGAAGATCGAGGCAGCCGCCAGACCGAAAGCCAATGCAACCGTCTGCGCCGCAAAGCCCGGAGGGTTGAGACCCAGATAGGTTGCAACAACGATGGCTACAGCCATGGCAATCCGCGCCGCCAGAAGTTCACCCTTTTCAGAGATCGACGGGTTGATTGCGCCTTTGACGAGGTCGTGGGACACGGCCGACGAGATCGCCAGCAGCAGACCCGCAGCGGTAGACAGAGCAGCCGCAAGACCACCGGCAGCGACCAGACCGATCACCCAACCTGGAAGGTTGGCGATTTCGGGGTTGGCCAGAACCAGGATGTCGCGGTTGAACTTGGTCAGCTCGTTTCCGACCCAGCCTTTTTCTTCGGCAAGCGCCTGCAAGTCGGCATTCTTGTCGTTGTAGTACTGAATCTTGCCGTCGCCGTTCTTGTCTTCCCAATCCAACAGACCGGTTTTCTGCCAAGTAGCCATCCAATCATAGCGCGGATCGTTGTCGATATCTTCGACCGAGACAGCGCCACCTTCGATGCCGCCATTGGGCCACATCATGTCACTGATGTTCAGACGCGCCATGGCACCAACCGCAGGGGCGGTCAGGTACAGCAGAGCGATGAAGACCAATGCCCAGCCAGCCGACCAACGTGCGTCAGATACCTTGGGAACGGTAAAGAAGCGCATGATGACGTGCGGCAGACCCGCTGTACCGATCATCAGCGATAGGGTGAACAGCACCATGTTCAGCGTGTTCGAGTGGTGGGCCGTGTACTCATTGAAGCCCAGCTCGGTCACGATAGCGTCCAGCTTGGTCAGCAAGGGTTCACCGCTTGCGGTGTCACCAAACAGACCCAGCGCCGGAACCGGCGTACCGGTCAGCTGCAACGAGATGAAGATGGCCGGGATAGTATAGGCGGTGATCAGCACGCAGTACTGAGCGACCTGAGTGTAGGTCACGCCCTTCATCCCGCCAAACACCGCGTAGGCAAACACAACAGCGGCACCGATTAGCAGACCCGAGGTGTTGGACACTTCGAGGAAGCGGCCGAACGCCACGCCCACGCCAGTCATCTGACCAATCACATAGGTCACCGAGGCAACGATCAGGCAAATCACGGCAACGATGCGAGCTGTCTGGCTGTAGAAGCGGTCGCCGATGAATTCCGACACGGTGTATTTGCCGAACTTACGCAGATAAGGCGCAAGCAGCAGAGCCAGCAGCACGTAGCCACCGGTCCAACCCATCAGAAAGGTTGAGTTGTCATAGCCGGTAAAGGCAATCAGACCCGCCATCGAGATAAACGAGGCCGCAGACATCCAGTCTGCCGCTGTCGCCATACCGTTGGTGACCGGGTGAATGCCGCGACCGGCGGCATAGAATTCGGATGTGGAACCCGCACGGGCCCAGATTGCGATGCCGATGTAAAGCGCAAAGGACGCGCCCACAAACAGCAGGTTGATGGTAAACTGATCCATGGCTCTTACTCCTCGTCCACGCCGTGTTCAGCGTCGAGCTTGTTCATGCGCCAGGCGTAGTTGAAGATCAGCACCAGAAAGACCAGGATCGATCCTTGCTGAGCGAACCAAAAGCCCAGATCTGTACCGCCAACAGCGATGCCAGACAGCAGCGGACGCAGCAGAATGCCGAATCCAAACGACACCAGCGCCCAAATCGCGAGGCTGATGTAGATGAGGCGCAGGTTGGCCTGCCAATAGCCCTTGTCGGCTTCGGCAGTCTGCGCGGAGTTTGTTGAATGATCCGCCATCGCGGGTTCCTCCTTCGCTTCCCTCATTGGCGGCCCGTTGCCCAACTCCTCCAGTGCCGTGGGCCGCTTCTCGAAATTGCCAGATGCCGGATGGCGTCAGGCATAGCTTCTCCGGTCTGCCGAGGCAGTTCCATTGAAGTATTCTGTTTTTTGGATCAAGGCCCTAGGGCTTATCTGCTCCCCTTAGTCCATGACTTCGCCGACAATCCCGTGAAGGTCTCGCGCGATGTCGTCGATCTGACCCATGGCATCGATGCCTTTCAGCACGCCCTGGGCTTGATAGTAGTCAATCAATGGTGCGGTTTGCGCGTGATAGGCGGTGAGCCGCGAGGCGACCGTCTCGGCATTGTCATCAGCGCGGCGCTTGAATTCGGTGTGGCCGCACTTGTCACATTTGCCGTCTTCTACGGGCTGCTTGTAGGTGTCGTGATAGCCTTCACCGCATCCGGCGCACGTGTAGCGACCCGAAATCCGCGTAACCATTTCGGCGTCTTCAACCTCAAGGCTGATGGCCGCGTTGATCTTCTGATCTGACGACGCGAGTAAACCATCAAGCGCTTCGGCCTGAACGGTAGTGCGCGGGAATCCATCAAGAATGACGCCCTTGGCGCAGTCCGGTTCCGCCATGCGGTCGCGCAGGATAGCGATGACGATACCGTCGCTGACAAGATCACCGGCCTCCATTACCGCTTTGGCCGCATTACCGGCATCAGTGCCTGCGGCAACCGCGTCGCGCAGCAGATCACCGGTGCTGAGTTGTACAAGCCCGAACTTCTCTTCCAACATACGGGCCTGCGTGCCCTTCCCGGCGCCCGGAGGGCCGAGAAGGATCAGAACGGCGGGGGATATGGTCGTGGCAGCGTCCATCACATCCTCACTTGTTCGCGCGGTTTTCGATCAGGTCTTCGACCACCGAAGGATCGGCCAGTGTGGAAGTATCCCCAAGCGAGCCAAAATCGTTCTCGGCAATCTTGCGCAGGATGCGGCGCATGATCTTGCCCGAGCGGGTCTTAGGCAGGCCAGGAGCCCACTGGATCACATCCGGGCTGGCGATCGGGCCGATCTCGGTCCGGACCCAAGTGCGCAATTCCTTCAGTAGATCATCCGAAGGCTCGCGATCATTCATCAATGTGACATAGCAATAGATGCCTTGTCCTTTGATTTCATGTGGATATCCGACAACGGCGGCCTCGGCCACGGCGGCATGTGCCACCAGTGCGCTTTCCACTTCGGCAGTACCCATCCGGTGACCCGAGACGTTGATCACATCATCGACGCGGCCGGTGATCCAGTAATCGCCATCCTCATCGCGACGGCAGCCGTCGCCTGTGAAGTAGTAGCCTTTGTAATCCGAGAAATAGGTTTTTTCGAACCGCTCATGATCGCCCCAAACGGTGCGCATCTGACCGGGCCAGCTGTCCTTGATGCACAGAACGCCTTCGACACCATTGCCTTCGATCTCAACACCGGACTGAGGGTCCAGAACCACAGGTTGAATGCCAAAGAAGGGCTTCATCGCCGAACCGGGCTTCATCGCATGAGCCCCGGGTAGGGGGGTCATCAGATGGCCACCGGTTTCGGTCTGCCACCAAGTGTCAACGATCGGGCAACGTCCACCGCCAACCACTTCGTTATACCAGTTCCAGGCCTCCGGATTGATCGGCTCGCCGACCGTGCCCAACGTGCGTAGGTCGCTCAAGTCGCACTTCTCGACCCACTCGTTGCCTTGCCCCATCAGAGCGCGCAGCGCTGTGGGTGCGGTGTAGAATTGGTTCACCTTGTGCTTCTCGCACACCTGCCAGAAGCGCGAAGCATCCGGATAGGTTGGCACACCTTCGAACATCAGCGTGGTCGCGCCGTTGGCCAATGGGCCATAGACGATATAGCTGTGCCCAGTGACCCAGCCCACATCCGCCGTGCACCAGTAAATGTCGCCTTCGTGATAATCGAACGTGATCTCATGCGTCATGGCCGCATAGACCAAGTAGCCGCCGGTCGTATGAACAACGCCCTTGGGCTGACCTGTCGAACCGGAGGTATAGAGGATGAACAGCGGGTCTTCCGCGTTCATCTCAGCGGGTGCACAATAGTCGTCCGCCTCAAGCGCCATTTCGTTGTAATCGTAGTCACGACCGTCAATCCACGTGGTTTGCCCGCCAGTGCGTTTAACGACCAAGCATTTTACGGTGTCCTTACAGTGCAGCAATGCAGCGTCTGCGTTCGACTTCAGCGGGGTCTTGCGGCCACCACGGGGCGCCTCATCGGCAGTGATGACGACTTTGGCGTCGCAACCGTTGATACGTGCCGCCAACGCGTCGGGTGAAAATCCGGCAAATACAATCGAATGAATCGCTCCGATCCGTGCACAAGCCAGCATCGCGTAAGCTGCTTCGGGGATCATTGGCAGATAGATGACAACGCGGTCGCCTTTGCGTACACCCATCGACTCAAGGATGTTGGCCATCCGGCAGGTGCGACGGTGCAGTTCGGCATATGTAATATACTGAGCCGTGTCGTTTGGATCATCTGGCTCCCAGATAATGGCCGTCTGATCGCCACGCGTCTTCAAATGACGGTCCAAGCAGTTGGCTGAGACGTTCAGCGTACCGTCCGCATACCAATTTATGCCAACCGAACCAAATTCATAGCTGACGTCTTTGACCTGAGTATAGGGCTTGATCCAGTCAACGCGCTTGCCTTGCTCATCCCAAAACGCCTCAGGGTTATTGATCGACGCAGCATACATATCTGCGTATTTGTCGGCGTCGACATGCGCACGGGCGACGGTTTCTGCGGATGGCGGATATGTCTTGGCATCTGCCTGGGCAGCGGTGGTCATTTTTGAGGCTCCTCCCTCTGGACTGGATTGCATGGGACCGATATTGCCAGCCGATCAGACAATGTCGATCCATTTCCTCCCCGAGTCGAATAATACGGAGATCAGAAAAGAAATAAATAAATTACGATAATCCTTGAACTTCTTTGTAAATAAGTTTCAGAATAATCGTGATACTTGTAAACAAATATGAAATTACCAGTAATTATTAAATAATAACAATAATATGACTGTAACGTACAAAAAGCTCACCGGATCGGTTCTAGAATATTAGTATATAGCCCCATTTTGTTGAGCTGAATTGATGGCGGTAACACCGCTTATCCAAGCAGGGGTTGGCAGATTCCAGACTAGGCGCTAGCTTCTCTTTCAAGCGCCTCGATAGGGGGCGCATCTATGGGAGAGATCACAATGAATAAGATACTGAGTGGTGCGGCCTTTGCCGCCCTGAGCGTGGCGTTTGTCACCGAGGCAGCCGCGACCGAATGGAATGCCTCGGTCTGGGGTAAACGTCGTGCTTTTACCGAACATGTTGAAAAACTGGCTGAACTGGTGAACGAGAAAACCGGCGGCGATTTCACCATCAATGTCAGCTATGGTGGCCTGTCGAAGCCCAAGGAAAATCTGGATGGGATCGAGATTGGTGCGTTTGAGATGGCGCAGTTTTGCGCGGGCTACCACCGCGACAAGAACCGCACGATCACTGTTCTGGAACTGCCCTTCCTGGGTGTGAACACGCTGGATGAAGAAGTGGCCGTCAGCCACGCGGTTTATGATCACCCGGCGGTCAAGGATGAGATGGCGCAATGGAACGCGCGTATCATCATGACCTCGCCGATGCCTCAATATAACCTTGTTGGCACCGGTGACCCTCGTGATGAACTTGCCGAATTCGACGGGATGCGTGTTCGTGCCACCGGTGGATTGGGGCAAGCATTTGAAGCGGTTGGCGGAGTACCTACGTCCGTGCCCGCGACAGAAGCTTACAATGCGATGGAATCGGGCGTGGTCGATACAGTGGCCTTCGCTCAGCATGCGCATCTGTCGTTTGGAACCATCAACGAAGCCGACTGGTGGACGGCTAACCTCAATCCGGGAACCGTGAATTGCCCAGTTGTGGTAAATATAGACGCCTATGAAGCCCTGCCAGCGGAACACCGTGAGGCGCTTGATAGCTCGATTGATGAGGCGATCGCACATTATTTGGCCAACTACGGTGGACTGCTTGAAAAGTGGGACGGCGTTCTGGAAGAAAAGGGCGTTGAAAAGGTCGAGATTGACGGCGCAGTTCTTGAAGAGTTCCGCGCCAAGGCCGCCGATCCAATCCGCGCAAAATGGATCGAAGACATGACGGCTCAGGGTCTGCCAGCGCAGGATCTCTACGATCTGGTGCAGGCAACACTGCAACAGCAACGCGGCGGTAACTAATCGCCCTTCGCCGGGTGTCATTGGGCACCCGGCCTTTCCTTCAATCAAAGGATTGCGGAGATGGCAGGACATGCCACGGTGCTTGAGGATGGCAGTCTTCTAAGTCGGCTGGATCATCGATTGTTGCGACTGGAGCGCTTTATGGCGCTGATCAGTGGATTTGCGGTCTTCGGACTGATGGTGCTGGCTGTTGTGTCAGTCAGCGGCCGAAACGCCTTGAACGCGCCGTTGCCCGGCTATGTTGACTGGATCGAACAGGCGATGCCCCTGATCGCATTTCTGGGCATTTCGTTTGTGCAACGCGATGGCGGGCACATTCGAATGGATATCGTGATCTCGCGCCTGAAAGGGCGGGCGTTGTGGTTGTTCGAACTGATCTCGGTCCTGTTGATCCTACTGCTGATGCTGGCGCTGGTTTGGGGCAGTTGGTCCCATTTCGACCGCTCCTTTGATTTTGGCGCCCCGATGTGGAGCCGAGACAGCTCGATTGACATCGGGATTCCTATTTGGCCAGCCAAGCTGCTGGCGCCCGTTGCTTTTTCGGTTCTTTGTGCTCGGCTGGTCCTGCAGGTCTGGGGCTATGGACGCGCGTTCTTGCTGGGGCTCGAAACCCCGGTTGCCGTCCCGTTGATACAGGATGCCGCTGCACAGGCTGCAGCCGAGGCCGAACAATTCGAAGGACGTAACTGACCCATGGATACGATTGATATCGGCCTTTGGGTCACTGCCGGTCTGCTGATCCTGGTCGTCACGGGCATGCGGGTGGCATTCGCCGCTGGTTTGGCAGGCTTGATTGGCCTTATTTGGATATTCTGGGCCAAATTTGGGTATGATCCTGGGCGATTTGGCAAAGCGCTGACGGTCGCAGTCAAAACAGCCGGGCAGGTGCCGCACTCTAAGGTGGCATCGCATACACTCAGCCTGATCCCAACATTCATACTGATTGGCTATCTTGCTTATTACGCTGGCCTGACCCGCGCCTTGTTTGAGGCGGCAAAACGCTGGGTGGCTTGGGTGCCTGGCGGTTTGGCCGTTTCAACAATCTTTGCGACCGCCGGTTTTGCAGCGGTCTCAGGTGCCTCGGTCGCCACATCAGCTGTCTTTGCGCGCATCGCCATCCCCGAGATGCTGTCCGTAGGGTATAACAAACGTTTCGCCGCCGGGGTGGTCGCCGCTGGTGGGACCTTGGCTTCTCTTATTCCGCCGTCTGCGATCCTTGTGATCTACGCCATAATTGTCGAGCAGGACGTGGGAAAACTGTTGCTTGCGGGTTTTATTCCCGGTGCGTTCTCGGCGGTGATTTATGGGTTGTTGATCGTTGGCATCGCCGTGATTTTCAAATCCGTCGGGCCGCCTGTGACAGGATTTACCTGGAAACAACGATTTGCGGCGCTTCCCGGCGCGTTGCCCATCGTGGCAGTGATCCTCATCATCATCTGCTTCGTCTATAACCCGTTTGGCGACAAGGCCTGGGGCACCCCAACTGAGGGAGGAGCCATCGGGGCCTTCATCGTGTTCTGCTTTGCCCTGATCCATGGGATGCGCTGGCCAGAGTTCAAGTCGGCCTTGCTTGAAACCGCCAAACTGACCGCCATGATCTTTGCGATCATCTGGGGCGTTCTGATTTATGTCCGCTTTTTGGGATTCGCTGATCTGCCCGGAGCGTTTTCCGACTGGATCACCTCGCTCGAGATGTCGCCGATGCTGATCCTGATCTGCATCCTGCTGGCCTATGCAGTGCTGGGCATGTTCATGGATGCAATCGGCATGCTGCTATTGACACTGCCTGTCGTGTATCCCGCCGTTATGGCCCTGAATGGGGGCGAGGCCGTTAGCGCCGCAGACAGCGCCTTTGGCATGTCCGGGCCGATGTGTGCGATCTGGTTTGGTATTCTTGTGGTGAAAATGGCCGAGTTCTGCCTGATCACACCACCCATTGGCCTGAATTGCTTTGTCGTTGCCGGGGTGCGGCCTGACCTTAGTGTTCAGGATGTGTTCAAGGGGGTGACGCCTTTCTTCATTGCAGATGCTCTGACCATCGCGCTGCTGGTGGCTTTTCCGGGGATCGTTCTATACTTACCATCGCTGGCCGGATAAGAAAAAGCCCCGGCCAAAGGCCGGGGCACAGTTATTGATGTGCGGGTTCTTTATCCTGCCCGCATCAACATCCCAAACAAGTCCCTTGGGTCGTCAGGGTCTGCGAGCATATCCAATGCTTCATAGAAATCAGTGCCTTCAATTGCACTTTTGATGTATCGTAGTGCCGAAAAATCTTCGATTGCGAAACCTACACTGTCAAACAACGTGATCTGTCGATCGTCGGTGCGGCCTTTGGCCTGTCCGGTCATCACTTCCCACATCTCGGTGACCGGGTGATCATCCTCCAGAGCCTGTATTTCACCTTCGATCCGCGTTTGCTCGGGGTATTCTACAAAGATATCCGAGCGCAGAAGGATATCGCGGTGCAGTTCGGTTTTGCCGGGGCAATCGCCGCCAATCGCGTTGATGTGGACGCCGGGGCCGACCATATTGTCTGTCAGGATGGTAGCGTATTTCTTGTCAGCGGTGCAGGTCGTTATGATCTGAGCGCCTTCGATTGCGTCCTCCGGCGTTTTACAGGGCACGACCGTCAGCCCTTTGCCCTGCAGATTGGCAGCACATTTCGCCGTCGCGTTCGTATCGGTGTCGTAGAGCCGGACAGTATCGATCCCGCACATGGCTTTGAATGCGAGACACTGGAACTCGGATTGCGCTCCGTTTCCGATCATCGCCATCGTCGTCGCCGATTTGGGTGCGAGGTAATTGCCAACCAGCGCCGAAGTTGCTGCCGTCCGCAGAGCGGTCAGCATAGTCATTTCGGTCAATAATGTCGGGTAGCCGGTATAAACATCAGCCAGCAGGCCAAACGCTGTCACGGTTTGCAGGCCCTCAGACGTGTTCTTGGGGTGACCGTTTACGTATTTGAACCCGTAAGCCTCACCATCCGAGGTTGGCATCAGTTCGATTACGCCGTGTGGTGAGTGAGCCGGGATGCGGGGCGTTTTATCAAAACTCTCCCAGCGTTTGAAATCAGCTTCGATCTGCGCAGCAATCTGTGTGATCATCTGTTCGACCCCGACGTGGTGAACCAGACGCATCATGTTGTCGACGGATACAAACGGCACGAGGGCCTTATCAGAGGGTTGCATCAAAGACTCCTATCGGCGGGAAAGATGGATACCAGCGATCATACAACGTACGGATCCACCGGCTGTTTCAATTGTGGGAACCGAGAGCGGCAGCGGAGTTGCG
The DNA here is from genome assembly GCF_056536325.1 of Ruegeria sp. AB11. NCBI lineage: Bacteria > Pseudomonadati > Pseudomonadota > Alphaproteobacteria > Rhodobacterales > Roseobacteraceae > Ruegeria > Ruegeria sp. AB11. Next base: position 2,851,443 of record NZ_JBQFJO010000001.1, on the reverse strand, counting down.
CTGGCTTCGATAACCGCGACTTGAGCGGGCGTAAGAGCCATTAGCGCACGGCTGGACAGCGCCAAAACCAGACCATCGTTGCCGCTAAGCTCAATCGCGTTTCCTGCAAAATCTGCGATCTGTTCATGAGACAGATCGATGACAGTACGACCAGACTCCTCAAGCCGTGCCCGAACTGTTGCCCGACGTTCTGGGTCGGAAATCATGTCCAAACAGATCAGCGCGTAGTGCGTCCCGATCCCCATCAGAACATTGGTGTGATAGACATCGCGTCCTTCGGCATCCTTTGCATCGAACGCGATCGGCTCATAGTTGAAATGCGTACAGAAACGTTCCAACAACACCGGATCAGCGCGGTTGGATCGAACGGTGTAGGCAATACGGCCCACGTGATCCAGAACCATTGCGCCCGTACCCTCAAGCGCGAGGTCGTCCTGTTCGAAGCCGGAATAATCGATGATGTCCTGAACACGATATTCATGCTTTAGCATCTCAATCACATCTGAGCGTCTTTCGCGTCGGCGCGATGGTACGAACATCGGATATATGGCGACATGACCGCCCGGATGGGTCGAAAACCAGTTGTTTGGGAACACGCTGTCGGGTGTATCGCGCTCACCTTCATCGTCAAACACATGAACGGTTACACCAGCAGCGTGAAGCCGTTCTACTGCTTTGTCATGCTCATCCCGCGCAGCAGCTGAAGTCGCTGCGGCAGATCGATTTGCCAGCGTTTGAAACGCATTGTCGTCTCGGGTTTCTGGATTCGACGCGAATGCATGGGGGCGCACCATCACTACAGCCGAAGGCGATTGAAGAGATATCATCAGAAGCTCCGGGTTGGGCGATCGAAGATGCGACGACCCATCAGCGAGGCCGCGAGATCGACCATCAGTTTTGCGGTCCGGCCGCGCTCATCAAGGAACGGGTTCAACTCGACAAGGTCCAGGGAACAAACGAGGCCGCTTTCGTGCAGGAGTTCCATGACCAGATGCGCCTCACGCTCGGTGGCACCGCCGGGGACAGTGGTGCCGACGGCTGGTGCGATCGAGGGGTCAAGAAAATCCACATCCAACGAGACATGCAGGATGCCGTTGGCCTCGCGTACTTTGTCGAGAAAGGCCAGAAGTGGGGTCTTGATGCCGTGTTCATCGATGCTGCGCATATCGGCCAGCATCGCGTCATCCTTTTCCAGCGCCGCGCGTTCGGCTGGATCAACCGAGCGCAATCCTATCATCCCAACGCGATTGGTTGGGATTGGAGTGGTTACAGGAGGAAAGGGTTCAAACCCCGGTTGACCGGTGAAATAGGCAACGGGTGTTCCATGTAAATTCCCGCTATCTGTGCTGCTCGGTGTATGAAAATCACTGTGTGCATCCAACCAAAGAACAAAGAGCGGGCGCCCGATTTCATCCGCGTGTGCCGCCATCCCTGTCACCGTACCCATCGACAGCGCGTGATCGCCGCCCATGAAGATTGGCAAACCTTGCTCTGCGACTTCATTCGCAGTCCGGCTCAACGCCTGTGTCCAGCCCACGCATTCCGGAAGCGAGAACAGATGGGCGTCTTCTGGCACATCTACCTGATCCGGGTGAGTATCGCCGATGTCGGTTACAGTATGGCCCAGGTCAGACAGCGCTTGTTCAAGCCCGGCAACACGGTAGGCGTCGGGGCCCATTCGACAGCCCTGACGATGTTTGCCAGCATCCATCGGAATCCCGGCGAGAATGATGTTCTGTTTGCTCATAAGTCTATCTATCGATACAATATGAGTTGAGAGAAGAGGGCAAATTGATCAAACTGGATCAACAAAATTCTATTTGGTAATTAAGTATGGACGAACTGGATAATAGGTTGCTGAATGCCCTGCATAGGGACGCACGCGCATCGCTGTCAGAATTGGCCGAATTGCTTGGCGTAACACGAACGACTGTGCGCAGCCGACTGCAGCGACTTAAGCAATCTGGCGAAATCGTGGGGTTCACTGTGGTGACCCGGCAGGGTGTGTCGGAAAGCCCCGTACGTGGATTGATGATGCTTGGAATCGAAGGTCGCGGGACCGAGCGGATCCGGTCCCGGCTGGCAGCGATGCGGCAAGTTCGGGCAGTACACTCGACCAATGGCAGTTGGGATCTGATAGCCGAGATCGGCACAGATACTCTGGACGAGCTTGATGAAGTGTTGTTCCAGATCAGGCGGATGGAAGGCATCACGCGGTCCGAGACAAACCTGTTGCTTTCTACGCGCAAGGGCCGTTCGTGACAGGCTGTTCAAGCCACTTTGACGGATTCGAGAATCGTGCAAAGCTTTGAATTAACACTGATCTGAAGATCATAGGGCAGGGACGTACGGTATGACCACAGAGGCGAGCACCAATGAGACGCGCGTGGAAAATTTGGCCGAGCGCGTAGCAGGGTTGCTGGAAAAGCCATTGGTCAAGATTGCGGTTCCGCTGCTGATCACCGGAATAGCACTCGCGGTTCTGCACGACCTGTCTGCACATGTGAAATGGTCAGATATCCAAAGTGATATCGCGGCGAAGCCTGGAAAGTTCATGTTCTTCGCGCTGTGTTGGACGGCGTTTAGTTTTCTGTCTCTATCATTCTATGATGTCCTTGCCGTGCAGAGTGTGGCTGGTGGAAAGGTGCCTTTGCCCGTTGCCGGAATGGCTGGGGCGAGCGGTTACGCGGTGTCGAATTGCCTTGGATTCTCTTACATCACCGGCACCGCGATCCGATATCGGATCTATGCCTCGCTCGGGCTGGATTTGGGGCGCGTTGCGGGGGTGATCGCGACCTCGTGGGTGGCGTTCTGGATGGGGCTGGTTCTGCTTCTGGGGCTGCTGCTTACCATCCATCCTGACGGTATTTCCAAGGTCCTGCCGATCAGTGAGACAATGGAAACTGTGATAGGTCTCTGCATGCTTGCGGGGCTGATTGTTCTGTTTGTCTGGCTTTCAAGCGGTGGGCGGCGATTGGCGTATGGCGGCTTCGGGTTCAACCTGCCGGGTGGTAAGCTGGCCAGCTTGCTGACAGTCGCTGCAGTTGGCGATCTGTTCGGCGCGTCCATGGCGCTATGGGTATTGATGCCTGACGATCTGGGTGTTGGCTATCCATATTTCTTCGCGGTCTATATCGGTGCAATCGCGGTGGGTATCCTCAGCCATGCACCGGGCGGAATAGGCGTGTTCGAAGCGACTCTGATTGCAGGCCTCGGGGCATCGGGCCGGTCTGATGTCATTGCTGCACTTCTGCTGTACCGGCTGATCTATACTTTTTTGCCATTTGCCATTGCCAGCCTGTCGATTGCGGTCGCATCGGCAATGACTCAGCGCCGACGCATCGGGGGCGCGATGACCTGGGTTTATCGCGCAATCCGCCCCATTGTCCCGATGGTGGCTGCAGGCGTTGCGGCAGTGGCCGGGGTGATCTTGCTGGTCTCGGGTGCCTTACCCTCCAGTTCCCAAAACCTTGGCGTACTGCGTGCAGTGCTACCTTTGTCGTTTGTCGAGGCCTCACACCTCGCAGGCAGCGCAGTGGGCGTTTTACTGCTGTTGGTATCGCGTGGACTATTCCGCAAACTCTATCGCGCATGGGTGGTGGCCATGTTGTTGATGGCGGCTGGTTTCTTTGCCTCGCTCGCCAAGGGGCTGGATACACACGAAGCCCTGTCCTTGCTGTTTACGATTGGCCTTCTGGCGATGTTTCGGGGGGCTTTCTACCGGGTTAGTGGTGCGTCGATCTTTCGGCTGAATATCCCATGGCTGGTCAGCGTAGTTGCATTGCTGGCAGTCATTTTCTGGATCGGGTTGTTCGCTTATTCCCATGTTGAATACGAGAACGCCTTGTGGTGGGATTTTGCCTGGAGCGGCGATGCCTCACGTTTCCTACGCTCAAGCCTTGTTGTCGCTGTGATCCTTGGCATTGTGGCGGTGAACTCTCTGTTTGGGAGAGAAATTCCGGCTCCGGTTCGCACTGAAATTCCCGAAGTCGTTGAACGGCTTGTGATGGAAAGCGAAGACACCGAGTCTCAGATTTCGCTTACGGGCGACAAGCAATTCCTGATTTCACCCGACGAAACCGCATTCCTCGCTTATGCCGATACTGGCAACGCGCTCATCACCAAGGGTGAGCCGGTGGGAGATGAAAAGGCAGGGCAACAACTGATCTGGCAATTGCGAGAAATGGCCGATCGCGAAGGCAAGCTTTGTGCCTTTTACAGTGTCTCGACCAAGTATTTGCCGACGTTCCTGGACCTCGGTCTGTCGATTTTGAAGATCGGAGAAGTGGCCCGCGTGCCGCTGCAGGATTTCTCTCTGGATGGAAAGCCGCGCAAACGGTTCCGGCAGGCCAAGAACAGGGCTGAACGTGAAGGGTACAAGTTTGAAATCATCCCCAAGGAACAGCTTGCTCCGGTGTTGCCCGAGCTTCGTCAGATCTCGGACGACTGGTTGGCGCAAAAGGCGGGTGAGGAAAAAGGTTTTGCACTGGGCGGCTTTGATGATGCCTACCTGTCCTATTTCGACCACGCCGTTCTGCGGGATGTGACAGGCAAGATCATGGCTTTCGCCAACCTATTTCAAGGCGGAAACAAATCCGAATTGTCTCTGGACCTGATGCGTTACGAACCCGACAGTCCCAGTTTTGTCATGGACGCACTGTTCGCCGAGATGATGGTCTGGGGTTCCGAGCAGGGATTCCACTGGTTCTCGCTGGGCGCTGCTCCGTTCTCAGGGATTGAGAACCGGCAGTTGGCCTCGCTTTGGAATCGGATCGGTGGGTTCGTTTATGAACATGGCGAGCAGTTCTACCACTTCGAAGGCCTGCGCGCCTTCAAGCAGAAATTCGATCCGGAATGGAGCCCCAACTATCTGGCCAGCCCGGGCGGATTGGCGGCGCCACGTATCCTCTACGAAGTTAACATCCTGATCTCGGGTGGCCTGCGCGGGTTGACGAAATAGCGTTTAGTTCAGGCTGGCGCGTGTTGGCGTTTTCTCAAGCAGATCGCCCCAATCGGTGCGATAGGCCATTTCGGCCAGAACAGTCTCGGGTAGGAACTCCTGATTTTGACGGATCTGCCAGCCGCCACCCAAACCTTTGTAGATCGCGATCAGATTGGACGAGACTTCTTGCCGCGCCTCGATCAAGTTTGCTTGTGAACGGAGCAGGGCAGTCTGTGTATTCAAGATACGGGAGTAGCTGGCGATGCCGTCGCGGTATTGATCAACAGCTATGTCAGCAGCTTTGCGCGATGCTTCAACGCTACGCTGATAAAAGGTGACCTGTTTGCGCGCCTGTGCATAGGCGACCATCGCACTTTCAACCTCTGAATAGGCGGTCAGCACAGTGTTCTGGTAATTTGCGATCAACGCCTGATAGGCGGCGTCCTGTGCGCGGACATTGTTCTTGATCCGTCCATAGTTCAGAACATTCCAGACAACGCCTGCACTGGCCAATCCTGTGGCACTATTGGTGCTGAACAGATCACGCCCGCCCGAAGCCTGCAATCCGATCGACCCAGACAGGATGAATTGCGGATAGAGATCAGCCAAAGCGATCCCCACCTGCGCCGACTGGGTGGCTGCCGCAAGTTCGGCGGCGCGGACGTCGGGCCGCCGCCGTAGCAATTCAGCAGGCACGCCCACGGCCACGTTGCTGCGCCCTGTCGGAATACGTCCCGAGTTTCCAATCAGGCCCGCCATCTGGGAAGGGGTTTTGCCCAAAAGAACTGCCAGCGCGTTCTTGGCCTGTTGGATATCGCTTTCCAACTCGGGCACTAGCGCCTTCGTGTTGTTGAGCAGAGCAGTTGATTCCTGCACATCCAGCTCGGTCGTCACGCCGTTGTTAAATCGTAACTGGGTGAGGTCTGCCGATTCCTGCTGGATCGTGATGTTCTCCCGCGCGATGCGCAGAGCCTCCTGCAAGGAGCGGATGTTGATATAGAGCGCTGCAACGTCCCCGGTAAGCGTGACCAGAGCGTCGTCATAATTGGCGACCTGTAGTGCAAGGTTAGACCGTGCGGCCTGTACGCCGCGACGTTGTTGGCCCCAAACGTCTAGCTCCCATTGCGCATCAAAACCCACTTGCGAGGTTGAGAATTCGGTGTCCAAAGGGATGATACGCCGGATATCCGAAATCGGCCCAAGGTTGTCGCTGATCTGTCGGCGTTGCAGCGAGCCGCCCACGGCCTGCGACTGCGGGTACAGCTCTCCAAATGCGATACCAAGTTGCGCACGAGCCTGAAGTACTCGGGCGCCCGCAACCTGCAAGGTCAGGTTTTGCGCATAGGCTTCTGCGATTAGTTTGTTCAGCGTCGGATCGTTGAAAGTCTCCCACCAGCGCACAACGGGGGCGCTGCGCGAGGTCAGGCCGCTTTGACCCGCGCTGGGGTTGTTAACCTCCATCCATTGCTTCACCACTGGAGAGTTGGGACGCACGAAATCAGGCCCCACCGGCGTACAGGCGGCGAGAGCGGCAGCGCAAAGGGCGGTGCCCAACAACCGGCGGAGAGTCATATTACGCATCCTCAGATATCCAGCGGCCGGATGAAGTTGGCAAAGGAGTAGAGGCGGATATTGATGCGCCTCAGAAACTCAAAACTTTGACCCATGCCCGTGTAGATTGCCACGGCCGCATGGCCACCAGCGGGGAAGGTGTGCCCCTCAGGCACATCGACTGAGATTTGAACAGCGATCCGACCGGGAAGCTTCGGCAGCTCAAAGCCGGGCAGGCGGCCTGAGGGCAGGTATTGGCCTTGACGTGTGGCCCACCAGACGGCTTCGACCTTGCCGGTTAGAATTTCTCCGGGGTAAAGGTCCAGCGCAACTTCTACCGGTTGGCCGACCTCGACGAATTTCAGGTTCTGCTGGCGGAAGGTGGCTAGAATATAGGGGTCTTCTTCGGCGACAAAGCTGGCAATGGCACCCAGACGAATTTCCCCCACGACCATACCAGGACGCGCCTGTTGTGAAACGATCATGCCATTTTCGGGGGCATAGATCGTTGTGTTGTCCAGAAAATACTCGGCTTCGGCCAGCTGTGCCTCAGCCTCCAAAATGCCGGTATTCACCCCGTCGATCTGTGAATCCAGCGCGAGGTTGGCCTTTTCCAGATTGGCCTGAGCCTCTTTGATTTTAGCCTGATCTTCCGCGACCTGTTCGTTCCAGCGGTCTAGTTCGTCCTGACGTGCTCCACCAGCCGGAACGAGGTTTTCGTAACGCGCCTGTTCCGTTTGGGCATACGCCAATTGCGCATTTGCACGCTCAACCGCTTCGCTTGCAGCGATGACGTCCTGTTCGAGAATTTTTGCGTTTTGCTGCGCCGCCACCAGTTGCGCATTTGCCTTGTCCACGGCCAGCGAAAACACCGTGTCGTCGAACTTATACAGCGGATCTCCCTTCGTGACCCATGTGTTGGGCTCTACCAGAACCTCGGACAGGATTGTGGGCTGTGTCAGACGCGGTACGATCTGGATCGTGGACCGCACGACGTGACTGTCGACTGAGAAGGGCTGAAAGAACCGCAGCGCAACCAAAAAGATCAGCAGCAGATGAGCGCCGACCCAGAACGAGACGATCCCCCACATGATGTTGAATTTCAGCCATTCCATCTTGAAGAAGATGAACCAGACAAAAATGATGTAGAACAGCGTGATGCCAAGGGCGACAAACATGAGTGCTGAATTCCTTTGGCGTTAGGCTTGCTTGGTTTCGTCGGTGTCCAGCGGGTCTTGGTATTCCGGTTTAACGGTGCCGCCCAGACGCTTGATCTCATCCCGGATCGCTTTGCGTTCTTCATCAGGGCCACGGCGCATGTCGACTGTCACTCCGTCATGGAACGCCCAGATAAAGGCATGCACCCACGGGACAATAGCCAAAAAACCCATCCATCCCATGATCTTGACGGCTTCGGCGTGCGGGTGGTTGCGTTTGATCGCAATCCGTCCGGGTAGGCCCATGAGGAACAGAAACAACGCCATCACCGCTGCCAACAGCAGAATAAGCCCCACGAATGTCAGATAGTCATAGTAGCCTAGCGGCTGCCCCAAAAGTCCCATGCTCGCGCCTCCTGTTGGGAAGGTTGTGCCATCCTCAGTTGTTGTTGCCCAGTTCGTCAATCAATTTGTAACTGGTCGGCGGGTCCGCACAAATGGTTGGGCCGCATTCGATCAGGGTCGAGATCGCGTTTAGCCCCGCCAGAGCCAACAACGTAAAAAATGCAGCCTTGGCCATCCCGCTTCCTCCGAAACGCGGGCCTTGTTGAGCGTCACTGACATATTGCCTGTCAAACATCAGCATGATCGCAGTTCCCAGAAGGACCAGAAAAAAGCAGATGGCGGCCCAGGTGTAGTAGTGCAGCCCTAATACGGGAGAGCCGTAGTGGCCTGTGCCTGGTACGATATGCAGCAGGATTTGACGGATCGAAACGCTGCCTCCGTAAAGTGCGGCAAGCAGCATCAGCGCATAGTGACGTGCGCGCGCTCCGTAAAGCAGGTTCAGCCCAAGTCCAACGCCGACGGCGACAAAGCCGACCCTCTGCAACAAACAAAGCGGGCAGGGCAACTCGTTCAGCGAAAACTGATAGGCGTAGGCCAATACCAGTACGAGGCTGACAGCAAACGCGCCAACGGCATTCAGGGTACGAGACAGTTCAGGTGTCATTGAATCGCTCCCTACAACTGAATGGTCAGCGTGCTGGTGGCGTGGAATTTCAGCCAATAGACGCTCAACGCCAGAGTAATCAGAAAAAGTGCCATTCCGGCGCTTGTCCGGCCAAAGTAATTTAATCCCATTGTGACTGTAAGTAACGAAAATAAAAGCGCGATCATGGTCCGCTGCCGCCCCCCTTGCGCCAATTGCAATTGATCACGACTTTGTCATCTGGATTGTGGTCTGGCAAGCAAAGACAACCGAAAGGCGCAGTAGAGGGCTATTTGCATTCCATAATTTGCGTTTGCCAGTCATTGCATTTCCGGGCCAGCGTTTCAGGAAAGTCAGAATCTGTATAAACCGTATCAATATCCGCCAGCGACGCTATGCGCGCAGGTGCGGTTCTGCGGAACTTGGAATTGTCAGCGACGAGGCTGATCTGCCGTGCCTGTTCAATGATTGTTTGGCTGACCAGTACTTCCTGTAGGTCAAAATCCATCAAGTCTCCGTCCAAATCTAAGGCCGAGCATCCAATTATGGCGTGATCAAATTTGAATTGTCGGATGGTTGAAACTGCCAGATTGCCTACCAGCCCGCTATCCGTTCGACGCAGAACACCACCTGCAACGACAATCTGACAATCCGGGTTCTCTATAAGGATATTGGCCACGTTCATGTTGTTGGTTACGACCATCAGATTCTTGTGGTCGAGCAACTGTCGTGCGACGGCCTCGGTCGAGGTGCCGATATTCATAAAGATCGAGCTGCCTTCCGGAATATCTGCTGCGCAGCGTTCGGCTATGCGAATCTTGGCCTCATGGTTCAGGGCACGCCGGTCTTCGTAACCAATATTTGACACGCCCGACCGCAGGACGGCCCCTCCGTGCACCCTGTCCAGTTTTCCTGCATCGGATAGCTCGGACAGGTCGCGGCGGATGGTCTGAACCGTCACCTGAAAGCGTTCGGCCAGTTCGTCGACGGTAACGCGACCCTCTTCATTGGCGATTTCAAGAATGTCTGATTGACGGAAGGATAAAGACATAGCTCAGCTCTGCGCTTGGGATAGTTCGTTTTTGTTCTATTTTTTGAAACTGGCAAGACTTATTGAGCAGTAATTAAAAAATTATGCGAATTTTGACCGCAAGCGAACATTTGCGAAAAGTTATGTTGACGATACGAAGTGTTGTGATGCTAATGCCATCGAAACTGCCACTTTTGGGGAATCGTTTGGATATGTCATCAGACAGCAGTCAGGTAACCGATCTTTTCATAATCGGTGGCGGCATCAACGGGTGCGGAATTGCAAGGGACGCTGCGGGGCGGGGATTGTCTGTCACTTTGGCAGAGATGAACGATCTGGCGTCTGCCACATCCTCGGCGTCGACCAAACTGTTCCATGGTGGGCTAAGGTATTTGGAATTTTTTGAGTTCCGTTTGGTCCGCGAAGCTCTGATCGAGCGGGAAACGCTGCTGCGCGCGATGCCGCATATCAGTTGGCCGATGCGTTTTGTGCTACCATATCACGCCGATATGCGTTTTGATTCTGAGACGCCAACCTCGCGATTGCTGAGTACGGTGATGCCATGGATGCGTGGGCGGCGCCCGGCCTGGCTGATCCGGTTGGGCTTGTTTTTGTACGATAATCTTGGCGGCCGCAAAATTCTGCCGGGAACGCGCGCGTTAAACCTGCGCTCTGTGCCTGAGGGCGCGCCTTTGCAAAACAAGTTCGAAACAGCCTACGAATACTCGGATTGCTGGGTCGAAGATTCTCGGCTGGTGGTTCTGAACGCCCGAGACGCTGAAGCAAGGGGCGCGAAGATCAGGGTCCGGACCGAGGTTCTTGCGGCCAGGCGTGTTGATGACTTGTGGCATATCACGATCCGCGATCAGCAGAGCGGTGAGACTGAGACAATTCTGGCAAGGATGTTGATCAATGCGGGTGGCCCGTGGGTGGGCGATATCATTCAGACCAAGATCCACATAAATTCACGCGAGGGGGTCCGGTTGGTGCGGGGCAGTCATATCGTGACGCCCAAGCTGTTTGATCACGACAAATGCTACTTCTTTCAGGGTGAGGATGGGCGCATCATCTTTGCCATTCCCTACGAGCAAGACTTCACCCTAATTGGCACCACAGATCAGGATCATTCTGATCCATCGGAGCGGCCAGTTTGCACCGAGGCCGAGCAGGAGTACTTATGCGCATTTGCCACGAAGTATTTTAAGAAACCGGTGACTCGTGCTGATATCGTCTGGACCTATTCTGGCGTGCGTCCACTTTATGACGACGGCGCAAGCAGTGCCACCGCAGCGACCCGAGACTATACGCTGAAGGTTGATGCCACAGGCGGCGCTCCGGTTCTGAATGTCTTTGGCGGCAAAATCACCACATACCGGCGCCTCGCGGAAAGCGCGCTGGAGAAGATCGGAGAGTATTTCCCAGATCTTGCAGGGCCGTGGACTGCCGGAGTATCGCTGCCCGGAGGAGATTTCCCCGTTGATGGTGCGCCGGATTTAGTTCGGCAGGTGCAAACGGACTATCCTTTCCTTACAAGAGCATGGGCGCATAGGCTGGTCCGGGCCTACGGCACCGAAGCTTGGGACATTCTGGGGGCGGCCAAAGATCAGACCGATTTGGGCGAGGATTTTGGGGCGACGCTGACCGAGACCGAACTTGTTTGGTTGATGGACAAGGAATACGCGCGCACCGCCGAGGACGTTGTATGGCGCCGCAATAAGTTGGGTCTACGACTAAGCCCCGAGCAGATTGATCGGCTCGATGACTGGATGACAAATCGGTAACGCAACAACCAGTCGCTTCACACGAAAAAACGCCCCGCTGTTTTGCGGGGCGTTTTCGTTTTGGTGCCGTTATTACGCGGTTTCCTCTGACGGTCCTGGATCATTCTTGCTCCCTTTGATCCACTCTCGCATGCTTTGCATAACGGCATAAAGGACGGGAACCAGAATGACGCCGAACAGTGTCGCAGCAAGCATACCGCCAAACACGGCCACACCGATGGCCTTCTGGCTGGCCGCTCCGGCACCGTTCGCTGCCAGCAATGGAACCACGCCCAACAGGAAGGACAATGCGGTCATCATCACGGCGCGGAACCGCTGGAAAGCAGCCTCGACCGCGGCGTCTTTGACGGACAGCCCCTTGGCCCTTTGTTCCATCGCAAATTCGACGATGAGAATCCCGTTCTTTGACGCAAGCCCGACCAGCATGATCATCCCGATCTGCGTGTAGAGGTTGATGTCGCTGCCCACGATTGCCACCGCTGCGACGGCACCGAACAAGGCAACGGTCACCGACATCAGGATCGAAACGGGCATCGTCCAACTTTCATATTGGCCGACAAGGAACAGGTACCCAAACAGGATCGCCAACCCAAGGATCACAACGACCAGACCGCCCGAGGCCAGTTGCTGCTGCGCCGTTCCGGTCCATTCATAGGCATAACCGGGGGGCAGGGCGGTCGCCGATTCTTCGGTCATAGCGGTGATGGCGTCACCGGTTGACAGTCCGGCCGCTGGAACTGCGGTCACAGTCGCAGAACGGAACAGATTGTGCCGTTTCAGCAGAACCGGGCCCAGTACGTTCTCGACGTCGATCAATGTGCCCAACGGCACCATCTCGCCTTTGGTGGAACGTACATAGAGGTCCGAGATATCCTCGACCTTGTTCCGGTACGAGCCTTCGGCCTGGATCATGACGCGGTAAACACGACCAAACAGGTTGAAGTCGTTTACGTAATATGAACCAAGCTGCGCCTGCATGGTCTGGAAGATCTCGGCCACCGAGACCTGCAGCGTCTTGGCTTTTTCCCGGTCCAGATCAACGAAAAGCTGCGGGACGTTTGCGCGGAAAGTGGTGTAGGCCTGTGCGATTTCAGGCCGCTGGTTCGCGGCATAAACATATGAGCCAACAGCCGAGGCCAGATCCTGCGGCGATCCGCCTCCGGTTTGCTGTACCTCCATTTCCACACCAGCGGACATGCCCAAGCCCTGAATGGGTGGCGGGTTGAAGGCCACAATCGACGCTGCGGATTCCTGGTTTGCAATCGCCAGAACCTTGCCCAGAATGGCATCGGCGCCCAGATCAGGTTCTTGCCGCTCCTCCCAGTTAGTGAGGTTGACGAAAATGGCCGCTCCGTTTGTCGTCGTGCCGTTCAGCAGCGAGAACCCGTTCACCAGAACGGTGCTCGCGACACCGGGGATTTCTTGAATCTGCGCATCCAGACGTGCCGAGACAGTTTCGGTGCGTTCCAGCGTTGCCGCGTCGGGCAGTTGGATGTCGACAAACAGATAGCCATTATCCTCAAGCGGAATAAACCCTTTCGAGGTGGTGCCCATGATGGACCCTGTACCGGCAGCGAAGGCCGCGATGATGCCCAGTGAAATCACCGGCAGGATCAGCAATTTTCGTACGATTGCGGTATATCCGTTGCGCATCGTACCGATGAACCCTTCGAACACAGCCAGCAGTCCGGTTGGGGGGCCGGAGCGTGCCTTTAGAACCAACCCACACAAGGCCGGAGACAATGTCAGGGCGTTGATCGATGAGATCACGACAGCGGTCGAGATCGTGACCGCGAACTGAGAATAAAGCCGCCCTGAAATACCAGGCATAAAAGTGACGGGTACGAATACTGCCAGCAAAACCAGGGTTGTCGCAATCACCGGACCAGTGATTTGGCCCATCGCCTTGCGCGTCGCTTCGGCAGGGGTCAGCCCTTCATCCGCGATGATACGCTCGACATTTTCAACTACGACAATGGCGTCATCCACCACGATGCCGATGGCTAGGACAAGCGCAAATAGTGAGATCGTGTTGAGCGACATGCCGAATGCCAGAAGGAAAGCGAATGTTCCAATCAGTGAGACGGGAATTGCCACCGCGGGAATAATAGTCGCGCGCCAACTGCCAAGGAAAATGAACACCACCGTAATCACGAGTATGAATGTCAGGATCAGTGTTGACACCACGTCATTGAGCGATTGTTCCACAAAGTCTGTCGTGTTGAACGGAACGGCATATTCTACATCCGACGGAAAGGCACGGGACAGACGGTCTAGCTCGGCTTCAACACGTTCGGAAACCGCAAGCGCGTTCGCGCCGGGGGCCTGATAGATGCCGATAACCGTTGCTGGAACGCTTTGAAAGTAACCCGAAGCTGAATAAAACTGCGCACCAAGTTCTGTGCGTGCGATGTCTTTGACACGTACAATCGCGCCTGCATCACCGGTGCGGATAACGATATCTCCGAACTCATCAGCAGAGGTCAGGCGGCCTTTGGTCTTGATCGTGTATTGAAAGGTTTGCCCTTCCGGGACCGGAGGAGACCCTATTGACCCTGCAGAGACTTCGATATTCTGCTCGCGGATTGCGTTTATGACATCACCCGGAGCGATCGACAGCGCGGCCATCTTATCCGGGTCCATCCATATCCGCATCGCGTATTCCAGGTTGGTTAGAACATCCGCCTTACCTACGCCCTGAACGCGTGCCAGCGCATCTTTCAGGTTGATCGAGGCATAGTTCGAAAGAAACACACTGTCATACGTGCCATTGGGCGAGGTCAGCGTGACCAGCAACAGCATGTTTGTTGACGCTTTTTGGGTTACCACGCCCGATGAGGTCACTTCGCTCGGCAACGAGGCCATGGCCTGCGCGACGCGGTTCTGCACGTTGACCGATGCAATATCGGGATCGGTGCCAACTTCAAACGTTACATTCAGAGAATAAGAACCGTTATCTGACGAAGTTGACGTCATATAGATCATGTCGTCCACGCCGTTGACCTGCGCCTCGATTGGCGCGGCTACAGTGTTCTCGACAGTTTCGGCATTCGCGCCGGTATAGGTGGTCGTTACACTGACAACTGGAGGCGTGATATCAGGGAATTGCGCAACCGGCAGGACCATATAACCGATCCCGCCCAAAATGGTAAGGACCAGCGAAATTACAAGCGCCAGCTTGGGCCGGCTGATGAACAGGGCAGAGAACATCTGTTATTCTCCTGGCTGCTCAGAGGCGACAACGGCATCGACGGCGACGCCGGGACGAACGCGCTGCAGGCCTTCGACGATCACACTTTCGCCCTCACGCAGACCATCCGTTACGATAATGGCCGAGTCGACGGGGTCTCCGGTTGTGATGTAGCGCTGCTCGACCATCTGTTTGTCATTGACGACCAATACGAATTCCCCGCGTTGGTCACGTTGCAGGGCTGCTTGAGGGATTAAGACCTGCAGCGTTGGCTCCAACGCTTCGATCTGGACGTTTACGAACGCGCCATCGACAAGCAGACGTTTGGCATTTTCGAACTGAGCTGTGAGGGTGATCGCACCGGTCAACGGGTCAATGCGGTTATCTACAAAAATGATTTCGCCTGTCTCATCCAGTACGGTTCCGTTCGGCAAGGTCACATGGACGTTTGGACTTTTGTTGCTTTCTGCCAGGGTCGCTGGATCTTCACCAATTTGTTCAAGAACCGAGGTGAACTGTTTCTCGTTCAATGAAAAATTCACGTAGATGGGGGCTTCGCTAACTAGCGTGACGAGGGGCGGATTATTGGGGCCGACGACGTCGCCAACACTAATTTCGACCCGACCGATCCGACCAGAAAATGGCGCGTGAATCTGGGTGTAGCTGAGATCAAGCTCAGCCTGCTGGATGGCCGCATTCGCAGCTTTTACTTCGGCTTCCGCAACCAATTCGTTGGCACGTGCGATATCACGTTCGGACTCGGGTGTGGCGTCTCGCTTGTACAGTTCTTCCTTACGTGCCAGATCGACTTTGGCCAGTTCAAGGTTGGCCTGAGCGCGGTCAAGATCAGCTTTGCGCGCCTCCAGAGTTGCTTGGTAAAGGTCTGGTTCGATCGTGAACAGCAGGTCATCTTTAGACACGGGGGCGCCGTCATCTACGTTCTGACTGTCCAGAAATCCGCTGACGCGCGCGACGATGTCGACCTTGTCGATGGCCTCGGCCCGCCCAATAAACGTCGCCTGATCAGTAATCTCTTCTGTATAGGCCGCCGCGATCGAGACCTTTGGCGCGGGGGCGTCTGACTGATCCTGTGCCATAACTGAATGTGGAAGGATGGACCATGCGATTACAGCGAGAGATGCGCCTATTGTCCTGAAATATCCGCGGCGGCGGTATGTGGGCTTTTTAAATGCAAAGGACATGATGGCGCCTCGTTCAAACTAAAGATAATGCGCCCGGGCATCAGATATGCGCGGACGAGTCGAGTGATGTTTCAGGCAGGATGGCGGGTTTGGCGCAGTTTCTCAAGCATGTTGAGACTTCCTGCGAAGTTCAGATGGTAAAAAATTTCTTTCCAATTGGCGGACTTAGCTTGCGTCCACAGCAGATTTGCAGAGGAAAGGGCATCTTTTTAGGGCCGGTGGGTCCCCTGAATAAAACACGACAGAGGATTGCTCAGCCCTCTGCCGCTGCGTTCACAGATGAAGATTTATTGTTACTTACGCGTCCCGGCGAAGCGATTCTGCCAGTCTTCACGTTGCTCATCGGTCACCTTGGCGAACAGCACATCGGGAACCGTGAAGTCGTGGCCTGCGGGTAGGGCACGCAGTGCGGCGTCGACGTCATCAGGCCAGCTGGTGTCCAGCGTGTTCATCGCGCTAAGCATTTTTGCCGAAGTTTCAGGAATAAACGGCGCGCTCAGAACCGCATAGAGTCGGATCAAGTTCAGCCCCAGCCTGACTTGAACCGCAGCCAGCGCCGGGTCTTCCTTGAAAGTTGACCAGGGGGCCGCGGCCTGCAGGTATTCGTTGCCTGCGACCCAGATCGCCCGCAACTCCTGCGCAGATTTACGCACTTCCATTGCTTCCATGTGGCCTTCATAGGCGCGGATGCGTCGGGTCAGTTCTGCGATAAGCGTTTGCTCATGCTCACCATATTCACCATCACCCGGAACGGCCTCACCGAACTTGGAGCGGCAGAACTTGGTGATCCGGCTGACAAAGTTGCCCAGAACGTCAGCGAGGTCCTTGTTGACCGATTGCTGGAAGTTTTCCCAGGTGAATTCGCTGTCGCTGCTTTCCGGCGCATGGCTTAGCAGCCACCAGCGCCAGTAGTCGGCAGGCAGAAGCTCCAGCGCCTGATCCATGAACACGCCGCGCCCTTGTGAGGTCGAGAACTGGCCGCCGTCATAGTTCAGATAGTTGAAAGATTTCAGGTGATCGACCATCTTCCACGGCTCGCCCGATCCCAGAATGGTAGCAGGGAAGCTGAGCGTGTGGAACGGCACATTGTCTTTGCCCATGAACTGGACGTACCGCACGTCATCCGCGCCTTTGTCGGTGCGCCACCATCGCTCCCACTCGGCATCGGACTTACGGTTGGCATCCGCCCATTCCTTTGCGCAGGCGATGTATTCGATGGGCGCGTCGAACCAGACGTAGAAGACCTTGCCTTCCATTCCAGGCCAGTCCTGATCGCCTTTCTTAACCGGCACACCCCAATCCAGATCGCGGGTGATGCCGCGGTCCTGCAGACCGTCGCCATCATGCAACCATTTCTTGGCAATCGAGGTGGTCAGGATCGGCCAGTCTGACTTGCTGTCAATCCACGCATCCAACTGATCCTTCATAGCGGATTGGCGCAGATAGAGATGTTTGGTCTCGCGCACCTCTAAATCCGTCGAACCGGAAATCGCTGAGCGGGGCTCGATCAGGTCGGTCGGGTCCAATTGCTTGGTGCAATTCTCGCACTGATCACCACGCGCGCGATCATAGCCGCAATTGGGGCATGTACCCTCGATATAACGGTCAGGTAGAAATCTGCCGTCGGCGTTTGAATAAACCTGCTTCTCGCTGACCTCGCGGATCAGCCCGGCCTCATCCAGTTTGCCTGCGAAGTGCTGGGTCAGGTTACGGTTCTGATCGCTGGATGAACGGCCAAAGTGGTCAAAACTCAGACCGAAGCGTTTGGCGATGTCTGCTTGCACCGCATACATATCGGCGCAGTATTCCGCGACGGGTTTGCCCGCTTTCGCCGCAGCCAGTTCCGCAGGGGTGCCGTGTTCGTCAGTTGCGCACAGGAACATGACCTCATTCCCCCGACCACGCAGATAGCGCGCGTATAGATCGGCGGGCAACTGCGAGCCGATCAGATTGCCGAGGTGTTTGATCCCGTTGATATAAGGGATCGCCGAGGTGATTAGAATCCGAGCCATTTTGCGTTTCCAGATAACTGTCTGCGCGCCCGTCTACAGTATGTCGGCGGTTAGCAAAAGGCCGGGTTTTGAGACTCTGTGTATTTCACACTGAAATCGCGCTTAGTGCTTTTCACGCGAACCTTTCAGCAATCTGCCAATCGTAAACGAAGTACGCGGCGCATAGACGTAATTTGTCCGTTCGTCGGGCGTTGGGCGAGAGCGCATGCGGGCAAGGCCGAACACGATCAGGAATGCATGACCCAGAGCCACGAAGGCAAATAGGGCGCCAGGGCCGAACTGCTGGATCAACGTGGATGAGATGTATGGTGAGGCAATCGCCCCCAGCGCGTACCAAAACATCAGCGCTGCGGCCAGTTCCACGCGTTGTTCGGTGGTGGCAAAGTCATTTGCATGGGCTGATGAAACCGAGAAGATCGGGAATGTGGTCAGGCCGAAAAAGCCCGCTGTCAGCATGACGCCGACTGTGCCGGTTCCGCTGGCCAACATTGTGATGCCGCAACTTAAGACCGCTGCGGCCGATAACCAGATCAACACCCAGCGTCGGTCATATTTGTCGGCCAGCCAGCCCAGCGGGTACTGCGCCAGTGCGCCGCCCAGAACGAATGAGGCCAGAAAGAACGCAATCTGATCGACGGCCAGCCCCACCTCCTGACCGTAAACCGGGCCGACCATTCGAAATGAGGCCGAGCTTAGGGCTGCGACGATGACCCCGGCCACTGCAAGCGGTGAGTTTTGCCACGCCAGCCGGGGCCGTAAGCGTGGTGCGTCCGGGGTTTTGGGTTGGCTCGCGCGTGTTAGCGTCAAAGGCAGTAGCGATGCGCAGCATAAGATGGCCAGAAGATTATATGAAACATAGGATGCCGGAGGCAGAACCGCGATGATCAACTGCGCGCAAAGCGAGGCGCCCAGATCTGCGATGCGATAGCTTCCCATCACACGTCCACGTGATTCATTTGTGACCTTTGCATTTAGCCACGCCTCAATCACCGTGTAGCACCCGGCAACGCAAGTGCCCGACGCGATCCGTAGGATGGCCCAAACATAGGGGTTCTCAGTCAGCGTGTGTCCCAACAGCCCCATCGCACCCAAGGCGGTGCAAACGGCAAATGCGCGCGAGTGTCCGACGCTTCCCATCAGGCGCGGTGCCCACCAGCAGCCAATGAAAAAGCCAAGGAAATGCGAAGACCCCAACAGACCGATCTGTTCTGTCGAAAAGTTCAATGTCAGGCCCGAGATCGCATCCAATGGCCCAACACCACCGGTCGACAGTTGCAATAGTATGACCGAAAGAAAAAGTGCGGCAAATGAAATGATAGTACGCATGATGGGGGCAGCTTGTCTTTGTTGTCACGAATTGCGCGTATCTATTCGACACCTTAGCGTCGTTTTTTGGCGTTCCTTGGTTAATCCTGTCGAATGATTTCGGCTCGGATGTTTAAACCAATCATTGGCTGTACCAGATCAGGATAGCCTGAGGCACCAAATTCGTGCCGATTAAGCGCGCCCACCAACCTTATGAACAGGATGTCCAGATCATCCACTGCGCTGCCTGGTCTTCGATAAAGATCAGCATTCAGCGTTACGGGACGGGTTACATCACGCACTGTCAGATCCCCCGTTACTGTCGCGCCTTCCGAGATGCGACCCGTGGGTCCAAGTTGAATTTTAGTCGTGACGAACCGAATGGTTGGATATCGAGCGGCGTTCAACACGCTGCTGCCTAGCATTGGACCGCGCGCAAAGGGCAATTTCGTACGAGCTCGGGCCACGTCCATCACAACATCGACCCTACTGTTTTGAAGGCGTCTCGTGTCGATTAGAATCTGCGCCGTCTGAACTGGCATCGTACCTGTTTGTGCTGTGCCAGACAGAGTGTAGGTAAATTCAACCGAGCTGCGCGCCGTTGCCAGAACGTACGGGGTGAGTGCTGCATGAGCGTCGCGCGCGAACGGTAGAGCCGCAAGGCCAGCGATGAGTGTGCGGCGCGTGAGGTCGGTCATGCCAATGCTGTGTCGCCGCGTGGCCTTGAGCGTTTCAAGAGCATCAGCAGGATGGCGATGTTCATGCCATTCCAAACGATGCCGTTGATAAAGGCGAGTTGATAGTTGCCGGTTACATCGTAGATCCAGCCGGACATCCAGCCGCCCAGCGCCATGCCCAGAATGGTCATCATCATGACAAAACCCACACGCGCTCCGGCCTCTTGTGGCGGCATGTATTCGCGCACAACCAAAGCATAGCTTGGAACGATACCACCCTGCGCCAATCCAAACAGCATGCTGACAACGTACAGGGACACCATACCGTCGTAAGGCAGAAACAGGAACAGAGCGATGCACTGAAGGACCGAGCCGATCAAAAGGGTGGTAAGCCCTCCCAATTGATCCGCGACCAGCCCTGAAATCACCCGGCTGACAACGCCCCCCAGCAGCATCAATGATAACATTTCAGCTCCAACCGTCGGACCGTAGCCAAGGCCGACGCAATAAGACACGATATGGACCTGCGGCATCGACATGGCCACGCAACATCCGATACCAGCCAGCCCGAGGATGTATTGCAGGGTGCGGGGTGAAAAGCCGACGCTTTGTGCTTTGATCTCTGCTGCGGCAGCTGCGGTGCTGTGCGCGTCGACCGGAACTTGGCGACGTAGGAGCAGGGACAGGGGTATGACAACGACCAATGTGATGAGGGCGAGGCTCAGGTAAACCTGTTGCCATCCTTCGCGCTGCAGAATGCCCGATAACAGCGTAGGCCAGATTGCACCTGACAGATAGTTGCCGCTGGCCACCAGCGCCACGGCAATCCCGCGCCTGCGCATGAACCAATGCGAGATATCGGCGATCAGTGGGCCAAACCCGATCGATGTTCCAAGACCCAGCAACAGATGCGCGACTGAAAGGAGGGCAATGTTTGGTGCAAGCGTGGCCAGCAAATAGCTTAATGCGCTTAAGAGGGCGGCCCCGATCAGAGCCTTTGTCACGCCCAGATTATCCACCAGCTTGCCAAGCCACATGTTGCCAAAGGCAAAACCGATCATGGTGAGCGTATAGGGCATCGATGCGGCAGCTCTGCCTGCTCCAAATTCGGCCTCGATGGCGGGCATCACGACAACCACAGCCCACATACCCACATTGACCACCGTTGCGATCGCCAGAGTGATCAGCAGGCGAAGCCAGGAGTATCGGCTGTCATGGATCGGATGTGTCATGCGGGCACGCTAGGGTGCAAGTCCTGCTTTGACCAGTCACAAGTTATGTGAACGTGGGTGCGTCTTCGGTTTTGATCTGTTGTAACTGCAGGCCGAAATGTGGGGCCGTCCGCGTCACGTGCCAACTGGCCGGGGGCAGGGCGCGGGCACGGCGGCGGGTCAGGCGCCAACTGCAGGCCTCGTCCCGATAAGTCGGCTCCATATGCCAGCGCGTCTCGATCCCCTGCGCGCCGCCATCGTCAGGTGTCAGCAACAGTCCCAGAGGGACCTGACCCGATGTGCCACCCTGTTCGGCGGCCAGATGCAACCGCCGAACAGGGGTCAGACCCGGCGGGCCGGGCAGGTCGCCGATAACCAGGGGCGCGGCACCACTGCGCAAGGCTTCTTCCATGCACCACAATAGGTCTTCGGGTTTATCAGGGCGGATCAGCAGAAACCGGGACGGGTCAGCAAAAGGTAACATGCCTTCGGGATGCAGCTGGGCGACCTCCCACGCCGGGGCAATCCACATTACCGGACCCTGAGTTTGCCCCGCCACCCACAGGGCAAAACTGCGCCGGGCAGGGCCGCAGGCCTCGTGCACACGGGCCAGTTGCAGGCTGATCTGTGGGTGCAGGGCCACCCCGGGCGGGGTGCGCGCGGGCTTGCGGCCAAGAAGATGGGTGGACATGCTTATCAAACTAGCATGTTCCCAATTTGTTCTCAATTGAGGATTGCCGTCAGCGCGACAAAATCAGGCGTCCGTCAGCAAACTGGATATTCGAGAACCGATGCAGATATTCCATCCCCAGCAGGGATTGATCCAGGTCGCCCTCATTGACCGAGGCCGGGATATTGCGATCCGTGATCGGGCCCAGAGACAGGTTGTCCAGCCGAATCGGAGCCGTACGCACGATGCCATTGGCCGTCGAAGCGCGGCCCAGATAGTTCAATTGATCCGTATCGATTCCAATTCGTTCGGCATCTTTCGGACTAATGACGATATTGCTGGCCCCGGTATCGACCAGAAAGGTCACGGCTTTGCCATTCACAAGCATCGGCAAATAGTAGTGTCCATCATACGAGCGGGGCACTTCGATCCTCTGATCGGTCACGGTCAGTTGTGGGGTAGGGCTGACGGTCGAGCGGATGTCATCCCACAGCCCGACGACGGCGATGACGCCGATAAAGATAAACACCCAAGCCGCGACCTGCTGCATGGTTTTGCCCAATGACTGGCGGTTCTGAGTGAAAAACCACATCAACAGGGCGGCTCCCAGCAGAACCAGATAGGTCAATCGCCCAAAATCTTCGCCGTCCATTCAATCACCCGAATACAGTTGTCTGATGCCAATATGGTGCCTCAGGAGGCGAAACCAAAGGCTTTAAGGCCATCTAGAATGAACTGAACCGATAGTGCGGCCAGCAGCATACCCAGCAGCCGTGTCAGTACGTTCAACCCGGTTTTGCCCAAGATGCGAGCAATCAGACCTCCGGCCAGAAAGAACACAAAAACAACCAGCATGACGCCCAGCATGACGGCACAGGCGGCTGCGATCCCTTGAATGCCGGGGTTCTGTCCGGCCAACAGAATGATAGTTGCGATTGAGCCTGGTCCGGCGATCAGTGGAATGGCCAACGGGAACACCGACGGGTCAGGATGCTCTTCCTCTTCCGCACGGTTCTCGCGCCGCTTGTTGCGCCGCTCGAACAGCATGTCGAGCGCGGTCAGGAACAACAATGCGCCGCCGGCCACTTTGAACGCAGGCATCGAGATACCAATAAAGCCCAGAACCGCCTCACCAAACGCGGCAAAGGCGATCAGGATGAAAACGGCGGTCAAGCAACTGCGAATGGCAATCTTACGGCGCGTTGCGGCATCCATGTCCTGTGTCAAAGCAACAAAGACCGGCGTAGTGCCGAACGGGTCGATCACCACGAACATCGTGGTGAATGCCGTTATAAAGAAGGCCATATCAATCATTCCTCAGCCCCTTTCTGAAGGTTGATCAAAATGGCAAGGGCCTCGTCTGCCATATCAAATGGGACATACACATGATCATGGTGATATCCGGCCACCATGTTCGTCGGAATGTTGTATTTCGCAAGCGCGGCAGAGACAGCGGCAGTAAGACCTACACCTTCCAGCGACGAATGAACCTGCAAGGTGATACAGCGCATACTTACTGCATCAGACGGGGCGACCTCGATGGGAACGATCAGTGACAAGCCTTCGGCCTCAACACAACTCGCCCGTGTGTTCTCGGGCCATTCTTTCTGTGTTGGCCAGATAACAAAGGCGAAGACACCTGGCTGAAGCTCGGGGCGCATGCCTGCGATCATTGCGTTGGTTTCAGAGACGGGTTTCATCACGAACTTTCTGCCTGTTCCAAGCGTTCTGCGGCGGCAACCCAAAGGGCCTCAGCCTTTTGCATGGCCTCGACCACCTCGGTGAACTTGCGGTTCCAGGTTTCCAAATCGTTGATCCGGTCGTCTTCATAGAGCGCCGGATCCGCCAGCTTGGCCGATAGCTTGTCGTGCATATCCGTGAGTTTCTCGACCCGATCTTCACATTTGCGCAGATCTGCGCGCAGCGCCAATACCGTCTCGCGTGATGCACGTTTGGGTTTGGCGGTCTGTGGCTTCTCTTTGACCGATTTTTCGCGGGACAACAGAAGGGAGCGATAGGCCTCAAGATCGCCGTCGAAGGGCTTCACGGTGCCATCCGAGACCAGCCATAGCCGGTCAGCGACAAGCGACAGTAGATGCATGTCGTGGCTGACCAAGATAACCGCGCCGGAATAGGCTGTCAGCGCCTCAACCAACGCCTCGCGGCTTTCGATGTCCAAGTGGTTGGTCGGTTCGTCGAGGATCAGCATATGCGGCGCATCTATCGTAGCAATCAGCAGTGACAGACGCGCCTTTTGCCCACCCGACAGACGACCGACCAGCGTTTCCGCCTGATCCGAATTCAACCCGAACCCTGCCAGGCGCGAGCGCCACTTGCCGGGTGCCTCATTCGGGCGCAGGCGGCGCAGGTGATCCAAAGGCGTTTCGTCCACATGCAGCTCATCCACCTGATGCTGTGCGAAATAGCCGATGCGCAGCTTGGAACTGCGGGTCATTTTTCCCGCCATCAGGGGCAGTCGGTCGGACAGCAGTTTCGAAAGGGTCGACTTGCCTTGACCGTTCTTGCCCAGCAAAGCGATGCGATCGTCCTGATCAATGCGTAGGTTCAGTCGTCGCAGAACCTCGGTCTCACCATAACCGGTCACGCCTCCTTCAAGCTGGATGATCGGGGGCGACAGCTCTTCCGGCTCGGGGAAGGAAAAGGCGCGCAAAGCTGCCTCTTGTGGGGTTGAGACCAGCTGGATGCGCTCAATCATTTTGAGGCGAGATTGGGCCTGTACGGCCTTTGACGCTTTGTAACGGAAACGATCCACGAAACTTTGCAGATGTGCGATGCGTGCCTTGGCTTTGGCATTTTCGGATTCGGCTTGCGCCAGACGTTCGGCGCGGCGTTCGGCAAACTTGTCGTAGGGAACCGCGTAATAGGTCAGCTTGCGGTCTTCGAGATGCAGAATTGAGCCCACCGCACGATTTAGAAGCCCACGGTCGTGGCTGATGATGATGACAGTATGTGGGTATTTCGCCAGATAGCTTTCCAGCCACAGCGCACCTTCGAGGTCCAGATAGTTGGTCGGTTCGTCCAGCAGCAGCAGATCTGGCTGCGAAAATAGCACCGCGGCCAGCGCCACCCGCATGCGCCACCCACCCGAGAAATCCGAACAGGGCTTCAGCTGATCTTCATCGTCAAAGCCCAGTCCTTTGAGGATCGAGGCCGCGCGCGCTTCAGCCGACCAAGCGTCGATATCAGTCAGCCGGGTCTGGATTTCAGCAATCCGATCCGGGTCGGTCGCGTTGTCAGCTTCGGCCATCAATGAACTTCGTTCGACATCCGCTGCCAGAACGGTGTTGATCAGCGAGACATCCGACGACGGCACCTCCTGCGCCACGCCGCCGATCCGCGCGCGTTTCGGTAACGAGATATTGCCTGATTCCAGCGACAGCTCACCACGGATCAACCGGAAGAGCGTCGTCTTTCCGGTACCATTGCGCCCGACAAGGCCGACCTTGTGGCCGTCGGGAATGGTCGCACTGGCCCCGTCGAACAGGGGACGACCTTCAACGGCATAATTTATGTTCTCAATCCGTAGCATGACGCGCTCTTATCAGAGCATCCAAGACGCCGCCAGAGGTCACCATGTTCAAGCCAGAAGCAATGTGTTAGCGCTGTTCCGGTTCGTCTTCCAAACGGTTTCGATATGCGTCCGGCTCAAACTCCTCCGACCCTGATAACGCTGATTTTTGCGACGGCGCTATCAGTTCTGACATTGAACATGTTCCTGCCGTCGCTGGCGCATATGAGCGAAGATTTCGGCGTGGATTATGGCCTGATGAACGTATCCGTGGCCGGGTATCTATGTGTCTCGGCGGTCTTGCAATTGATCGTCGGACCGCTATCGGATCGCTACGGACGCAGGCCGGTATTGCTGATCGCGATGGCCATATTTGTAGCTGCATCGATTGGATGCGTGCTGGCAGACTCGATCTGGGCATTCCTTACATTTCGGATGGTTCAGGCGGCGGTGGTGGCCGGGCCGGTTCTGTCGAGCGCTTCGATCCGCGACCGATATCCCCCAAATGAAGCAGCCAGCAAACTGGGGTATGTCGCGATGGCGATGGCTCTGGCACCGATGCTTGGACCGATGCTGGGCGGCGCGCTGGACATGCTGTTCGGTTGGCGCGCCGGGTTCGTAATGTATTCGCTGCTTGGGGCAGGGGTACTACTGCTGTTGTGGGTCGACATGGGTGAAACCAACACCAATCGCTCGTCGACTTTCGCGGCGCAGATGCGCGAATACCCGCATCTGTTTCGCGCACGCAGGTTCTGGGGCTATGCCTTATGCGCTGCGTTCTCCATCGGTGGTTTTTTCAGTTTCATCACCGGCGCACCGCTAGTCGCTGCGGCCTGGTTCGATCTGAGCCCCGCAATGCTGGGCCTTGGGATCGGGATTATCACGGGCGGTTTTATGGTCGGCAATTTTGTCACCGGGCGCATCGCAAAGCGCACTCAACTCACCACAATGATCCTATTCGGTCGGATCGTGGCGTCGGTCGGGCCGTTTTGCGGCTTGCTGCTATTCATCGGCAACATGGGCTCGGTCTGGGTGTTTTTCGGTTCCGCCATCTGCGTTGGTTTCGGAAATGGTCTGACCAATGCAAATGCCTCGGCCGGGGTGATGTCGGTGCGCCCGAAACTGGCAGGCAGTGCTGCCGGCCTGTCAGGCGCACTGATCGTGGCACTGGGTGCAGTCTTGACCATGATGACCGGGACTTTTGTGAGCCCCGAAAACGGGCCTTTTCTTGTATTGAGCATGATGTGCGGCAGCAGCTTTGTTGGATTGCTGGCAGTGCTCTATGTCCGACGGTTGGATCGTACCGACCCACTGCCTGAGGCGATCTGAACGATAAACGATCATAACGCTTTTCATAAGGCAAATACCATGCTAGGCGGCGCGCGATGGATTTCGGCGCGGGTCGCGCGCCCTAAAGTTAAGGAGAGGCCACCATGGCACTGGAACGCACATTCTCGATCATCAAGCCCGATGCAACCCGCCGCAATCTGACTGGCAAGATCAATGCCAAGTTCGAAGAAGCTGGCCTGCGCATCGTTGCGCAAAAGCGCATCCACATGACCAAAGCCCAAGCAGGCAAGTTCTACGACGTCCATGCTGAGCGTCCGTTCTATGACGAACTGTGCGAATTCATGTCGTCGGCACCGGTTGTTGTCCAGGTTCTGGAAGGCGAAGGCGCCATTGCGAAGAACCGTGAAGTTATGGGTGCGACCAACCCCGCTGACGCGGCCCCCGGCACCATCCGCGCCGAGTTCGCAGAGTCGGTTGGCGAAAACTCGGTCCACGGTTCGGACGCACCGGAAACTGCTGCGGTTGAGATCGCCTACTTCTTCTCGGGCATCGAACTGGTCGGCTAATCTTTCGTCAGATCAAAGTTTTTGGCCGTGCCCTTGTTGGGCGCGGCCTTTTTTGTTGCTTAGACAGGTTTGAGGTCACTTGCCGATACACGCACGCCAACGGCATCCAGATCTGAAATCAACTGGCTTTCAGGCGCCCGACTGATGCTGGCCTTGATCGCATCGAACCGTTCACGCAATGCCTTCTTTTCCTCGCCTTTACAGTCATTCCATGGGCGCCCTTGCAAGCCCATGACTAAGACATAATAGCCGATGAAATGCGGGCGGGTTCCAGCCTGCAACAGGCGAGCATATGCCTCATCAGCACCAAGATCGCGCAACTCCTGAGCTGTCATAATTCCCGCCCGTGCGCAGGCCTGTTCGAACGCTGGGCCAAGATTGCGGATTGATGAAATCGGGTCAGACATGCCTTGTCTTATCCGGTCCGACGTGGCCTGTCATCCGACAAGGTTGTTTGCTGCAGTCTATTCCGCTACCCAAACGTCAGGGGAGCGAAGCATGAACGACATAAGCCTAAAGAATCTTGCGCAAAATCTAGACCTAACAAACCCGCCCGAGGGGTTTGTCGATGACCCATTTCCCTTTTACGATGCTTTGCTCGAATACGCACCGATACTGCGTCAACCAGATGGTTCCGTACTGTTTTCTCGTCATGCAGATCTGGATGCGATTTATCGCAACACGACGCTCTATTCTTCGGACAAAGAGGCAGCGTTTGGTCCGAAATTTGGAGTTGGCTCGCCGTTGTTCGAGCATCACACAACGTCGCTGGTGTTCTCTGACCCGCCGCTCCACACACGGGTGCGCAAAATCATGACCTCGGCCCTGACCCCGCGCGCAATTGCGCGGATGGAGCCGGGTTTGATCGAAACTGTTGATGTATTGCTCGACGACATGGAAGGCAAAGCACAGGTGGATCTGATTGAGGATTTTGCATCGACGATTCCGATCCAGATTATTGGTAATCTGCTGGACGTCCCTATGGATGAACGTGCACCGCTAAGGGATTGGTCTTTAGCTATTCTTGGTGCTTTAGAACCCGCTTTGACAGACACTCAGCTGGAAATAGGCCACAGCGCGGTACGTGAGTTCAAAGCCTACCTTCAGGACCTCGTTGCCCGTCGCCGTGCAATACCGGGTGATCCTGAGATTGATGTTTTGACCCGCCTGATCCGAGGTGAGGGTGCAGATGAAAAATTAAGCGAAATTGAGCTGTTACAGAATTGCATCTTCATCCTGAACGCGGGTCACGAGACCACTACCAATCTTATCGGCAATGGGTTGGCATTGCTGAACGACCACCCGGAACAACGCAAACGCCTGCTGGATAATCCTGACCTGATCGCTTCGACCGTCGAGGAGGTCTTGCGCTTTCGGTCCCCCAATCAGTTTGGCAACAGGGAAACCACGGCAGAGGTTGAGATCGGGGGACATCAGATCGCCAAAGGAACGAACCTGCACCTCTGTATCGGTGCGGCGAACCGCGATCCTGAGGTATTTCCCGACGCCACGCGTTTTGACATCACACGCAAGCCAAACCGGCATCTGGCATTCGCAGGCGGTCCGCATGTCTGCGTTGGCCTGACCCTTGCGCGGCTTGAAGGTCGCGTGGCGTTAGGGCGATTGCTGAACCGGTTTCCGGATTACCAAGTTCAGGAACCTAGGGTGCGAGGTGGCCGCATTCGCTTTCATGGGTACGCCTCTCTCCCTGCGATTCTTTAGTTATTTCACAATGCCTTGCGGCTTGAATTTCAATTATCAAAACTTGCGTGAAAGCCTCAGAGTCGTCTCCAGACCGGGCTTGCGGTTCCGGGCCTGAAAGCTGCCCCCGTGCATATGCGAGATGGCCGCTACAAGTGCGAGACCTAGCCCCGCGTTGCGTTCAGTCCGTGCGGGATCAAGGGTGACGAAGGGCATCTGCAACCGTGACAGATCGTTTTCCGGAACACCGGGGCCCCGATCACGGACGCTGAGCAATGCATAATCCTCATCTTCCCGGATTTCGATGGTGATCGCAGTACCGGGAGGCGCATAGCGCATCGCGTTTTCGAGCAGGTTTGACAATGCCTGAGAGAGAAGTGGGCGGTGACCCTGGATCGGTTCGGCGTTACCAACAACTTCAAGACGGATATTCTGATCAGAAGCGACAGGTTCATACAATTCAACCACATCACCGACCAGTTGCGGCAAATTAACCGGCTCGAACTGCTCGCGCCCCAAACCGGCTTCTGCCCGCGAGATCTCGGTCAATTGGCTGAGGACGCGCAGCAGGTGATCAATTTCCCCAGTCGCACGGGCCAAGTCGATATCACGGTCCTGTTCGCTTTTCCCGGGTTCGGCAAGAGACTCGACGCGCTGACGAAGTCGCGACAGGGGTGAGCGCAGGTCATGGGCGATTGAGTTGGAAGTTGTGCGCAGGTTGCTGATCAGCTCTTCGATGCGATCAAGCATGTTGTTCAAAGTGCCTGCAACTTGGTCGAATTCGTCACCTGTTCCGCGCAAGGGCATGCGCAGGGCCAGATCGCCTGAAACGATATTGTCGGCGGTGTCGGCAATATCCTTTAGCCGCGAGAACACAAGCCGAGTTAGCAACCAACCGGTCAACAGGCTAAGCGCAAGCGCGGTCGCCAGTGCCAGAGCAACCGAGCGAAGAAGAACACGATCAAATTGCTGTCTTGCCAGCGCATCTCGCCCAACCAGCAATCTTTCACCACCCGGCAATCTGATGGAAGCAGCAGAAATCGGAACGTGTTGATCGGTATCCCCTTTGCGCAACTGCAGGTCGACCCACCCGCTGCCCGCTGTGATTCCTTGGGGCCAATGAGATAAATTTCCCGCCAGCTTTGTACCCTGCCGACCGGTTAACAGATACAACGCATCGCGCTCGGCCGCTGTTGGCAATCGCCTCTCGATCGCAGTGATCAAACCGATCATGCCGTGCCGTTCATATTCATCCGCCAATCCGGTGAGCTCAGCCGACACGACCGAGCGCGTTTCGCCCGTAATCGTGCGGTTGGCAGTCACATAGACCATCGCAAGCACTGCCGCTGTTAGCAACGTGCTGAGAACCATACTGGCCAGAACCAGCCGCGTACGTGAATTTTTGAGCGACAGGCGCAGGTTATCCATCCGAAACCATGTAACCGGCCCCTCGGACCGTTTCAATAATCGGGTCGGCTCCGTCTTCATCGAGTTGGCGGCGAAGCTTCGAGATATGCACGTCGACTACATTGGTGTTCGGATCAAAGTGATAATCCCACACCCCTTCTAGCAACATGGTGCGCGAGACGACTCGGTTCTTGCGCCGCAGAAAGAACTCCAGAATCTGAAATTCGCGCGGGGTTAGAGTGATTTCCCGGCCACTGCGCGTGACTTTGCGGGTCAACAAATCCATCTCAAGATCGCGGCAGGCGAGGGAAGGGGTTTCTTCTGACTCTTGTGGACGGCGCAGCAGCGCCTCGATCCGGGCGTGGAGCTCCTGGAACGAAAATGGTTTGACTAGATAGTCATCAGCACCTGCACGCAGGCCTTTGACGCGTTCGTCGACCGCGCTCATGGCGGTTAGCATCAGCACAGGTGTTTTTACCCCAGCCGCACGCATTGATTTGATCAGCGACAACCCGTCCAAGCCTGGCAACATTCGATCCAGCACGACTGCGTCAAATCCGCCATCGGTGGCGTGGTACAACCCTTCGCGGCCGTCTGATGCAACTTCGACAACGTACCCTTCTTCGCCAAACCCTTTGGCAATGAAGTCCCGTGTGTCTTGGTCATCTTCAACGATTAACAGGCGTCTACTCATAATCAGGGCTCCTTCACATCGGGATTTAAACACACATACTGTTTGAAAAAAACATGCCGGGTGCGATGCCGCACCCGGCTGTTCCGGCGGCGCGTGGACAATCCGCGTCGGCCAGAAATAAGCGCACCAGATTTCCCCATCATGTGGCGCGCTTAGGTGTGGGGTCAGACGATTTCGACCGCGACAAATATTTGGTTGCCGCCACGGTTGATAAGAACCAACGCTGGATCGGTCTTTTCGCTTTCCAGTGCTTCCTTCAGCGCATCCGGCGAAACCGTATCCAGATTGCCTAGCCGGACGATAACATCGCCGCGTTGCAAACCAGCTTTGGCCGCAGGGCTTTCAGGCTGGAGATCGGTGACAACAACGCCATCGACAGATTCCGCGACGCCAACTTCTGCACGGGCGCTTTCAGTCAGAGGAGCCACGATAACGCCAAGTTTGGTGCCTTCGAACTTGTCTTCCGCTACGCTGTCGGTGGCCGCCGATGCTGCCTGATGTTGGCCGATCGTCAGCTTGATCTGTTCTTCCTTGCCGTTGCGCAGAACTGTCAATGTGCTGTCGGTGCCAACCTTGGTGGTTCCAACCAGAACGGGAAGTTCATTACTGGATTCAACGGCATCGTCGTTGAAAGTCAGGATCACGTCGCCTTGCTGCAGCACGCCATCGGCGGGGCTGTCCGGGACAACATCGGATACCAGGGCGCCGGTAGCGACATCAATTCCCATTGCTGCCGCCAATTCGGGGCTCACATTCTGAATCGAAACACCCAACCAACCGCGGCTGACTTCACCGTCATCCAGCAAATCGGCAGTGATGTGGTCGACAATATTGGATGTGACCGCAAAACCCAGTCCTACCGAGCCTCCGCTTGGCGAATAGATTGCCGAGTTCACCCCGATTACTTCGC
The DNA here is from genome assembly GCF_056536325.1 of Ruegeria sp. AB11. Classification (NCBI taxonomy): domain Bacteria; kingdom Pseudomonadati; phylum Pseudomonadota; class Alphaproteobacteria; order Rhodobacterales; family Roseobacteraceae; genus Ruegeria; species Ruegeria sp. AB11. The sequence goes on along the minus strand of NZ_JBQFJO010000001.1, from coordinate 2,819,630 downwards.
CTTCCATATTGAACAGCGGTCCACCCGAGTTACCCTTGTTGATGGCGGCATCAGTCTGGATGAATTCGGCGTACGGACCTTCCGAAATATTGCGGCCCTTCGCCGATACGATGCCAGTCGTAACAGTCGCGTTCAGACCGAACGGGTTGCCGATGGCCACCACGTCTTCGCCGACGCGGATGACATCGCTGTCACCCATTTCGACGGCCTGCAAGTCTTCACCGGCATCGATCTTGAGTACAGCAATATCCGTTAGCGGATCAGTGCCTATGACTTCAGCTTGGAACGTACGGTCATCGCTCAGGCGGACGGTCACTTCGGTTGCGTTGTCGACAACGTGGTGATTGGTCACGATGTAACCCGCCTCGTCCAGCACGAATCCAGAGCCCAAACCCTGGCTTGGACCGCGCTGTGGCATGTCGAACCCTTCCGGGCCTCCAAAGCGTTCAAAGAATTCACCAAAGGGGTGACCTTCGAAATTGAAGTCCTGCCCCTGCGCCTGTTTTGGCGTTGCGTCTTGTTTGGCGATGATTGTCACCACCGAGGGTGAAACCGTTTCGACCAGATCAGCCAGCGCCTCGTCTGCCATTGCGGGCAGAACGGTTGTGGCCAGCATTGCCGCGCCCAGTGCGCCAGCCCCCATCCAGCTGGATGTGCTTGGAAGAAGCAGTGAGGATTTCCGGATGCTCATTTTGACTCCTGTCTGTGTTTGGCGGTTGATCCCGCGCATTCAGACAGGAGATGCCCCAGCAACCTTGGGATATCCTGAGAGAAAAATTAAGAAACCTTAATTTCGCCACGTTTCGCCGCTTTAATGACTCTGTTCGAAAGGGCTTAACAGCGAGAATCAGCTTGGGAGAATCGAGGCGAATCGGTGGATTGTTGCCGACGAAGTCGATAATTTCGGAAAAGTATTGAATTGAATCATTTTTGTTAACAAAGAACCGGCGCGTGGACGGCCCGTCGAATTACTCCCCTTAAAGTTGTATCGCGCAATCAATCTAATCTTTGAGTGCGTGTGTAGGTGTCTATGAAATAGGCGCAATGGGCGTATCGATGAACTATTAACGCTGTATTTGTTCCGATTAGAGTTAAGGAACTGCAACCACTGGTGGAGTCTTGAGTGTTGTATTGTTGCGCAAAAGCCAAACCGTCTTCGCTCAAATTTACCATTTCTTCCAATTTTACATTGTTTGAACGCATCTGATCGGCGACATTGGTTATGCCCAAGTGAGGGGGGCCTGAGACACTAGGGGGTGTCAAAGGCACATCTCAGTCTCCACAGCGCTGAGCGGCATGTTAACGAGGGGGTCTTGTTTAGGTTCTGCAGCTCAAAGTCGGACAGCCTGATTGGCGATCTGATAGTGCTTTAGAGATTGGTGAAAGTGGTAGTCCTGTTTTGGGCATACGGCCCGGTCGAAAACGACCGGGCCGTGTTTATTTCGGGTGAAGCCCAGAAGGTTGGCGGGCTACCCACTCTGCCCAATCCTCTGGTGTATCTAGATCCAACAGTGCATTTTGGCTGGGCAGGCGATGAAGGTGAACTGCATCCTTGTGACGCCGTACGACAGATTGCGCGCCACTGTCACCGGTCAGGTCTGTCAGTTCTGCAAAGAGAGAGCGATCAAAGATCACCGGGTGCCCAGGGACGCCCTGGTTGGTTGCACCGCGCCAAATTCGATTGGCAGGATGGGTTTTGACCGATTTCAGGACATTGCGTAGATCTGCAGTCGTAAGGTCCGGCAAGTCGGACAAGAGGATCATCACGGCCTTCGCATGGGCTGGGATTGCCGCCATTGCCCCTTTTAGACTGGCATTGATACCTTCCCGTGCGTCCGGGATTTCGACGGGCAGCACATCGAGATCATTCAACACCGTATAGCGTGGATGAGGCATCGGGGGCAGGGCAACGAAAACAGGACCAACGGCAATCGCTCTTTGCGCGACACGGCGCAGCAGCGGCACGCCACCCACTGGCTGCATCAGCTTATCGGTCCCACCCATACGGCTGGATTGGCCAGCGGCGAGCAGTATGATGGGAATCTCTTTCATCTCGCCACCATGCCGCTAAGGTCAGATTGTGTCATCCCCGCATTCTTGCACCGTCGGCATCAAACAGAGGCGTGGTGATCACACGGGCCGCGCGCATCCTGCCCAGTATCTCAATCGCGACCTCGCAACCTTCGGTTGCTTGTTCGGTTGGCAGGAATCCCATTGCTATCGATTTGCGTGCATAGTGGGAATACCCGCCTGACGTGCAGAAGCCGACAACTGAACCATCAATCCATATCGGTTCATACGCGTTAACATCGGCATCGGCTGCATCGACCTCGAACGCAACCAAACGGCGATTGGTGCCAGCAGCGCGTTCGGCCTCGACAGCTGCGCGGCCAATGAAGTTGCTGTTTTTTGCGAATGAGATGAACCGATCCAGACCGGTTTCCGCGGCGGTATAGTCCGGCGAAAACTCGCGCATCCACGACCCAAAGAACTTGTCCAAACGCAGGCTCATCATCGCACGCATGCCAAATGGTGCGATGCCATGAGGTTGGCCTGCCTGCCATAAGGTCCACCAAAGCTGCCGCTGTGCCATCGGATCACAATAGATCTCATATCCCAGGTCACCGGTATAGCTGACGCGTTGAACGATGCAGTCTGTCATGCCGATGGTCATCTCGCGCACGCCAAGGAACCTAAGTGAACTAACATCATCCCGGGTACAGGCCGACAGGACCTCGGTGGCCTTGGGGCCAGCAATCTGAAAGCCGTTCAGCCGGTCACTGATGTTTTCGATGTTTACGCCTTCGTCCTGATTTTGCAGGAACCAGCGCATGTGAAACGCCTGGCTGCCATATGAGGCCGTGACGCGAAACTCATTTTCGCTCAGACACGACACGGTGAAATCCCCGATCAATTTGCCATTGGGCGACAACATGGGCGTTAACGAAACACGACCCGGTTTCGGAATTCGGCCTGCCATGATGCGATCCAGCCATGCGCGGGCACCGGCACCTGTGATGCGGTATTTACCAAAATTGTGAACCTCGTTGATCCCCACTCCTTCGCGTACGGCGCGGACTTCTCGGCCAGTGGCCTCAAAAGCGTTGGAGCGGCGGAAAGAGGGTGTTTCGAAATCTGGTTCATCCCCTTTGGCAAAGTAGTTCGGAACCTCCAACCCGTACTGCTGCCCCCATACGGCACCGAGATCGCTGAAGATGTCATACATCGGCGTGGTTCGGTTTGGGCGTGCGGCAGGCAGCTCTTCGTTCGGATATGCGACGCTGAACCGTTTCTGATAGTTCTCAATCACTTTGGGGCGTGTGTAACCGGGGCTGATCCAGTCACCGAACCGGGCCACATCCATCGCAAACACATCGCGTTCAGGTTCGCCTGCGATCATCCATTGTGCGAGGGTCAGGCCAACCCCTCCGCCCTGGCTAAAACCGGCCATGACACCGCAGGCCGACCAGTAGTTCCGCACGCCAGGCACAGGCCCGACCAGAGGGTTGCCGTCAGGGGCGAACGTAAACGGCCCATGGATGACGGATTTGACACCCGCCTCAGCGAGAACAGGGAAGCGTTTGTAGGCGAATTCGATGCTATCGGTGATCTTGTCGAAGTCATCGGGCAGCAGTTCGTGGCCAAACTCCCACGGGGTGCCGTCGACAGCCCAGGGCTTGCAGGGCTGTTCGTAGAAGCCGATGCACAGTCCACGCCCTTCCTGCCGCAGATAGCTTTCGCCAGCGGGGTCCATCACATGCGGATGCTCGCCACCTGCGTCGATAATGGCCTCGATCTCAGGAATGGAATCGGTGACCAGATATTGGTGCTCCATCGGATGAAGCGGGAAATAGATGCCGGCCATTGCGCCGACCTCGCGCGCCCACAAACCACCAGCATTGACGATATGCTCGGCGTGAATCGTACCCTTGTCGGTCACCACATCCCATGTTCCGTCCGGTCGCTGGTTGGTCTCGCGCACCATGCAATGGGTTTCGATCGTGGCGCCGCCCATCCGCGCCGCCTTGGCATAGGCATGGGTGGTGCCCGAAGGGTCTAAATGCCCGTCTAGGGGGTCATAAAGCGCGCCAAGTATTCCATCGGTGTTGGTGATCGGAGCGATCCTCTTGATCTCTTCTGGCCCGACAATCTCGGTCTCAAGGCCCATGAACCGGTGTTTGGCACGCTCGGCCAGTAGCATGTCGAAGCGATCCTGATCGTCGGCCAGAGTGACGCCACCCACATGGTGCAGGCCGCAAGACATGCCCGTGATCTCTTCCAGCTCTTTATACAACCGTATGGTATAGCCCTGCAGGGCGGCCATGTTAGTGTCGCCGTTCAGCGTGTGGAATCCACCTGCCGCGTGCCATGTCGAGCCGCTGGTGAGCTCGGACCGTTCCAGGAGCATCACATCCGACCAGCCAAGTTTGGTCAGATGATAGAGGACCGAACATCCGACGACGCCCCCGCCAATCACTACAACACGGGTGGTGGTTTTCACGATGCATCTCCCTCGGCTTTTGGCCGAGCCTGCCGAGGGCTCTGGCGCAATACTATTCAGTTCGCGACACTGCGCGTCGCTTGTCAATTGCGAACGCTGCCGAACTTAAAGAGGTCGCACTTTGAGGGCCGTGATCCGGTTGCCGTCGCGTGCGGTGACTTCGAACCGAAAGCCGTGGAATGAAAACACCTGACCGACGATCGGGATCATCTGTGCTTCGTGAATGACAAGACCAGCCAAAGTGTTGGCTTCTTCGTCCGGCAGGGCCCAGTCGAGGGCGCGATTGACGTCGCGGATGGTCATTGCACCTTCGACGAGGAATTGGCCATCATCGGTGCGGGTGACGGGTACTTCTTCGTCGATGTCGAACTCGTCGGCGATCTCACCCACAATTTCTTCCAGAATATCCTCGAGCGTGATCAACCCGCGCAGCGATCCGTACTCATCCACAACAAGCGCGAAATGGCTGTGCATCCTAAGAAACTCGCGCATCTGGTCGTCCAGAGTGGTGGTTTCAGGAACGAAATAAGGATCGTTAGCCACCTTTGCGATGTCGAAATTCTTAAGCCGCTCCGGATCGCCATCTGCACCGCCGACTTGGGCGTACATCGCGCGAAACAAGTCCTTGGCGTGGACCACACCCACGATGTTTTCCTGTTCCTCCCGGAAAACCGGCAGGCGGGTATGGGGGCTTTCCAGACATTGTTTGAGGATCGCCTCGGGCTCATCATCGGCATCGATCATCTCAATATTCGAGCGATGGAGCATTATCTCTTCCACCGCGCGATCACCAAGATCCAGCGCACCCAGAATACGGTCTCGATCTTCCTTTTCGACAACTCCTTCGGAATGGCCCAGTTGCAGCGCGCCAGCGATTTCTTCCCGCACCGCGAGGATGTTGCTGTCAGGGTCGATCTTTACGCCAAACAAGCGCATCACTCCGCGCACGAGAAGACGGACGGCGGCTACGACGGGCGAAAACACCGTCACGACAACACCGATAACAGGCGCGACCCATGCGGCGGCCTTTTCAGCGTTTGTAATAGCGTAGGTCTTGGGCAGCACTTCGGCAAAGATCAACACCAGCAAGGTCATCACCAGCGTCGCCAATGCCACTCCGCTTTCGCCGAATAGCCGCGTAAACAGTGCTGTGGCCAGCGAAGCCGCAAGGATGTTGACAAGGTTATTGCCCAACAGGACCGAGCCGATCAGGCGTTCGTTGTCGTCGGTAATATCCAGCGCCTTCTGCGCCCCGCGTGAACCTTTGTCAGCCTGCGCCCTTAGCTTTCCGCGTGATGACGCAGTCAGGGCGGTTTCCGAGCCAGAGAAAAAGCCCGATAGCACAAGGAGAAGAAGAATGGATCCAGTCGTGATCCAGAATGCACTGTCGAGCAAAGAAGAGGTGGGTTCCATCGGTCCTAGGCTATTCTTGTTGCTGCATCCGTTATGGGGCTGCGACCTCGTCCGATCAAGGGGTTAGCCTTGATCTGTGGTGTCATCCTTGGCAAGCGGGTGGTGTTCCAGCACCAATTCCGACAAGCGTTCATCCAGAACATGAGTATAAATCTCGGTTGTGGCGACATCCGCATGGCCCAGAAGTGTCTGGATCGAGCGTAAATCCGCACCATTGGCTAGCAGATGCGTCGCAAACGCATGGCGCAGTGTGTGCGGGGTGACCTTCTGGGGTGAAACGCCGCCCTCGACGGCCAGTTCTTTGACCAGAAGGAAGAAGCGATGCCGCGTCAAATGCCCTGATTTCCCGCGCGAAGGAAACAGAAAACGCGATGCCTGTACACCTTTTTTTATCGTTTGCTCTTCAGCCGCATCGCGGACTATGAGCCATCCGCTTAACGCTTCGCGGGCGGGAGGGGACAGTGGAACCATCCGCTCTTTGCCACCTTTGCCAAGAACTAACAGCATCCGGGGGTCGCCTCTGGCAGAGCTTACTGGCAACGACACAAGTTCAGTCACCCGCATCCCTGTTGCGTAAAGAAGCTCCATCAAACAGGTGTTGCGTATTCTGTCGGCATCGGACCGACCCGTTCGGCGTGCTGCGGCAAGCAGGCGGTCAACCTCAGGCACATCCAGCGTTTTGGGCAGTCGTTTCGCACGTCCGGGGCCTTTGATCTGGATCGCGGGGTTGCTGTCACGCCATCCCTCCTCGAACGCAAATCGATACAACTGCTTGATCGCAGACAACCGCCGTGCGCGGGTGGCGCGGGACAGGCCCTGCGCATCGCAGTCGATCAAGTAGCCTTCGATCCTGTCTCGGTCAGCCTCGGCAAAGCCAGACTTTCGTCGTACCAGCCAGTCTGAGAAATCCTTAAGGTCGCGTCCGTATGCAAGCAAGGTATTGGTTGCAGCCCCAAGTTCAGCGGCTTGCGCTTCGAGGAAGGTGGAAACCCATAGATCCTGAGACGAGGGTGCGGTCATCCTCAGGCCCCGTTCAGGATCATGAGCTGTAATGCAGCTCGGCGCGCGGTATCTTCGAGCCCGACACGTCGGAACGTGGCAATCGCGGCTGTCAGATCCACCAGATTGCCGCGCGCGCCATGGGCGAACAACTGCATCGTTTCCAGAATGGCCTCTCCCAACTGATCATTGAGCAGCATGGTGTTTATGTCCGAAGGGACAGGTGCAGACCAGGTAAAACCTTGTGAAATGGCATCAGCGAGTGGGGTAGGAGAGGGCGCGCGCTGCGGATCGCCTTGTGCAAGGGCAGACAAAAACTTGTTGGCGTCCGACTCGTCAGGCATCGTGCGTGCCGCGTCTTCATATAGTTCGGACAAAAGCAGAATACGCCAACGGAGGTTTTCTGCAGTCTGATCGGGTAACTTCATCGATGCCAGACGTGGCGCAAACAATTCGGCAAAGGGCACTTCCAGGCCGACCGATTTCATCTGTGCCCAAACAGCTGTTAACGCATTTGAAACTGGCCCTGGCTTGCCAGTTTCGAGCGCGGCTTCGAACTTTTGTATGGCTGAGACACGATCCCATACCGCACCTGAGGCTGCAGGGGAGCGTTCGGTATAAAGGCCAAGCAACTGGTTTGGCGTCAGAGCACCAATCCGCGTCAACCGTTCGGCAGCTTCGATCTGAGCTTTCCACCCCGCCACGTCCCGCAAATCAGCGTTTGCAAAGGCCCGAGGTAGAGATGCCGTGGGCAGGCGTTCACCAATCGCTTCGAACATTCGGAAGGTGAGAGGGTCGGGATCTTCGGGTTGCGGAAGATACTCGGCCCCTTCGAACAATTCAGGGCTGAGAAAGCGATCGAGCAGGGCAAGCTGATCGTCGGGTAAGACCTGCAACGCATGTGCTGCTTCAAGTGTAAGCGCTGCCGAGGCCCAATCCCCTCGGCGCGCCTTACAGAATATCTGAGCGGCGTAGTTCCTCGATAAATTCGGCTGAGCGATCAGGGCTGTGCAACTTCGATCTTCGTCACCGGTCAGCAATGTGGCATCGAACCAACGTCTAAAGCGGTCTTGCGTATCGGTCGGACCGGCCAGTTGAACCAAGGATTGCACCGGATCGGATGCGCCCAATTGCATAAGACGGTCCAGTCGCGCCATCAGCAATGTATCTTCCGCCTGCCCATCCGCTGGGGCGCGGGCTTCGGACAAGAGCAACGTAAACAACAATCGTTGCATCGCTGGGTTGGACTTGACCTGTACCTTCGAGATCAAATCCGCGAGCCGATCAGCATCGCTGCTGCGCCACAGGTCCACCGGCAGACCAGTGACTGAAGACGCAACCAACCCCAGAGGAGGGGACAGCGCCTCCAACGGGGTGACCTGCACCTCGGGTTGCAGTCCCGTCTGCGTCACAGGGGGTTCCATCAGCACCGTGCCCGGCAGGTTTTCTGGCGGGTCAGTTAGCCAGTCGATGACTGACAATGGCTCTTGCGTTTGCGCCTGTGCGGTTCCGGCCAGAAAAAGCGCCAGTAAGGTGCCTTTAGTCTGCATTCAGGATGACCGGCTCGCGAATTTCATTTTTCGGGGCGGAGAAGTCCGCGCCGAAATACGGCCCGATATAGGCATACCCAACCAGCCCGATGAAACACAGGCAAATGATGTATATCAGGAACTTGATCAAACGGCCCATGGGTGAACGCTGCCTCAATTTTTGCTTTTGGCCAAGTTATAACTAGCATTTTCCCTAAGATCACGTCATTCACGACGAAATGAGCGAAATTAAGTATAACACGGTGCCTTCTGACACAGCGACGCAGTTTCGACTGCACAAAACCGTCGTTTTGGTTGGAATGATGGGGGCAGGCAAAACAGCCGTGGGTCGTGCGCTGGCTGCCCGGCTGGGTGTTCCTTTTCTTGACAGCGATACCGAAATCGAATCGGCAGCCAACATGACCATCCCCGAAATCTTCGCACGGGATGGAGAAGCGTTCTTTCGCAGCAAGGAAAGTCAGATTATCGGGCGGCTTTTGGACGAAGAAAGAGGTATCCTGTCGACAGGTGGTGGTGCGTTCCTTGCCGAAGGTAATCGCAAAATGATCTCGGATCGTGGTGCCTCGGTTTGGTTAAAGGCTGATTTGGACGTGCTGTGGAATCGTGTCAAACACAAGGATACGCGGCCTCTGCTGCGTACAGCGAACCCCTATGCGACGCTGCGCGACTTGTACGAAGCGCGGGTGCCGATCTATGAACAATCTGATCTGGTGGCGGACTCGGATGGTGAGACCGCAATCGAAGATATGGTGGATCGGGTCATCGCCGCCTTGGTGACACGCCCAGATATTTTGGAACGAAATTAATGCATCAAACCGTACATGTTGATCTGGCCGAGCGTTCTTATGATGTTGAAATCGGCCCCGGACTTTTGGTGCAATCCGGGGAACGGATTGCCCCGCTGTTAAAGCGTCCCCGTGTCGCGGTTCTGACCGATGAAACGGTCGCTGGAATGCATCTGGATGCCCTGCGTGATGGATTGGCCTCAGCCGGGATCGAGATGACCGCGCTGGCGCTTCCAGCCGGTGAGGCGACCAAAAGCTGGCCGCATTTTGAGCGCGCGGTGGAATGGTTGCTGGCGGAAAAGGTTGAACGGAGCGACATTGTCGTTGCGCTTGGTGGCGGGGTGATCGGCGATCTGGCGGGTTTTGCTGCTGCGGTGATGCGGCGCGGAGTGCGCTTTGTTCAGATACCGACCTCGCTACTGGCGCAGGTCGACAGCTCGGTTGGCGGCAAGACCGGGATCAATGCGCCACAGGGTAAGAACCTGATCGGAGCGTTTCACCAGCCGTCACTGGTATTGGCCGATACTGATGTGCTGGGCACGTTACAGACGCGAGACTTTCTCGCTGGATATGGTGAGGTCGTCAAATACGGACTGTTGGGTGATGCCCAGTTCTTTGAGTGGCTAGAAGATAACGGGCCTCTGTTGGCATCCGGCGACATGGCAGCGCGAGTGCAGGCCGTCAAGCGTTCGGTTCAGATGAAGGCCGATATCGTGGCACGCGACGAGACCGAGCAGGGCGACCGGGCGCTGCTCAATCTGGGTCATACCTTCTGCCACGCGCTTGAGGCTGCAACGGGCTATTCAAATCGTCTGTTGCACGGCGAAGGTGTCGCCATCGGGTGTGCGCTGGCGTTTGAGACCTCTTCTCGGTTGGGCCTGTGTTCGCAAGAAGACCCGAGCCGCGTCAGGGCGCATTTGCGTGCGATGGGGATGAAGACCGATCTGGCCGATATCCCGGGTGAATTGCCGGATGCAGAAACGCTGGTCGATCTGATGGCGCAGGACAAAAAGGTCATGGACGGTCAGTTGCGGTTCATTATGGCACGAGGGATCGGGCAAGCTTTCGTCACACCGGATGTGCCCCGCGAGACGGTGGTTTCTGTACTAAAGGACGCGTTGGAGGTGTGATTGAGGCTTAGCGCCCCTGGATCACCATCAACTCGCCGATATTTTCGCGCGTGATATAGCCGACCATGTGCCCCGATTTGGTGCATACGGCAATCGCGGGCGCACCTTTGTGTAGGCCATTCAGGACTTTGTCCAATCCACTGGTCAGCTCGACCTGCGGAATATTAGTACCCATAATCGAGACCGCCGATTCCGAGCGGGGATGGTCACCCGCCAATGCAGTAAACAGGCGGTCGCGGGTGACAAACCCCATAAGTCCACCATTCTGATCTATAACCGGAAACTCATGCTGAGTTGTGTGAATGACTGCCTGCGCTGCCGTTGCCAGCGTGTCGTCCGGTGACAGAGCTTTGAATTCGGTAATCATGGCATCCCGCGCCATGACACGCCGCGCAACCGAGCGCAGCGCGACGTCCTGATTTTCTGCATTGGCGGCGATGAAAACAAAGACGGCGATCAGAACCAGTATCGGGTTGCCCGAGGTCAGCCCCAGAAATCCAAGCCCAACAGCAACGATCTGACCACCGAGTGCAGCAATGCGGGTTGCCTTGGCGCGTTCCATTTTCATGCACAGCAAGGCGCGGAAGACGCGTCCTCCATCCATCGGGAAAGCCGGGATCATGTTAAAGGCCGCCAACAGCAGGTTCACATAGGCCAAACGGCTGAGCAGGCCGGTTGCGGCCGAGTCAATCTGGTCGAGTGAACCAAGCTGTATGCTTGCCCCCAAGACAACAAGAATTGCCCAAATCGCGATGTTTACGGCGGGTCCAGCGAGGGCGACCCAGACCTCTTGCATCGGTTTTTCTGGCATTCGCTCAAGGCGCGCCAGCCCACCAATCGGTAACAGAGTGATGTCAGGGGTACGGATGCCATATCTCCGCGCCATCAGCGCGTGGCCGAACTCATGCGCCACAACACAGGCAAACAAGGCGAGTACGAATACGACATTGTCAATCGCCGCAGGCAAGCCGCCGCTGGAATAGGCCGCAAAACCAACCCAGGCGAGCAGCAAAAAGAAGGTGACATGGACCCTCAGTTCCGAGCCGAGTAATCGGCCAAGTGAGAAGGACCATGCCATATTTAGTCTCCGCTTGGTTTAGAACGGAATCTCGTCATCGTCGATTCCGCCAGACGCAGGGGCTGGTGCGCTGGAGGGGCCGCCATATGGGTCGCCATATCCGCCGCCGGCTTGTCCGCCGCCATAGCCGCCTCCACCGCCGCCGCCTTCACCGCGGGCGTCGAGCATTACCAGCGTCGAGCCGAAGCCCTGCAGCACCACCTCGGTCGAATAACGATCCTGACCGGACTGATCCTGCCACTTACGGGTCTGCAATTGTCCCTCGACGTAAATTTTTGAACCCTTGCGCAGATACTGTTCAGCCACGCGTACAAGGCCTTCGTTGAATATGGCGACCGAGTGCCATTCTGTCCGTTCACGGCGCTCTCCGGTATTGCGGTCCTTCCAGGTTTCCGAGGTGGCAATGCGCAGGTTGCATACTTTACCACCGTTTTGAAATGTCCGCACTTCAGGATCGCGGCCCAGATTGCCGACCAGAATGACCTTGTTGACTGAACCCGCCATTTATTCCCTCGTTTTACTCTGACTGGATGGCGCCCGAATCTGGCGCTGTGTTCTGCTGCTGACCCTATACGGGCTGGGACTTGGTTAAAACATGATTGATGCTGCAACGGTGAATGGGAAAATATTAGGCCAACTTTAACCAAGCTTTCATTTCCGGTTGATTTAACTATAATTCGGCTGGTTATTGAGGGTGCAGGATTGGCTTTAATGCGGTTTCTGATCGGTGGTATTTCTGTTTTAGGTGTTTGCCTTGTGTCCTTTTCGGCGCAGGCGGAAACCCTTTCAACAAAGAATCGAAAGGCGCTTTTCCTCAAGCAATCCAAGGTATTGGACGGTCGCGCCGCAAGCCAGTATCGCGATTCAGATCGGCTTAGACCTAAAACTGAGAACGGGAAGTTTGCCAAGCGATACACCGGAAATTATCGGGGCCAATATCTGAATCACGCCCGGAATGCGGCCCGAAAGCATAATGTGCCAGAAGAGCTGTTCTTGCGACTTGTCCAACAGGAAAGCGGATGGAACCCACATGCTGAATCGCACAAGGGTGCGCTAGGTCTTGCGCAATTGATGCCACAGACAGCTAGGTTGCTGGGTGTCAATCCGTATGACCCCATCCAAAACCTGGAAGGGGGCGCGCGTTATCTGTCGTGGCAGTATCGCAAGTTCAAATCCTGGCGGCTTGCTTTGGCAGCGTACAATGCTGGCCCCAAAGCGGTCGAAAAGCATGGCGGCATACCACCTTACAAAGAGACCCAGAACTATGTGAAAGTGATCTGGGGTGGCTAAAAACCCGGTGCTGCGGCGCAGAGAGGCTGTTTCTTGATCAAATACAGAGCGCTGCCTTAGTCTGGGTAGATAGCTCTCAGACTTGTGCGGTTTGTAATGATCAAGGATCGACCGGATATACCAGCCGAAACGATGGCCAACTGGCAAAACCTGGTTGATCTAGTTTCACAACTCGCAGATGTGCCAGCGACATTGATCATGAAGACCGAAGCACCCGATCATGCGGTCCTGATCACCTCGGATCATCCGGAAAATCCGTACCCTGTCGGCATGAATTTTCGCCTGAATCCCAAGCTTTATTGCCAGGGTGTCCTTGAACGAGATGGCGAATTTGTTGTCGAAGATGCTACTTGCGATCCAGCCTGGAGTGACAATGAGGACATGGAGCACGGCATGTCCTTTTACATCGGTTTTCCGCTGAAATGGCCGGATGGTTCAGTTTTCGGAACCATCTGCGTTCTGGATCGCCATCGCAATCGCCGCGCTTTGCTATTCCGTGAGGGTCTAGCGCAGTTTGCACGTATGGTCGAGTCGGATTTGGCTTTGATTCAAGAGGTTTATCTGCGGCGCGCGCTAGAGGAAAAGCTGAATGAAACACTGGCCCAGTTGGAAAATCGCGTCGAGTTGAGGACACGTGAGTTACAAGAAACCAACACTGCACTTCGGGTATTGCTGACAAGTCTGGACGACGACCGGAAAGAACGCGATCAGGACATTGTTGAACGGGTTCGTTCGATGGTCTTGCCGTATCTGGACAAGTTGCATAGCCAAATGACCGAAGGCGACGCCTCGCAAGTTTATCTGGAACTGGCATTGAGAAATCTGCAAGATATCACCACGATGATTTCCGACAAACTCTCGGATGCGTTTTCGGTTATGACGCCGACGGAAATCGAAATCGCGCAACTGGTCATGTCCGGTAAAACCACCAAAGATATAGCCCGGGCCATGTCGCGCGAGACATCAACGATTGATTTCCATCGCAATAATATTCGCCGGAAACTGGGACTCGAAGGGCGGGATCAGAACCTGCGCAGCCATCTTTTGTCAATTTCGTGATCTGGCAATATGGGGATTACCCCCATATTCCCCCCAGATTTTTCTGATCTGAGCCTTCCACGATGACCTTGTTAACCTGATCAGAAGGGTGCGGATACAGCCGCACCCGCTCAATCGGGAGGATCAAGATGGATCGCAAAGATCTAAAGCCGACAATACTGAACGGGGAACGTGACACTCTGGCAACTGGTCTTTCACGCCGGTCATTTTTTATGGCGGCTGGTGCTGCGGGCGTTGGGGCAGGGGCTTCGTTTCTGGGTGGCAAACCAGCCGAAGCACAATCTCAAGCTTGGCTGCAGCCGGGCAACAACAACCATGTGATTGATTTGCAAGGCTCGACTGGGCAAGCCAGCACGGGAACTGTTGGGATCGACTACTACGGTCACTGTGCCATCAAGATCACCTCGCCAAACGGAGCGACCGCGTTATTCGACCCTTGGCGGGATGATCCCTCGGGCGCATGGGGGTTATGGTTCCGCAACGAATTTCCGCAGATCCCCGTTGATATAACCATGTCCACTCATGCTCATTTTGACCATGATGCTATCGAACGGCCTAGCTCCACAATGGTTTTGGACAGGATGGCGGGGAATTTTGAGTTTGCCGACCTAAAGATCACGGGCTTTGCTGACAAACATGCCTGCGTTGCGCCGGGATGGTACGAATGGACCAACGCATTGGCCGAATTTGGTGCCGAAGCTTGCCCGCCCAACAACGTGGGCCACATGGATATGGTGGTCTACCTAGTCGAAACCGGCGGCATTCGCACTTTGATCTGGGGTGACAACCGTCACAATCCGCCTCAGGAGTTCTGGGATGCGATCGGGCAGGTCGATGTACTGACTTTGCCTGTCGATGGGTCGGAACATATCCTAAGCTTCGATCAGGGAAATGATATTGTAGCCAAGCTCAAGCCCAAAATCATCATCCCGACACACTACCTCAATGAGGTTACGTCGTACACGCTGACGACGCTGCAGGCGGCAGACGATTGGGTCAAAAGCCAGCAGAGTTACAAGATGCTCGACAGCGCCAGCTTAAAGCTGGAAGCCGGGGATGTAGCGGGCATGAATCAGGAGTTCATGCACTTCGGCAACAACGTGATGACGGGTTGATTGCAAACTGAAACTGCCACTCACCCACGACCTGCGTCTCCTGTCCCCCCACCAATCGTGACGCAAATCGAAAGGGCCGGTCGAGGACTGGCCCTTCTTCATTCTTTTACGAGGAATTATTCGGCCGCAATTTTGATGACAGGCTCCATTTTAGCCAGAATATCTTCGGCAAGGTGACATTTGACCTGATGTCCATCCGCAAGCGTCTGAACCGGGGGTACATGGGACTCACACCGCCCATCTGGCACTTCGGACTTCCAGCGGCAGCGTGTCTGGAACGGACAGCCCGGCGGCGGGTTCATGGCAGAAGGGATGTCGCCTTCAAGAACGATATGCTGTTTCTCAACTGACGTGTCCGCGATCGGAACCGCGCTCAACAACGCCTCGGTATAAGGGTGGTATGGTGGAGCAAAGACTTGGTCGGTCGTGCCCAGTTCCACCACATGGCCCAGATACATCACCATTACACGGTCACTGAGGTAACGCACGATTGACAGGTCATGGCTGATGAACAGCAGAGTGGTTTTGTGTTCTCGCTGAATTTCCATCAACAGATCGGTCACCGCTGCTTGTACCGAAACATCCAGCGCCGAAACCGGTTCGTCCGCGACAACGATCCTCGCGTCTCCGGCGAAGGCGCGCGCGATTCCCACGCGTTGCTTCTGACCACCTGACAGCTGGCGCGGCATGCGATCGGCAAATGCCCTCGGCAGTTTGACAAGGTCCAACAGCTCAAGCATCCGCTTTTTCCGCTCAGCCTCTGAATTACCGACGCCAAATATCTCTAGGGCCCGAATGATCTGACGCCCGACAGTCATCGACGGGTTCAGCGTATCGAAGGGGTTCTGAAAAACCATTTGAACCTCGCTCACGGTCTTCGCGTCCCGCTCTTCGATAGGCACCTGTTCGATGTTGCGATTGTCCAGCAAAATTTGCCCGTCGGTTGCAGTTTCCAGGCCCATCAAAACCTTTGCAAAAGTGGACTTGCCACAACCGGATTCACCAACAATGGCCAGCGTTTCAGATTCATGCGCCTCAAAACTCAGGGTTTCGTTGGCCTTGACCACTTTAGTCTCACCACCACCGAACAAGGCATTCGCAGCCACCTCATAATATTTCTTGAGGTTGTCCATTTTCAGGACAGTCCGGCCGATTTCACCTTTCTCTTTTTGCTCACCCACTGTGATTGGCGCATTCCAATCAATCTCCTGGAATTTCAGACAACGCGTATGGTGTCTGTCATTTCCCGGCACTGCTTCCATCAGTATGTCTTTGGCATCACAGCGACCTTCTTCGAAATAGTCGCAGCGCGGGCCAAAGTTACAGCCTGGGGGCCGCTCGTGGGGCAGGGGGAAGTTCCCCGGAATCGCCACCAGCGGGCGCGAGTTCTTGTCAGCTCCGGGCAACGGGATCGACCGGAACAGTGCTTGCGTATAGGGGTGTTGCATCTCGTCGAAAACATCCTTGATCGAACCACGCTCGACCGCTTCACCGGAATACATCACGCAAAGCCGATCGCAGGTTTCCAGCACGAGCCCGAGGTTGTGCGAGATAAACAGCATCGAGGTGCCGTATTTCTTGCCAAGATCCTTGACCAGTTCGACTACTGCGGCCTCTACGGTCACATCCAAAGCGGTCGTTGGTTCATCTAGGATCAACAACGCCGGTTTCGACATCAGCGCCATCGCAATCACGATCCGCTGCTGCTGGCCACCGGAAAGCTGGTGTGGAAACGAATTCAGCATCCTTTCGGGGTCAGGAAGACGCACGTCTGTTACCACCTCAAGCGCGCGTGAATAAGCTTCTTCCGCACCGACGCCTTCGTGGATCATCGGAACTTCCATCAGTTGCTTGCCGATCTTCATCGCCGGATTCAAAGAGGCCATCGGCTCCTGATAGATCATTGCGATTTCATTGCCGCGAATGTCGCGCAGCTCTTCTGTGGACATTTCGCTCAGATCGCGGCCTTTGAACTTGATCGAACCACCGACTATGCGGCCGTTCTTGCCCAGGTCTTGCATTACGCCCAAGGCAACGGTCGATTTACCGCACCCGGATTCACCAACCAGTCCGACGGCCTCACCAGGTTGCACGCTAACCGAAAAATCCATCACAGCCGGAATTTCCCGCAGACGGGTAAAGAACGAGATCGACAGCTTGTCGATCTCCAGGATGGGCCCGTCATAATCCGCCAGTTTGTTCATCTTGTATCTCCTCGCGAGAGTCCGGGGGATCCCCTTCATCTGGCTAAAAATATCTCGGGGGGTCCGGGGGGCTGGCCCCCCGGCCTCGATCACATCAGTCCTTCAGACTTTCTTCGCGCAGACCATCCGCCAGCAGGTTCAAACCAAGAACCAGCGACAACAGGGCCAGCGCAGGCGGAAGGGCTGGGTGCAGATAGATCGACAAGAGTTTACGCCCCTCGTTGATCGTAGACCCCCAATCGGGGCTTTCCGGCGGAAGACCCAACCCGAAGAAACCCAAGGTCCCCAGAAGGATGGTGGTGTAGCCGATGCGCAGACAGAAATCGACGATCAGCGGGCCGCGCGCATTGGGCAGAATCTCCCACAGCATGATGTACCACGGGCCTTCACCTCGGGTCTGGGCCGCAGCCACGTAGTCTCGGGTTTTGATGTCCAGCGCCAAGCCACGTACGATGCGGAACACCGTAGGTGAGTTCACGAAGACCACCGAGACAAATACCACCAGAATACCACCTGGAATATCAAAGAGATCCAGATAGGTCGGCAGTCCCCAGATACGGTAGCTGTCAGTGTTGATGATGTAGCCGCTGGTTGAAATCAACGAGAGATACAACCAGAGCGCAACGCCCAGTACTCCGATCAATAGCGGAGTCCGAAAGTTTGGCCGTGTGTAGTACCGCGAATTCAGCAGAACACCCAGGAAGATGATTGGGAATACGAACAATACGGCGGCCATATAGTTAGGAACGCCGGTCGCAACGATCTCGGGTGTGACCAGCAGGTAGAATAGCAAGATCACTGGGAAGGCCAGGATCAGGTTCGCAAGAAACGACAGAAGCGTATCCAGCCGCCCGCCATAGTAACCCGCAGGTAGACCAAGAGTGATACCAACCATGAAGGCAAACATGGTCGCCAGAGGTGCGATTTGAACAACAATCCAGGCACCCTTGACCATGCGACTGAAGACGTCGCGTGCAAGGTTATCGCCACCCAGTAGGTACCAGGCGTATTGACCCTCTTCCACACTGGCCAGAGGCGTACCCGGCACCTTGTTTTTCATGCCTGAGAGCTGAGCCAATGGGTCATGGGTGACGATCAGGTCGAGCGCGCCGAAAATCCCGGTGAAAACCCAGAACATAACAAGGCCAAAGCCGATCATGCCAATGGGGCTGTCGAAAAGTTTGCCGTAAAGTCCAAGCTTGCGTTTGAACGCAATCGACATCGCATAAAGGATGATCAGCGACAGCCAAACCGGCAGGAACTGCTGGGATATGGCGCCAATGATACCGGCGCTGGTGCCCATCAGAATACCCAACACGATATAAGCAACTGCGAGACCCACAATAGCTAGGAAACTATAGCGCAGCGCGGCTTGTATTAGATTGCGAAGACCCGAGCTCGAACTCAGCGTTCCGTCTGGATTCACTGTCATTTGGTCTTCGGGCAGAACGATACTTGCCAGCATCCAGACAACGATGGACAAGGCCAAAAGCCCAAGTGCCAGCAACAGTAGCGGGTTGAGGAAGGCGATAGAGCCGGTCCAGGTAAGTGGTTCCATGATCTAACCCTCCTTAAGAAATGCGAATGCGCGGGTTGAGGTAGACATAGCCGATATCCGAAATCAGCTGCGTCACCAGCACCACAAAGACCGACACGACCGAAATCGCCAGCAGCAACTGGATGTCGTTATTGCCTGCCGCCTGCACCAGCGCCCAACCAAACCCTTTGTAGTTGAACAGGGTCTCGACGATCACCACGCCGTTCAGCAGCCATGGGAACTGCAACATGATGACTGTAAAAGGCGCGATCAGCGCATTGCGTAGCGCATGTTTCATGACGATGTTCGAGAACGATACACCTTTCAGGCGCGCCGTCCGGATGTACTGCGCCGTCATTACCTCGGTCATCGAGGCGCGGGTCATCCGGGCGATATAGCCCATTCCGTAAAGCGCAATCGTCAAAACCGGGAGGAAGAAGTTCTCGAATGTCGGGTTCTCCATCGCTTGTGTGGCAGTACCCTTAAACCACTTCAAGCCGACAGCGGACGAAGTGAAAATCGCTATGAAGATAACACCAGAAACATATTCTGGGGTTGCGGTTGTGGTGATGGCAAAGGTCGAAAGCGTCCTGTCGGTTGCTGAACCTTCTTTCATTCCGGCCAAAACACCCAGGATAAGTGCCGAAGGGACCATCAGCAGCATAACCCAGAACATCAACCGCCCGGTTAATGCCAGCCTGTTTCCAACTACGGTTGAAACCTCTTCCTTGAAGACGGTCGAATAACCCCAATACCCCTGCAGGATACCACAGAAACTGGGTGACTCTTCAGCAGTTTTCCCGGGCAGAATGCATCGGCCCTGAACAGTTCCATCTTCGTTCGTATGCCGATACGAAGGCAAGACCCCCAACCATTCACCGTATTTGATCGGAGTGGATTGGAGGTAACCGTTTTTCTGCAAATAGCTCTCAACTTGCTCATCCGACATACGGAAGTTGCCCTGCGTTTTCGCAAGCTTTTCGAGGTTCGGGTAGAGGTTGGTCAAAAAGAAGACCAGGAATGTCAGGCACAGTGCAGTCACCAGCATGATGCCGACGCGCCTTAGAATGAAAAGTCCCATATTAGCCCCTGTTGGTCGGCCAGCATGAATGCCAAACGGCTTCATGCATCGCTGTTATTATGGTCGCCGTGTTCAGGACGAAAAGGCCGCGCCAGAGCGGCGCGGCCTTTGTGGTTTGGTTAGGAGATGATGCCGAACTTATATAGCTGCGGCAGGTCGGCGATGTGTTTTTCAACACCCACCATGTTGTCACGATGGTGGCGCATCGCCGTCCGCCAATAGGGCTGGATGGTCACACCCTCGTCAATCATGATCGCCTGCAGTTTCGCCATCACTTCGCGACGTCTGTCGACATCTGCGATCGAGTTTGCCTCGGCCAGCAGAGTATCGAATTCTTCATTGGCAAAACCGGATTCATTCCACGCGACGCCTGACTTATAGGCCAGTGCCAGAACCTGAGTGCCCAACGGGCGGTGGTTCCAGTTGGTCGACGAGAAGGCGTATTTCGTCCAGTCGTTCCAGAAGGTTGAGCCCGGCAGAACCGTATGCTTGGCCTTGATGCCCGCGTCGTTCAACTGCGCGACCACCGCAGCGGTGGTGTTACGACGCCAGTCATCGTCAATCGACTGAACTTCGTGTTCGAAATCACCCATTCCGGCTTCGTCCATCAGGGCCTTCGCCCCCGCTGGATCATACGGAATGCGTGTCACAGCTGAATCATACTCCGGATGCATCGGGCCGACATGACAGTTATCGGCGGGGATGCCGTAGCCTGACATGCCCAGTTCCAAACACACTTCGTTATCAACGGCCATAGCCAGAGCCTGACGCACGCGCTTGTCGCCATAGATCTTGTTGCCATTCGCATCTTCAGCCAACTGGTTCGGGCGGATAACGATGGTAAAGCCTGATGGAATTTCCGAGCGGACGAGGCCGATGCCGTCGAAGATGTCGACAAATTCGCCGACCGACTCCCAGTTCATGTCGATCTCTTCGGCCTCATAGGCTGCCAGGAAGGCTGCCGGGTCGGTGCCGTAGTCGATGAACTCGATCCGGTCGATATAGCCGCCCTTGCCGGCCTCATAGCCCCACCAGTCAAAGCCTTCGTTGCGAACCAATACACCCTTAACACCCACTTCGTGGCTTTCCGGGATCATGAAGCCCGTACCAACGGGGTTGGAGAGCATGTCGTTCGCGTCAAAACTGCTGTGAACGATGGCGCCCGGATAGTCGGCCATGCCGGGGATGATTGTGATGTCGGGCGCGTTGCATTTCAGTTTTACGGTGTGCGAGTCAACAACGGTGATGGCACCGTCGGCTGCTTTCTGCGTTGACTCGTCGACCAGTGACGCCATGCGCGATGCCATCGAGTTACCCTCGAGAGACGAGTCACACCAGCCAGCAATGTTGCGCGCCACGTCTTCGGCAGTGAAATCGTCACCATTGTTCCACTTCACACCTTTGCGGACGTTCAGTGTGTATTCTGTGGCGTCATCATTGGCTTCCCAGCTTTCCAGCAACATCGGCTTGAATGAACCGTCGTTGTTGTATTCGACAAGGTATTCAAGCCAGCCCGCAGTGAAGGTCGCAATTTGCGTCCAGTCATAGGTGCGAGGATCTTTCAATGCGCGCACTTCCATCTGGTAGCGAATGGTGCCGCCTTTCTGGGGCTCCTGCGCTGCAGCAGGTGATTGCAGACCGATCATGCCATATGCCACCGGAACGGCGACGCCAAGTGCGGTTACCCGCGCCATGAACTCGCGCCGACTCAGATTGCCGTCGCGATACTCTTGAGCATGCATCTCTGCCGCCCAGTGCATCGGCTTTCCATTGATTGTCTGGTTTTTCATAGATGTCTCCCTGTGACACTAGTTATTAGGTAAAGTTCGCGTTGTGATTGATTGAAACGGGCGCTACGGCCAACGAATTGGATCGATTGACCGGGCCGCTGGCTTGTTTTCTTGACTATTGAACATCCCCATGACCTCCATTCGGCACCAGTTTCATTGCGGCGTCAATGTCGGAAATCGTCATTGATGGTACAAAAACGACATCAGGCGGAAAAGTAAGCCATTCAGGATTATTTCGTGGTGCGTTCGCACAACTAGCCGAAAGCACCGCGGATAGAATTGACAGTCACGCTGCAACACATTCGGTCGTTTTTTTGGGGAGAAAACTAAGAAATCCAACTGCTTCCAATGCCCGAGGAATGCCCCTTACTGATGAGACGCGGCATCAATGTGGTGCCAGGATTTCATGCGGGCGCGAAACCAAGTTCGTTGTCGTTTGGCAAATTGACGTGTAGCTATTGTTGCCCGATCCCTGGCTTCTTCCTGGGACATGCGGCCTTCTAGGCATGCCATCAATTCAGGCACGCCAATGGCCTTGAAGGCTGGTAGAGAAGGGTCAAATCGGTTCTGCATCGCGGCCACTTCGGCCATGGCGCCTTGATCCAACATCTGATCGAAACGACGATTAATACGATCCAGTAACCAGCTTTTTTCGACGTCGAATACAATCGGAACTGTATTCCCCAGATCCACAATCGGGGCGGGTGTATCAGCCTGCCAATCAGCAAGCGAGCGGCCGGTTGCGGTCTGAACCTCCCACGCGCGTTGAACACGGGCTCGATTCTGGGTGTCGATCTTCTGCAGCGTTTGAAGATCAAGACCTTCGATCAGCTTTCTTAGTGATAATGCGTCCGCCTCGGCCCGAATTTCAGGAGGGGTTGCAGGTATCTCGGCCATCCCTTCGGTCAGCGCAGTGAAATACAGACCTGTACCCCCCACAATGATAGGGCGCTGTTTTTGTCTTAGCAAAGGCGTGACGTCGCGAAGCCAATGTCCGGTGGAATAGGTCTGATCATATGCGACATGCCCGTACAGCAGATGTGGGGCACGTTTTTCTTCTTCGATCGAGGGACGTGCAGATATGATGCGCCAGCAATCATAAACCTGACTTGCGTCGGCATTGACGATCACACCACCGCAGCGCTCCGCGACCAAAAGCGCCAGCGCTGACTTTCCCGAAGCCGTAGGCCCAGCGATCAGCACCGGTTTGTCATCAGGAATCGGAGGCAACTGCGCCCAAAGCCGGTTCTCATTTGTATCGGCCATCGCTGATTGCCTCATCCCTGACTATCCGCATTGAACCTGCGGAGGTTTTGCTTCATTTTGCGCCGGAAAATAAACCCGTGCCAGCCCGGAGCGCAACATGAGCCTTTCCCCTTCTGACGAGACCACTGAGACCCCGAAAACAACGTATGACCGCGTCATGTTGAAGATTTCGGGCGAGGCCCTGATGGGGGATCAGGGATTCGGACTTCATCCGCCAACCGTCCAGCGCATCGCACAAGAGGTGAAATCGGTACACGATCTGGGTGTCGAAATCTGTATGGTCATCGGTGGTGGCAACATCTTCCGGGGGCTTTCCGGCTCGGCACAGGGGATGGAGCGTACGACCGCCGATTACATGGGCATGCTGGCAACGGTCATGAACGCGCTCGCAATGCAATCCGCGCTTGAGGCGGCCGGGGTCTTCACCCGTGTCATTTCGGCCATTCGGATGGACGAAGTGTGTGAGCCATATATTCGCCGCCGCGCTGTACGCCACCTTGAGAAAAAACGGGTCTGCATCTTTGCGGCGGGAACCGGGAACCCCTATTTCACCACTGACACCGCCGCCACATTGCGCGCGAACGAGATGGCCTGCCAAGCGATCTTCATGGGTAAGAATGGTGTCGATGGCGTTTATGACAAGGACCCAAAAGAACACTCGGACGCGGTACGTTATGACAATGTTTCGTATGACGATGTGCTGGCTAAACGCCTGCGAGTGATGGATGCATCGGCCATCGCCTTGGCACGTGACAACAATCTGCCGCTGATCGTTTTTGGTCTGGATGAGCCCGGCGGGTTCCGCGGTATTTTGGCGGGTGAGGGCACCTATACCAAAGTCCAGGGATAGCGCATCAATTAGCACATAGACCGGGTCTAGCAGCCCGGTTCTTTTTTGGCGCTAGATATGAAAAATGTTATCAGCACAGTGACTTGACCTAATCTTTTCCGTCTGACTATCTGTTCCTGTTTGTTTGCAGCAAGCTGCCATCAGAAGGACTGCTGCCATAGCATGTCCTCTGATGGGGATGGCGGCCGGACAGTAATGCCTTGGTTGTTTTGGAAGTGCCCAGACCTTGCGCGGGCGGATTTCCGAAATGAGGCATGCGATCAGGGAGAGACGTGTGATGGGCACACTTGATATCGATTTCGTTAGGGCGCAATTCCCGGCCTTTTCTGAACCCAGCCTGAACGGGCAGGCCTTCTTTGAAAACGCTGGTGGATCTTATACCTGTAAGCCGGTGATTGATCGCCTGAACCGGTTTTATACACAGCGCAAGGTCCAACCTTATGCGCCATACGAAGCCAGCCGTCTGGGCGGCGAAGAAATGGATGAAGCGCGGATGCGGTTGGCCGCGATCATGGGCGTGGATACGGATGAGCTGAGCTTTGGCCCCTCAACGACTCAGAATACCTATGTTCTGTCGCAGGCCTTTCGTCAGTGGATGCGGCAGGGTGATGCCATCGTTGTGACCAATCAGGACCACGAGGCCAATACCGGCCCCTGGCGTCGATTGGAAGAAGACGGTATCGAAATCCGCGAATGGCAGATTGATCCGGACAGTGGATCGCTAAACCCACAGGATCTGGAAAACCTGTTGGACGAGAAAGTCCGCCTCGTTTGCTTCCCACATTGCTCAAATGTCGTCGGCGAGATTAATCCAGTGACCGAAATCACGGCGATAGCGCATGCCGCGGGTGCGTTTGTCTGTGTCGACGGAGTTTCCTATGCGCCACATGGCCTGCCGAACGTCGGTGATCTCGGGCCCGACATCTATTTGTTCTCAGCCTACAAAACCTATGGCCCGCACCAAGGCTGCATGGTTATTCGACGCCCTTTGGGTGAGATGCTTCCGAACCAGGCCCACTATTTCAACGGTGGCACGCTCTATAAACGGTTTACACCAGCCGGCCCTGATCATGCGCAGATCGCCGCGAGTGCTGGCATGGCGGATTATATCGGTCTGCTTTGCGATCATCACGGCGGGCCGGAAACCGGGGCGTCTGCGCGCGGTGGATTTGTTCATGACCTGATGCGCCAGCACGAAATTGCGTTGCTGCAGCCACTGCTCGATGCAGTCAAAGATAGAAACACTTTGCGTTTGATTGGGCCGTCCAAGGCCGAACAGCGCGCACCGACGGTGGCGTTAAGCCTAAACAAAAAAGCCGAGGCTGTTGCAGCTGAGCTTTCCAAACACGGGATCATGGCAGGTGGTGGCGATTTCTATGCGCATCGCCCTCTGCAGGCCATGGGTGTTGATCCAGATCAGGGGGTTCTGCGGCTCAGCTTCACGCACTATACAAGTCATCAGGAAATTGATCAGCTTTTGCAGGCGCTTGACCGCGTTTTGTGATCCAATATTCGTACCGGTTCGTATTCTTCTAAAAACAAGAGGCGGATATGGATTCCGGGCGTTCTCCGATCATTTTATGGTTCAGGCGCGATCTGCGATTAAGTGATCATCCGGCGTTGACGGCGGCGGTGCGGTCGGGTCGCCCGATTGTACCCGTATTTATTCTGGACGATCAGGTTCAAGCATTGGGCGCAGCGCCCAAATGGCGTCTGGGTTTGGGTCTTGAGGCTTTTGCAATGACCCTTGATCAGATCGGCAGCAATCTGATCCTGCGCCGGGGGACTGCGCTGAAAGTCCTGCAAGGTCTGATACACGAAACCGGAGCAGGAGCTGTATTTTGGTCGCGAGAGTATGACCCGAAGGCGATCAACAGGGACATGCATATCAAGGCGAGCTTGAACGAACAGGGGATCGAGGTGCGATCCTTTGCAGGGCATCTTTTGTTCGAACCTTGGACGATTGCGACCAAAGCGGGGCAACCGTTTCGTGTATTTACTCCGATGTGGAGGTCGGTGAGCGGACGAGATGTTGCGATGCCAGCACCGACTGCTGCACGAATTGCCAAGCCAGATCTTTGGCCTGCTTCTGATCGGCTGTCCGATTGGAATCTGGATCAGGAGATGCAGCGTGGCGCGACGATCGTACGACCGTTTGTCCGTCCTGGAGAGGCTGCGGCTTTGGATCAGTTGGATAGGTTTCTGGAAAATATTGATCAATATCAGGAAGCGCGAGATCGATTGGATCAGGTTGGTACGTCTGATCTTTCAGAATACCTCTCGTTAGGCGAAATCGGGCCGCGCACAATATGGCACCGGGTGCAAAACGCGGATCGCACTGGTTCGCGCGGGGGCGAGGCCTTTCTACGGCAGCTTGTGTGGCGTGAGTTCGCTTATCACCTGATGTACCATTGGCCGCATCTCCTGACCGACAATTGGAAACCTGAATGGGATGCGTTTCCGTGGAATACTGATCCCGACACGCCTGAAGTCCGCGCGTGGAAGTTGGCCAGAACTGGGGTGCCACTTGTCGATGCGGGGCTAAGGCAGATGTACGTGACCGGGCGGATGCATAATCGTGCACGGATGATTGTGGCGAGTTATCTAACCAAGCATCTGATGACGCACTGGAAAATTGGTGCTGATTGGTTTGCCGATTGCCTGATTGATTGGGACCCAGCCGCAAACGCAATGGGATGGCAGTGGGTGGCGGGTTCCGGGCCAGACGCAGCCCCGTATTTCCGTATTTTCAACCCAGAAACACAGCGCGAGCGATTTGATCCACATTCGGATTATCTGAATCGTTGGATTGCTGAGGGTCGGTCTGACCCGTCCCCAACCGCACGCGCCTATTTTAGTGCCATACCGCGGTCTTGGGGGCTTTCTCACGAAGACAGCTACAGCGCTCCAGTGGTAGGGCTGAAAGAAGGTCGCATCCGAGCATTGGACGCGTATGAAACCAGAAAAGTTCCGGTAAGGAACTGAAAACTTGCCATAAACCGAATCCCGTCCTAGCTTTATTCTGCAACCGCAGAGGGGAGAGCGGATGTTCCTGACGAGCACCGAAGGGCAGGAGGACCTGCCAAGATATTTTGCACAAGTCTTCAAGATGCTGAGCCGCATGGAAAGCGGCCGCCTTGATATCGCTCTGCCGGATGGTCGGGTGTTTCGGGCGGATGCACCTAAAGCCGGTCCAGTTGCCCATGTGGATATCCATGATCCCGACGTATTTGCCAGGCTGCTACGAGAAGGAGAACTGGGGTTTTCGGACGGCTATCTGGAAGGCGACTGGAGCACACCTGATCTGCGCAGCTTTATGGACTTGGTACACTTGGGAACTGAAACCGTTTATGACGATTTCACGGGCAAGTTCCTGGTTCGCGCCTACGAGCGTCTGAGGTTCTGGTTGCACCGCAATAATCGGACGCAGGCGAAGAAGAACATCTCGTATCACTATGATCTTGGAAATGATTTCTATGGCATGTGGCTGGATGACACGATGACTTATTCCAGCGCCATTTTTGAGACCGGGCAGGAAAGCCTCGAGAATGCGCAGACCGCGAAATATGCCAGTTTGGTGGATGAAATGGGGGCCAAACCTGGGGATCATATCCTTGAGATCGGGTGCGGTTGGGGCGGCTTCGCCGAATATGCCGCCAAAGAGCGCGGGCTCCGAGTCACTGGATTGACGATCAGTCAGGAACAGTTGAAGTTCGCGAAGGAACGCATTGAAAAGGCTGGGCTATCGGATCTTGTAGATTTTAAATTACAGGATTATCGCGATGAACAGGGACAATATGACGGTATTGCATCAATCGAGATGTTCGAAGCGGTTGGTCGAAAATACTGGCCAGCATATTTTAACACTGTTCGTGACCGGTTGAAGCCCGGTGCGCAAGCGACATTACAGATCATAACAGTCGCGGATCACCGCTGGGAAGTTTACAAGAATGGTGTTGATTTCATACAGAAATACATATTTCCGGGTGGCATGCTTCCCGCCCCGTCCATCCTGAAAGAGCAGATAGATCAGGCGGGGCTTCAAGTGGTACGCTCAAAGGAATTTGGCCAAAGTTATGATCTGACACTGCGCCGCTGGTACGACACCTTCAACGCCAAGTGGGACCAGATCTCAGAGCTAGGGTTTGATGAGCGTTTTCGCCGCATGTGGAATTATTATTTAACTGCATGCGGCGCAGCCTTTGACACCGGCAATTGTGATGTGACACAGATCACTATAGCTAAGCCAAGTTGAAGAACGGAACTACGAATGCCTACAGCTTCCCGCCTCGTCGCCGCGTTGTGTCTGCTGGTCATTGCCTTCCTTGTTTCAAGTATGATCATCAACAATGGTGAAGAGGGCAAAAGCTATGGCTGGTTCACATATGTGAACATGTTGTTAGCGGTGGCCTGTGGTTGGGTTATCATGGGCAAGCGGGCAGGCCGGGGTTGGACGGCTGCAGTTAACAATGGTCTGACTGGTGTTGCCGCGCTGGTTTTCTGGGGATTGTTCGTTCAAGGCACCTACGAGATGTTCAGCCAGGCGATGCGCCATCGGTATGGCGGCCCATTTGAAGCCTTGCTGGAAATCTTCAAGATCGGAGTGGCCTATGGTGAACAACTGCTGCCCAGTGAAATTTTGATTACGCTTGGTATTGGTGCGGTGGTCAGTGGGATACTTACCGAAATCGCCTTTCGACGCTGGCGTTAAAACGGATCTGCCAAGTCAGGGCTCCTACTTTGTCTAACCTGTTTTTCTACGGCACTTTGCGCCATGCGCCTTTGCTGGAACTCGTGATGGGTCAATCTGCGGACGAATTGTCGGCGAAACCGGCAATCTTAGCGGATCACGCGGTGTATTCAGTAAAAGGCCAGCCTTTTCCAATGATCGTTGCTGAAAAAGGCGCAACGGCAGATGGCGTATTGGTGCAAGGATTGGGTAAGGACGAGCTTGCCCGATTGGCCTTTTATGAAGGCGGCTTCGAATATGATCTGCGCCAGCAAACGATCGAAACCAGCGAAGATGGGAATCATCAGGCATTGGTGTTCTTTCCCGAATCGGAGGCATGGAAGACCGACACTCTCTGGGATTTTGAGGCATGGAAAAATGATTGGAGCGCTTTGTCGATGCTGGCGGCGCAAGAGGTTATGGCCCAGTATGGGTGTGTTGACGCCTCGACGATTTCAAATAGTTTCCCTGCGATCCGCATACGGGCATGGGCCAGACTCGCAGCGCGTCAGCGAAGCACCGGAGATGCCCGGGATACCAACTATGATGTCGTAATCCACCAACGCAACCACCCTTATGTCAGCTATTTCGGTATCGATGAGATAGAGCTGCAGCACCGTCAGTATGATGGCAAGATGGGGCCTGTATTGCACCGCAGCGGCTTGATGCAAGGATCTGCAGTCATCGTCCTGCCTTACGACCCTAGGCGCGATACGGTTTTGCTGGTCGAGCAGTTTCGCGCACCTGTGTTCTTGATCGACGACCCCGAACCATGGATGTGGGAACCGGTCGCCGGTATGATTGACCCCGGCGAAACACCCGAGCAGGCAGCGTATCGTGAGACACAGGAAGAGGCGCATGTTTCTCTGTCTCGGCTGGAATATGCAGGCGGTGCCTATACATCCAGTGGATCGTCAACCGAATACGTCTACCTCTATGTCGGGCTGGGTGATCTGACGACGACCGTTGAAAGTGGTGGTCTTGCCACGGAAGGGGAAGATATTCGGAGTAAAATTCTACCGTTTGACGAATTCATGTACATGGTTGATACCCATGTTTTCAAGGACTTACCGCTTCTTTCGTTGGCACATTGGCTAGCGCGAAATCGCGAACGTCTGCGCGCATAACTATCCCGGCTTGTGATCAAGTCAGGGCGCCTGTAAATCTGCTGCAATACCATATGACAAGAGGACGCCATGCGCATTGCGAAAGACCTTGCCGACGCGGTCGGTAAAACACCCTTGATCCGGTTGCGTCGCGTCAGCGAAGAGACAGGCTGTGAGATCCTCGGCAAAGCCGAGTTCATGAATCCGGGTCAATCCGTCAAAGACCGTGCGGCGTTGTTCATTATCCGCGATGCAATTGCGCGCGGAGACCTAAAGCCCGGCGGCACAATTGTCGAGGGTACGGCGGGTAATACTGGTATTGGTCTGGCATTGGTCGGGGCCTCAATGGGTTTCAAGACGGTGATCGTCATTCCTGAGACTCAATCGGAAGAGAAGAAGGACATGCTCCGACTTGCCGGAGCTCAGCTTGTGCAGGTGCCTGCTGCGCCTTACCGCAATCCCAACAATTTTGTGCACTATTCCCGCCGCTTGGCTGAGGAACTTGCCCAGACCGAGCCCAATGGTGCCATCTGGGCGAACCAGTTCGACAATGTCGCCAACCGGCAGGCGCATGTGGAAACCACCGGCCCAGAAATCTGGGACCAAACCGGTGGCAAAGTTGATGGCTTCGTCAGTGCGGTCGGCTCGGGTGGAACCCTAGCGGGTGTCGCCGAGGTTTTGCAGCCCAAAGGCGTAAAAATCGGACTGGCTGATCCAATGGGGGCAGGCCTTTATTCTTATTACACTACGGGTGAGATCGCGATGGAGGGCGGCTCCATCGCCGAAGGCATCGGACAGGTTCGGATAACGAAGAACCTAGAGGGGTTCACCCCTGATCATTCCTGGCAGATCACCGACAATGACGCGTTGCCCTACATCTTTGATCTGCTTCGCGAAGAAGGTCTGGTGATGGGCGGATCAACCGCGATCAATATCGCGGGCGCTGTACGTCTCGCGAAAGAGATGGGGCCGGGGCACACCATCGTGACCGTATTGTGTGACTTTGGAACGCGCTACCAATCCAAATTGTACAATCCTGACTTCCTGCGGGAAAAGGAACTGCCTGTTCCGGATTGGATGACCGAAGCACCGCGCAGCATTCCCGGCGTGTTCGAGGACGTGTGATGCTGCGACAGGTCCGCCTGTTTCTGTTTCTAAGTTTATTCTGCCTGATCGGGCTGGGTGGGATCGCATCTGCCCAGCTCACTGACCGGCAGAGTGAATATTACCAGGGCTGGGTCAGTACGGCGGATCGGGCGGAATCTGTGATTCGCGCGAACCGGGCATCGAATGCCGCGTTAGAGAATTTGCGCTCAGAAATAAACGGTTACCGCGAAGACTTTAACATGGCGCGCGGCGCAAACACGGATCGTATTCAGACGCTTGAGGGCCAGCTTAAGGCGCTTGGCGCGAAGCCGGCAGATGGCGAGACCGAGCCTGAAGATATTGCAAAGCTACGCACACATCTTGAAGAGCAACTTAACAGTTTGCGAGTGCCGCGCATAATCTCGGAAGAGGCTTTCAGCCGGGCCAACGGATTAATCAGCGAAATCGACCGGATCATTCGTGACCGTCAGAAAAAAGAGATGCTGGAACGCGGGCCATCGCCTTTCAACCCCGTTTACTGGGGCCCAGCCTGGATCGACGTCAAGGAAGCGGCGCAGAGCCTGATCAATGAAACCGTCACGAATATGCGGTCTGACATCGTTCATGAGCGCATTCGTGAGCGTGGTCTCGGCATTTTCGTTCTGTTGGCCATATCTGCGGTATTGCTGCTATTTGGTCGCAAGTGGTCCGAAAAAGGGGGCGCTTTTCTGCGTTCTCTGGGGGGGCGCGGAAGTGGAGTCTGGACCTTCGTCGTCTCTCTGCTGCGCATACTGCTGCCTTGGTTGGGCGTTCTGGCATTGGTCACGGCGATCGTGCAGACTGGTGTTCTGGGCTTGCGCGGTACGTTGCTGATTCAGAATATTCCTTATTGGGCTGCCATCATCTTCTACTTTGACTGGATCGGTCGACAGGTCTACCTGATGGGGGCCTCTCAGAATTTCAAACGATTGTCGGCAGGCAGAATTCGAGAACTGCGGGTCTATATCGATCTACTGGCCGTTATGCTCATTTTGCATGATCTGGTTTTGCTATTTGAGCAGATTGAGAATATTTCGGACGCAACACGAGCAGTTGTTGGTTTCCCGATCGTATTGGTTACGGCGCTGCTGCTGCTACGTGTGCGTCAGGTCCGCCAATCAGAACCACCGGAAGAGCAAGCCGATTCAGAAACGTCTCGCAGAGCGGCTGGTTTTAGTCAGTTGGTTGAATTGCTGCGGCGCGCTTTGTTCATACTTGGGATTGCAACACCGATACTGGCCGCGTTGGGGTATATCAATGCCGCCGAAGCAATCGTTTTCCCAGCCGTGAAAACACTGGTACTGATCGCGGCTCTTGTGATCATACGACGGTTTATCACCACGATTTACGGTTGGTTATCGGGGCAGGGGGAGGCCGCGCGCGATTCTCTGTTTTCGGTTCTTGTTGGGTTTGCGCTGGCGATATTGTCGCTGCCTATTCTGGCGCTGTATTGGGGTGCACGCGAGACAGACCTGCTTGAGGCCTGGTCACGATTGCTGCTGGGATTCGATATCGGCGGCGTCACGATTTCACCCAGTAATTTCCTCACCTTCGTTGCAGTTTTTGCCATCGGATACACATTGACCCGCCTTCTGCAAAGCGGGTTGCGCAACTCATTGCTGCCAAAAACCAGTATCGATCCCGGCGGGCAGAATGCCATCGTATCGGGAACCGGCTATGTCGGAATATTCCTGGCGGCGTTGGTCGCCATTGTTGTTGCTGGATTTGATCTTTCCTCCTTGGCGATCGTGGCTGGTGCTTTGTCGGTTGGTATCGGTTTCGGTCTGCAAACCATCGTGTCGAACTTTGTTTCAGGGATCATCCTGCTGGTCGAACGCCCGATCTCAAAAGGCGACTGGATCGATGTCAACGGCATGATGGGATATGTTCGTGATATCTCGGTCAGGTCCACGCGGATCGAGACTTTTGATCGGACGGATGTGATCGTTCCCAACTCAGACCTGATCAGCGGAGTGGTCACCAACTATACCCGCGGCAACACCATTGGCCGGGTGATCGTTCCTGTCGGCGTGGCTTACGGTACTGACACCCGAAAAGTCGAAACCATTTTGGGTGAGATCGCCAATGGGCATCCGATGGTTCTGGCCAACCCAGCGCCGAGTGTGGTGTTTCAAGGATTTGGTGCGGATTCACTGGATTTTGAAATTCGGGCAATACTGCGCGATGTGAACTGGGTGCTATCGGTCAAATCCGACATGAACCATGAGATCAACCGCAGATTTGTTAAAGAGGGTATCGAGATTCCGTTCGCTCAGCGCGATCTGTGGCTGCGAAATCCTGAGGTGCTGACGGGCCAATCTGAGGAGGCTAAGCCCGACGAAGACCTATCTACTGCTGCCCCTTCCGCAAAGCCTGCCGATTTGACAGCTGATGATCTGGACTCTGCAGGAGACGCAGATGCAGACGCGGATGGCGACGGTCGCTAAACGCGACACATCAAGCATTTTTCCCAAGTGATTATCGGATTGTTACATTTCGATGTAGTCTGATTTTTATTTGAAGGAGGAATTTCGATGGTAACTTTCTCACACAGCCTCGTGCGTATTGCAGTTTGGAACCTTGCAGGTTTCAACCCGGTTAACACAAGTCTGGGCATACCGGCCAATAGTGAGCGGGTCATCCACCAGATTGAAGGCTTGGCTCTGCTTGATGCCGAGTTGATCACGCTGGTCGAGGTTAGCCCAATAGAACATATCAACCGGTTGGCAGCGGGTTTGGCGGACAAGGGCTTGGACTATCAGGTCAAGATCCTGCAGCAACCCAACGGCAACATCCACATTGGATTTCTCCACAAACCAGGGGTTTCGTTGACGGAGCTAGAGTTGATTGACGGTTCGGAAGGTAATGATTCCGGCGGGCGTCAGGCCCTTATCGCCGATGTGCAGGTCGGCAAGTTCAAAGCCAAACTGATCGCGGTGCACCTGAAATCCGGCCGTGATCGGCCTGAACAACAGATACGTGATAGCCAATGTAAGATCATCGGTGCCAAGATCGCCGAAATCCGAGCGACACCGGGCCTGACTCAGCGCACGATCCTGCTGATGGGCGATTTCAACATGATCCCCGGTCAGGACGTCAGCAATTTCCACCATCTTGGTGGGGATGACATGATGGACTTTGTTTCGTGCTGGGATTTGCAAGACCGGTTCTCGCATATTCTGGAAAAGGGTCGCGCCAACCTGCTGGACGGGTTCGCTGTTTCGCGAACCTATTCCACCGACTATGTCCGCGGCAGCCTGCGGTTATTTCCGATGCATTGGACAATGAATATGGGGCGCGAGGCGTTCAAAGACGAGGTTTCAGACCATCTGCCATTTGTCGCCAGCTTTCGTATATTTTGAGCCACCTGTTTTTGAGAATGGGGCCTTGCGCTCGGTTCAGAAATTCGCATAAGTCACCTCTACCGGAGAGGTGGCCGAGTGGTCGAAGGCGCACGCCTGGAAAGTGTGTAGGCGGGAAACCGTCTCCAGGGTTCGAATCCCTGTCTCTCCGCCACTATTTCAAGCCAAATTTTCGCGGGTGCTCAGCTGCCCAGTTGGTCTTCATTAGTTTGATAACAACGCAACGACTTGACTTGTTTCAGATCTTTGTCGCGTCTTCGAAGGCAATGAAACAACAAGAGATCGACCTGTCGGACAAGAGCGCGAATGCGCAAACAGAAGCGTTTTGGATTCCAGTGCGTCTTCGATCAGACACAGATGCCCCATCAGCAAACCAGCCGATGCTTTGGCTTCTTCTACAGCAAGGCTATAGAGTGAGAACTGCGGGCCGCTTGCGTCAATTTGCAAATCAAAGCCCACATTTCGGGACCACGTGAACCAATCGTCGTTCCAGGTCTGGTCGTGCAAAATCGGTATCTCTCGGAAACCGTTTGAACAGTGCGCTCGGTCCAGAAGTGTAGGGGCGCAAACTGGCGCGATTACGTCTTGTGCCAAGGCAATTTGGTTTGACGATCCGTCCGGAACTGCGAAAAATATCGACAGATCAAACATCTCTCGCGAGAGACTGGGCGGAGTTTCCATAGCGGTGACAGAGAAATTGATCTCCGGCAATTCTTCTCGGATCCGTCGCAATCGTTTTGGAAGCCAGAGCTGGGCAACGGCGGGCAGGGCAGCGATATGAAAATCAGCGTTTGGTTTAAGGTCGCGCAGGGCACGTGCTGCATCAGCCATTTGATCAAAGGCAGCGGAGAAAACCGGGACAAGCGATTGCCCCTCAGGCGTGAGTTCAACTCCTTGCGCGTTGCGTCGAAACAGCGGTGTACCGGCCCAGCCTTCCAGTGCCTTGATATGCTGCGAGATCGCCCCGGGCGTGACGTTCAATTCTTCAGCTGCAGCAACAAAGCTGACGTTTCTAGCCGCCGCTTCAAAGGCCCGCATCGCATTCAATGGAGGGCCTTTGGGGCGCTTGGGGGCAACACTCATTACACAAGCCTTAGTTTTTCTACACCAAGAAATATCATTTCTGCTTTGCGGTGTCACGCGACTGCCGCCAAAGTGGCAAAAACTAGGAGGATGTCAGATGACACTTGCACAAAGAGACTGGGTGCCCACTGCAAGCGAAGCACTGGTTCAGGATATCGCAAAAAAGGCGGCATCGGCATCTTCAGATGACCTGATGGCGCGGATCGAGCATCTTGCACATGAAAACCGCCGCATACACGAGCAAGAGTGCTTTAACCTGAACCCTGCCACAAATGTCATGAACCCAAAGGCCGAGGCGCTTTTGTCTTCGGGGATTGGGTCGCGGCCCTCGCTGGGCTATCCCGGTGATAAATATGAAATGGGTCTCGAAGCAATCGAACAGATTGAGGTTGTCGCTGCAGAGCTTTGCGCCGAGGTTTTTGATGCTAGGTTCGCTGAGGTCCGGGTGCCCTCTGGGGCGATTGCCAACCTCTATGGCTTTATGGCGACCTGCAAAGCTGGCGACACTATCATAGCCCCACCTGGATCAATTGGGGGGCATGTAACACATCATCTGGCGGGTTGCGCGGGTCTCTTCGGCCTGCATACCGTCGAAGCTCCTGTTAACGCTGATGGCTATACCGTCGATCTGGATCAGTTGAGAGCGTTGGCAAAAACCGAACGACCAAGGCTGATCACCATCGGTGGCAGTCTTAACCTGTTTGAACATCCCGTCGCCGAAGTGCGTGCGATAGCTGATGAAATCGGTGCCAAGGTTATGTTCGATGCGGCCCATCAATGCGGCATCATCGCGGGGCGCGCTTGGTCCAACCCGTTGAAAGAGGGTGCACATTTCATGACCATGAGCACTTACAAAAGCCTCGGAGGACCGGCTGGGGGTCTGATCGTAACGGATGACGAAGAAATCGCAAAAGCGCTGGATGCAATCGCTTTCCCTGGCATGACCGCCAATTTCGATGCGGCCAAAACTGCGGCGCTTGCTGTCACGATGTTGGACTGGAAAGCGTATGGTTCTGCCTATGCGAACGAGATGATTGCGATGGCCAAAGCTCTCTCCAACTCATTAGATATAAAGGGTGTTCCCGTCTTTTCTGGAACACAGGGCTTCACCAACTCTCACCAGTTCGCGGTATTGGCTGCCCCATATGGAGGAGGTCAGGCCGCATCTAAGCAGCTTCGCAAATGCGGGTTCCTCGCTTGCGGTATTGGATTGCCGGTGGAGTTAGTGGAAGGCGATATGAACGGTCTTCGTATCGGCACACCAGAACTGGTGCGGTGGGGCATGACCTCTGGGGATGCCGAGTGTTTGGCTGATTTGATAAAGCGTGGCCTGGGTGGGGAACAAATCCTGTCAGAGGTATCCGCATGGCGTCGCGAATTTGACACGCTGCATTATGTGAACTGAGAACAGGATGGCCGACTATGTCGCTGAACATTGTCGGCCACGCCAATCTTTGTTGGTTGAGCCAATGCAAACTGCCTATCGCAGATCAAAAACGGTAGGTAGCACCCAACAGCGGACCGGATTGATCAAACTTAAAGTCGTTACCATCGATGTCGTGGTCAAATGAGATATAGCGATACCCACCCCGGATCAGCCAACGGTCATTGATTGCGTAGTCGGCAGTTAGAAGAACTTGCCATGTTTCGCTCCCGCTCCGGAAACCGCCATAATCAATAAACCCGGTACCAGACCATTTGTCAGAGAACCTGACACGTGCGCGGGCACCAATCACAGGATCAGTCCAGCTTGCATCGACCGTTGTTCGGCGCCCAGGGGCAGCACCGGGTTGCAGGTCGAATTCAGTTTCAGTGCTGAACCACCTAAAGCCGCCGACGATATCAACATATGCGTCTTGATCGTCATAGACCCGATATCCTGCATATCCGCTCAGAAACTGAGTGGTGAAAGAGGTGTCCAAGCCCGAGCTCGCCGGGCCAGGTGTGTCGCTGCTGAAAGACAGATTTGTATAATTGTAGTCTGCCAGGAATGACCAACGCCCATTGGTCGCTCCGAATGCAGCCATAAAGGCAAAGTCCAAATTCTCCAACGCGTCGGAAAAGCTTAGCGTGCCATCTAATGTGCCCAGCGGGGTATCCAGCGACGTTTCTGTTTCCGGCATGAACAGGTAGATTGAGGCCTCGTATGACCAGTCAGACTGTTGGGCCGAGGCCATTGACGCCATTGCGCCCGCCAATGAGATTCCAAGGAGTGGTCCTCTGCAATTTCGTGTCGCACCCATTATTGCTCTCCCGTTAAAGGTCTTGTTTCGAATTTTCGTTACTGTGCAGCGAGAATCTGCGCAGTTTTGACTTGCGGTCAGGCTACCGCGTCGTCGGTTTTGCCTGAACCAACGCCAACACGATTGACATCAGTGCTCGGAAAGAACTCGGACCAGACATGCCAGAATATGCCTGCACGCAGAGTTTCGACCCGCTGTAGTTGCCCTTGATCAGACATTCCCCAAAAGTCGCATTTGGTCACGGGTTGCCCACTGTCATTGTACCAGACGCCTAAACTCTCATATTTCGGATCAAGGCTGACGACGACATCCCGACCTCCGACTGTTGCGTTAACGATCCAATCGTTGTCGACGACGAAATCATCGGTCCAGCAGGTGGCATCCTGCCCAATGGCAATCCCCCAGACATAGGTTTTATTCGGCAACCGGTCGTCTGAACGATCCATGTTGTCCATCACCGGAGCGTCTTCCTGATGTTGACGGCCAATCCCCCACCCAAAGGTGATTTCGGTCATCATATCAAGCAGGCGCAGCAATGGGTTCGGGGAAGGTTCATTCAGGAAAACCTCTCCATCCGGGTAGGCTTTCTGAAAGCCGCGAAATGTCATCCGGTAGGTAGGCCACGGCTTCATCTGGGCCTCGGGCCGGAGAGGGCATGCGAGGCCATCTGTGTTTGGGTTCTGGTCCGCTTCACGAAAGCCATATATCTGCTGAATCGGCTCGCCGCTTTCGTTGTCGCGCAGGATCAGGTTATTGCCGTGCTGGGCGAGAACCTCGAGATTCAGGCGCTTACCCTCTATTCTTGGAGTGTACCCCTGACCGAGATTGGCCATGGCACAATACGTCATGACGACGTCCTCTCCACCAAGCCCTTTTTCATTACCGGCAAGATGCGGTCGCATGATCTGCGCGTCGGGGTGTGCACGAGCGTGGCCGTTGTTGTCGATCACCATCACGGGCGCGGTCGGCCCCACGTATTTACGGGCCTCGTCAATGGGGAAGTACTGCGCGGTATTTAGTTGGTTTCTCAGCCCCAGATGAACCCAGACGTATGGGAACCCATAGAAGAAAAGGACCAGCACTGCCGACACCAGCCACAGCCAGAACGGACCTGCACCAAGTATGAAATGTACAAGTGTTGCGACCGCAAATGCACCCAACCCAATGGCGATCAGGCGATATTCATGACGAATGAAGCGCACCATATTCTCGCGCTTCACTTTCAGCAGCATCTGGGACACATCGCCAAGGTCTCGGAAATAGATGAACCCGATCCCGAGTGATCCAATCAAACCCAGTGCAAAAAGAAGTAGTCCAATCATGTCATGATCCTAAAGTCTTGAGCGCGTGATTTCCGTTGCACGGTGTTATTGCTGCGGGGATTGGCGTTTGATCAGGAAAGCCTCGACCGCTTGCTGGGTTTCGGGGCGTATGTTCTCGATCCCCTCATAGGGCACGCCATAGGCTGGCGTGGTGTCGGGGAATTTCTCTTTGCGGGCCATATGTCGGCCAAGAATGCGTGCGAATTCCTGCCCTCCCCAGGCGCCAACCTCGGTTGAGACTGAATATTCCTCGCGCGTGTCCCGGTAGAGATCAAAGAACTTTGCCAAAATAGCGCTTTCGCCAGGTCCCGGCAGTTTCAGCTTAAGCTGGTCCTTCACGATCGCCTCAGGTTTGTTCACGGAATAGACGATGACGTGATCGCGTCGGGCCTTGGATTCGTCAGCAAACAACAGGGCGGCAGATTGGTCCACGCCATCCACCAGACGATCCCGCGGAATATACTGATCTGCCCCGGCAAAGCGCGACAGCGTTGTATAGAGGTCCGAGACATGGATGATGCTGTTGAGCAACCCGTCAGCCTCGATCATGCCGGGCCAGCGGATGAAGGCGTCGACTCGGATACCGCCCTCGGTCGTATCGCCTTTGCCGCCCGCATAGATCAGCGGGGTGAACCCGGATTGCGGCGCGTATTTGGTGAAGTGGCCGTTATCCCCCATGACCACAACCACGGTGTTTTCCGTTAAGCCCAGTTCTTCGATGCGCGCAAACAAGTCGCCCAGCCACTGATCCAGTAACTGCATCTTGTCGACATACAGACCACCATTCACGCTCTCTGGTCCTGATCGCCCGGCCCGGGTGTTGTCCAGCGGGATCATCGGCCAGTATTGCAGGAAAAACGGGTCTTCCCCACTTGCGAGGCGATCCAGTTCTTCCATCGTCTTGTCTTGAAATGCCTGGTTCATCTCATCGTATTTTGCAGCGTTCCAGCGCTCTCCGGTTTCCATACGAATTTCGCGGATAGGCCCGCCGGTTTCCCCTTCGATGACCGTCATCATCGCGGCCGAGTCCGGCCGGAACCAGCCGTCTAGCGTGTATTTGTCGTCATAGTCCCGGATTGCGACCGAGACCTGTTCTTTGATCGCATCATCATTGAAGATCGTCAGCTGGCCTTGTTGGTGGATGGCGTGCTGGGCATAGTCAAATCCCTGATTCATCGCCCAACTTTCGGCGATATCACCCATGTGCCATTTGCCGACATGGCTGGTCGCGTAACCCGCCTGCTTCAGAATCTCGGCCAGGGTGACTTCGTTTTCCGGCAAGCCAAACCCGGCAATGTCCACCGTTGTATCGCCCATACCCATGCGCACGGGCAACCGCCCGGTCATCTGCGCAACCCGAGTCGGCGTGCATGAAGGTTCAGTATACATGCGCACCATTCGCATGGCCTGATCCGAAAAGTCGTTGATATTCGGAGTCCCATAACCTCGCACTGCGTTGAGCTCGGGAATTCCCATATCGCCGAAGCCCATATCGTCGATCAGAACGCTGACTATGTTCGGGGGCTGCCCATTGTTGCTGTCGCTAAAAGCGGCCAGAGCATCATCAACAGCGGTATCATCCTGTGCCCATTGTTCTGCGTGTTGTGCCTGCAGAATGTAAAACTCGGCGTCGTGTTGAATTGGATTGTCTTGTGCCAGCGCGGCCTGTGCTGCAAGACTGACAGACAAAGCCAATACCCCTGAAATCTTCATCCCATATTCCCCGGTCATCTGCTTGGTGGAAGGCAAACGCTTTTGCAGTTGCCTTCACATTTAAACATTATCATATGTAAACAAGAATTTCTGTAGATTTCAATTTTGCCAACCCATGAACACATCACGGGTCAATTCTGATTCCGGGCGCAGGTTGTCGATGCCCTCATAGGGGATGCCGCGACCGATCTCGGAATGCGGATGTTTGGCTATCATTTTTTGATGGCGTTTGATCATGTCCTGAAACGAAGCTCCGGCCCACAGCGAGTACCCAACCAACGGGTGCAGTTCACGTGGATCGCGATAGATGTTGAAGGTCGGGGCTGCCGCACCGGGTTGGCCGGGCGCGGGCAGGTGCATCTTGAATTCCTGCTTAACCACTGAGCGCAAAACAGGGCCTTCGTAGACATACACATAGTCGCGTCGACCATGACCTTCACCATTCAGCAACAGCGCCGTCTGATCGATCCCGTCGATGATGCGGTCACGTGGGATATGATCAGTCGCACCTGCAATCCGCGCCATGGTGGTGTAGATGTCCGACACGTGAAAGATATCACCGGCTGCGCTGTCCGCTTCGATCACGCCGGGCCAACGTATGAACGCGTCCGTGCGTACGCCGCCTTCTAGATGCTGGGTCTTACCACCGCGATAGATCAACTGATTAAGGCCCGAGGTCCCCTCGTAGTGGTACATCAGCCCATTGTCGGCCATCAGTACCACAATCGTATTGTCGGCTTCTCCGGTCTCTTCAAGCTTGGTCAGAAGATCACCGATCCATCCATCCAATAGCTGCAGTTTGTCGGCGTGAAAGCCACCATTGCGAGAGAGCGCCTCATCCGCATAGACGAAATTAAGGGGGTAGAGAGGCCAATATTGCAGGAAAAACGGTTCTTCTTCGGCTGCAGCACGTTCTAGCTGCTCAAGGGCCTGACGTTGATAGCGTTCGTTCATCTCATCGTATTTGGCTTGGGTCCAAACCTCGCCCGGTGACATGTCCACCTCACGGGCAGTGCCGCCTACCACGGCCTCAACCCCGGTCACCAAACCGTATGGCTTGAAACGTTCGTCCAGAAGAAACTGGTTGTTTTGCCCTTCGGGTACGAATCCGAGCATGTTATTTGCGCGCATCGCCTCGGGGGTCATAAGGCTTAGTTGAACCTGTTGATGCAGGGGAAACGCTGCCCAGTCGAAGCCTTGATTGTGCGGGTAGGCCTGTTCGATATCGCCTTGATGCCATTTGCCAACATGTACGGTGTTGTAGCCAACTTCCTTCAATATCTCGGGCAGGGTTACTTCACTGGCAGGCAGGCCTTCGCCCACCAACGCAACTTTGACTTCTGTTACCCCGGCGCGGACAGGGTGGCGACCTGTAAGCATGGCAGTCCGCGTCGGTGTGCAGGATGGCTCGGTATACATGCGCATCAACGATAGGCCTTCGGTGGCGAACTGGTTGATACTGGGTGTCTCAATGCCCATCACGTAGTTCATCTTGCGGTCACCCATCTGACCAAAGCTGATGTCATCGATCAGAATGTACAGAAAATTGGGTGGATTACCGCCATTCGCCTCGCGAATTTCGGCTAACTTTGCGTCGATCTCGGCATCCTGTGCGTCCCACGCATCGCCGAATTGAACGCGCAGATAGTTGAACTCGCCGTCGTGAATGATAGGAGACTGCTGGGCAAATGCCGTTCCGGTGGACAGAAGTAACGAGGACAGGATGCCTATCAGTTTCATATTAATCTCCGGGTTTGCCGCAATTCTGAGGCATGTTTTGAGCTTCAACTATTCTGGTTTCGATACTGCAGCGCAGATCAGTGAGGGTTTCGGCCAAGTCGGCTAGGAACCGAGATTGCTGAGGCGTGTTTGAGTGCTGCAAAAGAGCGATTTCAGTAAAGATCTCTTGGTAATCCAGACATATCCGGTCAAATTCACTGTCCTCGGTGCGTAAACTTTGCAGAAGATCAGCGTGTTCAGGGAACTGTTCCTCAATGAAATCACTCTCGACCATCGGCAGCACTTTCGAAGCTGGTTGCTCGGTCAGCATGCGCTCAG
This sequence comes from Ruegeria sp. AB11, assembly GCF_056536325.1. NCBI lineage: Bacteria > Pseudomonadati > Pseudomonadota > Alphaproteobacteria > Rhodobacterales > Roseobacteraceae > Ruegeria > Ruegeria sp. AB11. Next base: position 2,777,241 of record NZ_JBQFJO010000001.1, on the reverse strand, counting down.
CAGGAATTTTCTTGAACGTAATAAGCCGCATGCTACGGTAGCAAGGTAGCCACAAGTTCTTATCATGAAAGGATAGTTCTTGACCGGCACGGGGGATGGAAGGCAACACGACAACAGGCGTAACTTCTCTTCTGAAGATGTACGTTCTGCGCTAGCGCGTGTTTTAGACTCGGCAGGATTTAAGGGATCGGCCCGGATGCGGTCTTTCTTGACCTATGTCGTCGACGAGGCTCTTGCCGGACGGACCGATGAAATTCGCGCAAAAACGATCGCGATGGATGTTTATGGCTACGGCGCCGACGAGCTGACAAAACGCGAAGGCGTTGTGCGGGTAGATGCTGGTCGGGTGCGACGAAAGTTGAAGGCCTATTACGGTGGCGCCGGCGCGTCTGATCCTATCATGATATCGCTGCCCGTTGGTCGTTACGCACCTGAGTTCAGACCGGGCACGGGCCAGTACCGAAAGTTAACAAATCTGTGGCGCATAAGTGTGATGTCGGCGATGGCCATCACCCTTGTTGCGCTTGGCGGTGTCGGTGCCACCATCCTTACAAAGCAATGGTCTTCTAGCGACGTCAAAGCCGAGCAGACCGCGATCTATGATGTGTCTCCGGCGCGGGTCGAAGCGATGAACCTGTGTAGTGCCGGACAGGATGTGATGTTTCCGGTTGTTAATTTGCCGCGCCTGAAACCCGCGTTGTTGATCTTTGAAACCGCGATTGAGCGTGATCCGCTCTATTTCTGCGGGTACGCGGGAGCAGCTCAGGTCGAAACCATGCTTGCCATTCTTCAGTCTTCTGATCCTGCAGCCGCTGATATGCTTGCTGTGGCGGACGAAAACAGTGCTCATGCGCTAGAGATCGAGCCGGATGCGGCATGGGCACTTTCATCGCGCGCCTGGTTGGAATTTGGATTGGGGAACTACGACAAGGCTACAGCGTTGTCTCGTAGGGCGGTCGATCTTGCACCAAGTGATCCACATATAGCTGAATTTGATGCGCTAATCTCGCTTTATACTATGAACTTCACGTATATAATTTCGCAATCAGAGCGATATGAGAAACTGGCAGAAAGCAGTGGTGGGCTTGTGTTCGGGAATGTGCTCGGGTCAGCTCAATTTCATTCTGGTGATTTTGCAACCGCGATCCGAACCTACGAAGAAACTATCGCACGTGGTGGCCCCTTCGGCCCAATTTCTGCGGCATATTTGATGGCGGCGCGCTGGAACAACGGAGAGCAGACCGAGGCGCGTCGGCTCGCAAGTGTTTACCAAAAGACCTGGCCCGATTTTCCACTGGAAGCCTTAAAGCGGCGGGTTTTCCAACAGTCACAACCGGTCGACGCACTTGTCGAAGCGATGAAAGCCGCTGGAGTAGTTATGGAGCGGAACCATGCGCCTCTTACAGCAGACTGACCTGCTCTGGAATTGGAAGCTTTGTCATTCGTCCTGCGCGACCAGCCCCAAACCGCGTAAGTAGATACCGATCCCACTTTCGAGCAGGTCTTCAGGAGGGAAGGGAGAGCTTGCACCGGTATTGCGCGCATAAAGTTCAACGACACCGTGACTCATCGCCCAAATGTGAGCACTGAACATTGACGCAGGGGGTCTTTTCTCTGGCGGTATGTGTTGAGACAAATCGCCAGCAGCTTTTTCCAGCACATTCTTTGCGCGATTGGCGGCGAGGGCCAATTCGGGCGTTCGGTTTAGGGATATACCGCTTTCGAACATCGCGATGTAGTGGCCTGGGTGCTTGCGCGCAAAGGCTAGATAGGCGCGCCCAGTGGCTTCAAACGCTGCCAGTGCCGACGGTTGCCCCTTGTCATAGGCAAATTGCATCAGGTCAGCGAACATCTCAAAGCCTTGTCGCGCGGCCTCAGCAATTAGATCTTCGCGCCCCTCGTAATGTCGATAGACCGCTGCGGGCGTCACCCCAGCCGTCTTGGCGGCCTCGGACAGCGTAAATCCGGTCGGACCTTTTTGTTCAATCAGAGACAAGGCAGCCTCGATCAGGGCCTGCTTCAGATTTCCGTGGTGATATCCGCGCTTTGTCATCCCGTCCTCAAGTGCTTATACGGGTATATATGCACAGGTCATGACCTAATCCAGCGCAGTTCGTGTATTGCCCCATACCAAGTTCAGGCATCCCAGATTTCCGGTCCACCACTGATCGTTTTGTCTGGCTCACCAACCACGTCAGCATCTTTGCCATCATAATCCAGCCCGCTGAGCACTGTGCGAATTGCAGCCAGCCGAGCGCGTTTTTTGTCATCGGACCGAATGATCGTCCAAGGACAATCTTCGGAATGGCTGCGGGTCAGCGTTTCGGAAATTGATTGGCTGTATTCGTTCCACTTGTGCAGGCCAGCTATGTCGATTGGGCTGAGTTTCCATTGCTTCAAAGGGTCGGTTTCGCGGGCAAGAAAGCGGTTCAGCTGTTCTGAGCGACCTACATTCAGCCAGAACTTGAACATGTGGATCCCGTCATTCTTGAACCCCATTTCCAGAGGCAGAACCTGTCTGAAGAACCGCTCACGCTCATCTGTTGTGCAAAAACCAAAGACGTTTTCAACGACGCCCCGGTTATACCAGCTGCGATCAAAGAACACGATTTCTCCGGCAGAGGGCAAATGTGAAATATAGCGTTGAAAATACCACTGGCTGCGTTCAGCATCTGATGGTTTGCTAAGTGCAACATTGCGCGCGCCCCGTGGATTAAGGTTTTCGCGGAACCTTTTGATTGTCCCACCTTTCCCCGCTGCATCGCGTCCTTCGAACACGATGGCGACGCGCTGATCAGTGTTCTTGACCCACCGCTGCATCTTGACCAGCTCGATCTGCAAACCCTGCATCTGTTGGTCATATTCCTTGCCCTTAATCTTTTTCGGGTAAGGGTAGGTCGGGTTCAGAATTTCTCCTTTTTTGGCCTGCTCAATGACCGATTGAACAGTCTTGGGCGCGTCATTGCGAAAATAGCTCTCGATAGCGCCCGGTTCTGATTTGGTCATGTGCGGCCTCGCCATAAAATCCATAACTTACTATGGATTACGAATGGGGTTAACGCAAACCCGCACGTGCGGCGGCACGGTCGATTGCGGCTGCGACCTCTGGGGCGGCAACTACCTGAGGCATGTGACCGACACCGTCCAGTTCGACCAGCTCCGCACCTGGTATTTGCTCTATCAGGCGCTCAGAATGCCAATCCAGCCCAACGGTCGTATCGGCGGTGCCGTGGACTATTTCAGTTGGAACCGTAATCTCGTTATAGCGGGGTTGAAGTTCGGTGATTTCGTCCAGCAGATTTGCTCGCTGTTTGGCATTTGCATGCATCGATGCGCGGCGCATGGTCAGACCGGGGCCGAAATGTTCCGCATAACCTTCGGGGGCTACTTGCGGCGCAAAAACCTGATCCAGTGCTTTCGAAACGAACCAGTCAGGAACGAAGGCGCTGACCAACGGCAGGCCAAGTGCGTTGCCGATGGTTGTTGCGCCCATTGTGTTGAATGCGTCCAATGGCGTCTCCCAGGGGATAGCTGCAGGAGCGATCAAAACGAGAGCGGCGATATTGTCAGGCCGTGTGACTGCCCAGGCAAGTGCGACTGACCCGCCATAGCTTTGCCCAGCAACAACGGGTTTTTCAGCACCAAGTTCTGAGGCAGCTTTCTGTAGGATTTCTGCTTGTTCAACAACGGTTTCTCCGTCTGGGTTAAAGCTTTCAGAATAACCTAGCCCAGGGCGATCGAAAACGATGACCCGATAGCTTTCTGCTAAGATCGGTGCCAACGCAAATGTCATATCGCGCGTATTCCCGCTGGAACCGTGGATCAGCACGACATCTGGACCTTCGCCCATGACGACGGCATGTACAGAGATACCATCGACATCCAGGATCTGACCTTCAGGAGGAAACGAAGCTTCGGCACTGCCTTCGCGTTGCGTACCACGCCAGGCAGTGACTATGGCAACGGCTGCTAGCGCAATGCCAATTGTTATCAAGAGTTTACTGGCCAATTTTTTCCAAATCAAAGGGGGTTGTCTGATAGATGGAATTGATCCAGTTGCCATAAAGCAGATGTGCGTGACTGCGCCAGCGGTTCTGCGGATGCTGGCTTGGATCATCGTCTGGATAGTAATTTATTGGGACATTGATCGGTGTACCGTTGGCAACGTCCCGGTCATATTCTTGCTTGAGCGTGTCGCTGTCATACTCGAAATGGTTGAAGATATAGAGTGCCCGATGTGCTGGATCTTCGATCAGGCAGGGGCCCACATCATCGCTGCCAAGCAGTGTGATCAGATCAGGTACGGCGTCGATTTCATACTGCCGCATCTCGGTCCAGCGGCTTACTGGGATCACGCAATCGTCAGAAAAACCACGTAAAAATGGCGATGCTGGCGCAAGATTTCGATGCCGGAAACACCCGAAGGCCTTTGCATCCAGCATATGTTTTTTGACATCGTGAAAATGGTTGATCATGGCCATGCCACCCCAACAGACGCCGAAGGTGGAATGCACATTGGTTTGCGTCCACTCGAACACTTCACGGATTTCGTCCCAATAGGTGACATCCGCGAAATCAAGGTGCTCGATTGGGGCACCCGTAATGATCAACCCATCAAATTTCTGGTCCTTTACCTCCTGAAAAGGATGGTAGAATTCGGCCATATGCTCGGCAGCGGTGTTTTTGGTCTGATGCTCGGTCATACGGATCAGCGAAAGTTCGATCTGCAAAGGTGTCGCCCCGATCAGACGCGCAAACTGGTTTTCGGTCTGAATTTTCTTGGGCATCAAATTCAACAGGCCGATCCGCAAGGGGCGAATATCCTGCCGTGCGGCCTGATCTTCGGCCATGACCATTACACCCTCATTGGTCAGGACGTCAAAGGCGGGCAGGTCGGAAGGAATTTTAATCGGCATTTGGTCACGCTGTTGAAACTGCGAAAGAAGTCTGGAACTTAGGCGGGGTTGGCGCGGGCCTCAAGGGTGCGTTCGATCAACACATCGAAATCACTGCTGTCGCGGACCTTGGCGATATCGTCGGCGGCTATTGTGACGCCCCAGTTTCGCGCCATCGCTTCATATCTCGGTTGTCGGTGCGCCAGCGCTTGCGCATAGGTCCAGCGTATGAACGCGTCCGGATCGACCGCGGAGGCTTGGCAGTTGCTAAGGGCAAGGTATTCATCCCAGACCCGCTGCAGGAACTCGGCTTGGTAAGACATGGGCTTTGGGGCCTTGTCGAAACGTTTTACCAATTCCTCTGTATGGGCCTCGTCGCCCTTGATCCAGATCATCAGCGTCTGGCGCGATAGCTCGGACAGGACCTGGTCGTTCGGATCTTCGGGCTCGACCCACTCGCAGATAGAGCCACCGGTATCGCAGATAAAATGCGGATAGCTGTACAGGCGCTCGGCTCGGTCGATAAAATACTTGGTATCCAACAGGGCGTGAATCTCTGCTAGCCGGAACTGTTCCTGGCGAAGCCGGTATTCCGAGATTTCAAGTCCACCAAGCGCGGGATTGCCGGGTTTGCCCAGATAGGCGGAGACGGGGGTCAGGTTTTCGAACGTGATGTTCGATCCGATATAGATCGAATCCGATAGGAGAAGCTCGCGCAGAAAGGGCACTTTCATCGCTTCGGCCTTGGCGTTGTCGGCGATGTATTCGCCCATGTAGCGTGTCCCGATCCGGTAATCGATCGAGTAGTGGAACCAATCACCCGCATCCCGAAGAGTGTTCGAGACATAGGATTTCCCCAACCCGGACATACCGAAGAACAGTACTTTCTTTCGCGCGGCGTCGCGCCAGTCCTTTGCCGAGTTGTAGATCATGCGCCACCATCCCTTGTTTTGCATTAGCTAAATCGGGCTGATCGCGGCGTCAATTGTGCTGCTGTGTTCCGCAATGAAAAGAAGGCGTGTAATTGGAAAAGCCCCACCATACCAAGGCGGGGCTTTCCGATGTGTTTGCTGCCGCTGGGATCAATCCAGGGCGTAAGTCACCTGAATGCCGACGCTCCATGCACTGTTGCCGGTGAAAGTGGCGCGGTTGTCGGGACCGGTGCCGTTTGCCGTGGCATCACCGATGTCGGTATAGCGCACACCGCCGGAGATTTTGGCTTTCTCAAGCGAATAGGTGCCACCCAGACCGATGCTCCAGAAACCATCTGTCGGTCCGAGGTTGGAAACCGAATTCCCTTGCGAACTTTCGTAACCGAGAGTTACGGCACCCGAGAATTCGTCGGTGAACTGGTAGCCCAAACCAAGCGAGTAGGTCCAAGTTGCTTCTTCATAATCGACGAGGTTTATACCTGTCAGGCCGGTATAAACGGGTGGTGCGTAAACGGTTTGTGGCCAGTCAACCCAGCGCACCGAGCCGAACAGCAGTGTTTTAGGCGCGACACCTGTCTGGAAGTCCAGATTGACGGATTGAGGTGTTATGACTTCGGTCGATGAGTCAGCGCTTACACGACCTACAGTTGGGATGCCCGGTGGAAAGATGAACCCATTTATTACGTCGTTCGATTCAGTCTGTGAAAGATCGTGAGTAATCTTCGAGTTGTAAGTCAGAGCTACGCGCGCGGCGATATCCGGACGCTCCCAAGCGACGCCAACAACATATCCAAAGTCAATCTCTGCGTCTGTTTCAACACGGTATGCACCAGCTGTGGGCGTGGCACCTGCGCCAGCGATTGGTACTGAAACACTTGCTTTCAGGCGCTGTGCCCTCACGCCACCAATTACGCTAAAACCATTGTCCAATTTGTAACGCAGCAGCGCTGTAATCGCGTCTGTATCAGCCTCGGCGCGAAGAACGTCGGTGGTGGTGCCGGGAAGACCCGCAAGCGCCAATACGTTCTGGGATAGCGGATAATCCGCCGAATAATCGATATCTGCACCGAAGGGCTGATCATAGACCAAAGCGAAGTCGAGTTTCTCTGTTAACGAAGTCTTGTAGGCCAGATGTGGCGTGAAGAAGCTGTTCGAGACATTGCCAGAGTCGACTTGTTGACCAAATGTAGGGCTGCCTGGGATCTGGTCTTCCATCGAGCCACTGACATCAGGCTTGGTATAGCCCAGTCGAAACTGAACGGCAGATCCTTCTTCAAACAGAATGTTAACGCCCTGACCGCTACGATCTAGGCCACCTGCCTGCACACTGGTTGCCCCGATGCACAACGCGCATGCGTGAAACAACGATCGTTTCATATACTTCTCCCTACACTGTCCTGCGGCCTGTAATGCTCATCCCATCAAACGCACCCGGCCTTGTTACCGGCTTTTACTGTCTTAAACTTTAAATTTTGGTCAATTGGTGACGGAACGTTACTCGGTGTGCGCACGCTGCACGGGTGTTGCGGATTTGTTACGATTTTCTGACCAGACGTTCAGGAAAATCCCCGCAAAGATGACTGCCGCACCCAGGAGCGTCCATTGGTCCAGCGGTTCATGATAAAGGATCATGCCCACTATCGCGATGGTCGGAAGGCGTGCAAAATCAAAGGGTACCACGATTGTTGCTGGAGCGATCGCGAGAGCATTGGTGATACAATAATGCGCAAATAGACCAGCCACGCCGACCAGCAGAAGAAACGGCGCTGTATTTGCGCTAGGTAATGAGATCTGTCCGTCATAGGCCGATGCGATGAATCCAAGGCCCGCCTGAATCAGAGTCAGCCAAAACATGATGCAACCGATGCTCGCGAACCGAGTAAGGGTTTTCGTCGATATCGTCGTCAGAGCAAAGAACAAAGCGGACAATGCTGCAGCAATCACTCCTGGGCTGATCGAGGCCGCGCCAGGACGTGCCACAATGAGTATTCCGGCAAATCCGATTAGTGCTGAGGTCAACCGAAGCGCAGTCAACCTTTCTTTCAACAGCAATGGTGAGAGGAGTATCACCCAGATCGGTTGGGTAAACTCCAGCGCGAAGACCTGCGCAAGAGGGATGACCGTCACCGCGTAGAACCAGAGGTTTTGCCCCGTAAAATGCAGTACATTTCGAACGCCATGCAAATCTAATCGCCGTGTCGAGACTTGATGCCATTTGCGCGATATCGTCAGAAAAAAAGCGACAATGCAGATCCCGACGAGGCTGCGATAGAACATAATCTCAAAAGTATCATGAGTTACGCTAAGCTCGCGCCCGGCAATTGCCATCGATGAAAACGAGGCAATTGCTCCGGTCATCCAGAGCGCGGCCTTGCCGATCTGCATTGAGTTGCTGCTCATGAAACTTGGTTTACGTCCCGACGTATGGCAGGCCGACTTAATGGTGTTTCACGAGGCAACGCAACGAATAATAGCCGTGTCAGAATTTTTGTGCTTTACGTGTGAGCGTTTATTCCCACTCGATGGTACCGGGCGGTTTCGAAGTGATGTCGTACGTGCATCGGTTGATGCCTTTGACTTCGTTGATGATGCGTGTTGCCGTTTCACCCAGGAACTCGTGACTGAACGGATAGTAATCAGCGGTCATGCCGTCGACCGATGTCACCGCGCGCAGTGCGCAGGCATAATCATATGTCCGTCCATCACCCATCACACCGACTGTTCGCACCGGAAGAATGGCGACAAAGGCCTGCCAGATATCGTCGTATAGCCCATGTTTGCGGATTTGATCGATATAGATCGCGTCGGCTTCGCGCAGAATGTCGAGCTTTTCGCGAGTGATTTCTCCAGGGCAGCGGATTGCAAGGCCGGGGCCGGGGAAGGGGTGGCGACCGATGAAACTGTCGGGCAGACCCAACTCTCGACCCAAGGCGCGAACTTCATCTTTGAACAGTTCTCGCAGGGGTTCGACAAGCTTCAGGCCCATCTTCTCGGGCAACCCGCCCACATTGTGGTGCGATTTAATAGTGACCGAGGGACCACCAGAGAACGAAACAGATTCAATCACATCGGGATACAGGGTGCCTTGTGCCAGAAACTCGGCACCATCAATAGTGTCGGCGTGTTTCTGGAAAACATCGATGAACAGTTTGCCGATGATTTTTCGTTTGGTTTCAGGATCGCTTTGCCCGTCCAGCTCGCCCAGAAACAGCTCGCTCTCGTCAGCATGGATCAGCTGGATATTGTAATTGTCGCGGAACATTCCGACGACTTCGGTCGCTTCGTTCTTGCGCAAAAGGCCATGGTCAACGAAGACACAAGTCAACTGATCACCGATTGCCTCGTGGATCAGGATTGCCGCGACCGAACTGTCGACGCCACCTGAGAGGCCGCAAATGACTTTTTTGTCTCCGACCTGCTCGCGGATTTTCGCGATCATTTGCTCGCGATATGCGCCCATGGTCCAGTCACCCGAGAATCCTGCCAGTTTGACGAAATTCTCATATAGTTTGGCACCCTTGGGAGTGTGGTGCACTTCCGGGTGGAATTGCACGGCATAGAAATGACGCGACGGGTCTGCCGTTATGGCAAAGGGCGCGTTGGGTGAGGTGCCAAAGACTTCAAAGCCAGGCGCGATTTCACTGACGTGGTCGCCGTGGCTCATCCAGACCTGCTCATCACCCTCTGCGAACCAGCCATCAAGAATGTCCAACTGGTTCTGAGGCGTCACGAAAGCACGCCCGAATTCGGCGGTGCCGTGACCGCTTTCGACCTGGCCGCCCAGTTGCTGCATCATCACCTGCTGACCATAGCAGATGCCTAAGATCGGTACGCCATAGTCAAAAATTTCCTGTGGCGCACGGGGCGAACCCTCTCGTGTAACGCTGTCCGGACCGCCCGAGAAAATGACAGCTTTGGGGGCCATCTGTCGGACAAAGTCCATCGTGACGTTCTGATAAGGATGAATTTCGCAATAGACATTCAGTTCGCGCAGGCGACGGGCGATTAGCTGCGTCACCTGGCTGCCGAAGTCGATGATCAGAAGGCGGTCGTGGGATGCTTGGGTCATGACTGGCTATTAGGTTGCAAGCCTTGCTTGTGCAAGCGCAATGACGTCAATTGGTGGCGGAGGCACTCAGATGACTGACCTAATTCTCAGAACTGCGGAACCAGGCGACGTAAATGCGATAGAAATCTGTATTACAAGCGCATACGCCGATGCGATCAGGAAATTTGCCGATATCCCGGATGTGGCAAGCGGAATCGAGGGCGATATTGCCAACCGAAATGTCCTTGTCGCAGAAGAAGGTGGGCAACTTTTGGGTGTCATAATTTATGGTCTAAAGGCTGGCGTGATGATGGTCTTCAATCTCGCGGTTGTGCCTCAAGCTCAGGGGCGGGGCCTCGCAAGAAAATTGCTTGCTGCTGCTGAAGCCGATGCGCTGACAGCGGGGTTGTCCGTGCTTTGTCTAAGAACGCATCGACTTATGGGGGAAACCCGCGCCATGTATACACATCTTGGCTGGCACGAGGTCGAGGTGACCGGGAACTCGGTCATGATGAAGAAGAACGTGACGTGACGTGCAAATGTGTCGGAAATAGCGATGCTGCCAGTTCATGTCGCTTTTACCTCTATTGCGCCGTAAACTACCTCTGGCATCGTGGTTCGTTGATGTAACACACTTATCGAACCAACCAATAAACGGGATTTTCTCATGACAGAGGCAAGCACCCGGCGCAGAGCACGAGGTGGCGGTGGCGCCGCCCGCCGGGCCGAGCGCACGGCGGTAAAGATCGAAACCGCAAAATACATCGAACGTAACATTCCCAATTTCGAAGTCCTCAATGAAGAAGCGCTTGAGATCATCGAAACCAACGCGGAAACTGTGCTGGCCGAAATCGGTGTCAATTTTGTTGACAATCCGGCGGCATTGGAACGTTGGCGCGAGGCTGGTGCCGATGTCGATGGTGAACGCGTGCGTCTGCCGCGCGGTCTGGCGCGTGAATTGATCAAATCCGCACCCAGCGAATTTACTCAACATGCGCGCAACCCTGAGAAGTCAGTCGTCATTGGCGGTCGGAATCTTGTTCTGGCGCCGGTCTATGGCCCTCCGTTCGTGCGCGATGCGCAAGGCGGCCGTCGCTATGCGACCATGGACGATTTTAACAAGTTTGTGAAATTGGCCTATATGTCCAAATGGCTGCACCACTCGGGCGGCACCGTGTGTGAGCCGACGGATATTCCAGTGAACAAGCGTCACCTGGACATGTTGATGGCCCACATGACCTTGTCGGACAAACCGTTCATGGGCTCGGTCACCGATCCTTCGCGAGCGCAGGATTCGGTCGAAATGTGCGAAATTCTGTTCGGCAAAGAGTTCGTGCAGAACAACACGGTTATGACCTCGCTAACCAACATCAATTCGCCGATGACATTTGACGATGTGATGATGGGTTCGCTTGAGGTTTACGCTGCTAACAACCAAGCCTGCATTATCTCGCCCTTCATCGTCGGTGGCGCAATGGCACCGGTATCGGTCGCTGGTACGCTGACGCAGGTACTTGCAGAAGTTATGGCCGGGGTCGCATATAGCCAAATCATCCGTCCGGGGGCTCCGGCGATTTTTGGGGCTTTTGTTTCATCGATCGACATGAACTCGGGCGCGCCGACTTTTGGTACTCCTGAAGCATCTCACGTGACCTATGGTGCGGGTCAGCTAGCGCGTCGCTTGGGGCTGCCGTTCCGGTCTGCAGGTTCTTTCTGCGGCTCGAAGCTGCCCGATGCGCAGGCGGCATACGAGACCGCAAATTCACTGAATATGGGTCTGATGTCAGGCGTGAACTTCATGTTGCACTCATGTGGCTGGCTTGAGGGTGGTCTGGTTGCCGACTTCGAGAAGTTCGTCATGGATGCCGATCAGTTGGGTGTTCTCCACGGTCTGGCCAAAGGCGTCGCATATGACGAAAATGCTCAGGCCATGGATGCGATCCGCGAAGTTGGTCCGGGCGGGCACTACCTTGGGTGCGCCCACACGCAGGCAAACTTCAAGGAAGCGTTTTGGAAAACCGATTTGCTGGACTACAAGCCGTTCGAAACCTGGGAAGAAGAAGGCGCGCGTGACACACGGACGCTGGCATCGGCACGGGTTGAACATCTTTTGGCCAATTATCAGCAGCCACAACTTGATCCTGAGATTAATGCGGCACTGGACGCATACGTTGCCGAAAAGAAAGCATCCATGCCGGATGCCTTCACCTAATCACTGAAATTGCGCGGCGCGACTGGTTTGATACAGTTGCGCCTCGCCATTCAATGCGATCAGCAAATCCAGATGACGCACCAAAGAATAGGCCGCGTCTTCTTCTATCCGCTGTGCATTCACTTCGCGTTCCAGCTCTAGCAGGCGCATCAACGCAGCGCCGGTCCCGGAATCGATCCATAACCCAGAAGACGTTGCAGATGACGATCGCGATTATAGTCCTGCGCCCCGATCTTGGCAGCACGAGCCAGCAGTCGCGGGCGGCGGAGTGAAGTAATCAAGGTCATCAGGTCCTGCACGGCAGTATCCTTTTCGTTCAGTTTCACTGTCTGAAATGTGACACAACCTGAGCGGGTGTTGCCTTGATATAATTCGCCCCGAACTATGGTTTCACTACTGTTTATCTTTTTGAATCAATTCTGCTCTGAGCCGTCTGTGATTAACGAACGAGTAACGAAAGCACCTCTAGTTAGATTTGGTTAACTAAGATTCCGACGGCTAAAACTGTCAGTTTGTTTTGTCGACAAGGGCGAAGAAATATGGAAAACAGCGTGGCTTTCACCGTTCCGGCATGGGTTCCCGAAGGAGCACAACGATATCTTGACCATACAGAATCTGGGCGGTCGATACGGGATATCGCGCGGTCGGCTGGATGCCATGCCTCGACCATATTGCGACAGATCCGCAGGGTCGAGATGCGTCGCGATGATCCTTTGGTGGACGCCGCGTTACAATCGCTGGCCCAATCGCATTTTTCACTCACGGAATTTAAAAATCCTGCGTTTGCAGTCGTAACATCCGAAGAGAACCGACCAGGATCTCAAAACGCAGAGTTCGAACGAGAAGCGCTGCGTGTTCTGAGACGTTTGTGTGAATCCGGTGCTGTGCTTGCAGTGGCCGAAGACATGGATAAGGCCGTAGTGGTTCGGGACAACGGTGAAGGCGGGACAACCAAAACAGCAGTTGTGGATTGCCGAACAGCGCAGGCGCTGGCGTTAAATGACTGGATATCGTGCGACAATCCCGGTCGGATTTCACGATATCGTATTTCAAGTGCGGGACGCACGGCATTGAGTCATTTGATTGCCGAAGTGGAAAACCGGGCGCGCACTCAGAATGAATTTGGCTTGGCCGAATCTCAGACTTCATTCACGCCCGCAAACTCGGGTACATATACCTCAAATCAACCCAAGGTTCGTTATAACACGGTCGAGAGCCCCCTGATCGCATTGGCGCGTCGACGGGACAAGAGTGGTAAGCCGTTCCTTGATGAGACATTGGTCGGCGCGGGTGAGCGTTTGCGTGAGGATTTTGAACTTGCACAGATAGGCCCTCAGATCACGCAGAACTGGGATCGCTTTCTGACCTGTGGAGGGCGCGGAGATTTCGTTTCAGATGCCCATATCGGGCAAGGCCATTCCAGTGCCAGGGACCGTGTGACAAAGGCGCTTTCAGATTTAGGGCCGGGTTTGAGCGACGTTGCCTTGCGTTGTTGCTGCTACCTTGAAGGGTTGGAGTTGGCGGAAAAGCGCATGGGCTGGTCGGCGCGGTCGGGCAAGATCGTTCTGCGTATCGCTTTGCAGCGGCTAAAGCGACACTATCAGGATCAGGCCGAGCAAGACCGCATGATCGGCTGATGTCCTATTAGGATGGTCTTGAGTAACGGGCTGCAAATGATAGTCAGAGACTATGAATTTTACCATTCGACAATTGCAGTATTTCCGGGCTGTCGCGGAACAACGAAACTTTGGTCGCGGTGCGCAGGTCTGCAATGTATCGCAGCCTGCGCTGTCAGTTCAGATCAAGGCGCTGGAAGACGCGATGGGCGGGCCACTGTTTGAACGGCAGGCGCGGGATATTTTGCTAACCCCACTTGGGCGAGATGTTCTGGAATACACACAGGATGTACTGAATGCGGCAACGCGTTTGGATCAATTCGCGCGTGATCATTCTGGTGGGCATCGTTCCCTATCGATTGGAATAATTCCGACCGTTGCCCCGTACCTTCTGCCGGGCGTGCTGGCTGCGTTGCGCGCGTCAGATGTCTCGTTAAAAGTGCAAATTCGTGAGGCCCGCACTGAGCGACTTCTTTCAATGCTGCGCTCAGGTGAAATTGATGCGGCTATTCTGGCGCTTCCGCTGGGCAGCGAAGCCTTCCACGAAGAACCATTATTCGAAGACCGCTTTTTGCTTGCAGGAAGTCAAGCCCGGCTGGACCGGCTGACAATCAGCCCCGAGGCGTTGCGGCCGGTGGACCTTAAGACGGCTCAGTTGATGCTGCTTGAAGACGGGCATTGCTTGACTGATCAGGCACTTGAAGTTTGCGGGCAGGATCGCACCAGCGGTCAGATAAATATGGGCGCGTCATCGCTTGCGACATTGTCTCGGTTGGTCGCGGAAGGATTCGGTATGACCTTGATGCCAGAACTCGCAGCGCAGGCCGAGACAGATGCGGTGCCTGGCCTGCGGTTGCTCCGGTTTGGCACCCCGCAGCCAGCCAGAACCATCGGTTTGGTGCGTCGCGTTTCGACTGGTGCAGAGGAGTGGTTCAATCGGTTGGCGCGGGTGATCCGTGAGGTTGGGGAAGACGTGGTCTCGGGAACCCGTACCTGACAAAAAAGGCTCGCCGATATGGCGAGCCTGGTAGCGGTTTAACTGATCGGATTATGCCAGCGCTGGTTCGCGGGCCTCGTCCAGATGTTTCATCAGATTCTCTGGCGACGACACGCCATAAGGGTCTTCGGGGCAGTTATCCATCAGGCCGGGCTCTTCAAACCATGCCTCAACCACACCGTCATTGACGATGGCCGCATAGCGCCACGAGCGCATACCAAAGCCCAGATTGTCCTTATCGACCAACATACCCATCTTGCGGGTGAATTCTCCGGATCCGTCAGGAATGACTTTGACATTTTCCAGACCCTGATCCGCAGCCCATTTGTTCATGACAAAGCTGTCGTTGACGGACATGCAGTAGATTGCGTCGACGCCTTTGGCTGCGAAATCAGCATGACCTTTTTCAAAACCGGGCAACTGATAGGTCGAGCAGGTCGGGGTGAACGCACCCGGCAGCGAGAACAGGATGACGCGCTTGCCTGCAAAATAATCTGCGGTTGTCTTGTCTTCCCAGCGGAAGGGATTGGGGCCTTCGATTGCCTCGTCGCGGACGCGGGTGTGGAAAGTTACGTCAGGCAGTTTTGCACCGGTTTTCATCATCAAACTCCTGTGATTCACATGTGATTAACGTGAGGGTTAGAACGATTCCAGAGCGGCTTCAACATTAGATATGCTGCACTTGCGATATATCTTATTCGCAGGCCATTTGACTGAAAACAGGTAATAATATGTAGCTGAATTAAGACTTTTGCTGCAGTCGCGAATGCGGTCTGCATAGCGGCTATGCGCCGCTGGTGTAACCAACAAAGTCAGTTTATGTTAAGCACCAAGCAAATTGACCCGAAGTCAGGAAATCCAGCCGTGCGTGATCTGAAAATACCCGAACAAAGACACCCCGAAAAAGCGCATCGGCCAGATAATGCAGCGCCGCGCAAGCCTACGTGGATTCGTGTCAAAGCGCCAGGTGGCAAAGGGTATGCTGAAACGCACAAGATCATGCGTGACAACAATCTGGTCACCGTCTGCGAAGAGGCCGGATGCCCGAACGTGGGCGAATGCTGGAGCCAGGGCCACGCCACCATGATGATCATGGGTGAGATTTGTACGCGTGGTTGTACCTTCTGCAATATTGCGACGGGTAAGCCGGATACGCTGGATGCGTTCGAGCCAGGGCGCGTGGCGCACGCGGTGCAAAAGCTGGGCTTGAATCATGTTGTTATCACGTCGGTTGACCGGGATGACCTGCTGGATGGCGGCGCAGATCACTTTGCTCAGACCATCCGCGCGGTGCGACACCGGTCACCCAAGACAACGATCGAGATTCTAACGCCGGACTTCCTGAAATGTGATTCTTCGGTTCTAGAGGTCGTCGTCGAAGCCAAGCCGGATGTGTTCAACCACAACCTCGAAACAGTACCAGGGCTATACCCTGAAGTTCGCCCCGGTGCGCGTTATTTCCATTCATTGCGCTTACTGCAGCGGGTGAAAGAAATGGATCCGTCGATTTTCACCAAATCCGGAATCATGGTCGGGCTTGGCGAGGACGAGCAACAGGTCCGTCAGGTCATGGATGACATGCGTGCGGCAGATATCGATTTTCTGACAATAGGCCAGTATCTGCAGCCAACGCCCAAGCACCATGGCATTGATCGTTTTGTCACACCCGAAGAATTCGCGGCCTATGAAAAGGCTGCTTTTGGCAAGGGCTTCCTGATGGTTTCGGCAACCCCATTGACCCGGTCGTCATACCATGCGGGTGATGATTTTGCTCGCTTGCGTGAGGCCCGGCAAAAGAAGTTGAATCAGGTGTGAAACCCGAGCTTCAATCCTGGCTCACTGAAAAACGGCATGAGCTGCATCAGGTCCCGGAGATTTCGGGCGAGGAGCGCGGAACCGCCGCAAGTATTTCCAATCTTCTGCTGGCTTGCGGCCCCGATGCGGTTTTGACCGGAATCGGTGGTCATGGCGTTGCGGCAGTTTATGAAAGCGGCCAGCCGGGGCCAACGATAGGTATCCGATGCGAATTGGATGGTTTGCCGATCCAGGAAATATCTAGCGCGCGATACGCGTCGCAACATCCGGGCAAGGGGCATCTGTGTGGGCATGATGGTCACATGGCAATGGTTTTGGGTGTGGCTTTTGTTCTTGGTGATAAGCGCCCAGAAAAAGGACGCGTCGTTCTGATTTTTCAGCCTGCTGAGGAAACTGGGCGGGGTGCTGTAGCCTTTCGCGCCGACCCCAAGTTCGCCAATATTGCACCGGATTACGTGTATTCTTTGCACAATCTTCCGGGTCTGGAATTGGGGGCGGTCGAGCTGTGTTCGGGCCCGGCCAATTGCGCCTCCCGCGGGATGCGGATCGTGCTGACAGGTAAAACCTCGCATGCAGCCGCACCGCAAGACGGGCTTTCACCGGCTGGAGCCTTGGCTGAGCTTATACCTGCATTGGCCGCATTGGGACACGGAGGGGCGTTGGATGCAGATTACGCTCTGACGACCGTAACCCATGCGCGGCTGGGCGAGACCACGTTCGGGGTTGCACCTGGCATGGCAGAGCTTTGGGTTACTCTGCGGACGGTATCAGATACGCGAATGACCGGTTTGATCCGCGAGGCGGAGCAGCTTGTGAGCGCAAGCGCTCAAGCGCATGGGCTGGGTGTCGAAATCAGCTATGACGATGTGTTTGAGGCTTGTGTAAATACGGACGAAGCCGTTCTTATCCTGTCAGATGCCTGCCAAACACGCGAAATACCCTGCAAATTAGTGCCGACGCCGCAGAGGTTCTCGGAAGATTTCGGGCAATTCGGCAAGGTCGCGAAGACCGCGATGTTCTGGCTTGGAGCAGGCCGGGATCACCCGCAACTGCACAACCCCGACTACGATTTTCCAGATGCCTTGATCCCGATCGGGACCGACATTTTTCTTGCAGCGATCGAGCAAACGCTCAAGGCTTGAGTTTTCTGGGTTGGCTTCCTGCCCATTCCGGCCACCACCCCATATATTCAACACCGGCAATTACCAGACAGACAAGGATTGCGCCGAACACCAGTTTCACCCGCCGTTCCGAGGGCGGATTTCGCCCCCATTGCGACATGCGAAGGAAGTGGCGCAAATTCATCAATCTTGATCTTCGACAAATCGAACCTTGCCAATAAACGGCAAATTGCGATTGCGTTGCGCATAGTCGATCCCATAGCCCACGACAAATTCATCAGGGATTTCGAACCCGATCCAATCCGAGCGGAAATCGACCTCGCGCCGGCTGGGTTTGTCCAGAAGGGCGATGGATTTCAACCGGTGTGGTTTACGGGTGCGGAGCAGCTTGGAGACGTGGTTCAGGGTATGGCCGGTGTCCACGATATCCTCGACCACCAGCACATCACGCCCTTCAATTGCGCCGCGTAAGTCTTTGAGAATGCGAACTTCCCGGCTGCTTTCCATCGAATCTCCGTAGGACGATGCCTCAAGAAAATCGACCTCGATGGGCAGGTCTAGCTCACGCACCAGGTCAGCGATAAAGACGAAACTACCCCGCAGCAGGCCGACAACGACCAGTTTATCGGTGCCGCCGAACTCAGCCGTGATTTCGCGGCAAAGCTCTTCGATCCGGGCGGCAATTGCCTTGGCCGAGATCATCTCATCTATCACATATGCGCGTTGGCTCATCGCTGCCCCCTTGATCTTTGGCGCGCAACATACGAAATCACGCGCCATTGTCACCAGTTAATCCCGGATATCATGCCAACCCACTCCGAGACCCGCCCGCTGCCTTACACCGCTCAGCAGATGTATGATCTGGTCGCGGATGTTGCAAAATACCCTGAGTTTTTGCCCTGGTGCGCCGCGGCCCGTATCCGTCGGACCTATACCGCGGGCGAAGGCAAGGTGATGGAAGCGGATCTTGTTATTTCATTCAAGGTGTTCCGCGAACGCTTTGGCAGCCGGGTTACGTTGTTTGATGCTCATAAACGGATCGATACCGAGTATCTGGACGGTCCGTTCAAATACATGCGTTCCGATTGGGAGTTCGAAGATACGGATGACGGCTGCAACGTCTCGTTTCACGTTGACTTCGAGTTCAAAAATGCGGTCCTGCAAGGGATCATCGGTGTCGTGTTCAACGAGGCCATGCACCGTATCGTGCGCGCATTCGAACAACGTGCTGCCGTCCTCTACGGCTAAGGCTTTACGCGCGTGACGCGCGCGCTAGACTGCGCGCCATGACCGATCTCACATCCGCCCTTGCCGAATTCGCCGCTGGTCCTGTGTCGACCACTTCACAGGCTCGAATCGTGACATCGCTTTCCGCGTTGGACTGGCTCGCCGTGGGGCGGGCGGGTGCGGAAGAGCCTGTTTCCCGCATCGTCCGCCAGATGGTTTTTTCCGAAAGCGGTGCAGCACAAGCACGCCTATTCGGGGGTGGTGAAGCCCCTTTACGCGCTGCGGCGCTGGTAAATGGTACCGTTTCCCACGCGCTTGATTACGATGACACCCATTTTTCCCATATCGGTCATCCATCGGTTGCTGTGTTTCCGGCAGCCCTTGCGCTTGCGGCGTGGGAGGATCGACCGCTGGTCGATTTGCTCGAAGCAGCGCTTGTTGGGATGGAATTGTCGATCCGCGTTGGACTGTGGTTGGGCCGCGGTCACTATCAGGCAGGCTTTCACCAGACCGCCACGGCGGGCGCGTTTGGGGCTGCGGTAGCTGCGGGGCGCATCATGTCCTTCGATGCCAAGCAGATGCGTGATCTGTTGGGACTGACCGCAACAAGAGCATCCGGACAGAAGTCACAGTTCGGAACCATGGGCAAACCCTATAATGCCGGGCTTGCGGCTTCGAATGGCGTTGAGGCGGCTCAGTTGATCCGCAATGGATTTCAACCTGGTTCTGATGCGTTGGAAGGTCCGTTTGGGTTTGGGGCGACACATCTGGGGGCAGACGATATCAATGCAGCGCTCGATGGGTTGGGTGATGAATGGTTGTTCGAAAACGTAAGCCACAAGTTCCACGCCTGCTGCCATGGCCTGCACGCGGCGCTTGAGGCCGCGCGCGATCTTGACATTGCCGAACCAGAGGTGGCCGAGATCAAGGTTAAAACGCACCCCCGCTGGATGAGCGTTTGCAATCAACTGCAGCCGACAAGCGCGTTGGGTGCGAAGTTTTCTTATCGCACAGTGATCGCAATGCAATCGATGGGGTACGATACGGCACTACCGGGCAGCTATACTGCCAAGATTTGTGCAGACCCGAGGCTTCAATCCCTGCGGGATCGGATTAGTGTAGAGGCAGATGAAAGCTTGTCCGAGACCCAAGCCCATCTGTCCCTCTTGCGCCGCGATGGCGCCCGCCGCGAGGCCAAACATGATCTGCTCGCCCCGATATCACTTTCGGACCGCGAAGATCGGGTTAGGGACAAAGCATCAAAACTGATCGGTGGGGATGAAGCAGATGCGGTCTGGTCGATGCTGCGCACCGGTGGGCGCGCAGCGGATTTGGCTGAAAGGCTAACTGATTAAGCGACGCGCCAATGCAGCGGAAAGCCCGGATCGAATACGGTCACGGGGCCGTCGCCGCTCTCGATTTTGGCGGGATAGACGACCTCGTCCCCCTTGGTCAGCGTGATGGTCTCTTCGTTCGCAGGTAAACGATAAAAGGCCGGGCCGTTAAGCGAGGTAAACGCTTCCAGCTTTTCCAACGCATCAGCGCGCTCGAACATTTCAGCCAGCAGTGACATCGTATTGGTTGCTGTGAAACACCCAGCACAGCCACAGGCCATTTCCTTGTTCGCATCCGTATGCGGCGCGCTGTCTGTGCCAAGGAAGAAGCGCGCGTCGCCTGAGGTCGCGGCGGTCAACAGCGCCAGCCGATGCTCTTCGCGTTTGGCGACCGGTAGGCAGTAGTAATGCGGCTTGATGCCGCCGACCAGTATGTGGTTGCGGTTGATGATCAGGTGATGCGTTGTAATCGTCGCACCCAAATCTTTCTCGTTCGCCTTGACGTAATCCACGCCGTTTGACGTCGTGATGTGCTCCATCACCACACGCAACCCAGGTGTTGTTTTGCGAATTGGATCAAGAACGCGGTCGATGAACACGGCTTCGCGATCGAAGATATCGATTTCGGCATCCGTGACTTCGCCGTGCACACACAGCGGCAGACCGATCTCGGCCATCTTCTCCAGCACCGGGCGCACCTTGTCGAAATCGCGAACGCCCGAAGAAGAGTTGGTTGTTGCCCCAGCCGGGTAAAGCTTGACCGCCTTGATCAATCCCGTCGCATGCGCCGCTGCGACATCGGCAGGGTCCGTGTCTTCGGTCAGGTAGAGAGTCATCAGTGGCTCAAACGTCATATCATCGGGCAAAGCAGCCAGAATACGCTCTCTGTAAGCGGCCGCATGATCGCCGGTCACAACGGGCGGAACCAGATTTGGCATGATGATGGCACGGGCAAAATGGCGCGCGGTTTCAGGCAGGACGGCTTGCAGCATCGCGCCATCGCGCAGATGCAGATGCCAGTCATCGGGGCGGCGGATCGTCAGGGAATGGGTCATGGCCCCCGGCTAGCACAGCCGCTTGGGTGGCGAAAGACCCTGTTGCCCTTGCCGGTGAGGCAGATCGTCGTAAGTCTCTGACGGATGGTGGTCTTGACCTCTGGTTGCGGTCATGACCTGTTGGGGCGCAGGAAAAAGGGGAACTCATGACACAGCCAAACTCCATCGATGCCGTGCAGGACCTTTTGGGCTCTGAGGGCTATGTCTGTGGCCGGGCTTTGGCGACGGTTGTGTTTCTTTCGCTGAAGCTTGGTCGGCCTCTGTTTCTGGAAGGTGAGGCGGGCGTCGGCAAAACCGAAATTGCCAAAGCGCTGGCCGCGGGATTGGGGCGTCGCTTGATCAGGTTGCAGTGTTACGAAGGCCTTGATGCCTCCTCCGCTGTGTATGAATGGAATTTCCCCGCCCAGATGGTGGCGATCCGTACCGCCGAAGCGTCGGGCGGTGCGGATCGGGGCGCGCTACAGACCGAGTTGTTTTCGGATGACTATCTGATCGAACGCCCGTTGCTACAGGCCATGCGACCGGATGAAAACGGGGCGCCTGTGTTGCTAATTGACGAATTGGACCGGACCGACGAACCATTTGAGGCGTTCCTGCTGGAAGCCCTCAGTGACTTTCAGGTCACGATCCCCGAGCTTGGCACTGTCAACGCGCCTGAACCGCCTATCGTGATCGTCACTTCGAACCGCACGCGAGAGGTGCATGACGCGTTGAAACGCCGCTGCTTGTATCACTGGGTGGATTATCCGGACTTTGACCGAGAGATCGAAATCCTGCACGCCCGAGCGCCTGAAGCGGCTGAGGCGCTGAGCCGCGAGGTTGTCGCCTTTGTTCAGCGCCTACGCACTGAAGATTTGTTCAAGAAACCGGGGGTGGCCGAGACCATCGATTGGGCTAAATGTCTGCTGGCGCTGGACGTCATCAACCTCAGCCCCGAGGTGATTGGCGATACGTTGGGGGCGATCCTGAAATACCAGGACGACATCCAAAAGCTGCAAGGTTCCGAGGCCAAGCGCATTCTCGATCAGGCCAAGGCCGACCTCGAACCGGCCTGATGCTTCATCCGCTTGCAAATATTTCGGGGGTGTGATGGCCGAACAACTCCCACTCGATATCCCGGACAACCCCAAGCTGGCCCAGAACATCACCCATTTTGCGCGCGCATTGCGTAAGGCCGGGCTGCCGATTGGAACCGGACGTGTGGTTGATGCGATCCGTGCAGTGCAGGCTGCGGGTTTCACCGAGAAAAAAGATTTCTACTGGACGCTACATGCGTGTTTCGTGAGCCGGCCTGAACACCGCACGGTTTTTGCGCAGGTCTTCCGCCTGTATTGGCGCGATCCGCGCTATCTCGAACATATGATGTCCATGATGCTGCCCGCCATTCGCGGTGTGCAGGAGGAGCGCAAAGCGGATGCGGCTGAAAAGCGCGCGGCTGAGGCGTTATTGGATGGCGTCGAACGCGACTTGCCGGAAACGACGGAGCAGGAAGAAGGAAGTGAGATCGAGATCGACGCGACCCAAACCGCGTCCTCCGAAGAACGCTTGCGCAACCTCGATTTCGAACAGATGAGCACATCCGAGATCGCCCAGGCCAAACGCATGCTGTCGCGCCTGAACCTACCGGTCAAACCCATCGAGTCTCGGCGTGGTCAGGCCAGTCATCTCGGTCACCGCATCGATCGCGCACGCACCCTGAGGTCAGCCATGCGGCAAGGCGGCGAGCTACGGGATATCGCGCGCCTGCAACCAAAACCTCGCTGGCCGAATTTGGTAGCGCTCTGCGACATTTCCGGATCGATGAGCCAGTACAGTCGGATCATTCTGCACTTTCTTCACGCGGTTTCGAATGCCAAAGGCGCAGGTTGGGCCAAAGTGCACGCATTCACGTTTGGCACACGCCTGACCAACATCACCCGCCATCTGCATCAACGTGATGTCGATGCAGCTCTGGCCGCTGCCGGGGCCGAGGCGCAGGACTGGGAAGGCGGAACACGGATCGGAGAATGCCTGCATCAGTTCAACCGCGACTGGTCGCGGCGTGTCATGGGGCAGGGGGCGGTCGTGTTGTTGATCACCGACGGTTTGGAACGGGGCGATCCCGAGATGCTGGAAAAGGAAATCGAGCGTTTGCACCTGTCGTCGCGACGCTTGATCTGGCTGAACCCATTGCTGCGCTGGGATGGGTTCGCGCCAAAGGCTCAGGGCGTTGCGACAATGCTTCCACATGTCGACAGCTTCCGCGCCGGGCATTCGATTGCGTCGCTGGAAGATCTGGCCGCCGTGATATCTCAGCCTGACGATCAGGGTCAGAAAGCGCGGCTGATGGCCGCGCTTTCTGACTAGATATTAAGACAGCTGTTCTTCATTGCACTTTCGCGCCATCTCCATGGCTTTGTAAGTGCCGGTCAGATCGACTGTGAAGGCGAACTCTTTTTCCGGAAACACGACCATCACCTTCTTCTTGGCAAGGTCGTCTGCGAACTGAGGATCGTCTGACAGAACATACCCGCCTGAATAGCCCTTGGTGATATTCCCTTTCATGCCAGTGGCCTCACCAACATAAATGTTGTCTCCGATGAGGATGGCGACGGCTTCTTTCTCGCCCTTCTTGATATTGGTTTTGGCCTTGGTGAAAACGCCCACATAGCCGACACCGCGATCTTCGGTCAGCCCCATCTGCACGACATTTTCCGAGTCATCCACCGCTTCGATCAGGCAGGATTTCTTGTCTTGATCGATGAAGACTTTCCAGCCTTCAACCTCACCGTACTTCAAAAATGTATCAGCCCATCCGGCGCTGGCAGCCATCATGCCAAGCGCCGTTCCCAGTGTAAGAATACGTTTCAACTGTTTGTCTCCGCTTTGAAATATGCAGGGGTGATTTCGGGAAGTACCCGAAACTGCGTCCAAGCTAGAGTGCGGTCAGGTGACAATCAATCTTTTATGAATGTGAGTTCAAAACCGGCCTGTTAGCGCCGGTAACTTAGACCTCGGAACGCTTTTCATTGTTACAAAGCTGACTATGTTGAAGCCGAGCACGGTCGGAGGTCTCAATGGAACGATTCGATAGCAGCCCGGAAACCGCATTGGAATGGTATCGCGCCGGTAAGGGCGCGGCTCTGGCGACTGTAGTCGAGACCTGGGGCAGCGCACCGCGCCGCGTCGGTGCGCAGCTCGTTATTGCAGGCGACGGTCGGATCGAAGGTTCGGTTTCAGGCGGCTGCGTAGAGGGCGCAGTGATTGTCGAGGCGTTGGAGGCCATCGAAGAAGGTGAGGCCCGGCTGCTGGAATTTGGGGTCAGCGATGATGACGCATTTGCCGTCGGCTTGGCCTGCGGTGGGACGATCAGGGTTCTCGTCGAACCGGTTGGAAAAGTCCTGCCCGAACCGATGCTGGCTGAACTGGTCGCCGCACGGGCGCGGCGTGAACCTTTGGCGTATGAGGTAAACACTGAAACCGGCCACCGAGCATTGCGTCGAAACGCCTATACCGAACGATTGCGCATGGATAGGTCTGGGTTCGAAGAAGATGGTCAAACCTTTGTTGCGGTTCACAATCCTCCTTTGCGATTGATCGTGATTGGAGCTGTGCATATTGCCCAAGCACTTGTGCCGATGGCACGCCTCGCTGGCTACGATCCAGCGATTGTTGATCCACGCGAAGCTTTTGCCTCGGACGCCCGATTTCCCGGAGAGACCATCCTGACAGACTGGCCGGATGAGGCGGTGTCGAAACTGGGGCTGGACACAAGAACGGCGCTTGTTCTGCTGACCCACGATCCCAAGCTAGACGACCCAGCGCTTCAGGCCGCATTGTCAGCCGATGTGTTTTACATCGGAGCACTTGGGTCCAAGCGCACCCACGCCAAGCGTATCGATCGGATGAAACAATCCGGGTTTACAGACGAGCAGATTTCAAGGATTCACGGACCGATCGGGCTGGATATCGGTGCGGCCAGCCCTTCCGAGATCGCCGTGGCCATCCTTGCACAAATGACAGCAGTTCTGCGGGGCAAGGCGTGAAGTTTGGTCCGGTAGCGGTTGCCGACGCCAGCGGCGCGATTCTGGCTCATTCCGTCAAGGCAGGTGACCAGAGGCTGCGCAAAGGCATCACGCTGACGCCCCAGCATATCGCTGAATTGCAGCAGGCTGGTCTGACTGAGGTAACGGTCGCCAAGCTTGAGCCCGGCGATTGTCATGAGAATGAGGCGGCGGCAATGCTGTCTGCAGCCCTAGTGCCGGACCCTGCAAAGGCTAACCTACGCGTGACCGACGCCTTTACAGGGCGGGTCAACTTGCTGGCTGATGGTCCAGGCGTGGCAATTTTGGACACTGATGCATTGCAAAACTTCAATCGGGTCAATCCGATGATCACGGTCGCAACCGTACCGCAGTACCAACAGATGACGGCAGGCGGCATGGTCGCGACGATCAAAGTCATATCGTATGCGGTGCAGCAAACCGGCGTTCGCCGTGCAGCCGAACAGGCGCAGAACTCCATTCGACTTTCGGTGCCGAAATACAAGAACGCCGGGCTCGTCATCACCGATATTGCCGGCGGACCTTCGAACGAAAAAGGTATTGCCGCCATTCGCGGACGGGTTGAGGCATTGGGGATGGACCTATGCGATGTTAAAGTTGTTCCGCATAGACAGGGTGATTTAACAGCCTCGCTGAAGTCCGTTCGCGGCGAGATCGTCATGATTCTGACCGGATCGGCCACGTCGGATGAAAATGATGTGGCACCGGCCTCTGTTCGAGAAGCCGGAGGCGCAGTCGACCGATTTGGGATGCCGGTTGATCCGGGAAACCTGTTGTTTCTGGGGTCTTTAGGTGGTCGCCCAATCATCGGTCTGCCTGGATGCGCCCGTTCGCCTGCACTGAACGGGGCGGACTGGGTGCTGTCTCGAGTCGCTTGCGGGATCGAGACGACGGGTGCTGACATCGCAGCGATGGGTGTCGGAGGGCTACTGAAGGAAATCCCCACACGGCCGCAACCTCGCGCTGCCAAACAAAAGTGACGTAACGGCATTTTTGCCGTTTCGATCGTACGCCTCATGATTAGTGAGATGAGCAAAGAAGTTGCGGAAAAATCGGGCAAATATTTTTGTTCTCAAACAAAATTTCCCGTGTTTAACTCGGGACTAAGGAAAAACAATAAATTGGGAGGATCTCATGACACAGGTCTCAATGACCGTGAACGGGAAAGCCGTTAGTGGTGACGTTGAAGGCCGGACGCTTCTGTCCAGCTTTTTGCGTGATCATCTGTCGCTGACCGGAACACATGTCGGATGTGACACGGCACAATGTGGTGCGTGCGTCGTGCATGTGAATGGTGAGGCGGTCAAATCCTGCAATATGCTGGCCCTGGAAGCGGATGGTGCCGATGTGGGTACGATCGAAGGGCAGGCTGCAGAGGATGGTTCGCTGAATGTCATTCAGCAGGCCTTTCAGGATCATCATGGGCTGCAATGCGGGTTTTGTACTCCTGGCATGGTGATGAGCGCTGCGGCACTGCTCAAGGATAATCCGCGCCCGACCGAAGGGGAAATCCGGAAGTACCTTGAGGGTAATCTGTGCCGGTGCACAGGCTATCACAACATCGTCAAGGCGATCATGGCCGCTTCGGGCCAGGACGTTTCCAGCATCGCCGCCGAATAAGGCGGGTAAGAATTTTCGACGAAAATTCTTTTCCAGGGAGGAGAACAAGCAATGCCCAAAGACAGTGGCATCGGAGCCAGTTCCAAGCGGCGTGAGGACGTACGCTTTCTGACCGGAGCAGGCAATTACACCGACGACATCAACGTACATGGCCAGGCCTATGTACATTTTCTACGGTCCGACATCGCACATGGCCGGATCACCAATATCGACACATCTGCTGCCGAGGGTATGCCAGGTGTGGTGAAGGTTTTCACCGGCAAGGATTTTGAAGGTGTGGGCGGAATGCCCTGCGGCTGGGAAGTCACCGACCGGCACGGCGCCCCGATGCAGGAACCCCCGCACCCCATTCTGGCACAGGGTAAGGTCCGCCATGTAGGCGATCCGATTGCCGCTGTTGTGGCCGATAGCCTCGAGCAAGCCCGCGATGCGGCTGAGGCGATCGAGGTGGAGATTGAGGAACTGCCCGCGGTTCTGGATATGAAGGCTGCGGCGCAGGATGGCGCGACGCTTGTCCACGACGATCTGAAGAACAACATCTGCTATGACTGGCACTTGGGCGAAGAAGACAATGACAAGGTCAACGCGGTCTTTGCCGATGCGGCCCACGTCACCACGCTGGATCTGGTCAACAACCGACTGGTTGCCAACCCGATGGAGCCGCGCGTGGCCGTGGCCGAGTACAGCCGAGGCACGGATGAGTACACGCTCTACACCACCTCGCAGAACCCGCACGTGATCCGTTTGCTGATGTGCGCGTTTGTTCTGGGCCTACCCGAGCACAAGGTGCGGGTGGTCGCCCCGGATGTGGGCGGTGGCTTTGGAACCAAGATTTTCCACTATGCGGAGGAGGCATTCTGCACCTTCGCTGCCAAGGCCTGCAACCGCCCGGTCAAGTGGACATCCAGCCGGTCCGAGGCGTTCGTGTCGGATGCCCATGGTCGCGACCATGTAACCACGATTGAGCTGGCGTTGGATGCGGAGAACAACTTCACCGGTTTGCGCACCAACACTCATGCCAATCTGGGTGCTTATCTATCGACCTTCTCCAGTTCGGTTCCGACCTGGTTGCACGGCACGCTGATGGCGGGGAACTACAAGACACCAGTCATTCAGGTGAATGTGCGGGCGATGTTCACCAATACGGTGCCGGTGGATGCCTATCGCGGCGCGGGCCGGCCTGAGGCAACATTCCAGTTGGAGCGGGTCATCGACAAGGCCGCGCGAGAGTTGGGCGTTGATCCGATTGCGCTGCGTCGTCAGAACTTTATTACCCAATTCCCGTATGACACGCCGGTCGCACTGACCTATGACACCGGAGATTACAACGGGACGATGGACAAGCTTGAGGCCGCCGCTGATTTGTCTGGCTTTGCCGCACGGCGCGCGCAGAGTGAGGCCAATGGCAAGCTTCGCGGCTTGGGTGTTAATTGCTATATCGAGGCCTGTGGCATCGCGCCATCAAACATCGTTGGCATGTTGGGCGCCCGGGCGGGTCTATATGATGCTGCCACGGTGCGGGTAAACGCAACCGGTTCGATCAGCGTCATGGTTGGCGCTCACAGCCACGGGCAGGGGCATGAGACGGCCTTCCCGCAGGTTGTGGCCGACATGATCGGTATCGATGAGTCGATGGTCGAGATTGTGCATGGCGATACCTCGAAGATCCCGTTCGGGATGGGCACCTATGGCTCACGCTCGCTTGCGGTTTGCGGTTCGGCCATGGTCAAGGCGACTGAGAAGGTGATCGACAAGGCCAAGAAGATCGCAGCTCACCTGTTGGAAGCGTCTGAGGCCGATATCGAGTTGAAGGACGGTCAGTTCAGCGTCGCGGGCACTGACAAGTCGGTGGCCTGGGGTGATGTGACACTGACGGCTTATGTGCCGCACAATTTCCCATTGGAGGTTGAGCCGGGGTTGGAGGAGACCGCGTTTTATGACCCGGCCAACTTTACCTTCCCGGCTGGCGCCTATGCCTGCGAGGTCGAGGTGGACGCCGAGACCGGTCAGGTCAGCATCGAGAAATTCACCGCCGCAGATGACTTTGGCAACATCGTCAATCCGATGATCGTGGATGGTCAGGTACATGGTGGTATTGGTCAGGGCATCGGTCAGGCGCTGTTAGAGAACTGCGCCTATGACGAGAACGGCCAACTGCTGAGCGCGTCCTTCATGGACTACGCGATGCCACGCGCGGATGATCTGCCATTCTATGAGGTCGACCATTCGAGCCAGACGCCGTGTACACACAACCCGTTGGGTGTGAAGGGCTGTGGCGAGGCCGGAGCAATCGGTTCGCCACCTGCCGTTGTCAACGCGGTTTTGGATGCGCTGAATTCGGGTGGAAAGGCTGTTGATCACATTGACATGCCGATGAGCCCGTCGCGTGTTTGGACGGCAATGCATGGTTGAAAGATTGGGGTGCGAGGGGCTAGCCCCTTGCGCTCCCCGAGATATTTATAGCCAGATGAAGGGCGGATCCGCGCCTTTCGGAAAGGAAGAACGAAATGTACAATTTCGAGTTTGAGAAGCCCTCGACCATTGCTGACGCGGTTGCCGCGTTGGCGGGTGAGGATGCGCAGGCGTTGGGGGGTGGTCAGACCCTGATCCCCACGTTGAAGCAACGATTGGCGGCGCCATCAACGCTGGTTTCAGTCAGTGGGATTGCTGAGATGAAGGGCGTCTGTGTCGAGGATGATGGTTCAGTTGCCATTGGTGGTGCCACGACCCACGCAAATGTAGCGGCGGATGCAGCGAGCAGCTATCCGGCGCTGGCGGCCTTGGCTGGTCAGATCGGAGATCCGGCGGTGCGTAATCGCGGCACCATTGGTGGCTCTGTCGCCAACAATGATCCGGCGGCCTGTTATCCGGCGGGAGTGCTGGGTTCAGGGGCGACCGTTGTCACTAATACGCGACAGATTGCGGCAGATGACTTCTTTCAAGGCATGTTTACGACTGCGCTGGAAGAGGGTGAAATTATCACCTCGGTGCGTTTTCCGGTGCCGCAAGCTGCGAGCTATCAGAAGTTTTTGCAACCGGCGTCCCGTTTTGCATTGGTCGGGGTCTATATTGCCCGGTTTGCGGATGGCGTGCGGGTTGCCGTAACCGGCGCCAGCGAAGATGGAGTGTTCCGTTGGTCCGAGGCCGAGGAGGCCTTGAACAAAGAGTTCCGTACCGATGCTTTGATGGATCTGCACATCAATCCGATGAACATGATCGGAGATTTGCATGGCAGCAAAGAATACCGGGCGCATCTGGTCAGCGTAATGACAAAACGGGCCGTCGAAGCCTGCAGCTAAGCAGGTTCGCAGCCAAATCGATAAGCCCCGGTGAAAGCCGGGGCTTTACTTTTTTCTGACCCGAGGCGGCTTGGCCGGTCGCCAATATGCGCCAGTGTCTTCTCGGGCCGTCTGATACCGTTCGACGCGATCGCGCGCTGCCGACCCACCTGCAGCAACAAGGTGACCGATCAGGCATTCAAGCACGGCCATGGCCCCGGAGAAGCTGGAAAAGTGATGTTGAGTGCGGGTGCTGACCGGCAGCACGACATCCGGGTCAACACCAGGTGCAATGACCTCGCTATCCGACAATAAGACGATCCGCATCCCGCGTTTACGCGCAAAACGCATGGATTGGATAGTGTCCGAGGAATAGGGATGAACGGTGATGGCGAACAAGCAGTCCGCTGCATCGGCCTCGAGCAGATCATCGACGGCTGACCCCATGTGCCGGGGGACCAATTGAAATCCGGGGTGTGCCATCCGACCGGCATAGTGAAAATAATAGGCCAAAGCATAGCTGGCTCGGGTTGCTGTGATATAGCAGCGTTTTGCTGACAACATGTGGTCCGTGACCTGCTTTACCAACGCGGGATCAGCCAGACGCAGGGAGCGGGTTACGACATTCAGCTCATTTTGCGCGAACCCTGCTTGAGCCGCGCTGAAGTCATCACCTGACCGCATGAGGCCCAACCAATCTTGGCCCAACCGATCCTCGCGATCGGTGACAAGGGTCTGCCGAAATGGTTTTCGAAAAGCCTCGAAACTGTCGAAGCCCAGACGGTACGCCAGACGCACGAGGACATTTGAGCTTACACCGATTTTCTCAGCCGTAACGCGGACCGGGTCGAGCCCAAAATCCCCGGGATGATCGATGATGTATTTTGCTGCGGCCTGCATCTGTTGGGGCAGGGTTTCGATATCAGCGCGCAGCTGCTCGGTCAGTTGGGCTGGTTTGTTTTGCATGGTTATAGAAAAACAAATGTTATGGAGAATGCAAATTGAAAACACTAGGGCTGCATATATTTCGGGATCAGATTAAGCCGTTTGGAAATGTCAGAAGGTGGTTCCGGGATGTCGGTAAGCGAAGCCCTGCCTTACATATTGGTCGCGCCAAATGGAGCGCGCAGAGGGCACCGGGATCACCCTGGCTTGCCCGTCACAATGGAAGAAATCGTCGAAACGGCGAAAGCCTGCAGCCTGGCAGGTGCCAATGGATTGCATCTGCATGTCCGTGATCAGGCGGGTCAGCATTCTCTGGATGCAGGTTTGTATCGAGAGACGCTTGCGGAATTGCACCACGCCGTACCGCAGATGGACATCCAGATTACCACAGAGGCTGCTGGAATTTTTGACGTTCAGACCCAGTTCGATTGCCTGAAGAACGTCCACCCGGATTGGGCTTCGATTTCGGTACGCGAGATTGCTAGGTCGCCGGAGCTTGCGCCAAATGTTTATGCGCTGTGCGCGGAACAGGGGACGCGCGTTCAACACATTCTCTATGACGCTACCGACGTTGAGTTGTTGGTCCGCTGGCAGAAGGATGGAGTTGTTAAACCCCATCAGGTCGAACGTCTGTTTGTACTTGGCCGCTACTCGACAACGCAGGAATCGACACCGGAAGATCTGGATGCCTTCCCGGCTACGACAGACCCATGGATGGTCTGTGCCTTTGGCGGGCAAGAGCATGCGTGCCTGCAAAAAGCTGTACAGCTTGGTGGTGATGTGCGCGTGGGGTTTGAAAACAGTATTACGGGCTTTGATGGTCAGGCCTGGGCTGATAACGCCGCATCCGTTGCCGCTCTGATTGATCTTTTGAAAAGGACTTCGAAATGAGTCACGTTTTTCCGCGCCACACTAAGTCTGAATTGCCGGTCGCTGCAGGTGGTGAGGGTTGTTATCTGATTGATTCAACCGGTCGCCGCTATCTGGATTGCGGGGATGCAGCGGTTTCGTGTCTTGGTCATTCCAATGATACTGTGGTCAAAGCGGTGCAGCAGCAGGTAGAGCAGATCGCGTTTGCCCATACCGGCTTCATGACCTCGGAACCGGCTGAGGCGCTTGCTGATTTGTTGATCGAACATGCTCCGGGTGATTTGGACCGCGTGTATTTCGTGTCGGGCGGGTCCGAGGCGACCGAGGCTGCGATCAAGTTGGCACGGCAGTACTATCTGGAATCAGGTCAGCCTGAGCGCCGTCATGTCATTGCACGTCGGCAAAGCTATCACGGTAACACACTGGGGGCACTGTCGGCGGGGGGCAACGAATGGCGACGGGCTCAGTTTGCGCCGATGCTGATCGAGATGACCCATATCGCACCCTGTTATGAATACGCTGAAAAGCCTGAGCGCGAGAGCAGCTACGACTACGGGCAGCGTGTGGCTAATGAATTGGAGGCCGAAATATTGCGTCTGGGGCCCGATACGGTGATGGCCTTCATGGCAGAACCCGTGGTCGGCGCGACTTTAGGGGCCGTTCCTGCGGTTGAAGGATATTTCAAACGTATTCGTGAGATTTGTGATCAATATGGTGTTCTGCTGATCCTTGATGAAGTGATGTGTGGCATGGGGCGTACCGGCCATCTGTTTGCTTGTGATCATGACGGCGTGGCACCGGATATTTTGTGTATAGCCAAGGGGTTGGGGGCTGGGTATCAGCCAATCGGGGCGATGCTGTGTTCGGCTCGGATCTACGACGCAATCCAAAACGGATCGGGATTCTTCCAACACGGTCACACCTATATTGGTCACCCGGTTGCAACAGCTGCCGCATTGGCGGTCGTGACGGAACTTACGCAGAACGATCTGCCATTGAGGGCGGCGCTGATGGGCGAGAAACTGCAGTCAGCCATGACCACTGCGTTTGGTCAGCATCCCCATGTTGGCGATATCCGCGGGCGTGGTTTGTTCCGGGGGATCGAACTTGTGGCAAATCGCGAGACCAAAACGCCGTTTGATCCAGCACTTGGAGTTGCGGGCAAGATCAAGAAGGCGGCGTTTGCGGAAGGATTGATTTGTTATCCGATGTCCGGAACACGCGATGGTCAACATGGGGATCATATCCTTCTGGCGCCTCCATTCATTATAGAAAGCACACAGATCGATGAGTTGGTCACCAAGTTGGATCGCGCGATCTCAAACGTGATCTGACAAAACTGAAAGCTGTCTTCTCAAATAGTTCGCGGCACGTTGAAAATCTGCAGAGCGGATTCGATAAGAGCCAGGCATGAAAAAAGGCTCCGACCAGACTGGCGGAGCCTTTGAACACGTCCTGAAGCGCGGTTACTTCTGCGGCAGAGGGCCGATCATCATGATCATCTGACGGCCTTCCATCTTGGGCATGTTCTCGATCTTGCCCAGATCCTTGACGTCCTCGGCCACCCGCTCTAGCAGCTCACGGCCCAGATTTTGGTGTGCCATCTCGCGACCACGGAAACGCAGGGTGACTTTGACCTTGTCGCCGTTCTCAAGAAACTTGAACACGTTGCGCATCTTGACGTCATAGTCATGCGTATCGGTGTTGGGCCGGAACTTGACCTCTTTCACCTCGATGATCTTTTGCTTCTTGCGGGCTTCGCTTTCGCGTTTCTGCTGTTCGTACTTGAACTTGCCGAAATCCATGATTTTGCAGACCGGCGGGTTCGCGTTGGGCGAAATCTCAACCAGATCGAGGCCAACATCGGAGGCCATCTGCATGGCTTTTGCGGGATGAACCACCCCGACATTTTCACCTTCGGCGCCAATCAGGCGAATTTCGGGAGCTCGGATCTTGTCATTGACGCGCGGGCCGGTATCTCGCTGTGGCGGCGCGTTGTGAGGTCTGCGGGCTATGGGTTCATTCCTTTGATGATTGCAGAATTTCGAGCCCGGAATTTAGACCGGGCTGAGAGGTGTTTCAAGCGGCATAAATTGCAAGCCGCATGAATTTTCGATGAAATTCGAGTGTTTTTGCCGGTTTAGGCTGTCGACAACCCGACCGGCAAACCCGTTTAGCCCACAAAGGCCTTTTCGATCACGAATTCCTTGGGTTCGGAATTCGCGCCTTCGCGCAGGCCGAACTCTTCCAAAATTGCTTTGATGTCATGGTTGAACGCAAGGCTGCCACAGACCATGGCACGGTCGGTGTCCGCTTTGATACCACCTTCGATGCCCAGATCGGCAAACACCGAGCCGTCTTTCAGCAATTCGGTGATGCGGCCCATTTTGGGGCTCTCTTCTCGCGTGGTGGTCGGGTAGTAGCGGATCTTATCGGCGAAACCTTCACCGATCAGTTCAGCCAGCAACTCGTCCTGACGGATGTTCTCGATCAGCTCGCGACCATAATCCAGCTCGGCCACATCGCGGCAGGTATGAGTTATGATGACCTCGTCATAATCCTCATATGTCTGAGGTTCGCGCAGCAACGATGCGAAGGGGGCAAAGCCGGTTCCAGTTGCAAAGAACCAGATGCGCTTGCCGGGCAGCAGCGCGTCATGGACCAGCGTTCCAACCGGTTTGGGCCGCAGGATGATCTGATCGCCAGGCTGGATGTGCTGTAGTTTCGAGGTCAGCGGGCCATCCTGCACCTTGATCGAATAAAACTCCAACTCTTCGTCCCACGAAGGCGAAGCGATTGAATAAGCGCGTAGCAGAGGTTTGCCATTGTCACCCAGCAGACCAATCATCACGAACTCGCCCGATCGGAAACGCAGGGACGCCGGGCGCGACACCTTGAACGAGAACAGGCGGTCGGTCCAGTGCTTGACCTCGGTCACGGTCTGAGCGTCGGGCAGGACGGGGGCCTTTACGGCGGTTGCTTCACTCACGGGCTTCATCTCTGTCATAATTTCACCACCGATCTGCTAAACCGGTATCTCCGTTTAATCTTTGATCCAAGTCAGGAAAAGGGGCAGATTGCCCCTTTCGTGTCACAAGCTGGCGATGGCGGGTTTCAGCCGCGCAGGCGGGCCTGATAATTGTTCTCTTGCCAGTTGGCACGCGCCAACCACTGATCTTCGGGCTGACGTGCGGCTAGGCTGTGATCGATTTCGACCTCATCAAACCCGCTGCGACGTGCCATTGCGTATTGATCCGCCAATACATGGCCTTTTGCACGAAGGCGACCGGTATACCCTTTCAACCGCAGCACGCGTGCGATCGTAAAGCCGCGCCCGTCTGCTGATGACGGGAAGTCGACGCGCACCATCTGAGCGCTGCCCAAACGGTCAATCAGTTCATCCGGATCCGTGTCCGAGCTGACGTCGAGTGCTACAACATCGTTGGCTGCATCGTCCAAAGTAACGAAGCCATCGGTCCAGTCCTCAGGCGAAAAGCCTTGGTCATTCACGATTACGTTCATGTTTTCTCTCCAACACGCACCATCTTGCCGTCGACAAAATGGATGCCGCATTCTTCTTTTTCTCTGTTACGCCAGCGTCCGGCGCGGGGGTCTTCGCCCTCTTTGACCGGCGATGTGCAGGGTGCACAGCCGATCGATGGGTATCCTTTGGCCACCAGCGGGTGCCGGGGCAGGTTGTTCTCAGTCATATAGGCGCGCACATCTTCGGGCGCCCAATGGGCCAATGGATTGACTTTGATCCGTCCGGTGCCGTCTTCGACTTCGAAGAATTCGAGCGCCGCGCGGGTTCCTGATTGAAACCGTTTGCGCCCGGATATCCAGCCGCAATATCCAGATAGCGCCCGTTGCAGCGGGAAAGTCTTTCGCAAATTGCAGCAAGCGTCAGTGTCACTTAGATGTAGTGCCCCATAAGGGTCGTCATGCTCAACATCGTCCTTATCCGCTTGGATGATTTTCACGTTGGTCAGCCCCAGACGTTCACTAACCTCGTGCTGATACTCGAGCGTTTCCGTAAACAGCATCTGCGTGTCGATGAACAATACCGGTGTGGCTTTGTCGACCACTGCCGCCATGTGCAACAGCACGACTGATTCCGCCCCAAAGCTGGAAACGAGCGCAAGTTCTTCGATCTCTTCAATCGCGCCGTGCATCACGTCATGAGCACTATGATGACGGAACCGGGTATTCAGCGCGTCGACCTTTTCGGTCAGTTCGCGTCTGTTGGAACCCAGTTCCGTCTGGATCAGGTCAAGCGGCATTAGCCCGCGCCTCAGGGTAAAGCACAGCTTTGAACGGAGCCATTCCAACGCGGCGATAGGTTTCGAGGAAAGTTTCCTCGGCGCTATCACGCAGGTCCAGATAGGCTTCGACGATGCGTTCAACGGCAGGAACGATCTCATCATAGGCAAAACCCGGACCCGTGCGATCACCGACGGCTGCCGTTTCAGTCGCGTCACCACCCAGCGTGATCTGATAGTTCTCGACGCCTGCGCGATCCAGGCCCAGAATGCCGATGTGACCGACGTGGTGGTGCCCACATGCGTTGATGCAGCCCGAGATCTTGATCTTCAGGTGGCCAATATCATGCTCCAGCTTCAGGTCTTCGAACCGAGTCGCGATCTCTTGCGCAACCGGAATCGAGCGGGCTGTGGCCAGCGCGCAGTAATCCATGCCGGGGCAGGCGATGATGTCGCTGATCAGGCCGATATTGGCAGTGGCCAGTTCGTGCTCTTTCAGCTTGGCGTGAATCGCAGGCAGGTCTGATTTGTGGACATGCGGCAGGATCACGTTCTGCTCATGGCTGATGCGCAGCTCGTCATATGCGAACTCTTCGGCCAGATCGGCCATAACGCGCATTTGCTCGGCAGTTGCGTCGCCCGGCGTCTGGCCGTGCTTCTTGATCGAGATCGTAACGATCGCGTGGTCCGCGTTTTTGTGCGGCGCGATGTTGGTGTCGACCCACGAACGGAAAACCGGATCGTTGGTATAGGTGCTTTCAAACGAGGCGACGGATGCTTCGCGGAAGGTCGGAGGCGCAAAGTGACCTTTGATTTCTTCCAGCAGGTTCATGTCAGCACCTTTGAACTGCGGGCGGACCTGCAGGAAGCGCTCGTTTACCTTGGCGCGGATGGCGTCAATGCCATGTTCATGCACCGTAATCTTGATACGGGCTTTGTACTTGTTGTCGCGGCGGCCAATCTGGTTCCACACCGAAACAGTCGCTTCGAGATATGCCAACAGGTCGTCAAAGGCGACAAATTCGGACAGTTCTTTGCCGATCATCGGCGTGCGACCCAGACCACCACCCACGATGACGCGGGCGCCAAGAACGCCGTCACGCTCGACCAGTTGCAGGCCGATGTCATGCGCCTTGATCACGGCGCGGTCGTTTTCACTGCCGGTGATGGCGATCTTGAACTTACGCGGCATGAATTGGAATTCCGGGTGGTCGGTCGACCACTGACGTAGCAGTTCAGCATAGGGGCGCGGGTCGGCGATCTCATCCGCGGCAGCACCGGCGAAGTGGTCGGCTGTCACGTTACGGATGGTGTTGCCTGAAGTCTGGATGGCGTGCATACCAACCTCGGCCAGCGCGTCTAGCATATCCGGCACGTCGTTCAGCTTCGGCCAGTTGTACTGGATGTTCTGACGGGTGGTGAAATGGCCATATCCCTTGTCCCACTTCTCGGCCAGTAACGCCAACTGACGCATCTGTGCACTGGACAGAGTTCCGTACGGTATCGCAACGCGCAGCATATAGGCGTGCAACTGCAGATACAGGCCATTCATCAGGCGCAGGGGCTTAAAT
Organism: Ruegeria sp. AB11; assembly: GCF_056536325.1. Classification (NCBI taxonomy): domain Bacteria; kingdom Pseudomonadati; phylum Pseudomonadota; class Alphaproteobacteria; order Rhodobacterales; family Roseobacteraceae; genus Ruegeria; species Ruegeria sp. AB11. The sequence continues at coordinate 2,739,403 of NZ_JBQFJO010000001.1, read as the reverse complement.
TCGTCTTCGGTCAGCGAACCGTCTATGCGGCGCTCAACTTGCGCGCGGAACTGTGCGTTGCGTTCTGCCAAAAATGCTGTGTCGAACTCGGAGTAGCGATACATGTTTAGCTGTCCTTAGTTGCAGCCCCGGACCTGGGGCCTTGAAGGGGAGAGAGAAGAGCCTGAAATCAGACCCGGGGCTGCGGGGAGGTTTCCTGTTTGCCGTGGGCATAGTTGGACGGACCAGTCCGGCGGAAGTCCTCCCGGAAATGGGTAGGTTCAGGTCCTTTGTCACCGGCGATCGCATCGGCGAGATACGCGCCAACGATCTTGTTTGCCTGACGCGCGGCATCCAGCAATCGAACCTGTGCATGGGCTTCATCGGTGATCAGCTCGGCCTCGGATAGATCGCGCGACCAGCGGTCATCTTCGGTCTGGTAAATCACATCGCCTTCCAATAGGTCGTTGGCGGTGACGACTTTAGGGGTAAAAGCGCGGGCCATCAGGCAAACTCCTTATGAAAAACCGAGATCAGGTGCAGGCCGAACACGGCTTGGGATAAGCCGGGCATGTTCATGCGTTCATCTGACTGTTTGACCTGCATCGGATCATCTCGTGACTGAATTGACTTGAATGGCAATATAGGAAATATTCCCGGCAAATCGCCATATGCGCCAACAAATAAGGACACATGTTCTTTTACTGGCTGCAGGCGGAACCTTTGTCCTGAATTGGAAGGAAATTTGGAATGTCGGTGCGGATAGACGACACGGATCGGAAAATTCTAGCCGAGCTGCAACGGGACGCGAGCCAGTCGCTGGACGAAATCGCGGCCCGCGTCGGCAGTTCGAAGACGCCAGTTTGGAATCGTATTCGCAAGCTGAAGGGTGCAGGGGTCATTGGTCAACAGACGGTTCTGCTGGATGCCGAGGCGCTTGGATTCGAGGCCACTTTCTTTGTGCTGATCCGTACGTCGGAACACGAAGCGGAATGGCAGCAGAAGTTCCTGAAAGCTTTGCGAGACCGTCCTGAGGTGCAGGAAGCACATCGGCTGGCCGGCGACATCGACTACATCCTGAAGGTAAGGGTCAGGAATGCGCGTGCCTATGATGCATTTTACCAGGCGCTGATATCAGAGGTTCGAGTGCACAACGTTACGGCTTTGTTGTCGATGGAAGAGATCAAATCTACCACCATGCTGCCATTGAAATCTGTCGGTTGAATTAAGGCGGGTGATTGGGGGCGCTGCCCCGTCGCCCAAGGGCGACTCCCCGGGGATATTTTTGGCCAGATGAAGAACGGATCCGGGATCGATAGACCGGTTGATGCTTTATGCGCGTCTGGGATTCACGTTTCCACCATCAGTTTGGTTAGCCCATGGAAATGATAACTGTTCGAGTATCCAGGGTCATCTGCAAGCCGCAAGTTGGGATGTCTGTTGAACAGGATTGGAAGCGCGATACGCATTTCCAATCGTGCCAGAGGGGCGCCGACGCAGAAATGGAGACCTCCGCCAAAACTGGTGTTGGCGCTTATGTCTCGTGTTGGATCGAACGTATCGGGTTGGTGCCAGACCGATGGGTCACGATTGGCGGCCCCCAGAAGCAATGCGACCTGATCTCCGCGGGAAAAGCGGTGCCCAAATAGCTCTATTTCTTCATAGGCATAGCGTGTGAACATATGGAGGGGCGGATCATATCGCAGAATTTCCTCGACGACCCCATCAATGGAGTTGGGTGACAGGAGAAGCTGCTGGGTGCGTGTTGTCAGTAGGGTTTTCACGCCATTGCCGATGGCATGCACCGTCGCTTCGTGACCGGCATTCAGCAATAGGATGCAGGTTGTTATCAATTCATCGCGTGAGAGTTTTTCGCCGTCTTCTTCCGCTGCGATCAACCGCGTGATCAGGTCATCGCGCGGGTCTCGACGTCGCAGTTCGATGTAGTCTTCAAGATAGGCCGTAAACTCTTGCGTGGCCTGAACAGCATCATCCTCGATTTCGCGGGTTCGGTTTGCCTGATACATGGACACCATCGCGTGGGACCAATGCAGGAATTTTGGTGCCATCTGTTCGGGAACGCCCAGTAGGCGGCAGATCGTAATGACAGGAACCTGTGTGCAATAGGCCTGCAATAGATCGAAGGGGCCATCGGGAAATCTCTCGATCAAATCGTTGCATAATTCTTCTATGGCGGGCTCCAACGCGGCAATGGCGCGGGATGTAAAGGCCCGCAGGACTAACGATCGCAGCCTTGTGTGCCTGGGTGGTTCGAGTTCCAACATTGAATGCGACTCAACCTCAAGCCACGGGGCAAGGTGGCTTGGGCCGGGTTTTGCAAATTCCGTTGGTATTTCGCGCCCAAAGCGCCGATCACGCAACAATGTATGCACAGCCTTGTACGAAGCGGCTGCAACCAAGCCATACTCCTCCCAATAGAACAGATCGCCGAATTGACGCGCAGTGTCATAGAACGGGTAGGGGTTTTGCACGAATGCCCGGTCAGTCGGGGATTGGTAGAGCGTCTTCATGCGCTGCACACTTGCCATGGGCGTCGCTGAATGCAAGACCCTAGATATGCAACGGATTTGGATCATTGTAGGTTTTTTGTGCGCAGTTGGTTCGTTGTCGGCTGGGGTCTGGACATATGGCTATCGTCAGGCCTTGTCGCAGCTGAGCGAAAAGGCCGAGGCGGATCTGGAGCTGGCGGCGGACCGGTTGAGCACACAAATGCAAGTATATCAGGAAGTGGCTGCGTTGATGGCGGACCATCCTGCATTACAGGCGCTTGGTGCCGGGGCGCAGCAGCAAGCAGCACGAAAAGTGTTGCTGGATGTGGCTGACAAGACCGCTGCGGTTAATGTGATCTACCTGGACACAGATGGGCAGGCTCTGGCGGCGGCACAGCCCGTGGCGCAGCGCGATATGTCTGAGCACCCGGCTTTTGAACGCGCCATGCAAGGCGCGTTAGGGAGCGCGCATGGAGTCGAAGACGAGAGTGGGGATCGGATATATTCGTATGCAGCGCCAGCGTTTGGAGATTCAGGGCAAATAAAGGGTGCACTGATGGTTCTGGCCGACGTGCAGGATGTCGAGCAGACATGGCGTGGAAGTACGGATGCGGTGTTCTTTGTTGATGCGGATGGGGTCGTTTTTATTTCGAACCGCTCGGACCTGTTGCTTTGGCACCGTGCGCAAGGCCAGCAGGGTTTGATGTCACCAGCAGGTGAGAATGTTGAATTTGCGTCGTCACGAGTTGCCGGGCATGAAGTTTGGAAACTGAATTGGGGGCGTTATCTTCCTCGCCGCGCGTTGCACCTGACTCTCGACCTGCCGGTGATTGCGATGACTGCCGAGATGCTGGTTGATGTCGCGCCTGCTCGTCGTTTGGCAGGATTACAAGCCGCAGCGGTTGCAGCGATCTGTTTCGCGTTTGGAGCGTTGTTGTTTCTGGCCTCAGAACGTCGGCGAACATTAGCGGATGCCAATACTGTATTGGAAAGCAGGGTGGCCCAGCGCACGCGAGCGCTGACAGCGGCAAACTCGGCTTTGCGCCGTGAAGTCGCTGAGCGTGAAGAAGCCGAGGCGGCGCTTAAGCAAGCTCAGACCGAACTGGTTCAAGCAGGTAAGCTGAGCGCATTGGGCAAGATGTCAGCGGGGATCAGCCACGAGCTGAACCAACCGTTGATGGCTATCCAGCAATTCGCTGATAACGGGTCAGCATTTCTGGAACGCGGTAAAGAAAAAAAAACCGGTGAAAACCTGAGCCGGATTTCCGACATGGCTGCGCGTATGGCCCGGATCATAAAAAACCTGCGCGCATTTGCTAGAAACGAGAGCGAGCCGATGGGGCGCGTCGACTTGGTTGAAGTTTTGAATACGGCTGCCGAATTGACTGAGTCTCGTTTACGAGACGAAGGCGTCGAATTGAGTTGGGAGCCGCCAAATTCGGCGGTTTACGCCTGGGGAGGTGAAGTGCGTTTGGTGCAGGTTTTCGTCAACCTGATCAATAATGGCGCAGACGCCATGGCTGATCGGGCAGCCCGCAAAATCTCGATCACTTTGACGGAGGGGCAGCCCATTCGTGTTTCGGTCAGAGATACCGGGCCGGGTATCGAAGACCCAGATCGCGTGTTTGAACCGTTCTACACCACGAAGACAGTGGGTTCATCTGAAGGGATGGGTCTGGGGCTATCCATCTCCTACGGTTTGGTTCAAAGTTTCGGAGGGGACATTCGCGGCGCAAATACCGACGACGGTGCTGAATTTACCGTCGAACTGGAACCCTTCAGCGAGGATAAGGCTGCATGATCCGCAAAGTGCTTTTGGTCGACGACGATGCCGCTGTTCGTGAAGCTTTGGCACAGACGCTTGAATTGGCAGAATATGAACCGGTTACAGCGGGATCATTTGTTGCGGCGAAAGATCATATTCATAGCGAATTTGACGGTGTGATAATCTCAGATATTCGGATGCCTGGCCGCGATGGGTTCCACCTACTGAACTTCGCGCGCGAGGTTGATCCTGAACTACCAGTTGTTTTGCTGACCGGCGAAGGGGATATTCCAATGGCTGTGCAGGCCATGGGACAAGGCGCTTTCGATTTTCTTGAAAAGCCCTGTGCGGCAGCAGATCTTCTGGCGGTTCTGGAGCGTGCGATTGCCGCGCGGTCAGAGGTGTTGCGTGAGCGTGAGCTCAAGCGCGAGTTAGAGCGAGGCGATCCAGCAGCCCGAATGCTATTCGGTTTGTCAGAGCAAGCCGAAGCCTTGCGAGAGCGCGTGCGGAGCGTGGCACCGACACACGCCGAAGTCTTGGTCACTGGACCGGCGGGCAGCGGTATATCCAAAGTCGCGGAGGTTGTGCATCTGATGTCTCCGGTCGGGCAGGGACCTTTTGTCAAGCGCCCGGCCGCCAGCCTGACGCCCGAAGATTTGTTAACGGTCTGTGGGGACGCGGCTGGCGGGTCGCTGTTTCTTGATGAGGTTTCCGCAATGCCGGATTCCACTCAATACGCAGCGTTGGAACTGATCGAGCAAGGGACAGATGCGCGAATAATAGCAGGCACAACATCCGACTTGTCACAGCTTTCTGGACAGGGGCGGTTCAACGTCGATCTGTTCTATCGCCTTGATGTCATGCGGGTTCGCATTCCTGCATTATCCGAGCGCCCAGAGGATATTCCGATCATTTTTCGCCATTATGTGGCACAGGCGGCGGAACAGGCTGGTATCGCCGAGCCTGAGATAACACCTGAACATCTGGCCACTCTCATGGCGCAGGATTGGCCGGGAAATGCGCGTTCTTTGATGTCCGCCGCCATGCGATTTGTGTTGGGAATGCCAGAAGAGGTCGGGCAGGCTGCGGACCTAGGGTTGAGCGAACAAATGGCGCGGGTCGAGAAATCATTGTTGGTCGCCGCACTAGGGCGCCACAATGGCAAGGCTTCTGACGCGGCCAAGGCTCTGAAACTGCCGCGCAAGACGTTCTATGACAAGTTGGCTCGCTACGAAATACGACCAGAAGATTATCGTCGGTAGGCAGATCCTCCCGCCTATTTTGCCAGTATTAACATACCAGCAAAACTGTTGGGCCGGGCAGCCCGCATATGCGGGCTGCGGTCGCACATTGCCCAGACGAATCGATTCGGTCGGGTTGATTTGATTTTGTGCGAAAACTCGCACTCGACGTGGTTGCTCTGTGCGAAATTTCGCACAGAGCATTGCGGTAGCTTTCTTGATTTGCGAAAAAGGACATTAAACGTATTGATAATAAACAATAATTATTAATTTGGTTAGTAACGGAACAAACCGTTGAGAGGGAGAGATTGATTCGCTTCACTCCGCTTCATACGGCGCGGACTGAGCGCTTGATCGAAGTTTTAGGGAAATCTGGGAGGAAAAGACTGATGAAATTCCTAACAACGGCAGCAACTGCAATTGCACTTTCTGTCACTGCGACGGCCGGGATGGCGGCCTGTGATGACGGTGAGATCGTGGTCAAGTTTGCCCATGTGACCAATACTGACAAACATCCCAAGGGTATTGCCGCCTCGCTGTTGGAGCAGCGCGTCAATGACGAAATGAACGGCGTTATGTGCATGGAGGTCTATCCGAACTCGACCCTCTACAATGACGATAAAGTGCTTGAGGCGATGCTGCAGGGCGACGTGCAGCTGGCCGCGCCATCGCTGTCGAAGTTCGAGAAGTTCACCAAACAGTTCCGCCTGTTCGACCTTCCGTTCATGTTCAAGAACATCGATGCCGTTGATGCATTCCAGGCCTCGGCTGATGGTCAGGCGATGAAAGACAGCATGCAGCGTCGTGGCCTGCAAGGGCTGGCATTCTGGCATAACGGCATGAAACAGATGTCCGCGAACAAACCTTTGGTTGATCCGTCGGATGCTGACGGCCTCAAGTTCCGCGTGCAGTCCTCGGATGTTCTGGTGGCACAGATGGAAGCCATCGGTGGTAGCCCTCAGAAAATGGCATTCTCGGAAGTCTATGGCGCACTGCAGCAGGGTGTTGTGGACGGGCAGGAGAACACCTGGTCGAACATTTACGGCAAGAAGTTCTTTGAAGTGCAGGATGGTATCACCGAGACCAATCACGGTATCATCGACTATCTTGTGGTCACTTCTGTGGACTGGCTGGACAGCTTGGACCCCGAAGTCCGTGATCAGTTCCTGACAATTCTAACCGAAGTGACGGAGACCCGGAACAAGGAAGCCTTTGCGGTGAACGAAGCGGCTAAGGCCTCGATCACTGACGCAGGCGGTATTATTCGTGATCTGGACCCTGAGCAGCGTCAGGCTTGGGTCGATGCGATGAAGCCCGTGTGGGACAAATTCGCTGACGACGTAGGTCAGGACAAGATCGACGCTGCACAGGCGATCAACGCCGGGTTCTGATCCCGGATCAAGCCGCGTGTCCGGGAACTGGGGAGTTATGGACGCGTAGGTCAGGCGGGCCGTGATGGCCCGCCACACTCCCTCCACTCTCATCAAAAAAATGCGGGGACAGAGAGATGTCTGGTGCGAAATCCGGCCAAGGCGGGCTGGTCGACCATATCGAAGAAACCATGATTGCATGTCTGTTGGGCGTGATGACGATCGTCACTTTTGCCAATGTGATCGCTCGGTTTGTGTTTAATTCCAATATCCTATGGGCACTAGAGCTGACGGTATTCACATTTGGTTGGCTTGTCCTTCTAGGTGCGTCTTATGCCGTGAAAAAACACGCGCATCTGGGTGTAGATGCGATCCTGAACATGCTGGCCCCTGCGCCGCGCCGGGTTTTGGCGCTGATAGCGGTTGCGTGCTGTCTGGTGTTTTCGCTGCTCTTGCTCAAGGGGTCGTATGACTACTGGGCGGTGTTTGCCGATCTGCCGCCAACTTCGGGTCGCTGGTTTCCGACCGGCTTTGACATGAGTGCGCGTAGCCAGAGCTTCTATGAAGTTGATGATATCCCGATGGTCGCACCGCTGCGGTTTCTCGAAGATATGATCAACTACGGTGAGTATTACGAGAAACTGCCCAAGGTGGTTCCGTATTTCGTTCTGCCCTTGTCGATGCTGTTGCTGGTGATCCGCTTCGCACAGGTCGCGGTCCAAATCTGGCGCGGCGAAACAGACCGCCTTGTTGCTAGCCACGAGGTTGAGGACGAGATCGAAGAGGTTCGCGCGCAGCAGGGGGAGCATGACTGATGGATGTTGTTCTTCTCTTCTCGATGGTCATTGGTCTGCTGCTGATCGGTGTTCCGATTGCGGTCTCGCTGGGCCTCAGCTCGACCCTCTTCCTGCTGATCTATTCCGACAGTTCGCTGGCCTCGGTCGCGGGCACGCTGTTTGAGGCGTTCGAAGGGCACTTTACGTTGCTCGCGATCCCTTTCTTTATCCTGGCGTCGTCCTTCATGACGACAGGCGGCGTTGCACGCCGGATCATTCGGTTTTCGATTGCCTGTGTGGGGCATCTGCCGGGCGGGTTGGCAATTGCGGGCGTGTTCGCCTGTATGTTGTTCGCCGCGCTTTCGGGTTCATCGCCAGCTACCGTCGTGGCCATCGGATCGATCGTCATCGCAGGGATGCGTCAGGTTGGTTATTCCAAGGAATTCGCCGCTGGTGTGATCTGTAACGCTGGTACTTTGGGCATCCTGATCCCTCCGTCCATCGTGATGGTTGTCTATGCTGCCGCCGTCGAAGTTTCGGTCGGGCGGATGTTCCTTGCAGGTGTCATTCCAGGTCTGATGGCAGGTCTGATGTTGATGATCACCATCTACGTTATGGCCAAGGTCAAGAACTTGCCCAAAGGAGACTGGAAAGGTTGGGGAGAAGTCTTCACCTCGGCGCGCGAGGCCGGTTGGGGCTTGTTCCTGATCGTCATCATCCTCGGTGGTATCTACGGAGGTATCTTTACTCCGACCGAGGCCGCTGCGGTTGCAGCTGTCTACGCCTTCCTGATCGCGAGCTTTGTCTACAAGGACATGGGGCCACTCAGCACCGAAGGCGATGCTCAGAACATCTCGCTGTTGAAAAAGCCATATGCTCTGGTCACGGCCTTTGTGCACCCCGACACCAAGCATACGCTGTTCGAAGCTGGCAAGCTGACCGTCACGCTGCTGTTTGTTATCGCCAACGCGCTGATATTGAAGCATGTTCTGACCGATGAACAGGTCCCGCAGCATATCGCAAGCGCTATGCTGTCCGCGGGACTGGGGCCGGTAACGTTCCTGATTGTGGTTAACGTGATCTTGCTGATCGGCGGTCAGTTCATGGAACCCTCAGGCCTCTTGGTCATCGTGGCGCCTCTAGTCTTTCCGATTGCGATTGAGTTGGGCATCGACCCGATTCATCTGGGCATCATCATGGTGGTGAATATGGAGATTGGGATGATCACGCCGCCGGTTGGTTTGAACCTTTTCGTAACTTCAGGCGTCGCGGGTATGCCAATGATGAGTGTTGTGCGCGCGGCGCTGCCGTTTTTGGCCGTGCTCTTCGTCTTCCTGATCATGGTGACGTATATCCCGTGGATTTCGACCTTCCTGCCCAACACTTTCATGGGGCCAGAGATCATAACCAACTAGATCAAATACACCGATCATTTGAACCGGGCGGCGTAATCCGCCCGGTTTTTTGTGTCTTGAAACTGAAGTCTAAGCACATATCTGAGCGTCAGAGGACGACCTCACCATCATGGATGATCATTCGGGACGACCCGAACTCGGAAAGTGAGGTGTTCTTATGCCCTGGATATTACTGTTGTTCGCTGGCCTGCTTGAGATTGTCTGGGCCGTCGCAATGAAGCAGACCGCAGGTTTTACACGCTTGTGGCCGACAGCAATCATGGGTGTCGCAATGATCGGGTCATTTGGTCTGCTTGCGATGGCCATGCGGGAATTGCCGCTTGGAACGGCCTATACCATCTGGACCGGAATCGGCGCCGTCGGTGCGTTCACCGTTGGCATCTTGTTTCTGGGCGAAGCGCTGACACCGATGCGGATCGGTGCGGCGGTTCTGATTGTTACCGGTTTGGTAATAATGAAACTGGCCTAATTCTACTTAGGCCTTTTCAAGCGCGCGAATGATGCCCGAGAAATCTTGGGCTTTCAGGCTAGCGCCACCCACAAGTGCCCCGTCGACATTTGATACTCCAAAAATCTCGGCGGCGTTGCTGGGTTTTACCGACCCACCATAGAGCAACCGGACCGAGCGGCCCACGCCTTCACCAAAGCGGCGTTCCAGCCGGGCGCGGATGAAATCGTGCACTTCGCCGATCTCTTCCAGGGTTGGCACTTTGCCGGTCCCAATCGCCCAGATGGGTTCATAGGCAACGATGAGGTTTTCGCCGGTCGCCTGATCCGGGATTGATCCCGACATCTGACCTCCAATGATGTCCAGTGTGTTCGCCGCTTCACGCTGTTCAAGGCTTTCGCCAACGCAGATTATCGCTTTTAGGCCCGCGTCCATCGCTGTGCGGGCCTTGGCGCGAATGTCTTCGTTCTGTTCGCCATGGTCCTCTCGACGTTCGGAATGGCCGAGTATTACCGCGTCTGCCCCTGCATCAAGCAGCATCTCGGCGCTTAGATCCCCGGTATGCGCACCCGAAGTCGCGGAGTGACAATCCTGTCCGCCGATAGTGATTCCCGAGCCTTCGACAGTTGTTCCAGCGCGATGAAGCAATGTGGCAGGCGGGCAGATCAGGATTTCGACGGGGGAAGAGGGATGTGACGCACTCAACTCTTTCAATTCGTTCAGCGCAACGCCGGTTCCATTCATTTTCCAATTGCCTGCCGCCAACTTACGCCGCATTGCGATCCCTCCGGTTTTGTGCGTTCTGCATTCCGGATATCACTGGCAAGCAGCGCTGACAATTCCGGTTGCGGCCCGCGAATTGTGTGGACAGATTGCACGCGTAAATGCAGAGGGCAGCATGATAGACAACCTAGACCTTGCAAAGCTGGACCAGCGCGAGCCGGCGGAGATGGATAAGCTGAGACATGCCATTGGCCGGGTCGGATTTCTGACGATTTTCAATACCGGACTCTGTGCTGAGCGCGTTCATCAGGTGATTAGCGAATATCGCAACTTTTTTCGGCAACCTGAACAGATCAAGCGGACTGTAGACATGGCCACCACCGGTGCCAACCGCGGCTGGGGTGCACCTCGTTCTGAGCAAGTCGATCCTGTGGCGAACCCTGATTTTAAAGAAGTCTTTGACTGCGGCTATGAACTGTCCGCCAATGATCCTTATGCAGAGCGAGAACTGAGCGTATATGCCCCCAACCTCTGGCCGGAATTTTCCGGCGAGTTCCGGACAATAATCCAAGTCTACTATTCGGACGCTTGTGCCATTGCCATGCGTGTTCTGCGTGCCATTGCCGTTGCCATCGGTCGGGATGCGAACAGATTTGATGCCGCCTTTGATACGCCCATGGCCTTGCTGCGCGGTAACTTCTATCCGCAACGTCCTGATTGGGCAGGAGAGAACGATTTTGGGATCGCTGCTCACACTGACTATGGCTGCCTGACATTGTTGGCCACCGATGGTACTCCGGGGCTAGAGGTGCGTATGCCTGATGGCGATTGGCAGGCCGTAAACGCCGCACCAGGTCAGTTCATTATCAATTTTGGCGAAATGTTGGAGTTCTGGACAGACGGTGAAGTCACGGCAACCGAACATAGAGTCAAAGGGAGTTCAGACGAGCGAATCTCGGTCCCGCTGTTCTTCAATCCCTCTTATGACACCAATGTCGCCCCACCGGATTCAGGCAAGATAATTCGGGCTGGAGAGCACTTGACGCAGCGATTTAATGAAACTTACGTGCACCTGCAGGCAGCGTCTTAACGCTGCGTCGCCAGAGTATCGTCGAACTTGATCGATTCCCCGCAGCCGCAAGCATCGACCACGTTCGGGTTGCGGAACTTAAAGCCGGATTCGAGCAGTGAAACCTCATAGTCGATCTCGGTCCCAAACAGGAACATCTGTGCCATTGGCGCGATCATCACGCAGGCGCCATCCTGTTCGACCACCTCATCGTTTGGGTCGGCTTCATCGACATAGTCCATGGTATATTCCATACCAGCACAGCCGCCTTTCTTGACGCCAATGCGCAGACCGGCGTGACCGCCAGAATTCATCAGCCGAACAATCTGTTCAGCGGCTTTGGGTGTCATGGTCACGGCTTGTTTGCCGGGAATGCCAAACATGATGGGCTCCGTCTTCGCGCGTTATCTCCAATCTAAGGCCGACGCTCGTCGGGCTCAAGAGAGGGAGGGCACAATTCCCACACATTTGGCGCGTTGATCGGGAATTCGGGTTGGCAATATCGCGCGGGATATGGTCGGATGACGTGGATTTATTGTTCTGACAGAGGCGAAGTAAGATGGCATTAAGTGCAAAGCAGTTGTTTGGTCGAAGTATTTCCACTGGGTTGGTTTGCATTGCACTGGCTTATCCGACATTCGCCGCTGGTGAGGACAAACGGCACCCGGTCAATTGTGCCACAGCACCGGGTGATCTTCGTGCGATCGCGGCAGAAAAGAAGCATGCGGAGGAACAACAAGCGGAAAGCGTTGTCTCGATCCTACCAGCCGGAGCTTTATTGGGTTTGATAACCGGGACCGAGAACAAACACCTAAAGATGCTTTCTGGCGATTACGTCGAACAGTTGGATGCGAGAGCCGCGGAAATCAAATCGACCTGTGGAATCAACTAGTAGCAACCGGAAAAGACCGCCCTCGGGCAAGGGCGGTCAATATCCGGGCTAGGTCAATTTGGGGACAGCAGACAGGTTTGCGACCCGGTGTGCCGGCACAATATGTATCACTGCGCCAACAACCGAAAAGTACCGGCTTATTGTGTCACAATGTCTACGCATTTGTAACAGGCGCATAACCGTTTCACGACAAACGGTAAAACCTGATGAGAGACCGGTGTTACATGAACCCCAGCTCAAGCCGCGCTTCATCTGACATCATCTCCATACCCCAAGGCGGCTCCCAAGTCAGTTCGACGTCAACTTCCTTGACGCCCGCAACGGGTTCAATGGCTTCCACGATCCAACCGGGCATCTCGCCGGCGACTGGGCAGCCGGGGGCCGTTAGAGTCATAATGACTTTGACCGCGTTTTCATTGGTGATGTCGATGGTATAGATGAGACCCAGATCATAGATATTGACCGGAATTTCAGGGTCAAAAACTGTTCGGCACGCGTCCACTATCGCGTCGTACAAAGGATGTTCGATGGTCGAAGGCGCAATGAGCGGGCTGCCTTCAAACTGTTCGCTGGGGTGGGTCATTGATGCCTCGGGTCTGTTACCTGAGAAATTATATAGGGAAACCGCCGACCAGCGTCCAGAGGGGCAGTGGCGCCCGGAATGGGCGCCAGTACAAAATCACTCGTTGATATCGTGATTGAAGGTTTTGACCTGTCCGTGAGGCAGTGCGAACATGCGGCGTAATGCGAGCCAGGATACCAGCGAAAGAACCGCAAAGATCAGCAATAGAACGGGCAGGGAAGGCACCAGCCCTGGTATCAGCAACAGCAATCCTGTGATGGCTGCTCCGATGGCAAAGCCAAGAAAGATGAAGCCTGGCAGGGCGACCTCAAGGATGGCCAAAGCGAGCGCTGCGGCCAGCCAGACCCACCAAGTAAGCCAGAAAGGTTCAGCCATTATTTTCCTCCTTTCAGCATGTTAAAGGCATTCCCAAACGCTTCAATAGCATTTGCCGGTACCACAATTGTCTGCGAGCCGCTGCCATTACCCAAAGCGTTCAGTGATTCCACTTGCTTCAAGGCGACCTGGTATTGCGCAGCTTCCAATCCATTATCTTGAATCGCCTTGGCAACAACCTGAGTCGCGTAGGCTTCGGCCTCGGCCTGGATACGGCGGGCTTTGGCGGTCTGTTCAGCGGCATAAAGCTCGGCATCGGCTTGCAGCTCAACGGCACGCTTCTGACCTTCGGCCTCTGTTACCTGTGCGCGGCGCGCGCGCTCGGCATTCAGCTGCTGCAGCATTGCGTCACGGGTGGCCTGGTCGAGGTTTACGTCCAGAATCTCGGCGCGGGTCACTTCGATACCCCAATCGTCAACAGCGGTTTCGACACTTTCCTGAATGCGTTCAATCAGTTGCGCGCGGTTCGACTGAACTTCATCCAAGTCCATCTTACCAATCTCCGCACGGACGATGCCGGCCACGGTTGTGGCAATCGCACCGTCTACGTCACGGATACGGTATACAGTCTTTTCAGGTTCCAGAATACGGTAGAACACCGAGGTATCGATCTGCACCAGAACATTGTCCTTGGTGATCGCGTCTTGAGTTGCGTTGGGCAACTGACGCTCAAGGATGGATATCTTATGACGTGCAACATCAAGAAAAGGAACGATAAAGTTGATTCCGGGCCCAAGAACCGAGCGCAAGCGGCCGAACCGTTCAACCACGTATTTCTCGGATTGAGGCACGATCTTGATGCCCTTGAAGATGACAAGTGCAATTAGCGCTGCCGCCAGCAGATAAATAATGTTCGAAGTAAGCAGTCCGATAATCTGGTCTTCTGTCATATCTGTCCTCATTTATTGTGTACTATAGTATACATTTGGGGATTGAGTCGCCCGATTTCAACTCTGGTATGGATTGAGTGCGCCCAAATGCAAATCTTTGAAACAGTTAATGCGGTGCGAATTCTTTGCCTGTGACCGCTTTGCATCCTACCTGTGTTTGCGGTATCGGGCGGGGATGAAACTGATAATTGATACTGATCCCGGCATCGATGATGCGATGGCCATCGCCTATGCCGCTGCAGCACCGGAAATAGAGTTGGTTGGCCTGACGACCGTCTTTGGTAATACTCACGTGCATCAATCCAGTCGCAATGCGCGCTATCTGGTTGATAAACTTGGATTGAATATTCCAGTAGCTGAAGGGGCGCCATTTGCACGTGGTGAAGACCGCCACGCGCCGTCCGAGCATGTACACGGGCCTGAAGGGTTCGGTGATTTTACCGATATCCCGCATATTGGCGAGAACCACGCGCTGACAGGCGCAGAGTTCCTGGTTGAAATGGCGCGCGCGCATCGCGGTGAATTGGTCGTTTGTGCTGTTGGCCCGCTTACCAATATTGCGGATGCAATCAAGCTTGACCCGGATTTTGCCGACAATGTGGCCAAGCTGGTGATCATGGGTGGCGCGGTTTACTGCCCGGGTAACATCACCGAGTATGCCGAAGCGAATATTTACCATGATGCCAAGGCTGCCGATGAAGTGTTCGCAGCGTCTCTGCCGACCGTGCTGGTTGGCTTGGATGTGACCTTGAAAACGCTTTATGAAACTGCCGACTTCGAAGGGTTGGCTCAGAAATCCCCCGATATGGGTGGTTTTCTGCGCGACATCTCGCGGTTCTATTTGAAGTTCTACAAAGAGGTTGGCGGGCTTGAAGGTTGTGGCCTGCACGATTCAACGGCAGTAATCGCTTGCACGCATGAGCCAATGTTCGATGTAGTTGAAACTGGTTTGCAGGTGTCGCTCGAAGGACCTGACATCGGGGCCACACGTATTAACCCTTCGCGGCCTGCAGTACGCGTATGCCGGAATGTGGACGGGGCAGGGGTTGTACAACTGTTTACCGAACGTGTTGCATCTCTGCCCTGACGGGTTGCATTGAACCAGCAGATCGGGCAAAGCCTGCCCGGTTCCGCGACCCGAGGCCCCAACATGACCGACCGTTTCTCGTTTGACCTGAAAGCCACAGATGGCAAGGCCCGCACTGGCGTGATCAACACGCCTCGCGGCGAGGTGCGGACGCCTGCATTCATGCCCGTTGGGACTGCGGCGACGGTTAAGGCAATGATGCCCGAAAGCGTCCGCGCAACCGGTGCGGATATCTTGCTGGGCAACACTTACCACCTGATGCTGCGTCCTACGGCCGAGCGGATCGACCGCCTGGGTGGTTTGCACAAGTTCATGAACTGGGAACGCCCGATCCTGACAGACTCGGGCGGGTTTCAGGTCATGTCGCTGGCTGGCTTGCGCAAGCTGACTGAGAAGGGCGTGACCTTCAAATCTCATATCGATGGGTCAAAGCACGAATTGACACCTGAACGTTCGATGGAGATCCAGCGCCTTTTGGGATCGGACATCGTGATGTGTTTCGACGAATGCCCGGCATTGCCTTCGGATCGGGACCGCATCGCCGAGTCGATGCGATTGTCGATGCGATGGGCCGAACGGTCTCGGGATGCGTTCGGTGATCGCCCCGGACATGCCTTGTTCGGGATCATGCAGGGCGGGTTGGAACAAGACCTGCGTGAAGAAAGCGCAGAAGCGCTAAAACAGATCGGTTTTGAAGGCTATGCGGTTGGTGGGCTCGCGGTGGGCGAGGGGCAAGAGGCCATGTTCAGCTGCCTCGACTACGCACCAGAATTCCTGCCTGAGGATAAGCCGCGCTACCTGATGGGTGTGGGCAAACCCGACGACATCGTGGGTGCCGTGGCACGCGGTATCGACATGATGGATTGCGTGCTGCCTTCGCGGTCCGGACGTACCGGGCAGGTGTTTACGCGCTACGGTGTGGTCAACATCAAGAACGCCCGCCATGCTGACGACCCGCGTCCTCTGGATGAGCATTGTACGTGCCCTGCGTGCTCAAATTATTCCCGCGCCTATCTGCACCATGTATTCCGGTCAAATGAGATGATCTCGGGAATGCTGCTGACCTGGCATAACCTTCACTACTTTCAGGAAATCATGCAGGGCATGCGTGGCGCGATTTCCAACGGAACATTTGCGCAGTGGCAGGCGCAGTTTCATGCAAAACGAGAGCAGGGCGATATAGAACCACTCTAGATTTCGTCTCATGCGGTGACAAACATCGCCCTGTTTGCTATACTGTTCTCAGTTTGTTTCATCAATTTCATTGTTTTGTTAAGGAGGATTCCATGCCTCGCTTACTTGTTTCTATAGCAATCGTTCTTTGTGCATCCTTGGCCCACGCAGATGTCTGGACCTTTGAAACCCCGTCTGAAAACATCCAATGTGTTGTCGGGCAGGATGCCGGAACCTCGGATTTGTCTTGCACTATAATTGAGCGTAGCGGCGCGCCTGCTTTGCCACGACCTGCGGATTGTCAGTCTGATTGGGGACATGAATTTTTCATGACCGATAAAGGCGCTGTCCGCATGCTGTGCCAACCCGTCAATCAAAACCGCAACGGTTATGATCGCGCAGAATATGGCGTTACCGGGACGTTTGGTGGATTTATCTGCCATTCCTCGAAAAAGGGTTTGGAATGCAGGAATGAAGTCGGCCACGGGTTCTTTTTATCTCGCGCCAAGCAGCGGATATTTTAATCCCCAACTGACAATTTATTGGAGGTTTTGTCAGCGCGCCGGGCCAAAATCGGTGGATATGTCTGCCGGACGCCTTGAAGTCCCCAATTCATCGGGTCATGCTGCATCACGACAAACGGCGATGAGGTTGAAATGGGGGAACAGGTGCCCCACCTTTATCGTCCAAGACAGGAGACAGCCAATGGTTGCCTGATCCAGGGACCAGCGCCGTCTTGCCAATGATAAGGATAGAGCATGCAAGAGCCTCTGAATTCCTCATACCCCGTCCTGCCGCTGCGCGACATCGTGGTATTCCCACATATGATCGTGCCGCTTTTCGTGGGCCGAGACAAATCGGTCCGCGCACTGGAAGAGGTGATGCAGGATGACAAGCAAATTCTGTTGTCGAGCCAGATTGATCCTGGTGAGGATGATCCGGAGATCGACGGTATCTACCGTTCGGGCGTTCTGGCCAACGTGCTGCAGCTGCTGAAGCTGCCCGATGGCACCGTTAAAGTGCTGGTCGAAGGGCAGGCACGTGTGCAGATCACAGAATTCCTTGAAAACGATCAGTTTTTTGAAGCGCGTGCCGAGTATCTGACCGAAATTCCCGGCGATGTCACCACGACTGAGGCGCTTTTGCGCACTGTCGCGGATGAGTTTGAGCGCTATGCCAAAGTGCGCAAGAACATTCCCGAAGAAGCACTGGCTGCAGTCGGCGAAACCACTGAGCCTGCGAAACTGGCCGACCTTGTGTCAGGTCATCTGGGCATTGAGGTCGAACAGAAGCAGGAACTTCTGGAAACCCTCAGCGTCAGCGAGCGGCTTGAGAAGGTCTATGGCCTGATGCAGGGCGAAATGTCTGTTCTGCAGGTCGAGAAGAAAATCAAGACCCGCGTCAAATCTCAGATGGAGAAGACGCAGCGCGAGTACTATCTGAATGAGCAGATGAAGGCCATTCAGAAAGAGCTCGGCGATGGTGAGGACGGCAGCAACGAAGTCGCTGAACTGGAAGCCAAAATCAACGAGACCAAGCTTTCGAAAGAAGCGCGCGAGAAGGCCGAGGGTGAGCTGAAAAAGCTCAAGAACATGTCGCCGATGTCGGCCGAGGCCACTGTTGTGCGCAACTATCTGGACTGGATCCTTGCTCTGCCATGGGGCACCAAATCCCGTGTCAAAAAGGATCTGGGCCGTGCACAGGACATTCTGGACGCTGATCACTATGGTCTTGAAAAGGTCAAGGAACGGATTGTTGAATACCTCGCAGTTCAACAGCGTTCGAAGAAGCTCAAAGGCCCGATCTTGTGCCTCGTTGGCCCTCCGGGCGTGGGTAAGACCTCACTGGGTAAGTCCGTCGCCAAAGCCACGGGGCGCGAGTTTATTCGCATCTCGCTGGGTGGCGTGCGCGACGAATCCGAGATCAGGGGTCACCGTCGGACTTATATTGGTTCGATGCCGGGTAAAATCATTCAGGCGCTGAAAAAGGCGAAAACCACGAACCCGCTCATCCTGCTCGACGAGATTGACAAGATGGGGCAGGACTTCCGTGGCGACCCGGCCTCAGCGATGCTGGAGGTGCTGGATCCAGAACAGAACAACACGTTCATGGATCACTACTTGGAGGTCGAATATGACCTGTCCAACGTGATGTTCCTGACCACGTCGAACAGCTACAATATGCCCGGGCCTCTACTGGATCGGATGGAGATCATCCCGCTGGCAGGTTATACCGAAGACGAAAAGAGCGAGATCGCCAAGCAGCACCTGATCGGTAAGCAGGTCAAGAACCATGGTCTGAAGGACAAAGAGTTCGAACTTACCGATGAGGCACTGCAATCGATCATCCGCACCTATACGCGTGAGGCGGGTGTACGGAACCTTGAACGTGAAATCGCCAAAGTGGCGCGAAAATCGCTGACCAAGATCATCAAGAAAGAAGCGGAAACCGTGACGGTGACGCCGGAAAATCTGGATGACTTTCTAGGCGTGCCTAAGTTCCGCTACGGCCTTGCAGAACAGGACGATCAGGTCGGCGTTGTCACCGGCTTGGCCTGGACCTCGGTCGGGGGCGACTTGCTGCATATCGAGGCGCTAAAACTGCCCGGTAAGGGTCGGATGAAGACCACTGGGAAGCTGGGCGATGTGATGAAAGAATCCATCGACGCAGCATCGTCGTACGTTCGGTCGATTTCGCCTCAGATCGGGGTGAAGCCGCCGAAGTTCGACAAGATCGACATCCACGTCCACGTGCCCGATGGTGCGACTCCCAAGGATGGGCCGTCAGCGGGCTTGGCGATGGTGACCTCGATTGTTTCGGTCCTGACAGGTATTCCGGTGCGTAAGGACATCGCCATGACAGGCGAGGTCTCGCTGCGCGGCAACGCGATGCCAATCGGTGGGTTGAAGGAAAAACTGCTGGCTGCTCTTCGTGGTGGGATCAAAACTGTTCTGATCCCTGAAGAGAACGAAAAGGATCTGGCAGATATTCCGGATAACGTGAAGGAAGGACTGGAAATCATCGCGGTCAAGCACGTTTCGGAAGTCCTTGAGCAGGCACTTATCCGTGCGCCTGAGTCGATTGATTGGGACGAGGCTGCGGAAGAGGCTGCCGCGGCGGCTGCAAAAGCGGCCGAAGGTGCCGGACCGTCTGCGACAGCTCACTAAGACTGCTGATAAAGTTAAGAGGCGGGGTCATCCCCGCCTTTTTTTGTTTAAAGGCCGATGACCGGTTTGGACGGATCGAGCACTTCTTCATCAGCGATGTAAGCCTGAAACTTTTTATCCGACAGGGACGAACGTACAGCGAGTGTGAAGATCACCATCGAAAATACGACACAAAGCAAAATATCCCAACCGAATGGGATTTGTTTCTGCGCACCGTCTCCAAATTGCCCCATGTAAGATATCAGCCCCAGGCCGCAGAAATATGGCATCAGCCAAAGGGCTTCTGTCGCGTCCATCTCATCAAGCCGGTTGTGAAAGCGGATCAGCAGCAGCGCCATGCCAATAAGCAAGGCAATACCAAGCCTCCAGACCGTGTCCCAGCCGCTCCAATAAACGATCAACGTTGAAATGGCGAAGGCTGTGATCGCGACAAGTTTGACCGCGGGGATACGGATCGAGCGGGGTTGATCAGGTAGCAGATCGCGCAGGCACACCACGGCGATGGGGCCGACCGCAAATGAGAGGACGATTGCGGCCCCGTTCAAGGCGATGACGGTGGTGAACGGTACGGTGAGCAAGAACAGCGTGCCGATCAGAAAGTTCAGCGCCAGCGCCCACAAAGGGACGCCAAAGGATGAGAGCATCTGCAACCGCTTCGGCAGGAATCCATTTTGTGACAGGGCCATTGCGATCCTTGCATTTGAACCTGTTGCTACAAGCCCATTGCCAAACGGGCCGATAATCGAACCGACGTTCAAAAGGCTGAGAAACCACAACAGCCCAACTGACATGATGACACCATCCAATGGCCCTTGACCGCCAAAGCTCAGGTGCGCCCAGCCTTGGCTGATCATTGTGGGGTCCAGTGCTCCTATAAAGGCAACCTGTAGTCCGAGGTAGATCAGTGCACACAGCACAATGGAAAGAACCAATGCAGCCGGTATAGCAAATTTCGGATTGCGAACTTCCCCAGCCATATCAACCACATGTCGGAATCCAATGAAGGAAAAAATCACCCCGCCAGTAGATACGGCCGCCATGATACCCTTAAGACCATAGGGGGCGAATCCATCTGGCGTCGTAAAGTTTTGCGTTTCAAATCTTGATACGATCAACAGAACTGACAAGACAACTGGGATCGCAACTTTAGCCCAGGTCAGTGTCGCATTTACCTGGGTGAAAAATTTAACCCCAAGCGCGTTTACCGCGACGAATAACAGCATGAATAGCAGTGCAACAGAGACACCGGCCCCGGTCAGTTCTCCAGTTTCTGCCGTATGGAGCCAAGACGCGTATGGCGCGAGGTATTTAAGCATGGCCTCAACCTCGATTGGGGCGGTCGTGTTGTAGCCAATCCAAGCCGTCCAGCCCATAGCCATCGACACGATATTGCCGTGTGAAAACTGCGGGACTCGTGCGATCCCGCCGGGGATAGGCAGCATCGCCGAGATTTCGGCAAATGTGATCGCCAGAATGAACATCGCAACCGCGCCGATGATCCAGGAAAGAATAGCGGCAGGGCCGGCATGCTGCACGGCGAGCAGTGGGCCGAATAGCCAGCCCGATCCGATGATGCCGCCGACTGAAATGAACGTAAGACCAACGAGGCCGATTTCCCGCTTTAGTTTCGCCATTTGTTAACCCACCCAGGAAATCCGTTGGTTCTAAAGACCACTATTTCAGGATAAGCAGGCCGTAGGAAACATGGCAAGTCTCTATAATCATGCAAGAATCTCAGTGCCTAAAGCAACGAATTGGAAAGTTTTCCAGTTGTGTCGAGCACTTTCTGCCACGAGTGTCTATCTTCAGGGTATCATAACGCTGGACGCGGGTTGGAATATCAAGCACGCTGAGAGCCCGCGCCATTGTAGGAGACCCCAGGATGCCTCGGTACAACGATCTGTTCGAACTTTCGGTGGAAGATATGGAATTGATTGAAGAGGCAATGCGCCATGCGATTTCGGCCAGGTCCGTCGCACTTGTTGATGAAGGCAATGAGGACAGAGAGGCCCGCGAGAACTTTGTGCGCAAAGCACACGAATTACTCGGCAGGCTACATGACCAGAAGATATTCTATCGCCCGAAGTCCGGCGTGTATGTCGGTGGTTAGTGCAGGGTGTGCTGCGCGTTTGATCTGAAAGGATCCCAGCACTTTACTTGCAGCTAATAAGTTATTGAAAACATGGTGGGTGATAAGAGATTTGAACTCCTGACATCTTCGATGTGAACGAAGCGCTCTACCACTGAGCTAATCACCCTTGGCGGGCTCAAATAAGGAAACCAAGAAATATTCGCAAGCTGAAATCGTTATCCGTTGGCCGTGGAGCAGGGTTTTCACGATGCGTTAGCATTGTTCAAAGTTACTCGCATTGGAAAAATCCGTGATTAAGCAAAAAACTTGAAAACGCCGCTTGACGCTGCACAGCGGTGGCCATAATACACCCCAACGTTCAGAGATGAACGGGCAGTGGGCGGTTGTAGCTCAGTTGGTTAGAGTACCGGCCTGTCACGCCGGGGGTCGCGGGTTCGAGCCCCGTCAACCGCGCCATCACTGTCAGCCTTTGATCCGGGCAAACGGATCACACATAGACCCAAAATGCGCGGTTGTAGCTCAGTTGGTTAGAGTACCGGCCTGTCACGCCGGGGGTCGCGGGTTCGAGCCCCGTCAACCGCGCCATTTTCCTTTGAAATCAGACACCCATACCCACGCTATCGCATTGCAGGGTGTCTTGAGGTCTGGCATGACGTTTCCGTCCGACTTAGTTCTGTCCGAGAGGGTGCTCATGACAAGCTTGAACCGGGTCGTGATGGCCTGCCGCAGCCGTCAGTGGATTCATGTGCTCAATCCGCAGAAGCTGGAGGCTTTCGAGATTTCAGGTTCCTGGGGCAAGCAATTCGCCTTTCGAAGCTATACGCAAGCCTGGCAGCGTCAGCTTGATCTCTGCTGCGGACCATTGCTGGATGAACACGGACAAGTCCGGCAATTTGACCTGATCCTGGCCAATCAGGTCTGGGAACATCTTGATCGACCTTATGAGGCGACTTTGAATGTGTTGGAGATGTTGCGACCTGGCGGTTACTTCTGGCTCGCAGTGCCTTTTTTCATTCCGTTTCACGCAGCTCCGCAGGATTGTTCTCGGTGGACTGCGCGAGGTTTGAAGAATTTGCTAGGTGAGTGCGGATTTGATCCGACTGGCATCAAAGCAGAGCAGTGGGGCAATCGCCCTGCAGCCCAACGAAATCTGGAACTGGATTGGCCACCGACCTACGATCCCGAGACCGACGATTTGGAAAATGACCCGGATTTCCCAATTTGCGCATGGGCATTGGCCCGGAAATCGATTCAGTAGTTGGTAAGCCGGAGAAAATCCGCTAGTTCTTGCTTTGTTCTAACTTTTCGATTGGAGACTCGGCGCTGCTCGCTTATCTCTGAAAGACGTATCTGTTGGGGGCCAGAATGGCTGAGCTGAAGAATATCGAGGTGCGCGGCGCGCGCGAGCATAACCTCAAAAGCATTGATGTCGACATTCCGCGTGATCAGCTGGTGGTGATCACCGGTCTTTCTGGCTCGGGCAAGTCCTCGCTGGCGTTTGATACTATCTACGCCGAAGGTCAGCGCCGCTATGTCGAAAGCTTGTCGGCTTATGCGCGGCAGTTTCTGGATATGATGGAAAAGCCCGATGTAGATCACATCAGCGGCCTGAGCCCTGCTATTTCGATCGAACAGAAGACGACGTCCAAGAATCCCCGCTCAACCGTGGGGACCGTGACCGAGATTTACGACTATTTGCGTCTGTTGTTTGCTCGTGCTGGAACGCCCTACAGTCCGGCCACAGGGCTGCCTATCGAGGCGCAGCAAGTGCAAGACATGGTCGACCGGATCATGACCATGGAGGAGGGCACCCGTGGCTATTTGCTGGCCCCAATCGTGCGGGACCGGAAGGGCGAGTACAAAAAGGAATTCCTGGAACTTCGCAAACAAGGGTTCCAGCGCGTCAAGGTCGATGGCGAGTTCTACGAGTTGGATGAACCGCCAACGCTGGATAAGAAATTCCGACATGATATCGACGTCGTGGTTGATCGTTTGGTTGTACGTGAAGGGATGGAAACGCGCTTGGCTGACAGCCTGCGGACAGCGCTAGATCTTGCCGATGGGATTGCAATTCTCGAAACCGCACCGAAAGAGGGCGACCCCGAGCGGATCACGTTCAGTGAGAATTTTGCCTGCCCGGTCAGTGGGTTCACGATCCCCGAGATCGAACCCCGTCTGTTTTCATTCAACGCGCCTTTCGGAGCATGCCCCGATTGCGACGGTCTGGGGGTTGAACTGTTCTTTGATGAACGCCTCGTTGTGCCGGACCAGACGCTGAAGCTGTATGATGGGGCTTTGGCGCCGTGGCGGAAGGGGAAATCCCCGTATTTCCTGCAAACCATCGAAGCCATCGCGCGGCACTATGAGTTCGACAAAAACACGCCGTGGAAGGATTTGCCCGATAAAGTTCAGCAGGTCTTCCTGCGTGGTTCTGGCGATGAGGAAATCCAGTTCCGCTATGACGAAGGTGGTCGCGTTTATCAGGTCACGCGCAGCTTCGAGGGCGTCATACCCAACATGGAGCGCCGATATCGCGAGACTGACAGCGCCTGGATTCGCGAAGAATTCGAGCGTTATCAGAACAATCGTCCCTGCGGCACCTGCGAGGGATATCGTCTGCGCGCAGAAGCGCTGGCTGTAAAAATTGCAGGACTGCATGTGGGGCAGGTGGTCCAGATGTCGATCCGAGAGGCATTGGCCTGGATTGAGGATGCGCCGAACCATCTGACTGCGCAAAAGAACGAAATCGCTCGGGCCATTCTGAAGGAAATCCGCGAACGGCTCGGCTTTTTGAATAATGTGGGTTTGGAATATCTTACACTGTCACGTTCAAGTGGCACTTTGTCCGGTGGCGAGAGCCAGCGCATTCGTTTGGCCAGCCAAATCGGATCGGGCCTGACCGGGGTATTGTATGTACTTGATGAACCTTCGATCGGTCTGCATCAACGCGACAATGACCGGCTGTTGGGGACACTCAAGAACC
This sequence comes from Ruegeria sp. AB11, assembly GCF_056536325.1. Lineage (NCBI taxonomy): Bacteria > Pseudomonadati > Pseudomonadota > Alphaproteobacteria > Rhodobacterales > Roseobacteraceae > Ruegeria > Ruegeria sp. AB11. The sequence goes on along the minus strand of NZ_JBQFJO010000001.1, from coordinate 2,714,865 downwards.
TGCGCGATCAGGGCAACACCGTTATCGTCGTAGAGCACGACGAAGAGGCCATTCGCGAGGCTGACTATGTCTTCGATATTGGACCCGGGGCTGGTGTTCACGGTGGGCAGGTCGTCAGCCATGGCACGCCCGAACACATCGCTGGTGATGCGGCTTCGATTACCGGTCAGTACCTGTCTGGGACGCGTGAAATTGCGGTACCTGCAGAGAGGCGAAAAGGTAAGAAGCAGAAGGTGAGCGTGGTCAAGGCCACCGGAAACAACCTGAAAAATGTCACGGCAGACTTTCCGCTGGGCAAGTTCGTCTGTGTTACTGGGGTCTCAGGAGGCGGTAAATCCACCCTGACGATTGAGACTTTGTTCAAAACCGCCTCGATGCGGCTGAATGGTGCGCGTCAGACACCGGCGCCTTGCGAGACGATTAAAGGTCTAGAGCATTTGGATAAGGTGATTGATATCGATCAGCGTCCGATAGGCCGGACTCCACGTTCAAATCCAGCGACTTACACCGGGGCCTTCACCCCGATCCGCGACTGGTTTGCGGGCCTGCCCGAGGCCAAGGCGCGTGGCTACAAACCCGGTCGCTTCAGCTTCAATGTTAAAGGTGGACGCTGCGAGGCCTGTCAGGGTGACGGTGTGATCAAGATCGAGATGCACTTCCTGCCCGATGTCTATGTGACTTGTGAAACCTGTAAGGGCGCGCGCTATAATCGCGAGACGCTTGAGATCAAATTCAAGGGTAAGTCCATCGCGGATGTGCTTGATATGACTGTCGAAGATGCGCAGGAGTTCTTTAAGGCCGTGCCTTCGATCCGAGACAAGATGGATGCCCTTGCGCGCGTCGGGCTGGGCTATATCAAGGTCGGTCAGCAAGCAACAACGCTGTCTGGTGGTGAAGCGCAGCGCGTGAAGCTGTCGAAAGAGCTCAGCAAACGTTCGACCGGGCGAACACTATATATCCTTGATGAGCCGACAACCGGTCTGCACTTCGAAGATGTTCGTAAGCTCCTAGAAGTGCTGCACGAACTGGTGGATCAGGGAAATACGGTTGTGGTGATCGAACACAATCTGGATGTGGTGAAAACCGCTGACTGGATTATCGACATCGGTCCCGAGGGAGGCGACGGAGGCGGCCAGATCGTGGCAGAGGGCACACCTGAAGATGTCGCGGAATGCGAGAGCAGTCATACCGGACGCTACCTAAAACCGATGCTCAATACTGAACGTGTGGCCGCTGAATAGCGAACTCTAGTAGAGGATATCGGCAACTGCGCCGATGAGGTTCAACACTTTGCGCGTGTCCGGGTCGATTGAATAGACATAGTCACCGGCACGCACATAGTTGCCACCGCGCCGCAATCCATAGCGATAAGGGTCGTCAATCCAGATGTAGTCATCAAGCCGATCACCCTTTCGGTAGAGCTTTTTGACCTGCCCGGGTGGCACGCAAGGCACAGCCTTTTTCGCAAGCCCCGGAGGGCAATGGCCAGCATTGCTAAGCACCAGACCAGATTGCGGAGCGACTCGTTCGACCTGCAACTTGGACTTGTTCTTACCTTTACCATTGCCATTCCCGGCCAACGCTACGGCTGGGCTCAGCGCAATCAGGGCGATCATTGAAAGGCAGGTCATAATTTTCATCGAGGCGCACTCCGGCGTGGGTGTTTGTATTTGCTTGTACAATACCCAATCACGTAGGAGCGCGCCTCCTTGTATTCCAGCCCTGTGCGGTTTTCCGCTGCTAGAGTGTTAGCTTCGGCCGCGCGTCTCGAACCGTGGCAACATGGCGCTGAAATCGCGACCTAAGCCATTTTCGTGTTCGACAAACTGTTCATAAAGCTTCGTTGCGATTTCTCCCATGGGAGTATCGGCATCAGCGCTTTCTGCAGCCTGTTGGCTGAGGCGTAGATCTTTCAGCATCAGCTCGGCGGCAAAGCCAGGGATATAATCATTGTCAGAAGGGCTTTCGGGGCCAACACCCGGCGCAGGGCAATATGCATTCATCGTCCAACTGTAGCCAGAAGAAGTGCTAACCACATCAAACATTTTTTGGCGGTCCAACCCTAGCTTGTCAGCCAGTGCAAATGCCTCGCAGGTGGCAATCATGGTGACGCCGAGGATCATGTTGTTGCAGATTTTGGCGGCTTGACCAGCGCCCGCCTCGCCGCAGTGAACCGCTTTCTGGCCCATGATTTCAAACAACGGCGCGGCTTTGGCAAAAGCGGTGTCAGAGCCACCAGCCATAAAGGTCAGCGTGCCGGCTGCGGCGCCGCCAATTCCACCTGAAACCGGTGCATCCACCGAGAGCAGACCGGCGTCTGTGGCTTGCTGGGCTACGACGCGGGCGCTGTCGACATCTACGGTCGAACAGTCGATCAGAACCGCACCGTTCTGCATCGCAGGAATAACCTCATTGGCCACGGTGCGCAGTATCTGGCCATTGGGAAGCATGGTGATGACCGCCTCTGCGCCAGAAACGGCTTGGGCCCCTGACGCGGCCATCGTCACACCATCGATCGATATGTCTGCCATGTCATGGCCGACCACTTCATGACCGGCCGCTGCCAAATTGGCTGCCATTGGGGCGCCCATGTTGCCCAGTCCAATGAATGCGATTTTCATCCCTTACTCCTCTGAAAAGGTCAGCGCCTTCTCACCTAATGGTTGCAACATATTCGAGACTGCTGCCGCAGGTACGTTCATATCTGCAAATTGCCAGTTTGGATTGCGATCCTTGTCTATAATCTGTGCACGAATGCCTTCCAGAAAATCTCCGTGTTCCATCGCGCGATAGGTAAAGCGATACTCCATCTCCAATGCCTTGCGCAGGGTCAGATTTGGTCCGCGCAACCGATGCAGCATTTCGATGCAACAGGCCATCGAAATCGGAGCATTTCGTTTGAGGCCATTGAGAGTTTCCGAAGAAAACTCTAGGCCGTCGCTACGCAGGATGTTCAGGATATCGGTCAGGCTTTCTCCGCCGAAAAACGCGTCGATCTGTGGTTGGAGCTCGGCCAGTTTGCCTTTCGGGAGAGTTTCAGTGTGCTCTTCAACAAATTCTGCACGACCGGAAGCTTCCAGCATTTCGATAAGGCCCGCCCAGCGGTCTTGCGGAATGAAATGATCCGCGAAGCCAGCAAAGATTGCGTCATCGGGGCCCATTCGGTAGCCGGTTAATCCCAAATACTCGCCTAGACGCCCTGGCGCCAGCGCCAACATCAGTGTTCCGCCCACATCAGGGACCAGACCGATCGAACACTCCGGCATAGCAATCTGCGAGCTTTCGCCAACGATGCGATGACTGCCATGGCAGCCGATGCCAACACCGCCGCCCATGGTAAAGCCTTGCAGGAAGCTGATAACAGGTTTGGGGTATTCAAAGATTCTAGCATTCAGCCGATATTCGTCGCGCCAGAAGGTACGGCCATAATCGTAATCGCCATTGGTGCCAGTTGCGTAAAGCTCTGCAATGTCGCCACCGGCACAAAAAGCCTTTTCACCCTCGGCGTCAAAAATGATCAAATCGACTGCATCATCCTCACGCCAACTCCGGAGAGCGGTGTCGATGGCCATGCACATCTCATAGCTAAGTGCATTCAGGGCCTTTGGGCGAGTTAACGTGATGCGCCCGGCGCGCCCTACGGTACGTAAATCGATGTCAGCCATTGGACCCTCAGCGGTTCGCCAGCATTTGCCGTGCAACGATGACGCGCATAATCTCGTTGGTGCCTTCAAGTATCTGGTGCACGCGCAGATCGCGCACAAGCTTTTCGATGCCATAGTCGGCCAGATAACCGTAGCCGCCATGCAATTGCAGGCACTGGTCAACCACCTTCGATCCGGTTTCGGTGACGAATTTCTTGGCCATGGCGCAGAATTTGGTGGCATCAGGCGCACCTTGATCCAGTTTCCACGCAGCTTGCCGTAGGAAGGTGCGGGCGGCCTGCAATTCGATCTCCATATCGGCGAGGCGGAACTGCAGCGCTTGGAACTGATCGATGGATTGGCCGAATGCTTTGCGCTCGGACATGTATTGCAGCGTCAAATCCAATCCATTCTGCGCTGCACCTAATGAGCATGAAGCGATGTTCAGGCGTCCGCCATCCAACCCCATCATGGCGTATTTGAATCCGTCGCCTTCTGCACCGACCAAGTTTCCCGCGGGGATCTTACAGTCATCAAACTGGACCTGCGCGGTGGGCTGGCTTTTCCAGCCCATTTTCTGCTCCAGAGCGCCAAAGCTAAGGCCGGGGGTCCCGTCTTCGACATAGACTGTCGAAATTCCCTTGGGACCATCCTCACCCGTGCGGACCATGCAGACATAGGCATCCGAATAACCGCCGCCCGAGATGAAGGCCTTAGAGCCGTTCAGGGTGTATCCCTCGTTCGTGCGTTCAGCCCGGGTTTTCAAAGCGGCAGCGTCTGAGCCGGAACCAGGTTCCGTCAGGCAATAGCTGAGCAACGTCTTAAGGCTGAGAATGTCAGGCATGATGCGCGATTTCAGATCATCACTGGCAAAGCTGTCCAGCATTTTGGCGCACATGTTGTGGATCGACAGGAAAGCCGCGACCGAGGGGCAGGCCATCGACAGGGCTTCGAACACCAGCGTCGCATCAAGGCGGCTCAGGCCTGATCCGCCACTTTCTTCCGAGACGTAGAGGGCGCCAAAACCAAGTTCGCCAATCTGGGGCCAAAGATCTTTCGGTATCGTGCCGTCAGCTTCCCATTGGCGCGCGAATGGGGCGATATGTTCCTGGCCAAAGGCATAGGCCATATCAAAAATGGCCGTCTGTTCTTCGGTCAACGCGAAATCCATGGCGGTGGTCCCTGTAAACTGCAGAATTGAACAAGCGTTTTATTCTTCAATCCTTACAGAAATTTTTCAGCGGCGGCAAACGTTGCGGACGGGTTTGGGAGAATTACTTGCCTGCGCTATACTGAGGAAATTCAAAAGATCGATTTTATGGAGTATTCTGATGCCGTCTCACAAAATGGCCGTGATCGCCATTCACGGAATGGGAAGCCAATACAGACCCCAAGGGCAACCTGCATCGACAACCCCAACATTTTCGAAAGGACTGAAGCGTCGCGTCGCGAACCGGATCGGAGCCGATATGAGCCATGTGATCTGGCATGAGGTTGTTTGGGCGCAAATCCTGCAGGGGCGGCAGAAAGATTATCTGCGCAAGATCAACCGTAGTTTGGGCTATGACAAGCTGCGCGAGTTTGTTGTGTGTAACTTGTCCGATGCTGCCTCGTATCGCCCGACGCCGGATGACGGTGACAAAATCTATGATGCGATCCACAAGAAAATCGAGAATGTGATGGGTGTGGTCAAACATCAGGTAGGCCATGACGGCCCCGTCCTGATACTGGCCCATTCACTGGGCGGGCACATAATGTCCAACTATATCTACGACATGCAGAGGCATCTGCGGCAGGGTGGATCGCCGGTTCATCCGACACATGTAGAAAACATGAAAACAGTCGCGGGGATCGTGACCTTCGGATGCAATATTCCGATCTTCTTGTTCGCGTATCCCGAGAATGAGATATTCCCGATTATGGCTCCTAATCGCGAGCTTCCACCCGCGCTCCGGTTTACGACATGGTGGCACAACTACTATGATCGTCACGATGTTCTTGGGTTTCCGTTGGGCAAAAGCGCGCCGAGCTATGCGCAGCTGGCACAAAGCAGAGCCTTGAAAGACAAACCAATCAATGCGGGCAAAATATTTACGTCATGGAACCCGTTCTCGCACAACGGATATTGGACAGACCGGGACCTGTACGAACCGGTGGCAGAACGGATTAAGGATATTCTGGCCGCAGTCTGAAACTACAAATCAGCGTGAAACTCTTCGATCAGATGGCTAACCACGGCTTTCCCCGGATCATCTCCGCGCGCGACAGCCTCGGCATGGACGCGACGTTGGCGGGTTGAAGAAGTGCCTGTCTCGGCAATGTGCCTTAGACGTGCAATCTCGGTCATCGTGCCGAGCGCTTCCGTATCTTCAGCCAGCATACCCATGAGTTCACCCATCAGCTCGGCCATCGGCTTGATCGAGCGATCCCCGAAATCAATCAGCCCTTCGCCAACGCCATAGCGTTGCGCTCTCCAGCGATTTTCGCCGATCAGGAACTTGTCATATTGCCGCCAACGTAGATTGCGCGCTTTCAGACGGCATAACATCCGGGTCAAGGCTTGCGCCAAAGCCGCCAAAGACAATGTGTGTTCCAGCCGGGGCTGGACATCCATGATCCGGGTTTCGAGCGTTGGAAAGCGATGCGAAGGGCGCAGGTCCCACCAGATTTTTGAGGTATCTTCGATTACCCCGAGTTCGACCAAAACTCCGGTTGTACGTTCATATTCGCCCCAACTACTGAATACCGGAGGTAAACCGGTTCTGGGCAAGTTATCGAATACGGTCAACCGATAGGAGGATAGGCCCGTATCCTCGCCGTTCCAGTAAGGTGACGAAGTAGACAAAGCCAGGAGATGCGGCAGAAAGTAAGACAGCTGTGGCATCAGATCGGCGCGCAGGGCCTGGTTTTCGATCCCCACATGCACGTGCATCCCGCAGATCAGCATTCGGCGTGCAACGCCGCCAAGAGCGTGCTGCAATGCGTCATAGCGCTCTCTTCTTGTATGATGCTGATCTTTCCAGTTTGCGAATGGATGGCAGGAAACCGCGATTGGTGCCATATTGTATTCAGCCGCGCGCTTTGAGACACAGGACCGCAACCGCTTTAGGTCTTCTCGGGCGGATTTGATGGTGGCGTGCGGGCGGGTTCCGACCTCGATCTGGCATTGCAGAAATTCGGGGCTGACCTGACCTTCGAAATCATTCTGACAAGCTTCGATCAACGCGGTCGGGGCATGCGCAAGCTGCATGCTGTCGCGATCAACCAGCAGATACTCTTCCTCGATGCCTAACGTGAATTCCTGCTGCATGGCGGTCCTCGTCGTTCAATTCCAATCAGTGAATACGGAATTTTCTCTTTTGCCAAGGGTTTGGCTCAAGGGTTCTTGCAGAGGTGCCGCGAGCAAAGGTAAGGAAAGGCGCAACGTAGATTGGAGCCATCCTCGTGAAACCCAGAAAATTTCCACAGATCAACGCTGCTCTGGACGAGTTAGGAGTGAAGCTGATCGACAAGGTCACGGAACAGGATGAACGGGCGCGGCTTGAAGCCTTTGAGCGGGCAGGGGGGCTGACCCGCCCTGCATATGCCCTGTCACCGGGGATGGAAGAGTTCGATATCACACAGTTGGTGGACGCGTACACGCGACACGCCGACGATCTTGCGGCGCTAAAAGATCCTGCGCGGAATCAGACAGGTTATGTAACCAACAATGGGTACTATGACAGCCCGGATGCGGATGCGCTTTATCTGATGATCCGCCGCTTTCAGCCAAAACGCGTGATCGAGGTCGGCTGCGGAAACTCGACCCGCGTGACGCGCCAAGCGATAATCGACGGAGGCTTGGATACGACCATCACCGCAATTGATCCGTATCCGCGTGCCGATATCGCTCATGTCGTCGATCAGTTCGAACAAAAGCGACTGGAAGAGGTCGATCCCACAGTATTCGGACAGCTTGAAGCCGGAGACGTTCTTTTCATCGATTCAAGCCACGTGGTTCGGATAAGCAATGACGTGGCTCATTTATTCTGTCGGATCATTCCGGCGCTGAAACCGGGCGTTGTCATCCACGTCCACGATGTTTTTCTGCCTTACGAATATCCTAAGCGGTTCTTCTATGATTGTCCGGGTTGGGGCGAGCAATATATGCTGCACGCCTTGCTGCAATCTGGCTTCTATTCAATGCTTTGGCCCGGATATTATTTGCAACAGGAACGCCCCGACGCGGTGGAGGCATTGCCGTTTCTGAAAGACGGTCGCGCGCAGAGCATATGGGTGCAGCTCAAAGAAAAATGATCAACATGTGATCCGGTTTGCTAAAAGGCTCGTAATCCTCTGCATAACAAGCTGGAGAGGAGTTAACAGCCATGTTCCGTCGCACATTCATGGGCGCTGCCGCCGCATTTGCACTTGCACTACCCGTCAAAGCACAGGCAGCAGATATCGTCGATACGGCAGTCGCCGCCGGGTCGTTCAACACTCTGGTCGCTGCCGTTCAGGCCGCTGGCTTGGTTGAAACGTTGAAAAGCGATGGGCCTTTCACTGTCTTTGCACCCACAGACGAGGCTTTTGCCGCTCTGCCCGAAGGAACGGTTGAAACTCTTCTTCTTCCAGAAAACAAGGACCAACTGGTAGCGATCCTGACCTATCATGTTGTGCCAGCCAAAGTGATGTCTGGTGACATCGCTGGGAAACGAGCAAAGGTTCTGACCGTACAAGGTGATCGTCTAAGCGTGAACGCAAAGAATGGTGTGAAAGTTAACGGCGCCGAAGTTGTGCAGGCTGATATCGAAGCCAGTAACGGCGTCATTCACGTTGTAGATGAAGTGATTATCCCCGAATAAATCTACCACTTCCACAAACGTAAAAGCCCCGTTCCTGATGGACGGGGCTTTTTTGAGTTCCGAGTAGAAATCTGCCGTTTATACCAAACGTACCTGAGTACCGACCTTCACCAGCGGATACAGCTCTTCCACATGTTGGTTATAAAGACCGATACAGCCGGACGAGCTTTGACGACCGATCTTGCGGGTATCGTGGGTGCCATGAACCAAATAGGCAGGCCAGCCAAGATACATAGCGCGGGTCCCCAACGGGTTCCCGGGTTCGCCACCCTCCATGCGAACCGGCAACGACGGATCGCGTTCGCGCATTGATGCAGTTGGAGTCCAGCTTGGGTTTTCCGACTTGCGCGTGACTTTGGTATATCCGCGCTTGGTGAGCTCTTCGCTCATCGGGACAGAGCTGGGATAGAGTTTATAGGTCCCATCGGGTCCCCAGTAATGCACAGCCCGGCTGGTGATATCGGCCAGCAACGCACCGACGCCCAGTTCGTCAAAGTGATCCTGCCAATTCTGCTGCGAGAATGACGAAACATTGCGACGGACGGGTAATTGTGTGCTGATCGCTTCTTCATCCTGCGGGAAAGCATCGATGCTTTGGGCGCGTAGGATGGCCGGTGTCGCAATCAGAGATGCGGCGGCCAACAGGGCATGGCGACGGGTCAAACGATTTTGGGACAAGGTTGCCTCCGGAAAGATACGAACTGCTCGATTAGTTGAATCGCCGATAAAATATTGGTTATTGCCTGATTTTTCCAGAGGTGGGTCTCTGAATTTCTTGTGAAGTGGCTGAACCAGCGGGAACAGGCCCAAAACGAAAGAAGCCCGGCCTGCGTTAGGCCGGGCTTCCCGATCAATGAACTAACAGATCAGTCCATGGCTTTGAAGTTGAACTCGCCGCCTTCTTTGATACCCGACGGCCAGCGCGATGTGACAGTCTTGGTGCGCGAGTAGAACTTGAAGCTGTCCGGGCCGTGCTGGTTCAGGTCACCGAACATGGACTTCTTCCATCCTCCGAAGGTGTGATAGGCCAGCGGAACCGGGATCGGGACGTTGATGCCAACCATGCCGATATTGATCCGGCTAGCAAAATCACGCGCGGTATCACCGTCACGGGTAAAGATCGCTGTGCCGTTGCCGTATTCATGATCCATCGCCAGCTTCAGCGCCTCTTCGTAGGAACCTGCGCGTACGGTCGACAGGACCGGGCCAAAGATCTCTTGCTTGTAGATGTCCATGTCAGGTGTGACGTTGTCGAACAGGTGCGGGCCGACAAAGAAACCGTCCTCATAACCCTGCAGGCTAAAATCGCGGTTGTCGACAACCAGCTTCGCGCCTTGCTCAACGCCCGAGTTGATCAGGCCAAGGATACGTTCTTTTGCAGCGGCAGTGACCACCGGACCCATGTCAACGTCGTCACCTGCTGTGTAGGGGCCGACTTTCAGCTTTTCGACACGCGGGATCAGTTTTTCGATCAGTGCGTCTGCGGTTTCTTCGCCAACCGGTACAGCGACCGAGATTGCCATGCAGCGTTCGCCAGCTGCGCCGAAGCCAGCACCGACCAGCGCGTCCGCGGCCTGATCCAGATCGGCGTCAGGCATAACGATCATGTGGTTCTTAGCGCCACCGAAACACTGCGCGCGTTTGCCGTTGGCGGTTGCACGAGCATAGATGTACTGCGCGATCGGGGTCGAACCCACGAACGACACGCCCTGAATGATTTCACTGTCGAGCAGGGTGTCCACGGCCTCTTTGTCGCCGTTTACAACCTGGAACACGCCTTTGGGCAGACCAGCTTCGACAAACAGTTCAGCCAGCATCAATGGAACAGATGGGTCACGCTCGGACGGTTTCAGAACAACTGCGTTGCCGCAGGCCAGAGCAGGGCCGACATGCCACAGCGGCATCATGGCCGGGAAGTTGAACGGCATGATCGAGGCGACCACACCCAGCGGCTGACGCATCGAATACATATCGATGCCCGGGCCCGCGCTGTCGGTGAATTCACCTTTCAGCATCTGGGGCGCGCCAATGCAATATTCGATCACTTCCAGACCACGCTGCAAGTCACCCTTCGCATCGGGAATGGTCTTGCCATGTTCACGGCTGAGCGCCTCGGCCAGTTTGTCCATGTCGCGGTTCATCAAGCCAACCATCGCCATCATGACGCGCGCGCGTTTCTGCGGGTTGGTCGCGCCCCAAGCGACCTGAGCTGCGGCGGCGTCCTCAATCGCTGCGGTGGTCTCGGCAACACTTGCCATCGGGCATTGATACTGCACTTCGCCCGTTGCCGGGTTGAACACATCGTCAAAGCGGCCAGATGTACCGGCGACATGTTCGCCGTTGATGAAATGGGTCAGGTTCTGCATGGCAAATTCCTCCGGATTAGGTTGCGCGCAGAATAGACTTGCGAAAATCACCTGAACAGAGGCAATATTTCAAATCAGTTTTGCAAAAATGCAAAGGGCGAGGCATGACACCGAATTGGGATGATTTGCGGGTTTTCCTAGCAGTTGCTCGCGACGAAAGCCTTTCGGGAGCGGGACGGGTTCTTAAGATAGACCCGGCGACTGTCGGTCGCAGAATCGCGCGATTGGAAGCGGCTTTGGACGCTGTGTTGTTCACGAAATCACAGCAGGGCTATGTGTTGACGACTGCAGGGCAGCGTCTCATGGAGCATGGTCTACAGGCAGAAGAGGCTATGCGCGCGGCGACAGGTGTCATGTCGGGTTCCGCCAAGTCGCTGAGTGGTCAGATCAGAATTGGTGCGCCGGATGGAAGTGCCAATTACCTTTTGCCGCAGGTCTGCGCCAAGATCAGCGATGCGAATCCTGACCTCGATATTCAGATTTTGGCGTTGCCGCGCATTATCAACCTATCCCGGCGAGAGGCCGATATGGCGGTCACTGTCAGTGCGCCCACTGCCGGGCAATTGCTGGTTCAAAAGATATCCGATTATCGGCTGCACATGGTCGCCACGAAAGATTACCTGAATCGCCACGCTGAAATTAGATCCATTGAGGATCTGAAAGGGCACAGAATGATCGGCTATATCCCGGACATGATCTTCGATCGGGAACTTGACTACCTCAACGATATTGGTGTTGAGCGTGTCGCGCTTGCATCAAACTCGGTCTCAGTTCAGTTGCGGCAGGTGTCGCTGGGCACCGGGGTTTGTGTTGCGCATGATTTTACATTGCCGTTCCACCGGGGATTGCAAAAAATACTGACGGATCAGGTAAGTCTGACCCGGGGGTTCTATCTGGTCCGCCATCAGGGTGACCAGCGCAATGAGCGGTTGAATCGGTTTGCCGAAGCACTGACACGTGGCCTGCGGGACGAAGTAGCGCGGCTGGAAGCCGAAGCTTCACCTTGACACCTTCAGACATTCCGGCAACGCTTAGAAAACAGTACGTTATTCCGGAGGTTTTTGCAGATGCTCGTTCAGGCCATTCTCAAGTCCAAAGCTGGCAGCGGCGTAGTGACGGTCGAACCATCGGCGTCGGTCTCGCAGGCCGCCGCAATTCTGGCGGAGAATCGGATCGGTACTGTGATCGTTTCCGAAGATGGCGGGCAGACGGCTTCGGGCATCCTGTCCGAACGTGATATCGTGCGCGAGCTGGCGGCCAGTGGTAGCGGGTGTCTGGACAAGCCGGTCAGTACCTACATGACCAAGAAGCTTGTAACAGCCAGCCAGCAGGACTCGGTCGAATCCATCCTATCACAAATGACGGAAGGTCGATTTCGCCATATGCCTGTTCTGGAAGAGGGCAAACTGGTCGGGATCGTAACGCTGGGCGATGCGGTCAAGGCGCAACTGGCTGAACTTGCTATGGAAAAAGACGCGCTTGAAGGCATGATCATGGGCCACTGAGCGCGGGGGCTGTTTCAGCCTCTTGCACCTGCGGCAAAGTTATGTTTGCTTGCGCAGAAATTTTGTTGCGCTGGAGAGCCCTATGCGGGTTGGATTATATCCCGGTACCTTTGACCCAATCACATTGGGCCATATCGACATCATTCGCCGTGCCGCTGCATTGGTGGATAAGCTTGTGATTGGCGTCGCTATCAACCGCGACAAGGGCCCTCTGTTTTCTTTGGAAGAACGAGTCGCGATGATCGAAGCCGAGTGTGCGCATCTCACCGAACAGACCGGAACCGAAATCGTAGCGCACCCATTTGAAAACCTGCTGATCGATTGTGCACGAGATGCCGGGGCGCAAATCATTGTGCGCGGTCTGCGCGCGGTCGCGGATTTCGAGTATGAATTCCAGATGGTTGGCATGAACCGCGCGCTGGACGACTCGATTGAAACGGTCTTCCTAATGGCCGAGGCTCGGCATCAGGCGATTGCCTCGAAACTGGTCAAAGAAATCGCCAGATTAAACGGGGACGTGTCGAAATTCGTCACGCCCCGCGTCAATGAAGCTCTTCGTGAGCGTTTAGGCTAGGGCACCCATCGCGGCGGCCGTGTCCAGCATTCGGTTCGAGAAGCCCCACTCATTGTCGTACCAAGCGAGGACGCGCACCAGCGTGCCGTCGGTTACTTTGGTTTCAGCCAGCGAAACGGTCGAGCTGTGTGGGTCGTGGTTGAAATCGATCGATACCAGCGGGCGATTCTCGGCTGCCAAAACGCCGGGGACTTTCGCGGCGGCTTCTACGAAGAGGGCATTGACCTCCTCTTCGGTTGTTGGGCGTGATACTTCGGCGACCAGGTCAACAACTGAGACATTGGGCGTAGGCACGCGAATGGCTTGCCCGGTCAACTTTCCGGCCAGTTGTGGCAAAACCAGACCCACTGCAGACGCCGCGCCGGTTGTCGTGGGAATCATCGACAGTGCTGCTGCGCGCGACAGGTAGGGGTCTTTCCCAGCTGTGTCATGAACCGGTTGGCTCGCCGTGTAGGCATGAACGGTTGTCATATTGCCGTGCTTGATGCCAAGCCCTGCGTCCAGTGCTGCGGCCACGGGCGACAGGCAGTTGGTTGTGCACGAGGCGTTCGAGACAACGATATCGTCAGCGGTCAGCTCATGATCGTTTACGCCAAAGACGACGGTCTTCACACCGCCATCGCCGCGGGCAGGGGCGGAGATCAGTATTTTCTTTGATCCGTTTTTCAGATGCCGCTCGGCTGCTTCGCGGGTACGAAAGACGCCGGTACATTCCAGAACCACATCCACATCAGACCAGTCCAGTGCTTCGGGGTCTCGCTCGCTGGTCAACCGGATCGGTCCGGCACCAACATCCAGACCGGCGTCAGTCAGTGTGACAGGTCTGGGATAGCGGCCATGCACACTGTCGAACTCGAACAAATGTGCGTTCATTTCGGGCTTTGCCAGATCGTTGATTGCGATGATTTCAACATCAGTACGTCCGGACTCCATGACGGCTCGCAGAACGCCACGCCCGATCCGTCCAAATCCGTTGATTGCCAGCTTGAGTGTCATAATGCGCTCCGTCAGAATTCGGTCGATTGATGGTTAGCGCTAACAAAGCTAGATTGGCGCGAAAGTCAAGCAAAACCTCTGTCATCGCCAGAAGGCGAGCCAATCCAGGAAATCGTAGAGTTTCTTACCAAGGAACAGCAGGTGTTCGGTGCCGAACAGTGCAACGTCCAGCATCAGCCCACCCAGGATCAGGACTCCAAGCCAGATGGCGATTTGATTTGTCATTGCTGCGCCCTGAACGAAAATGCCCGCTCAGATAACCTGAGCGGGCATCAAGGTACAAGCGATGTGCGAAGGGTCAGTTAAGGCGGCCCATCGCAACGGCGACATCCGCCATACGCACCGAGAAGCCCCATTCGTTGTCATACCATGCCAGTACACGCACCATACGGTTGTCAACGACGCGGGTCTGGTCTGGAGCGAAGATCGAGCTTTCCTCGGTGTGGTTGAAATCGGTCGAGACCAGAGGCGCAGGCTCATAGCCCAGGACCCGCTGCATCGGGCCCTTGGCGGCTTCTTCAACGATCGCGTTAACCTCTTCTACGTTCACGTCGCGCGATGCGCGGAACGACAGGTCGACGGCCGAGACATTTGGGGTAGGTACACGGATCGCGGAACCGTCCAAGCGGCCCTTGAGGTTAGGCAGGACTTCACCTAGCGCTGCCGCAGCACCGGTTGTGGTCGGGATCATCGACATCGCCGCTGCGCGCGCGCGATACAGGTCGCTGTGACGACGGTCCAGAGTGGGCTGGTCGCCGGTATAAGCGTGGATCGTGGTCATGATGCCATGCTCGATACCGATGCCTTCATCCAGAACTTTGGCAAGCGGGGCAAGGCAGTTGGTCGTGCAGGAGCCGTTGGACACCATATTATCGTTTGCAGTCAGGGTGTTGTGGTTTACGCCAAACACAATTGTCTTATTGACATTCTTACCTGGTGCCGAAAGCAGCACCTTACCAGCGCCGCGATCTAGGTGCGTCTTTGCCTTTAGCCCGTCATTGAACTTGCCAGTACATTCCAGGACGACATCGCAGCCTTCCCAGTCAAGCTCGGTCATGTCATAGGTCGAGAACATTTCCATCGGGCCACGGCCCAGATCCATGGTGTTGCCTTCGACAGACACTTCGCGCGGGAAACGGCCGTGAATGCTGTCATATTTCAGCAGATGTGCTGATGTTTCCAGCGGGCCAGTGGCGTTGACCTTGATCACTTCGATGTCGTTACGCGCCGATGCGGCGATGTGCGACAGTGTACAGCGGCCGATGCGGCCAAAACCATTGATACCGACCTTGATGGTCATCCGACGTCTCCAAACTGCGCTTGTGTTGCTGGCCATATAGCCGTGAAAACCGAATCTCAAAAGGGCAAAAATGGCATATTTTTAAGGTGTTAGCGCAAACCTGTGCCGGTTGCGCTAACGCTTGCGCTAAGGGTTGGATCAGGTAGTGTCGGCAACAGCGGATAAACAAGAGGATGCGCGATGAGTGGTCTGTTGGCCCTGTTGGATGATGTGGCAGGCATTGCAAAGGTTGCAGCGTCATCAGTGGACGATGTCGTAGCAGCGGCTGGCAAGGCCGGGGCCAAGACTGCCGGTGTAATAATCGACGACGCGGCGGTAACTCCTAAATACGTGCAGGGGTTCGCGCCGGCACGAGAATTACCCATCATCTGGCGCATCGCTCGCGGATCAGTTTTCAACAAGATTGTCTTGCTGTTGCCCGTGGCACTGCTGTTGGCGAACTTTGCGCCATGGCTGATTACGCCTTTGTTGATGATAGGCGGCTCGTATCTGTGTTTTGAGGGTGCCGAGAAGATCTTTCATGTCTTATTCCCGCATGGCAGTCACGTCATCGAAGAAGACATGAAAAACCGCGACCCAGGGCATTTGGAAGAGCAGAAGGTCAAGGGGGCAATCAAGACCGATTTCATTCTGTCCGCCGAGATCATGACCATCGCATTGGCGGCTATCGAAGCGCCCAACATCTGGATGCAGGCTGCGACGCTTGCGGTGGTTGGGTTGGGTGTGACTCTGGCGGTTTACGGCTCGGTTGCGCTGATCGTGAAGATGGATGATGTCGGGTTATATCTGGCTAAGAACGCACCGACGCCCGTAGGCCGAGGTCTTGGTCGGGGCTTGGTCAAAGCCATGCCCGGCGTGATGAAGACACTTTCAATCGTTGGAACTGCCGCGATGCTCTGGGTCGGAGGATCGATTATCATCCACGGGATGGAGGTTCTGGGCTTTGGCTGGTTGGGCCATCATATTCATGACTGGGCTTATGCGGTAGGACACGCCGTGCCTGCCCAATGGGAAAAAGCCGCCGAATGGATCGCAAAAGCGACAATGGATGGGGTGTTTGGCTTGGCTTGGGGGTTTGTACTGATACCGCTGGCGACAAAGGTGATAGCGCCGATGATCGGGAAGTTTTCAAATAAGCCTGGAGTTCATTGAATCGAAGGCGTGAGGTGATGGATCTTAGTCATTTACCAGCCTTTCGACCGGTTCAAGTCCGCACTCGGTTTAAGTTGAGGGGGCTCGCTGCCAAACGTAAAGCAGCGGCATTGGCTGCCATGGGAACAAATGCCGTTTGAACCGAACGCACTGTATCGGGTTCTGCATTTTCGGATCGATACGGCGGACAAAGCTGCCGAACGTGCCAAGTGGGCAGGCGGGCGAATGTTCAACCTGCTTACGGGTCAATCTGCGCACTTCATTCCGCTTTATGGAACGCATGTGCGGCAAGTTTTGTCTTGGGCAGGGCAAAACGTACCCGGAGGGATCGTGCCAGCGGAACGGCACGAACTGCGATTGGACTTTGCGAAATTGGCATATGAGGCGTTAAGGGCGAAATTGGGCCAGCCAAAATAAGAAAGGGCGGCCGAGAAAGCCGCCCTTTGTATCTACAACTGTTGAGCCGTGTGCTTACAGCCCCAGCAGTTCTTTTACCTTCGCGACGGTCGCTTCTGCGGTAATGCCAAAGTGTTTGTAAAGCTCACCTGCCGGGGCTGATGCACCAAAGCTCGACATGCCAATAAACCCAGCTTTGGCTTCGCGGCCACGTTCACCCAGCAACCAGCGGTCCCATCCGCCAGCGCGTACGGCGGCCTCGATGCCAACGCGGACGGCACCGGCAGGTAGGACGCGTTTGCGATAGGATTCATCCTGTTCGGCAAACAACTCCATGCAGGGCATTGATACGACGCGGGTGCCGATGCCCTCGGCCTCCAGCATCGCTTTGGCTTCCATGGCCAGCGAGACCTCGGATCCGGTAGCGATCAGGATTGCCTGACGTTTGGCTTCTGCGTCAGCGAGCACATATGCGCCTTGTGAGGTCAGGTTTTTACCTTTGTGCTCGGTCCGCACTGTTGGCACGCCCTGACGGGTCAGCGACAGGACCGAGGGGCTGTCTTTGAAGGTAAGTGCCAGTTCCCAAGCTTCGGCAGTCTCAACAGTGTCAGCGGGGCGGAAGACATAGGTGTTTGGCGTTGCGCGCGAAATCGCCAGATGTTCCACCGGCTGGTGGGTCGGGCCGTCTTCGCCCAGACCAATCGAGTCATGTGTCATCACAAAGACCGTAGGCACCTTCATCAAGGCAGCCAAACGCATGGAAGGGCGGGCATAGTCAGTGAAAGCCATGAAGGTGCCGCCATAGGGGCGGATGCCCCCGTGCAGAGCCATACCGTTCATCGCAGCGGCCATGCCGTGTTCACGGATACCATAGTGGATATAGCGGCCCTTGCGGTTTTCCGGTAGGAACACGCCCATATCCGCCGATTTGGTGTTGTTTGAACCGGTCAGGTCAGCCGAACCACCAATGGTTTCTGGCATGATCGGGTTCACCACGTTCAGAACCTTTTCGGACGAGGCTCGGGTTGCCAGTTTCGGCTGATCCTCGGACATCTGCTTTTTGAACGAACGAATGGCACCAGCCAGTTTCTTCGGCGCTTCAAACGCATAGGCACGGTTGAATTCCGCCTGCTTACGGTCGGAGATTTGCGCGAAACGCTCTTGCCATGCCGTGCGCTCGGCAGCACCACGTGTACCGATAGCTTCCCATGCGGCTTTGACCTCTGTGGGGATGACAAACGCATCATGCGGCCAGCCATAGCCGTCTTTGGCCGCCTTCAACTGATCCTGATCGGTCAGTGCGCCGTGGCCTTTCGAAGTATCCTGCGCCGCGTGGCCAAGTGCGATGTGGCTCTCGCAGGCGATCATTGTCGGCTTGTTCGACTTTTTCGCCCGCACGATGGCGTCGTCGATGGCCTTGGGGTCATGACCGTCAATCTCAAGCACATGCCAGCCCGAAGCCGCAAAACGGCGCACCTGATCGGTGCGATCGGCGATATCAACGGTGCCGTCGATGGTGATGTTGTTGTTGTCCCAGAAGACGATCAGCTTGCTCAGTTCGTGTCGGCCAGCCAGGGTGATCGCCTCTTGGCTAACGCCTTCCATCAGGCAGCCGTCGCCCGCAATCACATAAGTGTAGTGATCAACGATCTTCTTGCCGTAATGCGCGCGCTGGATTTCCTCAGCCATGGCAAAGCCCACAGCGTTCGAGATGCCCTGACCCAGAGGGCCAGTGGTGGTTTCGACACCGTCTATCAGGAAGTTCTCGGGGTGGCCGGCTGTTTTGGCACCCAACTGGCGGAAGTTTTTGATTTCTTCCAGCGTAACGTCGCCATGACCAGTTAGGTAAAGCAGCGAATAGACCAGCATCGAACCGTGACCCGCCGACAGGATGAACCGGTCACGATCCGGCCAATTCGGGGCAGAGGCGTCAAATTTCAGGTGCTTTTCGAACAATACAGTCGCAACATCGGCCATGCCCATTGGCATACCGGAATGGCCGGAATTGGCGGCGGCGACAGCGTCGAGGGTCAGGGTGCGGATGGCCGCAGCCTTGTCCCAGTGTTCGGGGTTGGCATTGCGCAGCGCAGTCAGGTCCACGGGCGTTATTCCTTTGGGTTACGGGCAGATTTAGCGCTGAATACCATCCGTCTGACAAAGTGCAAGCAGAACCGGGTTCTGCGCCGAACTGGCGCTTCAAGAGCGGTGTGCAAGTGATTGAAACCAAACAGTGGGTATTTTCTGTTACATTCCGTTAGACTAGTACAGAGAGCCGCCGCTTTTGATTCGGACAGGCGTATAGCAGAACGAACCTTGATAAAGAGGTGACAGGGGCATGAGTCAGATCGAAGAATTACAACGCCGTATCATTACTGCGATGGAGCGGATCGGCACCGGAGTCGAGGCACTGCAGGACGCTGAGCCCGCGGTCGATAATGGTGCTGCATTACGATCAGAACTTGAAGAAGAGCGGTTGGCCAATGCGCAGTTGGAAGAGCGGCTGAAGTCGCTCATAGAAAGGCACGCTCTTGAGATTGATGCCCTCCGGGAGCAGGCGGGATCAGGAGAAGAAGTTGCTGCATTGCGTGATCAATTGGCCGAGGCGACCGCAAAGCTTGCGACGGTCGAGGCCGCGCGCGCAGAGTTAGCCGAGGCCAAGGCCGCTCTGGATAACAGCGACGAAGTAAATTCGCTGAAAGCCGAAATCGAAACCCTGCGATCCATGGAAAATGCCGCAGAAGAAGCCGAGTCGTTGCGGGCCGAGGTCGAGCAATTGACCCCCATCGCAGATCGCGCCGAAGAGATGGAGGCAGAGCTGTCCCGTCTGCGCGCTGAATTGGTCGATAGCGAGCGGCTGACCGAATTGAACGCCGAGCTTGAAATGCTGCGTGCCGAGCGTGCCAGCCATGGCGCGGCGATGTCGCGACTGGATGACGATTTGCAACGGTTGCGCAAGGCAAACGAACAGTTGCGTGGAACAGTGGATGAATTGCGCGCCGCTGCAGAAGAGGGTGTGACCGATGCAGACATGCTGAATCGCGCAACTGCTGCAGAGTTGGAGGCAACGCGTGCCGCAAGAGCCTCGGACGCGGCCGAAGCACACGCGGTTCTGGCCCGGCTCGAACCGTTGTTGACCCATGCCAATCTGGCTGAAGGAGAGGTTGAATAATGCCCGAGGTGACCATTCATATCGGTGGACGAGGATTTGATGTCTCGTGCCAGGACGGTGAAGAACCCTTTCTGCAGGCCGCGGCCAAGCTTTTGGATGATGAAGCACAGGTATTGTCGGACCAGATTGGACGCATGCCTGAATCGCGCATGTTGTTGATGGCCGGACTAATGTTGGCCGACAAAGCTGCAGCGCACGAAGATCGCCTGAAGCTGGCCGAGGCAAAGCTTGTGGAAGCCGAAGCCGAGTTAAATCGCCTGCGTAGTCAACCTCTGCCCGAGCCCGAGCGAATTGAAGTTGCAGTGGTGCCGCCTTCGGTAACAGACACATTGGCGGAGATGGCCGCGCGTGCAGAAGCGCTGGCTGCGGTGATCGAGGAAAGGAACGCCTGATGGGCTTTGTTCGAACGGCAGCAGGGACCGCGGTATTGTCTTTGTACGCTACGGCAGGTTTGGCCGAGATCGACATACTGTCTGTGACATTTAACTGCGAGAACAACACGCAGGTGCCAGTGTCCTATTTCAATGCCGTAGATGGATCAGGTGCTGCCGCGATGCTGATTGAGGACCAGTTAATTGCGCTGAAACAGGTTCAAAGCGGATCAGGTATTCGCTACGAATCTGTAGACGGGGCAGGGACATACACCCTTCGATCCAAAGGCTGGGAAGCTACGATCAGCCATCAGGCCCAAGGCAGCACAGCCCCCGAACGTGTCTTGTTCAAGGACTGCTCTAGCCGGTGAATTAGGCGTTTGCTTCACGGATTTTGTCGGCTGCATCTTTGTCGTAGCCGACATTGTTTTCTTCAAACAAAGTATCCAGCTCTCCCGAAAGGGTCATCTCGGTGATGATGTCGCAGCCGCCGACAAACTCGCCTTTGACGAAAAGCTGGGGCACAGTTGGCCAGTCTGAATAATCCTTGATGCCCTGACGGACAGAGTCGTCCGCCAAAACATTCACGTCGGTATATTCGACACCCATGTAGTTCAATACACCAGCGACGCGCGACGAGAACCCGCACTGCGGCATCTCTTTGGTACCTTTCATATACAGCACCACGTCATTGGCTTTGACGGTTTCGTCGATCTGGGTTTTCACGTCGGTCATTTGGTGTTTCCTTTGCTCTTCGGCATTATTGCTTTGGCGTGGTCTTGAGGATTCTTCGGAATATGGGTCTGCGCCGAGCTAATTGCACCGTCATGTGAATTGTAGGAGGAATGCAGGAGGTGTTCTCCCTGTCCAGGTGGCGATCCTCGTCTTGTATTACGTCCCGCCTTTGAATGGTTCCAAGCTATGAGCGCGATCAACACAACAAAGACGGTGAATGTAATTGAGATTACAATCGCGTGCTCCATATTACTCCGGTACTTTCGTGGTCAGCGCCAGCGCGTGCAACTCTCCATCCGGGCCATCCATCTTGCCTTTCAACGCGGCATAAACAGCACGTTGTTGCTGAACGCGGTTCTTACCGCGAAAGCTTTCATCCACGACCATGGCAGACATGTGCACGCCATCGCTGCCACCAACCTGGATTTCCGCATCTGGAAAGCTCTCGCGTAGCAGAGTTTCAATTTCGTGGGCGCTCATCGGCATGTAGGTTTACTCCTGAAGGTCTTTCCCAAGATGTAGAGCGATGAGACGGGGCGTGCAAGATGGGGCCGGTTGCGTTCAACAACAATTCCTGCGCGCTGACACGCGCAAGAAATCTGTTTGATCGCACCAGAACAGAGAATGACTAGGCAACGGCTTCGGCAAAGCTGCTGCGGAACGTATCCGCCAGCTCGGCAAGCGAGACTTCGGAGCTGCCGATTTTGACACTATCCCCACTGAAACGTCCGACTGACACTAGGGGAACACCGGCCTGACCAGCTGCGATCATCAATGCTTCGGCCTGATCAAAGTTACAGGCGACCAGATAGCGCGCCTGATCTTCTCCGAACAGGAACTCGGTCGAGGCATCGTCGAGGCAAACGCCGACACCAGCAGCCTCGGCTAGTTCAAAAGCGGCTAGGGCAAGGCCACCGTCACCCAGATCGGTGCAGGCTTTGATCATTTCACGATTGGCGCGAATGAACTCTCCGTTGCGCTGTTCAGCGTCCAGATCGACATGTGGGGCGTCCCCGTCTTCGCGGTTGAAGACTTCGGCCAGCAGGGCCGACTGGCCCAGATGGCCTTGGGTTTCGCCGATAACCAGAGCGACATGGCCTTCACGAACCTCGTTGCCGATGATTTCATCGGCAGTTTGCAGCAGGCCCACGGCCCCAATCGTGGGAGTTGGCAGGATCGCCTGCCCATCAGTCTCGTTATATAGCGACACGTTGCCGGAAACGATGGGCATGTCCAAGGCTCCGACTGCGGCTCCGATGCCTTGGATTGCCCCTACAAACTGGCCCATGATCTCAGGCTTTTCGGGATTGCCGAAATTCAGATTGTCAGTTGTGGCCAGCGGCTTGGCGCCCACGGCAGTCAGGTTGCGGTAGGCTTCGGCTACGGCCTGTTTGCCGCCCTCAACAGGGTTTGCGCGGACATAGCGCGGGGTCACGTCGCTGGTGAACGCCAGCACCTTGTCAGTTCCGTGCACACGCACCATTCCAGCACCCAGACCAGGCGTGCGGGAGCTGTCGGCCATGACCATGGTGTCATACTGTTCGTACACCCATTGCTTGCCTGCGTAGTTCGGCGAAGAGAGCAGGGCGCGAAGGCCATCAACAGGGTCGATTTGGGGCACATCTGTCAGCTCTTCCGCGTTGGGCGTTGGTTCCCATGGGCGGTCGTACTCGGGTGCCGTTGAAGACAGTTTGGAAAGGACGAGGTCTGCTTTGACTTCGCCGTTATGCATGATCAGGAACCGGTCTTCGGCGATAGTTTCACCGACAATGGCGAAATCCAGATCCCATTTCTCGAAAACCGCACGGGCTTCGGCTTCAAGCTCAGGTTTGAGGACCATCAGCATCCGCTCCTGAGATTCAGACAACATCATTTCGTACGCGGTCATGTTCTCTTCGCGCTGAGGGACATTCTCCAGATCAAGGCGAACGCCTAGGCCACCCTTGTCTCCCATCTCAACGGCCGAACAGGTCAGCCCTGCCGCACCCATATCTTGAATCGAGATCACGGCGCCGGTCTGCATCAGTTCCAGCGTGGCTTCCATCAAGCGTTTCTCGGTGAAGGGGTCGCCGACCTGAACAGTGGGCCGTTTTTCTTCGATGGTGTCGTCGAATTCCGCCGAAGCCATAGTCGCACCGCCAACGCCATCACGGCCAGTTTTAGCGCCCAAATAAACAACCGGCATACCCACGCCCGACGCGGCCGAGTAGAAAATCTTGTCACTGTCGGCCAGACCTGCGGCAAAAGCATTTACAAGGCAGTTGCCATTGTATGCAGGATGAAAACGGACCTCACCGCCAACGCAAGGTACGCCGAAACAGTTGCCATAGCCGCCGATGCCTTCGACCACACCATTTACAAGCTGACGGGTTTTGTGGTGGCCCGGTTCGCCAAAGGACAAAGCGTTCATCGAGGCAATTGGGCGGGCCCCCATGGTGAAGACATCCCGCAAAATGCCACCAACGCCGGTCGCGGCACCCTGATAGGGCTCAATGTAGGAGGGGTGGTTGTGGCTTTCCATTTTGAACACCACGGCCTGGCCGTCACCAATATCAACCACGCCTGCGTTCTCACCCGGGCCGCAGATAACTTGTGGGCCAGAGGTGGGCAGCGTGCGTAGCCATTTCTTCGAGGACTTATATGAACAATGCTCGTTCCACATAGCCGAGAAAATGCCTAGTTCGGTGAATGTTGGCTCGCGCCCGATGATCTCGAGGATCATGTCGTATTCCTCGGGCTTGAGCCCGTGTGCAGCAATCAGATCCGGGGTGATGGCGGGCTCTTGCATCTTCTGTCCTGTGTCCATAGTGGCCGAGATTGCGGGCCTTTTAGGGCAAGGGCGCTTCCGTGGGAAGGGTCAAGTCACCGCAGGGCCATTTAGAAAAGAAAATGCGGAACCGACAATGCCGCCGATTCCGCACATCTGGAGGTTGGCTTATAGATTGGCGCTGTAAAATCCCAGCGCCAATCCTACCGATTTAGGCCGGGTTCTGACCTTTGTTGACGGCATCAGCTGCAGCTGCAGCTGCACCGGCGGCTGCTTTTTGTTCTTCAGTCATATTCTCGCTGCCAGGTATCGCAACGCGCACCTCTCGGCGGGCGAAGTCGATGCCATTGGCGTTGAACTCTGCTTTCACGCGATTGAAGATTTCCTTACGCAGCGTGAACTGCTTGCCCGGCTTGGCCATGAACTTGCCTCGGATGATCATACCGACATCATCAAAGTCGAACACACCCTGAGATTTGAACGGCTGCAGGAACCCATCTTTATGAGTTTCGTCCTGCATCATCTCGGCACCGATCTTCTTGAAGATCTTTTTGACCTTATTGGGATCGGTATCGAAAGGCACAGTGAACTTGAGCTTCATGATGACCCAATCGCGGCTGAAATTGGTCAGCTTTTGAATCTCGCCATATGGTATCGTGTGAACGGGCCCGCGATGGTGGCGCAATTGCATGGATCGGATCGAGATCTTTTCGACCGTTCCCATCGTACCGCCGACATCGACATATTCGCCGACACGGAAGGCGTCATCGATCAGGAAGAAAATACCACCAACGATATCGGCCACCAGTTTTTGCGCGCCAAATCCAATAGCCAGACCCAGAACACCAGCACCGGCTAGTAGTGGTGTAATGTTGATCCCAAGCGCACTCAACGCCAGCAGGCCGAAGATGACGCAGATTGTGACCTGTGCAGTGATCCGCAGCAAAGGCAGAACCGTTGCCAGACGCGAACCACCAGCACCGCCACCTTCGCCGCCAGCTTCTTCATCCAGCTCTTCCGCAGCAGTTTGTTCTTTCGCCAGACGACGATTGATCCAGAGCGAGACAATCTCGTTCAAGATGTAGCCGACTGCGATGATCAGCAGGAACTGGATGACCGCGCCACCGACTTCTGCTCCGATGCCAGCTGATGCGACATGGCGAAGGTCAAGTTGCCAGGCACGCGATATCATCAGGACCACGAACAGCCCCGCAATAACCCGCCCAATCCGGATATAACTGCGCTTGGCCGAGCGATAGGCGCGTTCCGCCAAAGGTCCTTCACCCGATAGCGGTGGCTGCAGATGGCGCACCAATCCACGTATCAACGTATCGAGCGCTGGTGCGATCAACAGCCAGAACATAGTGGTGAAATGCGCCCCGGTTCCAATCACGCGCAAGATTGCCGGATTACGCTGTGCTACGAGGAATTCAACGAGCAACCAGATCACCACCGACACGCCAATGGCGAAGTAGGGGTAATAATGCGCGACCTCCTCATCAAACTTGGTGCGATCCGGGTCTGTGCCCAGCATCATCTGCGACAGTCCTTCGCGTGCAGTCCAGGCGATTACACCGATATATATGTGGATTGCCGCATTCAGCCAAAAGCCGATGCGCGTCTCGTTTGGAGTAATTCCGTTGAGCGCATTGAAGCGGACAACAAACAGCGTGAATCCGATCAGGATCAGAAGGCCAATCAGATTTCTGTGCAGGTATTTAGCCCAGTGGTCATCAATATTCACCAATCGGTATTGAGGTTTTTGCGGTGCGAGTACAAATCGCGAAACAGCCGCCCCAAGACGTGGGACCCAAATCAAGAAGAATACGAATGGCGCGGCAAACGTGATTTGTTCGGGGGTTAGTAATGCGCGACCAAGCGCGCGGATAACCACGTAAAATACGATGAGACCGGCAATTTCGCGGCAAAACCGGCGGAATAGGTACTGCACGGCTCCCCAAAGGTCAGCTTCATCTCCGACTTCGGATGCCTTTGACCAGCGACGGGTTAGTATGCTGAACAGCTTTTCTGCTACATATCCAACCAGTAGGACCGATAGCACTAGCCCGATCAGGGTAAAGACTCCGGTTTCGTTGAATTTATCCGCAAAATTGCTGAACGATTTTATTTGCGCACTGACGATATTGGGAACTGTCGTTAATACTTGCGTCCAAGAGGTAACCATTTCCGCCCAGATCTCGTTCAGTTCAGTCAGCGGATCTTCGTGACCTTCCTTCTCTGCGGCATGTTTTTCGGCAACTGCATCAAGGCGTTCAAGCAAGATCGCCCGTACTTGGTCATCAGACATACGCGCAACCAGATCATCGACTTGCTCAGGCGTTAGATCCTGGGGGATCGTAACCGTAGAAGTTGTGCTTGTGTCTTGTGCGTGCAGCGGCACCGCCAGAAACAAAACTGAAATCATCGCCAACAATAGGCGCAATGAATGGAACATGAATTAGCCCTCGAACACGATTTTAAGTGTTTTTTCGGGATCATAGGCTCGTGTATTCAATTTTCCCAGTGCTTTCCTGAGAATTGCCGAACGTAAGGCCAAAAAAAAAGGCCGAGCACTAAGCTCGGCCGTAGTCCAACAGGGAGGTATGAAGATGATGAGCGTTACAGCATCATCGCCTTCAATTGCTCATTTAGGGATCAGTTTGTTAACGATCAAGGTTTAATAGGAGATAAGATCGTCATGCCCGCTATGTCCTGAGTGCATGGCTAGAGTTTCCCCATCTGCCTCAGATGTTTGCGGTGGGCTATGATTTCGTCTTGCACGAAATCCCGAAAGGCAGCGATCCGCTTGGAATGGCGAAGCTCTTCGGGATAGGCGAGGTAAACCGGTACATCAGCAGTTTCAATGTCCGAAAGGATCGGAACCAGATCGGGAAAGTCCTCGGTCACGTAGTCGGGCAGGACACCAATTCCAAGATCGTGGAGTACACCTTGCAGAACGCCAAAATAGTTGTTCACGGTTAATAACGATCCAGGATTATAGGTCATTAGGTGCTTTACCATCGATGCGCCGGCCCCGACCTGAGGAGCAGATGGTGTCTGGCAGATCAATCTGTGCTTGGCAATTTCTTCCAGTGACTCAGGTTTGCCGCCGTGGCTGTCCAGATAGGCTTTGGTGGCATAGAGCATCATTTGCACTGTCATCAGGCGCTTGCGCACCAAATCCGCCTGACTGGGCTCTTTCATGCGGATGGCGACGTCTGCTTCGCGCATCGGCAGGTCAAGAACGCGTTCTTCCAACATCAGATCAATATTGAGATCGGGATATCTTTCGTAAAGCTTTGGCAGTCGAGGTGCGAGCCAGAGCGTGCCGAAACCAAACGTGGTGGTAACACGCAAAACACCGAACACCTCGTCCTCGCTGTCCCGAATTCTTGCAGCCGCAGTGTCCAGACGTTTGGACATTGCCGAAGTCGCGTCGAACAGCAATTCGCCTTGTTCAGTTAGAATCAGGCCGCGGGCATGGCGGTGGAATAAGGTCGCATCCAGTGATTCTTCGAGAGCGCGAATTTGACGGCTCACAGCAGATTGAGACAAATTGAGCTTGTCCCCTGCATGTGTGAGGCTGCCTGCATCCGCAACCGCGTGAAATATTCTGAGCTTGTCCCAATCCATCGCCGCAACTTTCGTTATCTTTCGGCAGCCCTATATGAAACACGTAACAAATTCCACATTCAAACCGGGAAATCGTTACGGCAAAGGAGAAAATTACTATACAGGTCAGCAATTATGACCTAAAATACCTAAAGATACAGCACACTAATCCGACGAGGGGAGACGTCAGATGAGTCAGCCGAAGATCACGTTAAATGATCGGTTTGATCTATCCAAAAGCCCGGTTCTTTTGAACGGAACGCAGGCGTTGGTGCGTCTGATGTTAATGCAGAAAGAGCGTGACCGCGCGACGGGATTTAATACTGCGGGTCTGGTTACGGGATATCGAGGATCACCCCTTGGGGCTGTCGATTTGCAGATGTCGCGCGCTGAAAAGCAATTGGCCGAAAGCGATGTGACGTTTCAATACGGTCTGAATGAAGATCTTGCCGCCACCGCATTGTGGGGCAGTCAGCAAGCCGGGTTACGTGGCGACGGCAAGTTCGATGGTGTATTTGGCCTTTGGTATGGCAAAGGCCCTGGGGTCGACCGGTCCGGAGATGTGATGCGTCATGCCAACATGGCCGGTACTGCGCAACAAGGCGGCGTCTTGATGGCCATGGGCGACGACCATACGGGCGAAAGCTCGACCGTTCTGCATCAGTCTGAATGGTCTTTGGTCGATATGTATATGCCAGTCGTCAGTCCGGCCGGAGTTCAGGAAATCCTGGATTACGGCGTCTACGGATTTGCGCTGAGCCGATTTGCCGGGGTTTGGGTCGGGTTGAAAACGATGAAGGACACGATCGAGGTCACTTCGGTCGTGGATGGTAGCCCCGATCGGATGCAGATAACTATCCCACAGTTCGATATGCCCGAAGGAGGGCTGAACATTCGGCTGGGAGACACGCCGCATCTACAGGAAGCGCGGGTCATTGACTATAAACGTTTTGCGGCTGAGACGTTCTCGCATGCGAACAAACTGGACAAACGGGTCTGGGGAAAACCCGGTGCCAAGATCGGGTTTGTTGCCGCGGGCAAGAACTGGCTTGATCTGATGCACTCAATGTCACTGCTGAACATTGATGCGGACGAGGCAGAGCGACTTGGTATTACAACTTACAAGATCGGACAGACGTTCCCTCTGGATATGAGGGGTTTCCACGATTGGGCGGAAGGTCTCGACCTGATTGTGATCGTCGAGGAAAAGCGCAAGCTGATTGAGGTTCAGGTCAAGGAGGCGATCTTCGACGATCGGCGTGGTCGTCGCGTTTACGGCTGGTACAAAGGCGGGGCAGGGACGTTGCACCGCGAAGAGCTGTTCCCGACCAGAGGGGCGCTTGATCCAATCATGATTGCTGAAAAACTTGGGCAGATTCTGGTTGAGGAAGGCCATGATACCGATGGCGTTCGCGCAGGTCTTGCAAAACTGGACGAGGCGCGCCGCGCTGATAATGCTCAGGAAATCGCAGCAAGATTGCCCTACTTTTGTTCAGGATGCCCGCATAATAGCTCGACCAAGTTGCCGGAAGGCAGCCGTGCCTATGCCGGGATTGGCTGTCATTACATGGTGCAATGGATGGATCGCGAGACCACCGGATTCACCCAGATGGGCGGTGAAGGGGCGAACTGGATTGGCGAGGCTCCGTTCTCGACCACCAAGCACGTGTTTCAGAATCTTGGCGACGGAACCTATAATCACTCGGGCGTTCAAGCGATCCGGGCCGCGTTGGCGGCTGGCACTAATATAACCTTCAAAATTCTATACAACGATGCCGTTGCCATGACTGGTGGGCAAGAGAACGAAGGTGGTCTGAGTGCTGAGCGTATCGTTGCTGAGGTCAGCGCGATGGGTGTCAGCAACGTTGCCGTCGTCTATGACGAAAAAGAAGATGTGAACTTCGGGGCGCTACCCTCGGGCGTCGAGACCTTTGAGCGTGCCAAACTGATGAAGGTTCAGGAAAAGTTCCGCGAAATCGAGGGCGTATCAGTCATTGTTTATGTCCAGACCTGCGCTGCCGAAAAGCGCAGGCGGCGCAAGCGGGGCACGTTCCCGGACCCGGACAAGCGTGTGTTCATCAATACTGATATCTGTGAAGGTTGCGGAGACTGCGGTGTCCAGTCGAACTGTGTCTCAATTGTCCCGAAAGAAACCGAGCTCGGGCGCAAACGTGCTATTGATCAATCCAGCTGCAACAAGGACTTCTCATGCTTGAATGGGTTCTGCCCTTCCTTCGTGACGGTAGAAGGCGCGAAAATCCGCAAAGAAGCCACCACTGAGCTTGATTTACCTGACCTGCCGGAACCTGAGCTGCCGCAGATCGATGGAACCCATAATGTCGTAATCACGGGTGTTGGCGGCACAGGCGTCGTCACGATAGGTGCGGTGCTGGCACAGGCTGCACAGATCGACGGTAAAGGGGCAGGCATGATGGAGATGGCGGGCCTCGCACAAAAGGGCGGTGCCGTTCATATCCACTGCCGGCTTGCAAACCATCCGGAAGATATCAGCGCGATCCGTGTCGCCACTGGTGAAGCGCACGCACTGATCGGCGGTGATCTGGTGGTCTCGGCAGGGGCAAAAACGCTGGGTCTAACGCAGACTGGTCGTACCGGGGCAGTTGTGAACAGCCATGAGATCATTACCGGTGATTTCACTCGGGATACCGAGTTTACCATTCCAAGCGATCAGCTGCAGCTTGCCCTGCAAGCACGGCTAAAGGATAGGGTAGCACTATTCGATGCAACCGATCTGGCCCGCGCGGTGATGGGGGATTCGATCTATTCCAACATGATGGTATTTGGCGCCACCTGGCAGCGTGGCCTGCTACCGATCAGCCATCAGGCGATCATGGAAGCGATTGAACTGAACGGTGCGGCGGTCGAACGCAACAAACGTGCCTTCGAACTTGGCCGCTGGGCTGTGACCCATCCCGAAGAGGTCAACAAAATCCTAAGCCCGAACGTGGCCGAATTACCTAAATCGTTGGATCAGGTGATCGATTTCCGCGTGGCACATCTGATCGACTATCAGAGCAAGCGATTGGCCAAACGCTATCGTAATCTGGTCGAAAGCGTCGATGATCAGAAGGTCCGAGAAGCAATCGCCAAAGGCTACCATAAGCTCTTGTCCTATAAGGATGAATATGAGGTCGCACGGTTGCTGCTCGACAGTCGCCAGAAGGCAGAGGCCGAGTTTGACGGCGACTTCAAAATGACCTTCCATCTTGCACCGCCAACTTTGGGCAAAAAGGGCGATAATGGACGTCCGGCCAAGAAAGCCTTTGGCGAGTGGTTTCTTGGCCCTCTGAAAGTGCTTGCAAAACTGAAAGTTCTGCGTGGCACTCCTCTGGATTTGTTCGGCTACACGGCGGAGCGCAAAATGGAGCGTGCTTTGATCCGTCAGTATGAAAAGGATTTGAAAGAGGTTCTGCCCAAGCTGACACCCGAGACTGGCGATGCAATTACGGCGCTTGCCGCTCTGCCTTTGGAGATTCGTGGATTTGGTCCGGTTCTGGTCGCGAATGAGGCCAAGGCCGCGAAACGGCGCGAAGAATTACTGGCTGTTATCCGCAATGGCGGGCCTGAAATGCAAGCTGCGGCAGAGTGAGGCTTTACAATCCTGTCATAAAACCTAGGCAAATTGGTTACAAACCTAGGCAAATTGGTTACCTCGTCATATTTAGTCGGTAGCAAACCGGAGTAGCCAATGCCGACGCATCATCACGTCGCTCGTGACATATCCTACGCTCATTCCGCAGAAACGCGGGGTGGGCGTATGGTGATCAAGTTGATGGAAAACACAACGGGCCGCCTGCGTCTTATCCGTCGCGCAGATGGCTACGATCAGGAAGTTGCACAGGGACGTGATTTCTGGTCGGTGATGGTGGGACGCTATGGGCTGACATTGGATGTGGTCGGTGGCGCGTTATCGAAAATTCCTAAAGATGGCCCGCTGATTTTGATTGCGAACCATCCATACGGCATTCTGGACGGGCTGATGATGGGTCATATCCTGTCTCAGACGCGCGGAGATTTTCGTATTCTTGCCAACCATGTCTTCCGCAAAGCTGAAGATTTGGATCGGATCGTCCTGCCAATCTCTTTTGATGCCACCAAAGAGGCGATGCGGTTGAACCTTGAGACCCGCAAGACTGCTCTGAGCTATTTAAGCGACGGCGGGGCAATCGGGATATTTCCGGGTGGCACCGTCAGCACGGCTGCGAAGCCATTTGCGCATCCGATGGACCCGGGGTGGCGCGGATTTACCGCTCGGATGGTGGCCAAATCTGATGCGACTGTTGTGCCAGTGTTTTTTGATGGACACACCTCGCGATTGTTCCAGATTGCTAGCCATCTGCACAACACGTTGCGCATGGGTCTTCTAATCAAAGAGTTCAAGAAACGTGTTGATACTCCAGTGCGCGTGGTTGTTGGAGACCCCATCGGGCGCGACATTCTGGACCCATTGGGCAAGGATACGCGCAAGATGATGGATTTCCTGCGCAAAGCGACGTATGAGCTGTCTCCAGAGCCATTAAAGTCTTATGACTACGGCTATGAATTTGAGGAACGGCATCGCGCCTGAAGGGGCAAATGGCAGTAGGTATCTTTGATTCCGGGTTGGGCGGTCTAACCGTCCTGAACGCCGCGCAGAAACATCTGCCGGACGTGGATTTCCTGTATTTTGCGGACAGCGCGCATGCGCCTTACGGCGTTCGCGATGCCGAAGACATCTACAACCTGACCCGCACTGCCGTTCATGATCTTTGGGATCGCGGCTGCAATCTGGTGATTCTGGCCTGCAACACAGCCAGTGCTGCCGCTTTGCGCCGGATGCAGGAGGCGGGTGTGCCCGATGGTAAGCGGGTACTGGGCGTGTTCGTTCCTTTGATCGAAGCGCTGACCGAGCGGCAATGGGGTGACAATTCACCTCCGCGAGAGGTCGAAGTGCAACATGTCGCGCTGTTTGCGACACCCGCGACTGTGTCTAGCAGGGCGTTTCAGAGAGAACTGGCGTTTCGGGCGATTGGCGTGGATGTAGAGGCGCAGGCCTGTGGTGGTGTGGTCGACGCCATTGAGGATGGCGATATGATCTTGGCCGAAGCCTTGGTGCGCAGCCATGTGGATGCGCTGAAACGCAAGATGCCGGAACCGCAAGCAGCTATTCTGGGTTGCACCCATTACCCGTTGATGGCGGAAACATTTCAGAATGCATTAGGCCCTGATGTGAGGGTCTATAGCCAAGGAGACTTGGTGGCTGAAAGCCTTGCAGACTACCTGAAACGTCACCCAAACATGCTCGGCGAAGGTGCAGGTGGGTTCATGACCACCGGCAAGCCCAGCACAGTGTCGGATCGCGCAACGCAATTCCTCCGACGACAAATCACCTTTGAAGCCGCCTGATTTTGGTCAAGGACGGCGCTTTTCTGATTTTGTAATTCGTTGACCGTCGCATCGGCGGTCACCCCATGTGACACATGAATGAAAGAGGTCTGACATGACCCATAATATCGCAATTCTAGGTGCTTCCGGCTATACCGGCGCGGAACTGGTACGGCTGATCGCTGGGCACCCGAATATGGAGATCAAGGCTCTGGCCGCCGAGCGCAAGGCCGGGCAGACAATGGCGCAAGTGTTCCCGCATCTGCGGCATATGGATTTACCAGTGCTTTGCAAGATTTCCGAGATCGACTTTTCCCAGATCGACCTGTGCTTTTGTGCCCTGCCGCATAAGACCAGCCAGGAAGTCATCCGTGATCTACCCAACACATTGAAAATCGTTGACCTTTCGGCTGATTTCCGGCTTCGGGGCGGAGACGAATATCAGAAATGGTACGGCAACCCGCACGCCGCGTTGGGACATCAGGAAGAAGCCGTTTATGGCCTAACTGAATTCTATCGTGATGATATCAGTTCTGCGCGGCTCGTCGCTGGCACAGGTTGTAACGCAGCGACCGGGCAATATGTGCTGCGGCCATTGATATCAGCGGGCGTTATTGATCTGGATGACATCATTCTAGACTTGAAATGCGCAGTTTCAGGCGCAGGTAGGGCACTGAAAGAAAACCTTCTGCACGCAGAGCTCAGCGAAGGAGCAAATGCCTATGCAGTAGGTGGGACACATCGGCATCTGGGTGAGTTCGATCAGGAGTTTTCTGAGCTTGCCGGTCGAACCGTTCATATTCAATTCACGCCACATCTGATCCCGGCCAATCGGGGTATTCTGGCGACCTCTTACGTGAAGGGCGATCCGCAGAGCGTCTATGAGACTTTGCAATCGGCCTATGAGGATGAGCCGTTCGTCGAGGTGCTGCCCTTCGGAGAAACACCTTCAACCCACCATGTACGGGGGTCGAACTTTTGCCATATCGGTGTCGTTGGTGATCGGATCGAACGCCGCGCAATCGTTGTGGCAGCTTTGGATAACCTGACAAAAGGTAGCAGCGGGCAAGCCTTGCAGAACGCCAACCTGATGTTAGGTGAGGATGAAACCCAAGGGCTGATGATGGCCCCTCTGTTCCCGTGAGGACGGTATGAAAACGCTCAAGAAACGTCGTCGAATACAGATCATTGTGCTAGCCGCGGTGGCCCTTGCCTTATCGACGGCGTTGATTGGGGTGGCCATGAAAGATGGCATCAACTTCTTCCGCTCACCCAGTCAAGTGATCGCCGAGCCGCCTAAGCCGTCCGAAGTGTTCCGCATCGGTGGGCTTGTCGAAGAGGGCTCGATCATACGTGGGCAGGGTGAAACTGTGTATTTCGTCGTCACCGATGGCGGTGAAAGCGTCAAAGTCGCTTTCACGGGTGTCCTGCCTGATCTGTTTTCAGAAAATCAAGGTATGGTCGGTACAGGTAGCTATGTGAACGGTGTCTTCGAAGCCACTGAAATCCTTGCGAAACACGATGAAACCTATATGCCGAAAGAGGTTGTGGACGCATTGAAAGAGCAAGGTGTTTACAAAGAAGCCGGCGACAGCTGATCAATTTCAACGTTTTCAAATCTTGGGGGCGTTGCGTGCAAGGTACACGCAGCGCCCTTTGTTCTATCGTCGGATTAACTTATTTGCTGGACCGTTTGCCTGACCACAGCAAAGGGGGCGGGCATGAGGACGGTTCGACAGATCGCAGATGAAATCGTGGCGCGGGAAGGTGGCTTTGTCGACGATCCCGACGATCCCGGTGGAGTGACAAAATTTGGTGTGACGATCCACACCATGCAGCGTTTGGGTCTTGATCTGGATCGCGACGGTGCTGTGACACATCGGGATGTGAAAGTTCTGACCAGGGCGCAGGCCATAGACATCTTTGTCGACCACTATTTTGAAAGGCCTCGCCTTGAGTTGCTACCCCTGGCTGTACAGGCCTCGGTGTTTGACATGTACGTCAATGCGGGTTCGCAGGCAGTCAGAATATTGCAAAACCTGCTGTGCCAAATGGGGTTTGAGGTCACGGTTGATGGCGTGATCGGGGCCCAAACCGCGCGTGCAACAAATGCTGCTGCCAAACCAAAACCTCAGGCCCTAACAGAGGTCTATGGCGTCGCACGGCGTAACTATTATTTCCGGTTAGCAGATCGGAGGGTTTCACTACGTAAATATGCCCGAACCCGGGCCGGGGGCAAAGGCGGTTGGATCAAGCGCGCTGAAGAGTTTTTGTCTCCTCAGTATCACCTGACGGAAGCAGACTTTCAGAGGAGGATTTCAGGATGGGTTTGATCTCTGGCCTTTTAGCCCTGTTGTTCGGTGGAGGCCGCAATGTGGTTCGTGAAACTACCGAGATATTTCGAGAAAATGCTGAAAGCGCGGCGCAGCGGAGCACAACGTTACGCAGTGCGGCGATGGCACAGTTCGGGGCCGAGTTCCAAGTGCCCCGACAAGGGGGTTTGATCGATTCATGGACGGGCTAAATCGACTGCCGCGCCCGGCTCTGGCGTTGGGCACCTTGTGCCTGTTCCTTGCCGCTATGATCGACCCGCACTGGTTTGCGGCGCGCATGCAGGGCATTGCACTGGTGCCGGAACCGCTGTGGTGGCTGTTGGGTGTGGTCGTGTCATTCTACTTTGGCGCAAGGCATCAGATCAAAGCGCAGGATTTTCAGCGCGAGATCAATCAAACGGTGCTGCGAGCGCCAGAAGTATTGGCCAACATAGCGAAAATCCGTGAACTTCGCGAGGACAGTCCCGGCATCGCGGATACCCGGTCGGACGCGGCCCTGACCGAAGCAGTAATACAGGCCGATTTCAACCCTGCACTAGAAGATTGGCGACGGCTGCGCGCAGCCTGAGGCGCGACACTATGTGCGGTGATACTTGACGAATGTTAATGGCACATGCCGACCTGCCGCAGTATAAGCGCGTCATGATTACAGAGCTTGGCCATTTCGCACTGATCCTAGCCTTCCTGGTCGCCATTGTTCAGACTGTGGTGCCTCAGGTCGGGGCTGCCAAACGTTGGAACGGATGGATGGTTTTCGCAGAACCTGCGGCCATCGCTCAGTTTTTGCTGACCGCGTTTTCTTTTGGAGCACTGGTCTGGGCTTTCGTGGCGTCCGACTTTTCGTTGCGGATTGTGGTTGAGAACAGCCATTCCGCCAAGCCGATGCTGTACAAGATCAGTGGGACTTGGGGAAACCACGAGGGCTCCATGCTGCTATGGGTCCTTATCGTCACAATTTTCGGGGCAATGGCTGCGATCTTTGGCGGCGGATTGCCCCCGACGCTCAAAGCACGGGTTCTGTCGGTGCAGTCGGCCATCGCTGTTGCGTTTTTTGCGTTCATTCTGTTCACATCTAACCCGTTTGATCGCTTGCCAGTTCCACCTTTCGACGGTCGGGACCTGAACCCACTGTTGCAGGACCCGGGCCTAGCGTTTCACCCACCGTTTCTTTATCTGGGTTATGTCGGCCTGAGCATGGCCTTCAGCTTTGCTGTCGCGGCCCTGATCGAAGGCCGCGTGGACGCGGCATGGGGCCGTTGGGTGCGACCTTGGACGCTTGCAGCGTGGATTTTCCTGACCATTGGTATCGCACTGGGGTCTTGGTGGGCCTACTACGAATTGGGTTGGGGTGGTTTCTGGTTCTGGGATCCGGTCGAAAATGCCAGCTTTATGCCATGGCTGCTGGCCGCAGCGCTGCTGCATTCGGCCATCGTTGTCGAAAAGCGCGAGGCGCTAAAAAGCTGGACTATTTTGCTGGCGATCATCGCCTTCGGGTTCTCGCTGATCGGGACTTTTATCGTGCGCTCGGGGCTTTTGACCTCGGTCCATGCCTTCGCAAATGATCCCGAACGGGGGGTATTCATCCTGTTCATTCTGGTGATTTTCATCGGCGGCGCACTGACCCTGTTTGCGGCCCGTGCGCAGGCGATGGAAGCAAAGGGAGTGTTCGGGATGGTCAGCCGGGAAAGCGCGCTGATTCTGAACAATATCCTGCTGGCAGTCAGTTGTTTCGTCGTGTTCTTTGGTACGCTGTGGCCCATGGTGGCTGAGATGGCATTTGACCGGAAACTCTCGGTCGGAGCGCCATTCTTTAATGCGGCCTTCACACCATTCATGATTGCCCTAGGGATCGTGCTGCCTGTTGGCGCTATGCTGCCCTGGAAGCGTGGCAGGTTGGGTCGCGCGGCGTGGTCTCTGCGCTATGCATTCATTCTTGCAGTAGCGTTGGCGATACTGGTCTGGGTGATGCAGACAGGGCGCAGCGCTTTAGGGCCTGTTGGTCTGTTCCTTGGCGCTTGGATTACGTTCGGCGCTCTTGTCGATCTTTGGAGCCGAACAGGCCGCAAAGGCAACCTTGCACGCCTGTTCCGCCTTCCGGGTGCTGATTGGGGTAAAGCCGTCGCCCATACTGGCTTGGGTGTCACAATGTTTGCCATCGCGGGGCTGACAGCGTGGGAAGTCGAAGATATTCGAGTCGCCCAACCCGGTCAGCCATACGAAGTTGGGCAGTTCACGTTGACATTGCAGGATGTGCGCCGGGTCCAGGGACCGAACTATTTCTCGACGATGGCGGATGTGAGGGTGGAACAGGATGGGCGTTTTGTCACGACGCTTAACCCCGAAAAGCGCGACTACCCCGTGGCCCGCATGCCGACGACAGAAGCCGCAATTGACTATCGGTTCCTGCGTGATCTTTATGTTGTGATCGGTGATCAACAGGCGGATGGCGGCTGGGTGATGCGAACCTACATCAAACCTCTCGCCAACTGGATTTGGGGCGGATGTATCTTAATGGCTCTGGGTGGTGCACTCAGCCTGTCGGACCGCCGTTTCCGGGTCGCAGCTGGCGCGCGTAAGACGCCTGCAGGTGGGGTGCCGGCCGAATGAAACGTTTACTTTTGATACTGCTACTGATCGCGTCACCGGTCTTGGCTGTTCAGCCGGACGAAGTTCTGGACGACCCGGCGCTTGAAGCGCGGGCGAGGGATATCAGCACGGGCTTGCGCTGTCTGGTCTGTCGGAACGAAAGCATTGATGAAAGTAATGCCGAGCTTGCGCGTGATTTGCGCATTCTGCTGCGGGAACGTCTTGTTGCGGGCGATACGGACCAAGAGGCAGTCGAATTTATCGTTGATCGCTATGGCGAATACGTTCTTCTGAAACCAACCACGACCGGAGCCAATCTGATGCTTTGGTTGGCAGGCCCGATCATGTTGCTGATCGCGGCGGGCATGGGCTGGAGCTTTTTGCGGAAGCGTTCGCGGCACCAACAAGCGGCGCATTCTGATGCGCTGACCGATGAAGAACAGGAACGCTTGCGCCAAATCTTGGAAGACTGACGCGCGGTTCTGCTTTTCCTTTTTCCACATTTGCGTCAGGGTTTTGCGAAACACTGCGCAGGTGAGGTTGTACATGGAATACGAAGCGGTCCTTCTGGATATTACCGATGATTTGGCGGTTTTGACATTGAATCGACCAGACAAGATGAATGCGCTGACGACGCAGATGCGGGCCGAGATCACCTATGCGATGAAAGAAGCGGCTCGCCATGCCAGGGCAATTGTTTTGACAGGGGCCGGGCCTGCGTTCTGTTCTGGCCAGGATCTAGGGGACGCGTCGAGCACAGGAAAGATCGATCTCGAAAGAGCATTACGGGATGAATATGAGCCTATGCTCGAGGCGGTTTACGACTGCCCGGTGCCAACGATCGCGGCCGTTAACGGGGCGGCAGCAGGGGCAGGGGCGAATCTTGCACTCTGTGCCGATGTCGTAATCGCAACCGAGAGCGCCTATTTCCTGCAGGCCTTTGCTCGGATCGGATTGCTGCCTGATGCTGGCGGAACTTGGTTCATGCCGCGTCAGATGGGATTTGCCAAAGCGATGGGGGCTGCTTTGTTTGCAGACAAGATCAGCGCGCGTCAGGCGGACGACTGGGGGTTGATCTGGGAAGCAGTCTCTGACGATCAGTTCGACGCGCATTGGCGCGAACGGGCCGCCTATCTGGCTAATGGCCCAACTGCCGGGTTCCGGGCAATCAAACAGGCGATCCGGGGGACCTACGATAGAACATTGCCGAAACAGCTTGCCGCCGAGGCGCACCTGCAAGGCGAATGCGGTAGAACCCGTGACTTTGCCGAAGGTGTGGTGGCATTTCTGGAAAAGCGCCCCCCGAAATTCGAGGGGCGCTGAGAGATCATTCAGGCGCGGCGGCGACGTCGCGTGCGTCGTTCAGGCACCGCCTCGTCGCCGGTGCCATCTGAGGCTGAGGTAAACGGACCAAGCGCCGATGTAATCTGATCCAGGGTCGGGCGATCTCCGCGTTGGCCGCTATCCAGTGCTTCCCGCATCTTGCGCAGATGCGCAGGCATGGTGCCGCAGCACCCGCCAATAATTGTCGCACCTGCATCTCGGGCCATGGCGGCGTATTGGCCCATCAGTTCGGGCGTTCCGTCGTAGTGGATATGTCCGTCCACGTATTTCGGAATGCCCGCGTTTCCCTTGGAAATCAGAGGACGTTCGCTGCCCTGGGCAGCGAAACCAAGCACCGTACGCAAAATGTCGGACGCACCCGTACCGCAATTGGCCCCAAAGGCCACAGGGGGATTGGGTAGGGTTTCGACAATCATCGCCAGATCAGAGGATGTAACACCCATCATGGTCCGGCCCGCGGTGTCAAAGCTCATGGTGCCGCACCAGGGCATGTCGGCCAGAGCAAAGGCCTCGGCTGCGGCGCGGAACTCTTCTGGGGCGCTGATGGTCTCAAGCCACAGAACGTCTGCGCCTCCGGCTTTCAACGCCTCTGCCTGCTCATGAAACATCTCGACGGCTTCAGCATGCGAAAGGCTGCCAACGGGCTCCATGATTTCACCGGTCGGGCCAACAGAACCTGCCACAACAATTGGGCGGCCTGCATTGTCTGCAACTTCACGACCCAGCTCTGCCCCGATACGGTTCAATTCGGTCACACGGTTCTGGGCATCATGCAGTTTCAGACGTGCTGAGGTTCCGCCGAATGTGTTGGTGAGAAACAGATCGCTACCGGCATCGACCGAGCCCTGATACAGCGCGCGAATCTTGTCGGGAGCATCGACGTTCCACAACTCAGGTGCATCACCAGATTGCAGGCCCATGTTGAACAGGTTCGTGC
The DNA here is from genome assembly GCF_056536325.1 of Ruegeria sp. AB11. Classification (NCBI taxonomy): domain Bacteria; kingdom Pseudomonadati; phylum Pseudomonadota; class Alphaproteobacteria; order Rhodobacterales; family Roseobacteraceae; genus Ruegeria; species Ruegeria sp. AB11. The sequence continues at coordinate 2,674,849 of NZ_JBQFJO010000001.1, read as the reverse complement.
CCGTCGCACCATCCGCAAGAATGACGTCGACGGTTTCAAGTAGAGTGCTGAGCGCGTTTGTCATTGAGGTATTCCAAGAATAAGGCCGTGGCCCGTCAAAATATGAGACGCCCCGTGTCTCATGACCGGGGCGTCAAATCAAATTCATAAAACTCATGAAGATCATGAGTTTTGCATTTTACGCAATCAATCTTCGGCTTCCGCCATAACCTGTTCTTTGGCTTCAACCAGCAGTTCCGCCATTTTCGCACGAATCTTGGCCTCGTCTGCAAGATCGCCAAGATAGCCTTTAACCGCCTCGACGACATCGTCCTCGCTGACATTCTGCAGATCGGTATGGACCAGTTCCTGGCCATATTTCCGAGCTTGCTCTACGGTTTCGCCCTTCAGTGCCGATGCCCAGACAGCCATAAACCGGTTACGGCGCATCCGCGCGATGAACTGCATCTTTTCGTCATGAGCGAATTTGCTTTCAAATGCGGCTTCGCGTTCGTCGAATGTGGTCATTGGTTCGGGACCCCTTGGCTTGAATTCTCTTTCCTGATGATATGACTATACGACGCCTCGGGCGCAAGGTATTTGCGCTGCGTCAAAGCCTCTCGGGGTCGCGAACTTGCGGGAAGGCGGGGCTTGCACTATGAGGGCGCCAACGTAAGGGGACTCATTCCCTTTCCCCAGCCTGGAAAGGTCGCTCATGGCGCGTCGCAAGAAGATTTACGAAGGTAAAGCCAAAATTCTGTATGAAGGCCCGGAACCGGGGACCATCGTGCAGTATTTTAAGGACGACGCCACCGCTTTCAACGCCGAGAAAAAAGATGTCATCGACGGCAAGGGTGTTCTGAACAATCGTCTGAGTGAATTCTTTATGACCGGTCTGGCCCAGATCGGGGTGCCAACGCACTTCATCCGACGCCTGAATATGCGCGAACAACTGGTGCGGAATTGCGAGATCGTGCCGCTGGAAGTCATCGTGCGCAACTATGCCGCCGGAACGATGTCCAAACGTCTTGGTATCGCCGAGGGGACTCAGCTGCCGCGCCCGATTGTTGAATACTGCTACAAGGACGATGCGCTGGGTGATCCGCTGGTGACTGAAGAGCACATCGCGGCATTCGGCTGGGCTAGCCAGCAGGACATGGACGATATCCTGAGCCTTGCACTGCGTGTGAATGATTTCATGAGCGGTGTAATGCTGGCTGTCGGCATTCGACTGGTCGATTTCAAGATTGAGATCGGGCGCGTGTTCGAAGGTGATTTCCAACGCCTGATCATTGCGGACGAGATCAGCCCCGACAGTTGCCGTCTTTGGGATATCGAAACCGGTCAGAAGCTGGACAAGGATGTGTTCCGCCGCGATCTGGGAAGCCTGACGGATGCGTATTCGGAAGTCGCCAGACGCCTTGGCGTCTTGCCCAAAAGTAATGTGACCAAGCCAACGCTGATCAACTGATCTTGCCCCAGACGGGCAGGGTTGTCCGACACGACCAAGCGGGGTATCCCGCGCGCAACGAAACGGATCGTAGAGCGGTCCACCAGTGGAGTTTTCGAAAAATGAAGGCACGTGTGCATGTGATGCTCAAGAACGGGGTTCTGGACCCGCAGGGTGAGGCTGTGCGTCACGCATTGGGTGCGATGGGTTTTGATCAGGTCGAAGGTGTCCGTCAGGGCAAAGTGATCGATTTGGAACTGACCAACGGCGCGACCGAAGCGGACGTAACTAAAATGTGCGAAAAGCTGTTGGCCAACACGGTCATCGAACGCTTCGAGATCGAACTGCTCTGAGTTTTTCCGACCTAGGAGGGTCCGCCATGCGCGCAGCCGTCATCGTTTTCCCCGGTTCCAACTGCGATCGCGATCTCGCTGTCGCCTTCGAACAGGCCGGTTTTTCCGTCGATATGGTCTGGCACAAGGATGCCGCGCTGCCCGAGGGTATCGATATCGTTGGTGTTCCGGGTGGATTTTCCTACGGCGACTATCTGCGCTGTGGCGCGATTGCGGCGCAGTCACCGATTTGCAAAGCGCTGGCTTCGCATACCGAGCGTGGTGGTTACGCCGTCGGTATCTGCAACGGGTTTCAAGTTTTGACCGAAACCGGAATTCTGCCCGGCGCACTGCTGCGAAATGCTGGTCTGAAATACATCTGCAAAACTATCGGACTAAAAGTCGAAACCAGCGACAGTGCATTTACCGAAGGGTATAATGCCGGTGATGTGATCGATATCCCGATTGCCCATCATGATGGTAACTATTTCGCCGACGACGCGACCATTTCTGAACTTAAGGATCAGGATCGCATTGCCTTCACTTACGCCGAGAATCCCAACGGTTCGCGCGACGATATTGCAGGCATTTTATCACACAACCGCCGCGTGTTAGGCATGATGCCCCACCCCGAGCGGGCGGCGGATTCAGGCCACGGAGGCACTGATGGAACGGCGCTCTTCCGCGCATTGGCCGGGGTGTTGGCGCCAGCGTGACTTGAGGTCATCAGTCGGGACGCGTAGCGTCAGAACATGACTGCCCAAGATCAATCAGACCGCAACGGGTTCCTGAACCGACTGCGTGGCTCGCCAATGGGCTGGCGGCTGCGTCTTGCTGTGTTCGTGCTGCTGCTTGTAACGGTTGCCACGGTCTGGATTACCAACAGTCTTCTGACCAGCCGTTTCACAGAATCCACCCGCAACCGGGCTGAACTGCGTCTGGCGCTGTATTCCGGTAACTTGCTCAGTGAACTGCGCCGCAATTCCATCGTTCCGCAACTTCTTTCCAGAGACCCAACACTGATCTCGGCCTTGCAGTCCAGTGACTATACGCTGTCGACTCAGCGGCTGATCTCTTTTGTAGAAGAAATTGGAGCGGCGTCGCTGGTTCTGTTGGACGGAGATGGGCTTACGGTGGCGGCAACCGATCGCAATCGATTGGGTGAGGGGCATCGTAGCTCTCCCTACTTCATTGATGCGATGCGATCGAATGCTACGATATTCTCGGTCATCCCGCGCGAGGCTGGGGGATACAGCTTTGTCTATTCACGCAGAATTGAAGCCAATGCAGAGATACTCGGGGTGATTGTGGTCGAGGTCGATTTGCAAAAATTCGAGCGCGCCTGGGCCGGGATTTCTGATGCAGTGATGGTGACAGACAGCACCGGTGCGATCATTCTGTCGACTGAACCACAATGGCGCGGCCTGGAAGAAGGAAGTGCTATTCTGCGCCAGCCCCCTCAAAGTGCCATTCAACGTGCGATCCGCGCGACGGCCGACTGGAATGCGCTGCCGCCGGATGCTTACTTGCAAGGCGAAGCTGTGATGCGAATGGAAACTCGCATACCGTTCCGGGGTTGGCAGATGACATCGTTCACCACCTATTCGTCAATCCGGGAACGTGTGAACAGCGTCCTCGCGCTTGAAATCATGGCATTTGCGATTCTTCTGGCACTGACCTTCTATGCGCTCAGTCGCAGGGCCACCTCGCGCATGACTTTGTTCCAGCGAGAGTCGGCGGAGCTTCGCGCATTGAACGCCAGGCTGCAGCGGGAAATCGCTGAGCGAGAAAGGGTTGAAAAGACGCTGGAAGTTGCCGAGCAAACGCTTGCTCAAAGCTCGAAACTGGCGGCGCTGGGTGAGATGTCGGCAGCGGTGAGCCACGAGTTGAACCAGCCGCTGGCCGCTATGAAAACCTATCTGGCAGGCGCGCGTTTGCTGTTGCGTCGGAACCGACCCGAAGAAGCTCTGGCAAGTTTTGGTCGCATTGATGGTTTGATTGAACGGATGGGTGCGATCACGCGCCAGCTAAAGTCGTATGCCCGCAAGGGCGCGGATGCGTTTTCGCCTGTAAATCTAGGCGAAGCGCTGGCATCGAGCCTGTCGATGATGGAGCCGCAGCTCCGTCAAAGGCACGTTAAGATAACCCAGATTTTACCCGAAGTCCCTGTTATAGTGATGGGGGATCGGATGCGGATTGAACAGGTTATGGTCAATCTCTTGCGCAATGCGCTGGATGCCACCAAATCTGTAGCTGAACCTGATGTCGAGATTATCCTGGCCGCAGGAGATACTGCTGTACTGACCGTACGTGATAATGGCCACGGGATCGAAGATATCGAAAACCTGTTTGAGCCGTTTTATACGACCAAACGCCCCGGAGACGGTGTGGGTCTAGGGCTTGCCATCTCGTCCGGGATCGTGAACGACCATGGCGGACGTTTGACTGCACGAAACGGCCAACAGGGCGGCGCGGTGTTTGAGATGCAATTGCCCATTCTGGGAAGCGACGGCCTTGAGGCCGCGGAATAAAGGAAGTGACTATGGCACAGGCCATGAAAATCGCCATCGTGGATGATGAACAGGACATGCGCCAGTCGATTAGCCAGTGGCTGGCTCTGTCGGGGTATGACACGGAAACATTCGCCAGCGCCGAAGATGCGCTCAAGGTGCTTGGTCCTGAATATCCGGGGATCGTGATCTCTGACATCAAGATGCCGGGCATGGATGGCATTCAGCTTCTAAAGAAATTGATGGGCGCGGATAGCACATTGCCGGTGATCATGATCACGGGTCACGGCGATGTTCCAATGGCCGTCGAAGCCATGCGGGTGGGTGCTTTTGATTTTCTTGAGAAACCGTTCAATCCTGACAAGATGTCTGAACTGGCCAAGAGGGCCAGCAACGCACGACGTTTGACACTGGACAACCGGGCGCTGCGCCGCGAATTGTCGGGTGGCACTCAGATCATGAATAAGCTGATTGGTGCCAGCCCCGTCATGGAACGCTTGCGCGAGGATATTCTTGATCTGGGGCAGGCCGATGGTCACGTTCTGATCGATGGTGAAACGGGGACCGGGAAGACTTTGGTGGCGCATGCCTTGCACGCCGTCGGGAGCCGGGCGGGCAAAAAGTTTGTTCTGGTTTCTTGTGCCGCGTTGGAGGAGGAAGCGCTGTCGAAGCGCTTGTTTGGCCCGATGCTGCCAGAGGATACTCAGTTGCCTGCCATCGAAGAAGCACGAGGCGGGACATTGGTTTTGGAAGATGTCGAAGCGCTGAGCGATACGCTGCAGGCGCGTTTGCTGAGTGTTATGAACGAACAGGGGACGCCTGCGGAAACGCGGATCGTTGCGATCTCGAATCTGCAGGAGGCCGGCAAGACATCCGAGGATGTTTTGCGGCCTGACCTGTTCTACCGGCTTGCGGCCTTGCGCATCACGATGCCGCCGCTGCGTCAGCGCGGCGAGGATATCCTGACCCTGTTTACGCGCTTGAGCGAACAGTTTGCCGAGGAATATGGTTGCGATGCACCCCAAGTCAGCGCACAAGAAGCGGCGCAGCTATTGCAAGCCCCTTGGCCGGGGAATGTTCGGCAGTTGATCAATATTGCCGAGCGCGCAGTGCTTCAATCGCGACGCGGATCAGGGACGATTGCGTCGCTGCTGATGTCAGATCATGAAGAGATGCAGCCCGTAATGACCACCGAGGGCAAGCCGCTAAAGGAATATGTCGAAGCTTTCGAACGGATGCTGATCGACAATACGATGCGCCGCCATAAAGGTTCGATCGCATCCGTGATGGAAGAGCTTTGCCTGCCGCGCCGAACTTTGAATGAAAAGATGGCAAAGTATGGATTGCAGCGCTCGGATTACCTGTAGGTCGGAGAGGGGGCCAGCCCCCTCTTGAGCCTTAGGCTCAATTCACCCCCGAGATATTTTCAGCCAGATGAAGAGATCCTGTGCCGTGATCTGTGGGTGTTATTCAGTTTGCCCATTGTCTTTTCCACAGGACTGCTTTTATTGTGTTCGGACGGGCCGGGCGATTTGACGCCCAGAAGTCCCGAATCATTGAGTTTCGCTGCTGATCTGCTGCTGAGGATCATTTCCACGCAGTTCAGCAGGCCGATTGTGCCCCAGCCGGGGCAACTGAGTACCTGAACCCGTTCTGGCGGGTGAAAGGAATAATGGGCAGGCCGCGGCCCTATCCCGCGCCTGTCGGAGAAGAACCGCGATGACGCGCGCGCAACGATTGAGTATACGGGCAGGGGGCCACAGCGCCGCACCCTGCCGCGCGCCGTCTGAAATCGCCCGTACAAGACACCTCCCCAAAAGCGCCTGTCCGCCTGGACGGGTCAGGACAACGCGTTTGGCGCGGTGCACCAAGGACACATGGCTAAGAAAATGCTTATCGATGCCACCCACGCGGAGGAAACCCGCGTTGTGGTGGTCGATGGAAACAAGGTTGAGGAATTTGACTTTGAATCCGAAAACAAACGCCAGCTTGCTGGCAACATCTATCTTGCAAAAGTAACGAGGGTTGAGCCGTCGCTTCAGGCGGCCTTTGTGGATTATGGCGGGAACCGGCACGGGTTTCTGGCGTTTTCTGAGATTCATCCGGATTATTATCAGATCCCGGTCGCCGACCGCGAAGCGCTGATGGAAGAAGAGCGCGCTTATGCCGAAGCCATGAGGGCGCGGGATGAAGCAGAGGAATCCAAACCCAAAAAACGTCGCTCGCGCTCACGAAGCAAGGCGGCAGATGTGAAAACGGATGATCCGGTCGAAACCCTCGAAGTTTCGTCCGAACCCACCGGTATGGAAACCATCGATCTGGGAGATGAAACTGAGGAGACCGATCTATCGGTTCCCGAGGGGACTTCGCCCATGGAAACGGTTGCCGAGACCCCTGTAGAGGAACCGGCCGACGAAGCAGTTGACCAGCCGGAAGAGACCGCGATTGAGAAGGTTGCCGAGCAAGAGGCACCCAGCGCGGAAGATACCTCTGAGGAGCATTCCGAAGCTGTTGCAGAGGATGTCACGGAAGGAGCATCCGAAGAGACTGCCGAGCATGTGGCTCAGGAAGAAGCCGTTGAGGGCTCTGTTGACGCGGAGACCTCGGAGGAGGCTGATCAAGACGTGGACGAGAGCGAGGAGGCCAAGGCGCCGGACGCTGCCTCGAAAGACGACTCGATCGAATCCGTAGCGGATGAGGATGATAGCGAGGACATCCGTCCTCCGCGTAAACCGCGCCCACGCCGGTACAAGATTCAGGAAGTCATCAAGGTGCGCCAGGTTCTGCTGGTGCAGGTGGTCAAGGAAGAACGTGGCAACAAGGGTGCGGCGCTGACCACATATCTTTCGTTGGCCGGTCGTTATTGCGTGCTGATGCCAAACACGGCGCGCGGTGGAGGGATCAGCCGCAAGATCACCAACGCGGCTGACCGGAAGAAATTGAAGGACATCGCCTCGGAGATCGACGTACCAACAGGTGCGGGTCTGATCGTGCGCACGGCAGGGGCCAAGCGCACCAAGTCAGAGATCAAGCGCGACTATGAATACTTGCAACGTATGTGGGAGCAGATCCGCGAACTGACACTGCAATCCATCGCGCCGGCAAAGATTTACGAAGAAGGCGACCTGATCAAACGATCGATCCGCGATCTCTATAATCGTGATATCGATGAAGTTCTGGTTGAAGGTGAGGGCGGGTATCGCATCGCCAAAGACTTCATGAAGATGATCATGCCGTCCCATGCCAAAAACGTGAAACGGTATGAGGATGCGCTGCCACTGTTCGCGCGTTATCAAGTGGAGAGCTATCTGGCGGGGATGTTCAACCCGACGGTTCAGTTGAAATCGGGTGGCTACATCGTAATCGGCGTGACCGAAGCCCTGGTGGCAATCGACGTGAACTCGGGTCGGGCGACCAAAGAAGGCTCGATCGAGGAAACTGCGCTGAAAACGAACCTAGAGGCCGCAGAAGAGGTGGCACGCCAATTGCGTCTGCGCGATCTTGCAGGCCTGATCGTCATCGATTTCATTGATATGGACGAGCGTAAGAACAACTCGGCTGTTGAAAAACGCTTGAAGGATAAGCTGAAAACAGATCGCGCCCGTATTCAGGTGGGCCGGATTTCGGGCTTTGGTCTGCTTGAGATGAGCCGCCAACGTCTGCGGCCCGGTATGCTTGAAGCGACGACACAGCCGTGCCCATCTTGCCATGGCACCGGTCTGATCCGATCGGATGACAATATGGCGCTGTCGATCTTGCGCCAGATCGAAGAAGAAGGCACTCGCCGCCGTTCGCGCGAGGTTCTGGTGAGGTGTCCGGTCAGCATCGCCAACTTCCTGATGAACCAGAAACGTGAACATATCGCTCAGATCGAGGCGCGGTATGGTTTGTCGGTGCGCATCGAAGGGGATGTGCATCTGGTTAGCCCTGATTTCTCGATGGAGAAGTTCAAAACCGCCAGTCGCGTTGTTCCCGAGGCTACTGCCCCGGTGGTATCGGTGGATGCGTCCCTGATGGATTTGGTCGACGCCACCGACGAGGAAGAAAGCGAAGAAGAAGTCACACTACAGAACGAGGAAGATGCCAAGCCCAAGCGCAAGCGTCGTCGGCGTCGGCGCAAAAAGAACGCGGGCGGTTCAGAGGCGTCTGATAGTGATACTGACGAAACTGAGGCCGAGAATAACGCTGAGGCGGCTGAACGGGCTGAAACTGTTGAGACCGAGCAGGCCGAGGCTGAACCGGTTAATGAGGAAGCGGCTGAGAAACCAGCCAAGCCCAAGAAGCGTCGGGCGCCGCGTCGCCGTAAAAAGGATGCAGATACTGATACCGGTGCCAACGAAACTCAGCCTGCCACAGATGACACGGCGGCTGAACAGGCGAACGAACCAGTTGCCTCCACAGTTGAGGTTTCCGACGCCGAACCAGAGCAAACCCCAGAAGCCCAGAACCCCGAGGAAGCACCCGAACCTGAGGTTGCCGAGGCTCAGCCAGTAGAAGCTTCTGAACAGGCTGAACCGGTGGCCATAGAGGCCGAGGAACAGCCAATAGAGATTGAACCTGAAGTTGTTGAGACTGAGACCCCGGAGCCTGTCTTGGAGGTTGTGACGGAAGAACCTGAACCTGCGCCAGCCAAGCCAAAGCGGCGCGGGTGGTGGTCACTCGGGCAATAATGAAAAGGCGGGCTGATTGGCCCGCCTTTTTCTTTAATACTATCGTGACGAGTCGCTAGTCGGATTTTCGGATCAAATAGATCTGATGACCATCTACACTGTCTTGTGAAATGAGCGTGTGACCCGCCACAGTACAGAAATGCGGCACGTCGATTATCGCCGCCGGATCATCAGCAAGCAGGCGCAGGACGCCACCTGCAGGTAAGGATTTAAGCCTTTTTCGGGCCTTGAGGACGGGTAGAGGGCATAACAATCCCAGCGCATCCAACGTATCTGTCTCATCTGTCATTCGGTTGAGATATTTCCAACAAGGGGCACTGTCCAGCGTGTAACCACGAGGATGTGACCGAATGGCCCCGTGACGAAACCCACTTGATACCATATGTGCTGATCCATGTTCGGAATTGAGATCATCGATGCAGGACTTTTACCTGCCATGTTTGTCGCCTTGCTCGGCGGGCTGATCAGCTTTTTGTCGCCCTGCGTGTTGCCGATTGTGCCCCCATATCTTGCGTATATGAGCGGCGTGACCATTCACGAGATGCAGGACGAGGCGCGTGCGCGGCGCAAGGCGACCCTGTCGGCACTTTTCTTTGTTCTGGGTCTGTCGACGGTATTTCTTCTGCTGGGCTTCACAGCATCGGCCTTTGGGGCGTTCGTACTCCAGAATCAGGTGCTTTTTGCTAAATTGTCAGGCGCGGTGGTGATTGTTTTTGGCCTGCACTTTCTGAATGTGTTCCGTATCCCTCTGTTAGATCGCGAAGCGCGCGTTGATGCGGGAGAATCCGGTGGTTCCGTATTCGGGGCCTATATTCTGGGCCTGGCGTTTGCTTTTGGCTGGACGCCCTGCATCGGTCCCCAACTGGGGGCAATCTTGTCGTTGGCCGCGTCAGAGGCGTCTGTCGCACGCGGCACGTTGTTACTAGGTGTTTATGCTGCAGGGCTGGGTATTCCGTTTCTTTTGGCCGCAATGTTCCTGAACCGCTCCATGGCCGTTATGAACCGTATCAAACCTCATATGGGTACGATCGAAAAGGTGATGGGTGGGTTGCTATTGTTCGTCGGTATCATGCTGATAACTGGGCTGTTCACGGAATTCAGCTGGTGGCTGCTTGAAACATTTCCAGCTTTGGCGAATTTTGGTTAACCCTCTGGCACTAAACGTGGATGGTTAAACGGCGGGTCTTACCTTGACCTTGCCGCTGCGCTAATCTGCGGATCAGAGGGCCGGGTCATGAGCAGTCAACAAACCCAACCACAGGTGCGCAAGCGCCGGGTGTTTTATATACCCGGCTATGATCCGATTCCCCCACGCCGCTATCGCGAACTCTATCGAAGAGAGAGCCGTTCCCAGGCCGCGATATCTGGTTACGAGATCGAAGTGATCGGCAAAACCGATGGTGGAGCCTATGGTTGGCGCGTTCTTTCACATCAAGACGGTGTATCTGTTGAGACCGAGATCGAGGTTTTGGTTTGGGCTGATATCGTTAAGGACAGCATGGCGCGCTCGATACTGGTGACGTATTTTCAGATGGTACAGACCGCCTGGATCTACATATCAACGGGAACGCTTTGGCGCCTTATGCAATTGCGCAAGGGTCCGGTTATCGCCGCACTATATCCGGTAGGAATGTTATTGGCTCAACTTGCGCTGGCTCTGCTGGTTGGGTGGGGTGTTGCTGTTGGGTTAGGCACGTTCATGTGGTGGTGGTCTGTGCTGCCTGCTGCTGTGGCCGTTTACGCTCTGATGCGCTGGTTTCGAGCGATCGACAACCGATTGTTCGCCTATTACCTGATGCATGACTATGCGCATTCCGCACGTTTAAAAGGTGCATATTCACCTGAGCTGACAACGCGGCTTGACCAGTTTTCAGATCAGATTTTGCAGGCCCTCGGATCTGACGTTGATGAGGTTTTGGTGGTCGGCCATAGCTCTGGGGCTCATCTTGGCGTGACAGCCCTGGCTGAGGTTCTAAGGAGGCAGGGCAAGATCGGCGGGCCGGCCTTGTCATTCCTGTCATTGGGGCAGGTCGTGCCGATGGTTTCCTTTTTGCCAAAGGCCCGCGCATTGCGGACCGATCTGCAATATCTCTCGGGTAGCGAGGGGCTGGCTTGGGTCGATGTTTCAGCACCCGGAGACGGCTGCGCCTTCGCTTTGTGTGATCCGGTGGCGGTTAGCGGAGTATCGCTACCCAACAAATGCTGGCCGCTGGTACTGTCTGCAGCGTTCACTCAAACTCTTTCACCCAAGCGCTGGAAAAAGCTCAGGTGGCGGTTCTTTCGGCTGCATTTCCAGTATCTGTGCGCGTTCGATAGGCCCAATGATTACGACTACTTCAAAATAACCGCGGGCCCGCAAACGCTGGGAGAAAGGTTTGCTAACCGAACACCTTCGCGTTCACGCATTGAACGCACCATTTCGAAACACACTACGGTGGCGGCATGAGGCCACCTAAACCTGCTTCACGGCCCGATAAGGTTTCACTCTGGCGGTATATGCGTTTGTTTCGACAAGACCTTCTGTCGGCGCAACCTCAACGTTTGTATCGGGCCTGGATGGCTGAGTTTCGGACGCCTTTCTTTCGATCGTTCCTGATCAACCAACCGGAACTGATCCGCACTGTGTTGAAAGATCGACCCGATGTGTTTCCCAAATCAAGCCGCATCAGCGAAGGTTTGCGCCCGCTGCTGGGGCAGTCCGTGTTTCTGACCAATGGGGCGGTCTGGAAGCAGCAGCGCAGGATCATCGATCCTGCGTTTGAAGGTGGCCGATTGAAAGACACATTTCCTGCGATGGTAGATGCGGCGCAAGCTTGCGTCGACAGGCTTGGGGTGCGGATTGGGCAGGACGTGGAATGTGAAGAGATCACCAGCCACGTGGCCGCAGATGTCATATTTAGAACCTTGTTCTCGGTTCCGATTGAGCATGAGGTAGCTGCGCAGGTTTTTGAAAAGTTCAGGATCTATCAGCGCGAACAACCTTTGTTGAACCTGGCAGCCTTTGTACCGATTCCCAGATGGGCCCCCCGGTTGCATTCGCGCAAGACGCGTCAGACCGCCCGACAAATACGCGCTCTGATCAGCCAACTAACACTTGACCGGGCAGCAGCAATCAAGAACGGAACGGCACCTGATGATCTCGCCACAAAGATCATGACGACTAACGATCCAGAGACAGGCAAATGCTTTGACGCGCAAGACATGGTCGATCAGGTCGCTATTTTCTTTCTCGCGGGGCATGAAACCAGTGCATCGGCGTTGGCATGGGCCCTGTATCTACTGGCCTTGTATCCCGATTGGCAGGATAAGCTGGCAGAAGAGGCGCAAGCGCTGGATACACCCGAGTTCTCGGCCATGTCCCACCTACGACTTAGCCGCGACGTATTTCGTGAGGCGCTGCGCCTGTATCCGCCTGTTCCAATGATGGTGCGTGAAGCCTCCTGTCCAGAAAAATTCCGTGACAGAGATATCCCGCAAAAATCTCAGATCGTGGTCAGCCCCTGGCATTTACATCGCCACGAACGCTTATGGGACAGACCAGACGAATTTGATCCCGGGCGATGGGCAACAGAGAACGGAAAGGCCTGTCAGCGTGACGCCTACATCCCATTTTCTGCCGGCCCTCGGGTTTGCACAGGCGCGGGGTTTGCCATGGTTGAGGGTCCACTCATACTGTCGATGCTGCTGCGTCGATATCGCTTTGAAACAATCGAAGGCAAAACGCCCGTACCGGTCGCACATCTGACCGTCAGATCAAAGGATGGGATTTGGTTGCGCCTAGTTGAGCGCTAACAAACTACCATCGTTCGTCGGCTTGCTGTATGCGGTTGGAAAATGCGGAATCATATTGAACGGGAATGAGTTATGTCGAAAGCAGAACAGCGCGCGCAGATGTCCGAAGGCGCAGGATTTATTGCAGCCCTGGATCAAAGCGGCGGTTCAACCCCGAAAGCACTGGCTTTGTATGGCGTTGATGCCTCTGGGTATAACTCGGACGAAGAGATGTTCGGAGAGATCCAGAAGATGCGCGCCCGGATCATTCTGGCAGAAGATTTCACCAAGGAGAAAGTGATTGGGGCGATCCTGTTCGAACGAACGCTAGGTGAAGAAATCGAAGGCAAGAAAGTCGCAGATTACTTGTGGTCGGTCAAAAACATCGTGCCATTTCTGAAGATCGACAAAGGGCTTGAGGATCAAGCCAATGGCGTTCAAATGATGAAGCCTATCCCGGGGCTGGCGGAAACCCTGTCCAACGCGGATGGCGTTTTCGGAACCAAGGAACGCTCGGTCATCCACGAAGCCAATGCGCAGGGCATCGCGGATGTTGTTGCACAGCAATTTGAAGTGGCCCGGGTCGTTACAGACGCATGCATGGTGCCGATTGTCGAGCCCGAAGTGAACATCCATTCGGAAACCAAAGCCGAGGCCGAAGACATCTTGAAATCAGAAATCCTGAAGAACCTCGATCAATTGGCCGAGGGGCAGGAGGTGATGCTGAAGCTGACCATTCCAAGTCAGGCCAACTTGTATGACGAGGTAGCCGACCACCCACGTGTCCTGCGCGTGGTTGCGCTGTCGGGTGGATATTCGACCGAGCAGGCTTGTGACCTGCTCGGCAAGAACGGCAAGATGATCGCGTCTTTCTCTCGCGCACTGACTGAAGGCTTGTCCAAGCAACAATCCGATGCGGATTTCAATGCAGCGCTCGGAAGCAACATTGACAATATCTACCGCGCCTCGATCTGATCGCAGGAGATTTTATTCTGGCTTGATGAAATCGCGGCGCATTTGCGTCGCTTTTTCGCGCATGGCACATCCAACTGCGTGATCATTGATCAACCCCATGGCCTGCATGAAGGCAAACACGGTCGTAGGACCGACGAATTTCCAGCCGCGTTTTTTCAGATCTTTCGACATCGCAATGGATTCTACCGAAGTGGATGCGCTTTGCGGGGCAGGTGGCGTCTCAGGCTCGTACCTCCAGACATACGCTGCCAATGATCCCTCAGCTTCGATTAGGTCCTGCACGCGGCCGGCGTTATTGATCACGGCTTCGATCTTGCCACGGTGACGTACGATGCCTTTGTCGTCCAGTAGACGATTGATATCTGCATCAGAAAACTCTGCTATCTTGTTGAAATCAAAGTTTCTAAACGCTGCTCTGAAATTCTCGCGTTTTGACAGAATGGTGCGCCAGCTCAGGCCCGACTGAAAGCTTTCGAGGCATAGTTTTTCAAACAACCGTCTGTCGTCGGAAACGGGATATCCCCATTCATTGTCATGATAGTCGAAGAATTCTGGGGCGGCGTTGCACCACGCGCACCGAGGTTTTCCATCTGGGCCCGTTGCCAAATCGCTCATGAATGTACCCCTTTTGTTCCCCATGAAGATAAGCGACTCTATTGGCTGAAATCAAGCAATCATTCAGATTGACGATACCAATTCAGAATGAACACGCGAATGGCCGAAGCTAACCCGGTTTCAGGATCACGTTCTGCATCAATATTTGCCGCCAGAACATTGATTGGAATATCTTTTTTCCGCGCAATGTCACGGAATGCCTGCCAGAATTCATCCTCAAGCGAAACGGATGTTCGATGACCTTGCAAGGTCAGAGAGCGTTTGACAGGCCGCCCGCTCATTCGTCGACCTTGTGACCGTCGAGGTCGCGGCGCTGGCGCATTTGCTCCAGCTTTACCACAGCTTTCTCGGATTTGGTCTGTCCGTGTTTCGCAGCGTTTGCATCTGCACGGGCCTTCTTTTCGGCCCGCGCTTTCTCTTTTCGATACCGGTTCAGGTTGACCGGCTTGCCCATCAGTTCTTGGGCCCGATCATCTTCTCCGGGCGGACAACTGCGTCGAAAGTTTCTTCATCGACAAAGCCCAATGCGATCGCTTCTTCCTTGAGCGTCGTGCCATTCTTGTGCGCCGTCTTGGCGACGGTCGTGGCGTTGTCATACCCGATGGTGGGGGCCAGAGCGGTCACCAGCATCAACGACTCTTTCATCAGTTTATCGATGCGCGGTTCATTGGCCTTGATGCCTAGTAGCATCCTTTCGGTAAAGCTGTCGGTCGCATCTCCCAACAGTTGGATGGATTGCAACAGGTTATACGACATCATCGGGTTATAGACATTCAGTTGGAAATGTCCTTGCGAGCCAGCAAACTTCATTGCTGCGTCATTGCCCATCACGTGCGCGGCCACCTGTGTCAACGCTTCGGCCTGGGTCGGATTGACCTTACCGGGCATGATGGACGAGCCGGGTTCATTCTCGGGCAGGATAAGTTCGCCTAGCCCCGAGCGGGGACCCGAACCTAACAGACGGATATCATTTGCGATTTTATAACAGGATCCGGCGATCGTGGCCAAAGCGCCGGACAAGAAGACCATGGCGTCATGAGCGGCCAACGCTTCGAATTTGTTTGGTGCAGTAACGAAGGGAAGGCCGGTGATTTCGGCCATATTCCTAGCGACAGCCTCGTCCCAACCGTCATGCGTATTCAATCCAGTACCAACGGCGGTGCCACCTTGTGCCAGTTCATAAATGCCGGGCATCGAGGTTTCGACCCGCGCAATCCCCTGACGAATCTGATGCGCGTAACCGCCGAATTCCTGTTCCAGTGTCAGTGGGGTGGCGTCCTGTGTGTGGGTGCGACCGATCTTGATGATCCCAGCGAACTCTTTCGCCTTGGCCTCCAGCGCAGACGCAAATTTCTCGAGCCCAGGCATCAGCACATCTCGTACACTCATTGCGGTGGCGATGTGCATAGCAGTAGGAAAGGTATCGTTCGAGGATTGACCCATGTTGCAATGATCGTTCGGATGCACTGGCTCTTTCGAGCCGATCACGCCACCCAAAATCTCGATCGCGCGGTTTGCGATGACCTCGTTCGAGTTCATGTTGGATTGAGTGCCCGATCCGGTTTGCCAGACGACCAAGGGGAAGTTGTCGTCAAACTTACCCTCGAATACTTCTCCTGCGGCCTGAATAATCGCGTCAGCGATCTTATCATCCAACTTGCCCGTCGCCTTGTTTTCTATTGCGCAGGCCTGCTTGATCACGCCCAGCGCACGCACAATTGCGACGGGCTGTTTTTCCCACCCGATTGGGAAGTTCATGATCGAGCGTTGTGTTTGTGCGCCCCAGTATTTATCGGCGGGCACCTCAAGAGGGCCAAAGCTGTCGGATTCGGTACGGGTTTTAGACATCGGTCGCTCCGGTCTGGTATGCAGTCGTATGCCGTTTAACCGCAGCGGGGCTGAGGCGCAATCGGCCAGTTGAGCGCACCTTAAACCTAGGCCAGACAAAGGTATAGACGAAGCGCCGCGCCAATTAATTTCTGTTAGCGAAAACAGTGCCATTGTGCGCAGACGGACTAAAGTTAGAATGTAGTTACATAGAGGACGGAGTCAGCCATGCGAGTATCATTTATGAACAGACCCCTGCATGCGGTTGCGTTGGCGTTTGCCGCATGTATCTGGCTGGCCGCATCTTTACAGCAAGCCAACGCGACCAACATTGAGCCTTTTGTCGGCGATTATACTGGATCTGCCGAAGTTGTTGACGCCGATGGTACTTCGACGCCTCGGGATATGAGTGTTTCAATCCATGAGATTAAAGGTGGTTTCAATGTAAGTTGGACCACCACGACCTACAAAGCAGATGGGCGCATCAAGGATGAGAAATATTCGGTTGATTTTCAAAGCTCGGATCGTGCGGATGTTTATTCTGCCGCGATGAAACGCAACGTGTTCGGGCACGAGGTGCCGCTTGACCCGATGAAAGGTGAACCTTTTGTCTGGGGCAGGATTGAAGGCGACACTTTGACCGTGTTTTCTTTGTTTATCGCAGAAAACGGAGGCTACGAGTTGCAACAGTTTGACCGGACCCTGGCAGATGGCGGTCTGGATCTGTCATTTTCGAGGTTCCGGGACGGAGTCAAATCACGCTCAGTCGAGACATTTTTGAAAAAGAAGTAAACCCCACATAAAGTGGGGCTTTATCTGATCACTTGCGGAAACTATCCAGCGAAACAACATCCGCATCATGATGCTGTGGTTCCGGTTCTTCTGCTTCCAGTTCGATTGGGGCTTCATCCGCCACAAAGACTTCGTCGTCCTCATCCTCGGGGCTTTCAAAGCGCAAGCCAAACTCGACCGAAGGGTCAACGAAGGTTTTTATTGCCATATACGGTATGTACAGCGGCTCAGGCGCATCGCCGAAATTCAGGGTGATCGAAAATCCTTCTTCACCGACTTCGAGATTCTCGAACCAATGCTGCATGACGATCGTCATTTCACCGGGATACCGCTCTCGTAGCCAGTCAGCCAGTTCAACGCCTTCATATCGTGTATCAAAGGTGATGAAGAAATGATGTGCTCCGGGCAGGCCAGTCTTGGACACATCCGTCAGGACGGTCTTGATCAGGCCCCGCATGGCCGTGTGCATCAGATTCCCGTAGTCGATGTCTTGCGACATGTTTGATCCTCGAAAGTGGTTAATACCAGCATAGTTCATTCGGACGGAAACGAAAGGCCGTGCTGGGCTGTATTGGTCACAAAAACTGCAACCCGATTCCGGCCAGAACCATAATTCCTAATGTGGTCGCTAAACCGGATTTCATACGGAAAATCAACAGGCCAGCTAACACCGTAAGAACAAGCGCTCTGATATCGAGCGTAGCAGGATCGGGCAGGGGGATTGACACAGGTCCCAATGACCAACCGGGGAGAGAGCCAAACAGAACGTTCAACCCAAACCACACGGAGAGGTTGAGAATCACTCCGACAACCGCAGCCGTGATGCCGTGCATAGCGGCCCCAAGCCGAGGGCGTGCTGCAATTCTGTCCAGTTGTGGCGCCGCGAGGAAGATCCAGAGGAAGCAGGGAACAAATGTCGCCCATAAAGCGACAACTCCGGCCGCTAGTGCAAGTGATGACCCTGCGGCAACCTGTCCAGTCAGCATCGCCACAAATTGCGTCACAAGGATTAGAGGTCCCGGCGTGGTTTCGGCCAGGCCAAGCGCGTCGATCATCTGATCCGTACTGATCCATTGGTATGTGTCCACAACGGTCTGGGTCATATAGGCCAGCACCGCATAAGCTCCTCCAAAGGTGACGACGGCAAGACGGGCAAAAAACCAGCCTAAGTCGCTGAGCAGTTCCTGCCCTGACAATTGCAGTAAAAACAAAGGTCCCAGCCACAAAATGAGCCAGAATACTGCCGTTTGAACGGGTTTGCCTAATGCCGGGCTTGCCTGGACGGCTGTAGGAGCTTGGCCTTTGGACGTGGCAAAGCCCCAAAGGGCCGCGCAGAAAATGATCAGAGGGAAGGGCAGGTTGAACAGAAATATTCCAAGAAACGCGAGCCCGGCGATCATCTGATGTTCGGTATCGGTCAACGCCTTTTTCGATAGATTACGCAAGGCTTGAAGAACGATGATAATGACGGTGGCCTTGATGCCCAAAAACCCCGCCTGAACCAGTGGCAATGTGCCATACGCTGCATACAACGCTACAAGTATTGCAATGACCAGCGCCCCGGGCAGGACAAACAAGCCACCTGCAATCAAGCCTCCGGTCACACCACGCAATCGCCAACCCGCGTATGTTGCCAGCTGCATGGCCTCGGGCCCCGGCAATAACATGCACAACGAAAGCGCACGCAGATAGGTTTGCTCGTCCAGCCAGGGGCGTTTCTCGACGAGTTCCTGATGCATCAGTGAAATCTGCGCCGCTGGCCCACCAAAGGACAAAAGCCCGATACGCCCGAAAACGCTGAACAACTCACGGTACGATGGTGTCATTTCCCGTGACCTGCTGGCCAGTCATGTGTTTCACCAGATCCATCCCGAGCCCATCGATAAAGCGCATCGTAGATATGCAGACCAGCCTCCAGTTGTTGCTGATCGTCCCGATATTGGCGCGACAGTCCGACCGATATTGCCAATAATCCAGCAGCTTCTGGCGCTAAATTATGCCTGTTGGTGTCAGCCGCGCGTATTATGGTGGCCAATCGGTCCATTGGTTCGGAATGCAGGTTGAACACGTCCAGCATGGTATCGAAGGTGCATTTCTCACCGCGATGGCTCCAGTCGACACCTTCAACGTCAAAGGGAGTGGCGCCGAAATGCTCCGCCACTCCCTGTATTTCGCCGGGCGCCACAAAAAGGAAGCGCGCTTGAGCGTCGACAAACCTTCGGATTAACCAAGGGCACGCAATGCGATCAATCTTGGGGCGATGTCGTGTCACCCAAATCGTAACGCCCTGGGCAATCTCAGGCAGGGCAGAAACAGGCACGGAGGGTGCCCCTGGCAGATCGCGCCAGGCAAACATGCCGCCCTCAAGATATTCGGACATTACGCCTTCGGATTGCAGCCAAGAGACGACACCCTGGCTTAGTTTCTTGCCTTTTTGGCAAATCACAACAGAAAAGCGATCTCCGATCCTTTCTCTGATTTTGTCAACATCTTTGAAAGAGCGACGAATAGCGCTCGGAACAAGCACAGGGTCGTCCGCAAAATCCGCCTCGGTTCGCACGTCGATAAGGACAGGCGCCTTGGGCGTACCGATTAAGCGAAGCAGTTGTCGGGGTGTTATTGCATTGGGGGCAGCCATTGCATGTTTCCTTGTGGCTTTGGATACATGCGAACTTGGGCTGCCGCCTCACGGGGTGTTCGCAAGCTTACCCCTTGAACCTCTGCTATCGCGTGGATGCGGTAGGGGTCAAGCTTGCGGTTGTGGTTTAACCGACCCAGTCCAACCTTTGCCCAGTCATGCAAACCGGAAGCGTATCCTGCGGAAACTGCCCAAGCTGTTCGAAGAGTGAAATGAAATCGAACTGATTATAAGCCTCGACCATTTTATCCCCTTTGAATCGGGCCATGACTTGCCCGGTAACCTCTAATGGTGCGCCGTTGTCAGCCCGAAAAGTACGGACATGAAGAACTCTGGACACCCAATCACCGTTTTCAATGATTTTGGGGAGGTCGACCTTGATTTCGCCCAGCACATGTCGGAAGGCCATGACCAGATCGCGAAAATCATCGGCCCCAACTTGCATTTCGGAGATCAACCCCTCGGCCATCGTGTCTGGAGCAAAAAAGTGATCGATTGCGTCGGTATTGCCCTGTTCCCAAACCTCAGAATACCACGCCCTAAGCCTGTCAGAATTCGTCATCTTAACCCTCCTGTCGCCTGGACAGAAATGTGGGATAAACAAGTGAATAAATCCTGAATCTCTAATGAGCTATGAGCAATAAACAGACATAACAGGGAAAATGCAGGTTTCTGTTGCCAGGTACCTGCGAACCCCGCCTTACGCGGCTAGGCGCAAGGGCTTAAGTTTCGGTCTTGCTACTGCTTACGCAGCAACTGCAACCGGAGCACGATTGTCGTTTGCAATTGTACTATTTTCGCCGATAACGGTGGCAGACAGCCGAGACAAAGCTAACCCCTTTAGACGTTCGTCGATCCTGTTTCGGCCCCAAAATCCCCAAACGAAGGATGGTTGGTGGAGCCGCCGGGTACCGCCCCCGGGTCCGATCCGCTTATTACGAGCGCGTTTATGTCCATAGTCCCGAGGGACCTCTCTTATATAGGTGAGGTGACGATGGGATGCAAACTCGGAATCTGGGCTATGGGGTGGTTTTGTTTCAATGGGTTACGATGCTCTGTTCATGTTTGCCAGAATAAGCCAGATGGCGAGAACAAGTTCGATTCCACCAAAAATCAATGCTTTCGCCAAAGGTGGATGATCGAGAGCAACAGAAACGAATCTGCCAAGTGCTGCACCAGAATAGACTATCCCTAGCATCACATAAGCCATCGGATTGTTAAGCCACAGCACCGCAGCGCCGGTGACTACAAACAGCCCACCAACCGAGGCGCGCATTTCACTGAGACCCATGGTGCTTTTGGTCGGGACCAGATCCAATGCGTTAGCAGTATGCGCAGGCGCCAGGAAGCCAAATAACCCGAAAGCAATTGTCAGCAAGGCGGCAACTACATTGAGGACAGTGATCATTTTCACCTCATGTTTCTATTTCAAACCTCTGATATAAAGCTATTTAGGTCAGGCCGGTTTGCGTTTTTTCTCGGCGACATCTTGCGCCAGTTGCCGAGTATAGCTCTCAAGCTGAACCAGCACTGCATCAACCTTTTCAACGTCACGCGCCTCTAAGGCATTGGCGATTTTGGTGTGCAACGCGATGATTTCTTCCCGCGAACGAGCGGTGAAGGTGATCATGTTCATTAATGGCTGCATCGCCTCGACAGCGCCAGCCAGCTGGTAGGACAAGACCGGATTGCCAGCGCCATCGACCAGTGCTCGATGGAAGGCAACATCTGAGGCGCAGAATGCTTCGTCGGTCAGACAGGGCTGTGCCTGCCGAAAGATCTCGGCCCGCATTGTCGCAAGCTGATCTGCCGTTCGACGTTGCGCAGACAGGGACGCACAGGCTCGTTCCAACGCGTACCGTGCCTCGCACGCAGTGTCGAAACTGACCGCGTTCATCGACAGTAATAGCGTTGAGGTCGTAACCTGTTGAGAATAAGCGCCTTCAAAGCTTAGTCGATTTACAAACGCGCCCCCTGTGGCCCCACGTTGCGTACGGATCAGAGATTGTGCCGCCAAGCGTTTCAAAGCTTCGCGAACAGTCGGGCGCGAGACATTGAATTGCTCGGCAAGTTCAGATTCGGAGGGCAAGCGTTCATCGACGATGAGTTGCCCCGATATGATGGCATCCCGGATAGCTTGGGCAATTTGAGCCGATAGATCGGCAGAGCTTTGGGGGTCAATCTTCATCGTCGCTTGCGTCAAAAGTAAATTTTTATTTGTCTGACATTTAAAAGTCTGACATTTGAAAAGCAAGAGAGTTGAGTCGGGAGAGGCAAGTGAGTCGCTCAGTTTTCCGCAGCGCGCTTTGGTTGGGCTTCTACATCGCGATCCTTTGGGCGTGGTGGATGATGGTCTCGATGAGTCGCGATATGGATTTGGACTGGATCGGTCGGCCCGGCCCAATGGGACAGGCCATGGCGGCGATGGACCCGCGCATGGATATGTATATGCCCATGGCCGAGTTTGGCCCGCTGTTCTGGATGTGGGCGATCATGATGGCGGCAATGATGCTGCCAACACTAGTCCCCACATTGCGCAGTTACGATGATCTGATCCGCAGCGCGAATGGCACGCGGGCAGGGTGGCTGGGCGTTCTATCCGGATACTTCATAGTTTGGGTGGGTTTTGCTGCGTTGATCACCGGCCTTCAGCTGGCACTGCTGTTCGGAGGTGCGGTTGATATGCTGGGCATCGCCAAATCGCCCTACTTGGCTGCAGGCCTGCTTTTGGTAGTGGGCGCTTTCCAATTCACCCGTGCAAAAGAGGTCTGCCATGGCGTTTGTCATGCGCCCATGATGTACTTTCTGGGACATTGGAAAACGGGTTTCTCAGGCGGCCTGCGCATGGGCCTGGGGTTGGGTGCATTTTGCGTAGGCTGTTGCTGGGGCTTCATGGCTCTGGGCTTTGTGGGCGGCGTCATGAGCCTGCTGTGGATGGGGCTGGCGACGCTGTTCATGGTTTTGGAAAAACTACCCCAAATCGGACACGTAGTGACCCGGCCGATGGGGTTCATCTTAATAGCGGGCGGTCTGGCACTGCTCGTACATCACATTACTTACGGAGGATAGGTCTATGGCTAAGAACAGAAAACCGGATGCGGATAAGCTGCCGGTCAGTCAGAGAATTGACAGCCGAATGCCCAATCCCAAGCGCCGAGAGATGAGCCCGACCGACTGGGCAGTCAAGGGTGAACTGATCCTGAACTGCTCCTGCGATGTGTTTTGTCCTTGCGTCGTTTCGCTAGGTGCACACCCTCCGACCGAAGGGCATTGCCATGCGTGGATGGGTATCGTGATCGACGAAGGCCACTACGAAGGCGAAGATCTGTCAGGCCTCAACGTCGGGCTGTTGGTCGATATCCCCGGGCGCATGGGCGAGGGCCAGTGGAAAGTCGCGGCTTATGTCGACGAACGCGCCAGTGGGAAGGCCTATAACGGGTTGCTGCAAATATTCAGCGGGCAGGCAGGCGGCACTACCGGTCTGTTCACCATGTTGGTTAGTGAAATCATCGGGGCAGAGCGTGCACCGGTTCAAATCGAGCGAGATGGGACAAAGCGCCGGATCATGATCGGGCGGAAAATTCAAGGCGAGATCGAGATGCTGGCTGGTAAAGACCCTGAGCATCCAGTGATGGTTTCAAACTCGAAATACTGGATGGGCCCGGACATCATCGTGGCCAGAGGAACGAAATCCAAGGTACGTGATTATGGTCGCGTCTGGGACTTTGGCGGGAAATCAGCCGAGATTTGCCCCATCGACTGGCACGGGCCAAAGTAATGATCACCGGTGCCTATGCCCGTGAAATGTCGCGTTATAGTCGATGGGAGAACAGTCAGTTAAAGGGTTTTCTTAAGGCTCTTTCCGACGAAGAACTGACGCGGAAACGGGGCGCCTTTTTCGGTTCAATCATGGGAACAGCCAATCACCTGCTTTGGGGGGACTGGATCTGGATCTCACGGTTCGACAAAGGCCCTGGACCAGGCGGTGGCATCCCAGAGAGCGTGTCAATCTGCGCTGGTTTGTCCGACTGGTTGCCGCTGCGGGATACCATTGACGATCGGATTACTAGGTGGAGCGAAACGTTGGGAGACGACGAACTTACGGGCCCGTTCACATGGTATTCCGCTGCAAAAGAAGAAGATGTAACAAAGCCTTATGCGCAATGCATCATTCACATGTTCAATCACCAGACGCATCATCGCGGACAATTGCACCAAATGCTGACCGAGGCAGGCTCTGATGCGCCCGTCAGCGATCTTGTCTTTCTGCCAGAGGATTTCTGACATGGCAGTCATTACGCCGAACCGACGCGTCCGCAAAACCCCGTTTACCCCGGGTGTCGAAGCCGAAGGGGTAAAGGGATATACTGTCTATAATCACATGCTTCTGCCTACAGTCTTCGAAAGTGTCGAGGCTGATGCTGCGCATCTGAAAAAGCATGTGCAGGTGTGGGATGTCTCGTGTGAGAGACAGGTTCTGATCAAAGGCCCGGACGCGCTGCGACTGATGAAAATGCTCAGCCCGCGCGATATGGACAAGATGCAGGCGGATCAGTGTTATTATGTGCCGATCGTTGACCAAAATGGCGGTATGCTGAATGACCCGGTGGCGATCAAACTGGCAGATGACCATTACTGGCTTTCCGTCGCTGATGGAGATCTTTGGCAATTTGCTCTGGGCATCGTGCTTGCCCTGGGGCTGGATGTCGAAGTTTCTGAACCAGACGTGTCTCCGCTAGCCGTTCAAGGCCCCAGGGCAGATGATCTGATGGCACGGGTATTTGGAGATGATGTCAGGGACATAAAATTCTTCCGATACAAGAGGTTGCCCTTCGAAGATACATCGTTTGTCATCGCCCGATCCGGCTGGTCGAAACAAGGTGGGTTCGAGATCTATGTCGAAGGGGCGGATTACGGAATGCCGCTTTGGAATACGTTGTTCGCAAATGGGCGCGACCTGAATGTACGTGCGGGTTGCCCCAATGGAATTGAACGGATCGAGAGTGGCCTATTGAGTTTTGGGTCGGATATGCGACGCGAGAACACTCCCTATGAATGCGGGCTTGAGCGCTTTTGCAATTCTCCGCTGGATTACATCGGTAAGGCCGCTTTGGCGGATCAGGCAGAAAACGGGCCGCCCAGACAAATCCGTCCGCTGACTATCGAGGGCGAGATCGGCCCGTGCACCGAATCTTGGCCTTTGATGGCTGAGGGTCGTCAGGTGGGGCAAGTGGCCTCTGCTGCATATTCGCCCGAGTTCGAGGTGAACGTCGCCATAGGGATGGTGGACCGGTCGCATTGGGCACCCGGCACGCGGATCGAGTTGATGACTGAACACGGTATGCGATGGGCCGTCGTACAAGAGAAATTCTGGCGCTGAGCCCTGTATCTGAGGACATGCCCATACGGGCTACTAAAGGAGTAAGGTTATGTTTAATTCACTCGTCGTTGAAAAAGATGAAGAAAGTGGCCTCGCAAGCGCCTCGATAAAACAGATATCTCTGGATGATTTGCCGGATGGAGAAGTGACTGTTGCTGTCGAATATTCAACGGTTAACTACAAAGACGGGCTGTGTATGTCGCCAAAGGGTGGCGGCTTGGTGCGGAGTTATCCGCATATCCCGGGTATCGATTATGCGGGCACCGTCGAGCAATCCTCTGATGATCGCTATAAACCCGGTGACAAAGTCGTTTTGACGGGCTGGCGCGTGGGTGAGGCGCATTGGGGCGGGTATTCTCAGAAAGCAAATGCCCGTGCAGATTGGCTGGTTCCTTTGCCGCAGGGTTTGGATACGCGACAGGCGATGGCGGTTGGCACCGCAGGATTTACGGCCATGTTAGCCGTCATGGCGTTGGAAGATCATGGAATGCGGCCGGGCCATGGCCCGGTGCTAGTCACGGGTGCCGCAGGCGGCGTAGGTTCGGTCGCTACTGCCATTCTGGCTCATCTGGGATATGAGGTCGCAGCAGTAACCGGTCGCCCGGATACCGCTGACTACCTAAAGTCTTTGGGTGCAACCACAATTGTTCCGCGCGACGAATTGAACGAAACCACCAAGCGTCCGCTGGAAAGTGAAACCTGGTCCGGGTGTGTTGACGCAGTGGGTGGCGCCATGCTCGCCCGCGTATTGGGTCAGATGAAATATGGGGCATCAGTTGCTGCCGTTGGACTTGCCGGAGGTGCGGGTTTGCCTGCGACTGTGATCCCATTCCTACTGCGTGGCGTGAATCTGTTGGGTATCGACAGCGTCATGCAGCCCTACGACAACCGCGTTCGCGCTTGGCAGCGTATCGCTACCGATCTGCCCATGGAAAAGCTTGAGGCCATGATTAACCCAGCAACACTGTCTGATCTGCCGCAATTGGGCGCGGATATTCTGCAGGGACAAGTCAAAGGTCGCGTCGTAGTCGATGTGAACACCTGATATTGATTGTACCAACAAGAATCCGACCGAATTCAGTGTTCGGTCGGTCCCTTGGTCGCGATTGGGGCCGGAATGCCGGAAACAGTTCTGGTCATTGCCACAATTCATCCGCATGATTGCTATACATCCCAATTGTGATGGCTTAAGACCCATCCAAACATCACCTGAAGACGGGGAGTGAGCAGCATGTCTGATGATTTCGTACTCGACACCGATGATCTGAAACGCCGTATGGACGGCGCAATGGCCAACCTCAGAACCGAATTCGCTTCATTGCGGACCGGGCGCGCTTCGGCCTCGATGCTTGAGCCCGTGATGGTTGACGCGTATGGCTCGATGACCCCAATCAATCAGGTCGGCACCGTAAACGTCCCCGAACCACGTATGGTTACCGTAAATGTCTGGGATAAAGGTCTTGTGGGCAAAGTTGAAAAAGCAATTCGCGAAAGCGGGCTTGGTATCAATCCACAGCTGAATGGCACGATCATCATGCTGCCGATTCCCGAGTTGAACGAGGAACGCCGACGTGAATTGGGCAAGGTTGCAGGCCAATACGCCGAAAGCGCGCGTGTTTCGATCCGGAACGTGCGCCGCGACGGCATGGACCAGATCAAGAAAGCCAAAGCCGATGGCATGTCCGAGGATGATCAGAAATTCTGGGAGGTAGAAGTGCAGGAGCTGACCGACACGATGATCAAATCCGTCGATGAGGCACTTGAGACCAAGCAAGCCGAGATTATGCAGGTCTGAGACTCGGTCATGCCAAAGGATCCCGATAACGCTTTGCAAGCCGGTCCGCGCCATGTGGCAATTATCATGGACGGTAATGGTCGATGGGCTCAGGCACGGGGACGGCCTCGGTTGTTTGGCCATCACGCAGGCGCGCGGCGTGTTCGTGAGGTGGTCGAGGCCTGCCCAGGGCTCGGGATCAAATATCTGACGATCTTTGCGTTTTCGACCGAAAACTGGAAGCGTACGCAGGTGGAGGTTGCAGGCCTCATGAGCCTGTTCCGACGCTATATTGTCAAAGAAACCAATACGCTAAAGAACAACGGTATCCGGGTGCGATTTATCGGTGACCGCGTACGTTTGGATGCCAAACTTACCGAGCTGATGGATACGCTTGAACGTGAAACGCAGGATAATGATCTGGTCCATCTGACAGTCGCCTTGAACTATGGCGGTCGAGATGAGGTTGCTCGCGCAACCAAACGTTTGGCACGTGACGTGGCCGAAGGTGTTTTGCGTCCCGAAGATGTGGACGAAGAAACTCTGCCCAAATATCTGGACACGCGGGTTCTGCCGGACCCTGATCTGGTAATCCGTACCAGTGGTGAAGCCCGAATTTCGAATTTCTTGCTCTGGCAATCTGCCTACTCAGAGTATGAATTCATAGATACATTGTGGCCCGACTTTACTGCTGCCGAGTTGGAACGTTTATGCCTGAACTATGGATCGCGTGAACGGCGATTTGGGGCGGTTCCGGCATGAGTGATGGCCGATGGTCTGATCTGACCGCTCGGGTTTTGTCAGCGTCCGTGTTGGTCCTCATAGCGGCCCTCATGGTGTGGCTGGGTGGACTTTGGTTCGAGGTATTTATTGCCACTGCGTGCGGGCTCATGACGTGGGAGCTGGTGCGGATTGTAGACCCTCAGCAACGAGGTGTCGCGATTCAGCTTGCGATATTGACCGGTGTCGCCGTTGTTCTGAGTTACCATTTGCCGCCGCTGTATAAAATTCCATTTTTGTTGGCACCCGCTTTGGTTGGCGCGGGTCAAATCAAGTGCGCGCGTGGTACCTACGCGCTTTTTGCGATCTGGATAGCAACTTCGGGGCTGGGGTTTATCTCGATACGCGAAAGCTTGGGGTTTGGATGGATGGTGTGGCTGATCCTTGTTGTCATAGCGACGGATGTTGCCGGGTATTTTGTGGGCAAAACGCTTGGTGGACCTAAGTTTTGGCCAAAGGTCAGCCCCAAGAAAACATGGTCCGGAACGATAGGGGGATGGGTCGCCGCAGGAATAGTTGGTACATTATTTGCGTTCTACGCGGGTTTTGGTTTGGCTTTCGTAGTTGTATCGGTTCTCGCCTCTATGGCGAGCCAGATCGGCGATATCGTCGAAAGCTCAACAAAACGCAGGTTTGGAGTTAAGGACAGTTCGAACTTGTTACCTGGTCATGGTGGCTTTCTGGACCGGTTCGACGGGATGATGGGGGCCTCGGTCTTTGTCCTGTTGGCAGGGTTGCTTTATGCACCCGGAGGCATGTGATGCGAAAGGTATCGATATTCGGCGCGACGGGATCGATCGGGCAGAACACGCTTGATCTGATTTCGAGGAATCCGAATGCCTATGATGTCGTCGCGCTGACCGGTGGCGGCAATATTTCGAAATTGGCGCAAGATGCGGTCCGTCTGGGCGCAGATGTTGCTGTCACCGCGTTTGATGACAGGTTGGATGACCTGCGTTCAGCCTTAGCCGGAAGCGGTGTTCAAGCGGCTGCGGGGCAGGCGGCTTTGATCGAGGCAGGTGCACGGCCTGCAGATTGGGTTATGTCAGCGATTGTCGGCGCTGCGGGACTTGCTCCGGGGATCGAAGCCCTTAAGCAAGGCGCGACGCTTGCGCTGGCGAACAAGGAAACGCTGGTATGTGCAGGACCTTTGGTTCTGGAGACTGCGCAGAACTACGGCGCAAGGCTACTTCCTGTCGATAGTGAACATTCGGCAGTCTTTCAGGCCCTTGTTGGCGAAGACATGACAAGCGTCGAGCGGATTATTATCACGGCAAGCGGTGGCGCATTTCGGGATTGGCCGCTGAGTGATCTGGCGAACGCAACTGTCGAACAAGCGTCAAGCCATCCGAATTGGAACATGGGGCAGCGAATTACAATCGACAGCGCTTCGATGTTCAATAAAGCACTGGAAGTCATAGAAACAAAAGAATACTTCGGCATTCAGCCCTCTGAAATCGAAGTTCTGGTGCACCCCGAATCTATTGTTCACGCGATGGTTGGGTATCGGGATGGTGCCGTGATGGCACACATGGGTGCACCCGATATGCGCCATGCCATCGGATACGCATTGCACTGGCCCGAGCGGCTCGATCTACCTGTCGCAAGGCTTGATCTGGCTCAACTAGGGCAATTGAGCTTTAGCGCTCCAGATGAGACCCGGTATCCTGCGTTGCGTCTTGCACGCGAAGTGATGCAACGTGGCGGATTGTCGGGTGCGATCTTCAATGCCGCAAAAGAGCGCGCGCTGGACCACTTTATCGCCCGTAGAATTCGGTTTCTGGATATGGCTGACGCGGTTTCGTCGGTTTTGGAGCGATTTGAGGCGACAGATGGCCTTATTGATGCTCAGTTGACTCTTGATAATGTACAGCAAACGGACCATCTCGCACGTCAGTGGGTCGATGAAACCGTATTGGAACGAGCAGGATAATACCTTTGGACATACTCTCTTTGATCCCGCAATTCGGCAATCTTCTCTATACGATAGTTGCCTTTGTTATTGCGCTTTCAGTGATTGTCGCTGTGCATGAATACGGTCATTACATTGTCGGGCGCTGGTCGGGCATTCATGCCGAAGTGTTTTCGATCGGCTTCGGTCCGGTTCTGTGGAGCCGGGTAGATAAGCGCGGCACACGGTGGCAGGTCGCGTTGCTTCCATTTGGCGGATACGTCAAGTTTTTGGGGGATGCCAACGCTGCGTCTGGCAAAGATACGGATGCGATGAACGAAATAGTTGGGCAGAGCCCGGAAGAATTGCGTCGAACGATGCATGGGGCACCGCTGTGGGCACGTACCGCCACTGTGGCGGCTGGGCCTATATTCAACTTCGCGATGTCGATCCTGGTTTTTGGATTTGTGTACTGGTCGCAAGGCGTATCACGAGAACCTTTGACAGTCGGTTCCTTGCAGCCGCTCCCCGGAGTCGAGCAGGGGTTGCTTGAAGGGGACGAAATTGTTGCGATTGCAGGCGTGCCGACACCGGATTTTGATAATGCAGGCAGTTGGTCGGATTTCGTTGATGCTCTGCCCGTACAGCCTGAACTGGACTATACTGTAATCCGGGACGGTGAGACCATCGATGTTTCTGCTCCGTGGCTGTTTCCAGCGTTGATCCAGCAGGTTACACCACGCAGCGCTGCAATGGACATACAATTGCAGCAGGGCGACGTAATTACAGCGGTCGATGGCGACCCGATTTTCAATTTCGAACAATTGAAAGAACGTGTCGAAAGCTCGGACGGGCGCGTGTTGCTTCTGGACGTTTGGCGCAATGGAACCGAGCTTGAATTTGCGCTGGCCCCAAGACGTACCGACGAGCCGCAAGCAGATGGAGGTTTTGTGACCCATTGGCGGATCGGGATCGTTCGGGGAATGATGTTTGAACCTCAGACTGTTCCCGCCGGCATCTGGGATTCCGTAAAAACCGGTTTTGCTCAGACCGGACGCATTATCGAAGGGTCATTGTCAGGTATGTGGCACATGATCACGGGGGCGATCAGCACGTGCAATATTTCCGGTCCGATCGGAATTGCGGAAACCTCTGGCGCGATGGCCAGTCAAGGTGCACAGAATTTCATCTTCTTTATCGCGGTACTTTCTACGGCGGTTGGGCTGCTGAACTTGTTCCCGATCCCAGCGCTTGATGGCGGACACTTGTTGTTTTACGCCTACGAAGCTGTCTCGGGAAAACCACCCAGTGACAATGCCCTGCGGATTTTGATGGGGATTGGGATAACGCTTATCCTTTCGTTGATGATCTTCTCTGTCAGCAATGACCTGTTCTGCTGAATAAGGCGTGAAAGGCGCCATTTGGACGCAATAATGCCGCAATTGAAGCTTATCTTCATTGGTGTAATTCAATGAGCGGGCTTGAGAGCGATGACCGAAGCGTTGCAGAGATCTTACAAAAGCGTCAGCGTCCTTTTTCAGTTGAACTGGGATGTATTACTTAGCTTTGGCGTAACCGCCTTGGCATTGGCTGTAGGCGGATATCTCGTCGGTTTGTGATTCTTCAGACCAAGGCTATGAAAATGCAGCGGCCCACCGGGCCGTTTTTTTGTGTTTGCTCTTTTGACATGGCTTCCCAATCCGGCTACTCAGCAACTACAGGCTGAGATTTCTGGGTAGTGATAAAAATGACTGATTGCAGGGGCACGAGCACATTCTGCGGCGCTCGAGGGCAGAAGACCAACATTTTGTGGCAGGCACTAACGCTCTTTTTTCTATTTGCTACACCGGGTTTGCTGGTATTACCGGATCCTGCTCAGGCGCAATCTTACACGATTAACCGCTTCGAGGTTGAAGGCAATCGACGGATCGAAACCTCGACAATCATCGCACGAACGGGAATCGAGCCGGGGCAAACTGTCAGTGCCGGACAGATAAATGATGCTTTTCAGCGTTTGCTTGACAGTGGTGTTTTTGAAACAGTCGAACTGACTCCTCGCGGAAACACACTGGTTATTGCGGTTGAAGAGTACCCGACGATTAATCAGATCAGCATTGAGGGGAACCGTCGCGTTAAGGATGACGTACTGCTCGAGGCGATCTCGTCTCAGACCCGTCGAGTCTTCACCCCGCAATTGGCAGAAGCCGACGCAGATTTGATCGCCGAGATCTATTCGGCGCAGGGCCGGGTGTCGGCAACGGTGATTCCACGCATCATCCGCCGAAATGACAATCGTGTGGATTTGGTTTTTGAGGTGGCCGAAGGCACCACCATCGAAGTTGAGCGCGTCAGCTTTGTTGGCAACCGTGCTTACTCGGACCGCCGCCTGCGTCGTGTGCTCGAGACCAAACAAGCAAATATTCTGCGGACTTTCCTGCGGGGCGACACATTTATTGCTGATCGTATCGAATTCGATAAGCAGGTCATCCGCGATTTCTACCTTTCGCGCGGTTATATCGATTTCCGAGTAAACAGTGCCAATGTGGAATTTACGCGTGAACGGGATGCGTTTTTCCTGGTTATGAATATCACCGAAGGTCAGAGATTCGCCTTTGGTCAGATTTCAACTGTAAGCGAAATTCCTGGCGTCGATCCGGCACCCTATCAGGCAGCACTAAAGGTCAAGCCTGGTGTTATCTACTCGCCGACTTTGATTGAAAACTCGATTGCTCGACTTGAACGTCTGGGCCTGAAACAGGGCGTTGATTTCTTGAGGGTTGAACCTCGGGTGACGCGCAACCCGCGTGATCTGACGCTGGATGTTCAGTTTGTCCTAACCCGCGGCCCGCGTATTTTTGTCGAACGCATCGACATCGAAGGCAATACCACAACACTTGACCGGGTGATCCGGAGGCAATTCGATACCGTGGAAGGTGACCCCTTCAATCCCCGGGAAATCCGTCAGAGCGCCGAACGTATTCGTGCGCTGGGCTTCTTCTCAGCCGCTGATGTTGAAACCCGCGAAGGTACATCTCCAAGTCAGGTCATCGTTGATGTCGATGTTGAAGAACAACCAACCGGATCGCTTAGCCTGGGTGGTAGCTACTCGGTCTCGGACGGTTTCGGGATCGCCATTGGCCTGAACGAATCCAATTTCCTGGGCCGTGGCCAGAATCTAGGGATCACGCTTTCGACGGCTCAAGATTCTGAGCAGTATACAATTAACTTTACCGAACCTTATCTGCTGGGGCGGAAATTACGCTTTGATCTTGGGGTGGGTCTTGCAAGCACCAACTCAAGCTTTGCGAGTTACGACACCAAAACCGTCTTTTTTAATCCTCAGGTCAGCTATGCCATCGGCGAACTTTCAGCGCTGCGTTTGCGTTACGGCTGGAACCAAAGCGAAATGACCCAGCAGAGCAACGAGACCAATGGGGCGGTCATCGCTTCTGAAATTGCTCAGGGCAAAAGAACCAGCAGTTCGATTGGTGTTTCTTATGTGTACGACAGTCGATTGGGTGGCTTGAATCCCAATGCAGGCGTCTTGTTTGAGCTTGGCGTGGATGCAGCTGGATTGGGCGGCGACAACGAGTATATCAAAACCACAGCCCGCGCGATCGCTCAGAAGCGCGTGCTCAACGAGGAGGTTGTGCTTAGGGCATCTCTGGAACTTGGCGCGCTCAACTGGACCGGGGATGATTTTAGCCGGACCATTGATCGATTTGTGCTTGGCCCGAACACGTTCCGTGGTTTCGAACCTGCCGGTCTTGGGCCGCGCGACCTTTCCAACGGTCAGGACGATGCCATCGGTGGTAACTATTATTGGGTAGCCCGGTTCGAGTCTGATTTCCCCTTGGGCTTGCCTGAAGAGCTCGGTTTGCGGGGTGGTTTATTCTACGACGTAGGTAACCTTTACAACATCAACAACGTGGATACGTCGGGTGCCGATATCGTCGGAGCCAGCGGATCCATCCGCCATGTGGTAGGTGTCTCGGTTCTCTGGACAACGCCATTTGGTCCTCTGCGCTTCAACTTTTCGCAAGCGTTGAAGAAAGAAGAGTTCGACAAGGAACAGAGCTTTGACCTGACCATTCAGGCACAGTTCTGAACTCAGATGTTGACCAAAGTCATGAACATTCTGCAGGGCCCGCTGAGGGCCCTGTGTGTTTGGGCGGCCCTGATGGCGCCAAGTCCATTGTTGGCGCAACAATTGGGCGTTCCGCAATCTGACGTACTTACCATTTCAAGTGAACGGCTGTTTGCTGATTCTCGTTTCGGTCAGCGCATATTTCGCGAGATAGAAGCTGAGAGCGCTCTGCTGTCGGATGAAAATGAGTTGATCGTGGCACAGCTCAGCAAAGAAGAGAAAGACCTGACGGACAAGCGCTCTGAAATGTCCGCCAGTGAATTTCGACCTTTGGCCGAGGCGTTTGATCAGAAAGTCCAGTCGCATCGGGATGGCCAACGCGCCAAACTGGATGCTTTGGCACGGCACGGAGAAGAGGCACGCAATCAATTCTTTGAGATGGCTCAACCTGTATTGATCGAACTTCTACGCGAATATGGGGCGTCGATTGTCATCGAGCGTTCAAATGTTGTTCTCAGCTCGGATGCGTCAGATATTACCGATACCGCAATTGCCCGGATTGACGCGGCAATTGGCGACGGGTCTGCACTTGAAGACGCTAATGACGAATAGGCTGGCTTGCCCTTAAGTACGCGTATTGCTAACCACGCTTGAAAGAGACATCCAAAACAGGACATCCGCACCATGACCACGGAAACCCAGAGCGCCGACATTCAGCTGATTCAGCGTATATTGCCGCATCGCTATCCGTTTTTGCTGGTCGACAAGGTCGTGGATATTGACGGCTATCAATCTGCAGTTGGCATCAAGAATGTCACTATGAACGAGCCGCATTTTCAGGGTCATTTTCCTGGCACGCCGATCATGCCGGGAGTGACCATTGTCGAAGCGATGGCGCAGACTGCAGGTGTCATGCTGGGTGTTGGTATGGACGTGATCGACAGTGAATTGCTGATCTATTTCATGAACATCGACAAATGCAAATTCCGCCGCAAAGTCGTGCCCGGTGACGTGCTTGAGATGCATGTTGAAACTGTGCGTGGCAAGAAAGGCGGCAAGATCTTCAAGTTCAGTGGTCGCGCGACTGTTGAAGGTGAGGTCGCCGCCGAAGCCGAATTTTCGGCCTATGTCGACTGGGACATGGAAAAGACAACATGAGCGGCATTCATCCCAGCGCCATTATCGAAGACGGTGCGCAGATCGGGCAGGGTTGTACGATTGGTCCGTTCTGCCATATCGGGCCGTCCGTCCGTCTAGGCGATCGGGTTGAGCTCAAGTCCCATGTGGTCGTCACCGGCGATACTTCAATTGGTGACGACACAGTGATCTTCAGCTTTGCCGTTGTCGGCGAAATCCCACAAGACAAAAAGTTTGGCGGCGAAAACACACGGCTTGAAATCGGTGAACGCAATCGCATTCGCGAGCACGTCACCATCAATACCGGCACGGATGGCGGCGGTGGCGTCACGCGGATTGGTGATGACTGCCTGCTGATGGCTGGTGTCCACGTTGCGCATGATGTGCAGATCGGAAACCGGGTCATTTTGGTGAACCATGCAGGCGCAGCAGGTCATTGCATAATCGAGGATGACGTCATCGTTGGCGGTATCTCGGGTCTGCATCAGTTCGTGCGCGTTGGTCGCGGGGCCATCATCGGTGCGCTGACTATGGTTCCGAACGACGTGATTCCATATGGTCTGGTTCAGGCACCACGTGGTGAGCTTGATGGATTGAATCTGGTTGGGTTGAAACGGCGCGGTGTCACGCGCGAGGATATCTCGGCGCTGCGCGCGGCATTCAAAGAGTTGTCGGAAGGTGATGGCACCTTCATGGATCGCGCCAATCGCTTGGGCGAGGAGGCCGACAACGAATATGTGCGCCAGATTGTCGAGTTTGTGACGGGGCAAACGGACCGTTCCTTCCTGACGCCGAGGAAATAAGACATGTTGGCGCTGATCGCGGGAACTGGGGCATTGCCGGACGAGGTGGTTGCATGTTTGCCGAACCGACCTTTGATTTGCGCGCTGGAAGGGTTTGAGCCTGAAAGGTTGAATGTTGACGTGGTCTTTCCGCTTGAGGAATTGGGCAGCTTTATCGCCGATCTGAAAGCGCGCGGCGTGACCGAGATTTGCATGGCTGGGGCAGTGCGCCGGCCCACCGTAAATCCTGCGCGCATTGATGCTGCGACGATGCCATTGGTC
This sequence comes from Ruegeria sp. AB11, assembly GCF_056536325.1. Classification (NCBI taxonomy): domain Bacteria; kingdom Pseudomonadati; phylum Pseudomonadota; class Alphaproteobacteria; order Rhodobacterales; family Roseobacteraceae; genus Ruegeria; species Ruegeria sp. AB11. Next base: position 2,639,177 of record NZ_JBQFJO010000001.1, on the reverse strand, counting down.
CCGATTTTACAAAAGGCCATAATGGCCGGTGATGACGGTGCCCTGCGCGCGGTTATCGGGATTTTTGAAGATTCTGATTTGACGGTCCGTGCCGCGCACGAGATCGCACCGGATTTGCTACCGCCGCTCGGCGCGCTGACTGAGGCACAACCCTCGGATACTGATCACGCAGATGCTGACCGTGCGGCAGGTATCCTGCGCAGCATGGGGACTGCAGATGTCGGTCAGGCATGCGTAGTGCTGAAAGGGCAAGCGCTAGCAATTGAGGGCATCTATGGTACTGCTTGGATGTTGCAGTCGCTGACCCAACGCCCTGACGCGGGTGGGGGTATTCTGTACAAAGGCCCCAAACCCGATCAGGACCGGCGCGCGGATATGCCTGCTATCGGACCCGACACCGTATCGGGCGCGGTTGCGGCGGGCTTGTCAGGTATTGTCATCGAAAAGGGTGGTGTCATTGTCCTGCAGCGGGACCGAGTGATTGAAGAGTGCAATCGCCTCGGTCTATTTCTCTACGTTCGCGAGCGCACCGTCTGATGCGCGTATTCTTGGTCGCCGGTGAACCGTCGGGCGACCGATTGGGCGCCGCTTTGATGGAGGGACTTAAAACCCTTTCGCCAGAGGTGTGGTTTGATGGCGTCGGCGGTCCACTGATGCAGGCGCAAGGACTGAGCAGCCGCTTTCCCATGTCCGAACTCAGCGTCATGGGATTGGTCGAGGTTCTGCCCAAGTTCTTTCACTTGAAACGCCGGATCGCCGAAACCGCTCAGGCGGTTCTGGACACGCAGCCGGATGTGTTGATCACCATCGACAGTCCGGACTTCTCGCTGCGAGTCGCTAAACTGGTGAAGGCGTCCAGCAGTATTCGAACCGTCCACTACGTTGCACCCAGCGTTTGGGCCTGGAGGCCCGGGCGCGCCGACAAAATGGCGAAGGTGATCGACCATGTTCTGGCGCTGCTGCCGTTTGAACCGCCCTATATGGAGCGGGCAGGGATGGAGTGTGATTTTGTCGGTCACCCCGTCGTCAACGAGCCGATTGCGTCTGAACAAGATATCAAGAGATTCCGTGTGGATCATGACGTGGGCGACGCTCCTATTGTGCTCGCATTACCTGGTTCTCGGCGGGGAGAGGTCGAGCGGTTAGCCCCGATATTTGGCGCTGCTCTGCAAGAATTCCTGACAGATCGACCCGATACCCGTGTCGTCGTGCCTACAGTCGCGCATATGGTTGATGTGGTTGCCGAACAAGTTCAGGATTGGCCGGGACATCCGATTGTTGTCGATCCACGAAAGTTGCCGTCGGACCATGCACAGGTTCAGAAGAGGGCGGCCTTCGCGTCAGCCGATCTGGCATTGGCGGCATCGGGCACCGTGTCACTGGAACTGGCTGCACAGTCAACGCCGATGGTGATCGCTTATAATCTGAATTGGCTGACCAAATTGATCGCGAAGCGCATGGTCAAGCTCGATACGGTGACGCTTGTCAATCTGGTCTCGGACACGCGTGCTGTACCTGAATGTCTGTTGGACGACTGCCAGCCGCTAAAGATCGCGGCAGCACTGGAAGAGGTTGCAGCTACGCAGGACGCCCAACATGAGGCTATGGCGATAACGATGGAGCGCCTTGGGCGGGGTGGAGAGGCGCCGGGTCTGCGCGCGGCAAAAGCTGTTTTGGACAGAATGAACACGTGATGCTGGATCACGTGATCTTTGCCGCCTCTGCCTACATGGCACAGGTTCTGACTAACCTCGACAACCTCGCAGCGCTTGTTGCGCTGATGATGGTTTCCGGTCCGCGACGGACCGTTGCGGGGTTCCTGCTTGCGCAGATATTGATCATCGCCGCCGCCTTGTTGCTGGCTTTGGGTGTCGATGACGTGGTGCCACATTGGGCTGGCTATCTGGGTGTGATCCCGCTTGGCCTCGGCGTGATTGGGGTTATCCGGCAGTTTCGGGGATCAGAGACCGAGGAGGCTCCGCAAGTATCCTCAGGTGCCTCAACCGTTGTAACGATGTTGCTGTTCATAAGCCTGTCGATGGATACGTTCGCTGTGCTCGCACCGCTTTTGGCAGACTCGGCCCCAAGCTACCGTATTGCAGGCGTTACAGGTGCGGTTGCTGCGGCCCTGACGCTAACCATGCTTGGTCTGCTAGGCGCGCGATCTCCGATCATGACCGGCGGGTTTGCGCGGCGACTTGAGAAACTGGTTCCTTACGTAATGATCTGTGCCGGTATCTATATCCTCAGCAATTCCTGGACTGACGCGATTTAATAACCGCGCCAGATCCAGCCACCGCCAAAGATGCGGCTTCCACCAGTTTCGTAAAACACACAAGCCTGACCCGGAGAGATACCTTCTTCGGGCGTAAACAGCTCAACCTCGGCCGTCGTGTCGGACAGAGGCCGAATGATCGCCTCGCGCGGCGGGCGGGTCGAACGGACCTTGACCGAAACATGCCATTCGTTTTTTGACGTGAAGGGTTCATCCCCAAGCCAATTGATTTCACGCACCGGAACGGTCCGTGTAGCCAACATCTCTTTGGGGCCGACGACAACCTGCTTTTTGTCGACGTCCAGCTTTACCACATACAACGGCTCACTCAGGCCACCGATGCCAAGCCCGCGGCGCTGACCAATTGTATAGTGAATCACTCCATCATGCTGTGCCAGAACACGGCCATCGGCATGTACGATTTCACCCGGCTCTGCAGCACCTGGGCGCAACTTTTCGATTACGCTGGCGTAGTTGCCGTTCGGTACAAAGCAGATGTCCTGGCTGTCAGGTTTGTCCGCAACCGCCAACCCGTATTGCGCCGCCATCTCGCGCGTGGCGTCCTTGGAGGGCAGGTGCCCCAAAGGAAAGCGCAGGAAATCCAACTGCTCGGGCGTTGTCGAGAAAAGGAAATAAGACTGGTCGCGGTTGGCATCCTCAGCACTATGCAACTCGGCCCCATTGGTTCCCATCTTGCGCTGGATATAATGACCGGTGGCCATACAGTCGGCCTCTAGGTCCTTGGCGGTTTCCAACAGGTCCTTGAACTTCACCCGCTCATTGCAGCGGATACAAGGCACCGGAGTCGCTCCTGCCAGATAGCTGTCAGCGAATTCGTCGATTACAGCGTCTTTAAAGATGTTCTCATAATCCAGAACATAATGAGGGAAGCCGCGCTCTTCGGCCACGCGGCGCGCGTCGTGGATATCGATTCCCGCACAACAGGCACCTTTCTTGGCAAGCGCCGCGCCGTGGTCGTAAAGCTGCAGCGTAACCCCTACAACGTCATAGCCCTGATCAGCCAGATAGGCCGCGACAACAGAGCTGTCCACGCCGCCAGACATAGCCACAACCACCCGCGTTTCCGAGGGCGGTTTGGCAAAGCCAAGCGAGTTTAGCGGGGTCTCGGTATCGAGGGCCATTGGCGGTTCCAGTCCGGGTTAAGAAAGACCGGCAGAATATAGGAAAATTCTACACACTCTCAAGGGGCGGTTTCACACCGTTTTAAGTAGGTTGGATGCAGCTTTGTCGCAGCAGAAGAAGGTGGAACAGATGTATTTGCACAAAGTGGAAGGTCCAAGATCGGTCACCTTGCCGGATGGAAGCGTGCTAACACGCGCCGATCTACCCCTGGCAGACACGCGGCGATGGGTAGCTTCGCGCAAAGTAATTGTCGTGCGTGGAGTGCTTTACGGGCTGATTTCCCTGTCTGAAGCAAAGAAACGCTATGGCATTAGCGATGAGGAATTCAATTCCTGGGTGTCAGCCGTCGCAAAGCACGGGATCGATGCGCTGAAGGTGACTGCATTAAAAAAATATCGACAACCTAAAGGAGAAGATGAATAAATGATTCAACGATAACGTCAGATTAACCATTTTTATTCAGGCTCAGATCAGTTGAAGAATTTGACCTAATTGGAGCAGTGAAAAATGCGCATACTTCTTGTCGAGGATGATCCAACCACGTCCAAGAGCATTGAATTGATGCTGACGCACGCAAATCTCAACGTATATGCGACGGACCTTGGCGAAGAAGGAATCGATCTGGCCAAGCTGTATGAATATGACCTCATTCTGCTTGACCTGAATTTGCCTGATATGAACGGCCACGAAGTGCTGCGCCAACTGCGGATCGCACGCGTGGAAACACCGATCCTGATCCTGTCGGGCGCAGACGACACCGAAAGCAAGATCAAAGGCTTCGGGTTTGGTGCAGACGATTACCTGACCAAACCCTTCCATCGCGAAGAGCTGGTGGCGCGTATTCATGCGATCATCCGGCGTTCCAAGGGGCATTCCCAGTCCGTGATCCACACAGGGCAGGTGGCCGTCAATCTGGATGCCAAGACCGTCGAGGTCGAAGGAAAGACCGTGCACCTGACGGGCAAAGAATATCAGATGCTTGAGCTTCTAAGCCTGCGCAAGGGTACAACTCTGACCAAAGAGATGTTCCTGAATCATCTCTACGGCGGCATGGATGAGCCAGAATTGAAAATTATCGATGTGTTCATCTGCAAGTTACGTAAGAAGCTCAGCAATGCCACTGGTGGTGAGAATTATATCGAAACAGTCTGGGGTCGCGGTTATGTTCTGCGCGATCCACAATCCAGCAATATGGGTGAAGCCCGCCTTGCCGTTGGCGCGTGAATTGATCTGACTGCTACCGTCGATGGTCCAGGACGGTAATTTCACTCGCGTCTCAGCACAACACTGGACCTGATCATGGCCTCGTCCTATCACTGGATTCTAATATGACGTGACAGGGCGGGGCCATGAGCGATACCACTGCAATCGCAGAATTGACGGAAGACGAAGCACGTGCAGAACTGGCTCGGCTTGCCAAGGAGTTGCAGAGGGCCAACCAGCTTTATCACACTGAAGATGCTCCGGAAATATCAGACGCCGATTATGATGCCCTCAAACGTCGCAACGCCGATATTGAGGCGCACTTTCCGGAACTAAAACGTGTAGACAGCCCTTCGGATCAAGTAGGGGCACAAGTTTCAGACGGGTTTTCCAAAGTCACGCATGCGGTGCGGATGATGTCACTTGGCAATGCCTTTGACGATGAGGATGTTGCCGATTTTGACCGCTCAATCCGCAAGTATCTCGGGTTAGGGGAAGACGCACCACTTGAATATACAGCCGAGCCAAAGATCGATGGCCTCTCGTTATCCTTAAGATATGAGCACGGCGAGCTGATTCAGGCAGCGACCCGAGGGGATGGTGAGACCGGGGAAAACGTGACCGCCAATGCGCGCACCGTGTCGGATATTCCGCATCGAATTGAAGGTGCTCCAGATATATTCGAGGTTCGTGGTGAGGTTTACATGTCTCATCATGATTTCGAAGCGCTGAACGTCCGGCAAATTGAAACAGGTGGAAAGACTTTCGCAAATCCGCGTAACGCAGCAGCTGGTTCGCTGCGCCAACTGGACTCGGAAATAACTCGGTCACGTCCACTAAAGTTTTTTGCCTATGCCTGGGGCGAACTGTCGAAACCTCTGGCTGAAACGCAAATGGGGGCAATCGAACGACTCAAAGCATTGGGCTTCCAAGTTAACGCGCTTACGCGTCTCTGTTCCACGACAGGTCAGATGCTGGATCATTACCGCGCGATCGAAGAACAGCGCGCGATTTTGGGATATGACATCGACGGGGTGGTCTACAAAGTTGATGATCTGAGTCTGCAATCCCGGTTGGGATTCCGCTCGACAACGCCCCGCTGGGCGATCGCGCATAAATTTCCGGCCGAACTGGCCTGGACCCGGCTTGAAGCGATCGACATTCAGGTGGGTCGGACCGGAGCGCTTAGCCCGGTTGCACGTTTGCATCCTGTGACTGTCGGTGGGGTCGTTGTGTCGAACGCGACGCTGCACAATGAGGACTATATCGCGGGGCGGGACGCCAAAGGCGGGGTTATCCGCGATGGCAAAGACATACGCATCGGCGATTGGGTGCAGGTTTATCGGGCAGGGGATGTGATCCCAAAGATTTCGGATGTTGATCTGTCGAAACGACCGGATGATGCGAAACCTTATTCCTTTCCAACGACATGCCCGGAATGTGACAGTGAGGCAATCCGCGAAGAAGGTGATGCGGTACGCCGATGCACCGGGGGGTTGATTTGCCCTGCGCAGGCGGTAGAGAAACTTAAACATTTCGTGTCGCGCAAAGCCTTCGATATCGAAGGACTCGGAGCCAAACAGATCGAGATGTTCCACAACGACCCCGTTCTGCCTATCAACACACCTGCCGATATCTTCACCTTGAAAGAACGGGACGCTGAAAATCTTGCCCGTTTGAAAAACCGTGACGGTTGGGGAGAGACCTCGGCCAGCAATCTGTTCGCCGCGATTGATGACAAACGAACCATTCCCTTCGCTCGATTGTTGTTTGCACTCGGAATTCGCCATGTGGGCGAAGTCGGCGCCCGGGATTTGGCCCTATTCTATCGGGAGTGGGATCAAATGACCGCGTCAATCGATACGGCGCGACCCGCAGCACTTGCGCAGCGTGCCGCTGACGAAGCGGAAGATGCAGAAAGGATCGCAGCTATAGAAGAAGGTCGGCGCGCCAGAGTCAAAGAGGCGCGGGATGCTACGGTTGCTAAGCTAAATGTACCAGCGGACGCTGCCAGCGCTTGGACGGATATGATTGGAATTGATGGCATTGGAACCACGCTGGGGCTGTCGCTGTCTGACGCCTTTGCCAACCCGGACGAACGCAAAGCGATTGATGGACTGCGCAGTCACTTAACCATAGTTCCGCCAAATGCGCCTGCATCGGACAGCCCGGTTGCAGGAAAAACAGTCGTCTTTACAGGAACGCTTGAAAAGATGACGCGCGCCGAGGCCAAGGCGCGTGCCGAGGCGTTGGGCGCCAAGGTGTCTGGTTCGGTCAGCCAAAAAACCGATTTGTTGGTGGCGGGTCCGGGTGCGGGATCGAAGGCAAAGAAAGCGGCCGATCTGGGTATCGAAACCCTGGATGAAGACGGCTGGCTTCAACTGATCGGCGATCTATGAGCGGCAGGCCAGAGCAACTCTTTCCGCTGTTCGCGGGGCTTGAAACGCTGGATGGTGTGGGACCGAAAACAGCGCAACTTTTCGGCCAATTAGACATCGAGTCGCCGCGAGATGTCTTGTTTTCATTGCCATATGCGGTGATCGACCGACGCCGACGCGATAGCATACAAGGGGCCGATCTTCCGACGACCTTGACGGTAGAGGTCACGATCGGAACCCATCGGCCCCCGCGTAATAAAGGTGGTGCATACCGCATACATGTCGAGGACAGCCAAGCGGATTTTCAACTGGTGTTCTTTCACGCGCGCGGGGATTATCTGAAGAAACTGCTGCCGCAGGGTGCGCACCGCGTGGTTTCGGGAAAGCTGGAACTGTTTGATGGAATGGCCCAGATGGTGCACCCCGATCACATGGTCGCGCCAGAAAACGCAGGTGAATTACCAGAGTTTGAACCAGTTTATCATCTGACCCAGGGCGTTACGCAAAAAACGGCGTACAAGGCGGCGCAAAGCGCACTCAAACGGGTGCCTGCTCTGGTTGAATGGGCAGACCCAGCTCAGGTGGCTCAGCAAAACTGGCCCGACTGGTCGGCTGCAATTCGTGCTGCTCATCATCCGCATGGGGCAGATGACGTAGCCCCTATTGCACCTGCAAGGGAGCGTCTGGCATATGATGAATTGCTCGCCCATCAGCTGACTTTGGCTCTGGCAAGACAGCGTGAGCGGAAGGTGCGTGGCATCATCAGTCTTGGAACAGGGGAGCTGCAATCTAAGGTGCTTACAAGCTTGCCGTATCGACCAACCGATGCTCAATCCCGTGCGATCGAAGAAATTTCGGCGGATATGGCCTCGGGTTCCCGCATGAATCGATTGCTGCAAGGCGATGTCGGCGCGGGAAAGACGCTTGTGGCGTTTATGGCGCTTTTGATCGCGGTTGAAGCGGGCGGGCAGGGGGTGATGATGGCACCCACCGAGATCCTTGCCCGACAACATCTTGAAGGACTGCGACCCTTGGCCGAAGAGGCCGGAGTTGTGCTGGAAATCCTAACCGGGCGCGATAAGGGAGCTGAACGTCGGGAAAAGCTGGCCGCACTGAAACAAGGCGACATTCAAATACTGGTCGGCACCCATGCGGTGTTTCAGGACGATGTTGAGTTTAAAGCTCTAAGGCTGGCAATCGTTGATGAACAACATCGTTTTGGTGTCCGCCAACGGATGGAATTGTCCGAAAAAGGTCAGCGCACGGATGTTCTGGTGATGACCGCAACGCCCATCCCGCGCAGTTTGGCGTTGGCGCAGTATGGTGACATGGATGTCTCGGTTCTTGATGAAAAGCCACCTGGCCGAAAGCCAATCAAGACCGCGATCGTCAGCACGCAGCGAATGGACGAGGTTGTGGCCCACCTGCGCGGCGCGATTGATGCGGGCAAACAATGCTATTGGGTATGTCCTCTGGTCGATGAATCCGAAGTCTCAGACCTGACCGCCGCCGAGGAGCGTTTCAAGCGGCTGCGCGCGCTTTTGGGGGATGATGTGGTGGGGCTGGTGCATGGCCAGATGCCACCCACCGAAAAAGATGCTGCAATGGCGGCGTTTCAGACCGGCCAAACCAAGGTTCTAGTCGCGACCACGGTGATTGAAGTTGGGGTCAATGTTCCAAATGCCACAATCATGGTGATTGAACGGGCAGAGATTTTCGGATTGGCGCAATTGCACCAGTTGCGGGGGCGGGTTGGACGCGGAGAGGATGCTTCGACCTGTTTGCTGATGTATCAACCGCCACTTAGCGAAGGTGGGGGCAAGCGTCTGGAAGTTCTGCGTGAAACCGAGGACGGGTTCCGCATTGCCGAGACAGATTTGCAGATGCGCGGCGCGGGTGACTTGATCGGTACAGCGCAATCTGGCCTGCCCAAGTTCCGGATTGCCGATCTCGAACGGCAGGCAGGATTGATGGCAGTGGCGCAATCAGATGCGCGTGCGTTGCTCTCCTCAGACCCCAAGTTGACATCAGACCGAGGCCAGGCGGCGCGTGTTCTTCTGTGGCTCATGAAACAGGACAAGGCGATCCGTTTGATATCAGTGGGTTAGACTGAAAATCCCAGAAAGTTCACAAATGTTCTTAAAAAGTTCTTTACCGACTCGTCAAAATATGAGAACAAAAGGTCAACAAATGATTAAACCTGACCGGAGGTGAGACCATGCTGAGCCAGATCAAAACTGCCTTTACCCGTTCGCAATCCACGATCTTACAGGATGCGGCAGGCGCGGTTTCTCTGGTTGTGATGCTGGTGGTTGCCCTTCACCTGCCAAGCGGGTTCTAAGCCTTTCTGCCTGCGATCTCGTGCCGATCATACCGCGCTTGTTTCCCCGTCCTGATCAAGGGTGACCTGCCTGTCCCATTTCCCTTGAAGGAGCCAGCCTCGGCCCCGTGCGGTAATCCGGACCCTACATGAGAAACGCATGACTTGCCGCCGCCCTTTCCGCCCGGAAGGTGCGGCGGTTCTTTTTTCAAAGCTGACCAGTTTTGATAATCTCAATCGTCGCCGACAGGACAGAGTTGACCGCGACTGAGGCCAGGATCATTCCCATTACGCGGCTGATGATGGCTGCACCTGAATGACCGATTAACCGGATGATCGGTTCTGCCAATAGCATCAGCACAAACGCGATGGCGATCACAGCTAGCATAACCAATGCAGTGATACTTTGATCAGCGACGCTGTATCGGTTGTTGTCGGTCAAAACAACGATAGCGAGCATCGCGCCAGGGGAGGCGAGGGATGGAACGGCCAGCGGGAAAATGGCCGGGTTGGTCTTGTGCATTTTATCGTCCAGGTCCTCTTCGGCCTGACGTTGTTCAATCTCTTGCTTGCTCTCGCCAAAGATCATGGTCAACGCGAAGAGGAACAGGATTATCCCGCCGGCTACTTGAAACGAGTTTAGGCCGATGTCTAATGCCTCGATTACAAGTTGTCCGAAGATGAGAAAGAACATTAGTATTCCCGCGCTCACCAATGCCGCCAATAGGGCGGTCTTGCGACGGGCCCCAGCGGCAATACCCGCAGTGACGGCGATAAAGACGGGGATCGTGCCGATAGGGTCGATCACAACCCAGAGCGTCACGAAATGTTCCAGCAAATTGTTCACGTTAACCCCCAAATCAATTGGGGGCACACTATACGTCTTTGTTTGGAAAGGCCACGATCAGGCGCAATTGGCTTGTTCTACCTGCTCCATCGCTTCCGCAGTTGCGTCCAGTGCCAACAAGATCGACGCATGCCGGTTCTTATAGTCCCGTGCGGGCATTAAAACCTCGAGCCCGTCAAATGGAGCGTCGGGGGCCGGGCCGTCTTTCTTCAACATTGCCGAAAGCTGATCGCGCGCGGTTTCTACCTGAGCCCGTGTCGCACCGATCACCGCGCTGCCGACAACCGAAGCCGAAGCCTGGCCCAAAGCACAAGCCTTAACATCCTGCCCGAAGTTGGTAATCCGCCCATCCTCGACTTTGACGTCAACAGTTACTGTCGAGCCGCATAAAGGTGCACGCTTTTTCACTGTCGCATCAGGATCTACCAAGCGGTCCAGATGCGGAATATCCGCCGCCAGCGCCAGAATGCGTCCGGAATAGAGCTTGATTAAATCGGTTTCGCCGCTCATGGCTTTCCCTCGTTTTCTATTCCCCATACATAATGGCGAGATTCTGGGATGCAAAAGGTTTTTGCGATGGCTGACACAGTCTTGTTCGACCCGTCGACACTGAAATTCAACGAGGCTGGTTTGATCCCTGCGATTGCGCAGGATGAAGAAACCGGTGAGGTTCTTATGATGGCGTGGATGAACGCCCAGTCCATCGAGCGCACGCTGGATACCGGGCGCGTCACCTATTGGTCGCGATCGCGACAGGCGTTCTGGGTCAAAGGCGAAAGCTCGGGCCATGTGCAGGAGTTGGTGGATTTTCGCGTCGATTGTGACCGGGATTGCCTTCTGATCGTAGTGAAACAATCCGGTCCGGCCTGTCACACCAATCGGCGGAGTTGTTTCTATACAGCGGTTCGCGATGGCATCGAAGTCGAGCTTATGTCACCGATTGAATGAAGCGTTAGGCGATCGGTTTGCTTCTCAGATCAAAGCCCGACCATCGCTCTGATTTCGGCCGGTGTAGCGCCTTGATCGCGATAGAGAGAAATCGCGCGCGCATCATCTCGTTTTGCAAGCCGTTTGCCAGCCTCGTCCCGGATTAGACGGTGGTGGTGATATACTGGCGTTGGCAGCCCAAGCAAGCCCTGCAGCAAGGCGTGTATCTGCGTAGCGTCGAACAGATCTTCACCTCGGACCACATGCGTTATGTCCTGATCTGCGTCGTCAACGACTACGGACAAATGATAAGAACTGCCCATATTGCGCCGAACGAGGATGATATCGCCGACTGCGTTGAGAAGCGTATCGGCATTAAGTGAGTGCGTTCCCGCATGTTTCGCTCCGGTTTCACGAAAAGTGCGAAGCTCTGACACCTCTAGCGCTTTTTCCATATTGAGGCGAAGAACATCCTCGGTGCCCGCATCGAGCAGGAGCCGCTGACGGCATGTACCCGGATAGATGCGCCCATCTGGTCCAAACTGGGGCGCTCCTTCCTGTGGGGCCCCAGCCGCGGCCTCGATATCGGCACGCTTACATTGGCAAGGGTAGACCAACTTCAGATCGATCAAGGTTTCGAGCGCGTGTCGATATTTTTGAATTCGATCTGATTGGCGCATCACCGGCAGAGGCCATGTCAGGCCAAGCCAGTGCAGATCGTCATAGATTTGGTTTTCCCAATGAAGGCGAGAACGCGACTGGTCTATATCTTCGATCCGCAAGTGGAATTCTCCACCTGCAGCCTGCGCTTGATCATGGGCCAGAAGTGCAGAATATGCATGGCCCAGATGCAATGGACCTGTCGGAGAAGGCGCAAATCGCGTTATGAATCTCACGCTTTTTCAACAACGTAGACGTTAGATTTCATGTCCATTCCGGGGAGGTGAGGGCCATATTCACGAAATAACAACCGTGCGTGCCCCATGTCCAGCCAATCGTTGAGACGCGCGGTATAGGCGTGATCGGCCAAGGTATGGTCATTGAAAGAAAAGGCCAGATACCCACCGCGTGGTAACGCATTCATAAGAAGATCAAATGTTTCAGGCGGAGCCGCGCCGGCTCCAATAACCCCTATGGATGTGATGGCAGAGTAAGCACCCGCCTCAATCGGTTCGGGGTTGGTGACGTCAAAGCCTATCAGATTGCGATAGACACCCTTGGCCGCTGCCCCTTTCAGCATATTCGGCGATGGGTCCATGCCGTCGATCACGTGGAAACCGGCCTTGTTCAGCGCAACACCTGAAAGCCCTGTGCCACAGCCATAGTCCAGAACCGGCACCTCGGCATCTGAGATAAATGACCACAATGCTGCGGCAACACGATCCGGGGTGACGTAGCCATGCTCATCGACTTCATCATCATACGAAGCCGCCCAATTCTGATAGTGTTCCTGCGTTTCCTGGGCAGAGTTCAGATTGTATGTGTTTTTCAGAAACTTGTCGCTCATACCTCACATGTTAGGCGCAGGGTAGGCGTGCCGTCCAGTCAACACTGGTTTAACCAGTCTCTCCAGACAGCTTTTGCCCGGTCTGTATACGCCTTGTAGCGATCTTTACGGCCCCGACGACCACCTTTCAGACCATCGACCGGGCGGAATAATCCGAAATTCACGTTCATGGGCTGGAACGTTTTGGCCTCAGCACCGCCGGTAATATGGTGGATCAACGCGCCCATCGCGCTATCTTGAGGCACTTCGGGCAAGGTCTTGCCCAAAATCTCGGCGGCAGCAAGACGACCAGCCAGCAGGCCCATCGCGGCACTTTCAACATAGCCTTCGACCCCAGTAATCTGGCCAGCAAATCGAATATTGGGCCGGGATTTCAGCCGCATCTGCGCATCTAGCAATGTCGGGGAATTGATGAAGGTATTACGATGAATGCCACCCAACCGCGCAAAGCTGGCGTTTTCCAGCCCTGGGATTTTACGAAAAACATCCGTTTGTGCGCCGTATTTCATCTTGGTCTGAAAACCAACGATGTTGAATAAGGTGCCCAAGGCATTGTCACGCCGCAATTGAACAACAGCGTGTGGCTTTACATCCGGTTGGTGCGGATTGGTCAGACCAACGGGTTTCATCGGACCGTGACGCAAGGTTTCACGGCCGCGCTCGGCCATTACTTCGATCGGCAGGCAGCCGTCGAAATAACTCGCGGTTTCGCCCTCGTGGAACTCGGTCTTGTCAGCCGCCAGGAGCGCATCAATGAAGGCTTCGTACTGTTCACGATCCATCGGACAATTGAGATAGGCCGTCCGTTCTTCTTCGGTCTCGCCCTTGTCATAACGCGACTGCATCCATGCTTTGCTCATATCAATGCTGTCGGCGTAGACGATAGGCGCTATGGCGTCGAAAAAGGCTAGTGCTTCGGCACCTGTCTCTGACCGTATGGCCTCACTCAAACCGGGTGAGGTCAGCGGGCCTGTGGCGAATATCCAGTGGCCCTCACTGGGCAGGCTGATGACCTCCTCGTCAGTGACCGATACGTGTGAATGTGCCTTCAACTTGGCGGTCACAGATTCAGCAAAAGAATCACGGTCAACCGCCAGGGCACCACCTGCTGGTAGGCGGTGGCTATCAGCCGTGGTCATAATCAACCCGTTTGCTGCGCGCATTTCCCAATGCAGCAATCCGACAGCGTTCTGTTCATCATCATCTGAGCGGAACGAGTTCGAACATACCATCTCGGCCAGATTGCCGGTCTGGTGCGCAAAGGTGCCTACATTAGGTCGCATTTCGTGGATCACAACATCCACGCCCAGTTCCGCCGCCTGCCAGGCGGCCTCGGACCCGGCCATGCCGCCGCCCACAATATGCAATTTGTCTGTCATGCGATGCCAAATAGGGCACTGCAACGTCATACGCAATGTGCAGATATCAGCAACTTTAAACGGAGAAGTTTTTGGGGTCGCCGCTGCGGGAATGTCTGCGCCGGTGAGAGAAACCAGCTGGAGGGACCTTCCGCCCACGGCGACCCAAAAGCATATTCAGGCCTTGGCCTTGTCCCAGCATTGCCACAGTGTCGCCCTTTTGAAAAGTGAAAAAATGCGAACAGTGCTGAAAAATGTATGAAATAACAGCGTCACTGATGCCAATTGGGCGGACGTTTCTCTATAAATGCGCTTATGCCTTCCTCGGTATTCCGGTCCATCATATTCTGAGCCATTACTTCGGCAGTGTACGCGTAGGCCTGGTCAACGGGCATGTTAACTTGTTGATAAAAAGCTGTTTTACCGATTTTCACCGCACTGCTAAGCTTTGCCGCCAACTTCTCTGCAAGCGTATCAGTTTCTTCCGCCAGCAGGTTTTCTGGGACAACCCGATTGACCAGACCAAGCTCGGCTGCGCGCTCGGCTGAAATAAAATCACCGGTCGTCAGCATCTCAAACGCCTGTTTACGCGGAATATTCCGGCTGAGTGCCACCATCGGGGTCGAGCAAAACAGGCCGATATTAACGCCATTTACGCCAAACCGTGTACCCTCGGCCGCAATTGCCATGTCACAGGTTGCTACCAACTGACAGCCTGCCGCCGTAGCGATTCCGTGCGTCTGGGCAATAACAGGCTGGGGCAGGGACTGGATAGACAGCATCATCTTTGCGCAGCGGTCAAACAGATCCTGAAAGTAGGAAAGCCCTCGGTCGCTGGCCTGTCGTCCTTGCGTCATCTGTTTCAGATCGTGCCCGGCACAAAACGCTTTTCCTGCCCCTGAAAGAACAACGACACGAATCGAATTATCATCACGCAGTGCATCGAGCTCGGCCTGCAACGCGGCGAGCATTTCGTCACTCAGTGCATTCAAACGCTCAGGCGCATTCATCTTGAGCCGCGCAATAGCTCCTGTGTCGTTACGTTCCAGAATTGCCATCTTGCCCTCCCACTGGCGTTTGGGCCAACTCTAGGCGGGCAGAGCCATGAGGGGAAGCATGTCGTTAGCACTGAGCAAACAAGATTTGACAGAGTATCTGGAAGAAGTATTTCCACAGGTCCACAGCGATTTTGTTGTGGAAGAACTGACCGAGACGTCCATCACGATGCGACTAAGGGTCGAGGACCGACATCTGCGACCTGGCGGCACCGTATCTGGGCCGTCCATGTTCGGGCTGGCTGATGTTAGCGTTTATGCGATGGTTTTGGCGCGAAAGGGTCGGCAATCGCTGGCGGTAACCACAAACAGTTCGCTGGATTTCCTTCGCAAGCCGGAAGGTGGTGCTGACTTAATTGCCGAATGCAAGTTGCTGAAATTAGGTCGAACATTGGCAGTAGGGGATGTGCTGATGTACTCGGAAGGCTCGGACAAACCGGTTGCACGGGCGAGTATAACGTATTCCATTCCTCCAGTAGGTTCAGCCGCCGCCGCGTTTGGATAAAAAAGGGCCGGGGACAAACCCCGGCCAGGAAGAGGTCCCTTAGATGGGACTGGGGATAATTATTTCATCCAGAAGTAGCGGCTTACTTCTTCATCGGCGCGATGGCGGGTCAGTCCTACATCGCGAAGCAGCCTGTCATCCAGCTTGCCTAAATTGACGCGGCTGCGGCGGCGTTGCTCCCACTGTGTGACAATCGCCGCAAACCGCACGGCCAGCGCGGCGATCAGCGGCAGCCGAGGGCTGTCGTTCAGCAGCAAGAGGGCGGGGTTGTGCATTGCGTGTGTCATCTTGGGTATCCTTTCAAATTGTATTGACACAAAGCTAAGATGTTCGGTACAGTGCGTTGATACATTCAACATTGTATCGAAATCAAAGGAAGAATTGTAATGGATACAATTTGGCCAGAGGCATTACCTAAATCCAAAGGTCCAAAGTACACTCTGGTCGCCGACACGATCCGAAAAGCAATAGATAACAAGACGCTGGAGGTTGGAAAGAAACTGCCTCCGGTGCGGGAATTGGCGTATCGATTAAAGATCACACCAGGCACTGTCGCGCGTGCCTATACGATCCTGACCGATGAAGGCTTGCTACAAGCCGAGGTCGGGCGTGGTACATTTGTCGCCCCGCCGCGATCGCCCATTCTGGATGATGTCTGGTCACGACAGTTACATCTGAGGGACGATAAATATGAGTCCAACGTCAGCCTGTTCAGCCCACGCTTGCCGGATGTAGGGCAGGTGACCTTAATCCGCGAATGCCTTGAAAAGGTTGCAAAAGGCGATCCGCGGATGTTCATGAACTATCCGACCCGCGATGCTTATCTACCGGTGCGCCAAGTCGTGGCTGACTGGTTATCGGATCTTCCACTTGGTTCATTGAACGCAGACGACATTGTACTGACGCATGGCGGACAAAGTGGTATTTGTGTTGTTTTTCAAACCGTTCTGAGGGATCCAAAACCTGTCGTGCTGGTCGAGGATCTGTCGTATGCCGGTTTCCGGCGGGCCGGAGAGTTGATGCGCGCCGAGATTGTCGGGGTAAAGATGGATAAATGGGGCATTAGCCCCGACGCGCTGGATCATATCCTCAGGCAAACCAAGGCGCAGGCGATCTGCGTCTCACCCGAGGTGCAGAACCCTACGGGCGGGCATTCTCCGCTGGAGAGACGCAAAGAGGTGGTCGAGATTGCGCGAAAGTATGAATTGCAGATCATCGAAGATGATTGCTACCGCATGGGTGAGGCACGCGCGCCCAGCTATCGTGCGTTGGCACCTGAGCGGGGCTGGCATGTCTCTTCAATTTCAAAAACGCTGACGCCAGCGCTACGTGTTGGATTCGCGATTGCCCCACGGGAGCGAAGTGTAGATTTGCGCCGATCTGCCGAGTACGGGTACTTTGGGTTGGCCCAACCCTTAGCCGAATTGACGCGGCTATTGTTGGGGCACCCAGAGGCGAGGCAACTGGCACGAGATGTTCGCTCCAAGATGGGAGAATATGTGCGGGTCGCAGTAAACGCCTTGGGCGGCTTTGACCTCAATTGGGATTCAGAGATTCCCTTTGTGTGGCTGCATCTGCCTTCGGGTTGGCGCTCTGCTGCCTTCAGTCGCGCAGCCGAACGTGAAGGTATTCAATTGCGATCTGCCGACGAATTCGCGCTTAGGGACGGCAGGGCACCAAATGCTGTCCGTATTGCAGTGAACGGGCATGTCTCGTTAGCTAAATTCGAAGATGCAATGCTGCGCCTGCGCACGTTGTTGGATAACCCACCCGAACAAATAAGCGTCTAAGCCTTAATTCAACGGGGTAGGGTCCCCAAAAAAACCGGCCAGATGCCCGATCTTGCCGTTGGCATCGAGGCGGATGAAATCATGTCCCGCAACCATGATCGAACCATCGGGTGAAACCATATGCCAGGTGAAGTGGACGACGTCATGATGTGAGGTGGGGGCGCTTGTCAGTTCAACGCGGCCTTGCGTATCTTTCAGGACTTCTCCGATATGTTCGGATAGCTGATCTCTTCCAGTTACCGCAGCGGTAGGATCGACATAGTTGCCATTGCCAGCAAAACACTGATCAAGCAGTTTCAGTCGTCTATTCGGGTTCGTTTCCTGCCAGGCAGCACCGTAAGCAGCAATTACATTGTTTAGTTCTTGCATGGTAGCCTCCCGGGACTGGTTGGTTTTAATGAGTGGGTTACAGTTGCGCACCTTATAGATTTAGATAGGTTGGCGAATAAATCATTGGGGTAAAATATTACCTATTTTGTAAGTCTCTGTTATTGCGTTATTTATTCTACCTTACGTGTATTGACCTGCATCACGAGTAGGTCTAAACCCCATCCATCGAATTCGGGCCGCTCCGCTTGGGGCGGTCTTTCACATCAAACAGGACTATCCTGCCATGAAAACCTTTTCTGCAACACCTGCAGACATCGACAAGAAATGGATCCTGATCGACGCCGAGGGCGTTGTTCTGGGCCGTCTTGCCTCGATCGTCGCCATGCGCCTGCGTGGCAAGCACAAAGCGTCGTTCACACCCAACATGGACATGGGCGACAATGTCATCGTGATCAACGCTGACAAAATCCAGATGACCGGCAAGAAGCGCGAAGAGAACTTCTACTGGCACACTGGCCACCCGGGCGGCATCAAATCGCGCACCAAGCAGCAGATCCTCGAGGGTGCACATCCCGAGCGCGTCGTGACCCAGGCGGTCAAGCGCATGCTGCCGGGCAACCGCCTGGCTCGCCAGCAGATGACCAACCTGCGCGTTTACGCAGGCGCCGAGCATCCCCATGAGGCGCAAGCGCCCGAAGTTCTGGATGTTGCATCCATGAACAAGAAAAACACCCGGAGCTAATGACCGATGGCTGATCAGATCAATACTCTCGAAGAGCTGAGCGCCGTCGCAGGCGTTGAAACCGTGGCCGAAGAAGTCATCGTGCGTGAACCCGTACGTGACGAACTGGGCCGCTCCTATGCCACCGGCAAGCGTAAAGACGCCGTTGCCCGCGTTTGGATCAAGCCGGGTTCCGGCAAGGTCACCGTGAACGGCAAAGATCAGGACAAGTATTTTGCGCGTCCCGTTCTGCAGCTGATCCTGCGCCAACCGTTCCAGGTTGCTGGTGTTGAAGGTGAGTTCGATGTTGTTGCAACCGTCAAAGGCGGTGGCCTGACGGGGCAGGCCGGTGCGGTCAAGCACGGCATCTCGAAAGCGCTGCAACTTTACGATCCGAACCTGCGTGGTGCTCTGAAAGCTGCTGGCTTCCTGACCCGCGACAGCCGCGTTGTGGAACGTAAGAAATACGGTAAGCGCAAAGCGCGTCGTTCGTTCCAGTTCTCGAAGCGTTAATCGCTACGGATACCGAATTGGAAAGGGCTCGCAACTGCGAGCCCTTTTTCTTTGGTGGGTTTATTCTTCGTAAACCAGTTTCCAAGCACCATTCTCAACGACGCTGACAAAGACAGTATCAGCACCCTGATGGTCATCCGGCCCATAGGTGATCTGGTTGCCGACCAGTTCATCCATGTAATCCAGCGATTCCATTGCGGCGATGAAACTTTCGTGGGTCAGATCAGGCCCTGCGGCCTCAAGCGCTTTGACCATCATTTCGGCGGCTGAATAGCCAAGCATTGAGAAACCGACAGGATCTTCACCTGTGGCCGCTTTGTATTCCGCGATAAACGCCGCCGGGGCAGGTTCTTCCGCGCGTGCCCAGAGGTCCAGCCAAGACGCCGCGGCATAAAATCCGTCCGTGACGCCACCGGGCACCTGTGCGACCACGGTCAAAAAGCTGGCCGAGGTTCCGAGGAATTTCATGTCGGTCAGGCCCATCTTTTTGGCCGTTCCAACAACGGTGATCGCCTGACGTACGCCGAGGGCCATGGTGACGATATCGCAACCCTCTTCCTTAAGCTTGCTCAGGGAACCGACGAAGTCCGTCTCGTCAGGCTTATGGGTGGTCTCTGCACCAAACGAAATACCAGCTTCTTCAGCTCCGGCTTTGCTGCCTTCCAGGATTTCCTCGCCGAAATCGGTGGGTAGATACATTGTGCAGACGGTTTGCGATCCGAATTCACCGTTTAGATATTTCACTCCAATCCGCGCCTGGTCGTAATAGGTCGAGAACGACGTGAACTTGTTCTTCATCGGCTCTTGCAGCATCTGCCGCGCGGCGGTCAGAGGAGCGACGTTGGGAATACCTTTCGGGTCCAGCAGTTTGAACCCGGCAACATTCATTGGTGTGCCCAGCGACTGCAACATGGCAAACACCTTGTCGCGGTTCAGAAGCTTGTTATAGCCCTGCATCGCGCGCGGCATTTGATAGCCGTTATCCTCGACCACAAAGCGAATCTGACGCCCGTGAACGCCGCCCTCAGCGTTGACCCGATCAAAGACCACATTCGCGCCCTTCGTGGCCGGTACTCCCACGGCAGCGAAAATGCCACTGAGGTCGTTAACAGAGCCAATGACAATCTCATCATCGCTCACACCCTGGGTTTGCGCCCAGCCTATTGTGGCGGATGCAGTTAATGCCGTGGCTGCAGCAAACCCCTTAATCAGTTGTTTCATATTTCTCCTCCCTGTTGGGTCATCCCTTAACTAATTGTACATATCTTCAATGAGATGTGCGTGTTTCTTTTCCACAAGACCACGCTTGAGTTTCATCGTCGCAGTCAGCTCTTCATCCTCTGCAGTCAGCAACACATCGATCAAACGAAAATCCTTGATCTGTTCGACCCGTGCAAACTCTTTGTTTACGGCTTTGATCTCTGCACCAATTAGTTCGGTGACTTCCGATGCCGCACAGAGGGATGCAAAATTCGAGAAGGGGATCTTACGCTCTTGCGCGAATTTCTCGACGTTCTCCTGATCGATCATGATCAGAGCAGTTAAATACTTACGCCTGTCCCCGATGATTACCGCGTCCGAGATGTACTGGCTGAACTTCAATCCACTCTCGATCTCGGCGGGCGTGATGTTCTTGCCGCCCGCAGTGATGATGATGTCCTTGAGGCGACCTGTGATGGTGACAAAGCCATCCTCGTCGATATGCCCCATATCCCCGGTGCGCAGCCAGCCGTCGCAAGTGAAGCTTTCAGCCGTTTTGGCATTGTTGCGCCAGTAGCCCTGAAAAATGTTCAGACCTTTAACTTGAATTTCCCCATCATCCGAAATACGCATGTCGTTGCCGGGCACTGGCATTCCAATGGTGCCAATCTTATTGACCCCAAGCGTGTTCAACGCCGCTATGCCGGCAGTCTCGGTCATCCCGAACCCTTCGACAATTGGTACGCCGATGGCCCAATACCATCTAAGCAGATCAGGAGAGATCGGCGCCGCACCAGAACCACCCCGACGAAGCCGGTCTAGGCCCAGCATCCGTCGGAGGTTGCGCAATACCAGCCGATCCCAGAACCAGAACCGCATGGCGACCGGCGAGGGCACAGGCTTGCCCGTAAGGATGTAATCAGCCCGTGCCGTGCCCGCCTTGAGCGCCTGCACAAAGGCGAAACGCCCGGTCGGCGTGGCTTCTTTTGCCATGAACATGACCTGCGAGTAGATTTTCTCCCACACTCGTGGAACGGCGGTAAAGGTGGCGGGAGAGACTTCTTGCAGGTTGGCGAATACCGTTTCGGGGCTTTCGGCGAAATTCACTGTGCTTTTCATCGCCAGTGGGTAATAGATCGACACATCGCGCTCGAGGATATGACAGAGCGGTAGAAAACATAGCTGTTCGTCGGTCGACTGAGAAGGCAGGGAATGGGCGCCAGCTTCGATCGCCGCCATGATGTTTTCATGGCTTAGCATGGCGCCCTTAGGATTGCCGGTGGTGCCCGAAGTATAGATGAGCAAGGCAGTGTCTTGTGGCGTGGCCGCAGCGATCTCCGATTCGAATGCGCCAGGTTCTTCGGCCTCAGCCTGCCGCCCCAGAGCGTACAAGTCCCCAATCATCATACAACGCGGATGGTCGAGATCGTGCAGGCCTTCGTCTTCAAGGATAATGACCTTGAGCAAATCTGGAAGTTGCTCTTCTACCTCGAGGAACTTGTCCAACTGCTCTTCGTCTTCAACGATCAGAAACCGGCTACCACTGTCGTTGATCAGATATTTCAGCTGAGCAGCTGAATCCGTGGTGTAGACGCCAGAGGCGATCCCTCCGACGCATTGGATGCCCATATCGAACCATGCCCATTCCTTACGGTCTTCGGACAGGATTGACACAACTTCGCCACGTTGCAGGCCCAACTTGCGCAGGGCCAGCCCGATCCATCTGGCGTGCTGCCAGTAGTCGGCCCATGAATAGGATTTCCAGATGCCGAAATCCTTTTCACGATGCGCTGTGCGTGATCCCAACTCGGCAAAACGTTTTTGGAACAGCTCGCAAATCGTCACGCAACCATCGACCCGCAGCGGGCGCTGCCCGGGCGTCGCGTTGAACTGCACGCCGTTGATCGTGATCTGAGGGGGCAGGGGGCTTGCGTCCATCCGGCTCACCTCCACGTCTTCTTGCGTTTCCAACGGCGGTTCTCCCGCGCGCCTTCTTCCTTAACGCCCAAATAGAAGTTCTGGATGTCTTCGGATTGCAGCAATACATCGGCGGCACCATCCATGACGATCCGCCCGATCTCCATAACATAGCCATGATGGGCAAGTTCCAAGGCGGCATTGGCGTTCTGTTCAACCAGCATCATCGTCATTTTCTGCTCGTCATTGAGGCGCTTGAGGATGCCAAAAATCTCTTGCACCAACAACGGTGACAGGCCCAGCGAGGGCTCGTCCAGCAGCATGATACGGGGGTTGGCCATCAAACCGCGCCCGATTGCCAGCATCTGCTGTTGCCCGCCAGACAAGGTGCCGGCCTCTTGACCCCGGCGTTCTTTCAGAACGGGAAAGTAGGAAAAGACCAGATCGCGATCGTGATCGATCTGACCTTTGTCTGACAGGGTATACGCGCCAAGGCTCAGGTTCTCATCGACGGTCAGTAGCGGAAAAACCTCACGTCCTTCAGGCACATGTACGATGCCTTTTTGAACAACCTTGTGAGGTTCGGAGCCTTGTATTTGCTGGCCGTCAAATGTGATCGTGCCTTTTTCGGGGTCCATCACGCCCGAGACGGTTTTCATTAGTGTCGTCTTACCTGCACCATTCGCGCCAAGGATCGAGACGATCTGCCCTGCATGCACGTCGAGCGAAACGCCGCGAATGGCCATGATCGGGCCATAGAAGCTTTCGATATTGCGGATTCTGAGAATTGGCTCATTCATGAGGCTTTCCCCAGATAAGCCTCGACCACGGCTGGATGCGATTGAACCTCAGCTGGGGTTCCTAGCGCAAGTTTCGCTCCGTCTGCCATCGCCAGCACCCGGTCGGAAACGCCCGAGACCAGTCCCATGTCATGTTCCACCATCAGCACGGTGATCCCCATCTGCCGCCGGATATCATCGATCCACCAGCGCATATCGGTGGTCTCTTCAACCGACAGGCCCGAGGCGGGTTCGTCCAGTAGCAGGAGTTTTGGATCGGTGGCCAGCGCGCGCGCGACCTCTACCACCTTGCGTACACCGTAGGGCAGGCCCGAGATCATCTTGTCGCGGAAAGCCTGAAGGTCGAGGAAGTCGATGATCTCTTCTACCTTTTCACGGTTTTCAATCTCTTGCTTGCGCGCAGCGGGCGTAAACAGAATTTCCGAGAACAGGTTGGTTGAGCGGTGCCGGTGGCGCCCGACCAGAAGGTTCTGTAGAACGGTCGCGTGTTCGAACAGTTCAATGTTCTGGAATGTACGTGCCACACCATAGGCCGCTACGGCCGAAGGTTTCACGCGCAGCAAGTCGTGCCCATCGAACCGGATCGCCCCCGCATAAGGATCGTAAAATCGTGAGATCAGATTGAAGACAGTAGATTTACCAGCCCCGTTCGGACCAACGATGGCAAAAACCTCGCCCTCCTGAACATCAAATGACAGATTATCGACCGCAGTCAGACCACCGAATTTCAGGGTGACGCTTTCAAACTCCAGCAAGTTCATCTCAGACGCTCCGTCTTGAGATACGATTTTTGCCGTTTGAACATGTCCTTGCGGTAGAAGGGGAATAGCTCGAACCAAGTGCGGATTTTCAACCATCGGCCATAGAGGCCCATTGGTTCGAACAGGATGAAGGCGATCAGGATCATGCCGAAGATGCCGAACTCCAAACCCGGAATGGCAACGGTGTTGCCGCCAAATATGGCCGCTGCATATTCCTTCGAGATCGACAGGAACTGCGGCAGGAAACCGATCACGATTGCACCCAGAAACGCGCCATGGATAGAACCCAATCCGCCGATCACAATCATCATAAGCAATTGGATCGAAATAACGACGCTGAAAGTCTCGTTATTGAACGCTCCCGCAAACATTCCCATCAGTGCGCCTGCCAGCCCGGTGACTGCACAGGAGAGGGCAAATGAGATCGTCTTGGTGCGCGCGATATCCACGCCCATCGCCTGCGCTGAGACCTCCGAGTCTCGTACGGCGATGAAGCTGCGGCCCAAGGGCGCGCGCAATAGGTTGATATAGCCCAGTGTCACGACAACGGCGACGGCCAGCACCAGCCAGAAGAACGGGGCCGGGGTAGCCCAACGATCGACCAGATGTCCAAAGATCTCGACACCACCCAGATATTTACCCGCGACACCTCCGGTGATGGGTTCGGCCAGAACGATGATGTCGTCCATGAGCACAGACAGGGCCAAAGTAAAAATCGCAAGATAGATGCCGTGCAGGCGCAGGGCCGGGATGGCAACCGTTGCACCAACGATACCGGTCAACAGGCCCGCCACAGGGAAAGCCAGTAGAAAAGGTACGCCCGCTTCTATGAGCACAACATTTGCATAGCATCCGACGGCCAGAAAGGCGGCGTGGCCGAGGCTGGCTTGTCCAGTATGACCTGTCAGGATCATCAGGCCGAGCCCGGCTATTGCCCAGATCAGCACATTGGTCAGTTCACCCAGATAGAAATCATCCAGCCACCAGGGCGCAGCGGTAACGATCGCCAAAAGGATAAGATAGAGGCTAAGCTGATAGCCATCCTTCCACGGGCGAATGTCCTGCATATAGCTTGTTTTGAAAACAACCCGCATGGCGCTTAGACCTTCTTGACCCGCACCTGGCTGAACAGCCCGTGCGGTCGAAAGATCAGTACCGCCAGCAAGAGCGCATATGGTGCGATCTGGCTGTATCCGGCGGCGACATAACGGCTGGCAAAAGGTTCGATCACTCCGACAATCAGCCCTCCGGCCAATGCACCCGGAAGGCTGCCGAACCCTCCGATCACTGCGGCCGCAAAGGCTTTGATTCCCAGCAATCCGGTCGTGGGATCAACCGAGCCTTTGGCGGCGAATAATATTCCGGCGATTCCGGCAACGACTCCTGCCAAGGCCCAGATAAACCCCTGAACGCGCTTGACCGGGATACCCATGTAATAGGCTGCCAACTGGTTTTGCGACGCACCCTGCATGGCAAGCCCCAGCTTGGTCTTGCTGAAAAACACATAAAGGCCCCAGGTTAGTAGGATAGTGACGACGATAACAGCCACATCTTCCATGCCTAGAACCAGTCCACCAAACCGGATTTCCTTTCCGGCCAGAGGATTCTGCAGCGTTTGTGGCTCGTGCCCCCAGATCAGACCGGCGGCAAACCGGATCACAAAGCCCAAAGCGATGGTAAGGATCACGACCGCGGTTTGGCTTTCGCCAAACAAGCGACGGATGATCAGCCGATCAATCAGATATCCCAACGCCCCCATAATCATCAGTGAGATTGGCAATGCCAGCCAGAAGGGCAGACCCATATATTCAGTATTCGTAAGGCCGATAGTGACAAACGCACCCAGCATCATGAAATCGCCCTGCGCGAAATTCACCGCCTCGGTCGCTTTGTAAATCAGAACAAAGCCCAGAGCGATCAGGCCGTAAACGCAGCCATTCGCCAGCCCGCTGATCAGCAGCTGTGCGTTATCCAATCTCACCCTCCCTCAGCCGGTTACGTCCGGCGCTTCGTTCTACTATGGCGTGATAATCACCTTGCCGTCACTCTTTTTTAGAGCGTCTGCCAGATTTGGCAGCACTTCTCGCAACGAAAGCCTTGCGGAAACATCTGTGTGCCAGCGTCCGTCCGCAAATCGCGCCTGTACTTCGCCGACAACGCGCATTTGATCAGCCGGGGGCGTGTCCATCATCCAGCGGGTCAACCAAAACCCTTCGATCCGTTTGCTCATAAAGATCAACTGTCCCATCTGGGTCAGCTTTGGCAATTCAGTGCTGAGCTTGCCGTAACACACCCAGCGCGCGCCATTGGGCATGGCACAAAACACTTGCTCGGACAGTTGGTCTGCAACGGCATCAAGGAACACACGAGGTTTTAGGTTTTTGCTGATAGTCGCGAACTGCGTGGCTGCATCAGCGCCACCAGTTACCACCACCTCTGCAGCGCCGAGGGCCTTTAGCGGGTCAACCGTCTCAGCTCGTCGCACCAATGCGATTGGTTTCAACCCAAGGTCCCGCCCAAGGCTGCACATCAATTTTCCGAGTTGGCTGGTCGCAGCGGATACCACAAAGGCCTCACCTGAATTCTTCGCGATATCCACCATCGCCATAGCTGTCAGAGGGTTAACAATCTGCGCAGCACCGTCTTCGTCTGAGATATCGGGCCGCAAAGGGATGCACATCTGAGCTTGCGTGACGACATATTCGGCCCATGCACCTGAGCCTGCTGCAACAAACGCCACCCGCTGATCCTGCAGGGCTTCAGCGCCGGCACCTGTGGCGACAACGTCTCCACATCCTTCGAAACCTGCAGCAGCACCTTTGACCCGAGGCTGACCGTATTCGCCTTTGATAAAATGGATATCAGATGGGTTAACCGAGGCAGTTCGCAATCTGATCAACACCTGACCCGGCCCGGGAACGGGCAAGGGCAGATCGGCTTCGGCCAACCAATCCGATGCCTTTTCCAAAACGGGTCCGGTGGCAGTACCTGAATAGCCGTCATGTGTTTGAACAATGGCAATCATGGAGTCGGGCAGAGCGGTCATTTTACAATCCTTTTGGAAAGGAAGTTCAACACAATGTGGAAACTACTTCAACGTAACACTCTGACAAACATCTAAAATTGTATTTCCCAGTGTTGCAGAACTAAGCGTTCTTGGGTTTGCTGCATTACTTTGCACGATCGCGACACTAAGGAATCAAAGTACCCAAGCTTAGCTGAACCAGCCCCAACCGGGCTGGTTCAAAGAGCCGTACTACTGCGTCAGCAAGTTGCGCAGGTCTTGTATCTTGGCGACGATCAGCTCGGGCGATGCTTTAATATCGTCGAGAATCGTAAGAGCTTTGGATTTAACATCCTCAGTCAGAGTGCTGTCCTGGATCGATGTGACCAGCGCGTCATAGTCAAAATTCTGTGCAGTCAGCATTCCCTCTTGAACCCAGGAATTAAACAGCTCTTGCCCCTGCGCCGTGAGCGCAGCAACTTGCTCTCCGGCGTCGGAAGCTGCATCGCTGGCTTGTTCTGCGACAGATGACGCCGCTTCACTTGCCTGATCTGCAACCGAAGATGCGGCCTCAGACGCCTGCTCAGTCGCCGCTTCAACCGCATCGCTCGCAGCCTCTTGAATGGCTGTGGCTGCCTCGCCAACAGCGTCGGATGCGTCCTCGGCAGCCGATTGAAGCTGTTCGGCCGGTGTTGGTTCAGGTTTTGTGGCGAAATAGTATGCCCCTCCGCCAATGATGGCGATGGCAACAACTAACAATAGACGCGACATAGGGGGTCTCCTTCAAATAATGTGTCGCCGACATGGGTTGAATTTACCCTAGCGCCAAGGGGAAAACCCGTGAATCTGCAGCACATTCCGGGTTTGAGCTACACTGTGCTGATAGGCATGGTATGCGGTGGCAACATCATGCCGTATTCGGTCGATTGATCAGATAAAAACACGTTTCGGAAGTTTGTGGTGGAAACTCAAGCGGCCAACTAGGCTCAGGACTCATAGCCAATAGATAACGAGTGCGGCGAGCGCGATTGCGGACAGGAAGACCTTCGGGCATCTGTCGTATCTTGTTGCAACTCGCCGCCAGTCCTTCAGCCTGCCGAACATGATCTCGATCCGGTTACTTCGTTTGTATCGTCGCTTGTCGTATCGAACTACCGTCTTGCGTTGTTTTCGACCGGGGATACAGGCGCGTATTCCTTTGTCTTTCAATGCTTCTTTGAACCAATCAGTGTCATAGCCTCGATCACCCAGCAACCAATCGACCTTTGGTAGACTGGAAACGAGAGCCCGATCGCCGGTGTAATCAACTGACCTGACCGGCGGTTATGAAGAAGTTCAACGGTCATCCAGTGCTGTCACAGATCGCGTGAAGCTAGGTGTTCATCCCGCCCTTTGTCCGCCCGATCAGACGGCTACGTCCCCCTTTTTCACCGCAAGGCTCGACGCCGTGCGATGGGCTTTGAGGCAGGTTGCGTCGATCATGACTGTATTCTTTTCACCGTGATCTGCGGCCAAACCAATCAACATACCAGCAAAGATACCCTTATCGCTCCATCGCTTCCAACGATTGTACAATGTCTTTTGCGGCCCGTATTCTTTGGGTGCGTCGCGCCACCTTAACCCATTGCGATTGATGAAGATAATCCCGCTCAGCACACTCTTATCGTCAACACGGGGCTTGCCATGGGACTTCGGAAAGAAAGGTGCAAGCCGCGCCATCTGCGCGTCGCTCAACCAGAATAGACCACATATGTTCACCGCTCGTTTTTCGACCCGTGAGTCACGCAACCAAACGGAATTCAATGGCTCCCGAGCCTAACAATTTCAGTTGGCGAAATAATCTGTCCAAGTAGGTTAATATACTGACACCGGGCTTGTCGTTCCTCGAACGACACACTCGAGTTCGCAACAAATTTTAAAAGGCTCTGGATGTTCTGACGTAATGTAGTCGGTGAACCTCTCGCCTGCGAGTTTGCCGATGTTTTCTGCCGGGATGCGAATGGTTGTGAGGCCCGGCTCAACATCCGCTGATCCTTTGAAGTCTCCGATGCCGATGATCGAGAGATCGTCTGGAACCTTCAACCCCAGGCTCTGGGCCGCAAATAATGCGCCTTGCGCAATGACGTCATTGCCGCAAAGCAGAGCCGTAGGACGTGAGTGCTTCGTCAAGAGGGTCAGGGCTGCTTGCTTAGCTTGCGATACACTATATGGGGCTTCAGACTCATGTTCACTCGGAACGGAAATACCCTTTTCGTTAAGCGCTGCATGCACGGCAGATATTCGATGTTGGGCGCGGTCATTACCATTGGTTTGGGGAAATATCAGCCCAATGTCACGGTGCCCCAAGCCCAGTAGATGTTCCGTCGCAAGACGCCCGGCCAGCCGATTGTCGGCCCCAACACAAGGAAGGATGGATTCTTCCGAAAAATTCCATATAGCGAGCGCGGGTATTTTCTGCTGTTCGATCAGTCGGGCGGTGGCGTCAGAATGTTCCAATCCAACCAGCGCTACTCCGTCGACACGATGTTCAAGAAATTTTCGGACCATCGCGTATTCCCGATCGAGGTCATATCCATGCGACGCCAGCAACAGGCTGAACCCGGCATTGTCGATTGAGTCCGAGAAGGCCTGAATCACTTCGGCAAAAATGGCGTGGTTGATCGTGGGGACGACCAGGCCGATGGTGCCGGAACGTTTGCCATGCATCGTTTGCGCGGCACGGTTTCGGATATATCCCAACCTTTGCACCGCCCGATTGATCTTTTTCCGAGTCGCGGGGTTGACCAAATTCGGGTGATTGAACGTGCGCGACACTGTTGACGGTGACACTTTTGCGGCCTTTGCGACCGCCACAATATCCACCTTACCCTTTTGAAAGTTAGACATAATATTCTCTCATTTGATCGAATTTATGAAAACATTTGCAATACTATTTTCATCGCCTACCCTGATTTGTCAACAAAAGTAAAAGTGTGAACCGATGGGTTGGGAGTCCCTGAATGGAATTCATTTATTACTTCGGAGACGTATTCACGCCGCTGTCTTTTATGCTGCTGTTGGGTGGCACGATCGGGGGGCTCATCCTGGGCGCGACGCCGGGCTTGTCGCCAACAATGGCGGTCGCACTATTGATCCCTTTCACCTTTCAACTGGAAGCGGCGCAGGGCCTGATCCTGCTGGGTGCCGCCTACACTTCAACAGTCGCAGGTGGTGCAGTCAGCGCCATCTTGCTCAAGATCCCCGGTGCGCCAGCAAATATCGCAACGACCTTGGATGGGCATACCATGGCCAAACAAGGTCAGGGTGCGCGGGCGCTGCAATTGTCGTTTCTGGCTTCAGCCGTAGGTGGCATTTTTGGCGTGCTTTTACTGATCTTTCTAACCCCGGCGCTGGCGAAATGGGCTTTGGCTTTCGGGCCGTCACATCTGTTCTGGCTGGCTATTTTGGGCGTAACAGTAATCGGGACGCTGGATTCCGCCTCGGTGGTTAAAGGTCTGCTCTCAGGCTGTATCGGGTTGTGGCTGGCCACAATCGGGTTTGATGACATCATGGGCGCGCAGCGCTTCATCTTTCACCCTGCTTTGGGAGGCGGGATCAATATCATCGCCGCGCTGATTGGCCTGTTCGCGATACCGCAGGTGCTGACAATGTTCGCCAAGGGTCGCCACAACACCGGTGCCGAAGTCATCGAGGTGCAACGGCATTCTATCCTCGAAGCCTTCCGCGAACTCTTTAGTCGCACACGCGCGTTGAGCATCGGAACGCTGACCGGCTCGATCATCGGCCTGATCCCCGGCGTCGGAGGGCAGATCGCCGGGCTCGTCGCTTATGACCAGACCAAAAAGTTCTCGTCTGAAAAAGACAAGTTCGGCACAGGACATTCCGAAGGCGTAATCGCCGCGGAATCGGCCAATAATGCGATGGTAGGCCCATCTTTGGTGCCGCTGCTGACCCTGTCGATCCCGGGTAGCCCAACCGCTGCCGTTCTACTGGGCGGATTGCTGATCCATGGGATTTTCCCAGGTTCGGATCTGTTCGACAACCATCCCGACGTGGCTTGGACTTTCATCAACTCGATGCTGATCGGGCAGGTCTTGATGTGCATCTTTGGCCTCTATGTCGCCGGTCTCGCAGCGCGTGTAGCCCAAGTCCCGCAGTCGGTTATGGCAGCCATCGTTCTGGCACTGTCGGTCTTCGGGGCCTATTCGGTGCAGGGTTCGATGGGCGATGTTTATGTCATGGCCTGTCTTGGCATCGGCATGTTCTTTCTGGAACGTTTCGGATTCTCTGCCGCACCGCTGGTGCTGGGTCTGATCCTTGGCCCCATCGCCGAAGCCAACTTTATTCAAGGCGGGATGATCGCCGACGCGACCGTCGGCAAGGCTTCGTATTTCCTGACCGGTGGACTGAACCTGTTGCTGATTGCAGTGGTGCTGGCCTCAATCGCTTACTCAGTCTGGATGGAACTGCGCCACCGTCGCTACACCACGAAAGAGGAGGCGCAGGCATGAACCGCTCGCAACACGTATTCGGGTCGGGTCTGGTCTTTGCCGTGGGTCTATGGGTGACCTGGGTCAGCTATACCCAGCAACCGGCCGAGGCATTCCTATTCCCGCGTCTTATCGCATCAGTTTTCGTGGTTCTGGCCGGATGGACATTTGGCAAAGCGGTAATGGGCTTGTCCAAGGTCGGGAATGGCGTAACACGCACGATGTTCCTGAACATGTTGCCGGGTTTGATCATTACACTGATCTACGTGTTCTGGGCGGCCAAGTCGTTGGGCTTCTACACAGCGACGGCCATCGCATTTTTCGTTCTGCTGTCGATTTATGATCCAGCCCCACATTCCGAAACCAAAACCTGGGTTAAGCGCGGCGTCATCACGGCAGTCTTTTTGGCGGTGATGTACGGGCTCTTCGCCATGCTTCTGAACGTCTACACACCAAGAGAGATTCTGTTCTAACCGCGCAGGGCGCGGGGAACTAAATTAGGGAGGAAACGCAAATGAGACGAATGATTGCAGGGGCCGCATTGGCCTTCATGAGCCTGACAGGAGCCGCAGTGGCAGAGGAGTACCCCGAACGGCCGATCATGATGATGGTCAGTTACGGCGCGGGAGGCGCGACCGACTTTCAGGCGCGCATTGTCACCATGACATCCGGTAATGAAGACGCGCTTGGAATGCCCATTGCCATTATCAACAAACCCGGGGCAGGTGGCCGTGTGGGCTGGAACTGGTTTGCCACCCAGGCTGATCCGGATGGCTACACTCTGGCAGCCTACAACGTCCCCCATTTTATCGCTCAGTCGATCAAAGGCGGGGTGGAATATTCGACCGACAGCTTTGAACCCATCGCGAACTGGGGCGCTGATCCGGCTGTATTTGTCGTTGGCGCGGACAGTGAGTTTAACTCGATGGAGGATGTTGTCGCCTTTGCCAAGGAAAACCCAGGCAAGCTGACCGTTTCCGGCGCGGGTCTTTTTGTGGGTCACCACATTGCAGCCTTGCAGATCGACAAGGCAGCGGGAACCAAGATGGCCTACATCCCGACCAAAGGTGGCGGGGCCGCGGCCATGAAAGCCGTGATCGCCGGTGAAGTGTTGGGCGGTATCAACAACCTGTCGGATGCGTTCCGCGCGCAGGAAGCGGGCAACGTCAAAATTCTGGGTGTTGCTGACCTCGAGCGTAACGCATTCCTGCCCGACGTGCCGACGATGATGGAACAGGGATTGGACGTCGACAACTCGTCGGTCAATTTCCGAGGCGTGATGGTGCCCAAAGGCACTCCACCCGAGGTTATCGAGAAACTCTCGGCAACAGTGCCCGAGATGTTTGCCAATTCCCGCGTTGCCAAAAAGATGGAGGCCGGCGGTTCACCTATGCACATCATGACACGTGATGAAGTGATCGAGATGTGGGCTCAGCGTCAGCAGACACTGAACGAGTTGCTTGCCGGCCTCTAAGCCGGACGGACGCAGCGGGGCGGAGTTGGTCCGCCCCGAACAATATATCGAGGACCAAGATGAACGCTCAGGACGGGATTTCGCCGGAAATAGCCGAAGTAGATCGTATCGTAGCTCAAGCGCGCAAGGCGCAGAGGGATTTCGAAGCTGGTGGAAGTCAGTCGCTATACGACAAAGCGGCACTGGCAGCGGGATGGGCCATAATGGAACCAACGCGCAATCGGACGCTGGCGGAAACTGCGGTTGAAACCACCGGTCTGGGCAACGTGCCGGACAAGATCACCAAGAACCACCGGAAGACACTCGGCCTGCTGCGCGATATTGCCGACGTGAAAACCCACGGCGTCATCAGTGACGACCCGAAAACAGGTGTTACCGAAATTGCGCGCCCTATCGGCGTGATCGGCGCGGTTGTGCCGTCGACCAACCCCGCTGCTACGCCCGCGAACAACATCATTAATGCGCTAAAAGGCGGCAACTCTATCGTTGTGGCGCCGTCACCAAAAGGCGTGGCGTCTTGTGAGATGTTGATTGCCTACATCCATTCTGAATTCGACAAGCTGGGGCTGAATCCCAATTTGGTTCAGATGATCCCCGCGCCCGGGTCCAAGGCCAAGACGCAACGGTTGATGGAAACTGTGGATCGGGTGATTTGCACCGGCAGCCAGAACAATGTCCAACGTGCGCAATCCTGTGGCACGCCGGCTGTGGCCGTTGGCGCTGGCAATGTGATTGTAATTGTGGACGAGACCGCTGATTTGCAGGCAGCGGCAGCCAAAATCACGGCTTCAAAATGTTTCGACAACGCGACGTCTTGTTCTTCTGAGAACGCGCTGGTCGTGGTGGACGCAGTCTATGACGCGTTCGTGGCTGCAATGGCTGCCGAGGGCGGTGCCTTGGTGCCGTCCTCTAAGGCAAGTGACATCGTGGCGCGACTTTGGCCCGATGGCCATCTCAACCGATCGGCTATAGCGCAGGACGCCGACAAAATGCTCGAAGTCTTGGGGATGGCGGGCAAAGTACCTGAGGGGACTAGATATCTGGCGGTGGAGACTGATGGAATCGGCCCGGATCATCCTTTGTCAGGCGAAAAGCTCAGTCGGGTTCTGGCTCTCTATCGTGCTGCAGATTTTGAGGCGGCCAAGGCCATAGCGTCGCGCATTTTGGCACATCAGGGGGCCGGGCATTCGGTTGGCATACATACTGGCGACGACGAGCGTGCGATTGGATTGGGTAATGATTTGCCAACCTGTCGGGTCATCGTAAATCAGCCGCACACCTTTGCCACTGGCGGCAGTTTCACCAATGGAATGCCTTTTTCCCTTTCGATGGGCTGCGGTAGCTGGGGTGGCAATTCAATCGACACCAACCTGCATTGGCGGCATTTCGTGCAGACCACCAAGATCGTTCGAGAAACATCCCCGCGTGAACCCGAGCTGGAAGAGATCTTCGGTGACTACTGGTCGGAGGCCGGACAATGATGGAACCGCCCAAGGGAACTGTTCGCGAATGGTTAGACTTCAGGGCAAGCCAGGGAGGAACCGGTTTTGTTTTCCCGGATGGGACACCGGAGCTGAGTTGGAGTGAGTTGCGCGAAACGGCCCACCGCATCGCAGTTATGTTAACCGGCATGGGTGTGGAGAAAGGAGAAAGCGTCGCGATCCTGTACCCTAACTGCCGTGAAGCGCTAGAGATCCTTTTCGGCGTCCTGTATGGCGGGTTCCGGGCGACGATGATTAACCTTGTCGCTGGTGACAGCGCCGTGGCCTATGCGCTGGAACACAGCGGCGCGCGTTATGGCTTCGTCCATCCCGGACAGATGGATTTGTTCGCGCGCACGGCCAATCCTGATGAGGTCACCGCGCTGCGGGTTGAAGATGCCCAGAGTTCCGATGGCAACTTGCATGACCTCTCATCCGGCGACCACGCGCTTTTGATGTACACATCCGGCACGACCGGGCGTCCAAAGGGCGTGGTCCACACGCATTCCAGCCTGCTCGCCGGAGGCTGGACAACCACCGTGGCGCATGATTTGACCGAAGCCGACCGTGGGTTCTGCGTTCTGCCGATCTATCACATCAACGGTCTTTGTGTGACGGTCATGGGAACACTGGTCTCGGGCGGATCACTGGCCATGTGCGATCGGTTTTCGGCCAGTCGGTTCTGGGGCAATATTGGAAAGTCCCAAGCGACATGGTTCTCTGTGGTTCCAACCATCATTTCCCACCTGCTGCACTCGGATACCTGCCCGGACACCCAAACGCGCCAGAATGTGCGTTTCGGTCGTTCTGCGTCGTCAGCGTTGGCCCCGGATGTGCAGCGCGCCTTTGAGGACCGGTTCAAAATCCCCATCGTGGAAACTATGGGTCTCACGGAAACAGCAGCGCAAATTCTATCCAACCCATTGCCTCCAGCCGTTCGCAAGATCGGCTCTCCCGGCATCCCATACGGGAACGAGGCGGCAATTGTTGATGCCGACCTGCGAACTGTTCCACACGGATCAGAAGGCGAGTTGGTTATTCGCGGACCAAATGTAATGCTGGAGTACCTCAAGGACCAAGACGCAACCAGGGGCACGTTTACGTCTGACGGATGGTTGCGAACTGGTGATCTCGCCCGCATGGACAAAGACGGTTATGTTTTTGTCACCGGCCGATTGAAGGAGCTTATAATAAAAGGCGGCGAAAACATTGCGCCGCGTGAGATTGACGAAGCACTTTATTCGCATCCCGATGTTGTTGAAGCCGCCGCATTTGCACGTCCTTGCAAAAGCTACGGCGAAACCGTCGAGGCAGCGGTCAAAATTCGTGAAGGGTCCCAGGTGACGTCGCTGGGCCTTTCGAAACTTTGTGAAGCTCAATTGGGTCGTTTTAAGTCCCCCGACGAAGTTCATATCTTGCCGGAACTTCCAAAAGGGCCGTCGGGAAAGATTCAAAGAAACAGAATACTCGAGATCGTTGGCGAGAAGGCCAACGACTTGAAGAAATAAACATCTGTGATGCTGTGTGTTTGAAAATCCAATGTTCGCACTTCATATGCTGCGCAGCAGCACCGTCAGAGTCGCTTAGGGTCTTATTTGAGCCTGGCTGCCGTCAATCGAGGTGCTGAAATACTGCGCGCCACACCAAAGGCGGCTTTGGACGACTGCACCGCGGCATCATATTTGGAACGTTGAAGTCCACTTTGGGCCGCCAACAGTTTTTACGGAAACCCGCAACGATCTCCTTATTCGTGCGTTCGTAGCTTCGTTGGATCGTAGATGGGGTAGGTTGCGATCTTTGCTTTTGTGTTTAGGCCCTCGCCTGCGACGGAGAGCGTCGTTCCAACAGCCAGTTCTGGAACAACATGCGCAAGGGCAAGGGACTTTTCCATCCGGTGTGAGTAGCAGGGGCTGTTGATCACGCCGACGGATTTGCCATCCAACAAAAGCGTTTCACCGCCAACAACCATGTTGGTGTGGTCAATTTCCAGGCAAACATTGTTTATTTTTTCGGCCCTCTTTGCTGCCGAGACGGCAGCTTTTCCGCGATAGTCGGCCTTGGTTGTGCTTACGGTAAAGCCTAAGCCAACCTCCCATGGGGTGTTTTCCTCGGTCATGTCATAGCCGTAAAACAGCAGCCCGGCTTCGATACGCACCTTGTCCAAAGCGGTAAAGGAACAGGGCATGACTCCCTGTTGCGCGAGCTTGTCCCAGATATCCGTAATCACTGCCCCATCTGCAAAAATCTCGTAACCGCGTTCGCCGGAATAGCCTGTGCGTGAGATGCGGCACGGATAGCCAAAAAGCGTCGCCAGTGCGTGTTCGAAATAGTCCAACTCTGCCAAGTCGATATCTGTGTAGGCGTTCAGGATCTCCAAGGAGGCAGGGCCCTGCACCGAAAGGTCATGCAGATTGTCAGTAAAGTCGATCTGAACGTCACGCCCTGCCGCCGAGGCTTCCAGCAGTGCCATGGTGTCACCGGAGCCGTGCACGACCATCCATTCATTGTCACCATTGTTCGACACGATTGCATCGTCAGCGATCCCGCCTCCATCGGTCAGAACACAGAGGTAGGCAGCCTTGCCAGGTCCAACTTTGGTCAGATCGCGCGTGGTCAGATGGTCCAGCACTGCCTGAGCTTCAGGGCCTCGCACGAGCACTTTCTTCAGGGGAGACATGTCGAACATACCGGCCCGTTCACGGACCGCATCGTGCTCATCGTTGGGATCCGAGTTATAGGTCCAGGCCGTACCCATGCCGTTCCAGTCCTCCAACCCAGAGCCAAGCGCGGTATGGCGCGATGCAAGGGCGGATGTGCGAATAAGTTCTTCGGTCATGGATCTTCCTTTCTAGTACCATTCGTCCGGCATCCGGGATTTGCGTTCAGACACGAAGTCATCAAGCGCGGCTTTTGTGCCGGGGTTCATTTCGGGCTGTTGATAGTCGTCCAGCATTTGGCGCCACCGCGCCGTGGCGCGTTGGTCTGACGTGAGCGCGCCGTTCTCCGTCCAGGTCTCGAAAGGGCCGGCATCCGGGATTTGCGGTTCAAAATTCGCCGATTTGTAGTGACGCAGCGTGTGACTGGTGGAGAGGAAATTCTCACCCGGTCCGGTTTCGAGATAGGCATCTCGACCGAAAGCCTCGTCGTCGACGTCAAAACCCTGCAAAAGTTTCAGCATCGCGCCGCAGTGATCTACGTCCATGATGAACTTCTCGTAGGACATGACCAACCCACCTTCGAGCCAGCCCGCCGCATGCCAGACCTGATGTGCGCCGGATAGAAGTGTGGACCACATGGCCCCCGTACTGTCCTGCATCGCTTGCCCGTCCGGGGCGTTGGACGCGGTGATTTGTCCGCCGCCCGAGCGCACCGGGACACCAAGTCTGCGCCCCAGTTGCGACAACGCCATGGTGACCATGTTCGCCTCTGCCGATCCGAAGGTCAGAGCGCCCGTGCGGAGGTTCATGTTTGAGTGAAAGGAGCCCATGACAACCGGGCAACCGGGCCGGGCAAGCTGCGCCAAGGCGATGCCGACCATTGCTTCAGCCAGTGTCTGTGCGGCAACGGCTGCGGGCGAAAGCGGCCCCATGGCGCCTGCAAAGATCGCCGGAGAGATACACACACATTGGTTTGCTTCAGCATAGATGCGCAGCGCGGACGACATGGTGTCATCGAAAACCAGTGGAGAGTTGACGTTGATATTGGCCTGCATCACGGCGTTGTATTCCATAACGTCGCCCCCAAAGACCAATCGCGCCATGTCGATGCTGTCCTGCGCGCGGTCTGGCGCGGTGACAGACCCCATGAAGGGTTTGGTGGACAGGGTGAGGTGCGCCAGCAACATATCCAAATGTCGCTTGTTCACGGGTACATCCGTTGGCTCGACAACGGTTCCACCCGAATGATGCAGGGCAGGGGAGCTGTATGTGAGTTTGATAAAGTTGCGGAAGTCTTCGAGCGTCGCGTACCGACGACCATTGGTCAGATCGCTGACAAAAGGTGACCCGTATCCCGGCATCAGAACAATATTGTCGCCGCCGAGTGTCACAGTTCTGGTCGGGTCCCGACCGTGCAGTTTGAACTCGGACGGTGCTGTAGCGCAAAGGTCGCGTGCATGTCCCGGGTCAAACCGAACGCGTTCACCTTCGACGTGAGCACCTGACTCGGCAAACATCTCTAACGCTGCTTGGTCGCCTCGAAAATCGATCCCGATCTTGCCCAGAATCCAGTCCGACTGTTCTTCGATCCGCGTCAAAGCCGCATCGCTCAGCAACGCGTATGCAGGTATCTTTCGCTTCGCAAACGGAGCGCTGGCCGCAAGTGTGCCTCGACACGAGGACCGACTGCGACGGGATCGGCTGCGGCGCTCTGCCGGTTGCGGTGTATCGGTTGTTGCGTTCAAGGAACCCAAACGCGTTACTCCTGCTCTTCAGTATCGGATTTAGAATGGGCAATGGTGCGTGATTGGAAATCGAAATTTTCTGGTCTCAGCGTTCAAATTTCTTATACAACGAGGGTATGCACCGTCACTTTCATCACCATGACCTTCTGCGGCTGTTTGCCGAGATTGCCCGATATTCGAGTTTCTCGGATGCTGCCACGGCCCTGAACATGACCAAAGGCGCGATCAGCTATCAGATAAAGACGCTTGAGACTGACTTGGGAATGGCCTTGTTTCGGCGCACGACGCGCGGCGTCACGCTTACGAATGACGGGCTAAAGCTGCTGGTGACTTGCCAATCCAGGTATGAAGAAATTGAATCCGGTATTTTGGCATTGAAGGGGAAAATCTCACGGTCTCTGACCGTTGGCGTGTCCACCTATTTCGCGGCGCGCTGGCTTTCTCCCCGCCTGATGACGTTCATGCAACGCCACCCGGATGTGCAGTTGCGCATTCAACCGATGATCGATTTCTCTGATCACGAGATGCAGGATGTTGATCTGGCGATCAGATGGGGAAACGGTGAGTTCAGTCACGGCAAAGTAACCCGCTTCATGCCGATGTCGCCCTATCCCGTTGGGAATGCCTCAGCGGCCCGAATGGTTGCAGAATCGGGAATAGATGCCTCCATATCACAACTCATCTTGCTCAGAGATCGTGATGACAGCAACGCTTGGTCCGATTGGCTGATCGCGGCACATCTGCCTCAGCAATCGCGGCAGGATGTATTGATCGTTCCTGATCCCAATGTCCGGGTGCAAGCCGTCATCGACGGGCAGGGCATCGCCTTGATGGATGACCTCGTGTCGGCTGATTTGGAGGCGCAACGGCTGTTCCGGTTGTCCGATATTGAACTGCCCGACTACGGATACTTTCTTGTTCAGCCACATAACACCGTTGCGACGGAGGCCGTGGCCGCCTTCTCGAAATGGGTGACCAACCAATCCTGACCACGTTTGGCTTGAACATCATCGGTTTGAAATTTATACGCCGTATAAATTAAGGCTTACGGAGGCACCGATATGACAACTGGGCACATCATGATGGCCATGAGCCTCGATGGTTTTGTTGCAAGACCCGACCACGCGCTTGACTGGCTGAACAAGCAAGCGACGCATAACGAAGATCACGGCTTTGCAGAGTTTCAGGGCCGGATGGATGTGATCGTCATGGGGTCGGGATCGTTTCGCACGGTTGTGGGATTCGGGGAGTGGCCATACTCCATCCCCTGCATCGTGATGAGCCGCACTATGACTGACGAAGACGTTCCCATGGAGCTGCGCAGCAGGGTTGAGGTTTCAACGCTTGAGCCGAATGTCCTATTCGCCTCTTTGCAGAAGCGCGGATTGCAACGGGCCTATGTCGATGGTGGCGCGGTTATTCGATCGTTTATCGAGGCGGGTCTTATCGAAGACATGAAGATTACCATCGTCCCAATCCTTCTTGGTGATGGCATCCGGATTTTTGGTTCCAACGACAGGGACATTGATCTGGAACTTGTGTCCTCAACACCTTTCCCTTCGGGGCTGGTGGACCTTGAATACAAGGTGAAACGGTGACCAAGGTCGTTTCAGTCGGACGGCCGGTAAAGTCGTCGCAAAAGCTCTCAAAGCAACTGATCCTCAGAACGGCGCTGCCGATCGTTCAGAAAGGCGGCGTTGAAGGGCTGTCATTTCGTGTGTTGGCTGAACAACTGGGCGTCACCCCGATGGCAGTCACGTATCACGCAGGTAGCAAGAAGCAGCTTTTGAGCGATCTGGTTGAGCTTGCATTCGAGGGTGTCCTGGATGACATTGAAGGCGACCCTCCGATCAAACGGGCCCGCAGCATACTGGCGACCTACTACGGGTATGCGTTGAAGAACGCTAAACTTCTGCGCGCGATCCTCAACGACGTGACACTCATGAGCGAGGATCTTGTCCGTGTCGCGGTAGAATTGAAGACCAGCACGGACCAGCTGAAGAATAGCGATGGCGGAGATGTCCTTGTTCACCTTCTGATCGACTATGCGCATGGCTTTGTGCTCTCCGCATCCAGCGGAGAAAACAATCCGCTCACAATCGACGACTTTCTGCGCGGTGTTGACTGGATTCTGAATCAAGCAGCCGGAATGAACGAGGCGATCTAAGATGAAGAACATCTGTGCGGTGCGCCAGAACACCTTTGAAGACGTAGACATCAGTATCTACGCAATAAGATCTCGGTACTTGCGGGTGTTTCCGGTTCGGGAAATTATTCGCTGGTTGAATTCACTGTGGGGGATGTTCTGCACCGGCGGCGAATGTCTAGAAAGCAGAATACCACCACAGCATCTCAGCTGGCTGTTGGATGTCACCATAGGACGGTTTTCGGTACATGTGAGCTCGGGCAGAGTGCGGAATTCGCCGCGTTTCCGCGAGGCACATTACTGAACACAGATCAAACATTCGATAAAGTTAGGACATTGATTGATCTACAGTCAGAGCGTGAGAATTCGGCAAGAAACCAATTTTAGTTCCGATCAATCCTTGAATTTTGCATCCACAATCGCAGCGAGAACAAATCGCGTTGCTGGATCAATTTCGTCGCCTTGGAGAAGGCTTTCGAATTGATGGTTTAATGCCTTTGAATGCCAGTTTTGCATGGTCGTTGCGACGCGGGCAGCCAAAGACGCGTTATTAGCCATGGCCTCAGAATACAAACCAATGATGTATGGTCTATATTCCGGATGAACGGTGCCGCCATCAGCCAATGCCCGAACAAGTTCCTTGATGCTTGGATGGTGCACATGGAATTGCCCGAGTGCCTCTCCGATTGCGCGGATTGCTTTCATGCCATCGACTTCAATCCCGGCAAGTGCCCATTCATACACATTTGATCTTTTTGATCGTAAAACCTCCGCAAAGTTGGACCTAACAACCGCAGCGGCCTTTTCGTCAGTCTGCAGGCCCAGTAGCCGGATGGAAACCGGTATGTAACTGACGCGATCAATTCTGCCGAATTCCTCCAAAAGCTGGCTTGTCTGAACAGAGGTTTTTAGGGGGTGCACGAGTTGATACGGTGCCCGATGTATCTCGATCAATGCGACGTTGCGCAAGACCGGATCTGGGTGTGACAGGTAGTTGGCCAAAAAAGCTATTCGGTCCTGTTTAACGGATTTTGTGGAAGGCCAGAACGCTGCAGCCTCTCGCAAGCGATTTACAAATTCGGCTCTTTCAGGCGTCATCAGAAAAATTCGCGTCCAACGCCGGGATATAGCGCGGCCAGCGCTATCCCGGTCAATAGAACCGTAAGTGAAGAGCACAGTCTTGTCGGGATCGGATTGCAGCGCGCGCCTTGTCACACTGTCGATCAGGAACGGGATCTCAGGTAGTCTACCAATTTTCCGATCATTTTCTTTCCACACTTGTACTGGTGCGAACTTGAAAGGATTGTCTGGCTGAGGTCGCGCGAGGACGATGAAATCTGCCGAAAGAATATGGTCCGCAACAGAAGCTTCCGGTAGTTCGATGCAAACCGAACATGCGTGCAGCGACCGGGGCCAAGCCACGACACAGAAAAACAGACAGAGAATGGCCATCAACAGCGGAAGATGTGGCATCCAATTGATTTGCTTCTCCGCACTCGACATAAGAAACCGTTCTACCCCCTAAATCCCTCAACACGTTCAACCCGCCAAAACTGAGCCTATCAGATAAATGGTCACCGTGTTTAGAAATTGCCGTTTCTCTGCTTTGATCCGTTCGAATGCCGGAGAAAGCTTCGTGATCAACTCGCCAGTGAAAGGATCCCGGCAACAGACATGATTTGACCGATTTCTACACCAAGGTTGAACCCCAAACGAGAAACAAATTTGTCTCCCTCTGGTAGCCCGATTTCATTCAGAGCACAGGCAGAACCCAGGCCGTGTAGAAGGCCACAAGAAAATGAGACAATCCACGGCCATCTCTCTGACATACGCAAGTGCTCGCTATCGCATTTTTGCAATTTCAACTGCAAGAATGACGATTGACAAAACGATGACAGCTTCCACAGGTGGGGAAGGGACATGGATCAAATTCAATTAAGCCAAGGCCAGTGTAATACTATTCGCGAAGGTAAAGGCGGTGATAGCACCAAGTATGGTCCGTTTCACCCCGCGCTCTGCTAGTTCGCGCAGCGCTACATTTTATACTTGTAGCGAATGGCGATAACGGGGGCGACCACAGCAGAAAAAAACACCACGCTGAATGCCTCTCATGGGCCGCGAATAGATCGTGGAATACGAGACAGGGTTCTATGCTTCAGGAGTTCCTAGGTTGCTACGAGCCCATCCCAGTCTTTGTATTTTTGTGCGGCGCGTTCTCAAAGCATGAATTTGCTACATCCGCAGGATTTCCATCGCTGCAACGCAACGCGGGAATTTCAGGCATGTCTAGACAGACACCATTGATGGCCTTGTTGAAGATAACCTACCATTCTCCGAAATGCCATGCACTTGAAAAACATCCTTGGCCAGATCCCGACCTACGGTCTGTAATGTCATTGGCTGGCTCCTTTGCTAGCAGTCGGTAACATCTGGACTTTGGCACACTCGATGCCGGTGGAGCAGAAGCCTCCCACCTCATCCGGTTAGGGCCGCATGAGAGCTTTTGGAAGAGGCGCGCGGACTTAAGTAGACATGTTTGCTGAAACTCAAAAACTATTTTGAGATATCTGGATACTAACCCATCTGTTGTCTAACGGATAGTGCACCGATAGCGATTGACGCTTCGCACCGCTGACAAAGGCATGCACTAGTCTTAGCAAAGTAGCGGAGATACAGGGATTCGAACCCTGCGTGGGCTTGCACCAACAACGGTTTTCGAGATCGTTTTTGACATCTATGCAGAAATCGTCACATCAATAAAACAAGGGCTTTGTGGCGGCAAAATAAGCAGGCACGGCACAGAAAGCGGGTAGGGGCGTCATAGGAAAGCGTCATAGTGATTTCGGATGAGCGAACTTCTTCAGTGGTTACCGAAAGCTCATTAAGGTTCCGTTGGACGGAAAGCTGCCATTCACCGCGCGAGCGAAGCCCCATTTCTCGCCTTGCGAGCGCAGACACTCAGGTTTGAATTTCCCGACCAACTGAGAACGGTTCGTTTTCGCCCCATTTTTTTAGGAATCCAAGATACGTATAAGTTTCGCGCGATCGACTTTGGAGGCGTGACGCTTGTCCATAGGGATGTTATCTATCGAAACAACATTTGGAACGCCAAAACCAAGCGCAGAATTACTCCACTCCTCGAAGTGATCCGGGGATCCTTGAACGCAAAGCGCCGGGCCAGCATTTGTGTTGACAAGAGCGCACTGATCCACGCCCGGCCAGTACTGTGCAGCGACTTCGATAGCAAAGGGGAAAAGCGTACCTGAATCGCCTTCGATTTCGGACCCGACCCGTCCCCACAACCATAAACGCCCGTCATCATCGAGCGTACCAGCGTCACCGGTCCGGTGCCAAATGATGCCATCTTCCCTGACCTTGTTTTCCTGTGAATGGACCGGGTCCAAGTATCCGCCACTCACATGCGCGCCGGAGACTTGAATCTCATTGTCGCGAACGCGGAGCGTGACGTCGGGCACTGCGTATCCCACCAGAAGACCCTTGCCACCAGCCATTTGCCAGCGATCCTCATCAGAGACGTCTTTTGCCTTAAGATGGGCAATCGGCTCAGCCTCGGTCGATCCGTAGACGCACACAACTGAAAGTTTGTGCCGGGTTCTCAACGCCTCCACCATGTTTGGGAACACCGGGCCGCCGCCGGTGAACACCGTGTGTAACGGCCCGGTGTTATCGGATTGAACCAGTTTTTTGCATAGTGACGGCGGGATGAGGGCGCGTGTGATCAACTGTTCATGAATCCAGCCTTGCATCTGATCGGGCGGCAAACGGTCCAGCTTGCCGAGCTTCCAGTTTGGCAAAATGCTTGTGCGCCCGGCCGCCAGGTTGATCAGTGTGAATACTGGGAAGGCAACAAGATCGCGCTCGGCCTTGTCACTATCCAGGAGTGGCGCGATTGCATCGTGCTGTGCCGTCAGAAACGCGTGTGAGCGTGGAATGGCCTTTGGTTGACCTGTCGTCCCGGACGTGAAGGAAATGAGCGCGATATCATCCGGCTGAACGCTGAGTGCTGGCGGGTTACGGCGGCTTTTTCCCGGCTTCAGAAGTGGTAAAGCCCAAAGGTCCGGAAGCAGCAATTTCAGCCAAGTAAACGCACTGGCAGCGCAGAATGCCTTGGGCTTTGTGGTCCGAATGGCATGGCGCAGACCGGCCAGTCCCACGGCCGGTTCCGGTAAGACCACGGTGGCGCCAAGGGACCATAGGGCGGCCAGACTTGCATAAA
This sequence comes from Ruegeria sp. AB11, assembly GCF_056536325.1. Lineage (NCBI taxonomy): Bacteria > Pseudomonadati > Pseudomonadota > Alphaproteobacteria > Rhodobacterales > Roseobacteraceae > Ruegeria > Ruegeria sp. AB11. Next base: position 2,594,393 of record NZ_JBQFJO010000001.1, on the reverse strand, counting down.
GGTCCGCGTTGACAGGCATCGCCAAAAGCACACGATCACCTGGCCGGATGCCCTTGTCCTGCCACCGACCTGCCAAGTGCTGAACGCGCGTGTGCAGGGTCTGAAAACTGATCTGGCGCCCCTTGCCGTCCACTATGGCGGTCCTGTCCGGAAACCGTTCAACCGCAGCCGAGAAATGGGCGAGCAGGTCAGCCATTCAGCTTCTGCCCAAGCAGAGAATAGCGCCGGAAAATCGTCGCGCCTTCCGTGGCACTGCGGTCGGCCGAGGTGTTGTCATCATGGATCAGCGCATGAATGGCGGTCTCGTATCCCATGCTGAATGCCGTCTTGTGAAACCTGTGTGCCAGATGCCGTCCGGCGCCCGGTTCGAGACTTGCATAAGTCTTAAGGATTGCGGATGTCGGATCGGGGCCCTCGGCATAGTTGGGAATGCCGAATAGAAACCCGGCCAATGTTCCGTCGCGGCGGCGCGCAAACAGAATCAGGTCGCGCTTCATCATCGGCACGACCGGCATATACATTGCCAGGAAATCCGCTTCGGAAATTGGCTTATAGAACGCGTTGTTTGAGAATGCCCGGGTTGAAAGTTCGAATACCTGACGGAACAGGGCCTCGGGGTCTGTTCCGTCCCACTCTTCCACCACGAACCCATCTGTTTCCGGCGGTGCCGACCCGGCGGCGGCCTGCAGCGGCACCCGGGCCGAGAAGTACTGGCTGATCTCTGTAAAGCCTGCCGACCGGAACACCTCGGGCTCATGAGGTTTGTTGCTGGGCTCCATCAGGAACGGAGCGGACCCGTCGCTGTCTGAAACGAACCGGTAACTGTGCCAGGTATCGCCCGACATCGGCCAGATGATGCGGTCGAGGCCCGCGTCTTGCACCCGCTCTATCCCTTTGAGCAGGATTTCGGCACCGGCGTCGGGCGATTTGCAGCAAAACTCGCCGAAGGTCGCAGCGGGAATGCCGTCCCAGTTCGGGCCGTTCAGATAAACGGTCAGCTTTGCATCCGCTGTTTTTATGGTCTCTTTGGTCATGAAACGACTCCGGCAAAGACCCCTGCGCCAAGGAAACCCGCCATGGTCCAAATGTAATAGATCAAGGGCAGGGCAAGGGCCAACAACGTCAACCTTAGCACCCGATCCTTTTCGAACCAATGCGGTCGAATCAGCGGCAGGGTGGTAGTGCAGAGCAATGAAATGAGGGCCAGATTCGTCAACGGCTCGGCCCAGTTCGATTGTCCAGAATTCTGGGCAACAGCCCAAGTCCGAATGAGAAACAGGGCAGCAGCCGCCAGCGGTACCACAATAGGAATGGCACGCAGCGCCACAGCAGTGAGCCCCATAGCCAATCCCATCGCACTGAGACCAAAAAAGGAAATCGCATCCCATCCCGTCGCATTTCCCATCGCAAGCCAACCGAATCCCAAAAGTCCCAAGGCGGCTATGATATCCAGATCGGGGTACTTGCTGTCACAAGGAGAAGCGGTACGCGCCCAGCCGTGTGCGGCAAGAACCATAATCGGCAGTACTGTGTTCTGCAGTTTTGCGGCGGCCAGCAGCAAAAAAACGGCGACAACATACACACGGGTCGCATGTTTGGTCAGACCCAGCTTGGTTCCCACCATGCCGAAACTGGCGAGGGCTGCAAAGAACATGGCGGCCAACAGGGCGAGCTCCGCCAAAGAGCTGTGATAGTGGCCGTTCAGAAAAATCAACAAGCCAAGCGGCAGGAACAGGTTGTCAAACCCCCGCCAACTTTGCGCCTCGACCAATGTGCCAAAGGCCGCAACCATAAGACACAACATCATGATGTTAGATGGCGGGAGTTTCGACAAGAATAAGAAGCAGATGATCGCAACCAATAGCGTTACGACAAAAAACACCACCGACCCTTCTAAGCTCTTGTCGCCATCTTCGACCACGTAGCGTTTGGTTCCATACGTGGTCCCGGCAAGTGCAGCCGCGGCGTCCGCCAGTGTCAGAACGGCGATTGGCAGTATGTAGAATAACGTATTGTCCCGGGCCAGTAGGAAGCAAAGCCCAACCGACATGGCAAGCAGAAAGTCACCATAGGACGTACGCTCCACGCCATGCAGAGCCGCGCCCAAATCGGATGAGAAACGCGGCAGGCGTAGCACCACCATCACCAAGACTGTGGCCGCAATCAGCATGTAAACCGGCCAACGGTCGGGAAAGAGCCAGGGCAACAGTAACGCAAAGAGGCCCGTGCTGACATGCATCAACTTGCGCTGCACTTCGGCAGTCACGCCCGCGGTGTGGGCCAGTTGGCGTATGACCATCATAACGCCGACAAGAGCCAGCACGGACCCCGCTGCCAGCAGAATCTGCCCGAGAACGGTCACGGCTGAACCTCTTCGACGACGAAATCCGAATAGAAGAATGCCATGTCGCGGGCTTTCTGCTGCGTTTCAATGTTGGTCAGTGTTTCTACCTGATCCTTGTATTCCTGCGGAACCCGCCGAGGTGCCATCATGTTCCAATAAACCAGCCGGGCGTGGGGCTTTGCGGCGGCCAGGATGGAGCCGTAGACTTGGGGGAAGGTCTCAGGCGACATGTATTCGAAGATGTCGGACAAGTTGAATCCGCTGGCTTTTTCACCGGTCGCCACAAAAGCCTCGAGCGACCCAAGGCGGATATCCAGACGATCCAGCCGGGACCGGATCGTCTCATAATGCTCGGGACGCCATGCCATCGGCAGCGCATCGCCGTGATCGCCCTTAAGAATCCAGTGCAGATAGGGATTTTGCGAAGGATCGATGGTGACCCCCGCATGGTGGATGCGGCGGGCAACATGTTGGGCCGGGCTGCCTTCGACATGGTCGAAGAACGCACTGTCCCGCCCCATTCGCCCCATGACGAAGCGAGAGAAAAAAATGTTCAGCAAAAGCCGCCAACGGACTGTGTTGAACCGTTTGTCGAAGAAAGTCTGCCGCTCTGCGGGCGCGCGGGGAAGGAACACCGCGTCGATGGTTCGGCGGGAATGCACAAGTGGCAGCAGCCAGGTCCGAAAGATGCGAAAATAGCGCTCGAACTTGCCGACGCCGCCGATACCGTGTTTTTCAACATCCGGGGTCAAGGCTTGCCAGAAAGCGCGTGTATCGGCATCGGTGGCTTTCAAGACCCGGCTCAGCAATGCGCCCCGTCGGGTACTTGGGCGCGAGCCGGTGAGTTCGATGAATTCGGGATGGGACAGCACCTGATAGGCCGCGATCCTGAGGTTTAGGCACACGATCTGGGTCGGTGAAAGGTCCAGAACAACAACGCGTGCGGGATCGAGTGTCAGCATCGCCAGCGCATTGTCACCGGCCGAGCAGATGGACACCAATGTCTTGCCCGCACAATTGCCCAAGGCGGAGGTGAGGACGTCTGCGTCCTCCCACAGTTGGGCATAGCGGATATGGTCGAAATCCGCTTTTTTCTCAATTTCGCTGCTACCCATCGCACCGCTCCACCGCGCCGCTTGCCCCGTCGACCGAGATCATCTCGCCATCTTCGATCCAGCGCGTGGCACCTTTCAGGCCAACCACGCAAGGAATACCCAATTCGCGCGCGACAATGGCCGAATGCGACAACAGCGATCCCCGTTCAACAACGATGGCGGATGCGTTCGAGAATACGGCGATCCAGCCCGGGTCGGTGTGCCGCGCCACCAGGATGTCACCGGGGTTCAGCGCCTCGGTGCGTGGGTTGCGGATCACTCGCGCGCGCGCCTTGATCTGTCCGGCGGAACAACCTGTGCCGTGCTTCACCCGGGCCGTGTCGGCTTCGACTTCCGCACTTTCGGGCCAGATCAACGTGATCGCGGGGCCACGAATTTCAATGCGTTCCGGTGGGTCGGGGCGTCGGGACGAGGCTTCATCCTCCTGTTTTCGCCGCGCAACGATGCCTTTCAGATCAGGCGACAGGCTGTAGCCTTCTACAGCTCCGAGAACCTCATGTGTTGTCAGGAAAAATACATCCTTAGGTGACGAAAGCAGATCGCGCGCGGAGAATTCCCGGCCGATGCCCAAAAATACGCACCGCGCATAACCAAAGATACGCGTGCGTTCAAAGCGCAGGTTTTCACGGTCGCGCACGCGCGCCTTGGTCCAGCCCAAGATCCATTTGGCCAACTGCCGTTTGAGGGGGTTTGCCGGAAACATCGTCTGCCAGTCCGGTTCAAAGCCTTCCTGACGCTTGGACGGGGGACGTTCGGCGCTGGCTGCAATGGCCAGCAACAGGCTGGTCGGATCGTCGTGCAGCGGAACGCTTTCCAGCTTGAGCTCTTCGGTGCACCGGTCGCCAAATCTCTCAAGATACGCATCGACCTCGGCTTCGATTTGCGGGTGCCCTGACAAAACCGACAAATGCGCGTTGACCTTTAGCGGCTTGGCAAGACCTGCCTGCCGTACCAGCGCTCCCATTCGGGCGATGCGTTGTGCGGGTTCAGCCGAAACGATATCGCCTTGCCCGATCATGAGGTCATTATGCAGGGCCAGGCCGTTTTCACCCAGCCACTTTTGCAGCAGGTTGCGCGAGCCGCCAAAGGCAATCATGCACAGGAAATCGTTGATCAGCGGGGCGTCCCAACGATCCAGCAGGGTGCTTTCAATGCGCCGATATTCCGCTGCCAGTTCGGTAGCGTTAGAGGCGTCGACGTCCAGCCGCGTCTGCAATATATCGTTCAGCCTGCGGTAAAAATCGCGCCGGGCCCGCGGCAGTCGGATAGCCTGCCAGATCAGGCCGCCCACAACCTTGGCCAGTTTCGCGTAATCCACGACCTTGCGCCAGCCTGTGCTGGGGGGCGGCGCAAGCGCATCCGTGACCTCACGCGGCATCGGTTCAGAAACGCCCATCATCGTTTCCATATAGTCGCGGTTCAGCGAAAACCCGGGCAATAGCGCCAGCGCGCGATACCAGTTGATCAGATTGTAATAGGCACGCCCGTCCACCCGCCCCAGCAAATTGTCAAACACAGTTGCGTTCCTGGCAACCGTGTGCCGGGACACACCCAACAGCCTGACGAAAGCGCGATACACCTGAGAATACACATACAGGGCAAAGGAATAGGTCAGCGGGCTGACAATACCCGGATAGCTTTCGACGATATTGGAATTGTCGAAAATAGTAAGAGTCTGGTCTTCGAGCGGCGCAGGACGCAGGGCCGTAGTGATCGGGCGGGCCTGCAGAATATGAAGCCCGTGCGCATCAATGGCCCACTCGATGTCCTGAGGTGATCCGAACAGCGTTTCAGCCTTTCGGGTAAGGGCTGCGATGGATTGCACCTCAGGCACGGTCAAATGTGCGGGGGTGTCTGGTGCGCTTTCCGGTGCGCCATCCGCACCGATGACCCAGTCTTCTCCGTCCGCTTCACCTGACACAAGCTGTTCTGCGAGGCCATCAATGGCCGAGATCACGACCACATTGCGCCGACCACTGACCGGGTCGGCGGAAAATGCGACACCTGCCGCCTTTGCATCGACCATGCGCTGTACGATGATCGCAGGGGCCTCGGCCTCGCCACCGGATTTGACCGCGCGGTAGGTTTCGACCGTTGTCGAGAAACCGGATTGCCAAACCTGCTTGGCCGCCGCGATCACATTTTTGCCCGAAACGTTCAGAACCGACTCGAACTGTCCCGCATGGCTGTGGTCCACGCCATCTTCGGACCGGCCAGAACTGCGCACCGCGTAAAGCCCGGGCCCGAGTGTTTCAAGCGCGGCGGTCACAGCCGATCGCAGGCCCTTTTGCGCGAAGGGGCCAGATCGCCCCATGCGAAACGCGTCATTGGTGATGACAAAGAACGCGGGCGCGAAAAATCCGTGCTGCGTCAGATGCGACAGGGCCGCCGCTTTACCGCCGACAACTGAGGCATCTTTGGCAGCCGCTTGGGCGACAATGAACTTCATGCAACGGCTCCGATCAGGAAGGGCAGGAAACCAGCCGTGGCGTAGCAGAAGAACACCCACAGGCCGGACACAGTGTCCATCCGGTTCTGGGCATTCACAGTTGGCGCCTGACTGTAACGGAATGCGGCAACCCCGCAGGGAACCAGCGCCAGCGCGCCGATCAGGGCACTTGGCCATCCGACTCCAGTGGCGTTGCCCGTGCCGACAAGAAGCGCGTAGGACAGCAGGACGCAACCGATCCAGATACGACCTGCCAGACGCGGCCCCCATAGGGCGGAATAGGTGTCGACCCCAGTAACCTCGTTTTCGGGTGCCCACAGCTTGCGCCCGATCTCGAGGACGCAGCCATTCACAAAGGACAACGCCAGAAACAGCCACAACGAGGGCGCTGCCCCGCCTGCTGGCAGCCATTCGAGGCCGGTCAGTAACAGATCAATCAAGGGCATGATCGCCATATGGCTGAGCAGGTACCGAACCCGCCGGGCCTTCAGCCAGGCAGGGACACCGAATTCGACCGTCATCGCCGCGAGCCAGATCCAGACCGCGCCCAACAGCCACAAAACCGAGGGGTGCCAGAGCCAGGCAGCGGCAAGTGCCAGTGGGATGGTCAGCAAGCCCAGGCTCAGAACCTCGCCCGGAGAGACCAATCCGCGTGGGATCGGCCTTTCAGGACGGTACCGCCGGTCGTCCTCGGCGTCCTTGAACTCGTCACAGACCCGTATCTGGAAGAACAACGCCATGGCCAGCACAAAACCGGCGGCAAAGGCTGGCCAGTCGGGCAGGGGGCGGTCTGCCAGACGGGCGGACACGCAGATACTGGCTGCGGAAAACACTAACAGCAGAGGGACGGTTTTCTTCAGCGGAAAACGCTCGGATTGATAAACCCAGAATCGGTTCTGAATGCTCATCTGTGACGGGCCAGACTTTCATGGGCGCGGGTGAAATGGCCCGCTGCAATCGCTGCAACGATGGAGATTTCACCGCTTAGGCATGTGGCGGCGGCAACTTCGGCCAGTGCCGTGCCACACCCGTTACCTCTGAGACCCAGTATGTTCAGCGCCGCGGCCTGACTGGGCAAACCGGTGCCGCCACCCACCGAGCCGACCAGGATATTCGGAAGCGTGACCGAGCAGAAAAGGTCGTCACCCCTTGGTTCCATCCGCGTGACGCCCATCGCACTTTCGGCGACGCAAGCCGCGTCCTGGCCCGTCGCGATATAGAAAGCCGCCAGCCCGTTGGCATAATGTGCCTGCGCCCCAAACTGGCCTGACAGATGCGCCCCCAGATTGGCGACGCGGCCATAGTTCAGCATCGCCTCGACCGTTGTGCCCAGTGTCTTTTCGACAATATCAGCCGGAAGCGTGACCGAGGCGCTGACCTTGCGCCCACGCCCCGTCACCAGCCCCAGAGCCGAGGCCTTTTTGTCACCCGAGAAATTACCTTCAATATACCAGTTCTCAATCGTCACAGGGCAGCTTTCAGCGATTGCGTGGCACAGGGCATCGGTGGCGATTGTCACCATATTCTGACCCGCCGCATCGCCAGTGGTATAGCGGCAAATCAGGAACACGACATTGGTGTCGATGAACGGTTCCACCGATACAAGCTTACCATGACGGGTTGTCGCTTCGGCCGCAGATTTGAGCAGGTCGATATTTGTCACCACCCAATCCACAAATTGCCCGGCCTTCAGGAGGCTCTCGAACACAAATGCCGGAGTCCGCAGAACGCCTTCGTACAAAACAGCTGTACTGACACCGCCCGACCGGGTGGCGGCGTAAGCGCCCCGGGCGTAAGACGCGACCAGCGCTGCTTCGGTTGTTGCGAGGGGGACATGAAAATCGCCGTTTGCGTTCATTCCGTTCAAGCGCAGGGGACCAATAACCCCGACAGGCAGCTTAACCGTCCCGATGAAGTTCTCGATATTGGTGCCATAGGTTTCGGCGTCTTCGATGGTTGCCAAATCTGCGATCTGTGCTTGATCCTCTTCACTGGCAGTCGGTTTCAACTTGTCCCAGAAGCGTACGACCATCTCTTTGGTCGGCTTGCGGGACGGGCGCAATGTTGAAAACTCTGCGTCGCTTGGCGCCATCTGCTGGGGTATCTGGTCGGCGTCAAATCGTGCTTTTATGCGTTGAAGCATTTCCCGAACGTGAAACGGAATTACCAAGAGTACACTCCAATAGATTTTCCGCAATCAGCGGTTACAACCAAAATCTGATGTGTGTTCAAGTTACTAGTAGATCGCCTAATGACCAGCCAAATTTTCCTTTATCAAGTATTTGACCCGAAAGGGTCTCGTATATGTTGCGGACGATACTTCGTTCTGCTCGATAAGCGTGTCTATTGCCACACCAAACGCAGCCCAGGAGAACCGAACACTCTTGGGAGCTAAGCAACAAGGGTTCAAACTTTAGCCGGTACCCATTCAAAAGTTTAGTTGCTTGAAGTGGTGATACAGAGACAAATATGATCTGTCGCTGCTCCGCGGGCTATGGGAATGATCGAACGTACGGTGTGTGCCGAATGGGCGCTGTGAAAAGGGGCGCACTGATCTCTGCAGACATATTTGCTGAAACAAAAGCTATTTTGATTGCCTGGAAACAGACCCATCTGTTGTCTAACGGAAAGATCATCAATAGTGACCGACGCTTCGCGCCGCTGAACAGAGTAGGTGGAGGTCTCTGCAAAGTGGCGGAGAGACAGGGATTCGAACCCTGGGTGGGCTTGCACCCACAACGGTTTTCGAGACCGCCCCGTTCGACCACTCCGGCACCTCTCCGCGGGGGTCTGTGAAGGGGGGATTTAGTGGTGAACGGGCAGGGGCGCAAGTGGAAAATTCCGGAATTTAGTGATCCTGGGATTTTCCATTGCCAGAGACAAGAAAACTCCTAGGCTGATGGGTATGACCTACCATCTACGCCAGTTTACCATCAGTGTTATACTTCTGCTTCTTTCGCTAGGTGCCATGACGGCGCAGTCGCATGCCGCCAGCCGAGACCAGATTGAGGCATTTCTGACCACAACAGGGTTTGACGTTGCGTTGGAAAGTATCGCGCATGCGTCTGCCTCGGCCCCGCAAATGCTGGGAATTGACCCCGACGGTTTCGGTTCAGATTGGACGCGACTGACTGAAGAAGTATTCGATACAGAACTCATGTACGATACCGCTGTTTCAATCCTCGAGCAGACGCTCAGCGACGAGGCGTTGGACCATGCTGTGACATTTTATGCATCCGCGCTGGGGCAAAGACTCGTCGTTGCCGAAAACGCGGCTCATTCGGATGAAGATGATGATGCCAAGCAGCTTGCGGGGCGGGAAATTGTGTCCGAGCTCATCAAAAATGGATCTTCCCGCGTCGAAAGCCTGAAACGAATGAACCGCGCGGTAGATGCAAGCGGCACTTCCTTACGTGCACTGCAGGAGATTCAGGTTCGGTTTTTGATGGCGGCCAGTGCGTCCGGCATTATCGACTTGCAACTCAATGGGGATGAGCTGCGTGAAATGATGCGCCGCAACGAAGGCGATATGCGTCGATCGCTGCAACTGTCTGCATTGGCCGGTGCGGCTTACACCTACCAGGAATTCTCGGATGATGATGTCGACGCCTATGTCGAGGCTCTGGAACAGCCTTTGATGCAAGAGGTGTATGAGCTGTTGAACGCAATCCAATACGAGATCATGGCAATGCGATTCGAGGTCTTGGCGGCCCGCATGGCCGAGCTTCGTCCAGCGCAGGATATCTGATGCGCGTTCTCGCCGCCGCGATCTTGTTGGTCGTATGGGCAGTGCCCTTGGCAGCCAATCAGCAGGCTGAACGGTTGATGCAGGCCATGCATTTGTCGGATTTCCTGGAAATTCTAAGCGAAGAGGGCTTGGCCCAAGGGCTCTCGATTGACGAGTCGATGCTGGGCGGAGCGGGAGGGTCGTATTTTCAGGCTCAGGTTGCTGAATTGTATGATCCTTCATCCATGTACGAACGCCTTTCGCAATCGGTTGGGCGCATAATGACCAATGCACAATTGGAACAGTCTTCGATCTTTTTCGAAAGCGATCTTGGGCAGAGCATTGTTTCTCTTGAAAATTCAGCTCGGAAGGCTCTGGCGGATGATACGATCGATCAGATGGCGCGAACGGCCTATTTTGAGAGTGATCGTGAAGACATGTTTTTTCGTCTGGTGGACGAGTACGTGCAGGTTAACGACTTAATCGAACAGAATGTCCGGGGAACCATAAGTGCAGACTTCAGTTTCTACCGTGGGCTCGCCTCGGGGCAGAACGGGTCATTGGATGAGGCATCCGTGTTGGATGAATTGCTGTCCCAACATGAGCAGACCAAGGCAGAAACGACGGAATGGATGTACTCATTTCTTCTTTTAGCCTATCGGCCTTTGAGTGAAACGCAATTGCGCGAGAACATTGCCTTTTCGCGCACGGATGCCGGACGCGCCCTAAACGCTGCTTTGTTCAAGAGTTTTGACGAGATGCTCAACAGCATCTCCTACCAGCTTGGCCAGGCCGTTGCGCAGGCAATGAGCGCCTCAGATCTTTGATCCCGGTTTTGGGTTGACTTTGGCAGGCAATGCTTGGATAAGCGCGCATCCCGGCCGGTTTTCCGCGCCGGGTATCGTTATTCTTTGATCCGATAGCAACGCGCTAAGGGTCATCCACTCTGCCCGAAAAGGGCGCGCTGTTCGAGGTGGCGAAAGCCAGAAACACCCAACCGGGGACCACAGAACGCGGTTAGACAAAGGAAAGACGCATGTTTGCGGTCCTCAAGACTGGCGGCAAGCAGTACAAGGTTCAGGCGGGTGATATCCTCCGCGTTGAAAAGCTGGCTGCCGACGCAGGTGAAAAAGTTCAATTCAACGATGTTCTGATGCTGGGCGGTGACGCTCCGGTTGTTGGTGCACCTTTCGTTGAAGGCGCAGGCGTACAGGCCGAAGTGATCGAACAGATCAAAGGTGACAAGGTCATCAAGTTCGTCAAGCGCCGTCGTAAGCACAGCTCAAAGCGTACCGTTGGCCACCGTCAGAAGCTGACTCTGGTCAAGATCACCGACATCCTGTCGTCGGGCGCTGACAAGTCGGGAATTAAAGCCGCAACCGGATCTGCTCCGGCTGGCGAAGCGGCACCTGCTGCAAAGCCTGCCAAGAAAGCTGAAGCCAAAGCAGAGGCACCCGCCGCTGCTGCTGCTGACGATCTGACCAAGCTGAACGGTGTCGGCCCTGCCGCTGCCAAAAAGCTGGTTGAGGCCGGTATCGAGAGCTTTGCCGCTCTGGCCGCCTTGTCGGATGAGCAGATTGCTGCTATCGACACCATCAAAGTGAAACCCGAATGGGTTGAGCAAGCCAAAGAGCTGGCTCAAGGCTAAGGAGAGAGAGAATGGCACATAAAAAAGCTGGCGGTTCCTCCCGTAACGGTCGCGACTCAGCAGGTCGCCGCCTTGGCGTGAAACTGTATGGTGGCCAGGCAGCCATCGCAGGCAACATCATCGTACGTCAGCGCGGCACAAAGTTCTGGCCGGGCGAAGGCGTAGGCATGGGCAAAGATCACACAATCTTTGCAACTGTTGATGGCGCCGTGAAGTTCCATAAGGGACTTAAAAACCGCACCTTTATTTCGGTCCTGCCAGTGGCGGAGGCCGCAGAGTAAGCCGAAACCCAGAAGGTTTAAGAAAAATTCATGGGGGACCGGCACAAAGTGCCGGTCCCTTTTTCGTTTTAACGCAGTCGTGATCACCAGAGCCGATGACAGTCGCAACCACCAGTTTCCTGATTTTTGCCGCCTCGCAGGTTGGCACACCGGGACCAGCCAACATGGTCCTGCTGGGAACAGGTGCGCGTTATGGGTTTCGGTCGGCGCTGCCGTTTGTAGGCGGGGTCATTCTGGGCAAGCAGTTGATCATCTGGCCGGTTGGTTTCGGACTGATGCAGGTGGCCGATCAGGCGCCGCTGGTGTTTGAGGCGCTCAAATATGCTTCGGCTACCTATATTTGCTGGCTTGCGTGGAAAATCGCCAATCTGCGGCTTTCTCGCGGTCAAACGGATAAGCAAGTGCCCGGATTTCTGGCGGGGTTAATTGTACACCCGCTTAATCCCAAGGCCTGGGCGATGATTATTGCGGGCTTCACTGGATTTGTGGCCGCAGGGACACCGAGTTTTGAGGCGACTCTCACGATCGCTCTCTGTTTGTTGATCTGCCAGATCGTGTTGCACCCGATTTGGACATTTGCAGGAGATCGAATCGCCCATGCGGTTGAAGGTCGGCCTGCCGAAAAATATCTGATGTGGACGTTAGCCAGTTTGACAGTTGCGTCCGTACTTTTTGTGTTGTTCGGAGGAGGAACGCACTCATGAAACTTGAGGCAATAATAAATCAGCCGGTCATTGAAACCGAGCGGTTCGACCTACGCCCCCTGCGCCGGTCGGATATGGGACTAATTGAGCACTACGCCGGCGATGAACGTGTCGCGCGCATGACCACGCGGATCGCCCATCCGCTGCCGCCCGGAGCTGTCGAGGCGTTCGTAACACGCGCCATGTCGGACGAGCGGGACGAGGACGTTTGGGCGATGGATGCGACCAAAGATGGCGGGCCCGAGCTGATTGGCTTGATTACGCTTGAAAAGCTGGATCGCAATCAATCCGAAATCGGCTATTGGGTCGCGCCGGTTTATTGGAACACAGGCATTGCATCTTTGGCTGTTGAAACGCTGGTCAAAGCCAATCCGCTGGAAAACGCGACCATGTTCGCCAGCGTGTTTCAGGACAATCCGGCCTCAGCTCGGGTGCTGACTCATTGCGGGTTCCAGTATCTTGGCGATGCGGAAACTTATTCGGTGGCGCGCGATGCGAATGTGCCCACCTGGACGTATACAAAGAAACTCTGACTTGTGGCCGATGGGGCCTTTGCAGTAGGGGACAGCTATGAAATTTCTCGATCTTGCAAAGGTCTACATCCGGTCCGGGGCCGGAGGTGGTGGCTGCGTCAGCTTCCGACGCGAAAAGTACATCGAATACGGCGGACCCGATGGCGGGGACGGCGGTAAGGGCGGTTCGGTATGGGCCGAAGTCGTAGACGGACTAAACACCCTGATCGACTTCCGTTACCAGCAGCACTTCTTCGCAAAAAACGGTCAACCCGGGCGCGGTCAGCAGCGTACTGGCAAGGATGGTGATGACATCATCCTACGTGTGCCTGTCGGAACCGAGATTCTCGATGAAGACGAAGAGACCGTGATCTGCGACCTGACGGAAGTTGGTCAGCGGGTCCTGTTAGCCAAAGGTGGCAACGGCGGGTTCGGTAACCTGCATTTCAAATCAGCCACCAATCAGGCTCCACGCCGTGCCAATCCGGGGCAGGCGGGGATTGATCGCACGATTTGGTTGCGGCTGAAGCTGATTGCGGATGTGGGTCTGCTTGGGATGCCCAATGCGGGCAAGTCAACCTTTCTGGCCGCAACATCAAACGCTCGGCCCAAAATCGCTGACTATCCCTTTACTACGCTGCACCCAAATCTGGGCGTTGTCGGCGTAGATAACGTGGAATTCGTCGTCGCAGACATCCCCGGCCTGATCGAAGGCGCGCACGAAGGGCGTGGGATTGGGGATCGCTTCCTCGGCCATGTCGAACGCTGCGCCGTTCTGCTGCATCTGGTCGATGGCACGTCCGAGACCGTCGCCGAAGATTACCGCACCATCATTCACGAACTTGAGGCCTATGGCGGCGAGCTTGCGAACAAGCCGCGTATCACCGTTCTGAACAAGGTTGACGCTCTGGATGAGGAAGAACTTGAGCTTGCCAAGGAAGAGCTCGAGCAATCCGTGGGTGGCCCGGTTATGACGATGTCTGGCGTTGCGCATCTGGGTGTAACAGAAGTGCTGCGCGCTTTGCGGACACAGATTGATGAAAACCGCCTGCGGCAAAAACCCACCGAGGAGGCAGAGCCTTGGCAACCCTGACCGCCGCAAACCGCATGGTGGTCAAGATTGGGTCCGCCTTGCTGGTGGATCGGAATACCGGCCAGTTGCGATTGGAGTGGTTGCAATCGCTCGCACGGGATGTGGCATGGCTAAAAGGGCAGGGGACAGATGTCATCCTGGTATCTTCGGGCTCGATCGCGCTTGGGCGTGGCGTTCTCGGATTGCCAATGCAGACCCTGCCGTTAGAGCAGTCACAGGCTGCGGCTGCTGTTGGTCAAATTCGGTTGGCCCGAGCGTATGAAGAAGTATTAACGCCACATGACATCAAGACCGCGCAGGTTTTGGTGACGCTAGAGGACAGTGCAGATCGGCGGCGATACCTGAACTCTCGCGCGACGCTTGAGACATTACTTGGGTTAGGTGTTGTGCCTATCGTTAACGAAAATGACACAGTGGCGACCGATGAAATTCGGTATGGCGACAATGACCGGTTGGCCGCACAGATCGCCGTGACGGTCGGCGCAGATCAATTGATATTGCTGTCAGACGTTGACGGGTTCTATACTGGCAACCCGATCGAGGACACCACCGCGACCCGATACGATGTGATCGACCAGATCACGCCCGAGATCGAGGCCATGGCCGGTGATGCGGGATCGGGGCTGTCTAAAGGCGGAATGAAAACCAAGCTTCTCGCCGCCAAGATGGCAACGGCTGCCGGCTGCACCATGGCAATAACTGAAGGGTCAACATTGAACCCGCTGAAAGCGCTGGAAAACGGCGCAAATTGCACTTGGTTTACAGCAACACTTGATCCGCATGCTGCCCGGAAACGCTGGATATCGGCCATGAAACCGCGTGGTGAGATCATGATCGATGATGGTGCGGTTACAGCTCTGACAAACGGTAAAAGCCTTCTTCCTGTTGGAATTGTTGAAGTGACCGGCGAATTTGGACGCGGTGACCCAGTTACGATCCTAGACCCAGCAGCGCGACCACTGGCGCAAGGCCTCAGCCGCTATACCGCGCAAGAGGCCGACGCGATCAAGGGGCGCAAGTCCTCTGAAATCGAAACCACACTAGGCTATCCGGGCCGCGCAGTGTTAATCCATCGCGATGATCTGGCGCTTTGATAGAATAGAGAGAACCACCTGAAAGGCTTACGAGATGAAAGACTTCGACAGTATTCCCAGCCTGATGGAAGACCTCGGCAAACGCGCGAAATTGGCTTCGCGCGAACTGACATTTGCCAGCGCCGAACGAAAGCACGCGGCGTTGATCGCGGCTGCAGATGCCGTATGGAACAATCGCAATGATATCATTGAGGCCAACAAGAAAGATTTGGAGTTTGGTCGCGAGAAGGGCCTAAGCCCCGCGATGATGGACCGCCTGATGCTGGATGAGGCGCGCGTTCAAGGTATGGTTGACGGCTTGCGAACCGTGGCTGAACAGGCCGATCCGGTGGGTGAGGTTCTGGCCGAATGGGACATGGCCTCGGGTCTGAACATTCAGCGTGTACGCACGCCTTTGGGTGTGATCGGAGTGATCTATGAAAGCCGCCCCAATGTGACGGCGGATGCGGGTGCGCTATGCCTGAAGTCGGGCAATGCAGTAATCTTGCGCGGCGGGTCCGAGAGTTTTCATTCGTCAACCGCTATTCATGCCTGTTTGGTCGAAGGACTGAAGGCCGCCAACCTGCCCGAAGATGCAATCCAACTGATACCGACCCGTGATCGTGCCGCAGTGCAAGAGCTGCTAACGATGACAGATTACGTTGACGTCATTGTCCCGCGCGGCGGCAAAGGTTTGGTCGGTCTTGTGCAGCGCGAGGCGCGCGTGCCGGTCTTTGCCCATCTTGAAGGCATTGTTCATATCTATGTCGATAAGGCTGCAGACCCTCAGAAGACGCTGGATGTGGTATTGAATGCCAAGACGCGGCGCACTGGCATCTGTGGTGCTGCGGAGTGTTTGTTGGTGCATCAGGACGTGGCGGAAACGCTTGGGCGTGACGTCATTGCGGCGCTTCAAGCGGCGGGTGTCGAGGTTCATGCACAAGGCATCTTGGCCAATGATCGCACTATTGCCGCAACTGATGAGGATTGGGGCAAGGAGTTTTTGGATAGCATCATCGCAGCCATGCCTGTTGCTGACATCGATGCTGCGATCGATCATATCAATACGTATGGTTCCAGCCATACAGATTGCATCATGACCGAGAACACTGCTGCTGCAGCGCATTTCTTTGAACGCCTCGATAGCGCTATTCTGATGCACAACGCCTCAACCCAGTTTGCCGACGGTGGCGAGTTCGGAATGGGCGCCGAGATCGGCATCGCCACGGGCAAGATGCATGCGCGCGGACCTGTCGGGGCAGCTCAGTTGACCAGCTTTAAATATCTTGTGCGTGGAAACGGAACGACGAGGGTTTAGAATTTCAGTTTCACCAGGGTTGTGGTCGTTTCTACCGCAACCCGACGCCCCATCGCAGCGGCGGTTTCGGGCAACAGTGCAAATTGAACATGCGCGGGACTGACTTTGCTGGCAAAACAGCCGGTTGAAACCCCTTTCCACAAATCAGGGTCGGGGTTCAGTTTGTCGGCTGTTCCTGTCACAGTCCACGCATCACCCCGAGTTTCGATCTCCACCTCACCACCAAACGGCATCGCGCTTTCGCAGCACATCACGGCGAGGAAGGCGAGTTTAACCTGATTGCGCGGCACGGGTTCGGTCAGGTTCCATGTGATCCGAACCCGGCTCGCCTTTTCAAGATCCTTCAGCAGTTCAATTACCTCAGTTCTTCCCAGCGGTTGATCACTGGCTGCCCCAAAGGCCACGCGAAAGAACCGGATGCGCGCGCGCGCGCTTCCGACGCTGCCGGAAATCAGCTCCATCTCGGGACCCTGGACTGCGCCAACCATCTCCAACAGTTCAAGCCCGTTGGTGATTGCCCCAATTGGGCTGATCAGATCATGACAGATCCGAGAGCCGATCAATTCGGCCAGGTTGACGTCTGAAGCGCCCATGCGTACCTCCTGCTGCATCTGCCTCAGGACCCGGAGCCCCAATATGACAGATCTGAATGCCATTCTTGCACCGGGCATGTATGTCCGCCACCCCGATTTCCCCGATTGGGGCGTTGGACAGGTGCAGTCCAATATCGGGGGCAAGATCACCGTAAACTTTCGCGAGCAGGGGAAAGTGGTAATCGACGGGACACGCATAGCCCTGATACCGGTCTTTGATCCGTGAAACTGGTTTAGGAAAGGTTAACAACTCAGGCGAAACGCGGGCTTGTTGCCTTTCGCAATGCAATCGCGCTATCAGCGCGCAATCACAAATAGCGGACCAATCATTGATGCCGGATAAAGGCCCCTCATTCACCGTAAAACTTGCTGAAACCGAGGCTGAACAACGCGCAGCCCAGCGTCTGCGTTACGACGTCTTTGTGCGTGAACTCGGCGGCGGTGGTGAGATGGTGGACCATGAGTCCGGGCTCGAGAAAGACCGGTTCGACCCGCATTTCGATCATATGCTGGCCATTGATGATTCAACGGGCGAGGTTATCGGCGTCTATCGATTGCTTCCCGGTGAGCGAGCGGCCGAATTGGGGCAGTTCTATTCCGAGGATGAATATGACCTCACCGTTTTAAAGCAAAGCGGTCGCAATTTGTTGGAACTTGGGCGCTCGTGCGTGCATCCGGATTACCGCGGTGGCACCGCGATGTATCACCTGTGGAATGGGCTGGCGGCCTACGTCACTGCGCGCAAAATCGAAGTTCTGTTCGGCGTCGCAAGCTTTCATGGCACCGATGTCCAGAAGCTGGCACAGCCGCTATCGATGCTGCATCACAACCATCTAGCCCCTCCGGATCTTCGGGTCCGGGCACAGCCGGGCGTGTTTCAACCCATGGACCTTCTCCCGGTCAAAGCACTGGATCGTCGTGCTGCCATGGTTCAGGTCCCATCCCTGATCAAGGCCTACCTCCGTCTGGGTGGTTTCGTCGGTGAGGGGGCCTTTATCGATCATGCATTCAATACAACCGATGTGTGCCTGATCCTCGACACCACCCGCATGAACGCGCGTCAGCGACGCATTTACAGTGGAGCGTAACGAGGTGAGCGATCCCTCATGGCAGAGCGAAGACGAACCTGATCCGATCGAACTTGGTGTTCTTGGCTGGATATTGGTGTTCTTGCGCGGCGTCCCTCTGGCGGTGCTAGTTTTTGGGGGCCTGATCGTTCTGCTGTCGATACGCTTGATCGAACGTCCATTATGTGGCGTTCAGCGACCAGTTACACCTTTCATCAGTCAATTTGTCTGCCGCAACGCGTTCAGGATCCTCGGGATAGGATTTCATAGCTCTGGTGAGTTGATGCGGGAACGTGGCGCCGTGGTCGCAAATCACACGTCGTGGCTGGACATTTTTGCGCTGAATGCCCGCAAACGCGTGTACTTTGTCTCGAAAGCCGAGGTGGCGAAATGGCCGGGGATCGGATGGTTGGCACAAGCAACCGGTACGGTATTCATTGAGCGAAATCGCCAAAAAGCTCGCGAACAGACCCGCATATTCGAAGAGCGCCTTAAAGCCGGGCATAAGCTGTTGTTCTTCCCAGAGGGCACTTCGACAGATGGTTTGCGAGTTTTGCCATTCAAAACAACGCTTTTCGCTGCGTTCTTTACGGATGAGCTGCGCGAATTCATGTATGTCCAACCCGTCTCGGCCATTTTTCATGCGCCCAAAGGGCAGCCTGCGCGTTTTTATGGTTGGTGGGGTGACATGGATTTCGGGCCGCATCTGCTCAAGACGTTGGGCGCGCGACGACAAGGTTGGGTGGAATTAATATATCATGAGCCCGCCAAGGTCAGCGATTTTGAAAACCGTAAAGCTCTGGCAGCACATTGCGAACAGGCCGTGCGGCACGCTCACAGCTTGGCGCGGCTCGAAAAATAAGGGCATTTGGCCCTTGCACTGTCTCAAATCCTGTCATATACGCGCGCCATTCAAACCCGCAGGCGGGGTTTGGGTCATTTGAGGGAGACATCCTTATCTGGCCCGCCGGTTGGAGCATCCGCTTCTTTCACCCCCGCCGAGGCGTAAACCGGAAAAGGAAAATAGCATGGCTCTTCCCGAGTTCTCCATGCGTCAGCTGTTGGAAGCTGGCGTTCACTTTGGTCACCAGACACAGCGTTGGAATCCCCGCATGGGCCCGTTCATCTACGGCTCGCGCAATGGTATCCACATCATGGACCTGACCCAGACTGTTCCGATGCTGGATCAAGCTCTGCAGGCAGTTCGTGACACCGTCGCAAAAGGTGGCCGCGTTCTGTTCGTAGGCACCAAGCGTCAGGCCGCTGGCCCGATCGCGGAAGCCGCTGAAAAGTCGGCTCAGTACTACATGAACCACCGCTGGCTGGGCGGCACACTGACCAACTGGAAAACTGTTTCCCAGTCGATCAACCGTCTGAACCAGATCGACGAAGCGATGGAAGCGGGTGCCGAAGGCCTGACCAAGAAAGAGCGTCTGGGCATGGAACGTGACCAGGGCAAACTGCAGGCATCGCTGGGCGGTATCCGCGAGATGGGCGGCGTTCCTGATCTGCTGTTCGTCATCGACGTCAAGAAAGAAGCACTGGCGATCGCCGAAGCCAACAAACTGGGTATCCCGGTTGTGGCTGTTGTCGACACCAACTGCTCGCCCGACGGTGTTGACTACATCATCCCCGGCAACGACGACGCAGCGCGCGCCATTGCTCTGTACTGCGACCTGGCCGCACGCGCCGCTCTGGACGGCATGACCGCACAGATGGGTGCTGCAGGTGTTGATCTGGGTGCATTCGAAGAAGCTCCGGTTGAAGAAGCCGTTGCCGAAGAAGCACCCGCAGAAGAAGCCGCGCCGGAAGCCAAAGCCGAAGCGTAAGCTGCCCGTCACGTAAATGACATATGGGGCAGGGTAGACCTGCCCCAATTCCGTTTGAATTGAGGAGAGCCAAAAGATGGCAATCACAGCAGCAATGGTAAAAGAACTGCGCGACTCGACCGGCGCAGGCATGATGGACGCAAAAAAAGCGCTGACCGAAACCGGCGGCAACATGGACGAAGCCGTTGACTGGCTGCGCACCAAAGGCCTGGCCAAAGCAGCCAAGAAATCGGGCCGTACCGCCGCCGAAGGTCTGGTGGCCGTTCACGTCAACGGCGGCAACGGTGTTGCAGTCGAAGTGAACTCGGAAACCGACTTCGTTGCGAAAAACGGAGAGTTCCAGGAAATGGTCGGCAAGATCACCTATGCAGCCGAAGGCGTCGACGATGTCGAAGCTCTGCTGGCTGCCGATCTGGGCGGCAAATCTGTTGCAGACACTCTAACCGACAAGATCGCCACCATCGGTGAGAACATGTCGGTACGCCGCATGTCCAAGCTGAGCGGTGACACTGTCGTGTCCTATGTCCACAATGCTGCAACCAGCGGCATGGGCAAAATCGGCGTTCTTGTTGCTCTGTCTGGCGGCGATGAAGCCTTCGGCAAGCAGGTTGCAATGCACATTGCAGCAGTGAACCCGGCGGCCTTGTCTGAGGCGGACATGGACCCGGAAGTTGTCGAGAAAGAGAAGCAGGTCCAGATGGACATCGCCCGCGAATCCGGCAAGCCGGAGCAGGTGATCGAAAAGATGATCGTCGGTCGTATGAAAAAATTCGTTGCCGAGTCGACTCTGCTGAACCAGGACTTCGTTGTGAATCCTGACCTGACCGTCGAAGCTGCGGCTAAAGAAGCGGGTGCAACCATCACCGGATTTGTCCGCATGGAAGTAGGCGAAGGCATCGTTGTCGAAAAAGAAGACTTCGCAGCCGAAGTTGCGAAGGCAGCTCAAGGCTAAAGACAAAATGCAGCCTCACTGAGGGGCTGCAATCCATAAAAGACCCGGTTGCGATGCAGCCGGGTTTTTTTGTGCTAGGCAACTTTTCAATGCGCAGTAAACAACAACAAGGAAATGAGGAGATTGAGGGGCCCTGCATGATGGGGATGGAAGGGCCCCTCAAAAATTCCGACAAAGCGACGCGGACGAATAGACGCCTATATGTCAGAGCGATCAGAGAGCTTTGGTATTACAAAGATCCAATCAAAACGTTCCCTGGCCAAAGCCACCACTCACGGAACAATACCAACTTGCAATTTATGGGGGAGATTCGGAAAGTCATGTATTCCTTACCCTAGGTCAATTTGACGCAATGTAGCGTCAAATCAGGGTCAAGCTTCCATTACAAACATCTGGTTATGCAAAGTCGCCTTAAGCACTGCCTGCGCTGTGGTTTCAACCGAAAGCGCCTCGCGCGCCAGCCTTAGGTGCTTTTCCACCGTCGCGGCAGTCAAACCCATAAGCAACGCGATGTCCTGAGTGGTCTTTCCATCCCCCACCCATTGAAGCGCCTCTCGTTGACGCTTAGTCAGAGCGCGGTTCGGAGCGTTGTACGGTAAGGTCAGAATTTTGAGATGAGCAACATTGTTCATCAGCAAAATATCCTCGCCGTGTTCCTGCCAGATCTCGTCCACTTCATCCTGATCATGCATTCGGGCCGCAAGTGAGATCGCGCCTTTGGTTCGCATCGAAACCGAGTTGAAGCTGACCGTATAACCCGATGTAAGACCCAAAGATTTGTTAAACTCATAAACCCTAAGTTCTTCGGGTGTCATAACACCGCTGGACATCATGTCATTGATCATGCTCCAGCTTGCCGCGCCCTCATGATCCAAGGCCCATTTCAACATCGGAGCGTGAAAATACAATCCCGAGCGGAGGAACCCATCAAGGTAATCTTTGCAGTGGTTGGACAGGATGACGAAATCTTCGGGGTCCCCCAACGAGGTCGCCGTGCGATACTGGGTGTAACCATACAGCAACCGATCAAATCCGAACTTTGCCATCTGGCGGCAGTGGGCATCCCACAGCTCTTCCAATGTCTTGGTATAGCTCAGAAAGTTCAGATAATCGTTGAGCTTCATCCAGTGCCCCCCTCAGCCAAATGGGCCGCAAGGGCATTCAGCGCAAGCACATAGCTATGTGCGCCGAATCCACAAATCTGACCAATGGCAACTGGGGCGACGTATGATTTGTGTCGAAACACTTCGCGCGCGTGAATATTTGACAGATGAACCTCTACAACCGGAACTTCGGCGGAAGAAATCGCATCCATCAGCGCGACCGACGTATGGGTGTATCCACCCGCGTTCAAGACGATTCCATCCTGTTCGCCGCGTGCTGCGTGAATCGCATCAATCAATGCGCCTTCGTGGTTGGTTTGAATATGCGTGATCGTCTGATTCAGTGCCTGACCATGAGCAACACACAGGTCCTCAATCATCTTCAAGGTCGTTGATCCATAAACCTCGGGCTGCCGCGTCCCCAGCAGATTCAGGTTCGGACCATTCAGAACCAATATTTTTTGCATATTCAAACTGTCCCCATCTTCTTCTTTTTCATAAACCCGAAAAATTGAGGCGTCCAGCGACCATCGCCCCTTTGGCGCGAGTGGTTGTGTCGCATATTGGTAAGAATCTAAAGTTCTGAATGAATATCAGCTTATTTAGTTCCCATTGTGACCACAACTTTACCGAGAGTTTTGCGTTGATCCATCTTGGCGATCGCTTCCGCCGCACTTTCAAGTGGAAAGCGGACGCTGATACGAGGGCAGATGGCACCGCTTCGATACATTTTGAACAGTTCACCCACATTCTGAGAATGCCCTTTCGGATCCCGAAACACTGACGCGCCCCAAAACACGCCGACGATTTGACATCCTTTGAGTAGCGTCAGGTTCAACGGAATGCTGGGAATGCCTGCTGGAAAACCGACAACCAGATATCGGCCTCCCCACGCCAAGCTGCGCAAGGCAGGTTCGGCGTAGTCCCCGCCAACGGCGTCATAGACCACATCCACACCTTCGCCACCGGCCAGCGATTTGATTTCAGCAGACAGCGCCCTTTGCGCCGCTCGGTCCAGATCACGTGGATAAATCAGTGTTTTATCTGCACCAATGTTTTTGCAAAACTGTGCTTTTTCTTCGGACGAAACTGCCGCGATCACCTGCGCGCCCATGGCTTTGGCAAGTTCTATCGCGGCAGAGCCAACGCCACCCGATGCGCCATGCACAAGTACGGTTTCCCCTGAGAGCAGCTGCGCTCGATCTTTGAGCGCATGGTAAGACGTGCCATACGTGAATATGAAACACGCGGCGTCTTCATATGGCATATCATCCGGGATTTTGATCGCCGTCGCTGGTTTGAGCGTCACGTGCGTGGCGAACCCTCCATGTCCTGTCAGCGCCAGAACACGATCACCGGGCAAGAAATCAACGACATCTTTGCCGACGCTGGTGATCTCACCTGCAATCTCGCCACCTGGAGCAAATGGACGAGGAGGCTTCATCTGGTAAAGGTCCCGGATCATCAGCGTATCTGGAAAGTTCACTCCGGCCGCGTGTATTCGCACCAATATCTCACCAGCCTTTGGCACAGGATCGGGCAGGGTGGTCAACTCCAATGTTTCTGGTCCGCCCGGTTTGACGCTGAGTAATGTCTGCATATGCCCCACTTGCCCCTTGCTTCGTTTGAATTGAAATCGTTGGATTACACGAACGTATTGTCAAGATGACCGCCGCTCTGGGTCTCAAACGATAGGCGCAAAGAGCAGATCACCTGAAAGGAGATTTCATGACGCCCGAGACATTGTTTTCACTCAACGGAAAAACTGCGCTGGTGACAGGTGGGGCCACGGGTATTGGCCGGATGGCAGCCGAGGCGCTTGTTCGTGCCGGTGCTCATGTTCTGATTGCCTCGCGCAAGGGTGATGCATGTGAACAGGTTGCGGCAGAGTTGAACGCGTTAGGCACCGCCGGATCTGCAGAAGGTTTTGCAGGCGATATCGGCAGCGAAGTGGGTATTGATGCATTAGTTGGTGAGGTCAACAAACGAACGCAATCTCTTGAAATATTAATGAATAATGCCGGTGTTACCTGGGGCGCACCGATGGGCCAGTTTCCCCACTCGGCGTGGGACAAAGTGATGTCCGTCAATGTCGCAGGTATATTCGATCTGACCCAAAAGCTACTACCGCTTTTAATGAAATCAGCCAGCGACGATGATCCAGCACGGGTCGTAAATATTGGATCGGTTATGGGCGAGGTCCCGATGGGTGACGGGGCCTACAGCTATTCCGCGTCAAAAGCCGCGGTGATTCACCTGTCAAAAATCATGGCCAAGGAACTTGCGCCGTATCGTGTCACAGTAAATGCTCTGGCGCCTGGGCCGTTCGTATCGCGCATGACCGCGTTTGCAACCGAAGATGAAAGTAAGCGCGAGCGTGTCGGCAAGGCGGTACCGTTGGGTCGCGTGGGTCGTGACGAAGATATCGCGGGCTGTATGTTGTTCCTGTGTGGCCGTGGTGGCAGCTACATCACGGGTGCGGTGTTGCCGGTATCCGGCGGTATCAACGTCCAGACAGGCGGTAACATCTTTGCCGACGCACTTTAGCCCCAGATCGACCGCAGGTTTGGTAGATGAAAGAAACCGATAGTACATTAGATATCAACGCAGTTGAGACCTATCTTAACTCACATCTTGATGGGTTTTACGGCCCATTGAAGGCGACAAAGTTCACCGTAGGCCAATCCAACCCGACATATTTGCTCAGCACACCGAATGAGGCATATGTTTTAAGGCGCAAGCCGCCCGGGGTTTTGCTGAAATCAGCCCATGCAGTGGATCGCGAGTTTCGCGTAATGAGCGCGCTTGCTGGCAGCAATGTGCCCGTGCCGAAAGTTCACCTGCTATGCGAAGATGACCGGGTGATAGGGTCGGCTTTTTACGTAATGGAATATCTGCAAGGGCGTACGTTTGTAGATCCGGTCATGAAGGGTGAAGACAACGACACTCGTACGGGCGTGATTGATGAAATGAACCGCGTTCTGGCTGAGTTACACATGGTCGATATTGATGCAGTTGGTCTTTCGGATTACGGGCCACCTGGCAACTATTTCGAACGGCAAATTGCCCGCTGGAACAAGCAATATCGTGCTTCTGAGACCGAAACTATCCCAGACATGAACCAGTTGATTGCCGCGCTCGAGCATCAAGTTCCAGAGGATGACAACCAAAGGACGTTGGTGCACGGGGATTATCGCATCGACAATCTGATGTTTGAAACGAATGGCACGGGCTGCATCGGGGTCCTAGATTGGGAATTGTCGACCATCGGCCACCCATATGCGGATCTCGCGGCAATTATCATGCAATGGCAGCTGCCTCCGGGAAAAGAGGGTCGCGGATTGGCGGGCGTGGACCGGGAAAACCTTGGCTTACCAACAGATCGCGCCTTTGTCGCAAACTATTGCGCACGTCGCGGCATTCCAGCGATCGAGAACTTTGGGTTTTACCTAGCTTTCAATTTCTTTCGAATGGCTGGAATTCTGCAAGGTGTTTACAAGCGCGCACTTGACGGAAATGCATCTGATCCGAAGCGGGCACAGGCATTTGGTGCCTATGTCCCAATCTTTGCCCAACATGGCTTGTCTGCTCTACGCAGCGAGGCGTAAGCGGTTTGACCCAAACGGAGTTGCCTCATGGGATTTGATCCGACCTCATTGGCCAATATTCGCAAATGGATGAACAGGTATGTGGACCAGCGCAAATATGCGGGCAGCGCGCTTCTGATCCGCCAGCACGGGAAAGAGGCGTTCTTTCATACTTGTGGGCGGCGTTGCATAGAGAACGACCTTCCCTTCCAACGTGATAGTTTGGTTCGGATATATTCGATGACAAAACCAGTGACCTCAGTTGCCCTTATGACTCTGGTCGAACAGGGATTGTTTCATCTCGACGCTCCAGTTTCCGAGTTTCTGCCTGAATTATCGTCCATGAGGGCCCTTATTCCGGACGCAACTAGTCTTGATCAGACTGAGGATGCGCCGTCACCGAGCTTGCATCAGCTTTTGACCCATACCAGTGGGATGAGTTACCCGTTCAATCCCGGCCTGCTACCCAAGGCGATGGATGATCTTGATCTGATCTTTTCACCACAACAGGGCCCTCTGTCAGAAAGGGTTATGCTGTTGGCGCAACTCCCGCTGGCCTTTCAACCCGGTGCGCGATGGGAATACTCGGTCGGGATAGATGTAATTGGGCGCGTGATCGAAGTGGTATCAGGCAAATCGCTCAACGTATTTCTGACGGAACATATCTTTGAACCTTTGGGTATGAATGAAACCGCGTTCTCAGTGCCTAATGGGGCAGGGGACAGGTTTGCCTCACTCTATACCCCATTGGAAGGTGACGCGATGGCGCTGAACGCCGCAAAATCAGGCGGCGAAACACTCCGATTGGTGGATAATTCCGGGCAATCTCCATTCGAGGCAGCGACTACTTTTTCCGGCGGCGGCGGGCTGATCAGTACGATCGACGACTTCAGTAAATTCGCCGAAATGTTGCGGAGCAAAGGAACAGGAAATGGCGTCAGAATCCTGGGGCCAAAGACGATGGAATTTATGTTTCGCAATCACTTACCAGGCGACATTGCATCAATGGGGCCGCAAAGTTTCGCGGAACAACCCATGGACGGGACAGGTTTCGGTATCGGAGGAGCGGTGGTTCTAAACCCGGCACTTGCCAAATGCCCTGGTTCGGTTGGTGACTTCGGCTGGGGTGGTATGGCATCGACGTATTTCTGGGTCGATCCAGTCAATGATCTGACGACCGTATTCTTCACTCAGCTTTCGCCGTCCAGCTCCTATCCATCGCGCGCCGAATTGAAGGCGCTTGTGCATACAGCGCTCGTTGAATGATCGGTGGTCGAATGATACCGGAAAAGTCTGGATGCAGGAGACTCCAAGATGACCGAAGCTGAACGTGTACTGCTTGATCTGCTGAATATCGAGAGGCTTGAAGTCGATCTATTCCGCGGCACCGGTTCAGGCGGTGAAACGCCAACGCGCATCTTCGGCGGTCAGGTGATTGCACAGGCGCTTGCGGCAGCCTACCGGACGGTCGAAGATCGCCTGTGTCATTCGCTACATGCTTATTTCATCCGCCCCGGCGATCCGTCTATTCCCGTTATATATCAAGTGGATCGCGCACGAGATGGAGGTTCATTTACGACCCGTCGCGTGGTTGCGATCCAGCATGGCAAACAGATCCTGAACATGTCCACCTCATTCCACAAACAGGATGATGGGTGGGATCATCAGCATCCGATTCCCAATGTTGATGGTCCAGAACACCATCCATCGCGTGACGATCTGCGGCAAAAGTACCTTGGCCGTGTTCCGGACAAGCTGAAGTCAGAGTTTCTGCGCGAACGTCCCATCGAAGTGCGCGAAGTTGATCCTCTGGACCTGTTCACGCCCTCAAAGGCAGATGATAAGAACTATCTCTGGTTTCGCATGGGTGCGGCGAATGATGCGGACACGATTACGCAACATCTTCTCTTGGCCTATGCCTCGGACATGGGGCTGCTCACTTCCGGGATGAGGCCCCATGGGCTGAGTTGGTTTACTGGCGAAATCGATGGTGCCAGTCTGGACCATGCCATTTGGTTTCATGCACCCGTTCAATTTCAAAACTGGCATCTTTATTCCATGGAATCACCATGGACGGGGCAGGGGCGTAGCTTCAATCGCGGATCGATCTTTTCTCAGGATGGAAAGCTGGTTGCGTCAGTCGCGCAGGAAGGCCTACTAAGGCGGCGGCGGTCACATTAGATATCACCGATAAAGCGTTGATTAATCTTATTCATATTACTTAACCAACCATCATAGTCTTCGATCTTCATGCGCATGTAATCAAAGACTTGCGGATGCGGAAGAACCAGAAAACGCTCGGCAGAAATTGCCTCAATACAGGATTGTGCAACCTCAGCAGGCTCAATTATTCCGTCGAACGCGGCAACAGAATCTTCGTATCCACGCATCATCTCTGAACGCACAGCTTGCGGACACAAAACAGAAACTCGGATGCCACGGTCGCGATATGTCAGAGCGATCCACTCAGCAAAACCTACGGCCGCGTGCTTGGTAACTCCATACGGCGCAGCGCCGGGTATGTTGAGCAGTCCAGCGGCAGATGCAGTAAACATCATGTAACCGCCACCACGCGCGACCATCCTTGGGATCAGATGCCGCGCAGCCCAGACATGCGACATTACGTTGATTTGCCAAATACGCTCCCAATCCGTGTCAGGTACGTCAAGCCCACCAAACGTTAGAATGCCAGCGTTGGCACAGAACAAATCAATCGGAGCAATGGTATCCTCGACCACATCGATCAGCTCTCGAATGTCGCTTTCTTTGGAAACATCACATCTGATTGCATCGCCACCGATTTTCTTGGCCACAACCTGCGCGCCAGTAAGATCGATATCCGCACAGACCACATGTGCGCCTTCCTTTGAAAACCGTTCTGCAAGACCTTTGCCGATGCCACTTGCTGCACCGGTGATGACAACGGTTTTTCCATTCAGATCCATCACGATATCCGTGTTCTACATTTCAAACACAGCGTAACATCGTGGGAAACCACAGCCAATGCGGATTAGCCAGCTATGGTTTATCCATCTTATTATTTACATAATACCGATTATGCGATTAATCGATAAAGCTTCAATAAAACGCCTGCAGACCTGTTTGCGCTCGCCCCAGGATCAATGCATGGACGTCATGTGTCCCCTCATAGGTATTGACGGTCTCCAGATTGATCATGTGGCGCACGACTTGGAATTCGAGCGATATCCCATTGCCGCCGTGCATATCACGCGCCATTCGAGCGATGTCCAACGCCTTACCGCAATTGTTGCGTTTGATAATCGAGATCATTTCAGGTGCAGCTTCGGCCTGATCCATCAAACGTCCGACACGCAAGCTTGCCTGCAAGCCGAGTGAGATTTCGGTTTGCATCTCTGCTAGTTTGCGCTGAAACAGTTGGGTCTGTGCCAGAGGGCGATTGAACTGCTTGCGATCTAATCCGTATTGGCGAGCTGCGTGCCAACAACATTCCGCCGCACCCATCGCACCCCAACTGATACCAAAGCGTGCGCGGTTCAAGCAGCCGAACGGGCCCTTTAGGCCTTGAACATGAGGCAGCAAGGCACCCTCGTCCACTTCAACACCATCCATGACGATTTCACCGGTGATCGAGGTTCGCAGACTCAACTTGTTTTCGATCTTCGGAGCGCTCAATCCCTTGGCACCTTTGTCCAACACAAATCCGCGGATCTTACCGTCATGCGCATCGGATTTGGCCCAGACCACAAAAACGTCGGCAATCGGCGCATTTGAGATCCACATCTTACTGCCGGTCAAGCGATAGCCACCATCAATCTTCTCGGCGCGGGTTTTCATTGCCGCCGGATCAGAACCCGCATCCGGTTCCGTCAGGCCAAAGCAGCCGATCCATTCTCCGCTGGCCAGTTTCGGCAGGTATTTGCGCCGCTGTTCCTCGCTGCCATAGGCATAGATTGGATACATCACCAACGAGCTTTGCACCGACATCATCGAACGATAGCCAGAATCCACACGTTCGACTTCGCGCGCTACCAGGCCATAGGTGACATAACCGGCACCAATTCCACCGTATTCCTCAGGAATTGTCGTGCCGAGTAGACCCATTTCACCCATCTCACGAAAGATTTCGGGGTCCGTTTCTTCGTTTTGGAAAGCCTGAGTAACGCGCGGCTGTAGTTTTTCTTGAGCATAAGCACGCGCGCTGTCGGCGATCAGGCGTTCATCCTCTTCCAACTGGTCAGACAGGCGGAATGGATCATCCCAGTTGAAACTGCCAAGTTCGGGCGCATCCTTCGCGCGCAGGACCGGTTTTGTATCTGGAGCATTCATTTTGTTTCTCCGGCAGGAATGGGTTTGCACAATCATAACCTGAGCTATTGTCAAAAAACAGCGAGACATTTGCATGTTTTCATGATCAAAACGCATAGATGAGACCGAACCGCCCTACTCTACCGCCCATATCTGCACTGCGCGCGCTTGAAGCTTTGGATCGACTTGGGTCAGCATCGGCAGTCGCTGATGAAATGGCTCTGACGCAAAGCGCTGTCAGCCGACAACTTCAGACACTTGAGGCGCATTTGGGCGCCGAGTTGGTTAGTCGTGATCGAAAGCGGCTATCACTCACAAAGGCGGGGCAAGACTACGTTCGGGAAATTCGGCCAGCCTTGTCGCAGATCGCACAGGCTGCATTGAAATTGCATGTTGCTCCGGCCGGCGGAACACTAAACTTGGCGATCCTGCCAACCTTCGGAATGCGTTGGCTGGTGCCGCGTCTTCCCGACTTTGCGCGGCTCCACCCTGATATTACGATCAACATGACCACGCGACTGAGGCCATTCAGCTTTGCATCCGAACCCTTTGATGCGGCGTTACATTTTGGGGAGCCGGATTGGCCTGGAACCGATCGCTTGTTGTTGAGTATGGAGCGTGTTCTACCTGTTTGCGCGCCCGGTCTCTTACCGCAAGGCGCGCCAACCTCACCTCGAGACTTACTCAAACTGCCTTTGTTGCACATCCAGACCCGACCCCGTGCATGGCAAGACTGGTTTCGCCAAATGGGAATCGAACATCAGCACCCTCTACCCGGCACGGTCCACGACCAGTTCAACACGATCAATCAAGCTGCGTTGCATGGATTGGGTGTGGCGCTACTGCCGAACTATCTGGTCGAACAGGACCTGGCGACCGGCAAACTGATTGCGGCTTTCCCAAACGCAATTGAGGCTATGGGTGCCTATTATCTGGTTTGGCCGCGCGAAAAGTCAGACGACAACGCCCTGCGGCAGTTCAGACATTGGCTGGCATCTCAAGCACAAACCGAAGAAGCGCTACCGCGTTAACCCAACGCGTACCCTGCCCCACGAACCGTACGCACCGGATCTTCACCGCCGTGCTGTGTCAACGCTTTGCGCAAGCGACCGATATGGACATCAACGGTGCGTGTATCGACATAGATATCGCGCCCCCAAACACGGTCAAGCAATTGCTCGCGGCTCCAGACACGGCCGGGTTTTTCCATGAAAGTGCTCAGCAGCCGGAATTCGGTTGGACCCAATTTCAAGGGCTTATCGTCTCGGCTGACCTTGTGGGTCTCGGAATCCAGAATGATATCATCGAACTCCAGTCGGATACCTACTGTCGCTGGCCTCACTCGCCGCAGTTGCGTCCGGACACGCGCCATCAATTCCACGATCGAGTACGGTTTGACCACATAATCATCCGCGCCCGTCTCGAGGCCACGCACCTTGTCAACCTCCTCGGACCGGGCTGACAGCATGATGATCGGGATCGAGCGCGTGTCAGACCGCGATTTCAATCGACGGCAGACCTCGATACCACTGAGATTGGGCATCATCCAATCAAGAACGATTATGTCAGGGCGATCTTCTTCGACCAGCAGTAAAGCTTCTTCCCCGTTGGCGGCGCGGATAACGCGGAACCCTTCGGCGTCCAGATTGTAGGCCAGCACCTCTCGCTGGGCCAGTTCATCCTCAACCACCAGTACCGTCGGTTGATCAGCGGACATGTCGAAAGTCTCCTAGATCGTTTGCGACGTGTTATCAGCTTTGGGCCGGGCTTCGCTGGGCCGCTCACCCGTAACGAGATAAACAACCTGCTCTGCGATCGCTGTCACGTGGTCGCCCATCCGTTCGATGTTCTTTGCGATGAAATGCAGGTGCATGCAGGATGATATGTTGCGCGGGTCCTCAGCCATGAAGGTCAGGAACTCGCGGAACAAGCCGTTATACATTTGGTCCACTTCCTGATCGCGTTCGATTACGTCGGTGGCCAATTCTGCGTCTCGCTGGATGTAAGCATCCAGCGCATCTCGCAACATCAGTTCAACTTCGCGCGCCATGCGACGCAGCGCAGCGGCGCTGCCGTTGATCTCGCCCGCATTGACCAGAACGGTGGTTCGCTTAGCAATGTTCTTGGAGTAATCGCCGATCCGTTCGAGGTTGGCTGAAACCTTGAGCACCGACAGAACCAATCGTAGATCACCTGCCGTGGGGGCACGCAACGCAATCAGCCGTGCGGTTTCTTCGTTGATCAATTCTTCCAGCGTATCGATGGCCTTATCGCCCTGCCGCACTTCCTGAGCCAATTCCTCGTCGCGGGTTTCCAGCGAACGGGCGGCGCCCATGATGGCGGCTTCGACTAAGCCACCCATCTTCATAATATGGGCTTGAATGGCCTCGAGATCCCGGTCGAACGCGGATGCAATATGTTGTTCGGTCATGTCTGAATACCTGTTCTCAGCCGATCCGGCCGGTAATGTAGCTTTCGGTCCGGGGGTCTTCGGGATTTGTAAATATCTGGCCGGTCTCACCAAATTCGACCAGATTGCCCAGGTGGAAAAACGCGGTCTTTTGGCTAACACGCGCGGCCTGCTGCATCGAGTGGGTAACAATCACCACCGAATACCGCTTACGCAGATCATCTATCAGTTCTTCGACCTGTGCCGTCGCAATCGGGTCTAGCGCCGAGCATGGCTCGTCCATCAGCAAAACCTCTGGTTCGGTTGCGACGGCGCGGGCGATACATAGGCGCTGCTGCTGGCCACCGGACAGGCCTGTTCCGGGCGCGTCCAGACGATCCTTTACCTCGTCCCAAATAGCACCGCGGCGCAGGGATTTCTCAACGATCTCATCCAGTTCCGCCTTGTTCTTCGCAAGGCCGTGGATGCGAGGACCATAAGCCACGTTGTCATAGATCGACTTTGGAAACGGGTTGGGCTTCTGGAACACCATGCCCACTTTGGCGCGCAGCTGCACCGGGTCGACCCGTTTGTCATAGATATCTTCACCATCCAACAGAATATCCCCGGTGACGCGGCAGATATCGATGGTGTCATTCATCCGGTTCAGGCAGCGCAGGAATGTGGACTTGCCGCAGCCCGAGGGGCCGATGAAGGCGGTGACCGTCTTGTCCTCGATCTCGACATTCACGTCCTTGATGGCATGGGTATCGCCATAGTGGACCTGAACATTATTCGCGGCGATCTTGATTGCTTTGGAGTCCACGGTTCTCTCCACTCGTGTCATATCGTTCATCATAGCCCCCTCTTACCAGCGGCGTTCAAAGCGGCGGCGCAAGATGACCGCAATGGTGTTCATTGTCACGAGGAAGATCAACAGAATGATGATGCCCCCCCATGCGCGTTCGTAAAAGGCCGGGTCAGCGCGTTTGGACCATTCATAGATCTGCGCAGGCATGGCCGAGTTCGGAGACAGGAACCCCGCAACGATTCCGTCCGGCGGGTTTGAAGCGATAAAGCCTACCATCCCGATCAGCAGCAACGGAGCCGTTTCCCCCAGCGCTTGTGCCAGGCCGATGATAGTACCTGTCAGGATGCCCGGCGCTGCCAGTGGCAGGACATGGTGGAACACTGCCTGCATTTTCGAGGCCCCTACCCCAAGCGCCGCATCTCGGATCGAAGGCGGCACCGACTTAAGTGAAGCGCGGGTTGAGATGATGATCGTAGGCAGCGTCATCAGCGTCAGCACCAATCCACCCACCAGCGGAGCTGAGGTCGGCAGGTGCATATAGTTGATGAACACCGCCAGTCCGAGTATACCAAACACGATGGACGGTACGGCTGCGAGGTTCGAGATGTTCACCTCGATGATATCGGTCAGCCGGTTTTGCGGCGCAAATTCCTCAAGATAGATTGAAGCGGCCACACCAATGGGCAATGCCAGCGCCAGCACCACGAACATCATGAACAGTGAGCCGAGCATGGATACACCGATCCCGGCCGCTTCGGGCCGCTGGTCAGAGGCGTCCGAGCCAAAGATGAAATCCGGGTTGAAGGCTTTGTACAAGATGCCCGCATCCCTTAGCTGGTCAACAAAGTCCAACTGCGCGACCGAGATGCTCTTGTCATTAGCAATAGACTCGCGCGTCACGCGACCTTTCATGTAACCATCGACACGGCTGTTGACCAGAAAGCGGAAGCTTACGGTTTTTCCAATCTCATCCGGATTGGCGATAACATAGTTCCTCAGTTCTGCTTGTGCGGCCTTCGACAGAATCTTACCCATTTCTTTGGGTTTCAGATCGGTTTGAATGCCAAGCTTTTGTACTTCGGATTCCAACGCCGAAGCGATCAATGGGGCGTAACCAAAGGTTGAGACCTTTTTGATATCCTCGATGTTACGATTGCCCTTTTTATCCAGCTTGTCTTCCTTCAGCTCGACATTCAGCTCTAGAAAGCTTTGTTGGAAAGCCCCAGTACCGGCGGTCACGATATTGGTCACCAGAACGATCAACATCAGCAGACCGATACCAATGGCGGCGATACCATACAGTTTGAACCGCCCCTCAGCGGCATTGCGACGTTTAGTGCGTGCGTCCTTATCAAACAGCGAACCTTTGGGTTTCGCAGCAGAAGAAGCGCCAGGGGATTGGGAAATATCGGTCATTCGTACTGCTCCCGGTATTTGCGTACGATGTAGAGGGCGAAGATATTCAGCCCCAGCGTGATGACGAACAGCGTGAGACCCAGTGCGAAGGCCACCAGCGTTTCAGGGCTTGCAAAGTCGGTATCGCCGGTCAGTTGGCTGACGATACGGGTGGTGATAGTCGTCATCGCCTCAAAGGGATTACCCGAGAATTTCGCAATCGCACCGGCCGCCATAACCACGATCATGGTCTCGCCAATGGCCCGACTAGCAGCCAACAGGATCGCACCGACGATACCCGGCAGCGCTGCTGGCAAGACCACCTGACGCACAGTCTCGGACTTGGTTGCTCCCAACCCAAGCGAGCCATCTCGCATCGATTGGGGCACCGCATTGATGATGTCATCCGATAGTGAGGATACAAACGGGATCAGCATGATCCCCATAACCAGACCTGCAGTCAGAACGGCGTTGGAACTTGCCATCCAGCCAAGCCCCAGTGCCCCGCCGTCCCCGAACAGGGACACCAGCGCCGGACCAACGGTCAACAAAGCAAATAAGCCGTAAACGATGGTTGGGATACCGGCGAGAATTTCAAGTAGCGGCTTGGCAATCGAACGGGTCGCTCCGGTCGCGTATTCCGACAGATATATCGCCGCAAAAAGGCCAATCGGCACCGCCACCAGCAGCGCGATAACCGAAATGTATAGCGTGCCCCACAGCAACGGCAGGATCGAAAGCTCACTACCTCCACGGAAGTTCGGGGCCCATGTGCTGCCAAAGAAAAAGTCTTTCCATGAATGCAGTTGGAAGAAATTCATCGTCTCGAACAGCATTGAAAGAACGATGCCTACGGTTGTCAGAATGGCGATAGAAGCGGCCAGAAGAAGAAGCGCCAAAATACCTTGCTCGACAACATTGCGGGCGCGGAATTCCCTGTGCGTGCGGATATACGCAAAGGCGGCTCCCAAAAGCGCAACGACCAGCACCATGATCTGCATTGCGGTTGAACCGGTCGACGTCATGCTACGGTATTTTTGAGCGGCCAACAGAATGGGCTTTGAGATGTCTTGAGTCAGAACCTGACCTGCATCTTTCAGCGATTGTGTCAGTGCGTCGATATCTGCATCGGCGTTGCGCGCCTGCACCTCGGACAGCAGTCCAGACGCAATCGCGCCGTCTAACCCATAGGCGACGCGGCGAACTTCGCTCATGACCAGACCACGATCAGAGCCTTCGGCGATCGCAGTGTCAGGGATCATACCTGACACCGTGTTGTTCACAATCAATGGCTGCACCAGAAGCCACAGGATCAGCAATCCCAGCGCGGGGACAAGCGCGGTAAGCGCGACATTGTACCCATAATAGGATGGCAAGGAATGCAATGCGCGCGCATCACCCTCGGCGCTTGCCAAGGCGCGGGACCGGCCCGCGAAGTACCCAAGCACCGCCAAAGCAAGCAGGGTGAGCAAAATCCAGGATAACGCCATGTGAACTCCGTGGGTATGGCAGAGTTGGAGTCAAAAAGAACCGGGGCGTGTTTGCTTCGCCCCGGTTCATAAGTTCTATGGTTTAAGAACCGCCACCCAGAACGGTTTCATTGGCAACAGCTTCCTGAACCTTGATCAGTTCCGGATCCGACACCAGGCCGTATTCGGCCAGTGGGCCATCAGGGCCAGCAATCTCGTCCGCGACGAAGAATTCAGCATATTCCTTCAGGCCGGGGATCACACCGATATGCGCTTTCTTTACGTAAAAGAACAGCGGACGAGAGACCGGGTATTCGCCGGTTGCAATCGATTCGGTCGAAGGAACCACGTCGGACATGGTGGCAACCTGCAGCTTGTCTGTGTTGTTCTCATAGAACGCCAGGCCAAAGACACCGATGCCGTCTTTGTTGCTGTCGATGCGGGCCAGAGTTTCAGTGTAGTCGCCGTCGATGTCGACTGAAACGCCATCGGTACGCAGCGCGATACAAGCTTTTTCAGCCGCTTTTTTCTTGGCTTTGTCGCTGTCACCTTCGGCAGCCGCCAGATAGGCGTCAAAATCGCCGGTATGCTCACAGCCTGCCAGGATCACTTTGTCTTCGAACACTTCACGGGTGCCGTGTTTGGTACCAGGAACGAAGGCAGCAATCGGCTGAGCCGGGAAGTTCGGGTTCACCTGATCCCAAGTTTTGTAGGGGTTGTCGACCAGCTGGCCGTCAACAACAACCTGAGCGGAAAGGGCTTTGTACCAGTCATCCGGTGTGAATGCGAACGAGTTGCCGTTTATGTCGGATGCAAACACGATGCCGTCATAGCCGATCTGAACTTCGATGATGTCGGTAACACCAGCGTCTGCGCAGGCTTTGATCTCTTTTTCGCGAATCTTGCGCGATGCGTTGGCGACGTCGATGGTGTTTTCACCCACGCCCTCGCAGAAGCGCTTGAGACCAGCAGAAGAGCCACCGGATTCAACAACAGGTGTCGGAAAATCAAAGTTCTCACCGAAGGCTTCTGCAACAATCGAAGCGTAAGGCAGAACGGTTGACGAGCCAGCAACCTGAACCTGATCACGAGCGACCGCAGTGGTCGCCGATACGGCAGCGATGGCCAGAGCCGAAGCCGACAGTTTTACAAAGGACATCCCAGTCTCCTTGAGAAATATACGTTCTGATCACCCCTATGATGATCTGGGCGAAGCACTATGACGCTCGCGTAAGTCTTTTGTGACAGGCATGTAACAGTTTCATGACAACTCACGAATTTCTCAGAAATTCTTAACTTGACGAGGCGTCATGACTGGATGCCAACCGCCCGCGCAATTTCAACGCGGCAAGATCACCGTGAAAACGGCACCTTGTCCCAACTCGCTATCCACTTTCAGTCGTCCGCGATGGCGATTGACGATGTGTTTTACGATCGCCAAACCCAGCCCCGTTCCGCCCAATTCGCGTGAGCGGTGGCTGTCTGCCCGATAGAATCGCTCGGTCAGCCTGGGAAGATGCTTCGCATCGATGCCGGGACCCTGATCTATGATCTTGATCCGCACGGCTGGCCCGCGCATTGCGGTATCTCGCTCGGACAGATTCACGATCACATCGACTCGGCCACCACTCCCGCCGTATTTGATCGCGTTTTCAACAAGGTTAGTGAAAACCTGACGTAACTGATCGCTGTCCCCAACCATCGTGATTGGCTCGTTCGGGGCATCCAGTGATAGCTCGACACCTGCATCATCTGCCAATGGCCGAAGCGTGTTCAACGTCGACTGAATTAACCCGGTCAGCTCCAATGGTTCCTTGGGCCTGACCCGCTCTTCACTTTCGACCCGATTAAGCGAGAGCAGATCCCCCACCAGCCGATTCATTCGATTGGCCTCATCCGCCATGATCTGCAGAAATCGATCACGTGCTGCGGTGTCATCGCGGGCTGGGCCTTGCAGGGTTTCGATAAACCCCATCAGCGCCGTCAGCGGTGTCCGCAGTTCGTGACTGACATTGGCTACAAAATCGCGGCGCATCTGGCCAGCCTGTTCCAGATGCGTGACATCCTGAAACACAGCCAATACGGCATCGGTCCCATTGACGGGCCTGCACTGTACTTCAAATGTGGTATCCTGCGCACCGTCATTTGACAGATGTCGCGCCCGACCCGGTTCTTTCGACCGGAGGCTCTGCTCAACCGCATCTATGATCTGCGGTTGCCGCAGGATCGTTGCAAAGTGCCGGCCTTCAATGGCTTGGCCCAGCAGAGACAAGGCCTCAGTGTTCGCAGCAATGATCCGCTCGGTTTGCCCGACCAGAAGCGCTGGTGCGGGAATGGCAGCGACAAGATCAGCGAGCAAAGTGTCAGTCATGCAAACTCAGACCGGTCGCAGAGAATCGCGAAAATTACGCATGTTTTCCTGATAATGCAGCGCACTCAAAGTCAGCTTTTGCGCAGTTGCATCATCAATCTGTCGCACGATCTTACCGGGTGATCCCATGACAAGTGAGTTATCGGGGATTTCCTTGCCTTCCGTAACAAGCGCCCCTGCCCCGATCAAACAGTTTTTGCCGATCTTTGCACCGTTCAATATGATGGCGCCCATACCGATCAGAGAATAGTCTCCGATTGTGCAGCCGTGCAGCATGACCTTGTGACCAATGGTGCAATTCTGACCAATCGTCAGCGGATACCCGGCATCGATATGCATCACGCAGTTTTCCTGCACGTTGCTGCCAGCCCCCACCCGTATTTCCTCGTGATCCGCGCGGATGGTGCAACCGAACCAAACCGAAGACCCCTGTTCCAATACCACCTTGCCAATCAGGTTGGCATCAGGTGCAACCCAGGTGTCTTCGTGTATCTTTGGTGTGTGTTTGCCCAAGGCGTAAATCGTCATGATAGACCATCGAATTCGGTTTGCAGGGCGCGGATGTGGTTTTGCAGGCTTGGCTGCTGAATACGGCGCATCCGCTCGGCACTGACAATGGTTTTCAGTTTTTCCTCGGTTGCATCCAGATCATCGTTGATCAGGACGTAATCGTAATAACCCCAATGGCTGATCTCATCCCAACTTTTTAGCATGCGTTTGGCGATCACATCATCACTGTCCTGTCCGCGCCCTTCCAGTCTGCGCCGAAGCTCACGGATTGAAGGAGGAAGGATGAAAATTGACAATGCGTGCTTACCAAGATCAGAATTGCGAATCTGCACCTCACCTTGCCAATCAACATCAAACAGCACGTCACGCCCTTGCGTGATGGATTCA
This sequence comes from Ruegeria sp. AB11, assembly GCF_056536325.1. Taxonomy (NCBI): domain Bacteria; kingdom Pseudomonadati; phylum Pseudomonadota; class Alphaproteobacteria; order Rhodobacterales; family Roseobacteraceae; genus Ruegeria; species Ruegeria sp. AB11. Next base: position 2,555,379 of record NZ_JBQFJO010000001.1, on the reverse strand, counting down.
CGTACCGGCCCCGCAGGTGAACCGTAGAAGTTACCAAAAACATGAGCGTGTTCCAGCATCTGGCCATCCGCGACCTGCTGCTTGAACTCATCTTCCGAGAGGAAATAATACTCTCGCCCATGTTCCTCACCTGGGCGCGGCGCGCGGGTAGTGGCTGAGATTGAAAACTCAAGGCCGACATCCCACTGCATCAGGCGACGGGCCAGAGTAGATTTGCCTGCGCCCGACGGCGACGACAGAATGATTAGTAGACCGCGGCGATCCGCCATGTGATGTATCCGTCCTTATTCCACGTTCTGTACTTGCTCGCGCATCTGATCGATCACGGCCTTCAGCTCTAAACCGACTGCTGTCAGTTCGGCATTTTGCGATTTCGAGCAAAGCGTATTCGCTTCACGATTGAACTCCTGCATCAGGAAGTCCAGCTTGCGCCCGACCGGTCCGTCTTGCGACAACAGCGCGCGTGCCGCTGCAACATGCGCGATTAACCTGTCGATCTCTTCGGTAATGTCAGCCTTCACCGCAATAAGCGCAAGCTCCTGCGCAACTCGTTCAGGATCGGCACCTTGGGTGTTGTCGAGAACCCGCGCGAGATTGTCTCGCAATGCCTGTTCCATTTGCAACCGACGACCTTCGGCCAGTTTGACAGCCTGGTTTGTCAATTCAGCGATCTGGTCTAATTGCCCGCCAAGTATACCTGCCAGCGCTTTTCCTTCAGCACTTCGCATTTCAATAAATTCCAAAAGCAGCCCGCCAAACTCCGCTTTCAGCTTCTCAACAAGTGGCTCCGGATCATCACTATCACCGCCTACTTCCATCATCCACTTCAGGGAAAGCAGATCGCTGGCCTTCGACGGCGCCAATAGCACGCCGCGCGTGCCAGCCATGGCCTCAGTCTGAGCCAGCGCCTCCAGTGCAGCCTCCATCGCAGAAGTGTTCAGTTGGATATCTGCAGCGGCTTCCTCACGACTCAGCCGCAGGGACAGCGTGACATTGCCGCGATTGACTTGCTTTGACAGGTCGCTTCTCAGCGCGGCCTCAAGCCCTGTCAGCCAATCCGGCATTCGCAGACGCAGGTCCAACCCTTTGCCATTGACGCTGCGCAACTCCCAAGTCCAGCTATGGGGCCCGAACGCGCCCTTACCCGAGGCGAACCCGGTCATGGATTTGATCATGACTGCCCTTTCCGTCAAATTCACTGGTCGCACCTAATGCCATTGACCAGCAGGGGGCAAGTCCTTGCTCAAATCCGGATCAATTCCGAGAGGTTAACCATTCGTTAAAGAATTGCTCCAAAATTGTATTAACCCCTGTCAATCTTGCAGCGGAAAAGGCTGGTGGGTCGCAGCATTGCCCATTAGGTGGCATTTTAGAAAAATCGTGATCGATTGACGTTGGGGTGATGAAATGAAGAGGTTTTTCAGTACTAAATCCGGTTCTGAATTTGGAAAGATCATCGCGATGGACCGATTTGACAGTGGACGCAGCCTGTCCCCTATTCGTCAGGCCGAAGCCTATTGGACAGCATTGCTGACAGCAGATGGCGTTCCAATGCGGTCACAAATCGATCCGCGCGGGCTTGAGAATATACTGGAATACACCTTCATTCTTGAACGCATCGCACCCGGTCTTGCCCGATTTCGTCTGGCCGGGAGTCATCTGAATAAACTGGCGGGAATGGAAGTTCGCGGGATGCCACTCACTTCGTTCTTCGAGCCCGATGCCCGAGATGACACCAAGCAGCTTCTAGATCAGGTGTTCTCTGCACCTGCAGTTGCCGAACTTGGGCTCGTCTCAAAGGGCAAGTTGGGTCGGGTAAGCTTACAAGCGCGCATGATCTTGCTGCCACTCAAGAGCGATCTGGGAGATATCAGCAGAGTCCTGGGTGTCATGGTCAGTGATGGGATGATCGGTCTCACGCCGCGCCGGTTCACAATATCCGATCACCGGGTAAACAAGGTTTCCGATTTACAGACCCCGCCAAAACACGCGCCGAACATGGCAGAAGGATTTGCCGAAAGTCCGAGCGGGTTCAAAGGCGCACCGCACCTAAAGCTGGTTTCGTCGCGGGATGAATAAAAAAACGGCGGGCAAATTGCCCGCCGTTTTCGTCTTTGATCCATTGCTGCTTTAGCTCGCGGCGCGCTTGCCCCGATCCCGGCGCAGATTGGTCAGTTCTTCCGCAACAAGGAAGGCCAGTTCTAGCGACTGCGACGCATTCAGGCGCGGGTCGCACGCTGTGTGATAGCGATCGGAAAGATCCTCTTCGGTCACCGCGCGGACACCGCCGGTGCATTCGGTGACGTCCAGACCGGTCATCTCGAAATGCACCCCACCCGGAACGGTGCCCTCGGCCTGATGCACTCCAAAGAAGTCGCGTACTTCACGCAGCACGGAATCGAACGGTCGTGTCTTGTACCCGGTCGCCGATTTGATCGTGTTGCCATGCATCGGGTCACAAACCCAAGTGACCTTGGCACCTTCTTCTTTCACAGCCTGGACCAGACGCGGCAGATGCTCACCCGCTTTGCCTGCGCCGAAACGCGCGATCAAAGTCAGACGACCCTCTTCGTTTTCCGGGTTCAGTTTCGACATCAGAACCTTGAGGTCTTCGGCGCTGGTTGTCGGACCGCATTTCAGACCGATCGGGTTCAGGACACCGCGGCAGAATTCGACATGCGCACCGTCGGGCTGGCGGGTACGATCGCCAATCCAGATCATGTGGCCCGAGCCGGCCAACCAATTGCCCGAGGTCGAATCCAGACGGGTCAGCGCTTCTTCGTACTCAAGCAGCAGGCCTTCGTGGCTGGTGTAGAACTCTACCGACGAAAACTCATGCGTCGTATCCGCAGTGATGCCCGCCGCCCCCATGAAATCAATCGAATCCTGAATGCGGTCGGCGATCTCAGAGTATTTCTGAACGTCTTGTCCGTCGGCAAAGCCAAGTGTCCAGGAGTGGACATGGCTCATATCCGCGAAACCACCGGTCGAAAACGCGCGCAGCAGGTTTAGCGTGGCGGCCGCCTGAGTGTAGGCCTGCAGCATCTTGCTCGGATCAGGAATTCGGGCCTCGGGCGTGAAGTCCAGTTCGTTGATGATATCACCACGGTAGCTGGGCAGTTCTACACCATCCACAATTTCCGTTGGAGCGCTGCGTGGCTTGGCGAATTGACCCGCCATGCGGCCAACTTTCACCACAGGCACCTTGGCGCCATAGGTTAGCACCATCGCCATTTGCAGCATCACCTTGAACGTGTCACGGATAGCGTCCGCACTGAACTGTTCAAAGCTTTCAGCACAATCTCCGCCTTGCAGCAGGAATGCCTCACCACGGCCTGCAGCACCCAAATGCTGCTTGAGCCGCCGCGCTTCGCCGGCAAAAACCAGCGGGGGATACTTTGAAAGCTGCGCCTCGACTTTTCCCAACGCAGCCGCGTCGGTATAGTCGGGCATCTGAACTCGGGGCTTGTTGCGCCAGTTCGTTTTTTGCCACTCGGTCATAGCTTGGATCTCCGCTGAGGTAATTCAGATCGTCTCTATACAAAAAGCATTGAAGAGAGGCCATATGCGATTTGCACCTCTTGACGGCGCAAACAAGCTTTGAGCATGTTGACGGGCATATCTGCCGTCGCCAAGAAGCTGACGTGTACCGAATCAAGGACAGTTCGCCATGCAAGAGCAACGCCAAGTTGTCACCGTGGAAAATGACGCGGGCAAACCGCTTAATTTTGTGTTTGTCCTTTTGGACAAGTTTTCACTGCTGTCCTTTGCATCGGCCCTCGACAGTCTGCGCATCGCCAATCGTATGGCAAATCGCGATTTGTATACTTGGACGCTGGCGGGTGAAGGCGGAGAGCTGGTGCATTGTTCAGCCGGAACCACCTTCAAATTGGATGCAGATCTTGAAGAATTGCAGCGCGATGAAGTGATCCTGATCTGCGGTGGGGTCGACGTTCAGGCGGCCACCACAAAACGTGTGTTGAACTGGCTGCGCCGCGAAGCCCGCAAGGGGCTGAAGATTGGTGGTCTCTGCACTGCTGCTTATACGCTTGCGAAAGCGGGATTGTTGGAAGGTAAACGCGCCACAATCCACTGGGAAAACTCTGATAGCTTTGCCGAGGAATTCGATACGGTCGAACTGACCAAATCCGTATTTCTGGTGGATGGGAACCGAATGACCACCGCAGGTGGAACATCGTCGATTGATCTGATGCTTAAACTAATTGCCGATGACTATGGTGAAGATCTGGCAAATGCAGTCGCGGATCAGATGATATATTCCTCGATCCGCACGGATCAGGACACTCAGCGCCTTTCGACGCCAACTCGGATTGGCGTTCGCCATCCCAAGCTCAGCCAAGTCATCCTGATGATGGAAAAGAACATAGAAGAGCCGATCTCGCCATCGATTCTGGCCAAGGACGTGGGCATGTCCACGCGTCAGCTTGAACGCCTGTTCCGCCGCTATCTTAGCCGTTCCCCCAAGCGCTACTACATGGAACTGCGCCTGCACAAAGCGCGAAACTTGCTGATGCAGACAGATATGAGTGTCATCAACGTGGCGCTCGCCTGTGGCTTTGCCAGCCCATCGCATTTCTCAAAATGCTACCGGGCACACTATAATACGACGCCTTATCGTGAACGTGGAGCGCAGAGCGGGCGATTGTCTGTTTGATCCAAGGACGCTGCCAGACCTACAACTCTTTTTCGAAGTAATGCAGGTGCGGCCGAAGCATCGGCTGATCCAGATAGGTTGTTGTTTCGATCGGTTCTTCAAGCTCAACGAATCCGAGCTTGGGATACAAGCTTCGCATTTCGACATTTGGCGTCAGTGTGTCAGCGATCAGGCGCTTAAGACCCATATCGCGTGCAGCTTGTTCACGGGCCATAATCAGGGCACGCCCTGCGCCGGTTCCTCTTGCTCCCTCAATCACAAAGACACGCTTTAGCTCACCTGTACGGGAATCAAAGCGTTTCAGCATTCCGCATCCAATGATGTCTCGGGTTTGATTTCTGGCCACAACCAAACATCCGTTCGGGGGCAAATAGTCATCCGTATTTGCCCAGAACTCGGCCAGCGCGCTTTCAGGGGCAGCTGGATCTATCTCAAATCCCATTGCCTGCATTCTGACAACGATAAGCGCGTAATACTCTTTCAAGATCGAATTCAGTTCGCTCTTCGGCGGTATAGTGCTGCACAGTTCAATTACGAAGCCACTCATTTGGCACCTCAAAACAACTGGCCACCGGGTTACTCAAACGCTTCGATGACTTGGAAAATTCAATAACTTCGTTGCAGGTTATCAGAGGCGCGACATCCTATAAACCGCGCCCTGCCCGACCGAAATGAACCAGATCGACCCATCGGACGCCTCTACGATATCACGGACACGTTCTGTTTCAGGACCCTTGATCCGTTCTACCTCGCGCAGCGGATTGCCCGAAAGCCGTGCGATATAGTCGAATTTCAAAGAGCCTACGAACAGATCCCCCTTCCACTTTGGCCAGAGCTTACCTGAATACACAAGCAATCCCGAGGGTGCGATAGACGGGTCCCAATAGTGTTTAGGCTGCTCCATCCCCGGTTTCGACGTTCCCTCGCCAATCTTCTGACCCGAGTAATGCACCCCATAAGAGATCACGGGCCATCCATAGTTAGCTCCGGGCCGGATCAGATTGACCTCATCGCCCCCTTTGGCCCCGTGTTCAGATACCCAAAGCCGACCCTGCTGATCCAAGTTGGCTCCCTGAGGGTTCCTGTGTCCAAACGACCAGATTTCGGGCCGGACATCGGGATTGTCGACAAACGGATTGTCACGAGGAACTGATCCATCTCGATTTATTCGAATAACCTTTCCCAAATGGTTTGACCGGTCTTGAGCTGCCGGACGATCCCCACGATCTCCGATCGTGACAAACAAAGAGCCATCCTCGGCCTCGACGACACGCGAGCCAAAGTGCCGACCCCCGGAACCGCCGGGCACGGCCTCAAAGATTATGCGCAGGTTGGTCAGGCGATCCCCGCTTTCGGAGAACCGCGCGACTGCAACTGCAGTACCCGCACCACCTCTTTGCGGCTTTGAAAACGTTAGAAAAAGCTCTCGGGTTTGACTGAAATTCCGAGCAATCGTGACATCAAGCAAACCACCCTGCCCGTTCGCGGCCACTTTTGGCACCCCTTTGACGCGCTTTGCCTCGCCTTCAGCAACATAAAGAAGCTCTCCATCGCGTTCGGTCACGATGAAACTGTTGTCCGGAAGAATGCCAATGGCCCAAGGCGTATCCAGGCCTTTCACCACTTGGCTGAGTTGAATTTTCCCGACCGACGTCTCGATAACATCGGACCAGCCGGACACCGACCAACAGGACAGAATCAGAATCGCGAAAATTCTATGCATCTCTACCCTCTTCCCAACAATACTTCGGTGTTAAGGCTCAATTCCCATCAAAGCAGATAGATTGTCTGCGGACAAAAGCACTTTTTTGTTAGGACTTTTCTTTTCCGAGCAGCTTGCCTAGGGTCATGCCCAGAACGACGACGTTCAAACAATAAATAGGGAGTAACCTAATGAAAAAGCTGCTTACCGCTACTGCAGCAACCGCCCTGCTGGCGGGAACCGCAATGGCCGACGACGTTAAGCTGGGCGTACTGTTTGGCTTTACGGGTCCGATTGAATCGCTGGCACCTGCCATGGGTTCGGGCGCTGAGCTGGCAATGGCCGAAGTTACCGAATCCGGGAAGCTGCTGGATGGCTCAACCGTTACCGGAACGCGAGCTGACACCGGCTGCATCGACAACGGCCTGGCGACATCGAACGGCGAACGCATGATCGCGGATGGCGTCGCTGGCATTATCGGCGGTGACTGCTCGGGCGTAACTGGCGCCATCCTGCAGAACGTTGCGATTCCGAACGGCATGGTCATGATCTCGCCCTCGGCAACATCGCCTGGCCTGTCGACCATGGAGGATAACGGCCTGTTCTTCCGCACCGCCCCGTCGGATGCGCGTGAAGGTCAGGTGATGGCAGATATCCTGAACGATCGCGGCATCAGCTCGATCGCTCTGACATACACCAACAACGACTACGGCAAAGGTCTGGCAGACGCGATCCAGTCTTCATTCGAAGCTTCGGGTGGGGAAGTCACCATCGTCGCTGCACATGAAGACGGCAAGGCTGACTACTCGGCCGAAGTTGGCGCGCTGGCCTCCGCCGGTGGCGACATTCTGGTTGTAGCTGGCTATCTGGACCAAGGCGGTCTGGGCATCATCCAGTCGGCTCTGGACAGCGGCGCGTTCGACACGTTCGGTCTGCCCGGCGGAATGATCGGTGACTCGCTGCCCGCAAATGTCGGGCCCGATCTGAACGGCTCGTTCGGACAGATCGCCGGTTCGGGTGGAGAAGGTGCCGAGAAGTACTTTGCCATGGCAGAAGCTGCTGGTTTTGACGGCTCGTCGCCCTATTCACCTGAAGCATACGACGCCGCCGCACTGTTCATGCTGGCCATGCAGGCCGCAGGCTCGACCGCTCCGGCAGAATACGGTGCAAAGATCATGGACGTTGCCAACGCTCCGGGTGAGAAAATCTACCCCGGTGAACTGGCCAAAGGTCTGGAACTGTTGGCTGCTGGTCAGGACATCGACTATGTCGGCGCATCTGGTGTTGAACTGATCGGACCCGGTGAAAGCGCGGGATCCTACCGCGAGATCGAAGTGACCGACGGCGAGAACAAGACCGTCAACTTCCGTTGATCCGAACTTCATCGTCATAAAATCAAGCAGCCCGGGCCTTGTGTCCGGGCTGTTTCAATGACAAAAGGCCGCACCTCCCTTAAGGGGATATGACAACAAGAACGCCGAACAGGGCGGCAAGGGGAAAAGATGATCGTCGTCGAAGACGTGCACAAGCATTTCGGCGGGTTTCATGCGGTGGACGGGGCATCGCTGGAAATCCAAAAAGGGTCCATCACCGGCCTGATCGGTCCGAACGGGGCCGGAAAAACCACTCTGTTCAACGTGATCGCGGGTGTTCTTCCACCGACCAGCGGCAAGGTCCACATGGATGGTGAGGATATCACTGGCCTGCCTCCGCATGAGCTGTTTCACAAAGGTCTACTGCGCACCTTCCAAATCGCGCATGAGTTTTCCTCGATGTCCTGCCGCGAGAACCTGATGATGGTACCCGGTGCGCAATCGGGTGAATCGCTGTGGAACACATGGTTCGGGCGTAAACGTATCGCCGATGAGGAACGCGCACTGAAAGCCAAGGCTGATGAGGTGCTTGAGTTCCTGACCATCGAGCATCTGGCAGATCACAAGGCCGGTCAGGTCTCGGGTGGGCAGAAGAAACTGCTGGAACTTGGCCGCACCATGATGATCGACGCCAAGATCGTGTTTCTGGACGAGGTCGGCGCGGGCGTGAACCGCACCCTGCTGATGACCATTGCTGACACGATTCTGCGCCTGAACAAGGAACGCGGCTATACCTTCGTCGTCATCGAGCACGACATGGATTTCATTGGCAAGATCTGCGACCCGGTCATCTGTATGGCCGAGGGTAAGGTGCTGGCCGAAGGCACTCTGGACGAGATCAAAGCCAATGAACACGTGATCGAAGCTTATCTGGGCACCGGCCTTAAGAACAAAGACAAGCTGGAGGCGGGCGCATGAGCGACAACCCCTACCAGGACGATAAGGGCAACAAGGACGCCTCAATCACCAATCCGCATGGTGTCGGCACCATGACTCCAGCGCATCGCAAAAGTGGCGAGACTCACCGAGTCGAGGGCGGCCCTTTCCTGATTGGTGACACCATGACCGGCGGCTATGGCAAAGGGCCGGACATCCTGCATGATTGCACCATTGCCGTTGACAAGGGTGAGATTGCGGTGATCGTGGGACCCAACGGTGCGGGTAAATCGACCGCAATGAAGGCCGTTTTTGGCATGCTAGACGTGCGCCAAGGGTCTGTGCGCCTGGATGGCGAAGACATCACCAATCTCAGCCCGCAGGATCGTGTGCAGCGTGGCATGGGCTTTGTGCCACAGACCTCGAATATTTTCACGTCGATGACGGTTGAAGAGAACCTTGAGATGGGCGCTTTCATCCGCCGCGACGATTTCACGGAGACGATGGAACAGGTCTATGACCTCTTCCCCATTCTCCGCGACAAACGCAATCAGGCCGCCGGAGAGTTGTCAGGCGGTCAACGCCAACAGGTCGCCGTGGGCCGCGCGCTGATGACCCAGCCCAAGGTGCTAATGTTGGATGAACCCACAGCCGGGGTCTCACCCATCGTAATGGATGAGTTGTTTGACCGGATCATCGAGGTCTCGCGCACCGGCCTGCCGATCCTGATGGTCGAACAGAACGCCCGTCAGGCGCTGGAGATTGCGGACAAGGGATATGTGCTGGTTCAGGGGCGGAATGCCTATACCGGCACGGGCAAGGAACTGCTGGCCGATCCGGAAGTTCGCAAGAGTTTCTTGGGGGGATGACGCCAGTGACAGCTACTCTCGTGTTTGATCACTCTGAAATCAGGTCGAAAAAACGAACGAACTTGGAAAATGAGGTAACGAACTAATGGACTTCCTCAACGCCCTTGTGGCGCTCTCCAACTTCGTTCTTGTTCCCGCAATCGCCTATGGCAGCCAGTTGGCGCTGGGTGCTTTAGGGGTGACGCTGATCTATGGCATCCTTCGGTTCTCGAACTTTGCCCATGGCGATACGATGGCCTTTGGCGCGATGATCGCCGTGCTGGTCACGTGGGCCATGCAGGCCGCCGGGGTCAGTTTCGGGCCGTTGCCGACAGCTCTGCTGGCCCTGCCCTTTGCCATTCTGGGCTGTATTGTGCTGGTGCTGATCACCGATCGACTGGTCTATCGGTTCTACCGAGAACAGAAGGCCAAACCGGTTATTCTGGTGATCGTATCCATGGGCGTGATGTTCATCATGAACGGGCTGGTACGGTTCATCATCGGGCCAGATGACCAGAGGTTCTCAGACGGTGCGCGGTTCCTGATTAAAGCGCGGGATTTCAAGGCCTGGACCGGGCTAAACGAAGGGCTTGCGATCAAGACCTCTCAGGCCATTACGGTTGTTGTCGCAGTACTAGCCGTGGCCGCCTTGTTCTGGTTCCTCAACAAAACCCGCACAGGCAAGTCGATGCGCGCCTATTCGGATAACGAGGATCTGGCGTTGCTGTCCGGTATCAACCCCGAACGCGTGGTGATGATCACTTGGATCATCGTCGCCGCCCTGGCGACCACTGCAGGTGTGCTTTACGGCCTCGACAAAAGCTTCAAGCCTTTCGTCTATTTCCAGCTTTTGCTGCCGATCTTCGCATCGGCCATTGTGGGCGGCCTCGGAAACCCTCTGGGCGCCATCGCGGGCGGTTTCATTATCGCGTTTTCTGAGGTGACCGTCACCTATGCGTGGAAAAAGGTGCTGACCTATCTGGCACCGGAAAACCTGGAACCGTCCAGTTTGGTCCAGTTCCTGTCCACCGACTACAAATTCGCCGTCAGCTTCGCCATCTTGCTGATCGTGCTGCTGTTTAAGCCGACAGGCCTGTTCAAAGGAAAAGTAATATGAGCGAGCCCGTCAAAAACACGCTGCTTTTTGTTGTCGTTGGCGGCCTGATCCTGTTGACCGGGTTCACGCAGAGCTGGAACGCGGCGATCCTGATCCTGAACATGGGCCTGATCTCAGCCATCATGTCGATCGGAGTGAACCTGCAATGGGGCTTTGCGGGCCTCTTTAATGTCGGTGTCATGGGCTTTGTCGCGCTGGGCGGGCTTGCGGTTGTTCTGATCTCAACCCCACCGACACCCGGCGCATGGTCAAGTGGAGGTTACGGGGTCATACTTTCGCTTCTGCTGGGTGCGGCAACCGTGGTTGCGGCCGTTATGGTCGCGCAGAAGATGCCGAAAGGGCGCACACGGACATTTGCGATCATCGGCATTCTGGTTGTTGGCTTTTTTGTTTACCGCGCAATCTTTGATCCCAATGTTGCTTCGATCGAAGCGATTGATCCTGCTGTAGCAGGCAATATCGGCGGGCTGAACCTGCCGGTCCTATTCGCTTGGCCGGCTGGAGGGCTGCTGGCCGCAGGCGCGGCCTGGCTGATCGGTAAAACCGCTCTGGGTTTGCGTTCGGACTATCTGGCGATTGCTACGCTTGGGATCGCCGAAATCATCATCGCGGTTATGAAAAACGAAGACTGGTTGGCCCGAGGGGTCAAGAATGTCTACGGCATACCACGCCCCGCACCAGTGGTGGGCTATGAGGTTGAGCTGCAGCAAGACCCCTCTTTCATCGCGCGGGCCGAATGGTTCGGGCTGGACCCCGTCACCGCCTCGACCCTATCCGTGAAGCTTGGGTATTCGTTGCTGTTCCTCATCGTGTTGCTGATACTGCTCTGGATGGCTCAGATGGCATTAAAAAGTCCTTGGGGCCGCATGATGCGTGCCATTCGTGACAATGAAGTTGCAGCTGAGGCGATGGGCAAGGACGTCACCCGCCGGCACCTGCAAATCTTTGTTCTGGGTTCGGCCATCTGCGGCATTGCCGGTGCAATGATGACCACGCTCGACGGGCAGCTGACACCAGGTACCTACAACCCCTTGCGCTTTACCTTCCTTGTTTGGGTCATGGTCATCGTCGGCGGATCGGGCAACAATTTCGGAGCCGTACTGGGAGCGTTCCTAATCTGGTTCTTGTGGGTGCAGGTTGAACCCATTGGCCTGTGGCTGATGAACCTGATTACCGCAGGAATGCCCGATGGCAGCGCTTTGAAATCGCATCTGATAGACAGCGCAGCACATATGCGGTTGTTCACGATGGGGCTTATTCTGCTGATTGTTCTCAGATTCAGCCCAAGAGGGTTGATCCCAGAGAAATAAGCAAAATTTCGTGAGAATTTCCCCTAACGCGCCGTGAACCGGCGCGTTTTATTGTGCGGAAGATCAGAAAGGGCTAAACCTGCACACTGCGAACCACCACATCGCTGCTGTGCCGAGCTCTGTGCGAGATTGGCGCAGGGTTGTTAACGATCTGAACGTTTACCAGGATGAGAGCATCGACCTCGCTATGAACAAACCACTCAAAATATTCGCTATGGCCGTTCCGACATTGGCATTGTTATCGGCCTGCGTACCCACGCCCGAGGAATTGGAAACCACCCCGGTCAAGGTGCAGACACCAAAAGGGGTCGTGACCTGCCAGCTTTACCGGCATGACTGGGTCAGCTGGGATCGTGCGATCGATTTCCCCGCCACCAAGATGTCGGTGCCCGAGGCAGACAACTACTGCAAACAAGAAGGCCTGCGACGATTGAAGCGCTGATCAGGCGGCGTGCGACCTGTTGATCGCGCGCCTGATCCTACGTTTCAGCGATTGCGAAACAATCCGCCCAGGATGCCGCGAACAATACGGCGACCTGTCGTTCCTTTCAGCTCTTTGATCACGGCCTCGCTCATGGCCGTGGCGAAAGTATCCTTCTTTCGCGAGACACGCGAAGAAGAGCGCCCGACACGACTGCCCGAATATCTGCGGGCCGCGGCATATTCCCGTTCCATCGGGCTCTGCTGCTCCAAAACTTCATCGGATTCGGCCTGTTCAGCCGCGTTGGCCGCCGCATTGGCCCGTTCCTGCAGGATTTCAAAGGCAGATTTGCGATCGATCCGGGTGCCGTATTTGGCACCCATCGGAGACGCTTCGATGAACGATTGACGCTCAACCTTGGTTATCGGACCAAGCTGAGAACCCGGCGGTCGGATCAGGGTACGTTCGACGACACCCGGGACCCCTTTTTTTTGCAGCATCGAGGTTACCGCCTCGCCTACGCCGACTTCGCGAATGGCGGCCTCGGTATCGAAAGCCGGATTCTCGCGATAGGTCTCTGCCGCTAGACGCAGGTTTTTTCGGTCGCGTGCGGTAAATGCCCGAAGCGCATGCTGGATCCGATTGCCCAGCTGGCCGAGGATATCTTCGGGAATGTCGGCTGGGTTTTGCGAGATAAAGTATACGCCCACACCTTTCGATCGGATAAGCCGCGCCACTTGTTCGACCTTGTCCACCAGCACTTTCGGAGCGTCCTCGAACAGCAAATGCGCCTCGTCAAAGAAGAACACCAGCTTGGGTTTTTCCGGATCACCAACTTCGGGCAATTCCTCGAAGAGTTCACTGAGCAACCATAACAAGAAAGTCGCATATAGACGCGGAGACCCCATCAATTTGTCCGAGGCCAGGATGTTCACCATACCTTGCCCGCTTTCGTCAGTTTGCATCAGATCTGAAAGTTCCAGCGCAGGCTCACCGAACAGGTTCGTGCCGCCCTGATTTTCAAGCACCAGCAAACGCCGCTGAATGGCACCAATCGATGCCGTGGAAACGTTGCCATATCGTAGCGACAGCTGGGCTCGGTTTTCGCCAATCCAGACCAGCAATGCCTGCAGGTCTTTCAAGTCCAGCAGCGGCATGCCCTCTTCATCCGCGACCCTAAAGGCGATATTCAGAATACCTTCCTGCGCCTCGCTAAGCTCCATCAGTCTGGATAACAACAGCGGGCCCATCTCTGTCACGGTCGTTCGGACGGGATGGCCTTGTTCACCGAACAGGTCCCAAAAAGTAACCGGGCACGCGGTGTACGAGAATGTATCGAACCCGATCTTTGCAGCGCGGTCCTGAAAGGCTTGATGCAGCTTGTGACTTTCGCTTCCGGGCAGCGCCAATCCCGACAAGTCACCTTTGACATCGGACAGAAACACCGGAACACCGGCTTGCGAAAACCCTTCGGCCAGAATTTGCAGCGTTACCGTCTTACCTGTTCCGGTCGCGCCGGCGATAAGACCGTGTCGGTTCGCGTATTTCAATGACAACCCCTGTGCCACTGAGTATCCATCACCGCCGCCGCCTACGAATATTTTGTTGTCCATTAAGAAACTGCCCTGAATTCTACCGATCTGCTGCAAGCATACAAAGTTAACCTTTCGCTGCGAGAGTAAATGTTGCTCATCGTGGTCTGACTGCGGTGGCAAACTTCCTCCCTGTCGACTGGCCGTGCCTTCGGGCACGGCTTTTTTATGAATTCTGACCAAATCCAACGATATCGGTTCTTTTTTTGGGGGTTAGCAGTTGACCGATGGGTTTCGCTTTCGTAACGTCTGCGCATAACTAAGTCGGCCAGTCCGACGGGGAGAAAAATTCAAGAAGGGAGCCGCTCCACCGGCTCCCTTTTTCATTGCCTGTTCACTGCTTAATTTGCTGTGTTTGGCGCGTATCGGCAAAAAATTGAGTAATTTGCAGACCGTCGTTCGGATTGTTCCTGACACCGCCCTACAACAATGTTAGACGAGGCAAAAAGCTGGATCATCAAGATGAGGCATTTATGATCAGGAAATTGGCACCCCTTAGCATCGTGGCGGCAGGACTTTTCTGCACCACGGCCCTGGCGCAGGAAAGCACCGACGCTCCGGAAACCGGGGCCGAGGTCGGTTCTGATCTGGATTTGGGCCAGACCGGTCCCCGGATTGGCGAGCAATATGAGAAAGAGCAATCGGGCGATTGGAAAATTTCTTGCATCAAATCCGATGCTAGCCAGGATCCGTGCGCCATGGTTCAGATTCTGAACAATCAGCAAGGCGATCCAATCGCCGAGGTGTCGATCGGCAAGTTGCCGCAAGGAGGTGCCGCCGTCGCTTGGGCAAATGTCGTGGTTCCGCTTGAAACACTTCTGCAGGCTCAGTTGGCGGTTTCAATCGATGGTGCGCCGCGCAAGTTGTATAACTATCACCACTGTGTCCCGGTAGGATGTCTTGCGCAACTGGGACTGACACAGGGCGATATCGATGCCATGAGATCGGGATCCACTGCAGTGCTCTCGCTGGTCCCTGCCCGCCTGCCGGATCAGGTGCTGAACATGGAGATGTCGCTAAGCGGTTTCACCGCAGCATTTGATGGCCTGACTGAGTCAGCAAACTGATACCGAATTTAGCTAAAACCCGGGCCGTTGCTTAACAGCGACGGCTTTTTCATATCCGCTTTAGCGCGAGAACGGCATTCAATCCGCCAAAGGCAAACGCGTTGCTAAGTGCGACATCGACCTTCGCCTCACGCGCTTCGTTCGGCACCACATCGAGTGCACATTCGGGGTCAGGCTCTTCATAGCCGATAGTCGGGGCGACAATTCCGTCGCGTAAGGCCATGATACAGGCCAGCAACTCGACCGCGCCAGTTCCACCAATCAAATGACCATGCATTGATTTGGTGGACGAGATCATAAGGTCGTCTGCATGAGGGCCAAATACATCAGCAACCGCAGCGCATTCGGTTTTATCATTGGCAGCCGTGCCAGTGCCATGCGCGTTGATATACCCCACGTCACTGGCGTTTAATTTGGCATCCGCCAAGGCACCGGCCATCGCCCGAGAAGCCCCTTGTTTGCTTGGCATAACGATGTCGGCCGCATCTGAAGACATGGCAAAGCCCACGACTTCGCACAGGATTTCAGCGCCACGCGCACGCGCATGTTCATATTCTTCGAAGACAAAGACACCCGCTCCTTCGCCTTGCACCATCCCGTTTCGGTTCGCACTGAATGGGCGGCAGGCATCTTTGGACATGACACGGAGCCCTTCCCACGCCTTAACACCGCCAAAGCAAAGCATCGATTCCGACCCACCAGTTACCATGGCTGGTGCAGCCCCACTGCGCACCATCTGAAACGCCTGTGCCATGGCATGATTCGATGATGCACAAGCGGTCGACACCGTGAAGCTGGGGCCTTTCAGGTTGTGTTCCATCGAAACGTGGCTGGCTGCTGCGTTGTTCATCAATTTGGGGACAACAAATGGATGCACCCTGTTTTTACCGTCCTCGTAGACCGAACGATAGTTGTCATCCCAGGTTGAAACACCGCCCCCGGCGGTTCCCAAAACAACGCCTGACCGTGCCGCGGTATCGCCCGAGAACACAATGCCTGACTGGTCAATCGCCTCTTTGGCAGCGGTCAGCGTGAACTGTGTGAACCGATCATACAGCGTCATCTGCTGACGATTGAACCGCCCCTCAGCCTCAAAACCGCGCACTTGCCCGCCGATCTTGATCGACAACCGGTCTACATCACGGAACTCAAGATCTGAGATACCGCATCGGCCTTCACGCATGGCTTCCAGCGTATCAGGGACAGAATGACCCAGAGAATTGATGGTGCCCGCACCCGTAATGACGACGCGTTTCATACCGGAGGTCAGACCTTTTCCGATACAAGTTTTTCTATGCCCGCAATAATCGCGGCCACGTTTGAAATATCGAAATCACTTGCGGTGGGTTCGTTCGCGTTGAAGGGCACCGTGATATCAAACTCTTCTTCGATGGCAAAGATGCTCTCGACCAGACCCAGGCTATCGATGCCCAAATCCTCGAGCGTGCTGTCGGGCGTCACATCCGAAGGCTCAAGCACGGCCTGCTCGGCAATGATTGCAATGACGCGGTCGCTGATGCTCATCTCGATCCCCTGGTTATCGTGTTGGGGTTGATTTAATCGCTTGGAGCCTGTTTGGAAACAGCCTTTTTCAACGCCTCAACGTCACGGGCCAAACGGGGCAACCGGCGTTGGGCTTTGTAAATCTCTGTGTGGCTTTCCATTTTGATCGCTGGATAGCCCATAATCACGCGGCCAGCAGGCACATTCGACAGGATCTTGGTGCCTCCACCGGATATTACCCCATCACCGACAAAGATGTTGTCGGAAACGCCGGTCTGACCACCCAATACAACGTTATTTCCGATCTCAACTGAACCGGATACTCCGGTCTGACCACATAGCAAGCAATCCTGCCCCACGCGCGTGTTGTGACCTACATGTACAAGGTTATCCAACTTGGACCCGCTTCCGATCACGGTGTTGCGGATAGTGCCGTTGTCGACCGTACAGTTCGACCCAACTTCAACATCGTCGCCAATCTCTACCCCCCCAAGTGAGTGAATGCGCAACCAGCTCTGCGCTTTTGCATCCCCTTGATCGCCAAGTGTTTTCCGCGCGTTTTCAGCGCCTGATACCTCAGGCGTGACGTAGCTGAACCCGTCACCTCCGATACGCGCGCCCGGCTGAGCAATAAAACGATCACCAATCTGCGCCCGCGCCCCAATGCTTACCATCTCGCGAAGCAGAGCGCCTTCACCCAGCGAAGCATCCATCCCAATCACGCAATGCGCGCCGATAACCGAACCCTTACCGATCTTTGCCCGCGCTCCGATCACGGCAAGCGGACCGACCGATACGTCCTCTCCAATCTCAGCAGTTTCATCGATAACAGCCGATGGGTGGATCCCCGGTGCAATGCCCTGCCCGCGATCCAGCATCGACGTTATTCCGGCCATCGCCATACGCGGGCGCTGAACAAAGATGGCGGCCTCAAGACCCAAAGCCTGCCAATCTGCCCCATCCCAAAGTACAGCGGCCCGCGCCGCGCCATTCGCCAAGGCTTCGGCGTATTTGGGCGACATTGCCATCGCCAGATCGGTTGGTCCCGCATCGCCTGGCTCGGCTGCGCGAAGGATCGTCAAACTCGTCTGACCCTCGGCCACAGCACCAAGAGCGTCGGCGATTTGCTGAACTGTGAATTGCATGCGGGCTTCCTCGTGGCGCGTAGTTGCCCCGTGATTACCCCTGAACGTCCGGCAGGGCTACCCCTGCCTTTTGCAATGCCTCCCAGATCTTGCGATCACGGTCATATACATCACGGCGATATTGAACCTCACCCTTCGGTCCGACATAGGCCGTTCTGTAGATCAGATGCACCGGCACCGGGTTTTCAAGGTTCACCTTCGTCTCTTTTCCAGTGTTCAACACACGTTGGAAGAAAGATTTTGGATCCTCTTCCTGTTTGGCCAGCAATGCATATGCAAATTCAAATGGCTGCGCCAATCGAATACATCCGTGTGAGAAAGCCCGAACCTCGCGCGCGAACAAAGACTTCTGTGGCGTATCGTGGAGATAGATGTTGTGCTTGTTCGGGAACATGAACTTCACCAGACCCAGCGCGTTGCTTCTGCTTGGTGGTTGACGCATCGAGAACGGGAAGTTCCTTGCGGTGAACTGGGTGAAATCAACAGCGCCCCGGTTAACTTGCCGCCCCCCACGATCAGTAATCTGGATATGCCCCACTGCGTTCGGGTTAGCTTGTAATTTCGGCAGGTACTCTTTGGTGATGATTGAACGCGGAACATACCAGCTGGGGTTGATCACCATATGCTCCATCTCGTCCGAAAATTCTGGACTACGGCGATCATGTGTATTTTTGCCAATGACTGCGCGTGTCTCGAACGTGACCTGACCGTCATCAACGATCTTTGCCGAAAAGTCTGCCTGATTCACCAGAATATGGCGCTCACCACGTTCTTCGGGCAGCCAACGCTCACGTTCCAAAGCAACGTAAACCGCTTTCAGACGGTCGGATACTGGCCGATTGATCTCGGTGATTGTTCCATTACCTGCAACGCCATCCGGTTCAAGCCCATGTGCGGTTTGAAACGCCTGAACGGCAGCAAGCAACACGTCATCATAGTTGGGGCTTGCAGTGGGCTTCAAATAACCCATAGCGACCAACCGATTGCGCAATTTGATGACATTCGCGCCTGTGTCTCCGCGCTCAAGCTTTGTGACAGGAACGGTCTCACCCCACCCGCCCTTTTCGATCAGCGTTTCGAGCGCAATTTTCTGCTTCATCAACGCGCGATACTGGCGTGATTGAGGCATAATCTCACTGAAGTACTCATCACCATCGCCGGCAACAAGACGCTTCAGGTGTTCTTGCGGGTTGCGCTGTTCAACATCCCGTACAAGGCCAACATCGATTTGCGAAGGTGAAGTAACACCGGACTGTATATCGTTGGCATATTTAGCAAAAACTTGACTTAGCTCAGCCTCGATCAAACCCAAATCACGGGTTGTTCTGGCGTCCTGCATCTTCGCAATCAATGCCGAGACATCATAGCGCGCGCGCGGAAGCCCATGCATGTCGATTGTTGACAAAGCCTTGATCAAGGCAGCGCGCCGCGCTTCATGTTCAGGAGTGCTGCCTACCCACACCGGATCAAACGCATTTTTCCGGTAGAACTCAGCGATCGCAGTGTTTGAAACCGTGCTTTCAGCCACCGCCATCTGGAAGGCGGTGTCAGACGTTCCCGCCAAGGCGAGAGAAGCTGAAACTGCCACAAAGGTAGCTGCAAATACACTAGAACGAGCCCGAGAAACAAACGACATCAGATAGCCTTGGTTATTCAATGAATTGCCGCAAAATTTCAGCGGCGTTTAGAAATAATGTTTGGAGGCGCAGTCAATGTCTATTCACAAATATATCAATTAGCCTCTTCTTTTTACCGTGATGCGTGTTTGCATCGTTGGAACCCGGGATGCAGAATTATCATGCATGTTTGCATCAGTTGCGCAAAAAACTGCCGAAAATTCCCCCTTGATTAAAGCGAAGGCAAAGACTCCTTGGCGGATGATTCCGACTGTGCAATAAATCCCGCATCTGGGATGGGATAAAAAATTAATACAGCGCGCGTAACATCGCGTGCAGGCAGGAACAGTACGGGACGAAACTGAAATGACCAAGAGCAGTACATCGGGCTTGACCCGGCGTGCCCTATTGGGCGCATTCGCCGCAACGGCGGTTGTCGCGGCACCAACCTATTCCAAAGCAGCAGGTTTTCTTCGCGGCGGTGGCGACATTCGCCGCATTCGTATGTATTCGGGCCGCACCGGTGAGCGGATCGATATGGTATATTGGGTTGACGGAAAATATATTAAGGACGCGGTGAAAGAGGTTAATCACTTCATGCGTGATTGGCGCAGCGATCAGGTCAAGGACATGGACCTGCGCACGATCGACATCATGGCTGCGGCGCATAATATGCTGGATGTAAGCGAACCCTATATGCTGCTGTCTGGTTACCGCTCACCGCAAACCAATGCCATGCTGCGCCGTCGCTCTCGCGGTGTCGCCAAGAATTCCTTGCACATGAAAGGTCAGGCAGCGGACTTGCGTTTATCCTCGCGCTCGGTCTCGCAAATGGCGAAAGCTGCAATTTCCTGCCGCGCCGGGGGCGTTGGCCAGTACTATCGGTCGAATTTCGTGCATATGGATTGCGGTGTCATCCGTTCGTGGCGCGGCTGATTTAACTCGTTATCTCGTACCATAATATGAACCCCCTCAGTTGTTTCTGATGGGGGTTTTGTTTTGTCGGTAGCTAGATTGCATACCAAACGCTACTGTGCAGAGCAAAAACAAACACTCGAGAAGTGGCGCACCTGAGAGGATTCGAACCTCTGGCCTCTGCCTTCGGAGGGCAGCGCTCTATCCAGCTGAGCTACAGGTGCCTTGGCCGTTAGCTACCCTCGTTCCAATCCGGGTGCAACTGCAAATGCGACCACATCAGGCAAACAGATCGTGGGCCAATTCCAAAGCATCGATCAGCGTGTCGACCTCTTCGGTCGTGTTGTAGAGGCCGAAGCTGGCGCGGCAGGTGGCGGTGACACCCAGATGGTCCATCAATGGCCCCGCGCAGTGATGGCCCGCACGCACTGCGACACCTTTTTTGTCAAGTATCGTCGAAACATCGTGGGCATGCCCTGCCCCGTCCAGCGTAAAGCTGAAGATTGCGGCCTTGTCAGGTGTGGTTCCCTGAACCTGCAGCCAGTTCAGCCCGTTCAGTCGTTGCATCGCATAGTCGCGCAGACCCGCCTCATGTGATGCAATGTTCTCCATGCCTAAGTCCATCATGTAATCCAGCGCAACGCCCATACCGATGGTCTGCACGATGCCCGGCGTTCCGGCTTCGAACTTCATCGGTGGGTCATTGTAGATCACCTGATCTTTTGACACCTCTTTGATCATGTCGCCGCCCCCGATAAAGGGGCGCATTTCGGCCATGCGTTCCGATTTGATGAATATCGCACCTGAACCGGACGGGCCGTACAACTTGTGGCCCGTTATCGCGTAAAAGTCGCAGCCGATATCCTCGACATTCACGGGCATATGGACAGCGCCTTGGCTACCGTCCACCAGTACCGGAACACCTTTGGCGTGGGCCGCTTGTGTGATCGATTTGACGTCGACCAGTGTGCCTAAAACGTTTGAACACTGTGTCACCGCCACCAGCTTTGTCTTCGGCCCGATTGCGTCGATGACGGCTTGTGGATCAAGATGACCGGTTGTGTCCACATCAACCCACTTCAGAACGACGCCCTGCCGTTCGCGCAAGAAGTGCCAGGGTACGATGTTTGCGTGATGTTCCAACACGCTGAGCACGATCTCGTCCCCCGCCTGCAGATGCGGCATCGCCCAACCGTAAGCGACGAGATTGATCCCCTCGGTCGTACCCGAGTTCAATACAATCTCTTCCTCGTTCGAAACGCCCAGAAAACGCGCGACAGTGCCCCGGACGGACTCGTACTTTTCGGTCGCAAGATTGGACAGGTAGTGAAGCCCGCGATGAACGTTCGAATACTCATGGGCATAGGCCTGCGTGACTGCGTCAATAACAGCCTGAGGCTTTTGCGCGGATGCGCCATTGTCGAGATAGGTCAGAGGCTTTCCGTTGACCTGTCGCGACAGGATCGGAAAGTCGGCGCGAATTTTCTGTACGTCATACATGGACAAAGGTTCCCTATACAGGCGACAGCCAGAGGACAAACGGGATAGCCACGAGGCCAGACAATAGGATCACCAGAAACGATTTACCCAGCGATTGAAATCGATGCGCTTCGTTGAGGAAATGTAAGGTGATGTAGAGGCTCAGCACCAGCATCACGAGGCTGGCCGGCAAGAACAAAAACGGCAGCACCGAGACCAATGTCAGTATGATCGCCTGCCCGATAATCTGCAGGATCTGCAGCCAGACGACCAGAGTCATGAGGTCGTTGAACGACCCCTTTCCGCCCAGTACCCGCCCTACCAAGAGGAAAGCAACAACGCTGATCAGAATCGCTGCAACTGATACAAACAAGGTCCGCGATAAAGGCTCGGCAAATTGTTGAACCTCTGGGTTAATAAACGGCATGACAAAGCCGGACAGAGTTTGAACCAACGCATTCAGGATCACGGCAAGAAAGAATGCAATCCACAGCACGTCTGGACCAAAGCGCATTGCCAGCAATCGCTTGGCAGCCTCGGCCGGGTTTGTCAGCGTCAGGACGACCATATTCAGCAGCACGGCAGAGTTCATTTAATGGCCTTTTGCGATTGTCTGAGACCGGACAACCAGAACCAGGTAAAAATCGCAACCCATAACATTCCGGCTAGCGTTTGTTCCGGGCCCGGACCGATAAAGCCCGCGACCAACCCGTTCAACAACACCAATGGGGCCGATGCCAACAACGCCCAGAACAACGCCAGCCTTGCGCCATAGCCGTTTCCACGGCCTCCAAAAACCCGTGCCACCAACTGTGAGAGCCACGCCAGAAGATAGAAGAACAGAGGAAGTATGAAGACCGAGCCCAACAAGGCGCCGCCCATGAGCATGTTCAGTTCCAGCCCCTCAATGTGGGCACGGCGTGCAAGGCTTGGCAATTGGGCGATGAAACCAACTACACAGAAGGCCATCACAAATGCCAGCGCACGATCTTCACGCGGGCCCATATCCAACAGGCGACGCACAACTCGCCCCGGTCCGCGATACGTGGCAACGATATCTGTTGTGACGGACATCAGCGGCGGCGTGCCAGCCAATCTTGCAATCGTGTGACAATCACTTCGGCCAGAGCTTCATCTTCGATCTCCTGAACCGCTTCCGCGAGGAAAGCCAAAGTCAGCATATCCGTCGCCTCTTTGGTCGGGACACCACGCGATCGCAGGTAGAACAACGCCGTTTCGTCTATCGCACCAGAGGTCGAGCCGTGCGAACAGGCGACGTCATCCGCGTAGATTTCCAACTCGGGCTTGGCGAGAAACTGGCTGTCCTCATCCAGCAGCAAAGATTGGCTGATCTGATATCCATCGGTTTTCTGCGCACCCGCCTTGACGAGGATCTTTCCCTGAAAGACGCCTGTCGCCCCGTTGCGCAACACCTTCTTGAACACCTGACGGCTTTCGCAATTCACCGCATCGTGGGTCACAAATACCGTGTCGTCATGATGGAATTCACCATCTCCAACGCAAGCACCCGCAACATGGACCAAGGCATCGTCGCCGGTAAGTTCAACCACCTGCTCGTTCCGCGTCAGAACACCGTTCACAGTAAGTGTGAAGGATTTGTACACAGACTCCGTTCCCATTCGAGTGAACATATGCGTCGCTGCTCGCCGCTGATGATCGCGACCCTGCGCGCGAACATGGTGCAGCGTACCGCCATCGGCGATATCGATCTCCATACATTTGTTGAAACGCGATGCGGCCGGGCCATTTTCAAGGATGGTCACCTCGGCGCCATTTTCAACACGAACTACATGGTGCAGGATCGCATCCGAGGTTTCCGAAGCATGGCGATAGATCAGGCTGATCGGTTTGGCAGGTTTTCCGGTCACATGGATGGCAACACCATCTGACGCAAATGCAGTGTTCAATGCCGCCAGAGGGCGATGCACCGGAGTCTGACCATTTGCTTCAAGAACACCGTATAACTCTTTGGCCCAATGGATATCTTTGCAGCAAATATCTTCCAACCTGTCGATAGTGACACCTTCCATCGACAGTTGATCTGACTCTTCAGGGCTAAATACACCATCGATGAAGACAATCTTCAGCCTGTCAAATTCGTTGAACATCGGCGCTTCGTCGTTCTGAAACAACGCCGCCGCGGGTGCTTGTGCCGAGATCAATGTATCGGGCTGGGTATACTTCCAGTATTCATCCCGACGTCCGGGCAGACCCATTTCGCGCACCCGCGCCAGAGCAGCCTCTCGCGCCTTACGCGTGCAACCCGCATCTGGCATGCTCAGAGCTGCAAGCCGCTCTTCCGTTGCCGTCTGTTTTGCTTGAGCGAGAGCCATCAGTTTACCTCGGCCAGAATGTCAGCATACCCATTGTGCTCAACTTCCAGAGCCAACTCGGGTCCGCCGGATTTGACGATACGGCCATCGGCCATGATGTGTACGACGTCTGGTTTAATGTGATCCAGCAAACGCTGATAATGCGTGATAACAAGGAAACCGCGCCCTTCGTCGCGCAACGCATTCACGCCTTCCGAAACCAGCTTCATCGCATCCACATCGAGCCCCGAGTCGGTCTCGTCAAGGATGCATAACTTGGGCTCAAGCATTGCCATCTGCAGGATTTCGTTGCGCTTTTTCTCACCACCCGAGAATCCAACATTAACTGGGCGTTTCAACATATCCGCGTCGATCTTCAGCGCCTTTGCCTTGGCGCGGATTTCTTTCAGGAAATCCGCCGCAGACAGTTCTTCCTGACCACGTGCCTTACGCTGAGCATTCACCGCTGTGCGTAAGAACGTCATGTTGCCGACACCGGGAATCTCAACCGGATATTGGAATGCGAGAAATACGCCAGCAGCCGCGCGCTCTTCCGGCTCCATCTCAAGCAGATCTTCACCCTCAAGTGTGGCGGTACCATCTGTCACTTCATATCCGTCACGACCGGACAAGACATAGCTTAGCGTAGACTTGCCAGAGCCATTCGGCCCCATGATCGCATGCACCTTGCCGGCCTCAACAGTGAGATCGACACCTTTGAGGATTTGTTTGTCTTCTTCCTCAAGTTTTACGTGCAGGTTTTTGATTTCCAGCATTTTTTGTCCTTTTGCATCTCGCAAGGGGCGCAGATTGACCCCAGATAATTGTCTATCCCAGCACCTTGCGGATCACCCGAGCGATGATCCAACCCAGCAGCGCGCCTCCGCCCACTGCCCAGACCGGGTTGATGAAGTCCATGTATTTCGTGTTGACGTATGCCACCCCCAACAGGCCGCCGATCACCGGCAGCGCGTAGCCAAGCGCTGTCAGCACATCATCCTTGCGGATACGTTGTTGAGGTTTTGGCGTCATCAGCCGACCGATCCCTCTAGGCTGATCGCAACCAATTGCTGAGCCTCCATCGCGAATTCCATCGGCAGTGCCTGCAGCACGTCCTTGCAGAACCCGTTGACAACAAGCGCCACGGCCTCTTCCTCGTCCATGCCGCGTTGACGGCAATAGAACAACTGATCCTCGTCGACCTTCGAAGTCGTCGCCTCATGCTCGACACGGGACGAGTTGTTTTTGACCTCGATATACGGAACCGTGTGCGCCCCACACTTGTCACCAATCAGCAAGCTGTCACACTGGGTGTAATTGCGACTATCCTTGGCCTTTGGATGCATCGAGACCAGTCCGCGATAGGTATTCTGCGCCTTACCCGCACTGATCCCTTTCGACACGATCCGCGACTTGGTGTTCTTGCCCAGATGAACCATCTTCGTGCCAGTATCGGCCTGCTGCATGTTGTTCGTGATCGCGATCGAGTAGAACTCACCCTGGCTGTCATCGCCACGCAGGATGCAGGACGGATACTTCCAAGTCACAGCCGAGCCGGTTTCAACCTGCGTCCACATCACCTTGGAGCGATCCCCACGGCAATCGGCGCGCTTGGTCACGAAGTTGTAGATACCACCTTTGCCGTTCTCATCACCGGGGAACCAGTTCTGAACCGTCGAATACTTCACCTCGGCATCTTCTTCGATAATGATTTCCACCACGGCCGCGTGTAGCTGTGCGGTATCTCGTTGTGGTGCAGTACAACCTTCCAAGTAACTGACATAACTGCCCTTGTCGGCAATGATCAGCGTCCGTTCGAACTGCCCCGTATTTTCCGCGTTGATGCGGAAATAGGTGCTCAATTCCATTGGACAGCGGACACCCGGTGGCACATAGACAAACGAACCATCCGAAAACACAGCGGAGTTCAGAGTGGCATAGAAATTGTCGGATACTGGAACCACGGTTCCGAGATATTTCTTCACCAGTTCCGGATGCTCTCGGATCGCCTCGGAAATCGAGCAGAAGATAACACCCGCTTTTTTCAGCTCTTCCTGGAAAGTCGTACCAACCGAAACCGAGTCAAACACCGCATCGACGGCGACCTTGCGCCCCTCGGCTGGCGCATCTTCGGCACCTTCAACTCCGGCAAGAATCATCTGTTCTTTCAGAGGGATACCCAGTTTCTCGTATGTCGCCAGCAGCTTGGGGTCGACCTCATCCAAGGATTTGGGCTTCTCTTCCATCGATTTCGGACGAGCATAATAATACTGGTCCTGAAAATCGATTTTAGGATAGCTGACCATGGCCCAGTTCGGTTCATCCATCTTGGTCCAGCGTTCGAACGCGGCGAGACGCCACTCGGTCATCCACTCGGGCTCATCATTCTTGCCTGAAATCAGCTTGACGATATCGGGGTTTACACCCTTCGGGGCGTACTCCATCTCGATTTCAGTTTCCCAGCCGTATTTGTAGGTTCCGACCTCGCGTACCGCATCCACGGTTTCCTGATCGACACCTTCTTTTACCTGGGTCTGGTCCAAAGCGGCCATAAGACACCCTCCGTCAGATCACGCGGCGCGCGCGCGATGCTTTTTCTCTTTCTCAAGCCACGTTTCCGCAAAACGCAGCACATTCTCTTCCGTCGTCTCGGGACCAAGCGATACGCGTATCGCACTGGCCGCCGCGTGTTCATCAAATCCCATGGCCGTCAGCACAGCATTGGCGCGCACTTTGCCACTGGAGCAGGCTGAGCCTGCACTGATCGCAAATCCTGACAAATCCATCTGCATGACCTGGGTTTCTCCCTTCCAGCCCGAAGTGGCAAAGCACAACGTGTTGGGGAGTCGCTCCTGATCTTTCCCGACAAAAATAGTAGATTTCGATCCGGCCTCAAGAGCGTTTTCTAGAATATTTCTAAGTTCACGAACTTTTTCCCAGACACCATTTGCAAGATCGCGGGATGCAGCTTCAGCAGCCGCACCGAAGCCCGCGATTCCGATAACATTCTCAGTGCCCGAGCGACGCCCCATCTCCTGCCCGCCACCTTTGATTTGCGCGGCCAAATCCGTGCCGCGTTTCATCACCAACGCACCGATCCCTTTGGGACCGCCCAGTTTATGTGCAGAAATCAAGGCCATTTCCGCGCCCAGCCAGTTGAACGCGACTGGCAGCTTTCCAAACGCCTGAGTGGCGTCAGTTACAGCCAGATCAGACGGGAGAGATTGAATGATGCCCGTCTCGGAGTTTGCAAGTTGCAATGCAGTTAAGGCGGGATCTGAAACCATAACTTGCCCGTCTTTCGACACTGGTAAAACTTCATTGGCCCAAGCACGTACCGCATCATGCTCGATCGCGGCCCCCTGCAGACCACGTCCTGACATTGCCAACGCCGCCGCTTCGGTAGCGCCCGAGGTAAACACGATGTCAGCGCCATCCGCCCCAAACGCGGTGGCAATCTGTGCGCGTGCTTTCTCGACTAAAGCCTTTGCGGCACGGCCCTCGGCGTGAACGGATGACGGATTGCCGGCCAGATCCATCGCGGCAATCATTGCAGCGCGGGCTTCGGGCCTTAATGGAGCCGTCGCATTATGATCGAGATAAACCCGTTTCATAGATACATCTTTTCCAACATGGATTCCTGTGGAACGAAAATCTGTTTCATCAGCTCAGTCGTCCACGACCGCAAACAAGTTTGGAACTGCCGGGCACGGTGCCAGATCATTTCGGATCACATCCGACAACCGCGTTTGATGCAGGAACACATACACATGTGCGCTCAGGCTTTCCCACAAACGATTGGTCAGGGATTGCGCCCGACTGCCGGACGAAGCACCCGATGCCCCCGCCCCTTTGTGCATCGCATCGACGGTTTCATCTACCGCAGCCAAAATCTCAACCACTCGAATTTCGGATGCAGGGCGCGCAAGACGATAACCTCCACCCGGACCCCGAACCGAGCTGACCAACTCAGCACGACGCAGTTTTACAAAAAGCTGTTCCAGATAAGGAAGAGAAATATCCTGGCGCTCGGAAATCTCACCAAGTGTAACAAGCTTGTCAGAGGATTGCAGAGCAATATCCGCCAGAGCAACCATCGCATAGCGTCCTTTGGTCGACAGCTTCATTTGAATTCCTTAAGGCAAGAACCGCGAAAACATTGACGCCGCCGCAGCCAGTGCGTATCTCCCACTGACAGCGTTTTCACGCGACACAATGTAATTAGAACCGTTCTAAGGTGCCTGACGATTACCGTCAAGATAATCTCGGGGCCGAGGCGTCAAAAAACAGGACTAAAGCACACATGCCCGAGGTGATTTTTCCCGGACCCGAAGGCCGCCTGGAAGGCCGCTACCACCCGCAAAAGGAAAAAGACGCACCGATCGCAATCGTGCTGCATCCGCATCCTCAATTTGGCGGGACCATGAATAACAAGGTGGTCTACAACCTGCACTATGCCTTCTACAACATGGGCTTCACGGTTCTGCGCTTTAACTTCCGTGGCGTAGGCCGCAGCCAAGGCGAATATGATCAGGGTGTTGGCGAGCTTAGCGATGCCGCGTCGGCGCTGGATTATCTTCAGTCCATGAACAACAACTCCAAGCATTGCTGGGTTGCAGGATTCTCATTCGGCGCCTGGATCGGAATGCAACTGCTGATGCGTCGTCCCGAGATCACCGGCTTTATTAGCGTGTCACCCCCGGCGAACATGTATGATTTTTCTTTCCTGGCCCCCTGCCCGTCTTCCGGCCTGATCATCAACGGGTCGTCAGACCGCGTTGCACCCCCTGCGGATACCACTTCGCTGGTTAGCAAATTGCACGAGCAAAAAGGGATCACAATCACGCATCACGAGGTTGAAGGCGCGGATCACTTCTTCCAGGATCGCCACATGGACACGCTGATGACCGACGTGACGGATTATGTGAAGCGTCGCCTGACCGAGAATACGCGCTGATGTCTGATACCATCACCACCCTTGCCTCGAGATTGGCAGAGGATACGATGAAGGTCATGGACGAAACCGGTGAGGATCGGTTTTATGTGGAGGTCGGCGAGCTTTTGGGCGCGTCATCTCAAACGCTGGAAGAAGCGTTTTTGACCGAAGTTCGGGTACGGCTCGCAGAACGCAAGGCCCGTAAGTTTGTGGTCAAGAAATTGTCCGATCATCGCTCAAAACTCAAAGCGATCGAGAAGCAATAAGAATTGAATGCAATCTTGTTGCGAACAAAAGAAAAGGAGCCCGAAAGCTCCTTTTCGTCAGATCGTTCGGTGTGCGCCTAAACTGGAATACCCTTTAACCGCTCAACATTCTGGGCTGCATCAATGTCGACGGACCCCCCGTCTGCAAGCCACCCTAGCGCTACGATCAACACCGAAACGATAATGACTGATTTTGCAAATGTCGTCATTCAATCAAACTCGTTAAAAACTAACTAAAACACCCAACCCATTATCATGCCTCAGGAATATCGAATAGTCAGGTTTACCTGACCTTTGGTAAAGTCACTCTTTATTCTGCGCCGTCAGAATCCTCTTGCCCGGCAATAGCCAACTATGGTCAACCTTCCGCGACACTTCGGAAAGGCATCAATCTTGCCCAAAACATATTTCATTCTGCTGCTGGCGGTCATTGCGGAAACCATCGGGACCACTGCACTGCAAGCCAGCCATCAGTTTACCCGCTTTTGGCCCTCTGCCCTGGTGGTCGTTGGCTATGGCAGCGCATTCTATCTTATGGCGCTCACTCTGAAAGTGATGCCTGTCGGGATTGTCTATGCAATCTGGTCGGGACTTGGGATTTTCCTAATAGCACTGATTGGTTTTCTGGTATTTGGTCAGAAACTCGACTGGCCGGCGATCCTGGGGCTTGTTCTGATACTGTCTGGAATTCTGATCATTCACCTGTTTTCTTCGACCGCGGGTCACTGAACGCCGGTTAGGGCTGGTATATTTTGTCGCGCCGCGTTATGCGCCGGGCCAACTTCCCGTTCAAAGGTTGACCTCTCATGGACCTGCGCAATATCGCAATCATCGCTCACGTGGACCACGGTAAAACGACCCTGGTGGATGAGCTTCTTAAACAATCCGGCGCTTTCCGCGAGAATCAGGCCGTTGCCGAGCGCGCAATGGACAGCAATGATCTGGAACGGGAACGTGGCATCACCATTCTGGCCAAGGCGACTTCGGTCGAATGGAAAGACACTCGTATCAACATCGTCGATACCCCCGGCCACGCCGATTTCGGAGGCGAGGTCGAACGCATCCTCAGCATGGTGGACGGAGTTGTTCTTCTGGTCGACGCCGCCGAAGGTCCCATGCCGCAGACCAAGTTCGTGACCTCCAAGGCGCTGGCATTGGGACTGCGCCCCATCGTTGTATTGAATAAGGTCGACAAACCGGATGCCGAACCAGATCGCGCGCTGGACGAATGTTTTGACCTTTTCGCCAACCTTGGTGCTGACGACGATCAGCTTGATTTTCCCGCCATGTATGCCTCGGGCCGTTCAGGTTGGGCAGATATGGAATTGGACGGCCCCCGCAAGGATCTGACTGCCCTTTTCGATCTGATTGTCGATCACGTCCCCGCCCCCAAGCAAATTGAGAAAAAAGACGAGCCGTTCCGAATGCTTGCCACCACGCTTGGCAGCGATCCTTTCATCGGCCGCATCCTGACCGGTCGTGTCGAGAGCGGAACGTTGAAAGCGGGTGATAGCCTCAAGGCGCTCAGCCGTGACGGAACATTGATCGAGAATTTCCGTGCGACAAAGATTCTCGCGTTCCGTGGTCTCGCACAACAGCCTATCGATGTGGCCGAAGCCGGGGACATCGTCACCATTGCGGGAATGAGCAAAGCCACGGTTGCGGATTCTTTGGTTGCTCCGCAAGTAAACGAGGCTTTGCCCGCTCAGCCGATAGATCCACCAACGATCACCGTCACCTTCGGCATCAATGATTCTCCGCTTGCAGGCCGAGACGGTAAAAAGGTTCAGTCCCGCGTCATTCGTGATCGTCTAATGAAGGAGGCTGAATCAAATGTCGCCATCCGCATTAGCGATACACCCGGTGGTGAAGCCTTTGAGGTCGCTGGCCGTGGCGAACTCCAGATGGGCGTTCTGATCGAGAATATGCGCCGCGAAGGGTTCGAACTCAGCATCTCGCGCCCGCAGGTTTTGTTCCGCGACGAAGACGGTCAACGCCTTGAGCCCATCGAAGAAGTCACCATCGATGTCGATGACGAATTCTCGGGCTCGGTGATCGAGAAGATCACCGGAGCACGCAAAGGTGAACTGGTCGAGATGCGCCCCGCAGGAGTTGGCAAAACCCGCATCATTGCCCATGTCCCATCACGTGGTCTAATCGGATATCACGGCGAGTTTCTGACCGACACGCGCGGGACCGGTGTTCTGAACCGCGTTTTCCATGGATGGGCTGCCCACAAGGGATCGATCCCCGGTCGTCGCGCAGGCGTCTTGATCTCAATGGAAAAAGGCCAGGCCGTCGCCTACGCCTTGTGGAACCTGGAGGAACGTGGACGCATGTTCGTGGGGCCGCAAACCGATGTCTATCAAGGCATGGTGATCGGTGAACATTCTCGTGACAACGATCTGGAAGTGAACCCGCTTAAAGGCAAGAAGCTGACCAACGTACGCGCCAGCGGATCGGATGACGCGGTGCGCCTGACGCCTCACATAAAATTCTCTTTGGAAGAGGCGATCGCGTATATCGACGATGACGAACTGGTTGAGGTGACGCCAAATGCGATCCGGCTTCGTAAACGCTATCTGGATCCACATGAGCGGAAGAGAATGGCACGATCTGCGTAGGTCCTGCAGTAACTCAGTTCACACATACGCAACAATGGCCCATTCGTGGCAAATTTGCGTCAATATGGAAATAGTCCAGAAATCTAGAGCCCGCCAATTTGGCGGGCTTTCTATTTGTTTTTAAACGCCTTTCCCTTGCGTAAGCCAATATTGATCCTTGTGCACTCATCATTGGCCACTTGAAAATAAGGCCTAAAAAGGAGATTTTGTGTTCAAAGTGTGGCGCCGCACGAGTATACGGCGAGTTAGTTAATGAGTATCTAAGGAGAAATGCTATGCGCATTAATTCCAAACTATTTTCGATAGTATTTGTTGCTTCTACATTCCCGTTTATATCTGCTGGTACTGCGCAGGCATCTGAGATGTGTACTGTAAAGACGGCAAAGCAATCCGTGTCCTCAAACACCCTTTGCGCCTGCGACGTCGTAAGTTCTCGGATGATAAAATACATCCAACGTCGGGCGGATTTTGAATCCATTCTGGAGCAGACGCTGCTGGATTGCCCTGCATTTGCATCCCTGCTGACCGACCTTCCGACAGCATCGCTTGGCCTGGCGGATCGACGTTCCGGCGATGGTCCTGATGATGAAAACCCTCGCGGTGGCAACGAGCCAGACGATGAGCGGACATCTGACGACGACGATAGCCCCAAGGGCGGTGACAATCCCAGGGGCGACAATAATCCCAAAGGTGGTGACAATCCCAAAGGTGGCGAGCCCAAAGATTCGACTGACGATACCGATCCGCGCGATATACAAGACATCCTAAGAGAAAAGCGGCAAGCAGCCTCAGATTTGCACGCTCAGGCGGATTCGTACGAATCAAAAGCTCAGTGGCACGAGAACAAAGCTGAAATTCGTGACCAAGAACAAAACCCGGAAGGTGCCGCAGAGCAAAGAAGCGAGGCCGAGAAATATCGGCGGCTGGCTCTTGAATATCGGAACTCGGCCCGTGAAATGAGCGATGGTGCGCAGGAAATGGAGGAAGCACATCAGCGGGCAGAAGAGTTTACCCGTTAGACCCTGCGAGTACAGGCCACCGGTCTGAAGATTGGCGGCAAAGTCTAGTTAAGACGAAATAAACGGGCGCTGTGCAGATTCACGCGCCCGTATCTTTTGATCTCATTTCCACCATTTGGATTTCAAGGCCGATACTCCTAACTGCGCGCTAGCTCCGCCCATAAACCCCAACCCATTTGCGTGGCTGCTTCGGATCCTGCATGCGCAGGAACAGATAGCGCGTCTCTGACCAGAGCTTGATCCGGTTTGTGAGGTTATCCAGAACCAGATCACCTTGGCTCGAACGGTAGACCAGCACGGCATGAGAGTTTCTGCGGGTATCCAAAACAGTCGCGATCAATAGTTTGCGGGGATCGATTCCTGCATTGATCAAATCACGCTTTTTAAGCAGGGCAAAATCTTCACAATCCCCGCCAAGAGATGTCGGTAGGGCCCACATCTCGCGGGTCTTGTACTGCCTTTGGTCGGTGACCTCTCGCGTCGACGCATTTACGCGACGGTTGATCTGCTTTACGAGCTTCAGTTCTTGTGCGCTGGAAAGCGAAGCGGCTCCCTTATGAGCACAAGCCCATGTGTATTGACGACACAACTGCTGTGCCCCTGTCGGCGGAGGCGAGGCAACAACGCTTTGAATGAATGCGGCATCACGGGCCGAGGCTTCTGAGGCGACAATTGTCGAACTTGCGATCAACACGGCCAAACTGATGCGTCCACAGAACTTCGCTGTGTATTCGGAAAATGCATTCAGGGTAGTGCCTCTGGTCGTCATGTCTGTCCCTCAGATTAGATTTAATCCAGACGATTGGCGCTTCGTGAAGTTCATTGAGTTCGAACAGAGAATATCCGGCAAACTCGGCACTTACGCAATCTTTGAATAGTTTGAGGGGGGAAAACGGCGGAAAATCGTCAATTTCCATGACCATTTTTGCACAAGATCATGGCAGTCGCCGCCACATTCGTATTCTCGCTGTGGTGGGATTGTTAGAATTCTCAGATTATAATATTGTTATTATTGTATTTTTTGAAAATTGAAGGATGCGCGCCCCCGCATCCCGAGGCCACACGTAAAACTAAGCCGTCGGAACTTCCGTTCCGCTGGTCCAAAGAATCAGAATGATTCTCACTCAGTGGTTTCGACTACAACCAGTTCACGTTCGCTGGCGCCTCGGGCATGATCCAGTGCTTGTTGGTAAGCGGGCGAATTATAGCACTCAACAGCAGCTTCAACCGAGGGGAAGCGGGCGACCACATTACGCGGACGTTCCTTGCCTTCCAACTGCACGTACCGCGCGGCACGGGCTATGAACTCACCGCCATGGGCGGCGATCGCGGGACCTGCCAGCTCGGCGTATTTTCCGTATGCATCGGCATCGGTCACAGTGACATGAGCAATCCAGAGTGCAGGCATCTTATCCTCCCAAAACCTGTTCTGCGGCTTTTATGGCTGCTTCAACGTTCGAGGCATCTTTGCCTCCGCCTTGTGCCATGTCAGCCCGACCACCACCACCCTTGCCGCCAAGTTCGGCAACGGCAGCGCGAACCAGATCAACGGCCGAAACTTTGTCAGTCAGATCTGGTGTAACACCGGCGGCAACGGCAGCTTTTCCACCTGTATCTGCGATTAACAACACAGCACCTGAACCCAACCGGTTCTTGTGCTCATCGATCAGCGTTGGCAAGTCCTTTCCGGACACGCCGGTCAGTGATTGGGCGAGGAAGGCCATACCATTGACCTCTTTTGCTTCAGAGCCACCCTGCCCTGCGCCACCAGCCATCGCCAGATCACGGCGCAGTTGAGCAACTTCGTTTTGAAGCGATTTGCGCTCATCCATCAACGATTTCACACGCGCAACAACGTCATCAGGCTGTGCTTTCAACTCCAAAGCAATAGCGCCGAGACGCTGATCCTGAGCCGACAGGTGATTGAAAGCTTCATCCCCAGTAAGCGCCTCAATCCTGCGCACACCTGCGCTGCTGGCGCTGTCGCCGAGAAGGACAAACGTACCTATGTCACCTGTCTGGCGCACATGGGTGCCGCCACACAATTCGATCGACCAGGTCTCACCATCCTGCCCTTTGCCGGTAGGTGCCTTACCCATCGACACGACACGGACCTCATCACCGTATTTCTCGCCAAACAGCGCCTGTGCACCCAGCGCACGGGCATCGTCTGGCGTCATGATACGCGTCTCGACAGCCGAGTTCTGGCGAATAAAGGCATTCACCTCACGCTCGACCTTTTGAATCTCTTCCCGCGTCAAAGCCTTTGAGTGGCTGAAATCAAAGCGCAATCGGTCGGATGCATTTAATGAGCCGCGCTGAGCCACATGATCACCCAGCGTTTCACGAAGGGCTTCGTGCAACAGGTGCGTCGCTGAATGGTTTGCGCGAATGGCCGTACGTCTTGCGTGATCGACTTCAAGCTCAACAGCGTCACCCGTCGAGATCGATCCATGATCAACTGTCACCTTGTGTGCATAGACCTTGCCGTCGGCAAATTTTCTGGTGTCTACAACACGGGAAATGTCATTTCGTTCATCGAGCCTGCGGATTTCACCTGTATCGCCAACCTGACCACCGGCTTCACCATAAAACGGCGTCTGGTTAACCACGACCCAGCCACTGCCGCCTTTCTCAATACTATCGACCAAGGCACCATCGACTACCAGTGCAGCCACCTGACCTTCGGCTTTTTCCGTGTCGTAACCAAGGAAATCGGTAGCACCGGCGGAATCTAACACATCGAACCAGACGACCTGATCAGCTGCTTCGCCAGAACCAGCCCAGGCAGCGCGCGCCTTTGCTTTTTGTTCGGCCATAGCGGCATCAAACCCATCAGTGTCTACTGTACGTCCTTTCTCGCGCAGCGCATCCTGAGTAAGATCCAGCGGGAAACCGTATGTGTCATAAAGCTTGAATGCCGCATCACCCGGCAGCGGATCACCTTCCGACAAACCAGAGACCTCGTCATCAAGCAGTTTCAAGCCGCGATCCAAGGTTTGTTTGAAGCGCGTTTCCTCCAGCAGCAATGTCTCTTCAATCAGTGGCTGCGCCTGACCAAGTTCGGTGTATTGCGCGCCCATCAGTTGAACCAGAGTTGGCACCAAACGGTGCATCACCGGATCTTTCGCGCCCAACAAATGTGCATGGCGCATCGCACGACGCATGATACGACGGAGAACATATCCACGCCCATCATTTGACGGCATCACCCCATCAGCGATCAGGAAAGATGTCGAACGCAGGTGATCCGCAATCACACGGTGATGCACATTCTGATCCCTATAAGGATCAACTCCGGTGGCCTCTGCGGAAGCCTCGATCAGTGTTTTGAACAGATCTGTGTCGTAGTTGTCATGACTGCCTTGCAGCAGTGCACCGATCCGCTCAAGCCCCATGCCAGTATCGATCGACTGCATATCGAGCTCGACCATCGAGCCGTCTTCGAACTGCTCGTTTTGCATGAAAACGATGTTCCAGATTTCGATGAACCGGTCGCCATCTTCTTCGGCGGAACCCGGAGGGCCACCCCAGATGTGATCGCCGTGATCATAGAATATCTCGGTACACGGGCCACATGGCCCGGTTGGACCCATCTGCCAGAAGTTGTCATTGGTGGCGATGCGAATGATCCGGTCCTCGGGAACTCCCACCTTCTTCCAAATTTCAAAGGCTTCGTCATCGGTATGGTATACTGTCGCCAGCAGGCGGTTCTTGTCGATCCCAAATTCTTGGGTAATCAGCTCCCAGGCGAATGGGATTGCTTCCGGCTTGAAGTAATCTCCGAACGAGAAATTTCCCAACATTTCAAAGAACGTATGATGGCGCGCGGTATAGCCCACGTTATCCAGATCATTATGCTTGCCACCTGCGCGCACACATTTCTGTGCTGTGGTCGCGCGATGATAATCACGGGTTTCTACGCCGGTAAACAGGTTCTTGAATTGAACCATACCTGAGTTCACGAACATCAACGTCGGATCATTGCGCGGCACCAATGGGCTGGACGCAACCACTTCGTGGCCTTGCTTGGCAAAGTAGTTCAGAAAGGTCGAGCGGATATCATTCAGCGTGGGCATTTGGGCTCTCTCAACGCGCATTCATAATGGTCTGCGAAGGTTTAGCCCTCTGTCCAAGGAGTGTCCACAGCATTGGACGACCCAAACGAAACAAGGCGGCTCCCTTGAGCCGCCCCGTTCCAGGTATTCTAAGCACTATCGGAATGCCGGGGGATTTCTGCTGATGCCGTCAGAGTGCATTACGCTTCGAGGATATCATCCTCTTCCGCCTCGGGGGGCATTTCAAAATCCAGACCGTGGGCCGCGCGAATCTTGTCTTCGATCTCCAACGCGGCGCGGGAATTGTCACGCAGATATTGCTTGGCGTTTTCACGCCCCTGCCCGATCCGCTCGTCGCCATAGCTGAACCATGAACCTGACTTTTCAACCACTCCGGCTTTAACGCCCAGGTCTAGCAATTCGCCCATCTTGCTGATGCCTTCGCCATACATGATGTCAAATTCCACCTGCTTGAACGGCGGCGCCACCTTGTTCTTCACAACCTTGACGCGGGTCTGGTTGCCGACCACCTCGTCGCGATCCTTGATCGCGCCGATGCGGCGGATATCCAGACGAACCGAGCTGTAGAACTTCAGTGCGTTGCCACCGGTCGTGGTTTCGGGGCTACCGAACATCACGCCGATCTTCATCCTTATCTGGTTGATGAAGATCACCATGCAGTTCGAGCGATTGATCGAGCCGGTCAGTTTGCGCATTGCCTGGCTCATCAGCCGGGCCTGAACGCCCACGCTGCTATCGCCCATGTCGCCTTCCAACTCGGATTTCGGCGTCAGGGCCGCAACCGAGTCGACCACAACCATGTTCACCGCACCAGAGCGCACCAACGTATCAGTGATCTCAAGCGCCTGTTCACCGGTATCGGGCTGCGAAATCAGCAGTTCATCCAGATCAACACCCAACTTGCGGGCATATTGCGGGTCAAGTGCATGTTCTGCGTCTACAAAAGCGCAAACACCGCCACGTTTTTGCTGTTCAGCAATGCAATGCAGTGTCAGCGTGGTTTTACCCGAACTTTCAGGCCCGTAGATTTCAACAATCCGCCCCATCGGTAGACCACCGATACCCAGCGCAATATCCAGGCCCAGTGAGCCGGTCGAGCTTGCCTCGATATCCTGCTTGGAATCCTCGCCCAACTTCATGATCGAGCCCTTGCCGAACTGCCGTTCGATCTGAGCCAATGCGCTGTCGAGCGCCTTTTGCTTGTCTGCGTTTTTCTTGTCGCTCATCGTCAGAAGATCCGCCATTGTCCTGTCACTATCCCTTTTGTCACACCCTTTGACGGGCGGCAATCGCTGCTTTGTTCGCCTCTTGTTCCTTATGGGACCAAAAAGAGAACATTTCAACTAAAACTTATGAAATTCAGTCTTAGGCAATTGTGTTAAAGAGTCGTTTACGACAATCTGCCAATCGAAAAGCGTTGTAGAGAAAAGATAAATGCTTGTTTTTTATGAAGAGCGTCTCGCGCTTTTGTCCGTCCCCAAAACCGGCAGCACAGCCTACCAATCTGCTCTGAAAGACCGTGCCGATATCGTTGTCTCAGGTCCAACTGAATTAAAACACGCAAACATGCGCCGCTTTGATCGGTTCTATCAAACCATGTTCAAGAAGCTGTTTGACACTGAAATGGAGGTTATGGCCGTCGTCCGAGATCCCATCGACTGGTTAGGAAGTTGGTATCGATATCGCACGCGGCAGGAATTGAACAATCATCCACACTCTACTCAGGGTCTTGATTTTGAGGCATTTGTAGTTGCCCATATGCAGAAATCCCCTCCGGCCTGTGCGGATGTCGGACGCCAGAGCGAATTCCTAATGCCCCGCAGCAATGGTGCCGGAGTGAGCCACGTGTTTAAGTACGAAAACCAAGGCACGATACTCGATTTCCTACGAAATCGCCTGAACTGCGACATACAGCTTCCGCAAGAGAATGTTTCGCCCAAGCTCAAGCTTGAACTCTCGAAAGACACAGACCAGCAATTTCGCAGCTTATTCGCAGCGGAATTTGCTCTGCATCAATCTGCTGAGTAACGGCGTCAGTTGAGTTGCTGAAACACCGCTTCGGTCAACTGCGTCAATGAA
Organism: Ruegeria sp. AB11; assembly: GCF_056536325.1. Lineage (NCBI taxonomy): Bacteria > Pseudomonadati > Pseudomonadota > Alphaproteobacteria > Rhodobacterales > Roseobacteraceae > Ruegeria > Ruegeria sp. AB11. The sequence goes on along the minus strand of NZ_JBQFJO010000001.1, from coordinate 2,516,404 downwards.
AATGGTTTTGGCAGAAAGGTCGAGTTTTCAATCTCAGGACCGGATTCACCAAATGCGCCTTCCGTATAGCCGGACATAAAGACCACCCGGACCTCGGAGCGCGTTTTCATTGCCTCGCGCACCCAGGTCGGACCATCCATGCCAGGCATCACCACATCTGTGACAAAAACGTCGACCGTGAGATTTGGGTCCTCCAACATATGCAGCGCATCCTCGGCTGATTCCGCCTCAAGCACTGTGTACCCCTTCAGACGCAGCGCACGCGTGGCAAAAGCGCGGACGGGGGCTTCGTCCTCGACTAACAGAACAACACCTTCACCTTGCCGCGGCTTTTGCTCTTCCGGGGCCTCTGGTGTGATCGGTTCAGATGTCTGCGCCACATCACTGACAGGAAGAAGAACGGTAAATTCGGTACCCGTACCGGGTACGCTGTCCACGAAAATGAATCCTCCGGTCTGTTTTACAATGCCGTATACCGTCGAAAGACCCAGACCTGTCCCTTCTCCGGTGCGCTTGGTGGTGTAGAAAGGTTCGAATACCTTTTGCAGCTTGTCCGGAGGGATACCTATGCCGCTGTCTATGACCTTGACCATCACATACTCGCCCGGCAGCACTGTCGCCCTGTCGCGCGAATAGGCCCGCTCTAGATTCAGAACTTCGGTTTCGATCCGAATCTCACCGCCGTCGGGCATCGCATCGCGCGCGTTTACAACCAGATTCATCAACACCTGCTCAAGCTGTCGTTTGTCGGCACAAACCGGCTTGAGCACGGGATCATGGCTGAGCGTCAAGCGGACCTTCTCGCCCACAAGGCGATTCAAAAGGTGGATCAGATCGGAAATCGTGTCTCGCAAATCCAACACCTCGGGCCTGAGGGTTTGCTTTCGCGAAAATGCAAGCAACTGACTGACCAGAGCGGCAGCGCGGTTGGCATTCTGGTTGATCTGTACAAGGTCACCATAATTCGGATCATTTTGGTCGTGGCGCAGCAACAGAAGATCGCAATGCCCTGATATTGCGGTCAGAAGATTGTTAAAATCATGTGCAACCCCACCTGCCAACTGGCCCACGGCCTGCATTTTTTGTCCCTGAACGAACTGCGCCTCAAGCGTTTTTAACTCGGTTGCGTCATTCAGAACTGCGATCAGATTTACCTGACCGTCACTCACAATACGAGACAGCGTGACCTGAACGAACACTTCTTTGTCTTTACGGGTAAGGCGCAGAAACTCTGACTTTGGAGCAGAAGTCTGTTCAACCGTACGAGCGAGCCAATCACGAATGGAATAGCCAAGCCCGTGCATAACCTCGTCAATTCTGGAATTGCCCAGCCGAACCTCACCCACCAGTTCGATTGCAAGGTGGTTGGCTTCGATGATCTCACCATCGGGCGCCAATCTCATTATCGGAACCGGCAAATCAGCGAACGAAGTTGCCTCGTGTTTTGCACCGCTATCAGTGATCGGGGTCAAAATCAGTTCGCGTGCAATTCCGCTTCGGCGTAACTGAGAAACCAGGACAGTTTTATCACCCTCGGGCGTCACTACTCGAATTGCACTGCTAAGCCCGCCGGGATCGCCCAGCACAGCATTCTCTGGTGATAACTCTGCAAACGTGGCGGGCGTGCGGCCAAAAAATTTTGCAGCTGCATCATTGGTGTTTAGAATAACTTCATTCCGACCAATGGTGATGACCGGTAACCCGACATTTCGCCAGGCTTGCTCAGCCTCTAATGCGAAGCGCCAGCAATACCAATCTTGATCCAGTTTCGATACCGTCACCGGTATGGTTTGACCACGTGTGACTACATCCTCTTCAGCTTTCACCCGCGTTCGGAGCTGAGTTTGAAGACGCAGCAGAATCGCCGCCGGATTGGCGAATACAGATCGCAATGTGTCATCCAATTGCTTCTCTGGTATGGCACCTAGGCCGAGGCTGGCCCGCGAATTGACCAGGACAATTCGGCCATTTTGATCCGTAACGATACAGGCTCCGGTATCTTGCTCCAAAAGAGCTGCAATCACGCCTTTTGCACGCTGCTCGATTTGCTTGGCGATCCAATTGCCTAAGATAGCAAACCCAACAACCGCAAAAAAAGACAGACCGACGGTTGCAACACCAATATTCCATTGTTTTGGAAGGACACCCAAGGCAGCAAGCAAGCAGAGAAGAAGGGCAATCAAACCCAAAGACACATAGCGCCCGCGATCAGATACGACCCGATCTGACAAACGGGGAAACGCTTGGGGAACACTGGGCATAAAGCAGCTCTAGTTAAGACATATTTGACCAATATCGGCCCACAATCGTTAATTGCCGCTTAATAAATCAGCGGTGATAACTCCTTTAAGTTGTTTGATCGGATCTAATTTCTAGTCAAGTGGGCCGAATAAAATCCATCCGCCCCGTGTGAAACCAGCCACGTCTTTCGAAATCCAGACCGCCAATCCGAATGCTCTTGCAGAAAACTGTCCACTATCGCGTCGTTTTCGACAGACAGCATTGAACATGTGGCATAAGCAATCGTACCTGTGTCTGCGGTCAATGGCGCGACGCTCTTCAAAATCATTGCCTGAATGCGGGTAAGTTCAAGCAAGCGCTCAGGTGTCAGCGCCCATTTCCCCGCGGGCGAACGGCGCCATGATCCGCTTCCAGAACAGGGCGCATCCACCAGAACGATGTCAAAGGGTGCCTGTCCTGATACCTGATCCGACGTCAGCAGTGAAATTTCTGCGCGCGCCCGCTTTGCACGTGCAGGCAAATCTGCCATGCGACCTGGATTGATATCGTGCGCAAATACCTGAACGCCTTCGGCCCTTGCCGCCAAGGCCAAGGCTTTGCCACCACCACCGGCGCAATAGTCCAGAACCCTCATTCCAGGTCGCAAATCCAACGCTGCAGTAACGGCCTGACTGGCGGCGTCCTGCAGCTCGACTAATCCCTCAATATATTGATTGCATTGTGAAATTCTTCGTGCACCAGCGGTGACTTCCAAAGCAGTGTCACACGCTGGATGAGGTTGCGCCACTATGCCTTCATCCGAGAGGAGTTGGATGATTTCAACCAGATCAGCCCGCGACCGGTTTACCCTCAAATGTACCGGGGCCCGCCCCTGCAATGCAAATGCGGCTGCGTTGGCCTCATCTTTCAATGACGCCTTGAATTCGGGCCACAACCATTCAGGGATGTCGAGGGCTTCGGCCTCGGTCTGAAAGCCTCGGTCTTTCTCGGCATCTGTTACCGAATTTGGCGCATATCGCGCGCCCGAGAAGTACTGAGCAAGATCCTGACCCGAAGATCTCATCGCGCCGATCATCAAGCCGCGCCCGGTTTCAGCTCCACCACGCGCAGCAAAGGATCGTTTGCAGCGTAACGCATCGAATACGTGATCGCGGATTGCCGCACGATCTTTCGAGCCCGCAAACCGACTGCGCCGCGTCCAACCTGTCAACGCTTTCTCGACTGGCGCTCCGGCCAAAATTTCATCGAGGATATCGATCGAGGCCTGAACTCGGGCTGCGGGTGTCATAGCTGGGTCCGTTTGACTTTGTCATAAACTTCGATGCCCAGATACGAGCACCATAGCGATTACATGATCCGATAGTTCGGGCTTTCGCGCGTAATCTGCACGTCATGCACATGGCTTTCCTTCAGGCCTGCACCAGTGATTTTGACAAAGTTGCAGTTGCGACGCATTTCATCCACCGTTGCGCATCCGGTATAGCCCATCGCTGCGCGCAAGCCGCCAACCAGTTGATGCACAACCGCACTGGCGGACCCTTTGTAGGGCACCTGACCCTCGATTCCCTCGGGTACCAACTTGTCGTTGGCTGCATCCTTCTGAAAATACCGATCCGCCGAGCCGCGCGCCATCGCGCCCAAACTTCCCATGCCGCGATAGGATTTGAACGAACGGCCCTGATACAAGATGACCTCACCCGGACTTTCGTCTGTGCCAGCGATCATCGAACCAACCATGGCACAAGATGCCCCCGCCGCGATCGCCTTGGCGAAATCACCCGAGAATTTGATGCCACCATCAGCAATGACTGGCACGTCACCCGCTGCTGCCGCACAATCCATGATCGCAGTTAGTTGGGGAACCCCAACACCAGCGACCATCCGCGTTGTACAGATCGAGCCGGGCCCGATGCCCACCTTGATTGCATCAGCGCCTGCATCAATCAGTGCTTTGGTGGCCTCGGCGGTGGCCACGTTGCCAGCGATGATCTGAACCTCGTTGGATAGCGTCTTGGCGCGCTTCACTGCGTCCAGAACCCCTTGCGAATGACCATGCGCGGTATCTACAACGATGATATCAACCCCGGAATCGACCAGCTGCTCGGACCGTTCAAAACCCGCGTCCCCGACAGAGGTCGCTGCAGCTACGCGCAGACGGCCCAACCGGTCCTTGCAAGCTGTAGGGTTTAGCACAGCCTGTTCTGTGTCTTTCAGCGTCAGTAAGCCGGTCAGCTTGCCCTCGCCATCGACGACCAGCAGCTTTTCGATCCGACGGGCACGCATCAGGCTTTTGGCTTCTTCCAGATCGGCGGGCTCTTGCAGCATCGCGAGGTTGTCCGAAGTCATCATCGCTTTGATTGGCGTATCGTCTGAGGTCGCAAAGCGCATGTCGCGGTTGGTCACGATCCCCACGACCCGGCCACTTTCATCAACTACAGGAAAGCCGGTGAAATTATAGCGTTCGACCAGCGCCTGTGCATCAGCCAGCGTCTGATCCGCGCGCAATGTCACAGGATTGTAGACGATCCCGGATTCGAACCGTTTCACGCGCCGCACCTCTCGGGCCTGCTCCTCGACCGACAGGTTCTTGTGCACAACGCCGATGCCCCCGGCCTGCGCCATGGCAATGGCCATACGCGCCTCGGTTACCGTGTCCATTGCCGAGCTAAGCAGCGGAATGTTCATAGTGATCTCGCGCGTCACACGCGTGGTTGTATCCGCCGTCGCCGGAAGCACAGAAGATGCGCCCGGAACAAGAAGTACGTCGTCAAAGGTGAGTGCCTCACGAATCTGCATCTGAAAACCCCATGCAAAAGCCCGTTTGACGGTGACCCTATTACATGGATTTCACCCGAGGGAAAGCCCCGAACCCAAGTTGTTTTCCCCTGCGGGCTTCTGCCACGCCCGAAAACGACGCAAGCAATGCAAAACGTGCCGCTGAATGCCCTTTCCCTTTGCGTTCAAACCCATATGTTCGCCGGCATACGCGCGAATACAAAGGCAGGCCATTCATGACCACCGATCCTCTTGTCGTTTTCACTCCGTCCGGCAAACGTGGGCACTTTCCCGTTGGCACGCCAATCCTGACTGCTGCGCGCCAATTGGGCGTCGATCTGGATTCGGTCTGCGGCGGGCGTGGCATCTGTTCGAAATGTCAGATCACCCCCAGCTATGGCGAGTTCCCCAAGCACGGTGTGACGGTTTCCGAGGATGCCCTGAGCGAATGGAACGCCGTCGAGCAGCGCTATGATGACAAGCGCGGCCTGAAACCGGGTCGGCGTCTTGGCTGTCAGGCATCAGTTCAAGGCGATGTAGTGATTGATGTTCCGCCCGAAAGCCAGGTGCACCGTCAAGTCGTCCGCAAGGCCGCGGCGGCCCGTGCGATCACAATGGACCCAGCCACGCGCCTCTATTTCGTAGTGGTGGAAGAGCCAGACATGCATTCGCCCACCGGCGATCTGGAACGGTTGGAGCGCGCCCTGCGTGAGCAGTGGAAGATCGAAGCCGTCACTGCCGATCTGTCCCTTTTGTCCAAGCTGCAGCCAGTTCTGCGCAAAGGGAAATGGGAGGTCACGGTCGCCGTCCACAAAGGCCACAAGGATGAAGTGGCGCGCATCGTAGAAATCTGGCCCGGTCTGCACGAACACGGACTCTATGGTTTGGCCATCGACCTTGGCTCGACAACCATTGCGGCACATTTGACCGATCTGGAGACGGGTGAGGTCAAGGCCTCATCAGGTCTGATGAATCCACAAATCCGGTTCGGTGAAGACCTGATGAGTCGCGTCTCATATGCCATGATGAATCCCGGCGGCGACAAAGAAATGACCAATGCCGTGCGCGAGGCGATTAATGATTTGACAAACTCAATCGCAGATGAGGCCGAGATTGACGCAGCGCTGATTGTTGAAACAGTATTTGTCTGTAACCCGGTGATGCACCATCTACTGCTCGGGCTTGATCCGGTTGAACTCGGCCAGGCTCCATTTGCGTTGGCAACTTCGGAAAGCATGTCCCTGCCCGCGCGAGAAATGGACCTGACCAATATGAACGCGCGTGCGCAGGTCTATATCTTGCCGTGCATCGCGGGCCATGTGGGCGCAGACTGTGCTGCCGTTGCCCTATCTGAAGAACCCGGCAAATCCGAAGACCTCGTGCTAATCGTGGATGTGGGCACCAATGCCGAAATCCTGTTGGGCAACACCCACCGCGTTCTGGCCTGTTCCTCGCCCACTGGACCCGCATTCGAGGGTGCTCAGATCAGTTCGGGCCAGCGCGCGGCCCCCGGTGCGATTGAGCGCATCGAAATCGATCCCGTCACCAAAGAACCGCGTTTCCGCGTGATCGGGTCCGAGAAATGGTCGGACGAAGAGGGCTTTGATCAGGACATCGCAACAACTGGCATCACGGGAATCTGCGGCTCGGGTATTATCGAGGCTGTCGCTGAGATGCGTATCGCTGGCCTGCTGGACGAAAGTGGCCTGATCGGCTCGGCTGAACAGACGGGTACTCCCCGTTGTGTTCCCGAAGGCCGAACAAACTCCTATCTGATCCACGATGCCAGCGCTGAAGGTGGCCCGCGTATCACGGTAACTCAGGGCGATATCCGTGCCATCCAGTTGGCCAAATCCGCGCTTTATGCCGGTGCGCGTCTGTTGATGGACGAGATGGAGGTCGACCGCGTGGACCGCGTGGTACTGGCCGGGGCGTTCGGCGCGCATATCTCGACCAAACACGCGATGGTTCTAGGCATGATTCCCGACGCGCCTCTGGACAAGGTTTCCAGCGCGGGCAATGCCGCGGGTACAGGCGCGCGAATTGCATTGTGCAACATCGGATCGCGGGCCGAGATCGAGCGCGTCGTGCGCGAGATCACCAAGGTCGAAACCGCGATCGAACCCAAGTTCCAAGACCATTTCGTCGCCGCCAACGCGATCCCGCACAAAACCGATCCGTTCCCTGAATTGGCGCAAGTCGTCACCCTGCCCGCTCCGTCCTTCAACACCGGCGGCGGAGACGATGAAAAGTCTGGTCGTCGCCGCCGCAGGAGGTCATAGTCCCTTCAAAACCTGGAGGGCGCGATGCTGACAATCAACGGTGATCAGGAAGAATTCTGGGGCAAGTCCGAAATGGGCATGCGCTGGCTGACCTTCGAGGATCAGTTGGACCATCTGTTCGCGCCCGTACTGGATCTGGTCCTCGATCACGCCGCGCTGGTTGGTGGAATGCGCGTCATCGATATCGGTTGCGGCACCGGGGCAAGTGCACTTCGGGCGGCGCAGCAGGTTGGACCCGGGGGGCATGTTCTGGGCATTGATATTTCGGAACAATTTCTCGAACGAGCGCGGATGCGCGCAGACGAGGCCAAGCTCGACAATCTCGAGTTCACATATGCCGACGCTCAGGTCGCTGAGCTTTCGTCAGGCGGTTTTGATGCAATGATCTCGCGGTTTGGAGTGATGTTCTTCACTGATCCCGTAGTAGCCTTCGCCAATATGGCTCGGGCCTTGAAACCAGGCGGTCAGATAACCTTTGCAGCCTGGGGTGGTCTGTCAGAGAACCCTTGGTTCAAGATCCCGCATGTTGCCGCCGTCAAACGGTTGGGCCAACCACCCAAGGTGGACCGGAATGCACCCGGCCCTTTAGCATTCCATGACCGCGACAGGGTTTCAAACCTGATGGCGCAGGCTGGTTTAAAAGATATCCATATTGAAGCGGTCCCCCTTGCGCTGACCGCCCCTGCATCCGTCGGAGATGCTGCGCTTTTGTGTACCCGGGTCGGCCCCGCCGCGCGGGTGATCGCCCATTTCGAAGGTACACAGGAGGATGTTGAAGCGATCGTGCGTGGAGTCGCCGAAAAATTTCGCACATTCCAAACACCAAAAGGCGTACAGGTTCCAGCAGTCATCAACCTGCTGCAGGCTCGTGTATCGAGTTGATCGATAGAATTGGAGCGGGTAGCGGGAATCGAACCCGCGCGTTCAGCTTGGGAAGCTGACAGGCTACCATTACATCATACCCGCGGCTAAGAATTGACTACCACTTGTCCTGACTGGGGTTCAAGCCAAACCAGTACCGACAAAAACGAAAGAGCCGGGTCAAAGACCCGGCTCAATCTGTTGTTTTCCATAGATTAAGCGCGACGACGACGTCCACCGCCCCGACGCCCACCAGCGCCACCGGCTTCCTCAGGCGCTTTGTTGGACCTGATCCATTCACCACCATGCGGGTCATTATTTGTGAGTAGATTTGCGGCGCGGATGGCCTCCATCTCTTTACCAGCGCGCGGTTTGGTCGAACCCAGGCCGAACATCTGAACGAAGGTTTCGTCATCCATGCCTTCTGGCAGGATGATGCCAGCGGCGGCAACCTGTTCCTTCTTCTCGGCAATCTTCTTCTGCGTTACCGGCAGAGCAACCGGGTTCATGATCGCCGACGTCATGCCAGCGCCCATTGCCATCGGCAGGAAAGCGTTGTTGATACCGTGACGGTTCGGCAGCCCGAACGAGATGTTGGACGCACCACAAGTGGTATTCACACCCAGCTCTTCGCGCAAACGACGGACCAGAGCGAACACCTGCTGGCCTGCAGTTGCCATCGCACCGATCGGCATGACCAGCGGGTCGACCACGATGTCATGTGCAGGGATACCATGATCCGCTGCGCGCTCAACAATGGTTTTGGCAACGGCAAATCGCACATCGGGATCTTCCGAAATACCGGTGTCATCGTTCGAGATCGCCACAACCGGTACGTTGTATTTCTTTACCAGCGGCAGAACCAGTTCCAGACGCTCTTCTTCGCCAGTGACCGAGTTTAGTAGCGGACGGCCCTCTGCGGCTGCCAGACCGGCTTCTAGCGCACCCGGAACCGATGAATCGATGCACAACGGTACGTCGACCAGACCCTGTACCAGCTCGACAATCTTGGTCATCAGTGGCGGCTCGGTCTCGTTCGGGTTAGGATTCGAGTTATAGACAACGCCCGCGTTGATATCCAAAACGGTCGCGCCCGCCATAACCTGCGCCAATGCGTCTTTCTCAACGGTTGAGAAATCGCCCGCTTCCAATTCGGCGGCCAGTTTCTTGCGGCCTGTCGGGTTGATCCGCTCTCCGATCACGCAGAACGGTTCATCAAAGCCCAGAACGGCTGTTTTTGTTTTTGATTCGACGACTGTACGGGTCATGTCCGTTCCTTAGGAGTTTGCTGGCTTTGCCGAAGCGCCGCCGTTGTTGATCGCCCAGTTGGCGTTGGTTTTGATGCCGCCAAGCGGGAAGAAGTGGACGTTGGTGATGTTGAAATCCGGGTTGGCCGCTTTGTGGTTGGCCAGTTCGGTGATTATGTCAGTCGGCTCGTAAGGCAGCAGCAGTTTGGATACATCCATTGCGCGCTTTTGCAGAACTTTCAGCGACGGGCCTACACCGCAAGCAATGGCGAATTTAATCAGAGTCTGCAGCTTGGCAGGGCCCGCGATACCGATATGGACTGGGATATCAATGCCAGCCTCTTTCAGGCTGTCCGCCCAGGCGATGATCGGCTTGGCATCAAACGCAAACTGAGTGGCCAGCGCCATTTCCGCATCTGTTGTTTCGCTGAATTTTTGCTTCCAACGCAGCGCATCATCGACATTCTTGGTCGAACCGTCTGGGTCGATGTCCTTGTTCCCCTCGGGGTGACCCGCAACGTGAAGACGCTTGAATCCAGCCTTGTCGAACAAGCCAGTTTCCAGCAATTGCATCGAGCTGTCGAAGTCGCCGTGAGGGTTCGCGACACCACCGGCGAGCAGCAGCGCTTGTTCAACGCCCGCCTCGCCCTGGTACATCGAAATCCAGTTTTCCAGAGTCGCCGCATCCTTGATGATCCGCGCAGGGAAGTGCGGCATGACAGGGTAACCTTCAGCCGCAATGCGCTTGGCCGTTTTGACCATGTCTTCGATTGGCGTGCCCTCGATATGGGCGATGTAAACGCGTGTGCCTTCGGGCAGCAGCGCGCGGAAGTCTTCGACTTTTTCGGCGGTGCGCGGCATTACCTCGATCGAATAGCCCTGCAGAAAGGCTTCGACGGTCGGGTTCACAGGGCCGTTTTCGACCGCATCACGTTTCTTGAAGTTCAGCAAAGCCATAGCGGCCTCCCATAAAGATCTGGGGCTCATGCCCAACCGTCATTGGCGATCAGGGACTTGATACGGTCCTGATCGTATTCCGTTTCCAGGCGCGCGGCCTCGGCCTCGGCAATCTCGGACGGGTCGCCCTCAACCGCGAAAGGTTCGGCTTTGCGCCACTCGGCCAGATAGGCATCACTATCCTTGGCGTTCACCTTCATTGCGGCCCGGTCGATGGCTTGTTCAAACCGCTCTTCCAATTGCCGCTTGGCACCACGACGGCCTTTGCCGACGATGACCTGAGCGGGAATGTCGCGCCAGTATACGATGGTGACGTCAGGCATAACTGTGATTCCTCCTAACCCGATGGGCCGGTTCTAAACTTCAATATGGGCGCAGGTCGGTCGATTTTCGACACACGGCGTATTTGCAGCGACCTTTTTGCCCAGGATCGGATATCGCTGCTTTTAAAGACCCCTGCCTCGAAACCGAACATCAAAATCCTCATGACTTTAATGAGTGTCTTGCGTGATTGATAAGCGCAACCTATGGTCGGGGTAACTCGAAAATCGGAGGGCGTTTCAGATGGCGCCCAAGCGTCCCAAAGGTGCGGGCGCGTTCCCGAAAGCGGTCGAAAGCCCCGCGCCGGCAAGACCCGATCCAGATGCGTTATATGCGGCGCTGGATTTGGGGACAAATAGCTGCCGCATGTTGATCGCCCAGCCCAAGGGCAGTGGCTTTCATGTGGTAGACAGCTTCTCCAAATCAGTGCAACTCGGCGCTGGTCTGGAACGCACCGGACGATTGTCGCGGGCGTCTATGGCGCGTACGGTGCAAGCCCTTCGGATTTGTCAGCAAAAGCTGAAACGGAACAAGGTCAAGCGCATGCGCTTGATCGCGACCGAGGCCTGTCGTCGTGCCAAGAACTCGCGCGACTTCATCCGTCAGGTCAAACGTGAAACTGGCCTGACGCTTGACATCATTCAGCCCGAGGAAGAAGCGCGCCTGGCCGTCATTTCCTGCGCGCCGCTGGTATCAACCAAAACCGAGCAATTGTTGGTCGTGGATATTGGCGGCGGCTCGACCGAGTTGGTCTGGATCGACATATCCTCGGTTCCGCGCCGCGACCGACCTGCCTCGATCATGCGGCTGCATAACGGATTTCATACCGCCGACAGCCCATTTCCTGCGGCTAAAGTTGTGGATTGGATCAGTGTACCGTTGGGAGTGGCCACTTTGCGGGACCAGTTCAACGACGTCGAAGACGATGCAGCGCGATTTGCGCTGATGAGCTGGTTCTTTGAAGAAAACCTTGCTGATTTTGCACCTTACAAAGATGAACAGGCTCGCGAAGGGTTCCAGATCGTGGGCACTAGCGGAACCGTCACCACGGTGGCTGCTTCGCATCTGGGTCTAAAACGCTATGACCGAACCAAGGTGGACGGATTGCGAATGACCAGCGATCAGATTGACAAGGTCATACGAGGCTATCTAGAACTCGGCCCTCGTGGGCGCCGCCGTGATCCCCGGATCGGAGAAGATCGGCAGGCCCTGATCATGTCCGGCTCGGCCATTTTGCAGGCATTGTTGCGCTGCTGGCCCACTGATCGCCTTTCTGTGGCGGATCGGGGGCTACGCGAAGGTTTGCTCTATGCGCAGATGAGCGCGGACGGTGTATTGGAAGACGGACCGTTCTGATGGCGAAGACACCAACCGGCAAAGGCAACTCGGGTCGCGGACAACGTGACCTGAAGGTTAAAGTTAAGACAGCGCGCGGGCGTAAGCTCAGCTCGACCCGCTGGCTTGAGCGGCAATTGAACGACCCTTATGTCAAGCGGGCGCAGGTCGAAGGGTATCGCGGACGCGCAGCGTTCAAGATACTGGAGCTAGACGATAAATTCCGGTTCCTTGTGCCCGGCGCGCGCGTGGTTGATCTGGGTTGTGCCCCCGGTGGTTGGCTGCAAGTTGCAGTGCAACGTGTTAACGCATTAGGCGAGAAGAGCGGTAAGCGTATTGGCACGGTTCTAGGTGTCGATCTTCAAGAGGTCGAACCCGTTGCGGGGGCCACCGCGCATGTGCTTGATTTCATGGAAGATGATGCCGACCAGAAGGTCAAAGACTGGCTGGGCGGTAAAGCGGATGTGGTCATGTCCGACATGGCGGCTGCCTCCTCAGGCCACAAGCAGACCGATCACCTTAGGATTATGGCCTTGTGCGAAACGGCAGCCTATTTTGCGTTTGATGTGCTGGAAGAAGGTGGCACCTTCGTCGCAAAGGTTCTTGCGGGCGGTGCCGAGGGAGACCTTCAGAAGCTGCTCAAGCAGAAATTTAACAAGGTGGCCAATGTAAAGCCACCCGCGTCACGCTCGGACAGCTCGGAAAAATTCGTTGTCGCCACCGGTTTCCGTGGCTAAGCGACTGTAAGGTTGAATCTTTTAACCAATTGTAATTCTCGGGTGGCGATTAAGTCCTCTTGCACGACACGTTGCGGTTTACCGTGATTGCCTGCATTTCGCGCTGCGCTAAACGGTCATAGATTGGCCGCATTGTCGTTTTATCCGCCGATCACATGAGAAAAACTGTCCTAGCACTTATTGTTGCCCTGATTGCGTTGGCCGCCTGGCAGTACAAGCTGCAGAAAACTGCAAACCAACAACTACTGATAGCCGAGCAGCGGGTTAAAGATGTCGTTTCTGCGGGAACGAACGATCTTGATTTTAAAGATCTTACTGAACTTCGAAAGCTGCCGGCCAACATCCCGGATATTCCGAATCTCAAATCTCTGAATGCACGGGGAACCAATCTAAGTGATCTGACCGGGCTGGAAGGGAACGCAACACTCGAGCGGCTTGACGTGAACATGACGCGGGTCTCCGATCTTAGTGCACTTAACGGTTTACCGAACCTAAAGCTGGTTTACCTCCATGATACCTGGGTTTCTGATGTTTCTACTCTCGCGACACTGCCATCGCTTGAACGCCTTGATATCGGCAATACCCAAATTGAAACGCTGGTGCCTGTTTTACAAATCGAGAACCTGAATTGGCTGAATCTTCACAACAGTCATGCGCTTGACGGGTCTGGTGAACAATTTGCGATCTTGCAGGAACGTCAATTTCTTCAGTTGTCAGGCGGTTCTGGCTTCCGACAAAATTATCAACCGGGCTGGCAGTACAACATGATGCAGCACCTATCGCGTTTGCGAGAAAAGCTTGGGCTTTAGGGTTTGTCCGGTCGCTGTGCTAGTCCAGATCGATCTTACCCTGGGCAATACGCTGTTTCTTGAGTGACGCCGTCGCAATCCCCTGAAACAAGATTGCCTCTCCATGATTTATATCGACAGGCTCGCGCGCGCGAAGTTCTTCAATTCGCTGATCCAACGTTGTTTTCCGATCAGCAGAAATCGGCTTTATGATAGTAGCTGTGCGATCCGGCATACATCACCTGTTGACAGTCCAAGTGCTGACATCGGTGTCTAGCCAACAAATGGGCCCGTAACGTGGCGTAAATCTGCCGGATTGGTGCCTGTTACCGCCCCATATCGCGCGCCAACTGCATTAGGTTCGGATCATCTGGAAGGATGGATAAAGCCTCGTCCAATGTCGCAATCGCTGCCTGTGGGCCACGATTTATGTGGGCCAGCTGAACCAGCATCGGCCAGGCCTCAGACCGCTGTGGATCTAGTGTAACAACCTCTCGGAATGCCTTTTCCGCGGCTTGGGCATTTCTCAGCGTCAGTGCCCAGCCTCCCAAAACTAAGTGGGTTTCAGGAAAATCCAGACGATGCGAGATACTGCGCTGCCAGTCGGCCATACCCTGCTGAGCGGCCGCCCGTTGATCCTGCGTCATGGCTTGTGCAGGGATGGCAAGAAACTCCTTGGCTGCCGAATTTCGGACATTGCGCAAGGGGTCGGACAATAGCGGCTCAAGCCGCGCAACACGTTCCGGCATCGGCGCTTGGCGTTGCAAAACCGGCCCGTTGGCGCGAACCAGCGGATCCGGATCGGATAAGAGCGGCGCTACCCGCTGCGCAAGTACAGACGTCGCAAAGGGTTGCAGCAGATAGAGTGCAGTCGCGCGGACAATTCCTGCCTGCTCTATGTCCAAAGCGATCGCGATTAACGCTTCGGGATCGTCCAATTGACCAATGCCCGCCGCAGCAAACGCTGTACCATAATGAACGGTTCGATGGGCAGAGTTTGGGAACCAGTCAGAAATCTGTTGCGCAGCCCAGGGCTGCCCCTCTTCCGCATGACAATCGGTGCAAGCGTCAACTCCAAGCCCCAAATCCGGTCGGGGGATTCGGAAACTGTGATCGTGCCTGCCGTCCACGCCCATATAGACTCGCTCGATCATGTGGCAGTTCTTGCATTGGGAGCCATCAGAGTTTTCTGCATGGTGATGGTGTTCGGGCGTGTCATAACTGGCCAATCGAAGGGTTGGGAATTCCGAATTTCCAGCGGGCGAATGACACTGCGTGCACAAGCCATTCCCTTCGGCTTTTACCTCGGCCCGGTGAGGATCATGGCAATCCATGCACCCTACCCCCTCAGCATACATGCGCGATTGAAGGAACGAGCCATATACGTAGACCTCGTCCAAAATCTGCCCATCCGGGTGGTAAGCGCCCGGTCGCAGGACAGCCAAATTATATGCGTCATGAAAAGGCGTACCGGGGACCGGATTACCATCCTCCAGCGCCTCGCGCCGGGAATGGCACCCGGCGCATTGCTGGATGTCTGCCTCGGTCTGCCCCCTGCCCAAATTGATTGGAAACCCAAACGCGCCCAACCCGTCATCAAGCGCTTTCCCAGTCGTCCACTCAAGATGCGCTGATCCCGGCCCGTGACAAGCCTCACAACCGACGCCGATTTCAACTTGTGTCGACGCATAGCGCCTTGTCTCGGCATCGTAATTCTTCACGTAACCGGTCGCATGGCACTCGGCACAGCGCGCGTTCCAGTTCTTGTAGGGCCCTGTCCAATGCAGCCCGTCATTGGGTGGTAAATCCTGTTCTGGATAGAGGTGATACCAGCGGCTTTCTTCCGCGTCCCAGACGACATCGAAACTCTGCAATCTGCCTGGTTCAGTTTCAAAGAGGTATTGCTGCAACGGCGCAATGCCGACCACCGAATGCACCGGATAGTCGGTGATAACGCCATCTTTTTCGGTGACTTGCGCTGAAAGAACGCCGTTTTTATCCACGAAAGAAACGATCATCCCATCATGGGAAAAGCTGGTCCCATCGAAATCAGCCAGAACTCGGCCATCTTCTACCTCGGTCCAAGCGAGATCGTGATGTGACCCTTTCCAGGCTTCAGTTTCGTCTCGATGGCAATCTGCGCACAGCTCGGATCCGACATATTCCTGTGCCCAGCCGGGCGGCGTGGTTGCCCACAAGATCGCAATCAGAATGAGCTTGCGGAAGTACATCAAGTGGTTTCCGCATTTTTTAAGTCTATCAAGGCCCCGTTATACTCGGCACCCAGGATCAGCATGGCGGAACACAGGTACAGGAAAATCAGCGCTGCCATTGCCCCTGCGAGGCCCGCATAGGTCGCGCTATAGGTGGCAAACTGGGCGATATAGATCGAAAACCCCCATCCACCTGCAGCCCATAATGCCAAGGTCAGGATGACCCCCGGAAGTATTTGCGAAAGCCTATGCCGCCGTGTGGGTAAGATCAGATGAGCCAGAATAACTGTGCCTGCCGGTACTGCAACGGTGAACGTCCATCGCAGGCGGTCAACGGACAGCCAGTTATCAACATCAACAGCCGTCTTTTCCGAGACCAGACGCGTGTAGACAGGCAAAACCACCTCAACCGCTGCGATGGCCAAAATTGCGGCCCCACCGATAATAACAAGCGCAAAACACAACAGCCGGGTTTTCCAGAACGGCCAGATATCTTTGTCATGATAGGCTTGCGTCATGGCGCGACGTACGGCAGCAACACCATTGGATGCGAAGTAGATCGCTAACAAACCGCCCAATGTGATCACGCCCGACCCTGCCCCTGCCAGCACAGCCCGCAACTCAGAAACAATCGGATCGGCGACGTCTTTGGGCCAGGCACCAAAAATCAGCTCTATCAACTCGTCCGTCACATATCCCTGTGACAAAGCCCCCGCCAACGCCACTGTGAATAGCACAAACGGAAACAGCGCCATCATCAATGACATCGCCACATGGCTGCTCATGACAAAACCGTCTTTGTCGTTGAACCGACGAAAAGCAAGCCAGAGCGCGCGCAGAAACTGATTGGATGAGAGAATCGATACACGTGACATCGCAACAGCCTAACGCGCCTTTTGCGCTGGCAGAACCGCCAATTCGCCATTTGCAAGGAATTCCAGCGCTTAACCTTCTGTATGGATTGCATAAACTGGTAAGCCTGTGCAGGATCGTGCAAGATGTCCCAAATCACGCACCAGCGGCAAGCAGACCCAGGCCAACTCATGACCTCTGATCCCGAAAATAGCCCATCCCGAGCGCGCCTGCAGCTGGGCGTTTTGAGGGATGTTGTGATCGTGGCCACTCTTGTGGTGCTTGGCCTTTATGCAGGGGCGAATTTTCTGGTGCCGTTGACCATGGCACTGCTGATCAATGTACTGATCCTGGCCCTCAGTGACCGGGTAATCGCGGTGACACGTGTACCAATCTGGATCGCGAACTTAGCCGGAGTTACTGTCGTTTTGGCAGGCTTGTTCATGATCATGTATATTCTCGGCAGTCAGGCCACGCAATTTGCGCGTTCGATCAACACCTATGAAAGCCAGTTTGATGGTGCGGTGCACAGAATTACCGGATTGGTCGGAAATGACGTCACCAGTTTCATTCGGGACAATCTGGTCAGCATCGACATGTCCTATGTTGCACGGCTTTTGCTGGGCAGTGCCACATCACTACTGAACCAGTTTTTCCTGATCAGCCTGTATGTCGCATTTCTGATGGCCGAGCGCCTGGCATTTCGCAAGAAAATCCAACTTGCAGCAGGCAACCCGCAGCTTGGCGCTGATCTGGCTTCGGTTTTGGATGCTATCTCGTACAGTCTGCAGCGCTATGTCGGGGTGAAGACTTTGATCAGCCTGATCACGGCCCTCATAAGCTATTCCATATTCAAAGCACTGGGGCTGGAATATGCCGAGACATGGGCCGTTCTAACATTCGCGTTGAATTTCATCCCGTCTATCGGCTCGATCATTGCAGTGATCTTTCCGTCCATGATCGCATTGGTGCAATTTGAAACCATTGGACCATTCCTTATCATTGTCTTGGGCTGCGGCACGCTGCAATTTGTGATCGGCAATTTCCTGGACCCAGCCATGCTTGGCCGGTCTCTTAATATGTCGACCTTTCTTGTCATATTGGCACTAACATTCTGGACCACAGTCTGGGGTCTGATCGGAGCGTTTCTTAGCGTGCCCTTAACGGTGTGTATCCTGATTATTTTCAGTCATATTCCAGCACTCAGGCCTGTTGCCGTTCTGATGTCGCTGGATGGTCAATTGGACGATGACAGCCATGCGAGTGTTGAAGACAAACAATAAACCTCGACCCATCTTCATAGGCTCGGAAATCTATCGCACCTCGAGCTATGGCGCGAAACACCCGCTTGCAATCCCGCGCGTTTCCACTGTGATTGACCTCTGCAGATCGATGGGTTGGCTGAACTCGCAGAACTATCGGACCAGCCCGTGTGCCAAACCTAAGGCACTGCAGCGATTTCATTCACCTGCTTACATTTCAGCATTACTAAACGCCGAAAAAACACAGTCGGTCTCCGACGAGGTAAAACGCAGGTTTGGTCTGGGCACATTGTCCAATCCGGTATTTGGAGAAATGTATCGACGGCCAGCCACTGCCGCCGGAGGATCTATGCTGGGAGCCGAGTTAATTTGGAACGGTGGTATTGTGTTCAACCCAGCAGGAGGTACGCATCATGGATTGGAAAGTCGCGCCAACGGCTTCTGTTACCTAAACGATCCAGTTCTCGCGATCCTAAGACTGCTCGATCTTGGGCTTGAACGAATTGTCTACATAGACATCGACGCCCATCATTGCGATGGCGTCGAGGCTGCGTTCCACGGTTCGTCAATGGTGCGCATAATTTCGATTCATGAGGCGCGCAGATGGCCCTTTACCGGACTACTGGAAGATGACGCAGGTGGCGCCGCATGGAATTTACCTGTTGGTCGAAGTCTAAATGACGATGAATTCCAAGCCATTCTGGAGGGGATGATTCTTCCTGTAACTAAGGCTTTCCACCCACAAGCCATTATCCTGCAATGCGGTGCCGACGCCGTCACCGAAGACCCATTGTCGCGCCTCGCATTGTCAAACAATGCGCACTGGCGTGCCGTTTCTAGCCTCCAAAACTTAACACCTCGGTTTTTGATTTTGGGTGGCGGGGGTTATAATCCTTGGTCTGTCGGCCGTCTGTGGAGCGGTGTTTGGGCAACCCTGAACGGATATGAAATCCCTTCTCATCTGACAGAAGAACAGCAATCTATCCTAAACGCGCTGAGTTGGAACCGAAAGACCGGTCGCGACCGACTACCCCACTGGACAACCACACTACGTGATCCCAGTAATCCCGGGCCCATCCGCGCGGAGTTAAAGAGTGATATTCAAAAACTCAGAACTCGGAATTCATTGTAGTCTGAGCAACTTCGCCCTGCTAACGTTCTATCATTACTTCAAGATCCCGACTCTCGGCAATCGCAGACGATAGAACGCGAGACCGGTATATCGGGCTATTACGGGACAATTGTTATGAGCGCACTCAACCAGATTATGGATCTCAGATCCCGTATGGGCCAATCGATCATTGGCCAGATCGAGGTGATTGATCGCCTGCTGATCGGTCTCTTGGCCAATGGTAACCTTTTGATCGAGGGCCTGCCTGGTCTGGCCAAGACACGCGCGGTCAAGGCAATGGCGAAGAATATGGATGCAAGCTTTAGCCGCATTCAGTTTACGCCGGACCTACTGCCTTCGGATGTGACTGGGACCGAGATATTCCAGCAGACCGATGCGGGGGGTGAGTTCAAGTTCGAACCGGGACCGATTTTTGCGAACATCGTACTAGCGGATGAAATCAACCGTGCGCCCGCCAAGGTGCAGGCGGCGTTGCTGGAAGCGATGGAGGAACGGCAGGTCACTGTTTCAGGAACCACGCATAAAATGGATCCTCTGTTTATCGTCATGGCCACCCAGAACCCCATCGAACAGGAAGGTACCTACCCACTGCCCGAAGCACAGATGGACCGATTCCTGATGCATGTTCAAATCACTTACCCCCCCGTCGAAGACGAGGTTGAAGTTATTCGCCTAGTCCGGGGCGAAGATATCGCTGCCAACAAAGGTGGGGCGCGTGAAATTCCAGCCGCGATACCACAGGAAGCCATCTTTGCGGCAAGGTCAGAGATCGGTCAAATCCATGTGTCTGACGCGATGGATCGTTATATGGCCGACCTCGTGCAGGCGACGCGTACGCCCGAAGCTTTGAGCTCCGAACTCGCGAGTTGGATTGAGATCGGCGCCAGTCCACGCGCCTCACTGGCGTTGGACAAATGCGGGCGCGCCCATGCCTGGATGAACGAACGCGATTATGTCGACCCTGCAGACATCCGCGCCATTGCGCATGACGTATTTCGTCATCGCGTTACACTCAGTTTCGAAGCACAAGGATCAGTCAAATCCGCAGATGACATAATCGCAGAACTCCTTCGCCTGGTGGCGCTTCCCTAATCGCTAAGGAAAACGGCTGCATGAACCAGACTGCGCCATATCCGAACGACCCACGCGTCCGTGTCGACGCGGACCATCTATTGCAATTGGGCCCCAGATCGCAGGCACTCAGCCTGTTACCGCGTCAACCCGCGCGCTCGATCCTGAATGGTCGTCACGCCTCGCGTCTGCGTGGTCGCGGCCTGAATTTTGAAGAATTGCGTGGCTATTTGCCGGGCGACGATATCCGAACCATCGACTGGAAGGTCACTGCACGCACCGGAAAGCCCCATGTTAGGGTCTACACAGAAGAACGTGATCGCCCTGCCCTGCTGTTGGTCGATCAGCGCATATCGATGTTCTTCGGAACAGAAGTCTACATGAAATCTGTCATCGCTGCCGAAGCCGCAGCAATTTCTGCGCATCGAATTCTTGGTCAAGGCGATCGTGTTGGAGGTCTCGCATTCAGCGATACAGACGTTGCCGAGCACAGACCACAGCGCCGCGCGGCAGCCCTTACGCGGTTCTTGTCCTCCATCGGAACAGCAAATTCCCGCTTGCATGCAGGCTTGACCCCACAGCCAACCGTGTTTCTGAATGACATGCTTTTCGAGGCTACCCGCATCACCCAAACCAGCGGACTAATATGCCTGTTCTCAGACTGCGACGGGCTCGATGAAAGATCGGAGAATTTGTTGCGTCAACTGGCGTTCTCAAACGATTTGATCGTTTTCAATATCGCGGATCCAACTGCAACGGCACTCGCGCCCAACCTAAGGATGACTGTCTCTGATGGTAGCGAGCAGATTGAAATCGACAGTTCCGACCCTGAGTTATCAGACAAAATTCGAATATCCATGGAGGATAGGTTAGCACAACTGCACACATGGTCCCGACGATATGGTTTTCCGGTAGTTCCTATGACAACCTCGGAACCGGCTTTGGATCAGCTATTGCGCTTATTCGGGCACCGCGGAGGTCGGCGATGAGCATCGATACCACAGGAAAATCGCTGGTTGATCTGTTGGATATGCTCGAACCAGCGCCAGAACCTGAAGCTATTTCAATGATGCCCCAGACCTGGGGATGGGTCGTGGTCGCTGTCATCCTGCTGGCAATTTTTTCGGTCGCTACAGTCCTGATACTGCGGCACAGGCGTGCGAACGCCTATAGGCGGTACGCGCTGGCAGAACTCGCAGCGCCTGGCATCTCTGTGGCCAAGGTTGCCGAGATCCTTCGGCGTACTGCGTTGGCCGCATATCCTCGCGAGCAGGTCGCAGGGATTCATGGCGAAGATTGGCTGAGCTTTCTATCACAAACCATTGATAGAAAATCATTAAATTCGGAAGATTGTCGAGCGTTAGTTGAAGCCCCGTATAAAGCCATACCGCCAAACCCTGCCGTCACGCAGCTTGCGCGCCATTGGGTTAAAGCCCACAAACCATATCGGAGAAAGTGATGTTTTCCTTCGCTGCTCCGTGGGTTTTTCTGCTACTTCCGCTTCCGGCGCTGGTCTATTTTTTTGCTCCACCCCATCGCGAAAAAAACACTTCAATTCGTATTCCCTTCTTTCGCCGCGTTGCGCAGGCTGCGGGCGTCGAGCCGAAATCCGGCTCAGTCATCCCAGTTCGATCCCGCCTTCAAACGGCAAGCGTCGTGTCAATCTGGATTTTGTTGGTTCTGTCGCTGGCTCGACCAGAACAGTTGGGTGATCCCATAGTGATTGAAAAATCTGCGAGGGACGTCGTCCTCGCGTTGGATATCTCGGGCTCGATGGATCAGCGCGATTTCAAATCCGAGACTGGCGGCCCGGTGCAGAGGTTGGAAGCAGTTAAAGATGTCCTAAAACAATTCATCGCCGAGCGCGATGGTGACAGGATGGCCCTCATCATTTTTGGAACACGCGCGTTCATACAAGCGCCGTTTACAGAAGATCTTAATAGTTTGAATGGCTTCCTGGATCAAACTCAAGTTGGCATGGCTGGTCCGAACACTGCGCTGGGTGACGCGATCGGGCTTGGGATCAGAACATTCGAGTCCAGCGAAGTGGATCAACGCCTGATGATCGTCCTAAGCGATGGGGCCGATACATCCAGCCGTATGACGCCTGTAAACGCGTCGGCGATTGCCGCAGAAAAGAATGTGGTCATCTATACGATTGGTGTTGGAGACCCTAATGCTACGGGCGAAGATCGCGTGGACCTGCAAGCGTTAAAGGACATCGCGGATCGCACCGGTGGAGAATATTTCTTTGCAGATGATGCGTCGGCCCTCGCACAGACCTACGAGCGAATAGATCAGTTAAACCCCAGAATAGTAGAAACTCAAACCTATCGCCCGACAAATAGCCTTGCCCATATTCCATTGGCGAGTGCGCTGATCGTTATTCTTATCAGCACAATCTCGTTCCATTTTACCCAGCGGCGCAAGGAGGTTGCTCAATAATGGAACTTCCTGATTTCCATTTTATTCGAGGTTATTACCTTCTGTTTTTAATCCCAATCGTGGCGCTATGGTGGTTGATCAGACCCAAGCCTGCGGCCGAAACCAAGCTACCCTCAGGGATCGCTCCGCATCTGGCGACCGCATTGCAGCTTGGCAAGACTGAAACCCGTCGCATTCAACCAATTGATATTGCGATGGTCATCGCCACACTTGTTGCCCTCGCGGCCTCCGGTCCAACCTGGTCGCGTACACCCAACCCGCTAATTGCAGATACCGCACCGTTAGTGATCGCTCTAAAGGTCACCGACAGCATGGAGAACACGGATATTGCTCCTTCACGGTTGGACCGAGCACGGTTCAAGATCGCTGATCTGATCGATGAGCGCGCTGGAGCCCGCACTGCCCTGATCGCTTATTCCGGAACGCCGCACCGAGTTGCTCCCCTAACCGAAGACGCCAACATTCTTCGCCCTCTGCTTGAAGGCTTAACGCCGGCTGTGATGCCAACCCCAGGCGCCGCAGCGGCCGATGCTCTCGATTTAGCGCAATCCATACTGGATGAAAGTGAGAGCCCGGGGGCAGTGCTGTTTGTTTTGGATGACTTAGACCCGTCTCAGGTATCTGGGTTAAACACTTCGATTAACGACATTTTCTTTCTCACTATGCTGCCTAATGGTGAGCGAATTGTTCAGCTAGGCAACGTCCAAGGCGCATCCGTGGTAGCGTTTTCGGATGACGATCGGGACATCAGTCGTCTGCAGCGTCAAATCCAAACTGCCTACACTGCAGCTCTGGATGATGAACGTCTTGATTGGCAGGACAATGGCTGGATCTTGGCATGGCCTGCTGCGTTACTATCACTTCTTTGGTTCAGAAGAGGCTGGGTGATCCGCTGGGCACTACTGGCTTTGATGATAATACCACCATCAGGAGCTCGAGCCGAAGGGTGGAAAGATTGGTTCCTTACGGCCGATCAGCAAGGTCAGATTGCAATGAATCAACAGCGCTTTGCTGAAGCGGCGGAATTGTTTGAGGGCTCGTATCACAAGGGGTATGCTTATTTCAGGGACGGTCAATATTCAGAGGCGTCCTCGATATTTGCCGGGCTGGACACACCGGAAGCCGCGTTTGCTGAAGGTATGGCACGGATACGGAACCGTGAGTATCGCCCAGCCATATCCGCCTTCGAGACCGCCTTGGAACGGCGTCCTGAATGGCCCGAAGCGCAGCACAATCTCGAGGTGTCGAAAGCCATCCTTGATTACATTGAAACAACCCGCGAACAATCTGATACGGGCGAAGAGGCTGGCATCGGTGCGGACGACACAGTTTTCGACAATGATGCAGCCCGCGGTAACGAAACTACGGTTCAAGCTCCTAAAGAAGGGCCGCAAACCCTTTCGGCTGATCAATGGATCAGCTCGATAGATACCGACATGCAAGACTTTCTGCGCAACCGTTTTCTTCTTGAAAATCAGGAGCGAACAGAATGAGATACGTTACTTTCTTTATTCTTTTTCTTGCTCTTCCAGTATTTGCGCAGAATACCGATTCGACCGCCCCTCAGGTCTCGGTCGAAGCGCCTGACGAACCGGTCATTGTAGGGCAACCAGCGATCGTTCGAATCAAAGTTCTAGTGCCAACATTCATGCCACAACCTCCGGTGTTTCCCTCTTTAGAACAACAAAACCTCGTGGTTCGTCTTCCTGAACGTGCCTCTGGACCAATCAGCGAGACGTTGAACGGAGCGACCTGGTCCGGTGTGCAGCGCAGCTATCGCCTATACCCTCTGGCAGCAGGTCCGGTTGCGTTTGACTCGCAAGAGGTGGTTGTAACTTATGCCGATCCTCAAACCAACGATCCAATTCAGGTTTCGTTGGCGCTTCCGCCTGTACAACTCAGCGCCGAGATTCCGGAAGGTGCTAGAGGTCTTGATCCATTAATCATCGCAAACGGGTTTTCGCTCCAGCAGCAAATAGAAGGCACGACAGATATGCAGGCTGGTGACGCCATTACGCGCGAATTGAGCGCGCAGATATCTGGCACGACGCCTCTTTTGATCCCAGTGCTCACACCTCACGAGCAAGACCCGTTGTTGCGCGCATATCCTAAGGAGCCGCGCATTACAGAAACCGAAGATCGAGGGGTGTTGTCCGGACAACGCATGGAAAAGACGGTTTATATTGCGCAAGAGGGTGGCCAGACAAGGTTGCCAGCTGTGTCAATCGATTGGTTTAACTTGCAAACCAAACAAATTGAAACGGCCTCGGTCCCACCGACCGAGCTAACGCTGGCACCACCAAAATGGCAGCCGCCGGATATTGAAACCCTTGCAAAGGCTGCATTCTGGATTGCGATTGTTGTTTTGGCATTGTGGGCCGCAGTGCGATCTCTTCGCCCACGCTATCAGCGCTGGAAAGACAAGCGACACAGTAGATATCTTGCCTCCGAGGAATACGCCGCCGAAGCTTTGAGAGCAGCATTGCGAGCTCGGGATTTGTCTGCAGCTTATGAAGCTATAGAACTTTGGAAAGAGCGCAGCCTCCAACCAGAACGCGCCGCGCCCCTTGAGAGCAGCCTGACCCAGATAGGTGCTGAGCGGTATTCAAAGAAGAGCCAAATTGGATTTGAGGATTGGAGTTCGGTCATGCGGAATCTGAATGCCCTGAATAACTCTAGTCGTCCCAAACCGGGTGTGTTGCCGCCACTTAATCCCTAGGCTTCAACTTTGGCAGCTTGCGATAAGTTTGCGCCTGTCGATCAGACGTAGTCGACCATATCCCAGCTCAACTAGGCCTAAACCTGAAAGTCGATGCAGGTTACGATGCAACGTTGGTTGAGACACTGCGACCATCGCAGCCAGCTCATCCTGCGATACAATAATCCAGCCGTCGGATTTCGAGGCACCCTCGTCCAAATGCAGCAGACGTAAGACAAGGCGCTTCTCCGATCCCGTAACTGCCAAGTTAGCCATAATCCTGAGGGCTGTTTTCATGTTTTCACGTGTTAACGCGTAGAAATCGCGGACATATTCCGGGTTCTCTTGCACCATTCTTTCCACCCGTGAACTGGGAAAAAACAATGTACGCGTCTGTTGGGTGGTCATCACGCTGACCAGTCTTTGCGCTTCGGCGAAAAGAGCAAGATCTCCAATCCAGAAACCTGCACTTTCCCGATGCACAACAAATTCTTGCCCGTCATCGGCGGGTGCCGTGATCTGAACAGACCCATCAAGCACAGCGTGAATACCATTTGCCGGGTCACCATGGTGATAGAGTGTTTCGCCTGGTTCAAACGTTCGGACAACCGCACAAGTCATCAGATCATTCTGAAAATTCGGCCCGCGTGCCCCAAACCAGTCGGTTTGGGTCAGGATCTGCATATCATCATCATTATCAAACATTTGTATCTTTCAAAATGATCATATGATAAGTTATAGACACGTTTCATCGTTTAAAGTAGTTCTGTTCGATTCCCGGTCCATTACATATTTTTTCTTCCGGTAATCAACAGTTTGCACGCGGCTATCGAGTTCAATTTAGCCGCTGCCTCTAAAACTAAATTTGCTGGGCCATTAAGGCTCGTTTAATCAGGAGCACCCTATGTCACCTCCACAAATGATTGCATATAGCTGGCGCAAATCGATGCGCAAGTTCGCAGTGGCAACCGTTGCTGTTGCGCTTGCACTGCCCGCCTGGGCGCAGGATCAAAAACCTAATATTCTTGTGATATGGGGCGATGACATTGGGCAATCGAATATCTCAGCCTACACCATGGGCCTCATGGGATATCAGACACCCAATATCGATCGCGTGGCCAATGAGGGCATGATCTTCACCGATTACTATGGTGAGCAATCCTGCACTGCTGGTCGCTCATCCTATATCATGGGACAGTCCGTGTTCCGGACAGGCCTGTCGAAGGTCGGTCTTCCGGGGGCTGATCTTGGCATGCAGGTCGAAGACCCAACCATACCTGGTTTGTTGAAAGACCACGGTTATGTCACTGGTCAGTTTGGCAAAAACCATCTTGGAGACAAGGATGAACACCTGCCAACAAACCACGGTTTTGATGAGTTTTTTGGCAATCTCTATCACTTGAATGCTGAAGAAGAACCAGAAAACGAGGACTATCCGGGTGACCGGGTATTGGCTGATGGCCGCACCTTCCGCGAGGCGTATGGGCCGCGCGGCGTTATCAAATCAAAGTCAGATGGTACCATAGAAGACACGGGACCATTGACCCGCAAACGCATGGAAACTGTCGATGACGAAACCGTGGCGGCGGCGATTGATTTCATCAAGCGGGCACATGAGCAAGGGCAACCCTTCTATGTCTGGTGGAATGGTACCCGCATGCATTTCCGTACCCACGTCAAAGACGAGATGCGCGCGAAAGCCAATGAAATCTCAGGTCGCGTTGCGGATGAATACACCGCGGGCATGATCGAACATGATATGCATGTGGGTCAGCTGCTGGATCTGCTGGACGAGCTTGGCATCGCCGACAATACCATAGTTCACTATTCCACAGACAACGGTCCGCACATGAACACATGGCCCGATGCGGCCGCAACGCCGTTCTGGGGTGAAAAGAACACCAACTGGGAAGGCGGATGGCGCGTTCCCTCGATGGTCCGCTGGCCCGGTCAAATCGAAGCCGGATCTGTCACCAACGAGATCGTGCACCACATGGACTGGTTGCCAACATACCTCGCGGTCGCCGGTGATCCCGAAATTAAGGACAAGTTGAAGGCAGGTTATAGCTCGTCTGGCATGGGGCGCGAATACAAAGTGCACCTGGATGGCTACAACATCCTGCCTCTGTTGACTGGTGAGACTGCCGAAAGTCCTCGCAAAGAGATTTTCTATTTCTCGGATGACGGAGACCTAACGGCACTGCGCTTCGAAGACTGGAAGCTAATATTCCTGGAGCAGAAAGCCTGGGCAACTCTGAGGGCCTGGATCGAACCTTGGACCGAGCTGCGCATACCCTTGATCGTCAACCTGCGCCGTGATCCGTATGAACGGGCCTACCGGACCTCTAACACCTATTACGATTGGCTGTTGGACCGAGCCTATTTCCTAGTTCCAGCGCAGCAGTATGTTGGTAGTTTCCTGAGCACATTCCAGGAATTCCCACCACGTCAGAAAGCGGCCAGCTTCAACTTGGATCAGGTTATGGAGAAGCTAACAACACCGACCAACAATTAGGCCTTGAATGTAACTCTTAGGGTCGCCCTCTAAAGGGCGGCCTTTTTCCTTTTTGAAGATGTCGAGAGTCATATGCGTTACGCCGCTCTAGCTGCCGTGCTCAGCTACACTCCCCTTACACTGTTCGCAGACCCACTTCCGAGTTGGAACGCTTCTGATTCAAAAAATACGATTATTGAGTTCATTGGCAACGTCACAGATCCAGGAGGGCCGAACTATGTCACCCCCGCCGACCGGGTCGCGGTGTTTGACAATGACGGCACGCTCTGGGCTGAACAACCGGTCTATTTTCAGTTCATATTTGCCATGGACCAACTGGCAGAGCTTGCTGAACAAGACCCATCGATCTTATCGACCCCAGCCCTGAAAGCGGCCGCCGAGGGTGATCTGCAAACCATTCTTGAAGGTGGGCACGACGCTCTGATCGAAGTGGTTAACGCGTCGCATTCCGGCAGCAGCGTTGAAGTTTTCCAAGCGTCGGTCGCCGATTGGCTCGATACTGCACGACATCCCAAAACCGATCTGCCCTACGACCAGATGACCTATCAGCCGATGGTCGAGCTGTTGCGCTATCTGCGGGATGAGGATTTCAAAACCTATATCGTATCGGGCGGCGGTCTGCATTTCATGCGTGTCTTCGCCGAACAGGCCTATGGCATCCCGCCCGAACAGATTCTGGGCACGTATGGAGAAACAACCTATGACAGCGTGGACGGCACACCTGTAATCAACAAGGCCCCCGGCATCGCCTTCATCGATGACAAAGAAGGCAAGCCAATCAACATCGAGCGCACCATCGGCAAGCGCCCCATATTTGCTGGGGGAAACTCGGACGGGGATTTTGCCATGCTTGAATGGACCACCGCAGGCGACGGGCCACGGCTGGGCGTTTTGATACACCACACTGATGCGGACCGTGAATGGGCCTATGACCGCGAAAGTCCGATCGGTCGGCTGGTCGACGGGTTGGATAAAGGCCCTGACATGGGGTGGGTCATCGTTGATATGGCCAATGACTGGTCGCGCATCTACACTGGGGCCAACTAAACAAACCGGATCATTGCGCGCTCATGTGGACATTGCTCGTTTCGTTTTTTCTGTTTGCTCTCTATTGCCTAGCGGTCGTCTTTGCCGTGCGCGCTGCGCAAACGGCGCGTACACCTCAGGGTGCAGTTGGGTGGGTGGTTTTCCTGCTGTCTGCGCCGGTGTTTGGCGTTCCGTTCTATCTGTTTCTGGGGCACCACCGCTTCAAAGGCTATCGCATCGCGCGACAGGAAAGCGAACGTGTGGTGGAAGGGATCAAAACTTTTGCCGACTACTCGAAACCTGATCCTAAGACGATGCGCATTAATCCGCGGCCATTCGAGGCTCTGGCCCACCTACCCGTCTCACGCGGCAATGGGGCCGAATTACTGATTGATGGTAATGCCACGTTTCAGTCAATACTGGACGCAATCGACGGGGCAAAGAATTATGTCCTGATCCAATTCTACATCGTGCGCGATGATGAGCTGGGGCGAAAAGTACAAGATCGGCTGATTGCGGCGGTCAAACGCGGCGTTCATGTTCGGTTTATGACTGATGCCGTAGGAAGCTATGGCCTGCCGTCGAGCTATCTGGAAACACTGCGCGGGTCGGGTGTGGATGTGGCTGATCCGCGCGAACAGCGCGGGCCGAACTTCCGCTTTCAACTCAATTATCGCAACCATCGAAAAACCGTGATCATTGACGGTGAGACAGGCTTCATCGGCGGCCACAACATTGGTGTCGAGTATCTAGGGCAAAGCCCTCGGTTCGGGCGTTGGCGGGACACGCATATTAAGATGACCGGTCACGTTGTGCGGCAGTTGCAACTGATCTTTACCGAAGATTGGCACTGGGCACGCAACGAAGACCTGATCGATAAGCTCGATTGGGCAGGCAGTGAATCTGAACAGGACATGAACGCGTTGCTGGTCGCTACTGGTCCGGGCGATGATACCGAAACCGGCGCGATGATGTTCTTTTCTGCCATCGCCGAGGCCAAGGAACGGCTGTGGATCGCCTCACCTTATTTTGTGCCCGACATCGACATCATGACCGCGTTGCAGCACGCGGCGTTGCGCGGCGTAGATGTGCGGATTCTCGTGCCCGATGTCATTGACCATCGCCTGCCCTGGCTTGCGGCATTTGCCTATTTCGATGAAATCCGCGACTGCGGTGCACGTGTGTTTCGCTATACCGATGGCTTTATGCATCAAAAGGTGTTTGTCGTTGACGATACACTGGCAGCTGTTGGTACCACCAATCTGGACAACCGATCTTTCCGCCTGAACTTTGAGGCGATGGCGCTGTTTTTTGATCCCCGCGCGGCAGGTGCTGTATCTGACATGCTGGAAACCGATTTTCATTCTAGCTACGAGTTGACACGCGACTTGCCCCAGCAGCCGTTCCACATCCGGTTTTTTGCGCCGCTCGCACGGCTGTTTGCACCAATCCTCTAGTTCAAGAACCGTTCTTCAAACACTCGCGTCATCAGGGCGACGAGGAATGCCGTAGACAGCCCAAAGGCAAGAAGTCCAGTAACCGAGGCGAATGCGCCGAAAATACGCAAGCCTTCGCCCAATACGATGTCTCCGTAACCCAGCGTCGTGAAAGTCACCAACGAGAAATAGAGGGCCGAATTCCAATCCGGCAGTACATCGCCCCACACCCACACAATCGCCCAAATCCAGACTTGTACCGTATGCGTGAGCACAATGAACACAAGCGCTACGCTGATGGGGCCCGCGGTTGCCAGGATCGTGCTCCGGGTCTCCCATCTTTCGACGAGTTTGCGGATGACCAGAACGCACCATGTCAGCAACATGATTTCGATCAGAAAACAAATACCTAAGTAAAAGCTGCCCCAAATAATCTGCTGCGACAATGTCATATAGATGGCCTTTGTTCCGATTGCAGCCAGCATGGAACTTTCGCGCGCGCTGGACAACCCCGCCCTCAAGGTGCGGGGCTGCGGCGAATAGAACCGATCTCTGCTCTGGACACTGTTTCGTTGCGCTGCACATTGTGACAGAACGAATGAGTGTTCAAATGTTGCTATCGATTGATCACGTCCAAAAATCCTATCCCGGCGGACGCCCGGTCCTGAATGATGTCTCGCTGACCTTGGAACAAGGCCAGACCCTGGCGCTGACCGGGGAAAGCGGCAGCGGCAAAAGCACTTTGCTGCACTTGGTTGCCGCTTTAGATGGGTTCGATGGCGGGGAAATCACTCTGGATGGAAGGCCCATGTCGTCTCTGAATGACATTGAGCGTGCTGCCTTGCGCCGAAATACGCTGTCATTGGTGTTCCAGCAGTTTAATCTGATCCCGTCGCTGACCATCGCTCAAAACCTCTCAATCCACGCGCGGCTTGCTGAACGTGAGGACCCAGAGTGGATCGAGCATCTGACCAAGCGTCTTGGACTGGCCGATCTGCGGAACCGCTTCCCTGAACAGCTATCGGGTGGGCAGCAACAGCGCGTTGCCATCGGGCGGGCCATGGCCATCCGGCCGCGTTTACTGCTGGCTGATGAACCGACGGGTAATCTGGATGAGACAGCAAGCGCGGTAGTGTTGGATCTGATGCTTTCATTGGTGGCCGATACAGGGGCCGCCCTCTTGCTGGTCACCCACTCGAACGAGATCGCCAGCAGACTGGACCGTCGTGCCCATTTGACAGGCGGACGGATCGAATGACACGCGCTGCAGTCCAGGCGTTGCTGTCCCATTGGCGGGCGCATCCATTGCAGTTGCTGACCCTTCTGACCGGCATCGCGCTGGCGACCTGCCTCTGGTCGGCGGTACAAGCGATCAACGCCGAGGCGCGCGCCAGTTATGAGCGCGCCAGCGCACAGCTTGCCATTGGACAGTTTGACGAGCTGCGAGCGACCGGGTCCATGATCCCTCTGTCGCGATATACGGAACTCAGACGCGCAGGCTGGCAGGTGGCCGCGGTGCTCGAGGGCACACTGCGCGTAAATGGCCGTTCAATACGCCTAATGGGCGTGGATATGGTCGCTTATCCTGCCCTGCCCGCCATTATGCAACTCGAGCAAAGCACCAATGCGCCAGATCCGGCTGATATGCTGACAGCTCCGGGACGGCTCCTGATGTCGCCTCAACTTTCGCAGGTATTTCAATCCGCTGACCGATTTCCACCAATTCTTACCAGCGGCGCGCTACCGCCTGATCTGGTCCTTACAGATATCGGAGTAGCCGAGCAACTGCTCAACCGCCCCAATCAAATATCCCGACTGACAATTTTGCCGGATCAGCCTCGCAAATTGCCACCTCTGTCGGAAATCGCACCTGAACTGCAGCGTATTGCACCATCTTCACAATTGGATACCACCCAACTCACCGACAGTTTTCACTTGAACCTGACTGCTTTTGGTCTGCTGTCATTCGCAGTTGGTTTGTTCATCGTCCACGGTACCGTCGGCCTAGCTTTCGCGCAGAGGCGCGGCACAATCCGAACATTGCGGGCCTTGGGTCTTCCAATGCGGAACCTGATCGGGATTGTTCTGGGTGAACTTTTGTTGCTGGCTCTGATCGGAGGCCTATTCGGGCTTGGGCTGGGATATTTCCTGGCCGGCGCGCTTCTTCCAGACGTTGCTTCTACCTTACGCGGCCTCTACAGAGCACCAATCGACGGGCAAATGTCACTGCGTCCTCAATGGGTCGCCGCAGGTCTTGCCATGGCAACAGGTGGCACTCTGGCTGCAAGCGGGCAAGCGCTCTGGCGGCTTTCCCGCATGCCCATACTCGCCGGACCCGGCTTGCAGGCCTGGGGAGGCGGAAAGATATCTGCCTGGATTTCTGGCGGATTTGGATTCGCTTTGATTGCTTTGGGCATCATTGCCTACACTACTTTCGGTGGTCTTATTGCCGGATTTGCACTGCTCGCCGGGGCACTGACTGGGGCTGCATTGGTACTGCCACTCTTCATTTCAGCTGTGTTGGGCTTGTTGATCCAAAAAGCAAAAAAGCCGGTCACACAATGGGTTCTTGCCGATATGCGCGCGCAACTGCCCGGGCTTTCCTTGGCGCTAATGGCCCTATTGCTGGCGCTGGCGGCAAATATCGGAGTTGGAACCATGGTTTCCAGTTTCCGCCTGACTTTCACCGGATGGCTGGATCAACGTCTAACTTCAGAGCTTTACGTGACCGTTGAGGATGAAACCCAAGCTGAGGCGATTACCCAATGGCTTACAACAAGAACTTCAGCAATCCTTCCGATCCGCAGTACAGAGATAACGCACGAAACCGGACCGCTTTTCCTGTATGGAATCGTTGATCACCAAAGCTATCGCCGAAACTGGCCACTGATCGCCAAAGAACCTGATGTCTGGGACAGCGTCCTGAACCGGGGCGCAATCCTGATCAACGAACAACTTGCCCGCCGTGCGAATTTGTGGCCGGGAGATACGGTGGCGATCACGCCGGATCATATTCTGACCATAAGCGGGGTCTATTCCGACTACGGGAACCCAACCGGACAGGCGATCGTATCAATGCCAATACTGGATCGGATAGCTCCGGATACGGAAACCCGGCGCTTTGGAATCCGCATTGCGCCAGAGCAAGCCACGGAGTTGGCGCAAGCGTTGCGTGCCCAGTTTGAACTGTCGCCCACGGCCGTGGTGCAACAAGCTGCCATGAAGGCCCGGTCGCTTGCTATTTTTGAGAAAACCTTTGTCATCACTTCAGCCCTGAATGTGCTGACCTTAGGGGTCGCAGGATTTGCGATCCTGACCAGTTTGCTGACGTTGTGGACCCAACGCTTGCCTCAGGTCGCGCCGGTTTGGGCGTTGGGCCTGACACGTTCGAAACTTGCCCAGCTAGAGCTTTTGCGCAGCGCCCTGCTTGCTTCTTTAACTGCCTGTCTGGCTTTGCCACTCGGGCTGATATTGGCTTGGGTATTGCTTGCCGTGATCAACGTGCAGGCATTCGGTTGGCGTCTGCCTATGCATCTGTTTCCGGGTGATTGGCTGGCGCTGTTTCTGCTGACATTGACTGCCGCAACTCTTGCCGCCGCTTGGCCTGCCTGGCGATTGCTCCGCCTGCCACCTGCGGCTTTGCTACAGGTTTTTGCCAATGAACGTTAGAGCTTTCTTCCTATTCTTAATATTCCCCATAGCCAGTTGGGCACAAGGCTATGCCGGACTGGGAGTTAATGCCGAAGGGTTTGCGCGGCCTGAAGCAGGTTACCAATTCCAGTTCCCGAAAGATCACGGCCCGCACCCTTCTTACCGGATAGAATGGTGGTATCTGACTGCAAATCTCAAAGACGCAGAAGGCAATGACTATGGTGTTCAATGGACTTTATTCCGGTCGGCCCTGAAACCAACTGAGATAGAAGGCTGGCAGAGCCCTCAGATCTGGATGGGTCACGCAGCCGTAACAACATCAGACACGCACTATTTCGCGGAACGGCTATCCCGTGGAGGTATCGGACAGGCCGGTGTCACCGCCCAACCTTTCGAAGCCTGGATCGACGAGTGGCATATGCGTGGAGGTGATTTAACCCAATTGAGTCTTAGCGCGTCAGGATCAGATTTTGGTTACGACTTAAGCCTACAAGCGCAAGGCCCATTGGTGTTCCACGGCGACAGGGGTTATTCCGTGAAATCTGCCGATGGGCAGGCCAGCTATTATTATTCACAGCCATTCTACACAGTAGAAGGTATCCTTCACCTACCAAATCAAGACATCGAAGTAACTGGACAGGGCTGGCTGGACCGCGAATGGTCCTCGCAACCTTTGGCCGAAGATCAAAGCGGTTGGGACTGGTTTTCGCTCAGCTTTGACAACGGCGACAAATTGATGGCGTTTCGCCTGCGTGGGGAACGTGGGGATTTCACAGCTGCCACATGGATCGAGGCAAATGGGCAAACAACATCTCTGCCGGACGGATCGGTACTATTGACACCACTAGAAACAAACCACGTCGTTCAACGCGATATACCTACCAGATGGCAAATATCACTACCTGAGAAAGGTATTGATGTAGTTGCATCGGCCCTAACACCCAAAGCCTGGATGGGGACTCGGTTCGAGTATTGGGAAGGCCCCGTCACGATCTCTGGCAGCCATTTAGGACGAGGGTATCTGGAAATGACCGGGTATTGAATAAGAACCGACCACCCTTGAAGATCTGTTGCGATGCCCATCGAGAGCATTCGATACTCAAACCAATACGGCGAATACCGAACAAAATAAGATATTTACCGAAAACTCAAAAGATTCGATTTTCTGAACGTCTAACCAGTCACCGAATAATGTATCTTGATATAGCCAAATTACCGACTAGCGCAGGATTGCGAGTTTTCTCTGTGACAAAACAAAATCGCCAAAAAGAAAAAACAGCAGGTCGGTTCCCCTAACCTACTGTTTTTACTTTGGTACCCAAGGCCGGACTCGAACCGGCACGGTATCACTACCGGGGGATTTTGAATCCCCTGCGTCTACCATTCCGCCACTTGGGCCACGAACAATGGATTAGCGCTCAAGCGCAGGAAGGTCCAGAGGCAAAAAACAACCAGAGCATCGATTGTTTCGGCGACGGAGGTTGACGGTCAGGCAGGTGCGTGGTTTGCCTTGCAACAACAGTTATCAGGACAACAGTTCTTTATGTTACGACCACTTTATGACTGGACCCTTCGTCTGGCCGAACATCCTCATGCGCTGTGGGCACTGGCCATTGTGGCCTTTGTTGAAAGCTCCTTCTTTCCGATTCCACCCGACGTCCTGATGATTCCGATGATCATCGCGAGACCATCGCGCGCCTGGCTGATCGCCACCGTTGCCTTAGTGGCATCTGTACTGGGCGGAATGCTGGGTTACGCCATCGGGGCATTCTTCTACGAGAGCCTCGGGCAGCCAATTCTCGAAGCCATGGGCAAGGCCCACGCGATGGAAGAATTTAACACCCGCTTCAACGATTTCGGTTTCTGGGCTGTGCTCGCAGCTGGGGTAACTCCGTTCCCCTATAAGGTCATCACAATCATGTCCGGTTGGACCGGGATGCCGCTGGGGACTTTCATTGCCACTTCGATTCTGGCACGCGCATTGCGGTTCTTCCTTGTTGCCGGACTGCTGTGGAAATTTGGTGAGCCAATCCGCGATTTCATCGAAAAGCGGTTGGGTCTGATGTTCACCATGTTCATCGTGCTGCTGTTTGGTGGCTTCCTAGTTGTAAAATACCTATGACCAAGAAAACGCTCATACTTATTGCAACCACAGGTTCGGCCGCCCTATTGCTAGGTGCTTGGGGATTTCAATACATCGGCGGGTTTGCGCCGTGCAAAATGTGCATCTGGCAACGCTATCCGCACGGCGCGGCGATCGTTCTTGGTGTGCTTGCTTTCGCCTTTCCGGGCATTCGACCATTGCCCCTGTTGGGAGCCCTTGCGGCAGCCACAACCGCAGGGGTCGGATTCTATCATGCGGGTGTCGAACAAGGCTGGTGGGAAGGCCCATCAACATGCACTTCTGGTGATATTGGAGGCCTCAGCGCCGAAGAACTGATGAACCAGATCATGTCCGCCCCATTAGCGCGCTGTGATGAAATTCCATGGGAAATGTTCGGGATATCAATGGCCGGTTGGAATGGATTGTTCTCGGCGGGTCTGGTCCTGGTCTGGATCGCAGCTTGGCGCGTGCGTTAGGTGTTATTGCTGATCCAATTCGGCATCCCAGTACAGGAAATCAATCCAGCTATCATGCAGATGGTTGGGTGGGAACTTGCGACCAATATTTCTAAGGGCTTCAGCGTCCGGCTGACGCGGCGGTTTACTCAGAGACATTCTGGCCTGCCGAAGCGACTTTGACCCCTTACGCAGATTGCATGGGCTGCAGGCTGCCACGACGTTCTGCCAACTGGTCACACCTCCGGCAGCGCGCGGGACGACGTGATCAAAGGTCAGTTCTCCGCGGCTCCCGCAGTACTGGCATTTGAATTCGTCCCTCAAAAATAAATTAAAGCGCGTGAAGGCCACGCGCTTTCTGGGTTTTACATAATCTTTCAGGACAACGACCGAAGGTATTCGAATTTCGGTGCTCGGGCTTCGGACGACCTCGTCGTACTCGGCCACAATATCCACCCTGTCCAACCAGGCCGCCTTGATCGCCTCTTGCCAGGGCCACAGAGATAACGGGTAATACGAAAGCGGGCGATAATCAGCGTTCAGAACCAATGCCGGATGATGCCTTAGCGCACCGGGTTCCCTGACAAATTCGGTCCTGAAGTCTCCGTCCATAACAGAATCGCTCCTCGCTCTGTACTGCCCGTTTGTGACATCAGAGCGGGGAACACCCGCCCCGGCCTTAACTTAACTATATATCGTGTTAAAACTCTGACAAGTCCCGATTTTACACAACATCTCGAGTAATGCTTAGGCCGATTCCGTAACAGATAAGTAACATTTATCCACAGGTTGCGCTGCCGTGGTCCGGGCGGTATGGCGGGGGCATGTCCTGGTTTATCCGCTTTAACAAACCTTATGATGTGTTGCCGCAGTTCACAGACCGCGCCAATGCGGATTCACCTCGCAGCACGCTGTCGGATTTCATCGATCTGCCCGGCGTCTATCCTGCCGGGCGTTTGGATCGGGACAGCGAAGGTTTGATGCTGCTGACCGACAATGGGAAGTTGCAGGCACAGATATCCGATCCCAAGCACAAGATGGCCAAGACCTACTGGGTTCAAGTCGAGGGTATCCCGGATGGGGCCGTGCTGAAGGCACTGCGCGATGGGATTGAGCTAAAGGACGGGCTGACACGCCCTGCCAAGGCCCGTCTGATTGACGAGCCCGAAGGCTTATGGCCCCGAAACCCGCCGATACGTGCCCGCCAGACCGTACCGGACAGTTGGGTCGAACTGACCATACGCGAGGGCCGCAATCGTCAGATTCGCCGGATGACCGCAGCAGTCGGGCATCCAACCCTGCGCCTGATCCGTGCACGGATCGGCGACTGGTTTTTGGACGGCCTTGACCCCGGTCAGTGGGACAGCCTGCCGATGCCTTCAATAAGTGCAGCGCCAGCACGCAAACGCGACCGACGTCCGCGTCGATGACAAAAACTGCGTGATGTGATATACTTACGGCATGAAAGTCAAACCAGACATTCCTGCCCCGTCGGCGATCCTTGAAGCCGCACTTTATGTCGACGATCTGGACGCGGCCGAGGATTTCTACGGTCAAATACTGGGCCTCGAAAAGATTCAGCGCGCGACCAACCGCCATGTCTTCTATCGGATCGGCGGGTCAGTCCTGTTGTTGTTCATTGCCGACGAGACTGAAAAACCGCCGAGCAACCCGGAACTTCCGGTCCCACCACATGGCGCTCGCGGCCCCGGTCACGTATGTCTTGTCCTCACCCGCGACGAGATCGCAGTGATGCGCAAGCACCTGTTGGACTGGAACATCCCTATCGACGCCGAATTTGACTGGCCCAATGGGGCCTTGTCGCTGTATGTGCGAGACCCGGCGGGCAATTCGGTCGAGTTCTCAGAAGGTTGGTTATGGGACTGACCGGCTAGCGCAGCGGCTGCTTTTCGCCCCCGATCACGCGGTAGATCTCGCTTGAGGTCACGCCGACCTCACCCAATTCAGCCTGAAACGCGGCCATATGCGGGGTCGCAAAGTGGGCTTCCAGCGCAGTCTGATCCTGCCACTCTTCATAAACCCGAAACCGGGTCGCATGGCCCAGAACTTGGCTGAACTCATAGATCATGCATCCTGGCTCTTTCAGGGTTTCCGCGACCATTTTCTGCGCAGCAACCGAGGCTTTTTCGACGCCTGCTTCGGCAACTTCCACAATACCTGTCACGATCAGCATCAAATGCTCCTTTAGTAGACGCCCAGAGATCAGAGGCTGAGCTTATCCCGCATGAAGGCCAGTGCAACACTCAAGCCATCCGGAGCGATCCCGTGGCCGGTGCCTTTCATCACATGGGCGTAGACCTCTTTGAAACCAGCGGCCTGCAACGCCTCAGCCGCCTCAGGCAGCGATTGCGGCGGCACCACATCATCGGCATCGCCATGCACCAGCAGCACCGGCATCCGACTGACGGTTTCGTCCGGCAACAAGTCAGGTTCCAACAACCGACCCGAGAACGCGACAATTCCGGCCACAGGATCTTCACGGCGCGGGGCGACATACAGGCTCATCATCGTACCCTGGCTGAAACCGAACAGCACAACCTGTTCGGGCAGGACATCCTCGTCCACCATCAGCGCGTCGAGGAACGCGTTGAAATCCTCGACGGCCATTTCCATACCACGGCGGGCCTCTTCTTCGGACGAGCCATCAATCCACGGAATCGGAAACCATTGAAACCCATTGGGCATACCTGGGATCTGTTCCGGCGCGTCGGGTGACACGAACAGAGTATCCGGCAGATGTTCCCCCAGCGGATCGGCCAGCCCCAAAAGGTCAGCCCCATTGGCGCCATAACCATGAACGAACACAACGACCGAGCGTGTATCCCCCGAAACCGGCTCTTTTCGGAGCGCATTCAAAACTCGTGTCATCTGATCCCTTCTCTGTCTTTTGCGACCCGGTAATAGGCCCACAGCACCCGGGCCGCAACCGATCGCCAGGGCGACCATGCTTCAGCCATCTGACGTAACTCTTTGTCTTTTGGTCGTTCTGGCAGATCGTAAAGAATTCGAGCCGCTTCCTGCAACGCCAGATCACCCGGCGCAATCACGTCAGCGCGACCAAGCGAAAACATGGCATAAATCTCAGCGGTCCAGACACCGATTCCCGGTACCTCGGTCAGAATTGCGACCACCTCGTCATCCGGGGCATCACGAAGTGCTTTGTAGTCGATCCGCGCTTCGGCCAAGGCTCGGGCATAACGGATTTTCTGACGGCTGAGACCCACCGCCCGCAGATCATCATCCGTGGCCCAAATGATCTTGCGCGGGCCGGTCAGTTTTGCGTCCTGCAACCGCTTCCAGATCGCGTTTGCCGAGGCCACGCTGACCTGTTGGCTGACAATGGCGCTGAGCAGTTGGGCAAACCCGTCAGGCTTGCGCCTGAGCGGCAGAGGGCCGGTTTGCTCCATCGCATAGGCCATACGGGGGCAGGCCCCTGCCAGCCATTCGGCCCCTTCACTCACGCAGTCCGGGGTTTCGATGATGCGTCCGACGGACATGCGCTCTCCGATAAGTGATCCTCGTCCGCACGTTAGGCGGATGTGCCGCATATGCAAGCCGCTTGTGCCTAGTCTCAATCGTAGATAACCATTCGCCCATGACAATGATCACTGCCACCCCCGACGACAGTCAGGCCAAACGAAACGTCGCCGTTCTGGTGGCGGCCCAGGCGATCTTGGGTGCGCAGATGCCGATCATGTTCATTGTCGGCGGATTGGCCGGGCAATCGCTGGCCAGCAACGCCTGCCTCGCGACGCTGCCGATTTCACTGATCGTTCTGGGTTCGATGCTGGCGGCCACGCCGATCTCGGCCATCATGCAACGCTGGGGACGCCGCGCAGGGTTCCTTGTAGGCTCCACAGCGGGTGCTACCGGTGGCATTATCGGGGCTTACGGCCTCTATCTCGGCTCATTCCCTGTGTTCCTTGTTGGCAGCTTCCTGACCGGCATCTATATGAGCGCACATGGATTCTATCGCTTTGCGGCAGCCGACACCGCTTCTGATGCGTTCCGGCCCAAGGCAATTTCTTACGTCATGGCCGGGGGGCTCGCGGCGGCCATCATTGGCCCACAGATCGTAAAGCTGACCTCGCAAGCCTATGTGATCCCGTTTCTGGGCACTTATTTGGCTGTGATTGCAATCAATGTGTTGGGTTCTACCCTCTTCTTCTTTCTTGATATTCCCACTCCACCCAAGCCCACCGAGGATGAACCCAAGGGCCGCACGCGGCTGGAGCTGCTGAAAACCCCGCGCATCGCGGTGGCGATCATCTGCGCGATGGTCTCCTACGCGTTGATGAACCTTGTGATGACATCGACACCTTTGGCCGTTGTCGGATGCGGATATACCGAAGGTGATGCCGCAGATATCGTAACCAGCCACGTACTGGCGATGTATATTCCCAGCTTTTTCACCGGCCACCTAATTGCAAGATTTGGCGTTGAAAAAATCGTGGCCCTTGGTCTGGCCATCCTCGGCGGCGCGGGCCTTGTTGCCCTGCAGGGTGTAGATCTGGGTAACTTTTTCGTCGCCCTCATCCTGCTGGGAATCGGCTGGAACTTTGGATTCATCGGCGCCACCAGCATGCTCGCCGACTCGCACGAAGTGCACGAGCGCGGGCGGATGCAGGGCCTGAACGACCTTATGGTCTTTGGCGGCGTCACCTTTGCGTCGTTGGCGTCCGGCGGGCTGATGAATTGCTCGGGCGGCTCAGCGGTCGAGGGCTGGACAGCCGTGAATTTAGCAATGATCCCGCTGCTGACACTGGCAGGAGGCGCGCTGTTGTGGCTGGTGCTAAGGCCGTCAGACCCTCAAACTGCCTGACTTACCAGCGCCCTGTCGCGGCTGTCTTGATCAAAGAAAACCGACGGCGAACTTCGCCCTGCGCTAAGGCACCCGCAGCCACACGTTCTGGCCGTGCCAAGGCCGCCTGCAGCACCCATTCTGTCTGCCACCCTGCAAAGAGTGCTGGCCGTGCTGCCGCCGATATTTCGCCACGCGCAGATCGCGCACGCGCCAGCCGGTCCAACGCTTTCTGCGCTAAGGTCCGAACACCATCCTGTGTGCCATCTAACAATGGGATACGACCTCGCGACTCGAGCTCGGGAATAGCACGCATCCAATTCGCAATCCCGGCCGCATAACCAAAATTTCGAAGAACAGTCTCATCCGACGCTCCCAAAGCCTGCGCCGACACAACCATCAACGATCCGGCGCTGTGATCGATATAGGAGTCAAAATGCTCCTCATCCTCAAACGGATCGCGGTATATATCCCAACGCCTTACGGCGACATATTCATCCAATTTCGCCGCCAGATGCGGTGAGAGAATACGCGACAACGGCGTGACAACCTCGTGCCGACGCACGGATGGACCTTCGGCAATTTCCTGCAAGGCATCGCGCCACCATTGCAGCCGCATCTCAGCGATCATGCTCTCCTGAGTCACCCATGGAGCGCGGGCCACTTCGACGTTCAGCGCATAGATCGGGAACAGGACAGCCCGTGCCTCGACCGGTGCGGCCATGGCCGCCATAAAGCGATCAGGATCGGCCCGATGCACCAGCGCTGCACAAGCCTTGACGTCGTCGTCGAACTCCACCTTATTCGGCTGCCGCGGACTGCGGGGCGCAATCGTTCACCAGTTTCCACTGGATCGCGTCCAATAGCGCCTCGAACGAGGCATCGATTATGTTCGCGCTGACACCGACAGTGGACCAGCGCCGTCCCTGCCCGTCTTCGCTGTCGATGATCACGCGAGTCACCGCCTCGGTCCCGCCTTGAGTGATGCGCACCTTGAAGTCGACCAGCCGCATATCCGACAGTATCTGCGAATATTGCCCCAAATCCTTGGCCAAAGCCTTTGCCAGCGCGTTCACCGGACCACGGTCACTGCCGCTTTCATCCAGCGACTCACTGACCGACAGCTTCTTCTCGCCATCCACTTTCACAACAACAACCGCCTCTGACAGGCTAACCATCTTGTTGTATTTGTTCTTCCGGCGCTCAACGGTCACCTTGTAGCGCTTGACCTCAAAGAACTCGGGCAATTGCCCCAACTCATCCCGCGCCAACAGCTCGAAACTGGCCTGCGCGGTGTCATAGGAATAGCCCTCGGCCTCGCGCAGTTTGATCCGCTCAAGGATACGCCCTAACGCTGGATCACCCGCTTCGACCGACAACCCCGCATCGGTCAGACGTTTGCGCAGATTCGATTGCCCGGCCTGGTTAGACATCGGAATGATG
Source organism: Ruegeria sp. AB11 (assembly GCF_056536325.1). Lineage (NCBI taxonomy): Bacteria > Pseudomonadati > Pseudomonadota > Alphaproteobacteria > Rhodobacterales > Roseobacteraceae > Ruegeria > Ruegeria sp. AB11. The sequence goes on along the minus strand of NZ_JBQFJO010000001.1, from coordinate 2,473,735 downwards.
CGCGCATTGCCGACGCTTGCAGGATCGATATGCTCATAGGTCGTCGGATCCTTGAGGATCGCGCTGGCATGCAGCCCGGCCTTATGTGCGAACGCCGACGCGCCGACATAGGCGCTCTGCTTGCTGGGCACGCGGTTCAGGATGTCATCCAACATCCGGCTGATTCGGGTCAGCCCAGCCAAAGCCTCGGGCTTCACGTTAACCTCATAGCGTGAAGCATAGGGTCCTTTCATCATCAGTGTTGGAATCAAAGCGGTCAGGTTGGCGTTACCGCAACGCTCTCCCAACCCGTTCAGAGTGCCCTGAATCTGCCGCGCACCCGCGTCGACGGCAGCCAGAGAACAGGCCACTGCGTTTTCGGTATCATTGTGGGTGTGAATGCCCAATCGGTCCCCCGGCAGACCGGCCGCAATCACCTCAGACACGATCCGCCCGACCTCGGCGGGCAACGCGCCGCCATTGGTATCGCACAAGACGACCCACCGTGCACCGGCGTCAAGCGCTGCACGACAGACCTCAACCGCATATTCCGGGTTGTCCTTATAGCCATCAAAGAAATGCTCAGCATCGAACAAGGCCTCACGCCCCTGCGCCACGATATGCGCGACCGAAGCCCTTACGTTCTCAGTGTTTTCCTCCAACGAGATGCCAAGCGCGTGAGTCACATGGTAATCATGTGACTTTCCCACCAGACAAACGGCTGGCGTTCCGGCATTCATGACGGCCGCCAAAACGTCATCATTCTCTGCCGACCGACCAGAGCGTTTGGTCATCCCAAACGCGGTCATACGGGCCGAGGTCTTGGGAGCGCGCTCAAAAAACGCACTGTCGGTCGGGTTCGCCCCGGGCCACCCCCCTTCGATATAGTCGAGACCAAGCCCATCCAATGCCTGCGCGATCTGAACCTTCTCGGCAGTCGAGAACTGTACGCCCTGCGTCTGCTGCCCGTCGCGCAAGGTGGTGTCGTAGAGATAAAGGCGTTCCTTGGTCATTCGACCCCCTCCAGCTTGGTGGCATCGAATCCAGAGCCTCTCACTAGTTCCACACCCTCCTTACTCATCCGAACTTCTAGCCCTGCCGCGATATAAGCCGCCTTAAGGCGATCGACCTCAGAGAAATCCTTGCTCCGCAAGGCAAGCGATCGCGCTTTCTCAAGTTTGTGTTTCGCCTGTTCCAGCAGGCCATTATCTAGCGAAGAAAGAAGATGCTGTGTTTGACTCTCGACGTGCCTCTTGAAGGCAGGCATATCGAATCCGAGGAATTTCAACGACCCAAGAAGTGCAGAGACTTCACCATTTTTTTCAAGTTCATAAAGTCTTGTGATCGCCGCAGATGTATTCAGATCGTCGGAAAGTGCATCAATCACTTTCGAATCTACTTCGCCAAACTCATTGTCAAACATCAGCGAGTACCAACGTCCAAGAGTTGATCGCGCCTCACGCGCCTTCTTCTCGGTCCAGTCCATTGGCTTACGATAGTGTGTCTGAAGGAATACAAACCGGATCACTTCGCCGGGCACACCTTGCTCCAACAGGTCATGCACGGTGAAGAAATTGCCCAGCGACTTGGACATCTTCTTGCCCTCGACCTGCAGCATCTCATTGTGCATCCAGACGCGCGCGAATTCTCCATGCGGATGTGCGCATTTGCTCTGAGCAATCTCATTTTCATGATGCGGGAACATCAGATCGTTGCCGCCGCCATGAATATCAAAGCTCTCGCCCAACAGCTCATAGCTCATAGCCGAGCATTCAATATGCCAACCCGGACGCCCGCGTCCCCAAGGACTGTCCCAGCCAGGCAACTCATCGGTCGAAGGCTTCCACAGCACGAAATCCATCGGGTTTTTCTTGTAAGGCGCGACTTCAACCCGCGCACCGGCAATCATGTCATCGACCGAGCGACCCGACAGCCTGCCATAGTCTTCTTTCCAACTGTCCACCGCAAACAGGACATGCCCCTCGGCAGCATAAGCATGCCCCCTGGAAATCAGGTTCTCGATCATCGTAATCATCTGCGCGATATACTGTGTTGCGCGCGGCATTTCCGTGGGCTCCATCGCCCCAAGCGCGCCCATATCATGCAGATACCAACCTATGGTCTCGTCCGAGCGTTCCTGAACCAATTGCTCCAGAGAGCCTTCGGCCCCGGCCTGTTTTCGCGCCAAAGCGGTAGCGTTGATCTTGTCGTCCACATCGGTGAAATTGCGCACATAGGTCACGTGATCCGCACCATAAGCGTGCCGCAGCAAACGATAGAGCACGTCGAACACCACCACGGGCCGCGCATTCCCAAGATGGGCGCGGTCATAAACCGTCGGACCACAGACATACATCCGCACATTGCCTGGATCGATCGGCACGAAATCCTCTTTCGTCCGTGTCCTCGTGTTGTGCAGTTTGATCGTCGTCATCGGGTCGTGCTCCTGAAACAGCATGTTCGTCACGCGTTGGCGCGGGCTTAGCAACTTGTCTCAGGGATGAAAACGAAAGAAACCGGCCCGCTTGATAAATCAGCAGGTAATGCAGCAAAAAATGATGCAGGTTTTCTGGTTCATGCGCCGTGGGTAGCACGAGTTCTACGCTGAGCCAAGTCTTGAGTTTTACCAGCCGTATCGGCACTCTGCCTCTCATGAGCCGTGAATACGTCTATTCCATTTGCGCTGAACTGCCCGGGGCCGAGCTTTCCGATCCTTGGGGCGGAGGTCACGACGCTTGGAAAGTGGGCGGCAAAATGTTCGCCTGCGTCGGCTCAGTCGGGGATGGGGTGTCAGTCAAGACACCTGACATTGAGACTGCCCAAATGCTGATCGATGCTGGAGTTGGGATCAAGGCACCATACTTCCATCGCAGTTGGGTTCGTCTGCCCTGGTCAACAGAATCTGAAGAAATGCGCCACCGCCTTGAATCATCCTACGATATCATACGCACGTCGCTCCCCAAGAAAGTTCAAGCAACCTTAACCAATCGTATCTGATTGGTGGTTTTGAAGAGCGCGAAGTGGTTTATTCAACCTACCTAAAGCGTTTGTTAAAAGCGGAATGTAGTGCGCAGGTTGAAGACGTTTGCGTCAAGCTTCCCACCTGACTGAGGAACATTCTCAAAATCCTGTCTCAACGCCTCGCCACTGATCACGAAGCGATCACCCAGAGGATAAGCCACACCGATGCCGTATACTGCTGCCGTGTCGCTATCGCCCGATGTGCTAGCCCGCGCTGCGCCGACGACGACGTATCCCAGTGCCGAGCCGAAATCGTAGCCCCCGCGTAATTTCAAACGCGACATGCTGTCTAAACTGCCTTCCGACTGGCCAAGATCAAGGTTGAGCCAGTTGTATTCCAGTTCACCACCCAACACGAAATTTCCAAAATCGTAGTCGTATCCGATCACAGGGCCAAAACCGACATCGCTTCCGCCAACATTGCCTGATCCGTCAACATCCGCATAACCGAAACTGAAACCTGCATATGCTCCGGTCCAGTCTTCTGCCAATACCGGCCCGACACCTGCGAACAGCGCGATGACGAGTGCGGCAATCGTTGACTTCATCAAGCCCTCCAACAAACCAGAAGCGTTCCATAAAAGAATGCGGCGATATCCAACAGAAGGAAAATCCGCACCTACTTCCAATTTAAACCAACAGTTGTCTCAAAATTAACTAGGGATAGGTTAACAGATTTTTAGCGTAACGGAAAAAAAACATTTCTGTATATCAATTTAACCTGTTCCCATCGCCGGTGAAATTTTTGCGCGGAAATTCATTTGCAGGTCGCAAACAGAACAGATTGTGACGCTGAGCGTTGAAACTATGAGCTCAGTTAGATTGGAACACAATGCACAACGAAGTTTGGAAAATACGTCTCGTTAGCCGCACCATCGGAGCGGATCGTGGACGTGCGGCACGAGGGCGACCAGCGGCGGTCTGAGTTCACTCAACCCAATACGCATTTCTTCGACCGGATTCCAAAATGAACGAACAAACCCGAAACTCATCCCGTAGCGGTGGCCGCGCTGCGCGCCGTGCAGCCCGCGCCTCGGCACTGCCAGAGCATTTGCGCCCTATTCGACCTGGCATGGAGGGTGGAACGCTAAAGGTTCTAACTCAGCACCAGATTGAGCGTATCCATGAGGCCGCATTGACCGCGCTGGAAACTATTGGACTTGCCGATGCGCCACAAAGCGGGATCGATTATCTGGTGGCCGCCGGTTGTTTCCTAGGCGACGATGGCCGCATCCGCTTCCCGCGTGCATTGGTCGAAGACATTATCGCCAAAGCAAATCGTTCGGTCACGCTGTACAGCCGGGATGGAAAGTCCGATCTGGAGCTGTCGGGCAACCGGGTTCACTATGGAACGGCCGGGGCGGCGGTCAGCATGGTCGATGTGCACGGGCAGGAATATCGTGATTCGACCCTTCAGGATCTCCACGATGCATCCCGCATCTGTGAACAGCTTGAAAACATTCACTTTGTTCAACGTCCTATGGTGTGCCGCGATATTGCGGACAACCTCGAGATGGACCTGAACACGGTCTACGCCACCACTTCCGGTACGTTCAAACACATCGGCACGTCTTTCACTGAACCCAGCCATGTCGCACCCGCGATCGAAATGCTGCACATGATTGCAGGCGGAGAGGACAAGTGGCGCGAACGGCCTTTCATGTCCAACTCCAACTGTTTTGTTGTACCACCGATGAAATTCGCCACCGAAAGCTGCGAGGTGATGGAGGGATGCATCAAGGCCGGCATGCCGGTTCTGCTGCTGTCCGCCGGCATGGCCGGAGCGACAGCGCCCTCGACAGTTGCCGGGGCGATAACGCAAGCCACGGCTGAATGTCTGGCCGGTTTGGTTTATGTAAACGCCGTAAAGCCCGGTGCGCCTGCGATTTTTGGCACCTGGCCCTTTGGGTTGGATCTGCGCACCGGTGCAATGTCTATCGGCTCTGGGGAACAAGCCCTGCTAACCGCTGGTTGTGCCCAAATGCACCATTTCTATGACCTGCCTGGCGGAGCCGCCGCGGGAGCATCGGACGCGAAACTGCCTGATATGCAGGCCGGTTGGGAACAGATGTGCTCGAACGTCATGGCCGGACTTTCGGGCCTGAATATGGTTTATGAGGCCGCAGGCATGCACGCCTCACTGCTGGGCTTCTGCCATGAGAGCTTAATCCTAAGCGACGATCTGATCGGACAAGCGCAGCGCTGCGTACGTGGAATTGAAGTGTCGGATGAAACTCTGGCGCTGGATCAGATGGCCGAGGTCTGCATGGGCGGCCCCGGTCACTATCTAGGGACAGATGCGACACTGGGCCGTATGCAGGCGGACTACGTCTATCCAACCTTTGGCGACCGTTCGTCTCCAAAAGAATGGGTTGAACTTGGAAAACCTGATCTGATCGAGAAAGCGGTGAAGCGGAAAGAAGAGATTCTGGCGGTGCCATCCTCGGCCAGATTTGATCCTCTTCTGGATGCCGAACTCCGCGACAGGTTTAACATTCACTTGCCTTCGTAACCTACTGAAATATAAGCGGCCCGAATAAATCGGGCCGCCATTTTTCTAAGTGGATCAACCGTTGGAGGGCGGCAACAGTCCTGCCTGTTGGGCGATTGTGATCTCATCCTGATCTAGCGCGCCGTCGCCGTTTGCGTCCATCTGCGCGAAACCCTCGGCGTCAACTTCTGGCACAACGGCCTGAACCTCGTCGATTGTCAGCACGCCATCGCCGTTGGTGTCAGCTGCGTTCTGGGCCAACGCCAATGTCGGAAGTCCAAGGGCCAGCGCCGAGATTACGGCCAATTTCTGCGGTTTCATATTTGCCTCCTGAGTGAGTTTTCTTAAGTGTTTGTGTCCGGACGAGCGCCAAAAGAAAGCCACCCAAAGGACAAGTCACCCGCTCCGATTGATTTTGCTCAATTCGAGCCAATCTCTGCGTGTTTGTCCGAGTCGCATCTGCGGAGGTTTGCCGGGCAAAATGGCCCACACAGGTTTCGGCAACTCTTGCCCGACCCGGGCAAGATAATCTGGCAATCCCCTGCTCAAAAACCGACTCGCACTTGAAAAAAGAAAGGGGGCCGAAGCCCCCTGTCAGTTTCGCCTTCCAGGCTCATTTCGTTGACCGCCCGGTGTTTTTTTGCCTGCGGCCTGGACTGCGCATGGGACGAGCGCACCCGCCCCGTGAGAGAGTGGGAGGGAGCAAATATTCCGCCCCACCCTGTTCCCGGCCAACACGGGCATGTCGGCCGAGTGGACCAAGGCATCGATGGTAAGTCTCAGCGCCTTGCTCCGTATTCGTCGGGGTCGGTACCTGTGGCAGCTATCCGACCCCTGCACCCCGGGTTGCCGGGGCGCTAAACTCAGCTACACCCGCTTGTCGCACCGCAAGTGTTGCACTTCATGCAGGTGCCGTTGCGCACCAGTGTGTAGTTTCCACATTCCCCGCAGGGATCACCCTCGTATCCTTGCATCTTTGCTTTGGTGCGGGCGTCCATTCCTGTCGCAACCGCCGTTTCAGCAGGAGCTTCGAATGTCGCTGCGGTCTCCGCCATTCCGGTCACATCAGATTGACCACCGTTGAAGACCATCAGATCCTGTGGCAGACGCTTACGCAGATAGCCGGTCGAGCTGATTTGTTTCAACACTTCCAATGACTTGGTCGCCGCAGTTTCACTGATTTCCGAGACGTTGGACAGGCCGTCCTCTTCGCCCCGACCCAGATCGTCAAAGGTTGCGCCTTCGGGCTTCACATGGGCCAGATCGGTACGGTCCAGATAGGACACGGCCAGTTCGCGGAATATGTAATCCAGGATCGACGTAGCGTTCTTGATCGAGTCGTTGCCCTGAACCATTCCCGCAGGTTCGAACTTGGTGAAGGTGAAGGCGTCGACAAACTCCTCCAGCGGCACGCCGTATTGCAGACCGACTGACACGGCGATGGCAAAGTTGTTCATCATCGCTCGGAAGCCAGCGCCTTCCTTGTGCATGTCGATGAAAATCTCACCCAGCTTGCCGTCTTCGAACTCACCGGTGCGCAGATAGACCTTGTGGCCGCCAACGATGGCTTTTTGGGTATAACCTTTGCGGCGATGGGGCAGTTTCTCGCGGTGGCTGCGGATCATTTCCTTGACCACAACCTTCTCGATCACCTTCTCGGCCAGAACGACAGCTTTTTCCTGCGTTGAACCGCTTTCCAGAATTTCCGCCGCCTGGTCGTCATCCTCGACCAGCGCCGCGGCCAGAGGCTGAGACAGTTTCGAGCCGTCACGATAGAGTGCGTTCGCCTTCACACCCAACGACCAGCTGAGTTCATAAGCCTTCTGGCAATCCTCAATGGTCGCATCATTGGGCATGTTGATCGTTTTCGAGATCGCGCCCGAGATGAAGCTTTGTGCCGCCGCCATCATGGTGATGTGACTATCAACCCCAAGGAAACGCTTGCCTTTCTTGCCACACGGGTTGGCGCAGTCGAAGATCGAGTAATGCTCTTCTTTCAGATGCGGCGCGCCTTCCAGCGTCATCGTTCCGCAGACGTGATCGTTGGCTGCGTCGATATCCGCTTTGGTAAAGCCCAGATGGCGCAGCAGATCGAAGGTCGGATCGTTCAACTTGGTCGCCGGGATGCCCAGAACGCCGGTACAGAAATCCTCGCCCAGTGTCCACTGGTTGAAGACGAACCGGATATCAAAAGCACTTTCCAGCGCGGCGTCCACCTTGGCCAGCTCGTTCGGACCAAAGCCGTGACCAGTCAGCGAGGTGTGGTTGATCCCCGGCGCATTGCCGATGGTTCCATGACCAACCGCATAGCCCACGATCTCTTCGATCTGAGCCGAGGAATAGCCCAGCTTCTCGAGCGCCGAAGGCACCGAACGGTTGATGATCTTGAAGTAGCCACCACCGGCCAGCTTTTTGAACTTAACCAGCGCAAAATCGGGCTCGATCCCGGTCGTGTCGCAATCCATCACCAGACCGATGGTGCCGGTCGGTGCGATAACTGTGGCCTGCGCGTTGCGATAACCGTTCTTCTCGCCGAGGCTCAGAGCCTCATCCCAAGCGGACATGGCCAGATCGACCAGACGTTTATCCGGACAGTTGCCGTGGTCCAGAGGCACCGGCTTCACCGCCAGTTTCTCATAACCCTCGGTCACGCCCTGCGATGCGCGGCGGTGGTTACGGATGACGCGCAGCATGTGGTCGGCGTTGCGCTCATAGCCTTTGAACGGCCCCAACTCTCCGGCGATCTCAGCTGAGGTCGCATAAGCCACACCGGTCATGATTGCGGTCAGCGCGCCACAGATCGACCGACCCTCGTCCGAGTCATAGCTGTAGCCCATGTTCATCAGCAGGCCGCCGATATTCGCATAACCTAGACCCAGCGTGCGGAAGTCATAGGACAGTTGCGCGATTTCCTTCGACGGGAACTGCGCCATCGTCACCGAGATTTCTAGTGTCAGGGTCCACAGACGCGAGGCGTGCATGTAGTCGGCTGCCTGGAACTCACCATCCTTGAGGAAGGTCAGCAGGTTCATCGACGCCAGGTTGCAAGCCGTGTCATCGAGGAACATGTATTCAGAGCACGGGTTCGATCCACGAATCTCACCGTCTTCGGGGCAAGTGTGCCATTCGTTGACGGTATCGTGGAACTGGATGCCCGGATCGGCGCAGGCCCATGCTGCGTGGCCGACTTTCTCCCACAGATTGCGCGCTTTGACGGTGCGAGCAACCTTGCCGTCGGTACGGTTGATCAGTTCCCAATCGGCGTCTTTCTCAACGGCAGTCAGAAACGCGTTGGTCACGCGGATCGAGTTGTTCGAGTTCTGGCCAGAAACCGAGCTGTAGGCTTCCGAATCCCAGTCCGTGTCATAGGTCGGGAATTCGATGCTGTCGTGGCCCTGCTTGGCGTAATCCAGCACGCGCTTGATATAAGTCTCTGGGATCGCGACCTTTTTCGCCTCGCGAACCGCTTTCTTCAGGCTGTCATTCTTATTGGGATCATACGCATCATCCTGCGCGCCGTCCCAGCTGCGGATGGCCTCGAAAATGCCATTCAGCATCTTCTCGTGCATCTTTGATCCGGCAACGATCGAGGCCACCTTCTGCTCTTCGATCACCTTCCATTCGATGAATTGCTCGATGTCCGGGTGATCCGCATCGACGATCACCATCTTTGCTGCCCGACGGGTTGTCCCGCCTGATTTGATCGCGCCAGCGGCGCGGTCGCCGATCTTGAGAAAGCCCATCAGGCCCGAGGATTTACCGCCACCCGACAACGCCTCGCCTTCTGCGCGTAGATGGCTGAAGTTGGTCCCGGTACCAGAGCCGTATTTGAACAGGCGCGCCTCACGCACCCACAGATCCATAATGCCACCTTCGTTCACCAGATCATCGTCCACTGACTGGATAAAGCAGGCGTGTGGTTGCGGATGCTCGTAGGCGGATTTCGATTTTGTCAGCTTGCCGGTTTTGTAATCGACATAATGGTGACCCTGCGCCGGGCCATCGATGCCATAGGCCCAGTGCAGACCCGTGTTGAACCATTGCGGCGAGTTCGGTGCAGCACGCTGGGTCGCCAGCATATAGCGCATCTCGTCGAAATAGGCGCGCGCGTCTTCCTCGGTCGAGAAATAGCCGCCCTTCCAACCCCAATAGGCCCAAGCGCCTGCGAGACGGTCGAACACCTGTTTCGAAGACGTCTCACCATCAAATTCAGCGCCATCAGCTGGGACCGAACGCCACAGGAATTCAGGAACGTCCTTTTCCTTAACCTTCTTCAGCTTGGACGGAACACCCGCCTTGCGGAAGTACTTTTGCGCGATGACGTCGCTGGCGACCTGGCTCCACTTTGCGGGCACTTCGATTTCGTCGAGACGGAATACGATTGTGCCGTCCGGATTGCGAATCTCGGATGTTGCGGACACAAAATCCAGATCGGCATATGCATCCTGTCCAGGTTTGGTGAATTTTCTTTCAATTTTCATGTCCGCTGCCCCAGCTACGATCTGTCCAAATTTTAGTACCCGGCACAAAATCTTGATGTCGCGGTGTGCCGCCCGCCCTGCCGGAATATTGAGACGCAAGGGACCAAGCGCTGCCGATAACAGCGCAGAACCGTAAATACGGTTTCACGTCATACTGGTTTGCATTCCGTCCCTCGTCCGATGCCATTTCTGGTTATTGCTACCAGATTTAGTGGCTCGTCCTTCGGCCTATACAATCTGACGTATATTCCCATAGATGGTCAACGGGCTTTTTCAGTCATTTTTGGAATCTTTTAGCTTGACCTGATCTGACGAACCGGCGGTTTCTTGCCGGATCGCGATTCCTCCACAGGCCTATCCCCGGATACCAATCAATCTACGTTCGTTGCGTCAGAGTGATTTCTCTTTTTTTCCACCACAGTTAGAGGAAATTGATCAACCAGTCCGGCATTAAGGACATATTCAGAGAATCATCGTCACCGCAATGTGGCGCGTGCCATAGTTTGTAAATCACGACATTTCTGGATGGGAAATCTATTCAACATGCGTTTGATTTCGTTGTTAACTATTATGGGCTTAATCGTGTCCTGCACAGCACAGGACGTTCCGCCTGCGTCTCGTAGCGCTCAATTCGATGGGTACCCGCAGAACCTGTTCAATTCCTTCAAGACAGACTGCGCTGGCCCTGGCGACAAATTCGTCAAAACCGGGACAAGCAGTTTTGAATGCCGCGAAATACTTTCGCCCGAGGCGACAGCCTATCTGATTCTCAATTTTGATGGATATTCTCAAAATCTGCCGAAGATCGTGACGCGGCTAAGCTCAGCAAAGAATCAAGCAGGCTACCGTGTGGATGCGGAATTGTTTTTTATCGTTCCCCAAAAAAGCGGAAGCACACTTAAGATTCCAATCGAAAGCGATGAATTGGACAGGGATTTTTCCAGACTCTACACCGACTATGGCGGAACGCCGGTGTAAGAGTGGAAATGGTCGGGGCGGCAGGATTCGAACCTACGACCCCCTGTACCCAAAACAGGTGCGCTACCAGACTGCGCCACGCCCCGGACCGTGCGCCTTCCTAAACGTGCCGATCTGATTTGAAAAGCCCTAACAAGGCCAAATTGCAGGACCTTGCGAAAAAACTTGGTGACGCATCTGTGTTCCTGGTCGAATACCATAGCGCGCAGCAAGTCCCGCATTGATTTCAAGCACAGCATAAACCGAATCGCCGCCTTCGATCGGGGTCAAATCGCCGGGGATCGCACCCTCATGCACGCGGGTGACGGTTCCTGCTTTGTCGGTAAAGATCATGTCCAAAGGGATCAGCGTGTTCTTCATCCAAAACGCCACCCGCTGCGGTGGATCAAAGATGAACAGCATGCCAGAGCGGCTGGGCATATTCTCACGAAACATCAGCCCGCGTGATCGTTCCTGAGGGGTAACGGCTAACTCGATATCAAATCGAACCTGCGCAAGTTCATTTCGCAACTCAACACGGTCAGAACGGCATTCGGCTTGCGCGCCACCACTGATCAGAAATGTCAGGGCCGCTACGAGTAATGCTGTTCTCATACTTTAAGACCTAGGTGCTCAACGCCGCTTCCCAGGCAAGAACCTGTGCCGCCATCCGTCCGCGTTTTCCGTCAATCACACGCATGGCCAAGGCTTCTCCCGGTTGCAGATCCGCAAGACCTGAACGGCGAAGAACCTCAATGTGCAAGAATACATCTTCGCTGCTTCCGAAGACATTGGCAAAGCCGAATCCCTTGCCTTTGTCGAACCATTTGACACGCGCTGCCTCTAATGGAGCATTGCCGATCACGGTCGGATCAAGCTCCGCAAAGTCGGCCAGCATCATTGTTTCTGCCCGTACGGGTGGATCGACGCTGATCACTTCGACCGCCTGAACACCGCGATCAGTTTTGTGCGTCATAATCTCGATACCAGCACCGTCGGCGACCGAGCTCTGACCAAAATTGCGCAACACATTGACATGCAACAGAATGTCCGGACCGCCATCGTCGGACACAACAAATCCGTATCCCTTTGCGGGATCGAACCATTTAACGTGTCCATGGACGCGATACATGCTGTTCAAATCTTCTGGCACTGTTTTCCCGTTACGATAATAGGCAAGCCGTTAAGGGTTTGTTGTTTATGATATTCACTCGCAAATTCAAGCTGAAAAAAACTATTAATAGCAATCAGTTGCATTTCACGGTACGCGAACATCACGGATTCAACCTCTGCACTTGCCAATCGGAATCGGCGTTACGCCTCTTCCATTGAAACCTGTCATGCAACCTGAATGCTCCATCAGCCCAGAATTCCACTTCGACAGGTGAAACCCGATACCCTCCCCAGAATTCCGGGCGCGGCGGATTGGGTCCCAACTTTGCCGTCACCTTTGCCACCTCGGCCATCAAAGATGCCCGGCTCTCCAGAGGTTGCGACTGGCGAGAGGCCCAGGCACCCAGACGGCTCTTAAGCGAGCGCGAGGCATAATACGCGTCTGCCCCAGGCCCGTCTTCTTTGCTGACTATACCACGAACTCGAATTTGACGCCGCAAAGATTTCCAGTGCATCACAAATGCCGCTTTATGGGCACTGTCCAGTTCCTGTGCCTTGGCGCTGTTATAGTTCGTATAGAAGACAAATGCGTCTTTTTCGATTTCTTTCAGCAGAACCATTCTTGCATTAGGCAAGCCTTCCGAATCCACGGTTGCCAATGCAATCGCGTTCGGATCGTTTGGTTCGGTCTTTTCCGCCTCAGCCAACCACCGACCCGCGATTTCAAACGGATCAGTCCCGGCAAAGATGCCATTATGCTCGTTCATTTCCATCCCCTGGAAATAATTAACTCGACCCTAAGGCGAGAACCCGCTGCGGGCAAGAGCGCATGGCCTTGCCGCAGGACAATCAATGGCATAAACCAACTCAACACAATGCGACGACAGGCGGAGAACCGAAGATGTCAAATCAGTTGATGGCCGGAAAACGCGGCCTCATCATGGGACTGGCCAATGACAAATCAATCGCATGGGGGATAGCCCGCGCCTTGTCCGACGCCGGGGCCGAACTGGCCTTTTCCTATCAGGGAGACGCGCTGAAAAAACGTGTCGACCCGCTGGCTGCGCAATTGGGCAGCGAAATCGTTCTGCCCTGCGATGTCAGCGACGAGGAATCGATTGATAACCTTTTCAACTCGCTTGAAGAGAAATGGGGAAGGCTTGACTTTGTTGTTCACGCCATTGGCTTTTCTGACAAGAACGAGCTTCGTGGGCGCTACGTCGACACATCGCGCGCTAACTTCAATCTGACGATGGACGTATCGGTCTACTCTTTTACAGCCGTTATGCAGCGCGCAGAGAAGATGATGGGCGAAGGCGGTAGCGCAGTCACCCTCACCTATTACGGCGCTGAACAGGTCATGCCCCATTATAATGTTATGGGTGTCGCCAAGGCTGCGCTTGAGGCATCGGTCAAGTATCTGGCTGAGGATCTGGGAAAAGACGGTATTCGCGTCAACTCGATCTCGGCGGGTCCAATCAAGACACTCGCAGCCAGCGGCATCGGCGATTTCCGCTATATCATGAAGTGGAACGAGTATAATTCTCCGCTGCGTCGCAACGTGACCATCGATGATGTCGGTAAATCGGCGCTTTACCTGCTGTCGGACCTTAGCAGCGGTGTGACCGGAGAGAATCTGCACGTGGATTCGGGCTATCACATCGTCGGCATGAAGGCCGTCGATGCGCCGGACGTTGAAAAAGGGTAATAGATCATGAGCGCCAAGGACCGCCTGCCCCACGAAAAGGGCTTCCACATTAGCTGGGATCAGATTCATCGCGACTCGCGCGCCTTGGCTTGGCGTCTGGATGGGCAAGGTCCCGATGATGGTGCTTGGCGCGCCGTCGTAGCGATCACTCGAGGCGGCATGGCCCCTGCGATGATCGTCAGCCGTGAACTGGATATCCGCACGGTCGATACTGTCAGCGTGCGGTCCTATCACCATCAGTCACAAGGAGAGGCTGAGATCCTAAAAGCCCCCAATGCTGATTTGATGGGCGATGGGACCGGTATCCTGATCATAGATGATCTGGTCGATAGCGGCAAAACTTTGGAACTGGTGCGCGAGATGTATCCCAAAGCGCATTTCGCGACCGTATATGCCAAACCCAAGGGTCGGCCGATGGTTGATACCTTTATTACCGAGGTCAGCCAAGACACCTGGATCTTCTTCCCATGGGATATGGCCTTGCAATATGTCGAACCTTACCGGGGTACCGATTGATCAAGCGTTTTGCTTGAACGCTAAAAACACGGACTTTCCATGAATATGACCCGTACCGCCGCCACCTTTGCCCCTCCGGTGATGGAGGCGCGGCGTTGGTTGGACGGGGTCGAGTTTCCTGAAGACCGTCCGCTGATCAATGTCAGTCAAGCGGCTCCGGTCGATCCACCGCCACTGGCCTTGCGGCAAGCTATAGCCGAATTCGCAGTCGAACAGGAAAGCGCACATCTTTATGGCCCAGTTCTGGGCAATGATGAATTACGGACCGAACTGGCTGCACAGATCAGCGAACACTACGAAGCAAGAATTAAGGCTAATCAGGTCGCGATTACCTCGGGCTGCAATCAGGCTTTCTCGGCCGTGATCTCGGCGATTACGGATCAGGGTGATGAGGTCATTCTGCCAACCCCGTGGTATTTCAATCACAAAATGTGGCTGGATATGGCCGGTGTCAAAGCCATCGACTTGCCCACCGGTAACGATCTGTTGCCCGACCCCGAGATGGCGCGCGCACTGATCACCGAGAAAACACGGGCCATTGCATTGGTCACGCCGAACAACCCCGGTGGTGTCGAATACCCATCAGACCTGGTACGCCGCTTCCATAAACTCGCGCAGGAAACAGGGATTCGTCTGCTGGTTGATGAAACCTATCGCGATTTCGACAGCCGATCTGGTGCGCCACATGAATTGTTCCAGCAGCCTGATTGGTGCGAAACCTTTGTGCATCTCTACTCGTTTTCGAAAGCCTATCGCCTGACTGGGCACCGAGTCGGCGCAATTGCTGCCGGTTCGCCGCTTTTGTCGGAGATTGAGAAGTTTTTAGACACAGTTGCGATCTGCCCCGGCCAGATCGGTCAATTCGCTGCGCTTTGGGGAATGCAGAACCTGTCTCATTGGGTTGCCGGTGAGCGTAATGAGATTCTAGACCGAAGGGCTGCAATTGCCGAAGGAATGCCTCGGCTAGAGGCAAAAGGCTGGCGTCTTCTGGGGCTGGGTGCCTACTTCGCCTATCTCAAACACCCCTATCAAATCGCATCGGACGATTTGGCCCGGCAGTTGGTGCCTGAGGCGGGCATTCTGCTGTTGCCCGGAACCATGTTCATGCCCGCGCATGACCCGGCAGGGAAACAACAGGTCCGCATCGCGTTTGCCAATCTCGACCGCGCCGGAATCGCGCAATTGTTCGACCGTTTGCAGGCCCTGTCCTTCTAAGCTTGCCCCTCGGCTGCACGCATCGTATTCAGGGCCGCAACTAGCAGGGCAGACACTTGCCGACCAAACCAAGAGGGCACCATGGCCGCAGGCATGAAAAACCTATCCAAAACCTTTGTCTGGATTCTCATGGGCCTTCTGATGCTGGGTCTAGCCGGATTTGGTGCGACCAGCCTGACCGGGACCGTGCGCACTGTGGCGCAGGTTGGCGATGAAAGCGTTTCGGTCGACGAATACTTCCGCGAACTTCAGCGCGAAATCAGGGCGGTCGAGGCGCAAACCGGACAGCCAATGCAGATTTCGCAAGCGCATGATCTTGGGTTGGACCAATTGGCCTTGTCGCGCCTGATCGCACTGGCTGCGCTCGACAATGAGGTCGGGCAGCTTGGCATTTCAATCGGCGACGAGAACCTGCAGAACGAGATCGTCCAGATACCCGCATTCCAGGGGGTGAACGGTACATTCGACCGCGAAGCCTATCGCTTTCAGCTTGAACAGGTCGGGATGAGCGATTCCGAGTTCGAATCGGATCTGCGAAAGGAATCGGCCCGCACAATCGTGCAGGGTGCAATCATGGGCGGGGTTGAGATGCCACGTACTCTGACCGAAGCAATGGCGAACTATGTACTGGCCCGCCGCAGCTTTACAGTGGCGACGCTGTCCGCCGACGCGTTGGAGACGCCAGTGGCAGAACCGACAGAAGATCAGATTCAGACATTCTATGACGAGAACACTGATCTGTTTACCCTGCCCCGCACCAAGCAACTGACGTATGCTATTTTGTCACCAGAGATGCTGCTTGATACGATTGAGATCGACGAAGACTCGTTGCGCCGCCTGTACGACCAGCGCGCAGAACAGTATTTCCAGCCCGAGCGCCGTTTGGTCGAACGCCTGACCTATCCCAGCGAAGAAGCCGCAACCGAGGCCTTGGCTCAGCTGGAGGTTGGTGGAACAGATTTTGAACAACTGGTCCGCGATCGGCAACTTGAGCTGGGCGATGTAGATCTGGGTGACGTCACCCGAGAGGACCTTGGCGATGCCGCTGACGCTGTATTCGCTGCCGAGATCGACGATGTCGTTGGCCCACTCCCATCTGTTTTTGGTCCGGCCTTGTTCCGGATCAACGGATCGCTGGCAGAAAACAATGTAAGCTTTGAAGATGCTGAGCCCGAGTTGCGTGATGAACTTGCCTCAGATCGCGCGCGCCGTCAGATCGAGGCGCAGGCCGAGGACATCAACGACTTGCTTGCTGGCGGCGCAACGCTGGAAGAATTGGTCGATGAGACTGAATTGGAACTTGGCCAGATCGACTGGACCCAGCAAAGCGATGATGGCGTTGCGGCCTATGACGGCTTCCGTGCCGCCGCCGAGGCCGTGCAAGAGGGTGATTTTCCCGAAGTCGCGTTTCTCGAAGACGGTTCAATCTTTGCTTTGCGCCTGAATGAAGTGCTTGAGCCCCGCCCCGAACCGCTTGAAAATGCCCGAGGGCGGGTTGCTGAGGCCTGGACACAAGCAGAGACCGCAAAGGCGCTACAAAATCAAGCAAACTCGGTGCTGACCCAATTGGCGACGGATGGAGATTTCACGGCGACTAGCCTGCCCTTCCGGGTCGAAAACGCCCTGACGCGTACCGCGTTCCTTGAGGATACTCCGGTAGATTTCATGACACAGGTCTTCGAGCTGGAACCGGGTGAATTACGTGTCATTCCCGGAAACGGCACTGCCCTGATCGTGCGTCTGGATGAAGAGCTGCCACCAGCCGAGACCGACGAACAGCGTCAGATGCAGGATGCTCTTGCAGCGCAGTTTGACCAGGCACTGGCGCAGAACATCTTTGATATCTATGTGCGCAACGCCCAGACCCGCGCGCGCCCTGTACTGGATCAGCAAGCGCTGAACGCTGTACGGTCAAGCTATTAAAGAGACAGCACATGGCCCTGACCCCGGAATTCGAAACTTTCGCGCGCGCCTATGACGCGGGTGAAAATCAGGTTGTCTATACCCGACTTGCCGCCGATCTGGACACGCCCGTGTCCTTGATGCTCAAGCTGACGGGCGCACAAAAAGACGCCTTCATGCTCGAATCGGTGACAGGTGGCGAGGTGCGCGGTCGCTACTCGATCATTGGCATGAAACCCGATCTCGTCTGGAGGTGTCATGGCGAAACATCGGCCCTGAACCGGTCGGCCCGGTTTGATGCCGACGCGTTTCAGCCACAGGATGGCAACCCGATGGATAACCTGCGCGATTTGCTGGCCGAAAGCCGCATCGCGCTGCCGGATGACCTACCACAGGCGGCTGCCGGGCTGTTTGGCTATCTGGGCTATGACATGGTGCGGCTTGTGGAATACTTGCCGGATGTGAACCCCGACCCGCTGGGCCTGCCGGATGCGATCATGCTGCGGCCTTCGGTGATCGCCGTATTGGACGGTGTTAAAGGTGAGGTCACTGTGGTGTCTCCGACCTGGGTCAGCGACGGACAATCCGCTAAGGCCGCATATGCACAAGCTGCAGAGCGTGTCATGGACGCTGTGCGTGATCTGGAGCGCGCAATGCCCGCCGAGACACGCGATCTGGGTGACGCGATTGAAGTTGGCGCTCCAGTATCCAACTTCACCAAATCGGGCTACATGGAGGCCGTTGAAAAGGCCAAGGAATATATCCGCGCAGGCGATATCTTCCAGGTTGTCCCAGCCCAACGCTGGACGCAGGACTTTCCGCAATCTCCGTTTGCCCTCTACCGGTCTTTGCGGCGTACGAATCCGTCGCCCTTCATGTTCTATTTCAACTTCGGTGGCTTTCAGGTTGTTGGCGCGAGCCCTGAAATCCTGGTCCGCGTCTTTGGGGATGAAGTCACGATCCGCCCAATCGCAGGCACTCGACCGCGAGGCGCAACGCCCGAGGAAGACAAGGCCAACGAAATCGATCTGCTTGCCGACAAAAAGGAACTGGCCGAGCACCTCATGCTGTTGGACCTTGGACGCAACGATACGGGCCGTGTGTCCAAGATCGGAACCGTCCGCCCCACCGAAGAGTTCATTATCGAACGCTACAGCCACGTGATGCACATCGTGTCGAACGTGGTCGGAGAACTTGCCGAAGACAAAGACGCGCTGGATGCCTTCTTTGCCGGGATGCCTGCGGGTACAGTCTCGGGCGCGCCAAAAGTGCGCGCGATGGAGATTATCGACGAGTTGGAGCCCGAAAAACGCGGCATCTACGGCGGCGGTGTCGGGTATTTCAGCGCTGGTGGCGACATGGACATGTGCATCGCATTGCGTACGGCCATCGTGAAAGACCACAAGCTTTATATTCAGGCTGGCGGCGGTGTTGTCTATGACAGCGACCCCGAGGCGGAATATATGGAGACCGTGCACAAATCGAACGCGATCCGACGCGCGGCGGCAGATGCGGCGCGTTTTACCGGCAGCGGAAACAGCTGAGAAAGCGGCAACAAGGTGCCGCTTTTACCCGTCCGTCAAGGCTTCGGAAGCACCTTTTTCGACTTCTTTCATCATCACGGCTGAGATCGGTGCCATCGCCACCCGGCTGCCGCGATCCTCAAGCCCCCACAGCAACAAGGCCGAGATCGTTTCGGGGCGCAATCGTCCAAGCATTACAACCGCACCCTCCTGCCCGGCGCGGAATGCCGCTTGATCTAGAAAGCGCCGCATTATCTTGGGATCCTGCTTGGCCCCATCGAAATCGCGGAATACGACGCTGGACGGAACGCCATTGCGGGCGGCGAGTTTCTGCGCAGTGTTCAGGCCGTTATCCTGTGTCACCAGACCACGGCCGGTGTCGCCAACAATGGCGGCGACCTGGTCTGCCAGTTTTCGGTTGCCCTGAATACCGCTTTCGACGCCCTCTAGAATGCCTACTGTGTGTGGTAACTCATCCAACCACACCGACAAGGATACTTCTGCATCCTGAGCGCTGGCGGCTTCGTGCATGTCAATCATTGCCAGCACTTCAAAACCCGCTTCGCGATGGCGCGCCATCTTTTCGGCTGCATCCGGGTCTGACGGGCTAATGGCAAAGCTTAGCGGGTATGGAAAATCCTGAAGCGCCTCGGCTCCAAATGCTCCTTCATCGTCGATCAAAATGATAGACATCAATGGCTTGGCTTCGGGGTTCTCAAAGATCGCGGCATGCGCTTCGATTGGTTTTGCCGCCACCTCAGGCACTACCTCGGTTTGCTCAACGGGTGCGTCATCCCTTTCGGTCAGGGGTACGACACGTTTGCCGATCAGTGAATTAGAGCTCGCGGTCCCTTCCCCGCCAATTTGAGGCAGCGTCAGCACGCGCGGCTTGCTGACCGGGCGTGTATCTTCTTCGCCCTCAACGGCAATCGGGTTATCGTTCGGCACGCCCTCGGTTACCGGAACCTCAAAAGTTACGTCCGGCAATTCTTCGGTCTCGGGTTCCAATGCCGCCACTTGAGGTGCTTGTTCCTCAGGCGTTTCTTCCGCGATCCGGGGTTCAGGTACCGCTTCAGGCTCTGGTGCTGGAGGCGCGTCTGCAACCCTGGCCGGTTCAGCCTCTGGTCTGGGCGTTTCCGGTTCAGCAAGCGGCGCCGGCGGTGCTGTCGGCGCATCTGTCTGAACGGTCACCGCGGGTGTCGAAATTCCAGCAGGTGCTGCGGTGGCAACAGGCGAGTCACTTGACTGCGGAGGCGGCCCGGGCGCAAGCTCGACGTCTGCCAAACCATCCAGAGTATCTGACGATAGCTCCGGGCTTTCGGGACCCGATGGTGGCAACTCAACCAGATCTGCATCGACACCAATGCTATCGACATTCGCTGTTTCAGGCGCATCAGGCGCATCAGCCACTTCGGGTGCTGTTGCCGCAACTTCTGGCTTGCGCGACAAGGGGGTGGACAGCGACAGGACCGCGCCCAATGCCAGGACAGAGACCGCACCAGCGATCAATCCACCATAAAATCCGCTCATCGAAATCTCGCCTCTCGCGTTGTTTCGTGCCTCAACCACCCAAACGCCATCTTCTGCGGCGCTCACTTGCACTGCGCCAAGTTGGGTATGTCCTCTTGACGCTGCCGCACAAGCCTGAGCATGTATGTCCCGACATTATACCGCGCTCAAGGGCTGCATCGCCAGTCTGAAATGCCGATAGGAAGATAAGTGCCCAAATGCTGCTGCTGATCGACAACTATGACTCGTTTACCTACAACCTCGTTCATTATCTGGGCGAACTTGGGGCCGAGATGGTCGTGCGCCGGAATGATGCGCTGGATGTACAGGAAGCAATGGCGATGAACCCGGCTGGCATCCTGCTGAGCCCCGGCCCTTGTGATCCCGATCAGGCGGGTATCTGCCTTGCGCTGACCGAAGCGGCAGCCGAAACACAGACGCCGCTGATGGGCGTTTGCCTGGGCCATCAAACCATTGGTCAGGTCTTTGGTGGCAAGGTCGTGCGATGCCATGAGATCGTGCATGGCAAGATGGGCACGATGAATCACACCGGCAAAGGTGTATTCGCTGGTTTGCCATCACCATTCGAGGCGACCCGCTACCACTCATTGGTCGTTGAACGCGAAAGCCTGCCCGAGTGCCTTGAGATCACCGCCGAACTTGAGGATGGCACCATCATGGGCTTGCAGCACAAAGAGCTTCCCATTCACGGCGTCCAGTTCCATCCGGAATCCATCGCATCCGAGCACGGTCATGCCCTGCTCAAGAATTTCCTGAATGAAATGAAAGTCCCCGCATGAGCGATGCTCTGAAACCGCTGATCGGTGCTGCGGCCGATCGACCTTTGACCCGTGCCGAGGCTGAACAGGCCTTTGGTATTCTGTTTGACGGTGCTGCGACTCCGAGCCAGATCGGCGGATTGCTGATGGCGATGCGCACACGCGGTGAAACGGTGGACGAATACGCCGCCGCCGCCGCTGTAATGCGCGCCAAATGCAATGCTGTGAAGGCCCCGGCGGGAGCAATGGATATCGTGGGCACCGGTGGTGACGGCAAGGGAACGCTCAACATCTCGACGGCAACGGCCTTTGTAACGGCGGGTGCCGGTGTCACCGTTGCAAAACATGGCAACCGGAACCTAAGTTCGAAATCCGGTGCGGCGGATGCACTTGGTCAGCTTGGAATTAATGTGATGGTCGGCCCGGAAGTGGTTGAAAAGGCGTTACAAGAGGTCGGTATCGGCTTCATGATGGCGCCGATGCATCACCCTGCGATTGCCCATGTCATGCCTTCAAGGCAAGAACTTGGTACGCGCACGATATTCAACATTCTGGGTCCTCTCACCAACCCGGCTGGTGTGAAACGCCAACTGACCGGAGCGTTTAGCCCTGATCTGATCCGCCCAATGGCCGAAACTCTGGGCCTGCTGGGCGCCGAGCATGCCTGGTTGGTGCATGGTTCGGACGGGACCGACGAGTTGACGATTACAGGCGTCAGCTGGATCGCCTCCGTTGAGGACGGCGTTGTCAAAGAGGTCGAGCTTCACCCTGAAGACGCAGGTCTGCCAGTCCACCCATTCGAGGATATTGTCGGCGGGACACCGGAAGAAAACGCCATCGCATTCCGTGCCTTGCTGGACGGCCAGCCATCGGCCTATCGTGACGCAGTACTGCTGAATTCTGCCGCTGCACTTGTTGTCGCAGATGCCACCAGTGATCTGCGTGAAGGGGTCGCTATGGCCGCTGAAAGCATCGACAGCGGCAAAGCCCGTGAAAAGATCAACGCTCTGGCACGCATTACACAGGAAGCCGCATGACCGAGACCGTTCTGGACAGGATCAAAGCCTACAAACTTGAAGAAGTCGCCTCAGACAAGGCAGCTAAATCGCTGGAAACATTAGAGTCAGAGGCGTGCAATGCACCAGAGGTGCGGGGGTTTTCAGAAGCTCTGCACAAAGCCACGCGATCCGGCTATGGGCTGATTGCCGAGGTTAAAAAAGCCAGCCCATCCAAGGGATTGATCCGCGAAGACTTTAACCCACCTGCTCTGGCCCAAGCTTATGAAGCGGGAGGAGCTGCGTGCTTGTCGGTGCTGACCGATACACCTAGCTTTCAAGGGGCAAAGGAATTCCTGACTGAAGCCCGTGCAGCATGTTCTCTGCCCGCTTTGCGTAAAGATTTCATGTATGACCCCTATCAGGTGGTCGAAGCCCGAGCTCTGGGTGCGGACTGTATTCTGATCATCATGGCCTCGGTTGAAGATGCGCAAGCTTCAGAGCTTGAGCAGACAGCGTTCGACTGGGATATGGATGTTTTGATCGAAGTACACGACGCCGAGGAGCTAGAGCGGGCGACGCAGCTGAAAAGCCCTCTGATCGGGATAAACAATCGCAATCTCAAGACCTTCGAGACCACACTTGATACGACACGCCACCTGTCGAAGTTGGTTCCAGCAGATCGCACGATCGTGTGCGAAAGCGGTCTGAGCACGCCTGCTGACCTTGCTGATATCGCCCGCTATGGCGCGCGCTGCTTCCTGATTGGCGAAAGTCTGATGCGACAAGACGATGTGGCCAGCGCCACCCGTTCGCTACTGGCTAATCCACTCATCCCCGGAGTGATGTGATGCCACTGACGCATTTCGATGCCAAGGGCGAGGCACACATGGTGGATGTGTCCGAAAAGGCCGTCACCGACCGGGTTGCAATCGCCGCAGGTTACATCAGGATGGCCCAAGAAACCTATGATATTATTTCAGAAGGCCGCGCTAAGAAAGGTGACGTTCTTGGTATTGCGCGTCTCGCTGGCATCATGGGCGCAAAGAAAACACCGGACTTAATTCCGCTGTGCCACCCTCTGCCCGTTACTAAAGTTGCGGTTGAGCTGACCCTGGATCCGGATCTTCCCGGCGTGCAGATCGAAGCCACCGTCAAAACTGCGGGACAAACTGGTGTCGAGATGGAGGCACTGACGGCGGTCTCAACCGCCGCCCTGACTGTCTATGACATGACTAAAGCCGTGGATAAGGCAATGGAGATTGGCGGCATCCGAGTTCTTTTGAAAGACGGCGGTAAATCAGGTCGTTACGAGGCGTCATGATCTCCGTCGAAGACGCCCGAGCCCTATTGTTCGATCTGGTCACGCCCCTGTCTGCGGAAACGGTTCATCTTGCAGAGGCAGGTGGTCGCATCTTGGCGCAGGACGTCGCTGCAACACGTGATCAACCCCCTTTTGCAGCGTCTTCGATGGACGGATATGCGGTGAAAGCGACCGAAGTTGAATTGCATGCGATGTTCAAAGTGATCGGCGAATCCGCAGCCGGAAAGCGCTTTGAAGGCACGGTCGGGCCCGGTCAAGCAGTGCGAATATTTACGGGTGCGCCGATGCCTGACGGCGCGGATTTTGTCGTTATTCAAGAAGATGTCGAGCGCCGAGACAGCCTGATCACCATCACTCACCCTCCCGGAGAAAAGACCAATGTCCGCCCTGCTGGCATAGATTTCGCCGTCGGCACCAAAATCATGGCCCCACGCCAGCTACGGCCCGAAGATATCGCGCTGTTGGCAGCGATGAATATTGCCTCCGTCCCTGTGACCCGAAAACCTGTGGTGGCATTGATATCGACGGGCAATGAACTGGTGATGCCCGGCGAGACGCCTGGACCCGATCAAATCATCGCGTCAAACACGTTTGGCCTGAAAGCACTCCTTGAAAACAACGGTGCGCATGTGCGCGTGCTACCGATCGCACAAGACACGGTTGGCTCTCTGGAAACGGCTTTTGGTCTGGCGCAAGGCGCAGACCTTGTGGTGACCATCGGCGGCGCGTCGGTCGGAGAATACGATCTGGTAGCAGATGTCTCGGAAGGCCTAGGGCTGGAGCAGTCGTTCTACAAAATCCGCATGCGCCCCGGTAAGCCACTAATGGCTGGACGCCTCGGCGACGCAGCAATGGTTGGCCTGCCCGGCAATCCGGTTAGCGCAATGGTCTGTGGGTATCTGTTTTTGGTTCCGATGGTGCGGCGCATGCTGGGAATAGAACATGTACTTCAACCTCTGCAGCAGGCCCAGCTGACGGCACCACTCACTGAAAACGGTGGGCGCGAACACTATATGCGCGCGATTGTGGACAAAGATGGCATTCGGGCTTGTGACGATCAGGACAGTTCACTCCTAAGTGTTTTGGCACATGCAAACGCATTGCTGGTAAGACAGCCCAATGATCCCGCGCGCCCTGTCGGTGATAAGGTCACCTACCTGCCCATCTAGCAAATCCGTTGACACAAAACGTGAACATGCGTAGAACAAAAGAAAACGCATGAGCGATGAGGTGCGAGCGATGCTGACCAAGAAGCAATTGGATTTGCTGGAATTCATCCACAAACGCGTGCAAGCGGACGGTGTTCCGCCCAGTTTTGATGAAATGAAGGCTGCGTTGGACCTGCGTTCCAAATCCGGGATCCATCGACTGATCACGGCGCTGGAAGAACGTGGCTTTATCCGCCGCCTTGCTCACCGGGCACGCGCCATTGAAATCGTCAAGCTTCCCGAAAGCCTTGGTGGTGAGCCGACGGTGGGCTTCAAACCCCGCGTGATTGAAGGTGACCGGCCCGATGGGGCCCGCCCAGCGAACTTCGAACCCGTCACCGTTGATGCGATGGAACTGCCTGTCATGGGGCGGATCGCGGCCGGTGTCCCAATCGAAGCGATAAGCCATGTTTCGCACCGCGTGGCGGTGCCGGGCTCGATGATTTCAGGCAGCGGTGAACATTACGCGCTTGAAGTGCGGGGCGACTCGATGATCGACGCCGGAATCAACGATGGCGATGTCGTCGTGATCCGTGAAACCACGGCGGCAGATAACGGGGATATCGTGGTGGCGCTGGTTGAAGATCAAGAAGCCACGTTAAAGCGCTTTTTCCGTCGCGGTCAGGCCATTGCACTTGAGGCTGCAAACCCGGCTTATGAGACGCGTGTGTTGCCCGAGGATAAGGTGAAAGTACAGGGTCGGCTGGTTGGTTTGATCCGTAGCTACTGACGGGGTTGAGGTGACCACAGGCGGCGTCCTGAAGCCTCTGAACTGGTGAGCAAACTCCCTTTGGAAATGGCAAGACTGCCTGTGCTTCGCAGTGCCTCCGGGTCATAGATACGACACGCACCTGTCAGAGACAGCGAAACGGACGCGATAATAACTTGATCTGGCCGGCACTCTTCAAAGGCAAGCGCAGCGCGTTTGCCTGTTAGGTGCACTAGCTCTTTGTCACCCAGCAGATAACGTTGGACACCGCCTGAGGACTCAGGCCAGCGCTTCGCCGCCTTTGGCTGATCCGCGTCGTCTCCGTCATTCTCCAACCAAACCGATGCGACAAAACCGCTGCCTTTTGGTTTACTCAGCGCACGGCCTTGATCGGTCATCACGCCGACGAGCCCTCCGGTATCTGCGATCAGAACATCAGGACGGCTCCCCTGCCCCCACATCGCAATAGCGACCACCGCCGGGGCCAATCCAATCCATCGCGTGCGCCCTTGCCACAGGATCAACCAGAGGAAAGACACTGCTGTAACGGGCAGTACAAATGCGCCTGGGCTAACAACAAATCCCCGCGCACCTTCAAGTCCCGAAACCCAGGACGCAACCGCAAGGATCCAATTCAGCCCCAAACCCATCACGTGCAGTGCGATCGCCTCAAGCCCGAATGGCGCAAGAAGTGCTGCGACAACGGCGCTCGGGACGACCAGAGTGCCCATCACCGGGACCGAGACGAGGTTTGCGATTAATCCATAGTGGGACACGGTGTTGAAATGAGCCGCCCCGATGGGCGCAGTTGCAATCCCCGCGATCGCCGATGAAATCAACAAGGCCAACACCGGTCGCATCCAGAGTGGACCGGGCATTGGACCATAGTCTCTCAAGGCTCCGAAACCCGCGACCAGAGCGGTCGTCGCAGCAAATGACATCTGGAACCCGGGGCTCAGCAGTGTTTCAGGGCGCAGTACCAATACGATCAATGCGGCAACGGCCACCGCCCGCAGCGAGATCGCACGGCGGTCCAGCATCACGGCTCCTAGCATGACGCAAACCATGACAAATGCGCGCTCGGTCGCGACGTTTCCGCCAGAGAGAAATAAATAGATAGTGGCAGCGACTAAGGCGCAGATCGCTGCGATTTTTCGTACAGGTAAACGCAGGGCCAGCATAGGCACCATCGACAATCCGATGCGGCATGCCACGAATACAAAACCAGTCAGCAAGCCCATATGCAATCCAGAGATCGCCAGAAGATGCGCCAGATTTGAGGCACGCAAGGACTCAAGCGAGGCCTTGCTCATACCGCTGCGATCCCCTGTGGTGACGGCGGCAGCAAATCCGCCGATCTCGCCGGGTAAAATTGCACGAACTCTGTCCGAGATCGCCATACGCCACGCCGTAATACGAACGCCGCTTTGTCCATCGCGAGCCGGGGCCGAAGACAAAACTGGAACACGGGTATATCCAACTGCGCCAAGCCTTTGGAACCAAGCGTGGCGGCGAAAATCAAATCCACCCGGTTCGACCGGACCTTGCGGCGGAGAAAGGTGCGCGGTGGTCATGATCCGCTGACCCGGGGACAACGCAACAGTATCGCCATGTATCGAAAGTCGGATGCGCCCGGGCCTTTGATCAGCGGGAATATCGACAATCCGCATCTGATCCAGCATAACCCGCAGCGCATCCGACGCAGAGCGGTCCAGCGCTATGACCCTCCCCTCGACCGGGCCATAATAGCGCCATTGCAAGACTGGCTCTGCAACCATATGGGCCCGCGTTCCGGCCAGCAGGAAACCCAACGCAATCAGCGTCATCCCGATGGGCAACGGACGCCAGGCCTCTCTCAGCCAAAGACTGGAACCAATCGCCAACAACACAAACGCAACAACCACTGCGTACACGCCTGCGCCGGGTTCAAACCTCAGGCTAAAGTACCAGCCGATCCCGACCGCAAGACAGACCGGAGACCACGGGAACAGATATCCCCGCTGGATCAGCAATGCGGTCTCGACCCGTGTCAGAACACGCATGGTTGCCCCCGTCCTTCGGGCTGGGTAGATAGTCGCCAAACTATGCCCGCTAAGGTTACCAAAAGGTTAATCCACACAATGTCCGATCAGGTCGTCACTCGCTTTGCCCCTTCTCCCACCGGATTTCTGCATATCGGTGGCGCGCGCACCGCTCTGTTCAACTGGCTCTATGCGCGGGGCCGCGGGGGCAAGTTCCTGTTACGGATCGAAGATACAGATCGGGAACGTTCGACTCCGGAAGCAACGGCCGCGATCCTGCAGGGTATGAAGTGGTTGGGGCTGGACCACGACGGGGACGTTATCAGCCAATTCGAAGGTGCCGCCCGTCATGCCGAGGTTGCGCGTCAGTTGCTTGCTGAGGGCAAGGCCTACAAGTGCTATTCGACCCAAGAGGAAATCGCTACGTTCCGCGAACAGGCGCGCGCCGAAGGTAAGTCGACGCTGTTTCGCAGCCCATGGAGGGATGCCGACCCAGCCACGCACCCAGATGCCCCCTATGCGATCCGCATCAAAGCGCCGCAGGAGGGTTCCACCGTGATCCGCGATCAGGTGCAGGGCGACGTGACCATTCGCAACGATCAGCTTGATGATATGATCCTGCTGCGCTCGGATGGCACGCCGGTCTACATGCTGGCGGTTGTGGTCGATGATCACGATATGGGCGTGACTCATGTGATCCGGGGAGACGACCACCTCAACAACGCTGCCCGTCAGATGATGATCTATGAGGCGATGGGGTGGGACATCCCGGTCTGGGCGCATATCCCGCTAATACACGGCCCGGATGGAAAAAAACTTAGCAAACGCCACGGCGCATTGGGTGCGCAGGAATATCAAGCCATGGGCTATCCTGCCGCGGGGATGCGCAATTATTTGGCGCGCCTTGGTTGGAGCCATGGAGACGATGAATTCTTTACTGATGCTCAAGCCAAAGAGTGGTTTGATCTGGAAGGGATCGGCAAAAGTCCCGCACGGTTTGATTTGAAGAAACTGGAAAACCTATGCGGACAACATATTGCCATAGGAGAGAATGCTGCGTTGCAGCAGGAAATCCAGGATTATCTGTCTGCGGCAAACAAATCACAGCTGACCGAAACACAATCGAGTGATCTAGCGCGTGCGATGTATTGCCTCAAGGATCGAGCGCGCACTTTCCCGGAACTCCTTGAAAAAGCCCATTTTGTTCTGACGTCCAGACCTATCCAACCGGACGAGAAGGCGGCTAAGGCCCTGACGTCAGTATCCGACGGTATACTGAAAGAATTGACGCCGCAGCTGCAAAATGCTAGCTGGTCTCGGAACGAACTGGAGGAGACCCTGAATTCGTTCGCAGAGGCGAACGGGGTTAAGTTCGGCAAATTGGCCGGCCCGCTGCGGGCCGCGCTGGCAGGCCGGGCAGTTACACCTTCGGTATTTGACATGATGCTTGTGCTTGGGCGGAATGAAACCCTGGCGCGGCTTGATGATGCAGCGAACCCTGACTGATTTCACATTCGGGTAATGCTGCTCCACTAAGAACGAACTGCGCTACACCACGCAGTCGTTGCCTGCTTTGACGGACAGCGATCCGGCAACTGTACGAATGAGGAAGGGATATACATGACCGAGAGCCAACAAACAGCCAAACTGACTGTCCACGGCGAAAGCTACGATCTGCCGGTATTTTCTCCGACTGCGGGGCCCGACGTGATCGACATTCGTAAGCTCTATGGTCAAGCTGGTGTATTCACTTATGATCCGGGTTTCACGTCGACGGCGAGCTGCGACAGCACCATCACTTTTATTGACGGCGACAAGGGCGAACTCCTGCACCGCGGTTATCCGATTGAGCAGATCGCATCGAAATCTCACTTCCTCGAACTCAGCTATCTGCTGCTTTATGGCGAACTGCCATCGGCAAAAGATCTGGAGAAATTCGAGACTACCATCACGCGCCACACGATGTTGCACGAGCAAATGCAGTATTTCTACCGCGGTTTCCGTCGCGATGCGCATCCGATGGCCATCATGGTCGGAGTGGTCGGCGCCATGTCTGCCTTCTATCACGATTCGACCGACATTTCGGATCCGCGTCAACGCGAGATCGCGTCTCATCGCCTGATTGCAAAGATGCCGACGATCGCGGCTTGGGCTTATAAGTACCATATTGGGCAGCCCTTCGTGTATCCGCGCAACGATCTGGACTATGCGTCAAACTTCCTGCAAATGTGTTTCGCGGTTCCTGCAGAAGATTATGAGGTGAACCCGATTCTGGCCCGCGCCATGGATCGTATCTTCATGCTGCAGGCGGACCACGAACAGAACGCGTCGACATCGACGGTACGTCTGGCGTCTTCGTCTGGTGCGAACCCGTTCGCCTGTATCGCGGCGGGCATCGCTTGCCTCTGGGGTCCGGCCCATGGCGGCGCAAACCAGGCCTGCCTTGAAATGCTGGAAGAGATCGGCAGCGTAGACCGCATCCCCGAGTTCATTGAACGCGCCAAGGACAAAGACGATCCGTTCCGCCTGATGGGCTTTGGCCACCGCGTTTACAAAAACTTCGATCCGCGCGCGACTGTGATGAAACAGTCTGCAGATGAGGTTCTTGATCTGTTGGGTATCGAAGATAACCCTAAACTTCAGGTCGCCAAGGCGCTTGAAATGCAGGCCCTGGAAGATCCATATTTCATCGAAAAGAAACTGTTCCCAAATGTCGACTTCTATTCGGGCATTGTGATGGAAGCTATGGGTTTCCCAACCTCGATGTTTACTCCGATCTTTGCATTGTCGCGTACGGTTGGCTGGGTCAGCCAGTGGAAGGAAATGATTGCCGATCCACAAAACAAAATCGGTCGTCCGCGTCAGTTGTATCTGGGCGCGACAAGTCGCGACTACGTAGATATCGAAAACCGCTGATCGGTGACAGAAGTTGAAATGAAGGCCCCGGCTAGCCGGGGTCTTTTCTGTTCCTAGCGTTACCTAAAAGAAACCGTTCTGAGGCAATCTTGGACTAGCGCCCTGTTCGTTCTTTTCGCGGCACGCCACTCAACCTAGTGTTGCTGCGTCCAGCAATAAGATTCCGGTTATCATGCGTTCCGCCCTTGTGTTCCTTTTGCTGCTGTTTGCACAGACCGCCGCCGCACAAAGCCTGCTTGAAAGAGCTTTTGAACAGCAGCAGCAGGAAAATGCTGCTGGCTCGCTCGCGATTTTGGGGCTGGCTGGCATCCCGGACGATTCTGCCAGTGCAATTTCGTTGCAATCGAACACGGATAATCGCGACTACGATTTCAAATCCGCACAGCTGGGTGGCGGATTTCGTCTTGCCGAAGGCGTACCGATCTATCTCGAGGGCTACATCGGATACGCGCGCTATGATCCCGTTCTGACCTTCAGCGGCACCGGAGAAACTAATCGTGTACCTCTGAAATGGACCAGCCTCGCCCTCACTGGTGGAGTCGGCTATCAGTTTGACATTGGGGAGTTTTGGAAACTGACTCCGATGGCCCATATTTCGGTCGGGCGCACGCAATCCGATGCATCGATAGGGGCGCAAGCCATCGCCAACCGCCTTGGCCTTGACCGGGATTACCTTGATAGCGGTGGTATCTGGGCTGGTGGCGCGGGTGGCTCGATGACAGTTGCGTACGAGAAATCGCTATCTAATGATCGGGAGTTCGAAGCAAGCCTGCGCTATACGCATATCGAATATTGGCCTATCGGCGACAACGAAGACCTTTTGGTTGAATCGACCGCCGCGAATGCCGTCCTTTGGTCACGATATCGATTTCCAACGGGTAAAAGTATGTTCGGGCGCCCAGTTCGATGGGTTGGTGATCTGTCGGTATCCTATCTGATCGGGGATCAGGCACTGGTGCTGGGCACGGATTGGCTCGCCCGCGTCGGTGGCGGGATTGAGGTTGATCTATCCGATACCTGGGTGCCCTGGGTATCAACGACCCGTTTCATGGTCCGCTATTATGGAAGCGATACAGTAAACGGTTTCTCGGCCGGAATCGGTATCAGCTTCTGACTCATGAATTCAGAACAAACTTAACTGATCACCAGACTGGGGCGGTGGCGCGAAATCCGCGCAATTCAGCGGCGGTAGGTCTACGGCGAGTCCCAGCCGTTTCACGGCGGCGCTGAACCGTTGCGCAATCATTTCGGCATAAGTCCCCTCGCCCCGCATTCGATGACCCCAACGCGGATCATACTCTTTTCCTCCATGCATCTCCCTTAGCCGCGCCATAACCTTCTCGGCCCTGCCTGGCTGATGCTCGGTCAGCCATTCCCGCCACAGCTCGGACACTTCGCGCGGCAGCCGCAACATGATCCAGCTTGCGGCGTCTGCACCCGCCTGCTTGCCGGCTTCCAACAGCTTCTCAAGCTCATGATCGGTTAATCCCGGCACGACAGGAGAGGTCATAACGCGCACCGGTATCCCTGCTTCGGTCAAGACGCGAATCGTGCGCAACCTGCGCAGTGGAGAAGGTGCACGTGGCTCCATCTGACGGGAAAGATTAGCGTCCAGAGTGGTCAGCGAAATCCCGACCCGCACAAGACCGTTGCGGGCCATGGGCGCTAGAATATCGAGATCACGTTCGATCAATGTACCTTTTGTCACGATGCCGATTGGATGCTGAAAATCACTTAACACCTGAAGACAGCCTCTTGTTATCTCGCGGCTTTTCTCAATCGGTTGATATGGATCGGTGTTAGTGCCCAACGCAATCGTAGCCACCTTATAGCGTCGCGCAGAAAGCTCCCGTCGCAATATCTCTGCGGCATTGGGGCGCGCGATCAGACGTGTTTCAAAATCCAACCCTGGCGACAGGCCCAGATATGCATGGGTTGGCCGGGCAAAACAATAAACGCAACCATGCTCGCAACCCCGATATGGATTGATCGAACGATCAAAAGGTAAATCCGGTGATTTGTTGTAGGTGATCAGACTGCGGGCCACTTCGTCCTGAACCTCGGTCCGCAGCGGAGGTAGATCTTCGGAGAAATCCCACCCATCCTCGGTCAGTTCGGTCAAATATTTCTCGAATCGACCTGCTGAATTTGATGCCGCTCCCCGGCCCGGATGGTTCATTCTTACGGCCACTTGTTCACCTTATGTTCCGATTGTAAGTACTAATTTAAGCTAGGCCCAATGGCAAGGATTACACCTGCTTCCTATCCGACCACCTTGAGGCGTTTTTGAAATCGGTCTGCGCGAAGGAAATCAGAACAAATGAAACAAATGCAGGATGATCTTGCAGAATTCGAGGTCGCCCGACGCCAAAATTCGGCCTATAGGTCGGTCTCGGAACGACCTAGGTCGCAATCGTCACAGTAGTCCTGCGACGAAATGGCCAAAACGGAAAAAATGCCACCACGGGCCGCGAGCCCGCACAGCTCAGGGAAATACCCATGTCTGATGAAGAAGACATCGTCCTGTCCGAACTGAATGACGACGAACTCGTCGAACAGATGTTCGATGACCTTTATGACGGCCTGAAGGAAGAAATCGAAGAAGGTGTGAACATCCTGCTCGAGCGCGGATGGCAACCCTACGACATCCTGACCAAAGCGCTGGTTGGTGGCATGACAATTGTCGGCCACGACTTCCGCGACGGCATCCTGTTCGTGCCCGAAGTTCTGTTGGCCGCCAACGCCATGAAAGGCGGCATGGCAATCCTGAAGCCATTGCTGGCTGAAACCGGCGCTCCGCGCGTTGGCAAGATGGTGATCGGAACCGTCAAGGGCGACATCCATGACATCGGCAAGAACCTTGTTGCGATGATGATGGAAGGCGCTGGATTCGAGGTGGTTGATATCGGCATCAACAACCCGGTCGAAAACTACCTGGAAGCGTTGGAGAACGAGCAGCCCGATATTCTGGGCATGTCCGCCCTACTGACCACGACTATGCCTTACATGAAGGTGGTAATCGACACGCTGGTAGAACAGGGCCTGCGTGATGAATACACTGTTCTGGTTGGCGGCGCACCACTGAACGAAGAGTTTGGCAAGGCGATCGGTGCTGACGGCTATTGCCGTGACGCAGCCGTGGCGGTGGAAATGGCCAAGGACTTCATGTCGCGCAAGCACAACCAACTGGCCGGCTAAGGCACGCGACCATACCGTGAGACAGGCCGTCCTTTCTGGGGCGGCCTTTTTTGTCCAAAGCCTGACATATATAGTTGCCAACCAGAGAGATCACATGACCGACGCGCCGATACCAGATGATGACAGCCTGACCCGTCAAGGTTACGCCACTCCGCGCGCAGCCGAGTCGATTCTGCTGATCGCATGCGGGGCGCTTGCTCGTGAAATTCTGGATCTCAAGGAACGGAATGGCTGGGATCATATGGCTCTGACCTGCCTACCCGCAATTCTGCATGTACACCCCGAGAAAATCACGCAAGCGGTCGAGGATGCGATCGCCAAACACCGGGATTCATACGACCGAATCTATGTTGTATATGCCGATTGCGGAACCGGAGGCCTGCTGCAGACTGCATGTGAACGTCTGGGCGTCGAGATGATTCAAGGGCCCCACTGCTATTCTTTTTTCGAAGGGAATCTGGCATTTGCCGCACATGGCGACGATGAAACCACTGCGTTTTACCTAACCGATTTCCTCGCCCGGCAGTTTGACGCATTTGTATGGAAACCGCTTGGTCTGGATAGACACCCGGAACTGCGCGAGATGTATTTCGGAAATTACACCAAACTCGTTTATCAAGCACAGACCGACAACCCGGATCTCACACGTCGCGCACAAGAATATGCCGAACGGATGGGACTGGAATTCGAGCGTCGGCAGACCGGATACGGTGACTTGGAAACGACGCTTACGGATTGGGCAACACGCAACGCTACATAAAGATCAGGCGCTGGCCAACGCGACCTCGCGAATGCGTTCAATCATGGCACGTAGCCCGTTTGAACGTTGCGCAGACAAGTGCTCCTGCAGCCCCAGCCTGGCAAGTTCTCCTCCGGCGTCGACCTTTGGCACATCGGCTACCGGCAAGCCGTTGTAAAGCGTGCGTAATACCGCAATCAGGCCCCGCACGATCAGCGCATCGCTGTCCCCGTCAAATTTGAACTGTCCATTCTCGATGCTGGGATGCAGCCAGACTTGGCTGGCACAGCCATTCACTTTGGTCGCGGGAACCTTGAACGCATCATCCAGCGGTTCCATCGCCTTACCCTGCTCGATGACATGACGATAGCGGTCTTCCCAGTCTTCCAGAAACTCGAAATCTTCGACTATATCTTCAAAGGCTGGCGTTGCCATGGCTGGTCTGTCCTTGCGTTACGCGATCACATTTGTGAACTAGGCTCAGCTTCCCCTTCTGTCCAGCCCCAGTGTGGCTTTTCAAGATGCTGAAATTGCGGTAACCCAGTGCGGGTAAAGTTGCGCAAAGTATTGGGTCCATGCACAAATCTCTGACTGTTCTTCTGCTCTCCGCCACGGTTCTTTCCGCCTGTAACAGTTGGAGCAACTCTCGGGCGAACCCATCGAACTGGTTTGGCAGCAGCACACCTGCTCCATCAGAGGTTTCAGCCAGCGACGCAGATGCATTGGTTCCACGTCAAAACAACGGTAAAGGCCTGTTGGCGCGGCCTGAAATTGAAGACAATAGTGTTCCAATAGCGGTCATCAACGAATTGCGTGTCGACCCCACACCTTCAGGCGCGATCATATACGCAGCTGGTACCGCCATTCGGCAGGGCGCATATAATGCGCAGCTTGCCCGAGTAAGGTCCGAAGAACTTACCAAGAATGGCATTTTGGAATATACTTTCCGCGTGGACTATCCGGACTATGCAACCGTTCAGGGAAACGAACGCTCTAGAATGGTTTCTGAAGCTGTAAACGTCAGCGCTCAAGAACTGGAAGGCATCCGCATGGTCCGTGTCAAAGGCCAGCAGAACGCGCTAGAATCACGTCGCCGTTAAAGCGCGACCACATCCACAGCTTGCCCCTTGGCTGCCAGCGCAATCTTGCCCTCGCAAAGCTTAAGTGCATCCTCGCCAAAGACCTCAAAGCGCCAGCCGGACATGGCTGGAACATCGCGCTCACCAGCGGCGATCTGGTCCAGATCAGCGCTGGACGCAATCAGTTTTGCGGCGACGCCTGCGCTTTCGGTCTTTGATTTCAGCAAAACGCGCAGAAGATCGGCGAGGGCCGGATTCACTTTCAGCTTGTCACGGCTATTGTCTACCTTTGGCAACTGATCTTGCGGGCAGTTCACACCTCTTTTTACTGCCGCCAGGATACCGTCAGCGATCGCCCCTTTGCGGGCCTCTCGCAACAGCAAACGTGATCCACCAAGATCAGAGGGCGTTTTAGGCTTAGTCGACGCCATTTCGATTAGTGCATCGTCCTTGAAAACACGGCTACGAGGCACATTGTTCTCTTGCGCATGGGCTTCGCGGAACTGAGCCAGCTCTTTCACTACAGCCAGAAATTTAGCGGAATTTGTGCGGGTCTTGACCCTGCGCCAAGCTTCTTCCGGACGAATGTCATAGGTCTCGGGCCGTGTTAGAATACGAAGCTCTTCGCCGACCCAGTGATCCCGCTTGCTCTTTTTCAACTCAGTAGACAGATGTTCATAGATTTTCCGAAGATGGGTTACGTCTGCCAGCGCATAGTTTTTTTGCGCGTCCGTCAATGGACGCCGCGACCAGTCGGTGAAACGCGATGTCTTATCAACGCCTTCTCTACATATTTTCCGGACAAGTGTCTCATAACCGACTTGCTCACCAAAGCCACAAACCATCGCGGCAACCTGAGTGTCGAACAGCGGTGTCGGAAAGACGCCAGCGTCGACCCAGAAAATTTCCAGATCCTGCCGAGCCGCGTGGAATACTTTGACAACGCTTTCGTTCCGGAACAGGTCATACAAAGGCTCAAGCGACAAATCCTCAGCCAAGGGATCGACTAGAACAGCACTGCCCTCATCCTCGGACGGCACCGCGAGCTGAACCAAGCAGAGCTTTGAATAATAAGTCCGTTCGCGCAGAAATTCGGTATCAACAGTGACATAAGGATATTGTGCAGCAGCCGTGCAGAAGGCGGCCAGCTCTTGCGTCGTAGTCAGGGTTTTCATGCGCGGTGCTGTTCTTGCTTTTGTTTCTTGTGACTGCCCGTGTCGTGCTTGTCCCGAGCGATATGCGACCATAAGACGATTACCCTACGCGTGTAAATCGCCGCGCAGATTCAAGGCAACAGAACTGGGTCTTTGTTGCCCATACAATACCGGCGCAGGACCTCAGGATAGAGTTTGTGTTCCTGTACCAACACGCGAGTGGCAAGTTCCTCTGGCGTATCCTCTGCCCTTACCTCCACGCGCGCCTGTCCAAGAACCGGGCCGTCATCCAGCGCGGCTGTTACTTCGTGAACGGTGCAACCATGTTCGGAATCACCCGCCTCGATGGCGCGGGCATGCGTGTTCAGACCTTTGTACTTCGGCAATAGCGAAGGGTGGATGTTCAGCATTCGTCCTTGGAAGCGAGAAACAAAATCGCCGGTTAGAACGCGCATGAAACCGGCCAAACACACAATATCTGGCTGCGAAGCCAGCAGCGGCTTGAGCAATTCCGCTTCGAACGCGGCGCGATCTTTACCGAAAGGTCGGTGATCGACGGAGGCAGTCTTTATTCCACGCTCTGCGGCCTTTGTCAGCCCTCCGGCTTCAGGGTCGTTCGACAGCACCAAGCAAGGCCGGCCAGCATGGTCCCCGATCATGCTATCGACCAGCGACAGCATGTTTGATCCACCACCAGAAATCAGGATCGCGACGCGCTTGTGACTCACAGCAGCTTGCCTGAGTACGCGACGCCGGGTGTTTCGGTGACAGATCCGATCCGGGCAACGGTTTCACCAGCTTCGGACAGCAGTGCTTCCAGTTTGTCTGCATCCTCAGCCGCGCAGACCACGATCATGCCGATACCGCAATTGAAGGTTTTCAACATCTCGGATTCGGCGATGCCGCCAGTTTCGGCCATCCATTTGAACACAGGCGGCAAGTCCCAAGCGCTCAGATCGATTTCGGCCCCCAGCCCGTCGGGCAATACGCGCGGCAGGTTTTCGGTGAGGCCGCCGCCAGTAATATGAGCAAGCGCATGGATGCCCCCGGCCCGGATCGCCTGCAGCGCCGGTTTCACATACAGCCGCGTGGGGGTCAGCAGAGCCTCACCCAATGTTCCGCCACCGAAAGGCGACTCTGCATCCCAGCCCAGCCCCGACATCTCGACCAGTTTGCGCACCAGAGAATAGCCGTTGGAATGCACACCGTTCGAGGCCAGCCCAAGCAGCACATCCCTGTCTTGCACACCCTCGGGCAGGGTCGCGCCGCGCTCCATTGCACCGACCGAGAACCCGGCCAGATCGAAATCGCCATCGGGATACATACCCGGCATCTCGGCGGTTTCGCCTCCGATCAGGGCGCAGCCAGATTGGACACACCCCTCGGCGATGCCTTCGATAATCCGTGCTGCGGTATCGGTGTCCAGCTTACCGGTGGCAAAATAATCCAGGAAAAACAGCGGCTCAGCGCCTTGGCAGATCAGATCGTTGACGCACATCGCCACCAGATCGATGCCCACGCCATCGACAACGCCGGTATCAATCGCAATCCGCAGCTTGGTGCCCACACCATCGGTTGCACCCACCAAAATCGGGTCTTCATACCCAGCCGCCTTTAGATCAAACAGAGCGCCAAACCCGCCTAGCCCACTCACCACGCCCGAGCGGTTGGTGCGCTTGGCCGCAGGCTTGATCCGATCGACCAGAGCGTTGCCCGCATCGATATCCACACCTGCATCGGCGTAGGTGATTCCGTTCTTGCCCGCTGTCATGGCCAATCCCTCATGAGTGCTTTGCGCGCGGGTTATTCGATTGTGGGCGATGTTGCAACGGTCAGGCTTGACGCGGGCTGCCATCGTGATACGCAAGGCGCATCGGCGGGCCTGTAGCTCAATTGGTTAGAGCAGAGCGCTCATAACGCTTTGGTTGGGGGTTCGAGTCCCTCCGGGCCTACCACATCACCGCCCTATCACGATATCTGCGCATAAACCGCCCAATTTTTCGCTGCTGCCCAGCCGAAGGATGCCGCCGTGTACACGGGCGATGTCGGCGACGATGGCAAGGCCCAACCCAACACCGCTGCCCTGATTCTGGTTCCGAGCCGGGTCCAGGCGCGTGAAAGGTTTGACCGCCTCAGTACGCTGTTCAATGGGTATACCGGGGCCGTCATCCTCGACCCGGACGCGGATCGATTTCGGCGTCATCGACAGACTAACTTCAGCCCGTGAACCATAGCGGATAGCGTTTCCAATCAAATTTTCCACCGCGCGGCGCATTGCCGACGGGCGCAACGTGGCAGTCCCCTGTCCTTCGACCGATACCAGTTCAACCTGCTGGCCAGCGCGCTGCGCGTCATCGACAATCTGACTCAGCCAAATCTCGGGTTCGACCGCCTCAGGTGTGCTTTCTGCAGTCCCTCTTGAGAAGTCCAGAAATGCATCCAGAAGCGATTGCATTTCATCAACATCCTGCAACAGCGGGGCTGCCTCATCTTCGGGCAACAATGACAACCCCAGCTTCA
The DNA here is from genome assembly GCF_056536325.1 of Ruegeria sp. AB11. NCBI lineage: Bacteria > Pseudomonadati > Pseudomonadota > Alphaproteobacteria > Rhodobacterales > Roseobacteraceae > Ruegeria > Ruegeria sp. AB11. The sequence continues at coordinate 2,434,678 of NZ_JBQFJO010000001.1, read as the reverse complement.
GACGCGTCAAAGGCGTGCGCAGATCGTGGCTGACGCCAGACAACATCAAAGTGCGCTGCTCAATCTGCCTTTCGATTCGGGAGCGCATATCAACAAAAGCGTTGCCCGCCGCACGCACTTCGATTGCCCCGCCGGGAGAGTAAGGCACCACGCGACCCCGGCCGAACGCCTGCGCCGCATCTGCGAGCCGAGTAATCGGCCGCAGTTGGTTGCGCATGTATAAAAATGAGATCGTGGTGATCAACGCCGCAAAGAACACCATCGTAACGATAAGCTGGTGCGGTGCCGTGGGTGACAGGCGCCGTCGATCAAATTTCAATTCCAAAGTGCCAAGATGCGTGCTCAGATAAAGCCGCACCTCCTGTCCATTCGGCAGTGCGACGTCTTGCATTTGAGGCACCAACACCCGCATTTCAGCATCGACTTGTGGTGCGATGAAATCATACCAACGACGCTTTCCAACCACCGGTTCTTGGTACAGCGGCAGAAAACGAGCCGTCATATTCAATGCCGACAGATCAGGCCGTGCGGCAGCCAGCGCCTGCTGCTGCGTCTCTGCACCCTCCATCACGTTCAATATAAGCGTGACCTCACGGGCTGCCGTTCGCGTCATCTGTGCGGTCACTTCCTCGAGATGCTTTTGCAAAAAAGCGATCGCCACAACCAAGAGTACAACGATGACCGGTAGCACCAGGATAAGTGCGGCGCGCGCGTACAGGCTGCGCGGCATATAGGGTTTGAGCCATTGGGTCGACATGCGCTAAACCTAGCGGGCTGCCTGGACAAGAGGAAGAGGTCAGAATGCAAGCCCCCGATGATTTCAACCCAGTGCCTGGACAAGCTGTGGAACTTGCTCAAGGCCTAAGACGGGTGCTTGCCCCAAATCCCTCACCGATGACATATCGCGGTACGAACACTTACCTTCTGGGTGAAACAGATATCGCCGTTATCGATCCGGGACCGCTGAGCGACGCACATTTGTCGGCGATTCTCGATGCATTACAGCCCAATCAGCGGATCAGCCATATCTTCGTCACTCACACCCATCTTGATCACTCACCCCTAGCTGCCCCTCTTGCGGCCCATACAGGCGCACCGGTTCTCGCTTTCGGAGGACCCCAAGCAGGCCGCACTGAGGTTATGACGGAATTGGCGCAGAATGGGTTTGCGGGCGGCGGTGAGGGAATCGATATGGATTTTCGCCCTGATATTGAACTGGAAGACGGTGCATGTATTTCTGCGGACGACTGGACGCTTGAAGTCATCCACACACCCGGCCATCTCGGCAACCATATTGCGCTCGCCTGGGGCGATGTTTGCTTTACAGCGGATCATGTTATGGGATGGGCCAGTTCGCTGGTCTCACCGCCCGACGGGGATCTGACCGACTTCATGGCCGCCTGCCATCGCCTTCGCGCGAGAGAATGGTCAGTCTTTCATCCCGGCCACGGCGCTCCTGTAACTGAACCAAACAATCGCCTGGAGTGGCTGATTCAGCACCGTCTTTCGCGCAAATCTCAGATTCTTGACGAACTGATCAAAGGCCCGGCCACTGCACGTCAGCTTGCACAGCGTATTTATGTAGACACGCCTGGTGCATTGCTGCCCGCGGCGGAAAGAAATGTGTTCGCGCATCTAGTCGATCTGACCGGAAAGGCCCAGGTCGCACCCGTTGAGACGCTTTCAGCACAGTCCGAATTTAGGAGGCTCAGTTAGAGGCAAAATTTTTTCATCAGCAATGCGCTTCCCCTCTGGACGGCGAATTTCCGTGTTGTTATACGCCCCTCAGTTCCGGCGTAGCTCAGCGGTAGAGCAGTTGACTGTTAATCAATTGGTCGTAGGTTCGATCCCTACCGCCGGAGCCAATAATCCAATTGAAACTTACGACTGCGTGGTTAAGCAGCATTTGGTTTTTTGACGCGGCAAAATGCGCTGCGGCGAGCGGCAATGAACTAAAAACACTCAGTTGGTCGGCTGAGAGGATTGGCTTGCCTACATTGATGTCACTGATAAAAAAATCTCCCAGCGCAGTGAAATCTCTTCGGCAGCAGTCGATAGCGGAATAAAAAAGCGCAGGAATTCAGACCAGATATGAGCCGCGAATACGAAATTGGGATGCTTTGGGTCGAGGGGCCGCTGAGCTATATTGAAGTTCTATGCGCCAAGTCCTTTCTGGATGCCGGCCACCATGTAAAACTCTATCACTACAAAGATGTTCAAAACGTCCCGGAAGGCGTTGAATTGGTTAACGGTGATAGCATGCTTAGTTAAGATCGATTCATAACACATGGTCGCATTGGTAGTTATACGCTGTTTTCCGATGTATTCCGTTATCATCTTCTTCAGCAAAATGATCGCACGATCTGGGCAGACCTTGATGCCTATTGCGTAAAGCCCTTCGAATAGGAAATCGGGCATCTCTTTGCCTGGGATTCTGATCATCACATTAATGGGGGCGTGTTGGGCCCGCATTCTGACAGCGAAGCATTAGGTCTACTCATTGAAATGACTAACGACGAGTACTACGTTCCAGAACGGCACAATCACAACGAAAGATTGCGGTTGCAGAACCTGAAGAACACGGGTTCGCCGGTGCATGTGGGTAAGTTACAATGGGGTGTTTAGGGGCCGCATGGAATTACGCATTATCTCCATATTACCGACGAAGCAAAATACGCCTATCCCATAAAGGCCCTTTATCCGGTTCGCTTTCGCAATCGGCGTTATTTATTGCGCAGTGGTCTACCGAACAGGGTTGAAAAAACTCTATCTGAAAACACCTACTCGATACACTTTTACGGGAGACGTGTCACAGAGTTTCTTTCAAGGCGCAGAGGGTCGCCACAACCCAATAGTTACCTTGAAATGTTGTTACAGAAACATGGAATTGATCCTGCTGACGCACCTATTTCTTGAACCTATTGTGATCCGAGAGCGTCGGACAGAAGATGGCGGCGCTGATTACTATCGTGAGGCCTTGCAAAGAGCGCCTTCGCAACGTTTTTGCTCATAGTAGCAGTCTGTTAATTGGTGTAATTGATTCAAAATTCTAGCCAGAGAAACTCAGATTTTCTTTTCTCTGATTGTCGAAAGAACATCAAATTCCGGCTCTTAGTTCGGTGAGGCGAACCGCAAAAATGCACGCTCGACGATGCTCTGGATGTAAATATCTATTATCCTCTGGACGATGCCAAAGCTGATTGTTATACGGCGCGGACCGTTCCGGCGTAGCTCAGCGGTAGAGCAGTTGACTGTTAATCAATTGGTCGTAGGTTCGATCCCTACCGCCGGAGCCATTCTTCCCCCGTTTGGCAATCACCCCATCAGCACGTCGCTAAAATCCGCACGCAAGTTCCGCTTCAGGACTTTGCCAGTTGCGTTCAATGGCAGAGCGTCGACGAATACAACTTTGTCTGGCACCTGCCATTTGGCGATCTTACCGTCGAAGAATGAAAGTAAATCCTGCTCGGTCGGCTCTTGGCCTTCCGCCTTCACAGCAACCAAAAGCGGGCGTTCATCCCACTTCGGATGTGGCACACCCACAACCGCCGCTGTCGCCAGTTGAGGGTGCGCGACAGCGATATTTTCCAGCTCGACCGAACTGATCCATTCGCCACCTGACTTGATAATATCCTTCGATCGGTCGCGGATGGTCATAAACCCATCTGGGTCCAATGTTGCCACGTCGCCGGTTGCGAACCAGCCATCCTGCAACAAGGCCTCATCTTGCATGTGGAAATAGCTGTCTAGCACCCAATGGCCGCGCACCATCAGATCACCCTGCGTTTCACCGTCATGGGGAAGGTCGCTGCCATCGTCATCTACGATTTTCAGTTCAACCCCAAAGGGCGGGCGGCCTTGGCTCTCGCGTAGTTTGTGTTGTGCTTCTATGGGCATTTCCAGATGCTTGGCCATAGGATAGTTCGTAGTGCCCAGCGGGCTCATTTCACTCATACCCCAGGCATGGACGGTATCGACGCCATAGGTCTCGCGAAAGGTTTCGATCATCGAAGGCGGGCACGCTGCACCGCCGATAACGGTACGATCCAAGCTTTCCAGTTTGGTTCCACATGTCGCCGCATGCGCCAGAAGGCCCTGCCAGATGGTTGGCACACCCATTGCCAATGTAACGCCATAAGTGTCGATCAGATTAACCAATGCTTCCCCATGCAAACCCGGCCCCGGCAATACCATGCGTGAGCCGGACATGGCGCTGGCATAGGGTGAACCCCAAGCATTGACGTGGAACATTGGCACCACCGGCAATACCACATCCATCGCGGAATAGCCGATCACATCACGTGTGTTTGACGCGAAGCTGTGCAGCAAGGTCGAACGATGCGAATACAGAACACCTTTGGGGTTTCCTGTTGTGCCCGATGTGTAACAAAGGCTAGAGGCGGTATTCTCATCAAAACTGGGCCACGCGTAATCCGCATCGCCGGTTTCAATCAACTCGTCATAGAAGATCAGACCAGGGACCTGAGACAACGCGGCCTCATCTCGTGCACCCATCAGCACGAAATGCTGCACTTCGTTCAGATGCTCCTGAAGCGCGGCGACCAACGGCAGGAAAGTTGCATCAAAGAACAGAACCCGATCCTGCGCGTGGTTGATGATATAGGTCAGTTGCTCAGGGAAAAGACGCGGATTGATCGTGTGACAGACGAAGCCCGCGCCGGATACGGCATAGTAGATCTCAAGATGGCGGCGGTTATTCCAGGCCAGTGTGCCCACTCGATCCTGCGGCTGTAGCCCAAGATTCATAAGCGCCGAAGCCATACGGCGGGCGTTCTGCGCGATCCCCGCCCAGTTGGTCTGGGTCACGGTTCCGTCCGTCTCGACCGATATTATCTCGGTCTGTCCGTGATAGCGTTCGGCGTGATCAATCAGCGACGAAATCAGCAAAGGCTGCGTCATCATCTGTCCCAGCATGGACAATCCTCCCATCTTCAGCGCTTGGCCGCGCCCTTCTACATTGGCAGAAACCCTGCCAAGATTTTAATTGTCTGACAATAAGAGAGTTTGGCTGAGTGCCGTGTCAACCTCGATGGCGTAGCGCGTACTCTACCAGACCGGCTGTCGAACCATCCTTGCCTTCGGTGCCAACTTCGCCATCGACAATGGGCCCCAGAGACGTCGCCAGTTCTTTGCCCAGCTCAACGCCCCATTGATCGAATGAATTGATGCCGAGCAACACGCCTTCGACAAAAACCCGATGCTCGTACAGCGCAATGATCTGGCCCAGCACATATGGCGTAAGCTGCGGATATATCAGGGTTGTTGATGGGCGATCCCCCGAGAACACACGGTGGCGCGCCTGACGCTCCAGCTCTTCGCCGGTCAAACCTTTATCCACCATCCGCGCGCGGGCTTCATCCAATGATCGGCCTTGCATCAGAGCCTCGGACTGAGCCAGGCAATTGGCCAGAAGCAGACGATGATGATGGGCCAATTCAGGCTCATGCCCATTGGCTGCCACCATGAACTCGCACGGGATCACGTCAGTGCCCTGGTGAATCAGTTGATAGAATGCGTGCTGTCCATTGGTGCCAGGCTCGCCCCAAACCACCGGACCTGATGGCATGGCCAACGCACTGCCGTCCATTGCGACAGATTTGCCGTTCGATTCCATTTCAAGCTGCTGGAAATACGCTGGAAGCCGCAGAAGGCGCTGATCATAAGGCAAAACCGCACGGCTGGCGTAACCCAAAACCTGCCGATGCCAGACACCGACAAGCGCCAACATGACCGGCATGTTTTCAACCCACTTCGCCGAGCGGAAATGCAGGTCCATCGCCTGCCCACCTCGCAGAAAAGCATCGAATGCATTTGAGCCTACAGCGATCATCACCGGCAATCCGACCGGGCCCCAGACCGAATAGCGTCCGCCCACCCAGTCGGCGAAACCGAACACGCGCTCTTCGGGGATGCCAAATGCAGCTGTCTTATCCACCGCGCTCGAAACGGCAGCGAATTGCTGCGACGGGTCTCCACCTCCATCCACCATCCAAGCCCGCGCCGTCCGCGCGTTGGTCATGGTTTCGATGGTGGTGAAGGTTTTCGAGGCCACAATGACCAGCGTGCGCGTCGGGTCGAGCATGCGCAACGTGTCGGCGATATGCGCCCCGTCCACGTTCGAGACGTAATGCAACTTTGGACCATCGTGATACGGTGCCAGGGCATGTGTCGCCATGACCGGACCAAGATCCGAGCCGCCGATGCCGATATTCACAACATCCGTAAAGCTGCCCCCTGCCCCCTTGATCGCCCCGCCGCGCACCTCTTCGGCAAACACGCGCATCCGCTGCAATGTTTCCAGAACGTCTGGCATCACGTCCTGACCATCCACCTCGACCGGACCGCCATCGAGGTTGCGCAACGCCGTATGCAGTACCGCACGCCCTTCGGTCTCGTTGATCTTTTGGCCCGCAAACATCGCAGTCCGGCGATCCGCCAATTTGGCCTGGTCACAGAGTTGAATAAGTGCAGAGCGAATGTCGTCGTTGATCTGAGTTTTAGAGTAATCAAACAACAAGTCGCCGCTGGACGTGGAAAAACCCTCGGCCCGGTTTGAATCTGCATGGAACAGATCAAGTATTCTGCGATCACCGATCAATTTAGCCAGAGATTTCAGTTGATCCAATTGCATGGTGACTACTCCGCCCAGTGGACAGTCATGCCGGTTAGCACGGCCGCGATAGGCGCCTCTTCTGGCGGTAGTGACATGGCGCGATCCAGCGCATCGCGCTTGGATTCTCCGAAGATAATGAGGTGTTTTGATAACGCACCTTCGAGCACGGGTGCGGTCAGTGTTATTCTCGCCTCGGGCTGCACGTCTGTCCTTGCCACCGCAAGTGTGGGCGCGTGGCTGTCCAGCGCGGCAGTCAGGCCCTGCATCCCAGGAAAAAGAGAGGCCGTGTGCATATCCTCACCCATGCCAAGAACCAGGACCGACAGAGGCAAGACGGGAGTGATCAGGCTTTCGATCTCAGGCAGAACCGCCTCGGGCTCATGACCTGCGACAAACAATGGCAGGTACTGCGCGACAGAGGCGCGATTGGTCAATAGACGCTCACGGATCAGCCGCTCGTTCGAACGTTCATGGTCACCCGGTACGCACCGCTCATCTGTCGGCAACACGCGCACGCGATCCCACTCAAGATCAGCCGCACATAACCCATCAAACACCGGCCCTGGGGTGGTGCCTCCGGGAACGGCAAGCGAAACAACATCGTGGTGCAACAACGCGGACTCAAGGTCTCCGGCCAGTGCATTCGCGACATCAATGGCCAGCATGTCACGGTCTGCATATTCTTTAATATTCATGGGTTTATTCCTTGCCAGCGGCGGTGATCTCTCTTCATCAGCAGTTCGGCGTCGCCCGGGCCAGTGCTGCCATTTTCATAAGGTTTGGGCACGTCACCGCGCGCCTTCCAGCCCGCAATGATCGGGTCGGTCCAGGCCCATGCGGCCTCGACCTCATCACCGCGCATAAACAGGGTCTGGTTGCCGCGAATGACATCCATCACCAGCCGCTCATAGGCGTCTGGCGGGTCCTGATTTTCGGGTCCAAGCGCCTCGGCAAAGCTCATGTCCAGCGGAACGTCGACCAGCCGCATCCCACCCTGCCCCGGCTCTTTGATCGTCACTTTCAGAGTAATGCCTTCGTTCGGCTGCAACCGAATCGAAAGCGCATTTGCGTGACGCCCCGCCTCTTCGCCGAAAATCGAATGTGGCGCATCCTTGAACATCACATTGATGACCGACGACCGCGCCACCAATTCCTTACCAGTTCGCAGATAAAATGGAGTGCCGGCCCATCTCCAGTTGCTGATATGCGCGCGCAAAGCCACATAACTCTCGGTCGTGGACCGGTTGTTACCCACAACCTCGCGATACCCCCGACCTTGTTTTCCACCAGCAAACTGTCCCCGAACAATATGGTGTGGCTCAACCGGGTCCAGCGCACGGATCACCTTGAGCTTTTCGTCGCGCACCGCATCCGGGTCAAACTTTGCGGGCGGTTCCATCGCGATCAGACACAAAAGCTGCATAAGGTGGTTCTGCATCATATCGCGCATGGCACCTGCACGCTCGTAATACTCTTCCCGCCCATCGATGCCGACAGTTTCCGCAACGGTGATCTGAATGTGATCCACGTACTGGCTGTTCCACAATGGCTCGAACAACATGTTACCGAACCGGACCGCCATCAGGTTTTGTACCGTTTCTTTGCCCAGATAGTGATCAATTCGATAGATTTGCCCCTCATCAAAATGCGACGCCAACGTTGCATTCAAAGCGCGCGCACTTTCCAGATCGTGCCCAAACGGCTTTTCAACAACGATCCGGGTCTGAGGGGTGGCGAGATTATGCGCTCTGATCCGCTCGGCCAGCGGACCAAACAGTCTGGGACCCACCGAGAAATAGAACGCTCGGATTCGATCCGTGCTCAGCAATTCGGACAATGGAGCCCATCCGTCTTCGGACAAGGCATCCAGCGGAACATAATTTATGCGCTGCAGAAAACCTTTTACCGCCTCCGGGTCTTTAGACCGTTTTGGCGCATACTGACGCAAAGATTCGGCAACTATATCCCGAAAGGATTCAACGGTTAGCGCACCCCGTGCCGCGCCTATGATCCGGGTGGCCTCGGGCCATTGTCCGGCGCAGTAACGCCGAAACAGAGCCGGAACGATCTTGCGCTGCGCCAGATCGCCGGTTCCGCCGAATATGACCAGATCAAATGGGTCTACGGGTATGACGCGAGAAACCATGACTTTTCCTTACCTTGCCAGTCGCGGCATGTCCAATGTTAGCGCAATCAAAAATGTCGAAATCTTCGAACATCAAAACTCTGTCAGCAGGGCGTCAACGTACTTAACTAAACCGGCACAAACGATTAAGTCGGTTTGGTAAATGCACAAAACCGGATGCCGGAATGAAAGATAACGCCACTCAGGCTGCAAATATCGGGAAGTTTCAAAACAGTTTGGTGACAGCGGACGGGCAAACACGCGCGTCTGTTGCGTTATCCAACCCGGAAACGTTGTGGTTCAATACCGGCACGCTGTGCAATATCGAATGCGTCAACTGTTATATCGCCAGCAGTCCCACCAATGACGCGCTGGTTTACATCACAGCAGATGAGGTTCGCGCTTATCTGGATCAGATTGAAGAACGCCAGTGGCCAATCCGCGAGATTGGCTTTACCGGTGGTGAGCCCTTCATGAACCCTGAAATGATCGAAATGACCCGCGCAGCGCTTGAACGTGGCTACGAGGTTCTGATTCTGACTAACGCCATGCAGCCGATGATGCGTCGCACGATGCGCGAAGGGTTGCTAGAGCTGCAACGTGACTATGACGGCAAGCTGACACTGCGCATTTCTGTCGATCACTACCGCCCGGAATTACATGATGAAGAGCGTGGAAAGGGAAGCTTTGCCAAGACGCTGATCGGTATGGAATGGCTGCGGGATAACGGCTTTAAGATGGCGATCGCCGGGCGTACCGTGTGGGGAGATTCTGACGCCGACAGCCGTGCAGGCTATGGCGCATTCTTTGCAGAACATGGTTTTGACATCGACCCTGAAGACCCGGGTCAAACCGTGTTGTTTCCCGAAATGGATGAATCCGTAGAAGTGCCTGAAATCACCACCGCTTGCTGGGGAATTCTTGATAAATCTCCAGATGCCGTGATGTGTGCCAGCTCGCGCATGGTGATTAAGCGCAAAGGCGCAGAACGTCCGGCGGTTTTGGCATGTACGTTGCTGCCATACTCACCTGAATTCGAAATGGGCGAAACCTTGGCCGAGGCCGAAGCCGACGTGCATCTAAACCACCCGCACTGCGCCAAGTTCTGCGTTCTTGGAGGGGCCAGTTGCTCCGGTTGATCAGTTAAGTTCGGGTGATTTCCAGAATTTTGTACCTGAGGCTCCCGCTGACACCCGCCACCCCTTCTTGCTCAAAACAAAGAAGGATCGGCCATCGGTAAAGCGCAGCGTGTCTCCCGCACGATCCTCACCATACATTGCGCCTGTCTCCGCGGTCGCATCGTAGCCGTGATCAATAAAATTCTCTAGATCCGCAGAGGTTTCGAACAGGATCACGAACTTGGTTTCAAAGCCCCCGATCCCAATAGCTCCGCCAACGCCCCCGGTCCCCATGTTCATATAGGTGTGTTGTCCTGTGTCTTTTGAAACGGCCACACCGCGCCCATAACCTGCAGATACCGGAAAAACCGTCACCTTGCGCGAGTCAAAAACCGCGTATCCAGCGCAGACATCGTATAGTTCTTGTGCCTGTGGATTCTCGGCAAGTAGTTGATCAAGAATTTCGCCCGCCATCAAATCCAACTTGGCACGTGTCTCTTCAGGCGTGGCCTCGTTTCTTAGCAGTTCCGAAGTCGAATCAATGGTTTCGTCGACGGCGTTCGCACCTTTCTCGATTGTGTTACCAACACCTTCTGCACCGCGACCTATCGCGTTTGCAGTATTCTCAGCCCCCTTTTTGATCTTATCCAGAACCCCTTCGGCGATGGCAGGACTGGTCAGGAAAACCGCAGCGGCGAGGATAAGATATCTGAGCATAGAGTGATTCCGTGTAAGACCATCAGTTTGGTCATTACATTATCTCAATCGCGACATTTGAGAACCGGACTTTCGATTCCTGAAAGGATATCCGACGCCCGATTAGTTCACACGAAACTCTCCAACCATATTCCGCCATTCGCCCGGAGCGATCATCTTTCGATGTGTGAACCGAACAGAATGCAGCGGTCCTTCAATTTCTTTTTGCCAGAAATCCACGAATTCAAAAAGTTTGGGGTGATCCGGGGCAAGATCATAATCCTGCCAGATAAAAGTATTCAGAACGTGTATGTAATCGGGCATGTGATAGAAAAATTCTGCGGTTGTCAGCCCGTACCCTTTCAACATGAGTTCGGTTTCGTTTTGCGCCATCCAGACCTCCAATTTTGTTGCAAGGTCTTCTCAGAGTAACACGAAAATCACCTAATACTTAGATAACAATATGTTACTCTACTGTTACCGGGCTAATTTGGCCACAAGACGGTTGCTTGCTTGCACCTTATATGCCGGGTCTGATAAGGTGCATCCACAAGATATAGATCAAAAACAAGACACGGGCAGCCTACGTGAGCGATACGCCAGAAATACCTGAAAACATGGATGAAACACCGCCCGAGCGCCCCGTTTATGACGGCCCGACGGTATCCATCGAATCCGAGATGCGCACGTCCTATCTGGACTATGCCATGTCGGTCATCGTGTCCCGCGCCATTCCCGATCTGCGCGATGGTTTGAAACCGGTGCACCGCCGCATCCTGTATGCAATGCACGAAACCGGGAACACGCACGAAAAGGCCTACCGCAAGTCGGCCCGCCCGGTCGGCGACGTGATGGGTAAGTACCACCCGCATGGTGATAGTGCGATCTATGACGCACTGGTGCGGATGGCACAGGATTTTTCGATGTCGCTGCCGCTACTGGATGGTCAGGGCAACTTTGGCTCGATGGACGGCGATAACCCGGCTGCCATGCGTTATACCGAAGTTCGGATGGACAAGCCTGCCGCGTCCCTGCTGGCCGATATTGAAAAAGAGACGGTCGATTTTCAGGACAACTATGACGGCAAAGACAAAGAGCCGACCGTCCTGCCCGCCCGTTTCCCAAATATGCTCGTCAACGGTGCCGGCGGTATCGCTGTGGGTATGGCAACGAACATCCCTCCGCACAATCTGGGTGAAGTGGTTGATGCAACTCTGGCGCTGATCGATGACCCGGACTTGACCTCGGAACAGTTGATCGAATACGTCCCCGGCCCCGATTTCCCGACCGGCGGCGTAATGCTGGGCCGGTCCGGCGCGCGCAAAGCTTATCTGGAGGGCCGTGGCAGTGTCATCATCCGTGCCAAGACCCGCGTCGAAGAGCTGCGCAAAGATCGTTACGCCATTGTTGTGGATGAGATCCCCTATCAGGTGAACAAGGCCGCGATGATCGAAAAGATCGCCGAAGCGGTGCGCGAGAAGCGCATCGAAGGCGTGGCCCATGTGCAGGACGAATCCGACCGCAACGGCGTGCGCGTTGTGGTCGAGCTGAAACGCGACGCCACGCCCGAAGTGGTGCTGAACCAGCTTTATCGCTTCTCGCCGATGCAGACGTCCTTTGGCTGCAACATGCTGGCCCTGAACGGTGGACGACCCGAACAGCTGACCCTGCGCCGGTTCCTGACATCCTTTATCGATTTCCGCGAGGATGTCGTTGCCCGCCGCACCGCTTACGACCTGCGCAAGGCGCGCGAACGCAGCCATATCCTCTGTGGTCTAGCGGTCGCTGTTTCCAATGTGGACGAAGTGGTCGCCACGATCCGCTCGTCTGCAGACGCGGCACAAGCACGTGAAAAGCTGATGACCCGCCGTTGGCCGGCGGCTGATATCGAAGGCTATCTGCGTCTGATCGACGATCCTCTGTCAAAGATGAACGACGACGGCACCTATAACCTGACCGAGGTTCAGGCCCGCGCCATCCTTGAGCTGCGCCTGCAGCGGCTGACCCAACTGGGCGTCAAGGAAGTCACGGACGAGCTGGAGCAGCTGGCCGCCAAGATCAAGGAATACCTGGATATCCTGTCGTCGCGCGAACGCATCATGTCGATCATCGGCGATGAGCTGCGCGACGTGCGCGAGCAATTCGCCGTGCCCCGCCGCACCGAAATCGTCGACTGGTCCGGCGACATGGAAGACGAGGACCTGATCGAGCGTGAGGATATGGTCGTGACCGTCACCTCGGGCGGATACATCAAGCGCACCCCGCTGGCTGATTTCCGCGCCCAGAAGCGAGGCGGCAAAGGTCTGTCCGGCATGCAGACCAAGGAAGAAGACGTGGTCACGACGCTCTTCGTGGCGAATACCCACACGCAGTTGTTGTTCTTCACAACGGATGGCATGGTCTACAAGCTCAAGACTTGGCGACTGCCACAATCGGGGCGGACTGGCAAAGGCAAAGCCATCGTCAACATCCTGCCGATCCCGACGGGTGTATCCATTGCTGCAATTATGCCGGTGGATGTGCCGGATGAAGAATGGGAAAACCTGCAGATCATCTTCGCCACCAGTGCGGGCACTGTGCGGCGCAACCGTTTGTCAGATTTCACCAACGTCAAGCGCAACGGCAAGATCGCCATGAAGTTCGAAGAGGATCACGCCGACACCAAGTTGATCAACGCTCGTATCTGTTCCGAAGATGATGACGTCATGCTGGTCACTAAATCTGGCCGCGCAATCCGCTTCCCAACAACAGATGTACGGGTGTTCAACAGCCGGTCGTCTGTTGGTGTACGCGGTGTACGTCTGACCGGCGATGATGAGGTGGTTTCGATGTCGGTCATCCGCCACTTCAACGCCACCTCGGATGAACGGGCCGCTTACCTTAAAATGCGCCGCCTTATGGCCGGTGTCACCGATGAATCCGAGACGGAAGAAGATGAAGGTAACGCCGACAGTGTGCTGCCTCAGGAACGTTATGCCGAGATGTCGGCTGCCGAGAACCTGATCCTGACCATTACGGCAGGGGGCGCGGGCAAGCTGAGCTCAAGCCACGATTACCCGGTTCGCGGACGCGGCGGTATGGGCGTGGCAGCGATGGACAAGGCCATGCGCGGCGGTAAATTGGTGGCATCCTTCCCAGTTGATATTGACGACCAGATCATGCTGGCCACCTCAAAGGGTCAGTCGATACGGGTGCCGGTTGATGGGATCTCTTTCCGCTCCCGCAGCGCGGGCGGTGTGAAAGTCTTCAACACGGGCAAGGGCGAAGAAGTCGTCAGTGTTGCCTGGATTGCAGACCAGGGTGATGAAGAAGCCGAAGAGTGAAGGATCGAGAAAGAAATCGGGTGAGTTAAGCTCGGTTTCTTTGGTCTAAACCTTCCAATTACCGCTCTGCGGACGTTTCAGTCATTCAGTCGAAACGTGTGAAGGCAGAAGAATGGATCAAGTCGTAAGATGGGCAATTGGCTCGCAGTCACAATGGGTGTTGCAAGAGCGATCCAGGCCGAACCTATTCGGGTACACGTAACCGTCGAACTGAAGCTTGTCACACAAACCGCAAATAGTGACCTCAGCAAAGCGCAGAGCTTAAGCGACACTTTCAATCCAAATATTACTCGACCGGTGACCAATTCATGTCTGGATCATATGCAGAAATTTCAGATGCAATACTGAGTGTCTCCGGGCCAAAATCTGCCTCGTAGACTATGCCGTTTTCGCCTACCAGAAAGGAATGAATACCAGTTTCTCCGTAGTCTGCCGGTATTGCCAGCAAGGCATGTCCTGCAACGAAGTGATCCCCGACGAAATAGGGGTAGGCACCCCCTGGAGCGTTAGGGCCCTGCTCTTGCAGGATTGTGTAATAATAGCCAAGAAACGGTTCGGCTTCATAGTCAACCTGACCGTCACTCCACCCCGAAGCTGCGGCGCGGGCAAGCGCTGCACCGACAAAGCTGTCTTTTCCAGGCCAGAAGAGACCGTTCTGCTCTTCCGGATCGGAAATGATCGTCTGAGCGAATTCCATAACGCCATTCCCGTTATGGTCCACAAGCCGGAAAGCTGCCTGCAGGTCAACATAGGCCTCAAGCAATTCGATCACTTCCAACTCATTCAAGCCTATTTCACGAGCTGAAAGTTCCTCGATCCCAGCCTCCAGGTCAAAGCGCCAACCGTCATCTTTACGCAGAATTGGGATAGGAAAAGGCCAACCGTCTTCACCTAGAAGAAGTACAACGCCATCGTCCTCAGGCCGGAAACGATACCCCTCGGCATACATGCCAAGCACTTCCTGCCTTCTTTCTTGATCTTCCGTCGGATCACCCGTTCCAACCAGATCCTCGGCTTCAGGCCCGAAAATTTCGATCAGCTTGCTCTGATCATTAGCCTTCAACGCATCAACAAAAGCATCCAGTGCGGTTTGCGGCGTATCAAATCTGGCTCCTTCAGAGAGGGCCGGGCTTGTGGTCGCGGCAAGCAACAAAATTGAAAATACTGATCTACGCATCTTACCGTCTCCGCTTGCCTTTAGCGGCGTGTCCACGCTTGGACGCGCTTTGAGTTCTGCTGCCGGACGCCGTTTTCTTCATCGCTTGCCCTTTGGATGCCGCGGGCTTGCGCTGCGTCGATGCGGCTTTCTTCGCCTGCGGCTTCTTGGCGGTCTGCGGTCTTTGTGCGACTGGCTTTTTCGCTGAATCTGGACGTTTGGTGCGATCAATGGCTTGTTGCTTTGCGGCAGCCTTGTCCCGATTAGCGTTGTTCCGGTTCGCCAAGGCACCGCCTGCTACAGCCCCTGCACCCGCACCGACCGCGGCTGCGGCCGCCCCGCGGTCCCGGCTAATATCTGCAGCACCGGATTCTCGGCTCAACTTTGCACGCAGCTCATCCGTGCGACCGTCAGGACGGTTAACCGGCAAGTCGCTACGGCCACCTTCGGGTCTTTTGTGGTCCGCTATTTTGTTCCGGGCCTCCTGTTGCCGGTCAGGATCGGGGTTCCATCCGATATCCGTTCGGTCACCTAAATCTATATCATTGCCGATATTGACGTTGCCATCCACGTCTATGTCGATGTCTGGATTTCTATAAATCGGACCGCCGCCCCAGCCACCGCAATTTCGGCACCCCCAGTAGTCGTTCCAATCATCGTCGTCGTCAAAAATTTCGTCGATCAGGGCAACAGCGCCAAAAGTCAGTAGTGCGGCGCCCACAACATCCCCGGTTGACGGGCCAGTATAAATCGTCTCGGGATTGTATTGTGGAACGTATACCGTCTCGGGTTCTGTCGGTGTAATTACTACGTTGTCGTCGTCAGACACTTCGACAGTTTGCTCGGGCCCTGAAACAAGAGCGCCGCTGTCAATTGCCTGATCCCGCATGACCTGCACCGCATCCATCACATCGTCGGACTGGGCCAACATGGCAGTGCCAACTGTCTCGGTCCAGTCGATATGGGTGGCCATCTGACCAACAACTTCGGGGAACGCCGTTGCCAACACACTGACAGAAGGATCCCATCCCATCGCATCGATTTCGGGCTCTAGTTCAACAGGGTCGCGGTCGGCGTTATCGAGCAAATACCGTTCAGCCTTAACAATTTCCAATGGCTGGGTTGCCGCGACAAATATCTGTATGAGTAACGTGTCGGGATAAAGAGCAACCGGGGCGACCAAGGTCTGCAACTCAGCGTCAGTTAGCAGACTGGACGAGGTCGCCGAGGTATCATCTTTTGCCGCTACATCTTCGGACGACTCTTGCGCTAACGCGGAAGTAGATACGCAAATACCGAATGCAATTAATAGAAACCTAAACATATTGCGATCCTTCGATTTCTTGAAGGATCACCTAAGACTGCGATTCTGGCAACCGATCAGTCAATAAAACGGTTGTGGGATAATAATCGACACCCAATCAAGTTTGAGCGAGTGTCCGCTTTGGGCTCGAAGCGAACGTTGCTTTTAAGCAAAACCCTGAATTCATAAACTTTCATACGCCTTATAGAGGTTAATATTCGGCCCTCACTCAAAGCCCATACAATGCCCCAAACTTGTTCTCAAGATAGGTCAACAATGCCTCCGGCCCGGGCTCGACACCACTTGCCCTCTGGATGATTTCGCGTGGCGCATAAAGACCGCCAAATTGCTGGATGCTCTCGCGCAAAGCTATGGCCTCTGGAGCGCCATAGGAGAAAAATAGGATGGCTCAGAAACGGTATTGAGATGAGAATTCGCTGCCCGAACCATGAGAACCAAACCGTACGCAACGAACACATTCAAAAATGCAACCGTCGATAAATCTTGCAAGATTAGGGCCGCACCTGATTTAGTGACCGAAAATTGGGCGGCTTTTGGGGGAGAAGCGCGTGCAGAAAGAACAAGAGCAGGATTACGAAGCCGAACTACGCATTCACGAAGCACTGGACGTTGCGTCGACAACGCCTGTATTTGCATTGTCTTTCGTGATGGCCTTTGCTGTGATGATATTGCAAATCGGTCCCTCGAACCTGACGCTGGGCGCGATCGCGTCTTTGGTCATGTTGCTGATCATGAATGTGAAGGGGATGAAAAGCTATTACGCGTTGCGTAACAAGCCTAGACCAAAATCAATCTCGAAACGGCGATTGAGGGTTATTCTCATCACCTCACTGATCCTTGGAACAGGTTGGGGCAGTTTCAATTTTTTCATGATGCCGGTCTTGGCACCGCATGAACAGATGGTTCTGTATCTGTTCGCGTTTATCGGAGCATTTGGCGGCTCTACAACATTTTCGCTTAGGGTGACCTGGGGCTTCTCAAGCTCAATTCTCTTTCTAACTTGGCTGTCCATGCTTCTATGGGGGCCTCTGGAATGGTATTTTAATACGCTCATCATATTGGGCACGATTCTGGTCATAACTCAGCTGACACTCTTAACCAGAAAAAGTGCGATCAACGGCATCAATTTGACGCTGGCCAACACCAAGGCGCTGAACAATCAGCTTAGGGCTGAAAACCGGATACGTGAATTGGCGCGCATTCCGGAAGAAAACCCGAACCCGGTGTTGCGTATCTCTGAGAAAGGCGAACTGACTTACGCCAATAAGGCAAGCGCTCCATTAATCGAAGCACTGCAGCTAAGAGTTGGTGACCGCGTGGGAACGGGTTGGCGCAAACGAATTGCCAAGGGTTTGCAGGAAGATCAAAGGGCAGACTTCCAGTATAAGGCTGGTGGTCAGACCTATTCTCTTTTGCTGTGGCCGGTTCCGGAAGGAGGATACGCGAATATCTACGGTCGGAATATTACGCAGCAAAAACGCGTGGAGAGCGAGTTGCGGGTGGCCCGCGATACAGCAGAAACCGCTAACAAGACTAAAAGCACTTTCCTTGCCAATATGAGTCATGAACTGCGCACACCGCTGAATGCGATTATTGGATACAGCGAACTAATGCTGGAAGAAGCCATCGACCAGAAGGACGAAGCAAACCTGAGCGATTTGAAGAAGATTCAATCTGCCGGGAAACACCTGCTTGCGTTGATCAATGATGTATTGGACCTCTCCAAAATCGAAGCCGGAAAGATGGAGTTCGAACTGGAAACTTTCGACGTTTTCCAGATGATCAAAGATGTTAGCGCGACAGTGCAGCCGTTGGCTGAGCAGAACAACAATACGCTGGAAATTGAGTGCCCTGATGATATCGGCGAGATGGTCTGTGACTTGACTAAGGTGCGGCAGGCCCTGCTGAACTTGTTGTCCAATGCTTGTAAGTTCACAGAACATGAAATGATCACGTTATCGGTTGTAAAATCGAACGACACAGATCAACTGGAATTTGCGGTCACCGATCACGGCATCGGCATGTCGCCAGAGCAGGTCGAGAGGATATTCGATGCGTTTACGCAGGCAGATTCCTCAACAACGCGTAACTACGGTGGTACCGGATTGGGGCTGTCTATCACAAAGGCCTTCTGCGAACAGTTGGGCGGCAACATTCATTGCGAAAGTGCGCTTGGCGAAGGTTCGACCTTCACAATTCGCCTGCCGCGCATCTGTCGCGACCCGTCAACGGGCGTGATGCGTCTGGCTGACCAGTCAGAGAATGAATTGAACAATGACTCGAACGCTCCACTGGTTCTGTTGGTGGATGACGATCCGACCGTGCATGATCTTCTGGGTCGACGATTACTTCGTGAGGGATATCGCGTTCTCGCATCGGCCAACGGCGATGAGGCATTGGAACTGGCTCGAACAACCCGTCCTGATGCCATCACGCTCGATGTCTTCATGCCCGAAATCGATGGCTGGGCTGTTTTGTCCAAGCTCAAGGACGATCCCGAACTTAGGGATATTCCTGTCATTATGTTGACTTTCGCAGAGGATCGCAAAAGAGGTTTGTCGTTGGGAGCCAGTGAATATCTGGGCAAGCCAATTGAGACGACCGAGCTGCTGAGTGTCCTTAAAGAGCACTGCCCGACTCTGCCAACGCCACGCGTTCTGGTCGTCGAGGACGAGGCTGCAACGCGTGAGCTGATCTGTCGCGTTCTCGAAAAAGAAGGCTGGCAGATTGACGAGGCGATCAATGGACTGGATGCCCTTCAACGCCTCTCTCAGTTCGTGCCGGACGTGATTTTACTTGATCTCATGATGCCCGAGATGGACGGTTTTGAGTTCTTGGCGGGGATAAGAAAGAACCCGGAGTGGAAGAATATTCCCGTCATCATCGTGACCGCCAAATCCCTGTCCAGCGAGGACCGCGCGCAACTGAATGGCTCGTTCCAGACGCTGGTCCGCAAAGATGGGGATGAGATTGAAATCATTCTGAACCAGTTGAACGAAATCCTTTCGGCTTCTCGATCTGAAGACGTATAGGCTGTGAGTAGCACCCCGAATACCCAACCCGAGCAGGCACAGGCAATGTGGCTGGCAAATTTACGCCAGAACCTGATTCCCCCGGTCAGTGCGATAGTCGGGCTATGTGAGTTTCTCGAAAGTGAGGCTGAACGCCTTACTCTGAAGGAAGCCGCATCAGACCTGAACCGAATATCTCAGGCTGCAACCGAACTAAGCGTGTTTGTGGACCAGCTTCTGCATCCCCGAATGGCCTTGAAGCTTACGGTAAGCGGTGACGAAGGAGTGAAAAGGCTTCGTCACGATTTGCGAACGCCGATGAATGCGATCAAGGGCTACAGCGAAATGCTGCTTGAGGATCTGGAGGATCTAAACGCAGTACATCTGGAGTTGGACCTGCGCGGATTGCTGAAGCATACGGATTCTCTATTGCAAGAAATTGATGTGCTCGCATCGTTGTCCGACAACCAGTCCGGCGATGGCTTCAAAATACCCGAGGCATCGCAGGACGCAGCTGAGATGTTCGCAAATCTGGCTCAAAGCATGCGCTCGATTGATCCGGTTGCGGAGACTGCTTCGCTAACCGGAACCATCCTAGTCGTAGATGATGTCGAAGCGAACCGTACGCTGCTTGCCCGGCGGCTCGAACGGGATGGTCATCAAGTCTGGACCGCCGACGGAGGATATACGGCTCTGGAAAAGTTGTCTCAACACGCGTTCGATCTGGTCCTGCTTGATCTTATGATGCCGGATCTGAACGGTTATGATGTTTTGAAGCGACTGAAAGAAAACGATGACTGGCGCGACATCCCGGTCATCATGATTTCCGCGCTCGATGAGATCGAAAGCGTTGCGCGTTGCGTTGAGATCGGAGCAGAAGATTACCTCCCTAAACCGTTCAACCCAATCTTGTTGCAAGCTCGGATCAACGCCGCGCTTGAGAAAGGACAGTGGCGGGAGCGAGAACGCCTCTATCTCTTTCAGATGGAGGCAGAGAAGCAAAAGTACGAAGACCTGTTGCATAGTATTCTGCCGCAAAAAATCGTGACACGGTTGAACGACGGAGAGGCCACGATTGCCGACCGTCATGACGATGTGACTGTCCTGTTTTCGGACATGGTTGGCTTTACGGAGATGTCGGCGAAATTGTCACCCGCGCAAGTGGTTCACTACCTTAATCGGGTTTTTTCGGGCTTCGACAAGGCGGCTTCGGAACTTGGTGTGGAAAAGATCAAGACAATCGGAGATGCCTACATGGCTGCGGCCGGAGTACCCGACCACCGGAATGACCACGCTGAAGTGATCGTTGAACTGGCTTGTCGGATGTTATCTCAGGTCGAAGCGCTGAACCACGTGCTGGACTACCCTATGCATCTTAGAATCGGCGTCCACAGTGGGCCCGTAGTCGCCGGAATAATCGGGTCACACCGTTTTCTCTACGATGTTTGGGGGGATACAGTGAATTTCGCCAGCCGTCTTGAAACAACGGGCGCGCCAGGCCGCATTCAAGTCTCAGAGGAGACCGCAAGGCGGGTTACGCATTGCTTTGACCTAACTAATCCGATGGATGTGAGAATTAAGGGCAAAGGCCAGGCAAAAACATATTTCATCACTGGACGGAAATCTTAGTAGTCGGATCTTCCTCCAGAGGCTGACAGCAGTTTTTCCATTATCTCAAGCAAACGGTTAAGTTCGACAGGTTTGGTATCAAAGTCATCGCAACCTGCCTCCAGCGCCTTTTCCCGGTCGCTGGCCATTGCGTGTGCCGTAAGCGCAACCACCGGGATTGAGGCCGTCTCGGGTGCTGCCTTGATGCGTCGGGTCGCCTCCCATCCATCAATCTCAGGCAGGCTCATATCCATCAAAACAATGTCGGGACTTGCTTCACCAGCCATGGACACGCCTTCCAACCCGTCCTTCGCAACGATAACTTGGAATCCTTTGCGCGCCAACCGACGCGACAACATATCGCTGTTCATTTCGTTGTCTTCCACCAACAGAACTTTAGCCAAATTTTCCCCCTTTACGCATGCGCGCCATTTGACTGCCCACGAGACAGAGTGTTTCCGGATCCATTTTCAAAATGTCGAGCATACCACAAGATTGCGCAAGTCGTTTCGGTTGAAGCATTCTTTCATCAATTCGGCTTCACGCAATGAACAAATTAGTGCCTTCAGGCAATGTCTTCTTTTAGTCCACCCTACCTGCGACGAATTTCGCTTTCCCACACTTGCTGTTTTTTGCTGCGGTCGAGTCGCGCCCAAAGCAGTCGTTCATTGTCAGATTGCCAATGGCGGTAGTGTCCGCGTCTCGTTCATTGCCTGGGGAATTCTCGCTGCGCCGGGCCCGAATGGCGGCTCCTTACGCCGCATCGCCGTACTCAAGATAATGCACCCCCAGCAAAATCTGCGCTGTGTGCGTTTGCAGCGAGAAAATCGAATTCACAGGATGGGCTCGAGGCGGGCGTTGCTTTTGAGCAAGATCCTGAATTCAAAAACTTGCGTACACCTTCAGGAAGTTAATAATCGGCCATCGCTCAAAGCCCATACAACGCCCCAAACTTGCTCTCAAGATAGGTCAACAACGCCTCCGGCCCGGGCTCGACACCACTTGCCCTCTGGATGATTTCGCGTGGCGCATAAAGGCCGCCAAATTGCTGGACGTTCTCACGTAGCCACCCGGTGGCGCCCGAGGTATCGCCCGCAGCCAATTGCGTATCCAAATTCGGTACGGCCTTGCGCAAAGCCTGATTCAGACATCCTGCGTAGACATTCCCCAACGAATAGGTCGGGAAGTAGCCAAACAGCCCAACCGACCAGTGCACATCCTGCAGGCACCCATTCGAAGGCTTGTCGACCGCATATCCAAAATCTGCGGCGAAACGATCATTCCACGCGGCTTCAAGGTCGCTGACTTGCAGATCACCTGCCATCAGCGCACGCTCTAGATCGAACCGCAGCATGATATGCAGATTGTACTGCACTTCGTCCGCTTCGGTTCGGATGTATCCACTGTGTACTCGGTTAACGGTGCCATAGAAGGCATCGGCGTCGGCGATACCAAAATCGCCAAAGGCGTCTTTCATTTGATCGAAAAGCCAGCCGGTGAAGGCGCGGGACCGACCCAGTTGGTTTTCATAAATCCGGCTTTGGCTTTCATGCACTCCCATGGATACACCGCGCCCTAAAGGTGTCAGCAAATAATCCGGGTCGATCCCCTGTTCATAAGCTGCATGTCCCACTTCGTGGATCGTGGAATAGAAGCAATTGAACGGGTCCGTTTCGCTGGTTCTGGTGGTGATGCGTACATCCAGCCCGCTGCCAGAACTGAACGGATGTACAGCTTTGTCCACGCGACCATTATTTAGGTCATAGCCAAAGGCGACGGCCAGCTTTTGCGACAGGCGCATTTGGATCAACTCGTCAAATCTACCGGTCAGAGCCGCAGGCTCGGGCCGATCTAGGACAGCTGCGCGCAAAGCAACCAGACGTGGGCGCATCTGGCCAAATATCTCTGCAATCTGCGCACCCGTCGTGTAGGGCTCGTAATCTTCGACCATTGCGTCGTAGATATCACCGCCTTGAGCGAGCGCTGCACCTTCCTCGCGCTTAAGTGCAACAACCTCTTCCAGAACGGGCAGAAAAGCAGCGACATCCTCATTCGCACGGGCCTGCGCCCATTTTCCCTGCGCCTCGGACGTCACGCGTGCAATTGCAGTAGCCAGATCCGATGGAACCTTCACCGCCCGATCATATTCGCGTCGAATTTCCCGCAGCTGAGCCTTGTCCGCTTCGCTGCTTGCATATGCGCTCTCCAGCCATTCTGCCACACGCGGGTCCGAGCGGCGCGCGTGAAGCACGGCTTCGATCGCGGCCATCTCTTCGGCCCGTTGTGGAGCTGCGCCGCGCGGCATTACCGTTTCCTGATCCCATCCCAGACGTCCGGCGATCTGGCCAAGGGCTGAAGTTTGGCGCTGATAGGCCATCAGGTCGTTGAAAGCTGTCATCTGGGTCATGCTCCGCGCAGAGAAGTTGCAATAGGATAGGCCGTGAGAAATCGTGCACGCAGGATCAGCGTCCAAACCACAACGGCCATGAATTGGTGGAATATCGCGATTTGCCAGGGTGCTGCGTAGATCACTGTCATGATACCGACCACCACCTGTAGCGAAAGCGCAGCGAACGCGGCGTTGAAAGCGAAACGTGTCTGCGGATGCGCACTTGCCGCGCCGCGCCGCCAAACAACGACACCAAAGGCGAAAAGAAGATAACCAGCGCAGCGGTGGATGAATTGCACAAGGCCCGGGCTTTCGAAGAAATTCCGCCACATCGGTTCAAGCATCGTGGCATCCGGTGGCAGAAGCTGCCCTCCGATCAAAGGCCAATCCGTATAGGAACGACCTGCGTCGATGCCCGCGACCAGCGCCCCAATGAGTATTTGCAAAAAGGCGAAATGCATCAGACCTGTGGAAAGCGAGAACAACCGGGTTTCCTTTGCGCGGCGTGCTTGCATCAGATCGCGCTCCTCGCGCGCCAACATGAAGATGTACCAAGCCAGAAACCCGAGGATGACGAACGCAAGCCCCAGATGCACCGCTAGTCGATAGCTTGCAACTGCGGTCATCCCCTCGCCTTGCGTCACACCCGACGCAACCATCCACCATCCAACAGCCCCTTGAACGCCACCGAGCGCTCCGGGGATCAGCAATCGACCGGTCCAACCAGCCGGTATCTTGCGGGCAACAAGAAAACCGAAAAAGCCGACAGCCCAGACCAGTCCGATCACGCGGCCCAGTTGGCGGTGGCCCCATTCCCACCAGTAAATTGATTTGAAATCATCCAGCTCCATCCACTGGTTCTGGATGCGCCATTGATCGATTTGCTTGTATTTATCGAATTCGGCCTGCCAGTCAGCCTCGGAAGTCGGTGGGATGGCCCCGGTGATCGGACGCCATTCGGTAATCGACAGGCCGCTATCTGTCAGTCGGGTCAGTCCGCCGACCGCGATCATGATGACCACTAGCGCAAACAGGATCATAAGCCAGACGCGAATGGCCTGGCGTGCACCACCGCGCCCGCGATCGATCACCCCCGGCTGAACGGCTTGTTGTTTTTCAGAGTCTGAGACGTCTTCGAAGATGCTGCGCTTACCGCTCATGCTGTCCTCTTGTGCCTTGGATTTCGTCGCAAGCTAGGTTGACTTGGGGGCGAGGTCCAGCCTCAGCCCCGATCCTTCCAGCGGACCATCTGACGCATCACCCCGTGCAGCATTTGTACATCCGCCCGCGTCATCCGCATCCTGGACCACAGATTGCGCAGGTTGGTCTTCATCCCTTCGGCCTTTTCGGGCGGGTAGAAAAATCCCGCCTCCTCCAGCCGATCCTCGTAATGCTCGACCAGCTTTTCGACCTCGATCCCCGTAGCCCAGTCGCCTTTGCCCAAATCCGTTGCCTCATGCACCACATCCCCGGTTTGGCGCATCCACTCGTAAGCCGTCAGCAAAACGCATTGCCCAAGGTTCAGCGACGCGTATTCGGGATTCACTGGCACCGAGATAATCGCGTTTGCCTTGGCGATATCCTCATTTTCAAGCCCGGCGCGTTCTGGACCGAACAGCACAGCCACCTTTTCGCCAGCTGCCACCTTTTCCGCGGCGATCTGCATTGCCCGTTCGGGGCTGAACACTGGCTTGGTCAAGCCCCGCTGCCGTGCAGTAGTTGCAAAGACATATGTGCGATCCCCCAATGCTCCGGCCAGATCGTCGAACAATTGTGCCTCATCCAGCAATCGCCCTGCGCCGCTGGACATCGCCACCGCCTTGGGGTTCGGCCATCCATCGCGCGGCGCAACGATCCGCATCCGATCCAGTCCGAAATTCCACATCGCCCGTGCAGCAGCACCGATATTTTCGCCCATCTGCGGGCGCACAAGCACGAAAGAAGGCTGGGATGTATCGCTGGGCATGGCTGTCTCCGAAAAGGTCTGCTTGCTCTAATCGCGTCTCCCCCGCAGGGCAAGGCACCCGGCGCGTCTAATCCAGCACGAGACGGCATAAAAGTTTGCTTCCCGCCCGCAATCCGCTAAACCGCGCGAAAGACTGAAAGCGAAGGACGCGCCAATGGACACCCCCGAGCAGCCACAGATTTATCTGATCACCCCGCCAACGATCACACTGAGCACGTTCCCCGACCAGCTGTCGCGCGTTCTGGACGGGGCCGAGATCGCCTGTATCCGCCTGGCTCTGGCAGGAAGTGACGAAGATACCATCGCTCGCGCCGCTGATGCCTGCCGTGAGGTTGCTCATGCGCATGACGTGGCGCTGGTGATTTCGAACCATGTACTGCTGGCGCAACGGCTGGGTCTGGATGGGGTGCATCTGGACGATGCGGCACGCTCGGTCAGGGCTGCGCGTAAGGAACTGGGGCCAGATGCCATCGTCGGCAGCTTTTGCGGAGCCTCCAGCCATGATGGTATGACCGCTGGAGAAGGTGGGGCAGACTATGTTGCCTTTGGCCCGGTGGGCAACGTCGCGCTGGGCGATGGAACCCGCGCTGAGCAAGACCTGTTCCAATGGTGGTCGGAGATGATCGAGGTTCCGGTGGTGGCCGAAGGCGGGCTAACCGAAGACCTGATCCGAGACCTGACCCCCTGCACAGATTTCTTTGGCATCGGCGATGAGATCTGGTCACATGACAACCCGCTGGATGCATTGAACACTCTGATCGCCGCAATGCGCTGACGACTGTGAGCGTTAACCCTTGCACCCGCGTCGGGGCTGCGGCATGACACGAAGCATGACTCAGAACAGCGAAATCCTGTGTATCGGATCGGTCCTGTGGGACGTAATCGGGCGATCTGCCAGCGTCATGCGGCAGGGATCGGACGTACCGGGGCGGATTACCCGCTTGCCCGGCGGTGTCGCCATGAACATCGCCATGACGTTGGTGCGCTTTGGGATGACCCCTACGCTGCTCACTGCAATCGGCCGCGATCCCGAAGGCGATGAACTGGTCCACTCCTGCGCACGGCTGGGCATGGTGACCGACCACATCTACCGTTCGCAAGACTTGCCGACCGACCGCTATATGGCCGTCGAAGGTGCCAATGGATTAATCGCAGCCATTGCAGACGCCCATTCACTTGAGGCGGCGGGAGCAAAAATCTTACGTCCCTTGATGCATGGACCTTTGGGCTATGAAAATACACCTTTTGAAGGCCCCATCGCGCTGGACGGCAACCTAACCCTGAACCTGCTGGAAGAGATCGCGCAAAGCCCCGCCTTTGCCCGCGCCGATCTTCGCGTGGCCCCCGCGTCCCCCGGCAAGGCCGAGCGTTTGTTACCTTTTCTGAAACACGCGCGCGCAACACTCTATGTAAACCTCGAAGAAGCTGGGCTTTTGTGCCAACGCGAATTCACCGATTCCGAAAGTGCTGCTCAGGGCTTGCTTGACCGTGGCGCACTGCGTGTTCTGGTAACCGATGGCGGCAACTCAGCCACTGTCGGCAGCGCTGAGAGTGTTCTGACCCAAAAACCACCTTCCGTTCTGGTCACCCGCGTGACCGGCGCAGGTGATACTTTCATGGCAGCCCATATCGCTGCCGAAGCAAGTGGCGCTGACAACGACGCCGCGCTCAAGCGTGCCCTGCATGCCGCTGCAACATATGTTTCCGGAGAAACTCCACTGTGATCGAAATCCAATATTCCGCCGAGGTTCGCGCCGCAAAAGACGCAGGCCAACCAATTGTTGCGCTGGAAAGCACTATCATCACCCACGGGATGCCCTACCCCCAGAACATCGAGGTTGCCGCACAGGTCGAACAGGACATTCGCGATGCGGGCGCAGTTCCCGCAACTATCGCCGTGATCGATGGCGTGCTTAACATTGGGCTTGAGTCCGATCAGCTTCAGGGCCTTGGTCAGGCGCAAGGCGTTGCCAAGCTGTCGCGCGCTGACATGGCCGCTTGTCTTGCAAGTGGCGGTACAGGGGCCACCACCGTCGCAGCTACCATGATCGCAGCGCATTATGCAGGTATCGAAGTATTTGCCACAGGCGGCATCGGCGGCGTTCATCAGGGGGCTGAAACCTCTTTTGATATCTCTGCTGACCTGCATGAGCTTGCGCAAACACCTGTGACGGTTGTTGCGGCCGGAGCCAAAGCTATTCTCGACCTGGCCAAAACCCTTGAGGTTCTGGAAACGCTCGGTGTGCCGGTCATCGCACACGGACAGGACGAATTTCCGGCGTTCTGGTCAGCCAAGTCTCCGCTGGCTGCTCCATTGAGGATGGACAGCGCAGAGGACATCGCCAAAGCCCATGCCGCGCGGCGGGCGCTGGGATTACCTGGTGGGCAACTCGTAGCCAATCCGATCCCGCAGATCGATCAGATCGCTGCCGAGGAACTTGCCCCAATCATTGCTTCCGCACAGGCCGATGCCGAAACACACAGGATCACCGGCAAAAGCGTTACGCCTTACCTGCTGCAACGCATCTACGAACAGACCAATGGTCGCTCGTTGACCGCTAATATCGCTCTGGTACGCAACAATGCACGGCTGGCGGCGGGCATAGCAATAGCGCTGGTAAAGACGGCTGAGTGACATAAGCCTATTGTACCAAGACCTCGGACTGCTTAACTAATTCCGCAAACCACTCAGGACCGCAATGAACACGCCGTTTGACGAAGAACCACATCGCCGCTCGGGCCTTCTGTCCGGGCTGCGCGCGTCATTTTTGACGGGCATTGTCGTCATTGCTCCGGTTTGGTTGACGATCTGGCTGATCTGGTCGGTCGTGGGCTGGATCGACAGCGCCGTGCTGCCATTGATCCCTCAGCAATTCCAGCCAGCCGAGTATGTTGGGATCAACCTGCGCGGCGTCGGCGTCATCATCTTCCTGATCTTCACGGTCATCGTCGGCTGGATTGCCAAAGGCATTTTGGGCCGATCACTGATTCACTTCGCCGAAAGCCTTGTTGATCGGATGCCCGTCGTCCGGTCCGTCTATTCCGGAATCAAGCAAATCTCGGAAACAGTCTTTGCGCAGACAGAACGCTCTTTCGAAAAAGCCTGTCTGATCCAGTATCCGCGCCGCGGAATTTGGGCGATTGGATTTGTTTCGACCACAGCGCGGGGCGAAGTCAGCCAACGTGCCGAAACGGGTGGTGAGTTGCTCAGCGTCTTTGTCCCGACGACCCCAAACCCCACATCCGGTTTCCTGCTGTTTTTCCCAGCCGAAGACGTGATCCTGCTGGATATGTCGATCGAGGACGCAGCCAAATTGGTGATTTCAGCGGGGCTGGTATACCCCAACGAAAAAGACCCGACCCAGCCGCCGGAGTAGTCAGCCAAACATGGCAGGCAGGTCGACAGTACTGCGTTCGCCCAGATCATCCTTGTGGGCGCGCAAGAATTGATCTACCGCAACGCGCCCGGCCTGCTTCAACCTGTTCAGAACAACCGGATTTGGAACGGTTTTTGTCGCAGCCGACAGATCGTTCATCAGAGCATCATCCGCGATCATATGAACCAGCACTCGGCTCATCTCGCCGGCTTTCAATTTTCCCTCGGCCAGTAGCCGCTGCACAAAGTTAATCGCGCGCAATTCACGAAATAGCGATGAATTAAAGCTGATCTCACTAATCCGGTTCTGAATCTGCTGCGGCGTCTTCGGCACCTCGTCCCTTTCTAAAGGATTGATATTTACAATCACCACATCGTCGGGAAGGTCACCACCAAACAAGGGGTACAACGCCGGGTTGCCAGTATATCCCCCATCCCAATACGATTCTGTACGACCAGATTTTGGATCATAGATCTCTATTGCCTGAAATAGGTTGGGCAGACAGGCCGACGCCAAAATTGCGTCGGTCGATATCTCATCTTCAGCAAAGACCCGAATTTTGCCGCTGCGCACACATGTCGCACAGACAAAAAGCTCCGGCCCTTCATCTGCACAAATCTCATCAAAATTGAACCGATCCACAACCGGCTCAAGCGGATTGCGATAGAACGGCCCGTAGGCATAGGGAGACACCAGCCGCGACCATGTTTCGGCCATCGAATACGGCAGTGAATACTCAAGCGCCTGCGATATATGCGCGGGCTCTAATCCGCGCATCCAATGAACGATCCGCATATCACCAACAGCGCCCATGCGCGTCCATAAATCGTCGAGACAGGCCCGAGCGCCTTCGCGCCCCGCATGCACCATTCCGGATTTGAACGCGGCTCCGTTCAAGGCGCCAGCCGAGGTTCCAGTGATCGCCGCAACCTCGACATCCTCCTCATCCAGTAGACGGTCCAGCACACCCCAGGTAAACGCACCATGGGCACCACCGCCCTGCAAAGCCAGATTGATCCGCTTCATACTTCCGCCTCTTCATCTGGCCAAAAATATCCCGGGGGGTTGGGGGCAGAGCCCCCATGCATCCTCAAAGCGCGGTCCAACCCCCATCGACCGAAATCGTCGTCCCGGTGATCTGCGCGGCCGCATCCGAACACAAGAAGATGGTCGTGCCACCAAGCTGTTCAACCGTCGCGAACTCTTTTGAAGGTTGCCGTTCCAGCAGGACGTTTTTCACAACATCCTCGCGGCTCATGTTATATTCTTTCATCGTATTGGGGATTTGCGCCTCAACCAGTGGGGTCAGCACATAACCCGGGCAGATAGCGTTGCACGTGATCGGTTCCTGAGCCGTCTCAAGCGCAACGGTTTTGGTCATCCCAACCACACCATGTTTTGCCGCTACATAAGCTGCCTTAAAAGGAGAGGCCGTCAACCCATGTGCCGAAGCGATATTCACGATACGGCCCCAACCTGCCGCACGCATCATCGGCAAGGCTGCAGCCGTTGTGTGAAAGGCTGAGTTCATGTTGATCGCGATGATTGCATCCCATTTATCAGTCGGAAATTGATCGATCGGCGAAACATGTTGGATGCCGGCATTGTTCACCAGTATGTCGCAGGCACCTGCCTGTTCGATAAGTGCGCGGCATTCATCGCCTTTCGACATGTCCGCCTTGATGTAGCGCGCGTTGGTCCCGGTCTCTTTCCCAATCTCAGCAGCCAGCGCATGATCTACATCCCGGTCGGTAAACGAGTTCAGAACCACATCCGCACCCGCCTTGGCCAGCTCACGCGCAACGCCCAGTCCAATCCCTGAATTCGACCCTGTTATGATGGCTGTTTTTCCCGCCAAGCTCATGCCTGCTCTCCGTCCTGATTTCAATTCAGCCACACAGTGCCATGCTGCACCTGCAAAGGAAACGGGGAATGATACAGCGGGCGCATCCCGGCAGATTTTGCCAAAAAAAACGCCCGCACGAAGCGGGCGTTAAGTTATTGAGGCAGGTTTCATACAGGCAAGAAACCTATCGAGCAGTGCATCCTTTATAAGCAATTCTTTGCATCCGTCCAAGCTAAAAGTTTGATAATAAGAAAAATCATGGCTACGGTGAATCCCAAACAAAATAAGGCCAGAGCAGGATTGTTTCCAAAATGAGCCCCGATTATCTCCATCCCCTCCGACCAGCAATTGCGGGAATCGCCTGCATTTTTGCGGCTTCATTCGCTTCGGCAGAATCAGCCCATGGCATAGCTATGTATGGCGACCCGGCACTACCACCGGATTTTGTGTCGCTACCCTACGCAAATCCCGACGCGCCCAAGGGCGGAAAGGTGGTATTTGGAAATACCGGCGGCTATAACAGTTTGAACCCGTTTGTGCAAAAAGGCACGTCACCCTGGCAGCTGCGATTTTGGACCCATGAAAGCCTGATGGGCCGGTCCTGGGACGAACCTTTCACTCTTTACGGGTTGTTAGCCGAATCAGTTGAGACAGATTCGGACCGCACTTGGGTCGAATTCACTTTGCGTGAAAACGCACGATTCTCGGATGGCGCACCTGTCACTGTCGAAGATGTTATCTGGTCGTACGAGACGCTGGGTACCGAAGGCCACCTGCGGTATCGCGGGCTGTGGGGCAAGATCGATAGCATTGAACAGACCGGCCCACGCAGTGTCCGGATCAGCTTTAATGAACCCGATCGCGAGTTGGCCCTGATCGCAGGCATGCGACCTATCCTGCAAAAGGCGCAATGGGAGGGGAAATCGTTCGCGGACGCTCAGTTGCAAGATATACCCATCGGATCAGGACCCTACGTGATCGATGATTACGAAGCTGGCCGCTATGTAAACCTACGCCGCAACCCTGACTACTGGGGTGCCGATATCCCATACCGCAAGGGCACGATGAATCTGGATGACATGCGGATCGAATTCTATGGTGACGGCACCGTTGCCTTCGAAGCATTCAAGGCAGGTGAACTTTCAGCAGTGCGCGAGTTTAACGCGGACAAATGGAACACTCAGTATAATTTCCCGGCGGCGCAACGCGGTGATGTTGTAAAGACCGAAATTCCGCATCAAAAACCTTCGGGCATGACCGGTTTTGTCATGAATACGCGTAAGGCCCCCTTTGACGATTGGCGCGTTCGCGAAGCGCTGACTCTGGCGTTCAACTTTGAATTCATCAACGACACCATCACAGGCGGCGCGCAACCCAGAATTACGTCCTATTTCTCAGGCTCTGAGTTGGGCATGCAACCCGGTGCGGCCACCGATCGCGTCGCAGACCTTCTGCAACCTTACGCCGCCGAACTGGCGCCGGGTACCATTGAGGGGTATGAATTGCCCGCGGGTGATGGAACCGAACGCAATCGGAGCAATATCCGCAAGGCGCTAAAACTGCTGGAAGAGGCAGGCTGGACAATTCAGGACGGTCAGCTTCGCAATGCCAATGGCAAACCGTTTGAAATCGACCTTGTCATCAGCCAGGGCAGCCTGAATGTGGTGCAGGATGTCGGTGTGATCGCGGAAATCTATGCACGCGCGTTGGAGCGCCTGGGCATTCAACTGACCGTCGAAAAAGTTGACGACGCGCAGTACACCTCGCGTATCGACGCGCAAGACTTCGACATGACGCCCTTCCGCCGCGCCCTTTCGCTGTCGCCCGGCAACGAACAACGCCTGTATTGGGGCAGCGAAAACGCCGACACTCCGGGGACTAGGAATGTCATGGGGCTGACCTCTCCTGCCGTTGACGGTTTGATCGATGCAATGCTGGCCTCGGAAAGCCACGAGGATTTTGTGGCCGCTACCCGCGCGTTGGACCGCGTACTAACCGCTGGCCGTTACGTCATTCCGATCTGGAGCTTCGATGTCGGCCGCATCGCCCACGTGAAGGAGTTGAAGCAACCTGCCTCGCTTCCGATTTATGGAGATGGCCCCGAATACATGCCGCAGGTCTGGTGGTACGAGGACTGACAAGACCGCGCGGCTTTTAGTTCAGCGCAAATCCGGGCCTAAAACTGGTTGATCCGGCAATGGCACGGCGACAGGGCAGATTGCCAGCCATAAGCGATTTTCGGCTGAACCCGTCACAAACTGTGACCAATACCAGAGCTTGTGGGTCGCGGAACCATTCGCGCCTACTGGTACACAAGTTGCACAAGTATTGCTTGTCCGGTCAAAATCATCGCAAGGGGCTTTACGGACTCGTGGCACGGACTATACGTTGTACATATCCCGATGAATATCTTAGTGCAGATAATTGCAGCATTTTTCGGGTACGTGATACTGTACTGGCTGTTTAAGTCAGAAGAACAACGGACCGGCCGCCACTCACTAAAACAGCAGGTCCGTCGGCCCGTTGCGGTTTAGCCGCAGCGGGTTTTTGCCTTTGGTTTCCGTCACGACAACCTGCGACATTTTGTCATGTCCGCATTATCCCCCCACACTCCGTACGCTAAAACCGGGGAGAGCAATCCTGGAACCGAATAAAGGGAAGGCTCGTAGATGTTGAACTGGGCTGATCTGACGCAAGACTGGGGCGCGTCGTATGCGCGTGCAAAACGCAGATTTCCAAACCTGCGGGACAGGGACATGGCGCGCGTTGGTGAAGATCGTAAGCAGTTCGAAGCATATCTGGCCGAACGTCACCATCTGACCGTTAATGAAGCCCGGGAAGAGCTTGAGGATTTCCTGTATACCGAAGCGTTGAACCGCGAAGTTGCGCAAACCTTAAGTAAGTGACGTCACCCAAAGGATCGTGGCGTCCTCGTCACTAACCGAAATTACATTGTGCCCCATGCTACCGTCATAATAGGCGCTATCGCCCCGGCGCATCTCGACTGGTTCATAAAATTCGGTGAATAGGCGCACCACGCCGGTCAGGACATACAAGAACTCCTCACCATCGTGACGTACCCATCCATCAAACTCTTCCATAGATCGTGCGCGCACTCGGGCGCGATAGGGTAGCATCTGCTTTTTGGTAAGCGTTTCTGCCAGCAGTTCATGCTCATAGGTTGTAGTTGCGTGGGCAGCCCCCGCACCCATTTTGGTCACTGCCATTCGGCCTATGACCTGATCACGCTGGGGCGGAGTGAACAGCTGAGGCACCGAAATTTCCAGCCCTATCGCCAGCTTCTTCAACGCATCATAAGTCGGCGACATCTGACCGTTTTCGATCTTGCTAAGTGTCGACCTTGCCAACCCGGCCTGGTTGGCCGCCTGTTCCAGCGTCCAGTTTCGGGCTTTGCGCAGCTCACGCACACGCGCGCCCAGATCGACGGGCTCAAGCTCGGTATTAATACCATTGTCGCGGGCAATTCTGACGATGGACTTATGATCATTCTTGCTCATGCGTCTTTCTATAGGGGCAGCATGCTCTGCTTGCAACGCGCCGTGCGCAGCTGTAGCCAGTTCCCATGTTGTCGATCTTTGATCAGGGACCACCGCCGCCCTGCCCGCGCCCATTCAATCTTGCCGCGCATGTCCTGCGTCATGCCCAAATCTATTCGGAAAAAACCGCTCTATCTGTGCTTGGGCAGAACAGCGCAGTCGACTGGACCTACAGAGAGCTGAATGCAGCGATTCTGGGAACAGGAACAGGCTTGCTTCAGAGCGGCCTCAAGCCCGGCAACATCATTTTGATGCGACTTGGCAATACAGTCGATTTCCCAATCGCATATCTTGGAGCAATCGCCGTGGGGCTGGTTCCAGTCCCAACCTCATCACAACTGACAGATGCGGAAACCGCCAAGATCATCGACGATCTGAATCCTGCCGCCGTTTTGCGCGATCCGCAGGTCGCCTGCGCCGATCACTCCAACCAAATACGGCTGGATGAGCTTGTCGGAATGCGAACGCTGCCGCCAGCGGAGTTTGCAATGGGTGACCCCGAGCGATTGGCCTATGTTGTCTATACTTCGGGCACTTCAGGCAAACCCCGCGCCGTCGCCCACGCGCATCGCGCCATCTGGGCGCGGCAAATGATGGTCGATGGCTGGTACGGTCTGCAATCTTCGGATCGATTGTGCCACGCCGGAGCATTCAACTGGACCTATACTCTGGGTACCGGGTTGATGGATCCGTGGACCATCGGCGCAACGGCACTGATTCCAGAGCCGGGAACAAACATCCGTGATCTAACCACCCTGCTGACTCAACAACGCGCCACGATTTTTGCAGCCGCCCCCGGGGTCTTTCGGAAGATCATGCAAGGCAATCAACGACTAGACTTACCTGATTTGCGCCATGGCCTCTGCGCCGGAGAAAAGCTCTCACGTCACCTGCACGACAAGTGGGTGCGGTCCACCGGAACAGAACTATACGAAGCATATGGTATGTCGGAATGTTCGACCTTCATTTCGTCCAGCCCCAGCCACCCGGCGCGCGGTGAGGCGTTGGGTCAGCCGCAACCTGGGCGCCGGGTTGCCATTGTTGGTCCCGACGGCCCGGTTCCGCAGGGACAAGAAGGCACGATTGCAATTCACCGTGACGATCCGGGCCTTATGTTGACTTACCTGAACGCACCCGAAGAGGCCGACGGACGTATCGCTGGGAACTGGTTCCTGACAGGTGATCAGGGTGCGATGTCCGCAGACGGGCAGATCACTTATATGGGCCGCGACGATGACATGATGAACGCAGGCGGGTACCGGGTTTCCCCGGTCGAAGTTGAGGCTGCCTTGTCGAACCACCCAGGTATCACGCAGGTTGGCGCCGCGTCGGTTGAGGTTAAACAAGACAGCTCGATCATTGTTGCATTCTACACCGGCCCCGAGGAACTAGACGCGGAGACGTTGCACGCCTATGTGTCTGACAAGCTGGCGCGCTACAAACAACCGCGGGCCTTTGTCCATCTGTCCGAACTGCCCACTGGGGGCAACGGCAAACTCCTGCGCCGCGCCCTGCCGGCCTATTTCAAGGCAACGTCCGAATGACACAGACCGTTAAGCTTGATATCATGTCCGACCCGATCTGCCCCTGGTGCTATATCGGCAAGACCCATTTAGACAAGGCGCTTGCCGAAATCCCGAACCATCCGTTCGTGATCGAATGGCATCCTTTTCAATTGAACCCGGATATGCCCGATGCAGGGATGGACCGGCGTGAGTATCTGGAGCGTAAGTTTGGCGGCAAAGACGGCGCTGTTCGCGCCTATGCACCGGTTGTCGAGCACGCCAAGAACGCTGGTCTGAAGATCGATTTCGAGGGCATGAAACGTACGCCAAATACGCTGGACGCACACCGACTGATCCATTGGGCCGGTATAGAGGGCAAGCAGAACGCCGTGGTCGATGCCCTGTTCAACGCATATTTCGTCGAAGCACGCGACATCGGAGATCGAGAAGTTCTGGCCGATATCGCAGACAGCGTTGGCATGGACGCGGCAGTCGTGATGAAATTGCTGCAATCGGAATCCGATCGCGAAGACATAAGAACCCGCGACAGCCATTCTCGCGAGATGGGCGTGAATTCGGTTCCCACTTTCATTGTGGCGAACCAACACGCCGTTCCTGGCGCACAACCCCCTGAATTATGGGGAAAAGTTATATCCGAGATCATGTCTCAGATTGAGGCTTCCTCTGCAGAATAGCACAGACCCCTGTGCATTTCTGATCTAGTCCGTTCCTCGGCACCGTGATAGCGCTGCTGGGAAGGAGCTCCCCATGACCAATCGCATGTCCCGGGGCGAATTCATTGCGCTGGTCGCGATGATGTTCGCCACGATTGCCTTTTCGATCGACTCAATGCTGCCCGCTCTGCCCGAAATCGGTAATGAGCTTAGCCCCAATGACATGAACAAAGCGCAACTGATTTTGACATCTTTTGTGCTGGGCATGGGTATCGGGACGTTTTTCACGGGCCCGATTTCGGATGCCGTTGGACGCAAACCGGTTATCTATGGAGGCGTTGCCCTCTATATCCTGGCGTCGGCAGTTGCCTGGGCCAGTTCTTCGCTCGAGCTGGTATTGGCTGCGCGGGTTGTTCAAGGCCTCGGCGCTGCTGGCCCTCGAGTTGTGGCGATGGCGATCATTCGGGACCTCTATGCGGGACGCGAGATGGCGCGCATCATCTCGATTGCCATGATGATCTTCACGTTGGTTCCGGCCGCAGCACCCTTGCTTGGTGCAGGTGTTATCGCTTTGGTTGGATGGCGCGGGATATTCGTATCCTTCATGCTTTTTGCTTCAATCATCGTAGTTTGGATGGCAACGCGGTTGCCCGAGTCTTTGGCTCCTGAAAATCGCCGCCCCTTTCGACTGCCATTAATGATCGCAGCTGTGAAGGAGATGATGACCCATCCCACCGTGCGACTTTCAATCCTTGTGCAGACGTTGTGTATGGGATTGCTGTTTACCATGCTGACAATGGTGCAACCGGTTTTTGACGTCATACATGACCGAGCTGAGAGCTTTCCGTTCTGGTTCGGCTTTGTGGCGCTGATCTCGGGCTCGGCCAGTCTGTTGAATGCCGCGCTCGTTGTTCGCCTCGGCATGCGCCGGATCGTGACCTGGGCCCTTGGTGCGCAGATCATTATCACCACATGCGTAATTGTCCTGAACGCGATGCCATTGTCCCCGGACGCCTCATTCGCGTTGTTCGTGACGTGGCAAACCACCGTATTCTTCATGGCAGGCGTTACCATGGGCAACCTGAACGCCATCGCGATGGAACCGATGGGCCATATCGCGGGAATGGCCGCCTCAGTGATTGGGTCTATCGCCACGGTTCTGGCTGCGGCAATCGCCGCACCCGTGGGCTTGCTATTTGATGGATCGATTACGCCTTTGACGACAGGGGTGTTGATCATGTGCATTCTGGGCTTCGGCCTGATGCTGCATATGGGTCGGATCGAAAATCGACTGCCTGCCTGATCTGTGCAGACCTTCTGAAACGCGTTAAGCTCCTGCCAATTGTTTGGGAGGGGTTTTATGCGCGACTATTATGATCTTGGCACCTATTCCTGTGCCGTCACCACTGCGTCGGCTGAGGCGCAGCTGTGGTTCGATCGCGGACTAGTCTGGACATATGGCTATAACCATGACGAGGCGGTCGCCTGTTTTCAGAAGGCCGCAGACGCTGACCCCGACTGCGCCATGGCCCATTGGGGCGTCGCCTATGCGGCGGGGCCGAACTACAACCTGCCATGGGATCTGCGTGACGATCAGGGACAGACCAAATCACTGGCGATTGCCTATGACGCTACACAAAAAGCTATGGCCCTTCTGGAGATGTGCACACCGGTTGAACAGGCCCTGATCCGTGCGCTGCCAGCCCGTTACCCACAGCGTGATCCGATTGAGGATATGCACACCTGGGATTACGACTATGCCGACGCGATGCGCGCAGCATTTTCTGAGCAGCCCGGCAATCTGGATCTGCGCACTATCTATGTCGAGGCATTGATGAACCTTACGCCCTGGCAGATGTGGAACCTGAAAACCGGACAACCTGCCGAGGGCGCGGCCACGCTTGAGGCGCAAGAGGCATTGGAAAAAGCGATGGCTGATGATCCTGATGCGATGTCTCATCCCGGCCTGTTGCACCTCTATGTCCATCTGATGGAGATGTCGCCGACCCCGGAAAAGGCTCTGCAAGCGGGGGATATTCTGCGCACGCTGGTTCCGGATGCGGGGCATCTGGTACATATGCCAACGCATATCGACGTGCAGTGCGGCCATTATCACAACGTCGTCTATTGGAATGAACAGGCCTCGGTCGCTGATTTGAAGTATTATGAGCGCGAAGGCGCGTTCAATATCTACACCGGCTATCGTCAACACAATTACCATTTTGCAATCTACGGTGCATTATTTCTGGGTCAGATGGAGCCCGCCCTGCGCGCCAATCAAGGCCTGTGGGACACCACACCCGAGGAAATGCTGCGGATCGAAAGCCCGCCCATGGCGGATTATTTCGAAAGTTATATGTCTATGGGTCCGCATATCCTGATCCGCTTTGGCCGCTGGGAAGAGGCTAAGGCGTTGGATCTTCCCGACGATCCGGACCTCTATCGTACGCTCACGGCAACAACACACTATGCCCGCGCCATCGCCCATGCGGCCACGGATGAGGTCGCGCAGGCCGAAGCTGAAGAGCAACTTTTCCTTGCCGCTAAGACCTGCGTGCCCGAAACACGCAGACTGCACAATAATCGCGTCATCGATCTGCTTGAAATTGCTGCGGAAATGCTGCGCGGAGAAATCGAATATCGTAAGGGCAACTACGATATCGCATATGCCCATCTGCGTCGGTCGGTCGAGTTGGACGACACATTGCCTTATGACGAACCATGGGGCTGGATGCAGCCCACACGCCACGCGCTTGGGGCTTTGTTATTTGAACAGGGCCACGTTGCCGAGGCCGAGGCCGTCTTTCGAGAGGATCTGGGCCTAGGAGGAGCGCTCGGCCGTGCCTCGATCCACCCCGACAATGTCTGGAGCCTTAGAGGGCTACGCGATTGCCTGAAAGAGCGTGGAGAGGCCATAGAAATCAAACAGATTCAACAACGTCTTGATCTTGCGCTCGCGCGTGCGGACAGGGCTGTTGGTGCATCCTGTTTTTGTGCGCAAGCCGCGATGTGAGCCGCCGAATGAATGCACTGTCATTAGCTCTGGCTTTGGTAATGTGTGGTCCCGCATTTGCTCAACGGCAGACATTTCCTCCAGTGGATCAAGCAGAACAAGACCCCACCCTGCTAAAGTTCAGGTCCGATCTGCTTGCAAAAATCGAGGCGCGCGATACCGAGGCCGTGGTGGCTGCCTCATGTCCCGATATTTATCTAAGCCATGGCAGCAATGGCGGACCGGACGAATTCCGAATAAACCTAACTGTGCCGCCCGATCAGCTGAGCGAAGAGTTCAGAGACGAAGCTGACGAACTGCGCGAAGCCTATTGGACAGATTTATACGAAACGCTGTCGCAGCCAGGTTACTTTGACGAACAGGGTGAGTTCTGGATGCCAACACATTGGCAAATCGCCCTGCCCGCTTCCCTGGATCCGTTCACAGCATATTTCGTGGCCGCTGAACAGGTAACGCTGCGCCAATCCCCCTCGCGCGGTGGCCCGATAGTTGGTTTGATCAGCCACGAGGTGGTCATTGTTCCTGACTATCAAACCGATGAAACCTATCAAAAAATTCGACTGACGGATGGAACCACAGGCTACATGCACGGCGACTTTCTGACATCGATGGTTGGGTATCGCGCTGCTTTGGTGAAATCCGAAGCGGGCGATTGGCAGCTTTGCACCTTTGTGACCGGGGACTAGGCTTTTGCCTTTTTCTTCTCAGCCATAACCTTTTCGGCCAGATCGCGCGCGATCGCAAACGCGCCCTTGATCTTGTCGCTGTCCTTTTTCCAATCGCGCCGGACAACGATCTTGTTGTCCTTGACCTTGGCCATTCCACGCTGGTTCTGGATGAACTCGACCAACCCCTGAGGGGAAGCGAACTTGTCATTATGGAACTGGATCGTCGCGCCTTTAGGTCCACCGTCCAGCTTAGCAATCCCTGCCCGTTTACACATCGCCTTGATACGTACGACCAGCATCAGTGTATTCACCTCTTTCGGCAAAGTGCCAAAACGGTCGATCAATTCAGCAGCGAAGCCTTCCAGCTCGACCTTCGTCGACAATGACGACAGGCGGCGATAGAGACCAAGACGCACATCAAGATCGGGCACGTAATCCTCGGGGATAAGAACCGGGACGCCTAGGTTGATCTGCGGGGCCCATTGGTCGTCGGCATCCGACAGCCCTTCCATCTCGCCAGCTTTAATCTTGGCAATCGCCTCTTCGAGCATCGACTGATAGAGTTCGTAGCCTACGTCGCGCATCTGGCCGGACTGCTCTTCACCCAGAAGATTACCGGCCCCACGAATATCCAAATCCTGTGACGCCAGCGTAAATCCAGCCCCCAGCGTATCCAATGAGCCCAAAACCCGCAGGCGTTTCTCGGCCGTTGCCGTAAGGCGTGCGCGCGGTTTGGTGGTCAGATAGGCATAAGCGCGGGTTTTCGAACGGCCTACCCGACCCCGGATCTGATAGAGTTGTGCGAGGCCGAACATGTCCGCCCGATGCACCACCATCGTGTTGGCGGTCGGAATATCCAACCCGCTTTCGACAATAGTGGTCGCCAGCAACACGTCGTACCTGCCGTCGTAGAAGGCGTTCATCCTGTCATCCAGCTCACCCGCTGCCATCTGCCCATGGGCAACCACATAGGTCAGCTCTGGCAGTTGTTCTTTGAGGAATTCTTCGATCTCGGGCAGGTCCGAAATACGCGGGACCACATAGAAGCTCTGCCCACCTCGATAATGTTCACGCAGCAGTGCCTCGCGAATGGTGACGGCATCGAACTCGCTGACATAGGTGCGGATGGCAAGGCGATCGATGGGTGGGGTGCCAATGATCGACAGATCGCGTACCCCGGTCAGAGACAGCTGCAGCGTCCGCGGGATCGGCGTTGCGGTCAGGGTCAGGACGTGTACGTCCGAGCGCAGCTGTTTCAACCGTTCTTTGTGACCCACGCCGAAATGCTGTTCCTCGTCGATGATCAACAGACCCAGATTGTTGAACCGTATCCCTTTGGCCAACAGCGCATGTGTTCCGATCACGATATCCACAGTGCCCCGTGCCAGCCCGTCGCGGGTTTGTTGCGCCTCCTTTGCCGACACAAAGCGTGATAATTGCCGAACCTCCAGCGGGAAGCCCCGGAAGCGTTCCTTAAAGGACGCTGCGTGTTGGCGTGCGAGCAACGTGGTCGGCGCGACTATGGCGACCTGCACGCCTGACATGGCTGCAACAAAGGCTGCGCGCATGGCGACTTCGGTCTTGCCGAACCCAACGTCGCCGCAAATCAGGCGATCCATCGGCGCGCCGGAGTGCATGTCCTCCATCACCTCGGAAATGGCACGCAACTGATCGTCGGTCTCCTGATACGGGAAACGCGCGCTGAACTCCTCCCACGCGTGGGGTGGCGGGTCCATCACCGGGGCCTTGCGCAAAGCACGCTCAGCCGCGATGCGGATCAGCTTGTCCGCCATCTCGCGAATGCGCTCTTTCAGCTTGGCTTTCTTGGCTTGCCAAGCGCCACCGCCCAAACGATCTAGCAGCCCCTCGTCATGGCCGTATTTCGACAGCAACTCAATGTTTTCAACCGGCAGATAGAGCTTTGACTGTTCCGCATACTCCAGCAGCAGGCATTCATGCGCAGCACCAGCGGCGGTGACGACCTCCATCCCCATGTAGCGACCAATGCCGTGGTCTACATGCACCACCAGATCGCCGGGGCTGAGGGATTGGGTCTCGGTCAGAAAGTTCTCGGCCTTGCGGCGTTTCTTGGGTTGGCGGATCAGACGGTCACCCAGCACGTCCTGCTCAGCGATCACCGTCAAATCAGGCGTTTCAAACCCATGCTCCAATGCCCAAACGGCCAGATGCAACCCGCGCTTCCCAACTCGTGTGCCATCGGTCACTGGGATCGCCTCGGCGAGACCCTCGTCCTCGATCAATCCGGTCAGACGTTCGCGCGCGCCTTCTGAATAGGAGGCGATAAGGACCGGACCTTTGTCCATCTTATCGGTGATGTGGCTGGCGAGAGCACCAAATAGGCTGATGCTCTCCTGCTGGCGTTCCGGGGCAAAGTTGCGCCCAATCCGACCACCTGCATCAATCACACCGGGTCCGCTGGCCTGCGGCAGCGGGCTGAACTGTAACACGCGCCGGTCGCCAACCGCCCTTTCCCATGCAGCATCGTCCAGATAAAGCAGCCCGGGGGGCGTAGGTTTATACACAGTATCCATGCGCGAGCGGTTTTCCAGCGCCAGCTTTCGCGTCTCATACTGATCAGCAATCGAATCCCACCGCGCCAACCGCGCTGGTGTGACCTGATCATCAAGTGAGATTGTTGCGCCCGGCAGGTAATCGAACAGCGTCTCAAGCTTTTCATGAAAGAACGGCAGCCAGTGTTCGATACCCTGATGTTTACGGCCAGCGCTGACGGTCTCATACAGCGGGTCATCCGTGCCCGCTGCGCCGAATTCGATGCGGTAGTTCTGGCGAAATCGGGTGATGGCGGCTTCGTCCAGAATAACTTCGGACACTGGGGCGAGCTCGACCACATCAAGCTTTTCGGTCGTGCGCTGCGAGACAGGATCGAACCGGCGCGCGCCGTCCAGGACATCTCCGAACAGGTCCAGCCGAACCGGGCCACTTTCGCCCGGTGGAAAGATATCAATGATACCGCCGCGGATCGCATAATCTCCGGGCTCCATAACAGTCGGGCTTTGGGTGAAGCCCATGCGCACCAGAAAGTTCCTCAGCGCTTCTTCATCTATGCGCTGATCTACGCGGGCGGTAAACGCGGCCTCGCGTAGAATAGCGCGGGCCGGAACCCGCTGTGTTGCTGCATTAAGCGTGGTCAACAGCACAAACTGCTCTGGCATCTGATGTGCTAGTGCAGCCAATGTCGCCACGCGCGCAGCTGAGATATCCGCATTGGGCGACACACGATCATAAGGCAGGCAA
Organism: Ruegeria sp. AB11; assembly: GCF_056536325.1. Lineage (NCBI taxonomy): Bacteria > Pseudomonadati > Pseudomonadota > Alphaproteobacteria > Rhodobacterales > Roseobacteraceae > Ruegeria > Ruegeria sp. AB11. The sequence goes on along the minus strand of NZ_JBQFJO010000001.1, from coordinate 2,391,412 downwards.
TCCCAGCCCGGGAAAACGAACACCGGCATGTGAGGGGCAAAAAAGGCCAGCGCCGCCCGCATCGCCTCCATCCGTTTGTCATCGCGCGCGACATGACAGACCGGACCACCCGAGCGGACGATCTCATTCAGCACCAGCTGTGCGTCAAACCCCTCAGGAGCACCGCCGACTGTAACGTGGTTCGGAGCCTTCATCATGCTGCCTCTTTGATATCACCAGCCCAGAACGCCAGCCGTAAAGTTCTGATACATGCCCCAAAACGAAGTGACCAATATAGAGATTATTCCGATGATCTGAGTATAGACCCGGCACCGGCCCAGATTCTTGGCAACGTTTTCCAACGTCAGCTCTTGTTGTCTCATTTTTTTTGCGGTCGATATATTGATGAGCATGACAAAGCACATCGGGCACATCAGCAAGAACACAGCTTGCGCGAATTCAAGCCCGTAAAAGAAACCCATTGTTGCCAACCCGGTCAGCACGAAACAACAGATCGCAAATATCGCGAGACCAGAAGTCTCGACAATATACAACACACGATTCGTGTTGATCCTGGCAATGTCCAACAAATCCTGTTCTGACTGGCCACCGGAACGGCGCGCTCGTGCCACCAGATCGTGGGGCACGCCAATCGACCAATGGCTGGCCGATGACCAAAGAACAGCCAATCCGATCCAATACCACAGATTCGAAAAGCTTCGCATATCGATGATTTCAAATATCGAAGTGTAAATGTCCAAGCGTCTGCCCTTTATTCAACGTCCGCAGGGACCGTCATCGAATGGATGCGTCCATTGTTACCCTTGAGACCACCGGGAATTCATGCCACCCAATGCGCGATTGTTCAAGGAGAGTGCGCCATGAAACCGACCATCGCCCCCTATCCACTGACGCGGTTCCGCCGGGCCCGTCAATCCGAGGCGATCCGGGGGTTGGTGCGCGAGAACACCCTGACCGTCGATGACTTTATCTGGCCGGTTTTTGTGCGCGATGGTGAAGGTATCGAAGAGCCCGTGCCCTCCATGCCCGGGGTCATGCGGCGTTCGGTTGATTTGATCGCAAAAGCAGCTAGCGAAGCACAGGCGCTTGGAATACCGGCTATCTGTATCTTCCCATATACCGATCCCGCGCTGAAAACCGAAGATTGTGCCGAAGCGTGGAATCCCGACAACTTGTCCAATCGCGCTATTCGGGCGGTCAAAGAAGCGGCACCAGATATCGCTGTAATGACCGATGTGGCGCTGGATCCCTACAACATCAACGGCCACGACGGCTATGTTGTGGATGGCGAAATTGTGAATGATCAGACGGTCGAAGCGCTGGTTAAAATGACTCTGGCGCAAGCCGAAGCCGGTGCTGATATTATCGGCCCTTCAGACATGATGGATGGACGGATTGGAGCAATGCGTAGTGCGCTTGAGGCGGCAGGGCATCACAACGTCATGATCCTCAGCTACGCCGCGAAATATGCCAGCGCGTTTTACGGCCCGTTCCGTGACGCCGTTGGGGCCTCGGGCGCACTGACCGGGGACAAGAAGACCTATCAGATGGATCCCGCAAACTCGAACGAAGCGCTGCGTCTGATCGAACGCGACCTGACCGAAGGCGCAGATATGGTCATGATCAAGCCAGGGATGCCCTATTTGGATATTTGCCGCCGGGTAAAAGACAGCTTTGGCGCGCCGACCTACGCGTATCAGGTCTCGGGCGAATACGCGATGATACAGGCAGCAGCCCAAAACGGTTGGATCGACGGCGAAAAGGCGATGCTTGAAAGCCTGCTGGCTTTCAAACGCGCGGGATGTGACGGCATTCTGACGTATTTCGCGCCAGAGGCCGCCCGCATTCTGAACGGCTAACACCTCAGATTGTCGCGATATTTCGCCGATCTACCGCACATGCAGCACAGCTTTCCCGTGACAGGCGGGCGCAATCGGCGTATTCTTGCAAACAAGATCGGGAAGACCCGACAAATCAGGCACATACACAGAGACAGAGAAACATGAGCAGCTCAAACTCCCTCCGACTAAGCCGTCGCGGCTTTGCATTTGGCATGACCGGACTGACGCTAACAGCCGCCTGCGGCAATGGCGTCGGGAATTCCAATGCGGTGGCGCTTGATGCCCGTGTTGATGCGACGCTAAACGAAATGTACAGCAAGTACCCTAATACCGTTGATATCGCCAACAAGGCTAACGGGATGCTGGTCATGCCATTGATCACCGACGCCGGCTTAATCTTCTTCGGTGGTGCCTATGGTCAGGGTGCGCTGCGCATTCAGGGTGCTACGGTTGATTACTATTCGGCCATTTCCGGCACGGCGGGCCTACAGATCGGCGCACAACAATATGCACATGTTCTATTCTTCATGACCGAGGACGCGCTGAATGACTTCCGCCGATCCAGCGGTTGGACCGCAGGCGCCGATATCGGATATGTCGTTGACGCAACCGGTGAGTCGCTTTCGACAGATACCAATCAATTGGGCAAACCCGTGCTAGCAGCGGTCTTTGGGCAGGCGGGTCTGAAATTCGGTGCAACCATAGAAGGCACCAAATACACACGCATCATTCCCTGATTTACGAGCCCCCCTTCCCCCTCAGAGAAGCCCTGCTACATCTTGTGGCAGGGCTTTTAGATTTTATGGATTTCACACATATTCCTGTGGCATTCCTCTTTCGGTTCGGATGGGCTTCCAGTAACCTCTGCGCAAACGAATATACAGATTTCTTGGGGGACAGATGGGTCTGGTTTTTCGCTGGCTGGTGAGAATTACGACGGGCCTGATCCTGCTTTTGGTCGCAGCAATCGGGCTGATCTATTTTCTGGCCAGCCAATCCCTGCCCGAATATGATCAAACCCTTGAAGTTGAAGGGATTACCGCCCCCGTCGAGATCGTCCGCGACACCGCGAACGTACCACATGTCATGGGCCAATCCGACCCGGATGTATTCTTTGGCCTTGGATATGCCCATGCGCAGGACCGGCTTTGGCAAATGACCGTTCTGCGCCGGACCGTACAGGGCCGATTGTCCGAAATATTCGGCCAACGCACAGTCCATATCGACAAGCTCTTGCGACGGCTGGACCTTTATGGCCTTGCCCATCGATCTGTCGACGTACAAGACGATTACACGCTTGCCGCATTGCGCGCCTATTCCGCTGGAATTAACGCCCGGCTGGCCGAAATAAACGAACAGGCGCTAGGTCGTGGCGCGCCCGAGATGTTCTTGTTCAACGCGCCGGTCCCGCCATGGCAGCCCGGCGACAGTCTGGCCATCATGAAACTGATGAGTTTGCAGTTGTCCGGCCACCTTGCGGATGAGGTTCTGCGTGCCCGAACTTCTCTGATGCTGGACGATCCGGCACGTTTGGCTGACATTCTGCCCGATGTCCCTGGCCCCGGGATCGCTGCTCTGCCCGAATATGCTGCTCTGTTTCCGAACCTTCCGCGGTATGCGCAGGGAGCTTCGATGCCTGACACGCCGCTGTCACCTTTCCCCCAGCGCGGACTGGCAGGGGCGTCAAATGCCTGGACCGCCGCGCCGTCTCGTTCGGCCAGCGGTGGCACCTTATTGGCCAACGACCCCCATCTGGGCTTCACCGCACCTGGCATCTGGTACCTGGCCCGGCTGGAGCTTGCCAAAGGCGGAGTGATTGGCGCGACGATCCCCGGTATTCCTGCGATTTCAGCCGGGCGAAGCGAGCGCTTAGGATGGGGTCTGACCTCATCTTATCTGGACGATCAGGACGTCCATATCGAACAGTTGAACCCCGAGAACCCAGAAGAATACCTGACCCCAGACGGATATAAGCGCTTCCAAACCCGGCCTTCGATCATCGAGATCAAGGACGCGGCCCCGATCACTTTGACCCTGCGTTGGACTGAGAACGGCCCCGTTTTACCGGGCACGCATTACCATCTGGAGACCATTACGCCTCCGGGGCATGTGGCCTCCCTGTCATGGAGTGCGCTCAGTCCCCGCGACACCTCGATGAGTGCATCTTTGGCGCTGATGAATGCAGATACCGTTCGGCAGGCCATCAATATAGCCGAAGATTACATCGCGCCATCACAGAACCTGTCATTAGTCGATCGAAACACGATCGGTTTGAAACTGATCGGTGCCATGCCCCGGCGAGACCTTAACAACCAAAGTCGTGGTCGTATTCCAACCCCCGGATGGCTGGAGCGAAACCGCTGGCAGGGCCGGTTGCCTTATGCGGACAACCCGGAATTTGTTGCTCCAGTCGGCGGCGTACTGGGCAATACAAATAACAAGATCATTGATCGCCCCTTCCCAGATCATATCTCATATGAGTGGGGTGACACCCAGCGCGTTCACCGTTGGGAACGCCTGATGCAATCGCGCGAAGTGCACACCCGCGACAGCTTTATCGAGGCACAGCTGGATACGGTCAGCTTTACGGCTCGATCCTTGTTGCCGCTGATCGGTGCTGATCTCTGGTTCACCGGAGAGTCCGCGCCTGATGGCACACCGGAACGTCAGCGGCAAATTGCGCTGGATTTGCTGGCCAACTGGAACGGTGAGATGAATGAGCATCTGCCCGAGCCATTGATTTACGCTGCCTGGCTGCGGGCACTGCAAATCCGTCTGATTGCGGATGAGCTTGGCCCGTTGGCGGTGGAATACAAACATGTCGAACCATTGTTCATCGAGCGTGTTTACCGTGACATCGATGGCGCTTCGGTCTGGTGCGACGTGCGTCAGAGCGCCCCGGCTGAGACTTGCACAGACATGGCTCGGCTGGCGCTGGATGACGCAATCATCTGGATTTCAGAACGATATGGCTCAGCGCTGGAATCTTTGCGTTGGGGTGATGCCCATCAGGCCACCCACGACCACCCCGTGCTGGGCGAAGTGCCGGTGCTGCGTTTCTTCGTAAACATCCGCCAGTCGACCAGCGGCGGCGACAATACCTTGTTGCGCGGCCGCACTTCGGGCGAAGGTTCAGATCCATTCCAGAATGTGCACGGTGCAGGATATCGTGGCGTATATGATTTCGCCGATCCGGACAGTTCAGTATTCATCACGGCCACTGGTCAGTCTGGCCATTTTTTGTCGCGCTACTACGATGATCAGGCCCAGTTGTGGCGCCGGGGCGAATACATTCCCATGTCGTTGGATATCGGTCTTGCCCGCGCCGCGGCAGTTGGTGTGACCGTGCTCAACCCACGCTGACAGTATCGGCAATTCCCCGCCCCTTTTTGCGCGCCGCGTGGACGTGGTTGATTAAATTCGCCTAAAATCAATGGGCCGTCGCATCGCACCAAAGGGGGAAATGCATGGGCAGCCTTCGCGATATTTTGAATAATCTGGCGCGCGACTATGCCGTTGCGTGGAGTTCAGGCGACCCAGACGCGGTTGCCAGCTTCTTTTCGCCGGATGGTCAAATCAGCATCAATCGTGGCGAACCTCTGCAAGGACATGCCGCAATCGCTGAAATGGCGCGTCGTCTTTATGCGGATTTCCCCGATCTGGAAGTACGTTGCGACATGATGCGGTGGGCTGGACCACATGCCCTGTTCGTCAGAACGCTCGAAGGGCATCATCACGCCACTGGTAACCGCGTTGTCACGCGTGGATGGGAGCAGTGGGAACTGACATCGGACAACAAGATCAAAACTTCGCTGGAATGGTTCGATGCACAAGAGCGACAAAGCCAGATTGATGGTGTCTGAAACACGTCCGCGCGCCTTACTCTGAAGTCACAATGTATTCACGGGGAATGCCTTGCGTGATCCGATACCAGTCAGAGTTTTTCGTCCTGTCCTGGTGCGCCTCAAAGGCCGCACTGTTTGCAAAAACCTCGGATACTTCAAACCGACCTAGCTGGTTGGCATCTTCGCAGACATCGAATGAGATACACCCCGCCTCTGCACGAGTCAGTGAAATATGAGCAGGCAGCGCTTGCCGCACCTGTTCCAACCGGTCCTGAGGCACCGTAATATGACCGCGCAAATGAACCTTCTTTTCAGCCTGTGTCATCGACAACCCTTTTTATTGAGTGGGTCCAAACTTCAAAGCGCGGCAAAGCGGGCTGCTTGTTTGTCAGTCCAAAGCACAGTGATTTCGAAACCATCCTCGGTCTGCGCTTCAGATCTCACGACTTCCTGACGAAACAACCACGCCCGCTTTTGGCCTTCAGCGAACGTCAATGAGAGTGTGGATTCATGCCGGGCGCCCTGCAGGATCGTGGCAATTTCAGACAAAAGAGGAGCAATCCCCTCGCCCGTTACAGCCGAAATCGCAAATATTGCCGGATCACGCTCGGCTCGAGCCAGCGTGGCCTGGCGGTCCTCGGGGCTGAGAAGATCAATTTTGTTCCAGACTTCCAGCCGGGGCCGGTCATCCTCGACCCCAAGAGAGGTCAAAATCATCTCGACATCCTGTGCCTGCGCTTCGGTTTCTTCGTGACTAATATCTCGAACATGAACCACAAGATCGGCACCCAACACCTCTTCCAGCGTGGCGCGGAATGCAGCGACCAGTTCTGTCGGCAGGTTCGAAATGAAACCCACTGTGTCCGAAAGGATCACTTCGGGACCATCCGGCAGTTCGACCCGCCGCATCGTGGGATCAAGCGTGGCAAAGAGCATATCTTTCGCCATCACCTTGGCCCCGGTCAGGCCATTGAATAGCGTGGACTTTCCGGCGTTGGTGTAGCCGACCAATGCAACGATTGGGTACGGAACCTTGGCCCGCGCGGCGCGGTGCAACGTGCGGGTCTTGACTACTTTCTGCAGCTGCCGCCGTAGACGCACCAATTGTTCATCGATCGCACGCCGGTCCGCTTCGATCTGGGTTTCACCCGGCCCGCCGACAAATCCCAATCCGCCACGCTGCCGTTCAAGGTGGGTCCAGGCCCGCACCAATCGCGTTCGTTGATAGCTGAGTGCCGCCATCTCGACTTGTAGCACCCCTTCGCGGGTACGCGCACGATCACTGAAAATCTCCAGGATCAGCCCGGTTCGATCGAGGATTTTGACCTTCCAGGCCTTTTCAAGATTTCGTTGCTGAACAGGCGTGACTGGTCCGTCGATCAGAACCAGTTCCACTTCGTTCTCGTGGAAACGCTCACCCAACTCTTCGATCTTGCCGCTGCCGAACAGCAATCCCGCCTGAGCCCGCTGTAAACGTACAACTTCGGACCCGACCACATCCAGATCGGGCAAAGCGGCAGCCAATGCCACCGCCTCTTCCAGCGCCGGTTCTGGAACGCGGCGCTGTTCATCTGATTTGATTTCCGGATGCAGCACCCAGGCACGGGTGCGCGTCCTATCATGTTCCATCAAGAGGCGTCTTCGCCCTCATACAGGCTGATCGGCTGTGACGGCATGATGGTCGATATCGCGTGTTTGTAGACCAGCTGCGACTGTCCGTCGCGGCGCAACAACACACAAAAATTATCGAACCAGGTGATTACACCCTGCAATTTCACGCCATTGATCAGGAATATCGTGACCGGGACTTTTGCTTTCCGTACATTATTCAGGAACGCGTCCTGCAGATTCTGTCTGTCCGAAGCCATATTGTTTTAATCTCGCCATTGTTCTTGCTACGCGCTGCGGACCAACGCGCTCCCTCCGGCGGAGTATGGAGTGGTGCGCGCAGATATTCCAGATGAAAAATCGTGCAGTAACAGCAGACGCCTGCCGCAGGGTCAATCGCGCCACAGGGTTGGTGTAATCAGTGCGACGATCGCCAGGGTTTCCAAACGGCCAATAACCATCGCAGCGCAAACTGTCAGTTTGGCTGCACCTGACAGATCAATAAGTCGAATGGGGACATCAGTTGCCAATTCAATCAGCGGCCCCGTTGTGCTCAGCGCCGCAACGCTCAGCACCATCGCCTGCTCAAACCCGACACCCATGGCGGCCAGCAGCAAATCGAACAGAGCCAACGTCAAAGCAAACATCATCAGGAAGATCCAGGCGATGAAGGCCCCGTCGCTTTGGATACGTCGGTTGCCTCCGCCTTCGCCGCTGACAGAAGACGGATAGATCAGTCGGTCAATTTCGCGCTTACCATTCAGATAAAGTGCAAAAACGCGCAGCAGTTTGACCCCTCCTGCGGTTGTTGCAACACCGCCGCCAATCAACGCCAAACCCATCAGGATCAAACCAGGTGTCCCGAGGCCCGATAGTTGCTGCGCATCGTTCCATTTCGCGCTTTCAAATCCGGCTGTTGTCAGGAAAGACATTCCAGTGAACACCATACCCCAAGCCACGTGCAACGCCTGCACAATCTCGATCTGAATACCAAGCTCGGCCGTTCCCGCCAGAACTCGGATAAACAACAATACCGCAACCGCCAGCACGATAAAGATACCGATCCGAAACTCAGGGTCTTTGTCCAGCCGCGAATAGCCCGAGGTCGCTGTATCGGTCGAAAAGGTCAGCCGCGACAACGCGAAGAAAAGGAACAGGAAGATGATAGCTTCGCCGGTTATACCTGCTGTTGATCCTTCCAACCCGCCCACAGGCGAAATACCCGAGGTCGCCATCACCGACATCGCGTGGCACACTGCGGTTAAGCCTTGTTCGCCTGCGATCAGCAAAAGAACCCAGATCACCGCTGTCAATCCGGCATAAATCGGAGCCAAAGCGCGCGACACACGGATCAGATGGCCCCTTGGATCGGTCTTTTCGCTTTGGGCAACACCCGAGACCGGTCGACCAGGTTGCCCTTTTGCGGTTACCTCGAATCCACCCAACGACAAAGGCGCGAGGATCGCCGCCGCAGAAATCCACATTAACAGCCCCCCCATCCATCCAACCAAAGCGCGCCACAAATGCAGCGGTGCAGACAGACGCTGGGGATCCGGGAACAGGTCAGCGCCGGTTGTTGTCAGCGCACTGACCATATCAAAATAAGCATTTAGAAAACTGGTTGTTCCCAGCGCATCATGAAACGGTATGGCCAGAAAGATTGGCAACAAGGTGAACGCGGCAAGTAGAACCGCCAATTGGCCAAGCGTCCCGCGCCGGGGTTTTCGGTTCGACATCGCAAGCGCAATGATCAAGACAACGAACACACCTAACAGCCCGGAATAAAAGAAAGATCGTGAGGTATCGTGATCATCCAGTGCCAGCGCGTAGGCAGCGGGAATCCACATCGACAGCGCGACAATTCCCCAGATCATCAGCAACAGCGGTAGTCGCCGCAATACTCCGATCCGTTGCTGTCCACGTGCCTGCAACATCAGAAGAAATCGATCGAGACCTGCATCAGACGTTCAACCTCGGGCACGTCTTTGGCCATAGCAAAGATTGCAACGACATCCTTCTCGTCAATGCGGAGGCTTCCAGTTGGGCGCAGCACCTCGTCTCCTTTGCGGACGGCACCGACCAATACGCCCTCGGGGAAATCAATATCACGCAGCTTTTGCCCCGCCATCGGAGAAGTCGACAGGACTTCGGCCTCAATAACTTCGGCTTCGGCGTCGCCAATAGAATAAACCTGACGCACCCGACCGTGACGGATGTGGCGCAGGATCGAACTTACTGTTGTCGCACGCGGATTGATATAAGCGTCGATTCCCAGCGGCCCCATCAGGGCGACCATACTGGGGTCATTGATCAAAGCGATGGCCAGCGGGCAGCCCTCGCCCTTGGCACGCACCGCAGCCAACATGTTGGTGCGATCGTCGTCTGTGACTGCCAGCATCGCATCGGCGCGTTCAATACCTGCCTCGCTCAGCAAAGACGAATCCAGACCGTCGCCATTCAATACGATGGTGCGCTCCAGCCCCTCGGCAGCGATTTCCGCGCATCGACGGTCACGCTCGATGATCTTGGCACGGACGCGGCTTTCACGTTCTTCCAGCGTGCGGGCAACTTCCAACCCGACATTTCCGCCACCCACGATGACGACTCGATCTTGCTGACGTTGGGCTTTGCCGAACACCTCCATCGTGCGATCAACATCCTTGACGCTGGTAAAGACATAGCATTCGTCACCAACAAACAGCTGATCCTCGGATTCAGGCGCGAACAACGTCCCTTCACGACGAACACCAACAACGATTGAACTGAGCGTCGAGAACAAATCAGTCAGCTGGCGCAGCGGAGTGTTGACGATTGGACAGTCTTCTTCAACCCGAATACCCAGCAGCTGCGCCTTACCGTCCATGAAAATCTCGGTATCGAAAGCCGACGGAGCCGACAGACGGCGCATTGCAGCGGCAGCGACCTCGCGTTCAGGGCTGATTACCACATCGATGGGCAGATGATCGCGGCGATAAAGATCAGAATGGATCGCTTCGAGATAGGATTTAGACCTCAGACGCGCGATCTTGCGCTGGATCGAAAAAACCGAGTGCGCCATCTGGCAGGTGACCATGTTCACCTCGTCCGAATGGGTTGCAGCAATGATCATATCAGCGTCGCGGGCCCCTGCCCGATCCAGCACATCCGGATAACTTGCGAATCCAGCGATCCCCTGCACGTCCAGCGTCTCAGTCGCGCGACGCACCAGATCAGGGTTGTTGTCGACCACCGTTACATCGTTCAGTTCGCCCGAAAGGTGACGCGCAATCTGCCAGCCCACTTGGCCGGCACCGCATATGATGACCTTCATACTCTTGGCCTTTCTGCCTGAAATCTTTGAATGACAGATGCCCCCAAAGCGGTCAATTGAATTGTCATGGATGACAAGCTGAGCCAAAGTAACTGTATGAAAACAATTCTGCCCGCTCTGATTTGCTTGCTGACACTATCTGCCTGTGGTCCGCTTTCGCTGTATTACCGCGAGGGCGAAAGCGTTGCGCGCATGCAGACCGAAACCACGAACTGTCAGGTGCAAGCTCTTAAAGACGCCCCTGTCGCCAATCAGGTCCGTCAGAGCCCACCGGTATACTGGCCCGGGCGCACCTATTGTGATGGCCGTGGGCGTTGCTATCGCAACCCTGGATGGTGGGAACCCGGACGGATCTATACCGTTGACGTGAATCAGGGGCTAAGAAACAAGGTCGAGGCACAGTGTATGGCACAGAAAGGGTACCGCCCGGTCAGCCTGCCGCCTTGCAAACAAGGTGTCAAATCGCGGGTTGCACCCGCACGTACCACAACTCTTCCACCGCTGAGCACTGAGTCGTGTTTCGTGAAGTTTGAAGACGGGTCATTTCAAATCATCACCCCAGGACAGGCCGGCTGATTTGCGACGCTTGGCCAGTGCGAGATGAGCAAATATGGCGATGCCATAGAATGCAGCCACGGCCAAAAACATACCGACCTCTTTTGCGCCCAAAAGAACTGCCAGTAAAACTGGCGTCCCTAGCAGATTTCCTGCATTCCCCATCTGCGCCATTGCGCCGTAGCTTAACGCCTGGGTCTCGGCAGTGTCGTTCAACTCGGGCACAGCAGCGAAACTACCGCCCTGAACAAGCCCAAGAACCGCAAACAATGCGATGCATCCGAAGGCAAGCGGAGCCCCCAGAAACAGCGAAATGATCGTCAGAATCCCCATGGCGAATCCCAGATTCACGACACTGACGCAGGACAGCACGGTCAAAAGCAGCGGTACCAGCAACCATGACAACACGATCCCGGCCAACGGCATCAATGCTGCGATCGATGCACCCTGCCCTTCGGGTAAGCGCCCCGGCAGAATTGCCAGAAGTGAGACGAAAGTGAGCGTGTAGAAGAACCATCCGATCGCCGGAGCCGAGATGAATGGCGAGCGATAGGTCCTTAGGTGCACACCAAGCAAAGAAGATAAACTCCACCTCGTGCCGGCTGGCTGATCTATTTCGATCTTCAATTTGCTGGACGCTATCAGCGCGGCAATCACCAACATCAATCCGCCATGCAGGGCAAAATACACCGGCAATCCATAGCGGTCGACAATTGGCAACCCGAACCAGGCATTCAACGCAAAGGCTACGCCAAAAAACGTACTCCATAGCACCATAGAGTTGTACCTAGCGCGACCGGTTGTGATCTGTGCAATCAAGGTCGGCGCCGCGACAACAATCGCAAGATGGGATAGCCCTTCGACCACCCGGCTGAGCAACATCAATTGGAATCCCGGCAGACTTGCTTGCAATATTGACAATGCACCCCCAAGAACCAAACCCGACAAAAGCAGACGGTTTGGCCCGATCCGCGCCGCAATCGCACCCGACATCGCACCCAGCGCTGCTCCCATCAGGCTGATAATCGATAGCAGCCAGCCGATCACCGCCGCATGATCGGGATAAAGCAATCCAATGTCAGCAAACGGAACGGCGATCTTGGCAAACTGGGTCGCAGCCCCGAGGCCTGCGAACCAAATCAGCAAAACTTGCAGAAATGTTCGGAAAGAGTCGCTCATGAACTCGGTCTATCGCGACCTACACACCAGCGGAACGCATAAATTATGCGGCACCCTCTCGCCGACCGCTGACCAGACGAACCGGGGTGCCATCCGAAAGATACAATCGCTCCCAAACGATCCGTCCAGCGCTGATTCTGATTTGGTCATGCACGGCTTCCGAGGTCAGAAACGCCTTGGGCGCAGGCGAGTGCAAATCCCACCAACCATCGAGTTGGAGTTCCGCCTCGGCCTGTCGGATCTCATCCGTCGCAAATTGCCAGAGTGATACACCCAGCAACGCGTGCTGAGAGGTTTTCCAATCTCGTGCACGACTGGCCGAATAGGCAAGGCAAGTGTGTGTGGCTTCTTCAACAAGGTGTAGGCACTCGGACGAATTTACCACCAGACGTTTAAGCGCGGAATCCTGTGCCTTTGCCGGACCAAGCGCCGCAAAAACAACCTGTTGAACATGGGCCGAAGGGGTTTGGCCACCATTTTCCCACCTAGAAATCGTGGCCTGATCAACCTCGATCAGATCAGCAAGGGCAGATTGCTTTAAGCCAACCACGCGGCGCAGCCGTTTCAGCCGCTTTCCAAAGGCTGGAAAGCCAATGGAAACGGCTGTGGTCTTCGAGCAATCTGCGGTCATTGAAGCAAATCACTCTGCGGGTTCGGGCTCATCAATCTGCGCCACCCGCGCACCTGACTTGTTCGAGGTCACGACCCCCAATGACTTGAGCTTGCGGTGCAAGGCGCTGCGCTCCATTCCGACGAAGCTGGCAGTGCGGCTGATGTTACCACCAAACCGATTGATCTGCGTCAGCAGATACTCACGCTCGAATGCTTCGCGGGCCTCGCGAAGCGGCAGCGTTGCCAGAGCACCGGACAGGACCACCCGTCCGGTTTCATCTGCCTTCTCTTCTTCATTGGGCAGTTCGCGTGCCTCAATCGGGCCGGTACTATCCCCAAGGATCAGTACCCGTTCGATCAGGTTCTTGAGCTGACGCACATTGCCTGGCCATGTCATCGTTTGAAGCAGCGCGACGGCCTCATCGGAAAGTTCACGCACTGGCAGGCCCTGCGTGTCGTTGCACATCTCGATAAAATGCTGCGCCAAAACCGGTATGTCTTCGCGGCGCTCTTCCAAAGATGGAACTGAGATCGGTACAACGTTCAGACGATGATACAGTTCTTCGCGGAACCGCTCTGCTGCAATTTCCTGTTCCAGATCGCGGTTGGTCGAAGAGATGACGCGCAGATCAACCCTCACTTTGTCTGACCCGCCGACGCGCTGAAACTGCTGATCGACAAGCACGCGCAAGATTTTGGACTGCGTCCCCAGCGGCATATCAGCGACTTCGTCGAAATAGACAACCCCGCCATGGGCCTCTTCCAGCAGGCCTGACTCGACACCACGCTCCGAGGATTCACGGCCGAACAGAACCTCTTCGACCCTCTCAGGCTCGATCCCGGCGCAGTTTACCGTGACGAATGGTGCATTGGCGCGATTGGAATGGGCATGGATATAACGTGCTGCGATCTCTTTGCCCGAGCCCGCCGGACCGCTGAGCATGACCCGACCATTGGACTTGGTCACCTTATCCAACTGCCCCTGCATCGCCCGGAACGAAGCCGATTTGCCGATCATATCGGAACAGCTGACTTCCTGCCGTTTCAACGAAGCATTCTCGCGGCGCAGGCGCGAAGTTTCCATCGCGCGGCGGATAACCACCATCAACTGATCAATATTAAAAGGCTTTTCGATAAAATCGTATGCCCCCTGTTTGATCGCCGCGACCGCAATCTCGATATTGCCGTGCCCGGAAATGATCACCACCGGCACATCCGGGTTGTCGCGTTTCACCGCCTTCAGGATGTCAATCCCATCCATGCGACTGTCTTTCAGCCAGATATCCAAGATCAACAGTCCGGGAGGTTCGGCATTGATCGACGACATGCACTCATCCGAGTTTGCCGCCAGCCGTGTGGAATAGCCTTCGTCCTCTAGAATATCGGACACCAATTCGCGAATATCGCGTTCGTCATCTACGATCAGAATGTCGCTCATCTTTGGCCTGCTTTCAGTTTGTTTGTTTTAATCGCCTGTTTTTCCGGCGCATCTGTCGAGCCGCCTGAGGCCCCGGGAAGACGAATGACAGCCATCGCGCCGTAATGGTCCTGTCCGTCAAATGTGGGCGCATCTTCTAATGTCAGCGCTCCGCCATGTTCTTCGATTATCTTTTTGACGATAGGCAGGCCCAAGCCCGTGCCTTCGTCACGCGTGGTTACATAAGGTTCAAACAGCCGCGCCCGATCTTCTGGCAGGCCGATGCCGTTATCGGCAATGGTAATCTGCGTTCCCGCATCGTCATTGCTGACCGCCACCTTAATCTGAGGTTCAAGATTGTCCGGGGCGCCTTTTTCTTTCAGCGTTTCAATAGCCTCGCCCGCGTTCTTGATCAGGTTCGTCAAGGCCTGGCTCAACATGGTCGAATCCACATCCGCCAGAATAGGCTGTTCGGGCAGATCCGCGTCGATCTGAACATCGGGTTGGCCCGCCTGCTGCAACAACACCGCCTCACGCACCAGCGTCACAATGTTTTCTTCGCGCCGCTCCGGCTCGGGCATCCGCGCGAACTTCGAGAACTCATCGACGATCCGTCGCAGATCATTGGTCTGACGCACGATCACATCTGTCATCGATTCAAGGCTACTGCAGTCTTCTTCATTCAGCTTGCGCGAAAACTTACGTTTGATCCGCTCGGCGCTCAGCTGGATCGGGGTCAGAGGATTCTTGATCTCATGCGCAATGCGACGGGCCACATCGCCCCAAGCCGCCATGCGCTGTGCACTGACCAAATCGGTCACATCGTCGAAGGCCACAACGTAGCCTTCCAAGCCGCCATCTTCACCTCGACGCGTCGCCATGCGTACCAGCAAGTTCTCTAATTGACCCTTTCGAGTCACTTTCACTTCGCCCTGAACAGCCTCCTGCCCGCTGTCCTTGAGCGTTTCGAACAATGGCAAGAATTCGGGCACGGCTATGCCTATCGCAAGATGATGCTCACCGCCCGACCAACCCAACAGGCGCTCTGCGGACCGGTTCACAAAAGTTACGCACCCTTCGGAATCAACGCCCACAACCCCCGACGTCACCGAACTGAGCACCGAGTCGAACAACCTTCGGCGGCGTTCGATCTGGCGCGTATTCTCCAGCAAGGTATCGCGCTGCCCCTTCAACTGGCGGGTCATCTGATTGAAGTATCGGCCCAGCATCGCGATTTCATCATCGCTGGCCTCTTCGATGACCTGAACGCTCAGATCACCTGCACCGACCCGTTGCGCAGCCGTTGTCAGCCGCCCTACGGGACGTGAAAGGCGCTCGGCAAACCACATGCCCAGCGACATAGCCGCCAATATCAGGATCACCGCGAAACCCAGATACAGAAGACCGAACTCGAACAGTACCCGACCACGCTCACTTTCGAGCTGACTGTAAAACTGCGCGGTTTCTTTGGTCTCATCCAGTAGGGTCAAAAGCTGTCCGTCAACCTCGCGGCTGACATATAGGTATCGGTCCAGATAGGCCTGCAATGGTACAAGAGCGCGGAACTCGCTGTTCTCCCAATCTGCGATAATCGCCACACCCTGATCATTGGCCTCAATCATCTCTTCGGGCGTCGGTGCCTCGTAGTCGAACAGGTAGGAGCGATCACCACGCGACCGAATTTCAGCACTGCCATCAATTACATAGGCCTCACGCAAACCGCGTTGAATCTGGGACTGCCCCTGCGCCAGAACCTCACGCAATTCGGCATCTGAGATGTAGTAATCTAGTGATCGCGCGTTATCCAGAAATCGCGCCAGAACGATCGCGTCCTGCGTCAGCCCTTCGCGGTGCTCTTGTTCGTAGGCTTCGGCGGCCGTAAGAGATGACCCAACAACCTGCCGAACCCGATCCGAGAACCAGCCTTCAAGGCCGATATTCACCGTGAGCCCTGCAAAAATTGCAACCGTAACTGTCGGCACCAGAGCCAGCAGCGTAAACGCGCCGATCAAGCGCAGGTGAAGCCGTGACCCTGCTGATTTCGCGCGTCGGGCGGCGATCAGACTGAATAACTGCCCCAACACCAACGCTGCGACGACCAGCACATAAACCAGATCGGCCAGCAGAATCAGCCTCAGCGTCGGCGCCGCCGCGCCTAAATCAAAGGGACCAATGACCAGATAAGTTGCCAGCGCCAGAATGGGGCCCAACACGACCAGACCCAAGGTACTGAAATTGCGCATCCTCCGGGACTTGCGCCACCGGTTGATCGATAGGATCGGCCCGTTCTGTGCCCGGGTTGCCACCGTCTGCCCTCATTCTGATGTGCCGCCTGCGCGGCTTACCGCCATATGTCGTGGTCGTTCCCGGGGTCGAACCCGAATGCCACGGTTTGTGTGGCGATATTACATCAGTTTGCGGCGGCGTGTCACCTGAATATCGAGGTCGGTAATCTTTTTCCGCAACGTATTTCGGTTAATCCCCAGAAGATCAGCACATTTTGCTTGATTTCCACCGGTCGCATCCAGCGCAATTTCGATCAGAGGCGCTTCGACTTCACGCAAAATACGCTGATAGAGCCCGGGCGGTGGTAGGATATTCCCGTGTAAATCGAAGTATCGCCGCAGGTGACGCCCCACCGAAGCTGACAGTTTTTCACGCTCGCCATCCCCCAGAACCGGCTCAGCCTCAGGCTGACTGCCCAAAACCATCTCAACTTCGGTGCGCGAGATTTCTTCTGCACGGCTTGTCAGGCTGAGACGACGGATGGCATTTTCCAGCTGCCGGACATTCCCAGGCCAGGAATATCGACGCACAAGCTCCACAGCTTCGGAGCTGAGGCGGCGTTTCGTTCCGCTTTCGCGCTCTTCCCTCGCAAGAAAATGGTCGGTGAGCAACGTGATATCATCAACGCGTTCTCGCAGAGCAGGAACATGTACTGTCGCACCGCAGAGACGATAATAAAGGTCCTGCCGCACGCGGCCACTCTCCATGGCGTCAGTCAGGTCAGATTGGCTGGTGGCCATGAAACGCGGCACATGATCGCCCGGAGTGTCCATCATGCGCACGATCCGGGCCTGAATCTCGTCATCGATATCGGCGATCTCATCGATCAACAGCGTGCCGCCCCTCACACGTGCCATGACTCGCGCCGGACCTTCCAGATCACTTAGATCAGCGGCAGTCACGGTGACAAACGGCAGAGTTCGACGGTCTGAAAAATCGTGAATAGCGCGCGCAATCAGAGATTTACCTGTACCACTTTCACCCGATATCATCACTGACAGATCGGTGTTCATCACCCGCGCCACGAGACGATAGAGCGCTTGCATAACTGGGGTGCGCCCAACAAGCGGCAACTCGTCTGGACGATCTTCGCTGGCTTCGACAGGCTCAGCCTGAGCATGCTGTTTCTGATCAAGCGCCCGTGCAGTCCGCTTCATCAGATCAGGCAAATCGAAGGGCTTGGGCAGATAGTCATAGGCATCCGCCTCGGCAGCCTGAATGGCCGTCATGATGGTGTTCTGGGCCGAGATCACGATGACCGGCAATCCAGGTCGATCCTGTGCGATCTTTGGCAACATCTCGAGCCCGTTTCCATCCGGCATCACTACATCCGAGATCACCACGTCGCCCTTGCCTTCGGCCACCCAGCGCATGAGCGTGGTCAGCGAAGATGTGGCATGCACCTTGCACCCCGCCCGCGTGAGGGCCTGTGTCAGAACCGTGCGGATCGTGCGGTCGTCATCGGCAACCAGAACTGTGCCATCCATCAGATGCTCTCCTTGTCATATGTGCCCTGTGGCGCGCGCCGCAGGGACAAACGGAATACAGTGCGCCCAGGCACCGATTCCGCTGATATCCATCCGTCGTGGTCGGATATGATCTTGCTGACCAGCGCCAGCCCCAGGCCGGTTCCGTTTTCTTTACCCGAAACAAACGGATCGAAAATCTCGCCCTGAATTTTCTCCGGCAGTCCGGGACCGTCATCGATGATCTCGATTTGCAAAGGCAGCGAGTGACCGGAACCATCACTGCGACGCAGCCGGAATGAATGTTCGAAATAGGTGCGAAGCCGGATTATGCCACTGCCATCAGCAGCCTCAGAGGCATTCTTAAGCAAATTCAAAATCACCTGCAAAAACTGGTCCGGGTCTCCGTACGCCATTGGCAAAGATGGATCGTAATCCTCAACGATGGTCATATGAGCGCCAAACCCAAGCAGCGCCGATCTGCGCGCGCGGTCCAAAACGTCGTGTATATTGACTGGCTTGAAATCGGGCTGAGACAGGTTTCCGAACTGTTCCACCTGTTCCAGTAGCTTCACAATACGACGGCTTTCCTCGACAATAAGATCTGTTAATTCAAGATCTTGTTGTGAGATATTCATGCTGAGCAACTGTGCCGCACCGGTGATCCCGGCCAGAGGGTTTTTGATTTCATGCGCCAGCATCTCGGCCATGCCAATGGCCGATTGCGCCGCCGACTTCACGGTATTGCCTCGGGTCATCCGCCCAGACAATTCACGTGGTGAGATGATCATAATCATGGAACCGGGATGCCCCATTAATGGCGCGATCTGCAGGGCACATTGCAGCGGCGCGCGATTACCCGAGCCCACATCCACATCATTCACAAACAGGGGCGTGCTCTGCTGACGGGCGCGTATGAAAGCCTCTTCCAAAGGCGCATCGACTGCGATCTGATCCCAGACTGGATGCCCGATTACAGCTTTGCGCGAAGCGTTCAGGAACCCCTCACCTGAAGAATTGACATCCGATATGCGGTCGTCAGGATCGATGATAAAGGTCGGAACCGGCAGCGAGGTCCAGATACTCTGATCCGAGGTCATGCCGCCACCTCTGCAGAGCTGTTCAAAGCATCGCCCAGTAGCTGCAGAACTTCATCCGTATCGCGTGATGTAAGTACTGCGCGCCGTAAGGTGGCAGACGTCCCGGCCTCATCCATGTACCATCCCAAATGCTTGCGTGCGACGCGCAAGCCCAGCTCAATGCCGTAGAATGAGAGCATCGCCTGATAGTGGGCGCGCACCATCTCGATCAGGTCGGCACCCACCGGAATGTCCGGAGCCGCAGCTCCATATAGATCGTGACAGATCTGCGCCAGCAGCCATGGCTTACCCTGCGCGCCTCGACCCACCATCACTCCGTCTGCCCCGGACTGATCCAGCGCGGTCTGCGCGGCCTGGGTATCAACGATGTCGCCATTTGCGATGACCGGGATCGAGACCGCCTCTTTCACCGCCCGGATCGCCTGCCAATCTGCCCGACCTTTGTAGAACTGGCACCGTGTACGACCATGAATCGTCACCATCAGGATGCCAGCATCCTGCGCCCGTCGCGCCACATCCGGCGCGTTCAGCAATTTGTCATCCCACCCCAGGCGCGTCTTCAACGTGACGGGTACGCCCACAGCATCCACCACGGCCTCTATCAGCGTCAGCGCGTGATCCGGCGTCTTCAGCAGGGCTGAACCGGAATAGCCGTTGGTCACCTTCTTAGCTGGACATCCCATGTTGATGTCGATCACTCGGGCGCCCCGGTCGACGACCTGCCGGGCAGCCTCGGCCATCCAGTGCGCCTCGCGACCGGCCAATTGCACCGCCGTGTTCTCAACATCCGCCGACAGTTCTGCCCGTTCACGGACGCCTGGTTTGGCCTGCACCATCTCTTGGCTGGCAACCATTTCGCTGACCACCATGCCTGCACCGAAGCGCATCACAAGATCCCGAAAAGGCCGGTCGGTGATTCCGGCCATAGGTGCCAGCAGCACCGGCGGGGTCAGGTCCTTCTCAGCAAGACGCAGGGTCAATGTGCTTAATCCTTGAGCAGTTGCGCTTTTAATATCGAAATTGCAGCATATGAACAACAAATCGACGGCATTCAAGCCCGCTAAATCATCAGATGCTTAATTTTTAGGCAGATTGACTTGGGTGATTGCCTCTGCATTCACCGCCCCCTAAACAATGCCCAATCAGGAGAACCCGCAGATGACCACAGCCGCCATCATCGTCGCCGCCGGGCGCGGCCAGCGCGCCGGAGGCGGAGTGCCTAAACAGTGGCGCGCTTTGGGTGGGCAGCGCGTGGCAGATTGGACCATTGATCGCTTCAAAGGGCTCGTCGATCATATCGTTCTTGTTCTGGCGGAAGACGATACATCTGCCTGGAAAGAATTCTCTGCAACAGACCTGATTCTTGCACCGGGTGGCAGCGACCGGGCCGGATCTGTGCATAGTGGCCTGCGGGCGTTGGAAGCACACAGCGTCGAAAAGGTCTTGATCCACGATGTCGCTCGTCCCTGTGTCAGCGCGAGGGTAATCCAGGATGTGCTGGCTGCGCTCGATGCACATTCTGCAGCGGCTCCGGGTTTGGCCGTCACTGACGCACTCTGGACCGGAGATGGATCGGTGGTGACAGGAACACAGGATCGGTCTGCTCTTTACGCCGCGCAGACGCCGCAGGGGTTTCACTATGGCGCGATCACGACCGCCCACGCCTCCCATCCCGGAGGCGCGGCAGATGACGTCGAAGTTGCACGTGCTGCCGGGATTGATGTGGCGATCGTTCCGGGCGATGCGGATAACCTAAAAATAACCCGGCCCGAAGATTTCGAACGGGCGGAACGCATAATGGGTATGAACATGGATGTAAGGCTGGGCAACGGCTACGACGTGCACCGATTTGGGGATGGAGATCACGTTATCCTTTGCGGTGTGAAAGTGCCACATAAGCGTGGACTTCAAGGCCATTCTGATGCCGACGTGGGCATGCATGCGGTGACCGACGCGATCTATGGCGCGCTGGCACGGGGCGATATCGGGCAGCATTTCCCACCCTCCGACCCACAGTGGAAAGGTGCGGCCAGCGACATTTTCTTGCGCCACGCCGTCGAGTTGGCCGGGCAACTGGGCTATGCGATCTCTAATGTCGATTGCACGCTGGTCTGCGAATATCCCAAGATCGGCCCTCATGCCGACGCGATGCGCGCCGAGATGGCGCAGATCATGGGCCTTCGCACCGATCAAGTCTCGGTCAAGGCCACCACCTCCGAGCGGCTGGGCTTTACCGGTCGCAGCGAGGGGATTGCGTCGCTTGCGACTGCCTGTCTGGTGAAGTCATGACCGCGGCGCGCTTGATCGGAACCGTCGGCGGCGTCGGCTATCTGCGCCCTGCCCCCGGCACCTGGGGATCACTGGCTGCATTGCCACTGGCATGGGTTCTGCACACACTGGGCGGCTTTCCGCTACTGGTCATCGGGACGTTGACAGCATTCTTCGGCGGCCTTTGGGCCACGCGTGTGATGACGGCAGGACAGGATGATCACGACCCGTCCGAGATAGTCATCGATGAAGTCGCAGGTCAGTTCATCGCAATCTGGGCGATCTCCTACCCGTCATGGGCCCATGGAATCGATATCACGGCGCTCTGGCCTGGCTGGATCGCAGGCTTCCTGCTGTTCCGGCTGTTCGACATCACCAAACCCGGCCCCATCGGTTGGGCCGACCGGCGCGGTGATCCATTGGGTGTCATGCTGGATGACGTGATCGCGGGCATTTTTGCAGCCGTCGGCGTCGTGATCCTTGCTGGCATCGCGCATGGGGTGATGGGCATATGACCGTGATCGACCTGTTGAACCGCGCCAAGTCGCAGGGTGTGATGATCGCAACGGCCGAAAGCTGCACCGGCGGCATGGTCGCCGCCGCACTGACTGACATCCCAGGCAGCTCAGCCGTAGTCGAGCGCGGATTTGTCACCTACACCAACACCGCCAAACAAGAAATGCTTGGCGTACACGTCGACACGCTTGAGGCCCATGGCGCAGTCTCGGAAGAGGTTGCTCAGGAGATGGCTGAGGGTGCGCTGCACCACTCACAGGCGCAACTGGCGGTCTCGATCACCGGCATTGCAGGCCCCGGCGGGTCCGAGCACAAACCCGAAGGCCGCGTTTGCTTTGGTTTGGCAGCAGATGGCCAACCAACCCGCACCGAGACTGTCGAATTCGGCGCTCTGGGGCGTGAAAACGTGCGCAAAGCCGCTCGCGATCATGCACTACTTATGCTGCTGAGCGGCGTTTCGCAGTCCGCCTAAATTTGGGGCAAATACGCCCGATAGGCGCAAAATTGATCACCAGTTGAAAAAAAGCCGCCTAAACGGGCGGCTTTTTGTATAGCTGCCTCTTTTTTCCCCACCTCAGCTCGGCTTCAACCCGCTCCACACCACTCAAGCGGTGTCGGAGGTAGAATTGGATTGCTCATCCGACACCCCAATAGGGAAAGGAGAGCGGCCCATGAACGGAGCCGATACAGCGTGGATCATTGTGGCAACAGCACTGGTCCTGTTCATGACACTGCCGGGTCTTGCCCTGTTCTATGGTGGGCTTGTGCGTGCCCGAAATGTACTCAGCGTTTTCATGCACTGCTTCTCGATTGCCTGTTTGATGAGCATTCTGTGGCTGGTCGCAGGGTATTCGATCGCCTTCGGACCGGGTGAAAACGGCCTCTGGGGTGGTTTGGGCAAAGCGTTCCTGATCGGCGTTGACGCTGACAGCCTTGCGGGAACCTTACCCGAAGTGCTGTTCTTCGCTTTCCAGATGACCTTCGCCATCATCACCCCTGCCCTGATCATCGGCGCATATGTGGAGCGTGTTGGCTTTGGCTTTGTCCTCACCTTTTCGGCGCTGTGGATGCTGCTGTGCTATGCGCCCGTTGTCCATTGGATCTGGGGCGGCGGCATGCTGGCGGACGGAGGCATTCTTGGCGAAATCGGCGTGCGCGACTTTGCGGGTGGCATTGTCGTCCACGAAACCGCCGGCCTGGCCGCGCTGATCATCGCAGTTATCCTTGGACCGCGGCGCAATCGCACGACACCTCCACATAACCCCGGCTATGTAATGGTGGGCGCTGCAATGCTGTGGGTCGGTTGGTTCGGTTTCAATGGCGGTTCACAACTGGCTGCCGACGGCGGCGCAGCGATGGCCATGACTGTCACCCATCTGTCTGCCGCAACAGCGTCGCTGACATGGGCGTTATGGGAGCGCATCCGTTTTGGCAAAGCCTCGATGGTCGGCCTTGTTACTGGCACCATTGCTGGTCTGGCGTCGATCACCCCGGCCTCGGGCTTTGTGGGTCCGGTTCAGGCTCTGATCATCGGTGCGGTTGCCGGTATCCTGTGTCAGGAGGCCGTCAATGTGATCCGTAATAAGCTGAACATCGACGACACGCTGGACGTTTTCGCCGTTCACGGTGTCGGGGGTATCTTTGGTACTCTGATGATTGCACTTTTCGGTCTGGGAACTTGGACTGCGCAACTGGGCGGCTTGGTCATCGTGGGTGCCTTTACGGCAGTTGTCACGATTGTGTTGGTTAAGGTGGTTGCACTCATCACCCCGCTTCGCGTAGACGCCGAGACCGAAACAAACGGGCTCGACCTCTCAGTACATGGGGAACGCGCCTACGATATGAGCAGCTAAGCCCACCTTGGCGCTCTGCCGCCCGTAAGGGCAAAGCGCACCTCTTGGGGGTCCGCTTTTCTTTTGGTCAGCCCCCTCGACTCTGGGCCAGAGGACGGGCTATCAGCCTGCGACACCCTTCCAGACCAGAGGTTTGCGCCATGATCCCCAGTTCTTTCCCCGACAGCACCGAAATCGCCCGCCTGACTGCGCGGATGCTGCTGGAGATCAAGGCGGTTCATTTCAACTCGCGCGAGCCCTTTACACTGGCATCCGGCCTGCCCAGCCCGACCTATATCGACTGCCGCAAGCTAATCTCCTACCCGCGCATCCGCTCAACCCTGATGGACTTCCTGACTGTCACAGTGATGCGTGAGGCCGGTTTCGAGGCATTCGACAACATCGCTGGCGGCGAGACTGCAGGCATCCCGTTCGCGGCCATGGTTGCCGAGCGCATGGCCCTGCCAATGACCTATGTGCGTAAGAAACCCAAAGGCTATGGCCGCAATGCCCGTATCGAGGGCGCGATGACCGAGGGCGAACGTGTGCTGCTGGTTGAGGATCTGACCACCGATGGCGGCTCGAAACTGTCTTTTGTTGATGCGATCCGTGAGACGGGTGCGACCTGCGGCCATACCGCAGTAATCTTCTACTATGGCATTTTCCCCGAAACCGAGAAGACACTGGGCGATCATGGCGTAAAGCTGCACAGCCTTTGCACCTGGTGGGATGTGCTGGCAGAGGCTAAGGTGCAGAAAGCGTTCGACAATGAGACGCTGGACGGGGTCGAGGCCTTCCTCAACGACCCACGTGCATGGCAGGAAGCCCACAAAAGCTAGCGCAACGGCATCTGTGTGCGCCTTGGAAACAATTATCGCGCAATGCGATCCAATCGTACAATATGTTGACGAACAACCTCATCATCCTTCAATATGATGGGGTCTGGAGATATGCACAGCCTATCCCCAAAAACATACAATTTGCCCCGACTCACGGGGCTCGGCTATGGAACATGCCCAAGGGGCATAGAGAGCAGCAATGAACGAGATCAGCAGTATCGAGCAGGCAGCCGCACAGATTCAGAATCCGGAAACAATGCCGCACTCCATCGAGGCCGAGCAGCAGCTTCTGGGTGCGATTCTGACGAACAACGATCTGTATGATCGCGTCGCATCGATTATTGGGGCTGAGCATTTCTATGATCCGGTTCATGCGCGCATATACGAAGTCGCATCAACTCGTATCGCAAAAAATGCGCTGGCTTCACCCGTCACGCTAAAATCATTCATGGCTGAAGATGAGGGTCTGAAAGAACTGGGTGGTCCGGCCTATCTGGTAAAACTGGCGGGCGCTTCAATCAGTGCCTTTGCTGTGCATGACTACGCCCAGATGATCTATGACCTTGCCATCCGACGCGAATTAATCCGCCTGGGCCGGGACATTTCGGACAAGGCAGCGCGGGTCGATGTGGCCAGTGAACCCAAGGAACAAATCGTCGAGGCCGAACAACAGCTTTATCAGTTATCCGAGCAGGGCCAGACCGAACAAGGTTTTCAATCCTTCCTTAAGGCGGTCACAGAAGCCGTCAACGTCACCAACGAGGCGTACCAGCGCGGTGGCGGCATGGCGGGGATTTCCACCGGTCTGGCCGATCTCGACAAGCAATTAGGCGGGTTGCACCCGTCTGACCTGATCATTCTGGCCGGGCGTCCGTCGATGGGTAAAACCTCATTGGCGACCAACGTCGCGTTCAACGTGGCCAAGGCTTACAAGCGCGGGCAGAAACCCGATGGCAGCGAAGGCGCAGTTGACGGCGGTGTCGTCGGGTTCTTCTCGCTGGAGATGAGCGCCGAACAACTCGCGGGACGTGTACTGGCCGAAGCCTCGGAGATTTCTTCGCACAAGATCCGCCAAGGCGACATGACAGAATCCGAGTTCCGTCGCTTTGTGGATGCGGCCAAGGAATTAGAAGCCTGCCCGCTGTTCATTGACGACACCCCCGCCCTCCCGATCTCTCAGCTTGCAGCGCGTGCGCGGAGGTTGAAGCGTACGCATGGGTTGGATTTGCTGGTCATCGACTATCTGCAACTCTGCCGGGGCATGGCTGAGAACCGGGTCAACGAGATTGCCGAGATTTCGATGGGCATGAAGGCCATCGCCAAGGAACTGAACATCCCGGTCATTGCCCTGTCACAGCTCAGCCGTCAGGTGGAAAACCGCGACGACAAGCGCCCACAACTGTCAGACCTTCGGGAATCAGGATCGATCGAACAGGACGCTGACGTGGTCATGTTCGTATTCCGCGAGGAATACTACAAAGAACGCGAGAAACCCGGCGATCACGAGTTGGAAAAGATGGAAGAGTGGAAGCAAGCCATGGAGCGCCTGCATGGCAAAGCCGAAGTCATCGTCGGCAAGCAACGCCACGGCCCCATAGGCACGGTAGAGCTTTCGTTTGAAGCCCAGTTCACCCGCTTCGGAAATCTGGTCAAACCCTGGCAGCAGGAAGGTCAGATCGATGGATATTGACGTTTACCAAATCTCAATGAACTAATCCTGCCATGCGGTATTCTCTTCAACCTTTGCCACGTCGCGTCATACTCGCACGCCACTACGGACATCGGCGCAAACGCTTTGCGGGATAGACCGGGGGCACGCTTCGCCCCTGAAACCATCCCAACAAAGCGAGAGAGAAATGACAGAATTCACAGAAATCCCGGTCGTGCGACTGGGTGAACGATCTGACGAGGAAATCGCCGACGATTTCCGCGCTGCCTACGGAGCAACCGGCTTTGGATATATTGTTGATCACGGTATCGATCAGGCCCTGATTCAAGCTGTCTTCGAAGTCTCCAGGCAATTTCACGCATTGCCATTGGCCGAAAAACAGGCAATCGCGGTCGATACAACCCATCGCGGCTATATTGCAATCAATACGTCGACTGATGTGAACTCCTCCCTCGCTGATGTCACCAAACCAAATCAATCCGCCAGTTTCATGATGATGCGCGAGGACGCATCCGTTGACCCGAATATCTATCTCTCTGGACCCAATCGTTGGCCAGAATTGCCGCAGTTCCGTGAAGCACTTGAGACCTATGTCGAGGTCATGTCCGGATTGGGCCGCCGACTGATGGGGATTGCACTTTTGGCGTGCGGGGCCACTGATTTCTCGATCCTATCCGCCTTTGACGAGCCTACTATCTGGTTGCGCCTTCTGCACTATCCACCGCAGTCCAAGGCCAGTCCGGACGACCTGTTCGGTTCTGCGCCGCATACGGATTTCGGATGTCTGACCTTGCTGGCCCAGGATCAGGTCGGCGGATTGCAGGTTCAGACACCAGCGGGAAACTGGGTCGATGTTCCGACAAACCCGGATGCGTTTGTCGTGAATGTGGGCGACATGTTGCACCGCATGAGCAACGGTCAGCTCATGTCAACACCTCACCGCGTTATCAATCGCTCAGGGCGTGAACGATACAGCGTTCCCTTCTTCTTTGATCCGCATGTGAATACAATCGTTCAACCTCTACCTGGCACTGGTCATCCCAGGCACAACCCCCTGATATTCGGAAATTTCCTGCGTTCTGAGCTAGAAGCAGCTTATGAGGCGCACAAACCAGGCAAAAATTAGATCAATCCCCCCCTTGACGTCGGCCGCACAATGGCATGAACAGCTTTTATGAGTACCGCACATCTTACGATTAATCTGCACGCACTGACACATAACTGGCGTGCGCTCGACGCAAAAACCAACGTCGAAACCGGGGCTGTCGTAAAGGCCGACGCCTACGGATTGGGTGCCGAACCCGTCGCTTGGGCTTTGGCCGAAGAAGGGGTGCGCAAGTTTTTTGTCGCTGTCGCCGAAGAAGGTGCGGTCGTACGTGAGGCGGTTGGCCCCGGCCCACTTGTCGCGGTCTTTTCAGGCCATATGGAGGGCGACGCTGATCTGTTGCGCAATCATGCTCTGACACCTCTGCTCAACTCCCCCGAACAGTTCAAACGCCATCGCGAGGCCTTGCCCGACCACCGCTTCGGCATTCAACTTGACAGTGGAATGAACCGTCTGGGGCTTGAACCTGCTGATTGGGCAGAACTGCGCCATGAGGCCCTTGCGCTGAATCCGCTAGTGGTTATGTCTCATCTGGCTTGCGGGGATGAACCGGAACATCCGATGAATCAGCAGCAGTTGCGGACTTTCAAACAAATGACTGATGGGGTGGATGCACCGCGTTCGCTTGCAGCCACCGGTGGCACATTGATGGGACCCGAATTTCACTTTGATTTCTGTCGTCCGGGGATCGGCTTGTATGGCGGGCTGCCCTTTGCCGGGGCCAAACCGGTTGTGACCGTCGATCTGCCCATCATCCAGGTGCGCGATGTCTCCGTCGGCGAAACCGTGGGCTACGGAAACAGTTGGACCGCGCGCCGGCCGTCCAAGATCGCAACCGTGGCGGCAGGTTATGCCGATGGGCTGCATCGTGCCATTGGCGGCGGCATTGACGCATTCGCTGGTGATCAGCCCTGCCCGGTGGTAGGACGTATCTCGATGGACCTGATCACCGTGGATGTTACCGACTTGCCATACACTCCTGAACGCCTGCGTATCCTGAATGGGCACCAAACCGTCGATGATCTGGCCGAAGCCGCCGGAACCATCGGTTATGAGATACTGACTTCACTCGGCAGCCGCTATTCCCGAGGCTACGTGGAATGAGCCCCATCTCATTGCTGGGTGAGCTGGGACGCGCCATACTGAACATGCTGGCCGCGTTTGGCCGCGTCGCGCTGTTCGCGCTCGACGCGGTTTCGCATATTTTCCGACCGCCGTTTTATCCACGCGAGTTCGGCATCGCCTTGCTGAATATCGGCTGGCTGTCCCTGCCCGTGGTCGGTCTGACCGCCATCTTCACTGGCGGCGCACTCGCGCTGCAGATCTACGCCGGTGGCGCGCGTTTCAATGCCGAAGCTGTGGTGCCCCAGATCGTCGCCATTGGCATGGTGCGAGAGCTTGGACCGGTGCTGGTCGGCCTGATGATCGCCGCCCGCGTGACGTCCTCCATCGCCGCTGAAATTGCAACGATGAAAGTGACCGAGCAGATCGACGCTCTGGTCACACTGTCCACACACCCGATGAAATACCTCACCGCCCCGCGCGTTCTGGCCGCTTTGCTCACCGTGCCCCTGCTGGTTGCGGTCGGAGATATCATCGGCATTGCAGGCGGCTACACCGTCGCCACGCAGAATCTGGGCTTCAACCCGGCGGCCTATCTGAAAAACACCGTTGATTTCCTTGAACTACGCGACATTGTCTCGTCGCTGGTCAAAGGCGCGGCCTTCGGCGTGATCGCCGCCATCATGGGCTGCTACTACGGCATGTCCTCGGGCCGCGGCGCGCAGGGCGTGGGCCGCGCCACCAAAGGCTCGGTCGAGGCTGCTGCCGTCCTTATCCTCGCCGCCAATTTCGTACTCACAGGGGTGTTCTTCTCGCTATGATCCGGATGGAGAACGTAACGAAAGCCTTTGACGACAACCACGTCTTGCAAGGCATGAACCTTGAGATTCCCAAAGGCACCTCGATGGTCATCATCGGTGGTTCGGGTACCGGCAAATCCGTGGCGCTGAAATGTATCCTCGGCCTGATCAAACCCGACAGCGGCATGATCTATGTCGACGGCAAGGACGCCACCAAAGGCGACCGCGATGCGTTTCTGGCCCGCTTCGGGATGCTGTTTCAGGGCGCGGCGCTGTTTGACTCGCTGCCCGTCTGGCAAAACGTCGCCTTCCGCCTGCTGCGCGGCTCACTGAAACGCCCCGCTGATGAGGCCCGCGAGATCGCCATCGAGAAACTGCGCCGTGTGGGCCTGAAATCCAACGTCGCTGACCGCTTCCCGGCCGAGCTGTCCGGTGGCATGCAAAAACGCGTCGGCCTCGCCCGCGCCATCGCCGCCGAGCCCGAGATCATCTTTTTTGATGAGCCCACCACAGGCCTTGACCCCATCATGTCCGGCGTCATCAACGACCTGATCCGCGAGATTGTGACCGAGATGGGCGCCACCGCGATGACCATCACCCACGACATGAGCTCGGTCCGCGCGATTGCCGACAACGTGGCCATGTTGCACGGAGGCCTGATCCAATGGACCGGCCCGGTCAGCCAGATGGACGCCTCAGGTGATCCTTATGTCGAGCAGTTCATCAGCGGGAGTGCAGAGGGGCCGATTGAGGCGGTGCGGTAGTGGAATTCGTGAAACTGCTCATTGAACAGCTTCCGTTTCTCTACTTCATTTCGGTTGTGCTAGCTTGGTTTACCATTCATTTCATAGGCGAGAAGTCGGGAGTCCCGCGCTCGCTGCGAACCGAAGTCATTTTCGTTCCTGTCATAATCTCCGCTTTGCAGGGTGCCTTTCCGGGAATGCTCGCGTCGATTCTATTGGTAAAAACGCTGAACATTGAAGAACCGCTCTCGGGTGTTCCTTTGTCCGTTGGGTATGTCATTTCAGGACTTCTGCTGCATCGGAAACTACTTATCACTGTCGCAGACAAAAGAATGTCATATGGCCTTGTTGGCGGCATTACCTTGCTGTTCATTGTGGGTTGGATGGTTTCCGTTCGAAACATGATCAACTAGCGTATCGGATATGACCCTCCGCCTCGCCACCCTCTCCCTCCTGATCCTCTACCCCATCGCATGGTTCGCCCCGCTGATGCGTGCAGGCCTCCTGCCGATCTTCGGCCTCAGCGAGATCAGCGTCATCACCGGCCTCCAGTCCTTGTGGAAATCCGACATCTTCCTCGCGCTGGTCGTCACCGTCTTCGCCCTCTTCGCGCCATACGTCAAAACCATTGGCACCGCGCTTGTCCAATGGGATATGTTGGACCCACGGGTCCAACCCGCGCTCAACATCCTGGGCAAATTGGCGATGGCCGATATCTTCCTCATCGCGCTTTACATCACACTGGCCAAGGGCATCTCCTACGCGACCATCGAAACCGCGTGGGGCCTCTACCTGTTCACCGGCTGCATTCTCGCTTCGCTTGCCTTGGGCCACATTACAGAGATGACATCCGGATCACGAAAACCTCAGACCTAATTGATTGAAAACAGATTTCTGAGTAACATCTTTATATTTCGAGCAGTCAGTTTTGTAGTTTGCGGGTCCGTAGCGGATCACCCTAAGTTTATTTACCCCTCCGCTTCGGCCCGGTTTGTGTACCGGTTGAAGAAGGAGAACGACGATCATGGCCGCCCTCCACACAATAACATTGCAATTTCAGAATACCTTATTAAGGCTCACTTTTTTCCTGATCTGCGCCGCAGCATTGTTCGCGGTGACGACCACCATTTTATCCGCGTTTGGCATCCTCCCCTGGCTCTCGTTGCAGGCCGGTCTCAGCACCGGTGCAACGATTGACGCAGGTCTATATGTTCAGGCCGGATTGACCGCCCTGATCCTGATGCTGGTCTTCTACCTGCCATCAAACGCGCGCATGATGGCGCTTGAAAACACCCATCGTAAGTTCACGATGAACATGCAGGACGTGGCCGGGGCCTATCAGGTCGCCCATGCCGCCGACCGCAGCGGCGCCTTTGCACTGTCCTCTGAATTCGACGCTGTGAAAGAACGAATGGCCTTTCTGCGTGATCACCCCGATCTGCAATCGTTGGAACCGCAGGTTTTGGAACTGGCCGCTCAGATGAGCCAGATCAGCCAGGAGCTTGCCGATACCTATTCCGAGGCAAAGGTCTCGCGCGCCCGAACCTTCCTGCAGCAAAGGCAGGAAGAGATCGAGCAGTTTCAGCATCGCATAGAAGAGGCCCAGATTATCCAACACGAACTGCGCCAATGGACCCGAGATATCGAGATCGAAGAATCCATCGCCAAATCCCAACTGGCGCGGCTAAGGGACGAGTTGTTCGACCTGCTGCCCGAACTCTCGGCACAACTGCAATCGCCTAACGACGATAAATTCCCCGCCAGCGTGGTCGCCATGACCCCGCCGCGGGCTGCGGAATAGGCGCGATCAGCGCCTGTCGCGAACGATGGTCCGCAGGGCCTGAGGACGCGGCACGCTATCGGCGGTGAGGAAAGCCCGCGAGGGCTTGAAGAACCGCCCTTCCTCGGGCACGAAGGGCGACATGGCAAAGACACAATCCTTCACCTGCTCCGCCTGCGGTGCCTCACATACAAGATGGTCCGGCCGCTGCGATGGCTGCGGCGAATGGAACACTATCATTCAGGAAGCGCCCCTCTCCGCTGGACCGGCCAAGAAATCGCTTGGCGGCAAGCGTGGCCAGTCGATCACGCTCTCCGATCTTTCGACCGAGGAGACACCCCCGCCCCGCACCTTGTGTGGAGTTGAAGAACTCGATCGTGTCCTCGGTGGCGGCCTCGTCCCCGCCTCGGCCCTATTGGTGGGGGGCGATCCCGGAATAGGCAAATCAACCCTCCTGCTGCAAGCTGCCGCGCGCTTCGCGCGCAACGGTATCAAAACAATCTATGTCTCAGGTGAAGAAGCCAGCGCGCAGGTCAGGATGCGTGCACGTCGGTTGGGTTTGGAAGAATCTCCCGTTCAACTGGCAGCCGAAACCAATTTGCGGGATATCCTCACCACGCTAGAGGCCGAAAAACCCGGCCTCGCCATCATCGACTCGATCCAGACCATGTGGGCGGACAATGTGGACAGCGCACCAGGCTCAGTTTCACAGGTTCGTGCCGCCGCGCACGAACTGACCACTTTTGCCAAACGCCACGGCGTTTCGATCATCATGGTCGGCCATGTCACCAAAGAAGGTCAGATCGCAGGTCCGCGTGTGGTCGAACATATGGTCGACACAGTGCTCTATTTCGAAGGCGAACGCGGCCATCAATTTCGTATTCTGCGCGCGGTAAAGAACCGCTTTGGCCCTGCAGATGAGATTGGCGTTTTTGAGATGACCGGCAAGGGCTTGGCGCAGGTCACCAACCCCTCGGCCCTCTTCCTTTCCGAACGCGGCACACCGAGCCCCGGTTCGGCGGTGTTCGCAGGCATTGAAGGTACCCGCCCCGTGCTGGTCGAGTTGCAAGCACTGGTTGCTCCATCGCCTCATTCGCAGCCCCGCCGTACCGTTGTGGGCTGGGATAGCGGACGTCTTGCGATGATCCTTGCGGTGCTCGAGGCCCGCTGCGGCATCCCCTTTGCTGGGCTCGATGTCTATCTAAACGTCGCCGGAGGACTAAAAGTCAGCGAACCTGCCGCAGACCTCGCCGTGGCAGCTGCGCTGCTAAGTGCCCGTGAAGATACTGCCCTACCCGCCGATACCGTCGTTTTCGGAGAAATCTCGCTATCTGGGGCACTTAGACCGGCCCCTCAGACAGAAAACAGGTTGAAAGAAGCGCAAAAACTTGGTTTCACAGCGGCAATTGCTCCGGCGGGTGGCAAAACTGGCACTGTGGCAGGTCTGACACTCACCCGACCCTCTGATTTGGTGGGGTTTGTTGGCGAAACGTTCGGAGCAGGTTAAAGTTGCGCCTTGAGAGGCAGAAAACGAACAGGCGAGGGCCATGGAAGGTTTTACAATAATTGACGGGGTTGTGGCCCTGATCATCGTGCTGTCGGGCTTGTTGGCCTATTCGCGTGGTTTCATGCGCGAGGTTCTCGCCATCGCTGGCTGGGTTGCCGCTGCCGTACTGGCCTTCATCTTCGCGCCGCAGGCCGTGCCACTGGTCAAAGAAGTGCCCGTCGTCGGAGAATTCCTGCGCGACAGTTGTGAGCTTTCGGTTATCACCGGCTTTGCCGCCGTTTTTGCTGTTGCCTTGATCGTGGTCAGTATCTTTACACCGCTGTTCTCTTCTCTGGTGCAGCGTTCGGCGATCGGTGGTCTGGATCAGGCACTTGGGTTCTTCTTCGGCATCGCACGCGGCATCCTGCTGGTTGCGATTGCCTTTTTTGTCTACGACACCGTAATGACCGGCCAGTCTTACACGATGGTCGACGAAAGCCGCTCGGCAAAAGTCTTTGAACAGTTCAGCGGCAAGATCGAAGAACAAAACCCCGAAGACGCGCTGGGCTGGGTCACCGCTCAGTACGAGGAGCTGGTCGCAAGCTGCACTGCAGATAATTCAACGGACGCATCCGACGGCTGATCACGCCCTTTAGGCCTGTAATAAGGAACGAGGTGATTAATCCATCCCGTTCCGGCTCTTGTCACAGACCATGCTAGCTGGTCTACGACAAGTGCGCAGTGTAGCTGTGAGCTCAATTGGACCAGTGTAGCGGTTGGTATTAGCGACTGCTGCACGTAATAAAGCGGACTTTTGAACGTCAAAGAAATAACCCTAACTGTTCAAAGCTAGCAGTTTGCGTTTCGGTTGCGGAAGTTCGCCCTTCATTCGAAGGAAGAAACGGGTGATTAGTGAATTTCTACTGCCCCGTAGTTTTTCAACAAGTGCTACCTTTTAAGAAGTTCACGAATATTGGCATCTAGCTGCGTCGTGAAGCCCTTGTCACTTCCTGGGTTTGCAGCGCAATGGCCCCAGGGAGAATGATACGGGCGGAAGATGGCGTTGGGCATGAAGCTGGCTTCAATTTCATTGTCTTCTGGTGGAAAGTATAAATCCTGCGTGCAAGGCATCAGGATGGCACGAGCTTTGATGGCACCCAGTGCCAGTTTGTAATCCCCATTGTAAAGCGGTCCGGAAGAGATATCGCCTGCCTGCCAAGTTGCAAGCTTTGCCAACAGGTCGTTGGCATCCCAGCCCTGCACATGATCACGCTCCCAATCCTGCAACAACTCCTCGATAGTTTCGAAACCCATCTGCCGATAAAGTCCCTCGCGATAAAAAGTCTGAGAGAAAGCCCAGCCTGCGTAAACTCGACCAAAGGCCTTCAGCCCTGCTTCGGGTGGGCTAGCATAATTGCCACCATTCCAATTTTGATCCGCACAAAGGGCCGCCTTAACCCCTTCGAGGAAGACGAAATTGTGTGGTGAGGTTTTGGCAGAGGCGCAGAATGGCAGGATCGCCTGAACCATGTCTGGGTATTGCGCTGCCCACTGGTAGGACTGACAGCCCGCCATAGACCAACCCGCGACAAGGGCGATTTTTTCGATCCCCAGATGTTCGCGGACCAATTGGTGCTGGGCAGCAATGTTGTCCCACATTTGTACCAGCGGGAAACGCGGCCCGTCCTGCGGTGCAGGCGTATTCGATGGTGATGACGAACGTCCATTGCCAAACAGGTTGGGGCTGACGATGAAATGCCGCGCCGGATCAATCGCGCGACCCGGGCCAAAGAAGCCTTCGTTACGGGTATTTGTGCCGGTGTAAAATGTCGGCAGAACGATGACATTATCACCTGCCACAGACAATGTGCCGTAGGTCTGATAGGCGAGCTTGGCATCCTTCAGCACCTCACCCGACAAGAGCGGAAGGTCACCCAACTCGTAGATCTGATAATCCGCCATTGTCTGGCCCTTCCCGCTTTTAGTAGAGCCGAAGGTATTCCTGCACTTCCCAATCGGTGACCGATTGGTGGTATCGCTCCCATTCATCATTCTTGTATTCTAGATAGGACTTACGCATCACGGGTCCCATCACATGTTCTGCCATGGTGTCGCCCCGTAAAGCCTCGATCGCATTGAACAGAGTGCGAGGCAATCGACGGATCCCCAGTTCAGCAAGTTCAGCTTCGGTTTTTGAGTAGAGATCAAAATCCGTTGGTTTGCCTGGGTCGATCTTGTGTTTGATCCCCTTGACACTGCAACTCAGATGCATCGCCATTGCCAGATAGACATTCATGGTCATATCGCAGGCGCGGTTTTCGATGCAATGGCGGCTTTGCGGCAGGCGGAACTGGGCAGAGCGATTGTTGAAACCATAGGTGATATTGGTCGGAGCCCAAGTGACAGTGCCACCCTCAAATCCACCTACGCGAGGCACGAGACCATTATAGGAATTCACGGTCGGACAGGTGATCGCGGTGATCGCTTCGGCGTGCTGCATCAATCCGCCAACGGCCCAGCGGCTTTCGTCGCTCCATTCGCCGTCGGGGGTTTCAAAGATGTTTTCACCGGGACGGCTTTCATGTTGCATCGACATGTTGATATGCGCACCCGATCGCCAGTCGCCCACTGTCGGTTTTGGCATAAAGGTTACGAACATCCCGTGCTTTTTTGCCACCTCTTTCAAGGTAATCCGCAGAAACGCCAGACGGTCGGACATCTCCAGCATGTTGGTATAGTGAAAATCCAGTTCGAATTGTGAATACGCACCCTCGGCGACTACATCATGCAGGTTCCAACCCAGACCTTCGATGATGTCGATCATGTCTTTCAAAAATGCCATCGAGTCGATCGAGTATTCAACGTCATAGCCAAATGCCTGACGGCGTGGACGGACCCCGATAGCAGGGTCGTCGTCAAAGGCCTTCACCGGCTGACCGGCATCATCGTATTTCATCACGATGAACTCGGGTTCAACGCCAGCATAGCCTGTGTATCCTTCCAGCGCAGCCTCGTGCATGGCGCGTTTCAGGGCCTGACGCGGACAGACGTTATAAGGCGCGTCTTCCCAATACAGATCAGAGAAGATGATTGCCATCGATGTGTCCCACGGACAGACGTAGACGGCGTCAAGATCCGGCACGACCACCTGATCGCTGTCAGCGGGGCTGAGTTCGGGCACGTAAGAAATCGAATGCACCGCAAATTGCGGTCCTTTCCCGAGGCATAGCGGTTCAAAATCGCTCATCGGGACGGGCTTGGTTTTTGGAATGCCATGCAGGTCGATCCACGCGGCCATCACATATTTTACGCCAGCCTCTTCCAAACGTTGTTGAACTTCTGGGATACGCGGGCGATTCCGCTCCACAGCGTCGTGAAATGTCTCGTAATAAATACGGGCGTTGGCATTGTCCTTGGGCATTCGGCGTCCTCCCATCGAATAGAAATCGGATTTGCATCACCGAGGTGACACCTCGGTGTTGGTTTAGGTTTCGTTTGCTCAGTCAAGCGGCGGAAAAATGTTCAGCCGGGGACAAAATCGTCAGGGTCTATGCCGGGAACTTGCGTGATCCCCGCCAGTTGTTTCCAGTTGTGTGGGTAGGCAGCATAGAAGATCACGCATTTACCGTCCGCCTCGTAGGAAATGTGATTGTCCTTGGGGACAAACAGCACGTCACCACGATTGCAGACATAGCTTTTGCCCTCACAGACCAATCGGAACGTCCCCTCGAGGCAATAAATGATCTCGTCGCAGGTCAGATCCCACGGCACCTTGATGTTGTTCAGAACGTTGATGCCGCCGCACATGGATTTGCTGAACTCGCTGGTCACCATCGGTTTAATGTACGTATCGCTGTCGCCCATCGTGTCGTAGCGTTTCTGAACCAGATCGAATTTGAAAAGTTGAGGTGTATCACCCATTGGGTCAGCCTTCCTGCGCCAAGTGTTTCAGTATGGATTCGTTCAATTCGACCTTGTAACCGTCAGGATCCTCGCAGAAGGCGATGACCCTTGTGCCATTTTTCATAGGCCCCGGCGGGCGGGTGATATTCACACCGGCAGCCGCCAGTTGCTCGCAGGCGGCGTAAACGTCTGGAGTT
Source organism: Ruegeria sp. AB11 (assembly GCF_056536325.1). Classification (NCBI taxonomy): domain Bacteria; kingdom Pseudomonadati; phylum Pseudomonadota; class Alphaproteobacteria; order Rhodobacterales; family Roseobacteraceae; genus Ruegeria; species Ruegeria sp. AB11. Next base: position 2,353,993 of record NZ_JBQFJO010000001.1, on the reverse strand, counting down.
TCAATGCAGATATGGCCCCAACCGTCGCCCTTGTCATAAGGCGTGTCCTGATCCCAATTGGCGGTCAGCTCCAGCGTGGGAAACTCGGCCTCGGGCCCATAACCGATAAACGTGTTGGTGAATTTCCCTTCGGGATAATCCGTGCGCCGCAGCACCTCCATGCCCAAGATTCCGCAATAGAAATCCAGCGACTTCTCCATGTCTGTGACCCGCATCATCGTATGGGCCAGACGAAACCCTTTGGATATGGAGTTGCTCATTGATCTTGTTCCTTCTTACTTATGCGCCGGCCACGTCACGCTCGATCAAATCCTGAAAGGCGCGCACGCTATCTTCCCAGGCAGGCGATAACAGGCCCCCATCTTCGGCGACCGGGGATTTGCGACCCTCAAACATGCGTTCAACCATCTCGTGATCTTCCTTGTGGACGTCCCACCAGAGGTTTCTGAGGGCCTCTATTTCCTCAGCGCTCAGCTTTTGGCCTTCAGTGGTGTAAAGCGCTCGGTACTGGCGCATCTTTCCGGGGCCGACGGGCACGTTAAGATAGACGCCCAGTTGATCCGGGAAATAGCGGCCCAGAATAAAGTTGGGATACAACGTCAGATAGCGCGAGCTCACACCCAAGCTGCCGGATGTGCCCAACTCTTCCTCAAGGTCCACGGCACTGCCGATGCAGGTGCCATCAATGATGGTATAGTGATCCTCCAACGGCTGATCCGTCGTCGAGGAATGTACAAACTGGACGTGGTAAGGCTCGATAAAGTTCTCCATTATTAACTTCCAGTTGGTGTCGATCTCACCAAAATCGAGCAGGCCAATGGGTTCCAACTTGCTGTAATCCATCCCCGACAACTGGTTCATCAATGGCGCGGCATAGTCTTCGAATTCTGGCGCGCTCCCATCCAGATTGACGAAAATCCAGTCATGCCAGACATAAGTGCGTACGGATTTCAGCCGATGTTCTTTGATGTCAAATCCGTCGAACTCTTGCTTGCCGGTGCCTGCAAAATGTGGAGCGGCCCGCAGGCGGCCATCCAGATCATAGGCCCAGGCATGATAAGGGCAGCGGATCAGTTTGCCGACATTCTTTGGCCTATCAACCAACGTCATGCAGCGGTGCAGGCAAACATTGTGAAACACCTGAATGTCACCATCGCGACCACGCACCGCCAGCAGTGGCAAGCCGGCACAGGTGATAGGTTGTGCATCGCCTGGGTTGCTCATCTGATGGGCAAATCCAACAAACACCCAGTTCTTGGCCAGAACCGTCTGGCATTCCCGTTGCCAGAACTCCTCGCTGCGATATGCGTCGGCGGTCAGACCGTGCTGAGGCCCGCAAGAAGCCTGTGCTTTTCGCTCGGCAATTGTCATTTGTCCTCCCTTCGACACTGACACCAGCGTCCGCCGATCCAACGGCATGCGCATGGATTCACCGTTTCTCGCGGATAGCCTATTTTCAGGCTCCGTACCGCCGCGACGGGCTTAGATCTTACCTCTACGAATATCGGATTATTTTGGGCTATTCCCCTTCGATATTCGCTTATACATTGGATTATCGGGTAAGAATCGGAAGTGATCTGGTCAAAAAGCGGCATTTCGATACGAATTTCGAATATATTAGTTGCTCTGGCTATCAGATCCACAAATCCAGCATTAAATAATAGAAATTTCGGCAATCTGGCCTTCGGAAACTGTGGCGGGAAGATCAAAGCATGTCGTTTTCCGCACTTCCTTCCAGAGGAATCCTAAGAGTTAATTGCGGATTTCGATGCGCTATCTTAACCTTGGCTGCGAATACAGCAATCGAGCATCAGGCCTATGTCAGTCAAAAAGCAACCGAACGCGCGTGCCGCCCAGAGCATTCGATCCCCCAAGGATGATTTAAACCAGCAGATCATCCGGCTCTTACAGCAGGATGGTCGGATGGCATTTTCTGAAATTGCGCAGCAACTGGATGTGTCGGAGGGAACCATTCGCAACAGGGTGAGCGGACTGCGAGACAACAACATGCTGCGGATTGTCGCGATGTCGGATCCGGTGGCAACGGAATACACGACTGACGCGATGATTGGCTTGAACGTGGCGACCGGCGTGACCCCAAGACAGGTGGCCGAGCGACTTGAAAGAAACCCACGTGTTGTATTCATCCTGTGGGTCGCAGGTCGTTATGATCTGATTATCGAGCTGGTGAGCGACGATAGCGACGCACTAAAAGATTTTCTGGAACATGAAATCCACGCGAATAACGATATTGCCAAGGCCGACGTCATGCCGGGGCTGAAGAATTTCAAGAACCAGTTCCTCCTAAAGCAGGGTGCAAAGGAGTGATTAGGAAGAAGTCGATCGCTAAAAGTGATAGAGCGAGAGGACTTCAACAAATTTCTTTTGCTAGATACTCAGCGCTGATCATAGTGCCGGCCCCGACAATAGCCGGTTTTTGAATTTTGCGTTCGATTTTTGCCAAACAAGTCATTTTGAATGTCGAAGCCAGCAGCAAGCAACTGTTTCGCGTTGGCGATTGGTCATCGAACTAAAGCAAGTGAACAGCCGGTAAGCCCCACAATGCGGATATCAATTGCTGAACTTGGATCACCAGATACCCCAAAGATCATTTTAGCGTTTAGGTTGGCCTCATTTGTAAAAAAAACCTGTCGGAAACGGAAAAACAGCGCGCCTTACAACATTCTCAGCATTAAAATTCGGCGCTCGCATATTCTGTGTCAGATTCATCCAAAATCAAACGAACCCTTCACCGCCGCAGATATTGCAGCGAATGGCTTTCAATCCAAAGCACCCGTCGCAACGGCTTGAGATTGGTTTGCCATACTGGTCGCGGCTTTTGACGACCGTTCCAGATCCTTTGCAGATCTCACAGGGTGCACGGCCTGATCCTCGGCATCGGTGACACCGACGCTTGACGGGCTTTTCCTTGGGATTGTTTTGCTTGTGCTGCCACATGGCTATTTTCCATCCCAAACTATCGGGCATCTGGAGCAGACACCTGACCTAAAGCACAGCACAGGTCGGCTCATTTGTCATCTTAAACCCGCGAGCGGCGCATTTCAGGCCTGCGGCAAATCGCGAATGTGATCCTTTGGTGACACGCGCGGCAATAGGCAGTATGTCGGAGCCGAACCGACATGGAATCGGAGCTGCCGATCTTGCTGTATTTGTTCTATTCTGCATTGGCCGCTTTGGCGCTTGTGCATGCATGCCATACATTCCGGCTGCAACAACCCAATCAGATACGCAGTAGCAGTCGATCCGACCTGAACACCAGCCAGATCAAGTCATAGAAATTGGAGCCCGTGTATGTGTGGGATTTTGGGGATCGCAAGCCGGACACATGATGTCTTTGCGGAAATCTATGACGGGTTGCTGATGCTGCAGCACCGGGGTCAGGACGCCTCGGGGATCGTCACCTACAACGGCGAATTCTTCCGCGAGAAAAAAGCCAATGGTCTGGTCAAGGACGTCTTCAACGCCAGCGATGCTGAAACCCTACTGGGCAAGATCGGCATGGGTCACGTCCGCTATCCCACCGCAGGATCGCTAAGCGCCACCGAGGCCCAGCCTTTCTTTGTGAACGCGCCCTACGGAATTTACCTTGTCCATAACGGCAATATCACCAACACCGAAGAACAGCGCGAAAAAGTGACCGCGAAATACAGCCGTCACCTGCGCACCACCTCGGATTCCGAAGTGTTGCTAAACGTGTTGGCCGACAAGGTAGCGGACGCCATCAAGGTCAATGGCAATGCCGACCCGATCCGCAACTTGTTTGCAGGTGTGAAGATGACCATGGAGCGGGTGCAGGGTGCTTATTCTGTGATCTGTCTGGTCGCCGGTGTTGGTATGCTCGCCTTCCGCGATCCGTATGGTATCCGGCCCCTGTCGGTCGCCAAACGAGAAGCGCCCGGTGACGGTGATGATTTCGCCTTTGCCTCGGAAGACGTAGCGTTTGGCATCAATGGTTTCGACAAATTGCGCGATCTGCGACCCGGTGAGGCGATCCTGATCGATCTCGACGGGAATATGCATGAGTTCCAGGCCGTCGAAGGCAAACTGACGCCCTGCATTTTCGAGTATGTCTATCTGGCACGCCCGGATTCGCTGCTTGATGGCGTGTCGGTATACAAAACCCAGATGCGCATGGGCCAAACACTCGCCAAGCAGATTCAGGATTCGGGGCTGGAGATCGACCGGATCATCCCTGTGCCAGATAGCGCCCGCCCCGTCGCCCTTGAAGCCGCCAAGATTACCGGCATTCCCTATCGAGAGGGGCTGGTCAAGAACCGCTATGTAGGCCGAACCTTCATCATGCCAGGTCAGGCCGAGCGCCAAAAATCCGTGCGCCGTAAGCTGAACGCCGTGCCGTTGGAATTCGACGGACATAATGTGCTGCTGATCGATGACTCGATCGTGCGCGGCAATACGATCAAGAAGATCGTCCAGATGTGCCGCGAGGCTGGTGCAAAGAAGGTGTACATCGCCAGCGCTTCTCCACCCGTAAAATACCCTAATGTCTATGGAATCGACATGCCCACCAAGGCCGAACTGGTTGCCAATGGTAAAGAGATCGAAGAAATCCGTGAAGAGCTGGGTGCGGATGCGCTGTTCTACCAGAATCTCGACGATCTGATCTGGGCCGCCAAGGAAGGCAATCCCGAGATCGAATCCTTTGACTGTTCGTGCTTTGATGGAAACTACATCACCGGGGTAGATGAGGACTATCTGGACAGTCTTGAAAACAGCAGCCGAGTCAGCAAGAAACGCGAGGATATGCAGGTCGTTGGCGGTTCGTGGAACGCAGCCAAACTGGCGTCGGGCTGATCAGGCGAATCAAATGATAGCGACAGGTCATTTCCCTGAGGTGGGGCGGCAGTCATAGGTCAGAATCCGCCGACAACTCTCTGTTGAACAAGATGCGTTTGCAAAGGGTTGGGCGACCTGGGTTAGCGACCTATTGAAAATGGGATTGCAACCCTTTTGGATCGAACGGCCGCATGATACCTGATCGCCGAAAACCACTCACAAGGCAGGGCCCGGGCACACGATCCGGCCACAGATCATGGCAAATTCAACGGTCAAAAGCGCCGCAACGCAAGCCGGTGCGCTAAAGAAAAACTCGGTCTCTGTGCTGGGCATTTTTGGCCCTAAGTCCGAGTTGCGCGCTCTGGTTCGTCTGTCCTCGGGGCGGGTAAAGAAAGTAAAGCCAGGCAGCCGTGTCGCCTCGGGCAAGGTGATCGCCATTGACGAGGAAGGTGTCGTGCTGCGACAAAGCGGCCAGAACCGCAGGATCGACATACCTGGCAGTTGATCCAGACTTGACGCCTTGTGCGCACGGGTTCAAACCCCACCTATGACCGATCAGACCAAAATCGCCCTGATTACCGGGGCCTCACGCGGGCTGGGCGCGGCACTGGCCGAAGCCCTTTCCCCCGAGTATCACATCGTTGCCGTCGCCCGCACCCAAGGCGGGCTGGAAGAGCTGGACGATCGCATTCAGGCCAAGGGTGGCTCGGCCACTTTGGCCCCGATGGACATCTCCGATCCCAATGCAATGGCGACACTTTGCCGTGGCATTCACGACCGCTGGGGTAAGGTTGACCTTTGGCTGCATACAGCTGTCCATACCTCGGCCCTGACACCAGCAAACTTTGTTGACCCCAAGGAATGGACCAAAGCGGTCAGCACTAACGCGACAGCCACCTCGGTTCTGATTCCCTATGTGTCGCCCCTTTTAGGCGATGCAGGTCACGCGGTGTTCTTTGATGATCCCAAGGCAGGTGAAAAGTTCTATGGCATCTACGGTGCCACCAAAGCCGCGCAAATGGCTTTGGCCCGTAGTTGGGCAGCCGAGACAGCTCGCACAGGTCCACGGGTTACGATCCTTGAACCCGCGCCGATGCCTACAGCGGTGCGTGCACGATTCCATCCCGGTGAAGACCGCGAGGCGCTGACCAGTCCCGCAGATGAGGCTGCGCGGATTGTGGCCGGGCTTTGATTGGCCCTGACGGGCCATGCCTCCGGCGGGGATATTTGTGGCCAGATGAAGCAGGCGGTTTACGCGATGTGGACACCGTTGCGCCCGGCGAGATCGACAAAGAACTGCCAGGCCACGCGACCTGATCGAGCCCCTCGCGTGGCTTGCCATTCGATGGCCTCGGCGCGCAGGATTTCCTGGTCGATCGTGACGCCATTGGCGGCACAGTAGCGGTCGATCATGGCGAGATATTCGTCCTGATCGCAGGGGTGAAAGCCTAACCACAGGCCGAAGCGGTCCGACAAGGATACCTTTTCTTCAACAGCCTCAGATGGATTAATAGCGCTGGAGCGTTCGTTTTCGATCATGTCGCGTGGCATCAGGTGGCGGCGATTTGAAGTGGCATAGAACACCACGTTTTCCGGACGACCTTCGATGCCGCCATCCAGAACAGCTTTGAGTGACTTATAGTGTTGATCATCGTGGCTGAACGAAAGGTCATCGCAAAACAGAATGAACCGGTGCGGCGCTAACCTCAGGTGGTTCAGCAGACGCGCGACTGAGGACATGTCTTCCCGTTGTAGTTCGACAAGTTTCAAATCCGGGTGATCTGCTTGCAAAGTGCCGTGCACTGCCTTGACAAGGCTGGATTTTCCCATACCTCGCGCGCCCCAGAGCAGCGCGTTGTTGGCCTTGTACCCAGCCGCGAACCGGCGGGTGTTGTCTAGCAGCGTATCGCGGGATCGGTTGATGCCGACCAACAGATCCAGATCGACGCGGTTAACCTCAGAGACGGGCACCAGCCGGTCCGGATCCACATGCCAGACAAATGCAGGGGCCGTGTTGAAATCGGGTGCGTCCAGCGGCGCGGGCGCCATGCGTTCCAACGCGTCGGCGATACGGTTCAGGGCTTGATCGTCCATCGGCTCCTCCGGGTATTCCGGCTGAGTTGAACCATGTTACGAACTACACAACAAGGCCCGCGCATGAAAAAGGCGCGCCGAATGTGGACGCGCCTTATGAAATCAGGATACAGGCTACTTTGTCTCGTCGTAATCCTGCATCATTTCCGCATCCGCCTCGGCCTCTTCATCGTCATAGTAGCCGTCGGCGCGCAGTTGTTCTTCACGTTTTTTCTCGACGCGGGCGACAAGGAAGATCGACACTTCGTATAATCCATAGACCACGGTGAACAGGATCAGCTGCGTGATCACATCTGGTGGTGTCACCAAAGCAGCCAGAACCAGAATACCGACCATCGCGTATTTGCGAACGGCACCCAGACCCTCGGCCGAGACCAGCCCAGCCTTGCCCATCAGTGTCAGCAGAACCGGCAACTGGAAGCACAGGCCAAAGGCAAGAATAAACTTTAGCGTAATATCCAGAGATTCATTGACCTTCCCGAAGAAGGTGATTTTCACACCTTCTGTTGTTTCGGGGACAACAATGATCTCTTCCGGGACATCATCGGCCGCCGGGGCCAGCAGATTTGCAAAGATCGAACTGACATCTGCAAACCCAAGGAAAAACTGCATCGCCAACGGTGTCACAACAAACTGCGCAAAAGCCGCCCCCAACAGGAACATAAACGGTGATGCGATCAGAAACGGTAGGAAAGCCCCCTTCTCTGACTTGTAAAGCCCCGGAGCTACAAACCGCCACAGCTGATATGAGATCACGGGGAATGCCAGTGCAAACCCGAAGACCATCGATATCCGAAACAGTGTGAACAAGTATTCCTGTGGAGAGGTGTATTGCAGTGTTGGTGACGGATCACCAAGCTCTCGCAGGGTCGCCTCGATCGGACGCACTAAAAACTGCAGGATCGGTTCGGCCACTATGAAGGCAAGAACAATCCCCACGATAAAGGCAAGCACCGACCGGATCAGCCGGGTGCGAAGCTCGGCTAGATGCTCGATCAGAGGCGCCGAGCTGTCCTCGATCTCGTCGGTTTTAGTCATGACTTGCTTTCAGTTTTCAACGCGGCTTCGGCCTCTTCCGCCTTTGCAAGCGCATCTGCGGCTTCCTTAGCCTTGCGTTCAGCGGCCGCACGGGCCGTGGAGGCTTGGATCTTCTTTGCCTGCTCTGCCCGTTCAGCAGCCAGTTTGCCGGTCTCGCTATCAGGGTCGAACTTGGTCGGGTCAATGGATTTGGCCACGTCACGCGCGGCCTCGTTGATCCCGTCCATCGCGGTACTAACTGGATTAGTCGCCGCGTTCAGGCCCTTCTTGATATCATTGACGCCAGCTTCATCCGCCGCTTCGTTCATCGCAGTGCTGAACTCACGCGCCATACCGCGTGCCTTGCCGACGAACCGCCCGACATTGCGAAACAGCACTGGCAGGTCCTTCGGCCCCACCACGATCAGTGCAACGATGCCGATGACCAGAAGCTCGGTCCAGCCCAGATCAAACATCTAAGCTCAGACCTTGTCTTTGTCGGTCTCAGGGGTGACGTCTTTAGCCAGCTCGGAGGCGTCCTGTTCCAGCTCTTCCGAACCTTCCTTGATGCCTTTCTTGAACGAGGTGATGCCTTTACCCACTTCACCCATCAACGAGCTGATCTTGCCACGTCCAAATAGGACGAGAACCACAACAGCAATGAGCAGGATACCCGGAAGGCCAATATTGTTGAGCATGTCTTGTCTCCTTCTACGTCGGCGCATAGCGCCGGGAATACGATCTGGCCCTGTGTCTACGCCCGTACGGGCCATTGCAAAAGTGCGCCAGATCAATTCCGCGCGCGAATTTGAACGGATCGCACATTTTTTGCCGGCTGGCATTTCCCAACTGACAGGTTTATGTCAGTTGTAGTGGCCTAGAAGGACGATATCGAAATCTGGTCAACGGAGAACCACATGACCCATGTCGCAGAAATCGTCACTTTCACACTTGCCGAGGGCACAAAACCCGAACAGTTCGTGAAACTGAGCCAAGCATCCGAAGCATTTGTCCGCGCCGCCCCCGGCTTTGCCCATCGTCAACTGAGTCAGGGCGAAGATGGACGCTGGACGGATTATGTTGTCTGGGCAGATATGAAATCCGCCAAAGATGCTGCGGCTGCTTTCATGCAACAAGATTTTGCACCCGCTCTGATGGCGGCAATCAATCCCGAAAGCGCTCAGATGCGCCACGAGACCGTGCTATGGAATATGACCGCGTAAACGCGGCTCAGACGGCGTGTCATGCGTCGCACTGACCGCCTGTTCGACATCATTCAGATCCTGCGCGACGGTAAACTGCACCGCGCTCAGGACATCGCGGACCGGCTCGAGGTGTCGGTCCGCACGATCTATCGCGATATGGATACGCTGGTGGCGTCGGGCGTGCCGGTCGAAGGTGAACGCGGCGTGGGTTACATGGTGCGGGAACAGATCACCCTACCCCCGCTGAACCTGACACCTGCCGAGCTTGAGGCTCTGAACCTCGGCATGGCCATCGTGGCTGAAGCCGCCGATCCCGATCTCAAGTCCGCCGCTGAATCTCTGGCCGACAAGATTGACGCCGTACTGCCCACTCAAGTCGTGGCAGAGGCCGACACCTGGAAATTCGCCGTCTACCCGTTTGCCGATGCTGCGCGCGGATTGGCCCACATGGCCCCGATCCGCGCCGCGATCAAATCGCGCCAGAAATTACAACTGAGTTACCGCCGCATTGACGGGATCCTGACCGACCGCACCATCCGCCCGTTGCACATGGAATACTGGGGCCGCGTCTGGACCCTCACCGCATGGTGCGAACTTCGCAATGGCTTCCGCGTTTTCCGCATCGACCTGATCGAGGCCATCACACCCTTGCCAGAACTCTTTTCAGACGAACCCGGAAAACGGCTTAGCGACTATGACCCCTATGGGTGAACCGCCCTTCATCTGGCCACAAATATCCCCGCCGGAGGCATGGCCCGGAACGGGCCATTCAGGTCACTTCAGATAGGGCTCAGGATCAACCGACTCGAACCCCTGACGCACCTCAAAATGCACATAGGCATTGTCGCCACCACGCAGCGCGGCGATTTTCTGACCCCGTCGCACCCTGTCACCCTTCTTCACAGTGATATTGTCGACATTGGCGTAGACGGTCAGTAAATCATTGTTGTGCTTGACCACAATGATCGGAACCTGATCGGCGTCTTCCGTGATCGCTGCAACTGTGCCCGCCTCGGCCGCCGTTACAGAAGCACCTGGAGACGCCGCAATGTCGATCCCTTCGTTCTTGCCTTTGGCATAAGTGCGAATGATCCTCCCGTTCACAGGCGCTGCCAATGCTGAACTGCCTGAATTCGTAGGGGCTTCGGCAGTTACATCTGGTGCAGGTGTTGCAGCGGCAACCTTCTCATCCGGCAATGGCTGTGTCGCGCTTGGTGGCGTTGGCGTCGGAGAGCCTTCTCCCGGCTGTGTCACAGCCGTCGCGGTTGCTGCTGGTGCGGCAACGCGCGGCGCTGCCTGATCCTTGACGGGGATCAGCAGATACTGGTCCTCACGCACGGTGAAATCCGATCCTAACCCGTTCCATTCAGCGAGCGATTCTACAGACACCTGATAGAGACGCGAAATCGTATAGGCGGTTTCGCCGCGTTTTACCTTATGCCGAATGGGCTCTGGCCCGGATGCAGCAGGCGCCGGGGTCGCGGCGGGTTGCGCAGGTTGCAGGGTGGATGTCTGAACCGAACCGGTATCGGGTGCGTCATCAATCGCAGTCCCGGCTATGGTTGCAATATCAACACCACTCGAAGTACCGACTGAACGCGGCAGTGCAAGCACTTCGCCGTCCCGTAGAGAGTCATTCGGCTGCAAACCATTAAATCGCGCCAGTTCGGCCACTGGCATGCCGATACGGGCAGCGACATCACCAACCGTATCCCCCCTGCGGGCCACTGCCACTTGATAGTTTGGATAGGTTATCACTCCCCGTGCATCCGGCGACGGTCGGCTGGCGGTGGCTGCCAGAGCGGCATCGGTCGTAGAAAACCCGCCCACATTCCCGCGCAAGTCATAGTCGAACGGTCCTTCGCACCCGGCCAGAATTGCCAGCGCGGCCACGCCCGTTACACAACGGCGCATTGCTGAATTGGAAACTGCTCTCATTTTTCTGTCCTCAACACCTGCCCCTGTTCTCCGGGGTTCCGGCGCCTCTTAATATACCTTTACGCTCCGTCTTTTCCCAGCCCCTCAAGCAGAGGCACAAAACGGACCGGCAACAATTCGTCGTAATCCAGACCGGTCTCGGTACGCGTGACCCGGATCAGGGTCTGCACCGCATCCGACTGGCCCACGGGTAACACCATGATACCGCCGATTTTCAACTGCGCCAAGAGTGGCCCCGGAGGATCTTCGGCGGCAGCGGTTACAATGATACGGTCGAACGGTGCCTGTTCGGACAATCCAAAAGAACCATCCGACAGCATCGCCGTCACATTTGTCAGCCCCAACTCACGAAACAGCTCACCGGTTTCACGCACCAGCCGTTTATGGCGTTCAACAGTATAAACCCGGCGCGCCAGTTTGGACAGAATCGCCGCCTGATAACCCGATCCGGTGCCCACCTCTAGAACCGTGTCCCGCGGGCGCACTTGCAAAGCTTGCGTCATCAGACCCACAACCGACGGTTGGCTGATGGTCTGACCACAGGCAATCGGCAACGGTGTGTCCTCATAGGCCCGCTGGGCAAACAGGCCCCTCACAAACTGCCCCCTGTCGATTTGCTCCATTGCGGCCAGAACGCGCGCATCAGTGACCCCGCGCGAACGCAGCGCAAATAGGAACTGCATGATGGTTTCAGCGCTTGGTCCTGTCATTCGATGACCTTCAACGCCTCAAGCGTGTCGTGGGCGGTCAGATCGGCTCGCATCGGTGTCACCGAGATATACCCTTCAAGGTTAACGGCGGCATCCGTGCCCGGAGCAGTCGGGTTGTGCTGATATCCGCCCTTGATCCACAGGAACCGCCGCCCCGACGGCGAGCTGTGGGGTTCGACCGAGAAATGCGTATCGCGGCGGAATCCCTGCGGTGCTACCCGGGCACCCAGCACTTCATCAGCGGGAACCGGTGGAAAATTTACGTTGTAGAACAGGCGGTAATCGCCCGATTCTGGCGGGGTGGCATCCAAAATGCGCCGAACAAGCCCCGCTCCGTAACGGGCTGCTGCCTCAAACGGATCTTCCAGCCCCAAATTGCGCGGGCCAAAATACTGTGACAAGGCAATCGCGGGCAGACCCTGCAGGGCAGCCTCCATCGCCCCACCGATCGTACCGGAATACAAGGTGTTTTCAGCCGAGTTATTGCCCCGGTTCACCCCGGACAACACCAGATCGGGCGGAGCGTCTTTCATCACGTCGTGCAGGCCGGCCAAAACGCAATCCGCGGGAGACCCTTCGGCGGCAAAGCGACGCTCACCCAGTTTGGCCACCATCATCGGGTGGGTATAGCTGATGCAATGACCGACGCCTGATTGCTCAAATGCAGGTGCGACCACCCAAACCTCGCCTTCGGGGCCAGCCAGTTCAGCTGCAATCGCTTCCAGCACGATCAGTCCCGGCGCGTTGATGCCGTCATCATTGGTCAGAAGAATTCGCATGCCCGGTCCACCCCTCGTTTTGCCCTTGATAGACCCGCCTCTGCGCTGCGACAAGCAATGCGCATACGCAATCTGAGGCTTTCACGCACCACTTGGGTGAAAATGCAGGGTCTGAGCGTCAGGCCGGGAACACAAAACACCGGTCGCGGCGAATTGTCAGCCACATGACCCGGCCCTCTTTGGGCACAAAGACGTTCGGAACCGTGGCCTTCAGGATCGAGCCATCGTAGTCCATGCGAAACTCGACAAGGCTTTCATTTCCCAGAAATCGAGCACGCTCAACCACGCCTCGGGCTGCAACACCGTCTGTAGGTGTCGGCGCAGGCCCTTTGCCATTGCGGTCGAAATCCAGTTTGACATGCTGGGGCCGGAACACGATTTCAACATCGGTTGCGTCCGGCACACCTGGCGCGAGAAAACGGCCAAACGGAGTATGCGCCAAAGCACCATTAACTTGGGACTTCAACACATTGACATCACTAAAGAATGCAACTGCAGCCTTGTCTGCAGGACGGGTATAGACATTGTACGGCGCCCCTTGCTGCACAATCTTGCCGCGGCGCATCAGCGCGATCTCATCGGCCATCCGCATCGCCTCGTCCGGCTCATGCGTGACCAACAGAACGGCAGCATCCTCTTCCTTAAGGACCGCCAGCGTCTCATCCCGAATACCGTCTCTTAGACGGTTATCGAGGCCCGAGAACGGCTCATCCATCAGCATGATCCGTGGACGTGGTGCAAGCGCCCGCGCCAGAGCGACACGCTGTTGCTCCCCTCCCGACAACTGATGCGGAAATCCATCAATAAACCGCATCAAATCGACTTTGGTCAGCAACTCTTCGACCCGTGCGCGTTTCTGTTCTTTGCTGCCCTTCAGGCCAAACGCGACGTTGTCTGCCACGCTGAGGTGCGGAAACAGGGCAAAATCCTGAAACATCAGCCCAATCTCGCGCCGCTCAGGGGGCACTCGAAACACAGTGTCGCAGATCAATTTGCCATCGACATAAATCTCGCCCGAGGTCTGCATCTCGACGCCAGCGATCATGCGCAAGGTGGTTGACTTGCCACAACCTGACGGTCCCAGCAGACAGGTCACCTGCCCTGCCTGAACGGTCAAGGACACATCATCCACAACCGTCCGCCCAGCAAAGCGCGCAACCAGATTGCGGATTTCCAATCGAGGAGGAGTTGTCGTCACTGTCACCGATGGACCCCGTTGCATTTCCCGATCAATTCCATCGGGCTTAGGCGGGGATAGCAACCCCGCCCTTCAGGCGCAAGGGATCAGCAACACCCAGTTGACGCAGCTTCGCCCTGTACAACAAACGGGCTATCACCGCCGCATCCTTCGAAGATCCCATAGTGGGTTGAGAAATCGCCGATGAATTCGAAATGTCGTGCAAAACGAGTGTCTTGCAACATCATCCATGTATTGCCACAGACCGGGAACACTTTGCCAGTCTCAATCGTGTGGTGATCATCCAGCACAAATTCATGCGGCGCATGCGGCACTGTGCCCTTGTAGATCACAGCCTGACCGTAGTCTTCGCAAGCCGGCTCAAGCTCGGGCAGCTTGAACAGACGGTATGTGGCCGAAATAAAGCTGAGCGGTGCCACCCTTTCCTCCAGAGCAGAGTTCTCGATCGTCAAAGGACGATGCGTGACCCTACGCGGATCACCAAACCCGGCAGCGCGCGACATCGACAGGAAGTCATTCCAATAGAGCGCCCCCGACAAGCACTCACCGTACAGCACCTCATCTTCGGCCATGGCTTTGGGCACCCGGCGGTCGGCATAGACGTCCGAGAAATACATCTCACCGCCTTTTTTCAGCAAACGATGGGCCCCGCGCAGTACAGCAGCCTTGTCAGTCGCCAGATTGATTACGCAGTTCGAGACAATGATATCGAACGATCCCGGTTCTAGGTCCAGCTCATCCAGCTTTTCGATAAAACCGTGATGAAACTCTACATTGCTTTTGGAATGCCCAAATGCCTCAGCGTGATAATCCTGTTGAGCGCGCGCAACATCCAACTGTTCTGGCGTCATGTCGACGCCGACAACACGGCCATTCTCACCAACCATCGCCGACAGAGCATACACATCCCGCCCCGCACCACAGCCCAGATCAAGGATGTGCATTCCTTCCAGATCCAGCGGAGCAATTAGCCCACACCCATAGTAACGTGTCAGCACATCATCATGAATTTGCGATAGAATTTTCTTGACGTGATCCGGCATATCATCCGGGGTACAGCATGCATTCGTTTGCAAATCCGCACTGCCTTGCAGCACTTCGCCATAGTAGTTCTGCACAGCTTCATGCTTCATCGCGGCATTCCTTTTATCACTGGTTGCACTGCAGTTAATGCAGCAAGCCGAACCGTGCAATCCAACACCGTCCGATTTGACGATACCGTGACTGCGCTCAGCCCAGCAGTTCGAAATCCACGCCCGTACGCACCCGTCCGTTCACCTGAATCTCTAACCGATGTGGCCCGGGCACCAGTTTGAATGTGGTCGCGTTGCCCTTGAGCTTGTGGCGCTTTGTGACGACCAATCGTCCTTCTTCCAAACTGGTTTGTTTGAACTTGTGAACTTTAGGTGAAACCTTCCCCCCAGGCCTTTGAAAATGTACGATATAATCGATCAACACAAGCTGTCCGTTCGCACCCTTCAATCGCGCTTCGAAATCAAGCGCCTCACCAATCCGAGCCGGACCATTCACCTGAACTTCGACCGCGATATCAGCATCGGGATCATACCCAAGAGCTCTCATCGCGCCCGGGTGCCCAGACTTTACCAGACCCCGCAAAGCGTGCGCTGTCATCCACTGCAACTCTTCCGGATCCTGTTGCTGTTCCTCCTCCCACTTACGCAGTCGTTCCAGCACCAGACCGGGGTCTTTCTTGGTGATGTCATTCAGATGGTTGGCGACTGAACGTGTCACGTACCGCGTCTGATCCCCATGCAGCTGGTCAAGCAACGGCAAAGGATCGGACACGTCCAAGCCAACGGCCTGCCCCCAAGGCAAACGTGGTCGCGTCCCTTCACTGACCAAACGACGCACGTGGTAGCTGGGATGGCAACACCAGTTCTGCATACGCTCAAAAACTTTCTCGGGATGGTGGTTCAGGAAAGGGCGGATCGCCCATTCCATAGAAAAGCGTTGCGTAAGCTCTTCCAAGACGTCCAGCGACAATTCAGGGTGATCCAGCCCGATCGCGCAGACCCAATCGCCCAGAGGCGCAAAAATGAAATCGCCGAAGTCATTATCACTCTGGCCGGGATCAAGCGGCGGCGGCAGCGCATCCAAAATGACCGGGGCAACCGTTGGAAGATCACCCGGAACGGTTTCTTGCAAACATTCTGCAATCCAGGCCATCCGCTCTTTCAATTCCAGCTCAAGCAATCGCGACATTATTCGTGCTTCGAGTGCACCTGCGTCGAAATGAGGGTCAGCTTCCGCGAACAAGCCCGCAAAATAGCTTACTTTTTCAGCGTTGAAGAGTTGATCTTTCAGAGAAAAGTTTTGCGCCATGCTTACATCGTCAGATTAGTGCCCCCACCATCCAGCAAAATATTCTGCCCGACGATGAAACCGGCATGTTGCGAACATAAAAACGCGCAAGTCGCCCCGAATTCTTCCCGCGTTCCATAGCGGCGCGCTGGAATGGTCGCGGCGCGCTCTGCCCGTGCATCATCGATCGAGATCCCCTTCTGCGCCGACACGCCGCCATCCAGTGCGTCCGCCCGATCGGTTGCATGGATTCCTGGCAGCAGATTGTTAATTGTTACCCCATGCGGGGCCACCTGACGCGAAGTGCCCGCCACGTATCCGGTCAGACCAGTACGCGCCGCATTTGACAAACCCAAAACAGCGATCGGTGCACGTACGGATTGTGAGGTGATATTCACCACACGGCCCCAGCCTTTATCCATCATTCCCGGAAGCAGAGCCTTCATGAACGCAATCGGTGTCAGCATGTTTGCATCCAGCGCTTTGATGAAGTCGTCGCGTTCCCAATCAGACCAAAGCCCCGGAGGTGGCCCACCTGCGTTTGTAACAAGGATATCAACTCCCTGCGCGGCGTTTATCACCTCAGCCTGACCCTCAGATGTAGTGACGTCACAAGCGACGGTCTGTACGGCAACGCCATATGACGACCGTAAACGCGTTGCCTCGGCTTCCAGCGCCTCAGCCCCGCGTGCGTTCATCACCAGGTCGACACCGGCTTCGGCCAACGCCTCGGCGCAGCCCAGACCCAAACCTTTGCTGCTGGCGCAAACCAACGCACGTTTTCCACGAATTCCAAGATCCATTCTGACCCTCCCTATCTTTGCCTTCATTTAGCATCGGCCCGACAAGGAAGGCCAGAAACGGATCAGTGGCTCAATAGAAGAACTCTTCCCGCACGATCTTGCCGTCGGCGACGTGATAAACAGCAACTTCGCGCATATCAAAGCTCTCACCAGACTCCTTCACCTTGCCCTGAACTTCGAAGATGACGGCAAAGCGGTCTTCGCCATGCGGGAACGGATCACTCACAGACGCGTCTGAAACCTCGTGTGCGCCTTCCCACCACTCATGTTTGCCTCGTATTGCGTCACGGCCATGAGTTTCGCGCCCCATGCCCATTGCATCCGCAGCCTCGACCGAGACAGCATCCGCTGCGTAAAGCTTGTCCAGATTTTCTTTGGCTCGGTTTTCTCGGCAACCCGCAACCAATTCGTCTGCGATTTCTCTCAAATTCATTGGTCCACTCCATATTTTGTTCACTATATGTTCTTATTGCCATACCCCCACGATTCGAACCATCCCCTTTGTCTTGCCTCAGCAGGATTCCCCGCCTATACGCGCGTTTATGCTTGATACCTCGAACCAACCCACCCTGCCGCCCGAGATTGCCCGTCGCCGGACATTCGCCATTATCTCGCACCCGGATGCGGGCAAGACAACGCTGACGGAAAAGTTCCTGCTTTACGGGGGTGCCATTCAAATGGCCGGTCAGGTGCGCGCCAAGGGTGAGGCACGGCGCACGCGGTCGGACTTTATGCAGATGGAGAAAGATCGCGGTATCTCGGTCTCGGCCTCGGCGATGTCCTTCGACTACGGGAATTTCCGGTTCAATCTGGTGGACACCCCCGGCCACTCGGATTTCTCGGAAGATACCTATCGCACGCTGACCGCCGTAGACGCCGCCGTTATGGTCATTGACGGTGCGAAAGGTGTGGAAAGCCAAACGCAGAAACTGTTCGAGGTCTGCCGCCTGCGCGATCTGCCGATCCTGACCTTCTGTAACAAGATGGACCGCGAAAGCCGCGATACATTCGAGATCATCGACGAAATTCAGGAGATGCTGGCCATCGACGTCACGCCTGCCGCGTGGCCGATTGGTGTGGGTCGCGATTTTATTGGTTGCTACGACATGCTGCGTGACCGGCTCGAGCTGATGGACCGCGCCGATCGCAACAAGGTGGCCGAAAGCATCCAGATCAACGGGCTGGATGACCCCAAGCTGGCCGAGCATGTGCCGGCTGAACTGCTGGACAAACTGCTGGAAGAGGTCGAGATGGCGCGCGAATTGCTGCCTAAACTCGACCCGCAGGCGGTGTTGGAAGGGCACATGACCCCGATCTGGTTCGGCTCGGCGATCAACTCATTTGGTGTGAAAGAGTTGATGGAGGGCATCGGCGCCTATGGCCCGCAGCCTCAGGTTCAGTCGGCAGAACCGCGTCAGATCGCACCTGATGAGAAGAAAGTGGCCGGGTTCGTGTTTAAAGTTCAAGCCAATATGGACCCCAAGCACCGCGACCGGGTGGCCTTTGTCCGCATGGCAAGCGGTCATTTCAAACGTGGCATGAAGTTGACCCATGTACGGTCGAAAAAGCCGATGGCGATCTCGAACCCCGTCCTGTTCCTCGCGTCCGACCGGGAACTGGCCGAAGAAGCCTGGGCCGGAGACATCATTGGCATCCCTAACCACGGTCAACTGCGCATCGGTGACACGCTGACCGAGGGTGAGGCAATCCGAGTAACCGGCATCCCCTCCTTCGCACCAGAACTGCTGCAAACGGTGCGCGCTGGTGACCCAATGAAGGCCAAGCATCTGGAAAAAGCCCTGATGCAGTTTGCCGAGGAAGGCGCGGCCAAGGTCTTTAAACCCTCGATCGGCTCAGGCTTTATCGTCGGGGTTGTCGGTGCGCTGCAATTCGAAGTGCTCGCCAGTAGGATCGAGATGGAATACGGTCTCCCTGTGCGGTTTGAGGCGTCTCAATTCACCTCGGCCCGCTGGGTCAGCGGTGACAAGCCCGAGGTCGACAAATTCGTTAACGCCAACAAACAGCACATCGCGCATGACCATGACGGCGACATCGTCTATCTGACGCGTCTGCAATGGGATATTGACCGGGTGGTTCGTGACTATCCAGCGCTGAACCTGACCGCGACGAAGGAAATGATGACCTGACGGATTCTGCGGCCAATCCAGATAAGACCACATGGGGAATTGTGACCACCATCCGTGCCCCGCGTAAGGATATTTTGCGCTTTGCCGCCCACCACCTCGATATCGGCGCGGACCGGATTCACATCTTTCTGGACGAGCCGGTCCAAGGCGACATCACCGCCCTGCGCGAACACCCCCGGATCCGGGTGCGCGCTTGCGATGCGGCGTTCTGGAAGCGTCGCGGTCGTGAGAGGCCGGACAAACATCAGGTCCGGCAATCGTCGAATGCCAATTTGATCTATAATCGGACCGATCTGGACTGGGTCGCGCATATCGACGTCGACGAGTTCCTTTGGCCGATGTCCCCGATCCCAGATCTGCTGAGCCAAATTCCGGATGACACCCCCGCCGTCCGCGTCCGCCCGATAGAGGCTCTGGCGGGGGGCGATGACCTCTACAAAGCCTTCATTCCCGAAGGAAAGAACAGACAGGCGCTGGTCGAGTCGCTCTACCCCAAATTCGGCGCTTATGTTCTGGCCGGTTTCATGAGCCACATTCAGGGCAAACTGTTCGTGCGCAGTGGCCTCAAGAAACTGAGCGACCGCATCCACAATCTTTATCAGCACGGCGAATTTCTACCGGTCAGAAAAGAACTGCCGCAGATCGATCTCTGCCACCGCCACGCCCCGGATTGGGAGCATTGGCTGGCGCATTACCGCTTCCGCCTTGAACGCGGCTCGTACCAGGCCAGCCCGGATCGCCCGCGAAAGATCGGCGCGCTCGACAGGTTCGAATTGTTCACACTTCTGGAAGCCGAATACGGGCTAGATGGTCTTAAGGAATTCTATGATGAAATCAGTGCCGCTGACCCTGAGGTTCTAGAACGGCTTGAAGATAATGACATGATGCGCCACCGCCCGCTGGATCTGGACCGGAAAGTCGCGAAACACTTCCCCGGAAGCATCTGAATTGTTGCGGAAATCCCTGTTATCGGCGGATATGGAAAAGGTTAAGTCGACTTCATTTGACCCTGCCCCACGTTTTTGTTATGCCCGCGCCACAGCCGAAACGCGCATGAGGCGCATGGCCATCCGGGCCCGGCATATTCTGACGCGCGGGCCAGGTCGAGTGTCCGCATGAACCGGACATACATGACAAAATTTAACGAACTGAACCTGAACCCGAAGGTCCTCAAAGCCATTGAGGAAGCCGGATACGAAACTCCGACCCCGATCCAGGAAGGCGCAATTCCAGCCGCACTGGAAGGGCGCGATGTTCTTGGGATCGCCCAGACTGGCACCGGCAAAACCGCCAGCTTCACCCTGCCGATGATCACTCTGTTGGCCCGTGGGCGTGCCCGCGCACGTATGCCTCGCTCGCTAGTGCTGTGCCCGACGCGGGAACTGGCGGCACAAGTGGCCGAGAACTTCGATACCTACGCCAAGCACCTTAAGCTGACCAAAGCGCTGCTGATCGGTGGCGTTTCGTTCAAGGAACAAGATGCCCTGATCGATCGCGGTGTTGACGTGTTGATCGCCACTCCGGGCCGTCTGCTGGATCATTTCGAGCGTGGCAAACTGTTGCTGACCGGCGTGCAGATCATGGTTGTGGATGAGGCCGACCGGATGCTCGACATGGGCTTTATCCCGGATATCGAGCGCATCTTCTCGCTGACGCCATTTACCCGCCAGACCCTGTTCTTCTCAGCCACCATGGCGCCCGAGATCGAACGGATCACTGACACCTTCCTGTCGGCCCCCACCCGTGTCGAGGTTGCCCGACAGGCCACAGCTTCGGAAACTATCGAACAGGGTGTGGTGATGTTCAAAGGCGGCCGTCGTGATCGCGAAGCCAGCCAGAAACGCAAGACCTTGCGCGCGTTGATCGATGCCGAAGGTGAAAAGTGCACCAACGCAATCATCTTCTGCAACCGCAAGACCGATGTAGATATCTGCGCCAAGTCGCTGAAGAAATACGGCTATAACGCCGCTGCCATTCATGGCGATCTAGACCAGTCTCAGCGGATGAAAACGCTGGACGGGTTCCGCGATGGATCCTTGCGGTTACTTGTTGCGTCAGACGTCGCGGCGCGGGGTCTGGATATCCCCTCGGTCAGCCATGTGTTCAACTTCGACGTTCCCGGCCATGCCGAGGATTATGTCCACCGTATCGGTCGTACTGGTCGGGCTGGACGTGAAGGCAAAGCGATCACGATCTGTTCGGGCCGCGATGAAAAGGCGCTGGCCGCGATCGAGAGCCTGATCCAGAAGGACATTCCGCGCATCGACAATCCGGTCAAGGTAGACGAGCCCAAGCCCGAAGCGCCAAAGCCTGAGAAAAAGGCCAAGGCCGCAGACAGCAAGAAAAGCGAAAGCCGGAAAGATCGTGAGCCCAAAAGTCGTGGCCGTGGGCGCCGCGACGATGGCGGGCCAGCAGTTGTGGGCATGGGGGATCACCTTCCCAGCTTTATCGCCCTCAGCTTTGACGAGCGTCGCGCCGGTTAGATCGCGAGTACAAGCGCCAATATCGACAGGCCCAATAACGCCATCCCGGCGACCTCTCGCCGGGTAATGGTTTCGCGGAAAAACAGCAGAGATGCGAACAGGCTTAGGATCAGTTCGATCTGACCCAGCGCCTTCACATAGGCCGCGTTCTGTAGTGTGAATGCAAAGAACCAGCAGAACGAACCGCATAGGCTGGTCAGACCTACGAAGATCCCGGTCTGACGGGTTTCCCACACTGCGCGCAACTCGGCCCGGTCTCGCCACAACAGCCAAAGCCACATGCTGAGGAACTGGAACGTGACCACCGCAGCCAGCGTCACCAGTGCCCGGAACCACGCATCGATATCGCCCAGTTGCAGTGAGGCACCGCGATAGCTGACCGAGGAAAAGGCGAACAATACGCCTGAGCCCAGACCAAGGCGCGAGGCTTTGTTTGTTAGATGTTGCCACCAAGCCCCGGTGCCTCCGGGTGTTTTTGACAGCAGCAGAACGGCCAACAATCCAAGCAGAATTGCTCCAAGCGCCCCGGTTGACACCTGATCTCCAAGGATGAGGAACCCAACGATAGCGGTTTGAATAACCTCGGTTTTCTTGAACGTAATCCCAACCGCAAAGTTACGCTGCTTGAACAGCGCCACCACACAGATCGTGGCCAATATCTGCGAGGTCCCGCCGATGACTGCAAAGATCCAGAACTTCGCCGTCAACGCTGGTAATTCGTACCCTGTCGCGCCCAAGGCTATAATAAGCCCCAACAAGGCCAACGGCATCGAATAGGCAAATCGTGCAAATGTCGCCCCGGCAGCCGTAAGTTTCGCACTGCTCAGCGATTTCTGCAGCATGAACCGCACCGTCTGGAACGATGCGGCTGCGATAGTGACGGGAATCCATAAACTCATGGTTTCCCTTCTGTCGTTAAATCAAGGCTTTGGCCAGAGCGGATGCGCCACCGGATCCTTGGCGCGCCAGAAATATTCCCGAAATATCTGCGTATATGAACGGTATACATAGGCCTCGTTACAAGCCAGATAGCGCTCTTTTCCTGCACGGTAGAGTGTCGGCAAACGGTACCACGGCGCGGCTGGATTCATATGATGAACGACGTGCAAATTGTTGTTAAGAAACAGAAATGCAAGGATTCCACGGTCTTCAACAATCACAGTCCGGGCACGGGATTTCTCATGGGCGCGATGCTCCAGGAATGTGCGGATCTTGACCAGACCCAGCCCGATATATGCAGATAAGGCAAAGGCCCAAATCGGCATTTGCGAAAGTGCGGCGATCCAAAGCACCGCAACAACGCCGGGCAAATGTAACGCCCATGCCAACAGAATCTCCCGATCCCCGCGCAATGCACCTCGTATTTCATCCCTCAGGAACGCAATCTGCCCAATTGCAGGCCCCAGAACCATCCGCCCAAGCAGAGTATTGTTCACCTGATACATCCGCCTCTGCCAACCGGCCAGAGACGCCCAGACCTGCGGGTCAAGATAGTTGGTCTCAGGGTCATCGTAAGGATCGGTCAGGTTCGCATCACAGTGATGCGCCAGATGCAGGTCCCGAAACCGATTGTATGGAATGAACAAGGTCAGCGGCAGTGCCATCAGCGCCTCATTTAGCCATTTCTGGTGAAAGGGATGCCCGTGCAGCGCCTCATGGGTCAGCGAGGAATGCAAAGCGGCCACCAGCCCCATGACTGGGATTGCCAGCCAAAGAGACACATCAGCCAGCCAGAAGATCACACCAAGCCAAACGGAATAACACGCGAGGATCAGGGCAAATGTCGCCCACTCGGGCGATTTGGGTGTGGTGGGATCAGCCATTGCGGCCCCACGAAATCCCGGCCCATACGCGTTCGTAAATCACGTACATCGTCAGACCAATGGCCGTGTTGACCAGAGCAACCATTCCCCCAAGCGCTGCCGAGCCTGTAGCGATCAAACCAACCAGCGTCATCATCGCCAGTCCCATCGCATTCCACACCAGCGCTTTCACGACCGACCTGCGTCGCGTTTCCATTCCAGACCCCATTCTTGTTTTTGTAACACCAGCGTTACAGGCACATCCAAGGGTCGGGAATTCTGAATATGATTAACAATTCACAACATAGGTGATATAAATCACCATATGATTGAAAAAATCGACAAACGGGATCGTGCCTCGCAGTTCCGGCAACGCCTGGCCAGGGCGATGCAAGATCGCGACGTCAGTCAGAGTGTGCTGGCACGTAGCATCGGTGTTGACCGATCAACTGTCTCACAATTGCTGACCGGAGCAGGCGCACGCCTGCCTAATGCGCATGTGGTTGGCAGCTGCGCCTCGGCGCTCGGGGTATCCGCCGACTGGTTGTTGGGCCTCTCCAACCGACCTGAAAGCGCGGCGGAATTGCTGGCCAGCTCCCTTACGCTGACTGAGGCCGCGCGAGCCCTTGTAGATGAGCGAATCTTTGAATGGCACCAAGAGGCCGCCGGCTACAAAATACGTTATGTCCCCGCCACCCTGCCCGACATGCTCAAGACCCGTGCAGTTTTGGAATGGGAATACGCTCCGCATTTGGGCCGTACTGCGGATCAAGCCATTGGCGCTTCGGCGGACCGGCTGGCCTGGATGCGTAGCGCTCAGTCCGATTATGAAATTGCGATGCCGCTTTATGAGCTCCACAGCTTTGCTCACGCCACCGGATACTACGAGGGGCTGCCCCTGCAGGTCCGGCTGGATCAGATCGACCATCTGCTAAGCCTATGCAAACAGCTCTACCCCCGCCTTCGCATTTATCTGTTTGATGCCAAACGGCTTTACTCTGCCCCGGTTACAATATTCGGTCCGCTTCTATGTGTATTCTATGCTGGAAGCCACTATATGGCCTTCCGCGACCGCGACCGGATTGAGGTGTTCACGCTTCATTTCGATCGGCTTGTACGCGAGGCGGAGATGACCGCCCGTGATTTCCCAACGCATTTGCAGCAATTGCGTGCCGAAATTACACAGACATGACCTGAGTGATATCCTGTTGTATAGTCACTTGGCGCGAACCCATAGACATTCCGATCTGAGATGGAGGAAGACGGGAATGGACGCACTCAAAACCGCAGAATACGCACGTGCCCTCTACACGGCTCATGGAGATCGGGCCGAGGCCGAAGCTGCGCAGAAAATGCGCGAAAGCCAAGCCGCCGGAAACCAGCAGGAGGCGCAGGACTGGAAAGCCGTCCGCAGCGCCATCCGCCAGATCCGCGGCCCCAATCAGGGCTGATCTACAGTTTCGGGTCAGGATTGACTGTATGACCATCCACCGCGATCACCTGACCCGACACCAGCCGCGCCGCATCTGACGCCAAAAATACAGCCATGTTTGCAATGTCCCGCCCCTCGACGAAGCGGCCCATGGACGTGCCCGAGGCGTAACCGTTGTAAACCTGATCCCGGGTCATGCCCTTTGCAACGGCTTCGCGTTGCAGCACGCCCTCCATGCGTGGTCCTTCTACTGAACCGGGGCAGATAACATTGCATCGGATTCCGTGCGGCCCCAGTTCCATCGCCAGCGTTTTGCCCAGGCCCACCATGCCCCATTTCGCCGCCGCATAAGGCGCGCGGTTGGGATAGCCGTATTGGCCTGCAGTCGAAGACGTGATCAGGATCGCACCACTCCTCTGCTGCTTCATTATTGGAGCAGCGTATTTGGAACACAAAAACGCCCCTTCCAGATTTACTGAAAGACAAAAACGCCAATCAGTTAGAGGCACATCCTCAACCGCAGCGGTCGGCCCGGCGACCCCTGCATTCGCGCACAGCACGTCGAGCCCACCCCACGCTGCCTCAACTTCTTTGAATGTAGATGAAACAGCGGTTTCATCCGAAACGTCCAATAGACTTTGCTTCCAGTCTGATGGACATTCTGCCAGCGCATCTACGTCAATATCCGCCACCCAGACCTGCGCCCCGGCAGCATCAAACGCCTCCGCCATTGCGCGACCGACACCCGAGGCGCCGGCAGTAATCAGAACCCGGCTGCTCATGCAGGCTTACGGATCGCAGCGCCCGCACCTTCCGGATAAGGCAATCCGGCCTGCGCCTCAGCAATCCGCGCCATTGCAGCCTCGATTTCGGGTGATGGCGGACTGGGGCGGCGGGTTTCAAGGCTGACATGCAACAAAAAGCTTTCGCCAGTGGCCAACAACGTCTCACCTTCGTACATGCTGTGGAAGACATGCAGCTTCTTGCCCTGCCCCAACAGCATCTGCGTACGGCACTCGATCCGCGAACCGGCATGGGTCTCTTGCATATATCGGATGTGGTTCTCGGCGGTGAAATAGCTGCCGCCAGTCGAGATATACTCCATGTCGCAGCCGATTATCTCCATGAACCGATCCGTGGCGGCTGCAAAAGCTTCAAGGTATTTGGCCTCGTTCATATGGCCGTTGTAATCCGTCCAATCCAGCGGCACGGCGCGCGATAGCGTCAGAATGGGTTGGCTCAGATCCGCCTGATCCAGGTTCGGCAAGGCTCCCGGTTTCAGCGCAGCGTCATGTTGGTTCAACACCGCCCCGGCCCCGTAGTTCTGCGCCTTCAGCGCCCGCATCATGCCCACAAGGTTGTTGTCGCGAATGCGCTCCAACTCCCTAATTGAGTGCATGCCCGATTGTGCATCCGACTGATCTGCGATCATATCAACCAGTTCATCGGTGAACTCGGGCACGTCCATCAGCTTGGTCCAGGGCCATTTCAGCGCCGGACCAAACTGCGCCATGAAATGCCGCATCCCGGCTTCGCCCCCGGCCACGCGATAGGTTTCGAACAGCCCCATCTGCGCCCAGCGGATGCCAAACCCCATGCGGATGGCTTCGTCGATCTCCTCGGTTGTTGCGATACCGTCCTTGACCAGCCACAGCGCCTCGCGCCAGACGGCCTCAAGGAAACGGTCCGCGATATGCGCGTCGACCTCTTTTCTGACATGCAACGGAAAGAACCCGACCGAGGTCAGCAGTTCCTTCGCCTTAGCGACCATCTCAGGCGTATTTTTGTCAGTCGGCACAAGTTCGATCAACGGCAACAGATAAACCGGGTTGAATGGATGCGTGACCACGATCTGCTCGGGCCGCGGCGCACCTTCCTGCAGCTCAGACGGTTTGAACCCGCTTGTCGAGGACCCAATGATGGCACCAGGGTCACATGCCTCCTGCAGACTTTTGTAAACCTTCAGTTTCAGGTCGAGCCGCTCCGGTACGCTTTCCTGAATCCACATGGCGCCGTCCACGGCGTCACCAATCTCATCATGAAAACTCAGCACCCCCTCCGGCGGTAGGGGCAGATCGCTCAGGCCCGGCAGGGAGTGGCGTGCATTGACCAGCACCTCGCCAATCTTGCGTTCCGCCTCCGGATCCGGATCAAACACCCGAACATCCCAGCCATTCAGGAGAAACCGCGCAGCCCATCCGCCGCCGATCACACCGCCACCAATGATTGCAGCAATCTTTTTCATATCGCTTGACCTTACTCGTAGGACGGGCTTCAGCCCACCACTCCTGCCGGTGCCCGCTTGACCAGACCCAGTTTCTCACGCACTTCCTGCGGCCCGATCACGCGCGCACCCATGTTTTCGATGATGCTGCCCGCACGCTCGACCAACTGCCAGTTCTCGGCCAATACACCCTTCTCGAGCCACAGATTGTCCTCCAACCCGACACGCACATTGCCACCCGCCAGAACCGATGCCGCCACGTAGGCCATCTCATTCCGACCCAATGAAAACGCACTGAACGTCCAGTCATCGGGTACGTTGTTTACCATCGCCATGAAGGTGTTCAGATCATCCGGCGCGCCCCAGGGCACACCCATGCACAGTTGCACAAGCGCATTCGGTTCCAGAACACCCTCTTTCACCAGTTGTTTGGCAAACCACAGATGACCGGTATCAAAGGCCTCGATCTCGGGCTTCACTCCCAGATCGGTCATCATCTGCCCCATCGCGCGCAAGGCGCCGGGGGTATTGGTCATCACATAGTCGGCTTCGGCAAAGTTCATCGTGCCACAATCCAAGGTGCAGATTTCCGGCAAGCACTCGGCCACGTGTGCCACACGCTCGGTAGCACCAACCAGATCGGTTCCGGCCTCCGCCAATGGCAGCGGATTTTCGATCCCGCCGAACACCATGTCTCCGCCCATGCCAGCCGTCAGGTTCAGCACTGCATCAACCTCAGCATCACGTATACGGTCCGTCACCTCACGATACAGCGCCAGATCGCGCGACGGTGCACCCGTCTCAGGGTCGCGCACATGGCAGTGCACCACCGCCGCACCGGCCTTGGCTGCAGCAATCGCGCTGTCGGCGATTTGCTTGGGTGAGCGCGGGACATGAGGGCTGCGATCCTGTGTTCCGCCCGACCCAGTCACGGCACAGGTGATAAAGACTTCGCGGTTCATTTCCAAAGGCATGGCGTTTTCCCCAGCTTATACCCGGTTTTACCTTGGGTTTTCCCCAGGCTTCTCCCCGGATTCCGATTTGCGTCAACGCCAACTCTGGCGCAGCCTTGGACAAACCACTTGGCAGAATGCGAATCAGACTTGATGAAATCCGCAAAAAACATACTCCAACCTGAACATCGCGCCCTGAAAACGGCGGTGCTGGTGCTGGACGAATGCAACACGCTCAGCTTTGCTGCTGCGGTCGACCCGATGCGCGCAGCCAACCGATTGGCAGACCGGCCCGCTTTTGACTGGGACTACGTCACCGCCACTGCTGAGCCCGCCATGTTGACGAGCGCTCTGAATGTACAAGGCATCCCATTGGCACGCCTGCAGGGTTGCGACCTAATGATTGTCGTTGCGGGCTTCCAACTCGCGCGTCACGCAACGCCCAGCTTGCTTGCCGGTCTTCGCCGGATCGCCGCCTCTGGCGCTACAATGGCTGGGATAGATGGCGGCCCCTGGTTGCTGGCCGAGGCTGGACTGCTGGATGGTCACGCTGCGACGACGCATTGGGAGGACTTGGAGAATTTTTCTGGCCGCTTCCCGAATGTCGATGTGCGACCCGACCGGTTCACCGTGTCCGAAAACCGCCTGACCTCGGGCGGTGCTGTCCCGGCGATCGATATGATGCTGCACATCATCGCCGCCCGCCACGGTGCAGGATTTGCTGCCCGGGTCTCCGGACTGTTCCTCTACGAAGGCACATCCGAACCCTCAAAACCGCAAAGCCGTACTGGCGCACCGCATCGCCATACTGCCCTGACCGCCAAGGCAAACTCGCTGATGGAATCATCTCTGGACGAACCCCTTCCACTGGCTGACATCGCTGACGCTCTCGGCACCAGCGCCCGCACCCTACAGCAGCAATTCCGGCTACGCCTGAATACCACACCGCAAGACCACTACCTGCAACTCAGACTGGCCGAGGCACGCCGACTCGTCACCGATACCGACATTCCTTTGATGGATGTGGCACTCGCCACAGGCTTCGCGTCACAATCGAGCTTCGCCCGCGCCTTCCGCACCGCGCATGGCCTATCGGCCCGCGACCTCAGGCAAGACCGCACACAACCCACCCATCACTGAGGCAATCCAGCTTCATCTGGCCAAAAAAAATACCTCGGGGGAGTCGCCAAAGGCGACGGGGGCATAGCCCCCATCCCTTCAATATGGCATCGGAAACGCCCGGTGCGCCGCACTGATCTCGGCCATCACTTCGGGCGAAAGCTTCAGATCCTTGCCCACCAGAATATGCTCCAACTGCGCCACCGTCGTCGCGCCAAAAATAGTCGATCCCATAAACGGCCGGCTGCAACACCACGCTAGGGACATGTGCACCGGATCCATCCCGTGTCGCTGCGCGATATCCAGATAAGCAGCCACAGCATCATACACGCGATCCGTTTTGCGCCCGCCCATATTCGGGACTAACGCCATGCGTGATCCTTCTGGAATAGCACCACCTTGATATTTCCCCGTGAGAAAACCCGCCGCCAAGGGTGAGAATGACAGTAACCCGACATCTTCGAGCAGACACAATTCAGCCAGATCCGTATCGAACAACCGGCAGAGCAGCGAATACTCGTTCTGGATCGACGCGACCCGAGGTCCGCCGACCTCGTCCGATGCCCGCAACCATTGCGCGGTGCCCCAAGCACTTTCATTCGACAGACCAAAGGCGCGGATATTGCCCTTGTCCACCTGCGCTTGCAGAGCAATCAGACTCTCGCGCATCTCATCCACGATCTCATCCCGGTCGTGCCCCAAGGGCGCATAGTCCCAGTTTTGCCGGAACATGTAGCTGCCGCGATTTGGCCAATGGAACTGATAGAGGTCGATGACATCCGTCTGCAATCGACGCAATGATCCTTCAATCGCCTCAGGAATGGTTTCTTTCGAGATCGGAGCCCCATTGCGCGCATGCACGAACCCCTCACCGGAGTGTTTCGTCGCCAGCACATAGTCACCGCGCCGTGATGGATTGGCGGCATTCCAATTGCCCAGAATTTCTTCGGTCCGCCCAACCGTCTCTGCCGAGATCGGGTTCACCGGATACATCTCGGCGGCGTCTACGAAATTGATCCCACCCGCAAGCGCCACGTCCATCTGGCGATGCGCGTCCGCTTCTGAGGTCTGAGTACCAAAGGTCATCGTGCCCAGACATAAATCCGAAACCACAATCCCGGTGCGGCCCAAAGGCTTCATATCCATTTGAAATCTCCTAAAATAATTTTGTGACCGATCACGCCTCGGCCTTTTTCTCCCATCGACCGGATTCCTCGGACCAATATTGTGCCGAGCACCCCGCCCCAGTCAGGGCTTTCCACTGTCCGCGCGCATATTGCACCGCCTTCGGGTCGTTGCCATCAAACAGAATACAGACACGCTCCAACGCCGAAACCTCGTCCGCCTCAATCGGTGCCCCATCGACGGCCATCACGCAAGTCGCCCCATTGGCGGCCTCTGGTCCGGTCGTCAGCAAAATCGGCTGCGCTGCGTCATGCGCACCACCTTCACGGCCATGTGGCAGGAACCCCTCTTCGGGACCCAGCCACAGTTTTTCATCCAGCCAGTCCATCCGCGCTGGTTCAATCCCCCGCACGGCAATCCGCCACCCGGCCTGCCGCGCCTTGTCCAACAGCACAGGCAGGGTGTGCTCCAACGGCTGACGAGTCAGGTGGTAGAAATAGACCGCGCCCACGGATCTATTCGCCCGTGGTCTCGAAATTGTCCTGTACGAAGCGGCTTAGCGCACGGACGCCCCAGCCGGTGGCCCCTTTGGGCGCATAAGACGTCTCGGAGGACACAGAGGCCACACCAGCGATATCGAGGTGAATCCAAGGTGTCTCTTCCTTGACAAAGCGCTGTAGGAACTGCGCCGCTGTGATCGAACCGGCTGGACGTCCCCCTACGTTCTTCATATCCGCAATGCGTGATTTTAGCTGCTTGTCATAACCTTCGCCCAATGGCAGCCGCCATGCGCCTTCATCCTCGGCCTTGGCAGATTTCAGGAAGGCATCACAGAACGTGTCATTGTTCGAAAACACACCGGCATTCTCGTGCCCTAGTCCAATGATCACTGCCCCCGTCAAAGTGGCCAGATCGATCATGCCCACCGGCTGGAACCGATCCTGCGCGTACCACATGACGTCGCACAGAACCAAACGACCCTCGGCGTCGGTGTTGATGATCTCAACAGTGTCGCCTTTCATCGATTTGACGACATCACCGGGGCGTGAAGCATTGCCCGACGGCATGTTCTCGACCAACCCGACAAGCCCAACGACATTTGCCTTGGCCTTGCGCTTGGCCAGCGCACGCATGGTTCCGGCAACAACACCCGCGCCGCCCATGTCCATGGTCATGTCTTCCATGCCACCCGCGGGCTTCAGCGAGATACCCCCGGTATCGAACACAACACCCTTGCCGACCAAGGCCAGCGGCGCGTCATCCTTGTCACCACCATCCCACTGCATCACCACAACTTTCGAGGGACTGACTGAGCCCTGCCCGACGCTCAGCAGCGTGCGCATGCCCAGTTCGGCCAACTTGTCTTCTTCCAGAACCTCGACCTTCAGGCCCAGCGATTCCATCTCGACCAACCTGTCCGCGAATTCGGTTGTCGTCAGCACATTTGCGGGTTCATTTGTCAGATCCCGTGTCATGCGCACCCCATCCGCGACGGCATAGAGCGGCGCAAATGTGGCCTCGGCCTCCTCGGGCTTTGAATGACCGATGACAATCTCGCCCAACGGATCAGATTCCTTGGTTTTGTGGACATCAAAATCGTAGGCCCTCAAAACCATGCCCAAAGCCAACTCTTCGATTCGCGCATGGTTGGCGGCCATGACCAGCACGGATTTACCAGCAGACAGCTTTGCCAGATTAGCCCCGGCCTTTCGTGCTTCGTCGAAATTGGGTCGGCGCGGCAGGACCAAAATATCCAGCGCCTCCGCCTCCATTCCTGCCGGCCATGCCAGCGAAATCACATCACCCGATTTCACTTTGCTGAAACGCTCGCTTTCGACCAGCCGCGCAATACCACCTTTGGTCAAACGATTGGCCCGTCGCGCGGCAGGGCTCATCTTGCCATCGGCGGGAATGAGAATGGCCACGCGCCCTTCGGCCTGCGCCATCGCATCAAGGTCAAAAGGGGTGAAACGGACGGGCATGAGACTGCTCATATCATTCTCCTGAAAAATGCGTTGCATAAGACCTAGCCCGCGCAGCCACCATTGACCAGATAGCAGTTTTCCCCGTCGACCAATTGCATTATGGTCGCGCGAAAACAACGGCAGGCTCGGGGGAGATAACGTGAGATCAATCGGCAGCTACAGGCCGTCGCGCATGAATCCATGCCCGGCTGTGATTCTCGTTTGCCGAAGCCTGATGGGGACACGCGCGTGATCCTCGACCGCTATTTTGCCCGCCGCTTTATCCAAAGCTTTCTCATAATCGGCGGAATCTTTCTGACTTTGATGATCCTGATCGATCTGATCGAGCAGGTGCGCCGGTTCGATGGTACTGGCCTGTCCTTTGGTCAGCTATTGCAGTTGACGCTTCTAAACACGCCAGCGGCGATTAGCGAGATGCTACCGCTTTTGATGATCTTGGCCACTATTGCTTTGTTCGTTGGCCTTGCCCGCAGTTCCGAATTGGTCGTGACCCGAGCCATCGGCCGGTCTGGAATCCGCGCGTTACTGGCCCCGGTATTGCTGGCGCTGATAATCGGAACACTCGCGGTTGCTTTGCTGAACCCGATTGCCGCTGCCACCTCAGAAGAATTTCAGCGTCTGTCGGATGGCTACCGAAACCAAGGCAGTTCGGCCCTTTCGATCAGCCGCGAAGGGCTATGGCTGCGCCAGGGTTCAGCCAATGGCCAGTCGGTGATCCACGCAACGGGCACGGTCAACGG
This sequence comes from Ruegeria sp. AB11, assembly GCF_056536325.1. Taxonomy (NCBI): domain Bacteria; kingdom Pseudomonadati; phylum Pseudomonadota; class Alphaproteobacteria; order Rhodobacterales; family Roseobacteraceae; genus Ruegeria; species Ruegeria sp. AB11. The sequence goes on along the minus strand of NZ_JBQFJO010000001.1, from coordinate 2,321,102 downwards.
AGACAGGTTCGCCTTGAAAGACGTAACCATCACCACATTCGCACCCGACGGTAAACCGAACCAACAAATTTCAGCCCAACAGGCCGATCTTGAGGATGGGTTCTGGACCCTGCATCAGGCCAAGATCTGGCCTATTCAGGATGACCTCAACCCCGAAGCAAATTCCAGCATGCACGAGGTACTGAACCTCCCGACAACGCTGACACGAGATCGGATTCTGGACACTTTGGGACAGCAGGATTCAGTATCCGTCTACGACCTGCCGCAATTGATCCGAGATCTGGAAGAGGCCGGATTTTCCACCAAACAGTATGAAGTCTGGTTGCAGGTACAACTTGCGCGGCCGCTGTTTCTGGTCTCAATGGTCTTGATCGGTGCGGCCTTTACAATGCGCCATGTCCGGTTTGGTGGCACGGGTGTTGCTGTACTAACTGCCGTTTTGCTGGGGTTCGGCATTTATTTCATTCGAAACTTTGCGCAAATTCTTGGCGAGAACGGACAATTGCCGATCCTTGTTGCGGCCTGGGCTCCACCTTTTGCGGGTATCCTTTTGTCACTGGGTCTTTTGCTTCATGCGGAGGACGGCTGATGCGCCCTATCCTCTCCTTACTACTTTCGACCGCATTGATCCTGTCCATGCCTGCTGTTGCTATGGCACAGTCGGAAGTGCCAGGCGCCACCAACGACACCGGTACGGCTGAGCAAAATCAACCAGCCCTACTTGTGGCCGATGAGATTTTCATCACCCCGGACCGCAAACTGGTCGCCGAAGGAAATGTCGAAGCTTTTCAGGGCGACGTGAAACTCACAGCCCAAAGCGTCACCTATGATCGTGAAACAGGTGAGCTGACTCTGGTCGGCCCGATCCGGATCGATCAAGGTGGGGACAGCACATTGCTTGCCGATTCTGCACAATTGGATAGCGGCATCCAGAATGGCCTGTTGATGGGCGCGCGTATGGTATTTGAGCAGCAGGTTCAGATCGCTTCGGTCCAAGCTACCCGCGCGGCGGGGCGATACACACAGTTCAGCAAAGTGGCGGCAACCTCATGTCATGTCTGCGCCAACGGCACCCCTCCGATCTGGCAAATTCGCGCACGCAAAGTCACGCATGATCAGCTCGAAAGGCAGCTGTATTTCGAAGGCGCCCAGTTCCGCATTCTGGATGTACCTGTCTTCTATTTCCCCACCCTGCGCCTGCCCGATCCAACTCTCGAACGCGCGACAGGTTTCCTGGTGCCATCGATCCGCACGACCTCGCAGTTGGATACTGGCCTACAGGTCCCTTATTTCTTCAAGATCGGGGATCACAAAGACCTGACGCTGACGCCCTATCTGTCATCCAAAACCCGCACCCTCGGATTTCGGTACAGACAGGCGTTCAAATCCGGTCGCATCCGATTAAGAGGCGCCTATACGCGAGACGATCTTCGACCTGGCAAAGATCGCGGATACCTCTTTGCAGATGGTCGCTTCAGCCTGGGAAACAGCTATCGACTGACGTTTGACATCAAAACAACCTCGGACGACTCGTATCTGGCCGACTATGGCCTGCCCGATTTTGATCGCCTGCGCAGCGAGATCGCCCTTGAAAGGATAAAACGCGACACTGCATTCAGGACCGGCTTCATCCACTATAAGACTCTGCGGGATAGCGAAGATCAGGACGAGATCCCATCGCGTATCTTCGACCTTAACTATCGAAAACGTTTATTTCCCAAAGCCCTCGGAGGCGAAGTTCAACTGGCCTTTCTTGGCCACACTCACACTCGCACCAGCGATGAGGATATTGTTGGGCGCGATGTCGCCCGCGCGACTTTTGACGCAGAATGGCTGCGCAACTGGACTTTCGCAACCGGGCTACGTGCCGAGGCCCAGCTGGGCGCGGCAATTGACACGTTCAACATCAGAAATGACAGCAGTTATCCGAACAATGTGACGCGCTCGACGCCGCGCGCGGCCTTTACTTTGCGCTACCCAATGTTGCGACGCGAGCAATCTGGCGCGACGCAAATCCTGGAACCTATTGCACAAATCGGCTGGACACATGTTTCAGATAACGATGTGCCCAACGACGAAAGCACATTTCAAGAGCTCGATCAGGGCAATCTGCTGGCACTTTCGCGATTTCCTGCGCCTGACCGGCGTGAAGATGGCACAACCGCCGTGGTCGGCTTGAATTGGTCCCGCTACAACGCTGATGGTTGGCGTGCGCTCGCAACAATTGGGCAAGTTTTTCGGTCAGAAGCCGATCCGGATTTCACGCTGACATCAGGATTGCAGGGGACCAAATCGGACATTCTTTTGGCCGGTCAACTTAACAATGGCAAAGGTTTGACACTGGCGGCACGTGGACTGCTGAATAATGACTTCAGTTTTACGAAAGCCGAGTTGCGCGCAGCGTGGGTCAAAGGAGATACGGCACTATCTGGCGGCTATATCTGGCTGGAACCGGACCCGGCTGAAGCTAACAATGACGAAATATCAGAGCTGCGCATATCGGGTCGCTATCGCGTGGATCAGAACTGGCTGACCCGCGCCAGCGCGCGCTATGATTTCAGCGAATCTGAGCCGCTCCGCCTGGGGTTTGGTTTGACCTACCAGAATGAGTGCGTGCAGGTGAATGTGAACGTCAACAGACGCTTTACATCCACATCAAGTATTGAGCCTTCGACGGAATTCGGCTTTACCGTAGCCCTGACAGGGTACTCCGTCGAAGGCAATGGACAAAAGTTTAAGAGAAGATGCAGTTGATCTCAGGTTTCACAAAATCTCTTCGCGCGGGCTATCGTAATTCGGTCCTGCCGGTGTTGGCTGCCGCGTTTGTTGCCCTGGCGACACCCCCGGCCCAGAGTCAAAGCCTTTTCTCTCCTGCAATCCGGGTCAATCAAGACATTGTCACTTGGTATGAACTGCAACAGCGCCAACAGTTTCTGGATCTTCTGGGTATCCCCGGCAGTTCCGACACAGAAGTCCGCAATGCATTGATCGATGACAGGCTGCGTAAACAGGCTATGCGTGATGCCGGGATTCAGGCGACGCCGGAAGATGTTCAATCTGGAATTGATGAATTCGCCTCACGCGGCAACCTAAGCACGGACGAGTTTCTAAGACTACTGAACGAAGAGGGTGTTTCCACGGAAACCGTACGGGATTTCGTGGCCGATCAATTATCCTGGCGGGATTATGTCGCCACTCGCTTTTTGTCGCAGGCCCGGCCGAGCGAGGATGAAATCAATCGCGCACTGGGACAGGGCGGCGGCGGCGGCTTGCAGGTTTTATTGTCAGAAATCATCATTCCAATAACCCCACAAACACTGGCTCAAGCCGAGGCTCTGGCCGACGAAATTGCATTGCTCCCCGATCAGGAGAGCTTTTCGGCCGCCGCAACACAGTACTCAGCAGCGGCTACACGTGAAAATGGTGGGCGGCTCGAATGGCTTTCGATCACAAATCTGCCACCCGCTCTGCAGCCGGTCATCCTGGGCCTGAAAAACGGCGAGATTACCGATCCGCTTGCGCTGCCAAACGCTGTGGCGCTATTCCAGATGAGGGGTATCCGTGAAACAGCGGGCAGCGCGCCGCGATATTCCGAAATCGACTACGCCATCTATTACCTCCCAGGTGGCCGCAATACAGATACGCTCGCAAAAGCCACCAAACTCAAGGAAGAGATCGACACCTGCGATGATCTCTATGGATTGGCCAAGGGTCAGTCGCCGGATATTCTTGATCGTAACACCGCTAAACCGTCTGAGATACCACGCGATGTTGCATTGGAACTGGCCAAACTTGATCCAAATGAGGTTTCAACTGCACTGACGCGAAACAACGGTCAGACGCTGATGTTCCTGATGCTGTGCAACAGAACCCGCGATCTGGGTGAAGAAACGACCCGAGTGGACGTAGCCAACGCGCTGACACAACAACGCTTGCAGGCTCTTGCTGACAGCCTGCTGGAACAGCTCCGAGCCGAAGCCGTCATCATCGAGCAATGACACCACCTATCGCACTCAGCTGCGGCGAACCTGCAGGAATAGGCCCCGAGATCGCGGCCAAAGCCTGGCAATCATTGCGCGATGAATGCCCGTTCTTCTATATCGGCGATGCCTCGCACCTCCCGGCAGGCACTCCGATCACTCGGATATCCGACCCAGCAGAAGCCCGTGCAGCAAGCGCCACTGCCCTGCCCGTTCTGCATGTCGAGTTTTCGTCTATAAATACACCCGGACATCCCGAAGCCCAAAATGCGCCCGCTGTCGTTGATGCTATTGAACGGGGTGTCGAGTTGGTCCAATCCGGTGCAGCATCGGCGCTTTGTACAGCACCGATCCACAAGAAGGCACTGATCGATGGGGCTGGATTTGCGTTTCCGGGACATACCGAATTCCTAGCCTCACTGGCGGGACAGTCGCGCGTCGTGATGATGCTCGCGAGCGATCAATTGCGGGTGGTACCAGCCACCATCCATATTCCGCTATCGCAAGTCACAAGCGCGCTCACTCCGGCAGTTTTGCGTGAAACGATCGAGATCACCGCACGGGGTTTGCGCGACCAGTTTGGCATCCCCAATCCCAGAATCGCCGTGGCTGGATTGAACCCCCACGCGGGCGAAGAGGGAAAGATGGGGACTGAGGAGCTCGACTGGATCGCGCCGCTGATCGCCGATTTATCACCCATTGGCTATTCAGTGACCGGCCCGCACCCCGCAGATACCATGTTCCACGCCGCGGCACGTGCGCGCTACGACGCGGCGATTGCAATGTATCACGACCAGGCGCTGATCCCGATCAAAACGCTGGATTTTGACCGAGGTGTAAACGTGACGCTGGGCCTGCCCTTCGTCAGAACCTCGCCAGATCACGGCACGGCCTTGGACATTGCAGGCCAAGGCATCGCAAACCCAACCAGCCTGATCGAGGCGCTCAGACTGGCCCAGAAGATGGCGCAATCTCGCTAATGCTTCATCTGGCCAAAAATATCCCCGCCGGAGGCAAAAAATATCTGGCGCACCAAATCCAATCCGAACAACGATAAAGCCATGAGCGCCATCGACTCCCTCCCCCCGCTGCGCGAGGTTATCGCCACCCATCAGCTCTCGGCCCGCAAATCGCTGGGTCAGAACTTTCTGCTCGACCTCAACCTGACGGCAAAGATCGCGCGGCAGGCCGGAGACCTGGACGAATGCGATGTCCTTGAGATCGGGCCGGGACCTGGTGGTTTGACCCGTGGCCTGCTGTCTGAGGGGGCCCGCAAAGTCGTCGCCGTTGAAAAAGACACTCGCTGCATCGCAGCCTTGAACGATATTGCCGCCGCTTATCCCGGCAGGCTCGAGGTCATCAACGGTGATGCGCTGGAAATCGATCCATTGGCCCATCTGACGCCACCGATTCGCGTGGCCGCGAACCTGCCCTACAATGTCGGAACCGAGCTTCTGGTCCGCTGGCTCACCCCGCCCGAATGGCCGCCCTTCTGGCAAAGCCTGACCCTCATGTTCCAGCGTGAAGTGGCCGAGCGGATCGTGGCCCAACCCGGCAGCAAGGCCTATGGCCGCCTTGCCATCCTCGCCCAATGGCGGGCCGAAGCGCGCATCGCGATGTCCCTGCCGCCCGGAGCGTTCACACCTCCACCGAAGGTCTCCAGTGCGGTGGTTCACCTGACAGCGTTGCCCGAGCCCCGGTATCCAGCGGACGCCCGCACCCTGTCCCGCGTGGTCGCGGCGGCCTTCAATCAACGTCGCAAGATGCTGCGTGCCTCGCTCAAAGGTACGGCCCCGGATATCGAAGACCGCCTGCTTGCCGCTGGTATCAAACCCACTGAACGCGCCGAGCAGATTCCGCTGGAAGCTTTCTGTGCCTTGGCTCGCGAAATTCAGAAACCCTGATCGCAATAAAAAGCCCCGGGTAAAAACCTCGGGGCTTTTGTCGGCGTGAGCCGATCTTATTCGGCCGCTTCTGGTGCGTCGCCTGTATCGGGGGGCGTATCCTCAGCTGCAGGCGGTGCTTTGGGCTTGCGCGCCCGCGGTTTACGCGCCGGCTTTTCCTTCTTCTCCTGAGCCGGAGCTTCGGCACCTTTGCTTTCGGGTGTCTCGACCAACCCGCTTTCAGGTGTCGGTTCGGCCGAGGCGAAATCCATCACATCAGGTTGCGGAGCTTCGGCAGGGTCCGCCTGACGAGCCGCTTCGCGCTCCTGACGTTCGGCACGCTCACGGTCACGTTCAGCTTGCCGTTCGCGGTTCTGGCGCTCTTGCTCTTCGCGGCGCGCTTCGATCTCGCGCTGCGCCTCGCTCAGCATGCGCAGGTAATGCTCGGCGTGTTGCTGAAAGTTCTCGGCCGCCACACGGTCATTCGACAGCTGTGCGTCGCGCGCCAGTTGGTTGTATTTGTCAATGATCTGCTGCGGTGTGCCACGCACTTTGCCCTCAGGGCCTGAGCTGTCGAAAACCCGGTTTACGACGTTGCCGCCAGAAGGACGATTGCGGTTGTTCTTGGCCCGCGAGCGGGATTTGGAAGATCTCATCTTACTTTACGTCAGCCTTATCAATTCACTGTCGATCAACCCGTATCTAACGCTGCTCAGTGGCTTTGTGCCGTTACGCGCTATCGACTTTTTGGGCTTGGCGTCAGGGGTGCGCTGAAACAGCGTCAACCTCGCCGACTAATCCTGAGTAAACATGTCCTGAGCGCTCAGACAAGAGGATTCTCACAATTGTCGCAGCTTTTTTACATCAATCGGCATTTTTCAGCTTCAGATTCCCCTGGATGGTGGCATTCTTGCCCCTACAACCCGGTCACGCCCGTCCAGGTCAGGGATCACCTGCGTGCGCGTCAGTCCAGCGGCATCAAATAACGCTGAGACATAAGCGCCTTGTGTTGGACCGATTTCTACCAAAATACGCCCGCCAGGCATCAGATAATCTGGGGCCGAGGCCGCTATACGACGGTACGCATCCAATCCGTCGCCCTCATCCGTCAAAGCCATGCGCGGCTCATGCTCACGTACTTCCGGCGAAAGTTCATTCATTTCTTCCGCCGAAATATAAGGCGGATTCGAAACAATCAGGTCAAATTGCCCCCGAATGTTTTCAAACCAATCCGACCGCCGAATCTCCAAACGCGCCTGAACTTGATGCTGAACAGCATTGGCGCTGGCCTGCAGGCAGGCCGCTTCGCTCAAATCCACCCCGACGCCCGAGGCGCTCGCCCGTTCAGCTAGCAAAGTAATCAAGATACAGCCCGAGCCCAAACCCAGGTCCAGAACATGATCGAACGGTTCACTTAGAGCTGCTTCGATCAAAGCTTCGGTTTCGGGACGAGGGTCAAGTACATCACGGCTGACCCGGAACCGACGACCATAGAATTCGCGCTCGCCCAGAAGGTGCGACACCGGCACCCGGATGGCACGAAGAGAAATCAACTGGTCATAGCGCTCTGCGATATCAACGGGCAGTTCCTCGGGTGCGATCAGCGTCACACGGCTGGCCTCGATCCGTGCCGCATGGGCCAGCAGCACCCGCGCATCCCGCGCCGGATCGGGCACCCCTGCCGCGCGCAAACGCGCGGTGGCCGCTACCATGGCCTGCGCAGCTGTCAGTGCCGCAATCATTGCGCCATCTCGGCCAGCAGCCGGGCCTGATCATCTGCGGTTAGCGCATCAATCACCTCATCCAGATCGCCCTGCATCACCTGATCCAGCTTATAGAGCGTCAGGTTGATGCGGTGATCCGTCATACGACCCTGTGGGAAATTATAAGTCCTGATCCGTTCCGACCGGTCACCCGAGCCCACTTGGCTGGCGCGATCCGCTGACCGCTCACTGTCGATCCGCTGCCGCTCCAGATCGTAAAGGCGCGTTTTCAGCACCTGCATCGCAATCTCACGGTTGCGATGTTGCGATTTCTCGGAGCTGGTCACCACGATACCGCTGGGCAGGTGCGTGATCCGCACCGCCGAATCCGTAGTATTAACGTGCTGCCCACCCGCGCCGGAACTGCGCATCGTGTCGATGCGGATGTCATTCGCGTCGATCTGGATGTCTACATCCTCAGCCTCAGGCAAAACCGCGACGGTCGCTGCCGAAGTGTGAATACGCCCGCCGCTTTCGGTTTCGGGCACACGCTGTACCCGATGCACGCCAGATTCATATTTCATCCGCGCAAAGACGTTGTCGCCCTTGATATGAGCCACTACTTCTTTGATCCCGCCGAGATCCGAGGCCTGTTCCTCGATGATTTCAAACTGCCAGCCACGCGCCTCGGAGTATCGCTGGTACATCCGCAGCAGGTCTCCGGCGAACAGAGCCGCCTCATCGCCACCTGTACCGGGCCGTATCTCCAGCATCGCCGGGCGCGCATCCGCCGCGTCTTTGGGCAATAATGCCAGCTGCAAGGCATGTTCGGCCTCGGGGATTCGCGCCTGCAGTTCGGGAATTTCCTCCTCGGCCAGCTCTTTCATGTCTGGGTCGGCCAGCATCGCTTCGGCCTCGGCCAAATCGGAGACCAACAAACGCCATGCCATGATCTGATCAACCACCGGTTTGAGGTCCGAGTATTCTTTAGCCAAGGCCGCAATATCTCCGCCCGATGCGCCATCAGCCATGGCCGCTTCGAGGTATTGGAATCGCTGGGTGATCTGTTCTAGGCGTTCTTCGGGGATCATCCGCGCGGTGTCTATCATCCGGGGGCTTTGGTCAAGGCCTTGCCTTGTGCTAGGCTTAGCGCATGAAACGACTGATCCTGGCCCTGACACTTGTTGCAACCCCTGGTATGGCCGACGTTGTTGGCCCCGGGGGCAAGGTGCAGGACTGCTATTGCACCGACAAATCAGGCATCCGCGTCGAATTGGGAGAGATGATCTGTCTGCAGGTCGACGGCCGCATGTTCATGGCCCAATGCCAGATGTCACTGAACGTGCCCATGTGGCGAGAGGTGCAGGAGGGGTGTTTGTCGTCAGGGCTGCCGCAAAGCAAGCCAGTGGGTGACCCGCTGTCGATTGACGCCGAAATCTTTCCGACCAAATCTTGAGCGCGCATAGATGCGCAGCTTGTCCCCGTCATGCTGCACGGTGGTGTAGTCGGGAAACCCGAATACCCTGGAACGGGTGACATAGGTTAACATTCCCTCTTCGATCGAACCTGCCAGCAAGGTCGTGCGCGGCGTCGCGCGGGCAATATGATCGAGTTGCTCCAGCGCTTCCGGGGCTGCCTCAACGACCCGCACTACGCCGTTCCTAAAATCTCGATCCAAGCCTTCGGGGGCAACATGCCAGCGCGTTGGGTCAGACGGCGCAAGACGAACATATGCGCCCATCGCAATGCCCACCGAAATCAACAGCCAAAGCACCATTTTCATCTGCCCTTCGATCCCTTTGCGCAAAGCCTACCCGGTCCGAGGGCGACCAACACCCCTATCGTGGCGTCACGCCCGGCAGAATGCACAGCATCTCGAACAACAGATTTGCTGCCGTCAGCGCCGTATTGCCCGACGGATCATATGGCGGAGAAACCTCTACCAGATCGCAGCCCACCAAGTTCATTCCTGCCAGTGCATGAATCAGCTGTAGCGCCTGCGGAGAGGTCAGACCCGCGATCTCGGGCGTGCCCGTGCCGGGCGCATAAGCCGGGTCAAGGCTGTCGATATCGTAGGTGATATAGACCGGATGATCTTCGACCGTCTTGCGGATCAAAGAGCCGATTTCGGTCAGATTCTGTTGCCATAGCTCCCACGCGGGATACTGACGGAACCCCCAGCCCTGCGCCTCGGTAAAGTCGCTGGCGGCGTAGCCTGATCCGCGAATACCGATCTGGAACGTCTTGTCAGGGACGATCAACCCTTCCTCATAGGCGCGGCGGAAGACGGTGCCGTGGGTTTCCTTCTCTCCGAACATCTCGTCATTGACATCGGCATGCGCGTCCACATGCACCAAGGCCACCGGCCCGTGCTTGGCCGCCATGGCCCGCAGGATCGGCAAGGTTATCGAATGATCACCTCCCATTGCCACCGGGATGACACCCTGCGCCAGAATACCGTCATAGCTGTCCTTGATGATCTTCAGACTGTCCGCCAGAGAGAAGGTGTTGATCGCCAGATCCCCGATATCTGCGATCTGCAAATGCTCAAACGGGGCCGCCCCGTTGGCCATGTTATAGGGCCGTATCATCGCACTTTCGCTGCGGATCTGTTTGGGTCCAAATCGTGTGCCCGACCGCCAAGAGGTGCCGATATCCATCGGAACGCCCAGGACCGCCACATCCAGCCCGTCCAGCGAAGATGCCTGCGGCAGACGCATGAACGTATTCGGCCCCGAAAAGCGTGCCAGATCATTGCCACCAATGGGTTGGTTGTATTGGGTCATGTGATGTCTCCGATCCGGTGCCTCACCAAGCAGATACCGGGATTATGCCTAACCAAAGGTTAAGGTTTCACCAGCTTGTTCCATCCCAAAAGGCAAATGATCTGAGTCGCCACATGCGCCCCAGCGATCGCGGTAGCACCAGAGGTATCGTAGGGCGGAGAGACCTCGACCACGTCACCACCCTTGATGTTGATCCCAGCAATGTCCCGCAGGATGATCTGAGCCTGAATCGAACTCAGACCACCCCAAACCGGCGTGCCTGTTCCAGGGGCAAAGGCCGGATCAAGACCGTCGATGTCGAAACTCAGATAAACGGGTCTATCGCCCAATATTCCTTTGATCTTCTGCGCCACGGCGGCGGGTCCGGATTCGTAAACCTCGCGCGCATCGATGATGTTGACGCCTAGCGTGTCCTCATTTGTGGTGCGTATCCCCACCTGAACCGAACGTTTCGGGTCCACGATCCCCGATTTCACCGCCTTGTAGAACATAGTCCCGTGGTCCACGCGGGACATGTCATCATCGGCCCAGGTGTCCGTATGCGCATCGAATTGCAGCAGCGACATCGGCCCATATTTCTCGGCATAAGCTTTGAGGATCGGGAAGCTGATATAATGATCCCCACCTAGCGTGACCGAAGCGACATCGGCCTTCAGAATGGTACGGATGTGGTCGGTCAGCGTGTCGGGAAAAGCCGGGATATTGGCATAGTCATAGGCCATGTCGCCATAATCCACGATGGCCAGCTCACTCAGAGCATCAAAAGGCCAGCCATAAGGCGCATCAGGCGATTGCAACGCACTGGCCTCGCGGATCGCGCGGGGCCCGAGGCGTGTTCCGGGCCGATTGGTCACCGCCTGATCGAAGGGCACGCCGGTAACAGCGATATCAACGCCCGTCAGGTCTTTGGTATAGAGCCGCCGCAGAAATGAGGTCGCGCCGCCAAAGGTGTTCTCATAGGACAGCCCCTTGAGATCGGGGTTGGTGAACGCCTCATCCACCTGGTTCTTTGCATCTTCCAGTGCCATGTCTTTTCCCTGTCAGCCCAACGGCTGTGCCTTTTCGACGATCCGCGCAAAGAAGGACGCTCCAATCGGCGCGACGTCGTCATTGAAGTTGTATTTCGGATGGTGCAGTCCTGCGCCCTCTCCTTGTCCCATGAACAGATAAGCACCGGGTCGGGCATGCAGCATATAGGAAAAATCCTCTGCCCCCATCTCGCGTCCAGCATTATCCTTCACACGTTCCGCACCGGAAACATCCCGCGCTACTTCAGCTGCAAACGCTGCCTTGTCGGCATCGTTAATGGTGGCGGGATAACCCTCTTGATACTCTAGCTTGGCTTCAACACCGTACGAGGCCGCCTGCCCTGCCACAATCTGCGCCATCCGTTCTTTGACCATTTTCTGCACTACAGGATCAAAGGTGCGGACAGTGCCGTTCAAATAAGCGGTGTCGGGAATGACATTGTTCACCGTTCCGGTGTGAATCTGCGTCACTGATACCACCAGATCGTCAAGCGCATAGTGATTGCGACTGACAATTGTCTGGATCGCCTGCGCCATCCCGCAGGCCGCCATCACCGGGTCTTTCGTTTCATGTGGCATGGCCCCGTGACCGCCAACACCTTGAATATGGATCTCGAACGTATCCACAGCTGCCATCAGCGGCCCCGGCGTGGTCTCGAACAGACCTTCAGGCCGACCCGGAGTGTTATGGATGCCATAGACCTGAGAGATATCGAACCGATCCATGATGCCTTCTTCAACCATGACGCCTGCGCCACCACCTTCTTCCTCGGCGGGCTGAAAGATCAGCGCAACGCGACCCGCGAAATTCCGCGTCTCAGCCAGATAGCGCGCTGCGCCTAACAGCATGGTGGTATGCCCGTCATGACCACACGCATGCATCATGCCGGGGTTCTTCGAGACGTAGTCTACGCCCGTCTCCTCGGTAATCGGCAGCGCATCCATATCGGCACGCAGACCAATGGTCGGACCCTCACCCTGCCCATTGATGATCGCGACCATGCCCGTTTTGGCGATCCCTTCGTGCAGCTCATCCACGCCGAACTCGCGCAGACGCTCTGCCACGAATGCAGCGGTCTCATAGCATTCGAATTCCAGTTCGGGGATGGTGTGAAGGTGCTGGCGCCACTTGGCCATATCGGCGGCGTAATCGGCAATTCGGTTGACGACGGGCATCTGGGGTGGACTCCTGATCCTGACTGCGGGATGGATGCATCTGACACCGGAACGAAAGGGTTCGCAATGGCCGAAAATCCTCTGATCCACGACACGGACGCGGGTATCGAGCGTTTGCTGGAAATCATGCGCCGTCTGCGCGACCCTGAAACTGGCTGCCCGTGGGATATCGAACAGGATTTTTCGACAATTGCCCCCTATACGATCGAAGAAGCCTATGAGGTCGCAGATGCCATCGAACGCAAGGCCTATGACGAGTTGAAAGGGGAGCTGGGTGACCTGCTGTTCCAATCCGTCTTCCACGCGCAAATGGCTGAAGAGGCTGGGCATTTCACCTTTCAGGACGTAGTGCGCACCATGTCGGACAAGATGGTTGACCGCCACCCGCATGTGTTCGGTGACGAATCCCGTGACAAGTCCGCCGACCAACAGACGAAGGATTGGGAGACCATCAAAGCCGCCGAACGCGCGGGCAAAGAACAGAAAGGCGCACTGGACGGCGTCGCCGCCAACCTGCCTGCTTTGCTACGTGCGCATAAACTGCAAAAACGTGCCGCGCGTGTGGGCTTTGACTGGCCCGACGCCAGCCATGTGCTGGCAAAGATCACTGAAGAGGCCGCCGAGTTGGAAGAGGCGCGCGACAGCATGGATGCCGATGCGCTGGAAGATGAATTCGGTGATCTGCTGTTCGTGATCGTCAACCTCGGCCGCCACTTAGATATCGAACCCGAGACCGCCCTGCGCCGCACAAACGCCAAGTTCACCCGCCGCTTCGAGAAGGTCGAAGCCCGGCTGGCCGAACGCGGAAGAACGCCCTCGCAAAGTGATCTGGCCGAGATGGACGCACTCTGGGATGAGGTGAAAATCGAAGAACATCGCGCCAATGGCAAACTCCCGCCGGTGGATGCCCCGACAGGGGCGTAATTCGGCTAGACAAGTCCCGCGACACTTGCGAGTGTCCCACCTTCACGGCCCTCGGAGATCCCCATGCCTCGTAAAATCATCATCGATACCGATCCCGGTCAGGACGACGCCGTTGCAATACTTCTGGCCCTTGCCAGCCCTGAAGAAATCGAGGTTCTGGGTATCACCGCCGTCGCCGGAAACGTTCCGCTGGAACTAACCGCCAAGAATGCACGCATCGTGTGTGAATTGGCGGGCCATACCGATATCCCCGTCTATGCCGGATGCGACCGACCGCTGAAACGCCCGCTCGTCACCGCCGAACATGTTCATGGCAAAACCGGGCTCGACGGTCCTGTTCTCCCCGATCCTGAAATGCCTCTGGCCGAAGGACACGCGGTCGATTTCATCATCGAAACCCTGCGCGCGCATGAGCCCGGGACGGTCACGCTCTGCCCGCTGGGGCCGCTGACCAACATCGCCTCGGCCTTTCTGAAGGCGCCCGATATCATCGACCGGGTGCAAGAGATCGTCTTAATGGGTGGCGCCTATTTCGAGGTTGGAAATATCACTCCGGCGGCCGAGTTCAACATCTATGTCGATCCGGAAGCCGCTGAAATCGTGTTTAAATCCGGAATACACATCGTAGTCATGCCGCTGGACGTGACCCATGACGCGCTGGTCACGCCTCATCGCAATGACGCCTTCCGAGCATTGGACAGCAAGGTCGGTCATGCGGTGGCAGAAATGACCGATTTCTTCGAACGCTTCGACAAAGAAAAATACGGCTCGGAAGGCGCGCCTCTGCACGACCCCTGCGTGACCGCCTATCTGATCCGGCCCAATCTGTTCTCGGGCCGCCACATCAATGTTGAGATCGAAACCCAATCAGAACTGACTTTGGGCATGACCGTGGCCGACTGGTGGCGAGTCACCGACCGCGCACCAAATGCCATGTTCATAGGCGACGTGGACGCTCAGGGCTTCTTCGACCTGCTTACAGAAAGGCTTGCCCGCCTATGACTGCCGCACTCCGCCTTGCCCGTCCCGACGATCTGGATCGCCTGATGGCACTGGTCGCAGCATTTCATTCGGAATCCGGCATCGCGCAGGATGACGAGAAACGCCGCAACGCGCTGGCCCCTTTGCTGGACGGCATACCGCATGGGTGCATCTACCTGATCGGGCCGGGCCGTGCGCCGCTGGGCTATGTCATCCTCACCTTCGGCTGGTCGGTCGAATTTGGTGGCATGGACGCATTTGTGGATGAGATTTACATCCGCCCTGCTGTCCGAGGCCGCGGTATCGCAACCGAAGTGCTACACGATCTCCCCAAAGCGCTGGCCGAAGCTGGCCTGACTGCCCTGCATCTTGAAGTCGACCGCACCAATGAGACTGCGCAGAAACTTTATCTCCGGTCAGGTTTCAAACCGCGCGATCGCTACATGCTGATGAGCAAATTGCTCTAGCGCGATTCACCCCGGAAGATCACGGCGGGGTTCACCATGTCCTGCACCGGATCATCCTGCGAGACCTCCATCCCCGTGATCGGATAGGTCCCCGGCTCCGAGCAAGCGGCTAGAAGCCCGACGGAAAGCATTGAAATTACAAGAAAGATTTTTGAAGCAGACATATCGTCCCCCTTTCTGCAATACAGGCAGAATATCGGGGCTTGTTCCGCCGCAATAGGAACAAGTTCACACATAATGATTTTTATGTCGGAATATTCTAGCTTAGAGGCAATTCTTGTTGAACGTCTGTTCCATGGTTTTTAGTTGCCTTGGCACCCGCTTGGGCTGCGGCAACGCGTTGAGCTGCTCGGTTATGTTCTCGCCGGTGTACCAGGAGTCGAACAAAAGGGCTTTGATGTCATCGTCCAGCACCGTATCGGCGACGTTATAAGTACACAGACATTCCTCCATCGTGATCTGCCCGCTGGGATCACCTTCCACCATCTTCTGACACACTGCCTCTGGCGGTCGATCAGCAAACACCAACTGAGGCAAGATCAACAGCGAAACTGCACCCACGATGAGTTTTAGATGGCTCATATGACGTCCTCTCCCATCGACCACCGCGTGATGGCCTATCTGACACAGATTAGACGGAACGACGACAAGACAAAGAAAAAAATAGCCCCGGCGATAACGCCGAGGCCCATTCAAGTCCAAATGCAGAGACGCAGATCAGCGTTTCAGGATAGACGAACCTGCATATTCCGCGACCTCGCCCAGCGATTCCTCAATACGGATCAACTGATTATATTTCGCCAACCGGTCCGAGCGCGCCAGAGAGCCGGTTTTGATCTGGCCACAGTTTGTCGCGACCGCCAGATCGGCAATCGTGGCGTCTTCGGTCTCGCCCGAGCGGTGCGACATTACGTTGGTGTATCGCGCGCGGTGGGCCATATCGACGGCACGAAGGGTCTCGGTCAGCGAACCGATCTGGTTCACCTTGACCAGCATCGAGTTCGCACAGCCACGCTCGATTCCTTCGGCCAGACGCGCCGGATTGGTCACGAACAGATCGTCGCCGACCAGCTGCACCTTGTCCCCGATAGCGTCGGTCAGGGCCTTCCAGCCATCCCAGTCATCTTCGGACATACCGTCTTCGATCGAGATGATCGGGTAATCGTTGACCAGTGCGGCCAGATAGGCGGCGTTTTCATCGGATGTCAGCGATATGCCCTCGCCCGCCAGCACGTACTTACCGTCCTTGAAATACTCGGTCGCGGCGCAATCCAGCGCCAGATGGATTTCCTCACCCGGCTTGTAGCCCGCTTTTTCGATGGATTTCAGAATGAAATCCAGTGCCTCACGAGTCGACGCGATGTTCGGAGCAAAGCCGCCCTCATCGCCCACACCAGTGGCCAGACCAGCCGCCGAGAGTTCTTTCTTCAACGTGTGAAATACCTCAGACCCCATGCGCACGGCCTCACGGATATTCGCGGCCGAGGTCGGCATGATCATGAATTCCTGAATGTCGATCGGGTTATCGGCGTGTTCTCCACCATTGATGATGTTCATCATCGGCACCGGAAGAACGCGCGCTGAAGTACCGCCGACGTAGCGATACAGAGGCTGTGTGGTGAAATCCGCCGCCGCCTTGGCCGTCGCCAGCGAGACACCCAGAATGGCGTTCGCGCCCAGACGGCCCTTGTTCTCGGTCCCGTCGAGTTCAATCATCGCCTGGTCGATGGCCACCTGCTCAGTCGCATCAAAGCCCACCAGTTCTTCGGCTATCTCACCGTTAACGGCAGCGACCGCTTCCAGCACGCCCTTGCCCATATAGCGGGCCTTGTCGCCATCACGTTTTTCCACTGCCTCATAGGCACCGGTTGACGCGCCCGAGGGCACGGCAGCGCGGCCCATAGTGCCGTCTTCCAGAATCACGTCCACCTCGACCGTCGGGTTACCCCGGCTGTCCAGAATTTCGCGCGCGTGGATGTCGATGATCGTGCTCATGATATGGGTCCCGATGATGCCAACAGTTGCATGCCTCATAGCAGCACGCGGCAAAAAGTAAACCGTTTCCGTTATCGCTAACACGTATATTTTTCAGCCTTTAGGGCTAACAGTTTGCTGTTTGCGCCAACAGGTAGCGGGTGCTTAGGCCGCTGCCAGCGCCTGCGCCAGCTGGCGTTCTCGAATGAAGGTGTACAAACCTGATCCGATAATCAGACCGGCACCGGCCAGCGTCATGCTGTCAGGGCGTTCGCCGAACATCAGCATGCCGGCCATGATCGAGAACACCAACCGGGTATACCGAAACGGCGTCAGCGCCGAAGCCTCGCCGATCCGCATCGCGGTTACGATGCCATAATAGCCCAAAACGCCGAAGCCGATGGCACCCAGATAAGGCCCGATCTGCGCAGGCTGCAGCGGCACGATGGGCTGTACTGTGAACACCATCAGGGCCGCACCAGCCAGCGCTACTCCGATATAGGCCTGCAATGCGACGACCGACGAGGCTACACGAACATCCAGCCTGCGTGTGATCAGATCACGCGCTGCGATCGCAACAACCGAAACCAAAACAAACAGAGATTCTGGCTGGAAACCTTCGAGCCCGGGGCGAATGATCATCAAGACGCCGACAAAGCCAATGCCGATGGCGCTCCAACGACGCCAGCCGACCTGCTCGCCCAGAAACAGCGCAGCCCCCATCGTAACGAATAGCGGCATCGCTTGAAAAACCGCAGCTACGGTCGACAGATCGACCAATGACAAAGCGGTCACGAAGCTGAGCGCTCCAAAAGCCTCAGTCCCTGCCCGAAGCAGTGGCAGCGGTTCCCACGCGACAGGATCGAAAATGCGTTTACGTGTCACCAACGACATGATTGCAAAGACGGTTCCGCAGAACAGACCCAACACGATCATGATCTGCCCGGTCGAGACACTGACCGAAAGGTACTTGATGAACATGTCCTCAAGCGCGAAGGCTGCCATCGAGCCGATGATCAGCAAAATGCCGTTTACGTTGTTCATGCGCGTTTCCGTTGGAATTGACCGCTAACAGGCGAGTCCTTCCAGCACAAAAATCGTAACCTTCACGACGTCGCAAGCAGTATTGCGACATGTTCGATGATTTCCCGTGCGCCGACCAATCGATTTTCGTGATGAGTCAGTCTTTTTCCAGCGGTACGCCGTACAATTCCAGGCGATGGCCTTTCAGCTTATAACCAAGCTTGGCCGCAATCTTTTCTTGCAGTGCTTCAATCTCGGGGTCTACGAATTCGATCACCTCGCCTGACTGCATGTCGATCAGGTGATCGTGGTGATCACGCTCTGCGTCCTCGTATCGCGCGCGGCCATCACCGAACTCCAACCGCTCCAATATCCCGGCCTCTTCGAACAGCTTAACGGTGCGATAGACCGTTGCGATCGAAATCCCCGAATCCTCTGCCGAGGCACGGGCATACAGCTCTTCAACATCCGGGTGATCCTCGCTCTGCTGCAAGACCTGGGCGATGGTCCGGCGTTGACCGGTCATGCGCAGGCCCTTGGCTTCGCAACGGGCGATAATCGTATCGGACATGGTGACCCCCGGAACTGTTCGAAACTCTGTCATAGTATGTCTGAGTGCCTTGCGCCACACAGGATTTACGCATCAGGCAGCGCGTCGCAAATCGGCCCAAACCGGCAAATGGTCAGACGCGATGTGCGCCGGTCGCGCATCGTGCACCCCATGCAATGCTGCCTCAAGCCCCTGTCCCACTGCGATCCTGTCCAGCGCGCCCAATGGCTGTGCAGCCGGAAAGCTGGGCACGGGCGGCAAAAACCTCATGTCCGGAGCCAGATGATCCAGAACCGGTTGTCGCGACCATTCGTTGAAATCGCCAGCCCAGACGGTGGGCATATCCTCAAGATCGGAGTCGCAGCGCTTGATATGGTTGATTTGCTGGCGTCGCGACGCGGGCAATAACCCCAGATGCATCCCCATCACGCGCAAAGGCCCGATCTGTGTATCAAATTCGACCCGCACAGCGCCACGCGGCTCCAGCCCCGGCAACTCGTGATGCCCGGTCCGGCGTACCACAATTGTGTCTCCACGCCAGATGACGGCGTTGCCGTGCCAACCCAGACTGCCCGCACCACCCAGATCGACAATCTGCCAGCCGGCTTCGTCCAACATGAAATGCGGCAACGCGGCAGGGCGCGGTGGCAAACGTTTGTCGGCCTCCTGCAGCACAACAATATCCGCCTGCATACTCTCAATAACCTGCAATATCCGCTGCGGTTGCCGCCGGAAGTCGAGTCCCACACATTTCTGAATGTTGTAACTGGCTAGACGCAGTGTTGACTGAAGGACCATGGGATTCCGATGTTTACTCAAGCACCAAGAGTGCCACGCTCAGCGCCTAGTGCAACATGAAATTCCCGCAGGAACCAGATAGATCGCTTTGGTTCAATCACCACCAATCAACTTAAAATTGCTTTTACCACAATGCGCTCCACCAAAACGCAAATATCGTGTACACGTGCATCTCTATGGGTAAAGTGCCCGTAAAGCCAAACTAAGGATCAACCGTGAATACAACATTCGCCACCCTGGTAATCGCAGACATTTCAGGGAGCACCCCATTGTACAAAGCAGTGGGCGAAGGCGAAGCGCAGCGTCTTATCCAATTGGAACTTGATCGGCTACGTCGCGTACTTGCAACCCATGGTGGCACACAGGTTGGCCAGAAAGGGGATGATGTTCTAAGCTTTTTCCTGGATCCGAACGCAGCGTTGAATGCAGCGATGGGCCTGATCGAACAGTCCCCAGAAACCTCACTGTCGGTGCATGTTGGTGTACATTGCGGGCCGATCGTCATCGCCGAAAAAGGTGTTTATGGCGAAGCGGTGAATGTGACCGCCCGTCTTGCCACGGCCGCCAACCCAGGAGAGGCCTGTGTCAGCAATGGCGTCGCGACGATGCTACAGGAAAACTTGCGCCAGATTCTCAAACCGCTTGGGCAACTCAACCTCAAGGGTCTGACAGAGCGGTTCATGGTCTATTCGCTGATGAACCCGGACATGGACCCGTTCACGCAAACCAGATTGCCACTGTCCCATGGCCGCACCGAAGATCACTGGAAGCCAGCGGAACGTTTGACCCTTTTGCTTAGCCATGGGGAGCGCTCATGGCGCTGCCACGAGAACGGCGAGCTGGCAATTGGCCGGTCACAAGATTGCGACGTCGTGCTGTCCCAACCATGGGTGTCGCGTCTGCATGCTGTTCTCAGTATCAAGGATGGCAAGCTGATCCTGTCAGACCGAAGCACATCTGGTACCTATCTGAAATCTGAGGCTGGTCGTGAAATCCAGCTCAAGCGCGAATCCGTCATGTTGGCAGACAGCGGCTGGATTTCTCCAGCGCTGCCCATTGAACAGTCCGAAACCTGCCTGCAGTTCGAGCTTTTGGGCCGCAGTCAGGTACCACAGAACGTGGCATGAACCACTTCGCTCTCGGATGGAGGGCGTGTCAGATCAACCGCATCGGACTGATCCTCGTAGGGTCGTGACAAAACGTCGTTCAAACGATGGAATGGCGCGTAATCTCCCTGAACGGCCGACTGTATCATCTGCTCAATCCGGTGGTTGCGCGGAATGAAAGCCGGGTTTGCAGCACTCATTACGACGTCAGGAGTATCTTCGCGCTGCAAGCGCGCGCGCCATCCTTCAGCCCATTCGTCATACGCGCCAGGATCAGTGAACTGGTCCCGCGCATGATCACCGCCCAGCGCACGAAACGTGTTGGTAAAGTCAGCCTGATTCTGCGCCATCCGCACCAGCAGGTCCGAGATCAGTTCAAGGTCTCCCTCCTCAGCTCGAACCAATCCGATCTTGGCCCGGAACCGCTTCAACCAATGCTCTTGCATCAGGGCAGGCATGGCATGGACAATTTCGGTCGCTTCTTCAACCGCCGCGTCTTTGTCTTCGAACTGCTGGATCAAGGCAGTCGCCAATTGCGCCAGATTCCAGACCGCAATCTCAGGCTGGTTGGAATAGGCATAACGCCCCATCCGATCAATCGAGCTGAACACCGTATTCGGATGATAGGAATCCATAAAGGCGCAAGGTCCATAATCTATGGTTTCACCCGCGATCGAGCTGTTGTCCGTATTCATCACCCCGTGAATAAATCCGACGCTCATCCAGTGGGCAATCAGTCGCGCCTGCGCGTCGCGTACAGCACGCAGCAATCCCATCGGACCCTGTGCGTCCGGATAGTGACGCTGAATAGCATAGTCTGTCAGCTTTCGCAGATTGTCCAACTGTCCTCGGGCGGCAAAAACCTGAAAGGTACCCACGCGTAAATGGCTCTGCGCCACGCGCGTCAGGATCGCACCGGGCATCGGACCTTCCCGTAATACGATCTCACCGGTCTCGACCGCCGCCAGGGCGCGTGTCGTCGGAATGCCCAGCGCATGCATCGCCTCAGACACGACATATTCGCGCAACACCGGCCCTAGCCAGGCGCGCCCGTCGCCCCGGCGCGAAAACGGCGTCTGGCCCGAGCCTTTCAGCTGAATATCCCGCCTGACCCCGTCTGCGCCGATGGTCTCGCCTAACAGAACTGCACGTCCATCTCCAAGCTGGGGGTTATAGGTACCAAACTGATGCCCGGAATACAGCTGCGCCAAGGGCTCGGCACCTTCCGGAACGATATTCCCTGCAAACGCCTGTGCCATCTCTTCAGCCTCATCGAGCGTTATCCGCAATAGCTGTGCCAGATCGGTATTAAACGCAATCAAACGCGGCGCGCGGACCGGTACAGGAGCCTGCCGCGCAAAGAACCCCTCCGGCAGGCGGGCGTAACTATTGTCAAAAGGGATCATCATGGTCATGCGGCAAACATATGCGCTGGTTACACAATTGCCATAGCGGATCATACGACGCCGTGCATAATCAGCGCAATCGAACCCGAGGCCGCCATGAACCCACAAGACATCATCAATCACCTGGATCTGCAACCGCACCCCGAAGGAGGTTGGTTCAAAGAAACCTGGCGGGCCGACAATCCCGGCCGCGCCACCGGTACTTGCATCTACTTCCTGCTGACCGAAGGTCAAAGCAGCCATTGGCACAAAGTCGACGCGACCGAGATCTGGCTCTACCATTCAGGCGCACCGTTGACCTTGTCGATCAGCGCAACCGATGCGGGTCCGGCAATCGCTTACACGCTCACTCCGGACTTGGCCAACGGCGCACCCCAGCTGATTGTTCCCAAGGGGCATTGGCAAGCAGCGCGCAGCACCGGAGCTTACACATTGGTCAGCTGCACAGTATCCCCAGGCTTTGAGTTTGAAGGTTTCGAGCTTGCAGGACCCGACTTCGATATTCCCGCAAAATAATAATCACTGGCCCCACAGGATTTCGCGCCAAAGGTATCCGCTTCTTCATCTGGCCCAAAATACCCCGGGGGAGGACGCGCAGCGACCAAGGGCAGAGCCCCCTACCCGCCAACCACCTTACCCCGCGCTGGCGACGACACTACGCCGCCTCCAACCAATGCACTGACCCCGGTTGTACCCGGACCAGATGTCGGTAAGCCCCGCGCTACCCGAACCGCAAGATAGGCAAATGCTTGGGCTTCAAGCATATCGCCGTCCAGACCAACCGCCTCAACCGGCCCTACTGGGCAATCCAGCGATACGCGCAGCATTTCCATCAACACCGGGTTCTTGCGGCCACCCCCCGTCACCAGTATGCGCGAAGGTGGCTTGGGGCAATGCTCCATTCCCTGCACAACACCTGCTGCACTCATGCCCGTCAGCGTGGCGACCGCGTCTGCATCGTTCAGTTCCTTCACTAGATCGATCATTTCCGAGAAATCATTCCGATCCAGCGACTTGGGGGGCATACGATTAAAGAAAGGTTCGGCCAAAAACAGCTCCAGCGCACCGGTTTCGACCGTCCCACCACGCGCCAGCTCGCCATCCTGGTCCATCGGCAGGCCCAATCGCGCCTGCATCAGGTCATCTACCGGCGCATTGGCCGGCCCGGTATCGAAAGCCAGCAACGCCCCAGGTGCTTCGGGTCCATCAAATGACGGATCGACATAAGTCAGGTTTCCCACACCTCCCAGGTTGAGGAAACACATCGGCTCTTGCGCCCCAATCCACTTGGCGCAGGCAAAGTGAAAGAACGGTGCCAACGGTGCCCCTTCGCCGCCCAGCGCCACATCGTCGCTGCGAAAGTCCCAAACCACTGGTAATCCAAGGGCCTGCGACAGGCCCAAACCGTCACCCACCTGCAAAGTCCCACGCCCACGTGGTTCATGCGCCAGCGTTTGGCCGTGGAAGCCGATCAGGTCAACTTCTTCGAATTCAGACAGAACCTCAGCATGCGCGCGAGTTACCAATTCAGCTGCAGTATCGACTTTGGAACCATGCCACTGCCCGAGCGCTGAGCGCAAGGTCTCACGCTCTTCCTCTGAATACGCCCGGTAGGCAATTGGTCCAAAATCAAGAATTTCCTGCCCATCGGTTTCGATCACTGCCGCGTCGACACCGTCCAGAGAGGTTCCTGACATGGCGCCTAATGATCTGATCGCTCCCGATTTGCTGATGACCCTGCCCACATCGACCTCATTGTTCCGTTCATACACCCGTTTCGCAGGGTTCTGGGCACAACCTGCACGGTAATGCGAAGCCAAGGCAAGACACATCACACGCGAGCGGCACTTTTCTTGGAAATGGTGCCTTTTCCTTGCCTCTGACGCCGCCTATACAGTGCTCCGCAATCCTAACCCAAAGGGCACGATATGACCTACCACCCCAAATCGGATTTCATCGCCACGATGATCGAGCGCGGCTTTCTCGCCGACTGCACCGATTATCAGGGCCTTGACGACGCGCTGATCTCTGGGGTGCAGACGGCATATATCGGCTATGACGCCACGGCGCAGTCTCTGCATGTGGGTCACTTGATGAACATCATGGTGTTGCGCTGGCTGCAAAAGACCGGTCACAAACCGATCACACTAATGGGTGGTGGCACTACGAAAGTGGGTGATCCGTCATTCCGCTCGGACGAACGCCCATTGCTGGGCCCCGAACAGATCGACGCCAACATCGCGGGCATGAAACAGGTGTTCTCGAAATACCTGTCCTATGATGACAGCGAGACCGGCGCGATGATGCTGAACAATGCCGAGTGGCTGGACAGCCTGAACTACCTCGATTTCCTGCGCGATATCGGACGGCATTTCTCGGTCAATCGGATGCTGAGCTTTGAGTCCGTGAAATCGCGGCTGGATCGCGAGCAATCGCTGTCGTTCCTCGAATTCAACTACATGATCCTGCAGGCCTATGATTTCCTCGAACTGAACCGCCGGTATAGTTGCGTTCTGCAGATGGGCGGCTCGGACCAGTGGGGCAACATCGTGAACGGCATCGACCTGACGCGCCGCGTATTGGATCACGAAATCTACGGCCTGACCACGCCCCTGCTGACCACAAGCGATGGCCGTAAAATGGGCAAGTCGCAGGGCGGTGCCGTGTGGCTGAACGGCGATATGCTGTCGCCCTACGAATTCTGGCAGTTCTGGCGCAACACCACCGACGCTGATGTAGGCCGGTTCCTGAAAATTTTTACCGAGCTTCCGGTCGACGAATGTGATCGCATGGGCGCGCTGCAAGGGTCCGAGGTCAATGAGGCCAAGGTGCGCCTTGCAAACGAAGTCACCACCCTGCTGCACGGTGCCGAAGCCGCAGCAACCGCAGAGGCAACCGCGCGCGAAGTGTTCGAAAAAGGCGGCGTTGGCGGAGACCTCCCGACCCTAACCCTCAGCGCTTCGGAACTGGGTGACGGCATGTCAATCGTTCAGTTGATCGTTAAATCTGGCCTCGCCAAATCCGGTAAAGAGGCCAAGCGCCTGATCGCCGAAAACGGCGCCAAGCTGGATGATGCCCCGCTGACCGACACAAGCCTGATGATCGACGCAGGCGCACTGTCATCGCCCATCAAATTGAGCGCAGGTAAGAAGCGCCACGCGCTGGTGAAACTTGGTTAATCCAGTCAAAGAACTTCTATCAAGCATTTGTCCTTTGGAGAAATTGTCGCAGATCGAGTAACTCGATCTGCAATTTTTTTTGCATTCACGCGACGAAGATCGCTATGGGTCCGAAAGAGAAGATCAATTGTCAGAAACTGGTATCAGCCTGTGCCATTTCTGGTCGTTCAGCTCTTGTTTTTGAACTGCGTTGCCCGAAATAGTTTCAAAGTCTACCATGAGTTTTGACGTTCGAAATTAGGGATATTGTGATTATGTCTGTTCAGACAGGTTACCTGCTAATCGCCGATATCACCGGTTACACAGGATACTTGACCCGGTCTGAGTTGGAGCATGCCAACCCAATCATCCATTCTTTGCTTGAGGCAATTGTGATGGAACTGAAAGACCCGATGAAGTTGCGAGGCCTCGAGGGTGACGCCGTTCTCGCGTATTCGAGTGGACCGTTCCCTTCAGGTGAAACTTTCCTCAACATATGTGAAAGCCTTTATCGGGCGTTTGCCGAACGCCGCCGGAACATTGTGCAGAACACAACTTGTCCCTGCAATGCATGTCGCAACGTTGCTGATCTCGATCTGAAGATCCTTGCACATCACGGGAAATTTGAAGAGCTTTCGATTGGCCCGATGAAAGATATTTCCGGTGCTGACGTCATACTCGTGCATCGGATGGCGAAAACCGATGTGAAAGAGGATACTGGTATCCTCAGCTACGCGCTGTTCTCGGAAGACGCGTTCCAGGCAATGGGCATCGAGTCTGATCTCATGCAATACAGCGCTCAGTTCGAGCACTTTGGCGACGTGCCGATGCGGGTGTATGACCTTGCTGCAGCCTGGCAACGATACCGAGAAGTCGCCGGACCTGTCCGCGTTACAGACGAAGATGCCGTATTCACAACTCGGCACATGCTGAACGCACCCCCGGGAGTGGCTTGGGAAATGCTTACAGATCCCCGGCTCAAGATGCGCTGGATGATGTTGAAGGACGCCTACCGCGAAGGAGATGCATCGCGTACCTCGGTCGGCGTTCGTTTGCACTGCATTCATGAAGCCGCACATTTTCAGATGCTGATAGTCGACTGGCAGCCATTCGAATATGTAACCGACATTCTGCACAACTCCTCCATCGAAGGTCTTACGAATATTGAGACTTATGAATTGGTCCCGGCTGAAGAAGGCACCGAAATTGTATTTCGTATGGGCCGTCTAACAGACTCTGACGGAAAACATCATCCGGCGGAGGAAGCTGCGGTGATCGAATTATTCGAGAGTTTTTATCCGGCGGCTTTTGGCATTCTCGATGAGATGGCGCTGGAGTTTAATCAAAAGAAACAAGAGTGATAACGCTGAATCTTTGACGACATCTACGCACCTTAATGGGCTGAGAATATCGTACCATGATCGAACAAGATGCTATCTTTGCAATCAGGGTTGTTCACCTAGAGCCAGATTGTACCGGTTGCCCGCAAGGTGGCAGATGCGGGCCTGATGGTCACCACGTCGGTGCTGCCAACGCCGATCATACAAAGTGCAGAAAAAAGTGGAACGGTGGTGAAACTGGGTTGATCTAGGTGAACGGCCACTTTTGGGCTTCCATCGATTTGCAGCTGTTATTTCGGATCGAACAATTCGATCTGAAATTTATTAGCGCCCAACTGGCAGAGGTGCGCTTTGAGTTCGGACTGGGCATTTCCTTGCGTCTAAGTCCACCAAAGGTGATCGACGTTTAATCGATGCGATTAGCGCGTCTATGCAATGCAAGTTCATCGATCCGAGCCTCGATCAGATTCAGCATTTTAAGATACTCGATGCTCTCTACATCTTTGTAGTTATTCTTGAAATCTTCTTCGGACATGATCTGGGGGATATCTTCGAATCCTATGATGACATCATTTTCCGACCGGATCCCATGTATGAGTTCAGCCCAATCAGGGGCTGGTGTAGACATAAATTTGTTCGACATCCGAATTCCAGAATTATTCGCCGCCAAGTCAGTGAAGTCGAAACCTCCGGACTTAACGGTGTCGTAGAGCTCCTTGAATTCTCCTACTGATACGGCAAAGCCACGGTTGCTTGCAGCTTGCAACGCGGCGGCAGTTGTGAAGTGTCGGCGACTGTCAATGCGTCCATTCAGAGTCAATTCACCACAATCAGCTTTCCAGTTATTGTCCTCAGCAAATTCACTTCCAACCATACCACCAACAATCAAGGTAAAATCTTTCGCGCCACAAATCAGTGTAAGGGCAATAATCGCGGACGTGTAGGCGTTCGCTACACCCTCGGATTGGCTTCCTTCGTGAGCGGCCTCTAGCATAAACAGCAAGTAGGGCAGGTAACTTCCGCTTGTCGGCAGTTCGCCGAGATCCATTGCTGAACGAAACTTCAAATAATAGCGGTCAATGTCTCCCGAGTCGGGCATGTCGGAACCACGCAAGCTCCCAAAAATCCCTCGCATTAGTCCGTTACTACCCATTTCGTTCATCGTCAGACGGAAGGCCACGTTGCCATCATGAATATGCATGCTATCCGCGACGTTCAGAACGATATTACCGAACTGCTCTCCCACAATTACATTACCGCCTATTCGCGCAACGCTAATTGCGAGACTTGGAGGAACTGTGACGGGCCCTAGTTGAACGCTAGAAAGCACAAAGGCGCCTTCAAATTCAGGTACAGATGCGCGCAGGTTCATCCATTTGTTAGTGTACGGAACCGGGACTGAGGCAATTCCATAAACGCTCTTACCATCAACACTGAGTTCGCCGCGAAATCCGGGAACGAAGCGCCCTCCTAGCTTTAAGACACTATTGAGTTGATCCTCGTTCGTAGTGAATGAAGCCGTTTCTGATAACTTTGGCTGAATAGCGGACCTCAGGCCTCGTACGAATTCACGCGCTTCTGTCACATCTTTAGGAGAAGGTGGTGCTCCAGTTTCAACTAGTGGAGCGTCCTCGACGACGACCAGGACAAACACAACCAAAGCCATCAACACTGCGGCAAATGAAATTATCAATATCTTTAGAAACCTGCGCAACATGCATAATCCACTCGGCCAACAACCCTATTTAAGTATGCAAGCCCTCAAAAAAGAAATCATCTGAAATCGATGAACGCCAACCTGTGAAACGAATTTGGATAATGCAGCCTATGCGTCGGAAAATGCCAATGCTTAAATTGGTCATGAGACTGTCAAACGTGCGACAACAATACTCTGCATCAATAACCTTCCTCGGACTGCCGCATTATTGACGACTCCCGGCGTCGTATTTCGCAACAGACTTTCGCATTCCTGCATGTGAGCCCCACCCTTTCCGTTCCACTCTGAACCGGAAGGAGGCACCATATGACCAGAACTGCCACTGCCACACGTACCGGAGGGCGCTCTGCCCGTCGCGCCATGCGCACCGCTCCAAACTTCGAGATGCTGCCGGGGCTGACCCGCGGCATTCCGTTATGCGAAGTGATGGACGGCGCACAGGTTGATCGCATCGATGCGGCCTCGATGGATATTCTGGAAAACGTGGGTGTCCAGTTCCGCGACCCCATCGCGCTGGAAGACTGGAAGAATGCTGGTGCCAAGGTCGAAGGCGAGCTCGTCTATCTGGACCGCGGTCTGGTACGTGAGCTGATCGCGACCATTCCGTCAGATTTCACCTACCACGCGCGCAATCCAAAAAAGAACGTGCGGCTGGGCGGCAAACACTCGATTTTTGTACCGATGACCGGCGCGCCGTTCCTGCGCGATCTGGACGATGTGCGCCGCAACCCGACGCTGGACGATCTGGCGATGTTCCACAAGCTCAGCCACATGTTACCCGCGCTTCATTCGTCGGCCCATCATATAGTCGAACCCTATGACCACCCGATCAGCCAGCGACATCTGCGGATCACCTATTCGTCGATGAAACACTCGGACAAGACCTTCATGGGCATGACCACCAGTCCCAAGAATGCCGAAGATGTCATGGAGATGTGCGCCATCCTGTTTGGCGAGGATTTCCTTGAGGATCACCCTGTCACCACCGGCAACTGCAACGGCAACTCGCCGCTGGTCTGGGATGAAACCATGTTGGGCGCGATGCGGGCCTTCTGTCGCCGTAAGCAGCCTGTGCTGTGCTCGCCCTTCGTACTAGGCGGGGCCAACACGCCTGCCAGTGTACCCGCCACCGTGGCGCAGCTGAACGCCGAGGCACTCAGCGCGTTGGCCTATACGCAGGTGATCCGCAAAGGCGCGCCTGCGATTTACGGGCATTACCTGTCGACTGTCTCGATGAAATCTGGTGCACCGATGGCTGGTACGCCCGAGATCAGCCTGATGAACTTCATGATCGGACAGATGGCCCGGTACTATGACGTACCATGGCGCACTTCGAACACGCTGGGTGGGGCAAAAACCTTTGACGCGCAGGCGGGGTATGAATCCGCGACCACTCTTCAAGCGGTGATCCATGCAGGGGCGAACTATATCTGGCATTCGGCAGGCTGGAACGAAGCCGGGATGCACTGCTCGACCGCGAAGTTCATCGTCGACGCAGAACAATGCGCCATGGCCTATCGCATGGCCGAGGGTCCAAAGTGGCACGATTTTGATCAGGCGGTTTCTGCCGTTGGCGATATCGGCCCCGGTGGACATTATCTGGGGCATCCCCACACGCAGGACAATTTCCAAAGCGCGTTCTTCATGCCCGACATGTTCGACAATAACTCGATCGAGCAATGGCAGGCCGAGGGCTGTGTCGAAATCACCGAACGCGCCCTCAAACACGCCCGCAAGCTTTTGGCTGAGTACCAAGAACCGACGCTCGACATCGCAAAGAACGAAGAGCTGCTGGACTACATCGCAAGGCGTGAACGAGAAATTCCAGCAGCCGATGAGTTAAATCAAACATACTGAGATACACTCCCCTGAAACTCACCCGCCCGAACTATTGGGCGGGTCTTTTCCATTCAGAGACATCGGGAAACACAAAACGTGAGAATTTCTGAAATCCACATCTACTGCCATGCTCTACCGGTGAAAAATGGCCCATACACCATGGCCCGCGCCCAAGTCTGGGCTCTGGATACAACTCTGGTCAAACTGGTTGCTGATAACGGTCTAGTCGGATGGGGCGAGACTTGTCCGGTCGGTCCCACCTATGCCGAAGCACATTCGGCAGGCGCACGGGCCGCGCTAGCGCAGATGGCACCAGATCTGCTGGGCGCTGAGGTCTCGCCGCTTGGCTTGCATCGCCAAATGGACGGCCTTTTGAACGGTCATAACTACGCCAAAGCGGCAATTGATATCGCGGCGCACGATCTGTTGGGCAAACACTATGGTGTAAGTGTATCGACCCTGCTGGGAGGTGCTGTAACCGACAAAGTGCCCTCGTATTACGCAACAGGCGTCGGCGCACCGGATGACATCGCCCGGTTGTCTGCGGATAAGCAGTCCGAAGGCTATCCTCGCCTCCAGATCAAGGTCGGCGGTCGCCCGGTAGAGCTGGATATCGAAACCATCCGCAAAGTTTGGGAGGTGATCGGTGGCTCTGGCATGCGCCTTGCCGTGGATGGCAACCGTGGCTGGACCACCCGAGATGCGCTGCGTGTCAGCCGCGAATGTCCCGACATTCCCTTCATCATGGAGCAGCCCTGCAACACAATCGAAGATCTGCAGAAAATCCGGCCACAGGTAACTCACGCGATCTACATGGATGAAAACAGCACCAGCCTGAACACCGTCATTACGGCGGCGGGCACCGGGCTGGTCGATGGGTTCGGCATGAAGGTCACCCGTATAGGCGGCCTGCACCATATGCGTGCCTTTCGCGAACTATGCGAGGCCCGCAACCTGCCCCATACCTGTGACGATAGCTGGGGCGGCGACATTATCGCGGCGGCCTGCACCCATATCGGTGCTACGGTGAAGACCGAATTGCTCGAAGGTGTATGGCTCGCTGCACCCTATATCGAAGGCAACTATGATCCCGAAAACGGCATCCGGATTGAGGGCGGCCATATTCGCGTTCCGACCGCACCGGGGCTTGGCGTATCACCTGACGAAAGCCGATTTGGCGCGCCAGTCGCATCGTTCTGATTGGGGGCAAACATGGATTTCAATGGAAAAACAGCCCTGGTGACCGGTGCCGCCGGGGGTATCGGAACCTCTCTCGTGCAGCGCCTGCGCGCAGCAGGTGCGCAAGTGGCGGTGGCAGACCGCTCGCTGGAGGGGATCGAAGCAGAAGCGCATCTGCCCGGCGATCTTCTTGACACGAGCTATGCCGACGCACTGCCCGCGAAGGCCGCAGATGCTCTGGGCAGTCTTGATATCGTGGTCAACAATGCGGGCGTCATTACGCGCGGAGCTGTGACCGAGACTTCGGATGAGGATTGGGCCCTGTCGTTGGGTGTGAATGTCGAGGCGCCGTTCCGCATCTGCCGGGCCGCCATTCCAATCATGGCCGCGGCAGGTGGCGGAACAATCGTAAACACTGCGTCCTGTTGGGGCCTCCGACCCGGCCCGGATCATGCGGTCTACTGCATGACCAAAGCGGCCATCGCCAGTCTCACACAATGCATGGGGCTGGATCACGCGCATCAGGGCATCCGCATAAACGCCGTTTGCCCGAATGAAGTGAACACACCGATGCTGCGCTCCGGCTTTGCAAAACGGGGGTTTGATCCCGATAGTGCCGTTGCCGAGCTTGGAAAATCAGTGCCGTTGGGCCGAATTGCCGAACCCGAGGATATCGCGGACGTGATCCTGTTTCTGGCCTCGGACGCCGCGCGGTACATGTGCGGTGCGTTGGTTGAAGTGAACGGAGGCAAGCCGGTGCAATGAACAGATTTGTCGGAAAAACTGCGCTGGTTACTGGCGGACGCAGCGGCATCGGGCGCGCCATCGCCCAGCGTCTGCGCGACGAAGGGGCCGATGTCTACACCGCTCAACGTGGGCAAGACAACGACTTCCCCTCCTTCCATGCGGATTATTCAGACCCCGATAGCCCCGCACAGATCATCGAGCAGGTCATTGCTCAAGCGGGTCGGCTGGATGTGCTGGTCAACAACGCGGGCATGATGCAGGAAGCATCGGTCGACGACCTGTCTCTGGCTGATTGGCAACGCAACATCATGGTCAACCTGACCGCCCCTTTCTTGCTGATCCAGGCCGCTCTGCCGCATCTGCGCAAAACTAAGGGAAGCATCGTCAACATCGGCTCGGTCGAAGGGTTGGGCAGCAATCCCGGTCATGCTGCCTATTGCGCCTCAAAAGCCGGGCTGCACGGGCTGACCCGCGCGGTTGCCGTCGACCATGGCGCAGAGGGCATCCGCTGTAATGCGGTGGCACCGGGCTGGATAGACACCGATCTCAACCTCGATTTCATCGACAGCATGGACGACCCCGCCGCGTTCCGCCGGGATATCGCCCGTATTCATCCCGTAGGCCGCACTGGTGACCCCAAAGAAGTCGCCGCACTGGTCGCGTTTCTGGCTGCTGATGAGGCCGGGTTTGTCACCGGCCAGATTTACACCGTCGATGGCGGGCGAATGGCAAAGCTCAGCCTGCCCTGACCAGCAGGCGGGTTATTCCGCCCCGGATCGCCACTCTTTCCAGCGCAGATACGCATTGGCACCCGCTGATGCGAAGGGCTCGGGTGGCAAGCGCGGCGGCATCGGCTGCGCTAGAAAATGGTCTGAAATCTGGGAGTCTTTCCCCAGCGCAAGCTCTGCTACGCCCATTCCTTGCAACGTGCCGCGGGCGATGCCCAATCCGTTCTGGCAGCAGGCGGCATAGACCCCTTGATCAACCTCACCAAATGCGGCTGAACCATTGCGGCTAAGGCACAACATCCCGGCCCAGCGATGTTCCATCCCCACATCGGACAAATTCGGAAACCGCTCCTGAAACTTACGGTCATGCACTTTTCCTGCCCGCTTCAAATGGCTCTCATTACTGTGAATTTCAGGATGAAAGCTGGAACAGGTCCGGATCAGAATACGATCCCCATAGCTGCCCGAAAGCCGCCGCACCGAAGTGCCCATCGGATCCGCAGGCGTCACCGACCAGCGCGGCTGCCCGCCCAATTTGGCAATCTGCGCCTCGCTCAACGGTTCGGTCATCGAAGCATAGAGGCAGATATGCATCAGACGCCGCTGGTAGAAACCAAAGCTCTCGATGTGTCCATTATTGGCCAGAATAATGCGGCCGGTCGACACATGCGCCTTTTCGGTTTCGACTTCCCAGCCACTGCCCTTCTTACTGAACCCAGTCACGGGTGAATTCTCAAACACCCCAATCTGTCCTGCAAGGTACGCGGACAGGGCACGGATGTAAGCAGCGGGCTGAATCATCACGGTTCCCGGCGCAAACAGACCCGAAGTGTAATGCGGACTGCCCGTCAGCGCCTGCATCTGATGCGCATCATACAGCTCGCAAGGCTCACCCAGATGCGCCAGATGAGCTGCATAATCTGCGTTGTGCAGATCTCCATCTGGTGTCGCTGCGGCATTGATCTTGCCGCACGGGTCGAACGACTCAAGCGACAGATCACACTCTTCTGCCACCTCCGTTGCAAAGGATATGGCCTGACGGTTCAGCGCGATCGTGGCTCGGTCCGCCTCCAACCCATCGCTTGTATAGTTGTCCGAAGCCAGATCATGCGGCAGATCGATCATGAAACCCGAGTTTCGCCCGGCCGAACCTTCGGCAAAGCTCCCGGCCTCCAGCACGAAAACCTTCAGACCCGGATCAAGCTGATGCAGTCGCCGGGCCGCCGTCAGCCCGGCAAAACCACCGCCGATGATGGTTACATCTGCGGTCTGGTCTTGCTCAAGCCGGGGCAGCGATTGTTGCGGCGGCAGGATCGCATTCCATCCCGCCGCGCCGGTCTGCCGGGGCAACCGTTTGGCCGCGAAACTCGTCAATCCACCGCCTCATCTTCATCGTCTGCAAGATCGATCCAGATAGTCTTCAACTGAGTGTATTGATCATGCGCATGGACCGAATTGTCCCGACCACCAAACCCCGATTGCTTGTAACCGCCAAATGGTGTGGTGATGTCACCTTCGCCAAAGCTGTTGACCGTGACGGTTCCTGCCCGGATCGCCCGTGCGCCCCGGATGGCGCGTTTGGCGTTGGCCGTGAAGATCGACGCACACAGGCCATACTCAGTGTCATTAGCAATGCTAATCGCCTCGTCAAAGCCAGAGACTTCGATCACCGACAAGACCGGGCCAAAGATTTCCTCGCGCGCCAGCGTGGCATCGTTTCCGGGCACTTCGACCACCGTGGCCTCGACGA
The DNA here is from genome assembly GCF_056536325.1 of Ruegeria sp. AB11. NCBI lineage: Bacteria > Pseudomonadati > Pseudomonadota > Alphaproteobacteria > Rhodobacterales > Roseobacteraceae > Ruegeria > Ruegeria sp. AB11. The sequence continues at coordinate 2,286,859 of NZ_JBQFJO010000001.1, read as the reverse complement.
ACCCATTCTCCGCCTTGCCACCAATCAGCACGGTTTCGGCCTGATCCAGATAGCCGCACACCTTGGAATAATGCCCTTCACTGACAAGCGCGCCCAACCGAGTTTCAGGGTCCAGCGGGTCGCCGACATTCCAGTGCTTGGCATGATGCGCGATCCGTTCCAGCAGTTCTGCCTTCACGTCCTTATGCACGATCAACCGCGAAGAGGCCGAGCAATTCTCGCCCATATTCCAGAACGCGCCATTGACGACATGCGCCGCCACGCGATCCAGATTTTCCGCATCGTCCATCACGATGGCCGGGTTCTTGCCGCCCATCTCAAGCACCACCTCCTTGGCATTGCTTTCAGCGGAATAGTTCAGGAACTTCTTGCCCGTCACGGTCGAGCCGGTGAAGGATACCATATCGATATCCATATGCCGCCCGATGGGTTCGCCTACCTCGGCGCCACCGCCGGGCACCACATTCAGCACACCGCGCGGCAACCCCGCCTCTGCAGCCAGCTCCGCCACCTTTAGCGCGGTCAGAGAGGTCTCGGTCGCGGGCTTCACCACCACCGAACAGCCCGCCGCCAATGCTGGCCCGATCTTCCACGCCAGCATCAACAAGGGGAAGTTCCATGGCAGCACCAACCCGACCACACCGATGGGTTCACGCACGACCATGGCGATGTGGTCATCACTGGCCGGTGAAACCTGATCATAAATCTTGTCGATCGCCTCGGCATGCCACTTAAGACAGTGGATCGTCTCGGGCACATCCACGGTTTCGCAGTCATAGATGGTCTTGCCGCTATCGATGCTCTCCATCACCGCCAGTTCCCGCGCGTTGCGGGTGATCAGCTTGCACAGGCGGATCAGAACGTCCTTGCGATCCGATGGGTGCATCTTTGACCAACGCCCATCATCAAACGCTTCACGCGCCTTTTCAACGGCAAAATCCACATCCTCGACACCGCAGGCTGCAATACTGGTCAGCACCGCGCCAGTGGCGGGGTTCACGGTCTCGAACACCTGTCCCGAGATTGCCGGGCGATAGCCGCCATCAATGAACGCGCCCGTCGGCAAATCCAGATGCGCAGCGATGGAGTCGTATTCGTCTTTCGTCAGCAAGCTCATGCCTCAATCCTCCGCCACGATATCTGCGATTTTGCGTTTTAGAACGCGCGTCACCTGTTCCAACGCGCGTTTGTCATCTTTGTTCAAACCTCTAAGCGGAGGTCTCACCACACCCGCATCGATCCCGTTCATGGTGACGCCATGCTTGATCGTCTGGATGAACTTGCCGCCCTGCTCCAGCACCCGCATCAGCGGCATCAGCGCGCTCATGATGCGGCGGCCTTTGGCAAAGTTGCCCTCGATCACGCAGGCCTGATACAGCGCCACGTGCTCGGCGGGCAGAAAGTTCGATCCGCCGCAGACCCAGAACGGCGCTCCCCAGGCGAAAAACTCCAGCGCCTGATCATCCATGCCGCAGCCCAGCTGAATATGCGGATAATCCCGCGCCAGTAGGTGTACCCGGTTGATATCGCCCGAGCTTTCCTTGATACCGCAGAAATTCCGGCTGCGGCCCGCACGATCCAGGAACTCTTCCCCCATCATCGTGCCGGTCCGGTGCGGATAATTGTAAAGCATCACCGGCAGATCAGCCGCCTTGTCGATCGCCAGAGCGTTCAGCGCATTCTCACGGTCTGTCGGCACCGAATACGGAGGGCTGGCCAACAGGATCGCATCCGCGCCCAGTTCGCGCGCGCCTGAAGCCAATGCAATGGAATCGCCAGTCAGCATCGCTCCGGTTCCCACAACCAGAGGCACTCGCCCTTTCAAACGTTCGTGGGTAAAGCGCGCAAGTTGCAGCCGTTCATCGACGGTCTGGGCATAATTCTCACCGGTCGATCCACCCGAGATCAAACCGTGTACACCCTGTTCGACCAGATAGTCGATCACCACGGCCAGCGCGTCCCAATTCACGCTGCCATCCGCCGCGTAGGGTGTCACCACCGGCGTATAGATACCCTCAAATCTGAAGATCGGAGTCATGTGTCCCTCATGCAGATGTCTTGCCGGGGACTTGCCCCAGCGGAAAATCCAAACCCTCAGGCATCACGAACAGCTCGATCTGATCGCGTGACAGGGTCCAATGGTCGTCGGCAAGCTGCGCAGCAGCCGCCTCATCGCCCGCCTCGATGGCGGCGATGATGGCGTCATGCTGGTCGCTCGCCTCCGACAAGTTCTCGGCCATTCGTGCGGTCTGCGGGCGATAAAATGTCATCCCGATCCGCGCATGGTCGATCAGCAACCGGTTGAACGATGGGGATAAATAGACATTCCCCGCCATCTCTCCGGTCACCTCGTGAAACTGGGTATTGGCCAGCGTCCGCTCCTCAGCCGAACCTTTACACAAGGCCTGCCGAAACGTCTCTTGCGCCTCTTTCAACTGATCAATCTGATCAGGCGTCGCATTGGCCGCGGCCAGACGCAGCACCGCGCCATAGATCATCGGCGCAACCAGAAAGAAATCGCGCAACGTGGTATGAGACATCTCGGACACCCGCGCCCCGCGATGGGTGCGCAGCTCCAGATAGCCCTCACCGGCCAACTGCCGGAACACTTCGCGCAACGGCGTGCGCGACAGGCCAAAGGCCTGCGACAGCTGCGCCTCGTCCAGATCCTCTCCGGGGCTCAGGCGCAAGGTCAGAACCGACATCTTGAGATGTTCGGCCAACGCCTCTTTCGGTGATCTGTCCTCGCCCTTCATCCCAAGCCTTCCATGGCCGTTTTCGAATCGCGTATGCGCATAGTGGTATCTCAAGAAAATACATGTTGTATACAGTTAGTTTTCGTGCAGCATGCCGGTACATTCAGAAACGCCCTGATTCCGGTCCACCCCATGCACAAACCGCAACACTTCACTTTCATACTGGTCGAGGAATTCTCGCACCTCGCCTTCTCATGCGCGGTCGAACCGTTGCGCATTGCCAATTGGGTGGCGGGTGAAGAGCTCTACCAATGGTCCTTTCGGTCAGAGCACGGAGAGCAGGCGGTTTGCTCCAACGGATCAATAACTCTGGTACATGGCGGGCTGCAGTCCGTGCCCAAATGCGACCAGTTGTTTGTTTTGTCGGGCATTCACATGCGAAATCATGTCACGAAGCCACTGCTGGCCACATTGCGCCGTGAACGCGCGCGTGGGACCAATATCGGCGCGCTGTGTTCTGGTGCTTGGTTGCTGGCCGAAGCCGGGTTTCTGGACGGTATGCAGGCTGCAATTCATTGGGAATATCATGATTCTTTTATGGAGGCTTTTCCCGAAATCAACCTAGTTCGCAGCGTTTTTGTCGCTGACGAAAAACACATGACCGCATCGGGCGGCACGGCCACTGCCGATCTGATGCTGCACCTGATCGAACGGGATCACGGCCACGACATGTCCGTCGCCGTTGCCGATCAGATGGTCTATAACGCCGTGCGTAATGCCACCGCTGATCAGCGCGTATCACTGCAATCACGCAACGGGATGCGCAATGCGCATTTGGCCAAGGCGATCAACATCATGACCGAAAACATCCAAAGCCCGCTGTCGCCATCAGTCATTGCCGCCGATATCGGCATTTCGACCCGGCAACTCGAACGCTTGTTCGGAAAATTCCTGAACACTTCGCCCAAGAAATATTTCATGGAATTGCGCCTAGAACGGGCGCGTAACCTGCTTTTGCAGACCGAGTCCTCAGTGACCGAGGTCGCCTTTGCCTGCGGGTTCGAAAGCGCCGGTCACTTCTCGCGCGTCTATCGTGCGACCTTTGGGATCACGCCCATGCAACAGCGTAGCAGGCTAGATTGATCAACACTGTGACTGGACAGCACCCCCTGCTTGCGATTATCTGAACAAGTGTTCAGATCAAGATGAGGCCCTTCATGCAACTCTCAACCACAGCTGCAGTCATCACCGGCGGAGCGTCCGGCCTGGGTGAAGCCACAGCCCGTCATTTTGCCGAGAGCGGCGCACAAGTAACCATCCTTGATCGTGATGCCGAGCGCGGCCCTCAGGTCGCGGCTGAGATTGGTGGGTATTTTTCACAGACCGATGTGACGGATGAGGCCTCGGTCGCTGCGGCCATTGCGCAGGCGAAGGACAAGATGGGTCGCATCACCGCGGCGGTGAACTGCGCCGGTATCGCGATCGGAGCCAAAACCGTCGGCAAAGACGGCCCCCACCCCCTGGACGCCTTCCAGCGAACCATCGACATCAATCTGGTCGGCACTTTCAACGTCTCACGCCTTGCCGCCGCCGAAATGGCAAAGAACGATCCCGAACCGGACGGCGCACGCGGCGTGATCATCAACACCGCCTCTATCGCCGCCTTTGACGGGCAAAAGGGTCAGGCCGCTTATGCGGCCTCGAAAGGCGGAGTGGTCGGCATGACCCTGCCCATGGCCCGTGATCTGGCATCCACTGGCATCCGCGTGATGGCCATCGCACCGGGTATTTTCATGACGCCCATGCTGGCTGGCCTGCCCGAAGAGGTGCAGCAGCAACTTGCAGCGGACGTCCCCAACCCTGCCCGCCTTGGCGATCCCCTTGAATACGGGCGGCTGGCCGGGTTTATCGTCGAGATGGGCTACCTTAACGGAGAGGTTATCCGCATCGACGGTGCCCTCCGGATGAGGTAAATCAATGCCATGACCGAGCGGCAGAAAATGGAGGCAGGCGACTGGTATCGCTGCCTTGATCCGGAACTCGATGCGTTGCGTGCCACCGCGCGCCGTGCTGTCCATGCCCATAACACTTGCCCGCCAGATGAAAGGGGCTATTTGGCTCCGGAACTTGCGGCGCTATTTACCCATATCGGTCAGGATTGCTTTGTCGAGGCACCATTCCATTGCGCCTACGGAATAAACCTGTCTCTGGGTAGTCGGGTTTATCTGAACGCTGGCTGTGTCGTTCTCGACACCGCGCCCGTTCACATCGGCAATGATACGATGCTTGGTCCCACGGTACAGATCTACTGCGCCGAGCACGCGAAAGACCCCGCCTTACGCGCGCAAGGTCTGGAACTCGCCCACCCTGTGACAATAGGCGAGAATGTCTGGATCGGCGGTGGCGCAATCATCATGCCCGGCGTCACAATCGGAGACCGCGCCATCATTGGCGCCGGCAGTATCGTCACGAAAGACGTCCCACCAAGGGCGACCGTTGTCGGCAACCCAGCCCGCGCGATCTGACCTCACGAATGACCGCAAGCCATATGCCGAATACCTTGCACTTCTTCTTTTTCGTAGGCCCGGACCACAGAAAAACAATGAGCCGTGTCAAACACTTCTACGCCTGATTGAAGCTGTTTTGCTTTCTTTAGAGGTGTCACCTTTGCGGACAAAGCGTCCGTTTAGCCAAGATTGCTTTGCTGGTATGTTTCACACATTCGGCAGGTATTGATCAAGCAGAGCGTCCACGAGACCTTCTTGCAAGCGGTATCCTTTCTGCTGGTCTACTCGCAGAATGTCTTCCAATATCACAAACTGTTCCATGCCTGTTGTCATGGCCAAACGTAGAGTCAAGTCTTCGTAATCACTCCGTTTCATCGAACGGCGGACAGGTTCTAGGGCCTCGCCAAATGCTATCACTCTTCTGGCGCCGCGCATTTTGACAGTACCGTCCTGAAGTGATGCCTTTAGCGATTCAGCCAAAAACTGACGGAAGTAAGCCTCATGTTCGCGCGAGAAATCCAAATAGTAGCGCGCCACCGCGTGCACACGGCTTCGCACATCCTCAAGTCCTTCCAGCAATCCTGCAGTTGGAGTCACCTCTATGTCGAGGGTCGCATCCAAGGCCAAAACATTGGGGTCTGAGAAGTACCGGTACACTGTCGCGCGGCCAGTTTTCGCTCGCTCTGCGACTCTGGCAAGCGTCACGTTTTCTCCTTCGGACATAAGCTCACGTGCTGCCGACAGCAAGGCCTCTCTTGTTCTGTTCTTTTGATTGGTGCGAGGAGCCAAATCGCGCGTTCCTTAATGATACACTTGTCTCATGAGTAGATATATGTATCATAATGATGCATTCATCGAAGTAAAGGGAGCCGTTGAAATGACAGAGTCTCGTCCACGCACATATCACCTACTTGGTAATCTTCTGACGTTTCACGCGTTTCCTGCTGAAACCGGAGATCGCTGTACCATCGTCGAAATAAAGACCGCCCCGGGAGCGGGTGCGCCTCCCAATCATCATGCTGGCGAAGACGAGAGTTTCTATGTGCTCGAAGGAGAGTTTGAATTTTTCCTGAACGGCGAAACGAGTAAGGTAAGCATCGGTGATTTCGTGAAAGTCCCGGACGGCGCCGTGCATGCGTTTACCTGTATTGGACAAAGCCCAGGTCGCCTGTTATGCGTCAATGCCCCAGGAGCAATGCACGATACATTCTTCACCGAAGCGGGTGAAGCAATGCCAGACGGCACCATAGACATTCCCGCTCCTGACGGACCACCCGACATTCCGGCCATTATGGCGGTGGCCGAAAAGACAGGTATGACAATTTTGGCGCCACAAGGTGCGCCTGCCTGAACTTCATTTTTGAAACGGGAGCCCGCAAATTAGCGTTTCTGTTACGAGTTAGAGAAATGTGCTAAACCTGACACACGGGACCAAACTGACATCGACCGCAAGGGGCTCAAAGCGGTTAATAAATCGTGTTCAATCCAGAAGCTCGGGTTTTGTACAACTCGGAGGATTTACCCATTTGACGGTGTTCAACTCGGACTCAACCGGATTCAGCCTTTTCTTCCAGCATCAGCCACTCTTCCTCGGCTGCTGATAGTTTTTCCTGTCGTTCGACCAAGGCGTCTGTCGCTTTCTGAAACTTGACCGGTTCGCGGGTGAACAGCTCGGGGTCCGACATCAGTTCCTCAAGCTTGGCGATCTCGGCCTCAAGTCGCGCGATCTCGGCAGGTAGCTTCTCTAGCCGGTGCTTTTCCGAGAATGAGAGGCCGTGTTTCGGCTTTGCCTCTTGCTTCACCTTCGGCTTTGAAGATTTCGTTTTATCTTCTTTTTTCTGATTTATCTCTCCACGTTGCGCGATGTAGTCGGACCACCCTCCGGCGTAAACGGTTGCGCGCCCATTGCCCTCCATCGCGATGGTTGTGGTTGCAACTCGATCCAGAAAATCCCGATCATGGCTGACCAGCAACACCGTGCCATCATAGTCGTCCAGCAGTTCTTGCAACAAATCCAGGGTTTCAACATCCAGGTCGTTTGTCGGTTCATCCAGCACTAGCAGATTCGAGGTTTTTGCCATCAGCTTGGCCAACAGCAACCGTGCTTTTTCCCCACCAGACAAGGACTTAACAGCCGCTCTTGCCTGTGCGTCATCGAACAGAAACTCTTTGAGATAGCCCACCACATGCTTGGGTTGCCCACCCACCATCACTTGATCAGCCTTGCCAGACACACGCATCTCGGGATCGCCGGTCAGACTGTTCCACAGGCTCATTCCCGGATCCAACTGCGCACGGGCTTGATCGAACACTGCGATCTCCAGATTGGTGCCCAGAACCACCGATCCTTCATCAGGATCGACCTGACCCAGTAGCATTTTCAGCAGCGTTGTCTTGCCCACACCGTTGGGGCCGACAAAGGCCACACGGTCACCGCGCTGCACCAGAAGATCAAAGTTGCGCACGATCTGCTGAGATCCAAATGCCTTTGAAACGCCAGTGGCTTCGATGACCTTACGCCCGGATTTTGGACCAGATTCCAAAGCCATAGCGGCAGAACCCTGACGTTTGATCTGCGCTGCCCGCTCGGCTCGCAATGCCTGCAGCGCCCGGACCCGGCCCTGATTGCGCTTACGGCGTGCGCTGATACCTTCAACAGCCCATCGCGCCTCGGACTTGATCAAGCGGTTCAACTTGTGGCGCTGTTGATCTTCCTCTTCCCAGACCTTGTCGCGCCAGCTTTCAAAAGCCTCGAACCCCTGCTCCTGCCGCCGTACAACGCCGCGATCAATCCACAGAGTCGCGCGGGTCAATGCACGCAGGAAGGCCCGGTCATGCGAAATCAGAACGTAAGCCGCACGGGCCGATCCCAACTCACGTTCAAGCCATGCGATCGCTTCGATATCCAAATGGTTCGTTGGCTCGTCCAGCAGCATCAGGTCTGGTGCCTCGGCCATCAGCTTGGCCAATGCCGCCCGCCGTCTTTCCCCGCCAGACGCAGTTTCAACCGGACGGGCGGGATCGAATTTTAAGCCTTCGCCAGCGCGTTCGACCTTATAGAGCTCGCCGGGCTCCAACCCGCTTGAGGCATAGTCACCAAGCGTCGAGAACCCCTGCATATCGGGATCCTGTTCCATGTAACCCACAGATTTACCCGGGGGGATGACAATATCGCCCTGATCGGCCTCAACCAATCCGGCCATTACTTTCATCAGGGTAGATTTACCTGATCCATTACGTCCGACCAGCGCAACGCGATCACCGGGCTGAACCACAAGGTCCAGACCGGAAAACACCGGATCCCCACCGAAGGTCAGAGAGATACCGGACATCTGCAACAAAGGAATTCTCGCCATGCCCGCCAGCTAAACTGGCTTGGGCAAGGCGTCAACGCCCGTATTTCACCTTTTGAATAATACCCATCTCACCCGGCCACGGCCCGCAGAAAGCGTTTACGCGCGGCTGGAATTGCGCTGATTTCCAGCCCCGTGAACACATGCAGCGTGTCCATCTGGCGATCCACGACCGCGTGATCACTCACCCAGCCGCCCATCATCAGATAGGTGCGCAGCAATGGCGGCATGCGCAGCATCGCCAGTTTTGCATTTGGTCTGCGACGCAACCGTGTGGCAAACCGAAAAACATCGGGCGCCTTGACCCTTGGCAACCACCGTTTTGGGGCCAAATGCTTGTCTTTGAGCATGGCAAAAGCATCCAGATATTCAACCGTCTCAGTCCCCGCAAAGGACGAGCAGCCAAAAAGCATCTCGACCCCGTTCTGGTCGACATATGCCGTCATTGCCCCCCAGGCGACACGCAAGATATCCGGATCGTGCCGGTCAGGATGAATACAGAAACGACCCATCTCGACCATTGGCCCCGTAAAGCCACGCAGCGCTGACAGGTCATAGAACTGAGCTGAATAACTGCGCCCTACTTCGTCACCGTCCTGCATCGTCAGCATGCGGAAGCAGCATACCAACTCTCCATTGGTACGCATGTCCTCGATCAGCACGTGGCTGCAGTGCTCATCAAAAACATCGCAATCCTGATCCTGGGTCGCGAAGGCCAGCGTCCGCAGCTTCTGTGCCTCGGCCACATCACACGCGGTTTGTGCTAAGCGCGCTTGATAACGGCCCTTCTCCAACAAAACAGCCATGGTCGCATCCTCCTGCCGTGGCTGACCGGTCAATCATCTGGAACACTAATATAGTGCATGTGACCGCCATATGACCGCCACATCAACCATACACAGCTTAGTTACTGACTGACCCCCGGAATGTTCGCCGGATTGAAGTTGCCGATATTACCCAGAAGTTGCCGCAGGAATCCTTTGTCTTCGACATTGGAATCGGTCACACGGCGGTCGAGGACAATAACATAGCCATCTTCCAGACCGAACCGCTCGATATTGCGGACCACACCACGCTGATCAAAGCTGATAGCAACCAGTTGGCGCGAAACGACCTCGGGCTTTTTCGGTCCATAGTGACGAATCCGAGACGCGACGTAGTAATAACCCGAATCCCGTACAACACCAGATGCCGTTGGCGCACCGATCGTTTCTTCGACGCTTTCGCGCGTGTCGACGCCGACCTTGATCTTGGCCAGATCCTCCGGCGGCGGCACATAGCCGTGATTCTTGAAGATCGGCGAACACGCGCCCGCAACTGCCAAACAGACAGCAAAGACAAGCGTTTTCGATGCTGGTTTCAGCCTGTTCACACCCTTCAACATTGACACCCTCTTGCCATGGCCCCTTGCGGACCCTATCCGATTACAGAAACCGGCGCTCCGGTTCAACACAGGAAAGACTCAACTATGAGCAACCAAACATCATTACGGGTGGCAGACCTGCCTCAGAACGCCGCAACCCCGTTTGAACTGCGCCCAGATAGCGACACGCTTGAACCGATCAAACGGGAGCTCGGCCTGCTGGGTCTGCGCAAGTTGAGCTTTGTCGGGCAACTAAGCGCCCAGGGCAAACGTGACTGGGTTCTGAAAGGCAAACTTGGTGCGACGGTGATCCAACCCTGCGTCGTCACGCTTGAACCCGTGACAACCCGGATCGACACGCCAGTCACTCGTGTGTTTCTGGCGAATTGGACCGATCCGGACGAGCCCGAATTCGAAATCCCAGAAGATGACGAGACCGAACCATTGGGCGCTGAAATTGATCCGGCGCAGGTTATGATCGAAGCGTTATCACTTGCGTTGCCGCAATATCCCCGCAAGGACGGTGCCGAACTTGAGCAAGCCGACTATACTGAGCCCGGAAAAAAAGCGATGACCGACGAGGATGTCAAACCCTTTGCGGGGCTGGCTGACCTGCGGGATGCGATGAAAAAAGACGAGTGACAGGCAAGGGATTTCCTGTCATAGCAGGCGGCCAGAAAAACCGCTTGAACATGACGAGAATCGCAGTATTTTCGCGCGCTCATTGGAATTTGGGTTGGACATTGCGGGGCAAGCCCCTTAAACGCGCGTCAAACCAAGAGAAAACAAAGTACGTAACCCGGCTGACAGCGAATCTATCAGCCCATATCAGACAAAGGTTGAGACCATGGCCGTCCAACAGAACAAAGTTTCCAAGTCGCGTCGCAACAACCGCCGCGCACACGACGCTCTGGTTGCTGCAAACCCGAACGAATGCCCGAACTGCGGCGAGCTGAAGCGCCCGCACCATGTTTGTGCCTCTTGCGGCCACTATGACGATCGTGAAGTCGTCGCTCAGGCCGACGAAATCGACCTGGACGAAGACGCGGCCTAAGCCTGATTGGACGCAGGCCAAGGCATGACGGATCAGCCCACGCAAACCGGACGGATCATCATCTCGGTTGACGCTATGGGCGGAGATTCGGGCCCTGCCGTCGTTGTGGCGGGTATTGCCAAGTCTGCGGACAAGAACCCGAAGATCGGGTTCATCCTGCACGGCCAGGAACAGGAATTGCGCAAGCTGGTTGCCAAACGACGTGTCCTTGATGGGCGCGTCGTTTTTCGTGATTGCCCCGACGTCGTCACGATGGAAGACAAACCCAGCCAAGTTGTGCGCAGCGGCAAGAACACATCGATGTGGTCGGCACTGGAAGCGGTGCGCGCAGGCGAAGCGCATGGCGCGGTGTCCTGCGGCAACACTGGCGCATTGATGGCAATGTCGATGCTGCGGCTGCGCAAGCTGCCGGGTGTAAACCGCCCTGCCATCGCGATCCTGTGGCCCTCGCGTAATCCACACGGGTTCAATGTGATGCTGGACGTGGGCGCGGATGTACGTGCTGATGCCAAGGATTTGCTGCAATATGCTCTGATGGGTGCTTCATACGCGCGCAACGGTATGGCGCTCAGCCGCCCCCGTATCGGCCTGCTGAACGTCGGAACTGAAGAGCACAAAGGCCGCGCCGAATTGAAAGAGGCGCACGCGATGATCTCGGACTTTGCCGATCAGGCGAATTTTGAGTTCGTGGGCTTTGTCGAAGGCAGTGATATCCCCGGCGATAAGGCTGACGTGATCGTCACAGACGGTTTTACCGGCAACGTTGCGATCAAAACCGGCGAAGGCACTGCGAACCTGATCGGTGATCTGCTGCGCGAGGCATTCAAATATTCGCCCCTGTCCCGCTTGGCATCGATTCTGGCGATCACATCGCTAAACCGCCTTAAAAAGCGGATCGATCCGCGTCGCGTAAACGGCGGCGTGTTCCTCGGGCTGAACGGAACCGTTGTGAAATCCCACGGCGGAGCAGACGCGACAGGTGTTTCGGCTGCGGTCAAACTTGCTTTCACTTTGGCAGAATCCGGCTTTGCCGAAAAATTGGCGGCACGGGTTGCATCAACTGCCGCACTTGCACAAGATGCGGCCCATTCCGTGTCTCAATCGGAATAATAACAAAAAAGGCAGTACCCCAGCATGGCAGGCCGCTCAGTTGTTGTAGGTGTCGGACATTATTTGCCGGAGCGCGTTGTACCAAACGCCGAATTCGAAAAAACACTGGATACGACGGACGAATGGATTCGCACCCGGTCCGGTATCGAGCGGCGGCATTTCGCAGCCGAGGACGAAACCACATCCGATCTGGCCACCAAAGCGGCCGAGGCTGCGCTGGCCGATGCCGGACTGACGGCAGATGATATCGACGCGATTGTGCTGGCAACCTCGACGGCGGATCTGACTTTTCCATCGGCTGCGACTATGGTGCAGGCGCGGTTGGGTATGACCAAAGGCTTTGCGTTTGATGTGCAGGCCGTCTGCGCCGGGTTCGTCTTTGCACTTTGCAATGCCAACGCTCTGATCCTGTCTGGACAAGCGAAGCGCGTGCTGGTGATCGGAGCCGAGACATTTTCGCGAATCATGGACTGGACCGACCGGTCCACCTGTGTGCTGTTCGGCGATGGCGCAGGCGCACTTGTGCTGGAATTACAGGATGGGCAAGGCACTTCTGATGATCGCGGCATTCTCTCCACCGACCTGAACTCGGACGGGCGATACAAAGACCTGCTTTATGTTGATGGCGGGGTTTCGACCCAATCAACCGGCCACTTGCGGATGCAGGGCAATCAGGTCTTCCGCCATGCCGTCGAGAAGCTGGCCAAAACCGCCGAAGTGGCGCTGGAGCGAGCAGGCCTGACAAGTGACGATGTCGACTGGATTGTGCCGCATCAGGCCAATATCCGCATTATTCAAGGCACTGCCAAGAAGATGGGCCTGCCGATGGAAAATGTCGTTGTCACCGTGCAGGATCATGGAAACACCTCCGCTGCGTCGATTCCCTTGGCCTTGTCGGTAGGCAAAAAGAACGGTCAGATCAAAACCGGTGATCTGATTGTAACTGAAGCGATCGGCGGCGGTCTGGCATGGGGTGCGGTTGCCCTACGCTGGTGATGGGCGCAATCCGGCTTACGAAGCCGCCTGCAATTCATTGATATTGACAGTGAATTTCGCATCGCCATATGCTCGCTCATCAACAGGGGAAAAAGTATGGGCGATAAAACACTGACCCGAATGGATCTGAGCGAGGCCGTCTTTCGTGAGGTCGGCCTGTCACGCAATGAAAGTGCGCAGCTTGTCGAAAGCGTTCTGAACCACATGTCCGACGCGTTGGTGCGTGGCGAGCAGGTCAAGATTTCGTCTTTCGGTACATTCAGCGTTCGGGACAAAACCGCCCGCATCGGACGTAATCCCAAGACCGGAGAAGAGGTTCCGATCCAGCCGCGCCGCGTGCTGACCTTCCGCCCGTCGCACCTGATGAAGGATCGCGTCGCTGCAGGGAACCGCAAGTAAGTTCAGGACAGTTTGGTTATGAGTAAGTCCCCCGACGCCTTTCGCACCATTAGTGAAGTTGCGGACTGGCTAGGAGTTCAGGCTCATGTTCTGCGCTTTTGGGAAAGCAAGTTTACGCAGGTAAAGCCGGTAAAGCGTGCCGGTGGGCGGCGATATTACCGCCCGAATGATATGCGATTATTGGGTGGCATCAAGAAACTGCTGCACGAGGATGGCACCACCATCAAAGGCGTACAGAGAATCCTGCGGGAACAAGGCGTTGCACACGTTGCTTCACTTTCACCGAGCCTGGATGACAGCCCGTCCGTTTCGCCCCCGAATGACACGGTTGTTCCGTTTACCGCAGCGTCCTCGGCGCAGCCTGCGAACCAGATTAACATGGATCTCGGCGAACCCGGACAAGCTCCGGCACCAATAAAGCCCGACATTAGCGACCAACCCAAGCCGCAACCTGATGCAATGGACGCCGCTCCGCTTATGGGTGGAATAGCATCATTGGCATGGAACCGGGCAGAGTATGACGACAAGCTTCTGCACCAAATTGCACCGATTGCGAAAGACCTGCGCCGTTGGCTGGATCGCGTTGAAAACCGGGTGGCGGGATAGCAAAAAAGGCGATGATTTCCTCTTGCTCCTGCCGGGAAAGTCTTTATGAACACCTCAACGTCGGGCTATGGCGCAGCCTGGTAGCGCGTCCGTCTGGGGGACGGAAGGTCGCAGGTTCGAGTCCTGCTAGCCCGACCAAATCACACCGACGTTTATGGCACATAGGCCAGATCCCGCTCTGGCAGCAGAGGGGATCGAAATGACAGGTGTTTGCCCAAATCAGCAGCTTGAGGCGATGATCGCGCGTGGTGAGATTACTGCAAGCCCGGACATCATCCCTGCGCAGGTGCAGCCCGCCAGCCTTGATCTACGTTTGGGAACAGTAGCTTACCGGGTGCGCGCCTCATTTTTGGCAGGCGAAGGACGGTCTGTTGCAGATCGTCTGGCCGAGTTTGAAATGCACCGCATCGACATCACCGAAGGTGCGGTTCTGGAAAAAGGCTGCGTCTATCTGGTGCCGCTTATGGAATCGCTCGCCCTGCCCGATGACGTCAGTGCGGCGGCCAATGCCAAAAGCTCGACCGGGCGGCTCGACCTGCTGACACGCACGATCACAGATGGTGGTACCGAGTTCGATCGGGTCCCCGCTGGATATACTGGTCCTCTATATGCCGAGATCTGCCCGCGCTCTTTCTCGGTTCTGGTGCGCCCCGGCATGCGGCTGAACCAAATCCGTTTCCGCAAGGGTCAGGCCGTGCTGAGCGATGCAGAACTGGCCGCGCTCCATAATGATTCACCCCTGGTCGACGGACCAGCGGTTATTCAGGACGGGTTGGGCTTTTCGGTCGATCTGCAACTACCCGATACCGACCTAGTTGGCTATCGCGCCAAACCCCACACCGGGGTGATTGATCTGGACCGGATCGGCGAATACGACCCGCAGGAGTACTGGGAAGAGGTGCGCACCAAAGACGGACGCATCATCCTTGACCCCGGCGCGTTCTACATTCTCGTCAGCCGCGAAGCAGTGCATATCCCACCGATGTATGCCGCCGAGATGGCCCCCTATCTGGCCATGGTTGGCGAGTTCCGGGTGCATTACGCCGGTTTCTTCGACCCGGGCTTTGGTCATGCCGAAGCGGGCGGCGCAGGATCGCGCGGCGTGTTGGAAGTGCGCTGCCACGAGGCACCCTTTGTGCTGGAGCACGGACAGGTCGTCGGGCGTTTGGTATATGAGAAAATGGCTGAGATGCCGACGCAACTGTATGGCGCGGGCATTGCCTCAAACTATCAGGGGCAAGGCCTCAAGCTGTCTAAGCATTTTAAGGCCGTAAGCTAACAATCAAAATTTCATGAAGCGGCGCATCTGCCGAGTTACCTGTTTCATCTGCTTGGCGCTCTGCTTCTGGCGCCCAGCCACATCGCGCATTTGACGATTTGCTTCGGGATCACTTTGGGTCTCTGACGGACCTGATTTGCGACCGGCCCGGCTCGCCATATCAATACCCTTGTCGACCCCGCGGTTCACAAGGCGGCGCATAACCTGACGCACGATCATGTCAATGATCCGATTGGCATTCATTGGTTCAACTCCGTTTCCTGCGCACTACAATAGGATTGTTTTACGCCAACAAAAGAGGTGTTTTATCACTCTTCCTCGAACAGCTCGGTCTGATCTTCGTCTTCATCCTGATCCTGCCCTTCACCCAACGGCACTGTGCCTGGAGGCGGCCGGTTTTCCAACAGCCCCGCCGCGCGCAGTTCTTTCAGACCCGGAAGGTCACGGGCGTTTTCCAGACCGAAATGATCCAGAAACTCGGGCGTTACCACAAATGTAACTGGACGGCCCGGCGTCATGCGGCGGCGCCCCAGCCGAATCCACTCCATCTCCAGAAGCTGATCAATGGTGCCACGCGAGACGGAAACGCCTCGGATTTCTTCAATCTCAGCCCTTGTGCAGGGTTGGTGATAGGCAACAATCGCCAGCGTTTCGATGGCTGCCCGGCTCAGCTTGCGCGTCTCAACCGTTTCTTTCTGCATCAGGAAACCCAGGTCGGGTGCGGTACGGATTGCCCATGCCTCACCCACGCGCACCACGCGCACACCGCGCCCTTCGTATCTTTTTTGCAGCGATTCAACTGCTTGTGCAGCATTGCTGCCATGGGGCATCCGCGCTTCGAGATCACCAATCGTCACCGGCTCGGCGCTAGCAAACAACACGGCTTCGACCATACGTTCCTGTTCGGCCAATGGCGGCGCTTCAAACAGAGTGCCGGTCTCTTCTGGGGCGTCAGTCACGTGTTTCGGTCCTCTTACGCAAATGGATCGGTGCAAATGTCTCGCTTTGCTTCATCTCCATATGTCCTTCTTTCACCAGCTCCAGCGAGGCCGCAAAGGTCGCAGCCGTGGCCGAGCGGCGGCGCACCGGATCGGCGTCCCAACCTTCGGGCAGATAGGTCTCCATATCCGTCCAAGCACCGGCAAAACCAATCAGCGGGCGCATCCGTTCCAGCGCCTGCTCCATCGTGAAGACGGCATCGCGGTCCATCACAAAGGGTCGGAATTCGTCTCGGGTGCGGATGCGCGCATAGCCCTGCATAAGGTCTAGCAGCGTGGCAGAATAGGTCACGGTGCGGATACGGGTGACATCCTCGCCCTGCCCGCGTTTGAAGAAGTCACGACCCAGTTGATCGCGTGCCATCAGACGCGCGGCTGCATCGCGCATGGCCTGCAAGCGTTCCAGCTGGAATGCGAGGTGTGCGGCGAGTTCTTCACCCGAGGGGCCTTCATCATCCGGGTCCGGGGGCAGCAGCAAGCGGGATTTCAGAAAGGCCAGCCATGCCGCCATCACCAGATAATCCGCCGCCAGCTCAATCCGCAGCTGCCGCGCCTTTTCGACAAAGGTCAGATACTGCTGCGCCAGCGCTAGAACCGAGATTTTGCGCAGATCCACCTTTTGCGTGCGTGACAGGGTCAGCAGCACGTCCAACGGCCCTTCAAACCCATCAACGTCAACAATCAGCGCTTCGGCCGCAAGCCGATCCGCGACCGAGACCGGGTCTTCGCTGAAAAGGTTATCCTGCATATACCTGCCCGCCCATTAGGGCAGATAGTTCCGCTTCGGCGGCTTGGATGTCAAGTTCCTGTGGCGGCTGGCGTCGGGCCAACGCCCGATCTGCGCGGACCTGTGCCGCATCGGTCATTTCTCCAGCGGCTTCGAGCACCTGAGCACGTTCTTCAAACGCCCCGTTGCAGTGCAAGGCCACATCGCACCCAGCGTCCAAAGCCTGACGGGCCAAGTCGGTGGGCGTGCCGTTGAGCGCTTTCATCGTGATGTCGTCGGTCATAATCAGACCATCGAACCCAATGTGTTCCCTGATCAATGTCATCATTCCGGCAGAAATGGTCGCAGGTCTGGGATCAATCTGGCCATAGACCAAATGCGCCGTCATTCCCATTGGCAGGTCGTTGAGCGCTCGGAACGGCGAAAAATCTGCGTCTTCCAGTGCTTCCAGCGAAAGGTTCACATGAGGCAGGTCGTGATGACTGTCGAGCGTCGACAGACCGTGGCCGGGCATATGCTTTACTACCGGCAACACTCCGCCATCAAAGTGTCCGTTGGCAACGGCTCGACCAATCGCGGAAACTTTTTCGGGATCGGACCCATAGCAGCGGTTCTTCAGGAACGCATGAGTACCCTCGCGGGCCAGATCGACCATCGGTGCACAATTGCTGTCGATGCCCAATTCCAGCAGTTCATGCGCGATCAGACGATAGCGCAGATACATCGCGCGCTCGGCCTGATCTCCGGCATGCGCGACATGATCCAAAGGGGGCAACCATTCACGGGCTAAAGGTGCGCGCAGACGTTGTACGCGGCCCCCCTCCTGATCGACGGTGATTAGGCAATTTCGGCCAACCGCCGCGCGGAAGTCCTCGCACAAGGCGCGGGTCTGGTCAGCGGATTCGATGTTGCGGGCAAACAGAATGAACCCGAATGGGTTCATCTCTTTGAACAATGCTTTCTCATCCGGCGTCAGGCGCAGCCCTTCGGCATCGGTGATGACAGCGCCGAATCTCACCGGACGGCGACCGGGATACAGTCTGCACCCTGCGCGACCAAGGCGGCACAAAACTGACGCGAGTCGCTCAGATCATCAAACCCCATGACACGCAGACGATAGAAGGTTCGTCCTCCGCTTGAGGTCTTCTGGATAACACGCTGTTTTCCATCCATATATTCTCCAAATCGGCCATTCAAACGTGCCCATTCGGCCTGCGCCACATCTGCACTTTCGTATGCCCCAAGCTGAGCCAATCGCGTGCCTTTGGTCAGCGTATCCGGGTCAACATCCAAACCAACGGCAGCCTTTACGGCCGCGTTTATTGCGGCCTCGGTTGCACTGCTGGACGAGATTGTGCTGGGAGTTGCACGAGCTGGGCGCACATGCGGACGTAGCGAACGGCGCACTCCGGGCAGTGCAGCAATCTTCGGGTCAGGCTGTTGCGCGGCATAGTCCGCCGGATCAATCGCGGGCTCTTCCTCCGGGGTAACCAGCGAGGCCAGCTGCACACCCTGCTCTTGCTCCTGCGCGGGCGCAGGTGCGGCGAGCCCTTGGGCCAAAGCCTGCATGACTGCCTGATCTGTGGCGGGCTCTTCAACCACCTGTACGGCATTCGTCGCCTCGAGCGTCGCCATCGGTGTGTCTTCATCCGTCAGCGACACAGGGCGTGGCGCCAGAATGAGCCGATCTGCCGGAGGTGCAGCGGTTCCAACTGCGGCGACCGCATTCACCGCCAGCCCCTGGTGATCCGCAGGCGTACCGCCGGGGTTTTCGGGTTGCACCCGCATCGGCCCGTCGGCGGCGCGCACAACCGGCACACCGCTAACGTCGCGCATGATCAACTGGTAGCCCCAGACGCCAACACCCGCGACCAGCGCCAGGGACGCTACCGCGCCAAGCACGTTCACAATTCGACCAAGCCCAGCCCCTGCGCGCGGCGCATCGTCATAGCCATAGCTTTCGTCAGGATAGTCATACGCATCTGCAGAGTGCGTTTGATTCGAGTAATGCATCTGCTCGGAGCTGTTCTGCCCCGAGTAATCGTAACGTGCCATATCCGCCTCACCGCCCGTTTCGCGCCTTAAAAAGATGGCGCGCGGGTCATTTCTTGCCTACCTCGTACCGGCGGTTCGGGCGATATTGTTTACCGCATCTCCTGCGCCGGGGTAACGCCAAGAATACCCAAGCCCGCTGAAATCACAACAGAAACAGCGCGGGCCAATGCGATTTTCGATTGGCTTGTGGCAACATCGCCATCCTGGATAAAGCGCAGCTGAGTTTCGTCATTGCCTTTGTTCCACAGCGCATGAAAATCCCCTGCCAATTCATAGAGATAGAATGCGACCCGGTGTGGCTCGTTGGTACGCGCAGCGATTTCCACCAGCCGTGGCCACTCCGCTAGCTTCTTGGCAACAGTCAGCTCAGAAGCGTGATCAATCTTGCCCAGATCGGCCCCTTTAAGGGTCGCATCATCGGCCGCGATCCCGGCTTCGGCCGCGCGGCGCAGTACACTCATGACGCGGGCATGGGCGTATTGCACGTAGAACACCGGGTTCTCGCGGCTTTGTTCCAGCACCTTGTCGAAATCGAAATCCAGCGGCGCGTCGTTCTTGCGAGTCAGCATCACGAAACGGGTCACATCCGGCCCGACCTGATCGACCACATCGCGCAGGGTGACAAAGTTCCCTGCCCGCTTGGACATCTTGAACGGCTCGCCGTTCTTCCACAGCTTCACCAATTGGGTCAGCTTGATATCCAGCGGCACCTTGCCATCGGACAGAGCCGACACAGCCGCCTTCATCCGTTTGACATAGCCGCCGTGGTCCGCACCGAACACATCGATCAACGCGTCAAACCCGCGGCTTACCTTGTCGTAGTGATAGGCGATATCGGGGGCAAAATAGGTCCAGCTGCCATCCGACTTCTTGACCGGGCGATCGACATCATCCCCGTGTTCGGTCGACTTGAACAAGGTCTGTTCGCGCGGCTCCCAATCCTCCGGCTTTTTGCCCTTGGGCGGCTCAAGCACACCTTCATAGATCAAGCCCTTGTCGGTCAAAGACTGCAGCGCTGCCTCGATCCGACCCGTGCCGTAGAGCGACTTCTCTGAGAAGAACACGTCCATCTCGACGCCCAGCGCCTTCAGGTCGGCGCGGATCAGGTCCATCATCGCGTCGGTGGCAAAGTTGCGCAGCTCTTCCAGCCATTCGCTTTCCGGCTTGTCGATCAGGCTGCCACCATATTTCTCTTTCAGCGCCTCGCCAATCGGGATCAGGTAGTCACCAGGGTATAGACCTTCGGCAATTTCAGGGCTTAGACCATTCGCCTCGCGATACCGCTCATAGGCCGAGCGCGCAAGCACATCCACCTGCGCGCCGCCATCGTTGATGTAGTATTCGCGTGTCACATCATGGCCCGAATAGGCCAGCAGGCTTGCCAGCGCGTCCCCGAACACAGCCCCCCGCGTGTGGCCCACATGCAGCGGGCCGGTCGGGTTGGCCGAGACATACTCCACGTTGACCTTCTGACCATGCCCCATGGTCGAACGGCCATAATCGGTGACCTTTTCCAGCACCGCAGCCAACACCCCCTGCCAGACCGAAGGCGCAAGCCGCAGGTTTAGAAAGCCCGGGCCCGCCACCTCGGCGCTGGTGATCCGGTCGTCTGCAGACAGCTTGCCTGCCAGCACATCCGCAATATCCCGCGGCTTCATCTTCGCCGGTTTCGCCAGTACCATCGCCGCATTGGTCGCCATGTCGCCATGCGCTGCATCGCGCGGAGGCTCAACCGCCACGTTGTCAAAGCTCAATCCCTCTGGCAGCGCGCCTTCGGACTGCATCTGCGCCAGCGCGTCCAGTACAAGGCCGCGGATCTCGGAAAACAGGTTCATTTCGGATGTCCTTTTACTTGTCGCGGGGTTTAACACGCATCGCGGCAAGGTCAATGGACGCCCTTAGTTTGTACTTGGCATAACGCACAGGCCGGGTAGTTTCGGGCCTGACGCCACACACGCCCCGGAGATCCCCATGTACCGCGCTCTGCCCTTAGTCCTGCTTCTATCTGCCGCCATAACCGCATGGGCCGAACTATCTACGCCCGAGGGTCACGTCATTCTGACACTGGGTGGCGCCGTCGATGAGACCAACCTGCCCGCACAAACAGAAAATGACGGTGGCCTGTTCGGTTACCTCGAAGTCACGCACGCAGGAGCGGCCGGGTTCGACGCAACCATGCTGGAGGGATTGGAGCAGCTCAAGATCACTATCCCCTATGGCCCGCCAGAGAGCCAGCGCGACTATATTTTTTCAGGCCCACGGCTGTCCGAATTAATGAAGTTGGCCGGGGCTGAGGGTAAATCCGCCCTGCCTATGGCAATGGACGGTTATCAAGCGGAAATCCCTTGGCAGAGCATCAAAACACATCAACCGATTGTAGCCACCCATGCGGACGGCGTGCCCATGGGAATCGGCGGCTATGGCCCCACAATGATCGTCTTCCCTCCAACCGATGATGCAGAATTGGCTCAGATGCAGGCCAGCCAACAAGTCTGGGCCATTGCCTATATCGCGATTGAATGATCTCCGGTCAGGCGGGCATGGTCCTGCAGCGCAAACCTGTCCGTCATACCCGCGATATAATCCGAGACGATCCGCGCCAACGCCGTTTCGTCAGCCGCCGCCTCGATATCGCCGTGCCAGTGCCCAGGCATCTGCTTCGGGTCGGCAAGATAAATCGGAAATAGCTCTTCGACCACCTTGCTGACCTTGGTTCGCACTTGCATCACGCTTGGTGCGCGATACATACGCGAAAATAGAAACGCCCGGATTTGTTTGAGCTGAGCCCATAACTCATCTGAGAACTGAATGACCGGATAGCCCAGATTCCGAATATCCTCGACCGATTGCGCCCCTGAAGAAGCGATCAACGCGCGCGACGTGTCAATAACATCCGAGACCATCACGCCAAAAACCCGCCGCAGCGCTTCATGGCGACGCCGGTATGGGTCCAGACCCGGATATCTGCGATCGACTTTTGCAAAACAGGCATCGATGATGGGAAGTTGCTGAATGTCGTCATCGCTGAACAGACCAGCGCGCAACCCATCGAACAGATCGTGATTGTTATAGGCTATGTCATCAGAAAGCGCGGCCACCTGCGCCTCGGCGCTCGCGTGTGTGTTGAGTTCGAGGTCATAGCCCTGATTGCACGCGGCCAGCGCCCATGGCAATTCACCTACGACGGGACCGTTATGCTTGGCGATGCCCTCCAGACATTCCCAGGTCAGATTGCAGCCGTCGAACTCGGCATAGTGGCGCTCAAGTTTGGTTACGATCCGAATGGCCTGTGCGTTGTGGTCAAAACCGCCATAGGGCTCCATCAACGCGTGCAAGGCATCCTCACCCGTATGACCAAAAGGCGTGTGCCCAAGGTCGTGCGCCAGAGCGACCGCTTCGGTCAGCTCCGGGTTCAACCCCAAAGCGCCAGCAATCGTCCGCGCCACCTGCGCAACTTCGATTGAGTGGGTCAAACGGGTACGATAGCTGTCACCTTCGTGCTCAACAAAGACCTGCGTCTTGTGCTTGAGCCTCCGAAAGGCACTGGCATGAATGATCCTGTCGCGGTCACGCTGAAAGCATGAACGAAAGCTGCTCTCTTCTTCCGGCACCAATCGCCCCCGCGCGCGGCCCGGATCCGAGGCAAAACCCGCTCTGTCCAATGGTGTTGTCCTTGTCGCCTGTCTTCAGGTTTCATATATTGTACGATGCTAAGGAAATAAACCTTTGGAGACCGGCATGAATCTGCCCCCAACAGTTACAGAACGCGCCTTTGATCGCTTGGCCGAGATTGGCGCCGCAGATCAGGGCCAGGCCCTGCGCGTCGCAGTAGAGGGCGGTGGATGTTCAGGATTTCAATACGAAATTGCGCTGGATAAGCCTAAGGAAGACGATTTGGTTTTAGAGGGCAAAGGCCAGAAGGTTATCGTCGACTCGATCTCTCTGCCATTTCTGGAAAATGCGGTGATCGATTTCACACAGGAACTGATCGGTGCGCGCTTTGTTATCGAGAACCCCAATGCCACGTCTTCCTGCGGCTGCGGTACATCTTTCTCAATGTAGCCAAAGTAGGGGCTTTGCCCTCACACCCCCAAGGTATTTCTAGCCAGATGAAGAGGGATCCGCTCTCTGACTGTCAAGGTCAGAGAGCTTCACCTGGCACGGTCATCGGCGCCTCCGCCTGTACCGCATAATCATTTTTTACAAGTTTGGTTAAGAACCCGTTTCTTCATCTGGCCCAAAATGCCTCGGAGCGCGAGGCAGAGCCTCGCTGGCCCGTTCTGTTCCTTGCCGTCAGGTGCAATCTGCGCGATAGGTTGCGGATGGCACCGGAGGATCGCGCATGAAAATCGCCACGTTCAACATCAACGGGATAAAAGCTCGGGCCGAGGCGCTACCGCGTTGGCTGGATGAGGCGCAGCCGGATGTCGTTTTGCTGCAGGAAATCAAATCGATTGATGAGAATTTTCCAAGCGAGATATTCGAAGAACGCGGATACAACGTGGAAACACACGGGCAAAAGAGTTTCAACGGCGTCGCAATCCTTTCGAAACTACCGTTGGAGGATGTCTCCCGAGGCCTTCCCGGTGACGACGACGATGAACAGGCCCGTTGGATTGAAGCGACTGTCATCGGGAAAAAAGCTCTTCGCATCTGTGGGCTGTATCTGCCTAACGGCAATCCGGTGCCGGGGCCGAAATATGACTACAAGCTTGCGTGGATGGAGCGCCTTTATGATCGCGCGCGCGATTTGCTGGCCACCGAAGAGCCCGCGCTGATGGCCGGGGACTACAATATCATTCCGCAAGCCGAGGACGCAAAACGCCCCGACGCCTGGCGCGAGGACGCTCTTTTTCGGCCCGAAAGCCGCGCTGCATTTCGAAAAATCTTGAACTTAGGCTTTACCGAAGCCTTCCGCGCTCGCACGCATGGTCCGGGTCATTATTCGTTCTGGGACTATCAGGCCGGTGCGTGGAACAGAAACGACGGGATTCGGATCGATCACTTCCTTCTGACTCCGCAGGCAGCAGATCTGATGCGCGATTGTCGGATCGATTTTGAGATTCGTGGGCACGAAAAACCTTCGGACCATGTGCCGGTTTGGGTCGATCTCGATCTCTGATGGATTACGCCGTCGCGTCGTAGCTGTAGATCCATTCATAGCGCCGCGCCAAGCGTGGGCCGATTGCCATCAACGCGGCTTGTGCAGCCAGTCGCATTGGTCCACGCAGGTGGAAATTGCGCGCATTTGCACCGGCGGCGGCAACTACTTGCTTTGCCCGAGGTCGGCGGCGCGCCTCGTACGCGGTTAGCGCTTGCCGTATGCCAGACTGCTCATCGAAAGATCGGGCCAACATCCAAGCGTCTTCAAGCGCGAGGCAGGCGCCTTGCGCCATAAACGGCAGAGTCGGATGGGCTGCATCCCCCAACAACGCAACACGTCCGTTTTGCCAGCGGCTCGCGACAGGCCGCAGGAACAAGGCCCAGATATTTGGGTCTTGAACTTGCCCGAGAATGTCACCAACCAATCCGCCAAAATCACTAAATCGCGCCCTCAAATCCGCAGGATCGCCGCGCAACCGCCAGCCTTCTTCCTGCCAATCAGAGCGCTCTTCAATCGCGACAACGTTCATCAAGGTATGGTCACGAAGGGGATAGGTCACGACATGCCGCCCCGGACCCATGGTCAAAACAGCACAAGGCTTTTGATCGCGACGCGCCCAAGGGATTGTTGCCCGCCAGGCCACCTGATGTGTGAAGGCTGGCACCTCGGGACCATTCAACCCGGCACGGATTTCGCTTCGCCCACCATC
This sequence comes from Ruegeria sp. AB11, assembly GCF_056536325.1. NCBI lineage: Bacteria > Pseudomonadati > Pseudomonadota > Alphaproteobacteria > Rhodobacterales > Roseobacteraceae > Ruegeria > Ruegeria sp. AB11. The sequence continues at coordinate 2,261,903 of NZ_JBQFJO010000001.1, read as the reverse complement.
TGCAGCAATTGCGCAATCAACGCAGAATCTGGTGCCGTCTTCCAATGCAAGCTCGGCTTCAGATGGATGTTTACGCACCTGTGAAACTCGCGCGCCCAATCGAAACTCGACCCCTTTGCGAATCGCTGCTTTGTACAACAATCCCAGCAGATCAGCGCGATGATAATAATAGGTCGGTCCTGCAGCGGGAGCAGGTATCTCGCTGACAGACCTGCCCGCCCGATAGTCGCGCAGCACCGTTCCGTAGGACCGCAAACGCGCCTGCGGCGTTTCGTCAATGACGTTTAGGGCGCGCAGGACAACCATACCGTTTTCACTGATCTGCAGACCAGCGCCGACTTCGGTAAGTTCTTTTGCCTGCTCAAAAACAGTTACTTCGGCTCCGCGCTGCCGCAATGCCATCGCTGACGCAATTCCGCCTATGCCGCCGCCGATGACGCCAAATTTCAGACCGTTGATCCTCATAGCCCTGCCTTAACGCAAAAACGCCGGGGCGACATGCCCCGGCGTTGCTGTTTTATCTTGCTTATCCAGCGATCAATCGTCGCGGTGGACCTTTTCACGGCGTTCGTGGCGCTCTTGCGCTTCCAAGGTCATCGTCGCGATTGGACGTGCGTCCAGACGCTTCAACGAGATCGGATCACCGGTTTTCTCGCAATACCCGTATTCACCCTCGTCAATACGGCGCAGGGCCGAGTCGATCTTGGCCACCAGCTTGCGCTGACGATCCCGGGTGCGCAGTTCCAACGCGCGGTCGGTTTCTTCGCTTGCGCGATCGGCGACATCAGGAATGTTACGGGTGTTGTCCTGCAACCCTTCGATCGTATCGCGGCTGCCTGCGAGTAGTTCTGTCTTCCAATCCATCAGCTTGCGGCGAAAATACTCAAGCTGTCGATCATTCATGAAAGGCTCATCTTCAGCCGGTCGATAATCGTCCGGCAGAAAAACTTCCTGCTTCATATTTGCTCCCTCGGTATGGCCTGAAACGTCTGTTGCTGTTGTATTAGCTGACATTCGGCACCCCCTTCTGCGGAGCGTGTATCCGACGGCGCTGAGATTGTCACTACACAAACGTGTCGCTCGTCGCCGCGTCACTCCGCCTGCTCTAATAATGAGACTTGTAACAACAAAACCTTGTTTTTCTGTGGTTATCACATGGCGTTTTTCGGGCACCTCAGCCACCAAGCTAATTTGATGCAGGCGAATCGCCCGAGAGGGATTGAACTCACGGTAGAATTCATCTCAGCGCGACGCAGCGACCCGGCTTGTAAAAACACCTGCTCCTCTGTAACCCCTGCAAAGCAAACACCGCCCTAACACCATATGAGGGGTCCCATGACCGCACGTTTCCAAGGCACCGCAGAATATGTTGCCACCGACGATTTGACCATTGCTGTAAATGCTGCCGTCACCCTGGAACGCCCTTTGCTGGTCAAGGGTGAACCCGGTACCGGCAAGACTGAGCTGGCGAAACAGGTTGCGGGTGCTTTGGGGCTGACGATGATCGAGTGGAACGTGAAATCCACAACCCGTGCGCAACAGGGCCTCTATGAATACGACGCCGTCAGCCGTCTGCGTGACAGCCAGCTTGGCGATGAACGGGTGCATGAGGTGTCGAACTACATCCGCAAGGGCAAGCTGTGGCAGGCTTTTGACGCCGATGAAAAGGTGGTTCTGCTGATCGATGAGATCGACAAGGCCGACATCGAATTTCCCAACGATCTGCTTCAGGAACTCGATAAGATGGAGTTCCACGTCTACGAGACCGGCGAGACGATCAGGGCCAAGAACCGCCCAATCGTGATCATCACCTCAAATAACGAAAAGGAACTGCCCGATGCATTCCTACGCCGCTGTTTCTTCCACTACATTCGCTTCCCGGATGAGGCCACGATGCGCCGGATCGTCGAGGTGCATCACCCGGGCATCAAAGACGCTCTGCTGACCACCGCACTAACCCAGTTCTACGAAATCCGCGAGACACAGGGGTTGAAGAAAAAGCCCTCGACTTCGGAGGTGCTGGACTGGCTGAAGTTGCTCCTAGCAGAGGATTTAAGTGCCGAGGATCTGAAGCGCGACGGCGTTAATGCGCTACCAAAACTGCATGGTGCGCTTCTAAAAAATGAGCAGGACGTACATCTGTTTGAACGGCTGGCCTTTATGGCGCGCAGCAAGCGGTGATCACGGCTTGTCATCGGTACGCTCGGATGTCAGCATTGCGTTAACGAAGAACCCCGCGACAATCGGGCCTCCAGAGCAGGAAACATGACAATGTCGACCACCCCCACAATCCGCCCTTTGCGACCAGAGGATCGGGATCAATGGGCGGAGATGTGGCGTGACTACCTTGCATTTTACGAAACCGAGGTGCCGGATACGACTTACAAAAGCACCTTTGCAAGGCTCTTAGGTGATGATCCGAATGACTTTTCCTGTTTTGTCGCCGATCTGGATGGGCAGCTGCTCGGGCTGACTCACTACCTTTTTCATCGCCACGCCTGGAAAGAGGAAAGTGTCTGCTATCTGCAGGATCTCTATGCCCGCCCCGAAGCGCGTGGAACCGGTGTTGGACGCGCCTTGATTCAAGCCGTCTACGACGAAGCGGACAGGCAGAAAGCCCCCTCAGTCTATTGGCTGACACAGGAAAACAACCATACCGCGCGCAAACTCTATGACCGCATCGGCAAGTTGTCGCCGTTCCTGAAGTATCAGCGACCATGAGGCTTTTGGGCGCAACCCTCCTTCTGGCGGCGCTTTCCGCCTGCACCACGGTCGACCGGATTGAGACGCCGACCCGTACTCAGGTGATCGAAGCATCGCTGCCGCCGTCTAAATCCTTCGGTGCGGCCCGTCCCAGCCCGCCTGCCCGTTCGAACAAGAACATCGCAGCTGATTTCCTGTCGCTGCATTTCGCGCTTGAAAGCGGTGCGGAACTTCCGGTCTTTACTCGGTTCGACGAGCCGATCACGGTGCGCCTGACTGGGACACCCCCTCCAACGATGCAGACCGACCTGAGCCGGCTACTGACACGGCTGCAACGGGAGGCGAAGATCGACATCCGACAGATTCCAGAAGGTCAGGCGAATATCACCATCGAGGCTGTAAGCCAAAAACAGATCCGCCGCATCCTTCCGCAGGCTGCGTGTTTCGTCGTTCCAAACTCTTCAAGCCTGGAAGGATACCGCCGCGACCGGCGGAAAAAGAAAAGCAACTGGACCGAACTTCGCAGCCGCGAGAGGATCGGAATTTTCATCCCCTATGATGCCAGCCCTCAGGAAATTCGCGATTGCCTGCATGAAGAGCTGGCTCAGGCCCTTGGGCCGCTAAACGATCTCTACCGACTGCCGGATTCTGTATTCAACGACGATAACTTTCACACGGTTCTGACCGGGTTCGACATGTTGATCCTGCGAACGGCCTACTCGCCCGAGTTGCAGAACGGTATGACAAGCGAACAGGTCGCGGCGGTTTTGCCCGGTGTCCTAAGCCGCCTGAACCCGCGCGGGGATCGCGTTGCACCGCAACCGGTAACCGAGACACCCCGCGCCTGGATAAATGCAGTACAGCGCGCATTGGGGGCTGGTGCGGGCACCGCCAAGCGGGTCAATGCCGCGAAAGAAGCGGCACAGATCGGGCAACAACAAGGCTGGACGGACCACCGCCGCGCCTACCCGCATTACCTGCTGGGGCGCATGGGGCAGTTCGACGACCCCGAAGCCGCGCAGAGGCAATATGACATCGCGAAGAGGTACCTGCGCTACACACCCGGAACAGAGGTCCAGCGCGCCCATATCACAGCCCAGACTGCGGCATTTGCCTTGGCGCAGGGTCAAGGAGCGCAGGCGCTGCCCGAATTGAACAATGCGATTGATGTCATGACGCGATCCGAAAACGCCGCGCTGCTTGCGACTTTGTTGCTGCTGAAATCCGAAGCTTTGCGCCAGTCTGGGCAAATTGATCAGGCACGCAGCGTTCGGCTGGACAGTATCGGGTGGGCGCGCTACGGCTTCGGCTCGGAATTGGTGGCACGCTCGGTATCGCAAGACATTGCGCAAGCGGCCGCCGCAGGTACGGGTGGATAACGGCATATGGTAGTGGTTTTGGGCATGGCACTTTTGGGGGCTTTGCTGGGCATTCGAACGGCGCGGAAACGCAATGGCAGCGGTGCAGATATGGCCCAGTATGCTGCCGGATACGGGATCGCTTTTGCGCTAATCGGACTGGTGATCTCGCTGGTTCTGGTGCGATTGGTCTAAAGATATGTTCCTGCCCTTTTTCGAGAACCTTCGAAACGCCGGTATTCCCGTTTCCTTACGCGAATACCTGACTTTTCTGGAGGGAATGAAAAAGGGCCTCGCAACCTACGATGTCGAAGCTTTCTACTACCTCGCCCGCGTGTCGATGGTGAAGGACGAACGCAATATCGACAAGTTCGACCGCGCCTTTGCCGCAAGTTTCGAAGGCCTGGACGCAATCAGTTTTGAGCAGGTGCTCGAGGCCGTCGATATTCCAGCCGAATGGCTTGCAAAGATGGCAGAAAAACATCTGAGCGCCGAAGAAAAGGCCGAGATCGAGGCGCTGGGTGGTTTTGACAAGCTGATGGAGACACTGCGCGAACGCCTGAAAGATCAGCAAGGCCGACATCAAGGCGGCAACAAATGGATCGGGACAGCAGGTACCTCGCCATTCGGGGCCTATGGCTACAATCCCGAAGGCGTGCGCATCGGACAGAAAGAAAGCCGCCATCAACGCGCGGTTAAAGTCTGGGACAAGCGTGAATTCAAGAACATGGATGACACGGTTGAACTCGGCACCCGCAACATCAAGGTCGCCCTGAAACGCCTGCGCCGCTGGGCGCGTGAGGGTGCTGCGGAAGAGCTGGATCTGGATGGCACAATCCGTGCCACCGCCGAGCATGGCTATCTGGATGTCAAAACACGTCCTGAACGGCACAACGCCGTCAAAGTGCTTTTGTTTCTCGATGTGGGTGGTTCAATGGACCCGTATATCAAGGTGGTCGAAGAGCTGTTCTCGGCCGCGCGGACCGAGTTCAAGCATCTGGAATACTACTACTTCCACAATTGCCTCTATGAAGGTGTCTGGCGTGACAACCGCCGCCGCTGGGATCAGCAGACGCCAACGCACGAAGTGCTGCGCACATACGGGCCGGACTACAAATGCATCTTCGTTGGCGACGCCTCTATGAGCCCCTATGAGATCGCCTACCCCGGCGGCGCAAATGAGCACTGGAACCAGGAGGCCGGACAGGTTTGGTTGCAGCGCGCGCGCGAACAGTGGACATCGAACCTATGGATCAACCCGGTGCCCGAGAAGTATTGGGAATACACCCATTCGATCAGCATGATCCGCGAGATTTTTGAAGATCGCATGGTGCCGATGACTTTGGCGGGTCTGGAACAGGGTATGCGGGAGCTGACACGTTAGGGCCGTTGGAATTCTGATTGATCGAAAACGGGAAACAATCAGGCTGAAATCTAATGATTCACGCTCCAAAATGAGCACTCCGGAAACAATCTAAGCTAAGTTCCCCGCCTCTCTCAAATCCATGATATACAGAGCAGGGTTTGAGGCTGGGGGGCTGAGATGACCAATTCCAAATTCCGCTATATTCTGACGTCTGTTTTGACGGTTACTTCGCTGGTTCTTACATCGGGAGCTGTCGCTACCATTATGCTGGGTCCCGATGCGGCTTATGCCAAGGACGACAAGAGCAATGGTAACGGGAGGGGACCAGGCCGCAGTGGCGGTAAAGGAAAATCCGGCAAAGGCAATGACGGCACCAAGGGCGGTAAAGGAAAATCCGGTAAAGGCCATGGGGCCAAAAGCACAGATAAAGATGCAGGTGGTGCCAAGTTCAATACTCGACGCTCAGGCAAAACTTTTAGATTCAATAAAAATCAGAATGCAAAATCCCAACGGTTGGCCAAGAACAAGAATAAGGGACAGAACAGCAAAGTCCGGGAAACTACACTGGCGGGCTTTGGACGAGAGTTCAAACGCGATGTTGAGCAGCTTTTCGGAAAACGCACGCGATCGAAATCCAATACAAGTGCCAACCGGGTAAAGAAAAGTTACCGCAAAGCTTCCGTAGCTCCGCTCGAGCATTCCCCGCGCCCTGTTGCCCGTACGGATTATTACTCCAAGCGCCATGTCGACAAAAAACCCGGCACGCGTCGTTACCGCGATCCGCTTGTCGCGGCGATCACCGATCCCTATGGCTCGGATAAGCTGCGCAACCTGAATGCATCCAAGGCGGCAGCGCCGGCGTTCCGCAACGCCTCAGCAAACAGCAATGTGGGCAAGATCGCGACCTATCAGGCTGCGGCGGAAACCTATTACGACCTGCGCGATGACCTCTATGAGGCGCGCCGCGAACTGCGTGACCTGAACGAAAGCTATGATGGCCGCAGCAGCGAAGACATCGCTGATGACATCGCCGCGCTCGATCCTGCAGACCCGAATTACGAAGACGATCTCAGTTCGCTTGAGGATGAACTGCGTGATGCAGAAACCTATGAAGAGGCGCGCGACGATCTGCGCGCCGATGTGAGGGATCTGAGATACGAAACCCGCGACGCGTTGCAAGATGCGGAGGCTGCCTTTTATGACGCTTCGAAAGGGCGGACATTGACCAAGGCGACGCTGGGCGAGTTCCATGGTTATCTCGACCTGCCACAGCCAGGTTACCGGCACAAGGACTGGGCAACGATCCAGCCGGTGCCTTACGATCCTGATGACTACAGCTATTCGGATGATAAGACGTTCTATGATGAAACCGACTATCGACTGCGCTACGACAAGCCATATTCCGATCGCAAGAAGGATCGCTACCGCTATTACCGCGATCCGCTTGTCGCGGCGATCACCGATCCCTATGGCTCGGATAAGCTGCGCAACCTGAATGCATCCAAGGCGGCAGCGCCGGCGTTCCGCAACGCCTCAGCAAACAGCAATGTGGGCAAGATCGCGACCTATCAGGCTGCGGCGGAAACCTATTACGACCTGCGCGATGACCTCTATGAGGCGCGCCGCGAACTGCGTGACCTGAACGAGAGCTATGATGGCCGCAGCAGCGAAGACATCGCTGATGACATCGCCGCGCTTGATCCTGCAGACCCGAATTACGAAGACGATCTCAGTGCGCTTGAGGATGAACTGCGCGATGCTGAGGCCTATGAAGAGGCGCGCGACGATCTGCGCGCCGATGTGAGGGATCTGAGAATTGACACCTTGGTCGCAGAGAAAGAGGCCGAACATGCGTTTTTCGAAGCTTCAAAGGGCGCGGTTTTGACTAAGCAGTCGCTTTCAGAGTTCCACTCGAACCTTCAGTTGCCAACGCCAAGTCAGTAGCAATCGTCTACGCAACACCCTCCAATCGGGCCTGTATCTGGAATAGCGACTTGCCTCTACAGGGCGGGCCGCCCATATCTAACACATGCTCCGATTAACACCCATCTTGCTGGCCATCGCCTATGCCGTCGTCATGTATCGGATTTCCGTTTGGCGCACGCATCGCGAGCTGGATGCAAAATCGACTGAGTTGGCTGATCCCGCTCTCAAACGTATGACCGACCGATTGGCGGCAGCTTTGGAAATCGATCGTGTGCCAGTCTACATCTACGAAATCGATCCGGTGAACGGTCTGGCAGCCCCTGATGGACGCATTTTCATTACACGTGGATTCTATCGAAAGTTTCACAATGGCGAGGTTTCGGCAGAAGAAATGGCGAGCGTCATCGCGCACGAGCTTGGGCATGTAGCACTGGGACACGCCCGGCGGCGCATGATCGATTTTTCCGGCCAAAATGCGCTGCGGGCGGCGTTGATGATGCTGTTGAACCGTTTTATTCCGTTCATCGGTGCGTGGATCGCGAATATGCTGACACATCTGTTGGCCTCGCGATTGTCGCGTGGCGACGAGTATGAGGCAGATGAGTATGCCGCGGCGCTTTTGACAAAAGCCGGAATTGGGATTGGGCCGCAGAAGTCATTGTTCCACAAGCTTGAAGATCTGACACAACAGCGTGCAGGCGTAGCACCAGCCTGGCTGATGAGCCACCCGAAAACGGATGAGCGGATTGCAGCGTTGGAGGTGTTGGAACAAAAGTGGGGCGTTGGTGGTTAGTTTGGAAGCGAGGGGCCAGCCCCTCGCACACCCCGGAGTATTTTTGGCCAGATGAAGAAAATCCTGCGTCAGTCGGCGAGCGCTTTGCCTAGTCTTGGCAGCCGTGCTTTCTTCATCAGTGCGCGTAATGTCCAGTTATCGCCCGATAGGCGGTTGGCGACTGACAGAACACTGGTAGCGATTTGCGACATGCCTTCTGGATCCGAAAGCCAGAAACCGTGCAGCAACCCATCGGGGTCGCGCCGATCAAGCCCTTCTTCGGCAAGGATGTTTTTTGGAAAGTCTTTGGCGTTGACGGTGACTATGGCATCCGACGAGCTTGTGACTGCTGTTGCCAGAACATGGATATCTGCCGCATCCGGCAGCCATAGACGTTGCTCTGCTCCGGGTGCGGCAGGATGCTCGGCATCTGGCCAATTTGCCTGAACCAATGCGATTTCGGCACGTGCCTGTACCTCGCCCTCCGGGCCGAGTTTGCGCGCCGCGCGGGCCCATTCTTCCAAAATGCGCGCGGACCAGACAGGTGTAAAATGGCCAAGCTTGGCGGCGCCCAGCAACATTTCTCGCATCACCGTTGGATAGATGACGCAGGTATCCAGAACCGCTTTCACAGCCGGTAGAACACAGCTTTGAGGTAACCGCTTTCGGCTAGTTGCGGCAGTTGCGGGTGGTCAGGGCCCGCAAATCCGGTATGGATCAGTTGGGCTCGTCTCCCTGCGCGTCCGATCCCGCGCGAAGACGCATCACGGAAGCGTCCCAAATCAGCGGCATGAGAACAGGAGCAGAGGCCAAGGTAACCGCCGGGCTTGACCAGCGGTGCTGCCAGACGTGCGATGCGCTCATACGCGCGCAAGCCTGCGTCCAGCGCCTGTTTCGAGGGTGCAAAGGCTGGAGGATCGCAGATTACAACGTCGAATTCTGCACCCTCTTCCCCCAGCTTGGCCAGCACATCGAAGGCATCCCCTTGACGGGTCTGAAAACGGTCGGCAAACCCTGATACCTCAGCGCCCTTTGCCGCCAATTCCAAAGCCGCCGCCGATCCATCAACCGACACGGCGTGTGCCGCGCCGCCCGCCAGCATGGCCAAGCCAAACCCACCGACATGACTAAAAACATCCAGTACACGCGCACCGGGGTGAACCAGCTTGGCGGCAAACGCATGATTGGGGCGCTGGTCATAAAACAGACCGGTTTTCTGCCCGCCCGTCAGGTCGGCCATATAGGATGCACCGTTCATAGGCACCGGCAGGGGTGCCTCGGGCGCAGTGCCGCGGAGGGCCAGGCTGAGATCGTCCAGCCCTTCCAAACCGCGCGTGCGGCCCGAGGCATTTTTCAACACAGTGGACACCCCGGTGACTTTGACCAGCGCGTCGGTCAGCGCATCGAGATGCGCCTCGGCCCATGCGGCGTTTGGCTGGATCACGCAGGCATCTCCGAAGCGGTCGATGATGACACCCGGAAACCCATCCGCCTCAGCATGGATCAGACGGTAGTATGGGGCATCAAACAAGTTTTCGCGCATCTCAAGCGCATGGCGAAGTCGCGTTTCGAACCAATCCGCGGTCAGCTGTGTCCCGATATCGCGATCCAGCACCCGGCACATGATCATCGAGGCCGGGTTTACTGCGACCAGAGCGATGGGTGCGCGTTTATCATCTTCGAGCACAGCCAATGCTCCGGCTTCGATTTTTCGAGTCCGGCGGTCGGTCACGATGTCATTGGCATAGACCCATGGAAACCCATGGCGAAGGCCACGCGCGTTGGCCTTGGGTTTCAAACGGATACGGGGGCGTTCGGATGAATTTGTCATGGCGCCCTCATAGTCGCGAATAGGCAGGGGTAAAAGCCCTGTTAGCGGTTGCGATTGCGCCAGCCGCCACGCCGCTTGGGCGCTTGGGCAGTTTGCAGCCCTTCGGCCAGTACCTGCGTCATTGGGTGGTCTTCTGCCTGAGCCGAGTAAATCGAATGCAGAGAGCTCACGGCCTGTTTCTGATCGCGGTCCGCAGGCAGGCTCAGCGCCCAGTCCAGAAAAATGCTGCGGCATTCAGGCAAGGTGATGCCTTCAATCCGATAAGCCTCGCGGATCAGACCTTTATGGTCGTTCGGATCATCGTTGCGTGCCATCTTCAATCTCCCCAACCACACCGCTGATCAACTGGGCGGCCCTACTGTAACTGTCCTTCAAGGCAGATTGCAGCTGCTCGACCTGATCGAACCCAGTGGCCCGGCACAGGAAGGCTGTGCCTCCCTCGCCAATCTTATCGGCCTCAATCACTTTCCCCGACAGCAGCCGCGCTGCACATTGCACCGACCAACATAAGTCGTAACAGTACTTGAGGGTTTGTGCCTGCGCGACATCCAGCAACGCGGCTGCGACCGCGCCGTCAAGACCCGAGGCTACGTCGCGCTGAGAAAGCCCCGCCATCAAAGCTCCGGTTTCAGCCAAAAGTTCGATATCCATCATGCGGCCCGGTCCGTTCTTGGCGTCCCACACCCCGGCGGGTGCTTTGGCGGCAGCAAGCCGGGCGCGCATTTCGGCAACCTCTTTCAGAACCATATCCCTATCGCGTGGTTGCGACAGGAATTCAGCGCGAAAGGTCTCGATATCCTTCCCCAGCTCGGCATCGCCCGCAACAACATGGGCTCGGGTCAGCGCCAGGTGTTCCCACACCCACGCTTCATTCTGCTGGTAGTTGGTGAAGCTGCCCCAACTGGTGGCTACTGGCCCCTGATTGCCCGAAGGTCGAAGGCGCATGTCGACTTCATAAAGACGCCCCTGCGACATCGGCGCGCTGAGCGCTGTTATAAGGGCTTGGGTAAACCGAGCGTAATATGTCCGCGTGGCCAGCGGGCGAGGGCCATCAGACATGTCCTGATCCTGTGGGTCGTAGATGACAATCATGTCCAGATCGGATTGCGAGTTGATGCGCCCTGCCCCAAGCGATCCCATGCCCAGAACCGCGGCGCCACGCCCCGGCGCAGGGCCGTGCTTTTTGGCAAACTGCTCTACAACGCCAGGCAGCACCGCCGCAATAACGGCCTGCGCAAGTTCAGCATATTGCCGCCCGGCCTGCGCCCCGTTGATCAATCCGCGCAGATGATGCACGCCGATGCGAAAGTGCCATTCCTTGCACCAGCGACGCGCAAAATCCAGCTGCGTTTCATAGTCGTCTTCTTCTGTCAGGGTCCGTGAAAGATCGGCCCGCAACGTAGTCAGCCCCGGCCAGTCGCTAAAGAAACTTCCGCCTATCACCGCGTCAAAAACAGAGGCATTGCGCGAAAGATGGGTGGCAAGAGCGTGAGATGTACCGACGATATCGACCAGCAGATCGATCAGTTGCGGATTCGCCTCAAACAGTGAAAACAGCTGTACCCCAGCTGGCAGTCCAGACAGAAACCCGTCCAACGCAAGCAACGCTTCTTCGGGTTTCGCGGTCTTTGCCAGTCGCGATAAAAGCTCGGGCCTTAGCCGCTCGAATATCCGAGCCCCCCGCTGAGACCTAAGCGCCGGATAGGTGGGCCAGCGGGCCAGAACACCCTTGTCGAATTCGACCTCTTGTAACGGCGCAGGCTGCGCGCCCGGTCCGGGAGCAAAGAACCCTTCAGTCAATTCGTGCACTTCGGTCAGGCGGCGGGTCAGATCGGCGGTCAGTTCGTCGCTACTGATGCCCATCAAGCAGGCAACCCGTTCGATCCCGTCTTCTGAGTTTGGAACTTTATGGGTTTGCGCATCATGTACCATTTGGATGCGATGCTCGACCTCGCGATGGGCGCGGTAATGATCCGTTAGTTTTACGGTGACATCCTCGGGCACCCAGCCTTTCGACGCCAGCGCCGCCAAACCAGGCACGGTTCCCCGCACCCGCAGGTCAGGGTCGCGGCCTCCTGCGATCAGTTGGCGGGTCTGAGTAAAGAACTCAATCTCGCGTATACCGCCCTGCCCCAGCTTCATATCATGACCTGGAATCGAGAGGCTGCCACCAGTTCCCTTATTCTCGCGAATGCGCAGACGCATGTCATGAGCGTCTTGAATCGCGGCAAAATCCAAGTGCCGGCGCCAGACGAACGGGCGCAACGCATCCAAAAACCTCTGCCCCGCCGCGATATCCCCGGCACAAGGTCGCGCCTTGATATAGGCCGCGCGCTCCCACGTGCGTCCAAGGCTTTCGTAGTACCGCTCAGCCGCTTCCATCGCCAGACACACTGGCGTGACTGCCGGGTCAGGGCGCAGGCGCAGATCAGTGCGGAATACATAACCATCCGCCGTTTTGTCGCTGAGCGTCGCACAAAAGTTACGCGTGGCGCGAACCATTCCCTGCCGGGCCTCGTAAAAATCATCAGGGTCGAAACGTGTTTCATCGAACATCACGATCAGGTCGATATCCGAGCTATAGTTCAGCTCGTGCGCACCCATCTTGCCCATCGCCAGAATGACCATACCGGCAGCGGTTTCGACATCGTCTTCAGTCATGCCCGGCAGCTTTCCACGCCGAATTAGAGTCGCGATCTCGGCCTTCGCTGCCACATCGGTGGCCAGCGCTCCGAAATCGGTCAGCGCAGCAGTCACTTTTTCCAACGGCCACGCACCCGCCAGATCTGCGAGGGCCGTCAGCAATGCCATGCGCCGTTTTGCTTGCCGTAATCCGGGTTTCAACTGATCCGATGGTAGCTTCCGGGTCGCCTCCATCACATCCGCGAATGATTGGTCCGGTCGCTGCAGCGCTTGCGGCAGCCAATCCCGTTCTTGGTCGATCAATCCCTTAAGATAGGGGCTGGAGCCAGCAGTTCCTGCGATCAACTCACCCTGTTCGGCCGTCAGATCGGGCAGTGCAGCACGTGTTTCCTGCCCTAGTTCGGCATGAAATGCACGCGGTAGACGGTTTATGGCGAGAGCGTCACTCATGCTTTATCCAAAGGGGTGTCCTGGCTGAAGCTGTTGACCCAAACGTCGTGCCGCCGCTCCCACAGTGACGAGATCAGCATCGCTTCCCATTCTTCTCTGTCGGGTCGACGATAATCTGCGCGGTACGAGAGCAAAACTATGTCCGCCGACAAAACACGCAGTCTGGTGTCGCTGAGTTCATACTGTGCCATCGTCGGCGCATCGGCAAATTGCCCGACATGATCATCGCGATTTGCAAAACCGCTCGGATAAACGCCCAGAAAATCCGCGCACAATAGCGCGCGGTCAGCTTGAGCGTTGCCATCGACCAACGCCTCCCACACCTGCTTTTCCAACAATAGAATTTCATCAAGGGTTGGAGGGTTGGTGTTCTCGTCGTTTTCCATATGCCTATGTCTTGTGACCGAAGAATATCAGATACAGCCAAGGCAAACTCTTGGATCGATTAAGCTTTGGCCAATTCGTTATAGCCACAGATCAGGCGGCGGCAAATCGAAATTGTACGGGTTATCAGGCCCCTGCCCGATCTGGTCCCACGCGTCATAATGTCCATCTTCGCGCATCTTCACGAACACCGCCTCAAGCCGATCGTTCAATTGCGCCAACCCATCCCAGGCCTCACCCATGCTGTATTGAAACATGGCTAATTGATCAGCAAGCTGATCTGAAAAGGGAGGAAATTCCAAGCTTTCAAGATCGCGAAACACGATAGGCACATAATCGTAAAACTGAAACTCCCGCGTCTGGGCATTCATATAGTTTATCTGCCCCTCAAACGCGACTTCGGCAAGCAGCTCGTACTGACCATAAGCATTCATTTGAAATTCGATCGAATACTGGAGACTGAATGAAAAATCGGCGATTCCGTTTTGAAACGCCTCTCCTGAAATCGCAAGAACTTCATGATAGCCATAAGACGTTAGGACCGGATCTTCACTTCCAAAGAGCATTTGGGTCTGAAAGCTTTCTTCACGCTCTGCTTCGATGGACAAATGGTAAAACTGAACCGACTGATCCGTATACTGCCCCTCAAATCCAAAGCTTGAATAGGTTTGATAACCTGCCGGCACAAACTGACCATTCTGATGTGCGAACTCAAGTTCGACAATTTGTTCGTGATACAGCTCAGAAATTTGCGTCGTGCTGTTATCGGACGCCATTTGGTATCCCGTCAGCAAAAGACCGAATTCCGCCCCATCAATTCCGGCCCCGTGATAGGCACCAACCTCCGAATAGACAGGCCCACCGCCTCGCTCATGAAGTGTGATGTTGGGCAGATCGTCTTTACCAGTCAGATCATAAGAGTCGAGGTTTCGAAACGGGACCTCATTCTGACCCACTGAGCTTGCGCTGACATCCAGCGAAGTATCTTGCGCAATACATGTCGGATCGGTGGCGATTTCATATCGGAAGAGTTCATCGTGACCCAAGGGCCGATCACCCGCACCGTAAGTGCTTGCAACCAAATGAGGTTCGATCGGCAGTATGAACTCATCCCCCAGCAAAGGCTGCCAACGCGATGTATTCCCAGCAATCATTTTAAGGCCTCCCTACAAATCTAAGCTCAGCATTATGTATGCACATAAACGTGGATCACTGGCGAAGTGGTTGAATATTAAGCGATCTTAATCGGGCGTTAATTCGCATTGCACGCACATACTCGGCTGAAGTACCGGAACAGAAGCGATCGCCACCTCTCTTATATACAAAGGCCTTTTTTGCGAAACGAACCCGTTTCTGAGCTAATGTAAATCTTTTTCACATACACCCCTTGCATTGCCGATCGACCCCTCCCATCTAGGAAATGTGAAGAGAATTTACATCCTAACTGGAGAGAGCAAAATGACCGCATTGTCCGACCACGCCGTTCCCCAAAACCCGGGGTGGCTGCACCGAAGCGAAGCCTGGCTTGACAGCAAGGGCAAAGGCGCCTGGATCGCCGCAATGGTCCTTGGCTTTATCTTCTTCTGGCCGATCGGCCTTGCCTTCCTTGCCTATATGATCTGGAGCAAACGCATGTTCAGCAAATCCTGCAGCCGTCGTTCATCGTGGAACAGTCACATGAGCGCAATGAAACCTTCGGGCAACAGCGCATTTGACGCGTATAAGGCTGACACGCTGGCGCGGCTCGAACGTGAACAGAAGGACTTTGAGGCCTTCCTGCACCGCCTACGCGAAGCCAAGGATAAGGCCGAATTCGACGAGTTCATGGACGAACGCGCCCGCGACAATCGCGACGACGCAGACGATGGCAATAAACCCGTCTGATCTGAACTTGCCCTGTCCCGGCTGTCGGGACAGGGTGTTTCTGACAAACTTCCGGACCGCACTCTATGACTCACCTGCCTGATCCCGATAGACAGCCCGAATTTTATCAATCCGTGGCGACCAAACGCTTCTTTGCTTGGCTGTTCGACATCGCCTTCATCTCGCTGCTGTGTACAGTTGCAATTCTGCTGACCTTTGGCATGGGTTTTTTCATCCTGGCCCTGATCTATGCAGTGGTTAGCTTCGTCTACCGCGTTGTCACTATCGCGAATGGCTCGGCCACGTTGGGGATGCGCTTCATGGGGATCGAGTTGCGTGATGCGTTTGGTGCCCGGATGGATACAGGCAAAGCCATCGCACACACGGCAGGCTATTTCGTTAGCATGGCGTTTCCGGTACTGCAGATCATCTCGGTTATCATGATGATGACCAGCGCCCGTTGTCAGGGCCTTACCGATGCCTTCCTTGGCACCGTGATGATCAATCAACGCGCCTGACTAAACACCTGAGTGAAACACTTGGCGGCACCAAAAACCGTTGCTATCATCGGTCCCGAGGAAATGCGGGACCTTCATGCGACACACGCTGCCAATCGCGCCACAATTCTATGTGACAGCACCCCAACCCTGCCCTTATCTTGAGGGTAGAATGGAGCGCAAACTGTTCACCGCCCTTCAGGGAGAAGGCGCGGACCAGCTGAATAATTGCTTGTCGCAACAAGGATTTCGCCGTTCGCAGAATGTGCTTTATCGTCCGTCCTGCACCGATTGCGCCGCCTGCCTGTCAGCGCGCATCGATGTTTCAAACTTTCGCCTCAGCAAAAGCCAGAAACGGGCCTGTCGGCGCAATTCCTACCTGACTCGGCGTGCCACATCGCCGTGGGCCACGGATGAGCAATTCGACCTATTCCGGCGCTATCTCGATGCTCGCCATGCTGATGGCGGTATGGCCGATATGGATGTGTTTGAATTTGCCGCGATGATCGAGGAAACCCCGATTCGCAGCCGCGTAGTGGAGTATGCCGATCCCGATACAGACGAATTGATCGCAGTCAGTCTGACCGATGTGCTGGATGACGGGTTGAGCATGGTCTACTCATTCTACGATCCACAGTTTCAGCAACACTCTCTGGGTACGTATATGATCCTCGACCATATTGAGATCGCGCGCGAGGCAGGATTGCCTTACATCTATCTGGGATATTGGGTCCCCGGCAGTCCGAAGATGGACTATAAAGCCAAATTTTCGGGGCTTCAGGCCTATATTCGAGGCGAATGGAAGCAGATTGAAGACCCGGAACAATACGCCCAGACAGCGCACCACCCTCTGTCATCGGCCCCCATTGCCGAGCAGGTGGCCAATATCCAACTGCCTGACAGACATCCGACGAAAGGCTAACCTGCAATGAGGCAGAGCCTTCACGCGGTCACTCTTGTAGTGCCGGATTACGATGATGCGATTGCGTTCTACACCAATGTGCTGAGCTTCTCGCTGCTCCAGGATATTGATCTGGGTGGTGGCAAACGCTGGGTGCGCGTCGCGCCTCCGGGATCATCTGGGGGTACGCTTTTGCTTGCCAAAGCTGCAAATGGCGTCCAGCGCTCGTGCATCGGGAACCAGACAGGGGGCCGCGTCGGCTTCTTCCTTGAAACAGATGATTTCAATCGGGACTACGAAAACATGCGCGTCAACGGCGTTCATTTTGAAGAACCGCCTCGCTACGAACCCTACGGTACCGTAGCGGTCTGGCGTGACCCCTTCGGCAATCGCTGGGACCTGATCCAGTTCACCTGATCCCCTTCGCAGTTGCGTAAAGCAAAGGGGGCATCGAAGCCCCCTTTCCCTTGGATATAAATCGCCTCAATCAGCTTGGTATCAGATCGGGCACAATGGTGACGATCGAGGGGAAGAACCACAAGATCGCGATACCCACCACCTGAATGATCACAAACGGTATGATGCCACGATAGATGTGGCCGGTTGTGACCTCTTTGGGCGCAACCCCGCGTAGATAGAACAGCGCAAACCCGAAAGGTGGCGTCAGGAACGAGGTCTGAAGGTTCACCGCAACCATGATCGTCACCCATTTCGGATCGAATGACCCGCCATAGATCACCGGTCCCACGATTGGGATCACGATGTAAATGATCTCAAGGAAATCCAGAACGAAGCCCAGGAAAAACAACACCAGCATCACAATCAGGAAGACTGTGAATTCATTGTCGAAGCTCTTGAGGAATTGCTGGATATAGTGCTCGCCTCCGAACGAGATCACCACCAGGTTCAGCAGTTGCGATCCGATCAGGATGGTAAAGACCATCGAGGTCACCTTAGCCGTCTCGCGCACTACAGGTGTCAGAACCCCGCTCGAGAACAGCACCCAACATGCGAACAACAGCCCGAACAGCGCGTAAAGATAAGCGGAATAGGCAATGATGAAGGCAATCCAGCTTTCGACCGTGACACCGCCCTGATTGATACGCAGATCAAAGTTCACGCCCATCAGCAGCGCAATGATCACTGCAAAGGTCGACCATATGATCACCTTGCCCGACCTACCCTGATCCTGCAGCTTGCGATAGGCCGCCAGCATGATAGCCCCACCCGCCCCCAGTGCCGCTGCGGGCGTGGGGTTGGTGACACCGCCAAGGATCGATCCCAGCACCGCGATGATCAGGACCAGCGGCGGGAACACCACCCTGATCAGATCATTAGTGGCGCATCGTGCGGCCGCCTCTTTGCAGCCATACATGGCAAACACGAAGGGTATCGCCAGCAACAAGAACGTCGCCCCGGACGACGTTGTCGGCGCAATCAGCAGCACATCGACCAGCAGCATCAGCAATAAGCCGATAGCCCCGACGATCAGAGGTTGCGGCGACCGCGATGGAGCAATCCCGCGTCCCAGTACCAACGTGAGCCCCAGCAGAACCACAATAACGGCAACACCGTTTCCTATTGGTGCAGCGGCAGCGATCTTGGCCTCTTGTGCAGCCGCAAGTTCCTCTTCGCTCAGACGTTGGGATTCAGCCGCACCTCCTGCCTCATCGATCGCTTCCTGCTCGGCCACCGCCTGATCCCAGGCGGATTGACCATGCAGTTCGATCATCGAAGCCTGACACTCTTCCGAGACGTTTGTGCGCAGTGATGCGCCCTGCCCGATATCCGAGAATGCCGAGACTGAGACATTCTGGCTTCCGATCACGCCCGCACTGCCCAGCAGTACAGCGCCAACGATCAGAGCAACCGGAGCACCCAGCAGCCAAGTCAGACCTTCTGAGCGCGTGATGGTTTCACCCGAACCGCCCGACAGTTCAACCGCAGGGGCCTTTTCCGGGTTCAACAGTGCATAACCAAAGGCATAGAGCGCATATAGCAGCGCCAGCATGATCCCTGGCAGCAGCGCCGCCTGGAACAAGGTGCCCACCGAAACGACCGCAGGCTCGCCCAGATAGGTCAGCGCATCGGTACACCCGGCCTCGACCGCGCGCGTTTCCTGTGCGGTGGAATAGAGGTCACCCGCCAGCGTCCCCAGCAGAACGATCACGATGGACGGTGGAATGATCTGCCCCAGCGTACCCGAGGCCGCGATCACACCCGTCGCCAGTTCCGGCGAATAGTTGTTCCGCAGCATGGTGGGCAGGGCCAACAAGCCCATGGTCACCACAGTCGCGCCCACGATACCGGTCGAAGCCGCAAGGAATGCACCCACGACCACAATCGAGACCGCAAGGCCACCGGGCAAGGGCCCGAAGACGCGCGCCATCGTGGTCAGCAGGTCGTTTGCGATCTTGGAGCGCTCCAGCGTGATGCCCATCAGGACGAACATCAACACCGCTAGCAGGGTTTCAATCGATTGCCCGGCCAGAACACGTTCGTTCATACGGTTCACGATGAAAGAGACGTTCCGGTCCAGCGCGGTTTCCCAGCCTTGTACAAAGACCGGCTCGGCGATCCTTGGCAAATCCGGGTATCGGAACACGGATATCACGTCAGGTTTGACACCCGAATTCACCACGTCACGGTAGGCTTGCGAACCAGTGTCGATCGCTTGGTGGATCAACAGCCCGGCGCTGTCCAATGCGGCGATGATCCCGAAGGAAATCACCCCGGCCCCGCCGATGGCAAAGGCCACGGGGAAACCCGAAAGGATGCCCCCGAAGAGGCAGAAGAATACGATAATGAGGCCTATCTCGACGCCATCAAGTCCGAATAGCATTGTCTGGTTCTCCGTCCCTAATGCGCGCCTTCGTAGGCTTCTTCACCCTCGCCAAGGCTGTCCTTGTCGAGGTATTTTCCTTCACTTTCCGGCCCTTCCACGTATTCCAGATACGAGCGATACAGGAACGCAATCGCGTGCAGGAACACCATGGCGGCAAAGGCCACCAGCAGGATTTTGAACAGGAAGTAGGCGTTAAACCCGTTCGGGCTGAACCCGATGGTTTCAACGTTCCAGCGCAATGCGCGGGACTTGGCCAGCAGCCGGTCCAGCGTATCACTGGCCGAGGGTTTCGGCACGATCAGGTGCCGCCACATGAAATACCAGCCATACATCCAGGTCAGCACGGCCATGGGCATCATGAACAGAACCGCCCCACACATATCAACGACGCGTTTGGCCTTGTGGCTGATACCTGCATAAATCAGGTCAACGCGGACGTGACCGCCTTGGACGAATGTGTAGGTGCAGCACAGGCAGACAACCATCGCGTTATAAAGTTTAAGTTCTTCGGCGAACCAACTGATATCCATCTGAAAAGGGATGCCCAAACCAAAGGACATATCTGGCCGCGTGAACACCCGCTGCATGAATACGATCACGATCTGCTGGATCACCATCAGCAGTCCCGCCCAGGCAAAGAAACGGCCCGTGGTGTTGGCAAAACCCTCGAGCCCGCGCACCATCCCCCACATAAAGTTCCGGTAGTAGAGCCCTATGGCCGTCAGCACCAGAAACAGCGCGAAGATCACGAAGAAGAACTCGACAGACCCGCCGTAATAGACAAAGCGCATGATCGCTTCTTTGTCCGACCAGTTCAGCCAGAGCTGCGGATGCGTGATGGCGTATCCGAAATTATAGAAGGCTTCGGCAATGTTCTGAATGAACCATGTCAGTCCATTCCACAGGGCGCCGAAGAACGAGATACCGTTTTCGTCCTGCATGTTGTCCCCAGGTCGTATCGGTTGCACGTTTGATTATTGCGGCATGTCCGAACCGCTTATGTGCAACGGGAAAGGCTCCCCCGCCTATACGGGGGAACCGATTGCATTGAGCGGTTTACTTAGCCGCGAACGCGGTCGCGCTGTGCGGTGTAAACACCCGACGACAGGTTGTTCCATGCCGAGGACTCAGCCATCGACGCCATGGCGCTGTCGTGGATGCGCTTGAACAGCTCGTCACCCATGTTCTCGTCCAGAACTTCCTGGCTGGCTGCACCAAATGCGTCCCAAACACTGTCAGGGAATTCCATGACCTTGACGCCACCGGCTTGCAGGCGCGCCAGCGCGGCACCATTATTGGCCAGGAATTGTGCCAGGTTCCACTGGTGGCATTCGGCTGCTGCGATCTCGATGATCTTCTGCTGCGCAGCGGACAGGCTGTCATAAACCTCGCGGTTAGTGGCCAACGACAGACCCGCACCCGGCTCATGGAAGCCCGCAGTGTAGTAGGTCTTGGTGATTTCCTGGAAGCCCGCTTTTTCGTCAGCCCAAGGACCGATCCACTCGGTTCCGTCAATCGCACCGGACGACAGCGCCTGATACACTTCCGAACCCGGAATGTTTTGAACGGATGCGCCTAGTTTACCCAGTGCCTTACCGCCCAGACCCGGCATACGGAATTTCAGGCCGTTAAAGTCTTCGGGGCTGTTGATCTCTTTCGAGTACCAGCCACCTGCCTGCGCGCCAGTATTACCGGCCAGGAAGGATTTCAGGCCGAAGATTTCGCCCAGCTCATCATGCAGCTCCATGCCGCCGGCATGGTAGTACCAGTTTACCAGTTCCTGCGCAGTCATGCCGAACGGAACAGCGGTGAAGAACGCATAGCCCGGGTGCTGACCCACAAAGTAGTAGTCTGCCGCGTGGTACATATCAGCCTGACCGGACGATACCGCGTCAAATACTTCGAAAGCACCAACCAGTTCACCGGCTGCTTTGATTTCAACGTTCAGGTCGCCATCCGACATGGTGGTGATGCTGTCGGCGCAGCGCTGTGCGCTGTCAAATACACCTGCAAGGCCACGGCCCCATGAGGTAACCATGGTCAGCGTGCGCTTGCCCTGCGCGTAGGCGGGCGCTGCCAGCGTGGTGGCTGCAGCGGCCGAGCCGCCCAGTGCTGATGTTTTTAGAAACTTACGACGATCCATATGAGTGATCCTCCCCTTCATATTCATTCCCCGGGTGATGCCGGGTCGATCGTTTCCAGTGCGCGTTAGCCTAGTTCCGCACACATGAATGTGAATACCTACTACTACGTAGCCAGTCAGTTTTTTTTTGGATTTGAGGGCGCAATTCGGGCTGATTTCGCGTGCCCAGCGCTAAATCGCGTTGCCTGAGGTCACTGATCAACCAATCTTTTTGCAATTTCGCTGCGGCTTGCGTATCGATTCGATCATGAGAGGTTTCCGGAATCTCATCTCGCTGACCTACGCGCAGAAATTGTCGCTGGTCGCAGCCATCCCATTGATCGCGGCGGTGGCTGCGATCGCCTTGGTGGTCGCATATGAATCCCGCGCAACCGCTGAAAGCGAGATCCAAGCGCTTGAACGCCGCCTGATCGAAGCCAAGAAGGACGAACTGCGCAACTACGTCACACAAGCGCGCAACGGGTTTGCCTATATCTACGGTCGCGCCTCGCCCGATGACGAGGTGGCAAAGAACCTGGTCACGCAAATCCTGTCGGCGATGATCTACGGCAAAGACGGGTTCTTCTTCGTCTACGATTATGACGGCAACAATCTGGTCAGCCCGCGCCAGACCGAGTTTATCAACCGCAACTGGGTTGGCCTAACGGATAGTGATGGCACGCCCATTGTGGATGAGTTCATAAGCCTCGCCCGCCAAGGCGCAGGATGGCACAGCTTTATGTGGCAAAAACCTTCAACCGGGGAAGAGGCGCAGATGATCGCCTATGTGGTTGGCTTGCAGGATTGGCGCTGGGTCGTCGGCACCGGCGTTTTCATCGACGATATCGTCGCCACCGTGGCCAACGCCCGCGCCGAGGTCGAGGCGCGCGTGCAGCGCACATTCCTTTATATCGGGGGAATCGTTCTTGCAGCCGTACTGATCGTCTTTGCATCCGGAATGTTGCTGAATTTCCGCGAACGCAGGCTGGCTGACGCCAAACTCAAGGAACTGACCCAGCGCGTGCTTGATACCCAAGAGGAAGAGCGCGGGCGCGTTGCCCGTGAATTGCACGATGGCATCAGCCAAATACTGGTCGGCGTCCGTTATGCGCTGGACAATGCCCGTCGACGGTTGGGCCGCGGAGACGACGCAGCCGCGCAAGCTCCGCTGCAAACAGGTATCGATAATCTGGCCACCGCCATCACCGAAGTCCGCCGTATTAGCCGCGATCTGCGCCCCGGCGTTCTGGACGATCTAGGTCTTGGGCCTGCCCTAAAAGCACTAACAGACGACTTCAGCGAACGCACCGGGATCGAGACCGAGTTTTCGACAGTCGTGTTCCGTAACCGGCTGGATCAGGACAGCAAGATCGCCCTTTATAGGATTGCACAGGAAGCCCTGACCAATATCGAGCGCCACTCGGGCGCGACACGTGTTACCATAGATCTGCGGGGTCATAAGAAAGGCGCCACGATGCGGATCACCGACAATGGCCGCGGATTGCGTAGCGAACCCGGTCAAGTCAGCGCCGGGATCGGATTGCGCAACATGCAAGAGCGGATTGAGCAGCTTGACGGCAGCCTGCGTATCCTCTCCTCTCGCGGCGGACAAAGCGGCACTGTGATTGAAGTCAGCCTGCCACTCAGCCATATGCTGCCGCCGCAGGAAGATCCAACGCCAAAACGAAAGGCCGGTCTCTGATGTCCGACACGACCACCCGTGTACTTATAGTCGACGATCATCCCATGGTCGCTGAAGGCATTCAGTCACTACTGGAAAGCTTTGATGAAATAGACGTGGTTGGCACGCTCTCAAACGGGCAAGAGGCGGTTGATCAGGCGACCCAGCTCGAACCAGACGTGATCCTGATGGATCTCAACATGCCCGGCCTCAGCGGGCTCAACGCCACTGAGATTATCTTGGAACGCCTTCCTGAAACCCGCATTCTGATCCTATCAATGCACGACAGTCCCGAATATATCTCGACGGCGCTCAGTCACGGAGCCAAGGGCTATATCCTCAAGGACGTTCCGACCGAAGAAATCAAGCAAGCTATCGACGCGGTGATGCGTGGCGAGCGCTATCTCTGCACCGGTGCCAGAGGTTCTTTGGAACCGAAAGAGGGTGACACGCGTGAAGCGCTAACCGGGCGCGAACAGACCATCTTGCTGGAGCTCGCGCAGGGTAAATCTAACAAAGAAGTCGCGCAGTCTCTGGATATTTCTGTCCGCACGGTCGAAACCCACCGTAAGAATATCAAACGTAAACTGGGGATCTCTTCGACTGCCGGTCTGACCCGCTATGCGCTGGAACACGGCGTTCTGCAGGGCACCAGCCCGGGGCTCTGACCGCAGCGCTATACGCGCTGCCCGACCCAACCGGAAAAGGCGCGCTGAATGGCGCGTTGATAACGGGCGGGAGCTTTGTCCGGTTACCTGGGGCGAATGTCCTGACCAAAGAAGATCAGCGTTCCATCTTCGTCGATCACATGAAATTCGCGCTGTTGATAGGGCTGATCGAAAGGCGGGCGCACGCGGCCTTCTGGCAATTCGGCCAGCCGCCCTTTCATCTCTTCATAAAGCTCATCAATTCCGTCGACATCAATATAGAAGGATTGGTTATCACCCAATGGTTTACCATCCGATCGCGGCGGGCATTCCAATAAACGAATGGCAACTTGATCCAACCTTAGAAACGCATAGTTCTCCTGCCTGAAATTGCACGTAAATCGCAGCTTCTTGCAATAAAACTCAATCTGCGCTTCCAAAGACGAACAAAGAACAAATGGTGTGAGTTGCAGTATTTGCGACATTAATGGTTTCTCCGCAGATAATATAGTGGCCAGTCTAGCCTCTCGCTTAACTCAATCCAGCAATTCGTCATCCCGAAGCCCAGCACGCGCGTAATGATGGGGCAAAACCCGACCATAAAGTTGCCGTGTACGCTCAACCCCGCCGCACATCCCTTCAGTTTCTACAAATGAAAAAATTCCGACATAGCGTTTGCGATCACCTTCGACCGGAGCAACCCGGTGCAAGGCATAACGCCCTTTGAAAATCTGCAGGTCTCCTGGTTGCAGTTCCAGTTGGTGCACACCCCTCCTGCTGCCATCTAAAATCGCAGCGACGCCTTTGAAATTTTCGTCTTCACCGGTTCGTAGGTTGGGTGCGTATTCGAACGCGCCGCCTGCTTCGCCATTCTGAATTGCTAGCGTCACAGTGTAATTATTGGTGTCGAAGTGCCACGGGAAGCCGCCTCCCTTCTCGACAACATTGATGATCACGTCCGCCAACGGATCGTCATATCTAAAGAACCGATCCTCTGGCTCGTTCAGCGCCTCGCGGATGAAGGGCATGAAACCTTCATACTCATAAATACGCCGCAAAGGGCTTGTGGCTATAAAATTATCCGCAGGCACAAAGGCATTGGACCGGTCGAAAAACCGTCGGATCGGATGCCCGATACCAAAGCTCGGGTCGTCCTGAGTGAAATAGGCGTTCGTGCGATTGAATGACCGATGCGCCTTGGGAGCGACCTCGTCGGCCTCGGCAATCAGTCTTTCCAATCCCTCTTCATGCACAAAGGACGGCAGGACTGCACATCCATCAGCATCCAGATCCCGCCGCAGGTCCGCGATCAACTGCCTATATCCATAGGAGTCAGGCCGATCGATCGGATATCGCCCTAAATCTACAAGATCGTGCAACATGTCTGACCTCCCGATGTAGTGCTGTTTTCATCAGCCTGCCTCAGCATCGGGGGTTGCTCTGGTCTGTTTCAGACATGGACCTGACGCAATCAGACCAGCCTAACGCAAGGTCATGCACTCAAAATTTCACCCAAATTTCACGGATGTTTCTCGAGCTGCGTCATTTTGCGCAATAAAGTAACAAAAAATATGAACACTGACTTACAATATTTTTGTATTTGCCTGTTGACGCCCCTTCCCCTCAAACATAATGTCCCTGCACGCAAAGAAGGAGCCTCTGGCGATGAAAGCGCTAGTCGTAATCGTAGGAAACACGCGCATGGGCCGGTAACGGTAAACCATAATCGAACCCATGCGCCTCCGAAAATCTCGGGGGCTTTTTTTTGGCAACACGCAAGACACATGTCGCGAACGGAGCAAAGCAGATGACACGTGAGATGACCGGCGCAAAGATGGTAGTTCAGGCCCTCAAGGATCAGGGCGTGGACACAGTTTTCGGATACCCCGGTGGCGCCGTCCTACCGATCTATGATGAGATTTTTCTGCAAAACGACATTCGCCACATTCTGGTACGGCATGAGCAGGGTGCGGTACATGCCGCTGAAGGCTATGCCCGCTCAACCGGCAAGCCGGGCGTTGCCTTGGTCACATCCGGTCCCGGTGCGACAAATGCGGTGACCGGCCTGACCGATGCGTTGCTGGATTCGATTCCGATCGTTGTTCTGACCGGTCAGGTTCCGACCTTTATGATTGGCTCTGATGCCTTTCAGGAAGCGGACACCGTAGGCATCACCCGCCCCTGCACCAAGCACAACTGGCTGGTGAAGGATACGGACTCGCTGGCGGCAACAATGCATGAAGCCTTCCACGTGGCAACCGCGGGTCGTCCCGGCCCCGTGCTGGTCGACATTCCGAAAGACGTTCAGTTTGCCTCGGGTGAATACACGACGCCAAAACCGTCAACCTCCCACTATCAGCCAGTATTGAAGGGCGATCTGGAAGAAATCACTGAACTGGTTGCGGCAATTGAGACCGCGAAGAAACCGGTCTTCTACACTGGCGGCGGTGTCATCAATTCGGGCCCTGCAGCCAGCCAGCTGTTGCGCGAGCTTGTAGACGCAACCGGCTTCCCGATCACCTCGACCCTGATGGGGCTTGGGGCTTATCCGGCCTCGGGTGAAAACTGGATCGGTATGCTGGGGATGCATGGGCTCTACGAGGCCAACATGGCGATGCATGATTGCGATCTGATGATCAATATCGGCGCGCGCTTTGACGACCGTATCACCGGCCGTATCGATGCGTTCTCGCCAAATTCGACCAAGGCTCATGTGGATATCGACCCATCCTCGATCAACAAGGTTATTCGTGTGGACATCCCAATCGTTGGCGATGTTGCCCATGTGCTTGAGGATATTCTGAAAGTCTGGAAGGCACGCGGTCGCAAAACAGATGCCGCCAATATCAAACAGTGGCAGGAACAGATCAACGAGTGGCGCAAAGTTAACTGCCTTGCCTTCACCAACAGCGAGAAAACCATCAAGCCGCAATACGCGCTGCAACGGCTTGAAGAGCTGACAAAGAACCACGATCGATACGTCACGACTGAGGTTGGACAACACCAGATGTGGGCGGCTCAGTATCTCGGCTTTGAAGATCCAAACCGCTGGATGACATCGGGTGGTCTGGGCACAATGGGCTATGGTTTCCCCGCCTCGATCGGTGTGCAGATGGCGCATCCCGATGCGCTGGTCATCAACGTGGCAGGTGAAGCGTCGTGGTTGATGAACATGCAGGAAATGGGCACCGCAGCACAGTACCGCTTGCCGGTGAAGCAGTTTATCCTGAACAATGAACGCCTTGGCATGGTGCGCCAATGGCAGGAGCTGCTGCATGGCGAACGCTATTCGCACAGCTGGTCCGAAGCACTGCCTGATTTCGTCAAACTCGCCGAGGCCTTTGGTGCCAAAGGTATCCTGTGTTCCGACCCAGCTGATCTGGACGACGCGATCATGGAGATGATCAACTATGACGGCCCTGTGATCTTTGACTGCGTAGTCGAAAAGCACGAAAACTGCTTCCCGATGATCCCATCAGGCAAAGCCCATAACGAAATGCTGCTGGGCGAGGCCGAAACGCAGGGCGTAATCGATAGCAAAGGCTCGGTACTGGTTTAACAAAATTCGACGAATTTTGTCGGGCGCTTCGGTGCCCGGCCATCGAAAGATGATGAAAGGGACGTAAATGTCTGCCCTACAAATCAAAAAAGGCGCAACTCGCCATTCTGCTTACAACCTACGCCCAACTTTCTCGGACGTTCAGGAACAGCATACAATTGCTGTTCTGGTTGAAAACGAACCAGGCGTTCTGGCGCGGGTGATCGGACTGTTCTCGGGCCGCGGCTATAACATCGAAAGCCTCACGGTCGCCGAAGTGGATCATACAGGCCACCTGAGCCGCATCACTATTGTTACCACCGGCACCCCGCAGGTCATCGAACAGATCAAAGCGCAGCTCGGACGCATCGTCTCGGTTCGCGATGTCCATGATCTGACCGTTGAAGGCGCCTCGGTCGAGCGCGAGCTGGCGATCATCAAGGTTGTCGGCGAAGGAGACAAACGGGTCGAGGCGTTGCGTCTGGCCGATATTTTCCGAGCCAATGTGGTCGATAGCACGCTGAATTCATTCATTTTTGAAATCACCGGCGCGCCAGACAAGATCGATGCGTTTGCTGACCTGATGCGCCCTCTAGGGCTAATCGAAATCGCCCGGACCGGTGTTGCTGCCCTGCTGCGTGGCGACTGACATTTTTGGCACCATCCTCGGCTGTGCTTGCCCAGCCGAGGACCTGACAACGCAATAAGTTTAAACAATAATCCGAAATTAGTCCGCATTCCACGCAGTTCACGAACAATAGTTCGTAAAAGATCATGCAAATAAACTCAATCGCTATTGATTTTGCATGACGTGACGTTAGCCTGAGCCGCGTAGCGGGGCCTCATCCGACGCCCCCATTTGTCATTTTTACGATTTCTGACTGACGTGCAGCCACTGTGTTGACGTCATCTTGTTATTTCGAATCTCAAGCAGAACCGTGGAATTGACGTGACCGACACCAATCGCAGCCCTGCTAAATTACGTAGAATGTTTGGCGCGAACCTTCGGCAGCTTGCACAAAGATACCCATCGGTGTCTGAGCTATGCCGCCAGCTGGGAATCAATCGAACGCAGTTCAACCGATATCTGGCCGGTGAGAGCTTTCCGCGCCCGGATATCTTGGATAGGATTTGTCAGTTTTTTGATGTCGATGCGCGTATCCTTCTAAAACCACTGGATGAAATCGAGCCCCACGCCACGCATCCGGCGGTAAATGTCATCGATCGTTACCTCTCGGCTAACGTCGATACGACGTTTGCGACCGGCTTTTATCAAGCCATTGAGCGTGACCAGACAGCCGCGAGCCAACCTCATCACCGGCTGTACCATGTGCGTGAGATCTTCAATTGCACCCTGCTACGTGGTTATGACCCCTATTCCCCGCTATCCGAGAGACCCGCCACGCGTGAGGTTCGGGGTATCGTGTCTTATGCAGATGGAAAGATCTGCGCGTTGATTTCACGAAAAGGCGCGCAAGATCGTCGAATGATGGTTCTGTCTGAGACAAGCGAAGAGAACGGCACCCGATTGTTGGGCTATGTCTATCGGCTGGCAGAAGGATCCGAGCTAGGCCAGAGCACCCAACGGGTTGAGCTACGGCACTTGGGACATGACCTGTCTGCTGCGTTGAAATTGGCGCGCAAAGCAAAGCGCTCAGCGCACCCGCGCTAGGGCACTCTGACCTGAGATTGCGCGTTCAGGCACTCTCAGGTTCAGCAGTTTCTGATGTTCCACCATCTGAGATCAAACGATAGAGATGCCAGCTTGCGTGTCCAAGCAACGGCAGAACCAGAAACAGACCCAAGAACCAGGGCACCATCGCGAGAAATGTAACAATCGCGATGAAACCACCCCACCCCAGCATCACTTTCATGTTCGCCTTGACGTAACCAAAGCTTGAGATCATCGCTGTCACGAAGTCTAATTCGCGATCCAGCAACATTGGTATCGATAGTACCGTGATCATGTACAAAATGATCGCAAACACGGCACCGACCAATGTGCCCAAAGCTAACATGCCCAAACCATTGGGGGTCAGAAAGACTTCAAACGAAGTCGAGATGTTGGTCATCGTCGACAGCCCCATGAACAGGGCAAAGATCATGTGACCCAGAAAGAACCAGAACAGAAATATCACCACTATGATCGCGCAAATCGACGGCAGTTGCCTGCGGCTTTGCTGAACGACGACGCCGAATATCGCAGCAGGGTTCAACGGTTCGCCCTGCTCCAATCGGTGCGACACCTCGTACAGTCCTACGGCGGCGAACGGCCCGATCAAAGGAAACCCGATTGCGGCCAGAACCAGCCAGAATGATGTACCGGTCTTTAGTGTAACCCAGGCCATGAGCCACCCGGCCAAGACGTAAAAACCAGCAAAAAGAAGCCCGTATAGCGGCGCGCTGCGAAAATCTTGCCAGGCGCGACGCAGCGCTTGTTTCAGCATCGCAGTATCGACCGGTTTCAACGTCGGCACACCAAAGGGTTTATTCATTCCTGTTTGCTCCTCCCAGGCGTTTCTTTCTACATGGCGGGTCGTTTCTGTGGCCAGTGCGTTTCTGCGTGATAAGCGGCGCCCATCGACAAGATTTTCGCATCCGATCCACGCGGGCCAAATAGTTGCAGCCCCATCGGCAACCCATTGGCCCCAAACCCGGCTGGAGCTCCCAAACAGGGTAGACCCAGCAGGCTGACTGGCGTCACAACCTGCATCCAGCGATGGTAGGTATCCAGCCGCTGCCCTTCGATTTTGGTTGGGTATGGTGTTTCGATCTCGAATGGCCAGACCTGCGCAGCTGGCAATACGAGAGCGTCATAATCAGCAAATATCTCTGCCGCGCGTCTGTGCCAGTCTGATCGAATAACACTGGCGCGGTGCACATCCATTGCGCTGAAAGACAGCCCACGCTCCAACTCCCATTGCGCTGTATCTTTGAGTACGGCTTTATCCCGCGCCAGAGGCTCAAGCCTAGTTGCCACGCTCCACGAGCGCAATGTGATCCAGCTGTCCCAGATCAGGTCCGCATCAAAGGGTGGTTCAAGCGTCTCAACCCGCGCGCCGTTTCGTTCGAAACCCCGCAACGCATCTCTGCAAAGCTCAAGTATGCCCGGCTCATATGGAAACGCCCCGCCCCAGTCACCCAGCCAGCCGATACGCATTCCAGTCAGATCGGCGGTCTGAATGGGGGACACTGCCGCAACCTCAGCGCTCAGGGGCATTCTTGGGTCTGGACCAGACATCACGTCGAGCAAAAACCCGATATCTTCGGGGCTGCGCGCCATCGGTCCCAATGTTGAAAGCTGGTGCAGATAGCTGTCGCCAGCTGGTTCGGAAGGAACCCGCCCCCAAGTAGGCCTGAACCCATAGACGTTGTTCCATGCCGCAGGGTTGCGCAAGCTGCCCATCATGTCGGACCCGTCGGCCAGCGACAGCATGCCCGTCGCCAACGCCACAGCCGCGCCACCCGACGAGCCGCCACAAGATTTTGCCGTATCGTAAGGGTTGCGGGTTGCGCCATAGACGGGGTTGAACGTGTGCGAGCCAAGTCCGAATTCCGGCGTATTGGTCTTACCGATCAGGATCGCTCCGGCTGCGCGCAACCGGGCGGCCAACAGATCGTCAGTTTGTGGGACATGATCCTTG
Organism: Ruegeria sp. AB11; assembly: GCF_056536325.1. Classification (NCBI taxonomy): domain Bacteria; kingdom Pseudomonadati; phylum Pseudomonadota; class Alphaproteobacteria; order Rhodobacterales; family Roseobacteraceae; genus Ruegeria; species Ruegeria sp. AB11. The sequence continues at coordinate 2,230,732 of NZ_JBQFJO010000001.1, read as the reverse complement.
AACAATGGCGAACCCTGGGTCGAGGCGATCCCCGCCACATTCACCAGGTCTTTCACCGCAATCGGTAACCCGTGCAGAGACCCACGCGTGAGGGCCGCATCCGCCGCCCGCGCCTCTTCCATCAAAGCGTCTTCCTCTCGGAGCGCGACAATCGCGTTCACCGGGCCATTCACCTCAGCAATACGGTCCAGTGTCGCGCGCATCAACTCAACTGCTGAAAGCTGACGGTTGGACAAGCTATCGAGAATGTCCTTTGCAGAGGCTCTGTTCAGATCCATGTGGGTTGGCCCTTTGCCTGTTCCCGATCAGCCTAACGACGTGGTCGGACCATTTAAAGCCACTGTTTAGATGTATCTTTTTTGGATGTGAGCAAAGGTTATGCTTACCTGATACTGACGTCGATCCGGACATTGCTATCGCGGCCAAGCATGTTCCTCAGGCCAAAGATGATCATGACTAGGCTGATTGTCAGCCACAGCCCACCCCACATCATTGTCCTTCCACCGAACTCGTCGGCCAGCATGTACGCGTCTGAACTCAAGCCCGAGCGCCGGATGGTGTCATCGAAGATATCAAAGGGCACGTAGATCATGCTGGTCAATCCAATGACTCGCAAAATCAGATCGCACAGATTGCGGCTCAGGTACCAGGCGATCGCCACCATCACCACGCCGCTGCACGCACAGAACGCCATGGCAAACGGGTCACGGATATACAGCAGAGTGACCACCAGCATGACGCCACCAAAGAGACCAAGCGCCATCCGATCTGCATTCGTGCGTAGGGCGATCATCAGCAGCCCCATCCCAAGCATCAATGAGCCCAGATATCCGGCTGAAAGGCTGATAAACCGGTTGCCGCCTCGGCCGACCACCAGACCACCCTGTTGCGGTGAGATCGAAAAGCTTTCGACCGATCCTCCGGTCAGAACGATAGCAAGGGCGTGCGAAAGCTCATGCAGAAAAACAACCAGGATTTTCAATGGAAGCACCAGCATCGTGTTCCAGAACACAAACACCAACGCGACAATGATGATCAATTGCCAGTGGCCTTTGATCAGGTTTGCAGCAGAGGTCAGGTGCTTTCGCAACTAGCCTTCGCCTTGCGCCTCGGACCGGCTTTTACCCGAGACATTCAGCGCCAGCGTCGCAGCCATGAACTCATCAAGATCGCCGTCCAGTACGCCCTTGGTATCCGAGGTTTCATGGTTGGTTCGCAGATCTTTGACCATCTGATAGGGCTGCAGCACGTAGGACCGGATTTGGTTACCCCAACCCGCATCACCTTTGGCCTCATGCGCTGCGTTAATGTCAGCATTCCGGCGATCCAGCTCTTGCTGATACAGCCGCGATTTCAGTGCCTTCATCGCAATATCGCGGTTCTGGTGCTGCGATTTCTCCGAACTCGTCACAACAATCCCAGTCGGGATGTGCGTGATACGTACTGCCGAATCTGTGGTGTTCACGTGCTGACCACCTGCGCCCGAGGACCGGTATGTATCGATGCGGATGTCCGAAGGATTGACCTCAATCTCGATATTGTCGTCCACCACCGGATAAACCCAGACCGAACTGAACGAGGTATGCCGTTTGGCTGCCGAGTCGAAAGGCGAAATGCGCACCAGCCGGTGCACGCCGCTTTCCGATTTCAACCAGCCATAGGCGTTGTGACCGGTGATCTTGTAAGCTGCAGATTTGATCCCCGCCTCTTCCCCCGCCGTCTCGGATTGTAGCTCGACCGTATAACCCTTTTTCTCGGCCCAACGCACGTACATCCGCGCCAGCATCGAAGCCCAGTCACAGCTTTCCGTACCTCCGGCGCCCGAATTGATCTCAAGAAACGTATCATTACCGTCGGCTTCACCATCCAGCAGCGCCTCAAGCTCTTTCTTGGCGGCTTTGGTCTGCAGGCTTTTGATGGCGTTCTCAGCGTCGGTGACAACCTCTTCGTCCCCTTCCATCTCGCCCAATTCGATCAGTTCGATATTATCGCTGAGATCGGTTTTGATGGATTCGTAGGTCTCGATTGCGTCGACCAGCATCTGACGCTCGCGCATCAGTTTTTGCGCGTTTTCAGGATTGTCCCACAGGTTCGGATCTTCAACACGCGCGTTGAATTCCTCTAGCCTGTGCGGAGCGGTTTCATAGTCCATACGCTGCGCCAGCAGCTCCAGCGACTTTTCGATTTCCGCCACGATATTCTGGGTTTCGGCGCGCATGGTCAGGTCCCAACTTGCTCAATCAGGGTTGCGTGATAGCAAGAGGTGCAAGTCACCACAAGACGACTAAGCGGTGAAACTTGGGCGGTCAGTAAAGCCCACCGCCCTGCAGTTCACCTTGGCTAGCATTGGGGCCGACCGTGATCGTATCACCCGTCGAGGTGGTTACCTGACGGCCCGAGCTGGCCTCTTCAAACAACGGCAAATCCGAGCCCATAGCAAAACCACCATCATAGATGCGGTCGATGAAGCCGTCGACGCCATCACGGAAATACTCGGCGACCACGTATTCTCCGCTGGCATCTTCAGGTAGGCGCGCGCCGCTGAACCGGTCGATCTTGATAAAGTGACCGCCAGGAGGCACTTCGAAGGGGCCTCCGCCGTATTTCTCGACGGCCTTTTCCATGAAGCTCTGGAACACAGGGCCACACAGCGTGCCGCCATAGGCCCCCCGGCCCATCGGGCGCGGGCGGTCATAACCGATGTAGCAACCAGCCACGATGTTTGAGGTGAAGCCGATAAACCACGCATCCTTGGATTCATTCGTTGTGCCGGTCTTGCCCGCCGTGGGCACGGGCAGGTTCACGACACGCGACGCGGTGCCGCGATCCACCACGCCTTTCATCATCGACGTCAGCTGATAGGCGGTGATGGCATCCATGACCTGACTGCGATCGGTCAGGATCGTGGGCGATTCATCGGGCTCAAGCCAGCTGGAGTTACAGTCCACACACTGGCGATCATCATGGCGATAGATGGTCTTGCCGAACCGGTCCTGAATACGGTCAACCAGAGTCGGCTCAACCCGCTCGCCGCCATTGGCGAACATCGCATAGGCAGCAACCATTTTATAAAGCGTGGTTTCTTCGGACCCCAGCGAGTTCGCAAGGAATGCGCCCATACGGTCATAAACGCCGAACCGTTCGGCATACCCCGCAACAACGGGCATGGTGACCTCTTGCGCCAAGCGGATGGTCATCAAGTTCCGCGACATCTCGATCCCGGTGCGCAACGGCGTCGGACCATAGAACTTGTTGGTCGAGTTCTTGGGACGCCAAAGGCCCTGCGGTGTATTCACCTCGATCGGCGCATCCACAACGATTGTGGCTGGGCTATATCCGCTGTCTAGCGCCGCTGCATAAACGAATGGCTTGAAGCTGGACCCAGGCTGCCGCTGCGCTTGCGTGGCGCGGTTGAACACCGTGTCCTGATAGGAAAACCCACCCTGCATCGCGAGAACACGGCCCGAATTCACGTCCATCGCGACAAAGCCGCCCTGCACTTCTGGCACCTGACGGGCAGACCACTGCCCATCTTCGCCGGCCACTACCAGAATGACATCGCCGCGTTTGAAATTGGCTGCGAAATCACCCTGCATCCACTTGATGTCTTCTCGCGGGACAATCCCATCTGCCGGGCCGTCTTCGATGCCAACGGTCAGGGATTGCTCGGCGACATTCAGAACAACGGCCGGATACCATTGCGTCGGCAGCACCACGTCGCGGGGGATTTCCATGATCGCGAGCGCCTCGCGCCATTGCGTTTCATCCGCTAGCTTTTCCTCGGCGATGACCTCGCCCGTGCCCCGCCAACGTCCACGAGAGCGGTCGTATTTCTGCAGCGCCGTGCGCAGGGCTTTCGCCGCTTCGACCTGCATTTCTTCATCAACCGACGCCCGGACGGTAAAGCCGCCAGTGAAGAACTCCCCTTCACCAAAATCCTCACTCAGCTGGCGGCGGATTTCGTCAGTGAAGTAATCACGGGGTGGCAATGCAGTACGGAAGCTTTCAAAGTCACCGTTTTGGACCGAGCGCAGGGGCATCTCGACCTCAGTCTCATAGGTCGCCTGATCAATATACCCGTTCTGCTGCATTTCGCGCAGCACATAGTTGCGGCGGTTGAGCAGGCGTTCTTTCTGACGGACCGGATGATAATCGGACGGCGCTTTGGGCATGGCGGCCAGCATCGCCGCTTCGTGTGGTGCCAGCTCTTGCAGGGTCTTGTTGAAATAGGTCTGCGCGGCGGCTGTCACGCCATAAGAGTTCTGGCCCAGAAATATCTCGTTCATATAGAGTTCGAGAATCTGTTCTTTGTCGAGCGTATCCTCAAGCCGGGTGGCGAGGATGATTTCCTTGATCTTGCGCTCGGCCCGGCGATCGCCGGACAGCAGGAAGTTCTTCATCACCTGCTGCGTGATCGTTGACGCACCACGTACGGTTTCGCCCTTGGTGCGCACAGCCTCGACCCCGGCAGCAATGATACCGCGCGGGTCATAGCCCTGATGGGTATAGAAATTCTTGTCTTCCGCAGAGATAAACGCCTGTTTCACCAGATCGGGGATTTCCTCGGACGGCGTGAACAGACGGCGTTCCTGTGCAAATTCGTCGATCAGCTGTCCTTCGCCCGAGTAAATCCGGCTGATGGTCGGCGGCTTGTATTGCGCCAATGATTCATGACTGGGCAGGTCGCGCCCATACATCCAGAACACCGCGCCAACGACCAGCGCGGCCATAAAAATACCCAAGGTCACGAGGCTGAAAATCGCCCCGAAAAACGAAAGAATGAACCGGATCACGTTACTGCCTTTTACTCGCGGTGACGCCTATATAGTGTCGCCCCCCCGCAGGGTCAAAACACGAAAGGCTACAATGGCCGTTTTGCGCCGCTACGTTATTGACCAATCAGCGATCGTTTCACCAAATCGTCCTGACGCCAGTTCTCAAGCCCCTGCACTAGCCCGCGCGCCATCGAGGCCCGCCAGTCGGGATCAGAGATGTTCTTGAAATCACGCGGGCTGGACAAGAACCCCAACTCGACCAACACAGATGGGATGTCTGCGGCCTTCAATACCGAGAATGACGCAGAACGCAGGGGTCTGCGATTCATCGGCCCACCCTGCTGCGCCATACCATCGACCAACGAGCGGGCCAGCGCTTTGCTGCGCGGTTTGGTCTCTTGCCGGGCCAAATCCAGCAGCACATCAGCAACCTGATCGTCGGCACCGCTCAGATCGATACCTGCGATCAAATCGCCTCGGTCATGCCGTTCGGCCAGCTTCTGGCTGGCAACATCCGAGGCCTCTTCTGACAGTGTGTAGACGACAGCCCCATGCGCCAACCCTTCGGAAAGCGAATCCGCATGCAGCGAGATGAACACGTCCGCCCCGGCCCTGTGCGCCAAAGCAATGCGCCGCTCTAGCGAGACAAACTGATCGTCGACGCGTGTCATCACCACTTCGTATCCGCCTGTACGCAGCAGCGCCTCGCGCAGTTCGCGTGCGAAGGTCAGCATCAGCGTTTTCTCATTGGTATCAGCGACTTCGGCACCCGGATCGATGCCCCCATGGCCGGGGTCCAACATGACAAGCAACACATGTTGATCAACGCGCCCAGGCATCGCCGGTGTCACCGCGGGTTCCGGAAGGTCCCACCCTGGCTGGCGCGGAGCACCCGCGCTGGCCGCGAAACTGTCAAAGTCAGTCCCTTTCAGATGCAACGACAAATGTGCAGCACCCGTCGCTTGATCAATCCGCAGATCGGCGGTTTCTACAGCCAAAGGAGCACCAAGCTCCAGCACTAGGCGCGACCAGCCGGGCACATAGGCTCCGTACTGAACACCACTGATACGGTCAGTTTGAAGGAAGGTCCCGCGGTCCAAACCAGACCAATCGACCTCCTGGAAATCCAGCACCATCCGGTAGGGATCACGCAATGTGAACACGCGGTATGGCACACCCTGGCTGAGGCCAAGGTCCAGCCGCACCCCGGTATTGCCCTCATCGACGATGCGGCTCTGCTCCGGAAGGGCGCGTGCAAGTGCGCTGAAGTCCTGCGCGATAGCAGCACCAGTCAGCGCCCAGATCAGGGCGAGTGCGAAGAAAATCCTGCTCATGGCCTCAAGTTTTCCCGAGATCGTTTGAGGCAGAGCCTATAGCAATCCCCTGCCTTTGTGAACGCTTTAGGCCGTTTGCGGGATCGCGCCTCGCTCGGCCATAAAACGCTGCAGCCGATCCAGCCCATCCTGAATGTCTTCGCTCGACCGCGCATAAGAAAAACGCAACGTCGTGTGCCCGCGCACCGGATCGAAATCCAGCCCCGGTGTCACGGCAACCCCGGCCTTGTCCAGAATCTCGGCCGCAAAGGCACGGCTATCCTGCGTCAAATCCGAGACATCTGCGTAGACATAAAACGCCCCATCCGGCGGTGCGATATTGGCAAACCCGGCCTTGGGCAACCCATCCAGCATCAACAGACGATTACGGCGGTAAACATCCAGATTGGCCTGCAGCTCATCTTCGCAATCCATCGCAGCCAATGCCGCCACCTGGCTCGCATGTGGCGCACAAATGAACATGTTCTGCGCAATTCGCTCGACCACGCGCACCTGATCTTCGGGCACAACCATCCAGCCAACACGCCAGCCCGTCATCGAGAAATACTTGGAGAACGAGTTGATCACATAGCACTCATCCGTCAGCTCCAACGCAGTGACGGCTTTGGCTTCGTATTCCAGCCCGTGATAAATCTCGTCACTGATGAACGACGCGCCCTTCCCCTGCGCGGCTTCGATCAGTGCCTGCATCGCGGCATGGTCCAACATCGTTCCTGTGGGGTTCGCAGGTGAAGCAACCATCAATCCCTGCAGATCGAGCCCCGCGAAATCGGCGGGCACTGGTTGCAGCCGGTTTTCAGGCGCAGTCGGCAGATCAACCGGAACCAACCCCAGCGCCTTGAGGATTTGCCGATAAGACGGATACCCCGGTGCCCCGATCCCTACCCGATCACCGCTGTCGAAAAGCGCCGTGAAGGTCAGCAGGAACCCGCCGGACGACCCCGGTGTGATCACCACCCGTTCGGGGTTAAGATCAACATTATACCACTCGCCATACAACCGCGCGATCCGCTGCCTGAGCGCGGGCAAACCCAAAGCCACCGTATACCCCAGCGGCCCCTGTTCCATGGCCCTCGCCAGCGCTTCGGTCGCCCCTTTAGGTGCCCCGGTTCCCGGTTGGCCTACCTCCATATGAATGACATGCCGCCCGGCCTCTTCTGCCTTGCGTGCGGCCTCCATCACATCCATCACGATGAAGGGATCGACCCCGGAACGGGTTGAGTTTCTCATGGCCATCTCCCATGTTGCAGCCATGGCTTTTGAACGCTTATCCCGGCTGGCGTCAATCCCGGCTGTGTTGCTGATCGCAGTGACGTGGTTGGTCAGTGTCGTTCAGGCCAACGCGCAAAGCCTGATCCGCGATCCCGATATAGAACACGGCCTACGAGAACTTGCCTTTCCGATCTTGCGCGCGGCTGGCCTGAACACCAACCGGGTTAGGGTACTGGTGGTAAATGACAGCGTATTCAATGCTTTTGTTATAGACTACAACACCATCTACCTGAATTACGGTCTTATCCTGACCGTCGAAACCCCCGAGATGTTGCAGGCGGTGATCGCGCATGAGGCCGCCCATATCGCCAACGGTCACCTTGCACGCCGTTCGGAAAACCTGCGGGCGGCACAGCGCAACGCGCAGCTAGGCACGCTGCTGGCGCTTGCGGCCGCAGCAGCGGGCGGCGGAGAGGCTGCGGCAGGCATTGCTGTGGGCACTCAGGCTTCGGCATTGCGCAGTTTCTTGGGGCATACACGCGCCGAAGAAGCCTCGGCCGATCGCAGTGCTGCCAGCTATCTGCGTTGGGCTGGGATCTCACCGCGCGGGATGGTTGATTTGCACCGCAAGTTTGCCGGGCAGGAACTGCTGAGCGAAATCAGGCAGGACCCGTATATGCGCTCGCACCCAACTAGCCGAGAGCGCCTTCGCGCGGCTGAGACGTTTCTGGATCAGTATGGTGACAAAGCTAAAAAGAACCCAAACGCAGATTACTGGTTTGCCCGCGTAAAAGGAAAACTGTCAGCCTTCTTGCGATCCCCGACCTGGACTCTACGCCGTGCAGCCGAGGAAACCGACCGCGACATCCGTCTGATGCGTGAAGCATCGGCCTACCACCAGAACCGAGACCTGTCCCGCGCCCGCGCCGCGATTGACGGAGCGTTGGCAATCCGCCCCGATGATCCGTTTTTCTATGAACTGAAAGGTCAGATTCTGCTGGAGAACAGACGCCTGAGCGAGGCTGTTGCAGCCTATGGTGCCGCAGTCGATATGGCACCGAACAATTCTCTGATTCTGGCGGGATATGGGCGCGCTCTGCTGGCGGATGGCCAAACCAAGAAAGCCCTGCAAGTTCTTGAAAAAGCAAGGGCAAGAGATTACCGAAACGCCCGATTGATGCGTGATCTTGGCTTAGCCTATTCGCAGGTGGGCAACAATGGAATGGCGTCTGCTGTGACCGCAGAGCGATATGCGCTGCAGGGTCGTCTTGCTGATGCAGGCATCCATGCTAAACGCGCGGTTGCACAACTCCCCGAAGGGTCTCCGGGTTGGCAAAGGGCGCAGGATGTGCTGATTGCCTCGGAGCGCCTGAAAAAGAACAAAAGAAGGAAACGGAAATGATCCTGAGACATGCTGCACCGGCCCTATTGGCTCTTTCCCTGATCACCAGCCCCGCGCAGGCGCTTGACCTGAACGCCATGAGCGACGCAGAGAGAGCCGAGTTTGGCGCGCAGGTGCGCGAATATCTGCTGGCAAATCCGGAGGTGATCATCGAGGCGATCAACATCCTTGAAGAGCGCAACGCCGCAGCCGAGGCGAATGCCGACAAAGAACTCGTCGCTGCCAATGCGGAAGACCTGTTCAACGATGGGTATAGCTGGGTGGGCGGCAACCCAGACGGCGACATAACTCTGGTTGAGTTCATGGACTATCGCTGCGGCTATTGCCGGCGCGCCATGCCCGAAGTGGCGACCCTGCTGGCCCAGGACGGCAATATCCGTCTGGTTATTAAGGAATTGCCAATTTTGGGCGATGCCTCGGTCGTGTCATCCCGCTTTGCCATCGCGACCAAACAGGTGGCGGGAGATGATGCATACAAACAGGTTCATGATGCCCTCCTGGCCTTTAGCGGTGAGCCGTCCGAAGTCACCCTGCGCCGCATCTCTGACGGGCTGGGACTGGACAGCGACGCGATCATCGCGGCGATGGACAGTGAAGAAGTCACCGAGGAGATCGCCAAAACCCGCGCGCTGGCACAAAAACTAAGAATCTCTGGAACGCCTTCATTTGTTCTGGGCACTGAAATGCTGCGCGGTTACCTACCCGCAGATCAGATGCTGCAGATTGCGAACGGAGTTCGAGCAGAACAAGGTTAAGAGCAGAGGTTGGAATGATCGCCCGACGTTCACTTTGCCAATGGGTTCAACTCACCTTTGGCCCAACAGCCATCTACATTGGATATTGAGCCTTTTGTGAGCCTTCTCTTCAAACCTATCAATTGAATTGAAGCGATTGAGTGGGCTTTCCTGAGCATGCATTGGACCACCTTGGAACTAGGGAACCGGCAATATTTTGCCGGGACCTTTTTGGGCTCTTTTCACAAGCTGCATGATCACCTTAAAACTCTGTAACCACTCAAACCGGCATCAAAGATTCTTGCAAATCAGCAACCGCAAAACAAATACGATTTGGCCGCGCCTGCCAGTCACCGCCCGCGCTGTGATTGCGATGGGCCTTATCGGTTTTGTCTCGGCCTGCGCTCAGAATCCAAACGATAGTGATCTTGATCCGGAGCGACAGGCAATGGCGCTGCAAGAGGTTTCGAAAAAGCATGCCCGCGGGCAAAGAGTGTGGTGCGTACCCTACGCCCGAAACCTCAGCGGCATCCAGATCCGCGGTAATGCCAAGGACTGGTGGGGCAAGGCTGGCAATATCTTTGACCGGGGCAATGAGCCAGAGGTTGGTGCTGTGATGTCGTTTCGTGCAACCCGCGGAATGCCTCTGGGTCATGTCGCCGTCGTCTCCGATATCGTCACCAACCGAGAAGTCATCATCAACCATGCAAACTGGCACCGCAACAAAGTGTCGTTGAAAATGGGCGTCATGGACGTATCCAAAAACAATGATTGGACGCTGGTGCGGGTGGAAACCAATCCGGGTCGGTACGGCAGTTCATACCCGGTGAACGGTTTCATATATCCGAAGTTTGCAGAGTAACCCTCTTCGCTATTCCCTTCAGAGACGGATGGATAGATTAATATGCACTTCCCAGTGGAAAGGCGTTTCGATTAGCGTTCAATCAAAGCATGATTTACTAAACTGGTTTTGCTCAAGTCTGTTGTGATGAAAAAAGGCGTTATTCTTTATTATTTGACGGGAGGTTGGGCGCTGTTGACAGTTGCTATTGGCGCGCACTTTCTGATGTCCAGCATGGAACCAACGGCTGACGTAAAATCCAGCTATCAGGCCAGACTGCACACAATTCCGATAGTAAGCTGGGCACCCGGTGAAATAAAACGCCTGGTTATTCGTGGAAAGCCCGTGGTCATTTGGCGCCGCAGCCCTACGGAAATGGCTACAGCGATGTCGCAGGCCGACGCGTCCATCCCTTTGAAGGATTGGGCTGAGGTGCTAAACGACGGATCGCTTGCGAATGCGTTGGGTCCCGAGGAATTTGCCCGCGTGGAATGGTTGATCGTCAGCCCCATAAGCCCTGCAGGTTTGGGATGTATCGTTCTGGCACAGGCTGGTGACTATCACGGTTTCTTCGATCCGTGCCGCGGAGTGCATTTTGATATGTGGGGCCGCCCACAAAAAGGCCCGAGTCACGAGAGGCTGATTACGCAACTGGCATACTTGACCGAAGATCAGCAGGCCCTAGTCCTTGATACCTCTCAATTTCCACTGCCAAAGTAAACGCTAAAAGGCTCTACTCCGCCGCCTCGGCTGCAGCGTCCAACTCTGCCGCCTTCTTTTCGACCTGTTCCACGATGTGATCGATCATCTGATCGTTTGACATCTTGTGGCTGGCTTTTCCCGCCAAATAGACCATGCCAGACCCTGCCCCGCCGCCGGTAAAGCCGACATCGGTCATTAGGGCTTCGCCCGGCCCATTCACCACGCAGCCAATTATCGACAGACTCATTGGAGTCTTGATGTGTTCCAGTCGATGTTCTAACGCCTCAACTGTTTTGATCACATCAAAGCCCTGACGCGCGCAGGAAGGGCATGAGATGATGTTCACACCGCGATGGCGCAGGCCCAAAGATTTCAGGATCTCAAAGCCCACCTTCACCTCCTCCACCGGATCGGCGGACAGGCTGACCCGGATCGTGTCGCCAATGCCCATCCACAGCAGATTGCCCAGGCCGATGGCAGACTTTATCGTGCCCGATACCAACCCGCCAGCCTCGGTGATGCCCAGATGAATCGGTGCGTCCGTGGCTTCGGCGATGCCTTGATAGGCGGCTGCCGATAGAAAGACGTCACTGGCCTTCACGCTGATCTTGAAATTGTGAAAGTCGTTGTCTTCGAGGATACGGATGTGTTCCAGCCCGCTTTCAACCATCGCCTCGGGGCATGGTTCGGCATATTTCTCAAGCAGGTGTTTTTCCAGACTACCCGCATTCACCCCGATCCGTATCGAGCAATTGTGGTCACGCGCGGCCTTGATGACCTCTTTCACCCGCTTTTCATCACCGATGTTGCCGGGATTGATCCGCAAACAAGCGGCACCCGCCTCGGCGGCTTCGATACCACGTTTGTAGTGAAAGTGAATGTCAGCCACGATTGGAACCGTGCTTTCGCGCACGATTTCTTTCAGCGCTTTGGCCGAGGCCTCGTCCGGGACCGACACCCGAACAATATCCGCGCCAGCCTCTGCTGCCGCCTGAACCTGCGCGACAGTCGCTGCCACATCTGTCGTCAGCGTGTTGGTCATGGTTTGCACAGCAATCGGCGCATCTCCACCAACAGGCACATTGCCCACCATGATCTGGCGAGATTTGCGGCGATAGATGTCGCGCCAGGGACGCACGTGATTAAGGGACATGAGGGAGGGTCCAGATCAGCCTGAGTTGCCCCTTAGATAGTTCGCCAACCCAAGGGGAGCAATGGCTAGATCACTCAGCAGGCGCTTCTGCTGGCTTAGTCTGCAATTCCGCGACCAGTTGCTTGAGCGCGCTGTTCTGTTCGGCCTCAAGATCTGCAACTGCGAATTTTTCGGAAACTGCATCTTTCGAGAGCACAACGCCCTTGGTCACCGTGCCGGGTGCGCCAACCGGACCAAAATGTTCACCATTCATCGAGAAATATACGGATCCTGATGCGCCAGCTCGCAATAGCGGAGCCTCTTCGGTCAGGGGTACTTCGAACGTGCTGCCTTGTTCGACGGTACCCAGTGTACCTTCGAAAATGACACTGCCATCAGCGGCCGTTACGCGCATCCACGATGGGTTAACGGCTACGATCTTCAGCGTCGTATCCAGTTGCTCAACCACCTGCGGTAACGCCGGACGCTCGACCGTATGAACTTCAGTCACCTGAATCTGCGGTAGCTCAGGAGCGCGGAAAGTGCCGACTGTACGCGGATCAAGCGTTGAAATCGGGGCATCGCGGGCAACCAGCACCGGTACATCCAGCGCTTGCGGGCGATACAAACGATCCAGCGCTTCTGTGCTTGGTGCATCGACGCTGGCCAATTCGGCCTCCTCGTCCGCCCGCACCTGCGCAGCGTCCAGCGGATCAAGATCAGTCAGTACAACCGGCGCTTGCTCGACCGGGCTGACCTGTACCTGCTGAATTCGGTTCAGAACCGACCAGCCGCCATAGCCAATTCCGCCAATTACGGCCAACAGCACAAGTGTCGAGCCGATGGCCCGCGGTTCGATCTGGCTGACCACGGATTCGCGACCGGGAATATAGGGCGTGTTCGGCGAGACGAAGGGATCACGCCCCATCGACCCGCGAGCGGGCAAACCACCTTGGGCTTTCTTGACTACCGATGCCTCGGCCGACATGCCGTGTGCAACTTCGAATCCGCTCTCCTGACAGAAGCTTGCGAAAGTCTCATCGGGGTTCATCCCCAGATAGCGGGCATAGGAACGCACATACCCAGCGATGAAGCCGGGTGTGTCAAAAGCATCGGGATCAGCATTTTCGATGGCGGCTATGTAGTTGGCTTTGATCCGAAGTTCGCGCTGCACATCCAAAAGAGATTTGCCCATCGTCGCGCGTTCACCGCGCATAACATCGCCAAGTCGTACCTCATAGTCGTCAAAGCCCTTTGGCCTGACGTCCATGTCTTCTTCGGAATCGCGCTGTGATCTGCGCCCAATCATTCCTGCTGCCCCATCTTTGCCTGTCGCGTGTTGCACGCTAGCGGCGAATCGCCCCTACAACGATTCGTCTAATTCTTTTGTTAGCGTAAGCGTAACACGCAGCAAACTCGTTGCACACTTTAGTGTGACATTACCCGGCAAGTTCGGCGCGATTTAGCGCACAATGTGACCAAAGTTCGTCCATCGCCTGCACCAGACGGTTCATTTCGTCAGGCCCATGCACCGGAGAGGGGGTAAAGCGCAAGCGTTCGGTGCCGCGCGGAACGGTCGGGAAATTGATTGGCTGAACGTAGATTCCATAGTCATCCAGCAACCGGTCGCTGAGGATCTTCGTATGCACGGGATTACCGACGATCACCGGCACGATATGACTGCCATGATCTATCAGCGGCAAGCCCAGCCCTTTGAGCCGCAGCTTGAGAATGCTGGCCTGGGTTTGGTGCTGCTCACGCAATTCCGGTGCGCGCTTGAGATAGGCAACTGAAGCCGCCGCCCCTGCAGCGACCGCAGGTGGCAGGGACGTGGTAAAAATAAAACCGGGCGCGTAAGAGCGGATGGCATCACACATCTTCTCGCTTGCGGCAATGTAGCCCCCCATAACGCCATAGGCCTTGGCCAGCGTTCCATTGATGATGTCGATGCGATGAGCAAGGCGATCCCGCTCAGTCACGCCACCACCACGGGCGCCGTACATACCGACTGCGTGAACTTCATCGATATAGGTCAAAGCTCCGAATTCATCAGCCAGATCACAAATCTGTTCAATCGGACCAAAATCACCATCCATCGAGTAGACTGATTCAAAGGCGATCAGCTTGGGGGCTGCCGGGTCATCGGCCTCGAGCAATTCGCGCAGATGTGCGACATCATTGTGACGGAATATACGCTTGGCCCCACCATTACGGCGCACGCCTTCGATCATTGAGGCGTGGTTCAGCTCGTCTGAATAGATGATCAAGCCAGGAAATAGCTTGGGCAACGTGCTCAGGGTCGCATCATTTGCAATGTAAGCGCTGGTGAACAATAGCGCGGCTTCCTTGCCATGCAGATCGGCCAACTCAGCTTCGAGACGTTTATGATAGACAGTCGTCCCTGATATATTGCGTGTTCCGCCTGAACCCGCACCGGTCGCATCTACCGCCTCATGCATCGCGTCCAGCACCACGGGGTTTTGCCCCATGCCCAGATAATCGTTGCCGCACCACACGGTGATGTTCTGCTGTGATCCGTCCGGGCAAGTCCGCACGGCGTGCGGGAATTGACCCTTACGGCGTTCGATATCAATAAAGGTCCGATAACGTCCTTCGTCATGCAGCCTGGCAATCGCAGTATCGAGCTGAGCAGTATAGTCCAACGGACCCTCCTTGGATGCCCGGGTTTATCATAACCCCGGGCGATATTTTTTGCCACATCACAGACGGGCTGAATATATGGCTTCGCGTTCCCCTGTCCGACCTGCCTACAGCCGAACCGTTGAACCCAACTTTGATTTGCATCAAATACCTACTAAGCGGCTATCCGACAAGTAAAGTTACGGCAACCAGACGCGAGGAAACGACGCAGGCAGATTCACCGATTCTTAAGGCAAAACGGGCTGGACGGCCCCGTTTGCGCTGCTAGGCTCTGCGCCAAGTCCAGACCTTTCAGGAGAGACCCATGTCGCTTGACGCTGTACTGAGCCGGATCGATACCGATCTGACAACCTCTATCGATCGCCTGATGGAGTTCCTGCGAATCCCCTCTATTTCCACTGATCCAGCGTTCAAGGAGAACGTCGACAAAGCCGCAGACTGGTTGGTCGATGATTTGAAAAGCATCGGCATCAACGCTGAAAAGCGAGAAACCCCGGGCCATCCTATGGTTGTTGGTCATGTCGGCGAAGGCAACGAAGGCCCTCATGTTCTGTTCTATGGCCATTATGACGTACAACCGGTTGACCCGCTGGAACTGTGGAACCGCGACCCCTTCGATCCAGCATTGGAAGACACCGCACATGGTCAAGTGATCCGCGGTCGTGGGTCTTCCGATGACAAGGGTCAATTGATGACCTTTGTAGAAGCTTGCCGCGCCTGGAAAGCGGTTCACGGCTCCCTGCCCTGCCGCATTACCTTTTTCTTTGAGGGCGAGGAAGAATCCGGATCGCCATCTCTGGTGCCGTTCCTCGAAGAGAACAAAGCCGAGCTTCAAGCCGATCTGGCTTTGGTCTGTGACACCTCGATGGTCTCGCGAGGTGTCCCGTCAATCGCGTCGCAATTGCGCGGCATGCTTAAGGATGAATTCACCATCATCGGCCCCCGCATCGACCTGCATTCAGGCCATTATGGCGGACCCGGCCTGAACCCGCTGCGAGAGCTATCGCGCATCGTTGCCTCATTCTACGACGAAGACACCGGTCGCGTAGCGGTCGACGGCTTCTACGAAGGCGTGCACGAAGTCCCAGCGGAGCAACTGCGCCAATGGCAGAATTGTGGTTTCGACGAAGCGGAATACCTGAACTCTGTTGGCTACTCCGAACCACACGGCGAAAAGGGGTATTCGACGCTCGAACAACAATGGGCGCGGCCGACGCTGGAAGTGAACGGCTTGTGGGGAGGCTACAACGGCGCTGGCTCCAAAACCGTGATCCCGTCCGAGGCGCATTGCAAGATTACCTGCCGTCTGGTTGGCGATATGGATCCAGATGCGTTGCGCAATCGAATCCGCAAACATGTCGAAGATCGCTTGTCATCGGATGCCAAAGTAGTATGGGATAACGACCTTGAGGGCTCGCCCGCCTCGGTCATGAACCTCAATCGCCCCGAATTCGAAGCCGCGCGCGGCGCGCTTTCGGATGAATGGGACCGCGAGGCCGTCTTCACTGGCATGGGCGGCTCGATCCCTGTCGTTGGTTATTTCAATTCGGTGTTGGGCTTGGATTCCATGCTGGTCGGCTATGCTAATGACGACGACGCCATTCACTCACCGAACGAGAAATACGACGTCAAAAGTTTCCACAAGGGCATCCGCTCGTGGGCGCGCATTCTGGACGCTTTGACCAGGAAATAAGCATGGTATTTTGCGAGGCTCAGCCTCGCGCTCCGGGATATTTCCAGCCAGATGAAGTACGGATACCCTGCTTCATCTGGCGATAACTATCTCGGAGAGTCGCGGCATACCTCGACGGGGGCTGAGCCCCCATCCTTACATGTGGATCACGCGTCCATAGGCATCCAGCACGCTTTCATGCATCATTTCCGACAGCGTTGGGTGCGGGAAGACAGTGTTCATCAGATCTTCTTCGGTGGTCTCCAACTGGCGGCCCACCACATAGCCCTGGATCAACTCGGTCACTTCAGCACCAATCATGTGCGCGCCCAGCAGTTCACCGGTTTTGGCATCAAACACGGTTTTGATCAGCCCTTCAGGCTCACCCAGTGCGATGGCCTTGCCATTGCCAATGAACGGGAACCGGCCGACCTTAATGTCGTACCCCAACTCTTTGGCCTTGGCTTCGCTGTATCCGACCGAGGCGACTTGAGGCTGACAATAGGTACAGCCAGCGATGCTTTCGGGTTTGACCGGATGTGCGTGCTTACCAGCAATAAGCTCAGCGACCATAACGCCTTCGTGGCTCGCCTTGTGCGCAAGCCACGGCGCGCCAGCGATATCGCCAATCGCATAAAGTCCTTCAACCCCGGTACGGCAGAATTCATCCGTCACAACATGGGTGCGGTCAATCTTTACGCCCAGAGCCTCAAGCCCGAGGTTCTCAACATTGCCGACAATACCGACCGCCGAAATCACAGTGTCAAAGTCGTGCTTCTCGACCTTACCTTTCACCTCGATATGCGCGGTTACTTTGCCCTTGGCGCGGTCCAGTTGCTTGACCATTGCTTTTTCCATGATGGTCATGCCTTGCTTGGTGAAGGCCTTTTTTGCAAACGCGCTGATCTCAGCATCTTCGACCGGCAGAACGCGATCCATGACTTCGACAACAGTCGTGTCTGCTCCCAGCGTGTTGTAGAAACTGGCGAATTCGATTCCGATCGCGCCCGAACCGATAACGAGCAATTTCTTGGGCATCCGCGGCGGCTGCAGCGCGTGTTTGTAGGTCCAGACCAGATCGCCATCAGCCTCGAGCCCCGGCAGTTCACGCGCACGGGCGCCAGTGGCCAGAACGATGTTCTTCGCTGTCAGCTCCTCGGTGCCTTTGTCAGTTTTCACGCTGACCTTGCCTTTGGCCGGAATAGTCGCCTCTCCCATCACAACGGCCACTTTGTTTTTCTTCAACAGGTGACCGATGCCGCCGGAAAGCTGCGCCGCAACCCCGCGCGAGCGTTTGACCACGGCGTCCAGATCGTAACCGACCTTGTCAGCTTTCAGGCCAAAATCCTTGGCACGCTCCATCAGATGGAACACTTCCGATGACCGCAACAGCGCCTTTGTGGGGATACAGCCCCAGTTCAGGCAGATGCCGCCCAAATGCTCGCGTTCAACGACAGCGGTCTTAAGGCCCAATTGTGCCGCGCGAATAGCGGCCACATAGCCACCGGGGCCAGCCCCGATTACGATCAGATCATAGGATTGTGCAGCCATGTTTCCCTCTCGGCACAGATCGGTTTAAAAACTAGTTTACCGTTAAACTATTTTTCCCAACGCATCAACATAACTTCCCGCGACATATGTGACGCAGGGTAATTTCGCCATTATCAAGCTGAATTCAGCCTATACCCGTGCCGCCGCAAAGGCTAGAACGGAGACTTCGGAACCATTTGTTTTTGATATCCACCATATTTCGAAAGGCGAAACATGGCCAACACCCTCAAGGACTTATTACTGGCTTTTTTGAACGCGACATTGATATTGCTGGCCTTATGCCTCTTCCTGGGGTGGAAACTTTTGCAATCCGCAGACCAAATTCGGACCGGATTTGCTGAGAATTTGCAAGCAGTGGCGCCATTGCGCGAACAGGCGCAAGGCATTCGAGTAGAGCTGACAGAGCTGCGCAGCGATCTTGCCTCATTTGGCCAGAGAGCGCAGCTAGATGAAACCATGCGCCAACAGCTGAGCGCCGCCCTGCAACGCTTGAACAGTTTGGAGGGGAAGCTTGAAAACACCCAATCTCGCTTGGCGAACCTTGTCGAACGTCCGGAAGACCTGATCAACTATGCGATCACGACTTCTGCAGACAACATCACCAACCGGATATTGATCATCAAGGGTTGCGAGCCCGCGACCTAGGTCGCGGCCTGCAATTCACGCACTGTAGAGCCGTAGCCACCATTGCTCACATATGCGGCTTCGTGATCGGTAGTTGCCCTTTCCAGTGCATCGTTTCGGTATGGGAAACGACCGAATTTTCGGATCACCTCGCGATGCGCGCGCGCATGCAGCAGATTACTGTCGCCACTTTCGGGCATCCGCTCAAGCATCATGCGTACACAACGCTCCTGATCGCACAAATTTTCCGAGTGCATCATTGGCAGATAGAAGAACTGCCGCGCGGGTTCATCGATCTTTAGATCCCAGCCCTTGTCGACCGCGCATTTTGCTGCCGCCAGTGCCGCCCTATCGGATGCAAAGGCTTGCTTGCTGCCCCGGAACATATTGCGAGGCAACTGATCCAAAAGGATAATGTAAGCCAGCGTCCCGCTGGGATAGGTCAGCCAGAGCGAAAACTTGCCTTCACACGCTGCTTTCCAGGTTGAAAGAAATTTGTCTCGGATCCGCGCATCCAGCGCTTCATCCTGTAGGTACCACCCCTCGGGGCCGACCTCATCTAACCAAAAACTCAATACTTCTTCAGGACCTGCCATTGCCCTAGACTCCGTAATTGTCCTCCCCAGGACGTAACGTCATTAAAATCACTTTTACAGATTTGTGACAGTAACATATTGCAACACTAAAGTCACAATTCCGGCGCACGGGCGGGTTCTTGCGCATCTTGCTCATCTTGCGCTGCTTCAATAGCAACCTCTTGGGCGACTTCCAGCGCAACAGGTGACGAAGTTGGATAGATCGGAGCGATCGCGCCCGTCTCATCCACCGGCGTGTAGACTCGCTGGGTCATCCGATAGGCGGCGTAGGCGGCCATGGCAAACATCAGCGTGGCGATAAACAGAAAGAAACCCTTTGGCCCGACAACGCCTGTGCCCATCAGCCAGCCGGTAATAATCGGCCCGGCGATAGCTCCAAGGCCATTGATGAATACCAATCCGCCCGAGGCCGCCGACATATCATCATATTCCAGATAATCGTTGGTATAAGCTATCAGCAGGGAATAAAGCGGGCTTGTCATGCCGCCAATAAAGAAGGCCGCAACAAGAAGCATTGTGAATGTTACGCCCAGCACCATGCCAATAACGGCACCGACCCCGCCAACTGCCGAGACCAGTATAATCAATACGCGACGATCCATCCGGTCGGACATCCAGCCCAGTGGAAACTGAAGCAATACCGCTCCAATATAGAACACCGCCACGAAGATCGAAATTTCAACCAGACTCAAACCTACTTGCGCACCATAAACGGCGCTCATACCGAATTGAGCCGAGAAAATCCCGCCCAACAAGAACATGCCAACGCAGCCCAGCGGTGATGTTTCCATCAACTGGCGCAGGGTCATCGGCTTGGTGGTGTCAAACGCAGGTGTAGGAGAGATCGACAACAAAATGGGTGCAAACGAGATCGAAACCAGAATCGACGCGATGACAAAGGTTTCATACCCGGCGGGGTCACCAACCAGCAGCAGGGCCTGAGCGCTGACCACACCCGCCATCTGCACGATCATATAAAGCGAAAGGGCCTGTCCTCGGTTCTCGTTGTTTGCGGCGTTGTTCAGCCAGCTCTCAGCGGTCACATACACACCCGAGAAACAGAATCCGATCACGACCCGGCCCAGCGACCAGGCAATGGGATCGGCAAGCATCGGATACATGATCATGACGGCCGAAATAAACGAAGCCAGTGCTGCGAATACGCGCACATGACCGACGCGACGGATCATTTCGGGCGCCAAACGCGAACCGCCGAGAAATCCAACAAAATAGGCGGACATTACAAATGACATTTCGAGGGTAGAAAACCCCTCAATCTCGCCACGCACGCCCAGCAGAGTGCCCTGCAGGCCGTTGCCGACCATCAGCAATCCCATACCCAGAAGAAGCGCCCAAGCGCTGGAAAGAACCTGAAGCATTCTGCCAACCCAAATTGCTGATTTGTTTTGTTCGCTTTGCGATCAAATACTATCCGCGTCGCGCCTGTCTACGACATTGTTGCGGCGCGGATGAAACAGATGCGACTAGGGGATCAAAAGAGATGCGTCGCCGTAGGAGAAAAAGCGATATTCATCCGCGATCGCGTGATCATAAATTGACTTGACTCGATCCTGTCCCATCAACGCGGAAACCAACATTAACAGTGTGGATTTCGGCAGATGAAAGTTAGTCATCAACGCATCAGTGACGTGAAACTGAAATCCGGGGTAAATGAATATGTCGGTCTCACCTTCCCACGGTTCGATCTGCCCTGAACGTGCAGCACTTTCGATCAGACGTAAGGCCGTCGTGCCCACAGGAATGATCCGCCCACCGGCTGCTTTGGTCGCGGCGATATCGGCTGCGGCCTGCGCGCTGACACGGCCCCATTCAGCATGCATTTTGTGGGTCGCCACGTCCTCGACCTTAACTGGCAGAAAGGTGCCTGCGCCCACATGCAAAGTGACATGGGTAAACTCGACACCACGTGCTGACAGCGCTTGAAGCAACGCATCGTCGAAATGCAGCGACGCTGTCGGGGCTGCAACAGCACCAGAGTTCCGCGCCCATACAGTTTGATAATCGGTCTTATCCTGTTCGTCCGCAGCACGTTTCGCCGCAATATAAGGCGGCAATGGCATCGCGCCAGCCTGCTCCAAGGCTTGGTCGAAATCCTCTCCGGTCCGGTTGAAACGCAGAAAGGCCTGGCCATCAGCAACGCGATCCAGGGTCGCACTTAGATCATCTGAAAACACAATTTCTTCGCCGAGTTTGACCTTCTTTAACGGTTTGATCAGTGCAGCCCAGCAGCCGTCGGATTGCGGGTCCAGCAGCGTCGCTTCGATCGCTGCGGACACAGGCCCCTGTGCGCTGCTGCGATGGCGGCGACCGTTCAGGCGTGCCGGGATGACACGCGTGTCGTTCAAAACCAGCCGGTCCCCAGGGAGCAATATGTCCGGTAGTTCGTGGACACGCTGATCCCGAATGGTATCCTGCTGCGCAAGTAGCAGGCGTGCCGATGAGCGCGGGCTGGCAGGCCGTGTTGCAATCAAGTGTTCGGGCAGATGGAAATCAAAATCGCTGAGTTTCATGGCCGCGCCATACATCGGCCCAACAGATTCGGCCACCGCTCAGATCAACGGTCCTCGCCGCGTGATTGCACAGCCGGATGGGGTTGGTCCGATCGGTCAGGCGTTGCATTTGGGCCATCCGAGACAGTCGGCGCGGGCTCGCGCAACAAGTTTCGCAGGAACAACGGGGCCAGCCCGGACAGCGGATTGACAGAAACCTTTGGATCGCTCAGTGGGCCGGTCAGGGTATAATTGAAGGCGAAAATCCCCTCGCCCTTCTTCGACAGAACACTGCCAATCGCATTAACCAGATAAATTGGCGAGATCGCGCCGCGCAGGTTCAGCATTTGAGTCACCGTATCAATGGTGCCCTCGAATGAAAGTCCCATAGATGGCCCCACGGCGCTGCCACTTAAAACCTTCACTTCGGTCGGGGTGATGCGCATTTTGCTATCGATGGCTGCAAAGAATATGCCCTGTCCCGCCATCTCGTCCAACAGCCCCACCAGACTGATCGCGTTCAACAAGGCCGCCATCGCGGGAGCGTCGGTGATCCGTGTATTCTTGATTTTTAGGTCAACGTCGTAGTTTCCGGGCTCGGCAATCGGGTCGAGTTGCAATTGCATGGACCCGCCACGCGCCTGCGTCAGAACACCAGCCGAACGCAGAACCGCACCCGCATCTTCGGAAGTCAGCCCAACCGCTGTTCGATTATCGCGCGGCGTCACCTGGCCTTTGATCCGCGCGCCGCCGTTGACTTGAGCTGCGAATCCACCCGTCAACCCGCCTGTGGTTTGAAACAAGCCGGTTAGCCCGGTCAATGCCACCGTCTCGGTAACCTGTAACCGGTCCAATGTGACGTCGAGTTTCGGCCCAGGTCCAGCTGCCCTACCTCCGCTGCTAGCCCCTTCACCCAAGGTCGATTTACCCAGATTAAGCACGCCGCCCAACACACGGATATCCGGTAAAGCCGCCCCTCGCCCGATCAATTCCGCAGGAACAGCCAACCAGTTGCCCAATTCAAATGAGCTGAAGCGCACGCGGTCAAACCCACCATCTCTGAAAGAGATCGTGGCCGATGTTCGCAGCCCCGCCGCCTCGATACGCAGCTCATCGACGTTGAGTTGCGCGCCTAGCGTCGCTTCAGCCGTCAGGGTGCCGTTGCTGCTTGCCCCTTTCCTCCACCCCAACTCAGGGATGGCCAAAGCCACCCCCACCAGGTCTGAGTTTGCGTTCAGAAGTGGCGGTTCACCTGCGCCGATACCCAATGTAAAGTCAGCCAACCCCTGTCCAGTTAGCATCCCTTTGGGTAAGCCGGCATTTATCTGTTCCATCAGGCGTGGAGAGACTTCAATCTGCCCCGTCAGCTCACTACGTTGCGCGGTGTCGCCGCCGATGGGCTGTCGCCAGGTAGCTTGAACTGGTACGACGCCAAACAAGCCCTCGCCCGAAATGGCGACCTGCGTTTGATCCCCCGTCAGATCGAGTTGGTCGGCACTGACTTCAAACCCCGGCACCAGCCTGTCACTGTCCAGATCGACCAGTTCCCCCAGAAAATGGAATCGTGTGTCTTTAAGCTTCAAGCCCTTGATCATGGGCAACGACAACGTACCCGAAAGACTGACCTGACCTTCTGCCAGCTCAATGGGAAGATTAGCCTTGGTCAATAATTGCAGCGGTGGTCGATCCAATAAAGACAGGGCAGCCGTCACGCTACCCTTGGCCTGCACGCGGGCGATCCCGGGCGTGGATTTCTTGATACGGGTGTCTGGAATGATAAACGAAGTGCCCGAAGCATCAACCGCACCGCCCTCGTCCGCGATTACGATCCCCTTCTGCGCCGAGACCGTAAACCGTCCGTTCAGCAGACTGGCCTGCCCTTGTGCATCCTGAATGGGCGGAAGCGTCTTGGCGAACCGGACCTTGGTTTCTTCGAACTCAAAATCGGCATAGATGTCGGGTTTTTCTCCTGGCCGCAGACGCAGAGCGAAATCCAGATCCGACATTTCGCCCTGATACAGGTTTTCAGTGACCCAGAGACGTGGTTTCGGCGCAAGACGTTCTGGCCAGTATTTCAACAATTGATCAGAGCTCATCTGGTCGATCTGCGCGTCAATCTCGGCAACCCAACCTTCGGACAGACCGGCCAATGACCCGCTCAGGCGCGCGCGATGTTCACCATCTTCAATTGACATCTGGCCCAACTGCAGCCGGAACGGGGCCAGTTTCATCTGAAAGTCCACCTCGGCCTGCGAAAGGTTCAGCGGTTCAGGGAACAGATCCACGGGATTAATCTCAATCCCGCTCAAACGGAACTGCCCTGACATGCTCTCCAAGCCGCCGGCTTTGACCCCCTTCAGGAAGGTCATTCCATCCGCCTGCACTGTTCCCCAAGCGGAATTGATCGAGACCTCATTAAAGTCCAGCGCCTGCAGCTTTGGATCGTATGTAAAATAGGTTCTCGCCGATTCAAACTTGATCGGTGTTGTTTCTGGTGTCGGCTGCACCGCACCCGCACCGAGGTTCAGTGTGGCAAAGACCGGGCCCAGCGCGCCTTCGGGGTCCACGCTACCACGCAAAGCACCAGAGATGGGCGTGCGCAACACCTGCATCCATGCAAGAGCTGGGCTGTGTCCGCCAATATCTTCGGAAGGCAGATCGGTGATCGAAATGCCAAACTGTGCGGCAGGGCTGCCAAGCGAACTGGTATAATTGGCCTCGATCGTGCTTACGTAATCCCGCCCGGCAAGTACCGAAAAGCTGGTGGCCAGTCGAACCTCGCCCGCGCTGCGGGTCGCCTGAATGCGCCCACCATCCAGCACCCAGGACCGGCCCAGCCGCAGATCCTGATAGTCCAACGTAATTGCATCCAGTTCAACCGAGGTCAGGGCTGACAAGACAGGCGCCTGGAACACCTCGTCCGAGGCCTCGATCAGCTGCGCCAGATTCGGAGCTTGCCCGACCGGCGCACTGCCCGCACCCACCGTCAGAGAAAGGGCTCCGTCCACACCCCTTGTCAAAGCGATCTGCGCGCCTTGCAGGATGATCCGCTTGGGCCGCACATGACCGCGCAGCAGCGGGCGCATAGAAAGGCTGGCCCGCAGGTCGGACACTTCGGCGATCTGCCGTCCGCCCCCGTCACTGATGCGGACATCGGTCAAACGCAATCGAGGACGCCAGCCTTCATGAATGATAAAGCTGACATCGCCGAACCGCACTTTGACGCCGCCCAGCGCCTGATCTAACCGAGTTTCAACCCGATCACGTAGCCAATCCGGCGCGTGCATGCGCTGCCCCACCACCATGAAGCCTGAGACCAGTGCCAGAAGAACAAGAATGAAGACACCGCGCAGTGTCCACAAGCCAGCAGTCCGTCGACGCGACCGACGTCGGGGCTTTTTAACCGAACCGGCGTCATCCTGCTGTTCTTGCTGGACCAATTTACGTCCCACGCCTTTCAACCTGCACACGGAGCCCTATGATAAGCGGCGACCGTTAATTTCTCAGCCGGAGTTTGAATATGCCCGAAGTCTCAGACATCGCACCCGACTTTACTCTGCCCCGCGATGGCGGCGGCGAGGTGTCCCTGTCGGAACAACGTGGCCGTGCCGTCGTTCTATTTTTCTACCCCCGCGATGATACGCCGGGCTGCACTAAGGAATCCATCGGTTTCTCGGAACAACTGCAAGCCTTTGCGGATGCGGGTGCTAACGTTTTCGGCATATCGCGCGATACCGTGGCAAAGCACGACAAATTCGTCGCAAAGCACGGCCTGACCACGCCACTTTTGTCCGACGAGGGTCAGACCGTGTGCGAGGATTATGGCGTTTGGGTCGAAAAGAACATGTATGGGCGGAAATCGATGGGCATTGAACGTTCAACCTTTCTGATCGATGCCGAGGGCAAAATAGCCCGTATCTGGCGCAAGGTGAAAGTGCCGGGCCATGTGGACGAAGTGCTTGAGGCTGCGCGCGCACTCTGACCCTCTCGACCCGCGCGGGCATCAAGGGTATGACCCGCGCGGACTGCAGCGTAAGGGGGCAAGCGTGTCAAAAACACTGACCGAAATGGCGACTGAGGTTTTAACCACATCGGTCGGACGCGAGAAAACCGCCCTGTCCAAACAATACGCCGCTGCCTGGTTTACATCCCGGCAGGGCGACGCGCCCAAGATCGAAGTGGGCACCGCCGAGCCACCGCTTTACCCTGCGCGGCCTGAAAAGCCCGAACTATTGTCGCCTCGGGATGTGCCCCGCCGCAGGCCCGGGTCCGAGGCGGGCCGTATCGCGCTGTTACACGCCGTCGCGCATATAGAGTTGAACGCCGTGGACCTGCATTGGGACATCATTGCCCGATTTGGCCATGTGCCGATGCCCATCGGCTACTATGACGATTGGGTGAAATGTGCCGAAGAAGAATCGCGCCATTTCGAGATGGTCTGCGACTGCCTCGAACAAATGGGCAGCCATTATGGCGCCCTGCCCGCCCATGCGGGAATGTGGCGCGCCGCCGAGGACACCGCCGAGGACCTGATGGGCCGCCTTGCCGTGGTCCCGATGGTTCTTGAGGCGCGCGGGCTGGATGTGACCCCTGGCATGATAGACATCTTCCGCAAGGCCAAGGCTGATGACGCCGTTGCCGCGCTTGAGGTGATCTATGCCGAAGAGGTCGGCCATGTTGCCTATGGCTCGAAATGGTTTCACTTTCTGTGCGGGCGCGAGAATGCGGATCCCAAGGATGTGTTTCACGCCCTTGTGCGCCGCTATTTCCACGGAGCGCTAAAACCACCCTTCAACGAAGAGAAGCGCGCCGAAGCCGGGCTGCCCCCTGATTTCTATTGGCCCCTGACCGAAGACCTACCACCACCCGGAGTTGTATCAGACTGACAGCAAACGCCTGCTATCGGCAAATTCCCGCCGATCACATGCGGTAAAACTCCGTTCATTGCGCTCGATTGGTTAACAAACTTGCCCGAATGCCCCGACCCCTTTATGCAATCGCGTCAAGGAGCGGCTACTCACTCACGACCGGCTCCGAGATATGGGGACAATTGAGGTAGGACGCGTGCGGACACGTCTGGCAATTAAACTACACTCACTGCTTGAGCGGCACTTTCCAGAGCGCCGGGTTTTTCTGAAATCTGACAATGATACACGGTTTATCCGGCTAAGTTCGGAGACCCAGATCGCCGCCGTCGCTGGTGTCGGGGTAATGGTCGCCTGGACCGCCATTGCCACGTCGATCCTGCTGATGGACAGTATTGGGTCTGGCAATTTCCGGGAACAAGCCAAGCGCGATCAAGCAACCTATCAAGAGCGCCTGAATATCCTGTCGGATGAACGCGATACGCGCGCTGCCGAGGCTTTGGCTGCCCATGACAGGTTCAACGCGGCGCTGGAACAGATTTCGGTCATGCAGTCCGAGTTACTGGAATCCGAGAACCGCCGCCGCGAGTTGGAGACCGGCATCGAGGTAATCCAGACCACACTGCGCGCCACGATGAAACAGCGTGAAGATGCTCGAATTGAATTGGCCGAACTGCAACAAAGCACCGGTGGAGATTCTGCGTATATGGCGGCATCGGCCAATCCCGCGCAAATGGCATTCATGACAGACGCTCTGGCTAGGACCGCTGCACAGCGCGACCAGATTGCGGCTGACGCACAAGGCGCGCTGCATCAGCGCGATGAGCTGGAACTTGAAATTCGCTTGATGCAGGAACGCAGCGACGAGATTTTCCGCCAGTTGGAAGAGGCCATGGTGATCTCGGTCGAACCCCTCGACAAGATGTTCCGCAACGCGGGCATGCCCACAGATCGTATCCTCGACGAGGTTCGTCGTGGATATAGCGGTATGGGCGGTCCGCTGACCCCTTTATCCCTTAGTACGCGCGGTGAGGAACTGACCCCCGACCAGATCCGCGCAAATATCCTGCTGGAACAGATGGACCAGCTTAACCTCTATCGCATCGCTGCCGAAAAGGCCCCCTTCGCCAGCCCGGTGCGTGCAGCGGTTCGTTTCACCAGCGGCTACGGTACGCGGCGCGATCCCAAGACCGGCGGTCGCCGCATGCATAACGGCGCTGATTTTGCCGGCCCCTCGGGCACCGATATCTTCGCGACCGCTGATGGTGTTGTCACTCATGCAGGCTGGCAATCGGGCTTCGGACGGCTGGTTAAGATCAAGCACGCCTTTGGGATTGAGACACTTTACGCTCATAACACCAAGGTACGCGTAAAGGTTGGTCAAAGGGTCTCGCGCGGGGATCATATTGCTGATATGGGTAGCACCGGACGGTCGACCGGCACACACTTGCACTACGAGGTCCGTGTGAACGGAAAACCTGTTAACCCAATGACTTACATCAAGGCTGCGAGAAATGTTTTCTAAGAGCAAAATCAACGAACCCGGATCGAAAGAGACTGAGGCAGCAAAACCAGCCGCACCGGCCACTCCGGCGGCTCCTGCACCGGCTGAAACCAAGGCAAGCACCCCGCCCAAGCCAAAGCCACCCGCATCGGTCCTGTCCTCGGATCTTCACATCACCGGAAACCTGAAAACCTCGGGCGATATTCAGGTTGAAGGCACCGTAGAAGGTGACATCCGTGCCCATCTGCTGACCATCGGCGAGACTGCCACCATCAAGGGTGAAGTTACTGCCGATGACGTCGTCGTCAACGGCCGCATCGTGGGCCGCGTACGTGGCCTGAAGGTCCGCCTGACCTCGACCGCACGGGTCGAAGGTGACATCATCCACAAGACCATCGCCATCGAAAGCGGTGCCCATTTCGAAGGTTCGGTCCAGCGTCAGGACGACCCGCTGAACCCCGGTCGCGGCGGCAAATCGGGTGCCAACCCTGCGGCAGAAGTCAAACAATAACGACAGGTCATTCTGTCCTGCTGAAACGCCGCGATCCTGATCGCGGCGTTTTTTTTGTTTCTCGGTTACAGAATAAGTCCTACACCGGTTAGGAAAATTGCACTCAACGGCCTGGAGGCTCAATGGAACTGGCAGATATTGTTGACCTCACCACATACCCGATCGAGGATGCGGAATTTTGCGCGAAACTCAGACAGAGCTATCAACGCGACGGTGTGCTGGAGATGCCGGGTTTTGTCAAAGAGCGTGCGATATCTTCGATTCGGGCCGAGGGTCTAGCCAACCGGGAAAAGGTTTATGCGAAGACCGAAAAACATACGGTCTATCTCAGCCCGAAGGACCCTGCCTACAATCCTGATCACCCGCGCAACAGGCTGGTAACATCCTCAAAAGGTTGCCTGACAGATGATCAAATTGCCGAATCCTCCGCCCTGCGGGCGTTATATGATTCAAATGTATTCCGCGCCTTTCTATGCGACGTGCTGGAAGAAGACGCGCTGTATGAATATGCCGACCCGTTGTCGTCCATTAACCTGCATTTTGCCGAGCAAGGTCAAGAGTTGGGATGGCACTTCGACAACTCTTCATTCGCGATCACTTTGATGGTGCAACCTCCGGAACAGGGCGGGTCATTTGAGTACGTTCGTGATGTGCGCAATGCAGATGCCGGTGAGATGAGCTTTGACGCGGTTGGTGACATCCTTGATGGCCGTACCCCAGTTAATCGGCTTGACGCCAGCGCTGGAACGCTGGTGTTCTTCCGCGGCCGGAATTCGATCCATCGGGTTGCACCAAACGAGGGTGAACAGACCCGTATTCTTGCCGTGCTCGCCTACAATACTGAACACGGCATCTCATTATCGGAAAGCGCGCGCCAGACGTTCTACGGACGCACTGGATAGTTTCCACTCGCTGTGAAAGAGTCTAAGAAATTCCCCGCAGACGTCAGTTTCACAAAACGAACTTTATGAATTAGTCTTAAAACCATTGTTTTCTGGAGGACTTTTCATGTCATCGAAACTTATGGCTGAATTCTTTGGCACTTTTTGGCTGGTACTTGGAGGCTGCGGTAGCGCGGTTCTGGCTGCGGGTGTCGCCGATGTGGGTATCGGCTGGCTGGGCGTCTCTTTTGCCTTTGGCCTGACAGTGCTGACCATGGCCTACGCGGTCGGGCATATCTCGGGCGGGCATTTCAACCCGGCAGTCAGCCTTGGCCTAATGATAGGCGGGCGGTTCGACGCCAAAGATCTGATCCCTTATTGGATCGCTCAGGTGATCGGAGCCATCGCGGCAGCAGCCGTGCTCTATTTAATCGTCAGCGGAGCGCCGGGTTTTGAAGGTGTGGGAGGGTTTGCCTCGAACGGGTATGGCGAGGCCTCACCCGAAGGGTATTCGATGATGTCCGCGTTGGTAATCGAAATCGTCATGACGGCCTTCTTCATCGTGATCATTTTGGGGGCAACGTCCAGCGGTGCTCCGGCAGGATTCGCGCCGATTGCCATTGGGTTGGGGCTGACGCTGATCCATCTGATTTCGATTCCAGTGACGAACACCTCGGTAAACCCTGCCCGGTCAACTGGCGTGGCGCTGTTTGCCGACGGTCCAGCACTAGCTCAGCTTTGGTTGTTCTGGGTGGCGCCCCTGATTGGTGGCGCAATTGGCGCGCTGATCTGGCGGGCGATGTCGTCCGACGACTGATCGGTCCGTTTCTGAAAGCCCCGGTCCGCTGTCGCGAGCCGGGGCTTTTTTCGTTCATTCGGTCACGGTGACCTTTTTCATCGCATCGGGCTGACCGATAACAGCACCGTTAGGGCCGTCGCCGCGCTTGATCGCATCGACTACATCCATCCCGTCGGTAACTTGGCCAACGACGGTGTATTGGCCGTTCAGGAACGGACCGGGCTCGAACATGATGAAGAACTGTGAGTTTGCGCTGTTGGGATCCTGTGCCCGTGCCATGCCGACAACGCCCCGGTCAAAATTGTAGTCCGAGAACTCAGCAGGCAGGTCTGGGCGATCTGACCCACCTGTTCCGGCGCGACGCATGTCCGCGCCAACGCGGCCATGTTGCACATCACCGGTCTGAGCCATGAAGCCATCAATCACGCGGTGAAACACAACGCCATCATACTGACCGTCAGCGGCCAGAGCGGTAATCTGCTCGACATGCTTGGGCGCAAGGTCTTCGAAGAGGTCGACCGTAACGGTGCCATTCGCCCCCTCCCCTTCGATTTCGATCTCAAGGCCTGTCGCCAGCGCAGGGCTGGCCAACACGACGAATGCAGCTGCCAGCTTATGCATCGGCGGCCACCTTCACGCTGATCATCCGGTCAGGGCTCGCAGGCGGCTCGCCACGAACGATGGCATCCACATGCTCCATTCCATCGATGACACGACCATACACGGTGTACTGACCGTTCAGGAAATGGTTGTCCTTGAAGTTGATGAAGAATTGCGAGTTGGCCGAATCCGGGTTGGCCGAGCGTGCCGCGCCCAAAGTGCCGCGATCATGGGGCAGCTTCGAGAACTCGGCAGGTACGTTCGGCAGCGACGATCCGCCAGTGCCTGCCATGCGAATGTTGAAACCGTCTTCCATGTCGCCATGCTGTACGTCACCGGTTTGCGCCATGAACCCGTCGATCACACGGTGGAAGGCAACGTTGTCATATTCGCCACCACGCGCCAGCTCTTTCATGCGGGCCGAGTGCTGAGGTGCCACGTCGGGTAGCAGCTCGATAACGACATTGCCGTCTTTCAGCTCGATGATGATCGTGTTTTCGGGGTCTTTGATCTCGGCCATCTGGCCCTCCTGTCTTTGAAACTTGCGCAAATACCTATGACGCAGACGCGCGAATGCCAAGTGACGCATTGACCTGAAGGCAAAATGCAGGAAAAGAACCGCCTGAAACTGGATGTAATGGGCAAGGATAGACGCGATGGGCTGGAAAACTCTGGACGATATGGAACTGAACGGCAAACGGGTTCTGGTACGTGTGGATATCAACGTGCCCGTCGCGGATGGTGTGGTCACGGATGACACCCGCATTCAGCGCATCGTGCCAACCGTGCGCGATATCCTCGCCGCAAACGGCAAGCCGATCCTGCTGGCCCATTTCGGTCGGCCGAAAGGCGAACGCGTCGCCGAGATGTCTCTCAGGCAATTGGTCCCGGCGCTCGAGACCGCCTTTGGCACACCGGTTCGGTTCGCCGATGATTGCGTCGGTCCTGAGGCCGAAGCTGCCGCAGCATCGCTGGCTGCAGGCGAGGTACTGCTATTGGAAAACACGCGTTTCCATGCCGAAGAAACCAAGAACAGCTTGCCCCTTGCTGAAGGCATGGCAAAACTGGGCGATGTCTATTGCAACGACGCCTTCTCGGCCGCCCACCGCGCGCACAGCTCGACCGAAGCGCTTGCCCGCCTGCTACCCGCCTGCGCCGGTCGTCTGATGCAACAGGAACTCAGCGCGCTTGAGGCAGCGTTGGGTGCACCCAATCGCCCCGTCACTGCCGTCGTCGGTGGCGCGAAAGTGTCAACCAAACTAGACCTGTTGGGCAACCTGATCGAGAAGGTCGATTACCTCGTAATCGGCGGAGGTATGGCCAATACCTTCCTGGTGGCCAAAGGGATTGACGTCGGAAAATCTCTGGCCGAACACGCCATGACCGACACCGCTTCAGAAATCCTGAACAAAGCCGAATCTACAGGCTGCACGATCGTCCTGCCGCGCGACATCGTCGTGGCCGAGGCATTCGAGGCAAACGCACCGCATCAGGTTCTGCCCGCAGATCAATGCCCCGCCGACGCCATGATACTGGACGCTGGCCCCGAAAGCGTCGAAGCCGTGGCCGAGGTGCTGGAGAAAAGCCAGACCCTGATCTGGAACGGTCCGCTAGGCGCGTTCGAGCTGACCCCGTTCGACGCCGCCACCAATGCCGCCGCGCTGCAAGCCGCGGCTTTGACCCGAGATGGCAAACTAACCTCTGTCGCGGGTGGAGGTGACACGGTGGCCGCGCTGAACGCATCGGGTGCAGCGGCTGAATTTTCTTATATCTCCACCGCAGGTGGTGCGTTCCTGGAATGGATGGAAGGTAAAACCCTGCCAGGCGTCGCTGCTCTGGTTCGGTAAGCGCCCAACCCTCAGATTTGACCTTTTTATTCACAGGGGATTCACAAGCCGAATCACCTGTGACATAGTACCGGCAGATGCCCGCTAAGGGTACGTTTTGAGGCAGTTCGTTCTACGGTGGTTTACACAGTGACCCGTTCCTATCGACCCGGTCTTGGGGCATTCGCATTCTACTCGGTCGCCTTTATGTTAGGCGTCTATTTCACCTTTGCCGCCGTGCAGGGGGATTATGGCTTGTTCCGACGTGTGGAAATTGCAGCGGAACGTGACGCGTTGTCCCGCGACCTTACCCTGCTTCAGGATGAGATCGCGCGAATGGAAAATATGACCCGTCGTCTGTCTGATACTTATCTGGACCTTGACCTGCTGGATCAGCAGGCACGATCTATCCTCGGCATGATCCGCGCCGATGAAATTGTCATTCGCTGATCACGCCCAGGCACAGGGTTTTTTACAGAAAAATCACTCACCCTAATTCATCTTCTAAGATTTTCTGCCACCGAAACGAAGGCACCCTGCCCCCGCGTCACATTTGTACTCGCCAGAACGCGCGAAATGCTTTATGAGATAGTTTAACGCTAAACTATCTGTCCGAGAGGGGGAGATCGCCACGATGGCTGCGCGAAAAACCACAAAGAAACCAAATGTTTCTGCGGAAGAACTTAAAACCTACTACCGCGAGATGCTTCTGATCCGCCGATTCGAAGAGAAGGCAGGTCAACTCTATGGAATGGGTCTGATCGGTGGGTTCTGCCACCTTTATATCGGGCAGGAAGCCGTCGTTGTGGGCCTCGAGGCTGCCGCCAAAGAAGGCGACAAGCGGATTACCTCCTACCGCGATCACGGACATATGCTGGCATGTGGCATGGACCCAGGTGGTGTTATGGCCGAATTGACTGGTCGCGAAGGTGGCCTTTCAAAAGGTAAAGGCGGCTCGATGCACATGTTCTCGAAAGAGAAACACTTCTATGGTGGCCACGGTATCGTCGGCGCTCAGGTGCCATTGGGCGCAGGTCTGGCCTTCGCCGACAAGTACAAGGAAAACGGTGGCGTAACCTTCACCTATTTCGGTGATGGCGCGGCCAACCAGGGCCAGGTTTATGAGACGTTCAATATGGCGGCGATCTGGGATCTGCCGGTTGTCTTTGTGATCGAGAACAACCAATACGCCATGGGCACGTCGCAGACGCGTTCGACCTCAACCAAAGACATCTACCATCGGGGCGAGGCGTTCGGCATCCCCGGCGAGATCGTCAATGGCATGGACGTTCTGGCGGTCAAAGCTGCTGGTGAGAAGGCCGTCGCCCACTGCCGCGCTGGCAAGGGCCCCTACATCCTCGAGGTCAAAACCTACCGCTATCGCGGCCATTCGATGTCCGACCCAGCCAAATACCGCACGCGCGAAGAAGTTCAGAAGGTCCGCGAACAAAGCGACCCGATCGAACACGTGCGCGAGCTGCTGCTAACCGGCAAACATGCGACCGAGGATGACCTGAAGGCGATCGACAAAGAAATCAAAGAAATCGTCAATCAAGCCGCTGAATTCTCGAAAGAAAGCCCCGAGCCGTCGCTGGATGAGCTCTGGACCGACATTTACGCCTGAGAGGACGAATAAGACATGGCAACCGAAATTCTCATGCCCGCCCTTTCGCCCACGATGGAAGAGGGCACACTGGCCAAATGGTTGGTTAAGGAAGGCGACACCGTATCTTCCGGCGACATCATGGCCGAGATCGAAACCGACAAGGCGACGATGGAGTTTGAGGCCGTCGATGAAGGCATCGTCGGCAAAATCCTGATCGCTGAAGGCACAGAGGGGGTCAAAGTGAACACCCCGATCGCCGTGCTTGTGGAAGAAGGCGAAGACGCCTCGGCCCTGCCTGCGGCTGCACCCGCAGCCGCTGCGGTGACCGAGGCCGCCCCAGCGGCGGTTGAGGCCCCCACTTCTGCCACTGCCCCTGCTGCGCCGGTGGTCGACCCGTCGCCCGACTGGCCCGCAGATGCAGAGATGAAGTCCGAAACCGTCCGCGAAGCACTCCGCGATGCGATGGCCGAAGAAATGCGCGGTGATGAAGAAGTCTATCTGATGGGCGAGGAAGTCGCCGAATATCAGGGCGCGTATAAAATCTCCCAAGGTCTGCTCGATGAGTTCGGTGCCAAGCGTGTCATCGACACTCCGATCACCGAGCACGGTTTTGCAGGCATCGCGGTTGGATCGGCCTTTGGCGGATTGAAACCAATTGTAGAGTTCATGACTTTCAACTTTGCCATGCAGGCGATTGACCAGATTATCAACTCTGCCGCCAAGACGCTTTATATGTCTGGCGGTCAGATGGGTTGTCCCATCGTGTTCCGTGGCCCCAACGGTGCCGCCGCCCGCGTGGCTGCTCAGCACAGCCAGGACTACGCCGCGTGGTACATGCAGGTGCCCGGCCTAAAGGTGGTGATGCCCTATTCCGCAGCCGACGCCAAAGGCCTGCTGAAATCGGCCATCCGTGATCCGAACCCGGTTGTGTTCCTTGAAAACGAAATCCTCTACGGTCGCTCCTTCGACGTGCCGCAAGTGGATGACCTTACCATCCCGCTGGGCAAGGCCCGCATCTGGCGCGAAGGCTCGGACGTGACCATCGTCAGCTTCGGCATCGGCATGCACTATGCGCTGGAAGCCGCCGACAAGCTGGCCGAGGACGGCATCAGCGCCGAGGTGATCGACCTGCGCACTATCCGCCCGATGGACACCGGCGCGATCATCAACTCGGTGATGAAAACCAACCGTCTTGTGACCGTCGAAGAAGGCTGGCCGCAAGGTTCCGTTGGTAGCTACATCAGCTCGGTCGTGATGCAGGAAGCGTTCGATTATCTCGACGCACCGGTCATCACCCTCACCGGCAAAGATGTTCCGATGCCATATGCAGCGAACCTCGAAAAGCTGGCGCTGATCACCACTGATGAGGTGATCGCGGCGGTGAAACAGGTGACCTACCGGTAATGGAGATCAGGGGCCGCGATCCAGCAACCGAATGCTACCGTGTCGAGATCGATCTCGACGACCGGACCGTGCGGGCGCTTGTGCCCGAACGGCTTGCGGCGGATATGCGGTTGATCGGCGCGCGCCCCTCGCACCAGACCGCCTATGTCTGGATGGCGGAGAACAAAGATAAAATCGAGGCTGCGATTGCGACGCTCGCACGCGGCACCGGGCGCCCCAAAGCGCCCTTTGACCAAATTACTCTGATTGAGGAGCGCTGAAATGCCCACCGAAATCCTGATGCCTGCCCTGTCCCCGACGATGGAGGAAGGCACACTTGCAAAATGGCTCGTCAAGGAAGGCGACACCGTCTCCTCAGGCGATCTTTTAGCCGAGATTGAAACTGACAAGGCTACGATGGAGTTCGAAGCCGTCGATGAAGGTATCGTTGGCAAGATCCTGATCCCCGAGGGCACCGAAGGCGTCAAGGTCAACACCGCGATCGCAGTCTTGCTTGAAGACGGCGAAAGCGCTGATGATATCGCAACCACGCCAACCGCCGCTCCCGCGGCTGCGCCAGCAGCTGCAGCGGGCAACGAGGCTGCCCCACCAGCGGCACCCGAGGCGCCCGCCCCTGCCCCGGCAGCGCCGGCCAAAGCGGATGGCGGTCGTATCTTCGCCTCCCCCCTTGCTCGTCGGATTGCCGCACAAAAAGGCCTGGATCTGGCACAAATCTCAGGTTCTGGTCCTCATGGTCGTATCGTCAAAGCCGATGTGGAAAGCGCCACAGCCGCACCTGCAGCG
Source organism: Ruegeria sp. AB11 (assembly GCF_056536325.1). Classification (NCBI taxonomy): domain Bacteria; kingdom Pseudomonadati; phylum Pseudomonadota; class Alphaproteobacteria; order Rhodobacterales; family Roseobacteraceae; genus Ruegeria; species Ruegeria sp. AB11. Next base: position 2,194,207 of record NZ_JBQFJO010000001.1, on the reverse strand, counting down.
GCACCAGCGCCCGCTGCTGCGGCCGCCCCAGCCGCCGCTGCGCCTGCAGGCCCATCGGCAGACGCCGTGGCCAAGATGTATGAAGGTCGCGAATACGAAGAGATCAAACTCGACGGCATGCGCAAGACCATCGCCGCGCGTCTGTCTGAGGCGAAGCAGACCATCCCGCATTTCTACCTGCGCCGCGACATCAAACTGGATGCACTACTCAAGTTCCGCAGCCAGTTGAACAAGCAGCTTGAAGGCCGCGGAGTGAAGCTCAGCGTCAACGACTTCATCATCAAAGCCGTCGCCAACGCGCTGCAGCAAGTGCCCGAATGCAACGCTGTCTGGGCGGGCGACCGGGTTCTGCAACTGAAACCTTCGGATGTGGCTGTTGCCGTCGCCATCGAGGGTGGTCTGTTCACTCCGGTCCTGCAAGATGCCGACACCAAATCACTGTCGGCGCTCTCGACCGAGATGAAAGACCTCGCCGGTCGCGCCCGCGAACGCAAGCTGGCGCCGCATGAATACCAAGGCGGCACTTTCGCCGTTTCGAACTTGGGCATGTTCGGCATCGACAATTTCGATGCCATCGTGAACCCGCCGCATGCCGGTATTCTCGCAGTCGGCACTGGCCTCAAGAAACCCGTTGTCGGAGATGATGGAGAGTTGACGGTCGCCACCGTCATGTCCGTCACCATGTCGGTTGATCACCGGGTCATCGACGGCGCGCTTGGCGCTCAGCTGCTGCAAGCCATCGTCGATAATCTGGAAAACCCGATGGTCATGTTGGCCTAAGCCAGCTGGAATACGCACAAAAAAGGCCGCCTCGAACCCCGAGGCGGCCTTTTTCGTTTAATAACTCAGATTTACTGGTCTTTCCCCAGCATATGATCCATCGAGATCGAAGGTTGATCGCACCCGGCCTCGCCCACGATCTTGGCGGGAATACCCGCAACCGTCGTGCACGGTGGAACCTCTTGCAGCACCACAGAACCCGCCGCGATACGGCTGCAATGGCCGACCTCAATATTGCCCAGAACCTTAGCACCAGCGCCGATCAGAACTCCATCACCAATCGTGGGATGGCGCTGTTCTTCTTCCTTGCCGGTCCCGCCCAGTGTTACCGAATGCAGCATCGAGACATTGTCACCCACAACGGCAGTCTCACCGATCACGATGGAATGCGCATGGTCAATCATGATGCCCTTACCAATCCGCGCGGCGGGATGGATATCGATCCCGAAAATCTCGGATGACCGCATCTGGAAGAAATAGGCCAGATCATGCCGTCCCTTCTTCCAAAGCCAATGGGCCACACGGTAGGCCTGCATCGCCTGATAGCCTTTAAAATATAGAATCGGCTGCAGCAGACGGTGGCAGGCCGGATCGCGCTCATAGACTGCCATCAGGTCTGCGCGCGCGGCTTCGAGCAGCGCTTTGTCGTCGGCATAGGCCTCGTCCACTATCTCGCGCAGCACCATCATCGACATCTCGTTCGAGCACAGCTTGGCCGAGATGCGATAGGAAAGCGCCCTTTCCAGGCTGCGGTGATGCAGTATACAGGCATGCACCAATCCGCCCATCAGTGGCTCTTTTTCAACGGCCGCGTGGGCTTCAGAGGTTATGCGGTCCCAAACGGGATCCACTGGCGTCACTTGGCTGCGCGTTTCGAACATGGCTTTTCATCCTTTGCTGCGCTTAGAATAGCCATCTAGTGGCAAAAACGCCAAACGCAAACCCTTGATGCACAGTGCAACAAAAAATGAACTCAGCTGAACTGGAGCAATTCCGGCAACTCATCCACCAGCGCCTTGGCGATCTGGCCACGCAATCCGCAGCCGGCCAAGAAGCTCAATCGATTGTGGAACTGGATCAACAGGCAGTTGGTCGACTTAGCCGAATGGATGCCCTTCAAAATCAGGCGATGGCGAAAGCCCAGCAGGTTCGGCGGAACACCGAAGTTCATCGTCTTCAGGCTGCGCTTGTCCGGATGGAAGAGGACGAGTTCGGCTATTGCGAAGATTGCGGCGAGGAAATTGCCCACGGTCGGCTCAAATTGGACCTTGCCGCATCCAAATGTGTTAGCTGCTCGACTGCTTAATCTGAAACCGGATCAGTTTTAGCAGAACCATCTCGAAACACTGGCAATATTGCAGATCATCGAAACTTGGTTCATCTGCCAGCGGTCGACTGCGTGCAGCCGCCATTAGTGAGCCATTTCCGTAAACCGGAGGCAGCCGACCCGTTCTGGCGACGTGCTGATCTGCCACTTCGGCCGCAGAGATCAAAAGGGTGCTCAACTGATCACGGTCGGCTAGCGGCGCAGCCAGCAAAGCCCGCGCCGCTGCGCTGATATCTCCGTGCAGGACCGGTCTCACAGTGCCTTAGCCTACCGAAAGATGTGCAAACGCACCGGGCCCATAAGTGGCTGAGACTTGCGCGATCGCGATGTCGTAAGCTCCGCTCAGCCCATCGTCGAACTTCATCGCGGCGGAATACTGCCAGACCGGAGCACTAGTAACCGTCTCGCGCAGCAAAGCGCCATCGGCGAACACGCGAACTAGATATACCTCACTTTCTTCGCCCAAGGGCACTTCGAGCCCGCTCCAGTCATCGCCATCGATCCGTGTCCGGCGCACCCAAGAGATGTCGTCGCCCGAGCCCGTCACAGAGACTCGCAAATGCACCGGCGAATAAGGCCTCAGCCCATTGCCGTCGAACGCTTCGACCAGATGCTCATAGGCCGGGTCCTCATAGCCGCGCGTTGCCGGGCCGATGCGGTAATGCTTGGCCACGCGCCGTTCGGTGCGCAGCAATTCGGTCTGATAAACACGTTCATCCAGCAGCACAAAGGTTGACCCTTCTGGCCAGATATCGGGCATCAAGGCATCCGTACCCAACTGTCCGCGCAGGCGGCCTGACAGGTTATACACGCCGGTCTCCTGCAGGTTGGCTTCGGAAAACTGGAACAATTCCCAATTGCCGGGCGTCCCGTCCCCGATGGCGGCCAGATTAGCACCACTCAACAACGCTGAGCGTGGACGAGACTCTAACACGCCATCGATGAGATTGACCCGCAGCGCAGCCCCTTCATCCCAGAGCCCGGCCTCAGCGCGCCGCAGCGGTGTCTCAGTGAATCCGATTACCGCCTGCCCTGCGATCACCTGATGCAGCGTATAGTCCTCATCCTGTGGGGCTGAATAGACGGCCACGCTGCCGGGCCACGGCTCGGCCGAGATTGCAAGATAAGGTGCATGGGGCGCTTCGGATCCGGTGATCAGCGGCAGGTCCATGAACACCGGTAAGACGGGCACCGGCGCGATGAACGGTTTGGCCGCAGATACATCGTCCAGCACGTCGGACGGCGTATAGACGCCGGGTTCAATCCGTACTGCATCGGCCAATTGCATCTCGGCCTGTTCCAGCCGGTCAATCCGATATAGCGTTCCGTCCCCAGCATCCGGCAAACGAACCACATCGCCAGCCCCGACATGCAGCAGCGAGGGCGGCAGAGCAAAGCGCGCCGTCTCGCGCGAGATGCGGGATTCGCTCAGCCAGCGTTCGACCGTCTGACGCCCCTCAGCGCGGGTCATCGACAGAGGCATTTCGTTGACGGCGACCGAATGGGTTCTGTCATCGGGCAAGACGGCCTCTTCCGCGACCACATCGTGATCTGCATCCGACTGGACGAACCGCAGACGCACGCGCCCGGTCATCTCGGCCTCAGCCTCGCGGCGATGTTCCACCGGCCCGTCGATATCTGTGCTGATCGCGATCTGCTCGGGGTCAATGTCAACGGCCCGACGCCCATCCCGGGTTCGGAACTTCAGAACCCCGTTGTCTTTGCCCCCTAAACTTGGGCCACTACTTTGGCCGAGAAGGGGGAACAAGGGATGGCTCGGAAGCGATACTCGGACGAAGATATTCTGAAGCTGCTGCGTGAGATTGAACTGAAGCTGGCAGATGGCGACGATGTTCGGACAGCCTGTCGTGGTGTCGGTGTCAGCGATGCGACCTACTACAATTGGCGGCGTCGGTTCGGTGGCATGGGCAAGTCGCAACTGTCGGAGTTGCGCAGCCTGGAGAAAGAAAATACCCGGCTGAAGAAGATCGTGGCCGAACTGGAACTGGACAAGCTGATCCTCAAAGAAAGTCTGAACTACCTAAAACCGAGGGCCTGACGACGAGCCAACTTCGTCAGGCCGTCATTCATGCTCGCCAGAAGCTCGGCACATCAGAGCGTCGCACCTGCAAGGTGGTCGGCCTTGCACGCAGCTCCATGCAATACCAGGCCGTAGAGAAGAACGATGATGCTCTTCGACTGGCCATGATCCGTCTGGCCAAGAGCTATGGCCGGTATGGCTACCGTAAGGTGGCGCAGCTACTTCGGGTCGAGGGCTGGCGTGTCAATCACAAGAAGGTAGAACGGCTGTGGCGGGAGGAAGGTCTGCAACTCCCGCAGCGGCACAAGAAGAAGCGTCGCCTGTACCACAAGGACAGCTCGATCATTCGACTCCGACCGACGCATCCTAACCATGTCTGGAGCGTCGATTTCGTTCACGACAAGCTGAGCAATGGGCGGAGCTACAAGATGCTCACGGTTTTGGATGAATACACCCGCAGGCGCTCGCAGTGGAAGTTCGGACCCGCATGGGTTCTGAAGATGTGCTGGAGGTTCTCTACGGGCTGTTCCTGCGCCACAGAAAGCCTGATTTCGTTCGAAGCGATAACGGCCCAGAGTTCTCTTCACGGGCAACCCAGAGTTGGCTCGAGAAGGTCGGTGTGAACCCGATCCGGATCTACCCGGGCTCTCCCTGGGAGAACGGATACAACGAGAGGTTCAATGGAACGCTCCGCCGCGAGGTTCTCAATTCCGAATGGTTCACAACGACCAAGCAGGCACAGATCGTGATCAATTGCTGGCTCAGGCAATACAACCACACCCGGCCGCATCAGGCCCTCAACATGCGCCCACCAGTCCCCGAAACTCTAGTCCGAGATGGCCCAGAACACGGGGGCTAGACAATTCACTAAGGTGGCAAATCCCCGACGATGCTTTCGCTGGATTGAGAGGATTTGACGCCAAGTCCAAATACGAAAAATCCGGTGATGATGTGTTTATTGACTTCGAGCTTTGGCTCGCGAGCCGTCAGAACTAATTCCGGCTCTTTGCCTGTCAGCCGTCTCACAAACTCCGCACCCTCGGCCGCCGATACACGCCCAAAGGCCCCACAACCAACTCATGCAGCGCCCACACCAGCGCGTCGACCCGGTCTGGTGAGCCCCATCCAGCATGGCCAATTGTAAGATTTAGCGGCTCGTTGGACATTTAACCCAAATCCTTTGCCATCGCCGCCAAGTTCTTGTGATTTCTTGCCACGGCTGTTGCCTGCGTTTCACATGCCCCCACGTGTGCTTCAAATTGAAGAGGCCACCCGATGAATGAAAACGAACCTGCACCTTCCGGACACTCCGATACGACCTATAGTTGGACCAAGGAACCTACTGCCGCTGACAAGCACGTCTACGAGGTGTTTGCCTCCAACGTAGTCGTTCTTGTGCAGCTGCTTGATGACTACAAAACAATGATGTCGCCGGATGTCCACGCAAGGCTGTTTTCTTCGCTGCTGACGCTGTCCCGGCTGCTCGGCGAATACGAGGATAATTGGAGTCAAGAGTACCCAATGTCGAGAACCTGATTGCGCCAGCAATCTATCAACCCTCAAAGCGCTCACAAACTCCGCACCCTCGGCCGCCGATACGCCCCTGCAGACCACACCACCGGCTCACGCAGCGCCCAGATCAGCGCGCCGAGGCAGTAGGGTGAGTCCTGCCACTTAAACACGCGCGCGCTAATCTAACATATCTTAGCTTCTAGCGCGTCCAGCCAGATCATGGGTCAACTGATCACCTCTCTACCCAATTTTTTGAAAGGATTTATCGCGGAAAGCGTTAATGCCTTGGGAGAGGGGTCTAGAGAGCACCAAAAATGCCCAAAGTTGATCTCTACTGGGCGCTTCGCGAGCAAATCGCAATCGATCGAGAAGAAACCAAACCCGTTCCGCAAGTTTATCAACACAAAGATTCAAGAACTTTTGCTGGTGAGACACTCTGGCCTTACCAAACTAGAACCTTTGCTTCGTTGTTGGATAACATCGGCTTCGCCGCTTTAACCTTCTTGAGATCCGCGATAAGTTCCGGAAAAAGAGCCTTAATTTCCGCTAAGTCCTTGTGACCAAGCTGATCGCCAATAAATAAGCTCTCTGCGACAATCCCATTTGCAAGAACCATTTGATGTTCTTGCAGCAAAATGTGGTGGTAAGTGACTTCGTTGTCGGAACAATCCACAGTGATTCCGGGCAATCCGATCAACGCCTTGGCCGGAACCAAGACTTCTTGTTCACCAAAAAACAGTTCTGCCTGATGACCTTTTATCAGCAACCGATGTTGCTGAGATACCTGCAAAGCCCTCTCGTTTTCTAAAGCACCATTCTCTATGATTACTGGCCTAAGCGATGGATTTCGATGGAACATATATCGCGTGACTACTCGACTTCCTTTCCAAAGAATTGGCATTTTGTTGCCGGAAGCGGTTACAACACTGTTCCCCGGTAACAAAGACTCAACCGGCACTTCGCCATTAGGTGTTTGGATTAGGGTGCCACTTACGAAACAAGGCGGATTACTGGGATCAAGGTCGTTTTCCGTTATTTTCCAGTTACCTGTTCGCATCGGGCCTGTCGGGTTTGCTGTATCGTAAGCATACACCTGCCCCCCAACCTGAATAAACTCGCCAGATTCACCTGTGCCACGGTAGTTCCCCTGGCCAAGATAGGTGTAAGGTTGGAATGTTTGACCACCGTCGAAAGAAATGGTCGACCCATCAATAATGGCAGGTACGGTGGTGTTCTGTACGATCAGGTCTCCCTGACCGGTTTCATTCACAGTGTGCGCCAGTATATCGAACGGCACCAAATTCTCCTTTCGACGTCGATCGCAGAACGGGCGGTGCCATTGTATTCAATGATCAGAATTTCTAAAGATGTAATTCCTGATTCACTTTCAACTTTAAGTCATTGAGCGCGGATTGCCGGAAGCAAGAATACTGATGCGATTACAATGCCCTCACCCTAGGCCGTCGATACACCCCCGCGGGCCCCACAACCAGCTCGTGCAACGCCCAGACCAGCGCGTCGACCCGGTCAGGCGAGCCCTGCCCCTCGAACCCGCGCGCGGTCATCTGGCACATCTGCTCCTCCAGCGCGTCCAGCCCGGCGACATGGCTCACCCGCCCCTGCTCATACAGGGCTGCAACGGGCTCGGCCCGCGCGACCTTGCCGCGAGACGCCCGCACCGCACGATAAGGCACCAGAGGGTCTACCTGCCGCACGACCTCTTCCACCAGTTGCCCGCCCTGATTGACCTCGGCCACCAGCCGTTCGGCCCCAAACTCATCCATCGCATCAATCGCCGCCTGCGCCCAGCCCGCCGGACCAACGCCCTGAACCGTCCGGTCGGCCAGCACAAAGGCGCGCCACTCCTCGGGCGCCCCCTGAACCTGAGCGCCGACGACCACGATCCCGCAGGCATCCGCATCCGACCCCGCCGTCACCGCCGGGTCCAGCGCCACCACAATCCGGTCCAGCTCAGGCACCTGCGCACAGCGCGCCGCCTCCAGCATCGAACCCGTCCACAACGCGCCTTCGGCATCCGACAGCAACACCCCGTCTAATTCCTGCCGCCCCAGCCGCGTGCCTGCATAGCGCGCGCGTACCTCTTCCAAAAAGGAACCCGCCAGATTGGCTCGGTTCGCCTCGGTCGGTGCGTGGGTTTGCACCGTAGAAGGCGATGCCAGAAGCTCTTTCAAAACCGTCACATTGCGCGGCGTGGTGGTCACACAGACCCGCGGCCGCTCGCCTAACCGCAAAGCAAATTGCAACATATCCCAAGTCTCCCCCGCCTTTTTCCATTTGGCCAGCTCGTCTACCCAGGCCGCATCGAATTGAGGGCCGCGCAGCCCCTCAGGATCATGTGCCGAAAAGGCCTGCGCCTCGGCTCCGTTTGGCCAGACCAGCTTGCGTTCAGACGCCTTCCAAACAGGCCGCCGATCCGGCGGAGAGCATTGCAAAATCCCGCTATCGCCAATGATCATCACATCGCGCACCTGATCGAATGTCTCACCGACCAAAGCAACACGACACGCCTCCCCCCGATCCAGCGGCAAAGACCCCTCGACCATCGACCGCACCCACTCGGCCCCGGCCCGCGTCTTACCCGCTCCGCGTCCGCCCATGATCACCCATGACCGCCAGTCGCCCTCGGGCGGCAACTGATGCGGCAGCGCCCAGAACTCGAACAGGAAAGGGAGGGCGCACAGCCCCCCCTCCCCGATCTCACTCAGAAATCTGTCCTGCACCGCAGCAGGCGCGGAGGCGAGCCAGCCTGCACCCGATCTCAGATCGTGCCCGATCAAGGTCGAGCGCATAGCCTCCTTGGGCAATTCCGGCTTGTCTGTGATGTTGTTCGACAAAGCTTGTCTCCACTTTCTGGCAACTGCGGATCAGCCCCTCTAGCTGACCCAGTTGCTTGCCTGTTCCGGCAAGGTCTGCATCCTCCCCGGCACTGATCTGTTTTCGCAGTTCTTCCGCTGCCTGGCGCAGATCGCGAATGGACCTTTCGAGCGACTGCAACAAATCAGCCGTCTGAGAAATCCGCTCTTCCGGGGTAATCAAAGTCATGTTTGCGTCTTGACCTCATGCGTGAGTTTTTCCGCACGAGAGAAATGAAAAACGGCCACCGGGTCACCCCGGGGCCGTTGCCCACTTCTTCTAGCATGACACAACCTATACGAGAAACCGCACCCAAAGTCAAGGCTTCATGCAACAGCCGCAACACCCAACGTACTATAATTATTACTTTTTCTTAACCTCTAGCCAAGAACCGATCCGCCATTCCAGCTTCATCTCAGGCCGATCACGCTATGACACTTGGTAATATCGGCATCAATTCGTAACCTATACGCATCGCGTATCATCTATGGGGCATCGAAACGATGACAGTCGCATTAGATCAAAAGCGTTTCGCTGCCATTTTGGTCATGGATGTCGTTGGGTACTCGCAACTAATTGAGGCGGATGAACTGGGAACCGTGCGAGCGGTGCGGAGTCTACGAAATCGGATCATCCTCCCTGCATTAGAGGCATCGGGAGGGAGATTGGTCAAGACAATGGGCGACGGGTTCCTGGCTGAATTTGGTACAGCAGATGCAGCTATGACTTCGGCGCTCGAGATTCAAAATGCCTGCGTTGAACAAGCACGCGCGGCGCCAGCAGATCGGCGACTATTCCTGCGCATTGGCGCCCATATCGGCAACGTCATTATCGAAGGTGAAGACATCCTCGGCGATGGTGTCAATATCGCTGCCCGCCTCGAAGGGCTAGCACACCCTAGTGGCATCGCGGCTTCTTCCGAATTTGCGCATGCCCTACAGAAAGGTCTTGTTGCTCATCTGGATCAGGATGGGCAACACACCGTTAAGAATATCTCGCGCTCACTGACGGTATGGCGTTGGGCTGCGGATCGTGAATTGCAGCATACCGAGCCCAATCAATCTTTTTCCCCGCCAACGGTTGCTGTCCTTGCGTTTCTGGATCACGCTCCTGATCCCGACCAGTCATTCTTTGCCGAAGGTCTCGCCGAAGACATCATCTCTGCTCTGCAACATATGGGCCGCCTCCCTGTTATCGCCAGCGCGTCGAGCCTCATTATCGATCCCGCTCTTTCGCCGCAGGATGCGGCGCGCGTTCTAGGTGCCCGATATTTGGTCAAAGGAACGGTTCGGCGCGCTGGCAAGCGCATTCGGGTTTCAGTTGAGCTGATCGAGGGTGACACCGGACATTCACTTTGGTCCGAAAAGTATGACCGTGATTTCAAGGATCTTTTCGGAATCCAAGACGATATCACTTTGCGCGTTGTCACCGCGCTCGATGTGGAACTGGTCGAGGGTGAGATTGACCGCCTGCGCCAGCAGAGACCACGCCACTTGGGCGCTTGGGAACTCTATCTGCGTGGCATGGCAAATCTGCGCAACGCGGCGCTGCAGGACCTCAAAGAAGCGCAAAGGGACTTTTGTGCCGCCATCGATACTGAGCCGGACTATGGCGAGGCCTGGGCGGCTCTAGGTTGGGCCTACCTAAAAGAGTATGGCTTTGGCTTGTCAAAGAACCGTGACACCGCCCTCGAAAATGGGTTCGATGCTGCGCGAAAGGCTCTGTCTCTTTCTAAAAAATCGCCATTCGCCCATTACGTTATGTCCACAGCCTATGTCTGGCGCGGAGAAAAAGAACTCAGCCTCAATGAGCTTGAGCATGCAATTCGGCTGAATCCCTATTTCACCCGTGCAAAAGTGGCATATCACAACCGAAAGGAATTGGCCGATCCTTCACAGGGATTGGAAGCCGCCGAAGAGATTCGAAAGGCGCTAGCTCTTTCACCGCGCGAACCTGACCGCGCATTTTATTTCTGGTCCATCGCACGCATCAACCTAGTGGCAGGTGAAGCGTTTGATGCACTTGACTGGGCCGATCGCGCTGTCAGCACACGCCCGACCGACGCCAATATGGTGTATCGTCGTGCGATCTGCCTTGCAGCGCTTGACCGGGTGGACGACGCATCAAAAGCTTTGGTCACGTGCGAGCAGCTTTCACCTGGAAGTGTCGCGCGCCTTAGTAAATGGTGTCCGTATGAGGACGAACGGGACGACATCCTTTTTTCTGGCCTTGTGCGCCACGGGTTAATCGATCGCAGTTAAACCAGTGTTTTACTGTCTCATCTCCGTAATGTTTGCTTGACAATCGTTCTTCCAACCCGCATGTGCCCCTCAAACAGCGCTACCGCGTGAGCACGTGGGCGACACCGCCCCCCAACAGCGCCCGATTCACCCATAGTTCCCCATCACGCAGGGTTCTTGACGCGACAACCAGATGCTGCAGGAAACGCCTGCGCGTCCTGAGGTTTCGCACAACCCCTGCTGGTCGCGGATGCGGCCGATCACGACTTGCCCGTGGGCCATTGCCTCGGGCTGTAAAGGATAGTTATTTGTTCGACTTCGACATGCTGGGCCTCGCACCCGCTCTGAATGATGCGCTCAAACGCGCCAACTTCACTCAACCGACCCCAATCCAGAACCAGGCGATCCCGCTGGCGCTGAACGGTCACGATATCCTCGGCCTTGCGCAGACCGGTACAGGTAAAACACTGGCCTTCGGTCTGCCGCTGATTGACCACCTGCTGGCTCAGCCCGGTAAACCTGCGCCAAAAACCGCCAAGGCGTTGATCCTTGCGCCCACACGCGAGCTGGTTAATCAGATCGCCGACAGCCTGCGCAACCTGACCAAAAAGACCAAATTGCGCGTTGCCACCGTGGTCGGAGGCCAATCGATCAACAAGCAAATCATGTTCCTGTCTCGCGGCACCGATATTCTTGTCGCCACTCCCGGTCGCCTGATTGACCTGATGGATCGCGGCGCGGTCGATCTGGGTTCGGTCCGTCATTTGGTGCTGGACGAGGCGGATCAGATGCTCGACATGGGCTTCATTCACGCTCTGCGCCGCATCGCGCCGGAACTAGGCACGCCGCGCCAGACCATGCTGTTCTCGGCCACGATGCCGAAGCAGATGGAAGAGCTCAGCCAGGCCTATCTGACCAACCCGCAACGGGTGCAGGTCTCACCTCCCGGCAAAGCAGCCGACAAAATCACGCAGTCGATCCACTTTGTTGAAAAGCCTGCAAAACCCGCCAAACTGCGCGAGATCCTCTCGGCAGATATGGACGCCCTAACGCTGGTCTTCTCTCGCACCAAGCACGGGGCCGAGAAACTGATGAAAGGCCTCGTTGCCGATGGTTTCAACGCGGCCTCGATCCACGGCAACAAAAGTCAGGGCCAGCGTGATCGCGCGATCAAGGCCTTCCGCGCGGGCGAGATTAATGTTCTCGTCGCAACAGACGTCGCTGCGCGCGGCATCGACATTCCGGGCGTGGCTTACGTGATCAACTACGACCTGCCCGAGGTGCCCGACAACTATGTCCACCGCATCGGCCGCACCGCCCGTGCAGGCCGCGAGGGTGAGGCCATCGCCTTCTGTTCGGCAGAAGAGGTCGACCTGCTGCGTCAAATCCAGAAGCTGATGAAGATCGAGATCCCGGTCGCCAGCGGTGAGATGCCCGAAGCAATCGCGCCCAAGAAATCCCCACGCCGTCCGAACAATCGTCGTCGTGGCCCGAAACCTCAGCACTCCGGTGCACCGAAGCCGGGCGGTCAGAAACGCCGCCGTCCACGTCGCGCCAAGGCGGCCTGAACAAGAAACGGCCCGGTCGAATGACCGGGCCGTTTCTTTGTTGGGGCTATGAATTCAAGTTGTACAAGTCGGACAATATGCCGTTTCAAACCTGTACAAGTCGGACAACATGCCGTTTCAAACCTGTACAAGCCGGACGATCAGATCAGTTCCCTGAATTTCGCTCTGCCTCGATCTCGCGCCACTTGGCAACGTTGCGATTGTGCTCTTGCAGGGTCTCGGCAAAGGCATGACCACCGGTCCCGTCTGCAACGAAGAAGATGAAATCCGTGTTGTCAGGTGCCACCGCAGCCTCAAGGCTCGCAAGACCCGGATTGGCGATCGGGGTGGGCGGTAACCCCTCGATGACATAGGTGTTCCAAGGCGTCGCGCGGCGCAGTTCGCTTTGCCGCAATCCGCGACCCAAGGTGCCCTGCCCCTTGGTCACGCCATAGATTACGGTCGGGTCAGTCTGCAGCCTCATACCTTGGTTCAGACGATTAACGAAAACGCTGGCCACTTGGCCGCGCTCTTCCGGTTGACCCGTTTCTTTTTCGATGATCGAAGCCAGAACCAGCATCTCTTCAGGGCTGTTCAAAGGCAAACCGTCCTGACGCCCCTCCCACGCTGCATTTATTCTAAGTTTTTGTTTTTCCTGCATTTCAGCAAGAATTGCATTCCGATCTTCACCGGGTCTGACCTCGTAGCTATCGGGGGCCAACATCCCTTCGGCGGGCAATTCGGCCACCTCGCCGGTCAATAAATCCATCGCTTTCAGCGACTCGACAATCTGCCAACTGGTGACGCCTTCGGCCAGAGAAATGCGATAGCGCGTATCCGCCTCGCCGCGTTTTTCTGCATAGGCTTCAGGCGCTTCCTCTTCACCGACTACGAAGGATGCGACTTCGTCGAAATCCAGCGTCGCCGGGTTCAGTTCGCGCACGCGGGTCTGCATACGGGTCACACCGATGCGGTATTCGATTTCGGTCCCGCAGGTGCTGGCGCCGCTATGGGTTATGTCGTCGACGATTTGTTCCATCGACGCGCCTTCGCGAACCAGAAAACTACCCGCTTTCAGCTGCTGAGATTTGTCTGTGTAATCAGCAGCTAAGCGGAAAATCAACCCGCTGCTGATCGCACCCTGATCCTCCAGATCACGGCTGACCCGCGTCATGTTCGAGCCCGGCTTCACCTGCAAGCAGATCGCAGTTTCTAGGGGACCTTCGGACTTGTATTGCGACTGCCCCCACAGGATGATGCCACCCATCAGGAACAGGCCAACGATCAGAATAGTCAACGCGTTCGAAGCGAGCGCTCGCCACATTTAGCTGACCTTTCCGAAGATCACACTTGCGTTGGTGCCGCCAAATCCGAACGAATTTGACAACGCCACATTGATCTCACGCTCGCGTTTGGCATTCGGGGCCAGATCGATCGGAGTTTCAACCGCCGGGTTGTCCAGATTGATGGTCGGCGGAGCGACCTGATCGCGGATAGCAAGGATCGAGAAGATTGCCTCAATCGCGCCAGCAGCGCCCAGCAGATGACCGGTGGCCGATTTGGTCGAGGTCATGGTCGCGTTGCTGGCGTGATCCCCCAGCAGGCGCTCGACCGCGCCTAATTCAATCGTATCCGCCATGGTGGAGGTGCCATGCGCGTTGATGTAGTCTAGGTCCTTCGGCTCAAGCCCCGCGCTGCGCAGCGCTGCTTTCATCGAGCGTTCGGCCCCGTCGCCATCCTCAGACGGAGCAGTGATGTGATAGGCGTCGCCGGACATACCGTAACCCAGCACCTCCGCGTAAATTTTCGCACCACGAGCTTTAGCGTGTTCGTAATCCTCAAGAACCACGATACCCGCGCCCTCACCCATGACGAAACCGTCGCGGTCAATATCATAGGGGCGGCTCGCCTTCTTCGGATCATCGGCATATTTGGTCGACAACGCCTTACAGGCGTTGAAGCCTGCGATACCGATTTCACAGATGCAGCCCTCGCCACCGCCCGCGATCATCACGTCTGCATCTCCGGCGCGGATGATGCGGCTGGCGTCGCCGATCGCATGGGCACCGGTCGAGCACGCGGTCACGACCGAGTGGTTCGGCCCCTTAAATCCATGCCGGATCGATACCTGACCCGAGGCCAGATTGATCAGAGCGCCCGGAATAAAGAACGGTGACACTCGACGCGGACCCTTGTCACGGATCAGATTTGCTGTGTTGGCAATCGACCCAAGCCCGCCAATACCCGATCCGATCAGAACGCCCGTGCGCAGGCGGTCTTCTTCGTCCTCGGGCAGCCAATTGGCATCCTTGCAGGCCATCTCGGCAGCCGCGATCGAATAGAGGATGAAATCCTCAATCTTGCGCTGCTCTTTCGGTGGCATCCAATCATCGGGATTGAACGTCCCGTCGGTGCCATCTCCGCGCGGCACTTCGCAGGCATAGGTCGTGGTGACCCCGCTTGCCTCAGCGTCGAAATGTGTGATCGGGCCTGCACCGGACTCGCCGTCCAGCAGCCGCGACCATGTTTCCTCAACCCCACTGGCCAAAGGAGTGACCAATCCAAGACCGGTTACGACGACTCTGCGCATGAAGTGCCTCTTGCCTGCTTCCTGTTATGAGAACCGCTCATACCCCGGCCCGGGGTGCGGGGGCAAGAGCAACAGCAGAATCTGGCTCGGTATCCCCAAACCGGAAATCGTTCAAAACTCTGCCATGTAATCTAAAATGCGTGAAAAAGTGAAAACCCGACCGACATCAAGCATATAACGGCCGGGTTTTCTGTTGCGCTATGTTTACTGGAATTCAGCGACCGGCTCATGCGCCGATTTTGCAACTTCCAACGCTTCGGACAAATCAACTGTTTTGCGGAACAGTGCGCGACCAACGATTGCACCTGAAATATTCGATATATAGGCAAGGCGCGAAATATCATCTGCAGTACGGACGACGCCGCTTGCAATGATCGGTGTGCGTGATTTCTCGGCGAGACCCGAGATCAGCCCCAGCTGCGCCTCGACATCTTCCATTTCGCTATCGATGTCAGTGACCAAAATGGCCGCAAATGGTGTATCTGCAAATGCTTCAATGAACGCTTCCGGTGTAAAGGCGCTCTGGCTTCGCCAACCTTCGGTCATCACCTGGCCTTGCCAGACATCAACTGCCAATACGATCTGATCAGGATACAGCTTAGCCAGTTCTTTTACCAATTGAGGGTCCCAGGCCGCCAACGTCCCGATTACGATTCGTCCAGCGCCTTTGTTGATCCAATATTCAACCTGCTCGCGCGTCCGCATGCCACCGGCCAACTGCACGGACATCTCGGACGAACGAATGATCTCTTCAACCAGCTCTGCATTGGTGTCACGTCCTTCGATGGCATCGAAGTCCGTCAGTTGCATCCATGCTGCGCCTGCAGCGGACCAGCTTCGCGCGGTCTCTACCGGATTCACATGCCAGATCATCGCGTCATCCAGACGCCCCTTGTCCAGCGTCACACAGCGACCGTTCTGTAGTTCCATCGTGGGATAAATTCTCATGAGCCTTTTCCTCCGCTCACTCAAATGGCAATACCACGATACCATATCTCCGCCGCCCCTCCCATCTTTTCCCGGGATCGGCAAAGTAAATGCCGTTTGCGGCATCGCTCAAGCATAAGCGTTTCAGACCCGCGCCGGAGGCCCATCTCGGCGAAACAAATGAACCGCCGTGTCAAGATACTCTGCCTCACGCAGCAGCTTGTAGCCCAACTTCTCAGCCAGTCGCTGAGACGTTGCGTGGTCCGCATCTATCAGCGCGACAAGCGGGCCGGGTATGACGCGATCGAACCAGTCATGCGCAGCTTGTGCGGCTTCGCGCCCGTACCCCTGCCCTTGCAATTCTGGGTCCAGAACCCACCCTGCTTCGGGGAAGCCATCAAAATCTTCTCCAAGCTCGCGGTTGCCGAAAAAGAACCCGGCCTGCCCGATCAAAGTGCGATTCGATTGCAGCATCACACCCCATTGACCGAAACCGGTCATCTGCCAGTGGCCAGCGTTGCGCAAGAAGGAATCCCAGGCCTCGCCACGCGTCTTCGGGGTGCCACCGATATGGCGCACAACTTTCGGATCACGCCAGATCTCGGCGAAACGGTTGAAATCTTCGGGGCGCATCGCACACAAGGTCAGACGCGCCGTATTGATCATCGGGATGGATCTTATCATGCCCTTACCCGCTCATTTTTTGCCTCAAGCGCCAGATTGCGAATTCTCAACAGATCAAGGCAAGTGCGAATTACGTCAGGCAAAAAAAAACGGCGCTTCCGTTGCCCGGAAGCGCCGCTTTTGTCTTCGAACGATAAGCTTAGGAAGCTTCGCTGATGAATTTGACCGCGTCGCCAAAGGTCTGGATGGTCTCGGCAGCGTCGTCTGGAATCTCGATGCCGAACTCTTCTTCGAACGCCATTACCAACTCAACGGTGTCCAGGCTGTCTGCGCCCAGATCGTCGATGAACGAGGCGTTTTCAGCAACCTTGTCCTCTTCAACACCCAGGTGCTCAACAACGATCTTCTTTACGCGATCTGCGACGTCGCTCATGTCTATTCCTCATTTCATTTCAGGGCTGTCCGCCCGGTTCTGCCCTTGCCCGTTCGGGATGGACTGGTTTTGCCCTTTCCGGGCGGTTTGGGTCCCGGGTCCCCGGGAAATCAGAGAACCGGCCCTTGGACCGGTTCCTGCGCATATGCGCCGCCTATAGCACAGACAACGCACAAGGCAAACGCTTTCGCGTCCGCCCCGAATTGCGATTACAACATGGCCATACCGCCATTCACATGCAAGGTGCTTCCGGTAACATACCCGGCTTCGGGGCTTGCGAGGTACAGAACGGCGGCTGCGATTTCTTGCGGATCGCCCATGCGGCCAGCCGGAACCTTGAGTAGCAGACCTTTCTTTTGCTCATCTGTCAGCTTCTCGGTCATGGCCGTGGTAATAAAGCCCGGAGCGACCGCGTTCACAGTGATGCCGCGGGTTGCCACCTCATGCGCCAAAGCCTTGGAAAACCCGATCATCCCTGCCTTAGATGCAGCATAATTCGCTTGTCCCGGGTTCCCGATCGCAGCAACAACGGACGAGACATTCACGATCCGACCCCAGCGCGCTTTCATCATGCCCCGGATCACGCCTTTGCACAGCTTCATCGTGGCGGTCATGTTCACGTCAATCACGCTCTGCCATTCTTCGTCCGACATGCGCATGAACAGGTTGTCGCGCGTGATTCCAGCATTGTTGACTAGAATATCAACCGAGCCCATCGCCTCGGTAGCCTGTTTCGGCAGTGCCTCGACGGCCTCGGGGTCGCTCAGGTTACAAGGTAAGACATGCGCGCGCTCACCAAGGTTTTCAGCCAACGCTTGCAGAGGTTCCACGCGGGTTCCGGAAAGGCCAACAGTGGCACCAGCGTCATACAGGGCGCGAGCGATATCGCCGCCTATTCCACCCGAAGCACCAGTGACCAGCGCGTTCTTACCTGTCAAATCAAACATCTATGTTCCCTCTCTGGCCGCTGTAACCGGCGGCTGTCCTTTGTTCATGCGCCGGGGTTAACGGCTTTTTGTACATCCTCGGGCGATCCGACCGCCGTGCAGGCCAGTGCACGATCGATCTTGCGGATCATTCCCGACAAAGCTTTGCCCGCGCCGATCTCCCACGCCTCAGTCACACCCTGCGCGACCATGTATTGCACGCTCTCGCGCCACCGAACCGAACCGGTGACCTGTTCCACCAGCAGCTGTCGGATCACATCCGGATCGGTCACAGCACCGGCCCGAACATTCGCGACCAACGGCACGGCGGGTGCCTTGATTTTCACGGCAGCCAGAGCGTCTGCCATTACATCTGCAGCAGGTTGCATCAGCGCACAGTGAAATGGAGCACTTACAGGCAACATAATCGCGCGTTTGGCGCCTTTTTCCTTCGCAATCTCGGCAGCGCGTTCAACAGCGGCCTTTGCACCCGAGACGACGACCTGTGTCGGATCGTTGTCATTGGCAGCCTGACAAACTTCTCCCTGCGCGGCCTCTTCGGCCACCAGACGCACTGCTTCTAGGTCCAGACCTAGGACTGCGGCCATTGCGCCTTCACCTACTGGTACAGCGCTTTGCATCGCCTGTCCGCGCGTCCGCAACAGCCGTGCGGTATCAGCAACCGACAAAGCACCGGCAGCGGCCAAAGCCGAGTATTCACCCAGCGAGTGTCCCGCCACATAGGACGCCATTGAGATTGACGCCCCTTCAGCCTCCAGTGCACGCATCGCTGCCATCGACGTCGCCATCAACGCAGGCTGGGCATTTTGCGTCAGCGTCAATTCAGCAATATCGCCTTCCCAGATCAAATCGCTCAGCTTTTCGCCCAAAGCCTCATCGACCTCATCGAAAATCGCGCGCGCGGCGGGATAGGCGTCGGCCAGTGCTTTGCCCATTCCGATGGTCTGGGCACCCTGCCCTGGGAAAACGAATGCGCGTGTCATTGCAACCTCATGGATGACGTTAGATTGCGGCGGGGTGTAAACTGACTGACGACGCTGCACAAGCGTTGCATGCGTTCTGCATCAGGACACCTTGTCTGTGCATTTCTCCGCCTTGTGTCCGCACAGCATCCCTTTAACTTACCCGAAACCCAGAAATGCGGAGAGCTAAACAATGCCCCTGACAAATACCCGGTCCAGCTATGGTGGTGTAACCAAAGCATTTCATTGGTTGACTGCTCTGCTGATCCTGACGGCTTTGCCACTGGGTTGGTTCGCGAATGAGCTGGCCCACGCGATATATGATCCAAACATCCAAACGACCGAGGATGATATCGCCCACGCGGCCCGGCTATTTTCGTTGCATAAGACCGTCGGGGTCACCGTGTTCTTCGTGGCTCTGGCACGAATCCTCTGGGCTCTAAACCAAACAAAACCCGGTCTGCTCAACGCCGATAACAAGCCCGAGGCCTTTGCCGCTGAAACCGTGCACTGGTTACTTTACGGTTCGCTGATATTGGTTCCGCTCAGTGGCTGGATCCACCACGCCGCCGCCGAAGGCTTTGCCCCAATTCTCTGGCCGTTCGGTCAGAACCTGCCGTTTATTCCAAAATCGGCATTTCTCGCCGAGCTAACCGCCGCCTTTCATTGGTTATTCATCTTGGTCCTGGCCGGATCGCTCTTGCTACATATCGCGGGCGCGTTGAAACATCATGTCGTGGACAGAGACAGCACTCTGCGCCGCATGCTGCCGGGTCGGTCCGAGGCGCCACAGCCACCAGCACAGCACCATTCGACCGTACCCGCGTTTGCCGCTTTAGCAATATGGGCTGCAGTGCTCGTGGGCGGCTGGGCCACTGGCGAGTTTGACGACCACGGCAAAACCTCGGTGGACACTGCAGAGCTTGAAGATGTCCAATCAGAGTGGGAAGTTGAGGAAGGCACCCTGTCGATCACGATTTCCCAGTTGGGGAGCCCGGTGACCGGTGAATTCGCCGACTGGACTGCGGCGATTGCGTTCGAGGACACCACCGAACCGGGACTGGCGGGATCGGTCGATGTGACCATTGCGATCGGATCACTTAGCCTTGGTACGGTCACCGATCAGGCGATGGGTGCGGATTTCTTCGACAGCAAGACATTTCCCACCGCTCAATTCAAAGCTGATCTTTTCAAAACAGAAACAGGCTTCGAAGCACGTGGGCCTCTGACGATCCGGGATAAATCGGTTGATGTTGTTCTGCCGTTCACGCTGGAGATTGCGGGCGACGAAGCGACCATGTCCGGCAGTCTGGAGCTCAACCGCATGGATTTCAACGTCGGCACATCGCAACCCACTGAAGATTCGTTAGGCTTCACTGTCGTTGTTACAGTTGAATTGACGGCAGAGCGCGACCAGGAATGAAAAAACCACCGGAGGGTTGCCTCCGGCGGTAATAGAGTTCGTCAACGTCGGATTAGTCGGCCTTCTGGGCCTCTACCGAAATGCGAACCTCGACTTCGTCGCTGACAAAGGGTGCAAACTGGCCAAGATCGAACTCGCTGCGCACCAGTGTTGTGGTGGCGTCAAAACCGGCCCAGGGTTTGCCCGCCATCGGGTGTTCGCCCACTTGGTTTAACTTGGCGTCCAGTACGACCGATTTGGTAACACCGTTCATGGTCAGATCGCCCGTGATGTTGGCAGTGTTTTCGCCGGTAACTTCAATACCGGTAGAGGTAAACGTGATCAGATCACCCTCAGTCACGCCGAAGAAATCTTCGGTCATGAAGTGGTCTTCACGCGGCTTCCAGCCCGTGAACATCTCAACAACTGGCATCGACACATTCACGCTTGAAGCAGCAGGGTTCTCCTGATCAAACATGATCTCGCCTTCAAAGCCCGAGAACATACCGTAGGTGGTCGAAAAACCCAGATGGTTGTAGTTGAAGATGACCTGGCTATGGCTTGGATCCAGAGTATATTTTTCAGCGCTGGCAAATGCAGTCGTGGCCGAAACAGCCAGAGCAGCGGCAAGAAGGGTGGATTTCATAACAATCTCCGCAATGGTGTTGTCGCAAACCGGGTGGGTTGCTCACCAACAAAAATGTGCTGCCCAAGGGCAGCACACAAGTTTTTTTGATTCACAGAATCTGTTCCTTTTTGAACAGAATAAAATTCAGGCGAAAATTGTTACGTTTTGGCTGAGTTGACCTTTCAGCGCTGAGCTGACATCGGCCGATTGCAGCGGCAGCTTCATCAGCAGGCTGCCATCCACATCAAACAATTCAACCTGATCATCCGCAAATCGTGCACCGCCCAGCGAGTCGTAGCTGCGGCGCAGAACCGTTTGCGGCCGACCGTTTTCATTCTTCTGCAAAATGCGAACTTCGCGGCGGATCGGATCAAAATAGGCATCTGGGCGTGAATCCATGACCTCGATGGTCAGCAGGCTGACGCCAACAATTAGGAACATCATCGATGCGGCCAGTTTGATCGGCCAAACTTCGGCCCCCATGACAGATCCAGGCATAAGCCACATTGAAAATGCCGAGAGGATCAGAAAAGCACCTACGACACGCATAAGAACGATCCGTGCGCGCCAGTTCGGCGCGAAGGTAATCAGAACGGGAACTGATTTCTCAAATGCTGCGCGAGACGCAGATTGTTCAAAAGTGTTTGTGTTCATGACGGCCATTGTTTTGCCCTGTCTAATTTTTTCAAACTGCCGGGTACTCCGGTCTTCATGAACAACCTCGGGGCGAAAAGCGTCAGGAATTGGGCACACCAAAGGAAATTGGGCGACTTCACCAAGGCATCCATGGCAGGGCTTGCCCCGACCGCGCAAACGTGTATACGGGGCCATCCTTCGCAAAGGTTATGAATCGCGCAGCCTCTCGTGGCAGGGTCGCGAAGGACCAATGACCCCGCCTTTGAAATGCGCCTTGATATAAACAGGAGTGCACATGCCACTGTATGAGCATGTAATGATCGCGCGTCAGGATCTGTCCAACGCGCAGGCAGAAAGCCTTGTCGAACATTTCGGCACCGTTCTGGCTGACAACGGCGGCAACGTCGTAGACAGCGAGTACTGGGGCGTCAAGACGATGGCTTATAAGATCAACAAGAACCGCAAAGGCCACTATGCCTTTCTGAAAACCGATGCCCCTTCGGGCGCAGTTCAGGAAATGGAACGCCTGATGCGCTTGCATGACGACGTTATGCGCGTTCTGACCATCAAGGTCGACGAGCACAACGAGGGCCCCTCGGTCCAGATGCAAAAGCGCGATGAGCGCGAAGGCCGCCGCGAGCGCCGCTGATCAACGCCTGAGGAAAGGACATAACCCATGGCCGCAAAACCATTTTTCCGCCGCCGCAAGGTCTGCCCGTTCTCGGGTGAGAACGCGCCGAAAATCGACTATAAAGACACCCGTCTGCTGCAGCGCTACATCTCTGAGCGCGGCAAGATCGTACCTTCGCGCATCACCGCCGTTTCGGCGAAAAAGCAGCGTGAACTGGCCCGTGCTATCAAGCGCGCCCGCTTCCTCGCCCTGCTGCCCTACGCCGTGAAGTAAGGAGAGACTGACATGCAAGTTATCCTTCTGGAACGCGTTGCGAAACTGGGTCAGATGGGCGACGTCGTTGACGTCAAGCCCGGCTACGCCCGCAACTTCCTGCTGCCTCAGGGCAAAGCACTGAGCGCATCCGAATCGAACATCGCATCGTTCGAGGCCCAGAAAGCGCAGCTTGAAGCACGCAACCTGGAAACCAAGAAAGAAGCTGAAGCGCTGGCTGAAAAGCTGGACGGTCAGCAGTTCATCGTGATTCGCTCGGCGTCAGATGCCGGCGCTCTGTACGGTTCGGTCACCCCGCGTGACGCCGCAGACGCTGCGACCGACGCAGGCTTCACCGTCGACAAGAAACAGATTGTTCTGATCGCCCCGATCAAAGAACTTGGTCTTCACTCGCTGGCAGTCAAACTGCACCCCGAGGTTGAAGTCGAGATCAAGATGAACGTTGCCCGTTCGGAAGAAGAAGCCGAACTGCAGGCATCGGGTAAATCGATTCAGGAACTGGCTGCTGAAGAAGAAGCCGCCGCTGAATTCGAAATCGCTGAACTCTTTGACGACATCGGCTCGGCCGCGTCGGATGACGATGAGTTGGTCGCCGAAGAAGCTCCGGCTGAAGAAGACGAAGCCAAAGCCTGATCCAGCTGCTTCTACGAATCCAAAGGGCCGCACTTATGTGCGGCCTTTTTTTGTTTTCTTATCGCCACCAGCAAGATTTAGCCCGATTGATCGCCTAGACTTGCGGACCGGCGAAGGTTTCATATCATCGCCCTTCGATATCAGGAGCATATATATGACCCCTCTCCTTCGCCGCAGCGTTTTGACCTTGTTGCTCATTGCGCCACTTGCCGCCTGTGGTGGCCCAAACGCTTCAGGTGGCACCGACACCTCCGACCCGCCCCTATATCCCAATGAGACGCCGGAACTGCGTGCCTCGATCAACAAATGGGCCGATCACTATGAGCTTCCACGAGAGTTGGTGCACAAACTTGCCATCCGCGAAAGCACACATCGCCCCTGGGCAGTGAACCGCCCCTACTATGGGCTGCTGCAAATCCTGCCTGCGACCGCGCGATCTATGGGTTATGCTGGTAATGCCCAGGGATTGCTGGACGCAGACACAAATCTGGAATTTGCAGGTAAATACCTACGCGGCGCCTGGCTATTGTCGGACGGCGATCAACAGCGCGCTATTTTTCTTTATGCGAAAGGGTATTACCCCGAAGCTAAGAAGAGGGGTATGCTAGTTGAAACCGGCCTAGTTTCCGCCACAAAATAGACGTTATTACTGCGCATTCACCTCGTAAAGTATGCGCATAACCACTCAAACACCCGATAAACTTCGGAATGGGCACCACAAATCTGACATTGACCTGAGCAAAGGACGCCATAAAGATGTGCACCAAAGGCACATTTCCCTTTAAAAGGCAGACATTTCCCCTAGCTTCTTGTCATGATGTGGGAAATGTGGTGTCCTTGTTGACGTCAGGGAAGACAGTATCTTTTTTCCTGGAAAAAGGGATCCGCCCGCTCACTCGGGTCTAGCTGGTCGTTGCCGTATGGATATTGTTGATCTCAGCACCCTTCCAGAACAGGATACTCGGTATGACGAGTTCCTGCGCCAAGTCTGTGACAAATACGAAATGGACCATGCCGCTTATGCTGGCATGAACCCTGCCGCAGGAACCATCCACGGGCATGTGACCTATAGCGATGACTGGAAAGCTCATTATCAAGAACAAGGTCTGCATCTGATCGATCCGACGTTGCACATGAGTCAACGTAGCATCGCGCCCGTAGATTGGAGTCGTCTTGAACGGGGCAGAGATTTCCAGCGCGTTTTTCGTGATGCACATGATTTTGGCATTCCAGATCAGGGCATTACGATTCCTGTGCGCGGGCCGTACGGAGATATCGGCCTGCTCAGCGCCGTGCGTGAATGCAGCCGGGAAGAGTGGAAGAAACTGGTGCCCAACGTGATAAGTGACCTGCAATCTTTGGCCGTACACATTCATGACAACGTCATGACGTCGGATACAATCAGCCGAATGCTGTACCACCCGACCCTCTCCAGCCGCGAGTTGGAGATTTTGCAATGGGCCGCAGCAGGCAAATCACAGCAGGATATCGGCGATATTCTGTCGATTTCGCACCGTACGGTTGAGGTGCACTTGCGCTCTTCTCGCGAAAAGCTTAATGCACTGACGACTCCGCAGGCCGTCGGTCGCGCCATCGGAATCGGCTTAATCTACCCAGGGTAAAGCCAAATCTTGCCAAAATTGGGCTAAAAAAAGCCAATATTACGGGAAACCCCCAATAGATTCGCTGTGGAAACCGAGTAACGTCTTATCCACAGACAGATCACTCGAAGGGGGTTAACATGATTTTGGTAGTTGATGGGCTGAACAGACATCTGTTCACCGAAGTTCTTGACGATATGTTCGAACTGCGCGCTCGGGTATTTGGCGGGCGACTTGGTTGGGACGTTAACATCCAAGATGGGAAAGAAATCGATCAATTCGATCATCTGGATCCTGCATATGTAATCGGTCTCGACGATGAGGGGAACGTCGTGGCCGCAGTACGTGCACTCCAGACCACTGGCCCACACATGCTTTCGGATGTGTTCTCGGATATCTTATGCGGCGAAGCACCAATGCGCAGTGCGACCATGTGGGAATCGACCCGCTTCTGTGTCGATACGCAGCGTTTGACTCGAGGAAAAGAGAAAAACTCGGTCTCATATGCGACTTGTGAGTTGATGATTGGATCACTGGAATATTGCCGCAGCGCGGGTATTCAAGACATCATCACCGTCATCGACCCGGTCATGAACCGCGTCCTCAAACGCTCGAACTGTGCGCCCTACGATTATGTTGGCGAAACAGTACCGATGGGCAAAGTGCCGGCGATGGCGGCCCTGCTGGATTGCTCCGAGGAAAGGATTTCGGGCCTTCGAGAATTTGCTGAAATCCACCACGATGTCTTTATCGAAGAAGAAAAGGCATTGGAGTTCTTTGAGGCAAAAAAGGCAGCGGCGGCCAACCCGGCAAACCGCGACCACAAACCGCTCACCGATCTTGAGAAGTACTTTGTCGAACAGATGAGTGCGGCCAAGACCGAAGTGGAAAGACAGGCAGTGCTGAAACTGATCGAAGCGCTGACCGATACATTCACCCCAGAGCAAAAGACCGCTCTGTTACAGACCCCCCGTGCTTTTGCTCATGAGGCCTGACCCCCTCACCTCATAGTACAAAGCCACCCATGCGGAGCCGTCTAATTTCCAGACGGCTCCGCTTTTTTGTGGCCCCAGGCTGGGAGAAGGAAGAGGATTATTCCTCTTCCAGTGCCTCAACGGCTTTTTGCAGGTCGTCTTTGCTGACTTCTTTGTCTGCGACCTGAGCCAGCTCGACAATGTAGTCGACAACCTTGTCTTCAAAGATCGGCGCGCGCAATTGCTGCTGCATCTGAGCGTTCTGCTGCACGAACTCAAAGAACTGACGTTCCTGACCTGGGTACTGACGTGCCTGGTTCATGATCGCCTGAGTCATCTCGGCATCGGTCACTTCGACTTCGGCCTTCTGACCCAGCTCTGCCAGCAACAGGCCCAGACGCACGCGGCGCTCGGCCAGTTTGCTGTGCTCGTCGGTGGGCTCGATCGGATCATGATCGTGGCCTTCAACTTCAGGGTTCTCTTCGTGCCACAGCTGATGTGCAATCTGCTTGGCTTCGGCTTCCACCAATGAGGGCGGCAGGTCGAACGAAACTTTCTCGTCCAGCACGTCCAATAGCGCGCGCTTCATAACCGCACGCGACGCACCCGCATATTCCGCTTCCAGGCGCTCACCAATCTGCTCTTTCAAAGCAGCCAGATCATCGGCACCAAATTTCTTTGCCAGTTCGTCGTCAACCGCGGCTGCAACCGGTTCTTTCACTTCTTTGATGGTGCAGGTGAATACTGCGTCTTTACCGGCCAGATGCTCGGCACCGTATTCTTCCGGGAAGGTGACGTTCACGTCTTTTTCTTCCTCGGCTTTTACGCCAACCAACTGCTCTTCAAAGCCAGGGATGAAGCTGTTCGAGCCCAAAACCAGCGGGTAATCTTCAGCCGAACCACCTTCGAACTCTTCGCCATCAACCTTGCCAACAAAGTCGAACACGATCTGATCGCCATCTTTCGCTTTCGAACCCTTGCGACGCGCTTTGAAGTTCTGGGCGGTTTCGGCCAGGTTGTTCAGCGCTTCTTCCACGGCTGCATCATCAGCTTTGACAACCAGCTTCTCCAGCTCGACCGATTTCAGGTCAACCTCTGGAATTTCGGGCAGTGCTTCGTAAGACATAGCAACTTCTACGTCATCGCCTTCTTTCCAGTCCTCGTTGGTCATCTTGACCTCGGGCTGCAGTGCAGGACGCTCGCCGCTGTCCTCAAAGTGCTTACTCATCGCACCGTCGATGGTTTCCTGCATCGCCTCGCCAAGCAGACGCTGGCCAAACTGCTTCTTCAGCAGTGCCATCGGCACCTTACCTTTACGGAAGCCCTTCATTTCGACTTCGGGCTGCGCTTCGGTCAGCTTTTCGTTGACCTTGTTGTCCAGCTCGGCTGCGGTCACAACGATGTTGTACCCGCGTTTCAGACCTTCATTCAGCGTCTCGGTAACCTGCATTATGGTAGTCCCCATAGGATTCGGGGCGCGCAAAACGGGCGCGCCGGGCAAATTTGACGCCTTCTATTTGCCCAGCCGCCTACGTGCAAGAGGCAAAGGCCTTTTCAGCCCCGTTTTGCCCATATCACAGACGAAAAAAACGCCCCGGCGCAGACCGGAGCGTTTGATCATTACTGAATTAAGAGCTCAGAACTTCCAGCGGGCGCCCAACACCCAGGCTTCGTTGTTGTCGAACGAAGCGCCATCTTCGAAGTCGTGATTGCGGTATTTCAGGTAGGCATCTGTATTGATGCTGTCGATACGCTGAACGACAGCGATGCCCCAAGCGTCTGTGCTGGACCCGTCATTCACGAAGTCCGAACCCGAATAGTAGTCGATCCCGATACCGGTTTTGCCCCAGGAGACCCACTGATCTTCATACGCGATCTTCCCATAGAAGTAGTTCGGATCAGACGCACCGTCCGCATCATTGTCGCGCGTGCCCGCAGCGACGGTGAAACTCAACCCACTCTGCAGCAGAACGGACGCGGAACCGATCGTATCCTTGCGATCCCCTGATCCATCGTCAGCCGAACGAACCGAGTAAGCAATGGCTGCAGCGAACTCGACCCCGCCACCGAAGGTGTTGTTGTATCTGAGGCCAACATCATAATAGTCATCGTCATCGCCGCTGGACAGGATGTTCTGACCATATGCCAGCCCAGCGGTGAATCCACTGAACTCGGGTGTATCATAACGAACACGGCCACGACGCGCGCCGTCAAAGTTGCTGCTGGAATCGCCCACGGTGATATCGCTTAGGAAACCGTCAGTGCCGCGATAGAAAAAACCGCCGTTCTCGTCATTCGTGAAAGAATACAGCGCGGTCCCGACATAGGACAGGTCCACTTCGGCAGCACCGTCCGCCACCATGCTGCCCTGACCAGCAGAGAACTTACCCCAGTCACCCGCCAGAGCGAAATCTACATGCCGGATGTCTTCGCGAGTCCAACCGCTGAAATCAGTGCCTAGCTGGTTCCACTCGCTTGAATTCGGAAGTCCCAATCCGGTTTCCAACCGGAATGTGAAATCGTTATTGCCAAAAGGCTGTAACAGCTCAAGTCCGACCCGGCTGTTCGAAAGGTCGTTGTCCAGCACGCGGGTCTCGGTGTCTTCTCCGTCATCGACCGAAATCAACGCAGGGTGCAACTGTCCGTATAGCAACACATAACCACCTGTGTTGTTTTCATATTTAAGTTCGGCGGCGGCAGGTATTGCGGTTGTTGCAGCAAAAGCTGCTGCTAAGGAAGTCAGTTTATATTTCACTGTCATGTCATTCACCGTAGATGGTTCTTTAAGTTTGATACTGCTCAAATGCTCATCGGTTCCTGCATTTCCAATGATACCCGGCTCAAGTTCAGCATTCATTGCTTTATCGCCACAGGTATCTGCGTCGAAGGCAAGAATTCTGCATTAATTTCAATTCATTGATCGAGACCCAGAGGCGACTCTAATAACCATGCAAGAAAATTGTGACGCCGATCTTTGCATACTGCAAACAGCCGCTATGCAACTGGCGGGACGCAGCGGCATAAATTCGCCGCTTTGGGTTGTGATCGGCCATTTACCGCCGATCCATTTATACTTCAATCTGTTGCAATACGGCGGGCAACTGCTCGGCCAAATCTTCGGCGATCAAGCCTGGCCCAAAGTTCCGGGCGCACTCAACATGCAGCCAGGCCGCCGTTTCTGCCGCTTGCATTGGCTCGAACCCACGGGCAAGCAATCCGGTGATGAAGCCGGCCAACGTATCGCCCGATCCGGCCGTTGCGAGCCAGGGGGCCGCCCGGTTGTAATGTGCAGAATTGACCGAGCACCGCCCGTCCAGCGTGGCAATGACCGTGTCAGGCCCCTTCACCAGTACACAACATCCAGCTCGCACCGCCGCCTCACGAGCCGCATCAACCTTAGAGAATGCCGGGCCCTTGGCGGGCACTTCATTCAGCTTTTCTGCGATATCCGGGAACAAACGCGCGAACTCTCCTGTATGCGGCGTCAGCACGCATCTTTCATGCAGCAGTTCTAATAGCGCCGCCGGTTCTTCGGCAAAGGCTGACAAGGCATCCGCATCCAACACAGTCGGCCGCGCTGCGCTTAGTGCAACCGGCACCAATTCCCGAGATCGCGTTTCCCCCAGGCCCGGTCCAAGGCACAATGCGTTAAACCGCTCATCCTGCAGAGTTTCAAGTAAGTCCCCTGCCCCATCAACCCGCTTCAGCATCAGAGCGGTGATCTGGCTCGCGATCTCCATTTGCGCGGCAGGTGGCGCACCCAGTGTCACCAACCCCGCCCCTATCCGCAGCGCCGCTCGGGCTGCCAAACGTGCGGCCCCGGTTTTGCGGACGCCGCCAGACAGGACAAGCGCATGACCGTGCGAGTACTTATGGCTGTGCTCACTTTTGTTGAGATGAGTGCCAGATGGCGCTTCGACAGAAGTTGCTGCCTCAATCTCTCCCTCATCCCGATTCAATCCGATATCTTTCACGACCAGCCGACCGCAATAAGATGAACCCTCGCTCAGAACATGCCCAAGCTTTCGCGCGTGGAATGAAACGGTCAGGGCGGACCGTGCGCAACGGCGACCATGCTGTGCAAAGGCGCCCCCAATAACTTTGCCTGAATCCGAGCAGAGACCTGAAGGCAGATCAATTGCGACTGTTCGTGGTGGTACGATATCGGTTCCACGACCTTGCCTGCGCATTTCCCATGCGTCTTCCGCATCATCATGCGCCCATAGGTATTCCCACAAAACCGGATCTTCGATTGGTCGCGTCAATCCGGTGCCAAACAATGCATCAATGGAAAGGTCAGGATGCTGAATTTCAGCCTTACCAAAATCAGCCACGCCAAGCGTCCTTCCTTCCCACCGTTCATAGTTCAAGCGCGCATCCGGTGGCAATTTGGCAGGGTCACCATAGAGCAACACTTCGACTTGCCACCCCTGCCTTTGCAGCAACCGCGCGACCACAAAGCCGTCTCCGCCATTGTTGCCCGGGCCACTTAATATCACCGCGCGACCTCCGGAATTCGCTAAGTCTGGCCATTCCTCAAAAATCGCGGCCACAACGCCTTGTCCTGCGCGCTCCATCAACTCAAGACCCGTCGCCTGCCCAAGACCAATCGCGGTGGTCTCGATGAGGCGCATTTGCGCAGCGGTCAGCAGTTTTGTCATCTCTGGCCCCTCAGGCGATTCAAATTTGATTACTTTTTGTGCACAGCGATCAAAATTTGATCCAATGACCGCTTTCACTGTTTCTGGCAGCCTGCAACACAGCAATCGGATTGCCGCCCAATCTTAGACGTGATCAGTGCCTTCAAGACAACCATGCAAGGTGAGCCGGAATGAAAAAGATCGAAGCGATCATCAAGCCGTTCAAGCTGGACGAAGTGAAAGAAGCGCTGCAGGACGTGGGCGTACAAGGTCTGAGCGTGATCGAGGTCAAGGGCTTTGGCCGTCAGAAAGGCCACACCGAGCTCTATCGCGGCGCTGAATACGTGGTCGACTTTCTGCCCAAGGTAAAGGTCGAGGTGGTGCTGGACGACGATCAGGTTGACGCCGCCATCGAAGCCATCGTTGGCGCAGCCAAGACAGACAAGATCGGCGACGGCAAAATCTTTGTCTCGCCCGTTGAACAAGCTATCCGCATCCGCACCGGTGAAACCGGCTCGGACGCGCTGTAACCGACTAATCTCAAACCAGAGGAATAGAGAGTATGAGCAAGGACACAGTTCTTCAGCTGATCCGGGATGAGGACGCCGAATATGTCGACATCCGCTTTACCGACCCGCGTGGCAAGCTTCAGCACGTAACCATCATGTCCGATCAGGTCGACGAAGACTTTCTGGAAGAAGGCTTCATGTTCGACGGATCGTCCATCGCAGGCTGGAAGTCGATCGAAGCATCCGACATGAAGCTGATGCCCGATACAGACAGCGCATATGTCGATCCGTTCTATGCGGAGAAGACCATCTGCCTGCACTGCTCGGTTGTCGAGCCCGACACCGGCGAAGCCTATGAGCGTGACCCGCGCGGCACCGCGCAAAAAGCCGAAGCCTACCTGAAGGCGTCCGGTATCGGTGATGTGGCCTATATGGGCCCTGAGGCCGAATTCTTCCTGTTCGACGATGTTCGTTTCTCTAACAGTATCAACAAGGTATCTTACGAAGTTGATGCAACTGATGCATCGTGGAACACTGACACAGAATACGAGATGGGCAACATGGGCCATCGTCCCGGGGTCAAAGGCGGTTACTTCCCCGTGAACCCGGTGGACGAGAGCCAGGATCTGCGTTCCGAGATGCTCAGCACCATGAAGCGTCTGGGTATGAAGGTCGACAAACACCACCACGAAGTCGCCTCGTGCCAGCACGAGCTTGGTCTGATCTTTGACAGCCTGACCAAACAGGCCGACGAGCTGCAGAAGTACAAATACGTGATCCACAACGTCGCCCACGCCTACGGCAAATCGGCCACCTTCATGCCGAAGCCCATCGCAGGTGATAACGGCACCGGCATGCACGTGAACATGTCGATCTGGAAAGACGGCAAGCCGCTCTTTGCAGGCGACAAATATGCTGATCTGTCGGATGAGGCGCTGTGGTTCATCGGTGGCGTTCTGAAGCACGCCAAAACGCTGAACGCCTTCACCAACCCGGCGACCAACAGCTACAAGCGACTGATCCCGGGCTTCGAGGCCCCTGTTCTGCGCGCCTACTCGGCCCGCAACCGCTCGGGCTGTGTGCGTATTCCGTGGACCGAAAGCCCGAAAGCCAAGCGCGTCGAGGCTCGGTTCCCCGATCCCGCCGCAAACCCCTACCTGGCGTTTGCTGCGCTGCTGATGGCCGGTCTGGACGGCATCAAGAACAAGATCGATCCGGGCGAAGCCATGGACAAGAACCTGTACGATCTGCCCGCCGAAGAACTGGCCGACATCCCGACAGTTTGCGGATCGCTGCGTGAGGCTCTGGAAGCTCTGGCATCCGATCACGACTTCCTGCTGCAGGGCGACGTGTTCACAAAAGACCAAATCGACGGCTACATCGAATTGAAGATGGAAGAGGTCGAAACCTACGAACACACGCCGCACCCGGTTGAGTACGGCATGTACTACAGCTGCTGATCCAATAGCATATCGGACTGTTTTAAGGGCGCCCTTCGGGGCGCCCTTGTTTCGTTTGGCGCGATCTTCCAAACTCGTCGAACCAGCACCAAGGAGGAACGCGCATGCCCGTCGATGCTTCACCTTTTTCAGAGTTCGCAAATCTCGTGACCTCAGAAGCCGAACTCGAACAGATTTGCGGGCACCCCCTGCCTCAGATCATCGACAAAGAACTTCCGGCGCTGGATCAGATGTGCCGTGACTTTATCGCAACATCACCTTTCTGCCTCATCGCGTCGGCGAACCCGTCCGGCTATCTAGATATTTCTCCACGCGGGGACCCGGCAGGGTTTACATTCATCATTTCTGACACGCTGATCGCCCTGCCCGACCGCCCCGGAAACAAGCGCGTAGATACCTTTCACAACGTTCTGAAGGACCCGCGCGTTAGTTTGATCTTCTTCGTCCCCGGAAAAATGGAAACGCTGCGACTTCGCGGCACCGCAAGGATTTGTGCGGATTCTGAACTGCTTTCTACCATGGATGTTGGAGGTCATGCCCCCAAACTGGCCTTGTTGATCCATGTCGAAACCATCTTTGCGCACTGCCCCAAATGCATCATCCGTTCAAACCTGTGGCAGCCAGAGGAATGGCCGGATTCTTCGCATCTGCCCAATATGAACGCGATGATGGTCAAGCATGCCAAGATCGATAAAACCCCGGACGAGTGGTTCGAAACCCTGAAAACCACAGGTGAACTTGATCTGTATTAAACCGCTTTGCCAGACAGCGATCAAAGCTTAGGCTGAAGTAGTTATTCTGCAATCGGATTTCCTTCATGCTTAGAATTTGCACCAGCGTTGCTATCGCTATTCTCATGCCCTCGATGGCGTTCACGGCCCCATGCGGCAATACCGGTAGCGGATTTGAGGCTTGGAAAGCCGACTTCGCCAAAACGGCCAAGCGTGCTGGGGTGAAAAAGAAAGGCCTGCAGGCATTGGCGCAGACCCAATACGCGACCCGCACCATTGCAGCTGATCGCAATCAAAAAAGCTTCAAATACTCGCTGGACAAGTTCATGAAAATTCGCGGAGCGGATACCATCGTCGCGCAGGGACGAAAGCGTAAGGCGCGCAACCCGCAATTCTATGCTGCTCTGGAGCGCCAATACGGGGTGCCCGCAGGTGTTCTGATTGCCATCCACGGCATGGAAACCGGCTTTGGTAACTTCATGGGCGACAGCCAGGTTGTTTCCGCAATCACAACATTGGCCTATGATTGTCGCCGATCCGAGTTCTTTATCCCGCATGCCATTGGTGCGCTAAAATTGGTCGATCAAGGAAGCGTCACGATGGCGACAAAAGGGGCAAAACATGGCGAGCTGGGTCATACGCAATTTTTGCCTGGCAATGCTTTGACCTATGGCGTGGACGCAACGGGTGATGGTCGGGTCGATTTCTACAACATGACCGACGCCCTTGCCTCAACTGCAAATTTCTTACGTAAGAAAGGGTGGAAGCCAGGACGTGGCTACCAATCCGGCGAGCCGAATTTTGCGGTTATCCAACAGTGGAATGCCGCCACTGTTTATCAGCAATCCATCGCTATTATGGCCGCTCGAATCGACGGTTGAGTCGACCAACTTATCTGGCCCGGCAGATCCGATTTCAGCCACATTCTCGCCACATATATTAAAGAAAACCGCGTTTTTCTTGGTTTCCAAAGTGTAATCAATGATGGAAATCTCTGACTTTTTTGCATTTTCGTCAAAATTTGCACCATTTCGGTTGCTACATTGTTGTGAAGATTATTACGGCAAAGGAACATGCTGTGACTTCGAAGCATATGTACCACGGCGGTCTCCAGTTCGACGGCTCTGCAGATGGCGCACTTGAACGCGTTTGCGATGTCGTATCCACCACACTCGCGGATTATGGCCATCTGGTTGAGCGCAAGACGCTTCTCAGCGCGTCCGAGGCAAGCATCGTCTGCAGCCAGTATCTTGTGCGTCTGACCCTTGATTCAGAATCCAAGGCAGTTGACCTCAGCCACCATGAACGGATGGACAAATCTGCGGGTCTCAGAACCAAAGCTCGTCGTGTCGTAGCCCCCCCAGACAACCGGTTGACGATTACAATTTGTCCAGTTTCAAAGCTGCTTGATGATAGCGAAATTTCAGAGCTGATGCTGGTTGTGATGCTTTACCGCATGGTCGATATCTGCACGACACGTCGGGTTGAATGGTTATCGCCCAAAACAGTGCTGACGATTGAACAATTCATGAGCGCGTTCGACTCGATCAGCCCCCGCAATTCCCGAAATCGGAAACAGATTTTCGAAGCGATCAGCGGTCCATTTGCTGGGCTCGACTTGCCCGATTCCAATCCAGAGCAACTGGAAACCAAAACCCGGAGCAAGCCGCGCCCAATAAAGCTGAGCGATGACCAACTCCTCAGTATCGCGTTTCGCACTGAAACCGATCCGTCGCCGTCGGCAAACCTTTCTCAGGACAGCGCTGAGGAAACCGATCGCCCAAGCGATATCCTTAGGCTGACTAGTTGGGGCATGACAGGCGCGATTGCCAGCATATCTGCCCCGGTTGCCGTTTCCTTGGCGGCTGTCAATCTGATCCGCGGTGAGGACTTTCGCCTCAACACTCAGGTGTTGGCATTTACAACCGCGATTTTCGGCCTGAACCTTACAAATGCTTTTGGCGAGGTCGCAAACGCCCTAGGCATGTAACCAAACGACCCAAGACCCTCCTTGGAAACCCCGCCATCAGGCGGGGTTTTCCAATTCTAAGACCTGCTCTGCCATCATCACGTATGTGTGGATGGCAAATACCACCGCGCCTGTTTGTGGTAGACGCAAGAGAGTTTGTCGTTCGCTGCGCAGATACCGGGCGGTGTTTTCGTTCTGTGGCGCACGTCTTTGCGCCATACTGCGTGGCTGGAACAGTTCAGCGTCATGATACCAAAGCGCATTAAACCGCCACAGCGGGCGGTTCGGTTGAATCCCATCAAATAGACGCTGAACCCTACGTGCTACGTTTGCGTCGTAGACATCCACGGGTTCATGAATTCCGGTCAGTGGGCGCATGAATTTTTCGGACAACATCCAGCTTGCAGGAAAGCACAGGATCGCGCCTGTCAATACATGCTCATCTCCGTGCTTCTGCAATATGCAGAAATCTTCCTGTACCAATTGGCAAAGCGTTTCCAACGGGTGGTCCCAATCAATTTCGACCTTGATCCCGTCTGGCCTAACAACTTGATCGGAAGCATCCGGGTAGGCTTGCCTGAGAACCAATTCAAGCAACTCCTGCGCGGGCTTCAATGCTTCGGGGCTCTGGGCCAGAACATCTAACGTCCGCTCTTCCAACAAATCTGTCCGCCGTTGCATCTGTGCTGCAAAGGCATCGTCCTGGTGCAACCAGTTGTTAGGATCAGCCGGCTTGATCCCAGGTAGCGGGTTTGGGGCAAGCGGATTGTGGGGGATGGAATGCTGCAATATCACCGTCATGACTGAGGCATAACATCCCAAACTGGCTTTGCCGGTCAAAAAGCGACTTCTAGACAGTCGCAAACTTTCGAGACGTATCGTCTTTGGCTTTGCAGGCTGGGCTGGCAAGCAGAAAGGCCCGCCCGTGAACACACCCTATCGCGACACCCGTAAGATTGATCCCACCAGGGGCACCACTCTCGGCGATGGAACCCCAAATGACAATGATCGGATCGAAATCGGACCGACACAGCTGGCCTTTGATGAATGGACGGCCGCTGGGCTGAGCCTGCCCAATCTCGAACGGATGCGGGAATACCGCTGGTCGCGGTTAACCCAAGCCATTGTGAAACGCGGCTGGGGTGGTGTCTTGCTGTTTGACCCCCTCAACATTCGCTACGCGACCGACAGCACCAATATGCAGCTTTGGAACACTCACAATCCGTTCCGGGCGGTGTTGGTTTGCGCAGATGGCTATATGGTCATCTGGGACTACAAAAACTCTCCTTTCCTGTCGAAGTTCAACCCGCTGGTGCGCGAGCAACGCTCGGGTGCGGATCTGTTCTACTTCGACCGGGGCGACAAAATCGATATCGCGGCGGATGTGTTCTCGAACGAAGTGCGCGTGTTGATCGAGGAACATGGCGGCGGAAACAAGCGACTTGGTGTGGACAAGATCATGTTGCACGGCCTACGCGCTCTTGAGGCGCAAGGGTTTCAAGTTATGGAGGGGGAAGAGCTCACCGAGAAAACCCGCGCTGTAAAAGGCCCCGACGAAATCCTCGCCATGCGCTGTGCCAGCCACGCCTGTGAAACCGCCGTCGCTGAAATGGAGCGGTTCGCACGTGCCAATGTCGGGGATGGTAAGACGTCGGAGGATGACATCTGGGCCGTTTTACATGCTGAAAATATTCGACGCGGAGGCGAGTGGATCGAAACTCGGCTTCTGGCTTCAGGCCAGCGTACCAATCCATGGTTTCAGGAATGTGGCCCACGTATCACGAGACAGAACGAGATCATCGCATTCGATACCGACCTGATTGGATCATACGGCATTTGCATCGACATTTCGCGCACATGGTGGATCGGCGATCAAAAGCCACGGCCTGACATGATTTATGCAATGCAGCACGCGCACGAGCATATCATGACCAATATGGAAATGCTGAAACCGGGCGTCATGATCCCAGAACTGACCGCAAATGCACACCGGCTGGACGACAAATTCCAGGCACAGAAATATGGTTGCCTGATGCATGGCGTGGGATTGTGCGACGAATGGCCTTTGGTGGCTTATCCAGACAAGGCGGTGGAAGGGGCCTATGACTACCCGCTTGAACCAGGAATGGTGCTGTGCGTCGAAGCGGCAGTTGGTGAGGTAGGTGGTGACTTCTCAATCAAGCTGGAAGATCAGGTGCTGATTACAGAAGACGGCTACGAAAACCTGACCAAGTATCCGTTCGACGCACAGTTGATGGGCGCAAACTAAGCGCTATTTCGACCAGTGAGACCGCCTGACGTTACCGTGCCAATCCTCGGGCGCGGTGATGATCTGTGTTTCCTGGGGCAAGGTGCTCAGTGGCCAGTTTTGCCCAAGCGCGAAACCGATTGCGCCCGTCAGTAGGATCGCAATCAGTACTCCGGGACGAATTGCCGGACTCAGAGGAACAGGTGTCGAATGTGCCATTTTGGCCTCCACAGAGAGTCATTGGAATGACTATTAGTTGGGAGGCGACAGCAAATAAGTAAAATGAATATTTTTACGGCAACACATCACCAATCTTGATTTATCAGGCTCTTTGACGAAAATTGTACAAAGAACTTGGTGCCCAGATAAGATCACTTCCCGATCTCTCACCTTCCCGTGACGCGCCTGACACAAGGGTTGAGCCGCCCGCCCTCAGCGCACAGTATTGTCGAAACCTGACAACCTAGGAATAATCATGCCCACCGAACGCATTACCTTTGCCGGTCACGACGGCAGCCAACTGGCCGCGCGCCTGGATTTGCCAGACGGGCCGGTTCTGGCGACGGCGTTATTTGCACATTGCTTTACCTGCTCGAAAGACATTCCGGCAGCACGGCGAATTTCGGCGCGCTTGGCGGCGATGGGCATCGCGGTCCTGCGGTTCGATTTTACCGGCCTTGGTCACTCGGACGGCGAATTCGCCAATACGACATTCACCTCGAATGTCGAGGACCTGATCAAAGCCGCAGAATACCTTGCAGGCCGTAATATGGCACCGTCGCTTCTGATCGGCCATTCGCTTGGTGGCGCTGCCGTATTGCGAGCACGCGCAAGAATTCCATCAATCAAAGCCGTGGTAACGCTCGGCGCACCCGCCGACCCCGGCCATGTGTCCCACCATTTCGAGGCCGCCTTGCCCGAAATCGAATCTCAAGGCAGCGCCGAAGTGTCGTTGGGAGGGCGTCCGTTCCGCATTGGCAAGGCGTTTGTTGAAGATATTTCAGCAACCGCGCTCACTCCGGCCATTGCTGATCTGAAAGCTGCCTTGCTGATCCTGCACGCACCACGCGACAGTACGGTCAGTATTGACAATGCCAGCACCATCTTCATGGCGGCAAAACATCCCAAAAGCTTTGTTACACTCGATAATGCCGACCACCTGATCACGCGTGCGCAAGATGCGGATTATGCGGCTGATGTCATCACCGCCTGGGTTTCCCGCTATGTCAAGCTGTGCCCTCCGGCCCCGCCACCTGGGGCACCGGAAGGTGTCGTTCGCGTGACCGAGGCAGACCCGTCGGGTTTTCTGCAGGACATTCAGTCAGGCCCGCGTCATCACGCGGTCGCGGACGAGCCCGCATCTTATGGTGGTTCGGATCGGGGCATGTCACCATACGGGTTCGTGTCGTCCGGGTTGGGGGCTTGTACCTCGATGACCATTCGCATGTATGCCCGCCGCAAGCGCTGGCCGTTGACAGGTATAACGGTCGATGTCTGTCATGATAAAGTTCACGCGCAGGATGCCGGACTTGCCAGCGAAGGCAAGGTCGATCAGTTTCGCCGTAAAATTCGGCTGGAGGGCCCGCTGGACGCGGATCAAAAGGCCAAACTGCTGGAAATTGCCGATAAATGTCCTGTTCACAGAACCCTTGAAGGCTCGGCCCATATCACGACTGAACTTCTGCAGTAAATTGCCGGTTGGATCAGGGCGCTTTCCAATCTGCCGAATGCGTCTCTCGGCGTCTGGTTGCGCCAAGACCGCGCTTGACCCCACCAGCTACCGAGATCGAATAGACGCATCCCCTCTGATCGAACGAAATCTCCATAAAGGCGTCGCGGATTTCCTTTCCAAACGGTCCGCGTGGATGAGCGGCAAATCCAAAGTCGCCCATATTATCTTCTATCTCGTCGATAGTATCTTCAGGAATGGCTCTGGCATTTAGATCAATGCGAAACGGGTTCGGCAGACCGATATTAGGCACAATCAGGATCCCGCAGAACGCAGCTGCAATGGCTCTTAGCTGTTCTTAAGTCAGCATCGTCGACTCTTTTTGGCAAAGGTCGAGCGGGCTGTGACATTCGATGCAGTTGTTATTACTGAACTTCTAAATCAAGCCCGCCCAATTTGCACTCTATCGCGGATTTGCAATTCGCATAATCTGTGGGGCCTATCGTACCAATCCCCGTTCGGGTTGGGGCAGACCAATCTGCCCCGAATCCTTCAGCGACGTCTTGGAGACGGCCGATGGATCGGCGGCCGCGCCGCCGGGGGGTGCGCCACTGGGGGATGCGGGCGCGTAGGTGGTTTGGCGACTGGAGGTTTGGGCCGCTGCGGCGGATTCGGGCGCTCCGGGCGGTCAGGCCTGTCGGGTCTGTCGGGTCGATTGATATCCACGTCTATATCGTGATCGTGGTAATAGTCATTCCACAGCATTGAGTCGTAGAATGGGTCATAGCCGACGCCATACCCTACCCCGACCGTTACGCCATCGCAGGCTGACAATGTGAAGGTTGCAACCCCCAGTCCCAGCGCCAGAACGGACCGTTTTATCACTTTGCGGGTCATCCGAGCCTCCTTACTGCAAAGACCGGAACGACGCGAAAACGGCGTTCAAGGCATCAACATAAGACGGGTCGGCCCCGTCCCGCAGGATCGCAACCCCAATGGCCACACGGTCGCGCGGCAGGTCGATCACGGTGGCGGTAAAGTTCACTCCGCGCCCATCTCGATTGCCGGTGCCTCGAATAACCTGGGCAGGCCGCCCACCAATCCTTGTATCGCTCGTACTGGTCACGGTCGGGTCTTTGACGAGGAATTTGTCGATATCCTCAAGATAGCGCAGCCCGCCCTGAATGCTTGAAACCCGCGATGGTGAGACGAACCCCATCCAGACATTATCGTCAGTCACCGGTCTGATCCCCATGACGCGCGAAACCGCACGGGCATCGCCCAGATTGGTATCCTCGATCTCACGCTGGCCACCGGTGCGCAATGTCCAGAAGTCGGGAACCTCAAAGCGGAACAGGGCGCGCCCTTCATCGGTGTAGGTCACCGGTGTGTCGGCTTGCACAGGCGTTACAGCCAACCAAGTCACGGCACTTGCAGCAAGCGCCAAGCTTAACAAAATACGCATATCTCAATAACCTGATCAGTTTTCTGGTCTCAGGTTGCCCACGCAGATTGACTTTGTCCAGTATCCTATTCTGCAGACAATAAAAAACCCGCGTTCGGAAAGCTCCGAACGCGGGTGTGTCTTGCGCATGAGCGCGCTATCAGGTGTGTGCGTCGCCCAGCAGTTTCCACAGACCGGGGATCAGCAGAGCGGCCAGCGCCAGCTTGATCGCATCACCCAGCAGGAAGGGTGTCAGGCCCCATTCCAGGATCGGCTTGTCCCAGCCATACAGCTGACCCAACCACAGCAGTCCCGGCACGTAGATCAGCACGTTGGCCAGTACCAGCGCTAGCGCCAGCTTGCCGACCGAGCGGTCCCAGCCGCGCGCGGCGAGTGCGCCCAGCAGAATGGTCGCCATCAAGTAACCGACCAGATAGCCACCGGTGCCACCCATCATGTAGGTCAGGCCGAATTTTTCGGCCGAGGAACCCGCAAACACGTCAAAGCCCAGAGCGCCAACCAGCAGGTAACCCAGCATCGTGATCAGGCCAAGGCGCGCGCCATAAGCGGTGCCGATGGTCAGAACGGCGAATGTGCCCATGGTGATCGGAACCGGCCACATCGGCACTTTGATTTTGGCAGCAACAGCCAGCGCAACGATACCCAGGGCAACCAGAGCCACCTGCTTGACGCGCAGCGCCGTCCCCTCACGCGGGCCAAAAGCATTGGCCAATACGTTTGCGTTCATCTCATTTCTCCACATTCGGACTTATTTGCACCTGCAGCAATGCCCGTTCCGAAGCGTTGCTGCAAGATGATTACGCTATCGCAGCGCGTATTTGGTCTCCATTTCATAGGATTTTCGCGGTCCGGTCACTTTCCAACGGACAGTCCAGCGCGGCCATCCCGAGAAATCATATACTGCATCATAGCTGTCTGGCGGGCAATCGTGGTGGTCCTCGGCGCGGGGCTGACCTAGCTGGAGTGCGTGAAAAAACCGGTCATCGTCGAAGTGAATGGCAATCTGATCCCCAGCATCACGCCAAAGGTATCGACGCGTTCCCGTCATTGCAGGCTGCCCCGGGATGCGTAGCGTGACCGTCTCATCATAGATCAACCCGTCCTCATCGTGTTGCAGCTCTGCATGACCATCCGCATGAATGATCTGGCCCGCGCGCTCATCCCGGATGAGGCGTGTCAGGCTCCAAACCCCTTGGAAATCCGCGATATTCCTGGGCAGGTTCACTTCACAAAGGTTCCGTCAGTCGTATTGCCTGCGTCATCTACAAACCGGATCGTATCTCCGCTTTGCTCGACATCGTAGCAAGCCCAGATATCAGATGGCGGCCAGACCGAACAATATCGATCCTCACGCACAGCCCAGCGCCCCGCGCTAGGGCGACCGGAAAAGTACTGCGTGTGCATGCTGTCATCGAAGGTCTGGCTGATACCTTCACCGTAGTCGAGTTTCTTGCCCACAAGCGCCATCAGGATTTCATCCCCTGTCAGCTGCCGAAACTCCTCGGCGGATAAAACTCCCGGCCAAAGCAACAAAATCAGGGCAAACCGTCTCATCCCAGCACTCGCGCCTTGTTCCTTGGTCAATGCGCGGCTAAACCCCGCGCCAACGCCTCATCCCAATCACAAAAAGGTGCTGCCGCCAATGATTCCCCGCTATTCCCGCCCCGAGATGGTCGCCATCTGGTCGCCCGAGAGCAAGTTCCGCATCTGGTACGAGATCGAGGCCCATGCCTGCGACGCAATGGCCGATCTGGGCGTGATCCCGCGTGAAAACGCCGAGGCGGTGTGGAAAGCCAAGGACGTCGAATTCGACGTTGCCCGCATCGACGAGATCGAAGCCGTTACCAAGCACGACGTCATCGCCTTCCTGACCCACCTGGCCGAACATGTAGGCAGCGAAGAGGCCCGTTTCGTGCATCAGGGCATGACTTCCTCCGACGTGTTGGACACCTGCCTTAACGTGCAGCTCACCCGTGCCGCTGACATCCTGATCGCTGATCTCGAAGGTCTGCTGGCCGCCCTCAAGCGCCGCGCTATCGAGCACAAGAACACGATCCGCATCGGTCGCAGCCACGGTATTCACGCAGAGCCCACTACCATGGGTCTGACTTTCGCGCGTTTCTATGCCGAGATGGACCGCAACCTGTCCCGTATGCGCGACGCCCGCGCGGAAATCGCCACCGGCGCGATCAGCGGCGCGGTTGGGACCTTCGCCAACATCGACCCCGAGGTCGAAGAGCATGTCTGCGACAAGCTTGGTCTGGTTCCTGAACCGATCAGCACGCAGGTCATCCCGCGCGACCGTCACGCGGCCTTCTTTGCCACGCTAGGCGTCATCGCCAGCAGCATCGAAAACATTGCCATCGAAATCCGCCACATGCAGCGGACCGAAGTGCTGGAGGGGGCCGAGTTTTTCTCGATGGGCCAAAAGGGCTCGTCGGCCATGCCGCACAAGAAGAACCCGGTGCTGACCGAAAATCTGACCGGTCTGGCCCGAATGGTGCGTGCTGCCGTGGTCCCGGCGATGGAGAACGTGGCGCTGTGGCACGAGCGCGATATCTCGCACTCCTCGGTCGAACGCATGATCGGGCCGGACGCCACCATCACTCTGGATTTTGCCCTTGCCCGCCTGACAGGGGTGATCGACAAGATGCTGATCTTCCCCGAGAACATGCTTGAAAACATGAACAAGTTCCCCGGCCTTGTGATGAGCCAGCGAGTGCTGCTGGCGCTGACACAAGCGGGTGTGAGCCGCGAGGATGCTTATGCGATGGTTCAGCGCAATGCCCTGAAAGTCTGGGAGCATCGTACCGATTTCAAAGAGGAACTGCTGGCCGACGCTGATGTAACCGCCGCACTGAGCCCGGAAGAGATCGAAGAAAAATTCGACCTCGGCTACCACACCAAACACGTTGATACGATTTTCGCGCGCGTGTTCGGCGAATAAACCCGGACCGGATTTAGGCAAGGCCCGGCCTGTTTGTTCAGGCCGGGCCTTGTTTCTTTGCCAGATTGGCAAAACTCGGGTAATCTGCTGGCATCTTTTCCGCGAAAGGAAAACACGATGCTAAGAACTGCTCTATGTGCAATTGCATTGATTTGCGCAGGCACCGCCGGGCTTGCTTGCAGCAGTCATGCAAAGCAAACCCAGTCCTGTGCGGAAGGCACGACATGGGACAGCGAAAGCCAAAGCTGCATGAAAATCGTCAATAGCTGACATTTTTATTTCCTGCTTGTGAATAAAAGCGATCGGTCAATCGTTAGCTTTTTTGTAGATCACGCTATGATTGTAACAAGTCACTTTGACAACGGAGTAGGAACATGCGTCTCGTACTAGCCTCGGCCATCGCTCTTCAGGCCTTTACCTTCGCACCCATGGCGATTGCTGCGGGTGGTGGTGATAGCAGCCCACCCAAGCCGACAAATACCACCAAGAAGTGCCTGTTTGGTCGGGTTTACGACGAGTCTGCAGGGCGCTGTGTTAAACCAGATAAATCCAAGTTTTCCGACGATCAGTTGTATGACGCCGTGCGTGAGTTGGCCTATGACGGGCAATATGAGAACGCGCAGGGCATTCTGCGTATCATGAACCAAGATGACGATCGGGTGCAGACCTATTGGGGCTTCACCTATCGCAAAATGGGTGAGTTGGAACTGGCCAACGCCTTCTATCAGAAAGCCATCGAAACAAACCCTGATAACATCCTCGCCCGTAGCTATATGGGTCAGGGCTTTGTCGCCGAAGGAAAGACCGAACTGGCCATCGCGCAATGGCGCGAGATCAAGGCGCGCGGCGGTGAAGGTACTTGGGCCGAAGCATCGCTGCGCGAGGCTATTCGCACCGGGCTGACCTATAGCTACTGAGTTTCAGGGTTTCTTTACCTGAGTCTCGCTAATCTACCTGCAACGCAATATTGGCAATGCAGGCAGATGCAGGATACGAACCTAATGGTACAGATGGCGCCGGGTGCTCAGGCCCCGGCGGCAGACCAAGAGAACGGCGCTCCACGCGTCGTGCCTCGCAATCTCAGCAATCGGGAAAAGGCAGCGGTTGTTGTACGGCTTCTTCTGAACGAAGGCGCGGAAATCCCGCTTGAGGAACTGCCTGACCTGCTGCAGGAGCAGTTAACCCATCAACTGGGTCAAATGGGACTGGTT
This sequence comes from Ruegeria sp. AB11, assembly GCF_056536325.1. Taxonomy (NCBI): domain Bacteria; kingdom Pseudomonadati; phylum Pseudomonadota; class Alphaproteobacteria; order Rhodobacterales; family Roseobacteraceae; genus Ruegeria; species Ruegeria sp. AB11. The sequence goes on along the minus strand of NZ_JBQFJO010000001.1, from coordinate 2,149,776 downwards.
GACCGAGTGACGCTCGCCGCTGTCGCACAGGAATTTGCCGATGCGCTAGATGGTGTCGGTCTTTCATTCCCACATGGGCTGGCCGGCGCTCTGGATGCTGTGAATGGCAAAATTGCCCCGGCCACCGCTGCCCGGTTGCGCAAGGTGGCGGGGGTACGCCAAATCGGTGACCCATGGCAACGCTTGCGCGAGGTATCCGCAGAAGATCTGGCCGAGATGGCCAGAGCGGAAAGCACCGAAGTCGCAGCCGTCATGCTGTCAAAACTAGAAACCGCCAAGGCTGCACAATTGCTGGGCCACCTGCCCGGCCCCACGGCGCGGCGGATAACCTATGCGGTATCGAAAACGGCCAACGTGACGCCTGAGGCGGTTGAGCGGATTGGTTGGTCCTTGGCTGCTCAATTGGATCAACGCCCCGAGCCCGCCTTTCGGGATGGCCCGGGTAAGCGTGTGGGCGCGATCCTCAACCAGTCCGCTGCGGCGACGCGTGATGGTTTGCTGACCGCACTGGATGAGGAGGACGCCGATTTTGCCAATACCGTCCGGCAATCGATCTTCTTCTTTTCGCACGTGCCCGCCCGAATCCAATCCCGTGATATTCCTGCGATTCTGCGCGGCGTGGACCAACCTGTTCTTGTCACCGCACTTGCCGGGGCCAGCACCGACGAAGACCTTGCAACGGTCGAGTTCTTTTTGGCGAACATGTCCTCTCGCATGGCAGACAATCTGCGTGAAGAAATGGCCGAACGTGGCAAGGTCAAACAATCCGATACCGAGGATGCGATGTCTCAGATCGTCGCTGCCATTCGCGCCCTTCTGGACGAAGGCGCGATTACACTTGTCGAAACGGAAGAGGCTGAAGAATAATCTGGCCCGGCGCGGCTACTTGTGATCGCACGATGAGGACTGTATGTCTGAGCGCGCAGTTCACAACACTCAGGTGTCCTTCCCCATGCCCGTCGAAAAGTCGGAACTGAGCCGCTTTGAGCTTGGAAAATACTACATCGCCAACTTGTTTCTGACCGGTGTGATCGGCTGTATGCGCCTGCTACCATACGAGCGCCGTATCGGCGCAATGGGAGCAATTGTTCGCTGGCTTGCGCCTTTGGTTGGTTTCCGGACCCGTGTGCGCCGCAATCTGAAACTCACCTGCCCCGACTTACCCGAGGCCGAGGTCAAGCGAATCTGCCGCGCCGTGCCTGACAATGCTGGCCGCGCGATCATGGAACACTTTTCGGCCGATGGTTTCATTGATCGGCAAAGCAAGGCCAAAGTTTCTGGATCGGGTGTCCAGGCGTTTGATACCGCCGTCGCCGAGGGACGTCCGGTGATGATGATCACTGCGCATTTTGGTCATTATCTGGCAGCGCGCGTCGCTTTGCAGGCCCGCAGCGGTCGACCCATCGGCTGCCTTTATCGCCGCATGGCTAACCCGTACTTCAACGACATGTATGTCGAAGCATTCCATCAGACTGGTTCCCCCATGTTCGAACAGGGGCGCCGGGGCATGGTTGAGATGGTCAGGTCGCTCAAAAGCGGAGGTATTATCGCCATCGTATCCGATCTGCATGCGCATGGCGGCGAGGAGTTGACCTTTTTCGGCAAACCCGCCGTGACTTCGGTGCTGAACGCGGAACTTGCGATCAAGTACAAGGCCGTGCTGATCCCCTGCTATGCGGTGCGCCAACCCAATGGGATCGATTTTGACATCGTCCTGCACGACCCGGTCCCTCATACCGATGCCAAAAGCATGACCCAGTTCACCAATGACGATCTGGAGGCGATGGTGCGTCAACATATGGGGCAATGGTTCTGGATTCACCGCCGCTGGAAGGCCTGGCGTGGACTAGGCGTTCAACCCAAAGATATGCCTTGATTACTCGACTCTTGCCGCAGCGACGATCGGACCATGCTCTGTACGTTGGATCAGAACTACCGCCGGTAAATCCGATGACAGCGACGCAGTGAAGCTCTGCGGTGTTTGGCCATCCCAGTGACCGGCCACCTGCCAGTTCTCAACCACATTCGCATAGTCTAGCTCGTGTCCAGCCAGTTCTCCGCGCCGGATTGAGGCGTGACGCATCGGCGAATATTGCACGATCCGCACATCATAGGTTTCACCTTCCGCCAACTCGACCGGGACAACGTCCACAGTCACGTCGTTAGCCGTACGCGTGGCGCTAACCTCGGCTTGGGGCGCTGCGGTCTGGTGCGCGTCGATCAGCCGTTCCAACTCAAACGACTTTGCACCCACCACGTCCTGCTGACCGTTCACAACCATCTGAGGTGTATAAATCATCGTCCGCCCACCTTCGCGCGCATAGGCTCTCTGACGCTCCGTATGGTCGGGATAGGCATATTCGTCTTTCCACCCAATATAGTCCCAATAGTCCACATGCAGCGCCAGCCCGATCACATCATCCCGCTTGGCCAGTTCGTGCATGATCCGGTCCGCGGGTGGGCAGGACGAACACCCTTGCGATGTAAACAGCTCGACAACAACCGGATCATCCTGAGCGTCTGCTGAAACGGCAAGAAAAAGCGAAACAAACGCGGTCACGGCGGCTGATCTATACATTATCTCTCTCAGTTTTCGCGGAGTGCTCAACTGGTTTAGATCGAAACTGAAAAAACTGCCAATCAAGGTTTCTTGAGACCGAAACCTTCAATCTTCGGCAAAATGTGTGCAATGGTATACAATTTTATATGTATGCGACCCGTTGCACCTTGAAACAACGCGTGCCGTGATGCAGATAAGCCATAGCGAACTCCAGTATCCAAATCATTCGAGAGGGAGGCCAAAGATGCCCATCAAGGTCGGACAGGACACAGCCCAAACACGCCGCAGTCTGAACGTGAATGGTAAATCCATTTCCTATTACTCGATTCCAGCTGCTCAAGAAGCAGGCCTGGGTGATTTCTCGAACCTGCCTGCCGCGCTGAAAGTGGTGTTGGAAAACATGCTGCGGTTCGAGGATGACGGGTTCTCGGTGTCCGTAGATGACATCAAGGCCTTCGCCGAATGGGGCGCAAATGGCGGCAAGAACCCGCGCGAGATTGCTTATCGCCCTGCCCGCGTGCTGATGCAGGACTTTACTGGCGTTCCGGCGGTGGTTGATCTGGCAGCAATGCGTGATGGCATCAAGGCGCTGGGTGGTGACGCCCAGAAAATTAACCCGCTGAACCCGGTTGATCTGGTCATCGACCACTCGGTCATGATCGACGAGTTCGGGAACCCTCGCGCGTTTCAGATGAACGTAGACCGCGAGTATGAGCGCAATATGGAGCGTTACCAGTTCCTCAAGTGGGGTCAGGGTGCGTTTAATAACTTCCGCGTTGTGCCCCCGGGCACCGGCATTTGCCATCAGGTGAACCTTGAATATCTGGCCCAGACCGTCTGGACCGACACGGACCAGAGCGGAGAAGAAGTCGCCTATCCCGACACGCTGGTCGGCACTGACAGTCATACCACCATGGTCAACGGCATGGCCGTTCTCGGTTGGGGTGTTGGCGGGATCGAGGCCGAGGCCGCGATGTTGGGCCAGCCGATCTCGATGCTGATCCCCGAGGTGGTGGGCTTTGAACTGACGGGCTCGATGGTCGAAGGCACGACCGGCACAGACCTTGTTCTGAAGGTCGTTGAGATGCTGCGCGAGAAAGGTGTGGTTGGCAAATTCGTCGAGTTCTATGGTGAAGGACTGGACCGGCTGCCACTGGCCGACCGCGCCACCATCGCCAATATGGCCCCCGAATACGGCGCGACCTGTGGGTTCTTCCCCATCGACGGCGAAACCCTGCGTTACATGCGTAATACCGGGCGCGATGAGGATCGATTGGCATTGGTCGAAGCCTATGCCAAGGAAAACGGGTTCTGGCGGGATGAGAACTATTCGCCGATCTACACCGGCACCCTGTCGCTGGATATGGGCACGATCGTTCCCGCGATCTCGGGCCCGAAACGTCCGCAGGATTATGTCGCGCTGACCGACGCCAAAGCCGCTTTCACCAAGGAAATGGCAGAAACCTTCAAGCGCCCAATGGGCAAACAGGTCGAAGTCAAAGGTGAAGAATATGGAATGGAGTCCGGCAAGGTCGTGATCGCCTCGATCACCTCCTGCACCAACACGTCGAACCCCTATGTCATGATTGGCGCAGGTCTGGTGGCGAAGAAAGCGCATGAGCTGGGCCTGAATCGTCAGCCTTGGGTCAAAACCTCTCTGGCCCCTGGGTCGCAAGTGGTGTCCGAGTATCTTGAAGCTGCTGGTCTACAGGAACATCTGGACGCGATCGGCTTTAACCTTGTGGGCTATGGCTGCACCACCTGTATCGGTAACTCTGGACCGATACAGAAAGAAATCAGCGAAGCGATTGCCGAGGGCGATCTGGTCGCGACTTCGGTTCTGTCCGGAAACCGGAACTTTGAAGGCCGAATCTCGCCTGATGTCCGCGCGAACTATCTGGCCTCACCGCCGCTGGTTGTCGTTTACGCACTGGCGGGCACCATGGATATCGACCTGACATCCGAGCCAATCGGCAGGGACAAGGACGGTAACGATGTCTTCATGAAAGACCTCTGGCCGAGCCAAAAGGAAATCTCCGATCTGGTGCAGGAAACCGTGACGCGCGAGGCATTCCAGTCGAAATATGCCGACGTTTTCAAAGGCGACGAGAAATGGCAATCGGTTGAGACCACCGATGCAGAAACCTACGACTGGCCACCTGCTTCGACCTACATCCAGAACCCGCCCTATTTCCAGGGCATGGGACATGAACCCGGCACAATCTCGAATATCGACGGGGCGAAGGTTCTGGCCGTTCTGGGTGATATGGTCACCACCGACCACATCTCACCCGCTGGGTCCTTTGCGACAACAACTCCGGCTGGTAAGTACCTGATTGAACGTCAGGTTCAGCCGCGCGAGTTCAATTCCTACGGGTCGCGCCGTGGCAACCACGAGGTCATGATGCGCGGCACGTTCGCCAATATCCGCATCAAGAACGAGATGCTGGACGGCGTCGAAGGTGGCTATACAAAAGGACCCGATGGCGAGCAGACGTCGATCTATGACGCCTCGATGGCCTATCAGGCAAACGGCACACCGCTGGTCGTTTTCGGGGGTGAGCAATACGGCGCGGGGTCTTCGCGCGACTGGGCGGCCAAAGGGACCGCTTTGTTGGGTGTCAAAGCCGTGATCGCAGAGAGCTTTGAGCGTATCCACCGCTCAAACCTCGTCGGAATGGGTGTGATCCCGTTTGAATTCACAGGCGGCGACAACCGCAAGTCGCTGGGTCTGAAAGGGGATGAAACCGTCTCGATCGACGGGTTGGATACCATTGAACCGCTGCAAGAAGTTCCCTGCACCATCGTCTACGGCGATAGCACAGAGAAGACCATCAACCTGAAGTGCCGCATCGATACCGCACCCGAAATCGAGTACATCGAAAACGGCGGCGTGCTGCAATATGTATTGCGCAACCTCGCAAAATCTCCGTAACGCAATAGCTTACAACCCAATCTTGACCCCCGGCCCAGCGCCGGGGGTTTTGTTTTCTGGCCATTCATTCAAAAATCTGAAACTGTTGGGCGAAAGCACATCTGGAACCCAATCACTATGAAAAAACCTAACGCCTTGCTGGTTTGCTCGCTCAGCGTCATCTCGGTGATCGGGATATGGGGCGTGATCGATATCCAAAGCCTGGTGACTTGGGCCAACGGCATCGTGCAGCAAACCTTCCACAGCCGTGGCTGGTTCGTGATGCTCGCGGCCTCGGGCATGTTGATCGGGTGTTTGGTTCTGGCATTTTCGCCCTATGGCAACATTCGTTTGGGCCGGGATGATGAAGAGCCCGAGTTCTCGACCGCCACTTGGATCTCAATGCTGTTCTCGGCCGGAATGGGCGTCGGATTGCTGTTCTGGGCCGTCGCCGAGCCGCTAACACATTTCAACTTCATCTCAGGCATGGCCCCCGATTATGTTGCCGCGCAGCAGGCGATGCTGGCGACGAACTTCCACTGGGGGCTGCACGCCTGGGCGATTTACGGCTCCACCGCTCTGACCATCGCTTATTTCAGCTTTCGGCGCGGGACGGGTATGATGGTCAGCGCCCCGATCAAAAGCCTGTTCCCCGGAGAACGCTGGGCCGAGCGTGTCGGGTGGCTGTCGGATTTCATGGCCATCGTCGCAATCGCCATTGGCGTTGGCGGCTCCATGGCCATGGGCGTGTTTCAGGTTGCGGACGGGATCGCGGTTCTGGGTGGTCGGGAAACGGTTGGCGCCCTTCTGATCGGCGTTGTTTTTCTGGCGATGGTCGCAGCCTACATCCCTGCGCTGTTGATCGACCTAGGCCAAGGCATGGCACGCTTGTCGAATGCAGCAATGCTGATCGCGATCTGCCTGGTAGCCTACACAGTGGTCCTCGGCCCCACCGAGTATCTGTTGAACACCGTGGTTCAGGGGTTCGGCGATTACGTCACCAACGTCATCCCTCGGGGCTTTCAGACCTTCACGTTCTTCGGCGATGACGTCACCAAATGGTTCAGCGACTGGACCCTCACCTACATGGTCTGGTGGATCGCCTGGGGGCCATTTGTCGGCGTGTTCGTCGCGCGTATCTCTCGCGGTCGCACGATCCGAGAATTCGTGATCGGAGTGCTCTTCGCACCCACACTGTTCTCGATCCTCTGGTTCGGCGCCTTTGGCGGCATCGGTCTATTTGAGGCGCTCAACGGTGCCGGAGAATTGCTGGCCTATACGCAAACAAACATCGAGCGTGTGACCTTCGCCCTGCTCGACCGTTTGCCCTTGTCGTTGATCACAACACTCGCAACCGTAGCCGCGGCGTTTCTGTTCATCGTAACCAGCGTCGTCAGCGCGGCCTTTGTGCTGGGCACATTCTCGACCGAGGGGGATGAGAACCCACCCCCGCGCGTGCGCCTGATCTGGGGCGCATTACTGGGCCTGTTGAGCGTCGCGATGATCCTGTCGGGCTCGGTGGACTCGGTCAAAGTCCTGATTTCACTTGGAGCGCTGCCCTTTGTGTTCATCTCGGTTCTCCTGATGGTCTGCCTGTTCCGGGGGCTACGAGAGGAGGGGCAAATCCATGCTGATCGGTGATCTGACAGACACCCTGATGAACCTGACCACATTTGCCTTCATCGGCGCAATGATCTGGATTTTGGTTCGCAAGTAATTGCTTGAATCCCTGCCGCTTTACCGATTTTCTGCTACTATGGAAAAAGTCGCATTGATAACCGGCGGCGCGCGCGGCATTGGGCGCGCGATCGTCGAAGACCTGGGCCGCGATCACCGCATTGCATTTACGTGGCTGTCGAGCGAACCGAGGCCAGATCTTTTGGGCGGGAATAAACTGGCCATACGTTCCGACTTGTCCGCGCCAGATCAGCCTGCCAACGTGATCGAACAGGTAGTGCAGCACTTTGGGCGGCTTGATGTGATCGTCAATAACGCCGGTCTGGTGAAATCTACGCCGAAAGAAGAATTTCAGGCCGAGAACCATCGCGCCATTCTGGACCTTAACCTACTGGCTCCAGCCGCGTTGTTAACCGCCGCGCTGCCGCATCTGAAACGCGATGCCTCAATCGTCAGTATCTCATCAATGAACGCGGTCCTGCCCCCCCGAGATGCAGTGACCTATGGCGCCAGTAAAGCGGCCTTGAACCTGTGGACCCGAGCCATGGCCAAAGAGCTTGGGCCCGAGGGGATACGTGTCAACGCAGTGGCGCCAGGCGCAATCAACATCCCCGAGGCACCCCGGTCAGAGGAACTGACTGCTCTGTTTGTCAACGACACCGCCTTAGGACGCGCTGGAAGGCCCGAGGATATCGCCAAGGCCGTTAGATTCTTGGCCTCAGATGCCGCGTCGTTTATCACCGGCGAGGTGTTAACCGTGACGGGTGGCTATCGCTTATGAGCCCCCCGCGGCTTTCTCAAGCGCCGGGCGGATCGTGCTTTCGATCACCCGCTGCGTAATCGGCCCGGCCCAGCGCAGAATAATCGTGCCCTCACCATCGACCACATAAGTCTCGGGCACGCCGTAGACGCCCCAATCCAGCCCCATACGACCCTGTTCATCCCGTCCGATCCCGGCATAGGGATCACCCAGCTCAGTCAAAAAAGCCTCGGCATTGTCCAGTTGGTCTTTGTAGTTGATGCCGTAAACCGGAATACCCTCGTCCGACAGGGCCTGTAGATTGGGGTGTTCGACGCGGCAAGGGGCGCACCAGCTGGCCCAGTAGTTGACCAGCTTAACCTCGCCATCACGTAGGGTGGCATCGTCGAAACCGGGTTTACCCGCGAATTCTGTCAGAACGACGGGCGGAGCAGGCTGCCCTTCGCGCGCCGAAGGCAAGGCATTGGGATCGTCGCGGAACATGCCGATTCCAGCAAGCACAGCGAAGGCTCCGAAAATCAGAGGAGGCGCGATCATCAGGGGCGAAATCTTAGCCATTGCGCGACATCCTCTGTTCGACTTTCTCCATCTCAGCCCGCACCTTGCGGCCTCGAATCACGCTGAATCCCACCAGCGCAATCAGAAGCCCGATGGATACAACATAGGACCACAAAACAGTATCGGCATATTTTCCAAGATCAGGGATCATCCGTTCACCCTTTCCCGCGCCATCAGCGCCTTGGTTCGACGGGCTCGGATTTCGGTGCCCGTGCGATAGAAGACCAGCGCGATAAACAGAAGCACAAAGCCGATGATACACAGGAGCAGCGGATAGAAGTAGATGTTGCTAACCTTCTCCTCGGTATCCGTACCTGTGATCGCCCCTGCACGCATCACGGAAGCCCCCTGATGCAACCCCTGATTCCAGAAATTCACCGCATACCGGCTGAGGAATGCAAAGACCGAGCCCACGAGGCAAAGGACCGAGGTCAGATCAGCCGCGGTGTCCGGATCTTCGATCGCCTCCCATAGCGCGACATATCCCAAATAAAACAGGAACAGAATCAGGAACGAGGTCAGGCGCGGATCCCAGGCCCACCATGTACCCCACATGGGCTGGCCCCAGATGGCTCCGGTGGCCAATGCGATCAGCGTCATCACGATGCCGATGGGCGCCGCGGCGCGCGCGGCCAGCGCGCTCACATGGTGGCGACGCACCAGCCAGACGAGCGAGGTTGCCAGCATCATCAGCCAGCAATTGATTGCCATCAGAGCGGCCGGGACATGTAGATATATGATCTTTACGGTCGAGCCTTGCTTGTAGTCATCGGGGGTAAAGAAAAAGCCCCAGATCAATCCTACGACCAGACAAAGACCTGCACCGATCCAGAAGAACGGAAGAACCCGCTCGCTGGTGGCGAGGAACTTGCGCGGATTGGCGTATTCCCAAAGGGCGTTGGCTTTGGCTGCGATTGTCATGGGCCCTATCTAGTCCGAGTCGGCATGGTTCTCAATTGACCTCAGTCAAGCTTTGTTCCCATCACCTAAGATTGATGCGCAGCACGGCGGCGCTGGCAAAGGGTAAAAGTGCGACCGTAGCGGCGGTAATCCCTGCCAGCATAAGCAGGGGCGTTTGCGTCTCCATACCTGTCGCACCGCGTCGGGCAACCTCGGCGCCGAAGATCAATGTCGGCACGTAAAGCGGTAAAACCAGAAGCGAAAGGAGCAGACCGCCCCGTTTCAGGCCCACGGTGAGGGCTGCGCCGAAGGTACCGATAACGCTCATCGCCGGGGTGCCAAGCAGCAGTGAGATCACCAGCCACGAAAACCCAGGTACAGGCAGGTTTAGTAAAACGCCCAGAAGCGGCGCAGCCAACACCAGCGGCAATCCTGTGGTCAACCAATGGGCTAGCGCTTTGATGGTGACGACCGACTCCAGTGGCAGCGGCGCGGTGGCAAGCAGATCAAGCGAGCCGTCTTCCCAATCCAGCGCCAGCAGACGGTCCAGCGAAAGCAGGCACGCCAAAAGCGCGCCCAGCCAAAGAACGCCCGGCGCGATGGTCGAAAGCAACGAGGATTGCGGACCTACCGAAAATGGCACCAGAACGGTGACGATCAGGAAGAAAGCAAGACCGAGGCCAAAGCCACCCCCTGCGCGGAAGGCCAGTTTCAGATCACGCAGCAATAAAGCGATCACAGGAAGCCTCCGTCAAAATCGTCGATGGGTTTGGGTTTGGCCTTGTTGGGGCCGACGTCCCAAACCTCTCCGTCCAATCCAAGATCGATATGGGTCGCGATGAGGGCCGAACCACCCTGCCCCAGATGCGCGCGTACCGCATCCGCGAACATCTGCACGGCGTGGCGATCCAGCGAGACCGTCGGCTCATCCAGCATCCAGATTGGACGCCCGGTAACCAGCAACCGCGCCAATCCAAGACGCCGTTTTTGCCCCGCCGAAAGGTTGCCCGCATGGCGGTTGGCCAACTCATTCAGCTCAAATGCATCCAGAGCATGCTGGATATCTCGGATGCCAAAGACCGACGCCCAGAAGTTGAGATTTTCGACCACGGTGAGGGTCGGCTTTAACCCGTCAGAATGGGACGCGTAAGCGATTTGGTCTTCTGCCCCGTTGATCTGCCCCGCCAGCGGCGGCTGCAGGCCCGCAAGCGTACGCAGTAATGTTGTCTTTCCGATCCCATTCGGCCCCCGCAGGATCAGCGCCCTTCCGGCCTCAAGCGAGAAGTTCAGCCCTTCGAGCACGGGAACACCGCCGCGTGCGATAGCCAGATCGGTTACCTTCAAAGTCATGAAGCCCGCTTAGCGGATTGTGCGTGTGGGCAAAAGGTCGGAATTGCCGCAGAGCGGCTGGTTGGATCGCAGTGAGGGGCCGGCCCCTCACACTCCCTGGGATATTTTTAGCCAGATGAAGAACAGATCCTCAGACCGGAATTAGCGCAAGCGCAACGCGGCGGCCTTCGGAAAGCAGCACGTTGTAGGTGCGGCAGGCAGCCGGAGAGTTCATGATTTCGACACCCAGCCCCACCTCTTCTAGCCTAGCGCGTAGGTCGGTGGGGATGTGGGTCAGGTCTTTGCCCGTACCGATGAACAGAACGTCGACATGTTCGGACAAGGCCAAAAGCGGATCCGCCTCCGAGAATCCTGCCCAAATCGAAGTTCCGGTGGGGCCGGTCAAGACTGCCCCTTTATGAACCTGCCCACCGATCCGAAAGAACCCAGGGCCATAGCCATCGACGGGTTGAGCGTTTGTATATGTGATCTCATTTAAGCGCATGCGGAAGGTTCTAGCCCCAAAGCGGCAGGCCGGACAAGGCCGCTGTTGCGATCACCAGATAGGCTGCGGCGCGGTACGGCCTTTCATGTTCGGGTCGAAACATCCAGCCCCCCAGCCAGTTACCGGCGATGTTGGGGATCGCCAGCGCGAGGCCCAATCCGATGCTCGCCATCGAAAGACGCCCCATCCCGCCGAGGTATCCAAGGATCAGCAAATCGAAAACAAACAGGAACAGCAGGATCGTCGCGCGGATTATCTCAACCGGCAATGGACGCGACATGTAGAACAGGATGACAGCTGGTCCCGGTATCCCGGCCACTCCACCGAGTAGCCCCGCTGCCCCGCCAATTGCCACAACCATGCGGCGCCGCACCGTCCCGCGATAGCGCAGACCAAATATCAGTACGACAAGCATCGACAACGAGATCACACTGACCAAATAGCGAAATACCTCGGGTTGCGTGCGCGTAAGCAGCCATAAACCCACCGGCAGTACTAATGCACATCCGAGTAGAAGGCGCCCCAAATCTCCTTTGTCGACGACAGACCATGCGCGGCGTAGGTTTGGGATGGGACCGAATATGTCCATAACTGTCAGCGCGATGATGGCACCGAAGGGGCCAAGATAGGGGCTGGCGATGGGCAAGAATATCAGGGCTGTGCCAAAGCCGGAAAAGCCGCGCACGATGCCCCCAATAAAAGCAGCGAAAATGAGTACGGCCAGACCGGTTGGGGTCTGGCCGAAATACTCAGGCATCGATGTTGGCAAATTGGTTGCCCGCCGTATTCGACGGTTTCGACCAGTCGCGTTTGACCCCCAGCCACAGCAGGATGGTCGAGGCCACGAAGACCGACGAATAGGTCCCGACAATCACGCCCCAGATCATCGCGAAGACGAAGCCGCGGATCACATCCCCGCCCAAGACATAGAGTGAAATCAACGCCAGCAGCGTGGTCACCGAGGTCATCACCGTCCGGCTGAGCGTTTCATTGATCGAGATATTCAAAACCTCTTTGAGGTCTTTCTTCTTGTATTTGCGAAGGTTTTCGCGAACGCGGTCAAAGACAACCACGGTGTCATTCAGCGAATAGCCGACAATGGTCAGGAGCGCCGCGATGATGGCCAGGTCAAAGCGAATTTGCAGTTCCGAGAAGATACCAATGGTCAGGATCACGTCATGCACCAGCGCGGCGACCGCACCCAGAGCAAACTGCCATTCGAACCGGAGCCAGATATAGACAAGCACCGCGCCGATGGCCAAGGCGACAGCAATCACTGCGGTCTGGATCAACTCACCCGAGACCTTGGGGCCCACAGATTCGACCGAAACGAACTGAATGTCCGGCGCGGCAACAGTCAATGCTTCTTCAACGGCGGTCACGATTGCTGCAGACACAGCTTCGGCTCCATCCTGGGCCTGAATACGGATCATGGCGACGTTTTCATCCTCGCCAAAGGTCGGATCGAAAATCTCTGTGATGGTCACATCACCAAGTTCCAGCGGCGCAATGGCGTCGCGATAGGCGCCCACGTCGATCTCTTGCGCGGATTGCGTGCGGATCGTGGTGCCCCCGCGGAAGTCGATACCGAAGTTCAGCCCTTGCAGCAGAAACGACGTGAAGGCGATCACCATCATCAGGCCTGAAATACCCAGCCAGATCTTCCAGCGGCTGAAGAAATCGAACGAGGTGTTTTGCGGTACGAGTTTCAGTCTCATGTCAAACCTCGATCGTTTTCGGACGGCGGCGTTCGAACCAGATCACGATCATCAGGCGCGTTACAAAGATCGCGGTGAAGACCGAGGTCAGAATACCCAGACCAAGTGTAATGGAGAACCCGCGTACCGGCCCGCTGCCCATGGCAAACAGTATGGTTGCGGTGATGAATGTGGTTACGTTCGCGTCCAGAATGGCCGAAAGCGCCTTTTCATAGCCCAGCTCGATTGCGCGCGCAGGGCCTTTGGCAGATTTCAGTTCTTCGCGAATGCGTTCAAAGATCAGCACATTGGCGTCTACAGCCATACCGACCGTCAGTACGATCCCGGCGATCCCTGGAAGGGTCAGCGTCGCACCGATCAACGAGAGCAGTCCGAAGAGCAATCCCACATTCAGGATCAGCGCAATATTGGCGAAGATGCCAAACAGGCCATAGCTGAGCGCCATGAACACCAATACCGCGACAAACGCCACGATGGTTGCGACTTTACCCGCATCGATGCTGTCTTGCCCCAGCTCCGGGCCGATGGTGCGCTCTTCAAGAAATTCCAGGCCCGCAGGCAAGGCCCCCGCACGCAGCAGGACCGCCAGATTGGTGCTTTCCTCCACCGTGAAGTTACCGGTGATGATGCCGGAACCGCCAGGAATATGGCTTTGGATTACAGGGGCCGAGATCACCTCATCATCTAAAACAATGGCGAACGGCGCGCCGATATTTTCTAGCGTGTAGTCACCAAACTTGCGGGCACCAGAAGTATTGAAACGGAAGCTGACCGCAGGGCGTCCGTTCTGATCGAATGACGGTTGTGCGTCGACCAGCTCTTCCCCGGTTACCACCGGCGCTGATTCCAAGGTGTAATAAACCCCGTCCTCATCGATCGAAGGAACAACTTCTTCACCCACACCCGCGATGGCGTCAGGATCAGTACCGCGCCCCACCACGGGGTTGAACGTCAGCTGAGCCGTGGTGCCGATAATGTCTTTCAACTCACCTGCGCTACCGATGCCCGGCACCTGTATCAGTATCCGGTCAGCACCTTGGCGTTGGATTGTCGGTTCTCGCGTGCCGACTTCGTCGATGCGGCGACGAATAATCTCAAGCGCCTGACGCACCGTACGGTCATCCGAGGCGAGCTTTTCGGCCTCGGACAATTGTACAACAATGGTATCTCCTTCGGCGCGGGCTTCGATGTCAGTGGCCCCGACCCCGGTCAGTGTTTGCACCTGACGTGCCAGACCGCGCACGACTTCCAACGCGCGCGACATACCTTCGGGCTGACTGATGCGCACGCGAATCTCATCAGGGGCCGAGTCTTGGCGGCGAATGGTGCCTACCGTGGCGCGCTCATCGCGCAACGCATCGCGGATTTCGGGCCACATCGCCTCCATCCGAGATTCGTAGACGTCATCAACCTTAACTTCAGCCAGCAGATGCGCACCGCCGCGCAAATCGAGACCCAGATTGACAAGCGATGAAGGCAGCCAGTTCGGCCATTGCGCCGCCTCTGCCTGCATCTCAGGTGTATCGATGCCAAGCTCAATTGCGGCTTTGGCATCATTCGATTGCTCAACGCGTGTATAGAACGCATTCGGCAGGGCCAACAGTAGGCCGATCACGCAGACCGACCATATTAGGACCCGTTTCCAGGAATCAATTTGCAGCATTACCCTGCCTTTTCAAGGATTTGACGCGCGAAGTTACTTCGCCGGTTCGGTCTTGTTCAGAACCTGAGCGATGGTCGATTTGACCACGCGAACCTTCACGCCTTCGGCAATCTCGACCTCAATCTCGTTATCGCCTTCCTTGACCTTGGACACCTTGCCGATCAGCCCACCTTGCGTGACAACCTGATCACCCCTGCGCACGGCTTCGACCATGGCCTGATGTTCCTTCATCTTCTTCTGCTGCGGGCGGATCAGCAGAAAATACATGATCCCGAAAATCAGGATCAGCGGGAGAAACTGGGCGATTGCGCCACCTTCCATGACATATTCCTTTGTTCTGGTAATGCAGAGGGCTCTCTGCAAAGTTGGCGCGAACCTATGCTTTGGTTCAGACGTTTGCAAGCAAACGCATCTGCAATTCACCTATCAAGTGCACAGGATTGATGCGGGACGTTGCAGATATGTTCTAGGCAGCCCCGGCAAGTCGGATATAGTTGTGGCCAGGGGGGCCCAATGATTCAATTAATCCAGACCTTTGGCAAGTTTATTCGCCTAATCCTTTTGGCGGTTTCTCTTTGTCTCTTGGCACCACCACTTTGGTCACAGAACGTAATCGGAGAAGAACAAAACACAGAGGATTCTGAAACACAGACCTTTCAGGCTCCGGTTATCATTGATGGCGATACCCTGTTTCATGTGCGCGGCTCCAGCGCTTTGCCCGCAAACGAGCGGGCGGAGGGTGTTCAGAACAAGATCATAGAAGTAGCCGAATCCTCGGATGCAAAGAAAGTTTCGATAACCTTCGAGGACTCTGAATTCGGGATCCGGATATTTGCCGATAGCATCCAGGTTTCGATCGTGACCGATGCGGATTCCGAACTTGAACAAATGGATCTGAATGTTCTCGGGTTATTGCACGGCCAAGCTATTGAACAGGCGATCGAAAACTACCGCGCCAATCGCACGGAACAAGCACGTGTTTCGGGTGCTATCGAGGCCCTGGCCTGGACGCTCGGCTTCGCGTTATTCGTTGTCATCATTCTCTGGTTACACCGACGCATCAGGCGGCGGACGCTTAAACTGGTTAAACGCTATCTCAAAGACGTCGAAACTGCGACCGCCAAGAGCGTCCAGGCCGAGGCCATAGCGGCATTGATCCGGTATGCCCTGAATTTCGTATTGCTGGTGATCTTTTTCCTTGGCTTCTATTACTATCTCTCCTTCGTTCTGCTGGCCTTTGCCGAAACGCGATACTTTGCGCAATTGCTGCTGACCTACCTGACCGAGCCGGTCCTGCTGATCTTCAAGGGTATCCTCAGCTATTTCCCGAACCTGATCATGCTGGTGCTTATCACCTGGATAACGATGTATATCATCCGGGGAATGCGCGTGTTCTTTGACGCAGTCGAAGCGGGATCGTTCGATCTTGGCGATTTCGAGAAACACTGGATTGGCCCCACGTTTAACATTGCCCGGGTTGTTGTGATACTGATCGCACTGGTCTTTGCTGTCCCTTACATTCCCGGATCGGACTCTGCGGCCTTTCAGGGACTGACTATCCTTGTCGGCGCGATGCTGTCGCTGGGCGCGAACTCGGTGGTCTCGAATATGCTGGCGGGGCTTTTCGTGATTTATCGCCGCTCGACTTCGCTCGGGGACCGTATCCAGATCGGAGACCACATCGGAGATGTAGTGCAGATCAAGCTGATGGAGACACATCTGAAGTCGATCAAGAATGAGCTGATCTCGATCCCGAACGCGCAATTGATGAATTCGGACGTGGTGAACTTCTCGAAAAAAACCGATGGCAATGGGTTGCTGCTGCATACAACGGTTGGGATCGGATATGAAGAACCGCCCGAGAAGGTCGAAGCGATGCTGATCGAGGCCGCACATCGTACCAAGAGCATCAAAGCCAAACCCGAACCCTTTGTTTTGTGGACTGCTTTGGCGGATTACGCGATCAATTATCAGATCAACGGATATAGCACACGGGGCAGTATCATCCCAAAGATCCGCTCAGATTTGCATCGCAACATCGTTGCCGTGTTCAACGAAAACAACGTGCAAATCATGACACCTTCGTACATGGCTGATCCGCCCGAGCCGAAGATCCCAGCGGAAGAGTGGGATGGCCATCTGGCACATGAAACGCACGACGACGCGGATAAGTCGTAACCGGCGCTACACCCTTCCTTTCAGATGGTGCATAAGCGGTTTCAGTGATTCACGCATTTAAGGATCTGAACCATGCACGACATCCGCGCCATTCGCGAAAACCCAGCCGCCTTCGACGCCGCCCTTGCGCGCCGTGGGGACGCGCCGGTGTCGTCAGATCTGCTGAGGCTGGACGAAAGTCGCCGCGCCAAGATTCTGGCAGCCGAGACGGCTCAGGCCGAGCAAAACAAGGCCTCCAAAGAAGTTGGTGCCGCCAAAGGGCGCGGCGATGAGGCTGAATTCGAACGTCTGCGCGCGCTGCTGGCCGAGAAAAAGGCCGAAGTGGCCCTGATGCAGACCGAAGCCAAGGACCTGGACGCTCTGCTGACCGACCAGTTGATCCGTATCGCCAACCTGCCGGCAGAAGATGTGCCCGAGGGCGCAGATGAGAATGACAATGTCGAGATCAGCCGCTGGGGCACGCCGCGTGAACTGGATTTTGCCCCGAAAGAGCATTTTGAAATCGAAGCCGTTCAGAACGGTATGGATTTTGAGACGGCTGCCAAACTCTCTGGCTCGCGCTTTGTGCTGCTGTCGGGCGGAGTCGCCCGTATTCACCGCGCACTGGCGCAGTTCATGCTTGACACGCATATCAATGAGAACGAGCTGACCGAGGTTAACGGCCCGGTTCTGGTTCTCTCGGAAATGATGCAGGGCACGGGTCAGTTGCCGAAGTTTGGCGAGGACAGTTATCAGACCCGCGAGGGCTGGTGGTTGATCCCAACCTCCGAAGTGTCGCTGACCAACATCGTCAACGACACGATGATCGAGGAAAGCTATCTGCCCCGCCGTTATACTGCGCATTCCCTGTGCTTCCGGTCCGAAGCGGGCTCGGCAGGCAGGGACACGCGCGGGATGCTGCGTCAGCACCAGTTCGAAAAAGTTGAGATGGTCTCGGTCACGCATCCGGACAAATCGGACGACGAGCAAAAACGCATGCTGCGCTGCGCCGAAGACATTCTGGAAAAACTGGGCATCCCCTATCGCACCGTCATTCTGTGCACGGGCGACATGGGCTTTGGCGCACGTCGCACCTATGACATCGAGGCTTGGCTACCCGGCCAGGATACCTATCGCGAGATCAGTTCGGTTTCGACCTGCGGTGATTTCCAGGCCCGTCGCATGAACGCACGCTTCCGGCCAGAAGCTGGCGGTAAGCCGGAATATGTTCACACCTTGAACGGGTCTGGTCTGGCTGTCGGGCGCTCCCTGATCGCCGTGCTTGAGAATGGCCAGAACGCAGATGGCACGGTGACCCTGCCTGAAGCCTTGGGCCCCTATCTGGGCGGCAAGCTTACGCTACAGATCGACGGTAAACTGGCATAACAAAACCGGCATCGATGATGCCAGTTCCCGATTGAAATGGCGAAGAAGAGTTACTTCTTCGCCTTTTTCTTATTGCTCTTCTTACCAGATTTTTTTTCAGACGTTTTGCCGGACTTTTTGTCAGACTTCTTCTTAGCGTCCTTCTTCTTGTTGTCCTTTTTGGGCTTTTTGTCTTTCTTGCCCTTCTTGGACTTTTCCTTGACCTTTTCCTTGGCTTTGGAAAATGCTGCTTCCATTTCGGATTTCTTCTTCGCAGCCTTCTCAGCCTTGGCTTTGGCCTTTGCCTTTTTCTTCGCCTTGGCCTCGGCAGCGACTCTCTCCACCGCAAGGCGCTCTTCTGCGGCTTTTCGCTCGGCCTCGGCCTTGTTCGCGGCGGCATTGCTTTTTGCAGTTGCCCGACGTACCGCAGATTGCTTTGCTGCTGGCTTTTGCTTGGTTGAGCGGCGTGCTGGTGCACGAGCCGCGGTCTTGGGTTTGGCACCTGCAACAGCCTTCGCCGCTGCGATCAACTTGGTTGCGCGGGCAATACCGACGCGCGGAATACCAAGCATGTCTTCAGGTTTGGCCTTTGCTAAGGCTTCTGCTGTTTTGAAGCCCTTTGAATTCAGCGCCCGCTCCAGCGTTGGTCCTACCCCACTCACGTCGGCAACTGCGGTCATGTTGGTTCCTTTCATTGTCTCCACCTGGCAACGTAAATGTTTTGGCATCGACGAAAAAGTAGAGAGGTTGACAGCATTTGTAGCGTTAACCGCTTTCGGCCAGCCGGTGCTGTTCTGTTCTGTTGGGGAACGGGACAAGGCGCTTGGCTTCCTCATCCCAAAGCTTCAGGTTCAGTGCTGCCACTGCTTCGGGAAATTTGATCCGACGCGGCGTGTATTCCGGGGGTAAGTTATAGTGGCACGCGCGCAGACGATAGGACGGAATGCGCGCATTGAAGTGGTGAATGTCGTGCAGGGTGATGCAAGCCACGGCATTGTCAAACCACCAACCGAAATCCAATGCCGATGATCCTTCCAGTGCTGCTAGCTTGGGATCCAACTCAGGGCGGCGATCCCAATAGGTGTCTTCAAAATTATGCTGCAGATACACCAGAAACACACCAAGCATTCCTCCGAGCAGAGAAAAGACCAACCAGACCAAAATACCGGTGGCGCCTGCAATCAGGTAAAGCAGTCCCAGAAACACGATAATCGAAAGGTTATGCAGCAGCACCCCCACCACACCAAAGCGAACAGTATTCTTGGGCCAGCGATAGCGAATGAAGTAGGTGAACAAAGCACCAATCGGCACAAGAATGAACGGGTTCCGGTAAAGCCTATAAAACAGACGCGTTTTCCAATCGGCTTCGTTCCATTCGCGCAGCGTCATTGTGTGAATTTCACCTGTCTCGCGATGTTCGAGGTTTCCGATCCCAGCATGGTGCAGATTATGGTTCTGCTTCATCACTTCGAACGGGGCGAAGGTAAATGGCGACAATCCGTGGCCAGCCCATTCGTTTTGCAGACGGGTTTCAAACAGCGAATGGTGACCGCAATCATGCTGCAGCACGTATAGACGGACTGCAGAAAAGGCAAAAACGATCCCTGCCGGAATCATGACATACCACTGGTCCACATACGTGATCGCCAAAGCCAGCGATGCGAAATACACCGCAAATGTCCCGAAATAGCTAAGGGCGGCAAGCGTATTGTCCTGTACCGCGTATTGTCTTGTATATTCTCTCAGATCCATCACGCCCGCTCCCCAGGGTGGTCCGACCAATCTCAAACTCAAATTACGTGCGGCAAACCCGCAATCAAGCAGCACGTGCAAATACAAATGCACGCAATTGAATGCTAGCGCGCGGAAACGGGGCTGTCACGCCCCCTCACTGAAAATGCTGAAAATTAGCGCAGTTACGCGCGTCCCTTGAGATGCTTGGCCAAGGCGCCTGCGTTTTTCTTGCGTCGGCCCTTGTAGGGGTTCTTGTCGCCCTGCCCACGCAAAGTCAGGCGTATCGGGGTGCCCGGCATGTCAAAATCCTCGCGCAACCCATTGACCAGATAGCGGTTGTAGCTTGCGGGCATCTTGTCGGGATGCGAGCACATCACGACGAACCCCGGTGGGCGCGTCTTGGCCTGAGTCATATAACGCAGCTTAATCCGACGACCCTGCGGCGCTGGAGGCGGGTGCTGTTCCAGCATGGCGGTCAGCCAACGGTTCAGCGCTGCGGTCGGCACGCGGCGGTTCCAAACGTCATGAGCACGCAGGATCGCGGCGCGTAAACGCTCCAGCCCCCTACCTGTTTTGGCCGATACCGTGATCAGAGGCGCACCACGCAGTTGTGGCAACAAACGGTCAAACGACTCTTTCAGGTCACGAAGTTTTTCTTGCTTGTTGTCCTCGATGTCCCACTTGTTCACGGCGACGACCACGGCGCGGCCTTCGCGTTCAGCCAGATCGGCGATCCGCAGATCCTGCTGTTCGAACGGGATGGCCGCGTCCAACAGAACCACGACGACTTCAGCAAACTTGACCGCCCTCAGACCATCCGAGACCGAGAGCTTCTCCAACTTCTCCTGCACCTTGGCCTTCTTGCGCATCCCTGCTGTGTCGAAGATCCGCATCGGTGTGCTGTCGCCATCAGGGTCAGCCCAATCGATCCGCAAGCTGATAGCGTCACGGGTAATCCCGGCCTCGGGGCCGGTCAGCAGACGGTCTTCCCCGATGATCTTGTTGATCAAAGTGGATTTACCCGCATTTGGCCGCCCAACCACAGCCACCTGCAGAGGTTTATCAGCCGTGATCAAAGGGGCTTCACCCTCGCCATCCTCGTCCAGTTCGATATCAATCTGGGGGCTGTCGTCCTGCGCCTTTTCTGCTGCCGCATCCGCCAGTGGCATAAGTTGGGCATAGAGATCGGTCATCCCCTCGCCATGCTCGCCAGACAGGCGCACCGGTTCGCCAAGACCAAGGTTGTAAGCCTCAAGCACACCTGCATCGGCCGCGTTGCCTTCGGCCTTATTGGCGGCAAGGATCACATGCTTGGATTTTTTGCGCAGGATATCAGCAAACATTTCATCGGTCGGCGTAAGCCCTACCCGCGCGTCGATCATGAACAAGCAAACATCAGCCATGTCCACAGCACGCTCGGTCAGTCGCCGCATCCGGCCCTGCAGGCTATCATCGGTCGCGTCCTCAAGACCCGCCGTATCGATCACGGTAAAGCGCAGATCGCCCAAACGCCCCTCGCCTTCGCGCAAATCGCGCGTCACACCAGGCTGGTCGTCGACCAAAGCCAGACGTTTGCCCACGAGGCGATTGAACAGTGTGGATTTGCCCACATTCGGGCGCCCCACAATGGCGAGGGTCAGCGACATGTTCTCATCTTTCAAGACTCAAGAAGCGCCCTTTAGCGCATCTTGTCGTCAACGGAAAGCGTACAATTCGCCCTTGGTCGAAACGACATAGAGCGTCTGACCCGCCACAACCGGCGCAGTGGTCGCGCCGCCCGGCACTTCGATCTGATGGACCAACGCGCCGTCAACTGGATTGAAGAAGCGTAGATACCCATCGTTCGAAGCTACAACCAGCCGCCCTCCGGCCATGATCGGGCCGTAGTGAGCAAAGATCGGACCCCGACGGCCCGGCTTGTTCTTGACGAATCCGGGCAGATCGATTGCCCAGACAATCGAGCCATCCGCTGCGTCCAGACGCACCAGCTGGCTGCGATCGCTGATCAGGAAAACACTGTTTCCTGCAGGCCAGACCGTATCAACCGCACCTTCCAGAGCGGTCCAGTTCCGCTCGCCCGAACCGGTATCAAAGGAAACCGTACGACCCGAGTGGTTGCCGATCAGGATCGAATTGCCAGACACCATAGGCCCGGCTGTCACGTCTACGATCTGAGCCGCCGCGCGACCCCGGCGGCCACCCGCTACAGATGCGTTCCACCGCAAGATGCCTCCCCGGCGAAAAGTCGCAGCAATGTCACCCGACCCAAACGCAAAAACTGACAGATCCGAAGCGATGACCGGCGCTGGTGCACCCAAAACGTTACCTACGCTCGGAGTGCCGTCAATTTGCCAGATGATCCGGCCGTCCTTTGTGTTCACCGCCCAGCCGGTCTCGTCCCCGGCTACCAGATATAGAATCCCGCCACTGACCAAAGGCGCGCCGCTGCCGGTTGCATTCAAACGCTTTTGCCACTTTTGAGCGCCTGTTTTAGCATCTAACGCGGTCAAACGACCAAAACCCGATGAGACGTACAGCACACCTTCGGCGTAAGCGAGCCCGCCCCCCGTGGCATCGACGTCTTTTTCATTCGGTGGAATCAGATTGGTGCTCCAGGCAACTTGTCCCTGTGGCGTCACCGCCGAAACAGTCGCACCGGAATCGAGCGTATAAATCAAACCACCAGCAACAACCGGGTCTGCAGTAATCCGCTGTTTCCGGCTGTCACCGGAACCAATGTTGGCTGACCAGATACGCTGTGGCGTGGGGTTCAATGCGGCATTTGTAGTGCGGAATGCAGGGGTGCCCGGGCTTTGCGACCAGTTCGCGTTCTGGCTTTGGGCCGGAATGCTAATTGGCTTGGCGCCACGTGTTTCCACGGTTTCGTTGTCAACGGCGGCGCGAATATCCTCACGCTCACCGGGCAGAATAATCTCGGGTTCCTGACATGCGCTCAGCGCAGTCAAGGAAACTGCCGCGGCGACCAATCCAAAGCGTGAGAAATAACGTGTTACCATATTCGACAAACTCGCCTGTGATGTTCCGTTTCGCTGCCGGTTCAACCCTGCTGGGTTGCGACAGGCTCGGGCACACCCCCAAGCGCAATGATCAGTTGGGCTGCGCGTTGCTGTAGATCGGCGCTGGCTTCGGCGTCCTGGCGCAAAGCCTGTAAGCGATCCAACGCAGCCTGTGTACTTCCCTCGGTCACATCAATCAGGGCCAGTTGCTCCTCGGCAAGCAAGCGCAAAGGCGCACCGGGTATCGCAAGCGCCTCGAATTGTTGACGGCGATCTGCGACGGGCATCGTGTCGGCTTGCAGCAGCAAAGCCTTGAAACTTGCAATCGCCCGGTAGATTTCTGGCAAATCCCCTTGTGTAGCGATCGCGTTCAGGCTGTTCACAGCATCCTGTTGCGATCCTGCATCGGCCTGCGATGCAGCCAATAACATATTCAGAACCGCGTCACCTCCGGCAGATGAGGCATCGACCGCTCGCAGGCTGGCTGCGCGTTCATCGGATGCATTCTGAGACAAAGCAGACAGAATCGCATCACCCAGAGCTTCGGCCTGATTTGTATCGCGCGCCTTACGGTATTCGTTGAATGCCGCGCCACCTACAATGGCAACGACTGCGACAACACCCACCCAACCCCATCGGCGCAATAGCAGGTACATGCGATCGCGGCGCACCTCTTCGGTGACCTCATCAATAAAACTGTCGACGTCGCTCATCCCTGCCCCCAGGCTTAAGTGTCCGGTTTTCTAGCGCCATGTCATACCGCGCCGTTCAGGCCAAGCCAAGTGCTCGAATCCACACATTTGCCTGCATCCGCGTGGCCCTTGCGAAAAAAACTAAACCGAACTATTCAGTTTAGTATGGAAAAGCCGTTTCTACTACCCCATTTCAAGTGATAGAGGCGAAAGCCAGCCGCGCGAACAGATCTGGAGATTGTACCGCATGCGATTGATTTCATTCGTTAACGCTGTTTTGGTTATTATTGCGTTGTATTTTCTTGTATTCGAACGCGACACGCTTTTTGCGTTCGCTGGTCGCGGGGATGAGCCTGCTGAAGCCGCAACTGAGGTTTCGGAATCCGTGCCTGCTCCGGATGCGATAGGTGTTGTCGTGGTGCGTTCGACTGCGCGCGAAATCGGCAGTGCGGTCCAGTTGCGCGGTCAAACCAAGGCAAATCGCCAGGTCGAGGTACTGGCTGAGACGACCTCGACCGTCGTGTCCGAGCCAAAGCGCAAAGGCGCATTTGTCGAAGCGGGTGATCTACTGTGTGAGCTGGATCCCGGCACCCGCCCCGCAAGTCTGGCTGAAGCGATGGCTGCAAAGCTTGAAGCCGAAAGCCGTGTACCCGAAGCCGAAGCACGTATCGAAGAGGCTCATGCTCGTCTGGCCGAGGCTGAAATCAATCTGAAAGCAGCACGCAAGCTGTCTGAAACCGGGTTCGGTTCGGAAACGCGCCGCATCTCAAGCGAGGCCGAAATGAGCACCGCCGAGGCTGGCATCAAATCCGCTGAGGCTGGTCTGGAATCAACGCAAGCGGGTATTGAAGCCGCCACTGCAGCGGTTGCAGCCGCCCAACGCGAGATGGATCGCCTCACTATCGAGGCACCGTTCAAGGGGCTGCTGGAAAGCGATACCGCGGAATTGGGCAGCCTGATGCAGCCCGGTTCGCTGTGTGCAACCGTTATCCAGCTCGACCCAATCAAGTTGGTGGCTTTTGTGCCTGAAACCGAAGTGAACCGGATTATCGTCGGTTCGATGGCGTCTGCACAATTGGTCACAGGCTTGCAGGTTGAAGGGCGCGTCACCTTCCTGAGCCGCTCGGCCGATGAAACCACCCGCACGTTCGAGGTGGAGATCACCGTTCCCAACCCGGAACTTCTGATCCGTGATGGCCAGACCGCCAATATCCAAATCGCTGCCGAGGGCGTCAAAGCACATCTGCTGCCGCAATCCGCATTGACCCTGAACAATGAAGGCGAACTTGGTGTACGCACCGTTATCGCTGACAACGTTGTCGATTTCGTTCCAATCCGCCTGCTGCGCGACACTGCCGAGGGTGTTTGGGTTGGCGGCCTGCCAGAAACCGCAGATATTATCGTGATCGGTCAGGAATTCGTGACACGCGGCGTAACCGTGGCGCCGACCTACAGGGAAGCATCGCAATGACGGGTATCGTCAGTTGGGCCGCAAGCCGAGCCAGAATGGTTCTGGCTTTCATCGCGATCTCGCTGGTTATCGGCGGATATGCTTATGTAGGGCTGCCGAAAGAGGGTGAGCCGGATATCGATATCCCGATGCTCTTCGTGTCGGTCCAGTTTCCGGGCATCTCGGCGGAGGATAGCGAGAGCCTACTGATCAAGCCGATGGAAACCGAGATGGCCGATCTCGACGGGCTAGATTCGATGACCGCCACTGCTGCTGAAAGCTACGCGGGCGTTCTGCTGGAATTCGAGTTCGGTTGGGACAAATCCGCCACTATCGCTGATGTGCGCGATGCCATGAACAGCGCTCAGGCCGATTTCCCTGATGGGGCCGAGCAGTATACGATTACCGAGGTCAACTTCTCTGAATTTCCGATCGTCATTGTCAACCTGACTGGTCCGGTCCCCGAGCGCACGATGGCGCGCGTTGCCAAAGACCTGCAGGACGAGCTTGAGGCGTTGGATGCGGTGCTTGAGGCCGGTATCGCCGGAAACCGCGATGAAATGCTTGAGGTCGTGATCGACCCGCTCCGGCTTGAGGCGTACAACGTTACGGCCGCTGAACTGATCAACGTTGTGCAGAACAACAACCAACTGATCGCGGCGGGTGAGGTTGAAACCGAGCAGGGCACGTTCTCGGTCAAGATCCCTTCGTCATTCAAGACCGCGCAGGACGTCTATGGCCTGCCCGTCAAGGTCAATGGTGACCGCGTCGTCACCCTGGGTGAACTGGCCGAGATTAACTATACTTTTGAGGACCGCGCTGGCACGGCCCGGTTCAACGGAGAATCCACCGTCGCACTGCAGGTCGTCAAGCGCAAAGGCTTCAATCTGATCGACACCGTCGCGCTGATCAAATCCACCGTCGCAGAGGCTCAGACCAATTGGCCAGCCGAGTTGCAGGCCGCGGTTGATGTCGGCACCTCGAACGACCAAAGCCGCATTGTCGATTCGATGGTGCGTCAGCTTGAGGGGTCGGTTCTGACCGCCGTCGCGCTTGTGATGATCGTGGTTCTGGCATCTCTGGGAACGCGCGCCGCGTTGCTGGTGGGCTTTGCGATCCCGACATCGTTCCTGTTATGCTTCGCCTTTCTGGCGATGATCGGGGTCACAATCTCGAATATGGTGATGTTCGGCCTGATCCTTGCGGTGGGTATGCTTGTTGATGGTGCCATCGTTGTGGTGGAATATGCCGACAAGCGCATCAAAGAAGGCGTCGGCCCGATGCACGCCTATGTCGAAGCTGCGCAGCGGATGTTCTGGCCGATTGTCTCATCAACCGCCACGACCTTGTGCGCCTTCCTGCCGATGCTGTTCTGGCCCGGTATTCCCGGCGAATTCATGAAGATGCTGCCGATCACGCTGATCTTCGTTCTGTCTGCTTCGCTGATCGTGGCACTGATCTACCTGCCGGTCGTGGGTGGTGTCTCGGGCCGTATGAGCCGCAGCTTCGAGCGCAGTTCGAACTGGCTGCGGGCACGCGCACCATGGTGGGTGCGGGCGCTACTGGTGCCGCCTTCACTATATATGATCTTCCTCGGCGCAATGCAGGTCTTGAACCCCAACTATCTGCTGCCCGGCGGTTCACTCGCTGGTGTGCTGTTGTTCCTGTTCGGCGCATTCGCCGGGTCGGTCACGCTGAGCGCTGCCAAGATCGAACGGGCCCCGGATGAACATGTGCATACCACAAAAGAGCACACGCCCTTTGGTTACGTGATCAAGTTCCTGGTCGGCAATCCGGTCATGCCGGTGGTATCAATCGGAGTAGTCTTTGCGGCGGTATTCTGGGTCGCGTTCATCCTGTTCCCGCAGAACTCGCGCGGTGTCGAATTCTTCGTCGAGAGCGAACCGGAACAGGCTACAGCCTATGTTCGGGCGCGCGGCAACCTGTCTCTGGCTGAAAAAGACGAGATGGTTCTTCAGGCCGAACGCGTCATCAGTGAACATCCGGCAGTGATCAACGTATTTGCCTTTGCGGGCGAAGGCGGCCTGAATCAGAACAATGGCGGAGCAGAAGCCCCAGCCGACACCATTGGCCGTGTGCAGTTCGAGCTCATTCCTTGGGAAGATCGCCCAATCAGCTCTGAGCAGATTACCGGTTGGTTCTGGGGACCGATTGCTGATCTGCTCGGCTTTGCAAAGGAGGAAGTTGCAGCCGAATATGACGGCAATTTTGTTCTGGAAGAACTCACCGCAGAGTTAGCAACTCTTCCCGGCTTCATCGTTGATATTCAGGCGCTGGAGCAAGGTCCCGCCTCGGCCAAGCCCGTTCATCTGCGGATCAAGGGCGATAGCTGGGAAGAATTGACCGCGGCCACGCTCACAGCGCGCGAGGCGTTTGATACCACCCCCGGCCTGATCAAGATCGAGGACACCCTGCCCCTACCCGGCATCGACTGGCAGATCGACGTGGACGTGGCCAAGGCGGGCCGGTTCGGCGCTGACGTCGCAACCGTAGGCGCGATGGTACAGCTTGTTACACGCGGTATCCTGCTTGGTGAGATGCGTCCGGATTCGACCGATGAAGAAGTTGAAATCCGTGTCCGCCTGCCCGATCAGGATCGTGTCTTGTCAACGCTGGATACGCTGAAAGTTCGCACCCCGGACGGGTTGGTCCCCTTGTCGAACTTTGTAACCCGCAAACCGGTGGCCAAGCTGGCCGAGATCAATCGCGTGGACCAGCAGCGCTACTACGACGTCAAGGCAGATGTCGAACCGGGGCTGAGCAAGATCGTGACCACTGGCCCGGACGGCGCAGAACTGCGTCTGGCCACAGTGCGAGCGATTGGCGAAGGTTCCACGCCCACCGGCGCCACGATCACCGATATGGACGGAGCCGAGTTCGAACTCGTGCAGCTGACGGGCGCCGAGAATGTGGGCGAAGTGCGGGCCGCCATCGAAAGCGGTGACGCTCGGTTTGCCCTGATCAATCCGAACGAACGGATTGCTGTACTGACCGAATGGCTGCAGACCGACCCGTTCGGTCGCACCATCGCATGGGAATGGACCGGTGATCAGGAAGATCAGGCGGAAAGCCAGGCATTCCTCTCCAGCGCGTTTCTGGCTGCTTTGGGCCTGATGTTCGTGATCCTGCTGGCGCAGTTCAACTCGTTCTACAACTCGGTGCTGGTGCTGCTGGCCGTGGTTCTGTCTACGACCGGTGTGTTGCTGGGGATGATGGTGATGCAGCAACCGTTCTCGATCATCATGACCGGGACCGGGATCGTCGCCTTGGCTGGTATCGTTGTGAACAACAACATCGTTCTCATTGACACCTATCAGGAATACAGCGGTTACATGTCGCGTATCGATGCCATCGTCCGCACGGCCGAGGCGCGTATTCGTCCGGTTCTGTTGACCACGTTGACGACCATGGCGGGTCTGACCCCGATGATGTTCGGCCTGTCGCTGGATTTCATCGGTGGCGGGTATTCGATCGACAGCCCCACGGCGCTGTGGTGGAAACAGCTAGCGACGGCGGTGGTCTTTGGCCTCGGCACGGCCACGGTGCTGACGCTGATCGTCACGCCTTCATTCCTGGCGCTACGGGTTTGGGTCACAACCTACGCGGTATGGCTGGGTAAGGCGCTGGCGCGCGCCACGGCGGGACGGTCCAGCCAGATCGCGCAGGACATGGCAATCGGCCAAAGCGCGCGAGATGTGCAAGCAGCCGAGATGATCTGGACCGATGAACCGGACCGAGTTGCCCCTGATCAGAGCGCTCTGGACGACCGGCCAGATCATCCACCAACAACCCCACTGAAGGCGGCGGAATAAAAAAAGGCGAGCCCTCGGGCTCGCCTTTTCGTTTCTGGCAGAAGTGTTATTCGACGAATGCGTATTCGCCCAGATCGCACAGGTTCAGACCATAGTCTTCAATCGATTCTCCGTCGCTGAAAACACCGCGGATGTCATAGACACAGGTGGTTAGCCCGTCCGCGATGAGGACGCCCACTTCGTAATCCGCACCCAGATAACCACCCTCAAGCAGATTGCCTTCCCAGCTGCCGGACGAGGCCGGAGACACGTTGAACTCAACCAGATCATAGCTGGTTTCGTTGATAATCAAGAATTCCAGATCCTCAGCTGCTGCCGAAGTCGCCATCATTAGTGTTGCAGCCAACACCGCCGCCGCTCGCATTTTCATAAGGTTATTCCTTGTCTTTGTTTCGGCGCGCACAGTGTCGCGGCGGCGGGTCCGCGTCAAACGGAAAACCGTATCGCAGCGACCGATTTTCTTTTAAACCGATCCGTACAATCATCAGTTGTAAGGGCCGTTGAGCTCAGGCCGCTTGGCTGTCGGATTGCTGACGGCTCCACAGCTGGGCATATCGTCCCTCATGCCCCAGCAACTCATCATGCGTGCCCTGCTCGATGATCTCACCTCGCTCAAGCACAACAATCCGGTCTGCTTCGGCAATTGTGCTAAGACGATGAGCGATAGTGATCACAGTCCGGCCCTCACCTGCACGTGCCAGAGCGTCTTTGATGTCTTGCTCGGTTTCCGTGTCCAAGGCCGAGGTCGCCTCGTCGAGCAACAAGATCGGCGGGTTTTTCAGAAGCGTTCTGGCGATACCAACGCGTTGTTTTTCACCACCTGATAATTTCAAGCCACGTTCGCCGACCTTGGTGTCATACCCTTCAGGCAGACTGACGATGAAATCGTGAATCTGAGCGGCTTTAGCGGCGGCCTCAACATCCTGCTGGGTCGCCCCTTCGCGCCCATAGGCGATGTTGTAGCGGATCGTATCATTGAACAGAACCGTATCCTGCGGAACCACCCCGATCGAGGCATGCAGGCTCGATTGGCTGACATCACGCACGTCCTGTCCGTCGATCTTCAATGCGCCGCCTGTGACGTCATAGAACCGGAACAGCAGCCGCCCAATGGTGGATTTACCTGAACCTGTCGCCCCGACAATCGCCACGGTCTGCCCGGCAGGCACCGTCAGCGACACACCCTTCAGGATTTCGCGATCCGCTTCATATCCGAAATGCACGTTTTCAAGCGTGACCTCTCCACCATCTACCTTGAGGTTTGGCGCACAAGGTTTGTCTGTCACTTCTGCCGGTTGTTCGAGCAGATCGAACATCTGCCCCATATCCACCAGCGACTGCCGGATCTCGCGGTAAACCGTGCCCAGAAAGTTCAGCGGAACCGTAATCTGGATCATGTATGCGTTGACCATCACGAAGTCGCCCACAGTCAATGATCCTTTTTGCACGCCTATGGCGGCCAGAACCATCACTCCAATCAGACCACAAGTGATCAGGAACGATTGGCCGAAATTCAGGAATGCCAGCGAATAAGCCGTCTTCAGCGCAGCCTGGGCATAGCCTTTCATCGAGACGTCATAGCGTTCTGCTTCGCGCATCTCGGCATTGAAATATTTAACCGTTTCAAAGTTTAGAAGGCTGTCGATGGCGCGCTGATTGGCTTCGGTATCCTGATCGTTCATCTCGCGCCGCAGCTTCACGCGCCATTCAGTCACCGCAAAGGTGAACCAGATATAAAGCGCGATCGTTACCGCGACGACGACCAGATACCAGACGTCAAACAGCCACAGCAGTATGACCGACACCAGAAGCAGTTCCAGGATCAGTGGCCCAATCGAGAAGAGCAGAAAACGTAAAAGGAATTCAACGCCCTTCACCCCGCGCTCGATAATTCTGCTCAGACCACCCGTGCGCCGCGTCACGTGATAACGCATCGAAAGCTGGTGAATATGCTGAAACGTCTCAAGCGCCAACGCCCGCAACGCCCGTTGACCAACTGGTGCAAACAACGCATCCCGCAATTGCTGGAACCCGACGGTCATCATGCGGGCAACCCCATAGGCAACCGTCAAACCAATCGCACCCAGCGCAATCGGTGGCACGCCCTCACCCGCCAGTCCATCCACTGCGCCCTTATACAGAATCGGTGTATAAACAGCGATCAGCTTGGCCAGCACCAGCATCGCCATCGCCCAAACCACACGGCGTTTGACCCATGGCTCATCTTCAGGCCAAAGATAGGGTGCTACCTTGCGGATTGTGCGCCAGCCTGAACGTTGTTCGTCCGGCTCGGATTGAATCGCGGATGGTTGCCTCATCACGTACCTTAACTGCGGTCAGAGATAGCCCTGGCCCGGTGTTGGGCCAGTGGTCTTTTTTACTCAGGGATAGTGAAAATCTGCCCTGGATAGATCAAGTCAGGATCACGGATCGAGTCCTTGTTGGCCTCAAACAGCTTGACGTACAACACACCATCTCCGAACCTGTCCCGAGAAATCGCCCAAAGTGTATCGCCCTTTTGAACCGTGACGGAGCGGATCGCAGGAGTTCCCGCCGGGGTTTCACCCGCTTCGGTTGTTTCGGCTGCACGCAGAGCCTCGACGGGCTCGCGTTTGAACGGAGTCTCTAGCCGACTGACAACTGTCCCATCTGGAGCAACCTCATCCACGCGTAGGGTGTAAACGCCTGGATCTATACCCTCGACCTCACCACGCCACTGTCCATCCGTTGCAGGCTCAAGGTCAGCAACAAGTTTGTTGTCCAGATACAGGCGCACTGCAGATCCGTCCTGAGCGCGCCCTGTCAACTCCACATCGCCAACGTCTGAATACCCGATCGTGTCCAATGCGATCTGTTCCGGCGGTGTGTCCAGCACGGTGGGCGGTTGCACGAGTTCAACACCTTCTTCGCCCGAGCGCAGGATCGCGACTTGTTGATCAGGCACGTCAACTGTTTCGGACTGTGTTTCAGTCGCGGGCGCAGCCTGGTTTGCGGGCGGCGAAACGGTGCCAGCAACCTCGGGTTCATTTTCTTCGGTCTCGGCTTCGTCGGTTGCTTGCTGATCGTTTGATTCGGTGACCACGGTCTGCGCCTCAGCAACTTCTTTGACCGGCTCATCGGCAGAAGGGTCTGACTCGACCGGAGGGACCGGTTCAGGCAGCGCCGCGATCAGATAGTCATCTGACCGGCTAGTACTTTCTCCACTCCGGGTTTCAAGAACCAGCCCGCGAGCGTCGTCTGCAAATGGGATCGATACGAATTCAGCGAACTGGCCGCTTGCGTCGACAGTAAAGCGATGAATAATTTCACCGTCGAGCAGAACGTTGACCTCAGCCCCTGGTTCGGCGCTACCGGACAACAATCCGTTTCCATCGGATTCGACAAAAATCTGATCCAGCACCGGCGCCGCCAGAACCGGGGTTTCCGGCTCTTCTCTCTCTTGCACCCGCTCTTCTTCGATTACAGCGGCTTGCTCGGTGCTCTCGACGGGCGTAGCAGGCGCAGGTTCACTAGCTTCTGTCGTCTGTTCATCCGGCTGGATATCTGCAGGTTCCTCGGCTTCCTGCTTGGCTGTTACGTCCGGTTCGGATGTTTCAACTGCTTCTGGCTCGGCCAGTTCCTGAGGTCGGTCAAACAGACCTGACAGATATAGTCCACCCGCAACGAGCACCACAACGATCCCGGCGACCAGACCCCATATGAAGGTACCAGAACCTCCGCTTCCCGATTTGGCGTTCATTCTTATCCTTTCACTCCGCCCGGTACTTGGCCAATTCGGCACACATTCCCAGGAGCGGTTGAGCCAACCTATCAATCCCGCTATCACGGGTCAAAACCCCGAACACAAGAGCAGAGAGTCCAACCCATGTCCCAGAAATCGGTCTGTGTGTATTGCGGGTCACGCAATGGAGTGAATCCCGCCTACTCCGCCGCCGCCCAAAGCTTTGGGACTTTACTGGCCAAAGAAGGTTGGCGGCTAGTCTATGGGGCCGGAGATGTGGGTCTGATGGGCGAAGTAGCCCGTGCAGCACAAGCGTCTGATGGTGATACTTTTGGAGTGATCCCTGTCCACTTGTTGCAACGCGAAGTTGGTAAAACTGACCTAACCCGCTTTGTCGTGACCGAAACGATGCACGAACGCAAGAAGGTCATGATCATGAATGCCGATGCCGTTGTGGTCTTGCCTGGCGGACCTGGTTCATTGGACGAGTTGTTCGAAGCTCTGACATGGCGGCAGTTGGGTCTGCATAACAAACCTATTCTGGTGATGAATGTAGATGGCTACTGGGATGCACTGCATACATTGCTGGAGCAACTTATTGGTCAAGGCTTTGCCGACGCTTCACTGGCAGAGTTTATTACCTGGGTCACCACGCCTGAGGCAGCGATGTCCGAACTTCGTCGATTGCTGAATTAAAAAGACGGTAATCGGGCGGTGTGAACCGCCCGCAGATCACCTCTCTTCAGGCAGGTTTGGCCAATCGAGTCCTGAGTATCTGTTCAACCTTGTGCATCGGATGGTTGGTCAGCGTCTTATCAACTTCTGCTACCACCTTAGCGAGCACTTTGCTGTGCAATCTGCGACGCAACAGGCCCAAAACATGCGGACTGGCCACTAACACCAGGCGTTTGTATGCACCCTTCAGGCCCTTACGATTCAGTAGATTTGCCACATCCTGCACGAACAAGGACTTGGCGTGAGCCCTCCATGTGTCCTCTTCCACGGCGGATTTCTGGTTGGGGCCGATATCAGACCTGCGCCCAGCCCGATCCGTCGGCTTTGCTGTTACGGTGTCTTGTTCCTCAACTGAAACGACAACCAGATTGGGGTCTTGCGCGTCGGTGATATTTTCCATCACCAGAGCCTTCTCCCCGTCTGCGATGATGACCCATGTTCCCTGCTCAAGTGCTGCCATAATGGTCTCCTTCAAAGGTTAAGGTGCCGATCCCTCGCCCAGCGGCCATGATTTCAGCTTCGCGCGAATGTAGACACCCACGCGCAACAGCCTTGTTTTTCAATTGTTTGGCGGTTCTCTCCCTCCGCCTGTCTTAGCTAGGCACTGGGAGGTGTAGTACAATACGCGCTCAGATTAATTCGAATTTATGAGCGGGAAATTACCGGCGAACTAACTCGCGGCGAAAGGGTCATGAAATTAGCGGAGACAGCCGATCAGCACTTTTGGCGCCATATTTTGCGAGAATTCAACGTCTGCATTGCGGACAAAGCGGACATTAACTCCGTCGAACTATTCAATCACCGATCGTGCCAGTCGGAATGTTCAAAACGAATTGTGTTATTGCTTCTGCCAGTAAGTCCGGGCGTGTGACAGGCGCGCCGTGGCTGACACCGTCCACCATCTGCAACTTTGCTGTGTCAATGCTCGCGCCCGTTTGCTCGGCCATAAGTCGATACTGATCGAGCGAGTTTTCTCCAAACATAATCAATGTTGGGCACGAAATCTGAGCAAACTCCTTTGCAGACAAAGGCTTGGCCTGCTCAGCATGAAGATCCGGCAACATTGTATGGCAGTTCTCTAAGTGAACCTTCTGGAAATCTGGATGTAAGTCAAAAAAACCGCCGGATGGCATGCTGTAGACCGCTTCAAGGCCGGTACGCATGCCCGCTTTGAGATCGCCATTTTCGGCGAGAGCATAGGCGGGCTCCAAGCCCTTCCACGCGACCTCGCGCGCTTCCTTTAGCGGGCCTTTCTCTGTTGGCGGCTCGCACTCATACGAAGGTTCGAAGATGTTCAAAGAGAGGACTTTGTTGGGAATGGTTGCGGCGGCGCGCAAGAGAATACCACCTGCGTAGGA
The DNA here is from genome assembly GCF_056536325.1 of Ruegeria sp. AB11. Classification (NCBI taxonomy): domain Bacteria; kingdom Pseudomonadati; phylum Pseudomonadota; class Alphaproteobacteria; order Rhodobacterales; family Roseobacteraceae; genus Ruegeria; species Ruegeria sp. AB11. The sequence continues at coordinate 2,115,130 of NZ_JBQFJO010000001.1, read as the reverse complement.
CCAACCGGCGAGATGCACCGGGTACTCGAGGACTTCCAGCAGGTTGATCAGGTCTTCCGTGTGGATACGCCGCGCGTACGGCTTCTCATCAGGCCAGTTCCAATTGCCAAAATGACGTTGAGTGTAGGCCAAAAACTTCGCGTGCCGGGATATAGGTTTCCAAAGACCACTCCAGATGCGGTGATCGGCCCATGCGCCATGCACAAAAAGTATCGGTTCACCGTTCCCTGCTACGACAAGCGGGAAATCGGTTCCCTTGACATCCATCGGATGTGGCGCTGGCATTCCGGCTAAATCAACGTCAATCAGGTTTTGGCTCATTCTTCAAAGCCTAGATCATACCATGTAGCCTAGCAAATTCGGCTTCTAATATTGTGCCGGGGCGCTCCTGAGTTCGGTTCAGCTTTGGGCTCTAATCGGTCATTGAAACTAAATAGAATAGCGGACTTCTTGCCAGTCCTGAATAATCAAACAAAATACAAAAAGGCCTACTCACTCTCGCAAGCAGGCCTATAAGAAGGTCACTCTCCGATTAACCGATCACATCCGCGAGGCGACGTTTTCCCAGTTCACCAAGTTGTCGAGGAAGTTCGACAGATACGCCGGACGCTTGTTGCGGAAGTCGATGTAGTAGGAATGTTCCCATACGTCACAACCCAGCAGTGCGGTCTGACCAAAGCACAGCGGGTTCACGCCGTTCTCGGTCTTTGTGACAGCCAGCGAGCCGTCGGAATTCTTGACCAGCCACGCCCAGCCCGAACCGAACTGACCAGCACCGGCAGCGCTGAACTGCGACTTGAATTCGTCAACCGAACCGAAGCTTTCGGTCAGAGCCTTCTCCAGTTCGCCGGGCATGGCGTTGCCGCCTGGGCCCATCATCTCCCAGAACTGGTTGTGATTCCACAGCTGGCTGATGTTGTTGAAAATACCGTTCTGCGCGACGGCGTTCGCGTCGTAGGTGCCAACGATGATCTCTTCCAGCGACTTGCCGTCCCACTCGGTGCCGTCGATCAGCTTGTTGCCGTTGTCGACATAGGCCTTGTGGTGCAGGTCGTGGTGATATTCCAGCGTTTCCGCGGACATACCCTTGGCTGCCAGCGCGTCATGTGCATAAGGAAGATCAGGAAGTTCAAAAGCCATGTCGGCCCCCTGTTGAAAATGAATGTTGCGGTTCCAAAGGTTAAATGCTTTGACAGCCGCCGCAGGTCAAGGCCCGCGACACAAAAACCCGGAGGTCCGCGATGCTGACACAGGCGCGCAAAATGTTCTATCGCGCCCGCGGATACTATGCGGGCAACCTGAACGGTGAGCGCTTTCGTCTAGACCCCTACCACTCGAAATTCTGGCGCAAGGCATCAGCCGGGGAATGGGAGCCTGAGACATTTTCAGTGCTGGACCAATACCTGTCGCCCGCGCAGGATTATCTCGATATTGGTGCGTGGATCGGCCCCACGGTCCTCTATGCGGCGCGGCGCGCTCGCCATGTATGGTGTTTTGAGCCTGACCCGGTGGCTTACCGCCACTTGGTCTGGAATCTAGAGTTGAACAACATCCGCAATGTATCAGCCTTCAGCATCGCCTTGTCTGATGGGTTTGGGGTGACTCGAATGGCATCAGCGCACGGAGAGGCAGGTGATTCCACCTCGTCATTGCTCCACGACGGAAGCCATGGCACTGACGCACTCACTGTCGGTTGGGATCAATTTTCTGAATCCGTAGACCTGACTAATGTTTCTTTGGTCAAAATGGATATTGAAGGCGCTGAATTTTCGGTCCTGCCTTCTGTGCTTCCCTGGCTGGAAAAAGAAAGCCCATCGCTGTTGCTCTCAACGCATGCACCTTATCTTAGCGCAGATAACCGTGGCGCAGCCATGAACAAACTATCAGAAGACCTGGCCTTCTATACCCATTGCCACGACCCACTTACTGGCGAAACCGGCAAATCAGCCCTCACCAGCCAACGGGCACTCACCCAGTTCCCGACCTTCCTTTTCAGCGCGAACTCCTGACGCTGAGAAAAGGTGATCCGCACTTCATCTAGCCTAAAGTATCCTGGGGGTGAGGCCGCAGGTCGAGGGGGCAAAGCCCCCTAACCCATATATCATCAGGCGATCAGGGATTAATAAACCCCAACCTCACTGCCCGGCTGCGCTGCAATCTTGAACAGTTTGAAAACATAGTCCGCCGCCGAGCGGAAACAGACAATGCGGAAGGTCTCGGCGTCGTCCATCCAGAAGGCACCGGCCACCTGCGCCAAACGCGATCGGCGGATCTGGCCGGGTTGGAATGCTTCAGCCGACAGCTCGACCGGGGCCAGTTTGCCAAGAACCTCACGCGCATTGGAGCCCGACACCCGGAACACTGCCCGGGCATCTGAAACGTTGACCGCCAGCGCGTGCGTGGTGCTCAGCGCGTTGGTCATCGCGGCGAGTTTGGCCTCGACCTCAGCATAAGGCACCAACACCAGCAACTCGTCGGTGGACATCCAACAAACACCGGTGTCGCCGTCGACAAGTGCTTCACGTTGGCCAGGCACCTTCTGCCCGGTGGCATCCTTTACAGCCTTAGCCAGCACCTTATCGGACAAATCACCGCGTAGTGTGATCATGCCCTGCAGACCGCATTCCTCAACCTTGGCGATGCCATCATAAGAGGCGTGGTTCAGTGCGCTGATGGGTTCAGACATTCTGCTTCTCCCCGTCCTTGTCATAGAAGATCGGGTCCACGATCTTGGCTTTGTAAGTTTTGCCATCGGTGCCCGGGAACTCGACCACTTCGCCCATACGATCGGGGCCGTGTTTGATCAGGCCCATGGCGATGCCTTTGCCCAGATTGGTCGAGTAGTAGGTCGAGGTTACGCGCCCGATCATGTTGCGCTGGCCATTGGCATTGACGCCTTCGCCCACCGCATAGGCACCGTCTGGCAACACCGATCCATCCACAGTCTCAAGACCAACCAGTTTCCAGCGCTCGGGATCGGCCATATGGGTCCGCGAATGGGCACGTTTGCCGAGGTAGTCCTCTTTCTTCTTCGACAGCGCCCAGTGCAGCCCCAGATCCTGCGGGATCACGGTGCCGTCAGTCTCGTCGCCGATCATGATAAAGCCCTTCTCGGCCCGCAGGATGTGCAGACATTCGGTGCCGTAAGGCATCACGCCGAACTCCTGCCCAGCCTCGATCAGAGCGTCCCAGAACGCCTGCCCCTGAGAGGCGGGAACCGCGATCTCATAGGACAGCTCGCCAGAGAACGATATGCGGTAGGCCCGCGCGTCGAACGCGCCGATCTTACCGTCACGCCATTCCATGAACGGCAGCGCCTCTTTCGACAGATCCATACCATCGAGCTTTTCAAGCACCTTGCGGGCGTTGGGACCAACTACAGCAACCTGCGCATACTGCTCGGTCACGTTCGCGACGTAGACTTTCCAGTCCCACCACTCGGTCTGCAGCCATTCTTCCATGTGACCGTGGATACGTTCGGCCCCGCCGGTGGTGGTGTGGCACAGCCATGTGTCCTCATCGATGCGTGCAACAACGCCGTCGTCGATCAGGAAACCATTCTCGGAACACATCAGACCATAGCGACATTTGCCGACCTTCAGCGTGGACATCATGTTGGTGTACATCATGTCCAGGAACTTGCCCGCATCAGGGCCTTTGACGATCAGTTTGCCGAGTGTCGAGGCGTCCAGCAGGCCGAGGTTTTCGCGGGTGTTCTTGACCTCGCGATTCACCGCATCATGCACGGACTCACCGGAACGCACATAAGCATACGTCCGACGCCAATGACCGACTGGTTCCCAATCAGCGCCATTTTTGTCGTGCCAATTGTGCATCGGCGTCTGCCGGATCGGTTGGAACACGTCACCGCGCGCTTCGCCACCAATCGCACCCATCGAAATGGGCGTATATGGCGGGCGGAAAGTAGTGGTTCCCACTTTCGGGATCTCGGACTCAAGCGCATCAGCCAAGATCGCCAAGCCATTGATGTTACTCAGCTTACCCTGATCCGTCGCCATACCCAGAGTGGTATACCGCTTGGTGTGTTCAACACTCTCGTAGCCTTCGCGGGCTGCTAGCTGCACATCAGAGACTTTGACGTCATTCTGAAAGTCCAGCCATGACTTCATGCGCAGCTGAATCTCTGCGTTGGCAGGCATGAGCCAGACGGCTTCCATCGCAGCTTCTTCGGTGGTTTCACCAACAGGAGCCTTGGTGTTTTTGGGTTTGAAGCCCGCTGCTTTCGCGGCTGCTTTACCTGCCGCATGTGCATCAGTCAGCACCTCGGCCAATGCCAGTGGTCCGTTCGACGCCCCAGCTGCAACGACGAACCCATCGCCATCGGCACCCAGAGGCGGACGCGCCGGGTCGGGACGGAAATGGGCCTGGGCCTCATCCCAGATCAGCTTGCCACCACAATGCGACCACATGTGAACAACCGGAGACCAGCCGCCCGACATCGCAACCGCATCACACTCAACCTCTTCGCGCGCGCCGCCGATGCCGTTCTGGTTGCAAAGCTCGACCTTTTTCACGCGCTTGCCGCCTTTGACCTTTGCAATCGCCTTGCCCGGATCAACACGGATGCCCAGCTGTCGCGCCTCTTCTGCCAACGGACCTGCGGTATCGCGCGCATCGACCACGCGCAGAACATCCACACCTGCCTGCTTCAGAATTATCGCCGTCCGATAAGCATCGTCATTGTTCGTCGCAACGATGACCCGCTCACCCGGTGCCACACCCCAGTTTACCAAATAGTCGCGCATTGCTGCGGCCAGCATCACACCTGGTACGTCATTCCCAGCGAAGGAAAGCGGTCTTTCGATTGCCCCAGTCGCCGTAAGCACCTGTTTGGCGCGGATCCGCCACAGACGGTGACGTGGCCCCTGGGTGCCGGGCTTGTGGTCGGTTAGGCGTTCGTATCCCAACACATAGCCATGATCATAGACCCCTGCCCCCATGCAACGGTTGCGCATGGTGACATTGTCCATTGTTTCGAGTTCGGAAACTAATTGTTCCACGAACTTATCCACAGGCTCACCGCCGACAGTTCCACCATCAACAGGGGCGCGACCACCCCAATGGGCGGTCTGCTCGATCAGCAACACCTTGGCACCCGACTGCGCAGCCGTTTTGGCCGCTTGCAGACCTGCGATACCACCACCAATCACCAGAACATCGGTGAAAGCATAGAAGTGTTCGTAGGTATCCGCGTCCTTGGTTTCCTTATCCGGCGCTTTGCCCAGACCCGCTGACTGACGAATGAATGGTTCATACACATGTTTCCAGAACGGCTTCGGGTGGATGAACATCTTGTAATAGAAACCGGCCGGCAAGAACCGCGACAGATGCGTGTTGATTGCACCAATGTCGAACTCAAGATTCGGCCAGTGGTTCTGCGACACCGAGGTCAGACCATTGAACAGTTCGGTGGTGGTCGCGCGCTGGTTCGGTTCGAAGCGGCTGCCCTGCCCCAACCCGACCAGAGCGTTAGGCTCTTCCGCACCGCTGGCAACGACGCCGCGCGGACGGTGATATTTGAACGACCGGCCCATCATCATCTGGTCATTGGCCAGCAGAGCAGAGGCAAGCGTGTCGCCTTCGTAACCCTGCATTGAGGTGCCATTGAAGGAAAAGTTGACCGGTTTCGACCGGTCGATCAGCCGGCCTTGTTTTGCGAGACGGGTGCTCATAGTACAGACCTTTCGCAGGCGGAATTACAGTTGGCAGAGCTGATCATTTGTACTCTCTCCACGACCAGCCAGGTCGCTTTGCAGTGATAGCGTCCTTGATTTCTTGCGGTGGCTCTGTTGTTTGGGCCGTGTATGTGCCGAACACTTCGAGCGATTGAGTGCAACGGGCGGCGTGGAACCACTTGCCGCAACCGTTGGCGTGGCGCCAGCGTTCGAAATGAACACCCTTGGGGTTTTCACGCATGAACAGGTAGTCATGGAATTCGTCATCAGACGAACCAGGGCCAAAGCGCTTCAGATGCGCCTCGCCACCAGCAGCCAATTCAGTTTCTTCGGCGTCGACGCCGCAATAGGGGCAATTTAGGATCAGCATATGTTCATCCTTTTGGCGGTTGGTCGACAACTTGGCCGACCAAAATTCTAATCAGTGGCGCGTTTGGGCTGTACCCCTAGTGCGCCACCCCGGCGGCGACGCTTTCGTCGATGAAGCGGCCCTCTTTGAAGCGGTCGAGCGAGAAGGCTTCAGTCAGCGATGAGTGGCCGGTCGCCATCAGCTGTGCCATGCCCCAGCCGGATCCCGGGATCGCCTTGAAGCCTCCGGTGCCCCAGCCACCGTTAATAAAGCAGCCCTGCAACGGCGTCTTCGACAGGATTGGAGACCGATCGCCAGTCATGTCCACGATACCGCCCCACTGGCGCAGCATCTTGAGGCGGGAGATCATCGGAAAGGTCTCGACCAGCGCACGGACGGTTTCCTCAATGTGGTGGAACGAACCGCGTTGGGTGAAGTTGTTGTAGGCGTCTGTACCGCCACCGATCACCATCTCGCCCTTGTCGGACTGAGACATATAACCATGCACCGTGTTGGCCATGACGACCACATCCATGCAGGGTTTGATTGGCTCGGACACCAGCGCTTGCAGGGCAACGGCCTCGAGCGGCAGACGGAATCCCGCCATCTCGGCCAACTGGCCAGAATGGCCCGCAACTACGATGCCCAGTTTGTCACAATCAATGGCACACTTGGTGGTGTCGACACCGACAACGCGGCCATTTTCCTGGCGCACTCCCGTAACTTCGCACTGCTGGATGATGTCCATACCCATTGCGGAACATGCACGTGCATAGCCCCACGCCACGGCATCATGGCGCGCGGTGCCGCCACGCTCCTGCCAGAGCCCGCCCAGAACCGGATAGCGCGGGCCTTCCAGATTGATGATCGGCACCAGCTCTTTCACGCGCTCGGGTCCAATCCACTCGGTCTGAACACCCTGCAGCGCATTCGCATGCGCGGTGCGCTGATAGCCGCGAATCTCGTGCTGAGTCTGCGCCAGCATGATCACGCCGCGCGGGCTGAACATGATGTTGTAGTTCAACTCCTGGCTAAGATCCTCGTACAAGCCGCGCGCCTTTTCGTAGATCGCCGCCGAAGGGTCCTGCAGATAGTTCGAACGGATAATGGTCGTGTTCCGACCCGTGTTGCCACCGCCCAGCCAGCCCTTCTCGATCACTGCAACATTCTGAATGCCGTAGTTCTTCCCGAGATAGTAAGCAGTTGCCAGACCATGCCCACCTGCACCGACGATGATAGCGTCATAGCGCTTTTTCGGTTCAGGAGAACGCCAGGCGCGTTCCCACCCGGTATGGTAGCGCAGCGCTTCGCGCGCCACAGCAAAGGCTGAGTAGTGTTTCATGAGCGAATCCGTTCGGTCTTCGATGATTGGCGCAGATATGCCGTGCATTGACATATTAGCCCTGCCGCACAACGTCGCAATAATGCACTATTGCGACATGACCGCCCCTAGCGGCCATTTGTCCCTTTTTTCCATGCGCAGACAGGTCTAAGTCAGGGCAACCATTTTGGAGGGACCATGTCGTTTTGGGTTCTCATCTTCCTGATTGCACTGCTCATCGCCGTTTTTTTGGGTTACACCATGCTGCGCGGTCGTCGCGGCACTGGCCCTACCGCCGCCTATGACCTGCGGGTCTATCGCGAACAGCTAACAAGCGTTGATCGAGACTTGGCGCGCGGGGTAATCGCAAAAGCCGATGCCGAACGCGTGCGCACGGAAATCTCGCGCCGAATCCTGGCTGCTGATGCGCAGATGCGCGGCGAGGCTGAAAGTACAGGACCATCGCCAACGGTTACCGTCGTAGCCTTCGTCGTCATGGCGGCGATACTGATTTGTGGAGCGCTGGCAATGTATCGCCAACTGGGCGCTGCCGGATTTCCAGATATGCCACTTTCGGCGCGGTTGGAAATGGCAGAAGAACTGCGCGAGAACCGGCCTGGCCAGGCAGAAGCCGAGGAATTGGCTACGCCGGTGCAAGCACCGCCACTGGACGAAAGTTACGAAAAGCTTCTGAAACGATTGCGCGAAACAGTGGCCGTACGACCGGATGATCTGCAAGGGCAAACTCTGTTAGCGCAGCATGAGACCAATGCCGGAAACTTTAAAGCAGGTTATGAGGCGCAGACGCGTGTAATCGAGCTGTCGGGTGAAAGCGCACCGGCACAAGCTTATTCCGATCAGGCCGAGATGATGATTCTGGCCGCTGGTGGTTATGTCTCTCCCGAAGCGGAGGAGGCATTGCGATACGCGCTCGAGCGAAATCCAAGATTGGGTCCTGCGCGATATTATTGGGGACAAATGCTGGCGCAGACCGGACGACCAGATATGGCCTATCGGGTTTGGGTGGACACATTGCGCGACGCACCTGCAGGTGCGCCTTGGGCAGACGCCATTCGTGCCCAGATCGACGATTTGGCGTTTCGCGCAGGGGTATTCAACGCGCCGGATCTGTCTGCAACGCCAGCGGCACCAGGTCCCAGCCAGGAAGATATGGACGCTGCCGCCGAGCTATCGCCCGAAGAACGTCAGGACATGATACGAGGAATGGTGGATCGGCTTTCTGAACGGCTGGCCAGCGAAGGTGGATCGCCCGAGGAATGGGCGCGACTGATCGCAGCCTTAGGCGTATTGGGCGAAGCGGCGCAGGCGATAAAAATTCGTGACGAGGCTGTTGCAGTTTTCGCGGGCAACGATCAGGCGTTGCAAATGATCGACGCTGCATCAGTTCAGGCTGGTATCGCACAATGATCCACGACGCCTTCGAGGAATTCGCCGCCGCCCTTTCACCGATGTCAGCCCTCATGGGTCTGGATCTGGGCGAGAAAACCATTGGGGTTGCGGTGTCCGACCGAATGCGTGGCGTTGCGACTCCGCTTGAAACTGTTCGTCGCAAGAAATTCACGCTAGATTCCGCGCGTCTGATCGAAATTGTCACTGACCGTGAGATCGGGGGTATTGTCTTGGGGCTGCCCCGCAACATGGACGGCAGCGAGGGACCAAGATGTCAGTCCACGCGTGCATTTGCCCGTAATCTGGCACGTTTAACCGAGCTGCCCATCGGGTTTTGGGACGAACGGCTTAGCACGGTTGCGGCAGAAAAAGCACTGTTGGAGGCGGATACGACACGAAAACGTCGCGGACAGGTTATCGATCACGTCGCCGCCGGCTATATCCTGCAAGGGGCGCTTGACAGACTGCGCTTTCTTTGACGGATCGGATATCGCCAATGACGAATATGGTTTGGAAACGGAACGAGGTCGAAAGCCCTTGCATCCAGATCTGCGTCGTTCACCCGACCGAGCGTATCTGCACTGGTTGCTATCGTACAATTGACGAGATCTCGCGATGGTCCAAAATGGATAGCAGCGAACGGGCCGAGATAATGCAAGACCTTCCCGAACGCAAACCGCGTCTGGCCAGGCGTCGTGGCGGGCGTGCCGCACGTTTGGGCAATTCATAAAGCTAGATGTCAGAGTTTAGGGTTCTGAGTTGGTGGCAATTCTTGGAGCATATTTCGGTCTCGTAATTCTGCGCTGAACAATTCGACCAATTCAGCCCGATTTGCCGCTTGTTTCAAGTTTTTGCGCGCTTCATCTGGGACGCTGCTGACTCGAGGTCGATCCGACCTTTCCCAAATCAAAATTCGGTTCAAAACTGAGCGGAGTTTCATCTTAGGGCCAGATCAAAAAAATAGCCGCGCCGCTGTGGTTCAGACCCGAACTCTGAGGGGGTAGAAGAGCCCGGAGACCGAAGGTCGAGTGAGTGGCAGCCCACAGCGGCGCGAAACAGTTTTCACCCTTCCCTCGCAACGTGGGAAAGATAAAACGCACACTTTAATTTTTTGACCAGCCAGTCAATAAAAACGTACTCGATAGCCTGCATTCCGTAACGTCACCTTGGAAAAGATCAATTTGGCGCCGGTCAAGGCATTGTTTCCAATAGCTATTACTTGAGCAAGCTTACCCTGCCGCAAGCCAGGTTTTCGCATTTTCGAACTCTTCTGCAGGAAAATACTGTGTCCGGGTCCCCAATACGTGACTGGCCATGCGTTGCGCCATCTTTTGCCAGCTCTTATCGCCAACAATCGCTGCACGGTCCAACATACCGATATGACCAGCGGCCAACCGAAAATGCGCCGCCATCGCAGTAAGCCCTTGCCAGCCATCAAATTCGCGCAGATCGATCAGGAGACGAAATCCGTCGCGTTCACGTAACATTGCATCCAGGTCGGATTGCGCCTGACCGTATTCTTCAGAATCAAGCTTGCCCATCAGACTAATCTGAACACACGACCCACCAAGATCGGTCACATGGATCGCCCCGAGAGACTCACGCATCCAGCGGCGCGCCTCTTCCACTTCATCCATCCCAAAAACCTGCACAGGGCACGGAAGTATGGGGGCGGCCAATCGGATACTTGTCTGAACCCAACCTTGATCGGCGACAACCCCGATCCGATCAAAACCACGCCAATGACTGAGCCCCAGCTTGGTATCGGACCATGCCGCGCCGAGGTCGTATCCTTTGAACTCGGGCGTTGCGATCGCCAGCAGGCGAACCGAATCGTGATCCTCAAGCGCCGCCTCGATTGCGGGCACCAATGTGGCGGCGTAATCCGCGCTTGTCACCTCGCCTGAAAGCTCCACTTCGATCAGCGCACCATCAGAGTTTGTATGAACTGTAATCATCTAAATCATCCTCCAAAGCCAAATAATGGCAGGAGGTTACGGAGTTTCCAGCCATTGTGCCACACCGCCCGGTAACTCGGGACGGAAATAGGCGATCATCCGTCCATCAGGCCCGGCATTCGCATCAGCGCCCCATGGGGCAACACCATGCAGACAGTGACGATGCAACAGATAGGCCTCACCCGGCCGTGCAGGCAGTTCAATCCGCCGACAGTTTTGAAACACCTCCAGTCGGGCAGCCTGATAGGTATCCGTGATATCAGTGTTGGCCAATTCGCCCGAAGAGACATCTTTCAGCGCGTTGCGGAACGCTGCACCAAGTATTTTATGGCTACCATCCCAAACCACCATCGGTGAGGCATCACATGACGCTTCTGTCAGCGGAATGCCCAATATCCAGGCATGCGGTTCATCCACGTGCCGTCGCCGGTCTGGTCCCGATGGCTTCAATCCATCCACATGCGCAGCATCGCGATTGGCGCGATATCGTGCGGCGGCTTCACTTTCACCCCGGCGGGGCTGAGGATACCCAGGATAAATGACCGATACCTGCGCCTTATGCAGGTCGATCACCCCGAATTGTCGATACGCAAATTCTATTGCCGTGCCGGACAACGCAGGCGACCCTTCCACCCTGCCCTGCGCGTCGTTTTCCAGCGCGTCCACACCGATGAACCAAGTCCCCTCGCAATCATGCCAGATAGAATGTAGCGGATCGTCGATCGCCTTGCGGGCCGCAGGCAAAACCTGCGCCACCCATTGGGCGAGTGCTGCATCATGAGAAAACCTGACCCAACCGCGGTTGTAAAAGGCGTCTACCATCCCAGTGCCTTGCGCAGCATATTCAACGCCACGAGCGTAAGGAACACCGCAAATACGCGTCTAAGCGGTTTCGGGTCCATCGCATGAGCAAGCTTTACGCCCCATGGCGCAGTGATCATGGTCATGGCCACAACGATACTGAAAGCCACAAGATTGACCGCTCCAATGGTCAGAGGCGGGCGATGCTCAGGTGCGATGTTAAGAAACAGAAAGCCCAGCACCGATGGCACTGCGATGATCACGCCAAATCCAGCGGCGGTCGCAACTGCGCGATGGATCGGAGTGTTGTATAGGCTCATGAGTGGGACACCAAAGCTGCCCCCGCCGATCCCCATTAAAACCGATAGAAATCCGACCGAGGGGGACAAGGCGGCACGGCGCAAACCTTTGGGCATCGCGTCCCCCAGCCTCCATTCGGATTTACCCAATCCCAGATAGGCTCCGATGACCATGCCAAGAATACCGAATAGCGCCTGCAACAACTCTGTTCTCAGCGCCGAAGCCACCAGGACGCCGATAACCGCACCAGCCGCAATGCCCGGACCCCAACTGCGCAAAATATCCCAATCAACCGCACCTTTTTTGTTGTGGCTCAGCACCGAACGGACGGAAGTCACTATTATAGTCGCCAGCGAAGTTGCCAGACACAATTGCATCAACTGTGGGCCGCCATATCCAAGTGTTTGAAACGCATAGAAGAAAGCAGGCACAAGCACGATACCGCCCCCAACGCCCAACAACCCGGCCAAAACCCCTGCGAAGGCGCCAATTACAAGCAATAGCCCCAGCATCTGGGCCAGCAACATCGTATCCGGCATCATCCCTCCAAATCAGCCAAGGGCCGTGTCAAACCGCCTGCTCTACCGATGCATTCGACACAATCGAATCCAGAGCCTGCAGGATCACTTCAGGCCCTGCATTTTCGCGCACTGCGCCCTCAGATAGCATCCGCCGCCACCCCCGCGCACCCGGACGTCCTGCGAACAGACCCAGCATATGACGTGTGATCTGGTGCAATCGCCCACCACCGGCAAGATGGGCTTCGATATAGGGCAACATTTTTTGAACCACGTCCATCGGATCTGCAATCTGGCCGATTCTAAAAATCAGCGGATCTGCTCCGGCCAGAATATCCGTTGGCTGATGATAGGCCGCGCGCCCGATCATGACGCCATCAAGCCCTGCGTCCAGTTGCTCCTGCGCTTGTGCCAGCGATGTAATTCCGCCGTTGATCGAAATGTGAAGGTCAGGAAAATCTGCCTTCATCTGATGAACCAGTTCGTAGTCAAGCGGAGGGATATCTCTATTTTCCTTGGGGCTTAGCCCTTGCAGCCATGCCTTTCGAGCGTGGATTGTGACACGCTCACATCCCGCCGCTTTGATTTGCTCAAGGAAAACGGGCAGCACTTTTTGAGGGTCTTGCTCATCAACCCCTATCCGGCACTTTACAGTTACTTCAGCCTCCACGACCTCACGCATTGCCGCAACACATTCCGCAACACGCGCAGGTTCGCGCATCAAAACGGCGCCAAACGTGCCCGATTGCACACGGTCGGACGGGCAGCCACAATTCAAATTGATCTCATCATACCCAGCCTCGGCCCCCAACTTGGCAGCCAGTGCCAACTCGCTTGGATCGGACCCACCCAGCTGAAGCGCGATTGGATGTTCCTGGGGGCTGTATTCAAGCAAATGCAACGCCCCGCCCCGAACCAAAGCGGGTGCCGTCACCATTTCGGTGTACAACAGCGTTCGCGAACTCAGCAGGCGATGCAGATACCGACAGTGACGATCCGTCCAGTCCATCATAGGGGCGACAGAAAGGCGGGCGGCAATGCGGGTTTCTGAAAACTTAGCGTCCGGCATGTCTCAACTACACCTCTAGAATGCGGTTTATGGCAAGCGCCGGATCACCCCCGAGACCTTATTCGGCAATCGATGCAAGTCCGGGGAAATGGTACCGCCTCCCTGGCTTGAACAGGGGACCTCTGGATCCACAATCCAGCGCTCTAACCAACTGAGCTAAGGCGGCACTCGTGAGGGGCGATTTAGCGAAGGCGTGCGAGGATTGCAAGGGGATTAAAGCCGAATTCGCCAGCTTTGTTCCACCAGATCGACCCCAAAAGAATGTACCGGCTTGCTGTCTGTAAGCTGCCATCCAAACGAGCGGTAAAGCCCGCAGGCCGCAGCGTGGCTTTCATGAGTCCAAAGCGCCATTTCACGATATCCCGCGCTACGCGCAAAGCCCATGCAGGTGGTCAAAAGACGCTTGCCAAGCCCCAGCCCGCGAGCTTCGGGCACCAGCAAAAACAAGCGCAGCTTGGCAGTGTGATCGTCCTGCGTGACACAGAATATACTTCCAAGTCGCTCACCTGCGCGCTCGGCAATCCAACCGCATTCGCGTTCCGAGTTACTATTGGCAATAAAATCCTCAAGAATTCGCGCCACCAGAGGGGCGAAAGTCTCGTCGAACCCCTCATCGCGGGCATACAGCGCACCGTGACGTTCCACCAGCCACGCGGTGTCATCTGGACGAAAGGGCCTAAGGTTGATGTCATCCATTCCCTATCTGACCCTATAGCCCGCTTGATTCTCAACCCGTTGCACGCTAGCACCAAGGCTGAATTCCCGGAGGCACAAATGGGCATCAACACCGAACGCGAAATCGAAGCGAACCTGCAGATCGGCCCCACCGATCAGGGTATGGTGCGTCTGTTTATTGAAGGTTCCGATATTGAGATTCCGATGGATTTTGACCCGGAAGAGGCCGAAGAAATCGCCGAGGAAATCCGCGCCGCTGCTCAGGCAGCGCGGGCAGTCAGCAGTTAAAGTCGCGGATCACGCAGCGTATGCAGCCTGCGGGCTGCGTCTACAGCAAATTTCTGGATCATCTTCTTTCTTCGCGCCGGAGCCACTTTGCTTTCCGGGCTCATTCGGATGATCTCGGCATCATATGCGTCTGCAATAATCAACCCTGTGTCTTCAGGCAGCAAATCGGTCGGAAAGTCAGTATCTACCGCCCAAAAGAATCGATCACACCATTCCAGATAGCCCTGCCACTTAGAGTCTGACTGATAGTCAGCCCGACTGGATTTGCACTCGATCACCCACAGCTCGCCCTTTGGGCCCAAGCCCATCACATCGACGCGCAGACCCCGTGCCGGTACAAATTCCTCAATTGAAACATAGCCATGGGTTAGCAAATGTCGCGAAACACCGCGTGCCAGTTTTTGTCCAGGTTGTAGATCGAGTGTCATACCTAAAATGTGAACAATTAGCGAACAAAAATCAAGCTCTTGACATGGTACCATTTGGTATCTCATTAATATGGTACCTAATGGTATCATATGGAGTGTGCCATGGACCCGAAGATTCAAAACGCCTTCCGGGCGCTTGCTGACCCTACCCGTCGGGACATTGTGCAGATGTTGGCCGCCAAGGACATGACGATCGCACAACTCACCGAACGCTTCGACATGACACGGGCGGCGGTCAAAAAACACCTGACTGTTCTGTCAGATGGAGGTCTGATTACGGTCGAAGCAAAGGGCCGTGAACGCATTAATCGGCTTGAACCCAAGGGGTTGGCCCCTGTTCTGGACTGGCTCAGCTATTTTGATCGGTTCTGGGACGACCGCCTTTCGAACTTAAAAGAAGCGATAGAGAGGAATAAAAAGTGACCAATGCCGTATTGCAAAAGACCATATTCTTGCGGGCCGAGCCCGAAACTGTTTGGGCTTACCTAACCGAACCTGACCGTCTGGCAGAATGGTTCCACAAACCCGAACAACCTTTGGCAGCAGGCACTAAGCTCGAGATGTTCGGGACGACCAGCGGTGAACTTCTGATCTGGGGTGAAGTGCGTGAGGCGCGCCGCCCGGAATACCTGGAATACACATTCACCGTCAAACCGATGGGTAACGCCGTGAGCGTGGTCAAATGGATCTTGGAACCGGTCCCGGGCGGTACACGCCTTGGCTTGTTGCACGAAGGGCTACCACAAGGGGTCGACGCCTTTGGCCTGATCCTTGCACTGGACAACGGCTGGGACGAACATTTCGGTAAGATGCGCACAGCACTGCACGAAACTGTTGATGCATAACCCCTTGTGCGAACCCGCTTCACGCCCTACTTAAGCGCTTGGCGGGTTCTGCCCTTCTCGTGCACGGCAGCATTCCGGTGGCCTTAAGCAATTCCGAGGGAGCTGGCTCTGTTCAGGTCCTGGCCTGATTACCTGGCGCCCACCTGTATACACAGGTCCTCGGGAATCAAAGCCCCACGGTTGACTGGTGGTCCCGCCACATTTTCCCTTTTCAGATCAATGATCTGATCGCACTTCCTGTTTGACGACTGCAGGTCGGAAATTGTGGGCAACAGCTGATCCGCCGCGCGGCCCCTGGGGTTTTTCTGCCATGCTCATGATCTTGTAGGCGAACTGAACCCCTGCAAATACGATCCCGTTCATAAACCAGATCATCACCAATGCGATCAGTCCGATCTCTGACCCTGTAATCAGGTGGCGCAGGTTGGCAACGTTCATCGCCAGAAGCACCCCGACAAAAACAGCCGAGATGGCAAAGCCCCATGCAACTTGAGTGATATACAGTCGGACCAGTTTGGGCATGGTGAACCTCCTTGCGCTCTGCCTTTCAGGCTAGCGCGAATCTGGTCCGGGTAAAGGCGTCAGAACGCCTCGGGCTGAGCCTCGCGCGCCATGTGATCCAGCACAGCGTTGACGAATTTGGGTTCTTTCCCTTCGGGGAAGAATGCACGTGCCACGTCGACAAATTCAGTGATGACGACTTTGGGCGGTGTGTTGCTTTGGGTCAGCTCCGCTCCAGCGGCTCGAAACAGGGCGCGCAGGGTCGGATCAATGCGCGCGATGGGCCATTTCGCCACTAGCGCGCGGTCGGTCATCTGGTCGATGGGGGCCTGATAGTTCACGGCGTCATCCACCAGTTTGCGGAAGACGCTGATATCGCCATCCAGCATTTCTTCGCCTTCGTAGACGGCGCCAAAACGGTGATCCAGAAACTCGGTTACAACTACCTCAGTCGTCTGACCCGATTGCTCCATCTGGAATAACGCCTGCACGGCATAGAGGCGTGCGGCGGATTTCATTAGGCGTTTCTGGTTGGCCGGTTTCGGCGCGTCTGTCTTGGTCATGCGGTTGTGGATCCGTTGCTGTCGCCCGCCACAAGGATGGACTCGGACGACGGCTTGAAGCCCACGCCCTTTTGGGAAGAGCCCCACTTACGGCTGAGCGCGATCAGATGCAAGGCCGCAGCGGCGGCTCCGCCGCCTTTATTCATCTTTTCAGGGTTTGCGCGAACTTCGGCCTGATCGTCATTCTCGACCGTCAGAATGCCATTGCCGATGCACAGGCCCTGCAGGCCCATCAGCTGGATAGCACGGCTCGAGTCGTTGCAGACTGTTTCATAATGCGTGGTCTCGCCGCGAATGACACAGCCCAGCGCGACATAGCCGTCAAAATTGCACTGACGGTCGGCCATGGCGATAGCAGTCGGAATTTCCAACGCGCCGGGAACTTCGACAACCTCGCAGGTACCGCCAGCCGCCTCGATCTCGGCTTTGGCACCTGCAATCAGGTTGTCGGCAATCGCGCGATAGAACGGAGCCGCCACAATTAGCAACTTCACCGGTTTATCGAATGTCGGCGTCGGCAGGATACCATGTTTGTCTTGTTCAGCCATTTTCAGTCTTCCTTGAGGATCGAGCGAGTTCCGACAATGGACAGCCCAAAGGCGTCGAGCCCCAGATATACAGTTTCGGGTGAATCAGTCAGCAACACCAGTTCCTGAACACCCATCTTGGATAGAATCTGCGCACCCAGGCCGGTTTGCTTGATAGTCCGTGGACCTTCATCTTCGGCAGCATAGAGAGAATTGCGGGGCTGGCGGAACAGGCAAACCACTCCCCGCCCCTCTACGGCTATCTTCTCCATCGCGCGAGGCAGCTCGCGCGAGGATTTCGGGCCGAGCCCCAGAATATCGGGCGCTTCATGCAAAGCATGGGTCCGGGTCAGCACCGGCTCGGGCGTGGTGATATCACCCTTGATCATGACAACATGTTCGATGCCATGGGTCTGATCGGTAAAAATCCGCATCTCCCATTCGCCACCGTATTCCGAGGTCACCGTCTCACGCGAGGTTTCGACGACCAAATTATCATTACGCGAGCGATAGCTGATAAGGTCGCTGATTGTCCCAATCTTCATGTCATGCTCTTTGGCGAACTCTACCAGATCAGGCAGGCGCGCCATGGTGCCGTCGGGGTTCATGATCTCACAGATCACTCCCGCTGGCTTCAACCCGGCCAGACGCGAGATATCCACTGCCGCCTCGGTATGACCCGCGCGCACAAGCACCCCACCGCGCTTGGCACGCAACGGGAACACATGGCCCGGTGTCGCAATATGTGCCATCGTGTTTTGCTCGTTGATCGCGGTCGCGACGGTCAGCGCGCGGTCAGCGGCGGAAATACCAGTGGAAACTCCCTCGCGCGCCTCAATCGAAACGGTGAACGCCGTCTCGTGACGTGATGAATTGTTAACGGCCATCATCGGCAGCCCAAGATGATCAATCCGTTCTGCTGTCATGGGCAGACAAATCAGCCCGCGCCCATGGGTGGCCATGAAGTTGATGGCATTCGCGTCGGCAAATTCTGCAGCAATTACGAGGTCGCCCTCATTCTCGCGATCTTCGTGATCGACAAGAATGTACATCCGGCCTTTGCGGGCCTCTTCGATGATGTCCTCGATCGGGCTGATCGCCTCGCGCAACTGGGCCTCAACCGGTCCGGGGGTTTCAAAGCTCATGGGGCAGCCTTTCGCATGGCAGGTTTGCTGGCGAAATAGACCACGTGCGCGTCAATGACCAGCCCGTATGCGCTCGGGTTTGTGCGATCCGCCCTTGGCATTGGAATGTGCAACAAGTAATTCTATCTGAGACGGGCGCAAAAAACAGGCCACGGCTGGGGTAAATACCCCTGTTTCGATACGTCGATATTGTTGCCATTTTCTGAACCTTAGAGGTGCAAATGTGGGCTTTGTCCACAAATTGCCGCAATCAAGCCCTCGGAATGCCCGATATCAAAGGCACCTAAAACTCAACAATTCCCTAGTGTGTCGAGATATCGAGCCCAGTGTCCAAGACCGCCTATCTCCCTGCTTCTAATGCAGTTCTGATAAATTCCCTTTGGCGTAACAGGCTGTTATTGTCACTGGTTGCGCTGCAAATCGCATGCGCCATCGCCGTCAGCCTCTATGTGGGCCGGTCATTTTGGGATTCCTCGACCCCCATCCTTATAGGGATATCGCTCCGTCTGCTTTGCTTTATGTTCGCAAATTTCATCCTCTGGAGGCTTGGTGTTGCGATTTTTGTGGTCAAACCGAAAAAACCAATTCATTGGATGTTGCAAGACCTGCGGACCAAACTGACAGACGCCGAAAAAGCACCCGACGTTTTGATCTGCTTCGTCAGCATCGTTGCCCTGATCGTAACCTACACATTTTTGAAGAACGAAATACACTCGTTGAATCCCTCACTTTGGGACGCGCAGTTTGCGCAATGGGACAGGTTCTTACACGGCGGCGTCGATCCCTGGACTTTGCTAAGGCCCGTCCTTGGGTCGCCAGTGATTACAACAGCTTTGAATGCTGCCTACCATATCTGGTTTCCGATGCTTTATATCGCCGTCTGCGTGGCCTGTCTCGATCGCCGGGATGCGATCCGCAGCACGGTTTTCCTAGTCGCCTTTGTGCTGTGCTGGTTTGTCGGGGGTAACGTGATCGCGACGATCTTTGCATCTGTCGGTCCTGTTTATTATGAACCCTTCAATCTGGGCACAGATTTCGTTCCGCAGATGGAATTGCTGCGTCAATCACATGAAATCAGCCCGGTCTGGGCGCTGAAAGTGCAAAGCACGCTGCTGGATGGCTTTCAAAATTCGGGGCTCGCACGGGGTATCTCAGCGATGCCCAGTATGCATGTCGCTTCAAGCGCGCTCCTGGCGTTGTATGGGTTCACTTATTCGCGGTGGCTGGGCTGGGGGCTGACGGTGTTTACCTTTGTCATCCTGTTGGGATCGGTACATCTTGCGTGGCATTACGCCATTGATGGATATGCTTCGATCCTGTTGGTCCTTTTCTTCTGGTGGCTGGCCAAAAGGCTCACGGCACGGTTCGGGCCGGGAACCTGAGATTCAGGACATCTCGGCCAGACGGGCCACGTATCTGGCCAGAGTATCGATCTCAAGATTCACCTTGTCACCGACCGCGACATCACCCCATGTGGTGACCTCTTTGGTATGCGGGATGAAGTTGATACCGAAGTCACATCCCTCAACATCGTTGACCGTCAAAGACGTGCCGTTCAGCGCTACCGATCCTTTTGGCGCGATAAACCGAGCAAGATCAACGGGTGCGCGCAAAGTCACACGCGTGCTATCGCCCTCGTCAGCTACCGCAATCACTTCGGCTACGCCATCAACATGACCCGAGACGATATGCCCCCCCAGTTCATCCCCGACTTTCAAGGCGCGCTCCAGATTTACCTGCGTGCCGACCTGCCAGTGATCCAAATTGGTCTTCGAAACCGTTTCGGCGCTGATCTGAACATCGTACCAGTCGTCCCCCAGCGCGATAACGGTCAGACATACACCATCGCTTGCGATCGAAGCACCCATATCGATCCCTGCTGTGTCATAGCTGGTCCTGATCCTTGCCCGTAGGTCACCCTGCTGGTCAAGTTCGGCAACAGTGCCAATATCGGTGACGATCCCTGTAAACATTTCATCAACCCCAAGAGCCTAATTTCAATAATCGAGGTAAAGGCACCCAGCCCGACGGACAAGCCCTGCCTTGCCCAGAATCCAACAAAGAGGCATAATTTCATCCAAACGTTCCACGAATATTCCTTGCGAGCAGACTATATGGCATCTTCAACCACCTGCCCTGACCGGCGTGTGTTCCTGTTCCTGCAAGGTCCCCATGGTCCATTCTTCAATGCACTAGGTGGTATGCTGCGCGCGGCCGGAGCCAAAGTCATCCGTGTTGGGTTCAACGCGGGCGATCAGGCGTTTTGGAGCGACACGACCAGCTTTATTCCCTATCTGGGGAATCCCGACGATTGGCCAGCTACATTCACCGACATAGTTACACTCAATGGTGTCACTGATATCGTACTCTATGGTGATACCCGGCCTATCCATGCAAATGCGGTTCGAATTGCGAAATCACGCGGCATTACTATCCATGTTTTCGAAGAGGGATATCTGCGCCCCTGGTGGGTGACGTATGAGCGCAACGGCTCGAACGGAAACTCGCGTTTGATGGAGCTTGATGTGGAAGAGATGCAGACGGCATTGGCGCAGTCTGAGGGTCAAACTCCTCCGCCGCCCTCGCATTGGGGGGATATGCGCCAGCACATTTTCTACGGCGCGCTTTACCATTGGTTCGTGATGTTCATGAACCGGCGCTATCGAAATTTCCAGCCTCACCGCGAGCTACCGGTCGCCAAAGAGTTTCAGTTGTATTTCAAGCGCCTGGCACTGATGCCAATCCACAGATTACAGCGAAGATGGGCGACAACTCGGGTCAGGCGGGGGGGCTTTCCCTATCACCTTGTCCTGTTGCAACTGGGTCATGACAGCTCGGTGCAGTCCCATTCGGATTATTCCTGCATGAGTGAGTTTCTCAGCCAGGTGATTGACGGTTTTGCCAAGGGCGCCCCTGCGCACCACCACCTCGTCATCAAAGAGCATCCGCTGGAAAACCATCGTGAACCACTTCGGCAAATGGCCCAGCGCATGGCCGAAAAACTCGATATCACTGATCGAATTCACTATGTCCCGGGTGGTAAGTTGGCAAAACTTCTCGATGAAGCAAGATCAGCGGTAACTGTGAATTCAACTGCAGGCCAACAAGCCCTGTGGCGCGGCATTCCCCTGCGCAGTTTCGGACGGTCGGTATATGACAAGCCTCAGTTTGTTTCCCGGCAGCCAATCGAGGCTTTTTTTGCTGAACCCAATGCTCCGGACAGCAAAGCCTACCGGGACTATCGACAATTTCTTCTCAATACCAGTCAGATTCCGGGTGGCTTCTATTCCCGAAAAGGACGTCGACAATTATTGCGCCGTGCCGCAGATATGATGCTTATGAAACAGGGGCCATATCAGTCGGCACTGGAAGACAACGAGGCCGCAACGCCACAGTTGCATCTTGTTAAGTAACTTGAATCAACCCGTTGCTGGATGTTTGGCATTGAAACGGGTAACCTGCCCAAAACAAAGACGACTGAGGTAAATCGGCAGTGCAGCGTTTTCCTACCCGATGGATACGGGGGGCTTCCTTTGTGGTGGTCCTTGGTTTGCTGGCAGCGTGTCAGCTTCCGAAATCCGGACCTAACAAAACAGAAATCCTGGCCGGTTCTATCGAAAACGGCGGCAACGCATTTGTTGTCGAAGTCGACGACCGCGTGGCACGTGCCGCCTCTGCGGTTCCGCATTACGGGTTCTCACAATCTTTTCGCAGCGCCCAAAGCATTGCGTCTGATACTGTGCGTCCCGGCGATGTTCTAAATCTTAGCATCTGGGAGAATGTCGACGACGGGTTGCTGACTTCAGAAGCTGGTGGTGCGACCAATCTGGATCAGGTTCAAGTCGACAATGACGGATATATTTTCGTTCCCTACGCTGGTCGGCTGCGTGCGGCGGGCAATACTCCCGAGCAATTGCGCACCCTGATTTCCAGCAAACTGGAAGAGCAAACGCCGGACCCACAGGTTCAGGTTACGCGCACGCCAGGCAATGGGTCGACTGTTTCTTTGACCGGGACCATCGGTGCACCGGGTATTTACCCGATCGAGCGCCCGACAGGAACCTTGTCGACCATGCTCGCACAAGCGGGAGGCGTCGCAGTTGCATCGGATATAGCTTTGGTTACCGTGATCCGCGGAAATCAAAAGGGAACGATCTGGTACAACGATCTTTTCCGAAATCCGGAAACCGACATCGCCCTGCGCGGCGGTGATCGCATTCTGGTTGAACAGGATAGCCGCTCGTATATTGCACTGGGTTCGACTGGGCAGTCCCGCGTGGCGTTCGAAAGTCAGGATTTATCGGCTCTCGAAGCTCTGGCACAAGTTGGGGGCCTTCAATCGCTGTCGTCAGATCCGACCGGGATATTCATTCTGCGCGACGAACGGCAGGACATTGCACGTAGCGTTATGGGGCGCCCCGAGCTGACGGGTGATCAACGCATGATCTACCTGTTGAACCTGACCGCACCCAACGGCTTGTTTGTTGCACGTGATTTTGTGATCCGCGACGATGACACGATCTATGTCACCGAAGCCCCATATGCACAGTGGAGCAAATCAATCTCGCTGATCGCCGGAGGTCTGACGCCATTTGCGAATGTAGCGACACTTACAGGAAACTAGTGGATGTTTCCTGAACCGGAGAGCATGGCCGGGGGCGAACGCTCCCGGCTATTTGTTTACAACGGTGGTTTCCTGACACAACGGCGTGTGCGCCGGATCCTGTCTTTGTCCGGGTATGACATTCGGCTTGGTCTGCCCCAACACGAAGATCTTGTTGGGGTCTGGGGCAACAGCCCAACTGCTCATCGCGGCTTGACCATAGCGCGGAAACGCGATGTGCCCATCTTACGGATCGAAGATGCGTTCCTGAGATCTCTGCAACCCGGACGCAGCGGCGAGGCCCCGCTGGGATTGCTGCTTGACCGTGCAGGTCTACATTTTGATCCTACTACGCCATCCGATTTGGAAACCCTGCTTACGACACATCCGCTGGATGACACTGCCCTGCTGGATCGCGCGCGGGGCGCGATTGTGCGCCTACGCGAATTGCACCTCAGCAAATACTCTGCCTACGATCTTGACCAACCACCCCCT
This sequence comes from Ruegeria sp. AB11, assembly GCF_056536325.1. NCBI lineage: Bacteria > Pseudomonadati > Pseudomonadota > Alphaproteobacteria > Rhodobacterales > Roseobacteraceae > Ruegeria > Ruegeria sp. AB11. The sequence goes on along the minus strand of NZ_JBQFJO010000001.1, from coordinate 2,091,638 downwards.
GAACCCGGCTACGTTCTGGTAATTGATCAAATCCAGGGAGATGCAGCAGTTACTGCGAGCCACGGCGACTATGCGCGGTTCCGCGAGATGCTGGTCATCGCACAAGAGGAAAACCCAAGCGCGCGTGTCATCATCAAAAGCCATCCCGAAACGACCGCAGGTCATCGAAAAGGATATTTTTCTGATCAAGATCTGAATGACCGCGTGTCCATTCTGGACCACCCCATAAGCCCTTGGTCACTGTTGGAAGGCGCTATCGGTGTTTATACACTGTCGTCACATATGGGTTTTGAGGCCATTCTGGCGGGACATAAACCCCGAGTGTTCGGGCAACCGTTTTACTCAGGGTGGGGGCTGACACAGGACGACGTCCCCCTCCCCCGTCGACAACGCAACCTCACGCGGGCGCAGCTTTTTGCAGCAACAATGATCCTGTATCCGCGCTGGTACGACCCCTATCAAGACTGCTTGTGCGAATTGGAAACCGTGATCGATACACTCGAGGCGCAGACCCGCGCTTGGAGACAGGATCACAAAGGTTGGACTGCATCGGGTATGCGGGTGTGGAAGCGGCGGCGCCTGCAGCGCATTTTCGGTCAACACGGTAAGCTGCGTTTTACATCCGAGCAGCCAAAAGATACCGCATATCCCCATATGGCCTGGGCGAGCCAAGCGCGTGATACTTTGAGCGCAACACGCGTCGAGGATGGCTTTCTACGCTCGCGTGGATTGGGTGCGGAATTGGTGCCACCGCTTTCGCTTGTGACCGATGATATCGGTATTTACTACGACCCGACCCACCCCAGCCGGCTAGAGGAATGGATCACCGCGCGAGAGACGCTGCGACCGGACCAGAGGCTTCGATCAGAACGGCTGATAGCCCGGTTGCTCTCTGACGGCCTGAGCAAGTACAACGTCGGTCATCCTGCCCCGGACCTGCCAAAAGGCCATCGCATTCTGGTGCCGGGGCAGGTAGAAGATGACGCCTCGATCAGACTGGGTACAAGCAATATTCGCAACAACCTCGATCTGCTGCGTGTAACGCGCAAGGCCAATCCTGATGCTATTCTGATTTACAAACCTCACCCGGATGTCGAAGCCGGATTGCGAGAGGGCAAAATCGAATCAGATTTGGCTGACATTGTGGTCAAGCGCACCGACCCCGCCACCCTGATGACTCAGGTAGACGAGGTTTGGACTATGACCTCTCTGCTGGGGTTCGAAGCTTTGCTGCGCGGTGTCAAGGTCACGACGCTAGGCGCGCCATTCTATGCTGGGTGGGGGTTGACGACAGATTTGGGGGCTGTGCCTGCTCGTCGCGGCGCGCAGCCTTCATTGATGGGCTTGGTACACGCAACCCTGATCGACTACCCGCGATACTTTGATCCCGTGACTGGACAGGCTTGCCCAGTCGAGATCGCGGTTGAGCGGCTTGCGCACGGCGCACCAACGGCGACAGGACCTATGAACCGCCTTCTGTCCAAACTACAAGGAATGATGGCAACGCATGCGCGTTGGTGGCGCTAAGGCCTAATGCGTGACGCGCGCCCAACGGTGCAGGATATCACCGCCAACAACCTGCGTTTCGATCAGATCGAACCGGGGTGCGGTTTCCAAAGTATTCAACCCTAAGGCTCCGATCGCCGAAAGACCTTCGGCTCCGATCGTAAGCCCGGCGGTGAAACCAACCAGCTCATCGACCAGATCACTTTCTAGCAAAGACGCAGCCAAAGCTGATCCGCCTTCACAAAAGACGCGCGTCAGCCCCGCTTGCCCGAGCTGGTGCAGCAGATCAGCGGCTTCAACGTGATGATCGTCCAATGCGCATGGGATCAGTCGCGCACCAAGCCCCTCCCAGGCGCGGGCGCGATCAGGATCCGGATGAGGACCATGGCAGAGCCAGACCGGAATTTTGGACGCGGTCCGCGCGAGATGCCCCATCAAAGGCAAGTCCAGATGCCGAGACACCACCACGCGGACCGGCTGGCGTTCTACGCCTAAATCGCGAACCGTCAGCGACGGATCATCAGCCCGCGCCGTTCCCGCGCCGACCATGACCGCATCATGGCGGGCCCGCATGGCGTGCACTGCACGGCGTGCATTGGGGCCGGTGATCCACTGGCTGTGCCCGGTTTCCGTGGCAATCCGACCATCAAAGCTGCTGGCCAGTTTCAGTGTTACAAACGGTCGACCTTGCTCGGTTTTCAGAAAGAACCCCGCGTGATCCCGTGCCGCCTGTTCGGCCAGAACCCCGGTAACGACATCAATCCCAGCTTCACGAAGCAAGGTGAACCCTTGTCCAGCCACACGCGGGTCACTGTCTTCGATTGCCGAGACAACACGTGCAATTCCAGCCTCGATCAATGCTTCGGCACAGGGTGGCGTTTTTCCGTGATGCGAGCAGGGTTCAAGAGAGACATACGCTGTCGCCCCTTGTGCCGCCTCGCCTGCTTGGGCAAGTGCGATGGGTTCGGCATGCGGGCGGCCTCCGGGCTGCGTCCAGCCGCGTCCGACAATACGCCCATCGCGCACGATCACGCACCCGACGGACGGGTTCGGCCAACACGTGCCCTGGCCGCGCCGCCCCAAAGACAAGGCAAGCGCCATAAGTCGCTTATCTGCTTCGTTCACTCGTCCGTCGAAGGTTGCGGCGGGCGCAACTCGTGGACAAACTCCTCGAAATCGTCGGCCGCCTGGAAATTCTTGTACACACTCGCAAAACGAACATATGCGACCGTATCAATCCGGGCCAGCGCTTCCATGACAATCTCACCGATTTTGTTCGATGGGATATCGGTTTCACCCATGCTTTCCAATCGGCGAACGATACCCGAAATCATCTGGTCGATCCGCTCCGGATCAATCGGCCGCTTCTGCATCGATATGCGGATTGAACGCTCAAGTTTGTCGCGGTCGAAATCTTCTCGTTTTCCATTGGTCTTGATCACAACCAGATCGCGCAACTGTACACGCTCATAAGTCGTAAACCGTCCCCCGCAGGCCGGACAAAACCGGCGTCGGCGGATCGCGACGTGATCCTCTGCCGGGCGTGAATCTTTGACCTGAGTATCGATATTTCCGCAAAACGGGCAGCGCATCCGCCGTCTCCTCGTCCCTAGTTCGGCCTCTTTTGTAAGCGCTGCGGCTTACTTATCCACAACTATAGGGCAGCCGCTAGGGTTTGGGTAGTCGGAATTTTCCACCCCAATATAAAGCGTCACGCAAAGTGTGCAGCGACCTTTCTCATATGCGGTGAATTGCGATGTTCAAATACGTAAATACCCTGCCATGTGCCCAGCACAGGCGCCCCACTCCTCACCGGGATCGACAACGAAACCGGCATCATCGCAGCCTTGATATGAGCTGGCATGTCATCCGGCCCCTCATATGTATGGCGCAGATATGCCATCGAAGGATGGTCGGAAGGCGGCACAAGCCGGTCATAAAAGGCATGTAAATCGGTCTGCACTTCGGGATCAGCGTTTTCCTGAATCAGCAAAGAACAAGAGGTGTGCCGCACAAAGAGGGTCAGCAGGCCATCTGATACCGGCCTCAGCCAATCGCGCACAGGGGCGGTGAACTCATAGAGCCCCGCACCCTGCGTTGAGATCGAGAATTCGGTCTGCACCGCAGATCACCTAAAGTTAATGCGACGACTGCAACGGCCATTTGCACCTTGCACAGACATACTGTCGCCGGCTTTGAAGCCAGCCGATATACTGCCTTGCTGGTCTACATTTGCAGGTGGCTTGAGCGAAAACTGCACCGCCGTCTTTCGGCCGGTCGTCACGCTTGGCCCGTAGCCGCGCAGGACATAAATACGCTGTTGCCACCCCGCACCTAAAGACCTTCGTGCGAAATCCGCCGCAGCACACCAATATCCATCGACATCTCTGCGCGCCCTTGGGATGACTTCGAATTCCGTATTGCTGATCGCTTCGGTTTGATATCCGTTTGGTGCCGCGCTGGTCATTGCCGGAAAACCGAGCAACAAAAGTGCGCCCAACGTAACTGATAATATCTGTTTCATCCTCGTCATCTTCCTGTTTCCACCTGAAATATACCTAGTGCGCCTCACCACTCCAAACAGTAGAGATCACAATCAATTCAAACTGACCTCAATTCGCTCCGATCCGGCTCAAGCCACCCGCTATATCGGATCAGCAAACCCAGGCCGGGCACATAGGCAGAGATGTCAAAACAAAAGCGGTCCATTGAATCTTGGGTTTCCGTCGAGGCTGACTGCGGTAGCAGAAACTTTGGACAAGGTATTCCAAACAGGGCGAGCCGACGGATTTGAATCGACAGCCCTGCCTCGCTTCGCACAGGCTGTAACCCAATTGCGAGCCCCCCGATCCTTTCGTGGACGCAATTGTATCTCCGGTCAAAACTAATGCGTGAACATGTCTCATGCCCGGAAAAGTCCCGCTTCCAAATCCAATGCCCTTTTGTTCGCCGTATGGTGAGAGTGATCTGAAGGTCGTCCCCTTCTGGCGGAAATCCTCCGATGCGCAAAGCCAGGGCGACCAATGGCCCCCGACCTCGGATTATGCTGCATCTTCCCGAATAATGCCCCTCAGCCGAGTGCAGTTTTTGAATTGCATCCGGCAGCTTTTCATCCACGCCCAGAGCTTGCAGGAACGGGTCGTGCTCAGAAGCCATCTGAAGCGAACCGAGACCGAAGGCTAGCATCGGGAGCCAAACAATGTTTGTAACGACCAAACAACGCATATCGATTACGGGCAACCGAGTGATATAGCCGATTCTTAACAAACACTGGCAGATATCGGCACAAGGACAGCAAGAACCAAGCTCCCGGTAACGCGCGCATCGCGGCGGCAAAAGCATCAAGCTTCTGGTGAACTTTACCATCTACGATGACCAGATTGGTCTCAAAATCCTTGGTCGGGAGATTCAGCCGTGAATAGAGTCTCCTCCCCAAATCCGACTGGGCGGTGGCAAATCGGAACCTTTGGCCCCGATCATGGCGCAACATGAACTGAAAAAACCGCGAACACAAAACGCATCCACCGTCAAAGACAATCAAATCAGTTTCAATGTCTGGCAAGTCAGGCACTGTAAATCCAAATACCACCATCAATTCAAGAAGATACTGGCACAGCATGAATCTCGCAGCAATGCGACATGACCGACCACTAAGGAGAGCTGTGCCGGGGAACCCATTGAAACGGCTTGGTGGACCGTCGGCTTGGGCTCGACCTTATCCCCAAAAGGTGCTGACCCGGCAACGATGGATATTTAGGTGTCACTCCCGCGGTATTCTTGGCAATTTCAGCCAAATCCTTTCGAATATCCGACACGTCACAAGTGTCGTTAACAGAGGCTGGCAAAATACAGCGCCTTTCCGCTATCGTGATCAGATTATCAGGATGAGTTTCGGACAAGGTTATGGACGTTGATATTTCACGCATTCAATTGCTGATGCGCGCCCTCGAACAACGCGCGAGTTTATCGGTTGTCGATCAGGTTCTGAAGAACAGCGCACTGACCCGGATCGATGTTGAAGCACCTGCCACACTATTTAGCGCCCGCAAAGAGGCCATGTTTGTTCGCCATGCCTGTGATGCGCTCGGTGACATCACATTCGGTGCAGGCGCGGGATTAGAGTTCAATTCTTCCTCCAGTGTGACGGCATATATCAGTAAATACTCGCGGGATCTGAAACAGGTGTTGGAAAACACAACGCGGTTTCATGGTATCATCGACCCCGCACTGGCGTTCAGTCTGCGTGTTTCCGGCAACTCCGCCTCATTGGAGGCTGAATGGAAGGACCCAAGTTTTTCGCGATATCATCGTCGAACCGAGTTTTTGTTATTCGCAAGCATTGCTCGAATGCGGGCTCTGACGCGGGTGAAACTGTATCCTATCGAAATACGATTTCAGCACAGTGTGGGGCGACATGCGGACACCTTTCAAAAGATCGGAGGCTTTCCAGTAAAGTTTGAGGCTGAACGGTTGGAGGTTATTTTATCACTACCCTCACTCGAAACACCGATCCCTACCTATGATCCCAGTCTGCGGGCGCATCTGCTGGAATATGGCGATCGTCTGCTGGCGGAAGGACGTAAGCCAGAACAAAAAACCCGTGCACAGATCGAAGGGTTAATCACCAGGTCAATGCCCGGAGGGATAATTCAGGCGGATGAAGCCGCCTCTCGACTTGGGCTCAGCCCGCGCACACTTGCCCGTCGTCTGGCGGATGAAGGCACTTCCTACCGCGAGATTGTCGAAGATCTGCGCTGTGATCTTGCGCAAACCTTTATTAAGAACGGCATGAATCTAGCTGAAATCTCGTATTCTTTGGGCTATTCAGATCAGGCTGCGTTCTCGACGGCCTTCAAACGCTGGACCGGTCAGGCCCCGACAGCGTTCCGTAAACGGGTTTCACGTCCGCTTACACAAAAAGGAAAGTAGCCGGGGGTCATCAGCGCTGCCGCCTCGCCCCGGCCTGTCCATGAGTGGACATGTGTGGACATAGGCACAGCAGCGCAACGCAACATGCGATATTTCGCCAATTTGATATGTTGTTCAGTCAATGTGAGGCGAGGCATGAAAAAGGCGCCTCGTGGGCGCCTTTGACCTATTGATCCAGGAAGGACCGAAGCTTCCGCGATCGGCTGGGATGCTTTAGCTTTCGCAGCGCTTTCGCCTCGATCTGGCGGATACGTTCGCGGGTAACACTGAACTGCTGACCCACCTCTTCCAGTGTGTGGTCAGTGTTCATGCCGATACCAAAACGCATCCGCAGTACCCGTTCCTCGCGCGGAGTGAGTGAGGCCAGAACCCGCGTGGTGGTTTCCTTGAGGTTCTCCTGAATCGCGCTGTCGAGCGGCAGCACGGCATTCTTGTCCTCAATGAAATCGCCAAGCTGGCTGTCTTCTTCGTCACCGATGGGTGTTTCGAGAGAGATCGGTTCCTTGGCGATCTTCATCACCTTTCGAACTTTCTCGAGCGGCATTTGCAGCTTTTCTGCCAGTTCTTCCGGAGTCGGCTCGCGACCGATCTCGTGCAACATCTGGCGTCCGGTCCGAACCAGTTTGTTGATCGTCTCGATCATATGTACCGGAATACGGATGGTGCGCGCCTGATCCGCGATTGACCGCGTGATCGCCTGACGGATCCACCAAGTGGCGTAGGTCGAGAACTTATAACCACGGCGGTACTCGAATTTGTCCACCGCTTTCATCAGGCCGATGTTGCCTTCCTGAATAAGATCAAGGAATTGCAGGCCGCGGTTCGTGTATTTTTTGGCGATCGAGATCACCAGACGCAAGTTGGCTTCAACCATTTCTTTCTTGGCCTGCCGCGCCTCTTTCTCGCCTTTCTGAACCTGCTGCACGATGCGGCGGAATTCAGGGATATCTAGACCGACATACTGACCGACCTGAGCCATGTCGTTGCGCAGTTCCTCGACCTTAGCGGTCGAGCGTTCAATGAACATCTGCCAACCCCGGCCCGGCTTTTCGGCCATTTCTGCCAGCCAGTTCGGATCCAGCTCACGCCCGCGATAGGCGTCGATAAATTCACGACGGTTGATCCGGGCCTGGTCGGCCAGTTTCACCATCGAGCTGTCCAGCGACATGACCCGGCGGTTGATGCCATAAAGCTGGTCGATCAGCGCTTCGATACGGTTGTTGTGCAGGTGTAGACCATTTACCAGCTCAACAATTTCCGCGCGCAGCTTCTGATAGGTCTCTTCGTCTTTTTCGCTGAACGATCCGTCTTCATTCAGAGTGGCCGAAATTCGGCTATCCTGCATTTCGGAGAGCATCGCAAAGTCGCTGGAAATCCGCTCTAGCGTAGTCAGAACCTGATCCTTAAGCGCTGCTTCCATCGCAGCAAGCGACATATTGGCCTGATCGTCTTCGTCATCGTCGTCGTCGTTGGCAATCGGGTTGCCATCGGCATCCAGCTCTGGACCTTCATCCTTGGCGGGTTTGGCTGCCTGAACCGACGATGTGTCAACGACCGGCTCCTGTACGTCGCCATCTTCATCCAACTGGTTGCCGAACGTTGTTTCAAGATCAATAACGTCGCGCAACAGAATGTCTTCGCTCAACAATTCGTCGTGCCAGATCGTGATCGCCTGAAAGGTCAGTGGGCTTTCGCACAGGCCGGCGATCATAGTATTCCGACCAGCCTCGATCCGTTTGGCAATGGCAATCTCGCCCTCGCGGCTAAGCAGTTCGACTGATCCCATCTCGCGCAGATACATGCGTACGGGGTCATCAGTACGATCCAGCTTTTCGGTAGCGGCACCAGCCAGCGCAACTTCGCGTGGGCCTTCGGTCGTGACCAGTTCGGTCGAACCTTTGTTCTCTTCTTCCTCGGCCTCTTCATCTTCGATGATGTTGATGCCCATCTCGGACAGCATCGACATAACGTCTTCGATCTGTTCCGAGCTGACCTGATCAGGCGGCAGAACCTGATTAAGCTGGTCGTAGGTGATGTAACCTTTCTCACGGGCCTCGGCGATCATTTTCTTGACCGCTGCCTGGCTCATATCAAGCGAGATCTCCTGTTCCTGCTCGTCGGATTTGCGGTCTTCGTTCGTATCCTTGGCGGCCATTCAATGCTCCTGCAGGGATGGGTGATTCGTTTTGAACGAATCATTAGCGCGTAGAAGTGATTCGGCCACCCGTTTACCTGTTTTTCTTTTCCAGTGCCTTACGAAAACACCACTTTATCGGCGTTTCCGCTCAAAATTGATACCCGACATGATCGCTTCAAACGCGTCTTTCTCGTCACGGTTGATTCGCGCACCATTGTCGGCGATGTCAAAAACGGCCCTGTCTTCGTTCTGGCTGCGGCTTGTTCGGTTGCGCTCTTCGGCGGCTTGCGCCAGCCGATATGTCAGCGCCTCATCGGCCAGATCAGACAATTCCTCTGCCGCTTCGGCAATCTCAGCATCCAACCCCCGGAGCGCTTTGATCTTTGCGAGTTCCTCGGCTAGCGTCATCTGAGCCTTTTCAACGTCGCCCGGTTTGTACACACAGGGGATCACTGCGACATGGCGAAGGGCCAGAAGGTTTTCAAGGGGTTCCGGCCCCAAATTTTGATCGATGTGGTCTCTCAGATTGTCCGGGTCGTCAATCGCGTGGCGCAAGATCGCCCCGCGTAAAGCTGCGTGATCGGGATTGTGACATTCCATTTCTTCTAATTGGTGTTCGAATTGGATCACAACTTGTGGATTTAGAATAGCTATTGCCAGAATGGCCGCTTCGCGCAATTGAATATCCGCGTTCTCGGACGACGCCAGAAACGATGCGCGCGCACCGGTCGTGGCAGGCTGGGTCTGCGGTTGCCATTTTCCGCGCGGCTGCCACGTTCGATTTTGCGATTGTCTCTGAGGACGAAACAATTGCCAGCGAAGGTCCTTAATTTCCTGCCCGTAATGCGATCGGATCGAGGGGTCGCGGATCAGCTTGATCTTCTCACGCAGGGATTTATCCAACGCCGCCTTCCGTTCAGGGCTGTCGAACACCTTGCCTTCCGTCTCACGTTGCCACAGCAGCTTGACCATCGGAATGGCCCCTTCCAGGACGGCTTGCACCGCCCCCGGCCCTTCGGCACGCAGCAGATCGTCCGGATCCTTGCCTTCGGGCATGAGTGCAAATCGCAAGGATTTGCCAGCCTCCAGCAATGGCAATGCCAGATCGATCGCCCGCATCGCGGCGCGCAGACCCGCTGTGTCACCATCCAAGGCAATGATCGGTTCATCCGAAACACGCCACAGCAACTGTAGTTGATGTTCGGTGATCGCTGTTCCTAATGGCGCCACCGACGCGCCAAAGCCCGCTTCGGCCAGCGCGATTACGTCCATGTAACCCTCGGCAACGATCAGGGGCTGCCCCTTCCCAGCCGCCTGTCTCGCAGGACCGTGGTTATATAGGCTACGGCCTTTGTCGAACAACTCGGTCTCGGGCGAGTTCAGGTATTTTGCGTTGTCATTCGGGTCCATCGCCCGACCGCCGAAGGCAATGCAACGCCCGCGTGGGTCGCGGATTGGATACATGATGCGGTTTCGGAACGTGTCATAAGGTTTTTTGCCCTTGTTGGACGGTTTGGCCAGACCTGCTGCAAGGATCAATTCATCGGCTACATTCTTGCCGGTTAGATGATCCCACAGCGCCTGCCAGCCGTCGGGGGCAAACCCGATCTCCCATCGATCCAACGCTTGCGCATCCAGCCCTCGGCGGGTCAGGTAATCGCGCGCCTCGGCCCCTGCCCCGGTCTTGAGTTGCAAGCGAAAGAACTGAACCGCTTGCTCCATGACGTCGGCGAGTTGCGAGCGTCTGTCCTGTTTCTCCTGCGCTTTCGGATCGCGCGCAGGCATCGGCATCCCCGCTTCACGCGCCAGAATCTCGACCGCTTCGATGAACGAGACATTCTCGGTCTCTTTCACAAAGCTGATAGCATCGCCTTTGGCATGGCACCCAAAGCAGTAATAGAATCCCTTCTGATCATCGACGTGGAATGAGGCGGTTTTTTCGTGGTGAAACGGGCATGGCGCCCACATATCCCCCTTGCCCTGATTGGATTTGCGCTGGTCCCACATGACCTTACGCCCAACAACCTGAGACAGGCTGAGGCGCGTGCGCAGTTCATCCAGAAATCCGGGGGGCAAAGACATGGGTCAAACCTGCCAGAAATGAAAACGCGCGCCAAGGGGATGGCGCGCGGTTGTCCACAGAGAAATGATCTGTCTGTGGATTATTGCTGTAAACACAACTCCAGCCAAGCGGCACCGAGATCTTTTTTGCGCACGTCGCGCATTTTTTGTTCGTACACCCAAGGCGTGATCAACGGAATCGCCGCATTGTAGTTCTCGGGCCATGTCGGACCGCTGTCTGCTACTGCCTGCGCCACGTCGCGTTCCTTGACCCGGTCCAGACGTGCCTTCTGTACCGCAGCCACGACATCTGCCTGATACTTGCAACTTTGCTCTTTAGTCTCCTGAGCAGCCAAGGGTGAGGCCAGCAAGGCCGCGACAATGGCAATACGCAACATGGGGTTCTCCCGGATTCGTTTCCTTTGGCGCAGCTTAACGCTGCACAGCAACACCTTCCATCGCCGATTTCAATTTGTGCCACAGTCGAAGCGTCAGGCGACTAACAACAGCTGCATACCCTGCCAGCGCAGCATTAGGCACAGACCCTTCGCATATGTTTCAACACTCACGTGCGGTCATATGGAGGCGTATCAGAGTTTCTTCTGAAAAAGCGTAGTACCCGAGGTATTTTGAACATCGACATAAACGCTGTCCCGGTCCAAATCCAGAACGACCGACGGAATATCGATCGACCCTTGTGCGAAACCGAAATAGGTCAAATCGTGAAAAGCGGCCACCCATGGGGCGGCCGCTTTCATAAATTCGATTGCCTGAATGCTCAGAGCCCTTTTGCCCGATAGCTTTTTGAGACCCGATCAATCGCCACAATATAAGCTGCGGTGCGCAGGTCATCGACATCAGCGCGGTCATGCCAAACCTCGCTCATAGCCTGATAGGCGATGCGCATTGTGTCATCGAGGCCTGAGCGCACCAGCTCCAACTCGTCAGCACCCTTGAGGTATTTGGCCTTGAAGTTCGGCGACATCGACCAGGCATCACCCAGGTATCGATCCAGCCGTTCAAGCTCGCTGACGATCAGTTCATGGCGCGCTTCTTCCTGGCGGCGCTGCATGCGGCCAAAGCGGATATGGCTAAGGTTCTTCACCCACTCAAAATAGGATACTGTAACACCGCCCGCATTTGCATACATATCGGGGATAATGACTGTACCTTTATTGCGCAGGATTTCATCCGCGCCCGCTGTGACCGGACCGTTTGCAGCCTCGATAATCAGCGGCGCTTTGATCCGTTCTGCATTAGACAGGTTAATCACCCCTTCTAGTGCGGCCGGGATCAGGATATCACACTCGGATTCAAGCACTGCACCGCCCTCGGCTGAATGCGTCGCATCCGGATAGTCTTTCACGCCGCCATGCTTAACGATCCACTGACGCACCGCTTCAACATCAATGCCATCGGGATTGTATAATGCGCCATCCCATTCGATGATGCCAATCACGCGCGATCCGTCTTCTTCACTGAGGAATTTTGCCGCGTGGTAGCCCACATTGCCCAAGCCCTGCACAACAACTCGCTTGCCGTCCAATTTGCCTGTCATACCAGCCTTTTTGACATCTTCCGGATTCCGGAAGAATTCGCGCAACGCATATTGAATGCCACGGCCAGTCGCTTCGACCCTACCTGCGATACCCCCAGCGTTCAGCGGTTTACCCGTCACACAGGCGCGCGCGTTGATATCTGTCGTGTTCATTCGGGCATACTGGTCAGCCATCCACGCCATTTCGCGTTCGCCTGTTCCCATGTCGGGCGCGGGGACGTTCTGAGACGGGTTGATCAGATCGCGTTTAGCCAATTCATAGGCGAAACGGCGGGTGATCTGCTCTAGCTCGTGTTCTTCATATTGGCGCGGATCGATACACAACCCGCCTTTCGACCCCCCAAATGGCGCCTCTACCAGAGCGCATTTGTAGGTCATCAGAGCCGCGAGCGCTTCGACCTCGTCTTGGTTCACCGCGAGGGCATAGCGAATACCACCTTTGACCGGCTCCATATGTTCTGAATGAACCGAGCGGTATCCGGTGAATGTGTGAATCTGCCCTCTCAGCCGAACTCCGAACCTTACTGTGTAGGTGGCGTTACATACCCTGATCTTTTCTTCCAGTCCGGGCGGCAGGTCCATCAGAGACGCAGCTCTGTTGAACATCAGATCAACACTCTCACGAAAGCTGGGTTCTATAATGCCGGTCATACAATCCTCCGTACTGGCAAATGACAAACGTCATGACGTTTTGTCGCACTGCTTGTAATTTACCGCAATCAGTAACTGCACTTATTTTAAGCAATTTGCGAAAGGCCAATCGGCGTGTTCGTAGTGAGTCGACCATCGATCACCTGCGCACGATTGTCCCGAGTCGGGAAACAAAGACAGTGAAAACGCCACGAATAAAGCTGAAAACCGTTAAAAACGAGCAGCATAGTGATGATCACGCCTAAATCTCGCCACGATCCCTGTATAATTTATTAGCGCTGCAAACCGCTGGCATTGGTGCGCCCTGTCGACAGAGGAACTCGCTATGCGCAATTTTGATTTAAAAGAATTGTTCAACTATTTGTGCCGAGAAAACAGGTGCGTCCGACGTTTGCGGCAATTTGCATCTGAAACAGAAGGCACGATGACGATCCTTGCGCTCTTCTTGGTAATGATTGTCTTCACCGTTGCCGGATTTGCCGTCGATATCATGCGTTACGATCGGGAAAGGGTGCGACTGCAATATGCCCTTGACCGCGCCGTTTTGGCAGCAGCGGACCTGGATCAGGAGCTTTGCCCCCGTGTTGTCGTCAACGATTACATTACCAAGGAAGGCTTCAACCCTGATATTATCAGCAATATCGAAGTCGAACCCGAGACATGTAAGACAAATGCGGATGGTTCTGTTGAACAGATCGCCGAGCTTGAAGGCAAGCGCAAGGTTGTAGCCAGTGCTGACATGAGCGTTGAGACCCACTTTATGAAGTGGAGTGGTGTCGATCATATCGATTCAACCGCGACCAGCGTTGCCGAAGAATCGATTGGTAACGTTGAAATCTCGTTGGTTTTGGATGTGTCAGGCTCAATGCGCGGAACAAAGCTGACCAACCTACAGAAGGCCGCAAACGACTTTATTGATGAAATGGTTCTGAAGTCAGAAGAAGGTAGATTGTCAATTTCGATCGTACCCTATTCCGAACAGGTCTCGGTGCCTGACTATCTGATGGATGCCTTGAATACGATCGGTGCCAACGAAGTTGCAAATTGCATTGACTTCCAGGCCTCGGACTTCACGACAACCAATTTCAACTATTACGATATCGTCGATGATGGCGGGAATATCATTAGGAAAGGGGATTACATTCCTCAGACCTTACACTTCAAGGACAGCGGCACGAACGACAGAAGATTCAGTGATACTTTGGTATCCAGTAACATCTGCCGTCTTGAATCCGCGACTGACCAACGGGAAATGACCGTTATTCAGAATGACCCGGATATTTTGAAGGACCAGATTGATAATCTGGTCGCAAGCGGCTGGACTTCGATTGATCTTGGATTGAAGTGGGGCTTGACCTTGCTTGATGACAGTATTCAGCCATTGATTGCCCAGATTGCAGACAGCTCCGAAATCCCAGACTCGTTCGCCATTCGGCCTGCACCGAACACCACGACAGACACCCTTAAGGTCCTCGTGCTGATGACGGATGGGGAAAACACCTATCAGCACAAGGTAAACTCACCCTATAACGAGGGTGGTTCCAATATTTATTGGAACGAAAGTGCACAGACTTATTCCATCTATGATGATGAAAATGGGCATTGGGCTTGGCCAAATGTAAATACCACCATTTGGGATAATAATACCGGCGGGTACTGGACACGTGACAAGTTCCAGGATCATGCGCACGGAAATGGTACCTACAAACGATATCGTTGCCGGGATTACTACAATGGCACCTGTTACGATATCGACAGATCGAATGATCGCGACTTCAACGAAAGCGGTTCGTCGCCAGCAGAACTAGAATGGCCTGATGTCTGGGCACATACGGAGAAAAACGCGATCCGGAATATGTTCCGTCATGCCTACGGTTGGACCCGTGGCAATGAATTCGCGGCTGCGTCGACCACCGAAATCGGCCCTTCAACCAAAAATCCACGGGTTGTCGATCTTTGCGTAGAAGCTGAGAAAGAAAAAGTCATAATTTTCTCGATCGCTTTCGAAGCCCCTTACGGTGTCAAGCAGATGCTGAAAGACTGCGCGATCAAACCTGCCCGCTACTACGAAGCAACTGGCACCCAGATCGAGCGCGTCTTCGATTCAATCAGCACTTCGATTCAAAACCTGAGGCTGACCCAATGATCATGTCGTTTCGAGAACGGGCGCAAAGGTTCTGGCGCAATGAGGATGGTGCATCCTCGAGCATCGAATTCATGTTCTGGTTCCCTCTCTTCTTATATGTCGGATATTCTGGCATGGACTTGGGATTGATCTCATTTCGCCATGCCGACCTTGAGCGGTCGTTGGACATGACGATCAGGGAGGTTCGGCTGAATCGCCTGCCGCCTGGCGAAGACAAGTGGGATCACGCCCTTCTGAAGAAGATGGTGTGTGAGAACGCAATCATTTCCGACTGTACAGAAAACCTTGCGCTTGAGATGAAATCCATCGACCCCCGCGTCGGCAACCAGTTGGATCCTACGCCTTATTGCGTCGATACACCGGCGACGATCAGAAAACCCGAAGATGTTGCCTTTGAATTGGGAACCTCGAACGAAATGATGATTATTCGAGCCTGCCTCGAAGTCTCGCCTGTATTCGGCCTCTCCATGATGAACGATCTGGTAAGGCAAGATAATGATGGACAATGGGAAATACACGCCTCTTCTGTGTTTGTTCATGAACCATTTGGAGGCTCATCAAGTACTCCCACTGGAGGTGGCAGTTCTGAACCGGAGGACGTAGCAGATGCCGGCGGCTAATCTCTCATTCAGAGGCGTATTTACAAGGGCTGTCCGTCGCTTCCGGCGTCGGGAAGACGGCATCATGTCTGTTGAAGCCATGCTGATATTGCCGTTGCTGTACTGGTCAATGCTTGCTTCATACACCTACTATGACGCCTATCGGCAAAGCGCGCGTAATATCAAGGGTGCCTATGCGGTTGCCGATGTGGTTTCGCGTGAAGATGGCAATGTGACTGAAGCCTACGTAAACACGATGCATGATCTTTTGGAGACCATGGTCGAAACGCGCGCGCCGGTAACATTACGGATGACCTATCTTACATTTGACGCCGAGAACGACATCCATAATGTACTGTGGTCCTGCGTTCGTGGCACAGGCCTGCCGAAATGGTCAAACGCAGACATTGACGACATCAAGCCTCGGCTACCCGCCATGCCTGACAATGGATCGATGATCGTGGTCGAAACCCGGAACACATATCGGCCGCCATTCTATATCGCATTCGAATTCGCCGAATTTGACATGAACAACCTTGTGTTCACTCATCCGCGCGTATTCGACAATATCGTCAATACTGATCCGTCCTGCGTCGTCTAGCTACGACCTTTCGGCAAGCAGTCCGGTCAGTATCTCGGACATGAATTTGGTTTCGGCGGCGGCCGTCATTCCGCCGATACCAATGCGGCGCCCGACACGCCACCAAAGGCCTGGAAACCAGTCAAACGATCCTGCCGTGCGGGTTTTGATAATAAATCCATTCGATGGCTTGAACGCAAATACACCCCGGTCGACGGTCTCAACCTCTTCCACTTTGCAAATCACCTGCCCCGAGCTGGAGCGTAAATCGGTAGAGGTCAGTTCGATCCTGTCCTGAGTCGAATGCCACATGTGATGCGACAACCAGAAAGCCCCAATTCCCACAACAAACAGGAATATCTGCCAACCAAGATCCGGAGGCGATGCTATCGCGACATAAATCACCAGCGCTCCGACAGTGGCCAACATCCCTACTCCGGTCCATCGGCGCGCGGATGAGGCCTGAATAGAGGCCAGAACTTCGTCTTGCATGTCACTCTCCCCGTTACTCGTCTGCTCTAGCTGGTTTGATATACAAAGAACAACACCCATGTCGCTGGTCTGAGCGTGATTGCACAGACCGCGTGTTCCTGCGCAAATTGATTACGCCGGGACTGGCCATAAATTGCGGCTAAGCAATCAGGAGGCAAGAATGTCGCTCAGACCGATCCTTGAGACGCGCACTTCGGTTCCAACAATGGAAGGCGCGGGTGTCAAACTTCATCGCGCATTCGGGTTTCAAGACCCCTCGGAACTGGACCCTTATCTATTGTTTGATGACTTTCGGAACGACAACCCGCAAGATTTTGTGGCCGGTTTTCCATGGCATCCACATCGCGGCATCGAAACGATCACCTATGTCCTGTCTGGTTCAGTAGAACACAGTGACTCGCTGGGTAATAGTGGCACTTTAGGTGCTGGAGACGTTCAATGGATGACGGCCGGGTCCGGTATTCTGCATCAGGAAATGCCCAAAGGCTCGGACAGCGGCCAGATGCATGGTTTTCAACTTTGGGGCAATCTTCCATCGGATCAAAAGATGACTGCCCCACGCTATCAGGACGTCCAAAGTGCCGATATTCCCGAGATTATCGAAGACGATGGTACAGCGGTCCGGGTAATAGTCGGCACTTTCTGGGGCCGTACAGGTCCTGTCGACGGGATCGCTGCAGATCCGCAATATCTGGATATCAGTATACCGGCGGGCGTGAAAAAGACTTTTCCAATAGATACCTATCGTCGTGCCTTCGCCTATATCTTTGAAGGGAGCGCTGCCTTCGCGGATGCCTCCCGCCCTTCAGGAGTGCTATTGGAAAAGGAAATCGCCGGGCAAGAGGTCAATATCCGCGACTTGTCTGGAGACCGGACATTGGTTCGGTTTGGAACAGGGGATGAAATCACGGTTCAGGCCGGGCCCGATGGTGTGCGATTTCTTCTGATCTCTGGGGCTCCGATTAATGAACCTGTCGCATGGCACGGACCGATCGTCATGAACACGCAGGCCGAATTGCAGCAGGCCTTTCGTGAATTGCGCAACGGCACATTCATCCGCCCGGCACATTGAGGGCCGGTCAGGCGGTGACGGCCTTGCGCACCATATCCCAATAGACCTGTTCAACCTCATCCAACGACAATCGCCCGCCGCTGCGGTACCAGGTGATCACGCCGTTGAGCATGGCGATCACTGCCAAAGTGGCGATTTTGGTATCGGTAACCGAGAATTGGTCCGATTGCTGTCCTATGCGCAAGATACTCTCCAGCGAGTCTTCGTAGCGGCGGCGCAGCGCTTCAATTTCGGTGAAATTTTCGGGCGTCAGATTGCGCAGTTCCATATAGGCGATAAATACTTCATCCGGGCGCTGAAGGTGAAAACGGATGTGGAACCCGACAAACTGGCGCAGCGCATCGTGTGGGTCGTCAAACTGCTCAAGCTCTTCATATGCAGCCAACAAATCCTGCATATGATCGCGCATAAGACGGAACAACAGGCTTTGTTTATCAGGGGTATAATTATACAGGGCTCCGGCCTGCACCCCCACCTCTCCCGCGATCTGTCGCATCGATACAGCGGCATAGCCGTGACGGGCAAACAACCCCAACGCTGCCTCGCGAATGCGAGGGCCGGTGATGTCTGAATGAGAGCCTTGTGTACGTGCCATGACCTTATCCTATATGAACGGTTGTTCAGATAGAACCCCGCTTGAACCAGCGCGGTAAAAGGTGCATCACATGAAAAACTCTGCAACCCAAAGGCCTGCGATGAAGCTTTTGCCATCGATATTTCTTGTACTCGCCACTGCGAGTTGCGCGAATATCCCCGAGTTGGAAGGCAGCGAAACCGCCGCATTGCGCAAGGCCCCCTATCCCAAACTCATTGCATTGGATCCGGCCCTCGGTGCCCCCACCGATCCCGTCAGCGAAGCGGAAGAGGTTGAAGAGGATCTGTCGACGCGCGGCGAAGCCTTGGCGAAAAAAGCCGAGGCGTTGCAAAATGCCGAGATTAATTAGGATTTTGGCTGCGCCTAAGCCTCCGAAAGATTAGACGGATTGCACCCTTGCCCTTAACCCGCTAAGGCAGCCCGCAAAGGACACTTCGCCATCGCGGGCGGCATTGCGAGCAGAAAGGACCCAAGGGAATGACACAGGCGCTGAGGCTTGGAATTGCCGGTCTGGGAACTGTCGGAGTGGGAGTGGTCAAAATCGTACGCCGGCATGCCGATCTTTTGCAGGCGCGCACCGGGCGCCCCGTTCAGATCACCGCTGTTTCGGCTCGCGATGCCAATAAGGATCGTGGCGTAAACCTATCCGACTACGCGTGGGAGACCGATCCGGTTTCCTTGGCAAAACGTGACGACGTCGATGTTTTTGTTGAACTGATGGGCGGTGAGAACGGTCCCGCAAAAGCCTCTGTCGAAGCGGCATTGGCTAGTGGAAAAGATGTCGTCACTGCCAACAAGGCGCTGCTGGCCATCCATGGACAGGACTTGGCGGAAAAGGCCGAAGCTGCAGGCCGCGTCATTCGGTTCGAGGCAGCCGTCGCGGGTGGTATCCCGGTGATCAAGTCTCTGACCGAAGGGCTGGCTGGTAATGAGATCACACGCGTCATGGGTGTGATGAACGGCACCTGCAACTACATCCTGACCCGGATGCAATCGCAGGAGTTGGGCTACAACGCTCTTTTCGAGGAATGCGCGCAGCTTGGGTATCTAGAAGCCGATCCTAATCTGGACGTTGGTGGCATCGATGCGGCGCATAAATTGGCGCTGCTGTCATCGATTGCCTTCGGCACCAAGCCGAATTTCGACGGGATTGAGATTGAAGGCATTCAACAGATCAGCCTGGATGACATCCATCAGGCTCACGACATGGGATACCGGATCAAGCTGTTGGGCGTGGCTCAGCGCACTGCCCGGGGACTAGAGCAGCGTATGCAACCCTGTCTGGTGCCGAGTGACTCTCCGTTGGGTCAGCTGGAAGGTGGAACCAACATGGTCGTGCTGGATGGCGATGCGGTTGAGCAGATTGTTCTGCGTGGCCCGGGTGCGGGCGAAGGGCCCACCGCAAGCGCTGTGATGGGCGATGTCTGCGATCTTGCACGCGGATTGCACATCCCGACATTTGGCCGTCCCGCCACATCGCTGGAAGAGGCAAAGCCTGCCGTTACTGGCCTGCCTGCGCCCTACTATCTGCGGCTGGGCCTGCAGGATAAACCAGGCGCGCTGGCCAAGGTTGCCTCTATTCTGGGAGATGCAGGCGTCTCGATTGACCGGATGCGCCAGTATGGGCATGCCGAAAGCACCGCGCCCGTGTTGATCGTCACTCATAAGACTACACGCGCAACTCTTGACGTCGCGCTTGAAGGCTTGCGCGACACGGATGTTATCGCGGGTGAGCCTGTCGCCTTGCGCATTGAAGAGGTTTGAGCTTGCGACCTGCATGAAACGCAAGCTATGCCGGTTGTTACGGCTTTATTGACCTGAGGATACGAAAATATGAGTGCTGCCAAGATCGATTTTAATGACCGCCTTCTGTCTTTGGGCCTTGCGCGGGTGGCGGAACAGGCCGCGCTTGCATCCGCCTCGTTGGTCGGACGTGGAGACGAAAAAGCCGCCGATCAGGCCGCGGTAAACGCGATGCGTGAGCAATTGAACCTGCTGGACATCGCTGGCGTTGTTGTCATTGGTGAAGGCGAACGCGACGAAGCACCTATGCTGTATATCGGTGAAGAGGTCGGCACGGGCAACGGCCCTGGCGTGGATATTGCGCTGGACCCGCTGGAAGGCACGACCCTGACCGCCAAGGATATGCCAAACGCCTTGACGGTGATCGCCATGGGACCGCGCGGCTCGATGCTGCACGCGCCTGATGTGTATATGGACAAACTGGCCGTTGGCCCCGGCTTTCCTGAAGGCGTTGTCAATCTGGACATGAGCCCGCGCGAGCGTGTTGAGGCTCTGGCCAATGCCAAAGGGTGTGAGCCTGCAGATATCACCGTTTGCATCTTGGAGCGTCCTCGTCACGAAGCAATGATTGCGGAAGTGCGCGCCACCGGTGCCTCTATCCGCCTGATCACCGATGGTGACGTCGCTGGCGTCATGCACTGCGCCGAAAGCGAAGTGACCGGGATCGACATGTATATGGGCCAAGGCGGCGCACCCGAAGGTGTTCTGGCTGCTGCTGCGCTGAAATGCATGGGTGGTCAGATCTTTGGCCGCCTGCTGTTCCGCAACGATGACGAACGCGGCCGCGCCGCCAAGGCAGGCATCACCGATCTGGACCGCGTTTATGCGCGCGACGAGATGGTGACCGCAGATGTCATCTTCGCTGCCACTGGCGTGACCGGAGGCTCTCTGCTGCCGCGTATCAAGCGGGAACCGGGCTGGGTCGAGACAACCACGTTGCTGATGCGGTCCAAGACCGGCTCGGTCCGGCGCATGTCCTATCGCACTCCGATGTGGTCGCATACCTAAAGATGTCGGCTTGCGCCGCTGCCTTCGGCGAGAGTATTTGTAAAAAGATGAAAAGGCCGGGTCCGAAGGGGCCCGGCCTTGGCGCATGAGGTGAGATGTGGCGTTTCTGGGCGTAGAGCAATCGTTGACCGGTCGGCGTTGGGTTGGACCGGGGATAGAGGTCGAGCGTTCGGCTGAAATGATGGCGCAGCAGACCGATTTGCCGCGCGCCGTTTGTCAGGTGCTGGCGCGACGCGGTCTTCCGGTGATGGAGGCCTCGGGCTTTCTGGAGCCAAAGCTGAAAGAACTGCTGCCTGATCCGCGTTCGATGAAGGACATGGAGCTTGCCGCTTCGCGGTTTCTTGAAGCGGTGCGCAATCGTCAAAAAATCGCAGTGTTTGCCGATTATGATGTGGATGGGGGCTGTTCGGCTGCGCTACTGCTGGTGTGGCTGCGCCAGATGGGAATAGCCGCAACGCTCTATGTGCCCGACCGGATTGATGAGGGCTATGGACCAAATGTACCGGCGATGCAGGAATTGGCAGTTAGCCATGATCTGATCATTTGCGTGGATTGCGGAACACTTAGCCATGAACCTATCGCGGCGGCGAAGGGTGCAGATGTAATCGTTTTGGATCATCATTTGGGGGGAGAAACCCTGCCGGATTGCGTCGCAGTGGTGAACCCGAACCGGCAGGATGAAAGCGGTGATCTGGGCTATTTCTGCGCGGCTGCGGTGGTGTTTCTGATGCTGGTCGAGGCGGGCCGCCAACTCCGCGAGGCTGGCGTCAAAGGGCCGGATCTGATGGCCATGCTGGATCTTGTGGCGCTGGCTACGGTGGCCGATGTCGCGCCGCTGATTGAGGCCAACCGGGCCTTGGTGCGGCAAGGGCTGAAGGTGATGGCCCAGCGGCAACGGCCAGGGCTGGTGGCGTTGTCGGACGTGGCCCGCATGGATACTGCGCCCAACAGCTATCACCTAGGGTTTTTGCTAGGGCCGCGTGTGAATGCAGGTGGGCGCATCGGTCAGGCCGATTTGGGCACGCGATTGCTGAGCACCGACTCGGTGACCGAGGCCAAAGCCCTATCCGAGCGACTGGATGCCCTGAACTCGGAGCGGCGTGAGATCGAGAACGCAGTGCGCGCTGCAGCACTGGCACAGGCGGAAGAACGCGGGCTTGATGCGCCGTTGGTGTGGGCTGCTGGTGAGGGATGGCATCCCGGTGTCGTAGGCATCGTTGCATCGCGGCTGAAAGAGGCCGCAAACCGGCCCGCGATCGTGATCGGGTTTGATGGAGATGAGGGCAAAGGGTCGGGCCGTTCCGTCTCGGGCGTTGACCTGGGCGCGTCGATCCAGCGTCTAGCAGCCGAGGGGTTGTTGGTCAAAGGTGGTGGACACAAGATGGCGGCGGGTCTGACGGTGATGCGGGATCAGTTAGAGCCCGCCATGGCGCGCCTGTCGGAACTGCTGGCCAAGCAGGGTGCGGGGCAAGCAGGCCCTGCCGATCTGAAACTGGACGGGGCACTGATGCCTGGCGCTGCAACAGTCGACCTGATCGAGCAGATCGAAAAGGCAGGCCCGTTCGGAGCCGGTGCCCCTGCCCCACGCTATGCTCTGCCCGATCTGCAGGTGCGATTTGCCAAGCGTGTGGGCGAAACACATCTGAAACTGTCACTATCGGATGGCATGTCCGGCGGACTGGATGCCATCGCCTTTGGTGCGTTCGATGGTCCGCTGGGGGATCGCCTGTCAAATCATGGCGGTGCCCGCTTTCATTTCGCAGGTCGGCTTGAGGTCAATTCCTGGGGCGGTCGGCAGAGCGTGCAACTGCGACTGGAGGATGCGGCAGAAGCCGTCTGACACCTTTTTCAACACGCCCTGCAACCAGTCAAAAAAGTTTCGTAGCCTTGCGTTTTTCGTCTTGCGGGGGGGGAAGGTAAACCGTAAAAGGCCCTCCACAAGCCAACGTGGCCCGTTCGTCTATCGGTTAGGACGCCAGGTTTTCAACCTGGAAAGAGGGGTTCGATTCCCCTACGGGCTACCATTTCGTTTGTTTGGTCTAAATGGCCCGTTCGTCTATCGGTTAGGACGCCAGGTTTTCAACCTGGAAAGAGGGGTTCGATTCCCCTACGGGCTACCATTTCCATACACTTTCAATGCTTTAGGAAGCCGGATCCGGACAACCCACGCGCACTATCGCTATTCGCGCAGACCGACATCGTCCAATGTCGTCAGCCCAGTCTGCGCCATAGCAATGCTCAATTCGTCGCTGAGAACATCCCAAAGTTTTTCCAGACCCGGCTCTCCGGCAGCGGCGATGGCATATTGCAGTATTCTTCCGACAAAGACAAAATCCGCTCCAACTGTCAGAGCCTTGAGGATATCTTCGCCGGATCTGATGCCGCTATCATAAAAAATCGGGAAGTCCGGCCCAAGCGCAGCGCGGATTTCAGGCAGCTTTTCGATGGGTGCAGGTGCAGAGTCCAGCTGCCTTGCGCCATGGCTGGAGACCTGAATTGCATCCACCCCTGCCGACACAAGTGTTCGGGCATCTTCGACATCCAAAACGCCTTTTATCACCAGTTTTCCCGGCCAGGCATCGCGTAACCGGCTCAGCGTATCCCAATCGGCACGCGCGCGGCTTTCAGTTCGGTCAAAATCGTAACCTTCCGCATCGAAATTCGCCATCACAGGGCGACCCTTGAACAAGGAGGTCAACGACCACCGAGGGTGCAGAGCAAAGTCGAGGAACTGGCGCGGTCCGATACGAAACGGCATCTTGAACCCATGGCGCAGTTCGCGTGGACGCCGACCAACCTCGGGCACATCAACGGTCAGAACCAGAACGTCATAACCTGCGAATTTCGCCCGCTCGACCAGTTTGAACGTGCCTGAGCCGTCTCCACTGAAATAAAGCTGAAACCAGGCATTGCCTTCGGCTTCGGCAATGATCTCTTCCATTGAGGTAGACGCAACTGTGGATACGACATGAGGCACACGGTTGTGTGCTGCCAAACGCGCCAGCATCAGATCAGCGCCAGGAGCTGAAAGGTTGCACATCCCCATCGGGGCAATCCCAAAAGGCCGATCTGATTGTTGGTCTAAAATCTGCGCCGACAGCGATCGCTGGCTCACATCCTTCAAGATACGCGGACGCAGAGTAATGGCATCCAAGGCAGCACGGTTTCGTGCCGCCCCGGATTCCTGTCCGGCAGCGCCGTCGATATAGTCAAACACCATCCAAGGCAGCCTGCGACGCGCCAGGCGTCGCGCGTCCTCGGCCGAATGAATGGTGCTGGCGGCCATCAGGCCTGAACGGCCTTCATAAAGCGGTCGCGAATGACCACCGGGTCCATTGTAATCGGTGGCATCTTGGCATTGCCGCTTTCGCACTTGCTGACAATGATGGTCATCTGCTTCGCATCCAGGGCCTCTTGCAGGACACGACCTGTTTCTTCGGCCGCGCACTCAATCACACGTTCACATCCCGCGGCCTCGGCCATCTTCGTAAGCGAGGTTTTTTGACCCGCATAGGTCGGCTGGTCCCCCGTCGACCCGTAGGAACCGTTGTCCACAATCAACAGGATGTAGTTGTCCGCCACATTATTCGCGATGGTTGGCAAAGTACACAGGTTGGTCAGGATCGAGCCATCTCCATCAATCACGATCACCGGTTTGGGCTGCGCCAACGCCAATCCCAACCCGATTGAAGAGGCCAATCCCATGGTTCCCAGCATATAAAAATTTGACGGTTGGTCGTCGATGGCGTGCAGTTCCTGACTGGGAATGCCGATGTTGCAGACAACCAGTTGATCACGCAGGATCGGAGCGATTTCCTTGAGAATTTCAGAACGGATCATTGGTCGCCGTAGCCTCCCCAGAAATTGGCATCGGTCAAGATCGCGACCGGCTTATTGCACATGAACGTATATTTCAGGATCGCGTCCAGTTCTTCGACATCTGACTGATGGTGGAAATGATAGGTCGGTATGTTGAGCTGAGCCAAAAGGGCCTTGGTATGAACGGCCATTTCGACCTGACATGCAATCGGTTCACGCAGCTCTCCGCGATATGAAATCAGCATAGGCAGTGGCATCCTATAATACTGAATCAAAGTCGCCAGCGTGTTGATGGTAACACCAATGGCCGTATTCTGCATGATGATCGCTGGGCGTTTTCCACCCATCCATGCGCCGGCACACAGGCCCATGCCCTCGTCTTCTTTGTTCGACGGGATATGGAAAATCCCATCTCGCGCATCGATATGTTCGATTACGCCTGCAAGTTGCTTGCATGGAACGGTGGTCACAAACGAGATATCGTTCGCAACCAGGTCGTCTGTTATCTTTTTGTCTATGTCCATATCCGGAGTATCTGTCCTGTTTAGGGCGCATTGCGCGATTTGGCGTGTCAGTTTTAAAAGCTAGGATGTGCGACAGACATGAACCGCACAAGGTGCGTGTCGGATCACACGCGCAGCGGTGCTGCCAAGGAAAAAGTCGCTGAGGCCCGGTTTGTGCGAGCCAACAACGATACAATCCACATCATGTTTTTCAGCAAATTCAAGAATGGCGCGATAGGAACGTCCCTTGACCATTTCGGTTGTCACATCACCATGGCCGGCCGTTTTCTCTGCCAACCTCTGCTGGGCTTTATCCCACGCGCTGCGCACGGCCTCTTCATCGAGATACGCGCTGACAGAACTGTGTGGCGCCTCATAGACATGCAGCGCGGTGATCTGTCCGCCCGGATTGCATAAGGTTTTGGCGGCGGTGAGGGTTGTGCCGGAAACGCCATGATCCAGTGCCATGGGGACTAGAACTCTGTCGTACATGTGTGCTCTCCTTATTCTTGGGCAGGTGTCTTATGCCCAGGGATCGAGGATTATCTTGGGCGCAGCCACCAAACCAGAACGCAGGTCCTGAAAGGCGGTAGCACCGTCAGATAAAGGGCGCAACTCGGGCCAATCCAGCGGGCCGAGGCAACCATCGAAGATCGCGCGTGCAGTATCTCGGAAATCCTGTGCAGTGTAGGTATAGGTGCCGATGAACGTAATTTCCTGCAGCGTCATGCGGCGGATATCCAGACCTCCGGCATCCTCGCCCAGCCCAACATGTGCAATCACCCCCCCAGGCAATGCAACTGCAGAGGCCGTTGCGCGTGTAGCTGCAATTCCGACCGCATCTACAACCAGTGGCACAGTGCCTTGAAACACATCGACGGCCTGCTGGCCGCAACGCTCGGACAGATAAGCTCGACGCTCGGGGTTGGGTTCCTGAACGATCACGTCAGTCAAACCCATTGCGCGCAAGGCAAGAGCCGCCGCAAGTCCGATGGCCCCTCCACCAATGACCAGGGCCCGACGGTCCATTCCCGGGCTCAACGCTTGCAGCGCAAGACGCACAGCATGCCAACTGACCGCCAAAGGTTCCGTCAACGCAGCCTTTTCCAAGGGCACGTCATCCGGCACCGTAACCAAATTGCGATCCGGGATGGCCACATATTGAGCAAACGCGCCTTCGCGCGGGGGCATCGAGATGATCTGGCGGTTGGGACAGAGGTTTTCCCGACCTGACGCGCAAGCAGAGCAAGACCCACAGTTGACCAGAGGATTTATGGTCACACGCTGGCCATCGCGGGGCCCACCGGTAACAACACCGGCCGCTTCATGTCCCAGGATAAGGGGCGCAGGGCGGCGTGCGTCATGCCCCAGATAGGCATGCATGTCGGATCCGCAGATGCCAGAGGCTTGGATGCGGATCAGATGCTCTCCTGCCTGAGCGACCGGCATGGGCACATCGTGGAAAGCGAGCGTTTCATTACCTTCGTAAACCAGGGCTTTCATTTCGCCGTAAACCCCCCGTCAACCATCAGGATTTGACCCGTGACATAGGCAGATGCCTCAGAACACAGAAACAGCAGCGGCCCGTCGATGTCTTCAAGCCGACCATTGCGGCCAATGCAGGTTTGCGCCGCATTGCCCGCTGCACGATGCTCGTCGCTGAACACAGCTTGTGTGAGCTCGGTTGGAAAGAACCCCGGCCCAATCGCGTTTGCGGTGATCCCGAAGCCAGACCAAGCCTCTGCCATCGCGCGGGTCAGCTGACCGACCCCACCCTTGCTTGCCCCATAGGCGATGCCACCGGGGAAAGCGCGGAAGGATTGCAGCGAGGCGAAGTTAACAATTCGTCCCCAACCTCGCTGCCTCATTGCCGGTACGATTGCCTGACTCAGAAAAAACGGCGCAGATAGGTTCAGCGCCAGAGTTCTATCCCATTCGGCAACCGTGACCTCATCTGCTGGCTGCCGGGTGTTAATCCCGGCGGCATGTACTAGAATATCCGGGGCGCCGAAGGGTCGTGAAATCTCTGCGACCAACGCCCCTGTCTGACTTTGGTTTGCCACATCCGACTGCACATAGGCAGCATCCGCACCAATTTCCGCACAGAGGCTCTGCAAAGCTTCTGCCCTGCGTGCCACGGCCACAACCCGCGCCCCCGCCGCCGCAAGTGTAGTGGCCGCCTGTCTTCCCAGCCCTGAACTGGCACCGGTGACGCAAACGGTTCGTCCGGTTAGGTCAAACAATGCGCGTGGGTCAGCCATTCGCGGTCAGGTCAAAGGTTTCATCCGGGAAATACTTGGCCAATCTAACGTCAGCAGCACGCGCATGGCCCTCCATGCCCTCAAGTCGCGCAATTCGGGCGGTGGCTTCAGCGACCGGCTTTGAGCCGTCCCGTGTGGATCGCTGCCATGTCACGATCTTCATGTATTTATGAACCGACAAGCCGCCAGTGTAGCTTGCCGCTCGTGAAGTCGGAAGCACGTGGTTGGTGCCCGCCGCTTTGTCACCGTAGGAAACCGTAGTTTCCTCGCCCAGAAACAGCGAACCGTAGCAAGTCAGCCGATCCAGCCACCAGTCCAGATCATCAGCCTGAACCGTCAAATGCTCGGGCGCATATTCGTCGGAACAAGCTGCCATTTCCTCGCGATCCGCACACAGAATGACCTCGGCATAATCGCGCCAGGCGGCGGCTGCATTCTCACGATTCACCTCCGGCAAGTCGTTGATATAGGCTGGCACCAATCGCATGACCTCTTCCGCCAATGAACGGTTGTCGGTCACCAGCCAGACCGGAGAATTGTAACCGTGTTCGGCCTGACTCACCAAGTCGGTGGCCACAATCTGTGCGTCCGCCGTGGAATCGGCGAGGATCAGGCTGTCGGTCGGTCCGGCGATCATATCGATACCGACGCGACCAAACAGTATCCGTTTGGCTTCGGCAACAAACTGGTTGCCAGGGCCAACAAGAATATTTGCCTTTGGCAGCCCGAACAGGCCAAAGGTCATTGCAGCAACCCCCTGAACGCCCCCCATCGCCATAATTTTATCTGCACCGCAAATGTGGGCCGCATAGATGATAGCAGGCGCAACTCCTACCCCCGGGTGCGGTGGTGAGCAGGCCGTAATGTGCTTGCAACCCGCCACCTTGGCCGTTGTCACGGTCATGATGGCGCTGGCGATATGACTATAACGGCCGCCCGGCACATAGCAGCCGGCAGCATCCACCGGGATCGCCTTTTGACCCGTAGTAAAACCCGGTGATATTTCGATCTGCACATCATGCACCGTGCTTTTCTGCAGCTCGGCGAACCGGCGCACATTGTTGTGCGAAAAGCGGATATCAGCCTTGAGCTTTTCCGGCACAAGAGCGCAAGCCGCCTCGATCTCTTCCGGGGTCAAAAGTACATTGCCCTCGTAATTGTCGAACTTTGCGGCATATTCCAGTGCTTTGGCGTCACCCCCACTCTCGATATCGTTCAGGATGTCCTGCACGATTTTGTGGGTCTCAGACGCATCTGACTTGGGGGTCAGATCGGCCTTTTTCAGATATTCACGAGTCATTGCCGGGTAGTCCTATTTATAGATATCGGGAAGCAGAGTGGTCGAGATCGGTGGGAAATATGCAATCAACAGCACCACAATCAACATTGTCAGCACAAACGGCACAGCGCGCGCAGCAATCTTAAGTATGGACTCGCCCGTGATGCCTGAGACAACAAAGAGGTTCAATCCCAGCGGAGGTGTGATGAATCCCACACCCAGCGCAGTGATCATCATGATACAAAACTGAATCTCATTCATTCCGATGTTGTCGGCCAGTGGCTTCAGGATTGGTGCCAGGATCACAATATTGGGCGTTGTTTCCATGACGCAGCCTGCGGCGATCAGAATACAGATCATCAGCAGGATCAACAGCATCGGATCATCAGTCAAACCAGTCACCGCCGTCACGAACCCCTGAGGGACTCCCATGATTGCCAGCGCTTCGGCCAGCGGGGCCGAGAACGCGATGATTGGCAGGATTACCCCGTTCACTTTGGCAGAACTGACCAGCATCGCAGGAAAGTCGGATAGCTTCAGAGTTCCCAAAATGAAGCCCATCACGATGGTGACGACAACCGCGGTCGCACCAGCCTCGGTCGGGGTCAGGCGGCCCGAGAAAATACCGTAGAAGATGATCCCGGGCACGATGAAGGCGTACCAACCGGATTTTAGCGAATGACCAAGGTTACCGAGCCATTCGCTCAGTCCCATATTGCCCCCGGTTTCATAGGTATAGATCCGGTTCATGATAATATTGGTAATCAGGATCGAAACCAAAATCGCTAGGCCGGGGATTAACGCCGCAAGAAATAGGGTCGAGGCTGAAATGCCCAACACGAGGCCGATGATGATGTAGGCGATCGAAGGTGGAATCAGGATGCCGGTACAGGCGCCCGCAGCCACCAGCGCACAGGCATAAGGTCGCGGGTAACCGCTTTCGACGAGGCGTGCGATGGTCATCCGCCCCACCGCAGCAGCGCCCGCCGCATCAGAGCCCGAAATCGCGGCAAACATCCCGCAAACCAGCACCGTGGCTGACCCGAAACCTCCGCGCGTCCAACAGGTCAGCGCTTCGGCGACATCAAGGAATTTCTTACTAAGCCCTGTCCTTACAAGAACATCCCCGGTCAGGATGAAAAGGGGGACAGCTGTTAAGGCAAAGGCGTCTATTCCGGTGAACAGGCTTTCACCAACCGCGCTCAGCGGCA
Source organism: Ruegeria sp. AB11 (assembly GCF_056536325.1). Lineage (NCBI taxonomy): Bacteria > Pseudomonadati > Pseudomonadota > Alphaproteobacteria > Rhodobacterales > Roseobacteraceae > Ruegeria > Ruegeria sp. AB11. The sequence goes on along the minus strand of NZ_JBQFJO010000001.1, from coordinate 2,061,428 downwards.
GATCCCCTGACATGACCAACATGACAATCGCGGCGGTGCCGATCGCCGCCCATACCGGTACGGCCAATGCGATCAGGCCAACGAACAGAATGACGGGCAAATAAAAATCCCAGCCGAGCTCGACCGTTTGATTGAGGGAATTCCAAAGCATTCGAGTTCTCCTCAGTCAAACAGTTTGTCGCCTTCGAAGACGGGTGTGCCGTCTCGAAGAGATTTGAAGTCGCGCATCAAGGATTGAATGAGGCGCCAAATCATCAGCGCAAACCCGGTGGGGACTGCCATCAGAAACCAAACCTTGGACACCCGCAGCCCATCCGTGACCGAACCAAACTTGGCGGAGACATGGACGGCTTCATAGGACCAGTAGAGTGCGATGACTGCCACACCCAGCATCACCAGATCGCCGAATATATACAGAACCGCCTTTGGACGCTGCCCCATGTAGTGCATGAGCACGTCGATACGGATATGAGCACGTTCCTTGACCGCTGCCGCCGCGCCGATCCAGGCGAGATAGATGAAAGAGTAGCGAACGATTTCCTCGCCCCAGATCGAGGAAAAGGCAAATACCTCGCGCCGCAGCACCTCGATCGCCATGGTAATGACAAGCATCACGTAGAACACAAGTAGCAACCAGCGTTCGGCGTCGCGGTTGATCTTTTGCAATAAGGTCATTTCCAGCCCCGATCCCTGGCAGCGCTCAATTTTGCCGGTCCAAAGGGACCGCTGCCATCTGGTTGAATGGGAAAAAGTGGGCGAAAGGCTTTTGCCCCTCGCCCAACTAAATTACGCGTCGTGGACGTAGTATTTACCCTGCGTACCAGCCGCTTCGACCAGTTTCTCGAAATTCTCCATCGAGCCTGCCAGTTCGGTCTTGAAAGGATCCCATTCCGAACGCTGGTAGCCACCGGCATCTTGCCACTCGGCCAATTGATCGTCAGACAGCGAATGGAATTGCACGCCCGCCTTGTTGAGTTCGGCCATTGCAAAGGCCCTTGCCGAGGGAACCTTGGACAGATTCTGATGGCTGGTCATTTCAGAACCCCACATGATCCCTTCCTGCACATCGGCTGGCATGGAATTGAACCACTCAAGGTTACAGGAATAGACCTGACTGTCAGGCACCGCCTGCGTGAAGGTGACATTGCTGAGGATATCTTTGAATCCAAAGACATACAGTGCTCCAACCGATGGGTCGAGCGCATCCGCAACACCCTGTTTGATCGCCGATGGCGTCTCACCCCAGGCAACCGGTGTCGGATTCGCACCGACCATCCGATAATATTGCTGCAACATTTTTGATCCCGGCACGCGGAATTTTACACCGCTCATATCAGACGGTGTCATGATCGCGTTCCCGCCCTGCCGCACAGCGACAACACGCGGATCGATGACAACGTAGAACAGGGCCTTGAACCCAGCAGCTTCGACCTTGGGGTGAACTTCATTGGTCCAAGTGTCCGAATGTACCAGGTTTGTGAACCGCTGGTTCGAGCCGCAGAGATACGGCATGTTGATAAGGTCAACGGTTGACGCAAAGGGCGCAAAGTTTGACAGCGAATGCTGGGCCGCCTGAATTGTTCCACCCTGAACTTTCTGGACCAGTGCGCCGCCTGCACCCAATTGGCCACCTGGGGCAAGCTTGACATATACCTTGCCGTTGGTGGCGTTCTGGATGTTCTCTTTCAGATCCAATTGCATAATCGGATAGCTGCGCGAAGCGCCCAAAACATAAGCTGTGGCGACAGTCATTACGTGATCAGCCGCTTTTTCGCGTTCTTTTTCTTCTTTGGCGGTCTGCGCCGCCGCCTCTGATGACCACAATACGCCACCCGCACCAGCCACAAGCGCCGCTGTGAACGAGCCGGTTGAGGCCAGTTTCAGAAAATTCCGGCGCTCAGCAGATTTGAGGCCATCCTTGCCATTCGTCATTGTCTTCCTCCCATGAAATCCGTCAGCTGCCGTTTTTGTTTTTATGGTCAGCCTCTTGCTTGAGAATGGCCACCACGAACAAAATCGAGGCGGCAAACAAAACCAGCATTTCCCCGACATCCCCCAGAAACGCACCACCGCCAAAGGCGCCCAAGGCCACATTGGCAAAGAACACGATAAACACAGCGGCAGCAGCCCAGAGGAACATCACGGAATCCCAGTTCGTTATCTCAAATACATTTGTAAGCGCTTACATTGATAATGCAAGCGCTTACATGAATAGATGGCAAATGGGCATTTTTGTGATAAGACGGGCGTCAGATCAGATGCAGGCACAGTATGGGAAAAACCCGTTCAGCTCCGACACTTAACGACGTCGCAAAGGCGGCGGGCGTATCGACGGCCACAGTCTCGCGATGCCTGAACTCACCGGAAAGAGTGGTCGAATCCACGCGCAAGCGTGTGATGCAAGCAGTCGAATCGCTAGGCTATACACCGAATTTCGCAGCCCGCGTGATGGCAGCGAATCGCAGCTTTACGATCGGGGCGATAATCCCGACAATGGACAACGCGATCTTCGCCCGCGGGCTGCAGGAATTTCAGGACCAGCTTCGCGAAAGCGGATATACGCTTTTGGTCTCCAGCTCGGCCTATGATCCCGAAGTCGAGCGAGAACAAATTCGCACTCTTGTCGCGCGCGGTGCAGACGGGTTGCTGCTGATTGGATTTGCACGAGATGCAGAGATCTACAAATATCTCGAACAGCACCAAATTCCGTCATTGGTGGCCTGGTCTTACGATCCAAGGGTGCAGCGCCCTTCGGTCGGTTTCAGCAACACCGCAGCAATGGGAGAACTGGCCCGGAAGGTGATTTTGGCCGGTCACCGACAGATCGCAATGATTTCGGGGAAAACGAAAGGCAATGACCGAGCTCAAAGTCGGGTTGAGGGTGTCAGACATGCCATGACGGAAAACAGCCTCGACCCTGACACCTTAACTCTGATCGAAACCACATACGAAATTGAAAAGGGTGCCGAGGCCCTTCGTAAACTCATGAACCTGAGCCCAAGGCCGACGGTGGTGATTTGTGGCAACGACGTCCTTGCCGCCGGGGCCCTGCGCGAAGCACGTAACCTTGGCATTCAGGTTCCAGAGCAGCTTTCGATAACTGGATTTGATGACATTGAGTTGGCCGAAATTGTAAGCCCGTCCCTGACGACAGTTCACGTCCCTCATCGCGAAATGGGGCGCAAGGCTGCACAGGAACTTGTAGAAATGGTTGAAGGTAGGTCAGAAGGCCGATCAGTCTGCATAGATACTAGGATGGTCGTTCGTCACTCGTTGGCTGGGCCGCCTGATTTGCTCTAGAGATCGCGCCAAAGCGCGTCCGGAATATTCAAGACCATGGGATGACTGTTGAGCGCCCTGATCTTCAATTGAGTTGCTGTCCAACGCTACCGGGTCACAGGTGCGAAAGACAGCGACATCAATTCATCAGAATCAAATCGATACGGGGCTTCCAAGGTGACAACATCAGCCGGATCGATGTCTTTCGGTGCTTTTCGACCTGCATCCCAAACACGGAGCGACGGAGCAGATACACTCACGCGGCGTTCGCCGTAAATTGATCGATCCGGGGCCAGATAAGCCATGTTGCCAGCCAGCCAGTTATGGGCAACGATCATGATCTCGGGCGGGGTCTGGTCCAGTATCTGAGGGGTAAGCGCAGCAAACGGAGCCGCACGCTTTGCGTTTCCGGCAAGATTATGATGCAGCATGGCCACAACGATCAGCACAGCTAGCCCCGCTGAGATCTGGCAGAAGCGCCGGGTTCCAGCTCGACCAATCTTGGGTATAAGCCACAGCATACTGGCTGGACCTGCAAATATCAGGATGGGTTGCAGCCAGCGATCCTTAATATTGGTACTGCCACTGATGATCACGATCAACGCCATCAGGACCAAAGCCCAAAACACCGTCCGCAGCATAAAACGCAATAGGTCATCCGCGACACCGGGCGCCCCTTGCCGCCGGTAGATCAACCAGAGAATGCTCATAATCAAGGATAGCAGCGCCACAAAACCCAGCGCCGCCATCGACATCTCGGCTGCGCCGCGCAAGGCCGCCGAATAGGTGGGCCCATCGCTAGACATGTCGAGTTTGCGCGCGCTGTCAAAGGCAAGGGCCGAATGGTTTAGAATCCACACCATCGGAGCAGCGATCAGAGCCGCAGCGATACCGGCCGACAACAACAATTTCACCGATAAGAAAGTTCTACGCGTATCAGGCGCACTGAGCGCCGCCAGAAGCATAGCCATGAGCGCAATAGCGTAATTGTACTTGGACAGCCCACCCGCCGCCATCACCACGCCTAGCAGGACATAGCCTTTGGTCGTGGGATTGCGGATCAATCCCCAGATCACCGCGAAACTCAGCGCAGAACACAAATTGGCGAGAACCGTGTGCGTCAGCGCGCGCTGCGCTTCCCAACTGAATTGATAAAGCATCAACAAAGACAGCACCGACACCCCTGCGACTACGGGATTTTGTCGGGTCCGAATAGTCATATAAAGAGTGACGACGGTCGCCAACAGTAACCCGTTCTTCAGCAGCGACAGCCCAAGTATGCTTGGGCCGGTGATCTGGAAAACGGCCCATTGCAACCATGCATACAGTGGTAGTTGGGGGCCGTAACCCCATTGAAGTTCGCGGGCATCCAGCAAAATCTCGGCCTCGTCCAGACCAAGCGCACCACCCGTTGCAAGCCGGACGACAACGTGCAGCAAGAAGTAACCGCAAAATAACCAAAGCCAAAATCTGTCAGTTCCAGCCAACTGCTGAATCCGCCCGGGATTGGTGGATAGCTGGCAAGGATCCGTCTGGGATTGGCTCATGATACGCCCCGATTCCACCGGTGCGTCCCTATCCTGTCGAACTACCGGATTGCTTCCTCGCCGAAGCTAGACCCGATGCAGTCAGACATGTCCAGTTTTTTCACATTCTCGTGTCGAATGCGGTTTAACGACCGCCCATGATGGGCAATCAGGCTGTGCGCTGCGTTTCAGACTGGTTCAGACCGTCAAGCCAATCAGTCAGGCAACCGAGGTCCGGTTCGAGCGCTTCGGCCATCCCGCCCGCGAACTCCTGAAACCGTTCTATATTCAGTTTGTTGAGCCCTACCAGGACCGGTATCCCACGTCCCAACGCATCTGCTATGAGAGGGCGAAAGCCGCGCCCGTCGGCCTCATGCTTGCCGAACTTGTTGATAATCAGCAACTGAGGAGCGTTATCCAGAGATTGGGTCACCAATCCGACAGCGCGTTCCAGCTCGGCCGGGTCCAGACGACACCCACGCGCATTTTTACCCAGCGATTGCGAGATGCGAATGGTTTCTCCGGTCGGCAACACCTTAAGGTCCATATCGCATTTATAGCCTTCGGCGCATTCGGTGTTGGTTTGCACCACACCCGACAACGCGGTGCCCGTATCTGTCAGCGCCTCGGCAAAAGCACTGAGCAGGCGGTCGGTGGCACCACGATCGGTGGTTGTGACATAGGCGAGATGCATTGTGAGACCTCAAGACTTCGAATGGTGATAGATCAGATAGCACGGGCCGGACAGTTCGACCACTCCCGCGTGTCAGGGCATCGGTGAGAGCCCGATCACAGCTTCGTGCAGATGGAAGATAACTGCGTAGGCAGCGAAAGCGGCAAGCCAGACCCAAAAGCGTGGCCATGGACGAGGCACGCGCAAGGAGATACGCGCGGTATTTCGAGACAGGCGACGCCAATCCGACCCCATGTAACGGGCTGTGCGGCGGTCGATCAGAACCATTCCCATCGCAGCGAAGCCCGCGAACAATCCGAACAGGATGACATGTGACAGACTGCCATTTGCCAGTAGGTGTGCAACGGCCCAAAGCATCAGCGCCACTAAGATCGGATGGCGCGTAGTGCGCAGGATGCCGGGGGATTCTGTATCAAAGGAACGATGCCCTAATCCTCCAAAAGAAAATGGGTTCTGGATCGAGAGGCCCGCAATGGCCAGCCAACAGACTATCGGCATAACGAGCATTGGCGCCCAGCGGAAGATGGTGAGCGGCGGAATGACTTCAACATAAGGTGCATTGGCAGCGGCTACGATCAGCCAGCCTAATACCACGAGCGAGATAAGTGAGTAGGCAGCGAAGTACCCCGTGCGCCCGAGTGTGCCAATCAGCCAGCCGCGCACCGCTGGCCGCGCCGGGATCATGTGGCTGAGCAGAAAGGTCACGAGTGCTGCGAGGAAATAGCCCCAACCGGTCATTTTTATCTCCGAACATGTTGCACCCGGATTACGTCGTGATCACGTGTGGGTCTTTGTCCGAAATCAAGTGCGGCAAGGGGCGGTTGCCCGCCCCTGCCCTGTCTTAAAGGCCCAGCGCCTTGCGGCGTTCTTCGGCAAAGCCCTGCACCATGCGATCGGCGATCAGCGCGAGGATAGCCATCGCCGCCCCAGCCGAGATACCAAGCCCCACATCAGCCTGCCCCAGTGCCAGATAGATCGACTGACCCAGACCGGTCGTGCCGATCAATGCGGCGATCACCAGCATGGCAAAGGCATAAAGGATGGTCTGGTTCAAACCCAGCAGGATGGTCGGTGCAGCATAAGGCGCGCGTACGTCGCGCATGATCTGCCACTCGGTCGCGCCGCTGGAGATCGCGGCCTCCATCATCTCTTCTGGCGTATTGACCAAACCGTGCCGCGTGTAGCGGATCATCGGGACAATCGCGTAGGCACAGATCGCAAGGAAAGCCGAGAACTCTCCTATCTGGAACACCATCAGGACCGGGATCAGGAACACGAAAAGCGGGATCGTCTGCAGCATATCGCAGATCGGGCGCACAACGGTCCAGACCGGAGACCAGACCGCACTGGCCAGCCCGATCAGACCGCCAAGCACGGCGCAGAAGAACACCGCAGCGCCGCTGAGATAAAGCGACAGCAGGGCGCGTTCCCACAGGCCTGAGACAAGGATGGTGCAGAGCAGACCCACCGACAACGCCGCCAGACGCCAGCCGCCTGCGACCCAGCCCAGTGCGGCAGCCCCGGTCAGTACAAAGGGCCATGGCAGGTTGGCGATGCCGGTTTCCAGCATGCCGATCAGGATCAAAACTACCAGCCCTCCGGTCAGGTGACCGCGCCAAGCCATCAGTAGCGCGATTGCGGCCCCAGCGGCGAAGAGACCCCAGCTCATGTTGGGGGTCCACTGGAATCCCCATGTGAAAGGCAGCACCGCCTGATCCAGCCCGATCCGCAACGGCAGCAGCACATAGAACAGTGAGTTGTTCTTGAGCGCATCCAGCCACGGCCCGTTGGCTTGCGTGAACGCGGTCAGGCCGCTGTCGATGGCCCCGGCCATCGGGTCCAGCACGGTTAGCTCGGACGGGTTCGGCAGCCACGCCCAGAAGGCAGCGGTGAACAGCACCGCAAAGCCCAGCATCGCCCAGACTACGCGGCTGTCATAGCGCTTGCGTTCGGTCGCCAGAGTGCCACTCATCCGGTCGATCACGACAGCGAAGACGACGATGACCAGACCAGCCATCAGGGATTCGCCGAACTGCGCCTTGCGCATGGTCAGCAGAACCTCCCAGCCGATGTCGTTGAAGCCACCAATGACGGCGGCGATGATCACCATCGACAGGGCCGCCATCAGGCACTGGTTCACACCGACCATGATCTGCGTGGTGGCCGCCGGAATCTCGACCTGAAACAGTTGCTGCAGGCGGGTGCCGCCGGACATGATGGCGGCTTCCTTAATCTCGGATTCCACCCGTTCCAGTCCTAGCATCACGTTGCGCGCCATCGGCGGCGCCGCATAGATGGCCGAGGCGATCAGGCCAACCACTGGACCAAAGCCAAACAGCAGCAGCAGCGGCGTCAGATAGGCGAATGTCGGTACCGTCTGCATGATGTCCAGCACCGCCTGCACGAATGACTTCACCCGCGGCACCTCATTGGCGAGGATGCCGATCGCGCCGCCCATAATCAGCGCCACGGGCACCGACACGGCGACGAGGGCGAGCGTGTTCATGCTCTCGGCCCAATAGCCCGAGGCCAGAACGAAGCTGAGGCCGATAAAGCCCAGCGCCGCCATGGGCAAGCCACCCAGATACCAGCCCAGAGCGGTGACGATACCGATGAGGATCGGCCACGGGGTGTTCCCCAGCACAAAGTTGGCAGCATTCATCGGATAGGTCATCAGGTCCGAAAACAGCCGCATGGCCGGTTTGATGCCGTTCAGAAACCAATCCAGAAATACCCCAACCCATTGAGTTGCGGGCAATTCCCACGCGGCAGGCCATTTGACCAGCCACGGGGCGACGCCTTCCAGCGCAAGGCAGACCGCGCCGACGATCACTGTAATCAGCGCAGCTTGCGCCCCGGCTGTCAGGCGAACCTGTTGCGCGGGAGTGTCCGTCACCGCGGTCATGTCTCATCCACCTGCAAGGCTGCAGCCAAATCAGACGGATGCACGGTGCCGACAATATTGCCGTCTGCATCGCGCACGGGCACGGGTTCATAAAGCTCCATGCAATGCGCAAGTGCTGCATCCAATGTCATTGATGTGGTCAGGCCCGGATCATCTGGCCCACGTTCCCCATCATCGCGCATGACCGAGGCGACCTTGGCGTGCTGGCCTTTGGCAACATCCTTTGAGAACTCGCGCACATAGTCGTCCACCGGGCGCAGCACGATATCCGTTGGTGTGCCGATCTGCACGATCTTGCCATCGCGCATGATGGCGATGCGGTCGGCCAGCTTCAGAGCCTCTTGGATATCATGAGTGATAAAGACGATCGACTTTTTCAACGTCGCCTGAATACGCAGGAACTCATCCTGCAGCTGACGGCGGATCAATGGGTCGAGGGCCGAGAACGGCTCGTCCAGAAACCAAATGTCCGGATTCACGGCAAGACTGCGCGCGATCCCCACACGCTGGCGTTGGCCGCCTGAAAGCTGCCGGGGGAAACTGTCTTCGCGCCCTTCCAGACCGACCAGAGAGATCACTTCTTGCGCGCGCGCCAAACGTTCTTTTTTACTCACGCCCTGAACCCGCAGCGGGTATGCTACGTTTTCAGCCACAGTCATATGTGGAAACAAGCCGAAATGCTGGAACACCATGCCTAGCTTTTTGCGCCTAAGATCGGTCAGCACCTTCTTGGATGCACCGATAACGTTCTCGCCATCCACGCGGATTTCCCCGCCCGTACCAGGCAACAGTTGCGAGATGCAGCGGATCAGCGTCGATTTGCCCGAACCCGAAAGTCCCATGATGACGAATAGCTCGCCTTCGCGAACTTCGAAATTGGCGTCTTGTACAGCGGGAATAAACCCGTGTTCCCGAAGATCAGTTGCGGCTTTGTCGGCGTCATTCCCTGACCGAGACAGCGCGTCGGTCAGAGCTTTCTCAGCGCCGGGGCCAAAAACCTGCCAGAGATTCTGGCAGGCAATGGCTGGCGTATTGGCGTCAGTCACTAAAGCGGGCTCACTTGGTTGCCGCGTCAACCACCGGACGCCACTTGCCTTCGTTCTCGGCCATCCATGCAGCGACCACCTCTTCGACTGCACCGCCATCTACGTCGATCGCACCCATCATTGGCTGCTGGTCTTCGACCGCCAGTTGATAGTTGGTCAGGATTTCATAGGCTGCAGGCCACTTCTCTTCCATGCCGCTCCAACCGGCCTTGAAGATACGGGACGGTGAGAAGTCGCAATCGTTGACCGCATTTGGGTTCGGGCCCCAGGACGGATCGTTAAAGCACGCTTCTTCGCCCGCAGGCAGTTCAACAAACTGCACATCATAGGCCGACATCGCCCAGTGCGGCTGCCAGAAAGTGATCAGCAGCGGCGACTTGCGCTCGGTCGAGGCGCGCAATTCCGCGATCAGAGCACCTTCGGAACCTGCAGGAACCGCTTTGAACGGCAGTTCAAGACCGGTCATGCGGTCCGCGCCAGGTGTGCCCCAATCCGCAGGATAGTCGACAAGGCGACCACCAGGCAGTGTTTCGGCAGTGGCGAAGACCTGCGCGCAGTCTTTCAACGCCTCCCACGCAGGCAGGCCCGGGCACAGCTCGGCGACGTGCGCAGGGTAGGCAATACCTTCTTTCGCATCGAGGCCCAGATCGCCAATTTCGACAACAGTGCCTTCGTCAATCTTCTTGGCATACTCGTCTGACACGTTAGAGGACCAGATTTCCAGCGTCGCATCGATGTCGCCATCGGCCAGTGCCTGGAACTGGTTCATCATGCCGGCGGTCACATATTCCACGTTATAACCCGCAGCCATCAGCATCTCGCCTGCAACATGCGTGGTAACGTGCTGACCAGTCCATTCATTGATTGCCAGCTTGATCGGTTCATCCACAGCGCCCATGTCTGCCGCATGGGCTGAACTGGCGACCAAGATAGCTAACGCGCTTACGCTAAGCTTTTTCATTGTTTTGACTCCCTGTCTTTTTCATTTGCCTTTTTTGAGCTTTTTACAGCCCATCCAGTATTTCCTCGTTCACGGTGCGATCGAAACATGCACAATTCTGGTCGAAATTGAACAGGCAGTTGTTGTTTTTAGCCAGATCATCCGCCCCCGCCAATTCTAACTATTGCTCCGGCCCCTTTTCGTCCGGTGTTCCCCATACGCAGCACCCTTCATACCACAAAGTGAAAGAACTTGATTGACTAGTCAATAAAAACATCTCGGTTTTTCGGATTGCGCACTGGTTTTTACTTGCCAAACGAACAGGATGTATCAGCATTTGCGCAACGGAGGGCCTAAGATGCGTCACTTTGATGAAATCTATGAGCTGGCAGCAGACCGCCATAGTGGACCCGAAGCGCTGGAAAACAAGCTAACCAAACCGACCCCCCTAAATGAACTGGCGGAGATGGCTGATGACCGTTGGTTATCGATAATCACGAAAACGATTTTTCAGGCCGGGTTTAACTGGAAAGTGATCGAGGCAAAGTGGGACGGGTTTGAAACAGCCTTTGACGGCTTCGACCTCGGTCGTTGTGCATTCATGGATGATGAAAAGTTCGACGCCCTGCTCCAAGATACTCGCATCGTACGAAACGGCACTAAAATCGCTGCCGTTCGGGACAATGCGGCCTTTCTTCTGGAACTCCGCTCCGAGGGTGGCGTTGGTCAAACTTTGGGCGGTTGGCCGTCACAGGACTATGTCGGATTGCTGCAGATGCTGGCCAATCGCGGATCGCGACTCGGCGGTGCATCAGCCCAATACGCCATGCGATTTGCTGGCCGAGATAGTTTTATTCTGTCACGCGACGTGACGGCTCGTTTGGTTGCCGAGGGCATCATCGACAAACCCGCGACTTCCAAAAAAGCCATGGCTGCGGTGCAAACCGCTTTCAACAATTGGATGGAACAATCCGGGCGTTCGCTTACAGAAATCAGCCGGGTTTTGGCGATGAGCCTTTGAAAACGGCTTGCAGAGCCAAGCTTCCACATTAGGCTTGTCGATATGCTCCGCACCCTGATGATTTCAGCTCTGTTTCTGTTTGCTTCCTGTGGCCGCCCGCTTACCGATCAGGAGCGCACCTTCGCTGGCAAAATTCATGGCGAAACACTGAACCTTGACCGCGTGCGCTTGGTCGAGGGCGCACCGGTTGCCGCAGTAACTTTTACCAGGAAAGCCCGCCCTCGGGTCGCTTGTCGAGAGCGGATTTTGCCACCCATCAAAGAGGAAACCGTGACAGGCAAACCGGCGGGTGTCGCCCTATTCAATCACGTGTACTTTACGAAAGATTGGTATCTGGACGACTACATGAGCCAATACCCTGAACAGATGAACCTGATTGCGGCCATGCTACTGGCGCATGAACTGACCCATGTCTGGCAATGGCAGAATCGCAAGACGACCGGCTATCACCCGCTGCGCGCAGCGGCTGAGCACGGGCGCCAGAATGATCCGTATCTGTTCGATCTGGATACCTCGCCCGATTTTCTTGCCTATGGGTTTGAACAACAAGGCGCGATTGTCGAAGAATATGTCTGCTGCCGCGCCCTCGACCCCGAGGCACCGCGAACCAAACGCCTGCACGATATGTTAAGCGTACATTTCGATGTCTCAAAACTCCCCGGAAATAAGCGCGAAAGCGATGTGTTGCTGCCTTGGTCGGGCGTGAAAGTGCAAGGTATCTGCCGTTGAGCCTTCTAGCCCTCCTGTAGAGTTTTCAGGAATGCCACCAGATCCACAATCGGCTTGCTGGTCAGAATCGGCTGCCCATCGGGCGTCTTGATTGCGGTGTCATTCCCTTCGAAATAAGGCCCATATACTGGCATCGGGCTTCCATGGCTGACCAACGGATCGCGTCCATCAATCCGGGCGACCACGCGCGCGGTCGGAAAATCTCCATCAGCATCCAGCAGCGCTTTCAGGTTCGTTGGCTGGATCACCAGCACCCCAGCCATCGGGCCATGCCCGGTTGCGTCCAACCCATGACAGGTCGCGCAGTGATGCTGATACAGCTTGGCCCCAGCCTCGGCATCCTGTGCGAAAACGGGCGACGAAATCGCAGTGAGTACCGACAGCGAGACTAAGCCAAGTATTGATCGGACCATCGCTTTTCTCCTTTCTGCCTGACAATTCCAGACTTGCCCGACGGCCACACTGGCGCAATGATCCAGATCAACGAAACGAGCGCAGGGATACAAGGCCATGACACAATACGCAGCAATAATGCTGGCCGCCGGGATCGGCGTTCCCATCCTTGCCGCCCTGAATGCAGCCTTGGGCCGACTGATCGGATCGCCGACCGCTGCGGCCGTGATTCTGTTCGCGATTGCCTTTGTGTCCTCGGCCCTGGCGCTTTTGATCCTCGGAGGAAGTGAGGCCTTTGCCAAAATCGCACAAGCTCCGCGTCACTTACTGTTGGGCGGCGTGCTGATCGCGTTTTACGTGCTATCAATTACCCATGTAGCCCCACATTTCGGAGTGGGGAATGCCGTGTTTTTCGTACTGCTGGGCCAGTTGATCAGCACAGCTGCGATTGACCATTTTGGCCTGTTCGGTGCTCAGGTCACACCGCTGACATTGATACGGGCGGGAGGCATTGCGATAATGGCGATCGGTGTCGCAATCACTCAGCTGGCTTGAGCACACCGCCTTCCAGCCGCAACATCCGGTCCATCCGCGCCGCCAGATCGAGGTTGTGCGTGGCGATCAGCGCCGATAGCCCTTCGTCCCGCACCAGCGCCATGAGGGCTGCAAAGACCTGATCCGAGGTTTCGGGGTCCAGATTACCGGTCGGCTCATCCGCTAGCAGAACACGGGGCTTGTTGGCCAATGCCCTGCAAAAAGCCACGCGCTGTTGTTCTCCGCCCGACAATGCGGCTGGCCGGTGTTCCGCGCGGGCCGAAACGCCAACGCGATCGAGCAACTGCATCGCTCGTACCTGCGCCGCTTTTTCGGATGTGCCATTCGCAAGTTGCGGCAGAATGATATTTTCCAGTGCCGTGAATTCGGGAAGCAGGTGGTGAAACTGATAGACGAATCCCACATCACGCCGCCGGATCGCTGTACGTGTGCGATCCCCTTTGCCCATTGCCCCCTGACCAGCGATTTCAACCTCGCCGGTATCGGGCGTATCCAGAAGACCTGCGATGTGCAGCAAGGTCGACTTCCCTGCGCCTGATGGCGCCACCAGTGCGACCGCCTCCCCGGCGCGCAGCTCCAGATCGGCACCTCGCAACACCTGAATCTCACCTGGCGTGCCTGGAAGATATGTCTTGCTCAGACCGCTGAGCCTTAACGTCACATCATTCATAGCGCAGCGCCTCAACCGGGTTCAGCCGCGCCGCGCGGCGGGCCGGGAAATAGGTAACAAGGAAGGACAGGCCCAGCGAAAGACCGATGGCTTTCAAGACATCCGACAAGTGCAACTCGGCAGGCAAGGCATAGATACCTCGAATTGAAGGATCCCAGACGCCGCCACCCATGACGTAGTTCACGAACGAGAATATCGGGTCGATATAAATTGCAAACAGGCAGCCTAGAATGACCCCCATTGCGGTCCCGATGATGCCCGTGAACGCTCCGCAGATGAAGAACACCCGAAGCACTGACCATTCGCTAAGGCCAATGGTGCGCAAGATACCGATGTCGCGACCCTTGTTCTTCACCAGCATGATCAAACCCGAAACGATATTCATTGCCGCGATCAACACAAGGATCGAAAGGATGATGAACATAACGTTGTCTTCGACTTCCAATGCCCGCAAAAAACCGCCTGAAGCATCCTGCCAAGTCCATATCTGACTACGCTCTCCAGCTGCCTCGATAATCGGGATCAAGATCGGGGTCAGCTCTTCGGGGCGATCGACCATCACCTCGATCTCATCCGCCACTCCTTCACGGTTGAAGAAGCTCTGCGCCTCGGTGAAGGGCATGTAGACGCGGGTACGATCGATGTCAAAACGCCCGGCCGAAAAGACATAGACCACTTCATAAGCATTCACGCGCGGCGACGTACCAAAGGCGGTTTTCACACCATTGGGCGAAGTCAGCTTCACTCGATCTCCAACAGTCGCCCCGATCGCACGCGCCACGCCCGAGCCGATGGCAATGCCCTCCGGGAATCTGGACAGATCGCCATAGGCTTCTTCGCTTTCAGCAATACCCGACAGATCAGCCAGATCGTCAGGACGCATGCCAAAGACCTGCACACCAGAGCTGCGGTCAGCATTTGTGATCAACACCTGCCCTTTGACCAGCGGGGCGGCGCGCTCAACCCCGGGCACCTGCGCGATCCGCTCGGCCATACCATCGAAATCGGTGATGGTGCGATCCAGCCGCCCCTGTGCATCAACCTCTCCGGCGGAATAAACGGTGACATGGGCGTTGGCCCCCAGAATGGTGCCCACGAATTCGGAGCGAAAACCAGACCTGACCGCCAACGTGGCGATCAATGCGAACACGGCTAGCGTGATCCCGATCAGCGAGATCCAAGTCATCACACTGACGCCGCCATCCGCACGGCGGGCACGCAGATAACGCCAGGCAATCTTCCATTCAAAAAGAGCGAAGGGCGGTGGTGTTTTGGCCATTCCTGCCTCGGGTTCAGATTTTTCGCGACCCTCTCGACATTTGGTCAGATGGTCAAGCCGGTTATCGCGCGGATGTCCGATTGGCGCTTCTGCAGCCGACGCGGGCACGAAAAGAACAGTCTGAAACGAATCATTCGCACTCAGGTCAGCGCTTCACCGTCAAAGCGAGAATCACCTCCACTTCGATACACCAAAGGTTGTGAACCTCTTCACAGACAAAGGCTTATTGTTTCAGGTATGAAGTCAATGTGAGATATCCGTACCTGACTGAGTCACAATCGCAACATTTGGGCGCGAAATATTGTTTCACAAATTGATAAGTGTAGGAAATTTTGTCACCCTTTTTGTGTGGGGGACACATTTTAAGAGTTTAAGGGCGGAGGTACGCTCATGGGTATTCAAGAACATATGAAAGGCACGGGCCCAATATTAGCCCGTTCGGCAGCAACAGAACTGGATTGTGAAAGCGCAGCTTTGTTGCGCGCGGCAATCAGGCCAATTTTCTTAAGTGCCGCTAGCTGGGCCGGTTTGACTGACATTCTACGAGATAAAGGCTATCGCCTTGCTTTCCGGCAGGGACGGCTGTGCATTTCAGATCGCGCCACAGACGAACGAATCTGTGGATTGCGGTTTCTTGGCTTTGAGCTCGCCGAGCTCGTGCGCCGCTTTGGTCGCCCAATCGTGGTTGCTCGGGGCAGTGAAGCGGACGGCGATATCCTGACCGACCGCCCGACATCAGCAAACTGAGCTAAGTCTCAGAAAGTACATCGCCTTGTTCAGGCGATACCCTCGTAGATTTCTGCGATCTTGGTGACAGCTGCCTCGGGGCTCAACTCTTCACTCTCACCAGTTCGGCGACAAGTCAGTTCGACAACACCATTCTTCAGACCGCGCGGCCCGACAGTGATACGCCAAGGCAGACCAATCAGGTCCATAGTGGCAAACTTGCCCCCTGCCCGTTCTTTCCGATCATCATAAAGCGGCTCAAGCCCCAAAGCTGTCAGCGCGGCATAGAGCTTGTCGCAGGCCGCATCAGCCTCTTCATCACCTTGCTTCAAGTTCACGATTCCGCAATGGAACGGTGTGACGCCTTCGGGCCAGATAATGCCCTTGTCGTCATGGCTGGCCTCGATGATCGCACCGATCAGGCGACTGACACCGATGCCGTGACTGCCCATATGCACCGGAACCGGCTTGCCATCCGGCCCTTGAACGGTCGCGCCTAATGGTTCGGAATACTTGGTCCCGAAATAGAAGATTTGTCCAACTTCGATCCCGCGCGCTACCCGACGACGTTCTTCAGGTATCTGACTAAACAGAGCCTCATCATGGGTTTCGTCTGTACGAGCGTATTTCGATGTGAATTCTTCGAGGATCGCCTGACATTGGTCACGGCTATCATAGTCGATCTCGCGGTCACCAAAGGTCAGGTCAGTGACGGCGCTGTCATAGAAGACCTCGGATTCACCGGTATCAGCTAGCACGAGGAATTCGTGCGTGTCATCGCCCCCAATGGGGCCAGAATCAGCGCGCATCGGTATGGCTTGCAGGCCCATGCGTTCATAGGTGCGCAGATAGCTGACCAGATGGCGGTTGTAGGCGTGCAACGCGTCTTCTTTGGTCAGATCGAAGTTATAGCCGTCCTTCATGTAGAACTCACGCCCCCGCATCACGCCAAATCGCGGGCGGATTTCGTCGCGGAATTTCCACTGAATCTGATAGAGCGTCAGCGGAAGATCCTTGTAGCTGCTGACGTGGCCGCGGAAGATATCAGTTACCAATTCCTCGGCGGTCGGCGTGTACAGCATATCGCGACCGTGGCGGTCCTGCATCCGCAGCATCTCTTGACCGTAGTCATCATAACGTCCGGATTCGCGCCACAGGTCCGCCGATTGCAGGATCGGCATCTGGATCGCAATATGCCCTGCCCGCGCCTGCTCTTCGTGGACGATGTTTTCCAGCTTGCGCAGAACTTTAAAGCCCAACGGCAACCAGGAATAAATCCCGGCAGCAGCCTGTTTGATCATCCCGGCCCTTAACATCAGCCGGTGGCTGACGATCTGAGCCTCCGAAGGGTTTTCCTTGAGAACGGGCAGAAAGTAACGGCTGAGGCGCATAACGTAACCTTACGGGTGAGAATTTCGCTGCAAGGTGATTATGCCAAAGCCCCGCCGGGGGCAATCACGCAATGGCGTTTTTACGACCCCGCCGCTGTCGGTTTTTCGATTGACCGCAACGCCGTGTTTTTCAATGTTGGCGCAAACGTTCAATCGCGAGGCAACAATGCGAACAATCACCGAACCCGCCCGCCAGATCCCTGTTGTTCACCAGACAGATGTTTTGGTTGTGGGCTCTGGCCCAGCAGGATTGTCCGCTGCGCTTGCCGCCGCACGCGCAGGGGCCGAAGTTTCCTTGATGGACAGGTTCGGTTGCATGGGTGGCAACATTACGGCCGTTGGCGTCGAAGGCTTTGCCTGGTATCGCCACGAACAAACCGTCGAGGCCGGGGGCATCGGCCTGGAATTCGAGACCCGCGCAAAGGAAATGGGCGCAGCCGTGCCTGAAAGCCAATCGCTCAGCTATGAACTGGACAGCGAGGGCTTCAAGCTGGTGGCCGACAAGCTGGTCGAAGAGGCGGGCGTTCATCCGATGCTGCATCGACAATTCGTCGCCCCGATCATGGACGGGGATCGCATCACCGGCGTGATCACCGAATCCAAAGCGGGGCGTGAGGCGATCTTGGCCAAGGTTGTTATCGACGCAACGGGGGATGCAGACGTCGCACATCGTGCAGGTGCCCCGACCCACAAGACACCTCGTGAGGACATGATGGCCGCCTCGGTCATGTTCCATCTGGCAGGCGTTGACAAACGGGCCTTCATGGAAGGTATCAAAGCCGACCCGCAGACTTACAAGGACTGGGGCGGCGGCGGCGAATGGAATATCGAGACCTCTGGCAAAGAGGACGACATGTTCTCGCCCTTCGTCAAGAAACCCTTCCAGCAGGCCATTGATGAGGGCTTAATACCAGCGCATCTGAACACGATCGCCGGCACCTGGGGGGCGATGCACGATACGGGCGAGCTGACATATATGAACCTGATTCATATGGACCAGATCGACGGGACCGACCCCGACAGCCTGACATTTGGTGAGATCGAAGGCCGCCGTCAGGCGATGCTCGCCATTGATGCCCTCCGTCGCTTCATGCCGGGCTGCGAAAATGCTCGTTTGCGCAATTTCGGCATGACGATCGGTATTCGGGATACGCGCAAGATCGATGCAGTCTACAACATGACCGAAACCGATGCCCGCCATCAGGGCCGATTCGAGGATACCATTGGTATTTACCCTGAATTCATCGACGGTTACGGTATTCTGATCTTGCCGACCACAGGGCGATATATGCAGATACCATATCGCTCGATGCTGCCCAAAGGGATCAAGGGTTTGTTGGTTGCGGGCCGGTCCCATGGCGCGGATCGGGTCGCACACGCCGCGACACGCAACATGTCCTGCTGCGCGGTGATGGGTCAGGGCGCAGGGATCGCGGCGGCCTTGTCGCTGAAAAGCAATCAGGAACTCGACAGCATGAACCTTGCGCCTGTGCATCAGGAATTGGAACGCCAAGGCGTGAGAACTAACTAATGGAGCATATTCCAACTATTGATATCAGCCCGCTGACCAATCCCGCCGGACCACAGTATCAGTCAACGGTCGCGCAGATCATGGATGCCTGCACCAGTATCGGGTTTCTGTCGATCACCGGGACAGGCATTTCGTCTGAGCACATTGATCAGGTACGCGGCTGTGTCAGAGCGATCTTTGATATCGAAGAGGCCCGAAAATGGGACCAGGCCATCACTCGCGAAAACTATCGCGGGTACATACCGATGGGTTTCTTCACGCCCAATGACGGCTCGGGCACGGCGGATAAGTACGAAGGGTACAAGCTGCATTTCGAAGCAGCCGAAGATGCCCCGATCCGGGCTGAATGCGCACTTTACGGCCCGAATATCTGGCCCCGAGAGGTGCCGCAGGCGCGTACGGTCATACTGGATTATTGGCAACAGCTTGATGGCGTGACCGATCTTTTGCTCGGTGCCCTAGAGGTTGGCTTAGAGATCCCACCCAATACTCTGCGCGACGCCTTCCGCGACCCGATGACCAACATGACCCTGCTGCATTACCCACCGCAGGCATCAGAAGAACGTGGCTATGGCATACATCCACACAAAGACACCGATGCGCTGACAATAATCGCACCCGATCCGGTCGGCGGGCTTGAGGTACAGACCCGCACCGGAGGCTGGATCACACCGGAATGCCCTCCAGGCGGCTTCGTGGTTAATATCGGCGACATGCTGGAACTATGGTCAGGCGGGCGATTGAAATCGACCCCGCATCGCGTAGTCAATCGATCCGGGCATGAACGCTATTCCTTTCCGTATTTCGCCGTTCCGCGCCACGATGTGGTGGTCGCGCCGCTGCTGCCTGCCCTGACCGGCTTTGATCGCCCCGAGGTGCATTGCGGCCACTGGTCAGCAGAAATCTGGCGCACCAACTGGCCTGATGAACTGGCTACAGGAGATACTCCGGAACTGGGTACACTGACAGACTAGGGCGTAAAAATCGCGCACCATGAACCACTTGCATCGCCGGGCGTCATGGGCCAAGAACACGGCAATGCTGTGCAAACGAGGGATTGCGCTATGGCCTTGCCGGTGAAGGATCAGCTTAGATACTGGGGCATTGCCACTGTCGTTTTCGTGCTGCTTTTGTACCTGTTGGGTGATGTCTTGCTACCCTTCGTGATCGGTGGTGCGATTGCCTATTTCCTTGATCCTGTTGCGGACCGCCTGGAAAAACTGGGTCTATCGCGAATGGCGGCGACCGCGATCATAACCGTGGTTGGAGTGCTGGGCTTTGTATTGATGATCTTGATGGTCGTTCCGGCCCTGATCACTCAGCTACTGGATCTGATCGATACTTTACCTAGCCTTTTCAAGCAACTGCGCGCATTTATTGAACAACAATTCCCCGCTCTTCTGGACCGGGAATCGAACACGCACCAGATGTTGGTGTCTTTCGGCGAAACGCTGAAATCCAAAACCGGAGATGTTTTGCAGACGGTTCTGGCCTCGCTGGGATCGGCCATAAACGTTGTCGTATTGCTGGTCATCGTGCCGGTTGTTGCAGTCTATCTGCTGATGGACTGGGACCGCATGATTGCCCGGATCGGAGAGCTGCTGCCCCGCGATCACGCCCCTACGATCAAGCGGCTGGCTGGTGAGATTGATGCCGTTCTGGCCTCATTCGTGCGCGGAATGGGCACTGTCTGTCTGATCCTTGGTACATATTACGCAGTTGCGCTTATGCTGGTTGGTTTGCAATTCGGCCTGATCGTTGGCTTCATCGCCGGGCTGGTCACGTTCATTCCTTATCTCGGTGCCTTGAT
Source organism: Ruegeria sp. AB11 (assembly GCF_056536325.1). Lineage (NCBI taxonomy): Bacteria > Pseudomonadati > Pseudomonadota > Alphaproteobacteria > Rhodobacterales > Roseobacteraceae > Ruegeria > Ruegeria sp. AB11. The sequence continues at coordinate 2,040,933 of NZ_JBQFJO010000001.1, read as the reverse complement.
CGGAGGCTCTCTGGCCATTGGTCTCGCTCTGTTTCAGTTTTGGGGGGACTGGGCGCATATCGGTTTGGTCGCGGGCATATTTGCCATCGGACAGGTGACCGAGGGCAACTTCCTGACCCCTAAGTTGGTAGGCAGCTCAGTCGGTTTGCACCCCGTCTGGCTGCTGCTGGCGTTGTCAGTCTTCGGCGCACTATTTGGCTTTGTCGGAATGCTGGTCGCAGTTCCAGTTGCTGCAGCCTTGGGTGTTTTGGCCCGGTTCGCGACCGAGCAATATCTGAACAGCCGTCTTTATACCGGGCTTGAAGGGCTCGAACAGGACGACGAGTAAATGGCCACTCAGCTAAGCTTTGATCTGCCGTCCAAGACCGCCTTGGGCCGCGAAGACTTCTTTGTCTCGCCCGCCAATGCGTTGGCCGTCGCGATGATCTCAGCGACCTCATGGCCAGGAAACAAGCTGGCGCTAAGCGGCCCGGCAGGATCAGGGAAATCCCACTTGGCCCATGTTTGGGCGGCGGAAACAGGCGGCCGCATCGTGCAGGCCACTGATTTGCGCTACGAAGAGGTTCCCAACCTCGCGCGTACCTCGGTCGCAATCGAGGATGTTCCCCTAATTGCAGGTGATCCTGAACAGCAAAAAACACTATTTCACCTGCATAATCTGGTGCTGGCCGAAGGGAACGCCTTACTTATGACCGGACGCGCCGCGCCAAAGCTATGGCGCCTGCCGTTGGCCGATCTGCAAAGTCGCGTGGAAGGAGCGCACCATGTGGCCTTGGAAGCGCCGGATGACGCTCTGTTAGGTGCAGTGCTCGCAAAGCTCTTCACTGACCGTCAGCTAAGCCCCGGCCCGGATGTCATCGCGTATCTGGTCAAACACATGGATCGCAGCTTTGAAGCTGCAGCGAAAGTGGTTGACGAATTGGATCGCATTGCACTCGATGAAAAGCGCGATATCACCCGTGCGCTGGCGGTGCGTCTATTGAACACAGAACTCGAACAATCTGATGCCCACGATTGACCCAACACAGGTGATCCCGCATCCTGCGCCCAAAACATCTGGGGACACAATGACACAGACTGCCGAGACCGATTTCCCCGATCACGGGCTGTTTGGAAAGCCCATTTTCGAAGATCCGGGGGCTCGGGCGCTGTCTCGGGTTGGTGTTGTCGATATCGGGTCCAACTCGGTCCGCATGGTGATCTTCGATGGCGCAGCGCGCTCTCCGGCTTATTTCTACAACGAAAAGGTCATGTGCGAATTGGGGGCAGGCCTTTCCGAAACCGGGCGTCTTAACCCGTTGGGACGTGTACGCGCGCTGGCTGCATTGCATCGCTTCAAATATCTGGCGGAAGACCTCGGGTTACCCACCCTGCACGCCGTCGCCACTGCAGCGGTGCGTGAAGCAAAAGATGGTCGCGATTTCTGCGAGCAGGTAAAAGCGGAAACAGGATTGATCATCAATGTGGTCAATGGCGAAGAAGAAGCGCGCCTGTCAGCGCAGGGCGTACTGTTGGGATGGCCCGGCGCGTATGGTTTGATCTGTGACATCGGAGGCTCGTCGGTCGAACTGGCAGAAATCGGAGGCGGCAAGGTCGGGCGTCGCATGACCTCGCCTTTGGGTCCGCTCAAACTGCGCGATATCAAAGGCGGTCGTCGGGCGCGCAAAGAGCATATCAAGAAGACCATGGAAGAGATGCGCGACAAGATGGGTCCCCAGCGGGATCGCCTGTTTCTTGTTGGCGGCAGTTGGCGCGCCTTCGCGCGCCTTGACATGCTGCGCCGAAGCTACCCGCTGAACGTGCTGCACGAATACCGTATGACTCAGAGTCAAGTTCGCGAGACCATCAAATTCATCGAACAGAATGATGCGGATGAATTGCGCAGTAAGGCTGGTGTATCCGGTTCGCGTATGGCGCTGATCCCTTATGCAATGGATGTGCTTTCCCGCTTGATTCGCACTTTCAAGCCCAAGGACATCGCGATATCCAGCTATGGCATTCGCGAAGGATTACTGTACGAGCAGATGCCGCAACGCCTGCGCGACCGCGACCCATTGATCGAGGTCAGCCGCTTTGCCGAAGCCAAAGATGCACGCCTGCCCGGGTTCGGAAAACACCTGTTCGATTTTGTCATGCCCCTTTTCCGCTCGGCACCAGAGCAGCGGGTGCGACTGATCAAAACCGCCTGTCTGCTGCACGACGTCAGTTGGCGCGCGCATCCCGACTACCGAGCCGAGGCCTGTTTCGAATATGTGACCCGTGCCAACATGAGCGGGATCAAACACTCTGAGAGAGTATTTATCGGCCTCGCTTTGCAGCACCGATATCGGAACAAGCGTGAGGGTAGCCGATTTAACAAGCTCTATGAGTTGCTGGATGAGCGCGGCCAGGAACAGGCCGAAATACTGGGCAAAGCACTTCGCTTTGGCGCAATGCTTTGGATGCAGCATGACGCGGCTATGGGTAAGTTGCGCTACTATCCGAAGAAGCAAAAGCTTGAACTGCGCTTGCCCAAATCAGCAGGTCCATTGTTCAACGAAGTTGCCGAAGCGCGGTTCAACTCATTGGCTAATGCGGTGAATTCTGAACCCAAGGTTATCCTGAGGGGCTGATCAAATATCAGTCAAGCCATCGGATGGAATGTCATCTTGCGGAACCGATTCTTCGGGTCGTTCCTGTGCCGGCTTTTTACGGATGATAATATCGCCGTTGGGCAACATTTCGGGCGTTTCATAGGCCGTCCAATCCTGAACCTGAGTGGCGAGTTCAGCCAGCGCTGGCCCCATCTCCTGCAGGAATGATTGCAATGCCGGGCCGAACTGCTCGGCGAAACCGCGCAAATCCTCGATCGTGGGCTCCATTTCCTGCCGTAGACCTTCCAGAAAAAGCTCGGCACCTCGCTCCATCAAGGACTTGCTGTCCTCTTCAGCATGGGCGGGTATTGCCACCAGTGCGCAGGTTGCGCAGATCTTCAACACATGTCGCATGATAGAAATATAAGAGGTGGCCGATGCAGTTGAAAGGCTACAAATCTATATCCAGCGTCACAGGAAAGTGGTCGGATGCTGCCAGCAAAGCATCGCGCAATTCGGGGGTGCCCCAGCATGCGGCGTCCCGAAATGGATGCCAGATGCGCCATACCGGGTCATGACCACGCAGATCTTTGCTGATCATGATGTAGTCGAGCAGCGCCTCAAGATACCTTCCCTCCTCCCGACGTTCAAAACGCGCCGTAGCCGGTATTGATCCGGGACGCGGACGATGCGCTTGCGCGGCATGAGGATCATAGAGCCCTGCCTGCAATAGAATCTCGACCGAAGACCGCCCGAACAGATGCTCAAACTCATCCAGCCCCGGGCCATCATTCAGATCACCAAGCAAGATAACTGGCTCGTTGGCGTCAATGTGGTGTTCAACGCGTCGCGCCAACCAAACCGCCTGCGCGAGTTGTTTGCGGCGATTGGCAATGGACAGACGGATCATTTCGTCCCGTGACCCGGCACCATGGGGGGCTTTGGATTTTAGATGTGCCCCTATCAGGCGGAGGGTCGATCCAGTGGCCATCTCAATGGCCAGTTCCATTGGCGGTTTCGAGAACTCGACCTGATCTTCGGTCGCATCGATGTCCAGATCAATGCGGAACACGCCATCGAACCGAGGAGCGGCTGGATCACTCAGTTGTCCAACTGGCTCGTGGCGTGCTTTCAAGACATCCGGATCGAACAACAGCGCCAGTTCCTGATGCGTATCATTGGCAAACCCCATCACTGCATGGGACGTGCGCAGATTGAATGTTTCGGCAAACCGTTGAAGGGCGCGGACGGTATTTTGCGTTTTGCCTGTATTTGGGGCCTCAACGACTAATACAGCATCGGCATCAACGGCGGTCAGAACCTTGGCCACCGCTTCGATCTGCTGCACTCTGGTTATGTCACGCCGCCCTGACCAACTATCGTCGGCGACCAGATTATCATCGCGATCAAACAGACTGGCGAACCATTCGATATTGTAGGTCGCCAGCCGCACCGATCACACCCGAGCGCCGTTTATTTCATCCCAGGCGCGATTGATATCGATCATCTTTTTCTCGGCCAGACGCACCGCTTCCTCGGGCACGCCGCGCGCCATCATCGCATCGGGATGAGTCTCTCTCACCAACTGCCGCCAAACTTTGCGTATTTCGGGCAGTGACGCACTCCGCGCAACGCCCAACACTGTGTACGGATCTTTTGGTGCGTCCGGCACAAATCGCGCACGCAAGGCCATGAATTGAGCGTCAGTCTGACCAAATATTCGGCTGACCTCTTCAAGAAATTCATTCTCGTTTGGGTGATAGAACCCATCGGCCATGGCGATGTGAAAGAGCCCTTCCATCAAATCGCAAAGCGTGGTGCTGTCTTCCGCAAACATTCCCGCGATCTTGCGCGCGTAATCTTTGTATCCAGCAACATCGGTTCGGGCCATGTCAAAAACCTTGGCTGCGCCGTCTTCGTCTTCGGGCGCGATCTGGAACACTTCGCGGAAGGCTGTAACCTCATCGCGTGTCACCTGACCATCGGCCTTGGCCATCTTGGCCCCTAGTGCCACAACGGCAATTGCAAACGCGACCGAACGTTCGGGGGGCGTACGCAGCTTTTCAAATACTGCGGTCAGGCTTTCGCCCTGGGCAAGCGCATTCAGCGCATCAGCTATTCTGGTCCAGATCGACATGGCCGCACCCTAGCGCGCCTTTGCGCGACTGTCAGGTGCGACAGATGACTGCGGGGCAAGTATTTTCTGCATCAGAACAAGATCCAAGCGCTGCCCCCATTTAAACCCCACTTCGGGCATATGCCCCACCTGTTTGAAACCGATTGCTGAATGGAAAGCGACGGCTGCTGGGTTGGCCGAGGAAATACCTGCAACAAGAACATGCACATTGTTTGTTTTGGCGATGGCCTCCAAGGCCTGCATCAATGCGCGCCCCGTGCCCTCCCCTCTGGCCTCAGGCGCCAACTGGATCGAATGCTCGCGGCACTGCGCATATCCGGGGCCCGACCGGAATAAGTTGTAAGTTGCAAACCCCTCGACCATCCCATCGCGCTCGGCGACCAGAAAAACCGGCCCACGGGTTTCTATCTCTGCCGTCACTTTTTCCACGCTGCGTTCATCGGTGGTGAAAGTTACCAGCGTGTCACGAATGATCGCGTTTGCGATCTCGGTAATCGCGGGTGCGTCGTCGACCGTTGCTTGTCGGATGATCATTCCAGCACGCGCAGCCCATGTGGAGTTTCAATTTCTGCGCGCAATGCTGCCGGACCACTATCAAAAACGACATAATCCAACGCCCCCAAACCTTTGGCCAGATCGAGAGCATCCGGGTGGCACACGATCAAGCGTTGCAGCTGGCAGCCGCTGTCCTGCAACATTTGTGCAGGATGCAGATCGCCCAGCCACTGTATGAGCGCGGGAAAGAGATTATCAAACGGCAGACGCCCGTTTGGTGGAACCGCCATGCGCCAGCGCAGCGCGCCTCGGTTCAAATCTATGGGCTGACCAACACCGTCTGGAAAGACGGTCAGCGATGCCTCAATATCCGGGACCCGGCAAATCCAGTTGGTCAGACGGGGTGATCCGGCGAACCGGTCCAGATCGAACCAGCGCGTCCTTTGCGGGTTGGGCGCATCGGGATCGATGGCGATAGCCTCTAAGTACAAGCCATCTCGCAAGCCCAACAGGCGGTTATACGTCCCGAATTTCTCGTGCTTGCCGCCATCCTGCAATCGAACGCCCAACGCCTGTTCGATATGGTCAGAAGCCTCTTCCAGCGTTTCACCTGCAACAGCCAAATGGTCCAACAACATTAAGACGCTCTCCCAAAAAACATGCGACCAGACAAGAAGTGTCTGGCCGCATGTTTTCCTCAAAGGTTCCGGATCACAAGATTTTTCGTACGAAAAATCTTGACCCACCTCAGGCTTTGGCTTCACCGATCAAACGCAAGATATCTCGTGCCGCGTCAGGGATGTTCGTTCCCGGACCAAAGATCGCCTTTACACCGTGATCGTAGAGGAACTGGTAATCCTGTTGCGGGATGACGCCACCACAGATGACGATGATGTCTTCGGCCCCGGCCTTTTTCAGTTCTTCAACCAACTGGGGTGCCAACGTCTTATGCCCAGCAGCCTGCGAAGAGATCCCGATCACATGCACATCATTGTCTACCGCGTCCTGCGCGGCTTCTGCGGGAGTCTGAAACAGAGGGCCGACGTCCACGTCAAACCCGATATCAGCAAAGGCGGTGGCAATCACCTTCGCCCCTCGGTCGTGGCCGTCCTGCCCCATCTTGACCACCAGCAGACGCGGGCGACGGCCCTCGGCCTCGGCGAATTCTTCTATCGATTTCTGGATCGCGGCAAAGCCTTCGTCACCTTCATAAGCCGCGCCATAAACACCGGCCAGGGTTTTCACTTCGGCGCGGTGGCGACCGAATTCCTTTTCCATTGCCATGCTGATCTCTCCTACGGATGCACGGGCGCGGGCGGCCTCGACGGCGGCGGCCAGCAGGTTACCACCCTCACGGGCAGTGGTGGTCAGCGCGTCCAACGCCCGCTGACATGCTGCTTCGTCACGTGTGGCGCGAATGCGTTCCAACCGCGCCACCTGCGCCTCGCGTACGGCGACATTGTCGACGTCCAAAATGTCGATCGGGTCTTCCTGTTCCTTGCGGTATTTGTTGACGCCAACGATGACCTCTTCGCCCCGGTCGATCATGGCCTGACGACGGGCCGCGCTTTCTTCGATCCGCAGCTTGGGCATGCCAGAAGCAACCGCCTTGGTCATGCCGCCCATCTCCTCGACCTCTTCCATCAAAGCCCAGGCTTTTTCGACCAATTCATTGGTGAGGCTTTCGACGTAGTAAGAGCCCGCAAGCGGATCGACCACATCTGTCACGCCAGTCTCTTCCTGCAGCACCAATTGCGTGTTCCGTGCGATGCGGGCAGAAAAATCGGTGGGCAACGCGATCGCTTCGTCCAGCGCGTTGGTATGCAGCGACTGGGTGCCGCCCAGTACCGCGCTCATCGCCTCATAGGCGGTGCGGATCACGTTGTTATAGGGATCCTGCTCCTGCAGTGACACGCCCGAAGTCTGGCAGTGGGTGCGCAGCATCTTCGACCGTTCGGATTTCGCTCCGAACTCGGTCATTACCCGATGCCAGAGCGTGCGTGCTGCGCGTAGCTTCGCAATCTCCATGAAGAAGTTCATGCCGATAGCAAAGAAGAACGACAGACGGCCCGCAAACTTGTCCACATCCATGCCCGACTGAGTCGCGGCACGCACATATTCGCGGCCATCGGCCAGCGTATAGGCCAGCTCTTGCACCAGGTTCGCCCCGGCCTCTTGCATGTGATAGCCCGAAATCGAGATCGAGTTGAACTTCGGCATCTCGTTCGAGGTGAACTCGATAATGTCCGAGATGATCTTCATCGATGGCTCGGGCGGGTAGATATAAGTGTTGCGCACCATGAACTCTTTCAGAATATCGTTCTGGATGGTGCCCGACAGCACGGCCTTGTCATGCCCCTGCTCTTCTCCCGCAACTATGAAACTGGCCAGAACCGGGATCACCGCCCCGTTCATCGTCATTGAGACCGAAACCTTGTCCAGCGGGATGCCGTCGAACAGGATCTTCATGTCCTCGACGCTGTCGATGGCCACACCGGCCTTGCCCACATCACCGACCACGCGCGGATGGTCGCTGTCATATCCCCGGTGCGTCGCCAGATCGAAGGCCACAGATACACCCTGCTGACCGGCGGCCAGATTGCGGCGATAGAAGGCGTTCGATTCCTCAGCCGTCGAGAATCCGGCATACTGACGGATGGTCCAAGGACGACCCGCATACATCGTCGCCTTCACCCCACGGGTAAACGGGCCGAAGCCAGGCAGTGACCCCATATGCGGCAGGTCTGCGGTGTCGTCCTGCGTATAGAGCGGTTTGACATCGATGCCTTCGAGCGTTTCCTTGGTCAGATCGTCCAACGGACGCCCGCGCAGTTCTTTTTCGGCCAGCACCTGCCAGTCGTTGGTGTCGGTCATGTCGATTTCCTCTGTTCCAATCGGGGTTCCGCGGGGATGACCCCGCGCGTATCTCTTTCTGTCCGGCAGACAAGCTCGGCCAAGCCGTTTGCGCCGGAGGCAAGCCATTCCAGATCATCCGCATAATCGGACCACAGCTTCATCGCCTGATCTGCGTTTAGGCCGTGAGGGGCAGGATTGGGCGCGGCATTCAGCGAAAGGCCGTCGTTGTCCTCGGGTGCCTCGCGCCCGGTCAAAGCCTCAAGTTGTGCCCGCTGATGGCCCGCAAAATCTTCGAAGGGCAAGACTAGCAACGGAACGCCCGGCAACGCGCGGCCCATCTCAGTAATCACATTGCGCCAGCTGCGCTTGCTCTGTGTGATACGTTTCCATTTGGCGGGCTCAATCGGCTCACTTCCGCGTTTGAATTTATAGGCTGAAACGGAAGACCAATACATATCCAACGCCCGGATATTCAGAGCCAATTTGCCAACCCCGTCATCAAAGGCCTTCGCGAGCAGCAGACCACGCTCGTGCATGCTGGGATAAAGCGAGGCGAACGCAATATTACGCTCCATAGAACCTACGAAGTTCTCTTGACTTACCAATAGCTGCTTGGCACCCGCACGCCGACACGCATCCAGATCACGGCGTAGCGCGTCACAAACATCTGGCGTCAATTTGTTCAGGCTATTCAAACCGTTGGCACGTGTGCGTTCAGGCCCCCAATAGACCAACCCTTGCTCAGCCAGCGTGTTCTCATTCCTGCTTAGATAGTTTTGAAAGCTGGTGGTTGCGCACCTGTGTGCGCCGCAATGCAGGATGATCTCCATCGCCCTACCCTCCCCACCGAAAGTCTTCAGGAACAACCTGTATTCTCGGCGCTTGGATAGGCGCGGATGAGACGGGATCGAGCCTGAGGTACAATTTTTTGATGTCCGTAGACATTTCGCCAGTCGCATTCGTCCGCGCAGAGGCTATATTCAACAGAACAGGAGGCCATATGACACGCACGCTTGCCCTTGTTTTCTCGGCACTATTCCCGCTGGCCGCCTTGGCCGCGGACGCGAATGCCCCTGCGGATGACAGCTTTGTGCGTCCCGTAGATGACAGCGATCTGAGCGATTTTCTCTGGACCCATCGCCCGATCGTTGTATTTGCCGATACCCCTGCAGACCCAAGGTTCCAGCAACAGATTGACATGCTGTTGGAGGGCGAAGCGGCGATGCGTGATCGCGACGTAATCGTATTGACCGATACCGATCCGTCGGCACGATCTCCGATACGGTCAAAACTGCGACCGCGCGGTTTCCAGATGGTATTTGTCGACAAGGATGGCGTCGTGAAACTGCGCAAACCCAGCCCATGGAGCGTGCGCGAGATTGGCCGCTCGATTGACAAGACGCCCTTGCGTGAACGCGAAATTCGCGAACGACGCGAAGGCGGCTGAACACCTGCAACTTGCCTTAAAGTCCCGACGGAAGCCGCCGAGAACCTTGAAAGGTATGAAACAGGCGCGCGCATGATCATTCGAACTCGATAATCACATCGTCGACGGCAAGGCTGTCGCCGGGACCAGCATTGATTTTGGAGACAACGCCTTTCTTCTCAGCGCGCAGGATGTTCTCCATCTTCATCGCCTCGACGGTGCAAAGCGCCTGACCCTCCTGTACCTCCTGCCCCACTTCGACATCGATCTTCACGATCAGGCCGGGCATCGGGCAGAGCAGCATCTTGGATGTATCAGGCGGCAGCTTCTCGGGCATCATCCGGGCCAATTCGGCCTGACGTGGGGTGCGAACATGCACCTTGAGATCCGCGCCGCGGTTGCGGATGCGGAAACCGCCCGACACTTTGCCGACCTTCAGAACCAGTGGGCTGCCATCGACATCGAGCACTGCAAGCTGATCGCCCGGTGTCCAATCGGAGGCAACACGGTGCTTCGTGCCATCTGCAAAGGACACGGTGGAGCCATCCTGATCGGCCTCTATCGCAACCTCGAACTCTTGCCCTTGCAGCGAGACGACCCAATCGGTTCCAACCTTGCGTTCATGATTGTCCATCCGCCCCGACACCCGTGTACGACGAATCTCGGCCACCCGGTGCATCGCCGCGCACGAGGCAGCGACTCGGCGCAGATCAGCTTCAGGCAATTCAACACCCTCAAATCCGTCAGGATACTCCTCGGCGATGAAGGCGGTCGTCATATCACCGCTAACGAATTTCGGGTGGTCCATAACCGCTGACAGGAACGGTAGATTGTGACCGATGCCTTCAACCTCAAAACTGTCGAGCGCCACACGCATGGCTTCGATCGCCCGCTCGCGGGTCGGCGCCCAAGTGCACAGCTTGGCGATCATCGGGTCATAATACATACTGATCTCGCCGCCTTCATAGACGCCGGTATCGTTACGTACAGCGCTATCCCCTTTGGGCGCATCGCCTTGCCATTTGTCATTCACCAGCAACGGCCCAGCGGCGACTTCCTGCGGTGGGCGATAACGGGTCAGGCGGCCAATCGAGGGCAAGAAGCCGCGATACGGGTCCTCGGCATAAAGACGGTTCTCGATGGCCCAACCCGTCAAGGTCACGTCATCCTGAGTGATGGTCAGCTTTTCACCAGCAGCCACACGGATCATCTGTTCCACCAGATCAACACCGGTAATCAGCTCGGTCACCGGGTGTTCCACCTGAAGGCGGGTGTTCATTTCAAGGAAGTAAAAGTTCTTTTCCCCATCCACGATGAATTCGACCGTTCCAGCACTGGCATAGTCTACGGCCTTGGCCAGCGCGACCGCCTGTTCTCCCATCGCTTTACGGGTTTCAGGATCAAGGAAGGGCGAAGGCGCCTCTTCCACAACCTTCTGGTTCCGGCGTTGGATCGAGCATTCACGCTCGCCCAAGTAGATGCCGTTGCCATGGCTGTCGCACAGGACCTGAATTTCGATGTGGCGCGGTTGGGTCACGAATTTCTCAATGAAAATCCGGTCGTCGCCAAAGGAATTTGCAGCCTCGTTCTTGGAAGATTGGAATCCTTCCCGTGCTTCTTCGTCATTCCACGCGATCCGCATGCCCTTACCACCGCCGCCAGCGCTGGCCTTGATCATCACCGGATACCCGATATCATTCGATATCTTCACCGCCTCATCAGCGTCTTCGATCAGCCCCATGTAGCCGGGGACCGTCGAAACCCCGGCCTCCTGTGCGATCTTCTTCGAGGTGATCTTATCACCCATGCTTTCGATCGCACCAACCGGCGGGCCGACAAAGGCGACGCCTTCGGCATCCAGCGCTTCAGCAAACTTGGAATTCTCGGACAGAAAGCCATAGCCGGGGTGGACAGCCTGCGCACCACTTTGACGGATGGCGTCCATTACCTTGTCGATGACAATGTATGACTGATTGGCCGGTGGTGGACCAATATGCACGGCCTCATCCGCCATCGACACGTGCAGGGCGTTCCTGTCAGCATCAGAATAGATGGCGACCGTGCCAATGCCCATCTTGCGGGCAGTCTTGATGACCCGGCAGGCAATCTCGCCCCGGTTTGCGATCAGGATCTTGTTGAACATGGAACGTCCTTTGGATTGAAGTTCTGGAAACGCAAAACGCCGCCGCAGGGTGTTGACCCCACGACGGCGTGATGCGTGATGACGGACGGGGCGTTGGCTGCCCCGATAAATTCAGCGTTAGTTACAGGTGTTTTGGGTTTTGCAGTACAGCACGTTCCCCGCAGCCCCGACCGCTGCGCCAAACAGCGGGTCGGCATTGAGGACCGCAGCCCCAACCGCACCTGCGCCGCCACCAAGGATCGCCTGCTCGCCTGTTGTGTCACCACAGGCCGCAAGGCCGGCGCATGTCGCCAACGCAAGGAAGATTCGTGATTTTTGCATGTTTTCTGCCCTTTTTGGTTTCTCAAAGTCTTTGAGGGCAGATGCCGATTTCCGGCATTGTTATGCAATAACAGAGGTTGCAAACCACAGAATTGCGCAGTTTCTTGCCGTTTTTGGCCTGTGTTCGGCAAAAAGAAAACCGCGGACAGAACTCTGTGGGGAACACAAGCCTGCCCGCGGAAGGAAGGGGTACGGAATAGTAGGTGCTTGTGCGACGCAGGCAAAGTAGAGCCGCACGGCCTCTTCACTGTGCACAGCACAATTTGCAGCGCAAACCCGTCTTCGTTTCCGTTTGAGATTCCGGCTAAAACTTGCCCACCGGCAGCGCGTCCGCGCAACTTTGCGCCTACACTATTTCGCCCTGCCCCCCCGAAATCCCGGCTCATGCCCGTCACGTTCATGTGACGATATGCGGCCGGATGATGGCCAACACGGCGGTTTGCCTCACGCGTTGCTTCCGGAAGTCCACTAAAAAAATCTACAGGGGCCAGGCGCTTATTCTGAGCTTTCACCGAGCTGTGAAAGCACGAGCCATTCTTGACACGGTTACTTGAAAAACTGCGCAGAATTCCTCGCAGATTGGTGATTTTCCTTGGGCTCTTATGCGTGAAACGGTGCCGGTGCACACTCGCATACAAGGAAATATCCCCATGATAATAAAGGGCAAAACCACTAGCTTGCTTGCTGCCAGCACGCTTTCCGTGACCGGAATGCAGGCCTTGGCGCAAGATGCACAAACTCAGGCTGAACTCGATGCGCTTCGCGCAAGAGTCGAGGCTTTGGAATCGTCCAAGCCCGGAGCCGGAACTGGTGATCTGAGGATCGGAAACACCACATTGGACGTCTATGGCTATGTCAAAGCCGATTTCTTCTACGACTTCGAATATGATCAGGGCGACACAGCGTTTGTGAATGTAATAGGTGAGCCCTCGGCCGAAACCGATGGCACATTTGGTGCCACTGTTCGGCAATCGCGAATCGGACTGCGTACCAACACACCAAGCGGCATTGGCGATATCCAGGGTCAGATCGAAGTGGATGCTTTCGGCTCGGGCGGTACAGCAGAATTCCGCATTCGCCACGCGAATATCCGGATTGGGGAACAATGGCTCATCGGTCAGTACTGGACCAATTTCCAGCCTCTGGACACCTACCCCACAACAGTTGAGTTCAATGGACCGGTCGGCATCCCTTTTGCCCGTGTTCCTCAGGTTCGATACACTAACGGCTTCGGATCGAATACAACCTTTGCTGTTTCTGTAGAGGAAAACGTCGGAGGTTCGAACTCGGATGATCCGGTGCTGACTGGTGCGGTCGAGTATAACGACGGCAAATACCTGGCGCGCGCCTCGGTTTTGTACGGCAAAGCCCAATCCGGCGATGTCGAAGTGGATCAGACCGGCTTTACCCTTTCTGGGTCGATCCGTCCCTGGCAAGGTGGCCTGTTCCAAGTCAACTACGTCAATGGTGAAGCGATCGGCCCCTACCTGATCGGTTTGGGTGACGCGATTGTTGGCGGTCAGGCGAACGATGTCGACGGGTATACCATCGAGTTTCGTCAAGATTTGACCCCCAAATGGAACGTGGGCATCTCCTACGGTAAGGAAGATTACGACCTGCCCACCTCGACAGGAAGTTTGTCCTTCACCGAGCTTGAGACCATCCATGTCAATGCGTTCTACAAAGCAACTGACAATCTGACATTGAGCGCCGAATACATCTATGGCGAGCGGAACGATACGATTTCGGGTGACACTTTCGATGGCAACCGTATTCAGTTGGCCGCACAGCTGAACTTCTGACTTGCCCCAAGTGCCCTGCCTGTTCTCGGGCAGGGCTCCACCAATTTGGGTTGGTCGAACTTGATATGCAGCTGCGGTGGACAAATTCAGCGCACCCCGTCGAAGATTTCTGGAAACGATTGACGAGCAACCTCCGGGTCGATCACCAACAGCGCGTCATAGCTGGCGGGATCAAACGGATCTTCAGCGGCGATCACTTCCCGCTCGAACAGCCAACTCAGTCGGCCTGCATCCAGGTTACCACGCTCGAACGGCTGATCACCAAACTGCGCCCATAACGCTTCCATGAATGCGGCATCTGCACGCCTATCTGCAGGCTTGCGGTCCCGAAAACGTTCGCGCCTGGTCAAGGGAGTCACTCCCTTGGGATTGGCGCGCCGGATCGTGAACTGAAAGTCAGTTCCGGCCAAGCGGCCGGGGAAGCCACGGTGTTTCAACATTTCGACACCTCGCTGGTTAAGGCATTGAAATTACATGGGTGCAGACGACCCTGCCGGGATGAAAACACGATATGAACCTCCGAGTTGTATATGGGCACCCTGTGACCGAGATCGCGTACTCTCATGGTCAGAGTCCTTCCCAGATACATTGGGATTGTTCCAGCCGATAGGCCTCAAAAAACTGCGTCGCGTCAGGCTCGGACGTGCCGAACTCCAGCGGTCGATCCGAGAACGAAATCACGACACGCGCAGGATCCAGATCGTGCAGCGCCACGTAAGGGACCGCAAGCGTCTGGCACAGATGCTCCATGTCGATCACTGCGACATCATAGGTGATGCGGCCCACGGTCGCCCCGATATTGGGAGCAATAAACCTGAAACGAACCCAGAGTTCCCCGGGATTGGTATCAAGCAGAACATTGCTGAGCTCTACTGGCTGACCCGATGGCACGGGCAATAGATTACTTGCCTGAACCGAACTAGTCATAGACATCGCCAATACCAGCGCGCTCCCCAGGAAGCGTCCAGCGCGAGCCAGCCCCTCCGAAGTTGCTTGCGCGGCAAACGCGCTTTTATGTCCAATCAAGTCGATCATGAAGCAAATCGGTTTGTTCCATCTAACACTTAGAGCGGGATATTATCGTGCTTTTTCCATGGGTTCTTCAGTTGCTTTCCGCGCAGACTGGCAAAGGCACGCGATACGCGGCGACGGGTTGAGTGCGGCATGATCACTTCATCGATAAAGCCATGCTCGGCAGCGACAAAGGGGTTGGCAAACCGGTCTTCGTAATCCTGCGTGTGTTTCGCAATCTTATCCGCATCTCCAAGATCAGCACGATGGATGATCTCGGTGGCGCCCTTTGCACCCATCACTGCGATCTCGGCCGTGGGCCATGCATAGTTGAAATCCCCGCGCAGATGCTTCGATGCCATCACGTCATAAGCACCGCCATAGGCTTTGCGCGTGATCACCGTGACCTTTGGCACTGTTGCCTCTCCATAAGCAAACAGCAGTTTCGCGCCATGCTTGATCACGCCGCCATATTCCTGTGACGTCCCTGGAAGAAAACCCGGCACGTCGACGAGCGTAAGGATCGGAATTTCAAAGCAATCGCAGAACCGTACAAAACGCGCAGCTTTGCGAGAGCTGTCGATATCCAGACACCCGGCAAGAACCATCGGTTGGTTTGCCACAACGCCTACGGTTTGTCCTTCAAGGCGGATAAAACCGGTGATGATGTTCTTGGCGTAATCTTCCTGAATTTCGTAGAAGTCGCCCTCGTCCGCGACTTTGGTGATGAGCTCCTTCATGTCGTAGGGCGTGTTAGGATTATCTGGGATCAGAGTGTCCAGCGACGTCTCGATCCGACCCGGCTCATCAAAGAAGGGACGAACCGGAGGCTTTTCGCGATTGTTGAGCGGCAGGAAATCGACCAACCGGCGGACCTCGGCCAGCGCCTCAACATCGTTTTCGAACGCCCCGTCCGCAACCGAGGATTTTTTGGTGTGTGTCGAAGCACCACCCAGTTCCTCGGCGGTAACGACCTCATTTGTGACGGTCTTTACGACGTCCGGACCGGTCACAAACATGTATGAGGTGTCTTTGACCATGAATATAAAGTCGGTCATCGCAGGGCTATAGACCGCACCACCAGCGCATGGCCCCATGATCACACTGATCTGAGGCACCACGCCCGAGGCCATGATGTTGCGTTGGAAAACTTCGGCATACCCCGCCAGCGAGGCAACGCCTTCCTGAATGCGCGCGCCACCCGAGTCATTGATCCCGATCACCGGCGCTCCGTTCTGAACCGCCATATCCATGATCTTGCAAATCTTCTGCGCATGGGTTTCGGACAGCGAGCCACCAAACACGGTAAAGTCCTGACTGAAGACATAGACCATCCGGCCGTTGATCGTGCCCCAACCAGTGACCACGCCATCACCGGCTGGCTTTTGCTTCTCCATTCCGAAATCGGTGCAACGATGGCTGACAAACATGTCGAACTCTTCGAAGCTGCCTTCATCCACCAGCAGCTCGATCCGCTCGCGCGCTGTCAACTTGCCTCGGGCATGCTGTGCGTCAATGCGCCGTTGTCCACCCCCTAAGCGTGCATCGTTGCGGCGGCCCTCGAGTTCGGAAAGGATGTCTTTCATGACGGTAGTCTCCCATGAGATTTTGCGGGACCATAACGATACGAATACCGAGACCAAAGAAGTTTTCGGCAAATTTGCAAACATAAGAAAATCAAGCAGGTGGTAATTGCAAATTTGTAAAGTTATGTGACATCACAAACCCGCTCTTGGCATTCCCCCAAACTAAGTTCTAAGTGTGAACCATGCAGTTCAGTTCAACATCCATCAGCCGGACACCCCCGACCCTTACAACGCTAATATTGTTGTCGGGCCTGTCAGCGCTAAGCATGAACTTGTTCCTACCCAGTCTCCCCTTCATGGCCGCCTACTTTGAGGCAGATTACAAGCTGATGCAGCTATCGATTGCATTGTATCTTTTGGTCAACGCGGTCTTACAGATCATAATCGGCCCCATTGCCGACAAGGCGGGGCGCCGGCCTGTTCTTCTATGGGGGCTCGCATTGTTCCTGCTGGCGACTCTGGGCTGCATCTACGCACCAACGATCGAGGTCTTTCTGGCATTCCGCATGAGTCAGGCCGTGATCGTCGTTGGCATAGTTCTTAGCCGTGCAGCGGTGCGAGATATGTACACTCAGGACAAAGCCGCATCGATGCTTGGGTATGTCACAATGGGCATGGCCGTCGTCCCAATGATCGGACCTGCAGTTGGCGGTCTGCTTGAAGAGGCGTTCGGCTGGAAAGCGAATTTCTGGCTGCCCTTTGCGTTGGGCGCACTGGCCCTGTTGCTCACCTACCGCGATTTTGGTGAAACCGCCGCTGCCAGCGGCAAAACCTTGGTACAACAATTCCGCGAATATCCCGAACTTTTGGCCTCCCCCCGATTCTGGGGTTACTCACTCTCTTCTGCGTTTTCGTCTGGGGCGTTCTTCGCATATCTCGGTGGAGCACCTTTCATCGGAACCGAAGTGTTCGGCATGACAGCAGCAGAAGTTGGCATATATTTTGGCGCGCCCGCACTTGGCTACTTCTTCGGAAACTTCATCAGTGGTCGTTATTCTGTACGCTTTGGCGTGAACCGAATGGTCCTCTGGGGATGCTGGCTGAATGCTATCGGCGTAGCCATTTCCGCTTCCCTATTTTTAGCGGGCATTGGCACCGCGCTCAGTTTCTTTGGCCTGATGACCTTTGTTGGGCTTGGCAACGGCATGTCGATACCCAATGCGACCGCTGGGTCTTTGTCTGTTCGGCCCCATCTGGCCGCAACCGCATCAGGCCTCAGCGGAGCGATCATGCTCGGAGGCGGCGCTGCCCTCAGCGCGTGGGCGGGCGCATTGCTGACACGCGAGACAGGTGCAATGCCATTGCTCTGGCTGATGCTGGGGACGTCTATTCTGGCGATTTGCGCTATCAGCAGCGTAATCTGGCGCGAGAAGCAATTGGGGCTTTAGAGGGCTTGCGCCAATAGGTTTGCAAAGTAAACTTGAGCAATCAGTTAAGTTGCAAAGAACCAACATGGCTACTCAAAAACTCTATGCGGGCGCAAAACTGCGTGAGATGCGGACCCGGTTATCTCTGACCCAAAAGGAGTTTGCAACAAAACTAGGCGTTTCTCTGCCCTATTTAAACCAGATGGAGAATAACAACCGTCCGATTTCAACGACAGTTGTATTGGCGCTGGCGCAAGAGTTCGGCATGGACGTGACCGAGCTTAGCACGGGCGATAGTGAGCGCCTGGTCTCGGACATGCGCGAGGCGCTTGCCGATCCGGTTTTTGCTGACACCATGCCCCCATTGGCTGACCTGCGGCTGACTGCATCGAATGCCCCTGCGCTGGCCCGCGCATTTATTGAATTGCATCGAAGCTATCGCCAAACTCATGAACGTCTGGCTTCTTTGGACGAAGCATTAGGTCGGGAAGACGCCCGCATTCAAGCCAGCCCTTGGGAAGAAGTGCGTGATTTCTTTCACTATTGCGACAATTACATTGACGCCGTTGACCGGGCAGCCGAACGGTTCGCCAGTCGCGCTGATGAATTCGGTGGCATTCGTCAGGCAGCGATCAACAGCCTGACCGAACGAGGAATCCACGTCACCTTCACCGATACCGAGACCCTACGTAGTTACAACGCGGATGATAAGACACTGCGCCTTTCTTCACGCGCTGCTCCGCAGACACAAGTCTTCCAGCTTTTGCTGCAGGTCGCGCTGATCAGTCAGGACAAACTGCTTGAGGCGACGCTCGACTTCGCGCGCTTCCAAAGTGAAGAGGCCCGTGCGATTGCCAAGATAGGCCTCGCAAACTACTTCGCTGGGGCGTCCCTGATGCCATATGGTCTGTTCTTAAGTGCTGCGCAAGACTATCGTCACGATCTGGAATTGCTCAGCAATCGGTTCGGGGCATCCATCGAACAGGTCGCGCACCGTCTTTCCACCTTGCAGCGACCGGGGGCCAAAGGCATTCCGTTCTTCTTTGTCCGGGTCGATCAGGCAGGAACGATCACAAAACGCCATTCGGCCACTCGGCTTCAGTTCGCACGATTCGGCGGGGCCTGCCCCTTGTGGAACGTTCACCGTGCCTTTGAAACTCCGGGCCACTTTCTGCAGCAGCTGGCAGAAACACCAGACGGTGTACGATATATCTCACTGGCGCGCGATGTATCGAAATCCGGCGGCTCCTTCGGCGCGCCTGTTCGTCGCTATGCCATCGCATTGGGGTGTGAAGTACGCCATGCTGAAGCATTGGTTTACGCCGACAATCTCGATATTAACAATGCCGGTGCCTACGAACCGATCGGCATCTCCTGTCGCATATGCGAACGCCAGACCTGTCATCAGCGTTCAGTACCGCCACTCGAACGCCGCCTGACCATCAACTCCGATATCCGCAGTATCCTTCCATACGAAGTCACCTGATCTTCATCTGGCCTGAAATACTCAGGAGGAGTCGCGGCCTGCCGCGACGGGGGCAGAGCCCCCGCCTGTTCGTCAGCTTTTTGACAGGATCGCCCAGATTTGATCCTTGAGCACAGCTCGTTTCTTGCGCAACTCAACCTCGGCCAACTCTTCCATTGGCTCAACATTGGTTTCAGCTCGATGCACTACGCGATTGACCTCATGATATTCATCCGCAAGCCTCGCAAAATGGGCGTCCGTTTGCTTGAGCTGGCTTATGGTGTCGATCTTATCGGGAAACTCTTCGGCCAGTTCATGCGGGGTGTGCGACATCCTGTTAACTCCTCAATGTTGCGTTACAACGGAGAGATAAACATGGTTATCTCACACCGCTTTGACGCCAATCAAATTCCTCGATAATTCTCTGCGTGCAACCTCTACTTATAGGACCGGATCAACGCTGCGCCGTGGCCCATCTCGGGCTGATCCAAGGTGCGTCATTTGCTTTGGCCAATGGCTCCTTGTCCAGCAGGTGATCCGACATTTTTTCCCCTACCATAATCGAAGGCGCATTCAGGTTTCCGTTGGTAATCTGAGGGAAAATCGAACTATCCGCGACGCGCAGCCCGTCCACCCCAATCACACGACCATGCGGGTCAACAACTGCAGTTTTGTCATCCGCGCGCCCCATTCGGCAGGTTCCACAGGGATGATAGGCGCTTTCCGCGTGCTCCGCGATAAACGCGTCAAGCTGCTCATCCGTCTGTACGTCTTTGCCCGGCTGAATCTCCTTGCCGGCAAACGGCTTGAAAGCATCCTGCCCGAAGATTTCGCGCGTCAGACGTATGCAGGACCGAAAATCCTCCCAGTCCTTATCATGGCTCATGTAGTTGAAACGGATCACTGGGGCATCCTCAACCCGTGCCGAGCGCAGTGTGACAGCCCCCCGAGACGGCGAACGCATTGGTCCCACATGCGCTTGGAAACCGTGCCCCTCAGCCGCTGCCTGACCGTCATAACGCACCGCGATAGGGAGGAAATGGTACTGAATGTCGGGATATTCGACACCAGGTTTCGAGCGAATGAACGCAGCACTCTCGAACTGGTTCGACGCGCCTAGGCCGGTTTTTGTGAACAGCCACTGCGCCCCGATCAAACCTTTGCTGATAAGGTTCCAATGTTTGTAGAGCGTGATCGGCTGCAGCGAGGCTTGCTGGATGTATAGCTCAAGATGGTCCTGCAAATTGGCGCCAACACCAGGTCGATCCGCGACCACTTCGATTCCATGTTTGTTCAAATGCACCGCCGAACCGATTCCCGACAGCATCAGCAACTTGGGAGAATTGATAGATGACGCGGCCAATATGACCTCACGCCTTGCCGCAATAATTTCTTTCTTGCCGCCACGGATCAATTCGACGCCGGTGGCGCGGCCGTCATTGATGATCACGCGTGCGGCGAGACCCCGAACAATGTCACAATTTTCACGTTTCAAAGCAGGCTTCAGATACGCGTTTGCCGCCGACCAACGCCGTCCTTTCCAGACGGTCTGCTCCATCGGCCCAAAGCCTTCTTGCTTTTCACCGTTGTAATCTCCGGTGACCTCATATCCCGCCTGCTGCCCCGCATCGACAAAGGCTTTGAACAGCGGGTTTTCGCGGGGTCCGCGCGACACATGCAATGGCCCGTCAGTCCCGCGCCATGCATGATCGCCACCATGGCCACCATCATGCCAGGTCTCCATGCGTTTGTAGTAAGGCAGCACATCCGCATAGGACCAACCATCCGCACCCATATCCGCCCAGGTGTCGAAATCCCGTGCGTGACCACGCACATAGACCATTCCATTGATCGACGAAGACCCGCCAATCACCTTGCCGCGCGGGCAAACAAGGCGGCGATTGTTCAAATAAGGCTCGGGCTCGGATTTATAGCCCCAGTCATAGCGCGACATGTTCATCGGATAGCTGAGAGCGGCTGGCATCTGGATGAATGGGCCCGCATCGGTGCCGCCATGTTCGATCACCAGAACCGAGGCACCGGCCTCACTTAGTCGATACGCCATCGCACAACCGGCGGACCCAGCGCCAACGATGACAAAATCTGCTTCCATATTCGTGTCTCCATTTCCACGCAGGCTAAGATTTTTCGGCGAAAAATCTTAATCGCCTCTGGCGGAAGTATTTTGAAAAAGTGAACGTTATTCGCCCCGCGGGAAGCGTTGGCTTTCTTCAACGTCGTTTAGATCCATGTGATTGCGCATGTAGCGTTCGGATGCTTTCTGCAGCGGCTGGTAATCCCACGGGTAATAACCGCCTTGCCGCAGCGCTTCGTAAACTACCCACCGACGGGCCTGACTGGCCCTTACATCGGAATCAAATCGCTCAAGGTCCCAACGCGCCTCGGATTTGGCGCGTAAGGACTGCAGGGTGCCCGCGTGCTCGGGTTGGCTCGCCAGGTTTTTCAGCTCGTGAGGGTCCTCTTCAAGATCAAAAAGCTGGTCCGGGTCCAATGCGCAGCGATTGTACTTCCACTTTCCATACCGAAGCGAAACCAAAGGCGCGTAGGAGGCTTCTGCCGCGTATTCCATCGCGACGGGAACTGTTCGTTCATTGCCCTTCGCCAAAGGCACCAGGTCTTCGCCATCTGTCCATGGAGCAATTTCTGCCATGTCAACTCCGGCAAGCGCCCCAAGTGTTGGCGTGACATCGATCGTTGATACCGGTGTATCGATCCGGCCAGTGGGAAGATCGGGCGACGAAATCATCAAGGGCACTCGCGAGGACCCCTCGAAGAAAGTCATTTTGAACCACAATCCACGCTCGCCCAACATGTCGCCATGGTCCGAGACAAAGAGGATGATGGCCTCTTGCCGCGTGGTTTCCAGCACTTCTAATATCTCGCCGATCTTGTCGTCCAGATAAGAGATGTTGGCGAAATAAGCGCGGCGGGATTTGCGGATATCATCGGCCTTTATGTCGAAACTGCGCCAGTCATTTGCATCAAAAATACGCTTGGAATGCGGGTCCTGATTGTCATAGCCCAAATCCGAGATCTGTGGCTCAAGATGTTCACAATCCTCATACAGATCCCAATATTTACGACGCGCCACGTACGGATCGTGTGGGTGCGTGAAGCTGACGGTTACACACCAAGGGCGTTCATCTTTCCCACGCGCCAGATCATACAATTTGGCTTTGGCGTTATAGGCAACCTCGTCGTCATATTCCATCTGGTTGGATATTTCGGCAACGCCTGCCCCGGTGACTGATCCCATATTGTGATACCACCAGTCGATACGCTCACCGGGTTTACGATAATCCGGCGTCCAGCCAAAATCGGCTGGGTAAATGTCGGTGGTTAGGCGATCCTCGAACCCGTGCAACTGGTCGGGACCAACAAAGTGCATCTTACCTGATAGACAAGTGTAATACCCAGCGCGGCGAAGATGGTGCGCATAGGTTGGAATATCGCTGCGGAATTCAGCCGCATTATCATAGACGCCTGTCCGCGAGGGTAACTGGCCAGACATAAAGCTGGCCCGCCCCGGCGCGCACAGTGGCGACGCTGTGTATGTATTCGCGAAACGCGTTGATTTTGCCGCCAGTTTTTTCAGGTTTGGCGCATGCAACCATTCCGCGGGACCGTCGGGGAAGAGGGTCCCGTTGAGCTGATCCACCATCAGGATCAGAATATTCGGCTTTGTCATTTTTCGGCCTCTAGGAAAACTTTCATAACCCGCAGCGCATGGTTCACGGCCAACTGCGGCTCTTGCGGCGCGTTCAAAGCAGCGTGGATGTATAGCCCATCGATCAGAGCAATCATGTCTTCGGCGGCTTCGGTCGGATCGCGCAGTAGCGGGCGTAGCGCATGGATGAGATTCGAGCGGATCCGGGCCTGATAGATTTGCCAAAGTCTAAGCGCATCATCGTTGGTTTGCGCCAGAACATAAAAGGTCATCCATGCTGCAATCACGTCCGGCGTGAAACAGGATGGTGCAAAACAGGCGCGGATGATGGCCTGCGCGCGTTCTTCAGGCTTGGCTGTACCAAGTTGAGTGCGCGCTTCTGCCCCGAAATCCGACAGTATACGACGCATAGCAGCAAGGAATATCTGCTCTTTCCCACCGAAATAATGATGGGCCAATGCGCTGGACATTCCCGCACGCTTGGCAATCTGGCTGACGGTCACATCGAGGGATTTTTGTACGCCAAGTTCGGCAATCGTCGCCTTTACGATCGCATCCCGCCGGATCGGCTCCATTCCGAGTTTTGGCATCTTCGCCTCTCTACCCTGCTTGAGTGTAAGAGAAGCTAAGCGCTTTATATTGACTCGTCAATCAATAACGACTCTGAGCGGGTGTTTCTGAACCCTGGAGCGGGGTCGGCGGCGTAGCTTTGCCCTTACTAAGTATCGCCTCGCGCCACGTGATGAAACTGACGGCTGCCAGGATCAGAGAGCCTCCGACAACAACCCATATGTCGACACTCTCATGGAAAACCAATGTGCCAAGCAACGTCGCCCAAATCAACTGCAGGAATGTCACGGGCTGTGTCACGGCTACCGGAGCAGCTTGCAACGCGAGCGTCATGAAATAGTGCCCAGCCGTGGCAAAGCTGGCAACGACAAGCAGAATGCCCAAATCACGCATGGAAGGTGGCTGCCACACGGCGATAGCAAAAGGGATCAAGGCAATCGTGACCCAGATAGAAAGATGCGCAACTACTGCCGATGGCCGAATATCATGCACCATAACTTTAGCCAGCAGATAAGAACCTCCAAGTGCCAAGGCCGTACCCAACATCGCCAGATGTCCCGGCGATACCTCGCGAAATCCAGGTCTCAGTACGATCACAACCCCAACAATCGCAACACCGATTGCTGCGATTCGACGAACAGCGAGCCGCTCTCCCAGGAAAAGCGCGGCACCCAGAGTAACATAGATCGGCGTCATGTAATTCATTGCCGTTACTTCGGCCAGCGGAATGCGGGTCATGGCATAGAACCAGAGCATGACGGCTATGGCATGAACCACCCCTCGCAATCCAAACAGGGTCAAGTTACGAGTGGACAGCGGCGTTCCAATCAGCGCACGCCATGCGGGAATAAGAAAAACCAGCCCAAAAACATACCGCAAAAATGCGGCCTGAATTGGATCCATACTAGTCCCGAGCACTTTCACCAGAGCATTCATGCCCACAAAAGACAGACCTGCCGAAAGCATCCAGAACATGCCGACAAGCGGGCGCTGCTGATCGTTTGGTGAAGTCATACCGACGGTTGAACACCGTTTTCTATTCGGGAACAACCCTTCACATGATAACAAGTTTCATCGCAATACCCAGCATCACGATGCCGATCAGTACGTCGAGTATTTGCCATGCACGCGGGCGCGCAAAGATCGGTGAGAGAATGCGCGCACCATATCCCAGTGAGAAGAAGAATACGAAGCTAGAGGATACTGCACCAATAGCAAACCCCATTCGGTCATCGTATTGGGCAGAAATCGATCCGATCAATACCACCGTATCCAGATACACATGAGGGTTAAGCCATGTGAAGGCCAATACGGTCAGCATAGCCGCGCGCAAACTGGTACGCTGCCCTGCATCGGTGTCCAACATTGCGCCACCCCGCCAGGCGGACTGGAAACTGCGCAAAGCATACCATGTCAGAAAGATCGCGCCTCCATAGCGCATTACCGTTTCAAACCATGGCGCGGCCTGCGCCAGCGTGCCAAATCCTGCTACCCCAGCCGCAATCAGAATTGCATCCGAAACCGCGCAGGTCAGGCAGAGAGGAAAGACATGCTCGCGTCGTAGCCCTTGACGCAGAACAAAAGCGTTCTGAGCGCCAATCGCCAAGATAAGGCTGAAGCTAAGTGCAAATCCTGCGATCATTGATGGGAACATGCGACCTCCTGTTGTTGGCCGTTGACTATAGCCATCCCGAGGCCCTATCAAATTAATGTTTGTAACCTAAATTAAGAAAATCTAATGCTCCTGGACCCGCATCATCTTTCAGCGCTGTCTGCAATATTGCGCCATGGAAGCTTTGATGCGGCAGCAGCTGAATTGTCTGTGACCCCCTCCGCAATCTCTCAACGCATCAAGGCTTTGGAAGATCGTGTTGGAGCCGCTCTGATACATCGCGGTTCCCCTTGCACCGGAACACCTGCTGGCTTGCGGATTGCGCGTCATGCCGAAGATATTGGCCTGCTTGAAGCAAAACTCGCACGAGAGCTGACCTTGGATGAGCGCGAAGGCCCTACCCGCGTGCGGATTGCACTTCCTGCCGACATTCTGGCGACATGGTTTATCGACGTGATGGCGCAGGCTGGCGATTTATTGTTCGATCTGGTGATTGACGATCAGGATCACTCGGCCGAATGGCTGAGGCGCGGCGAGGTCAGTGCAGCGATTACTGTTGGTGGACAAGCCGTCACAGGATGCGATTCATTTGCGCTGGGCGCGTTGCGCTATCTGCCAACCGCCAGCCCCGCGTTCATGGACCGCTGGTTCAGCGATGGCGTATCGGCATACTCGTTGTCGCTGGCACCTTGTCTGACTTTCAATAGCAAAGACAATTTGCAGAAAACCTGGATCACTAAACAGATAGGACGTCGGCATGCGCCACCGACGCAATTTATGCCTTCTACAAACGGCTTTGTTGAGGCAGCGATTGCAGGCTTGGGCTGGGGGATGAACCCTGAAAGCCTTGCACGCCCTGCAATTGTAAAAGGTCAACTCCGCGAGGTTATTCCCGACACGCCATTGGATGTGGAACTGACCTGGCAGATCGGGCGGGTGCTTGCCCCTGCCCTTGCACCGTTGACCAAGGCAGTTCGTCGTGTTGCAGCCCAAGCGCTCATCATAACAGGCTGACCTTATGCCTGCGTATCCGCCTTCTGTTGCGGCTGCGCAATACGGTAACAGGAGAACGCTGCCCAAATACTAACAAGCACGATGAACACAATAGCTGATGCAACCTCGTGCATATGGGCAACTGCGGCCAACGCAGCCGATAATGCAACGGCCGTCAACCGACACATAGACTTGATGGCTGCAGCGCCCTGAATACGTTGTTCTTTGGGGGCAATGTCCAGAAAATAGAGCTTCCGTGCGCTTGATATTCCGGTTGTTGCGACCGAGACGACAAACAATGCAATCGCGTGCAGATGAACCTCGTGGTCAATGTGGGCATAGTGGAAGGCCAGCATAACGACCCCGGTTGCTGCGACCATCAGGTTGCCCGAGACCATCACCGCGCGGTGAGACTTCATGTTCACCAACTGCCACAACGGCGCCGAAACCAGATACCCGGATGCGGACGAAATGATCATGGCCGTCAGCCCCTTTGTAGAAGTATGGTGTGCCTCTGCAGCGATAAGCGCAAAGAACGGGACCGACAGCGATACAACAACCAAAGGAAGCCGCATCGCCATATAACGACGGAACCAAGGGTATTCGAACATTTCAACGATGCCGGAAATAATACTCCGCAGCGATTGACGGCCGGAAATCTTGATGTTTCCATCTTCAGGTTTTTCGGGGGCACTCTCTGCCATTCCGAGAATGCACAGCGCAGAAAACAGGAAGAACGAAACCGATGCTGCGATTACAGCAGAATGTCGCGAAAATGGCGGATATTCTTTTGTGATCTCGTGGATCAATAACACCAATCCGATCGCGCAAAGACCACCGGCACCCAATTGGAGATATCGGATAATCATGCGAGATTTCGATTTCAGATGATCACCGAACAGATCGGACAACATCAAGGATTGGCTCTCTTCAATCAGTCCGATCAGGAAAAACGCCGCAACAAAGGCGATAGCGGTCAGTGTAACGCTGCCGGTTGCCGCGATGGCCAAGGCCATCAAAAGGCAGCCGCCCAATCCTATTTCGGTCAGAGCGATACCGCGTTTCTTGCGAACCTGCGCCGCGATAGGACGCGCCAGAACGAGGTCAGAGATCATACTGCCCGACATGCGAATAGAAACCAATGCCGCCGCAAGGAACATCGGCAGCTCTAACGAGATCGCAAGAAAGGGCAAAACAACAGAGGGGCTGCCCAGAGTCCACGCAACCTGTGACAGGATGCTCTGGCCAGCTATGACCGGCACATTTCTTCGGGCAGGATCGGTCGTGTTCGTCGCCATTTCTTGGTCTGCGTAATGCGCCTATGGTTGCTTATTCAGATTTTTCAGCCTCATTGATCTGATCATAAATGCAAGGACCTCAGGGACCAAAGTTTCTGTTAGGCGTAGCCCTGCAACAGAAAAACCCGGCCAAAGGCCGGGTTCTAATTAACCAACGATTGCCCGACGCATCAGAGCTGGGCCATGACCTCGTCTGTCGCCTCAAAATTGGTCGTAACCCGCTGGACGTCATCATCGTCTTCCAATGCATCCACCAATTTCATCAGCTTCTGCATATCTTCCAGACCCAATTCGGTCGTGGTCGTGGGTTTCCAGACCAGCTTGGTGGATTCGGATTCACCCAGCGCGGTCTCCAGCGCATTCGATACATCGTTCAGATCCGTATCAGCGCACCAGATTATGTGACCGTCTTCCGAGCTTTCGACATCCTCAGCCCCGGCCTCGATCGCGGCTTCAAAGATCGTATCCGCATCGCCAGCATCCGCCTGATAGACAACTTCACCCTTGCGGTCGAACATGAACCCAACCGAGCCGGTTTCACCTAGATTGCCGCCATTCTTCGAAAACGTGGAACGCACGGTCGATGCGGTGCGGTTGCGATTGTCCGTCATCGTCTCGACGATCACGGCCACACCGTTTGGGCCATAGCCCTCGTACCGGATTTCTTCGTATTCATCCCCTTCGCCCGCAACGGATTTCTTGATGGCCCGGTCGATCACGTCCTTGGGAACCGAGTTCGACTTGGCCTCTTTTACCGCCAGACGCAGACGCGGGTTCTTGTCGGGATCGGGGTCGCCCATCTTGGCGGCGACGGTGATCTCTTTCGAAAGTTTGGAAAACAGTTTGGACCGCGCGGCGTCCTGACGTCCCTTGCGGTGCTGGATATTGGCCCATTTGGAATGGCCTGCCATGGTGCGTCCTCGTCATTCGTGATTGCGTGTTCGGCGCTCATATAGACGTTTGCGGGGGGCAGGATCAAGAGAGCGGCTTGCCCTGCCTTCGCCCTTGGCTATGGTGGCGATATGACGACAGATCAGATTATTCTTTTTTCCCTTTTCATTGCCGTATTTGGAATGCTGCTTTGGGGGCGGTTTCGATATGACCTCGTCGCGTTCACTGCCCTTATGATTGCAGTGACGCTGGGCGTTGTCCCGGTCGAGAACGCCTTCGCAGGGTTTGGCCATCCAGCAACAATTATTGTGGCGCTTGTGCTCGTGGTCTCTGCGGGTCTGGTTCGGTCGGGCGCTGTGTTCCTGATTACGCGGACACTGGTTGATGCCTCGCGCAGTCTGGGCGCGCATATCGCGTTGATGGGTGGGATCGGCGCTGTTCTGTCCGCTTTTATGAACAACGTTGCCGCGCTGGCGTTGCTAATGCCAGTCGACATCCAAACAGCTCGCAAGGCGGGGCGTTCGGTGGGTCTTAGCCTGATGCCGCTAAGCTTTGCCACCATTCTTGGAGGCATGGCCACGCTCATCGGCACACCGCCCAATATCATTATCGCCTCAATCCGCGCTGAAACTCTGGGCGAGCCATTCCGGATGTTCGACTTTGCCCCGGTTGGCGGGATCGCAGCCATCGCCGGTCTGGCCTTTGTGGCCTTGGTCGGTTGGCGACTGATCCCCAATCGTGGCGTCCAGGAAGAAGCATCGGAAGTTCTGGCAGAGTACATCGCCGAACTGACTGTCCCGCCCGAGTCACCCCATATCGGCAAACGCGTTAGTGAACTTTATGAGGCGGCAGAGAAATCCGACGTCGCCATCATCGGCCTGATCCGGGATGGCAAGCGGCGCTATGGCAGGTCCACCCACACCACTCTTCGGGAAGGTGACGCGCTTGTCCTTGAAGCTCGACCCGAAGCGTTGGACGAATTCCGCGCTGCGCTTCATCTCGATTTTTCAGACACAAGGCGGCAAGAGGTGTTGACTGCCGAGGGCGACGGGCTTGAGGTGATCGAGGTCGTTGCCCCCGAAAGCGCCCGCATCACTGGACGCACCGCGCAGGCGCTGGGGTTGGCCTGGCGACAGAGCACGGTGCTGATGGGGATTTCTCGTCAGGGCCGTCGCATCACGGAACAAGTCCGGAAGACCGAGGTTGAGGCGGGTGACATCCTGCTTCTGCTCTGCCCGCGTGACCGGGGCGCGGACGTGACCGAGTGGCTCGGCTGTTTGCCCTTGGCAGCACGCGGCTTGAACGTCACTGCCAACGACAAAGCGTGGCTCGCCATCGGCCTGTTCGCAACAGCCGTACTGGCCGCTAGCATCGGGCTGATCTATCTTCCCATCGCTTTGGGTCTGGTCGTTGTGGCCTATGTGCTTACCAAGATCATGCCGATTGCGGATATCTACAATCACATTGAGTGGCCGGTGGTGGTATTGCTGGGTTCGATGATCCCGCTGGGAAGCGCCTTGGAAACATCCGGCGGCACTGAACTGATAGCGAACGCACTGATCCAGTTGACAAACGGTCTGCCTGCATGGGCGATCCTGACTGTGCTGATGGTGGTCACCATGACCCTGTCGGACGTACTCAACAACACGGCCACCGCAATTGTTGCAGCCCCCGTCGGGATACAGATGGCGCGTACGCTTGAGGTATCGCCCGATCCATTCCTGATGACAGTGGCCGTGGCAGCCTCGGCAGCATTCCTCACACCGATTGGTCATAAGAACAACACGCTGGTGCTGGGTCCCGGAGGCTATCATTTCGGGGATTATTGGCGCATGGGCCTACCGCTAGAGATATTGATCATCGCCGTATCAATCCCCTCGATCCTTGTGTTCTGGCCGCTTTGACGGGTAAAGGCAGCGCATGAAACGCTTTCTGATCCTGCAACTCCGCCCGGAAACCGATGCTTCGGATGCTGAGTACGCCTCAATTCTGGACAAAACCGGCCTTGAACCTTCGCAAACCCACCGCATCCGGCTGGATTGCGAAGACCTGCCCGCAGGGCTGGACGTTACCGACTACGCCGGTGTGATCGTCGGTGGAGGCCCGGGTTGCGTCAGCGACGATCCGGCCGGAAAATCTACTTTGGATGCCAAGATCGAGGGCGCGATCATGGGGCTGATGCCGCAGATCACAGCACAGGACCACCCGTTCATGGGCTGCTGCTATGGCCTGGGAATTCTCGCGGCGCATCTGGGAGGTGATGTCAGCAAACGGCAATTTGGCGAACCGGTTGGACCATCGGATTGCGAACTGACCGAAGATGGCGCGCAGGATCCTCTGACCGCTGGCCTAGTTCCGCAGTTTGAAGCCTTTGTCGGTCATAAAGAGGCCGTGCAATCCCTGCCAGAAGGCTGCGTGCATCTGGTCGCCTCGGCCCCCTGCCCGATCCAGATGATCCGCTGGGGACAAAATGTCTATGCCACTCAGTTTCACCCCGAAGCGGATGCCAAGGACTTTGAACAGCGGATTAACATCTACAAAGATCACGGGTATTTCCCGCCGGAAGATGCACAACGCCTGATCGATATCTGCCACGCGGCGGACGTTACACAACCCGGGGAAATCCTGCGACGGTTCGCCGAACGCTACGGGTGACCCAACGGCGTTATTGCCTGATTAACACCCCCTCGCATAGGCTGGCCCGAATGACTTTGGGAGGAGTTGTTCTTGGACCTGCTCATAAATGTTGGCCTGCCGCTTTCGCTGGCCATTATCATGCTGTCGCTCGGGATCGGGCTTGAGGCCGCTGATTTTCGCCGAGTTCTTACCCGCGGATACCCATT
Source organism: Ruegeria sp. AB11 (assembly GCF_056536325.1). Classification (NCBI taxonomy): domain Bacteria; kingdom Pseudomonadati; phylum Pseudomonadota; class Alphaproteobacteria; order Rhodobacterales; family Roseobacteraceae; genus Ruegeria; species Ruegeria sp. AB11. Next base: position 2,009,856 of record NZ_JBQFJO010000001.1, on the reverse strand, counting down.
CGCCATCGGTGCGATCAGTCAGGTTGTGTTGATACCACTGGCTGCTTTCACAACCGTCACGATGTTCGGTCTACCCGCTGAGATTGCCATTGGCGTGATGCTTCTAAGCTTTTGCCCCGGCGGCGTTACCAGCAACATCCTTGCAAAGTTTGCCAAAGGCGACGTTGCGCTATCAGTCAGCCTGACGGCTGTGATCAGCCTGTTGTCGATTGTGACAGTTCCAATTCTGGCCGCGTGGTCCATCGATTACTTCATGGGTGAGACAGCCCCGGAAGTATCGATTGGCGCCCTTGCTACCGCATTGTTCCTGATCACAACGTTGCCTGTCGCGATAGGCGTTAGTATTCGCCACTTTGCCAAAGAGTTCGCGGTTCGGATCGATAACCCTTTGTCCACGCTTGCCTCGATCCTGTTTGTGCTGATCGTTCTGGCAGCGCTGGCCGGAAACTGGCAGTTCTTCATTGAGAACCTCAGCTCGATCGGGGCCGCGTTGATCGCGCTGAATATCGCACTGCTACTAATTGGGCTTGGACTGGCACGGATCGCCAAGCTGACATGGGAAGAGGCGAAAACCATTTCGGTCGAAACAGGCATACAGAATTCGGCGATGGGAATTACGTTGGCGGCACTGATCACAGGCACCACAACGGGCTTCAGTCCGCTTGCCGTTCCGGCCGCAGTTTATGGTATTACGATGTATGTGGTCGTGACCCCCTTTATCCTTTGGTTCCGCAACCGCTGAAAGGAGATCAGATGGCTGATAATACAGCAGACGCGATTGTCGTCGGCGGCGGACTTGCCGGTCTGGCTGCCGCAGCAGAGCTGGGGGATCGCGGTAAGCGTGTGATCATTGTGGATCAGGAGCCGGAACACTTCCTTGGCGGGCAGGCGTTTTGGAGCCTTGGCGGTCTGTTCATGGTCGATACCCCTGAACAGCGTCGCATGGGTATTCGCGACAGCTACGATCTGGCACTGCGCGACTGGATGGGCAGCGCTCAGTTCGACCGTGATGAGGACAATTGGCCCCGCAAGTGGGCGGATGCCTATGTCGAGTTTGCGGCAGGTGAAATGCGTCCGTGGTTGTATGACATGGGGTTGCGCTGGTTTCCGGTCGTGGGATGGGCCGAACGCGGAGGGTCATACGCCAATGGTCATGGCAACTCGGTCCCGCGCTTTCATATCACGTGGGGCACGGGCCCGGGAGTGTTGGAACATTTTATCAGACGTGTGCAGGATCATGTCAGTGCCGGTCTAATCCAATTGAAGTTCCGCCACCAAGTCAGCCATATCATTATGCAAAATGGCACAGCCAAGGGCGTATCCGGAGAGGTCCTAGCCGATGATAGCGTCCAGAGGGGTGGCAAGAGCAATCGGGACGAAGTGGGCGAGTTCGAAGTCTACGCGCCTTCGGTCATCGTCACCTCCGGCGGGATCGGTGGGAACTTCGAAATGGTGCGGAAAAACTGGCCCACAAACCGATTGGGTGAGCCACCCAAAGACATGATCGCTGGTGTGCCCTTTCATGTCGATGGCCGGATGATCCCGATCAGCGAGAAAGCAGGCGGCCATGTGATCAACGGTGATCGAATGTGGCACTATACGGAAGGCGTACGCAATTGGGATCCGATCTGGCCCGCGCACGGTATTCGCATCCTGCCCGGTCCAAGCTCGATGTGGTTTGACGCGTGCGGCAATCGTCTGCAACCCCCTTGTCTGCCGGGCTTCGATACGCTGGGCACGCTGCGCGAAATCTTGAAGACGGGTTATGAGTACAGTTGGTTCGTTCTGACCCAGAAAGTGATCAAGAAGGAATTTGCCCTCTCCGGGTCCGAGCAGAACCCGGACTTTACTTCGGGTAGCTGGAAAGAGGTTATTCAACAGCGCATTTTATCCGGCTCAAAGGCAACTGGCCCGGTCGAGGCTTTCAAGGAAAAGGGTGAGGATTTCGTTGTTGCCAACACGCTGACGGAATTGGTCAGTGGCATGAACCAATTGGGCGGCGGACTGATTGACGAAGCGTATTTGCGCACGCAAATCGAGGCGAGGGATTCTCAGATCGACAACCCATTCTCGAAAGACGCTCAGATGATGGCGATCCATGCCGCGCGCAATTACCGGGGCGATAGGTTGATCCGCACCGCCAAGCCACACAAATTCCTCGATCCGTCAAATGGCCCTTTGATTGCAGTTAAATTGCATGTTCTGACCCGCAAAACGCTTGGTGGGTTGCAGACCAATCTCGACAGTCAGATGATTGGCGCAGACGGCCAAGTCGTCCCCGGCCTGTTTGCAGCCGGAGAGGTCGCGGGCTTTGGCGGTGGCGGTTACCACGGATACAACGCGCTGGAGGGCACGTTTCTGGGCGGTTGCATCTTCTCGGGCCGCAATGCGGGACGGTCCCGCGCCGTGGCCTGATTACTGGTTGCGCACAAACTTCAGAACAGGTTCGCCTGCGACGTCGAGCATAACCAAACTGTCACCGGCAACCGCATAAGTGGTTACACTTTGCAAAGCGGCAAGAAATTGATCTTCAATCTCTTCCATTTCTGGTGGGCACGCCATCAAAGTGGCAGCCATATTCTCAGGAAATTCTATGCTGTTGCCGATGATTTCGGCTTGTCCGGTAAACCGATTACAACCGCCGGTCCCGCCGAACGCTCCGCCCTGAGCAAATGAAAGCTGTGGCGGGCGCTTTGCGTCCAACACCTCTCCATCTATTCCGATGGCCACCCATTCAGTCCCTTCCAGTGTCGCGGCGCTCTGATCGTGCGCCTGCACCAGTATCAGGTCTGCGGAATTGCCTTCTCCGTTGGTCAACACCGGGTGAATCGTATCGGTCGTAAACAGCAGCTCCTCTCCACGATAGATTGCACCCCGGACCGCATAGGTCATTCCTTCGCGGATCAGCGCATCATCAAACGACAACTCAAATTCTGATGGCACGCCGTTCAGAGCGTAGCGCTGCGCTGCCAGTGTCACAGCAGCTGCGTCCGCCCGCGAGATATCCTGTAATTCGACATACAGTGTTGCATCCGGTGGCAGAGCGATCCGTTCACGATATGTCGCTGTGCCTGTCACCGATCCGGCGTGGCTTTGGCTGCCCAGCAAAGCCAATACAACTGCTCCGGCCACAATGGCCTGTCCGAGTTTTGGAAAAGGCATGATCCTATCCTCTCTCATTCGTCTTTTAGAAAAAGATTGTGGCTAGATCACCATTTACAAGGGCAACACATTCAAGTCGGCGAAACTGTGCCAGTCTCAGAGTGGCCAGATGAACGGGATCAAGAGTGAGGCCAACAAACCAACCGTCAGGTTTAACGGCACACCAACCTTTAGAAAATCGGTGAACCTGTACCCGCCCGGCCCGTACACCATCATGTTGGTCTGATAACCGATGGGCGTCGCAAACGAAGCCGACGCCGCCACCATCACCGCAACGACCAATGGGCGCGGATCGATGCCAACTGCCTGCGCCAACGAGATGGCAATTGGTGTTACCACCACTGCAACTGCATTGTTCGAAACCAATTCGGTTAATACCGAGGTCAGCAAATACACAGCCCAAATGATAAGGAAGGGCGGCAACATGCTCAGCGCAGGTGCGATCGCCTCGACAATCAGCGTCACAGCGCCAGATTTGTCGAGCGCCGCGCCGATTGCGAGCATTGAGAAAATCAGCGCCAGCAATCTGCCTTCGACAAAGGAAAACGCCTCATCCGCATCGATACAGCGGGTCAGCAGGACCACCGCAACAGCCAGTATAGACAAAAGCAGAATTGGAGCGACGCCCAGCGCAGCCAACGCAACGATTCCCACCAATGATCCAATGGCAATGGGTGCGTGACTGCGACGGAAGGCACGTGCCGAGGGCTGTGTCACATCAACCATGTCCATATCTGCTGCCAGCCTTTGAATATCACCGGGTGAGCCTTCAAGCAGCAGTGTATCCCCCACGCGTACAGTCAGAGCATCCAACTGGCGCCCGATATTCTGGTTTCGGCGATGCACAGCCAAAACGTAGACACCGTACCGACGACGCAAACGCATCGCACCCAATGTTCGCCCAACCATACGGCAACCCGGTGTAATCAAAACTTCGACCGTCTTGGTTTCAACTGCCGAGACCTGATCAACCCTCTTTAATTCCTTATTGCTTTGCAGGCTCAACAACTCAGTCATCTCGGTGCGGAGAACCACTCTGTCACCCACTTTCAGCGTGACACCTTTTAGGTTCCGACGTAACGACTCATCACCCCGAACCACGTCGATCAGCCGCACACCTTGGCGTTTGAACAGTTGAACCCCCGTTACTTCGCGGTCGATCAAGTTGCTGTCGGGTGGGATGACCGCCTCAGTAAAGAACTTCATCTTGGATCGGTCACTCAGCATTTCGGCCATGCTGTCGCGCTCTGGCAACAAACGCGGCGCTATGAAGCGCAGATAAACCATGCCGTAGATAACCAGAGCTATGCCCAGTGGGGTGACCTCAAATATTGTAAAGGCCGTCATGCCCTGCGCACGCGCGACGCCATCAACCAGAAGGTTGGTTGAGGTGCCGATCAGGGTCAACGTTCCCCCAAGAATTGCCGCATAGCTAAGCGGAATCAACAGTTTGGACGCCGGAACGTTCAGTGTGCGAGCGATCTGAATAAAGACCGGGATCATCACGACGACAACAGGTGTGTTCGACACCACTGCAGACGCGATGACGACAAATCCCATCAACAAACCGATGGCTATACGCGGATTAACCTGCGCCTGCTTTTGCGCCACAGATGTGAACGCATCAAGCGCCCCTGTTCGCACCAAAGCCCCCATGATGATGAACATGGCACCGATGGTCCATGGCGCAGGGTTAGACAGTACCGCAAGCGCGCTTTGATAGGGCAGAATACCCGTCGCAAGCATCAGGGCGACCCCACCAATGGCGACAACTTCGGTCGGATAGACCTCGCGCAGGAACATGATGAACATCCCTGCAACAATCATCAGCGCCAGAATTGCGCTGCCCATCTCTGTCAGTTGAAGGAATTGCATTCTTGGTATTCTGTCCGAACCCTGATCTGGCATACGCGCCTAATAGGTAGTTTCACGTATTGCGTGCGGCAGGGCAAGCCTGACATGTGACTTAGGGGCCTGCCTGCTGCAAACGCCCACCAACGCGCACCATCTGCACAGATTTTGCGCTTCCGTCGCGATCATCGGTTTCGACATATACACCGCTCAGCGTTGCCTCGCCATTGGCGGGTGTGAAGCGGGCTTTGGGCATCCCGGTGATGAAACGACGCATAGGTTCTTGTTTGTCCATACCAATGACCGAGTCATAGTCCCCGCACATTCCGGCATCGGTCAGGTATCCTGTCCCGCCAGTCAAAATCTGCGCATCCGCCGTCGGCACATGGGTGTGCGTGCCCACCACAAGGCTGGCGCGCTTGTCGCAATAGTGGCCCATCGCCATCTTTTCAGACGTCGCCTCGCAATGCATATCGACGATAATCGCCTGCGCCTGCCCACCGCGTGGGTGCGATTTCAGGATCGGTTCGATAGCTGAGAACGGATCATCGAAGGGGCGCTTCATAAATACTTGCCCCAGTACCTGCACCACCAGCACCTTCCGTCCACCCGGCGCCGTGAACAGCCGATGACCTCGCCCCGGCGCCCCTTTGGCATAGTTCACCGGGCGCACAATGCGCGGCTCTTTCTCGATGAACTGCAACATGTCTTTCTGATCGAACGCATGGTCGCCCAAAGTGATGCAATCGGCACCGGCGTCCAAAAGCAGCTTGGCGTGATCACCACTGAGCCCCATGCCATTGGATGCATTCTCGCCGTTAACCACGACGAAATCCAACCGCCACTCCTCACGCAAACGCGGCAGGTGCTGTTGAACGGCGGCGCGACCCGAGCGCCCCATGACGTCGCCAAGAAATAATAACCTCATGTCACCCGTCCTAAGTGTGGTGGAACACAAGCACAAGTGATTAAACTGTCACCATAAACCGCAAATAATATTGGTTAGGAGAAACTTATGACCCGCTATCTTATTATTGTTACCCTGCTCGCCCCCCTCGCCGCGTGCGATCAGCCAGCCGAGCAATCAACCGAACTGGCAAACCCAGCGGCGACTTTCTGCATCGAACGGGGCGGCACGTACAATATTCAGGATGGCGACGGCGGCCAAACCGGGATCTGCACCCTGCCAGACGGAACCAAACAGGATGCCTGGGACTATTTCCGTGCTGAGCACACGGGCTAGGCCGAAAACGTCAACACGCGGCTTTCTGTGATAACCATATCCAGAGGTTGGTCCGTCGGCTCAAGCGGCAGCTCTTCTGCCTCTTGTGCATCGAAGGCAAACCCGATCGCCAATGTCGGGCGCTTACCGCGCAACCCCTCTAGCGTGCGATCATAGAATCCACCACCATATCCCAGACGACCACCCTGAGCATCAAACGCAACCAGCGGCACAATCAGGATTTCAGGATCAAAATAATCGTCGATCTCGGGTACCTTCGCACCAAATGGTCCGTCTTTCAGCGCGCCTTCCGGAGTCCAACGCGAAAATCGCAGCGGCTTTCCGGCGGCCTGAATGACGGGTACGCCGACGGCCCCGTAAGCGGCTGCTTCGGCCATTGCCGGCAACGGGTCGATCTCGGTTCGGATGGGCATGTATCCTGAGATGGGAACACCTCGGTGCCCGGCCAAAACCTCGGACAAACGTCCTGCAGCACCCGGTAGGCGCGTGTCAAACGCCGCCTTTCGGCGCGCAAAGGCCGCCCTTCGGGCAGCGGCTTTGATTTCAGTCAGATCGGTTGTGTCGGTCACAGTAGCACCATGCTGGCAAGCCCCAGAAATATGAAGAACCCCATCACGTCCGTCGTCGTTGTCACAAAGGTTCCCGATGCCAGCGCAGGGTCGATCCCCAGACGATCCAGCACCACCGGTACTACCGTACCTGCAAAGCCCGCGATGATCATGTTCACGACCAGCGCCGATCCAATCACGACACCCAGCAACGGAGAATCAAACCACATCATCCCAACGGTTCCCAACACGATGGCAAAGCATAATCCGTTGAGCATCCCAACCAGTAATTCGCGGCGGATCACGCGCCACACATTCGAACTCGTCAGGTCACGTGTCGCCAGCGCGCGTACAGCCACTGTCAGTGATTGAGTTCCAGCGTTGCCTCCCATTGAGGCAACAATCGGCATCAGGATTGCGAGTGCAACAAGCTGATCGATTGCGGCCTCAAACTGCGAAATGACCAGCGAACCACAAATCGCGGTGATCAGATTGACACCGAGCCATGGCAAGCGCCGTTTACTGGTTGCCGCTACGCTATCGGACAAAGAACTTTCGTCCGAGACACCCGCAAGACGCATCATGTCTTCTTCATATTCTTCATCCAACACCACCATCGCGTCATCAATGGTAATGACGCCAACCAACCGCCCATCCGTATCCACAACTGGGGCCGAGATCAGATGGTATTGGTTGAACGCATAGGCCACATCCTCTTCGTCCTGATCGACAGGGATGGTGTGGAATTCTTCCTCGGCGAGGTCATGCAAGGGCACCTCTCGCCGGGTCGCCATCAGCTTTCCCAGTGTAACCTGCGCAACGGGCTTCAGCCGCGGGTCAACAAGGACGACATGATAGAACTGTTCTGGCAGATCATCATTGGCCCGCATGAAATCAATGGCCTGCCCCACCGTCCAGTGCTCGGGCGCCATGACGACTTCACGCTGCATAAGACGACCGGCGGAATTTTCAGGGTAGGACAACGCCTGCTCAGCGGCGACTCGTTCAGAGTCTTCAAGCGCATCAAGGATCGTCTCTTGTTGCGGCTCTTCGAGATCCTCGAGCAGATCAACGACATCGTCGCTTTCCATATCCCGAACAGCTTCGGCCAAGACATCTGGTTTCAGAACATCGATCACTTCTTCCCGGACAGATTCATCCAGTTCTGAAAGAATATCCCCGTCAAATTCCTTATCGTACAACCGGATCAGGCCCGCCCGGTCAAAGGGGCTGATCTGTTCCAGAAGGTCGGCAATATCAGCCGCATGTAGCGGCTCCATAAGCTCGATCAGCTTGGCGCGATCCTCGACCTCCACCGCATAGAGGATGGCTTCGACGGTTCGCGGGTCGAGCGCATAGGCGTCCTCGTCCTGGGGCTGATCGGGTCTGGCTTCGTCACTGCCTGTCGTCATGCGCTGCCCCTTTTTTCCTGCCGATTGACCCTAGATAGAAGAAGCAGCTACCGGAAAACAATGACAATGGTCCAATTTACCCACATCTTTTGCATCCCTATGCTGGATAGCGGCCCCAAACAGGCGGAGAACACAGCAGATGGCGCAAAAGACGCTTTTGAAGGGACGCGTGCTCAGCTTCAACGGATCACCGTTCGAAGGCGAACCCACAGACACGACCGAACTACACGAAGCCGTATTGATAGAAGATGGTCGCATCGCAGCATTGGGATCCGCGTCCGATCTTTCTGTCGCGCACCCCGAGGCCAAAGTTAAGGATTATGGCGACAAGCTTATTTTGGCGGGCTTTGTGGATCCGCACGTTCACTATCCGCAAACCGCGATGATTGCGAGTTGGGGCAAGCGGCTGATCGACTGGCTCAACAGCTACACGTTCCCGGAAGAGATGAAGTTCAGCGATCCTGACTATGCCGCTGAAATTGCAAATAGATACCTCGATTTAACGGCAGCACACGGTACGACGACAATGTGCAGCTTTTGCACTATTCATCCCGAGAGTGTTGATGCGTTTTTCTCGGCAGCCAAGGCGCGAAGTCAACGGGTTGTCGCCGGCAAAACCTGCATGGATCGAAATGCACCCGAGGGGCTGCGTGACACCGCACAGACCGGGTATGACCAGTCCAAGTCACTGCTTGAAAAGTGGCACGGGGTTGATCGCATATCCTACGCCATTACACCGCGTTTTTCGCCGACATCGACACCAGATCAGTTAGAGGCGATGGGCGCGCTGTGGGCGGAGCATCCCGAATGCCTGATGCAAACACATCTCAGCGAACAAACCGACGAAATTGAGTGGGTGCGCTCTCTGTTCCCTGAGGCGCGCGACTATTTGGATACGTATGAACAGTTTGGATTGTTGGGTGGAAACGGTCTCTACGGTCACGTGATCCATCTGGAGGATCGCGAACGTGACCGCTTGCGCGAGGTAGATGCAGCGCTGATCCACTGCCCCACGTCCAATACGTTTATCGGTTCTGGTCTGTTCGACATGAACGGCCTGATCCGCGAGAGGCACCGGGTTGGTCTTGCCACCGATACAGGCGGTGGTTCCAGCTTTTCGATGCTGCGCACAATGGCCGCAGCGTACGAAATTGGTCAACTGCGGGGTCGTCCGCTACACCCGTCGCAATTGCTTTGGCTTGGAACGGTGGGATCAGCTCAAACTTTGCGGATGGATGATCGTATCGGCAATATTGCGGTGGGTATGGAGGCGGATCTGGTGGTATTGGACCTTGCCTCGACTCCGGCCATCGCCCAACGCGAAGCACATGCTGATGATCTTTGGGAAGCGGTGTTCCCGACCATCATGATGGGGGATGATCGGGCTGTTGCCGAGGTCTGGATCGCCGGGCGAGCTGTTTCTGCTTGATAGGAATGGGCCTGTGGCGCATGCCTCCGGCGGGGATATTTTCAGCCAGATGAAGAGCGCATCCGCTATTCTACCAACGCGCTTGCCAGACGATTCTGAGTTTCTATGGCCTTTGGCAGGTCAATCGTGACGATCTGGCCGTCGCGCACAACCTGGCGTCCCTCGACAAACAGATGTTTGACACGCGTTGGTCCGGCCAGAAGGAGCGCAGCGGGGTCCCAACTGCCCGCACTTTCGATGCCGCGTACGTCCCAAATGGCTATGTCAGCGCGTTTGCCGGGCATAAGCCTGCCGCAATCGGGCCGATTCAACACATCCGCCCCGCCACGGGTGGCAATCTCGAGCGCTTCGCGGGCTGACATGGCGTCAGCGCCATTTGCAACCCGTTGCAGAAGCATGGACTGACGCGCCTCGGCGATCAGATTGCCGCTGTCATTGCTGGCTGAACCGTCCACACCCAGCCCGACATGCACGCCTTGGTCGCGCATCTTGCGGACTGGCGCGATACCTGAGCCAAGGCGGCAATTGGAGCATGGGCAGTGCGCAACACCAGTTCGGCTACGCGCAAATAGGTCGATCTCGGAGCCATCCAGCTTGACGCAATGGGCGTGCCAGACATCCGATCCGGTCCAGCCCAACTCCTCTGCGTATTGGCCGGGCCGGCAACCGAACTGATCTTCAGAATAGGCGATATCTTCATCGTTTTCTGCCAGATGAGTATGAAGCATTACGCCTTTATCGCGCGCCAGAAGCGCGGCATCGCGCATCAGGTCGCGACTAACCGAGAACGGAGAACACGGCGCAAGGCCAACGCGGCACATCGAACCCTCAGATGGATCGTGATAGGCATCAACCACGCGGATCATGTCCTCCAGAATGGCCTGCTCGGTTTCGACCAGAGCATCAGGCGGCAGCCCACCATCACTTTCGCCGATACTCATTGCCCCGCGCGTCGGTTGAAAACGCAGACCCAATTCCGACGCGGCATGGATCGTATCTTCAAGTCGCGTACCATTGGGATAGAGGTAGAGGTGATCAGAACTGAGCGTGCAGCCAGACAGCGCCAACTCTGCCAGACCAATCTGAGCAGAGATAAACATCTCTTCAGGTCCAAAGCGGGACCAGATGGGATAAAGTGTTCGCAACCATCCAAATAGCAACGCATCCTGCCCACCGGGCACCGCGCGTGTAAGGGTTTGGTAGAGATGATGATGGGTGTTCACCAGACCAGGGGTAACAACACATCCGGCGGCATCATGTATTTCACCCCGGCTGGTCAAACCATGGCCAATCTGGGCAATCTTTCCGTCCCGAACCAACAGATCAGCGCCCACAAGCTCTTGCCGATCATCGTCCATCGTCACGATAATGTCGGCATTCCGGATCAATATTTCTGTCATTTTTGCACTCCCGCATCCTGCCCGTCTCATGCGTGGAGTATTGGGCTGGTGGAAAACGGGCGTAAGAACCAGCCGCGATCAGTTTAAAGCCGCATGGGGGGGTGCGGCAACCCGATTAATATTGCTTCAAGATTTCCAGCGCCGCCGCATGAATCTCAGCATTGGCTGCTGCGAGGGCACGCCCGCCATTATGGGCAGGATTACCCTGCCAATCTGTCACAATACCACCTGCTGCTTCGATCACCGCGATTGGGGCCTGGATATCGTAGGCATTCAACCCAGCCTCGACCACCAGATCGGTTTGCCCTGCAGCAAGTAGCGCATAGGCGTAACAATCCATCCCATAACGCGTCAGCTTCGTTTTCTGAGAAACCGCCTTGAAGGCAGCGGCCTCGGCCTCGGTGCCGACCTCAGGAAAGGTGGTGAAGATGATCGCCTGATCCAATGATCGCGTATTCCGGGTCTCGAGTTCCGCGCGCCCCATAGGGCCTTTGACAAAGGCGTGCTCTTTATCTCCGATAAAGCGTTCACCGATATAGGGCTGATCGATTACGCCAAGCTTAGGTCCAGTCTCATCGCTTAGGGCGATCAGAACACCCCATGTGGGCGTACCACTTATGAATCCGCGCGTGCCGTCGATTGGGTCCAATACCCAAACCCGTCCGCTCACTCCTTCGGAATGGCCAAACTCTTCCCCTAAAACGCCATCCTTGGGCCGGTGAATGGCCAGCACCGCACGCATCGCTTTCTCTGCTTCGCGGTCAGCTGCAGTCACAGGATCAAACCCGGCATCGAGCTTGTTGTCCGTCTTCAGGTTAGATTGGCGAAAAAACGGAAGAATGGCCACCCGCGCCGCGTCGGCCATTTCTTCGGCAATCTCTAGATCACTTCGTAGGGTGTTTTGCATGGCTTACCCGTGCGACGGGCACCCCGCGAAGTCAAGCGATTGTATTAGGCAACGTCGCTCAGCACGCGCGCCAGTTCAAACAAGCGGCGACGCTGATTTTCCGGTATCGCATAGTACGAGCGAACGAGATCAAGCGCTTCTTTATCACCCATCAGATCTGCAGGAACTGATTTTTTGTCAGCCTCTGTTTTCTGAGCTTCTTCAAGACCTTCAAAGAAAAAGCTGACCGGAACATCCAATGCCTCGGCAATGTCCCACAAACGCGACGCGCTTACACGGTTGGCACCCGTTTCGTATTTTTGAATCTGTTGAAACTTGATACCAACTTGCTGCGCCAACTGCTGCTGAGTCATGCCAATCAGCCAGCGGCGATGCCGGACGCGTTTGCCCACATGGACATCGACGTGATGGGTCATTGGTAGTCTCCTTTACACAAACACCTGTCCGGGAAACCGCAACAGCAGCCGTCACCGCCAAGTTAGCGGGTCGCTGCTTAAGAACTTCCTAACTTAGGATCGTGCCCCCCGAACAGCACCATAGAACAATAATATTGCCGCAATCGATTCTTTTTTCAAGACGGTTGAATCCAAGAATATGGACTGTTGATTATGGTTGAGTACCGGGATCATCACATCTGTGTATGTTCGGAGACAACAAATCAGACCAGACACCTGTTTGAGAAGGGTGTTTGATTGGAATTGACAAAACGCGCGCGCTCTCCGCCTATGTGCCCTAAAATACCGGAGAATACTGATGCTGGCATTTCGTATCAAAACCAAGGGAGCAATGGCGCAAATTTGCCAAATGCCCGAGCCGACACCAGCGGAAAATCAGGTGCGCGTATCCATTCGGGCCTGCGGGCTGAACTTTGCCGATCTTTTGATGCAGAAAGGCTCCTATCAGGATACACCCGGCACACCGTTTACTCTGGGTATGGAAATTGCAGGGGTCGTTGCCGAAGTCGGAAATAGTGTTACGCATCTAAAACCAGGTGACCGCGTCGCTGTTTTCTCTGGTCAGGGCGGCCTGGCCGAATCTGGTGTCTTCGATGCTGACCGGGTTATTGTCATCCCAGACACAATGAGTTTCGAAGACGCTGCCGCCATTCAGATCGCCTATGGCACCAGCCATATCGCGTTGGAGCACCGGGCACGCCTACAGGCCGGCGAAACGCTGCTGGTGACCGGAGCTGCTGGCGGCGTTGGGCTGACCGCCATCGAAATCGGGAAACTGATGGGGGCGACCGTCATCGCGCAAGCGCGCGGCGCGGACAAATTGGTGGTGGCGCAGCAGGCCGGTGCGGACCATTTGATCGATGCGGATGAGGATCTGCGTAACCGCGTTCGCGCCCTTGGCGGAGCCGACGTGGTCTATGACGCCATCGGAGGTGACGTTTTCAAGGCTGCGTTCCGTGCCACGAATCCCGAGGGTCGCCTATTGCCCATCGGCTTTGCGGGGGGTGAAGTTCCTCAGATTCCGGCCAACCATCTTTTGGTTAAAAATCTCAGTGTGATTGGCGTCTATATCGGTGGTTACCTGAAATTTAAGCCGGAAATCGTTCACAATAGTTTCAGCACTCTGTTTCGCTGGCACTCAGAAGGACGGATTAAACCTCATATCAGCCACATCCTGCCTTTGCAGGACGCAGCCAAGGGATTGGAATTGCTGCGTGATCGCAAATCCACCGGTAAGATCGTCATCCAGATCAACTCGCCACTTTGAGGGGGCGCGCACTGGGGTGTGAAAAGTTTTGCCGCAGGAGATTTGCGAGCTCAGCCACATATTCCTCGCGCACTCTTTCAGCACCATAAAGGTTGATGAACTGCACCGGCAGGTCCGGAAGGACCCCAGCATGGTCGATCAGTTCCTGATGGTTGGGCTGTGTCCCCTCCAACAGTACACCCACCGCCAGATCAGCACTGACTGTTGCTTCGACCGTACGGTCTGAGTCGCTGTCGATGCTCATGTCCCATTCGATCCCAGCGTCATCCAGCGCCGCGGTCGCAACCGGACGGAAGATGCAATTGCGGCAAAACCCCAGCCGCAGAGGTTGTTGTCGCCAGGCGGACCCGTTCAGAGCTCCGACCCAGCGCAGTGGCATATGATACAAGGTTTCAGCCCCCTCGCCCGCTCCCGATTCCGTGGTCACGATCAAATCAAAACCTCCGCGCGCAAATTCTTCCTTCAGGTGGCGCGTATTCGAGGTAACCAGATTCACGTTCACGCGTGGGAAGCTGGCATTGAAGCGCTTTAGGACACGGGGGATGAACGGATGAACGACATCATGCGGCACCCCCAACACGACCTCTCCTTCAAAGGCCTGATCAGTGAGCCGCCCGATCACCTCATCATTCAACGCAATCATCCGGCGCGCATAGGCCAGCAGTTGCTCGCCAGACGCGGTCAGCGCAATGGTTCGACCGGATCGATCCAGCAGCTCCAGCCCGAGTAGCTCTTCTAACCGCTTGAGCTGCATAGAAACAGCCGATTGCGTGAGATGAAGAAATCCAGCTGCGCGGGTAACACCGCCGTGATCCGCGACGGCAACGAATGAACGAAGCGTAGTGATGTCCAGATTTCGCATCTTCAAGATTCCTTATGGGTAACGTCAAAAACATTCATTTTTAAAATATGTCAGAATGCTCCATATAGATCAAGGAAATTGATTGAAGCACAGTGTTTCATCAGCCAAACATGAAAGGGCAATACCCATGACCCATCTAGCCATTTCGACTCTGCGTCGCATCAAAGGTAAATCGATTGGAGACCGCCTGCTCAACATGTTGAGCCTTTCGCGACAACGGCAAAAACTGGCTCAGCTTGATGATCGCGCTTTGGAAGATATCGGAATCACCCGCTCCGAGGCAGAAGCCGAGGCTTCTCGTCCTATGTGGGATGCGCCTGACTGCTGGCACAAACACTTGTATTAATTGGACAATAGAAGAAATCTGGCGGCATTAGGGACTGCGCCGTCAGGTTTTTTGCACCAGTCGCGAAATTTGCCGACAGTTTTGCTGAGTTTTAGAGTGAAAACCCTTGAAACGAGGGCCGTACTCTCCGATATTTAGTGGGAAACCGGCCTGCAATCGCAGGCTGAGCAAAGAATATTGAAGGGAGACCCTTAAATGGCACAATTCGACACGATCCGGACGGCGTCCGGGGCGCGCGCTGCCGAGATTGATGAGGGCCTGCGCGCCCATATGAACAAAGTCTACGGCACAATGTCCGTAGGTATGCTGATCACGTTTGCTGTTGCCTGGGCCGTTGGCTCAAGCCCGCAACTTCTGTCGATCTTCCGCGACCCAGTCACGCTTAGCCCGAATATCCTGGGCTGGATCGTAATGTTCGCACCTCTTGCAATGGTGTTTGGCTTTGGTGCCGCCATCAACCGCCTTTCGGCGTCTGGTGCGCAGCTGTTCTTCTATGCATTTGCTGCCGTCATGGGCCTGTCGCTGAGCTGGATTTTTGTAGCCTTCACCGGCATCTCGATCGCGCAGGTATTCCTAGTGACTTCGATCGCATTCGCGGGCCTGTCGCTTTACGGATACGTCACTAAGAAAGACCTGTCCGGCATGGGTACTTTCCTGATGATGGGCGTGATCGGTCTGATCGTCGCGATGGTCATCAACATCTTCCTGCAGTCGCCTGCGATCATGTTCGCTGTGTCGATCCTGGGTGTTCTGATCTTTGCGGGCCTGACCGCGTATGACACTCAGAAGATCAAAACGACCTATCTGCAGATGGCCCATGCGGGTGACCAGGAATGGCTAGGCAAGGCGGCCATCATGGGCGCACTGAACCTGTATCTGGACTTCATCAACATGTTCATGTTCCTGCTGCAGCTGCTTGG
Organism: Ruegeria sp. AB11; assembly: GCF_056536325.1. NCBI lineage: Bacteria > Pseudomonadati > Pseudomonadota > Alphaproteobacteria > Rhodobacterales > Roseobacteraceae > Ruegeria > Ruegeria sp. AB11. The sequence goes on along the minus strand of NZ_JBQFJO010000001.1, from coordinate 1,994,054 downwards.
TAATCGCGAATAACGCGAACCTCATACTCACAGCCAAAGGGCGGGTCCGAAAAGACCCGCCCTTTTTGTTTGGATAATCGGAGGACCATTGATGTCCATCGCCACCATTTGCCCGTCACAGGCGCATCGTTTGCTGCCATTACTTCAACAGGTGCATGACCTGCATGTTCAAAACCAGCCACAGCGATACGCGCCTTTGCCAGATGACAAGGAAGTCGTTTCCTATCTTTCAGAATGGCTCAGCCACGACGCAGTGGTTGCATTGGGCTATGAGGAGAATCAAATACTGTTGGGATATGCGATTTTTGAGCTTGAGAAGCGTGCTGCGACACCTTTTCGCCGGGCGGAAACACGTGCGATGCTGCACCACATCAGCGTCGATACCAAGCACCGTCGGAAAGGAATCGGATTAGCCTTGATAAACGAGGTTCGCGCACGTCTGCTTGCTGATGGCGGAGATGTTTTGGCCACGACCTATGCAACCTTCAATACGCCTTCGGCTGAATTGATGGCGCGCGCCGGGCTAAACCCCCTGATCAGTTTCGCTGAATGGCGCGTTGAATAACGGCGGAAACAGAAAACCCCCACCAAATTGGCGGGGGTACAAAATGGTTTGGTACTTTGGCAATCAGCTACAGTTCAGCGGCACCGCAAAACCAGAGCTGCGCTTGGACGAGCCTTTGCGGTAAACATCCCCAGCGGGCAAGCAACCGGTAAAGCGCTCGGTTCGCGCTCCGAAGGTTGCACCGATGGAATTGTCCACGCGAGTGTCCCCTTCTTCAGTTCGCAACACACCAAACAATGTCCCGTTCACACTGACCGTGCTCAGCAGCAGATTAGTGCTCTGGCCTGACAGCTGAACGGCGCTGGTATCAGTGCGCCCACCATTCTCGATAGCAACTTTCGCCATCTTGGAAAGCTCGGTCTGATCAGACGAAACCTGAACTGTTGGCAACTTGGCGAGCTCTGCCGGGATGTTGGTTGCAGGTTGAACAAATGCCACGGCTCCTTTCACATCGGATACCGTACGCGGTTCACCATCTATCCCGGTGAAACCAACACCTTCGCGGTTAAACGGATCTTCGCAGGCTGACAGGGTCAGAACTGCAAGGGCGGGTAACAAGATTTTTTTCATGGCGGTCAACATTTTGGAAAGAGTTGCTGAAGCGTAGCGGCATGGAGTGCGTAAAAGCAAGCCGCCCTCACCCAGAACACCCGAGGGGCTGATGCGCCCCTGCAACGCCCGTGTTTCGCACCGACGCGCTGTGGGACGCCTCAAACCAACAAAAAAGGACCCTGCATCGGCAGAGTCCTTTTTCAAAAATTCAAGTCAGAGGGCAGATTACTTGATCTTGCCTTCTTTGTACTCGACATGTTTCCGAGCAACCGGATCGTATTTACGAATGGTCATTTTCTCGGTCATGGTGCGCGCATTCTTTTTGGTCACGTAGAAGTGGCCCGTGCCCGCGGTCGAGTTCAGACGGATCTTGATTGTCGTCGGCTTCGCCATGGTTATCTCCTGCGTCCGAAAAGGCAGGGGCCTTTCGGTTGAATCCTTATGAGCGTGCGCTTTTAACTGCTCGTACGCCCAAGTCAACCAGATTCGCCGTGTTCCGGGAACAATTCCCTACTCCGCCTCAACGGGGTGTCGCTTGGTGTGTTCACGAAACTGTGATAGTGTCACCGTGACCAAAGAGTCCGTGTTGCGATCATGGGCCAAATCTGACCGGGACTATCGTCCGGCACCCTACACCACTCACGTCAATAGTATCGCCCGGGTTACCCGGGTGTTCCTGAATTGCAGGCGTCTCAGCAAGCAATCTGGCCATGGAACCGGCCAGTCGGATGGTTCCGAATAGACTTAAACAGTGGGAGGTTTTCATGCCTGTATTCATCACTTACGCATCCTACTCATCCGAGGCCGTTCAGGCGATGGTTGCCAATCCTCAGGACCGTACCGGCCCGGTCAGTGCGCTGCTTGAGAAAGCGGGCGGAAAGCTGATCTCATTCTACGTCACCACCGGTAGCAACGATGTTGTTGTCATCAGCGAGGTCCCCGACGGCACTGATGCGGTCGCAATCGGGATGGCCGTCGCCAGCACGGGTGCAGTATCGAAAATCGAAACCGTGCGCGCATGGTCTGCCGAAGAGTTCGTTTCGGTCGCTGCAAAAGCAGCAACGCTAACTGGGGTGTATACGCCGCCGACGGGCTGAGGAATTATGCGCGGAGGGCCTGTAAGCCGGATCCTGTTCCGGGGTTACCCCCTTCGATGACCATTCCTCTAGGCCGTGCATTGCTGCGCGGCTCGAGCTGCCAACCCGGTCCCTCTCGGCCAAAGCGAGCCTAGCGGCGGTATCGGTTTGCACCGACCGGCCCGCGCGGGGACCCTATTCGGCATTGCTCCCGGTGGGGCTTGCCGTGCCGCCACTGTTGCCAGCGGCGCGGTGGGCTCTTACCCCACCGTTTCACCCTTACCTCGGGCCAAGGCCCGCGGCGGTCTGATTTCTGTGGCGCTTTCCGTCGGGTTTCCCCGCCCGGGCGTTACCCGGCACCGTTGCCTTGTGGAGTCCGGACTTTCCTCTCGGGCATATGCCCCAGCGGCCATCCGGCCCTCCGCGCGAGGCGTTGGGTATGCTTTGGGAGAGGTTACGTCAAGAGGAGTTAGAGGATGAAGGGGCCAGCCCCTTCTTGGCCTTCGGCCAATTCAACCCCGGGATATTTTTGACCCGATGAAGTGCGGATCAGGTGGGATGTGGAGGAAGGGCCAGCGCTTTGAAATCGTCAGGGTGCAATGGGCCTGTGGCCCAGGGACGGTGGCGCAGGCGAATGGTATTGAGCAGGATGTCATCATCGACATCAGCTGTATATCCCCGGACTTGCGCCAGCGCCCGGAACGTCGTCTCGGAAGGCGCTTCGGTGCCAGTTGGAGCGGCAAGGCTTTGACGTTCCAGTCTTTGCCAATCAAAACGGGGGCCTGGGTCTGTCTTGCGCCCGGGTGCCATGTCGGAATGTCCAATGACACCTTCCGGAGAGATCGACCAGCGCCGCATGAGTTTGGACAGAAGTTGTTCCAGCGCGTTCATCTGAGGCTCGGAGAACGGGTGATCGCCCCGATTGTCCAATTCGATGCCAATGGAACGGGAATTTATATCTGTTTGCCCGTGCCACTCCCCAGCCCCGGCGTGCCAGGCGCGGTCTTCCTCGCGTACAAGCTGCCAGAGCACGCCATTGCCGCCAATCAGATAGTGAGCGGAAACCTCAGGACCGGGATCGCAAAGGCGCTCGAGCGCAGCTGATGCGCTTTCCATTGCGGTATAGTGCAGAACGATCAGCACGGGCTTCAACCCATCGCGCCGGGGGCCGAAATTGGGCGATGGATGCCAGATCGGCGAAAGCTCAGTTGTTGACGGCACTGCGGAACGCACTGGGGTCCCAGCCGCAGGCATAGCCGTCGCCATCCGGGTCCAGTCCTTTACGGTCGCGCTGGGGACCGCCGTTGGACAGAAATTCGATCTGAGCCTGATCCGGCGAGGCGAATTGCGCACAGTTCCGCTCGGCTTTGGCCTGTAAATTGAACCCTGCTCGGCTGTAGAGCTGGGTTCCGACGGGGTTTGACGTGTTCAGCGCATATTGCACGATGTTGGGCTGTCCATCTGTACCGCGCTGTGGAACCGTGGTTGGCGCGACAACTTCATATGTCTGTCGGTTCTGTTCGATCCGGGCCGCATCTGCATCGATACTACGCCTGTTTGAAACGGCTTCAAAATCCTGTTCGTCAGAAATGCCTGTGTTGTTTGTCACTGGGGCAATTAAGCCTTGCTGGTCAGACGTACTGGCCAGCGCCACAGCCGTCTGGTTTGCAATATCAGCCGCACTGCCGTCATTCAGAGGAGCACCTTGCGCCGAAAGCGGCTGCTCCGAAATCGCTTCGGGTGGCTGCAGCGGGTTACCAGCCAGCCCCTGCCCGGCTAGTTCAGCCTCGCGTTGGGCCTGGTATTCCGGCGTATTGAACCCGGTGCCCGATACAGGGGCGACCGTGTCACAGGCTGCTACCAGCCCGAGGGTCGAAATCAGAAGCAATTTACGCATTCGGCTGCTCCGCCTTCTTGTCGTTCTGCCGGTCAGAGAATTACCACCATTTGCCCGGCTTGGCCACAAACCCGGCGGCATTCTCAAGCGCGTAGGCGGTGTTGAGCAGATCGCCCTCTTCCCATGGGCGGCCGATCAGTTGCAGACCCAGCGGCAGTCCCTGAGCGTCCAGTCCCGCAGGAACCGAGATACCGGGCAGGCCAGCTAGGTTCACGGTCACTGTGAACACGTCGTTCAGATACATTTGAACCGGATCAGCTTCGGTCATCTCACCCAGGCCGAACGAAGCCGAAGGTGTGGCCGGGGTCAGGATTGCGTCAACGCCAGTCGCGAAGACATCTTCGAAGTCTTTCTTGATCAGTGTCCGCACTTTGCGGGCGCGGTTGTAGTAGGCGTCATAGAAACCCGCCGACAACACATATGTGCCGATCATTACCCGGCGCTGGACCTCGGGGCCGAAGCCTTCCGCGCGGGTCTTTTCATACATTTCGGTGATTCCGTCACCTTGTGCCAGCTGCGCGCGGCGGCCATAGCGGACACCATCATAGCGGGCAAGATTCGAAGACGCCTCAGCAGGAGCAATCACATAATATGCAGGTAGTGCGTATTTGGTGTGCGGCAGCGAAATATCGACGATCTCAGCCCCTGCGTCTTTCAGCATCGCAGCGCCATCAACCCAGAGCTTTTCGATCTCGGTGGGCATACCGTCCATGCGGTATTCTTTGGGAATACCGATTTTCTTGCCCTTGATATCGCCGGTCAGCATTGCCTCAAAATTCGGCACAGCCAATTCGGCGCTGGTGGAATCCTTGGGGTCATGGCCACACATGGTTTCCAGCATGATCGCCGCGTCACGTACGTTCTTGGTCATCGGGCCAGCCTGATCCAGCGACGAGGCGAAGGCAACGATGCCCCAGCGTGAGCAGCGGCCATAGGTCGGTTTGATGCCGGTAATGCCAACAAAGGCGGCAGGCTGCCGGATCGAACCTCCGGTATCGGTGCCGGTCGCAGCCAGACACAGATCAGCAGAAACAGCCGAGGCCGAACCACCAGACGAGCCGCCTGGTGTTAGCTGAGCCTCGTCGTTGCCACGCCGCCACGGGCTGACGGCGTTACCATAAACGGAGGTTTCGTTGGACGAGCCCATGGCGAATTCGTCCATGTTCAGCTTGCCCAGCATCACGGCACCTGCGTCAGCCAATTGCTGAGACACAGTGGATTCGTATTCGGGCTTGAAGCCATCGAGTATCTTGGACGCGGCCTGCGAGGGAACACCTTTGGTGCAGAACAGGTCTTTGATGCCGATCGGCAAGCCACACATCGAAGGGGCGTCGCCCGCTTTGATCCGATCATCCGCGGCCTTTGCACGCTCAATCGCAATTTCGGGTGTCTTGTGGACGAACGCGTTCAGCGCATCGGCTTCATCAATGGCTGTCAGGCAGGATTCAGTCAGTTCAACTGAAGTTACATCACCGGCCCGCAACGCGTCGCGGGCTTCAGCCAGCCCCAGTTTGTTCAGTTCGCTCATGACTTACTCCACAACTTTGGGAACAGCGAAGAACCCTTCGCGCGCATCGGGGGCATTGGACAGAACTTTGTCCTGCTGATTTCCGTCAGTGACTACGTCCTGACGACGCTTCAGACGCATCGGTGTGACCGAGACCATCGGCTCGACACCTTCGACATCCACTTCGTTCAGTTGCTCGATGAACCCAAGGATGGTGTTGAACTCGGATGCCAGCGCGGGCAGCGCGTCATCCTCGACCTTGATCCGGGCGAGTTTGGCCACCTTGGCGGCGGTGCTTTGGTCTATCGACATCGGAAAACCTCATATGCGTTAAGGGGCGTTTACCCGTCTGTCGCATCACTCGCAAGACCGGTAACCGGATGACGCCGCCGTGCGCACTCAATTCGACAGCAGCCATGCTTTTTTGAATGCCCCATATGCAAATTGGTAAACTGATTAGTTCATTTTTGGCATTGAAAACTAAACCGAACTGTTCATTTCAATTGTGTGACACAACTCGAAACCGGAGACAGCATATGAAAACCTTTGTCCCTGCATTCATCTTGGCCGCCGTGGTTCTGACATCTCCTGCCCTGGCATTGGGAATAGACATGAACAATCTGACCCGAAACCTCAGCTTCCCTCAGCCTGTATCGGAGCTTGTGACCAAAGATCAAACCCAGACAGGCAAGTAGACCTGTCCCATGTGCCGGATCGGCTTCCCCCTCCTGATCCGGCACTTTTTCCAAATCACCGCTGTACCCTGACCGACAAGTCGTTAGCATGACCAAAGACCATCAGCCGAAACACCCACAGGTGACGATCAGGCGAGCTAACGGAGCAGAACATGAGCGCACGCAAGCAAGCAGTACTGAACGCAATTGACGCCGCCAATGCGGAAGATCCCAATATGGAAAACGGGCAGCCCGCAGAACTGCTGTATGGCCAGCGCATGAGTGCCGAGCTTGATCGCCTTTTCCCAAATGCATCTGATGCACTACAGATTGCCGCCCGCGGGCAGCATGTCGAACGCTGGAAACTGAAGCGCACCGAATATCCAGAAGGGCGTGCCGGTTATCTGGCATGGCGCAAGGCACAAGGTGTTTACCACGCGGACGTGGTGCGAGGCTTTATGGAACAAGCCGAATACGGTGCGGATCAAATCGAAGCAGTCGAACAGATGCTGCGCAAACAAGGCATCAAGCGCCATGCGGACGTGCAGGCGCTTGAGGATGTGATCTGTTTCGTTTTCCTGAAATGGTATTTTGAACCCTTCGCAGCGAAGCATTCAGTCGAGAAAATTCAGCGCATCGTAGAAAAAACCGCCATCAAGATGTCCGCCGAAGGCCGCGCCAGAGTTTTGACGGAATTTGATCTGCCCGAGGCTTTGGCGGCAGCATTCCGTGACTGACCTCAAGTGATTCCAAGGTACTGGTAGCCCGCCAATTTGTTTTGGTTTGGCCTCAAGTACCCGGCGCAGTCGTAACAGGCACCTTCCGAACGGCGCGCAGATATACCTCGATCATCCAGCCAAGCATGGTGGCGTTCAGGATGTGCCACATGAAATGCGTTCCGATGGGAAAGTGACCGCAGGTTGGCTCGTCCAAGGCTCGGAAAATGATCGAGGCGATCAGTATGCCAGCCCCGATCGCCAACCCGCGCGCTGTATCAGGGGTTCGCGACCTCAACAGTAAAGCATAAATCAGGATCAATAGCGGCACCGGTGCATAGGCTGCTGAACCGCCCAAACCCGGCACCAGCTGAAACACGGGAATCGTCAACGCCGCATAGGGAATGAACAGCGCGGTCAGACCCAGCGCATAAACGGGCCGCATCCCCCAGACATCCCGGTTCACCGCAAAGATATAAACCAGAATATAAAGCAAGATCGGCGTTGTATCTGCTATCGCGGCCCAAACCTGTGCATGCGTATGAAACAGGTAGCTGCCGACACCAATCATTGCCAGTATCACAACCAAGGCCATCGCCAGCGGAGCACCCTGCCCTCGCACCCTGCGCCACATGACGAATGCCGCAACAAGAAACGCCACATTGGTCACGGCGTTTATCGGCTCGGCCCAATACGATGGCGAGAGCCGCTCGCAATAACCGTCAATATACTGCGTCCAGTCCATGGATTTTTACATAGCCGATGCTAGGCTGACGCCAAGCAGAATTTGGGAGGGTTCACTATGGATATTATTTGGCTGGGACATGGCAGCTTTCGCATCGAAACATCGGGGCAGGTCCTGCTGGTCGATCCCTGGCTTACGGGGAACCCGTCATTGCCTGAAGAACAGCATGATGCGGCGGTGGCGGGTGCAACCCATATCCTGCTGACCCATACCCATTTCGATCATGTCGTTGATGTATTGCCACTGGCCAAACATTTGAATGTTCCCGTCGTGGGACAGTACGATCTGATGGGCTATTGGGCCGAGGCGGAAGGGATCGAAACAGTTGGTTTCAATAAAGGCGGCACAGTTGACCTTTGCGGTATCAAGGTATCGATGGTCCCAGCCTCGCACAGTTCGACCTTTTCAACCCCCGACGGATTGCGTACCGGTGGGACCGAAGTCGGGTATATGATCTCAACCGAGGGCCGAATGGTGTACGTCTCTGGCGACACCGATATCATGGCGGATATGGATTGGATGGGGGAATACTACAAACCCGATATCGGCATCCTATCCGCTGGCGGTCACTTTACCATGGACATGAAAGGTGCGGCCTACGCGGCCAAACGGTACTTTGACTTCAAAACGATTATTCCGTGCCACTACCAAACCTTTCCGATTCTCGAACAATCAGCTCAGGCCCTGATTGACGGCCTGCCGAGCGTCGATGTGATCGAACCCGAAGTGATGAAAGCGATTTCTCTCTGATGCCCGCCACAGATTTCAGCGCCCAGGAATTTGCCGACCGTATCGCGAAGACCCGCGCAGCTATGGAACGGCAGGGGATCGAAACCCTGCTGATAACCGACCCATCGAACATGGCGTGGCTTACCGGTTACGACGGGTGGAGTTTTTATGTACCCCAGATGGTCATCCTGCCAGCGAACGGTTCTCCACTATGGTGGGGGCGTACGCAGGACAAGGCTGGTGCAGCGCAGACCACATGGATGGATGCATCTGATCTTCTGGACTGGCCTGAAGAGCACGTTCAACACCCCGACCACCATCCCGTCGATTCCCTCGCCAAACTTTTGCGGGACCGCGGATTGACTTCGGCACTGGGTGTCGAAATGGACAACTACTATTACTCGGCCGCCAGTCACCGCATACTGCAGAACGCATTCGGAGACGCTGCGATTTTGGATGCCACTGGCCTGGTAAACTGGCAGCGGGCGGTCAAAAGCGACGCCGAAGTCGAAATGATGCGAAAAGCAGGGCGGCTTACCGCCCATATGCATCAGGTGTTGCGCGATGCATTCCGCGAAGGACTGCCAAAAAACCAACTGGTTGCCGAAGTTCAGGTTGCAGGCATCGCCGGATTACCGGGACTGGCCGGGGACTATCCCGCAATCGTTCCAATCGCCCCCTCAGGTACCGAGGCGTCTGCCTCGCACATCACCTGGAACGACAGACCCTTAACGCGGGATGAGGCAACGTACTTTGAAATCTCAGGCTGTTATCGCCGTTATCATTGCCCGGCCAGTCGCAGCCTGTTTCTGGGTGATCCTCCGGAAGATATTCGCCGCGCCGAGGCTGCTGTGCTCAGGGCCATCGATGATGCCTTGAGTGCGGCGCGTCCGGGCACAACTTGCGAAGAGGTCGCGAACTGTGTTTACGAAAGTTTCGCCCGTGCCGGATATGTCAAAGCCAACCGCACCGGCTATCCGATCGGATTAAGTTACCCTCCCGATTGGGGTGAACGCACCATGAGCCTGCGGCCGGGTGACACGACCGAACTTCAGGAAAATATGACATTCCATTTGATGCCCGGGCTCTGGACTTCGGACTGGGGACTGGCGATCACCGAGAGCTTTTTGGTTACCGCCAATGGCGGCCAGCCATTGGCGGATATCCCTCGGGAGCTTGTGGTAAAATCCAAATGAATCAGCCTATTCGCCCATCGCCGGAGTTGATCGCGGTGGTGCGACGCTGGAATGACGCTGTTCGAACCAAAGATGGAGCGGCGCTCTACAACATGCTGTCGACGTCTGAGTACCTGCGATATCAAGGCTCAGCGGATGGGGAGATTTGGTCAGGCTCGCTATTCCGAAAGGGTTTCCCTGATCATGTGGCCGAAATTCCCGACTACAGTTGGGAAGAACACGGCCTAGAGGCATTTGAATGCGGTACAGTTGGTTGGGCCCATTGCGTTGCAACGCTTCGCTTTGCCACTAACCAAAAGGCAATGTTGCATAGGTTCACCTTCATCCTGCATCTCGAAGATGGTGTGTGGAAGATGATACATTGCCACGTGTCCAATCCGATCCCTAACATGGAAAAAATCGGTATCGAGCACAAAGCCCTGGACGCGCTGGTAGCAGCTGCACGCGACGGGTTTCGTCAGGATCAACGCGAGGGCATGGCTTCGGTTATGTTCACTGACATCGTCAATTCATCGGCTATTGCCGACAAGCTGGGGGACCGGATCTGGACCGATGCGGTCCAAAAACACTTTGGATTGGCTCGTGACGTCATTGAGGCTCAGAGCGGAACGCTGGTAAAGTCGCTGGGGGATGGAACCATGTCCAGCTTCTCGTCGGCGCGGTCGGCACTGATGGCCGCAGTCGACCTGCAGCGACGCAACGCCAGTGAATTGGGCGAACCAACGCTGCAGATTCGCGTCGGCATACATACGGGAGATGTGATCCAGACCGATGACGATTTCTTCGGTACGGTGGTTAACAAGGCCGCCCGGATCGCGGCCTCAGCCGCACCGGGAGAGGTCCGTTTGTCCGACGCAACCCAGCTTTTGGCGGACGGGCAAGATGGGATGACCTTTGGCACACCAAGATCAGTTTCGCTGAAAGGTCTGCCCGGCGATCACACGATCTATAGCCTGAGTTGGTAGCGCGCTAACGCCGCCCCGCAAAAAAATCCTTGAGCAATCGCTCGGCCTCTTCGGCACCGATCCCATCATAGATTTCAGGGGTATGATGCGCCTGCGGATGCGAAAATACCCGCGCGCCGTGGGCGACGCCGCCCGATTTCGGATCGGATGCGCCGTAGTACACACGCCGGATACGCGCCGCAGCCAGTGCTGCCGCACACATGGCACAGGGTTCTAGCGTCACATATACATCGTGATCCGGCAGCCGCTCCGATCCGGCGTGTGCGCAGGCGGCGCGCAGCACCAGTATTTCGGCATGGGCGGTGGGATCGTTCAACTCGCGTGTCCGATTGCCTTCAGCGGCAACCACCTGACCGTCCGGTCCGATAATTACAGCACCCACGGGCACCTCCCCCCGGTCTGCCGCCGCCTGCGCCTGTTCCAGCGCCAGTTTCATGTGAGATCGGAACTCCATGCCTCTGACTGCCCCAGAAACCCGGCTTTCGCAAGCCGCCGGGATAGGCTATGGGCGGGGGATGACCAATACCCCTCCTCCCGGCGATCGGATCGCCAAAGTGCTTGCCCGCGCAGGTGTCGCCTCGCGTCGCGAGGCTGAACGCATGATCGAAGCCGGTCGTGTGACCGTGAATGGCAAACCCATCAGTAGCCCAGCGCTGAACGTGACGGCCAAGGACAGGATTACTGTCGATGGCAAACCCGTGTCCGAGCCCGAGCCATCTCGCCTATGGCTCTATCACAAGCCTCCAGGCCTTGTGACGACGGCGCGTGATGAAAAGGGACGCAAGACGATCTTCGACGATCTGCCAGAGGACATGCCGAGGGTCATGAGTGTCGGACGGCTCGACCTGAATTCGGAAGGGTTGCTGCTGCTCACCAATGATGGCGGCATCAAGCGCAAGCTTGAACTGCCCGCCACCGGATGGCTGCGCAAATACCGGGTGCGGGTTAACGGGCGCCCCAAGGACGAAGATTTTGCACCCCTTCGCAAGGGATTGGTCATAGACGGGGAACGGTTTCAGCCCATGACCGTTACATTGGACCGCCAACAGGGTGCCAACGCCTGGCTAACCATCGGTCTGCGCGAAGGCAAGAACCGCGAGATTCGCCGAGCAATCGAAGATATCGGCTATGCGGTAAACCGGCTTTTGCGGATTTCTTATGGCCCGTTTCAGCTTGGTGACCTGAAATCCGGTGAGGTTGAAGAGATTCGTCGGCGTGTTATGCGTGACCAACTGGGGATGGACGGTGAAGAAAGGGGCAAGCCAACCGTCAAACGCCCTGCCCGGCCTCAGCGCAAAAGGCCGACAATCGGCAAGAAACCTCGCAAGTGACGCGGCTTAAGTAACCTTCCCCCTAGCGCCAAGCCATCGCATCGCCTAAATTTTCTGTGATAGCGACAGTTTGGGGGCACCATGTCCGGGACCGGAGTACAAAAATTGGCGTATGCAGCGCTGCTGGTGCTGTTGTTCGGCGTCTGTACCGGCGTGCTTGGGGGCTTGTAAGGGCATGGCCAAAAGGTTCGGTGGGAAATTCAGCCCTCAGGGTACGTCGTCAGACCAAGATCAACCCTCTCGTGGACAGTTTGACGGAGCTCGGGTCGAACCGGCGGGTGCACGCGCGAACCTCCTATTTGCGCCCGCAATTCCGTTGGCATTCCTGTCACTGAACGACGGCGCTATCGGAATGACAATTGGTTTGATCGCTGCAGGTCTGCTGACCGCCGCCGCATTCTTGCTGCGCGAAGGGCTGCGAGCGGAATCTGCATACAATGCCAAACGTACCGCCCGCCGCCCGGCCTTCCCCCGCAAAATCTTCTCAAGCGTCCTGACTGGGCTGGGCACGGCATTGGCCGCGTATCGAACAGAGTTTCTAGATGCAGAAACCGCAGCTCAGGCCAGCCTGTTGGCACCGGTTCTGTTTGGGGTTGTTGCCACTGCACTACATTCGGTGTCCTTTGGCATCGACCCCTTGAAAGACAAGGGTATGGAAGGCATCGACTCCTTCCAACAAGATCGCGTGGCGCGCGTTGTTGAGGATGCGGAATCTCACCTGACCCAAATGACAGACGCGATCAAACGCGCCGGAGACCGTCAGATCGAAGCGCGTGTCGAGCGGTTTCAAGATACCGCCCGCGATTTGTTCCGAACGGTCGAAGAAGACCCACGTGATCTGGCGGGCGCGCGGAAATATCTGACGGTTTACTTGCAGGGCGCACGCGATGCGACGGTGAAGTTCTCGGACGTCTATGCGCGTACCCGCGATGCGCAGGCGCTGGCAGATTATTCGGCCCTGCTGGACGATCTCGAACAGAATTTCGCGGCGCGGACGGGAAAGATGCTATTGGATGACCGCAGTGATCTGACGGTTGAAATTGATGTGCTGCGTGACCGGCTGCAGCGCGAAGGCGTCCGGTTGGATTGACCGGCTTTTATGTAAGCGAGGATTACCCCATGTCCGATGAGATCAAGAACAAGGCAGTCGAGGCTGAAACGCTGGTGCAAGAAGTCACCGCCGTCGCCCTCCCTGAGCCGCAGGCTGAGATTGTGCCGCTTGAAGACGCCGACGAAACGGTTGGCGTCGAAATCCGCAAGCGGATGGGTGAGATCGACATGGGCGACACAAACTCGATCGTGTCATTTGGATCATCCGCACAGGCGGAATTGCAGGAGATCAGTCAGGCGATGCTGGCCGATGTACGTAATAAGGATGTGGGCCCGGCGGGCGACAGCCTTCGCAACATCGTAACGACGATCCGGGGCTTCTCAGTCAGCGAACTGGATGTTCGGCGCGAACGGAGCTGGTGGGAAAAACTGCTGGGCCGTGCCGCACCATTCGCCAAATTCACAGCGCAGTATGAGGACGTTCAAAGCCAGATCGACAGGATCACAGACGATCTTCTGGGGCACGAGCATACCCTGCTGAAAGATATCAAGTCTCTGGATCTGCTGTATGAAAAGACGCTGGAATTCTACGATGAACTCGCGCTTTACATTGCGGCGGGTGAGGAAAAGCTGACCGAATTGGACAGCCATGACATTCCCGAAAAAGAGGCCGAGGTTCAGGCCGCACCCGAAGACCAGCAGGTGATGAAGGCGCAGGAATTGCGCGATTTGCGCGCCGCGCGCGACGATCTGGAACGCCGGGTCCACGACCTCAAGCTGACCCGTCAGGTGACGATGCAGTCGCTGCCCTCGATCCGCTTGGTGCAGGAAAACGATAAGTCGCTGGTGACCAAGATCAACTCAACCCTCGTCAACACCGTGCCGCTTTGGGAAACCCAGCTGGCACAAGCGGTAACCATCCAGCGCAGTGCCGAAGCCGCCGCCGCCGTACGTGATGCCAATGATCTGACCAACGAGCTGCTGACCTCGAACGCGGCCAACCTGCGCGAGTCTAACAAGATGATCCGCGAAGAGATGGAGCGTGGTGTCTTCGACATCGAAGCCGTCAAACAGGCCAACGCTGACCTGATCGGTACGATCAACGAAAGCCTCGCCATTGCGGACGAAGGCAAAGCCAAGCGCGCCGCCGCCGAGGAAGAATTGAAGAAGATGGAGGCCGAGTTGCGCGACACGCTCGCCTCGGCCAAAGCGCGACAGGACGGGATCGGTGACAATGCCGGAACGGCTGTCCCCGGATAATGGAAACAGCGGGCGTGCGGCCATTACATCGCGCTAGGACTGCAACATTGGTAGTTTCGCTGCTGGCATTAGCTGGCTGCGAAGAGGCCTTGACGACGTCCATCGCTCCGGAACCCCGCCCGGAGCAACCTCAGGGCTTGAGCAATGCCTATCAGCCCCCTTCGCCCGCCAGCCTCGACCTCGCGCGGTACTATGAAAGCGTTCAAAACAACCTGCTGACGCGCGGGCTGTTGCGCACCGATGGTGGTGGGCCGGATACGCCCTACGACGCCGATGACCTCGCACGGAATTTCGAAACCATTGCGTTTTACAATGAATATCCGGGGGAGGCTGTCTCGAGCGGTAGCAGAAGAACCAGCCGACAGTTAAGTCGCTGGTCGTCACCCGTACGCATCAAACCCGAATTCGGACCCTCAGTCGCGCCAAACGTTCGCCAGCAAGAGACTGCCCGAATTGACGCCTATGCCAACCGGTTGTCGCGGCTGACTCGACATCCGGTCTCGACCACCACCCGGAATGCGAACTTTCACGTATTCGTGGCGGGTGAAGATGATACCGCCTATGTACAAGCCCGGTTGCGACAACTGATCCCCGGCATAGGACAGGCGCAACTTGATCTCTTCGACAAACTGCCGCGGTCTTTCTATTGTTTTGTGTTTGCGTCGGCATCGAACAGCGCGCCTCAGACTTATACCCGGGCCGTTGCCCTGATACGGGCAGAACATCCCGATCTGGTGCGCCTGAGCTGCGTTCATGAAGAGATTGCGCAAGGATTGGGGCTTCCGAATGACAGCCCATCGGCCCGACCGTCGATCTTCAATGATGACGACGAGTTCGCCCTGCTCACCAGCCATGACGAAAAACTACTGACGATTCTTTACGACCCGCGCTTGAAAGCGGGCATGACCGCTGACGAGGCACGTCCGGTGGTCCGTATCATTGCACGCGAATTGATGGGGCAGTCGCTCTGACCCCGGAAGACAGGAGAAATCCAATGGGAATTTTTGATTTTCTGACCGGCGAATTCATCGACGTCATCCACTGGGTTGATGACACCCGCGACACGATGGTCTGGCGGTTCGAGCGTGAGGGCCACGAGATCAAATACGGTGCCAAGCTGACAGTGCGCGAAGGTCAGGCGGCTGTGTTTGTGCATGAGGGGCAGCTGGCGGATGTGTTCACGCCCGGACTCTACATGCTTGAGACAAACAACATGCCGATCATGACGACGCTGCAGCATTGGGATCATGGTTTCCAGTCTCCGTTCAAGTCTGAAATTTACTTCGTTAACACGACCCGGTTCAATGACCTGAAATGGGGCACCAAGAACCCGATCATGCTGCGCGATCCCGAGTTTGGGCCAACACGCATCCGGGCCTTCGGCACCTATACGGTGCGGGTCAAGGACCCGGCGAAATTCCTAGTAGAGATCGTAGGCACCGATGGTGAATTCACCATGGACGAGATCAGCTTTCAGATCAGAAACATCATCGTGCAGGAATTCAGCCGCGTCATCGCAGGCTCGGGCATTCCAGTTCTCGATATGGCCGCGAACACCGCCGATCTGGGAAAACTGATCGCAGCCGAGGTGTCACCGGTGCTGGATGGGTATGGTTTGAGTATGCCCGAATTCTATATCGAGAATATCTCGCTGCCTCCTGCGGTCGAGGCGGCTCTGGACAAGCGCACCTCGATGGGTTTGGCGGGCGATCTGGGCAAGTTCACTCAGTATTCCGCTGCCGAGGCCATGACAGCGGCTGCCAATAACCCCGGTCAGGGCGGTGGCATGGGTGCCGGTCTTGGCATGGGGATGGGCATGGCGATGGCGCAGCAAATGTCGAACATGGCAGCGGGTCAGCCCAGCGGTCCCTGGAGCGGTTCCGCCCCCGCTGCACCGCAAGCGTCAGCACGTGCGGCACCGCCGCCCCCGCCACCCGTCGAGCATGTGTGGCATATCGCGGTGGATGGCCAGACTAGCGGACCATTTTCCAAAGCCAAGATGGGTCGTATGGCAACCGACGGTGAGATCACGCGTGATACCCACGTCTGGACCGCCGGTCAGGACGGTTGGAAAAAGGCGGGGGACATACAAGAATTGGCGCAGTTGTTCACCATCTTGCCACCGCCGCCACCGGGCGCCTGACCCGATATTAGGCTATCCATGACCAGGATTCTGTAATGGCAAAAGTCGAACACCGTTTTCCTTGCGAACAATGCGGGGCGGATTATCGGTTCAATCCCGATGACGGAACGCTCACCTGCGATCACTGCGGACATTCCGAGGCCATTGGCGCGGGCCCGTGGGGAGGGGCCAGTTTACGTGAACTCGATTTCGACACGGCCATCGCGGATCGCCTCCCCGATAGTGAAATTGAAGAAACTCGTGTTCTTACCTGCCCCAACTGCGCAGCACAGGTCGAATTTGACCCGAACACACACGCCGCAGAGTGCCCATTTTGTGCGACACCTGTCGTCACTGATACCGGTGTAAGCCGCCATATCAAGCCACGCGGTGTGTTGCCCTTTGCACTGGACGAACGCTCGGCGCACCAAGCCATGGGGGATTGGCTGGGGCGACTGTGGTTTGCGCCCAATGGGCTGAAGGAATACGCCCGCAAAGGCCGCAAGATGCAGGGCATCTACGTGCCCTACTGGACATTCGATGCCGATACCAAGTCGAGTTATCGGGGCGAACGTGGTGTCGTCTATTACGAAACCCGAACCGTGATGCGGGATGGAAAGCGCGTTCAGCAGCAGGTTCCCAAGGTGCGCTGGTCGCCAAAGTCCGGACGCGTGGCACGGTTTTTTGACGATGTTCTGGTGTTGGCATCACAATCCCTGCCCAAATCCTATACGGATGCGCTGGAACCCTGGGATCTGCCTGCACTTGAGCCCTATCAGCCCGAATATCTGGCTGGATTCCGTGCCGAAGCCTATACGGTCGAATTGCAGGAAGGATATCAGGAGGCGCGCGGTCACATGGCGCGCGTGATCGAGCGTGATGTACGGTTTGATATCGGTGGCGATCGTCAGCGCATCCACGCTGTCGATACGGAAGTCCGAGATGTCACGTTCAAACATATCCTACTGCCGGTCTGGATGGCAGCCTATAAATACCGGGGCGAGACCTATCGCTTTGTAGTGAATGGCAGAACCGGGCGCGTTCAGGGTGAGCGCCCCTGGTCGGCGATCAAGATTACCATCGCGGTGGTACTGGGCCTGCTGGTTGCTGCTGGTGTCGGTTATCTGGTTGCAACCGGCCAGCAATAAAGAGAACACTCGTGTCAGATAGCGCGTTGGATGGGGGAAACTGACTTGCACCTTGACGCTCTGAACGATCTTTTAACTCAGCGCCATTCGTGCCGTGCCTTTTGCTCAGACCCTGTTCCCCGTGAACAGATCGAACAGATCGTCACAAGCGCAACGCGTGTTCCAAGCTGGTGCAACGCGCAACCCTGGCAGCTTACGATCACCAGTGGCACTGAAACTGACCATTTTCGCGAAGCGTTGCAGCGCGAGACACAACAGGCCAGCCCAAACCCGGACCAGCCCTTTCCAACCAGGTATTCCGGTGTCTATCAGGATCGTCGGCGCGCATGCGGCTGGGCGTTATACAAAGCAGTCGGCGTCGAAAAGGGTGATCGCACCGCTTCGGCGCAGCAAATGATGAAAAACTACACTCTATTCGGAGCCCCACACTGCGCCATCCTATCCAGCCCCGCCGAGTTGGGCCCATACGGTGCCATGGATTGCGGAGGGTTTGTGACAGCATTCGCATTGGCGGCACAAGCCCTGGATGTGGCCAGTATCCCTCAGGCGGCGGTTGCGGCTTATGGTCCGTTTCTTCACCGGTACTTCGATATTCCAGATGACCGGATTGTTTTGTGTGCGATCTCATTCGGATATCCAAATAAAGACCATCCAGCCAACTCTTTCAGAACAGGACGTGCCGCTCTGGATGATATCGTTGATTGGCGTGAATAAACACCAAGAGTAGGAATTGCAGATGCGCGCGCTGCTTCAAAGAATTTCCAGTGCCTCTGTCACAGTCGAGGGAACGGTGATTGGACAATCCGGTCCGGGGTTGATGATTTTGGTCTGTGCGATGCAAGGGGATGATGAGGCTCAGGCCGAACAACTGGCTAACAAGATCGCAAAGCTTCGCATCTTCAAAGACGATGCAGGAAAAATGAACCGTTCGATCTTGGATATCTGCGGCTCAGCACTGGTAGTCAGCCAATTCACTTTGGCCGCTGACACGTCACGCGGTAACCGCCCGGGATTTTCCGGTGCGGCCCCGGCAGCAGAGGGCGAACGACTTTATGGAGCGTTTGTTCGCAACCTGTCCTCACTGGGCATACCAGTCGAAACGGGATCATTCGGGGCTGACATGGCTGTAGAACTGGTCAATGACGGGCCCGTGACAATTTGGATGGAAAGCTGATGCAGGCCTCTCAACAGATTCAGGATATTTGGAGCACCGGTGTGGCGGCTGTAGATGGTTACACCGCAACGTTGGAAGCGATTCAAACGATGGAACGGCCAGACCAGATACTGGCCGTTGGCAAGGCGGCGGGTGCGATGGCCCGCGCTGCAGCGAACCAGTTCGGCGCGGTCCCCACGTTGGTCGTTACCAAAGATGGCCATAGCGATGGCCTGCCAGCTCATGTTGATGTCATCGAATCCTCTCATCCCGTACCTGATGATCGCAGTCTGGCCGGGGGAAAGGCATTGCGCGAAACCGTTGAGAGCATGGAACATGATAGCAGTCTGTTGCTACTGGTATCTGGCGGCGCGTCCTCTCTGGCCGAGGATTTGATGCCCGGGTTCTCCCTGGACGATCTTGAAGCCCTGAACCAAAGATTGCTTGGCGATGGATTGGATATCAGAGCGATGAATGCTGAGCGGCGCAAACTATCGCGCATTAAGGGCGGAGGACTGCTGTCCAGTTTTCCTGGGAAAAAAGTGACCGTTTTGGCGATCTCGGATGTCCCCGGAGACGACCTGGGCGTGATTGGATCCGGTATCGGAGCGTTGCCAGATGCGCCGCGTTTTGCCGCCCAGACCTCAATAATCGCTTCAAATGCGCACGCACGTAACGCGGCCGCCCAAACAGCCGAGCAAGCTGGCTTTGTCGTCCTCGCCAACGCGGAGGCGTTGCACGATGACTACTTATCAGTTGCGACCGCGATAGGAGAACGACTGCGCCACATGCCCAAAGGCGTGATGGTTTTTGGAGGAGAGCCAACCGTCGTTCTTCCGGACCAACCCGGGCGAGGCGGACGAAATCAGGCCCTAGCGCTGGCTTTGGCGCACGAAATTGAAGGGCAACGGGACATTACTGTGATCGTTGGTGGAACAGATGGCACGGATGGGCCAACGGACGCAGCCGGTGCTATCGTTACCGGCGAAACATGGTCAGACGAAGCGCAAGAATACCTCAACAACGCGGACAGCGGCAGCTTCCTAGCCAAAGCAGGTGCGTTGCTGGTTACGGGGCCTACAGGGACCAATGTGATGGACTTGGTGATTGCAATACGGAATTGATCTGACATCTTGGCCCGGTTGCTATCGGTCAGGAGTTCAGAGATATGGCACCGCCCTCCAACGCACTTCGCGAGATCGAAGAAATCCCTGATATGGGTATCACCATGCCAGATGGCTGCCGCCTTTCAGCCCGGATCTGGCGCCCGATCGATGCGGGCGAAGACCCGGTTCCCGCCATTGTGGAACATCTGCCATATCGCAAACGCGACGGTACCACTGCACGTGACGCCTTAACACATCCCTGGTTTGCCAAACGTGGATATGCCTGCGTACGCGTAGATATGCGCGGCAACGGTGACAGCGAAGGATTGATGGAGGATGAATACACTCAGCAGGAATTAGACGATGCCGTCGCAGTAATCCAATGGCTAGCCGATCAACCCTGGTGTAGCGGCACGGTCGGGATGATGGGTATCAGTTGGGGCGGGTTCAACTCATTGCAGGTTGCCGCGATGCAGCCCGAGCCTTTGAAGGCAATCATTACGCTTTGTTCGACCGCGGACCGGTATGCCGATGACATACATTACAAAGGCGGATGCCTGCTAAATGAAAATCTGGGCTGGGGCGCGACAATGTGGTCCTACTCCTCTCGTGCTCCGGACCCTGATCTGCGGTCAAACTGGCGTGAGCTGTGGTTGGATCGGTTAGAGAATGATCCTTTCCTGCCCTCCGTCTGGCTGCGCCACCAAACACGTGATGCCTATTGGCGCCATGGTTCCGTCTGCGAGAATTTTGATGCCATTCAAGCGGCCACCCTGGCGGTTGGAGGCTGGGGTGACGCATACAAGAACACTGTGCCATTACTGGTCGAACAGTTAAACGCGCCGGTCAAAGGTGTTGTTGGCCCTTGGGTGCACAAATATCCTCATTTCGCGGTTCCTGAACCTCGTATCGGTTTTTTGCAGGAGGCCCTAAGGTGGTGGGACCATTGGTTAAAGGGAAAGGATACAGGTGTCGAAGATGACCCAGACTACCGCGCTTATGTGATGAACGGTGTGCGTCCGGCGCGCTGGTACAAAGAGCGCGCAGGACGTTGGATTGCCGAGGATGAAGGTGCGACATCGCATTTGCCAACCCTGACGATGCAACTGACCGATGCCGGCCCTGGGCAAGAAGGGTCACTGAACACCTCAATCCGATCGCCACATACCTGCGGTCTTGAAAGCGGCGAGTTTTGTGCGATTTGGCTAGGTCCGGATATGCCGGGGGACCAGAGGGGGGACGACGCGCTTTCAGCCTGTTTCGACAGCGACCCATTGGCAGCCGATATCGAGATTGTGGGCGCACCCAAAACTCGGCTCCGCCTGAGTGCTGACAAACCTCAGGCGCAGATTGCTGTTCGGCTGAATCATATACACCCGGACGGTGCTTCGACGCGGATCACATATGGGGTGCTAAATCTGACGCACCGCGACAGCCATGCAGATCCCATCCCCCTACTACCCGGTCAGACCTACGACATAGAACTGGACCTGGATCACATCGCTTATCGAATACCGAAAGGGCACCGGTTACGCGTGGCGATCTCGAGCGCCTATTGGCCGTTAATTTGGCCTTCGCCGGAAACTGTCGAGCTTCAACTGACTGAAGGCGACATAATCATTCCAACGCGTCCGCCAGGTCAATCAAACGAATACAACTTCGCCCCTCCCGATGCAGAATCTGCGAATCCCGTCAGTGTTCTTCGAGAAACGCAAAATTCCCGGCGTGTGGAATTGGATATGACCACCGGCGAAACCCACCTGATCATCGAGGATGACTTTGGCAAACTCAGTGACGAAACGCATGGGCTGATCACCGGAAGCACCGCAACAGAAAAGTGGTCGATTCACCCCGACAAACCCCTATCGGCGCGGGGCTATTGTCGTTGGACACAAGAACAGCAGCGCGGTGAATCGTTCCTATTCACTGAAAGCGTTTGCGAGATGTGGTCCGATGATAAGAACTTTTTTGTTCGAGCGGAGATAAGCGCCTTCGAAAATAACGAATTGGTCTATTCAAAAACACTCGAAGACACGGTGCCGCGCAATGAAATGTAAGTTTTGAAGCTTCAGACGAAAGATTTTCACTTGCCCACCACCCTGAATTGCCCCTACTTTGACTCACGCGTCAATAAAAAGTCCAACAATGGACCGAACATCCAATCAACTGGGAGATCTCTGGATGAACGAACAACTCACTCACATGTCAAAGCAGGTCACGGCTGGAAAGCTGACCCGCCGTGAATTCATGGGAAAAGCTGCGGCACTGGGTGTCTCGGCCGCAATCGCAAGCACTATGTTTGCCGATGCCGCACGTGCGGCTGGGCCGAAGAAAGGCGGCGATCTGAAATTCGGTTTGCAGGGCGGCGAATCGACCAACTCGCTGGATCCGGCAACCTACGCAAGCTCAGTACCGTTCCAGAACGGTAAGCAGTTCGGCGACCAGCTTGTCGAAGTGGCGCCCGACGGCACCATCGAGCCGCGCCTGGCCGAAAGTGTCGAAGGCAGCTCGGACGCCAAAGTCTGGACCTTCAAACTGCGCCAAGGTGTCGAGTTCCACAACGGCAAGACCATGACCAGCGATGACGTGCTGAAAACTATGCAGCGCCACTCGAACGAAGATTCCAAATCAGGTGCATTGGGCATCATGAAAGGCATCGAGTCGATGAAGGCCGATGGAGACAATTTCCAGGTCACATTGACCGAGCCAAATGCCGACCTGCCGTATTTGATGGCCGACTATCACCTGATTATTCAGCCCGATGGCGGCATGGATAACCCGGCTGCAGGTATCGGCACAGGTCCGTACAAACTGGAAGTGGACGAACCCGGCGTCCGTCACCTGTTCACCAAGAACGAAAACCATTGGAACAGCGATTTCGGTAATTTTGACAGCGTCGAAGTTGTTGTGATCAACGATGCAACTGCGCGGACCGCTGCACTGCAGTCCGGACAGGTCCACGCCGTCAACCGCGTTGAACCCAAAGTTGCCGACCTGTTGGGTCGTGCGCCTAACCTGACCGTGCATTCAACCGCCGGTCGCGGTCACTATGTCTTTATCATGCATTGCGACACGGCTCCGTTCGACAACAACGAATTGCGCACGGCATTGAAATACGCAATCAACCGTGCGGAATTGGTAGACAAAGTCCTGCGTGGCTATGGCTCGATCGGGAATGACATGCCGATCAACGCAGCCTACCCATTGTTTGATGAAACCATCGAACAGCGCGAATTCAGCATTGAGAAAGCTGCAGAGCACTACAAAAAGTCCGGCCATGATGGTTCGCCGATCATATTGCGTGTAGCCGACGGTGCCTTCCCGGGTGCTGTGGACGCTGCTGCACTGTTCCAGCAGACCGCCGCACAGGCTGGAATTCCGCTTGAAATCAAGCGTGAACCCAACGATGGATACTGGTCCGAGGTTTGGAACGTTCAGCCGTTCTGTGCCTCGTACTGGGGCGGCCGTCCGGTTCAGGACCAGATGTATTCGACCGCGTACCTGTCGACCGCAGACTGGAACGACACTCGGTTTAAGGTTCAGGCGTTCGACGACATGCTGTTCGCGGCAAAGGCAGAGCTGGACGTTGAAAAACGCAAAAGCATCTACAGCCAAATGGGCCGAATGGTCCGCGACGAAGGCGGCCTGATCTGTCCGATGTTCAACGACTTTGTCGAGGGCATCAGCAACCAACTGGACGGATGGGAATCTGACCCGACGCAAGAGATGATGAACGGCAACATATCCCGCAAAATGTGGTTCGTCTAAAACGGGCTACGGATAATGCATCCTATCATCAAATTGGTTTCCCAGCGCCTGGCGCTGGGACTCCTATTGCTGCTCGGCGCTTCGGCCTTGATTTTTGGCCTGACCGAAGCCCTTCCCGGAGACGCCGCGCAAGCCGTCCTGGGGCAGTCCGCAACCCCAGAGGCCCTTGCTAACCTGCGCGAAGAGATGGGTTTGAACCGCCCTGCCCTGACTCGCTATTTCGAATGGCTGGGAGGCATTTTTCAGGGCGATCTTGGCCAATCCTTGACAAACAAACTGGATATTTCTGAGAGCATTGGAAAACGCCTTGGAAATACACTGTTTCTGGCATGCGTCGCTGCCATCGTTTCCGTTCCACTTGCAATCTTTCTTGGTCTTCTGGCCGTGCGTTATCGCAACCGCTGGCCGGATAAACTGATCTCTGCCATCACGCTCACAACGGTTTCGATACCGGAATTTCTGATCGGCTATGTGGTGATCTACTACATCTCAGTGAAACTGGGCTGGTTCTCCTCGCTAGCGATGGTCAACGATTCAATGTCGTTTGGGCAAAAGCTAAATGCCATTGCTTTGCCAGCCTTCGTACTGACGCTGGTGGTCCTGGCGCAGATGATGCGCATGACACGCGCTGCCATTCTTAATCTTATGCAATCCGCCTATATTGAAACGGCTGAACTAAAGGGTTTGAGCACCTTTCAGGTTATCGCCCGGCATGCCTTTCCCAACGCGATTTCACCTATCGTGAACGTAGTCATGCTGAACCTGGCCTATCTGGTCGTAGGTGTCGTCGTGGTCGAGGTTGTCTTCGTCTATCCCGGTATGGGGCAGTACCTCGTAGATGCCGTGACAAAGCGTGACGTGCCTGTTGTTCTGGCCTGCGGTGTGGTGTTTGCAGCCGTTTACATTGGCCTGAACATGGTCGCGGATATCGTGTCGATCCTTGCCAACCCAAGACTGAGGCATCCGAAATGATAAAGAACATTCCTCTTTCGGCACTGATTGGCCTTATGTTCACCGGCGCCTATTTCTTTGTCGCGATCGCCGCACCCTTGATCGCGCCCTATGGAATGGCAGAAGTGGTCGGCGACGTTTGGGAGCCGAGTAGCTCCGAGCATCTGCTGGGCACGGACAATATCGGCCGCGATCTGCTAACCCGCATGATCTATGGCGGGCGCACAACAATCTTCATTGCCGCAGCTGCTACACTTCTCAGCTTTCTGACGGGAACGTCATTGGGCCTACTTGCTGCAGTTTTGGGCGGATGGGCCGATCAGGCGCTTAGCCGGACGGTCGATCTGATCATGTCGATCCCTACGCTGATCCTGGCGCTGGTTATTCTGGCAATCGTTCCGGTAACCGTTCCGATCCTGATCCTTGTGATGGGCTTGTTGGATGCGACACGACCATATCGTCTGTCGCGATCTGTCGCCGTAGATATCAACGTGATGGACTACGTCGAAGCCGCCAAACTGCGCGGTGAAGGACGCCGTTGGATCATTTTCCGTGAAATCCTGCCCAACGCTCTGTCGCCTCTGGTGGCCGAGTTCGGTCTGCGGTTCATCTTTATGGTCTTGTTCATCTCGACGCTTTCGTTCCTGGGCCTTGGCGTCCAGCCGCCCTTGGCGGATTGGGGCGGCATCGTGAAAGAGAATAAGGACGGCATCGTCTACGGTATTGGCGCCGCGCTCTACCCTGCAGTGGCCATCGCCACGCTAGCGATCTCGGTCAACCTTGTTGCTGACTGGGTTCTGAACCGTACCACATCGCTGAAAGGAGGCCGAGGATGAGTGATACCCTTCTCAAGGTCCGCGACCTCAAGATCGGCGCGACCGTCTATCCGCCGGGTGAAAAGCCCCATGACATCGAAATCGTGCACGGGGTCAGCTTCGACCTCGCGCCCGGCAAGGTGTTGGGGTTGATCGGTGAATCCGGAGCTGGCAAATCGACCATCGGTCTGGCCTCGATGGCCTATGGCCGGGGCGGCGTTAAGATCACCGGTGGCGAGGTTTGGGTCAACGGCCGTGACATCATGAAGTCAGCGCTGGGTGATATCCGCAACCTGCGCGGCGGCGAGGTGTCTTATGTCTCGCAATCAGCAGCCGCTTCGTTCAACCCCGCCAAAAAGATCATGGATCAGGTGGTCGAAGCTGCAGTCGAACATAAGAAATTCTCTCGTAAAGAGGCCGAGGCCCGCGCGCGCGAATTGTTCGCCAAGCTAGGCCTGCCCGATCCGGACAATATCGGTGATCGATACCCACACCAAGTTTCGGGCGGTCAGTTGCAACGCTGCATGACAGCGCTGGCGTTGTGCCCCGAACCGGATCTAGTTGTGTTTGACGAACCTACCACGGCCTTGGACGTGACCACTCAGATCGACGTCCTGATGGCCATCAAGGAGGCCATCGCCGATACAGGTGTCGCTGCGTTGTACATCACGCATGACCTTGCAGTTGTCGCACAAGTCAGCGACGACATCATGGTTCTGCGGATGGGCAATACGGTCGAGTATGGAAACACCGATCAGATCATCAACAATCCGCAAGAAGAGTATACTCAGGCGCTGGTTTCGGTTCGCTCGATTGAACACGAAGAAAAGCAGCCCACTGCGGACCCGGTGCTGAGCGTCGATGGCATTACCGCGCGCTACAAAGGCTTGAACTTCGACGTTCTTCACAACGTCAATGTTGAGCTTCATCCGGGGCAGACATTGGCTGTGGTTGGTGAATCCGGCTCAGGCAAGTCGACGCTGGCCCGTGTGATCACCGGGTTGCTGCCGCCGCGTGATGGCGAGATCACCTTTGCCGGTCGGAAACTTAGCCCCGACTTGAAGGGCCGTTCGCTTGAAGATCTGCGCGAGTTGCAGATGATCTATCAGATGGCGGATGTCGCGATGAACCCGCGGCAAACAGTCGGTACGATCATCGGGCGACCGTTGGAGTTTTACTTCAACATGCGCGGTGCTGAGAAACGCAAGCGTATCGTAGAACTACTGGATGAGATCGAGCTGGGCGAGAAGTTCATCGATCGCTACCCAGCCGAACTGTCTGGTGGTCAGAAACAGCGGGTCTGCATCGCGCGTTCATTGGCGGCCAAGCCCAAAATGATCATCTGTGATGAGGTCACCTCGGCGCTCGATCCGCTTGTGGCAGATGGCATCCTTAAATTGCTGCTGGACTTGCAGAAGATCGAGGATGTGGCCTATCTGTTCATCACCCACGATCTGGCGACGGTGCGCGCCATCAGTGACAGTATTGCCGTGATGTATCAGGGCCGCGTGGTCCGCTATGGACCCAAGTCGCAGGTGCTGAGCCCACCCTTCGATGACTATACCGATTTGCTGCTCAGCTCGGTGCCCGAAATGCATCTGGGTTGGCTGGAAGAGGTTGTCGCCCATCGCAAAATGGAAAGTGCGGGCAACTAATCCCGGACTTATCCCGAACATTGCATGATGTTTGGAAATCTCGGCGTTTGACTGAAAACAAACGTCGGGATTTTACAATTTAGGGCGCAAATGGGCAGCCCCGTGCAAGCGAATCCCCTAGGGTCGCGACAACCAATACTTCGAAAAGAATAGGGCCGGACAATGGACCGCAAACTGCTTTTGATCATTCTCGACGGTGTGCCGTGGCGCAACTTTCGCAGACTGTTTGGCAATCTTGAAGGATGGGTCGACAGCGGCGATGCGCGGGTTTGGAAACTGCGCTCTGTCCTGCCTTCGACATCAGCCAGTTGCTACGCTTCGATCCATACCGGTGTCACACCGCAAGAGCATGGCTGCACCGGTAATGGCAACGTGTTTCGGCTGTCTCACAAGGACGTCTTCAGTCAGGTTCGAGAAGTGGGCGGTGTGACCGGCGCGGTCACACATAGCTACTGGTCGCAATTCTTCAACCGTCACCCCTTCGACTACGTTCGTGATGTGGAATACGACGAGCCTGACAGCAAGACCATCAACCATGGCAGATTCCATTCGATGACTGGCTACGGCAAAGCCAACCAGATGACGCCATCCGACGTTGATCTGTTCGCCACGCTGACCAACCTCTGCCTTCGGTTTGGGCTGGATTACGGTATTCTGCACACCTGCACGCTGGACAGTATGGGGCACCGTTTCTACCACGACTGTGAGGAAATGGACCACGCCTGTTTCGTCATGGACGAAATGCTGGCACCATTCATCCCGCGTTGGCGGCAGCTTGGCTACGATGTCATCGTAACCGCCGATCATGGCCAAGATGAACGCGGCCATCACGGAGGGCGCAGCCCGTTACAGCAGGAAACGGCTCTTTACTATTTTGGTGACGCCGAAGGGCCTGACACCGAGACCGTGATCGACCAGCTTCAGCTTGCGCCAACCATACTACAGCGCGTCGGTGCGCCCGTGGCAGATACTATGAAGGCCAAGTCGTTCCTGAACTGAGGCACTTGTTAGTCGTAAGCCCAGATCCCCTGCCCCAGCGCCTCGATCGCCACCGAGATACGCTCAAAGCTGTCAGCGGCGCGCCTGACCGAAGTTCGGGCGCGCAAATACCCATGAACCAACCCCGGTTCATTAATGCAATGGGCCAACCCACCTGCCGCAGTTATATGCTTACAATAGGCCGGTCCGTCATCCCGCAGTGGATCGCAATCAGCCGTCACAACAACCGTCGGCGGGAGGCCAAAAAAATCATCATCCTGCAACGGAGCGAATGAGGGATCGTTATCCGGTGCAGGCCCACCGCAGCGTACAGTTTGGTAGAACCGAATGTCGTCCAGGGTTAGAAGCGGCGCATTTGCATGTTCGATATACGAACCCTTTGACATGTCACCGCCCAAACCGGGATAGATCAGAACCTGACCCAGCACGTTATCCAATCGCCCTCGGGCATAATGCGCAACAGTTGCAGCCAGATTACCGCCTGCACTGTCTCCCGCCAGAACGATTGGATCGCCATATTCCTGAACCACCCAGCTCACCGCAGTCCAACTATCCTGAAACTGCGCCGGGTGCACATATTCAGGGCACAGGCGATAATCGACAGAGATGATCCGATAGCCAGTCTGAACACAGATTTCAGCACAGACGTCATCATGACTGTCCAGACCGCCCACCACGAACCCGCCGCCGTGAAAGTAGATCACATTTCGAGTGGGATCACCGGCAGTGTAAACGCGAACAGGCACGCCATCGGCAGACCTGTCCTGAACATCAACGCCCGGAGGTCGCGGTTGGCGAAAATCCTGACACATCGTGTCATAGACCCGACGTTGGTCAGCAATGGACATTTCGACCGTATCATCGGGATAGCTCTCGGCGGTACGCCGGATGAAATCCCAGGTCTCTTCGTCGATTAGACGTTCATAGTCCATTGTCCCTCCAAATTATTCAGACCACTCCCACGGTCGGGTAAACGCACCCAGCACCTTGACCACATCGTCCTCGGACGCGCCGTTCGCGTCAAGCTGCGCGACGAGCCCGCGTTTCTTGTCGTCGATGACAGAAACGACCCGTGCCGCGACGCCGGCGGCTTCCAGAGCACCATTGTATATACGCGTGATCGCGTGCTTGCGCAGATCAGGCTTGAATACCTTGCCTACTGCGGTTTTCGGAAGTTCATCGAGAATGGTCAAATGCTTGGGTTGTGCAGCGCGTTCGTGGACGTGAACCTTACAGAACTCCAGCAGCTCTTTTTCCGTTGTAGAGGCCCCTTCGACCAGTTCAACAAACGCACATGGCAGTTCGCCTGCGTGTGCATCCGGTTGACCGATCGCGCCGGCAAAGGCGACAGCTTCGTGCCCCAGCAGCGCCTCTTCAATTTCGGCGGGGTCGATATTGTGGCCGCCCCGGATGATCAGGTCTTTAGCCCGACCTGTAATCCAAAGATAACTATCCTCATCAAAACGGCCCAGATCGCCCGTGCGCAGGTACTTGTCGAAATGGTAGAGATCTACGTTCTTATCGACCTCGGTGTAGGTGTTGCCCGCATAAACGCCAGGGTTCGAGATGCAGATTTCGCCGACCTGATCGACACCGCATTCGGTCGGACCATCTGGCCCGTCCTGCAGGATTTTGACATCTGTATATGGGAACGGAATACCGATCGAACCGATCTTTTTCTCTCCATCCACCGGGTTGCACGACACAAGGCAAGTGGCTTCGGTCAGGCCATAACCTTCGACGATGGTCACGCCTGTGGCCTCTTCGAACCTGCGGAAGAGTTCAACCGGTAGTGGAGCCGAGCCCGAGAACGCGGTTTTGACGGATGAGATATCCGCATCCACCGGGCGTTGCATCTTAGCTGAAATCGCGGTGGGCACCGTAATGATGAACGAGACTTTCCAGCGCTCAATCAGCTTCCAGAAATTGTCGAAGACACCGTCACCGCGATACCCCGCAGGTGTCGGGAATATGACATGCGCACCCGACGATACAGCCGCCATCACGATCACATGCACCGCAAAAACGTGGAACATCGGTAGCGGGCACATGATGACATCGTTTTCGTCAAACAGCAGAGTCTGCCCCAGCCAGCCGTTGTAGATCAGACCGGAATACTTGTGCTGCGCCACCTTCGGCATACCCGTGGTGCCACCGGTGTGGAAATAGCACGCGACGCGATCTTCCTTGCTGTCTTCGAAGGTCAGCGTTTTTGGCTGCTTGTTCAGCTCAGCAATGAAATTCTTATAGGTCGCGTGGGCCAACTTTTCCTTGTCACCCATCTTAGGGCGCAGGAACGGCACCAGCCAGGATTTTGGCGGCGTCAGATAACGGTTCAGGTCGATCTCGAGAATCGTGTGAACGCCGGGGGCGTGGCGCACAGCCTCTTCAACCTTCTGGGCCACGTCCGTCTTGGGGAAGGATTTCAGAGTGACCACGACCTTCGCCTTGGTCTCACGCAGGATCGCTGCAATCTGTTCGGGTTCGAGCAACGGGTTTATCGGATTCACAATCCCCGCCACCGCTCCGCCCATCATCGTGACCAAGGTCTCGTTACAGTTGGGCAGCACATAGGCCACCACATCCTTTTCGCCGATCCCAAGCGAGCGGAACAGATTGGCCGCCTGATTGACTTTGCCCAGCAGCTCCGACCAGGTCAGCGTCTCTGCTTTGTCGGTCGGGCCAGATAGCAACTGAAAGCTGATCGCCTTGTGGTTCGGGAACCTGCCCGCCGTCCGCGACAAAAGCTGGTGGAAGGTCACGGGCACATCCCGGTCCTCCCATGGCATCTCCTGCTCCATACGCGCCTTGTCTTCGATTCCCACAAAGGCCATGTGGCTCCTCCCCTGATCTCTCTCCCGTGTCACGCGCGGGTTTTCGTTGCCTCCAAGATGGAAGTAAAACTCAACTCGCGCAAGCAAGGGCTTAGCGATCAGCTGTGAGAAAATGTAGAATGACGCAACGGCGAATCCGGATGTGCCGGTGCGTCACTTTATTCTGCGGCCACCCCGTCGGTGAACTGCAGGCGTGCCAATCGGGCATACAAACCGTCCTGCGACACCAGATCGTCATGCGTTCCCTGCGCCACAATGCGCCCGGCCTCAAGCACGATAATCCGGTCCGCCTTCTTCACGGTCGCCAGACGGTGCGCCACGATCAGCGTGGTACGCCCGGCCCGCATATTATCGACAGCCCCCTGCACCGCGCGCTCGCTTTCTGCGTCGAGTGCCGAGGTGGCCTCATCCAGCAGCAGGACCGGCGCGTCGCGCAGAATGGCGCGGGCGATGGCGATGCGCTGTTTCTGCCCACCCGATAGCATCACGCCGCGTTCACCCACAAAGCTGTCGTAGCCCTCAGGTAGCGCCGAGATGAATTCATGCGCGGCGGCAGCGCGCGCCGCTGCCTCAACCTCGGCATCCGAAGCATCCAGACGGCCAAAACGAATATTTTCTCGCGCCGAGGCGGCGAATATAACCGGATCCTGTGGAACCAACGCGATATGCTGGCGAAAGCCATTGCGGTCTAGTTCGCGCAGATCAAGCCCGTCGAGGCTTACTTGCCCGGAATCCGGATCATAGAACCGCTGGATCATCTGGATCACGGTTGTCTTGCCTGCGCCGGAGGGTCCGACGAAGGCCACGGTTTCACCGGGGTCGATCTGCAGTGAAAACTGATCCAGCGCTACCACGTCCGGGCGTGCGGGATAGTGGAAAGTCACGTCGCCAAAGCGAATTTCGCCCCGCACCGGAGCTGGCAGCGTCTTGGCTTGCACAGGGTCGTTAACCGTATCCTCTGCGTTTAGAAGTTCGACCAGCCGCTCAGTTGCGCCGGCTGCGCGCTGCAGTTCGCTCCAGATTTCCGAAAGGGCGGCGACCGAGCCTGCCATGATGATCGAGTAGATCACGAATTGGATCAGAACACCTTCGGTCATCGCTCCGTTGCGCACGTCATTCGCCCCCATCCACAGCACGCCGACGATACCCGAAAACACCAGGAAAATTACGATCACAGTAAGGACCGCACGGGTCTGGATACGGCGCAGAGAAACTTCGTACGAAGTTTCTGTCATTTCGCCAAATTGCGCACGGCTGGCTTGTTCATGGGTGAAGGCCTGTACGGTTTGCACCGCCCCAAGCGCCTCACCTGCATTGCCCGAAGACGCCGCGATCCAGTCCTGATTTTCCCGGCTGATGGTCCGCAATCTGCGGCCCAGAACCAGTATAGGCACGATCACCGCGGGGATTAGCAGCAGGACCATGGCTGTCAATTTGGCCGATGTCAGCAACATCAAAATAAGCCCGCCAACAAACATCAGCATGTTGCGCAAAGCGATCGATACCGATGATCCGAGAACCGATTGGATCAGCGTCGTATCGGTCGTGATCCGGCTGAGCACCTCTCCAGTCATGATCCGTTCATAGAACTCGGGGCTCATACCAATCACGCGATCGAAGACAGCCTTCCGGATGTCAGCGACAACACGCTCGCCCAGCCGCGTCACCAACGCATAGCGAATACCCGTCCCGACCGCGAGAATGCCTGCAATACCAAGAGCCGCCAGAAAGTACCAATCCAGCAGCTCGCCATCTTCGATGCGAAAATTGTCAACGACCCGGCGTACTGCCAGCGGTAGCGTCAGCGTCATACTCGCCGTCAAAATCAACGCAAGTGTCGCGCCGATCATCAGTAATCGGTAAGGCTTCATGAAGGGCCACAACGATGCCAGAACACCTATTTTCCTGGATCCCGCGCGCTCTTCCTGAGTACCCGGAGCCGGTTTGTTCGCTGGACTGGCGGAGCGTGAATTTGCCATGTCTGGCCCTTACGTCGTGGTCATTCGCCCAAAAACGGGCGTCAATCACTGCTTCTTGGCGGCAGCGACGGTTATGGTCAAGCTGAAGGCACAGATTTGCAGCCCGATAAGGGCCATTTGACGCAACTGGCAGGGGGAAAGAACTGGAGCGGGCGGCGGGAATCAAACTCGCGTCATTAGCTTGGAAGACAAACGCTTTAATTCAACTATTTTGTTTTTTATTAAATATTTAAGGAGAAATCTCTTCTGATTTTGTAGGTTATGTGTCGGAAGGGATTTCTTGGAGCGGGCGGCGGGAATCGAACCCGCGTCATTAGCTTGGAAGGCTAAGGTCTTACCACTACACAACGCCCGCTCAAGTACAGCACCTCCTATTTCATGTGAATATGGAGGTCAAGTGGAACCACCCGAGAGTAAGAAAACAATTCAACCTTCCGGTAGTTTTGTTTGCTATCAAAACATCGATGATCCAATTCGACATCAGGAAGGAATGCATCTCTAGTCATGGCACAACCGGCCCATTGCCGACATCCAGCGGCCAGTCCAGATGCTACACCTGCGCCCGCTTTCGGGACATTCGCTGCAGGCGCGAAGCCCATCCAGAATCGCGTACCAACTTGCGGGATCATGAATATAGAACCGGCGCACACCTATGTCCGGATCTGACGTCGATAAGGCACCCCAGCCTTTTCTCCATGATCGTGTAGTCCAGACTGACCCGCTGGGCTGACTAGATACAGTTGCGCGACAGGCCACCCGCAGCAACTCACGAAGATTCTACCCTGCGGAACGGTTTTCCTGATATTGCTCAGACGGTGTGTGTTGCGATTTTTAAATGATCATTTTAATATTCTCCCATGGGCAGGCCAAGATCATATTCACGCGAAGCTGTAGTTGAAAAAGCCATGGGTGTTTTTTGGCAAAACGGCTACAAGGCTACGTCAATAAGTGATGTCGTCCGCGAAACCGGGCTAAACACGGCTAGTATGTATAAGGAGTTTGGGGACAAGGAGGGATTGTTCTCGGCAGCTCTGGATCATTATCGTGATCATGTCATCGGGCCGCGCTATCGTATTCTGATCGACAACCCGAATTTAGAGGGTGTCGAAATGTTTCTCAGAAACGTTTTTTTGGGAGCCGCCAAGTCGGAATACAAGGGCTGCCTGATGATGAACCACCTTGCGCAGAAACATGTGATAAGTCCTGAGGCCGCCGAACAGGTGGGCGCGTTCTGTGCAGAGGTGGAATCGCTGGTTGAAGCCGCTTTTCGTAATGCCCAGGCGGATGGAGACATCGGGCCGGACAAGGACACGGCGCAGCTTGCAAGCTTTGTTGTTTTTTGCGTCCACGGGACTGTTTTGTATGGGCGGCACGACGAAAAAAAACATGTGATACCAAATTTTTACGACATGATCATGAGGGAAATTCGCGAGTGAAGTTCATCCTTCATTTATTTTAAAATTGTTTTTTTAAAATAAATGTTCTAAAACTATCCCATCCAGACGAAATTGAAGGCGACTATGCGCTGGACATAAGTAAAACAGGGGTGGGAGAAGCACGATGAGTATTTCCGAAACGGCTATGGCCTTCTTTGATGCATGCGAAACAGGCAAAGGATGGAACGTCTGCAAGGCATACTGTCAGGATGGTGCCGCATTTGCATGTCAGGCAGATGCATTGGCTGATATATCGACAATCGAGGGTTATACTGGCTGGACGGCAGGAATTTTAACCCCGATCCCCGATGGCAATTACGATATCACCTCTTTCTCGACTGATCACGAACGAAACATCGTAACGGCCACAGCAGTATTTAGCGGCAAACAAACCGGTGAGGGTGGGCCGGTTCCGGCCACCGGCAAGGAAATTGCAACCAACTATGCCTACGTAATGGAATTTGAAGGCGGTAAGATCGCCCGAATGACCAAGATCTGGAACGACGGGCACTCACTAAAACAACTCGGATGGGCGTAGGGCCATCGATGTAGTGGCGCCGTTTTATAGGGGCGGTGATGCGTGAATTGGTGACCACTTCGGCCTCTCACCTGCTACTAAGCCTCTGAGCTCCCAGCCTACGCTTCATGACGACCGTCTATGGCGAGAAACAGCCCGAAGTGGTTTTGAGCCCTGTGTGAAACGCAAGCATTCCGCAGATCTGGCGTCAATTGACCTTGAGGGTTAATCGCCAGTGCAACAGAAAATATAATCCCGCCAAACACTCTTTTGGGGAGGGCGCCATGTCGACTCAAACTGGATATCTGTTGATCGCCGATATTTCCGGATACACCCAATTTCTGACATCGTCAGAAATGGATCATGCCAATCCGATTTTGCAATCTTTGTTGGGTGTGTTGATCGAGCAAGTGGGTGACCCGCTTCATTTTTGGAAAACTGAAGGCGATGCGGTTCTGGCATATTCGACACGGCAGGATTTCCCCTCCGGCGAGACCTTCCTGACCATCTGCGAGAACCTCTACAACGCATTTGCACTTCGTCGGCAGGACATAATTGCGAATACAACCTGCACCTGCAACGCTTGCGCAAATGTTAGTGGGCTGGATTTGAAGGTTATCGCCCATCATGGCCAGTTCGAAGAAATGCAGCTTGGCCCAGTAAAGGACTTTTCCGGCGCCGACATTATTCTGGTCCACCGAATGGCCAAGACAAATGTTGTTGAAGCCACTGGTGTTCGCAGTTACGCCTTATTCAGTGAAGCCGCCGCTCATGCCATGGATATCAAGGGCATAGTGGAACCGTTTTCACAGGAAATCGAGCATTTTGGCAAAGTTTCGATGTCAGTCTACGATTTGGCTAAATCGTGGGAACGTTTGCGTGCAAACCGCGAGCGTCAGTTCTTGACTAAGGAAGACGGAGTTTGGACGTTCCGTCATCATTTCAATGCTCCAATTGCAGTCGTCTGGGAGGCGTTGGTCGCGCCGGAACTAAAGCTGAAATGGATGAACCGAGTACAGAAAATCACCGTCGACAGCCCGCAAGGGCGTCTCGGCAACGGGTCGGGCTATCATTGCTCTCACGAATTGGCGGACTTTTTCTATCGCATCACTGATTGGGAGCCGTTCGACTATTTCTCGACCTGCATCCAGGACCCGGCGCGCACTGGAGTAAGCCTGCCCGAGACATATCAATTGACGCAAACGAACACTGGCACCGATCTGCGATACACACTGGGTCAAGCGACGGATGCCGAGGGCAATAGATCAGAAATATCAGAGCAGGAGGTATCAGCGTTTCTGGCAGAATTCTGGGCAACATCGTTTTCTGATATGGACGAACAACTCAACGCCTCGACCTAAGAGTGCTTTGCTGAGTGGCTTACATTGAACGGGTAACCGCGAATTGCCGCTTACCATATGTACGATGTCTGACGTCATCGCCCACCGGATCCCGAAGCAACAGTAGCACATTCCCATACCTTGTTTTTCAAGATTTAGCCAATGGTCCCACCCGTCACATACTCAAAGCCCCCTGCCCCGCTACTAACTAACCACATAGACAGTTCATTCCCAAAATTCGAGCAAAGCAGAGTTTATGATGACTGCTTCAGCAGAGCCGAAGTTCGCAAACTGCGTAACATCGGACGATCAATTCGTCGTTCAGTAACATCTTTTAGACCTTGACCGCTTATCTCTCGGATGGATTTCCGAATTGGAATTTCAATTGGCGGTTTGTCCTGAGATAAGACAACGGCGTCCCTAAAGTTTCCTCTGCTTTCAGGATCACGGATGCCGAGGCACGGGCGTCTTCGCCAGCATCATGGTGATGAAACTCAAGGCCAAGGTATTTCTTAAGATTTGCCAACCCGTGACCACCGGCGCCCTTCAACGACGGCCATGCGCGACGGGCAATCGTAACACTATTCGTCCAATGCGACGAGATCATTGGCAGGCCATACCGCGCACAAGCGGCCGTCAACGCCGTTTCATCGAACGTACTGTGTTGCACAAGGTTGTGGGTGTTCAGGACTTCAAACAAGGACGCGTAGACCATTGGGAAAGTTTCAGCCCCAATCACGGTTTCAGCGGAAATCCCGTGAAGCTCAGTATTGAAATTCTCAAATGGTCCCTCGGGATCAATCAGGACAGAATAGGTTTGCAACGAACCAGCGTCGCTAACAAAACAAAGCCCGATCTGGCAAATGCTACTGATAGATTTGCCCGCCGTTTCGACGTCCAACGCTATGAATCGAAAAGGCCCGGCAGGCGGCGTTCCAAGATGCCCAAATCTGTTCAATGTGTCCACCGTTTGGGCGCGTTGCGCCGGTCGAGTTTCATCAGCCATCGCTACACGGGTCGAAAACTGAGCATCCTAGTTCTTGCGAGCCAAATGAATATTGGCAAGTCATTCTCGTCCTCAAGTAGTGGAGCCTGCCTATAGGACGCTTCGCTCAACGGCCCTTTCCGGACCTTCACCCCATAGTCACCATGCTGCGGCGCGGCCCGTCGAATCTACCGTTCGCTGCATGCGCGAAACTTGAGATCGATCGAACTCACGGTTTGAGGGACAAAGCGGCCTTTAACAATCAGTGAATAGATGTCTGCTTTTGAGGGTCAGTGATCTCGACCACAAAGGTCATGGTCTGCAAGCGAAGCCAAGACGTAACAGTCTTCTGCCACACCGCGACCGTCACATCCCTGTGCGATACGCTTCAATTCATTTTCGAGAGCTTTGAGGCGTTTGATCTTTGCGCGTACTTCGGACAACTGACCTTCTGCGATTTTGGTGGCCGCTTCGCACGACCGATCCGGATGGTTCTGTAACTCAATCAAAGAAGAGATTGCTTCGATGGAGAAGCCGAGATCACGCGCGTGCCGGATGAAGCTCAGGCGTTCCAAATCCTCATTTGTGTAACGCCGCTGGTTGCCTGCCGTCCGTTCCGGTGCGGCCAGTAGACCCACTTCTTCGTAATAGCGGATGGTAGGCACTTTGACCTTCGTCCGCTTCGAAAGCTCGCCAATTGAGAACATGTGAAAAACCTCTTGAACCTCTAGTCACTAGAGACACTACATTGGATTTGAGGCGATTCTGAAGAGGTTTTGAGATGGCAGGGTGCTGCGGCAACGAGGTGAAATTCGACGGAATGTCGAACGAATACAAACGTCGGCTTTGGATCGTCATCGCGTTGAATGCGACGATGTTCGTGGTCGAGATGACCGCAGGACACTACGCGAAGTCTCAGGCACTTCAGGCCGACGCGCTCGATTTCCTTGGTGACGCACTGACCTATGGCATTTCCCTCGCTGTGATCGGCGCGTCTATCCGCGCTCGAACGAATGCCGCCTTGGCAAAGGGGATCAGCCTCTTTTTTATGGGTGCGTGGGTGTTTGGGTCCACCGTCTACCGTGTTTTTTACGTGGGCGTTCCAGAGGCCGAAATTATGGGAATCATCGGCGCGTTGGCTCTCGCAACAAACCTTGCGAGCGTATTCTTGCTTGTTAGCTACAAGGATGGAGACGCCAACGTGCGATCAGTCTGGCTATGCTCGCGGAACGACGCCATCGGTAACGTAGCTGTGATGATTGCCGCGTTAGGCGTCTGGGGCACGGCAACAGGTTGGCCTGACCTAATAGTTGCTGCGATCATGGCAAGCCTCTTCTTGTCATCTTCGTACCAGATCATTCATCAAGCACTTGAGGAACAGCGCGAGGAAGCAGCGCATGAGCATGAACCAGCTCGGACAAGCTGACATTCGCTGTGGAGG
Source organism: Ruegeria sp. AB11 (assembly GCF_056536325.1). Classification (NCBI taxonomy): domain Bacteria; kingdom Pseudomonadati; phylum Pseudomonadota; class Alphaproteobacteria; order Rhodobacterales; family Roseobacteraceae; genus Ruegeria; species Ruegeria sp. AB11. The sequence goes on along the minus strand of NZ_JBQFJO010000001.1, from coordinate 1,955,542 downwards.
GCAAACTACGTAGGTATGGGCTGATGTCGTTGAAAAACTCGTTATTCTTGGCGGTACATTTGGGCTTATTGACCTGATTTCTTGGAGCAATCCGTAGCTATGCTGCTTTTCTACCCTGTGGCAGGCAGCATTGGCTTCAGTTTGGCCAGTTTCCGGAGGTTCTGGGCGGTGGCTGCGAGGGTAAATTCGTCCTGAACGCCACATGGCCCTCGTAGTCGGAGCCTGCCTAGCCCGAGGATGCGTTTGAGACGGGCGAAGAGCATCTCGACCTTCTTTCGCCGCGCCTGCGCCTTGGGATTGAACTTTGATGCTGTGCATTGGCGGGCGAAGTCTCGGACGATCTCATATTTATCGCGATGGACCGAACGCGTTTCAGCGTTGGGGCAGCACTTTGCCTTCAGCTCGCATCCTGTGCAGTCTGATTTCAGTGCCCGATAGTTTCTGGATTTCCAAACTGGCGCATTCCGTTTTGGATCAGAATAGGTCCGCTATGTATGCCGCATCTCTTTGCCGCCAGGGCAGATGTAGCGGTCGTTCTCATCATCCCATGTGAAGTCGGACCGTGAGAAGGTTCCGTCGGTCCGTTCACCCTTGTCGAAGACCGGGATGAAGGGGAGGATTTGGCGCTTCAGAGCCAGCCAGACCAAAGTGTCGGCAGATCCGTAGGCCGTATCTGCCGCGATCCAATCGGGCTTCACACCAAAGCTCTCTTCGGTCCGGTCGAGCATTTTCCGCATCGCGCGACCTCAGCGGTCTTGTTTGACCGGCTGGCATCCACATCCATGATGATGCCGTGGTCCGTATCGATGAGATAATTGTCGGAATACGCAAAGAACGCAGGGCCTTTGCGCGCCGCTGTCCATTGGCTTGCTGGGTCAGCATGGGCTGTGAACTTAGGCTTTGCGGTGGTCGCCGCCCCAAAGGCTTCGTCGTCCAACGTGTTGAGATACTCGCGCACAGCACGAGGCGCATCATCAGGACAAATCTCGCGGGCTGCCTAGTCTTCGGGATTGCTTGAGTTCTGCTTCTGAACATCGGCACTGATCAAACTGGCATCGACCGCGAAGGCCTGACCACCAACCAAGCTTTCCTTCATGCAACGAGCAACAGTCGTCTCAAACACATGGCGCAGCAGTTCGCTTTCGCGGAAGCGACCATGACGGTTCTTAGAAAAGCTCGAGTGATCCGGGATGCGGTCCGTCAGATCGAGGCGGCAGAACCACCGATAGGCGAGGTTCAGATGCACCTCTTCGCAAAGTCGCCGCTCGGATCGGATGCCAAAGCAATACCCAATAAGCAGCATGCGGATCATAAGTTCTGGGTCAATGGAAGGGCGACCTGTGTGGCTGTAGAAATCCGCCAGATGCGTGCGGATGCTGGTCAGATCAACAAACCGGTCAATCGACCGCACCAAATGATAATGAGGAACGTGATCTTCAAGCGAGAACTCGTAGAACAAAGCCGCCTGCGCCTCTTGCCTCGGTCCCATCATCCCCAATCCTCCTGTTCCTTGAGAGAATTGAATCAGCCGCTGACGACCTAATCAAGAAAGAGTTTTTCAACAAAATCGGGACAAAGCTCCAATTCGCTGCTTAGCAGCTTCCCTGCTGTAGAACGTTATAAATGCGCAGAAAACGGGCTTTGGGAATCTTGACGAACGGTCCGTTCTGGACGTTCGTCATCCCTCGGTTGCGACCCGCTCCGCTGACATTCGCTGCGCCTGCGGGATCAGAAACTTACTGGACTCATAGGTTGCTCAAAAGTCTCGACGAATTGGCGACAGCATTATGAGACCAAAGCGCCTTACTTAATTTGTAAAGACTTCCAATTAGTTGAGTCGGTGGGAAATGCACTCAATGGGAATGGTGGATTTTCAACAGCATTACGTTACCGTGGTTTCAACGAGCGCACAGACGAAACTCTTCTGGAGGATGAAACTTGTCAGTAAGGCTGTTAGTCACCGCAGTGATTTTGAACTTTGGTCTGAATCCTTCTGTTGTCATTGCGCAGGACAGCCAAACGAAGCCTAAAGTGACCGTGACGTCGGCAGAGATGAAACAGGTATCTTTGACCGAAGTGTTCACTGGCCGGATCGAGGCGTTGGATCGTGTCGACCTAATCGCGCGCGTACCTGGATTTGTGAAGTCCATTAATTTCAAGGACGGCTCCAGCGTTAAAGCGGCAGATGTCCTGATCGAGATCGAACCGGATTCCTACGAGGCGACCGTCACGGAAATTCAAGGACAAATCCAAGCCGCACAAGCGGCAAAAAAACTTGCCGATATCGAGCTTGATCGACAGCAAAAACTCTACTCATCAGGTGACACGCCCGAAGCGGTCGTCCAGAAAGCGGAGGCTCAGAAAGGTGAGGCCGATGGACATGTGCTTGAGCTACAGGGCAGCCTGCAAAACGCTCAGCTGAACTTGTCTTACACAAAAATAACTGCGCCATTTGACGGCAGGATCGGATTGACGGACCTGTCCGCTGGCGCATTTGTCAGCCCCGAGGGCGGAACCCTGTTGTCGCTATCTAGTATCGACCCCATCCACGTGACCTTTCCAGTTACCGAAGCCGAACTGCTTGAATTTCGCTCGCGGCGCGCGAAGGCGTCCGGCACCGAACCATTGAAGCTGCAGTTGATCCTCGCCGATGGTACCACTTATGGAGAATCGGGCAGCATCGAAGTGATTGATACCCAGGTACAATCAGGAACGGATTCCGTTCTGGTGCGCGGTTCCTTCGCCAATCCAGATGGACAACTCATTGACAACCAACTGGTACGCATTGTTGTTACCGATCCAACAAGTGATAAATCTCTGGTGATCCCTGCCAAGGCTTTGCAGAAAGACCAGTCTGGTTACTTTGTCTTCACGATCGGGAGCGACAATAAGGTTGTCAAAAAGCAGATCCAACTTGACCGGACCGAAGGAACCGAGGCTGTCATTTCAGACGGTTTGAGTGAAGGCGATAAGGTTATTACCGATGGCCTGCAAAGGGTCCATGCAGGTGTTGAGGTTAGCATTTCGACACCCCAGAACGCACCATCAAGCGCCAGCGGGAACTGACCCCATGATCTCGCAACTGTTCATTCGCCGCCCCAGATTTGCCATTGTCATTTCGGTGGTGATCACGTTGGCCGGTCTGATCTCGATTACGCAGCTACCGATAGAACAGCTTCCGGACATCGTGCCACCGCAGGTTCAGGTTTCGACCAAGTACCCCGGGGCCGGAGCCGAAGTGGTCGAGTCAACCGTTGCCCAGATCATCGAAGAACAGGTGATCGGCGTTAGTGACATGCTCTACATGAAGTCAACCAGTGGTTCGGATGGCAGCTATAATTTACAGGTTACGTTCGCGCCCGGAACCGATCCAGATATTAACGCCGTAAATGTTCAGAACCGTGTCAGCCTGGCCATGTCCGCATTGCCAGAAGAAGTCACCCGCGGAGGTGTCAGCACCAAAAAGAAGTCCTCGGCTTTGTTGCAGGTCGTAGCCATTACCTCGGATGACCCGAAGAACGACGATTTGTTCCTGTCGAATTTCGCAACAATCAACGTTCTGGACAGTATTAAAAGAACACCCGGTGTGGGCGATGCGACCTTGTTCGGGGCACTTGACTACTCAATGCGGATCTGGCTCGACATCGACAAGATGACAAGTCTTTCGGTGACCGTCGACGACGTGATCGCCGCGCTCAACGCACAGAATGTTCAGGCAGCCGTGGGACGTGTTGGTGCGCAACCGATGACAGACGATCCGGCCTTTCAACTGAACATCCAGACCCAGGGCCGGCTAAGCAGCATCGCCGAATTCAAAGAGGTGATCGTGCGCGCCCTTCCAGACGGCTCATTCGTTCTGATCAGTGATATCGCACGAGTAGATCTTGGGGCAAAGACCCGGGATTCCTTTTCTTCTTTTGACAATAAGCCAGCCGCAATGATCGGTGTCTACCTTGAGCCGGGCGCGAATGCCCTGGACACATCAGAGGCCATAAAAAAGGCGCTGACTGGATTGCAGAGCGCCTTTCCCGATGGGGTTAACTGGAGTGTGCCCTACAACTCGGTGACCTTCGTCCGCGCCAGTATCGATGAAGTTGTGAAAACTCTGGTGCAAGCGTTTGCCCTGGTGGTGATCGTGGTCTTCTTGTTTCTGGGCAACCTGCGGATGGCGCTGATCCCGCTGATCGCGGTTCCGGTATCGCTTGTTGGCGCACTGGCGTTCATTTTGGCATTGGGTTTTTCGCTCAATACCGTCTCGTTGCTGGCGCTGGTACTTGCGATCGGCATCGTCGTGGACGATGCGATCGTGGTGATCGAAAACGTCGAAAAGGTAATGGGCGAAAACCCTGAGATGACCGTGGCCGAAGCCACCGGCGAGGCAATGAAACAGATTACGGCCCCCATTTTGGCCATAACCTGTGTGCTGCTGTCGGTGTTTGTACCGGTTGCATTCATTCCCGGCATTACGGGAACGATGTTCCAACAATTCGCTGTGGCTGTTTCCTTTTCAATGCTTATTTCTGCTTTGAACGCCCTGACACTCAGCCCGGCCCTGTGCGCGGTGCTGCTGCGCCGTGAGAGCGCCCCCAAGCGTGGACCGCTGGCCTGGATATCGCGCCGTATAGACAACGCGCGCGATGGCTATGCCTATGGGGCCTCAATCCTCGCCCGACGGACAATCCTCGCTGTTTTACTGCTCGGTTTTGCACTTTTTGGCGCAGGATGGCTGTTCAAGACCACACCTTCCGGGTTTCTTCCCGTCGAAGATCAAGGGGCCTATTTCGTTGAAGTCGCGCTACCCGAAGGCGCCTCGATCAATCGCACATCCAAAGTGATGGAGGACGTTTCGACCATCATCAAATCCGCGCCGGGCGTGCAGGATGTCATGACAGTCACAGGCTTCAGCTTTGTCGACGGCCTGAACAAGTCGAACAGTGGGTTTGGCATCGCGATCATGCAACCGTTTGAAGATCGAACCTATCCCGCCTTATCCGTAAGATCCTCGATCCGGCATGTCCGGCGCGAGTTTGCCGGTTTGGAAGACGCCATTGCCTTTCCTTTCAATCTGCCCCCGATCCTTGGTCTGGGCACTGGTGCCGGGTTCGAGTTCGAGCTTTTGGACTTGCATGGCGACAGCGTTTCAGATCTTGGTGCAACTGCGGCGGGGTTCGTCACAACCGCCAACGCCGACCCACGGTTGTCGGGCGTTTACACGACATTCTCTGCGCAGTCGCCAAAACTGAATCTCGATCTCGATCGTAAAAGGCTGCAGACGCTTGGCGTGGATGTCGACGACCTGTTCCGGGCCATGCAGGTCACTTTGGGCGGGTATCACGTGAATGACATGAACCTGTTCGGTCGGACGTGGCAGGTCAACTTACAAGCAGATGAGAAATACCGGGCCAATGTCGGAGATATTGCTCGTATTCATGTCCGAAATCACGACGGAGATATGGTGCCAGTGCGCGCCGTGGCGAAGGTAGAATTCATTCTGGGTCCGCAATTGCTCGCCCGCTACAATAATTTTCGGGCCGTCACCATAAACGGTGGACCGTCTCCGGGCGTATCAATGGGCGAGGCCATCGCGGCGATGGAAGAAATTGCAGCCCAGACTCTGCCAGAAGGCTACAGCTACGATTGGACCGGAACCGCGCAGCAAGAGATTGAGGCCGCCGGAAAGACACCTATTGTTCTGGGGCTTGCTTTGCTGTTCGCATATCTCTTCCTTGTTGCGCTTTACGAGAGTTGGACGATACCGCTTGCGGTCCTATTCTCGGTCACCTTTGCGGTGTGCGGAGCGTTGGGTGCGCTGCTGTTGCTGGGTCTCCAGAACAACCTCTACGCCCAGATCGGATTGGTGGTCCTGATAGCGCTTGCCGCCAAAAATGCAATTTTGATCGTCGAATTCGCAATGGATCGGTACCGGCAAGGTCTGAACGCCGTGGATGCAGCCATTCAGGGCGCCCGTGCGCGTTTCCGCGCGGTCATGATGACCAGCTTTGCATTTATTGCCGGACTCTACCCGCTGATTGTGGCCGACGGTGCCTCTATGCTCGCCCGCAGAGGTGTAGGTACGCCGGTTTTCGGAGGGATGATCGCAGCTGCTCTTGTGGGCATATTTGTCATCCCGCCCCTTTACATCATCGCGCAACGGTTCAGGGAAAAAGTGCACGGCAAAACACCAAATCTCACAGGAGAATGATCATGAGCCTGCTGGTACAATACACTCTCAAATTAGAAAGCGATCGCGAAGCACAGACCATCGCAATGAAGGCATTGGTTGACGGTTTGAAATCAGAAGGCATCGATGGCCTGCACTATTCGTGTTTTTCCACAGAAGACCCGTTACGTTTTTTTGGCGTATTGGAGTTTCCTAATGACACGACGAAACAAGCATTTCTGAATTCCGCTTCCTTTGCCACATATCGCGCAACCGTCGGCCCAACCTTTGCAAATCCACCGCAGACAACGGAGATCGCGCCCATTGCGTCTACCCGTGACTAAAGCCATTTTCATCGTGTTCCTGATCCTCTCCCTCTGAAGTGGTCCGCCGTTATGGTTAAGAAAATGGAGGAACCACATGGCGAACAAGCGACCGAAGCCGGAAGAGATTGTCTCGAAGTTGCGGCAGGTTGAGATATTGATGGGGCAAGGCATCTCCCGTCTGGATGCGATCCGGCAGATTGGTGTTGTTGAACAGACCTATTATCGCTGGAAGAAGAAGTACGGCGGAATGGGTGCGGATCAATTGAAGGAACTTAAGCGCCTTCGAAAAGAGAATGAGCGTCTTCGAAAGGCCGTCTCGGATCTTACCCTGGACAAACTGATCCTGACGGAGGCGGCCAAGAGAAACTACTGAGTCCCGCCCGTCGCCGTGCCTGCATCAACCATGTGCGCCACAAACTGCGTGTCTCAGAGCGCCGGGCGTGTCGCGTCCTGAAACAGCACCGATCCACACAGCGAAAGCTGCCGAAAGGTCGAGCTGACGAGAAGCGCCTGGTGGCGGAAATGATAGAATTGGCCCGCCAGCATGGCCGCTACGGTTATCGCCGGATCGCGGCTTTGCTGAGAGATGCGGGCTGGCAGGTGAATGACAAGCGCGTCGAAAGGCTTTGGCGTCGGGAGGGGCTGAAAGTGCCAATGAAACACCAAAGAAGGGACGGCTCTGGTTAAATGATGGATCGTGTGTTCGGCTGCGGCCGGAGCATCGAAACCATGTCTGGAGCTATGACTTCGTGCATTGTCGAACGGATGACGGAAAGGCATTCCGCACGCTCAACGTCATCGATGAGTACAGCCGGGAGTGCTTGGCGATCCGTGTGGATCGCAAGCTGAACTCCAGCGATGTCATCGACGTGCTGAGTGACCTGTTCATCATGCGCGGTGTGCCAAGCTACATTCGCTCCGACAATGGCCCTGAGTTCATTGCCGTGGCGGTGCAAGACTGGATCAATGCAGTTGGAGCAAAGACTGCATACATCGAGCCAGGCAGCCCATGGGAGAACGGTTACTGTGAAAGTTTCAATGCGCGGTTCAGAGATGAGTCCCTGAATGGAGAAGTCTTCTACTGTCTAAGAGAAGCGCAGATTTTGATCGAAGAATGGAGGAAACACTACAACACAAAACGCCCGCACAGTGCTCTGGGATATAAACCGCCGACCCCGGAAACCATCGTTCAAATGGACCAAAGGCCGGTCATGCACTAACAATCAAATTGGACCACACAAGTGGGGCTGATCAGTGGTCAGGGAAGTGACAAGAGACTTTGGACATGTACCACAGCCCGGCCCAATTTCGACATTCGGCTACTGTGCTGCGTTCGCCACTTTGGGCTCACACCAGTCATTCGACGAGTTCAGATTAACGACCGAAGTGCGGACTTAGCTGCCGTCAGTAATTGCCCGAAGCCAAGTTTTTTGACTCTTGCAACACTTGTGTCTAGCCCCCGTGTTCTGGGCCATCTCGGACTAGAGTTTCGGGGACTGGTGGGCGCATGTTGAGGGCCTGATGCGGTCGGGTGTGGTTGTATTGCCTGAGCCAGCAATTGATCACGATCTGTGCCTGCTTGGTCGTTGTGAACCATTCGGAATTGAGAACCTCGCGGCGGAGCGTTCCATTGAACCTCTCGTTGTATCCGTTCTCCCAGGGAGAGCCCGGGTAGATCCGGATCGGGTTCACACCGACCTTCTCGAGCCAACTCTGGGTTGCCCGTGAAGAGAACTCTGGGCCGTTATCGCTTCGAACGAAATCAGGCTTTCTGTGGCGCAGGAACAGCCCGTAGAGAACCTCCAGCACATCTTCAGAACCCATGCGGGTCCGAACTTCCACTGCGAGCGCCTGGCGGGTGTATTCATCCAAAACCGTGAGCATCTTGTAGCTCCGCCCATTGCTCAGCTTGTCGTGAACGAAATCGACGCTCCAGACATGGTTAGGATGCGTCGGTCGGAGTCGAATGATCGAGCTGTCCTTGTGGTACAGGCGACGCTTCTTCTTGTGCCGCTGCGGGAGTTGCAGACCTTCCTCCCGCCACAGCCGTTCTACCTTCTTGTGATTGACACGCCAGCCCTCGACCCGAAGTAGCTGCGCCACCTTACGGTAGCCATACCGGCCATAGCTCTTGGCCAGACGGATCATGGCCAGTCGAAGAGCATCATCGTTCTTCTCTACGGCCTGGTATTGCATGGAGCTGCGTGCAAGGCCGACCACCTTGCAGGTGCGACGCTCTGATGTGCCAAGCTTCTGGCGAGCATGAATGACGGCCTGACGAAGTTGGCTCGTCGTCAGGCCCTCGGTTTTAGGTAGTTCAGACTTTCTTTGAGGATCAGCTTGTCCAGTTCCAGTTCGGCCACGATCTTCTTCAGCCGGGTATTTTCTTTCTCCAGGCTGCGCAACTCCGACAGTTGCGACTTGCCCATGCCACCGAACCGACGCCGCCAATTGTAGTAGGTCGCATCGCTGACACCGACACCACGACAGGCTGTCCGAACATCGTCGCCATCTGCCAGCTTCAGTTCAATCTCACGCAGCAGCTTCAGAATATCTTCGTCCGAGTATCGCTTCCGAGCCATCCCTTGTTCCCCCTTCTCGGCCAAAGTAGTGGCCCAAGTTTAGGGGGCAAAGACACTTGCCTAAGGCGAACATCTGTGCTGCCTACAATGCACGAATGATTTTTTTCAAGGTTTCTTGGAGTCGCTGGAGCAACACCTCAAACTCATTTGGTGCAGGCTACCCGAACAACTCGGTCCGCCTCGCATTCGTTTCTCTTGGTGCAATCACCTTCAGAATTTCTACCGCTCTCATAGACACACATTGGTGGATTCGTTGACCAACCCTGCTTCGTGGTGCATTCATCTTTGCCCGTGCATTGCGAGCCTCCACAAGTTTTGGGGCGCCATTGTCTGAGCGACTGATATGTTTTCCATTCACTTGGGCAAGTTCTGCCGGGAAAAGAACATACCGCTTCTCCATTTATCATTTCGGTTAACCCTCCGGCGTTGCTGCACTCCACCGCTGTGGCTGCCGCAGCTATAGTGGCTGAAACTGCCACAGCAAGGAAGAAAGTTCCTGCAAATAGTTTTGCCATATAGCACACCACTTTTTTCCCAACGCGATCATACGCAGTACGACAGCAAGAATGAGACCAAGAAAAAGCTCTCAGCCTCACTGTCAATTGGTACCATCAGTGGACGTTCAACAAGACCCGAGCGATACCGGCTCCACACAAAAAATAATCCAATGACCGAATTTACACTTTTCTGTGTGTACTCCGTTCACGCAATACTCAAATCCCAACGACTTGCCCTTTGAGGCTATATAGAATGTACAAGATTTCCTCTTGCTCCCGTTGACCAACGTCGTTTGCCTTTAATGCGTTCACGGCGTCGTCCAATACTGCGACAAACTCGTCTCCGCTGATGTTCATGTGCCGATGAGCGCTAACCATATTCTTGCCTGCATAGATACCAGGTCCACCAGAACCAGTAATAAAGAAGTCCCCCGCCATTTGCTTGAGGTGCTTTATATCACTTCCTGCAAATCGAGCAGAGACAACTGGGTTTTTGGAGTGATTGTCCACCAGCGTGTCAACTATTCGCCGAATACCTTCCGTCCCTCCCAGGCGATCATAAAGTGTCCCAGACATTGTATATCCCTTTTTTTCGGCGTTTCTCAGACGCTAGCACGGTATTCTAATTGGGGCCAAATCTATTGCATTTTGGCTACGAAATTGATCGTAGCTCACCTTGAAAAACGATGAACACTCTGGTCTCAGAGCCGACGCTGGTGTTGATGCAGTATCTCAGTCCGAGGCATGGTTAAGTCTTGCGAAGAACGGCTCAAAGCGGTCGATCGACCTCGGTCACCGGGCTTCAGTGCGGCCCGCCGGAGGAGACATTCGCTGCGATCGCAAACTTAGAAGACAGACGGAGGTCTGGGTTGCGGACAAAGCCGCCCCTTGAAACCTAAGTAGTAGATCAGCGTGGAGTCTTTGTGTGCTATTCCTTGAACGGTAGGCTGGTGTAAGCCCCTACCTCATCGTTTCCAGAGCGCTCGTTGAAAGCTTCGATCATGTCGTTTGTGGCTTCAGCGGCTCCAAGGTCCATACTCTCTAGGTCGAATTCAGAAAACGGGAATTCCGCTGCCGAGTCCGGTGGTTGCTTCGCCATCTGAACTGGCGCTGGGAAAGACTCTTCATTGGGTACACCTTGGCGGGTGCGGATTTCGTCTTTAGTCACATTCCATGTCATGAAGTCAGCCGCCAAGTCCAACGGGCCACTATATGTCTCCCGAATTGCTGAATAGACTGCTAGAGCAATGTCATGATCGTTTTGGAAGTGATAGCAGACCGCCAATCGCGGCTCCGTTTCTGACATGATCTTCCCAAATGCTTGCGCAGCAGTATGCCCTTGCGATCCCACAAAAATGGCCTCTGACGGTTCAAATCCGTATTTCTCGATCATAAACTCCGGAGGAGTAAAGCACTCGTGGATGGCAAGATCCGCACCGTCCGCGTGCTCTCTCCACCAGCGCGTCGGAAGTGTGTCGGAAGAAAAGGCAAATTTGAGGTCATTCCATTCCAGTAGAAAACTTACGGCCTGCTCACCGTGAATTGCTGGTAATGTTCTAACCTGAACTCCATTTTCGTCAAAAATGACGTTGTTCACAGCTTTCCAATCAAATTCGTTCACCTCTAGTTGCAGTCCACGTGGATCTACGGCCGCTCCCCGAGTTGCTTCTTCCCACGCCCACATTTTCATCATGTGATCCGCCCACGCCTTGGTGCCCCATTCGGGCTTTATCCCTTCGGGTCCCCAAAGACGAACAGGCGTCAGTCGGTTATTCACAGGGCCAGTGAAATAGAACGCCGGAAAGTCGCCTGCATGATCGAGGTGCAAGTGACCCAAGAAAACCTTGTCCAGCTGGTCCAAAGGAATTCCAAGCGCCATGATCCGTTCATATGATCCTTCACCCATGTCGAAGATGAATTTTTCACCATTACCCAACTCGACTAAAAAACACGCAGCAGCTTGTTTCAGACGTGGTTGAGGCATTCCAGTTCCACAAGCGATGACCCGCATTTCGTCAGGGCCAAGGGCTTCAGTTCCAGGATAATAGACAGTTTGATTGGGGTAAGGTTCGGTTCTTGACCATTCAGACGGACCTTGGTCTTCTGCAATCAAATTGGTGGCCGAAGCCGCGAAAACCCCAGCGCTAAGTACCACTGTTCGAAAATATGACTCCGAATGCATCATTGATAATCCCCCCTCACAAGGAATCTGGCAAAATAATCATTTGCGCGGATTCGACTCATTAAAGAATCGCAATTTCAGAATACATCTGACAAGTCTTATCTTAAAACGCAAAATTATCGGTAGGGTGGAAAGCCATTTGCCAAATTCTGATATGGGCTCGTTGTGGACATCGGAGGCAGTGCAGCATCCGCTCAGGATCGTTTCAGCGCCCGATCGCGGACGGCCCAGAGCAGACATCCAACCCGCCATATTGATGCTGCGTTTGCAGCCCGCTTTGCGGACATTCGTTGCGTCCATGCGACGGTGCCGAATGCAATCGATCAAATCGTAAGACATTGGTGCTGGAGTAAGACTAACCATAAGCACCCATCTAGGATGCGCAGAAACTCGTGTCGAACTTACCGGAGTTGATCCGTTTGACAGGCCCAACATTCCATTGATTATGTGCGCATGACCAAAGCTCAACGACCGCCAAAGCCAAAACCCATTCCTTACACTCCGGAGCCGAACCGCTATGAGCGAATGGTGTATCGGCGATGTGGGCGGTCGGGTGTGAAGCTTCCTGTTGTCAGCTTGGGCCTGTGGCATAATTTCGGTGCAGACTCGGCGCACGAAAACAAGCGAGCAATGTGTCGGACCGCATTCGACCATGGGATCACTCATTTTGATCTGGCGAACAACTACGGTCCACCACCCGGATCGGCAGAAGAGGCATTTGGCGAAATCCTAAGAACTGATTTCGCGGGCTACAGGGATGAATTGATCATTTCCTCCAAAGCAGGCTACGACATGTGGCCGGGACCCTACGGAGAATGGGGGTCGCGCAAGTACATGATCGCGTCCTGTGACCAATCACTCGCGCGCATGGGGCTTGATTACGTCGACATCTTTTATTCACACCGCTTTGACCCCGACACCCCGCTCGAAGAGACGATGGGCGCGTAGGATCATATCGTACGGTCGGGTCGCGCGCTCTATGCAGGCATCTCGAGCTACAACTCCCAACACACGCGCGAGGCGGTGAAGATTCTCAACGACCTCGGGACACCGTGTCTAATTCATCAGCCTTCTTACAATTTGCTCAACCGTTGGGTGGAGCGGGACGGTTTGCTCGATACCCTGAACGATCTTGGGGTAGGATCGATTGCGTTCACGCCGCTGGCACAAGGTATTCTAACGTCAAAATACCTGCGCGATATCCCGGATGGCAGCCGTGCTAAACAAGGAAAGTCGCTGCTCGATGGCATGATCAACGAGCGATCTCTGGCAAGTGTCCGTGCTCTGAACGACATGGCTGAGGCACGCGGGCAAACTCTGGCGCAAATGGCCCTGGCCTGGGTGTTAAGAGGCGGACGCGTAACGACCGCGCTTATTGGTGCGTCCCGGCCGGGTCAGATCGTAGATTGCGCAGGCGTAGTCGATAACCTCGCCTTCAGTGATGAAGAGTTGGCAAGGATCGATGCAATCAGTTCGGAAGAAGATATCAATTTGTGGGCTCGGTCGTCAGAAACAGAATGACCAATCTTAGAAGTGCTAAAACCCAAGACCATTTGGAGCTTGATAATGTTGGCGGCTTCAGCTTCTGCAGCTCGGCTAAATAACTATCAAGACTGACTGGCCCAAAAGAGACATTCACCAGCCAATCCGACTGCTGCGGTCGCAGGCCACATTGTCGACATTCATCGACAACGCAGCATCAGATAAATCATCAACATGCGACACGCGGACCTTCTAGACTTTTGAATTTCAGAGAGCGCTGTCGCAGCACGTGTTCACATGCGGTAGACACAAAGCGATGTCGATGCTCGCGTTGCCAATTTGGTCATTCAGTACTTCGACTTTTTCAGAATCAAGACTGCACTTTCTTTGCGACCGCGATCAATCACAGAATCCGGGACAAACCCACCATCTGAGTGTATTTGTCGCCGTACAATTCGATCCAAAACAATCAACGCAAATCTGTGTCACGCCGCTCAAGGTCCAGAACAGCATTGAATTCATTCTCCGGGTCCATCCAGGCAACTAGGATCGCGTCTTCGTCGATGTCGTATGTGTGGATTTCTGCTGGTGTCACATGGATAATGCGCTCATTCCCTAAGAATGCGCCGCCATGGGTTTCTCCAAAAACAACGCGGATCATCCGGGACCCTGGAGCAAATATGCGCAGATACGGATCCGCAGGCTTGCCCATGTTCAAAACCTCTGCCTTGCTACGAACCCAAGTTTCGCCAGCAATACGCTGCTCAGGACTTCGCAAAGCCGAGACTGCGCCTTCTGCAACAGAAGCGACGGCTGCTGACAGCATGATCGCACCAATTGCCATCTGGGCTGCACCTGCGTTTGCCCCGCTGTAGTTCGTCCAGGCAGCAAGGCGCATCAAGCGCCGCTGCGGGTGATAGAGCACGTCGACCATGTCGCCGACCTCGACCGCGTTCCAAAGGTCTATCGGAGCAACTTCTTTTAGGGAAAATGCGCGCGGGTCATCCAAAAGTTGGAAGCGCAAAAAGTGACGTTTCGAAGGTTTGGTGCGATTCCGTTCGTCGCGACCAACGTGGCCCTTCTTGACCCATTTGTCGGTCACACGCGCCTGCCCAGGTCGACCGGCTCGCTTCAAATATGTCGAATTCAGATAGTGCCGATAGCCCCGCGCGGTGATGACCAATCCTACTACGCCGAGCGCAACCATCCCAAGAAAAGGAAGCCAATTGAAGAGAATGTCAGCTACTGGATCTCCGGGTCGATATATTTCTTGGATCATGCGACTGTCTCCTGCGGTGGCACGGCCGTTAGAAGGTTGCCGGGCGGGCGTAGTCTGGAATGTAGCTAGAAAATGCCACTTCTGAACATGTCCCGGGAGTTAACCTCATATCTATAGGCCAGGTGTGGGCTGAGATCGCTAAAAAACGGAAAATGAAGCTATTACTGGATGTTCATTCACTAGGGCGGGGGCATTGGTTTTCTCCCCGTGCCCGCCCACACGTTTCTAGCGAAGATGGGGGTCAAGGTCCTTCACAGACCAGCGGAAAGACCCCGACCTCCGGGATCTTGAGCGTGCCAACGGTGATTTGGTCGTCGCCTTCAACAGCCGTTATCAGCCGCACTGATGCAACAATGCGGTCAAACTCAGGATCGGCGAAATCCAGCAACGTGTGCGTGTTCTCCGCAGCCCCCTGAGCCAAAACAAGGGGCAGCGCACCTTCTGTCTCTGTCATGCTCCAGTCCTGTCCATCCGCGTGGATAATCGCGCTGACAATCGCAAGGCCGGGTACGGATCCGAAGCCAAATGCTACCGCAACGCCTGACTCATCAGGCGCTTCGCAGGACACAAGAAACGTTGCTAAAGAAGGGCTTGCAATGACGCTTGCCACAAGCGCGAGTACGATTGTTCGTATAATGATTGGTTCCTCCGTTTGCAGCCCATTTCACAGCCTATGACGTTTTGGTCTCAACATGAACCGCCAATGCACTGTCGCGTTTTTGGCACTGTTGTGACATTGGCGATTAGAGGCAGTTCAAGTGAATACCGAAACTCTGAAATGTCAGCTCCGTGCTCGCATTGTGAGTCCATTTTCCGATAAGTGCTAAGGTTGTCTCTACTGACTGGTTTTGAGGCCGCGTTTCAGCACGAAAATTCGCGCACCTGCAGAAGGATTTGTGCGGCAAGCGCACGTATCGAGAATATTGAATTCACAGCGAGGGCTCGGAGCAGAACTGCGGGCAGTCCGCTTTGACAGCAGCCGTTGGTAGCGGCCCAATTCGGACCTTAACCAAACCGTACTTTCGCTGCACCGCGAAAAACCCACCCTGTCGGACCATCGCGGTAGAGACTTTGTAGAAACCAATATGTCCCAGTACTGCCCACCTAAGTCCCGTGGGAAAAGTCCAAATGCCAGCCTTGCCCCACATCTATATGGCGGATAGAGCACTCTTCGATTAGCTCTTCGTAGCCTGGAGGAAGGAAAGACTCCTGCCACGTTTCCCCGAACCGCTCTTGCACCGCTTTGATGTCGCGCCGTACTGATGTAAAGACGACATAGTCGTCATCCATGCCGACACCGTGGCCGAAGAAATAACCCAAGTTCCCGGGGCGTCCGTGCACTACTTCCGCGGAAGTCACCCCGAATTTCGCGATCAGTTCACCCGCACGGCCAGGCTTTGTTTGGACTTGGAACAACCTCAGTATTGGCCCGGAACTTGCTGATCCATCACTCATTTCGACCTCCAAGCTGGCGTTTCTTTCAGAGCGGCATTCACCCTGCCTCGGGCTTGCGCCACCGTCAAGGACCGGCCCATAAGAGACATTCACCACATGTCTTGCCGCCGCAGTGCAGCTTCACCAGACCGTCTATTCGCCGCACGTGCAAATTCCCGGTGTAGATCGAATTCACGGAACGAGGACAGACCCGCCTTTTGCCTACGCGGCTGTCCGACGCGTTGGCCCCGTTCACCTCTAATGTGGCCGATCTGCTGAAACTGCGCCGCAAAGGGCGTCTGAAGGTGGGAATGGACGCGGATCTGGTGGTTCTTGACGAAAACCTTGCCGTGCGGCATGTGATGGCCTTGGGGGGAATGGCATGTCGGCGGTGGCCAGATAGCCCAGCGGGGCATGTATGAACAGATGTAAGCGCCCGCGCGGCCCCCGGTGGCTGCCCGCTTCAGCACCGGAAGGTAGTTAAGATATGTGCCCTGCACCCGTTGATGCAGAAACCCCGCGCGGGTTCATCATTCCAGTTGGCGGCGGCGAAGACCGCGTCAAGGAAATGCAGATCCACCGCAAGTTTGTCGAGATGTCGGGCGGCGCGGACGCCGATATCGTGGTGATCCCGACCGCCTCGATGTTGGAGGAGACAGGGCCGGATTATCACCGCATCTTCTCCGAGCTTGGCGCAGGGCAAGTCGAGTTTCTGCCGATCTCGCGCCGGGCCGATTGCGACAATCCCGACTATGCCGAGATGCTGGACCGCGCGACCGGCATATTCATGACCGGCGGCAACCAGTTACGCCTGTCGGCGATTCTGGGAGGCACGCTGGTTGCACAGAAAATCCGACGTCGCAACGCGGCGGGCGTGCCGATTGCCGGAACCTCGGCCGGGGCCTCAATCATGTCCGAGCATATGGTTGCCGGTGGCAGCAGCAATTCCGCCCCGGCAGAAGGCAATATAACGCTGGCACCGGGCATGGGCCTGACCAACGCCGTCATCATAGATCAGCATTTTACTCAGCGTAACCGGCTCGGGCGTCTGCTAACGGCTTCATCTTTCAACCCTTTTTTGATTGGATTGGGCATTGATGAAGACACGGCGGCCTTCATCGGACCCGACAACGTTCTGGAAGTGGTTGGCAGCGGAACAGTCACGGTGGTGGACGCCAGCCACCTGACCCATTCGTCCATGTGGGACGCGCGCGCGGGTGAGGCGCTGAGCCTTCTGGGACTTCGCCTTGACGTTCTGGGCGAAGGGTGCCGTTATGATCTGACGGCTCGCCAGGCTTTTCCGCCGAATGAGCATCTGGCGTTCTGCACATTGCCGGACCTGTCCGGGAATGAGGCCGCCAGCGGGGGAGAAACAAAAAGCTAACCAACGGGGAGCCTCATGAAAATAATCTCGACCAATGTCTTTGTCGGCCCGAATGTCTGGGCAAGTTTTCCGGTCATCCGCCATGTCATCGATCTGGGTATTCTGGAGGACTGGCCCTCGGCAAAAATTGGTTCCGAGTTCATCGACGCGCTGGTTGAGGCTCTTCCCGGTCTTGCGGTACATGGCTGTTCCTACCGAGAACCCGGCGGTTTCCTCCGCCGCCTGCGTGAGGATGAAGGCACCTGGTTGGGGCATGTGCTGGAACATTGCTCCATCGAAGTGCAGAATGTGGCTGGCACCGATGTGACCTTTGGCCGGACCCGTGGCACAGGCGAGCCGGGCCAGTACAACATGGTCTACGAATACCGCCAGCGCGACGTCGGTCTGGACGCGGGCAAGCTGGCGATGCGGATGCTGATGCATCTGCTACCGCAATCCCTGAAAGATCAGGTGGATTACGATTTTGATCCGGAATTCAACTGGGATGAGGAGCTGCGCAGCTTTGTTCTGCGCGCTCAGCGTAAGGAATTCGGCCCCTCGACCGGATCGCTGGTCAAGGCGGCACAGGAGCGGGACATCCCCTGGATCAGGCTGAATTCCGGCTCGCTGGTGCAGTTTGGGCACGGCAAATACCAAAAGCGTATTCAGGCAACGATCACGTCCGAGACCAAACATATCTCGGTCGAGATTTCCTGCGATAAGGAAGACACTCATAACCTGCTGAACGATCTAGGCCTGCCGGTGCCGCAGCAGCGCATGGTCTATTCCGCGCGCGAGGCTGTGCGGGCTGCTGGTCGGATCGGCCACCCGGTGGTGGTCAAGCCGTTGGATGCAAATCACGGGCGTGGTGTTTCGATCAACCTGAACTCGGATGAAGAAGTCGAGGCGGGTTTTGCCGAGGCCAAGGAGCATTCCCGCAGCCGCGCCATTCTGGTGGAGAGCTTCATCACCGGGTTCGATCACCGGATGCTGGTGGTGAACAACAAGCTGGTCGCGGTGGCCAAGCGGGTGCCAGGCCATGTGGTCGGCGACGGCAAGCACACGATTGCGGAATTGGTCCACATCGTGAACGAAGACCCGCGCCGGGGCATTGGGCATGAAAAAGTACTGACCATGCTGGAGATTGACAATCAGGCCAAACGTTTGATGGAAAACGCGGGCGTAACCGAAGAGACGGTGCTGCCGGATGGCGAGGTTTTCTATTTGCGTTCCACGGCAAACCTGTCGACGGGCGGTACAGCCATTGACCTGACCGATGTGGTGCATCCAGACAACCGCGACATGGCCGAACGTGCCATCATGGCGGTGGGGCTGGACGTGGGCGGCGTCGATTTCCTGATTGATGACATCACCAAGTCCTACAAGGATATCGGCGGCGCGATTGTCGAGGTGAACGCCGCCCCCGGTTTCCGGATGCATGTCGCCCCGTCCGAAGGTCAGCCGCGCGACGTGGCGGGCAATGTGATCGGCATGCTGTTCCCAGCTAATGAACAGACCCGCATCCCGATTGCGGCAATCACCGGCACCAACGGCAAGACCACGACCTCGCGGATGCTGGGCCATATCATGAAAACCAGCGGCAAGACCGTTGGCATGACCTCCACTGACGGCGTCTATGTAGACGGTAAGTTGAGCGTCAAGGGCGACATGACGGGACCCAAATCCGCTCAAATCGTCCTGCGTGATCCGGCGGTCGATTTTGCAGTTATGGAAACCGCGCGTGGCGGGCTGGTGCGGTCGGGCCTGGGCTATCAGCGCTCGGATGTGGCGGCCTGCCTGAACGTCTCGGCGGATCATCTGGGTCTTGGCGGCATCAATACCGTTGAGGAACTGGCCGTGGTCAAGCGCGTCGTGGTTGAAAGCGCCACCGATACGGCGGTGCTGAATGCCGATGACATCAACTGTCTGAAAATGGCCGATTACGCTGAAGCGGGTCAGATTTTCTATGTAACGACAAACCCGGGTCACAGTCTGGTCAAGGAACATATCAAGGCGGGCGGTAGGGCCATCGTGCTGGAAAAAGGCATGAATGGCGATATGCTGACCATCTATGACAACGGGCTTCATATCCCGGTTCTGTGGTCGCATCTGATCCCCGCCACGCTTGAGGGCAAGGCGATCTTCAATGTGCAAAACGCGATGTTCGCTGCTGCGATGGCCTATAGTTTCGGTGTGGATCTGGACAATATCCGCCACGGGCTGCGGACCTTTGACACCAGCTATTTCCAGGCACCGGGACGGATGAATGTCTATGACGAACATCCCTTCAAGGTGATCCTGGACTATGGCCACAACCCTGCTGCGCTCAAGGCGATGGCAGCGTTGGCCGACCAGCTTGAGATCAAGGGACGAAGACTGTGTGTCGTTGCCATGCCCGGCGACAGGCGCGATGAGGACATCGTTGACGGAGCCGCCGCGCTGGCCGGACATTTCAACCAATTCATCTGCAAGGCTGATGACCGCCGCCGGGGGCGCGGCCATGACGAGGTGCCGCAGATGATGCGTCAGGCGTTGATCGACAACGGCGTGGACGACGCGGCAATCACCATCATCCCTGATGAGGTCGAGGCGGTGAAGGCCGGGTTGGAGCAGGCCGCGCCGGGCGATCTGCTAGTGATATTTGGCGATGACACGACGCGCTGCTGGAAACAGATAATCTATTTCAACTCGGACGGCAAAGCGCCTGTTATCGAGGCCGCGCCCGTGTCCAGACCCGTCGATACCTCCTTCGAAGAGATGTTCGAAAGCGATCAGAACCTGATCCGGGACGCGCGCGGTGTGCGTCTGGCCCGCGACATCAGCGAAGACGCGGACTGATCGGGGGCATCGCAATGGATCGGATCGAACAGCTTGAAACCGCGCTGACCATCGAAAGCGCGACCGCCGATCATATCCGGGTAGATGATGCTAGACGCCTGACCGGACCCGGCCTGCTGTGGAACAAGCCCGGCGCGGTGATGGATGTGTTCTTCACCGGGATCGACGCCGCGCAGGTCACGGCGCTGTGGGAAACTCATGCGCGCCGGGTGCTGAATGCGCTTGGCTGGCAGAATCAGAGCGTGACCCACCGTACCTTCACCGGCGGCGTCAATCTGGCCATCTCGGCCCCGATGGATCAGCTTTATTCCGCGATCTTCGCGGCGCAGACCGCCTGGCATTTCTGCGCCGCCGAGCTGTTGGACGCACACTCGGGCGACTTTGATCAGATGGTGGGTGATGTCAAAGGTGTCATGGCCAGCGAATCCAACCCCGCCCTGATCGCCCTAATCGAGGCGGCCGAGGCGCATGGCGTGGATATCCTGTGCGACGATGATGAGATCTCGATCGGGCACGGCACTGGCAGTCAGGTCTGGTCGGTCGATGCGCTGCCCGCCCCCAATGATGTGGACTGGTCCGGCCTTCACAACATCTCCGTTGCCTTCATCACCGGAACCAACGGCAAGACCACGACAACCCGGCTGCTCGAAGCGATTGCACGCGCCTCGGGCAAGGTGGCGGGGCTGACCTCGACCGAATTTGTGCGGGTGGGTGAC
Organism: Ruegeria sp. AB11; assembly: GCF_056536325.1. Taxonomy (NCBI): domain Bacteria; kingdom Pseudomonadati; phylum Pseudomonadota; class Alphaproteobacteria; order Rhodobacterales; family Roseobacteraceae; genus Ruegeria; species Ruegeria sp. AB11. The sequence continues at coordinate 1,934,683 of NZ_JBQFJO010000001.1, read as the reverse complement.
GATATTCTGGACCGCGGCGATTATTCCGGCCCCGGTGGCGGGCGGATGCTGCTGCGCGACAAACGGCTTGAGGTCGCCTGCCTCGAAGTGGCCCGGGGCGGCATCCTGCGCCGGGGCCTGCCGACCCGCGCAGCGACGGCTGCGGCGGTGACCAACGTGGCGAATGATCATCTGGGCCAGTTCGGCGTCAACACAGTGCCGGAACTTGCGCAGGCCAAATTCGCCGTCCACCGCACGCTGGCCGAGGGCGGCGTGCTGGCGCTGAACGCCGATGATACGTATGTCCGCGCCGAGGCGGAAAACACGTCGGCGAACATCTGGTGGTTTTCTCTGGATGCACAGAATGATCTGATCCGTCACGCGCGGGAAACCGGTACTTGCTGTGCATATGTTCAACACGGGAAAATTGTCTTTTTCGACGGCACGACCGAGCAAATTGTGATCCCCGTCGCCGACGTTCCCCTGACCATGGGCGGGGCCGCAAAGTACAACATCCAGAACGCGCTGGCGGCCCTGTGCCTTGCTCTGGCACTGGGTCTGCCGCAACAGGCGTTGCGCGACGGGCTGGCGGGGTTCAAGCCAGACGCCAAAGATAACCCAGGACGTTGCAACGAGTTTCGGCACAACGGAGCCCAGATTTTTGTGGATTTTGCCCACAATCCGCATTCAATTTCGGCAGTTTGCGATGCGTTGTCGAGTTTGCCGGCCAAACGGCGTTTCATCATGCTCAGCCATGCAGGGGATCGATCAGATCAAGATATCTGTGACGTAACAGCGACAGCCCTGAACTTCCAACCTGATGTGATCGTCGCAACAGAGTTGGAAGGGTACTTAAGGGGTCGCGAATTAGGAGAAATTTCTGATCTGATCGAACGAACAGCTTTGGAACATAGGTATGAAGCGAAACAAATACTCAGAGCTACGTCGCCCTCACAGGCCGCTTCAATGATACTTGAGAGGCTGGAGCCGGGTGATATTGCTTTGCTGCTAGTGCTATCCGATCGCGACGCCGTTCTCGCGATGCTCGATGGTTAAAAACAAGGCCGGCTACCGAATTCAAGGAGTTACAACCAACACGAGGCACTACCAAATAACCCAATGCAGGTATCCAATTGGGCTTCAGACACTGATTGACAGGTGGATTTCTAGTTCACCGGCAATGATTAGCTGAGAAAAAAGCCTGGGTTTCTCCATGGCAAAATCAAGTGCGCGGACCCACCTTGTTTACAACACCAGATCCATAGCGGCCCGTTCCTGCCATTCGGCCTTGGTCACCGTCGCTGCGACGCGGCCCGTCAGAGGAGACATTCGCCGCGAGCGCAAAAACGGGGGCCGGTCGAAATCACAGTCAGCGGACCAAACGGCCGTTTGGCCCCGGATGACCAATTGGCGCTTTCTGCGCAAAGCCGAAATTCGACGTGATTGGACGAATGTCCGAGTCGGGTCAGCCTGGATCAATGAGTGGAGGCGGTTGGTACATGTTCTCCATTCTCCCGCCAATCCAGTAGCGCCCGATACCCTTGCTGCTGGATCTCCCAACGCTCCAATGCCGGAAGCGACCGAAATTCTTCGAGATTCACATCCGGAAGGAAAGAAAGCTTTAGCCGCAGGTATGTGTTCGCACAAAGGCTCGCTTCCGAAATGGAAAGCAGCCGAACCTCCGCAGCCCCGGAGCAGGTTTCGTAGGCTGCAAGCAACGCTTGATCTGGGGCGTGAGGAGGCATTTTCCCCGACCTCTCCTTAGCACCTTCCAAGGGTGCAAACGAGATTACAGCCGCCAAGGCCCAGGCCCCGACGGCGACGCCCGATATTCCTATGATCGCCAAGCTGTTCATAGTGCTTCCCTTTCGCTGGTGCTGCCTTGTGACAGACAAGTTCGGCAGTTCGTGTTGGCGATATGCCTGTCACGGTCTAGACTGGGTTGCAGACCGCCAGTCGAGAAACGAAAAACCATGAAATCTTCCGAAATCAGATTGGGAGCGTTCGTTTTGGACCGAGCCGACGGCCACCTTCGCGGGCCAGACGGAGAGGATTGCGAGCTGCGCCATCAGACGAGAGAAGTCCTTCTCATGCTTGCGAAATCCCCGGAAGCGGTCATCTCGAAGTCGGAGTTCTTCGAAACCGTCTGGGATGGCGCGCATGTAAGCGAGGACAGCCTCGTGCAATGCATCGCCGAGATTCGTCAAGCCATCGACGACAAGGACAAGACACTCGTACAGACGATCCCCCGGAAGGGCTATCGCCTGGTGCCAACACCCGACCCGAAGCGAACTCGCATGCAACCGATTCACTGGGCGACTGTAGCTGTGCTTTCCTTGGCGGTGGTATTGACAGCGATCTGGGTGACCCGCCCGACCGTCGGCGCTCCCCGCGTTGTTGCCGTGCTTCCCTTCGCGGATGACAGCCCAGAAACCGGGCAGGGAACACTTGGCGATGTGATCAGCGCAGGAGTACGCGCCAATCTCGCTCGTTACCCGGAATTGACGGTCATCGCGCGCAACTCCAGCCAACGTTTCCGGGGTGATACGCATGAAATCTCCGAGATCGGCAAAACGCTTGGCGCCCGCTACGTCCTGGAAGGCAGCCAGCATCTCGACGGGCGCCAACTTCGGGTTACCGCGCAGTTGATTGATGCGACGGACAACACGCATGTCTGGTCGGATCAGATCGACACCGAGATTGATGACATGCTGAATGTGACCGCCCAAATCGGCGAACGAGTAGCCCATGCCGTCGAGGCCTTTGTTTCCAGCGAACAGGCAAAGATCGGCGGGAAGAACGAAGTCGACGCCCTATTGCTGAACCACAAGTCGCGACAGACATTGCTGGGCGGTCCGTCGCGCGAAAAGGTCGAGGCTGCCATCGCGATCAACCGCGCCTCCATCAGGCGCTATCCCGAGGAGGCGTGGGGACATATCGGCCTGGCGTTCAGCTTGCGGACCCAGCTCCGCTTCGGTTGGGCCGAGGATTCCTCAATCACCCTGCAAGAAGCTATCAACCACGCCCAAAAGGCCGTGAGCCTCGCGCCAGAGAACTACGCGGCCCATTTCGCACTTGCACGCGTGCGAATGCAGCAGGGAAACCAGATCGCTGCCATTGAGGCCTTTGAGCGCGCAATTGTACTCAATCCGTCTTCAGCCGATGCGCTGAACGCCCTAGCGCAATCTCAATTCTACCTCGGTCAGAACGAACGCGCTCTGGAGGCCCTTGCCCGGTCTGAACGCATCGATCCACTTCCCAGTTTCATACATTCCTGGATGAGTGCATGGGTCCTTTGGCAGGATCATCGTTGCGAGGAGGCATTGAAGAGTTTCAGCCGGTTGTCGGCGCCTCCGCCCGAAGCGCATAAACTGCTCGCAACCATTCACATGTGCCTCGGCGAAGACGGGAAGGCGACAAAGGCGCTGAGAACGTTCCTTGCAAAGGAACCAGACTGGACGGCTTCCCAAGAGAAAGAACTTCACGAGGCTCAATGGATTGCAGATGGTTCCCTGCACCGTTGGTTGGATGACCTGAAAAGATCCGGACTTTCTGCAGAGTAAACCCCTTGGAGCTGTTCTCATGAACGGCCTCGTCCGTTCACGCCGCAATGTGGCTGCGCATCTTCCTACCGAACCGGACATCCGATGATTTCTCTCAGATGTCCCCTAGATCGGCATACTACCAGTTCGAGCAGACCGCAGCATCCGCGCCTATGGGCTCAGTGCGGACCTTGGTGACGTTGCAGCACAGGCCCCTGCCCCGCATGCCATTACCTAGCCATCGGCCCAATCCAGACCTTGCCAATATAGTCAAGTGCCGCGACGCTGCTTTCACTAGACCGAACTTTCGCTGCGCCTACATGATCCAATTTCCTTCGAACTCACAGTTCGCAGACGAAGCGAGCTTTCGCTGCAGTGCCTCCAAGGTCTGCTTGCTGCAATTAGCTTGTCTTCAGGGATATCGCTATGTGATCGAGCAAGCGCTTTGTCAGGGTAAGCCTGCGAGAGGTGTCCGGCCAGATCGCCTGCACAGTCCAAGTTGGCAGCGTCCATTGCGGAAGAAGTTTCACCAGTCTCCCAGCGGCAACTGCATCCCCGCATAGTGCTGGAGGCATGATGGCGAAACCAACCCCGCCCTCTGCCGCTGATAGCGCCCCGATAATGCTGTTCGTATAGAGTTGTGAGGTTTGGAAATGGACTTCGGCTTTTTCGCCATCACGTTCGAGCACGACGCTGTCGCCGAAACTGTCCATTGCCACGAACGGCATTTTTTCCAATTGCTGAGGAGTCTCGGGTGTTCCGCATCTGACCAGCAATTCCGGAGATGCGACCAAATTATGGGAAACCACCGATAGTTTCCTGGTCAAAAAACTGGAGTCAGACGGGGAGCCGACCCTGATGCTCAGATCAATGTGATCGTCGAGCATATCTGTAACGCAGTCTGAATAGTTGAGGGCAATCGACACATTGGGATGGATCTTTATGAAGTTCAGGATGGATGCCTCGATGCGTGGATCAGGCAAGAACGTCGGCAGGGCAACGTTCAACGCACCGATTGCCTCGTTCTGGGCATCCCTTATCTGTTCCAGCGCATTCCCGGTATGGTCAATCCAGTTTCGGCTTGCGTCAAACAACAGGCGCCCATGCTCTGAGAGCGAGAGCTTACGTGTGGTTCGGTAGATCAGGGTCGCGCCCAGATAATCTTCCAGTTTTGAGACATGGTGACTGACCACCGAGGGTTTCACGCCCAACCGGTCGGCAGCTTTATTGAAGGCTCCCGTTTCGGCCACCGCCACAAAGGCGGCAATACTTTGCAGGTGTTGGTACATTATTCGATTTTATCGAATAAAGAGTGTCACACAAGCCGGATTATCAATTTTGTTGTTCTGTCCCACATTGTCGTCAAGGCCAAACAACGGACCCCAAACACCTGCCAAGGACCAGACGACATGATCACGTCCATCACTGAAGTAACGAGAGCCAAGGCCGACGCTTATGTGCAGCAGATGTGCAAGCATTTTGCACACAAGGCTGATGTCACCCATGTGAAGGACGCTCAGGTGATCCGGTTCGGTTTTGGTACGGGAGAATTACGCGCGGTGGGTGGCCGGATTGTGCTCAGCGCACATGCCAAAGATCGCCCGCAACTCGAACGAATCGAAACCGTGCTTGGATCACATCTGGAACGTTTTGCCTTTCGAGAAAGGCTCATTGTTACCTGGCCGCAGTCCTGAAACTTCGAACTCCCCAAGCTTAAACAATTCCAAATAGGAGATACCCATGAACAAGACACTTCACACCATTGCGGGCGCAGCCGTGATCGCGTTTGCAACCACCACTGCCGCATTTGCCGACACGGCCAAAGAAATCGCCGTTGCCGAGATGGCTTCGCTGTTCAAAACCTTCGATCAAGATGCGGCGCGCGAACTGATTGCCGAAGACCTGATTCAACACAATCAGTTTGTGCCCAACGGGGGCGAGGTGCTGATTGGTCTCATTCCGCAACTCAAGGAAAGCGGCATTACGGCGACCACCCACCGACTGATTTCCGAGGGTGACCTGGTGGTTGCACATAACGAATACAAGAATGCTCAGCTCTTTGGTGGTGATCATTTGGCCGCGTTTGACGTGTTCCGGGTTGAAAACGGTCAGGTTGTCGAACATTGGGACAACCTGTCTCCAGTGACCCCGCCAAACCCGGCTGGTCGCACCCAATTCGATGGCCCCACCGAGATCACAGACCTGGACAAGACCGCCGAAAACAAAGCACTTGTGACCGCTTTCGTGGAAGATGTGCTTCACGGCAAAGCCCCTGAAAAGATCACCGACTACATCTCGACCGAGACCTATCTGCAGCACAACAGCGGCGTGGATGACGGTTTGGACAGCCTCATGGTGGCGATCAAGGCAATGGTCGATGCAGGAACGCCGATGACCTACAGCGATACGCACATGATCGTGGCTGAAGGTAACTTTGTCTTCGCAGCTTCCGAAGGTCAGTTCATGAACGAACATTCGGCCTTTTACGATCTGTTCCGTGTTGAAGACGGCAAAATTGTCGAGCACTGGGACGTGATCCAGAAGATCCCGCCAGCGGATAAGGCCAAAAACGACAGCGGCAAGTTCTGATCGACAGTCTATTTGATCGCCAATCGGCAAATCAGTACCCCGGCGGCGCAATCGTGCCGCCGGTCTACTTTGGGGGATAGACCATGCAACTCAACGACTACGCCAATCGCATCCATCTGTTTGAAGAGCCCACGCAACCTGAGACGCATTCGGGAAATGCGCTGGAACAGGCGGTATTGGCGGTCCAGTCTGACCTTGGTTCGACCAGGTTTGTTCAGCGCTATCCAGCACCCTCAAGCTCAGCCGAGCAGCGTCAATGGGTGCAAGCGGCCCTGACGGTACGCCCTCCCGGCGGCCTTCCGGCGGCGCTCAAGGCGGCAATGGATCGGCTTCTTCAATCCGAGTTGGCGGCGAAACAGATCTTTGATGGCAAATCACTGCCGCGTTTGTCGGGACCCTATCCGGCGGCAGGCTTGGTCAGTATCTGGGATGGCGATGTCACCACGCTCAAAGTGGATGCGATAACAAACGCCGCAAATAGTCAGATGCTTGGTTGCTTCCAGCCGTTCCACGCTTGCATCGATAATGCAATCAACTGCGCGGCAGGACCGCAGCTTCGGGAAGATTGCGACACACTGATGCGTCTTCAAGGCCACGAGGAAGAGACCGGCGATGCAAAAATCACTCGTGCATATAATCTTCCATCGCGCTTCGTGCTGCACACGGTTGGGCCGATCGTTGGGCGTGGACAAATCCCGACGATAGAACAAGAACGCCAACTTGGCTCCTGCTACACGTCCTGCCTGTCGCTGGCGACTGAAGTCGGTGCACGGTCAGTCGCGCTTTGTGGCATTTCCACCGGCGTGTTCGGCTATCCGGCACAAGCCGTCGCACAGATCGCCCTGCATACAGTTGCGGCGTGGGTTGCGACAAACGAGGGCGCGCTGGATCACATCGTTTTTAACACATTCGGCACCGAGATGACTGCGATCTATCTCGATGCCGCTCAGAACTGGAGTGCAAAATGACCACTATTGAACAAGCACGTGAAGTTCTGGCCGAGGCAGATGCATTTCTGATCGGCGCCGGGGCCGGTCTATCGGCATCTGCCGGACTGGACTACACCGACCAGGCGGCTTTCGCAGAACGGTTCCCCGGTATGCTGCAATATGGCGCGCGGTATCAATATCAGCTTATGGGCTACCAGTTCCCGGATGAGGCATTGAAGTGGGGCTATCTCTCGGTAGCGCTTGATCACGTCTACAATGCTGGGCAAACACAGGTTTATCAGGACCTTCTGAGCCTGATTGGTGAACGCGACTATTTTGTCATCACCTCGAATGTGGATCGCTATTTCCACAAAAACCGGTTCAATCCTGATCGTATTTATACGCCACAAGGCGATTACGAGCGGTTTCAATGTATGACACCCTGCAGTGATCAGGTCTGGGATGGGCGGCCCTCTGTTGCCGAGATGCTTCCGCATGTCGACCGGGCCACCCAACTCGTTACAGATCGCAGCACGCTGCCGGTCTGTCCCAATTGCGGTGGGCCGGTCTTCATGAATGTGCGCGGCGGAAATTGGTTCATCGAGACCCCTTACAAAGCGGAAGCAGACGCGATCAATACATGGCTGTCGGAAAATCAGAACAAGACACTGGCCGTTCTCGAAATCGGCGCGGGCTTCAACACTCCGGGCGTAATCCGCATGCCGATGGAAGCCGTCGCCACGCGATTCCCAAACGCCACCCTCATCCGCGTCAGTAAAGAACACTCGCGGGGGCCAGAGGGCACCGTCTCGATACAGGAGTCAGCAGACAGGGCGCTTTCCAAATTCGTCGGTTGAAGATTGCCTAAGAAACGCACCGGCGTCTGGATTCCAGCGCTTTGCCGTCATTTGTGCAGTGTGCAGCATTCCGTAGGTATAGGCTTGAAGCCGACCTCAGAGCTGGCGCAGCATGGTCCCTTTCGGAAAGCTGAAGGACTAGCGGCGCGTGGCAACAAGATACGACAGGTGCTCGATAGTTTTCCTGTCGGCAATCGCGTTGACTGTCCTCGTCATTTACTGGCTATGAGGCCCATGCCTAAGCCCAGCAAGTTGCCATTGTCACGTTCAACCTACAGGCGAGCACCACATGTCTAGTGACACGAAGAATACCGTCCCCTTACCAGTCCTAGGTTGAGTGTCATTCAGGCAAACATATAGCCGTCAATTCATGGGTCGGCCAACGCTTGTAAAGCTTCAGAAAGTACCATTGATCCTGGCGGGCTAAGGCATAAAATAGAGTGATGGTTGAACCGCGCAAATCGATAGCGGCAACACCACCGACAGCCAACCATCCTCTGAAATTCTTCCAATCCGTTTGAAACCAAGCTTGGCGCGTACATCAGCCTAATCATCGATTAGTTGTCAAGCCCGAACCCAAGTCCAGGTGAATCGACGCAAGGTATTAAGAGCTTGGCGTGCACGAACTAGTCGTCAAGGTTCGTAATGCTTGGCAATTTTCTGTTTACGCTCGTCCGAGTAAAACATATTCATTCCGAAGTAGACAACTGTAGCTGGTGCTTTTCAAAGGTGTTCAGAATGTCGAACCAAGAAAACAATATAGCGGAGTACACGGCATGGAAGGCTCGAAATCAAAGCAGCTTGTGAGCATTTCGTCCCATCAGATCGGTGACCCTGGAAAAGTTTACATCGTTGCTGAAATCTCGGCAAATCACAGCGGAGATCTTGATCGGGCATTGGCGATTGTTGACGCTGCCGCAGAAGCAGGTGCGGATGCCGTAAAAATACAGACACTTTCACCGTCGAAAATCACGCTTGATAGTGATCGCCCAGAGTTTCAGATCAATAAAGGTCCCAGGAAAGGCATGTCTCTTTTTGAGCTTTATCAAAAAGCTGAAACGCCTCGCTCTTGGCACGAACCAATATTCGATCGAGCTTCTAAACTCGGGCTTGATGCCTTCAGTTCGCCATTTGATCTCGACGCAGTGGATTTTCTCGCTAGCAAAAACGTGCCAGCTTACAAAATTGCTTCATTCGAAATTGTCGACCTTCCACTGATCGAAAAGGCCGCACGTAACATGCGTCCTATGATCATTTCCACCGGCATGGCGTCGGCGGAAGATATTGAAGATGCTGTAGAGTGCTGTAAGAGAGTTGGCAACGAACAGATTATTCTTTTGTATTGCGTATCAGGTTATCCAACGCCAGTAGAAGAAACTAACCTTCTGAAACTGCAACAACTGGCGACTAGAACTGGCTGCTTGGTCGGTCTTTCGGATCACACGCTAACCATCAGCACCTCTATTGCGGCGGTCGCACTGGGTGCATGCTTTATCGAAAAGCACCTTACTCTTTCGCGAGATGACGGCGGATTGGATGCCGCTTTTTCTTTGGAACCCTCAGAATTCTCTGAACTTACAAAATCATGCCGGGAGGCCGCATTGGCGCTTGGCCATGCTTCAGAAGGCCTAAAGGCATCCGAAGTTTTCACCTCGCGCCTGCGCCGCTCGCTATACGTTGTAAGGAATATTGTGAAGGGGGAGGCATTCACCCCTGAAAATACGTCATCAATCCGCCCCAACAACGGTCTTCCCCCAAAGCATTATGAGACTGTGCTCGGCAGGTCTGCGACCTGTGATATTGAAGCTGGTACGCCGCTTTCGTGGGAACTTGTCGGAGAGTAAACAGAACTATCGGATGCAATTAATCCTCTTTGTGTTATGTCTATCTCTTGCCAAATGCGACGAGATAGATTGTTACCTAAATGACGCGCGTTTTGTTGCAAATTCGTTTGCATAATCAGATGGGCTTCCCCCTTTAAATTTCTGGTATCAGCAGGTTATTACCCTTCTAATTCACCGCACAGGATACGATTTCGGGTCATGAGTATAAACCAAAAAGAGCAAGTCGAGGTATTTCGAACTCTCGAAAGCTCCCTACAAATCAGCAACTTAAGGGTCTTCGACTTCAACTACTGGCCGGTCATCAGGTTTGCAATAAATTACCACAGGAAGTGGGGTCGACCTTACATCGACCAGCCTTTGCCAGAGCCCAAGCAGGCCAAGGCTTTCTATCAGCGGCTATGCATGAACGCATTGAGGCGTTCGGATAGATCAGTCGGCAAGAAATTAGTTTATTACGCTGACAACCTTTCAAAACGCTTCGCGGCCTTACCCCCATTCTCAAGCGGCGATCGTGAAGAGTTAATACAGATAGGTCAGCAATTGCCAGTGCTTCCCAAAACGGACATCGTTATGTGGCGCAGACGCCAAAGCGTCAAAGGGAAGAAAGCCAAGGTGAATGCTGAGGCTTTCCTGACAAGCCTGTACAAATTGGCAGGGCCTCAGTTTGACATGCGGTTCGTCAGTCGCGGCAGCCCAGAACTTTTAGCATCACCGATTGATGTCATGCTACCAGACTTAAACATTGCATCGCGACGTAGATTGCTAAAACCCGATACAGCAAGCGATCTGATTAACCGTCAACGCATCCTTTCGACAGTTCAGCTTGTAAATCACCAGCTTTCTAAATTGGGCACTGGTATCATTTTGTCCGATTTCGACATTTTATTGCGGATCGGCATTGTCAGAAGCGAAATAATGGTTGCGAAAGCCTGGCTCGCAGCAATGCAACCGAAAGTGATTTTGATGAGTAGTTACGGTGGCAGCTACTACCTGTGTGCAGCCGCAAGGCAGCTGGGTATAACCACTGTAGATATTCAACATGGAGGAATGCACCGTCATCACGCAATGGCCGCAAACTGGTTTAACGTTCCAAAAGGCGGGTATGAGTTACTACCTGACTATTTCTGGTGCTGGACGGAACAATCAGCAAGCTATGTGCAATTCGAGAAAGAGCAACATCACAAAGCAATCATTGGTGGAAACCCTGTCTTATCGTCTATGATAGATAACTTATCTGAGGCACATAAGTCTTATTTGGGTGAGCTTGTCCAAGATGACAGATGCGTTGTTGTTGTTGCGCTTCAATACGGCAAAGATGAGTTAGTGCCACAACACATTCTTGAAGCCTGGGCATCCACCAAGGACCGTTATCTCTGGGTTTTCCGACTTCATCCGACTGCTCATCATCGAGTCGCAGAACTGAGCGATCTGATCGGCGTGTCCGAAGATGTATTGTTGGCGGCGGCAGAGGTATCGTTGCCTTATCTGCTTTCTATTACAAATGCTTTACTTACCAAGTCTTCGACGATCGTCCACGAATCTATAGCTTTTGACTGTGCTCCAGCCGTTTGGTCCGACAAGGGGCGCGCCATTTTCGACGACTTGGTCGAAAATGGCGATGTTATTGAAGTGCTTGATAGCGAGGCCGTTGTTCGCTTTCTGCGAGGGGTTGCGTCGGAAAAGAAAACCAGTATGAACCCAAAGAGCAGTGCGATTACGAAATCAGAGCTCTGTATAGATGCTTTGCGAGCTGTTTTGCAGTTGCCTCCCCGCAGTCAAAGCGCAAACTAAGATTTTGGAGAAACAGGATGAACGGCAATTTCGCACAGAATTTTGCCCAGGATTTATCTTTTCTGGATGGCAAAAGCGTGTTGATCACAGGGGGCACCGGCTCTTTCGGGAAAGCCCTCGTTCGGCGCATACTTGAGGGCTCCGAGATAGCTAGAATTGTCGTTTTTTCACGAGATGAATTCAAACAATTTGAAATGGAACATATGTTTCCGCCGGAGCGTTTCCCACAGCTTCGGTTCTTCATCGGTGATGTGCGTGATGAGCAAAGACTGACCTTGGCGCTGAGCGGTATAGATTATGTTTTTCATGCCGCTGCTCTGAAACAAGTTCCGGCAGCCGAATACAATCCATTTGAGTGCATAAAAACAAATGTGATTGGTGCGGAAAATACAATGCGAGCGTCGCTGTCCACATCGGTGAAGCATGTCGTGGCCCTCTCGACCGACAAAGCTGCAGCACCGATAAATCTCTATGGCGCGTCAAAGCTTGCTTCTGACAAGATTTTTGTTGCAGCAAACCACATGGGTGTCCCTAGCGGGACGAGTTTCTGCGTAGTGCGCTACGGTAATGTTGTTGGTTCACGTGGCAGCGTTATCCCGTTTTTTCAAAAACAATTGGAACAAAACGCGGGCTTCTTACCCATCACGCATCCTGAAATGACGCGCTTTCTTATCACCATTGAACAGGGTGTGAACTTCTCGCTTTCTGTTTTGAAGAATATGATCGAGACAGGGGTTGCGGGCGATATCTTTGTTCCGAAATTGCCCAGTATCAGCATCATGCAACTGGCGCAGGTGATGGCGCCCGAGTTGGAGCATAAATTAGTTGGCGTACGCCCTGGTGAAAAAATTCACGAAGAGATGGTTACCCAGGGTGATGCTTTAAATACAGTCGATTTGGGTGATCGCTACGTGATCGAGCCATTTTTGGCCAGATTTGCGCGGCCTGAGCATGCTGAACTTGGGGGAAACAAGGTTCCCGAAAATTTCCGCTACGACAGCGGCTCCAATAATTGGTTTTTGACCGATCACGAAGTAGCCGAACTCGTAGCAACTCACTCTGCCGGGTGAAGCGCGTGGCCGAGCAAACATCATATGGACGTCAGTTTATTGATGAAGATGACATCGAAGCAGTGGTGTCGGCACTTCGTGCGCCCCTGCTCACCGGTGGTCCAAGTATTGAGAAGTTTGAAGACGAACTGAAGGTTGCTACAGCTGCTCCACATGCCATCGCTTGTTCCAATGGTACCGCAGCACTTCACCTCGCAATGCTCGGACTTGGCATCGGCCCGGGAGATGTCGTTATTGTGCCAGCTATTTCATTTGTAGCCAGCGCCAATTGCGCACGTTTTGTCGGCGCCGATGTTATTTTTGCTGATGTCGACCCAGAAACCGGTTTGATGACACCAGAAACTCTCGAAACCGCGATTGAAGATGCTTCAACTCTTTTTCCAAATGCGACGCTTAAGGCCGCTATTACAGTTCATTTAAATGGTCAGACTGAGAACGTTGCGGCTTTGGTTGCTAAGTGTCAATCTGCATCTATCGTATTGGTGGCCGACGCCTGTCATGCATTGGGAACATCTTATGGTCCTGAAGAAAAATGGGTTGGCTGTGCTGCTGATGCAATATGTGAGACCTTCAGCTTTCACCCGGTTAAGGCAATCGCGACAGGTGAGGGCGGAGCCGTAACGTGTCGTGATGATGAATTGGCCAATCGAATAGCGCTGTTGCGTAGTCACGGCATTACCCGCCGCCGAGAGAATTTCCGCAATCCATCGGATCAAACATCCGGCCGTTGGTATTACGAAATGCAGGAACTCGGTTTCAATTACCGAATGTGTGATATTCAGGCGGCTCTTGGTACTTCACAGCTGGCGAAACTCCACCGCTTTTCCAAGTATCGCGCTGAACTCTTCAGAACATACACGGAGACTTTAAAAGACCTCGATCCGTGGCTCAGACCGATCGAGCACTTGCCTTTCAGTAAGCCGAACTGGCACCTGATGTCGGTAAAAGTTGATTTTGATAGGGTTTCGGTTTCACGTGAAGATGTCATGTCTGCATTGGCAGATGAAAATTATGGTTCTCAGGTGCACTACATACCGATCTTTGAACAGCCTTACTACAGAGACTATCTGTCTGGCGTGAATCAAAATGCTGCAGATCGTTGCCCGGGGGCGCTTGAGTACTATGCGAAGCAATTGAGTTTGCCTTTGCACATGGGGGTGACCGCCGAAGATGTTCACCAGATCACCGCAGTACTTCAAAAAATATTAAAGGCGAGGCGTTAGAAATGGTAGAAATTTCTGGAAGAAAAATTGGTGACGGCCACCCTGTTTTCATCACATTTGAGGCAGGCCCAACGCATACTGGCCTGGCCTCAGCGAAACGGCTGGTGGATCAGGCTGCGGCATCTGGGGCAGATGCAATTAAGTTTCAGATTCTGACCGCCAGTCGTCTTGTCCGTGATCCCGATATGATGGTCAAATACGGATATCTCAGCGATCGATCATCTAAAGAGATATCTTACTATGAAGAACCACTCAGAGATGTACTCGAACGGCGGAGTCTCGAGAAAGAGGAATGGCGTGAGCTTAAGGCACATGCGGACTCTAAAGGCATTCTTTTCTTCGCAACTGTCTCTTACGAAGAAGAGATAGACTTCGTTGTCGAAATGAATTGCCCTTCAATCAAGATTGCGTCGCTCGATGTGAACCATATCCCGTTGCTTCGCGCCGCGGCACGAAAGAATCTCTGCATTCAATTTGATACCGGAAGTGCAACGATCGGTGAAATAGAAACAGCTGTCGATTTGCTTATGTCTGAAGGTAATGAGAACTTTATTATTCACCATTGTCCGTCCGGGTATCCAGCACGTTTGGAGAGCATTAATCTGCGCATCATCCCAACGCTGAAACAGATGTTTGGATGCCCTGTAGCTTTTTCAGATCATACGCCTGGCAACGACATGGACATTGCTGCAATCGCAATTGGCGCGAACATGATTGAAAAAACGATAACGGAAGACCGTACAGCCAAAAGCCCGGAACATGTTATGTCCATCGAGGGTAATGAACTACCGCAGTTTGTTGAAGCGATCCGCAATCTCGAAGTCGCACTCGGGAGCGCCAGACGTCGAATGTCTGATGAGGAAAAACAGCGGCGCGCGTTGCGACGTCGTTCCGCTTTCGCGCGATCGACGATTCCTGCAGGCACACCAATACATGAAGCAGATCTCGATTACTCGAGGCCTGGAAACGGGCTCGCTCCTGACGAAGTCGAGCGGTTCGCTGAAGCGAGGCTAAAACGTGATGTGCTCAAGGGTGAATTGGTGCACATACATGATCTTGAGTTTTAGAGCATGTCTTCGGTCGCGATTATACCGGCGCGCGGCGGCTCTGTCAGGGTTCCTCTCAAGAATATAGTCGAAATTTGTGGAAAACCCGCCGTGGCCTACCCTATCGAAGTCTGCGTTGAAAGCGGTGTTTTTGATGAGGTTATCGTGTCGACCGATCACAGCGAAATCGCGCAGATCGCAGAAAACTACGGCGCATCGGTACACAAGCGCAGTCCAGAGCTCTCCGATAGCGTAGCTAAGGTGAGGGATGTAGTTGTTGATGTTCTTGAAAACAAGGAATGCGAGTTAGGGTGCATCGTTTATCCAACAGCAGTTCTTATTCAGGTAGATGATATCCAGGCGTCACATGCTATGATCGATAACGATGCGGCGCTGGATTTTGTACTAGGTGCATCTGCTATGCATCCTCATCCATATAAAGCTCTGAAGCAGACATCCGCCGGATGTCGACCGGTGTTTGGCGAAAAAATTGACATGAAGGGGCAGGAGCAACCAGCATACTTTGCTCCAAACGGGACCTTGCATTGGTTCAGACGAGGGGCGTTTCTGCAACAAAGTGATTACTGGCAGGCGAACCGAGCGCTGTATCCCATGAGTAAACTCCGTTCATTTGATATGGATGAGCCTGAGGATGTTGAAATAATACGCGCGATAAAGCGATACCAGATCGAGACGGCAAGCTGACAGAGCATGGAGCGGAAAAAGAAACTTCTTGTGTTGACTGATACCGGAGGTCGGTACGGGTACGGTCACGTTATGCGCTGCCTCAATATTGTCGAAGCGCTTGATCCAGAATATTGGGAAATCAGTTTCGCAGCCGGGATGTCCGATCTGGAGTGTTTTGATGAACGCTTCGCAAAATACCGCATTTACGACTTCGGAGCGTCCTCGATGCAACAGGTTGCATCTCTCCCTACGAGTGACTGGGTTTTGCTGGATTCCTTCGCCGTTTCGCAGAGTTTGGAAATTGCACTAAAAGCTACAGGGCGATCGGTATTTGTCATTGATGGTATGCTCAGGCCTCACGACGTTGACGTTTTGCTAGATCCGATTGAGCGTCCTACAAAATTGCGTCTCGCCCACTCACAATTCGCTACATTACTCCTTAGTGGCCCACGTTTCGCGGCGATTGACAGACGCTTCTCAGAGATTTCGGCGTTATCTTCAACCGCACCAACACATATCGGGGTCTCTATGGGTAGCGCAAAGAATGCCGAAGATACCGATGCGATCCTTCAGAGCCTCGAACGCATCGGGTACAACAGTGATGTGCATGTGGTTGGAGGCTTTGATAGGCGGTTGAAACTAAGCTTCCCGATCAAGTGTAGTGATTGGGTGGCCAACGGCCCAGAGCATCTGAGCAATTGTTCAGCGGTAATCGGAACCTGTGGTATGTCAGCTTGGGAGCGTTGTGCTGCGGGCGTTCCATCTCTTTCGTTTCAAACGATCGAAAATCAAAAGCATGTCGCAAACGCGCTTGCCGCTGAAGAAGCTGGACTGATCGTTCGCGATGCCCCAAGCCGAATGATGTCGGCTGAGTTAGACGCCTACCTCAAGCATTTTATCCACAATAGCTCCATCTGGGAACGATATGCTGAACGAGGCAGAAGACTTTGCGACGGGCTAGGCAGTTGTCGTATTGCCCAAGCCCTTGAGGAATTTGATTAGAAGGTCAAGAAAATTTGAGCAAGCCAATCTATCTCATAGCGACTGAAAGGAGCGGGTCGAACTTCCTTAGAAAGTCTCTCTCCGAGAGGCAAAGCGAGGTTTGCTGCACAATTCCGCCAGCTCATTTCTTGCGAACCTTCAATTTCTGGTCTCATTGCCTGGGACCATTTCACCATGATGATACTTGGCTGCGGTTAATCAGTTTCTACCAACGATCAACGCTCGAACGCGCCGTGCCTTGGCACTTTAGCGAGAATGTTGAAATTATCGCCCAAACCTATGAGGATCGTTATGGTGATAAGAGAGACCCGGTTCGGTTGGCGGATCACTTCTATACGCGCTTTGCGCTACGACAAGGATTCTTGTCTTATCTTTGCAAAGATATCTGGTTGAACCAATTTGCGCTCGAAATTGCTTCCGCGCTACCGGCTGCGCAGTTTATACATCTAGTTCGCGATCCGCGCGATGTGGCCGCAAGCCAAAAACGTCGCCCATTTGGCCTTCAGGATGTTGGAAACCTCGCCTCAGACTGGAAAACGCAGACAGATCAAATGTTGCGCTATGCGCAGGATACCGAATTGTCAGAAAGAACCATGCTAGTAAGATACGAGGATCTGATCTCTGCACAAGATGACACATGTGATGCCTTGCTTAGTAATCTAAAACTAGAGAAAGCACCTGGAATTGACACAGGATCGATGCCAACGACATTTCATGAATGGAAGAATTTAGACCGCCCCGCTATTGTGGATAACGCAGGCAAATTTCGAAAGCACCTCTCCTCTAAGGAAACACGGATTGTAGAATCATTAACTTGGCACACTATGCGGCTTCTAAATTACAAGCCGTTGGCCACCGCACGACCCGACTTGGGTTTTTTCGAGCGCCGCGTGTATTCGAAATTGGCGCAATTGCGGCAGCGCATTAGATTTGCGATTAAACTTCGAACACTACGATCTGAGCCCATTAACAGGCGCGCGAGCCGTGAATTGGTTCATGAACTGGAACATGGCTTCAGATGATGATATCCAACAAAAACCTATTACAAGACGACATCTTGCATCAAATGAACTCTGCATTGGCACCAACCAATGACGAATGGGTAAAATCACTTCCGCTGAACCAGTTCCCACTAGTCTTCATTGTCGGTGCGCCACGGAGTGGAACAACTCTGCTTCATCAATTGCTGGCAAGCTATGGCCGTTTCGGTTACGTCAACAACCTAATCGCCCGGCTTTGGCGAGTACCCGCCCTTTTTATGGCGCTTGAGCGTGACATCGGTGCGACATCTGAACGATCGGCAGAATTTCATTCTACTTTTGGCAAAACGAGTGGGTCGTCTGGGCCGCACGAATTTGGTTTTTTCTGGCGACGATGGTTGAGATATGAAGGTTCGCACAAAGTGGAGAAGGATGCGGTCCCAGAAGAAATCAGGGAGGCGCTTTTCAGGGAATTGAACGCAGTATTGCATGTCGCAAACCGTGCCGTTGTTTTCAAGAATCTGGCAGCTTGTGGTATGAATGCCGAGTTGCTGGCGCAGATACATACGAACAGCCTGTTTCTAGTTGTTGAGCGTGAAAAGATGGATGTAGTTCGCTCTATCTTGTCTGCGCGAAAAAAAAACTTCGACAGCTATCGGGAGTGGTTTTCCGTAAAGCCACCGCATTGGCAATCTACGGTAGATCGAGAACCATTGGAACAGATTGACTGGCAAATCGACGCTATAGAAAGCCAGTTGAAACAGCAATTAAATGTGCTTGATGAGAGCCGGATCAGAAAGTTAAGGTTTCAGTCAATTGTGGAGCGGCCGAACCAAGTGTTGTCTGAAGTAAGAGATTGGGTAAATCAATTTGGCGGTGCGCTTGAACACCCCTTTCCTGTTAATCAGGAAACTCTACAGCAACCACCGAAAAGATTTTTGCCATACGAATTCGAAGCTGCGCTTTCTCGCCTAACGGATCGCAGGCCCGACGGTTTACCGTTTCAACTATTGGGGGAAGTGGAAAAGAACCAATGATGATAGCCATCATGCAGCCGACCTATTTGCCGTGGGTTGGCTATTTTGATTTGATCCGCTCCGTCGATGCTTTTGTGTTTTTGGACGACGTACCAATGGCACAGCAACGACCGAATTGGCAGAAGGAAAACCGCATTCTTGTAGATGGTCAACCCAGATGGCTCCGGCTGCCAACATTGCGGCCGAGAGGCGATGCAACTCTGATAAACCAGATGACGATCAAAAAAACTGACTGGGCTTTGCAACATTGTGCGTTGCTTGCTCAAGGGTATGAATACGCAGACGGATACGCGAGATACGCAGGTGAATTTGAACAGTTGGTAAAAAAAAACTCGGAAAACCTATGTGCACTAAACATAAGTTTGATATGTTGGATGATGGGTGCATTTGGTCTTAATACAAAAACTGTCCTTTCAAGCGACCTACCAGTTTCGACTGCTCGCAAGGACGCTAAGATAATCGAAATTTGCAAAAGTCTCGGTGCACAGAAGTATTTTTCGCCCAGCGGCGCAAAAGACTACTGCAAGGAGGAGAGCTTTGAGAGAGAAGGTCTTGAACTCATTTTTCAGAACTATACTCCCAAGCAATACCCTCAAGCAGGTGCTGACTTTGTTTCACATATGTCTGCCATTGACCTGATTTTCAGGCATCCCCTGACTTGTGGAAACTATCTCTAGCTTCTGGACACTTAAATTTCCGCCGTGCGCATGATTCAGCGCGCCCAAAACAAGCGGTGAACATGTCCAATCTTTTCTGACTGAGCGACAAGCAGTTTGCCCGTCTGGAACCCTTCTTTCCGAGGTCTCTTGGGAAGCCTTACGTTGACGATCGGCGGGTCTTGAGTGGAATTATCTTCATCAATCGCAAAGGATTAGGTTGGTGCAGCGCGCCCAAGTAATACCGCCCGTACAAGGCGCTCAACAATTGTTGGAAACCGTGGGGCGACAAGGGAACCACCCGAGAGTAAGAAAACAATTCAACCTTCCGGTAGTTTTGCTTGCTATCAAAACATCGATGATCCAATTCGACATCAGGAAAGAATGCATCTCTAATCATGGCACAACCGGCCCAAACCGTCTGTTGACTACCACACTCGCTCGCTGCACTGCGGCCCGTCGAACCTGCCGTTCGCTGTGGGTGCGAAAGATACCCCCGCGGACGAGACTTATTCCTTGAATGCAATGGGGTTGTGCTACTAATAACTCGTGGCCGCGCAGCCCGGGCCGATACAGGCCCGGGCTACCCGCGGCGCTCCCTAGCTGACCAGGCCGCAGGAGGAGGAGTCGCTGTTGTTGGTGGTGTCAGTCTCCACCACACCATCGACCGGATTGGCATTGACGGTAATCTTGAAGGGGATTTGCTCGCCACCTTTGACGTCGTCAGGGAAGACGAGCGACAGGGTGGTCTCATCCCCGTTTGGCCCCAACGCCGGCGTTGGCAAGTCTACTACCACGCCGCTCTGGAAGAAATCGACCCGTGTGGTCGATGGTCCCGCGGCCCCTGCACCAATGTTACGCACGATGATCCTCAACTTGCGTGGTTCCTCACAATACCAAGCCGGGAAGGGTGGCGGACCGGGCGGGAAGGGCTGTACCGGGATCAAATCCGGCTTCTCTTCGGTATCCGGAGGCGGAGGTGGAGGAGGTGGTGGTGGCGTCTTTTTGATCAGCCGAGGCACGACCGGTTCGACATCGATTGTTTCCACTTCACCTTCACCATGGGCTGCAGTGTAGACCGCGACAACGTCCAGCGGTGTTTCGCTGTCGATAAAGACGAACCCCTTCAGGAAACAGCACTCGGCCACACGCAGATGTCGCGCCACGTCTTCGCAATCGATCTCCATCGATTCCCAAGGTCCGAGTTTGTTTTTTGTCCTGGCTGAGACATTGCCCGGTTTCTCGTTTGGCAAGGCAGAGGATACCCGTTTGCGGAAACGCACCGGTTCTCCGCTGCCGTTGCCGATGTTAATTGCTGTGTGATAGCGGCCAGTGGATAAAATGCGGCCTTTGGAACAGCCGCAGACGAACTTGACAGCGTAACGATAGGTCATCTTCGGTTCTTCCTCCTCGCAGCAAGGGGTGTCATCTTCGGCGCGGTTTACCTCCATTCGGCGGAGGGCGACGTTGTTGTCACCAAGCGCCAGCCGGTCGACAGGTAGACTGCCTGCAATCGTCTCGACATTGCTGCGATCGTCCGGCGTATCCGCGCTGGCAAGGATGTATTCCTCGCATAAGTCCTCGGGGCACCACGGGATGGGGCCGACGATCACTTCGTCGCCACAATGCACGGACTGGCCGATGGGCGCTCCTACAATCAGCGGATCCCAGTCGTCCGGCCATGTGGCACCCTTACCTTCGGTCGCGCGGGCCATTGATAACGTCACTGATTGGGCTGGGTAGTTGCCGCGATTGCCGATCCGGACATACAGATAGTTCTCGACGCAGCGGCGCGGCGTTTCATGGTCGGTGCCCCCGTCGGGACGATGCCGGTTCCATATGCCGGGGGCGACATTGCCTGACTGTTGCCAAGGGTATTCACCCTGCCGTCCGTCATCAATGAAGACGTCCACATCGGGCGGTGCTCCGCTGTAGAGGGCTTGTTTCTCAAAGCCCCAGCGCACCACCTTGTGTGCCCAGCCTCCGGCAGCACCATCGAATAGAGCAGTGTTCTGGTCAGATTCCTGCAAGGCGCGGGAAAAACCTTCGACTGTGTTGGGCACGATCCCGGCCAAAAGCGGTACCGCCTGCAGGATCAGATAGATCGTGTAGCGGCTGGCATGTAGCCTGTTGTCCAGATCGGTAGAGTCACCGCCCAGAGATCGATAGATCCGGCCCAGCGTTGTGGCGTTGATCTCGGTTGACAGATATCCGCCCACGTCCATCGTGCCACCCCAGCCCCAGCCCGAGGCAACCGACCGATCCCAACGCCGGGTGATCAGATTGCTGAAGGGGAAGGTGCGGAAACGATCCGGCGCGATGCCCTGCGGATCGTAGAGAATTGCCGCCAGCGCGTCACCAAAGCCATGACAAAAGCCGAAATTGGGCCAATTGAGATGATCCCACAGCACCGCGTGCCCGAACTCATGCGCCGAAACGCGCGAGTCTGTAGCCATGCCGACCGTGGACCCATTGGCCGCCAGTGCATAGCGAAATCGTAGAACACCGTCGCCTATGGCATTGCCGGGTGCCTGGGCGTTCACCGGCCCTGCAGCGGGATTGAACCAACGGTGATCCACATCCACTGGAAAGGTTACCCCGTCGAAATAGCTGGGTAGATCGAAGCCCAGCGACTGCACGAAGCGATACAGGAAGTCATGGTTGTAGTAAGCACAGACCGCCGCGAAATCGTCGCTGTCGGCGGGATAGTCAAAGACCGATGCGGCACCGGTATTTTCAGTCGGTGGGGCGATGTTCGGCGTGTCGAGGTCGCGTACCGCCACTAGTTCGCCGCTCAGCTCCACCGGTGCGCCTCCGCCCGGTAATATTAACCGTTCCAGTGCCACCAGCTCGCGTTGTGCGTCCAAAAGCGCGACCGGCGCCGTCGGATCAAGCTCGGAATCTCCTGAAAGCGAGATAGGGTCGTCAGTAAAGACATAGCCCGAAACACAGCCCACCAAGGGCCGGATATAGAGCACCGCGTTGGTCTCCCAGTCGACTAGTGCCCGCCAGTTCAGCTCTCCGTAGTCGGGAATTTTGCAGCCAAAATGCACAAGGCTCGCGAAACGCCATTCGCCGTCCTTAAGGCCCTTTGGTACACGGCCGATATCCGGCAGCGGGGTCAACTCGGCTCCTTCGATCTCACCTGGTTCTTTGTGCGGCAGACGATGTTTCGCGTCGTAGCGATAAACAAAGTCCTGGGTGTCATTGACTTTGAATTTTGTGAATTTGGCCCCTTTCGCAGCTTCGCGCAGAACCGTGCCAGCTTGTTTGTCGCGGCTGGCCGGCGGTGTGGGGGGATTGCCGAGTTCGATATCCGCAGCGACGCTTGAGGACGAACCGGTGACCACATTGTCTGGACCAGCCATGCGCAGCGTCAGGCCACGCTCCCAGACCGGTATGCCGTGAAGGGTCTGGCGAAATGTGAAAATCAGAAAGGACTGTACCGCCTTGGCTTCTTCCAGCCGCAGCTTACTGCCCTCCTCGCGATCATACTTGCCCGAAACACTCTCACCGAGCCGATCAAGAAAATCAGGCGTTATCCGGTAGAGGCCCGCCACTTCGGCGACATAGGCCTGGGCCACATCCAGCGCACTGGTTCCTTTTGTACGCCCCTCAACAGGGTCGCCATGATGCTGAAGTCCAATGATTGCGCCGTCTGGCGCGCGTTCAAATACTGTTTCCGGCATGTCTGCCTCCGTTCAAAAGCATCCTGAAACGCTGGCCCAGAGGCCCCGGATCGCCCGGCCGAACGGCTAAAAAACTTATTGCAAAAATAATAACGAAACGCGATGGCCGGAGAAACCCAGCGGCGATCTTGCCAACAAGGCAACAGTAACATTTACTGCCGATTCCCGCAAAGTCAGCCGTCTGCGTCAGTAGGCGCGGCCACTCTTGAGTTACAATCTCCTAACGCTCGTGCATCTCGGTCAACGCATGTCGGATGTGTCGCAAACTCTGGTGTCCAGTTGACGAGCCTTTGTGATCTGACGATCGTTTCCGCCGAATAGATTTCGAACAGGTTACTTGAGCATGATCTCGTTGAAGGGCTGTCATTTCCCCAAGGATGCTGTTTTGTACGCGGTGTGCGAGTTGACCATGTCAAATTGAATAGGTGGGTTGTGAAATACTCGCCGATCATCGCAGCTCGTGCGCAATCAAAGAAACGCCCAACGTTGAGCTCCTGGCGTATGGAGGAGACCTATATTCCTGTTCGCGGCAAATGGATCTACCTCTATCGGGTCGTCGACAAGGCAGGAAATACCCATGATTTCATGCTGTCTGAGCGCAGGAACCGTCCAGCGGCAGCCAGGTTCTTTGCCAAAGCTCTGTCGTCAAATGGAATCCCGAGCAAGATCGTCATCGACAAAAGCGGAGCCAACGCAGTGGGCATTCGAGAGGTGAACAAAATCCTTAATCGGTTTGGTTGCACCGGCAAAATTCATACAGTCAGGTCCAAGTATTTAAACAACCTGATCGAGCAGGATCATCGGTTTATCAAGCGACGCATCCGGCACATGTGCGGGTTCAAATCGTTCAGATCCGCCTCGGCCACACTGGACGGCATTGAGGTCGCCAACATGATCCGAAAACAGCAATCCCCCAGCACTAAAACATCTGGTTTTCGGCAATTTGCAGAGATCGCATGATAGGTGTATCCAGCAAGTCGCTGACTTTGGCCGTTCCAAATATTTGCCACACATCCCACGAAGCTTCCGGATTGGATCACTTTTTTGGTTTTGCTATCTTAGATTGGAAGGCCTGCATTTAACCATCCTTCCCGCCATTGCTCCGAGCATTCGGGAACGCTGAATATGGGCAGTCTCGTTTGCTCTTTGATGTCGAGATCGGGACGAAGTTCCTTCAGTTCAGCGACCGCAGCCGTTGCTGACTCAAGGTCTCCGTTTTGAGCCAGGGATGCGATAAGCATGAGATGCGTAATCACGAATTTCGCCCTAATGGCCAAGGCGTTTCGATTGGCCTCTACAGCTTCGGCATAGCGCCCAAGTTGGAAAAATGCGGAGGCTTGCCCGACATAGGCTGCGTGCCGCATCGGATCTTTTGGACTGAGATTGATCGAGTGTGTAGCGTGTTCTAGGGCTTCTTCGGGTCTGTCGAGAAAATTCAGATTGATGCCAGCGAGCATATGAACGATCGCAGCGTTTGGATTTTCAGAGAGTGCTTGTTTGAAAACTGCGCGCGCACGCGGCAGGTCTTGTGCAAGCATCGAGATCGAGTGTGCGGCGTAAGCCAACGCAATTCCATCCGCGCGATCACTTAACAATACACGTTCCGCTGCGGCGACGGCAGCCTTTGGCCCTTCGTCAATCGGTTTCAGCCCCTGCACCATCCTTTGGATATGCAACCACGCAAGCAATCCAGCTGCCGACGGGTAGTCGGGATCGCGCTCCAACGCCAGACGCGTAAGGCGAATGGCCTCACGGTTGTCTTCGTCCGTCAGCAGATGAAAGTGTGATTGAGCCTGAAGATAAAGTTCATAGGCATCCAGGTTTTCCGTCGGTTTCGCCCGAGCGCGGACCGTCTCGGCATGGCGAACGGACGGTTCGATCGCCGTGACAACTTCCCGTGTGACTTGATCTTGCAAGTCAAAAACATCGTCCAGCGTTCCATCGAAACGGTCAGCCCAAAGATGACTGCCATTCTCTGCATCAATTAACTGTCCTGTAATGCGAAGACGCTGGCCTGCTCGCCTAACCGACCCCTCGAGCACATATCTCACGCCGAGCGCCTGCCCGACTTCGCGAATGTCGGTACTCTTTCCTTTAAACGTGAAAGATGAGTTTCGCGCCACGACCATCAACCAACGAAATCGAGACAACTCTGTTATGATGTCCTCTGTAATTCCATCTGCAAAAAACTCTTGCTCAAGGTCGCCAGACATATTGTCAAACGGAAGCACAGCAATACCGGGTTTCTCAGATTTGACAGATGCACTTGTCGTCGCCGAACCGACAGGCCACTGCCAGACACCAACGGGACGAGTAATGTTTTTCAATTCAGTCTGCTGACCACCAGAGAACGACGCGGCGGCATTCCTGTCTAAGCTGTTATGTGCTGTGTCTGAAAGCAGTATCTGCCCCGGTTCTGCTAATGCTTCCAGGCGGGCAGCTATGTTGATACCGTCACCGAATATGTCCTCGCCTTCCGAAACGACTTCCCCGGTATGTATACCGATGCGGATTTGGATCTCCTTTGGTCGGTCAGCGAGCTGAACAGCAATCGCGAATTCTGTGGCGGCTGATGCGGAGCGAAACTCGACAATCCAGCCGTCACCCATGCTTTTGATCAGTTGTCCTTCATGAACTGCCAAAGCGGGTATCAGATGATCTTCACGGAAAATCTTCAGTGCTTTGAGCGTTCCGTCCCTGTCCTGATCCATCAACGCCGAGTATCCGGCGACATCAGCCGCCAGCACTGCAGCAAGCCTCTTTTCCATGTTTCTCCCCCCGCTTGTTGGAAGCTAGCCAGAAGAAGGAGCACTGTCAGCCAGATATTTTGGCAAAGAGGTCCCATTGGGAAAGCGCAACCGCTTTTGGCTCGCTCCTACCTTAGGTGCATTGCAGCATCCATATGCCAAGCTGATCCTTCGCAAAACCCCCACCAATAACCGAATGACATGAACAACTAGCTGTAACACAATATGGTTGAGGAGAGTACTACGTGAGATGTATTTGACAGCATTTCAGACTGGTTGCAGAAGCTGGCCTTTTTCGATGGGGATATCGGTGGTTTAGTCCAGCATTTAAGCCATCGGTTGGTCGATGGTGGAGTTCCGGTCGCGCGTGTTTCACTTGGTCGTTTGATAATGCACCCCGTTATTGGGCTGCTTGATGCGACTTGGGATGCTTCAAGCGATCGATTGGATTGGACTGTTATGCCATGGAGTTCGGTTACGGATGATCTTTTTGACAAAGCTCCATTTGGTGAAAACACCAAAGTAACAGAAAAACTCGCTAAGAAGTTCATTAATACCGAGATTTGGGACTTGGTCGACAGCATGGATGGCGAATTTGAAATGATGCCGTCAATTCGCGCTGATCTCACTGATCCGTAGGTCTGGGAAAACTACCCAATATACCAAAAGCTTGCCGCATCGGGCATCACTGACTACCTCGTTTTTCTTACCATGAGATCAATGGTCTTAGGCGTCTGTCCACACCATTTTTTGGGACGGCTCGTGTTTTCTCTGAGCAGTTTTTGGCTGCCGAATTGATGGAAGCACATTTGGGCAGGATTTCAGGTCGCTCTATCTTAAGTGGACAAATATCGCGTGGCGATGTTCGAGAGATCGACTGTGCTCTTCTGTACAGTGACATGCATGGCTCGACGGCCCTAAGTCAACGTCTGTCTCCGAGTAAATACGTCGCGGCAGTTAACCGTTATTTTGACTGTGTTGCCGGCGCGGTTCACGACCACGGGGGAGAAGTTCTAAAATTTGTTGGCGACGGCTTGCTTGCGATATTCCCGTTTGACGGACGTAGAAGGTTACCAGAGGACGTGTGTGAAGCAGCATTGTCGGCCGCAAGAGACGCATTCCAAAGGCGGGAGGAAATCTTGACTGAGGACCGAATGGACTTCGGTATTGGTCTGCACATGGGGGCTGCCGTTTACGGCAATGTTGGCACTGAAAGAAGGCTGGATTTCATTGGCGGTCGCAACGAATGCGGAACGAAGTGTCGCTGAGCAGTCACTTGCAGCCGTAGGGACGAGGGATCTTTTCGACCATTTGATCAGTATCTCTGACGGCGTTCGGCCAAAACCTTCGCCAGAGTTATTCAAACTAGCGGCAAAACGTTTGGCGGTACCTCAAAACGACGTTTTGGTTATCGAGGATTCACCGCAAGGTGTTCAGGCAGCAATAGACGCGGGCATGAGCGTCCTACAGCTTATCGATTGAAGCACGGGCATTTAATTGCCGCCGTTGGTGTCAGGTATAGTCTATCTTCCACCAGTCCTTCGAAACGCAGCATTTTGCAGAATGGGTTCGATGCTGACCTCGGTGCCGGTGCAGCAAAGCCCCCTGCCCCGCAAATAACTGACACGGGGTGGCCCAGAGCGGCCTTTCAAACACCAATTCGACGCCTCAAAACCGAATCCCCAAAGCGGTCGTTCATAACACTAGCAATGGCCGATTTGCAGCGGGCCAGCGTCACTGGACGAAGCTGGTCTCAGCTGTTTTTCCTGACAAAAAAGCGTTTTCGCCACATCCAGAGCAAGTCAAGAGCACCCTTTTGCCACAACAATCCCTATTTCATCATGTATCTCCAAATCATACCATTTTGTCTGGTTGGCCGAACCCACCTCCGCCTGGTGTCTCCATTATGAAAACATCTCCCGGAAGCAGTACTGACTGGTCGTTACCGCTAAGCTCTTGAACCAACCCGTTGCCGCGGACAATTGCGTTCTGTCCCGTCGCGCCCGGAGCGCCGCCAGAGGCACCGTGTGGATGGATATCCCGGTGGGACGAAAGGACGGTCACGGTTGTTTCTTCTAAGAACCGCAACCGCCTGCGGATACCATCGCCACCTTTGAACTCACCGGTCCCGCCCGAACCAGAGCGGATCGAAAACTCCTCCAACAGCACCGGGAACCGGCTTTCCAGTACCTCCGGGTCCGTCATGCGGGTGTTTGTCATGTGGCTGTGTACTGCACTGGTACCGTCAAAGCCCTTGCCAGCTCCGGTCCCTCCGCAGATGGTTTCGTAATTTTGATAGGTTGCATTGCCGTAGACAAAGTTGTTCATCGTGCCCTGGCTGCCTGCAACAACCCCAAGTGCACCATAAAGGGTGTCCGCAATGGCTTGCGAGACTTCAGTATTGCCGGAAATGACAGCCGCGGGCGCGTTGGGATTGATCATCGTTCCCGTCGGAACAATCAGATTCAGAGGTTTCATACAGCCTTCGTTCATCGGAATGTCGCTGCCGACCAACGTTCGGAACACGTACAAGACAACGGCACGGCAAATCGCCAGTGGCGCATTGTAGTTGAGGGGCGATTGACCGGATGTGCCCGAAAAATCGATGGTGGCGGTTCGGGATGCCTTGTCTACCGAAATTGCAACTTCGATTTTTGCCCCTCCGTCCAATGGGTAGGAAAAGCTGCAATCTCGCAGGACGTCGAGAACGCGTCGCACACTCTCCTCAGCGTTGTCCTGAACGTGCCCCATATAGGCGTGGACTGTTGGCAGACCAAACTGTGCCGATATCTTGCGCAGCTCGACCGCTCCGGTCTCGTTCGCGGCAATCTGCGCCGCAAGATCCGCCATGTTCTGATCGACATTGCGACACGGGTAACGCCCCGACGCCAACAGTTCGCGCGCCGCGACGTCACGCAATTCACCCCGATCGACCAACAAGAAGTTGTCGATCAACACGCCTTCCTCTTCTATGTGGTGACTATCAGGCGGAGCCGAGCCGGGGGTTTTACCGCCGATATCAGCGTGATGGCCGCGCGAGGCGACGGTGAACACAATTTTCTCACCCGCTTCGTCAAAAACTGGGGTGATAACGGTGACGTCGGGAAGGTGGGTGCCGCCGTTATAGGGGTTGTTCATCATGAATACGTCGCCTGGACGGATCTTACCCTTGTTTTGGCGCAGGATCGTTCGAACGCTTTCCGACATCGAGCCCAAGTGCACGGGCACATGCGGTGCGTTGGCAACCAGATCACCGTTTTGGTCAAATATCGCGCAGGAAAAGTCGTACCGTTCTTTGATATTCACTGAATACGCCGTATTGGCAAGGGTCGCCCCCATCTGTTCGGCGATAGACATGAAAAGGTTGTTGAACACTTCCAGCATAACCGGATCGACATTTGTGCCAACCGCCTCAACCCGCTGCAGTGGTATTTCGCGCGTCAGGACCAGGTTGCCACCGCTCAGACAGGTGGCGGTCCAGCCGGCTTCGACGACATTTGTCCCGGTGGGTTCGGTCAAGATCGCCGGACCTTTGATCGATTGGCCTATGCCAAGCTCCGTCCGATCAATAAGGGGAACCTGTTTGCGTTGCCCACTGCAATAAATCGTCACCTGAACCTGAGTGGCCTCGGCCGCGGTGTTGTCGGGCAAAGTGACCTGCTCACCCGTCTTTCCGATTGCCTCGGTCACCAGCATCTCGATGATCAGATCACTGGTATCCGGTGCAAATCCGAAGCGCTGCTTGTGCGCCTCAACGAAAGCATTGCGCATCGTATCCGGGTCGGAAAACGGTACCGACAGACTTTGCTGAGCGTCCGCGGGACGGATATGGGCAGTTGCTGAGATCGAAATATCTACTTCGGCCACGCCCTGCGCCGCAACCTCAGCCCTGGCGGACTTCGCTAGAGCATCGCAGATATTCTGTGCCTCTGTATCCAGAATAGAGGACTGGAACTGGTGTTCCCGGATCGCTGTGATGTCCGCCAAACCCATTCCAAAGGCCGACAACACGCCCGCATAAGGGTGTATGAAAATCCGTTCCATCCCCAACGCGTCGGCGACCAGACAGGCGTGCTGTCCCCCGGCGCCGCCAAAGCAATTCATAGTGTATTTAGTGACGTCGTAACCGCGTTGCACACTGATTTTCTTGATCGCGTTCGCCATGTTCTCAACAGCGATCCGCAAGAAGCCCTGGGCAAGTTCCTCAACTGATTTATCCGTGCCCATTTCGGCCGCCAGAGCTTCAAATTTTCTGCGCACAATTTCCTTGTCCAACGGTTCGTTGCCTTCATGGCCGAAAACCGAAGGGAAATGCTCGGGCTGCAGTTTGCCAAGCAAAACATTGCAGTCGGTGACGGTCAGCGGGCCGCCGCGTCTATACGCAGCAGGTCCGGGGTTGGCGCCGGCACTTTCCGGCCCGACCTGCATCCTGCCATCGCGAAAGGACAGGATAGATCCGCCGCCTGCGGCAACCGTATGGATCGACATCATCGGCGCGCGCATTCGGACGCCTGCAACTTCGGTTTCAAAGGACCGTTCATATTCACCGGCATAGTGACACACATCCGTAGACGTACCGCCCATGTCGAAGCCAATCAGTTTGTCAAAACCATGATCGGCAGCGGTGCGCACCATCCCGACCACACCGCCCGCCGGGCCGGACAAGATTGCATCACGACCTTGGAACAGATCCGCGTCGGTCAATCCTCCGTTGGATTGCATGAACATCAATTGATCGCACCCGCCTTCATCGGCACCCAAAGCTGTCGCTACCTGCTCTACGTATCGACGAAGAATGGGTGACAAATAGGCATCAACCACTGCAGTGTCTCCGCGGCCCACCAGTTTGATCAGTGGGCTCACCTCGTGGCTAAGCGAGATTTGCGGGAACCCAACGGCATGTGCCAGCGCACCGATCTGTTTTTCATGATCGGGGTGCTGGAAGCTGTGCATAAGCGCGATAGCGACGGAACGATATCCTTCCGAATAGGCCTGTTCCAACGCGGTTTTCGTTTTGTCGATATCCAGCTGTGTTACGACCTCGCCATTCGCCGCGACACGTTCCTCGACTTCGACAACGTCTTCGTACAGAAGCTCGGGCAACCGAATATTCAGATCAAACAGGCGCGGTCGGTTCTGGTATCCGATCCGCAGAAGATCACGCAGCCCCTTGGTTATGAATAAAATGGTCCGGTCGCCGTTGCGTTCCAGCAGCGCGTTGGTCGCAACTGTGGTTCCCATCTTTACCGCACGAATTGACCCTTTTGGGATGTCCTGATCGCTTTCCAGACCCAGCAATTCATGAACACCTTGTACAGCGGCGTCGGCATAGCGTTCGGGATTCTCGGACAGCAATTTATGTGTCAGCAAACTCCCATCCGGCTTGCGTGCAACGATGTCGGTGAACGTGCCACCACGATCAACCCAAAACTGCCACATGGACATAACTCCTCTGTTTGCCGGCCAAACCGGCATTGAATTTCATGAAGGTGGAAAAGATGCCTTGAAGGTTTAGTACACCAGTGAAGGCAACCAGGTTGCGAGCTTCGGAAAAACCAAAAGAAGCCCAAGCATGACGAACATGGTAACAACAAATGGCAATGCGCCGCGGATCACATCCATCATGGGTCCTGCTTTCCTGATCCCTTGCACCACATAAAGGTTGATCCCAATGGGCGGCGTGATCAGAGCGGTTTCCAGAAGTACCATCAACAAGATGCCGAACCACACTGGATCAAAGCCGAGCGCCACGACGATCGGAGTGACCAGCGGCGCCATGGTCAACAGCATGGACAACGTCTCCATGAAGCAGCCGATCAGGATCAGCACCGCGACGATCATCAACATGGTTTGCATTGGGCTCCAGCCCAGCCCTGTGACGAAATCGGTCAATGCTTGGGTCAGGCCGATGATTGAAAGGACAAAGTTCAGGAACACCGCAGCAATGATGATCAGCATGATCATGGCGGTCGTGCGCATCGTGCCTTCGATCGCTTGACGCATGGTTTCCATCGACATCTTGCCGTTGAACGCCGCAAGCGCCATCGAGGCAACAACGCCCAATGCTGCGGCTTCGGTCGGCGTCGCCAGACCTGCGTAAATCGAGCCGACGACCACCATGAATATGCCAAGAGGGGGGATCAGTGCGGGAAGTGCAGCAAGCCGCTCTGCCCAGCTGTGGCGTAATTGGTCCCCGCCCCATTCCGGCCTGATCATGCATGCCACAACGACTGTCGCCATGAACAACAGTGCCAGCAGAAATCCGGGCAGAAAGCCCGCCAGATACAGTTCCGGCACCGACGTATTGGTCAACAAACCATACAGGATCAGGTTGATCGAAGGCGGGATGAGAATGCCGAGCGTTCCTCCGGCAGCCACGGTGCCGAGAAATAGCCGTTCGTTGTAACCCCGTTTTTTGATCTGCGGCACAGCCACCGTTCCGATGGTTGCGGCTGTTGCTACGGATGACCCAGACGTGGCCGCGAACAGGGCCGAGGATCCGATATTGGAATGCATCAACCCACCCGGCAACCATCCAAGCCATTTGACGATACCGTCGTACATCCGTTCGGTGATGCCAGCACGCAAAAGGATCTCTCCCATCATTACGAACATCGGGATTGCCACCAGCAGAAAGTCCGTGCTGGTCTGCCATGCCATATCCGATATTGCGCGGTGCAACGGCATCGGGCTGTCGGTCCATTGCAGGATCAGGCCCAGCCAACCCAACGAGGCGGCAATAGGAACGGCCAAACCGATGAGAGCAAGAAGGATCAGGAGTGTCTTGATCAGCATTGGTCTATACCGTCTCGTCTTCTATTTGTTCGTCCAGGGATTTCACGCCGATCAGGTCCTGCACTGCGGCCAGATCGCCGCGAAAGTACTGCCGGATCGCGGTCAGAGCGATTAGAACGCCCGAACCTACAAAGAACATCCATCCCAAGAGCCACGGTATCTGGGGAATGGCCAGTGGAACGCGCATCGGTGTAATTGACCGGGAACCGTTAGTCAGCGTATCGGCCACCATTCCGCACACCATCACAACAATGACCAAAGCAAATCCCGTCAAAAGCACGAGACCAAAAAGGTTGATAAACGGGTGCAGGGCTTTGGGAATTGCTCCAAGCAGGGCGTCAACTCGGATATGCGCGCGTTCAAACAGCGCAAAAGACAGCGCCAACGCGGTTGCCACACCGAAGGCATAGCCCGAGATTTCGTCCGCCCCGCCCAGAGAGATGTTGAAAACTTTACGCAGAAAAACTTCGAGAGTGATAAGGAAGGCCGAAAACACGATCAGTGTACCACCCAGCCATGTCATCCAAAGGCTCAGCCTTCGCGCACCGCCTAAGAGCTTGTCTAACATTTTGATTACCTGATGTTTTGTGGTGGGGCGGCGGGAGTTTGACCGCCCCACTAAATAGGCCGGATTATTTGGCTTCGGCTTTCAGGCCAAGGATCGGGCCAACGGTTTCATTCCAGTTTGCAGCACAATCGGCGCCGCAGCGTTCCGCCCAACGGGCCAGCACGACATCGGTCGCGATCTTGTCCCGTGCGGTCAAATCGTCTGCCGTGGGTTCGACGAGCGTCATGGATCCGGCTTCTCCGATTTCACATGTGCCGCCAGTGATGCAGGAAATTGCAATATCATCTTCGGTTGCCGTCTCTGCCCACATGGATTCCGTCAGAACCGCGAGTTCGGTTTCCAAGAGTGCCTTTTGTTCGGGCGACAGGCTGTTCCATTTGTCCAGGTTCATGGCTCCGAATGCCAGACCCCAGCCGACACGTAAGGTATAGGCATGTGTGGCCACTTGGTTCCACTTGGCCGTATAGGCTGACATGGTCCCGGTGATCGCACAGTCGACGACACCTTTCTCCAGTGCCGGGATAACCTCGGAAAAGGCGACGGTCACGGATGTGCCCCCGACCCCCTCGACGAAGTCACCCAAGGTCGTCGAATAGACACGGATTTTCTTGCCTTCCAGATCGGCAATCCCGTTCACTTCGGCGTTGCACCACAAGGTTTGGCTTGGGAACGGGTACAGCATCAACAGCTTGGCATTGTAGATTTCTTCGAACGCCGCGGATAGGGTGTCGAAATAGGCGTCGGCCACCTGTCGCTGAGTGTCGATATCCTGTGTCAGGGTAGACAAATCGGCACCCTCGAAAATCGCATTTTCAGCAGCAACGTAGCCGGGCAACCCAAATGCAAAATCAAAGACACCGTTCTTGACCATACGCATGATCTCGAAGCCCTTTAGTCCCAAACCGGATTGCGATTGGATCTTTCCGACTATTTCTCCACCTGAAGCCTCGTTGAGCCTCTGGTTAAAGAAAGGCTCTTCGTGTTTCTGGTAATTCGTGAGGCTGGACCAAGTTCCAACTGCATTCAGAACCACGGGATTGTCGGCGATTGCTGCGGTTGCTGTAACCGCGAGCGCGCCGAGCGTTGTTGCGAGTTTCTTCATCTGGTTTCTCTCCTGTTGCATCATTTTGATTGGTAGATTGGTGTTTCGGCGTCATCAGCGATGTCGGTGATCAGCATGTGACCCGGCTTGTGTGTGATCGCGATTGAAGGTTTGGCATTCTTGATCGCAACCTGTGGCGTGACGCCACAAGCCCAGAACATAGGCGTGGTTCCGTCTGGGATCGGAGCCGGATCGCCCCAATCCGGGCTACTTACATCGGCGATCCCAATGATCGCCGGATCGCCCCAATGCACTGGACCGCCGTGTGCCAGAGGAAACTTGCGCGAGATTTCGACAACCTCGTCGACCCTTGAATTAGGGATCGCCCGCATACTGACGACCATAGGCCCCTCGAACGGACCAGATTTAACCGTTTGGATATTGGTCACGAACATCGGCACGGTACGGTCGTTTTCGATGTGCCAGAGCGGTACTTTGGCCTGTTGCAATGCATGTTCGAAGGTAAACGAGCACCCCAATGCGAAAGCCACAAAATCATCGCGCCACAGGTTTCTGAGATCATGAACCGTGTCGGTGTGAACGCCATCGCGATAAATGTAGTAGGCCGGAGTATCGGTGCGGATATCGATATCACCGCCCAAGGTATCCATGTTGGGATTACCTGTGTCGGAAACACCGACAATCGGACAGGGTTTTGGATTTCGCTGGCAGTAGCGCATGAAATCCAACGCGTAAGGTTCGGGCAATATCGCCAGGTTGGCCTGCAGGGTATTTCCGCCCAAACCGGCAGTGTGCCCGCGATAGGCCTGTGACCTGATCTGCGCGCGCACAGACTCTGTTGTCGCAGATTTTAGTGGCTCAAACAGATCGTTCATCACGACGCCTCCCTCATTTGGAATACGTTCGTGTGACCGAGGCATAAAATCAAATTGTATTATTTTTGGCTTCTACATAAAAAGTTTTTATGCTTGTTGAAGCGCTATTTCCTTGGCGATACCCGCTGCAGCCTCAAGCAGATGGTTGCGTGGATCACCCAGATAAGACGCAGAAAATTGAAGGGGTTCGGGAACCCATCCCGGGTTGAATTCGACCAGTTTTCCCTCTTGCACCAGTTTTTTTGCCAGCGAGATCGGGAGGGCGCCTACGCATAGCCCAGCCTCAACCATCCGAAAGCAAGATGACAATGAGGAGGACGGGAAAAGGGAGATTCCGGAACCGAACCGTTCGTACAGAGCGGCTCTCAATACCCGGTACGGCCGAGTGTTCTTGGCGTAGGTCGCGATAGGAATGCCGGCCAGGTCGACATTTTGACCAACAGGTCCACCCGACGCCTGGAACCATGCCAGCGGCACATCCGGCAATACCACGTTGTCAACCGTGTAATCCGAGACCGGCCCAAGCAGGATACCCAGATCGATTTCACGCCCCAGCAACTGGTCCCGTAGGTTCAATGAAATGTCGACGCTGATCTCGATCTTGAGAGAGGGGTATTTTGCGCGCAACGCGCCGACGAATTCGGGCAACCAGCTTTGTGCGATGGTTTCGGACACGCCAAGGCGGATCAACCTGTCAACCGCGCTCGTGTCCACAACGTGCTCTTCGACCAGATCGGAAAGGTGCTGAAATTGCTCGGCATAGTGGATCAGCATATCCCCACGCTTGGTCAGGCGCATTCCGGCGCTTTCACGTTCAAACAACGACGTTCCCAAGACGTCTTCAAGGGACTTGATGCGCGTTGTCACGGCAGGTTGCGTAAGGTTGAGCACATCGGCTGCTTTGCTGACACTGCCGAAGCGCACGACAGCAAGAAATGTTTGTAGATGATCGAGTTTGAGCCGAGACACGCTGATCGCTTTCTGCTGAGAACGGTCCTGATCTTACTATCCTATTACCACTACACAACGCCCTCTCAGCACGGACGCTGAGTATTCCATGCACTCACGATCGCCAAGAAGCGAAATCATTCCGATACACGCTTTTTCAGACGCTATTCTTAGTGCCCCCAAAGCCCCGCTCAAAATGTGCTATCCTTCAGACATCCGCCGACAGGCGCTGCTCGCTCTTCCTCGGCGGATATCACACGGGGGATTGATTGATGACCGAATTTGACCTCGGCACGTATCGTCGTGCCATAACAACTTCATCCGATAAAGCTCAGGAACTTTTCGACCAGGGTCTGGTCTGGTTGTTCGGATATAATCATGAGGCCGCAGCCGCCTGTTTCGAACAAGCACTCACATATGACCCGAAATGTGGCATGGCTCATTGGGGTGTCGCCTATGCCATTGGCCCCAACTACAACAAGCCGTGGGAGTTTTTTGAGCCCGATGAAAAAGCCGCAACGCTTGAGAAAGCCCAACAGTCAATCGAGGTGGCTATGGCATTGCGCAAAACATCCACTCAGGTCGAGGCCGCTTTGATCGAAGCGATATCACATCGTTTTCCTTCGGACCCCGAGATCGAGGATTACACACCTTGGAATGACGCGTTCGCGGATTCAATGCGTGAGGTCTATTCAAACAATCCAAATGATCTTGAGGTCTCATCCGTATTTGCCGAGGCTTTGATGAACCGCACCCCATGGCAGCTTTGGGATTTGAAGAAAGGGATACCTGCCGAAGGGGCTTCGACCAAAGAGGCTCAGACCGTATTGGAAACAGCGTTTGATACCCTGCCTGGCGCTTGGGACCACCCAGGGCTGCTGCATATGTATATCCATCTGATGGAGATGTCGCCTACACCCGAAAAGGCCCTGCGACACGGGGATCGGCTGGTCGATTTGGTCCCAGATAGCGGACACCTGGTGCATATGGCCACGCATATCGATGTTCTTTGTGGTGACTATCAGAATGTCGTCTGGCGCAATCATCGAGCCGCCGCCGTTGACCAGAAATACGAAGCGATGGCAGGGGGCGAGAACTTTTATACCGTCTATCGTGTCCACAATGTGCATTTCGAAGCCTACGGCGCCATGTTCCTCGGGCAGCCTGAAAAGGCACTCGCTGCATCGGAAGAGCTGATGCGGATGCTGCCTGACAATGTGATCCGGTTCTTCCCAGACCTGTTTGAATCTTTCTATGGCAAGAAGGTCCATGTCATGGTCCGATTTGGCATGTGGCAGGAAATTCTGGATGAACCACTGCCCGAAGATGCCGAACTATACAGCTACACTACGGCCGCGATTCAACAGGCACGCGCGGTCGCACTTGCAAACCTGGGACAGCTGGACGCCGCCAAACAAGCACGTGAAGCGGCTGTTGAGACGCGCAAGGCGGTGCCGGAAAGCCGTCTGGTCTTCAACAATACAGCCGAGGATGTTTTGATGATTGGCGAAGCCATGATGGATGGTGAGATCGCCTTCAAATCCGGAGACCAGGAAGGCGGACTAACCCATCTACGTCGGTCGGTCGAACTGGATGACGCCTTGGTCTATGACGAACCCTGGGGGTGGATGCAGCCGACGCGCCACGCGTTGGGCGCGTTGTTGATGGAGGCTGGTCAATTTGACGAGGCCGAAGCGGTCTACCGCGCCGATCTGGGCCTTGACGATACGCTGGCGCGCGCCTGCCAGCATCCGCGCAATATCTGGAGTCTTCATGGCTTGCACGAATGTCTGGTGCAGCGCGGCGAAGAGACTGAAGCGCGGCATATCAAACTCCTGCTGGATCAGGCGGCGGCGCGCGCGACGGTTCCGGTTCACGCATCCTGCTATTGCCGCCGCAAGGTGAGAGCTGCCTAGCCGTCCTCACCTATGTAGCGGTTGTAATTTGTTCAGACCCGTGGGCAAATCAGTACTGGTTTGCCCCCCAACGACGTGTAAAAATTATTTGATAAAACTATTATATTTCTGTCATGTGAGCGCCCTACACCCGCTGAACGAAATTGCATTCCGACAGCCAGGAGCTATCCATGAAAGACTTCGATCCTACAAACATGTCCGCCGATGATTGGGATGAACTGCACTTCCCTCGCCCCGAAGAAAACGATTTTGATCGCGTCGTCGAAAGTGCCATCTCTCGCCGCGGATTTTTGGCGGGTGTTGTAGCATTCGGATCGGGTGCTGCAGCCATGGGTGCAGGTCTATTGACCTCAACCGCAGCACAGGCTGTTGGAGCTTCGCGCTTTGCCTTCACCCCGATCCCTGCGCAGACCGATGGCACCGTCCACGTGCCCGAAGGCTATGAGTGGAAGATGCTGATGCGCTGGGGTGATCCGCTGTTTTCGGAAGCGGACGGTTATGATCTGACCGATGGCGGTTCTGTTGAGAACTCTGACAAAATCTTTGGTGAGAACACCGATGGGATGGAAACCTTTTCATTCCAGGGTCACGAGTTGATCGCGATCAACCACGAATATCCGAACCGAAAGATAAACCTGCCTGCCGCACAGGAGGGAGTGCCTGCCAGCGCAGATGACGTTCTAAAACTCCAGAACATTCAGGGCGTGACCGTGATGGAGATCAAGGAAGGCCCTGAGGGCTGGGTGGCCGTAAAGGACAGTCCTTTCAACCGCCGGATCCACCACAATACGCCGATGAGGATCGCCGGCCCTGCTGCGGGGCATGAGTTGCTCAAGACCGAATCTGATCCCACCGGCACCGCGGCGCTGGGTACGATGAATAACTGTGGCTCGGGCAAGACGCCTTGGGGCACCTACTTGACCTGCGAAGAGAATTTCAACGGTTATTTCGGCTCCTCTGACGAAAATGTCAGCTACGAGCAGAAGGTTGCAGATGGCATGAAGCGCTATGGCATCAAGGCCGAAAGCTGGAATGGCTACGAGTTGTTTGATCCACGCTTTGACACCTCGAAAAACCCTAACGAACCACATCGCGCAGGCTGGATCGTTGAAATCGACCCGACCAAGCCCGACAGCACCCCGGTCAAGCACACCGGTCTGGGCCGCTTCAAGCACGAAAATGCCGAGGTGGCGCTGGCGGCCGACGGTCGTGTCGTGGTCTATATGGGCGACGATGAGCGCGGCGAGTACCTTTACAAATTCGTCTCGAACGCTGCCTACGCTCCCGGTGTCGACACCGAAAATCTGCTGAACGACGGAACACTTTTTGTCGCCAAATTTAACGACGACATGAGCGGTGAGTGGCTGCCTTTGACGCCCGATTCTACAGGTATGGATGCGGCCGAGATCCTGATCTTTACCCGTATGGCCGCTTCGGCAGTGGGCGGCACCACCATGGACCGCCCGGAATGGGTGGCCTCAAGCCCTGTTGCAGTTGAGGCTTATTGCTGTTTGACCAACAACAAGAACCGCGGCGTGAAGCCAAATGCCGGTGGGGATGACACCTCGGCCAACGGTCCAAACTCGCGCGACGCCAACAAATACGGTCAAATCGTGCGCTGGCGCCCTGCGAATGAGGATCACGCGGCCACAGGCTTTGATTGGGACCTGTATGTCATGGCCGGAAACCCGACCGTACATTCGGACGACCGCGCTGGGTCAGCGAACGTGAATGAGGGCAACCTGTTCAACTCGCCAGACGGTATGGCGATCGACTCGACAGGTCTGGTCTGGATTCAGACGGATGGCAAAGATAACAACGAAGAAGATTTCGCTGGCAATGGCAATAACCAGATGTTGGTTGGTGATCCGGTCACCGGCGAGATCGTGCGCTTTATGACCGGTCCTAATGGCTGCGAGGTCACAGGCCTGGCTTGGTCTACCGATCTGCGTACCATGTTCGTGGGCATCCAGCACCCCGGCAGCAATTGGCCCGATGGCGGTACGCCACGCTCATCGGTGATCGCGATCAAACGTACCGATAACGGGCTTGTTGGCTAAACCGATCCAATGAGTGAGAGCGCCCTCGAACTCGGGTACGGGGGCGTTTTCTGCTTTGGTTCAGATATCCTCGCCCGGCGGGTCAAGCAGGCCACCCGGGGCAAGCAGCGCACGTTCGGATAGCCAGGGGTTCAATTCCAGTGCATGGTTCAGCGCCGCGCGCGCCTCATCCATGCGCTTCAGCCCCAACAGCGACAATGCCCGCCCGCTGAGCGCGGCAACATGGTTCGGCGAGAGCGCTATGGCCCGGTCCAGATCAATCAGAGCCGCCCCATAGTTTTGCTGCAAGTAATTGACAAAGGCGCGCTGGTTGTACCCTTCGGCATATCCAGGACAGTAAGCAACGAGAGCATCGAACTCTGCCAA
This sequence comes from Ruegeria sp. AB11, assembly GCF_056536325.1. Classification (NCBI taxonomy): domain Bacteria; kingdom Pseudomonadati; phylum Pseudomonadota; class Alphaproteobacteria; order Rhodobacterales; family Roseobacteraceae; genus Ruegeria; species Ruegeria sp. AB11. Next base: position 1,894,424 of record NZ_JBQFJO010000001.1, on the reverse strand, counting down.
CGCTCCAGCCAAATTCCAGGCCTCGCGCATGGACATTCCACGATCCAACAAGGTTTGCGACCTCGCATCCGGAGCATCGGTCCAGAGCTGCCACATCTGGCCGGAGATGCCTCGCGCTTCTTGCTCGGTCGAAGCATCTTGAGCCTGCGCGATCAGAGAGTCGATCCCAGAGATATGGTCGGGTGCGACCGGACAGTCAGCGGTGGCCTGCACAGCAGAAACGGCAAGGAAAACGGCAAATGCGAGTTTCATCCCCACTAACCTGATCCCCAGAACCCATAGGTCAACCGTTTTCTAGCGGGGCGAGTAACCCCGTTTCTTTCACCGCTTCCATCGCCACGAAGGTAGAGGTATTCGCAACATGCGGCAGGGATGAGATTTTTTCGGCCAGAACAGTGCGGTATTCCGACATCGAACGGGTACGTATTTTAAGCAGGTAATCGAAGTTTGACGCGATCATGTGGGCCTGTTCAATCTCGGCAACCTTACGCACAGCCGCGTTAAACTCAGCCAGCGCCTTTTCGCGTGTATCCGTCAGACGCACTTCGACAAAGGCGACATGATCAAGGCCCAAACGGATCGGATCAAGCATGGCCCGGTATCCAGTGATGATCCCGTCCGCCTCAAGCCGCTTGAGTCGTGCTTGTGTCGGGGACTTCGACAAGCCGATCTTGCGCGCAAGATCTGTTACCGAAATGCGACCATCCTCGGCTAGCACCGTGAGGATGGCCTGATCGAACTGATCAAGACCTGACAAGTCGTTTCGCATCATTTGACCCCATAAAATCGGTCCATTCGACTATCAGAAGAAAAAATTCAGTCCATTCTCCCGCTCAGGGCCAGTTATATTAGGCAAAAGCCCCGGAGTACACATGTCACATAGCCTGCGCACCAAAATCGATACCCAAACCTACGTCGAGCAATCCACCGTGCTGGACGCTTTCATCGCTCAAGCCGACCTGTCACAAACTGACCGCGCCGAAATCTGTAAGGCGGCGGCGCAGCTCGTGCGCGACATTCGCTCCTGCACGTCGCCCGGTATGATGGAGGTGTTTCTGGCCGAATACGGCCTGTCCACCGACGAAGGCGTCGCGCTAATGTGTCTTGCCGAGGCACTGTTGCGTGTTCCAGACGCGGACACTATCGACGCGTTGATCGAAGACAAGATCGCGCCCTCGGACTGGGGCAAGCACTTGGGACAATCATCATCGTCGCTGGTGAACGCCTCAACATGGGCGCTGATGCTGACCGGGCGCGTTCTGGATGAGGACAAGACTTCGCCAGTGGGCGCTTTGCGCGGGGCAATCAAACGTTTGGGCGAGCCGGTGATCCGAACTGCTGTGGGTCGTGCGATGAAAGAAATGGGGCGCCAATTTGTTCTGGGCGAGACCATTCAGTCAGCCATGAAACGTGCCAAGGGGATGGAAGACAAAGGATATACCTATTCCTACGACATGCTGGGCGAAGCCGCGCGGACCGAAGCCGACGCCGCCCGCTATCATCTGTCCTATTCCCGTGCCATCGCCGCCATTGCCGAAGCCTGCACCCACAAAGACATCCGCGAAAACCCCGGTATCTCGGTCAAGCTGTCCGCGCTGCACCCCCGCTATGAACTGGCGCAAGAACAGCGGGTCATGGAGGAGTTGGTTCCCCGCCTTCGGGCTCTGGCACTGCTTGCAAAGGCGGCGGGCATGGGGCTGAATGTCGACGCAGAGGAGGCCGATCGCCTCTCCCTGTCGCTGCAGGTCATCGAAGAAGTCATGGCCGAGCCTGCACTGGCAGGCTGGGACGGGTTCGGCATTGTCGTACAAGCCTACGGCCCGCGCGCGGGTCTCGTGTTGGATACGCTCTACGAGATGGCCGAGCGTCATGACCGCAAGCTGATGGTGCGGTTGGTGAAGGGCGCGTATTGGGACACCGAAATCAAGCGCGCTCAGGTCGAAGGCGTCGTTGGGTTTCCGGTCTTCACCCGGAAGGCAGCGACCGATGTGTCCTATATCGCCAATGCTCGCAAGCTGCTGGATATGACCGACCGCATCTATCCGCAATTTGCCACCCATAACGCCCATACGGTCAGTGCAATCCTGCATATGGCTGACGACCAACCGTTCGAATTCCAGCGCCTGCACGGGATGGGCGAGACTCTGCATCAGATCGTGCGCGACAAGCAGAGCGCCCGCTGCCGTATCTACGCACCTGTCGGCGCGCACCGTGACCTGTTGGCCTATCTGGTGCGGCGTCTGCTGGAGAACGGGGCGAATTCGTCCTTCGTCAACCAGATTGTTGATGAAGATGTCGCACCGGAAATTGTTGCGGCAGACCCGTTCCAAGCCATTCAGACACCCGCAAAACCACTGCCGACCGGACCAGAATTGTTTGCGCCCGAGCGTCCGAACTCGAAAGGGTTCGATTTGCATCATACGCCAACACTGGACCGGGTCGACATTGCGCGCGATGCTTACCGCGCCCATCACTGGTACGCCCGGCCATTGCTTTCGGACGATGCTCAGCCCGAGTCAGATTTGCCTGTTATCAACCCGGCCCGGCCGCAGGACCGCCCGGGCTCAGTTGCTGTTGCCAGTCCGACCGATGTCGAGCTGGCGCTTGCCAGTGCCTGCCCATGGCAGGCCACGGCAGCCACCCGCGCTGAAGTCCTGAACAAAGCCGCCGACCTCTACGAGGCGCACTACGGCGAGCTATTCGCCCTGCTCGCTCGCGAAGCCGGGAAATCTGTACCCGATGCGGTTGCCGAGCTACGCGAGGCTGTCGACTTCCTACGTTATTACGCCGCAAATATTCCGGCGGCCAAGCCAGCCGGGATTTTCACCTGTATAAGCCCTTGGAATTTCCCTCTGGCGATCTTCACGGGGCAAATTTCGGCCGCGCTGGCAACTGGCAACGCCGTGCTCGCCGCCCCTGCCCCGCAAACGCCCCTCATAGCACATCGCGCTGTTCAGTTGATGCACGAAGCAGGCGTCCCGCGCGATGTTCTGCAATTGTTGCCCGGAGGACCAAAAGTGGGCGTAGCGTTGACGTCGGACGAACGCGTCTCGGGTGTGGCCTTTACCGGTTCGACCGCAACCGCATTGAAAATTCGGTCTGCAATGGCCCAGCATATGCGTCCCGGCACACCTCTGATCGCCGAGACCGGCGGCCTGAACGCCATGATCGTGGACAGCACCGCCTTGCCGGAGCAAGCCGTGCAATCGATCATCGAAAGCGCTTTCCAGTCTGCGGGACAACGGTGTTCCGCCCTACGCTGTCTCTATCTGCAGGAGGATATCGCCGAGGATGTTCTGACAATGCTGCAAGGGGCAATGGACGCTCTGCAAGTTGGCGACCCTTGGCTGATCTCAACCGATTGTGGCCCAGTCATTGACGAGCAGGCTCGTCAGGGTATCGCAGATCACGTCGCCAAAGCGCGCGCAGAGGGGCGGGTTCTGAAAGAGCTCTCTACCCCACCCGAAGGTACGTTCATCGCACCAACTCTGATCGAAATCCCCGGCATCTCGGCCTTAGAACGTGAAATATTCGGGCCGGTGCTGCATGTCGCCCGTTTCAAGGCGCAAGAGATCGACAAGGTTATCGCAGAAATCAACGCCACAGGATATGGCCTGACTTTCGGCTTACACACACGGATCGACGATCGCGTGCAGCATGTGACCGAAGCGATCCACGCCGGCAATATCTATGTCAACCGCAACCAGATCGGCGCAATCGTTGGCTCACAACCGTTCGGTGGTGAGGGCCTTTCGGGCACAGGGCCCAAAGCGGGCGGACCGAATTATATGGCGCGGTTCTGCGCCACGGATCGGCAGAATTCTCCGGGACACTGGGACAGTGCAGCAGAGATGAACGCACCCGAAGGACAACCTGCCCCACCTCGCACGCAATCGCTGCCCGGCCCAACTGGCGAATCAAACCGATTGACCGAATATGCGCGTGATCCACTCTTGTGTATAGGCCCTGGACCCGATGCAGCCGAGGCACAGGCGCAGGCTGTTATAGGCTTGGGCGGAACGGCAGTCCGGATGACCGGAGCGCTGGATCTACACCGGCTTGAAAACCTGACCGGTTTCTCGGGCGTTCTGTGGTGGGGCGACGACGACACCGCCCGCCAGATCGAGCAGCATCTGGCCCGGCGCAATGGTCCGATTATCCCACTGATACCCGGTCATCCTGACCGTGCGCGTGTTCTTGGCGAACGCCATGTCTGCGTCGACACGACCGCTGCCGGAGGTAATGCCGCCCTACTCGGAGGTGCGGCATAACCGGGCCTTGACGCTGGGCGGTGAAAAGCCCAGCGTCGCGCCATGTTTCCGATCCGCGATCATAACCCTTCGGGGCGTACTCCGTATGTCGTCTATGCCCTTCTGGCGGCAAATATCCTGATCTTCCTCGGCTATGTAGGGATCATGGACGATGCGCGGGCCATGAATCGGCTCTACTTCGACTACGCCGTCATTCCTGCACGGATCACCGACGGCTACGGGCTCGAGACGCTTGTGACTTCAATGTTCCTGCACGGGGGCTGGATGCATTTGGCCGGGAACATGCTGTTTCTATGGATCTTCGGCGATAATCTCGAAGATGAAATGGGGCATGTTCTGTTTCTTGTATTCTATCTGCTGGCGGGAATCGGCGCGGGGCTTATTCACGTTGTCTCGGCACCTGGCTCTTTGGTGCCGACAATCGGCGCTTCCGGCGCAATTGCCGGGGTCATGGGCGGTTATCTTCTGCTTTTCCCAAAGGCGCGCGTCGATATCCTTTTGATCCTGATTGTCTATATTCGGATATTCACCATCCCGGCATTTGTCATGCTTGGGGTCTGGCTGGGCCTTCAGTTCTTTGGAAGCCTGTCCAGCAATCCTGATGAGGGTGGCGTTGCCTATTGGGCCCATACCGGTGGGTTCTTTGTTGGCCTGATCCTGTGTGTCCCTCTTTGGCTCAAGCGCGGAGGCCCTGGATTCTGGGACCGCACCCATGGCCATCCTCCACACCCGGGACACAAGTATAAGCTGTCGCAATCACGTATTCCCAAAGTGCCGCGCAAGTAATCGCGGATCACTGGCTGGGCGATCTACCTCCACTCAGATGGGTAATCTCCTGTGCCGCGTTTCGTACCAGCATACCCAGCTCAGGCGCGCGATCGAGGCTGAACCGCACAGTTGGGCCGGACACTGAGATGCCTGCGCAGGGTTCGGCGCGATCATTGAAGATCGCCGCGCCAATGCAGGACATGCCCTCGTAGCGCTCTTCATGATCGTAAGACCAGCCGCGCCTACGGGTCTCCGCCAGATCGTCATGCAGCCCTGCTTGGGGGAGATTGGTGTTCTCAGTAAAGGCAATCAAGTCAGTCCGAGCCAACACCTTGTCTAAACTTTCCTCGCTCAGAGCAGCCAGAATCGCCTTCCCCGTACCCGAAGCATACATTGGAGTTCGCGCACCTGGCGGAAAGAAGGCCCGGATCGGATTTTGGGTTTCAACCTGCCCGACAAAGACAACTTCTGGCCCATCAGGCACCGCCAGATTAGCGGTCTCACCACTGTCCAGCATCAGACGACGAAGGATCGGCCTACCAATCTCGAGAACGTTATTGCGTCGAAGGAAAGATGCACCAGTCCGGTAGGCTTCGATACCGACCATCCATTCTTGCCGCTCTTCGTCAAAACTGACGAACCCGTGCTTCTGCAATGTTACCAGAATACGATGCGTGGTGGCAGTTGGTACATCGACCTCGCGCGCCAGGTCACTTAGCGCGACACGTTCCAGCCCGGCGACGGTTGTAAGTACGCCCAGCGCTCGGTCCAGCGACTGCATGGTTCCGGCTGAGCTTTCCTTGAACATCGATTTCGGCCGACCACGAGGCCTTTTCTGAGACTCCATTTTCTAGCTCACCTTCCGATATTAGTGTCCGTACTGATTCAAGTTTTTCAGATCGCAATTCCATGGGAATAAAATTGAGAAACTAAATTCCCATCCATTTCAGCGCCTTATCTATTTAATGAATAAAATGAAAATGTTTTTCAAGAAAATTGCAACCTAAGCCCGTTCCAGCGACACTTATTTCCAAAGCAGAGGATTGAGTCATGTCGAACCAAAACCCGGTCTTTATCCCAGGCCCAACCAACATACCTGATCGCTTGCGCCTTGCCATGCAGGTGCAGACACAAGATCACCGCGCCCCGGATTTCGTTGAGACTTTCGCCCCGGTGCTGGAGGATACAAAGAAAGTCTTCGGCACGACCGAGGGTCAGATCATCACCTTCCCCGCCAGCGGCACCGGGGGTTGGGAGGCAGCGATCACTAATACGCTCAGCCCAGGAGACAAGGTTTTGGTCGCGCGTTACGGCGTTTTCAGTCACCGCTGGATTGACCTGTGCGAACGGCATGGGCTGGACGTTCAGATCGTCGAATGCACGTGGGGCACTGGTGCACCTGCAGACCGCTTTGAAGCGATCCTGTCAGCTGACAAAGCGCACGACATCAAGGCCGTTTTGGTAACCCACAATGAAACCGCAACCGGAGTGCGTTCTGACATCAGGGCCGTACGGCACGCTATGAACGCGGCAAATCATCCAGCGATGATGTTTGTGGATTGCGTCAGCTCGCTGGCCTCGATGCCATTTGAATTCGATCAGTGGGGCGTCGATATCGCTGTCTCGGGATCGCAAAAAGGGTTCATGCTGGCGACCGGCATGGCAATCCTGTGTGTTAGCCCCAAGGCGCTGGCAGCAATGGAAACTGCGAAGCTGCCCCGGACATTCTTTGATTTTCGTGACATGATGGCGGCCAATGCCTCGGGTGGATTTCCTTACACGCCTCCGTTGCAACTGATCTACGGGTTGCGCGAAAGCCTGAAGATGTTGTTCGAGGAAGGACTGGACAATGTTTATGCCCGCCACACGCGCCTGGCCGAAGGGGTTCGACGCGCGGCCAACACATGGGGGCTGAAACTCGTCGCACAGACTCCGGACCTATATTCTGATACTGTCAGCGCGATCTATGTGCCCGAAGGGTTCGACAGTAACGAACTGACCGACCATGCCTTTAACTCCTACGGCGTTTCGTTCGGCATCGGGTTGGGAGAGTTGAATGGCAAAGCCTTCCGCATCGGCCATCTGGGCAGTCTGACGGATGTGATGGTTCTGTCAGGTTTGGCCACGATAGAGATGGCGATGGCCGATCTGAACTATCCAATTGAGCTGGGCAGCGGCGTCGCGGCGGCACAAGAATTTTATCGCCCTGGAACATCCGGCCACGCCAAAGCTGCAGCCTGAGGAGGACCATAATGTTGGATCAAATCCCAGTTGCTGACCTGACTATTGAAGATATGCGGGCAGCGCATGAAAGGATCAGGCCACATATTCGGCGCACACCGGTTATGACTTCTGATTACCTAAATGACCTGACTGGCGCACAGCTGTTCTTCAAGTGTGAGAACTTTCAAGAGGCCGGCGCTTTCAAAGTGCGCGGAGCCAGCAACGCTGTCTTTGGTTTAAGCGATGAGATGGCAACCAAGGGCGTTTGCACCCATTCCAGCGGAAACCACGCACTGTCTCTTTCATATGCTGCGGGTCGCCGAGGTATTCCTTGTAATGTGGTCATGCCGCGAACAGCCCCACAAGCCAAGAAAGACGCAGTACGTCGCTATGGTGGTACGATCACCGAATGCGAGCCTTCAACCTCTTCCCGCGAAGCAACGTTCGCCGAGATTCAGGCCAGAACCGGGGGCGAATTCGTACACCCTTATAATGACCCGCGCGTCATCACTGGTCAGGCGACCTGTTCGGCCGAGTTGCTGGAGCAAACGGATGGTGTGGATGCGGTAATCGCACCGATCGGAGGCGGAGGCATGGTCTCGGGCACTTGCCTGACTGTGTCAAACCTGGCGCCGGAAACCGCAATCTACGCGGCTGAACCCGAGCAGGCGGACGATGCGTGCCGTTCATTCAAAGCAGGTCACATTATCGCGGATGATGCCCCAAAAACGGTGGCCGATGGTCTGTTGGTGCCGCTCAAGGAAAACACCTGGCACTTCGTTTCAAACTACGTGACCGACATCTTCACCGCGTCCGAACAAGAAATCATCGACGCGATGAAGCTCACCTGGAAATACCTGCGGGTAGTGATGGAGCCATCTTCAGCTGTCCCGCTTGCGACCATTATCAAGAACCCCGACACATTCCGAGGCAAGCGGGTCGGAGTGATCATCACAGGTGGCAACGTGGATTTGGACAAACTGCCCTGGCTCAACGGGTAAGGAGAAACAGGATGAATAAACCGATGAACATTGATCAGCTTGAAGTTGGCTACGACATCCCTGCCGCAATCGGTATGGATGAAAGTGAAATTCAGACGCCCTGCCTGATCCTCGATCTGGACGCGCTTGAGCGGAACATCAAAAAGATGGGCGATTACGCCAAGGCCCATGGGATGCGCCATCGGGTGCATGGCAAAATGCACAAATCGGTAGATGTGGCGAAGCTGCAGGAAAAACTGGGCGGTGCCGTTGGCGTTTGCTGCCAGAAAGTGTCCGAAGCCGAAGTGTTCGCACGTGGTGGTATCAAAGACATTTTGGTGTCCAACCAAGTGCGCGATCCGGCCAAGATCGATCGTTTGGCACGCTTGCCTCAGTTGGGTGCGCGTATGATTGTGTGCGTCGATGACATCGAGAATATCTCCGACCTGTCCGAAGCGGCGCAACGCCACGGGACCGATCTGGAAGTATTCGTTGAAATCGACTGCGGTGCCGGTCGGTGTGGGGTAACAACGACCGAGGATGTCGTTACCATCGCCAAGGCAGCCGAAGCTGCGCCAAACCTGAAATTCACTGGCATTCAGGCCTATCAGGGCGCGATGCAGCACCTTGATACCTATGAGGCCCGAAAAGAGAAACTGGATGCCGCCATCGCTATGGTCGAAGACGCGTATGACGGCCTAAAGAGCGCTGGTATCGACTGCGAGCTTGTCTCGGGCGGTGGAACGGGATCGTACTACTTTGAAGCCAACTCAGGCGTGTATAATGAACTGCAATGTGGGTCCTACGCCTTCATGGATGCCGATTATGGCCGAATTCTCGATAAGGATGGCAACCGGATTGACCAAGGCGAATGGGAAAACGCGCTGTTCATTCTGACCAGCGTGATGAGCCATGCCAAAGCTGACAAGGCGATCTGTGATGCAGGTCTTAAGGCGCAATCAGTCGATAGCGGCCTGCCCTTCATATTTGGACGCGACGATGTGGAATACCTCAAATGTTCTGACGAGCACGGGGTCATCGGTGATCCAAACGGCGCGTTGAAGGTAAACGACAGATTACGGCTTGTACCGGGGCATTGCGATCCGACCTGCAATGTTCATGACTGGTACGTTGGTGTGCGGAACGGAAAAGTCGAAGCGCTTTGGCCAGTCTCGGCACGCGGCAAGGCCTATTGATCATAGCAGGAAAGGCAGGCGGCTCAGGTCGCCTGTCTAACCGTAGATCATCAGAACTATCGAAAGGCAAAATAGATGATCATCGTTCCTGAAAAGGAAATCGGCGCTCTGCTGGGCCGCAACGAAAGCTACGAGGCGATCGAACAGGTATTTGCCGCAATGGCGGCAGGAGATGCCTATAATTTTCCAGTCGTGCGCGAAGCCATTGGCCATGCAGACGCGCTTTATGGCTTCAAGGGCGGATTTGATCAGGCGGGCATGACGCTTGGCCTCAAGGCCGGTGGATATTGGCCCAACAATCTGGAGACACACGGGCTGATCAATCACCAATCCACCGTATTCCTGTTTGACCCTGATACGGGCCGGGTGAAGGCGATTGTCGGAGGCAATTTGCTTACAGCCCTGCGCACGGCGGCTGCCTCTTCCGTATCCATCAACCATCTGGCACGTAAAGACGCCAAGGTGATCGGCATGGTCGGTGCGGGTCATCAGGCCAAGTTCCAATTGCGTGCCGCGTTGGAGCAAAGAGAATTTGAGAAGGTCATCGGCTGGAATCTGCACCCCGATATGCTGCCCAACATCGAAGAAGTGGCGTCTGAGGCTAGCCTGCCCTTTGAAGCTGTTGAATTGCCCGGCATGGTCGAGGCGGATGTGATCATCACGATTACATCGTCATTTGCGCCTACCCTGATGTCGGATCACGTATCAGACGGCACACATGTCGCGTGCATGGGCACCGATACGGTCGGCAAACAAGAAGTCGGGGTCGACCTGATCAACCGCGCCACCGTCTTTACGGATGAGGTCGCTCAGTCCATCACACTGGGCGAATGTCAGCACGCAGTCTCCAGTGGATCGAAAAACGAAACCGATATCCGGCAGATTGGTGAAGTCATCAATGGCACACATCCCGGACGGCAATCCGATCAAGAGGTCACACTATTCGATGGAACGGGCGTCGGGTTGCAGGACTTGGCCGTCGCAAGCGCCGTGGTCGAGCTTGCTGTTGAGCAAGGGATCGCGATCGAAGTGGATTTCTAGACAAATACGCGCGCTCCAATCGGGCGCGCGTTCATCTATTACGCTGGAAGAGCCGTTCAGCCCCGGATCACTTTGGCAAAGTTGTCAAAGATCGGCTCATTCGCACAAATTACTTCGCCATCTTCAAGCACGCTGCCTTCGGGGTTCAGCGCCTGAACGAACCCGCCCGCTTCTTTCACGATGATGATGCCCGCTGCCACGTCCCACGCGTTGAGCCGGCGTTCCCAGAAGCCCTCAAAACGACCTGCGGCGACATAAGCCATGTCCAGAGCAGCAGCACCCCAGCGACGCACACCAGCACAGGCTGGCATCAAACGGGCGAGATCCTGAAGGGTCGCAGGCAGGTCCGAACGGCCGCCGAATGGCAAACCGGTTGAGAAGATCGACTCGATCATACGGTGCCGTCCCGAGACACGAATGCGCATGTCGTTCATCCACGCACCCTCGCCTTTTTCGGCAAAGAACATCTCGTCCTTGGCTGGGTCATAGATCACACCGGAGACGATCTTGCCCTTGTGTTCGAGAGCGATCGAGACTGCCCAATGCGGCAGACCGTGCAGAAAGTTGGTGGTCCCGTCCAGCGGGTCAACAATCCAGCGGCGTGTCGGGTCTTCGCCATCAATCGCACCGCCTTCTTCGGCCAGCCAGCCATAAGTCGGGCGGGCACCCAGAAGTTCCTCTTTCAAAATTGCTTCGGCCGCAATGTCGGCCTTGGACACAAAGTCGCCCGCGCCCTTCATCGACACCTGCAGGTTCTCGACTTCACGAAAATCCTTGACCAGAGAACGCCCCGCTTTCCGCGCGGCTTTGATCATGATGTTGAGATTTGCACTGCCAACCATTTTAAATAGGCTCCTGTCCGGTCAAGCCGCGCGTATACTGGGGCAACGCGCCCTTGCCAAGAGGAATGATGCGCATGGCTGATCTGCGTCTGGCGCTATTGCGTCTGCAGCTTGCGCGCCTCAGTCCGAGCCAGTTTTACCAGCTCTTGCACAAAGGGTTTTTCAAGGTCCTCACTGCGAACTGCAGCATAGAGCCTGCGGGTGATCCCGTCTTTGGTCAGTGGGCGGGTTACATAGTCCGAATTGTACTTTACCTCACGCACGACCCAATCCGGCAGAACCGAAATACCTCGGTTCGACGCAACCAACAAAAGGATCACAGCTGTCAGTTCAACCTGACGGATTGAGGCTGGTTCAACACGAGCCGGGATTAGTAACTGGCTGAATACGTCCAGACGTGTCCGTTCGACCGGATAGGTGATCAGTGTCTGACCGCGAAAGTCTTCGGCATCTATGAATGGTTTATCAGCCAGCGGGTGCGAGGACGCCGCAACAAACACGGCTTGATAGTCAAAGAGTTCTATAAACTCGACACCCGGCAAATCTTCAGGGTCGGAAGAGACCACAAGATCAACCTCTTCCTTCTGCAACGCAGGCAGCGCGTCGAACGCGAGACCTGGGCGAATGTCTACATCGACATCAGACCAGGATTTTCGGAAGGCTTCGAGCACAGGGAACAGCCATTCGAAACAAGCGTGACATTCGATCGCAATATGCATACGCCCGGTGCGACCGTCGCGCAGCGATGAAAACTCATCCTGCATTGCCTCGACCTGCGGCAGAATTTGCTCTGCCAGCCGCAACAGTCGCAGACCGGCCGCAGACAGTTTCATTGGCTTAGACCGGCGCAGGAACAATTCAACCCCGGCTTGATCTTCCAAGCCCTTGATCTGATGGCTCAATGCTGACTGGGTAATGTTTAATTGATCAGCAGCACGCGCCAGACCACCACATTCGTGGATGGCTTTGATCGTCCGCAGATGTCGGAACTCAATATGCATATGCTGCGTGACTCATGTTGTTGTTGAATAATATGAGTTTGTCTCACAACGCCTCAGGTGGCACAAGAGCGTAAATGACAGTTACGAGGCCATTATGACCAAGCCTGAGATCTCATTCGAATTTTTCCCGCCCCAGACGCTGGAGGCCTCGTTTCGCCTGTGGGATACGGTGCAGACGCTGGCTCCGTTGAACCCTCGCTTTGTATCCGTCACCTATGGCGCAGGGGGCACGACGCGCGAACTGACACGCGATGCGGTTGCAACCCTGCACAAATCTTCAGGCCTGCCCGTTGCCGCGCATCTGACCTGTGTAGATGCCTCGCGTCAGGAAACCCTTGAGATTGCCGATACGTTCGCACGCGCGGGCGTTCAGGATATCGTCGCGCTTCGCGGCGATCCTCCCAAGGGACATGACCGGTTCCAGCCACATCCGGAAGGATTTGCCAATTCGGTCGAATTGATATCCGCGCTGGCAGAAACAGAAATGTTCAGTATTCGCGTCGGTGCCTATCCTGACATCCACCCCGAGGCACAGAACGCCCGCACCGATGTGGATTGGCTAAAGGCAAAACTGGACGCGGGTGCGGACGAAGCGCTAACCCAGTTCTTTTTCGAAGCCGAGACTTTTTTCCGGTTCCGGGATGCTTGCGAAAAAGCAGGCATTGATAAACCAATCGTGCCGGGAATTCTTCCAATCGAAAACTGGAAAGGGGCACGCAACTTCGCAAAACGCTGTGGAACCCGAGTACCCGAGTGGATCGAAAATGCATTTGAGAAGGCGATCCGCGACGATCGCGAAGACCTTCTTGCCACTGCGCTTTGCACCGAACTCTGCTCGGACCTGATCGAAGGTGGTGTGGACAAGTTGCATTTCTACACGCTCAATCGCCCTGAACTGACCCGCGATGTGTGTTTCGCATTGGGTATTACACCTCAGACCGAATTGCAGAACGTCGCTTGAACTTGTGGCCTGTCCGGTGGCAAATCTGTCGCTGGGCACACCCACCACTACCGATGTGCGGCACGCCGATTAGAGCGCGGGCGACAATCCAGAATTGATTCCAGAAACTGTTGCTGGGATTAACGCTAATATCTAAGAAAATTTGACAAAAATGTGATCGATGGCACTCTGAGCGCAGTGTAGTTTTAATGAGTGTTATCAGTATGGAGCCAGTGAGCAAAGTTAAGGCTCGGGCAGAAGCGTTTCAGGTTCTTGGCCTGCCTACCCACGCCAACGCAAACGACATCAGAGACGCCTGGCGCAATATCGCCTTTCATGATCACCCTGATCATACAGATGGTGACCATTCGGTTTTTTCCAAAGCCAAATCGGCTTACGATTTTCTGCGTAGCGAGGGTCTGACCCGAAAAGGGGTGACGAGTTCGTCGACACCACGTCGTCCACGCCTAAAGAAACGTGTGATCGAACTGGACGCCGATGAGATCAAGGCTTGCCGTGATTTGCTGAATCCCGAATACGTGCTTTCAGATATGTCTGCGATTGACCACGCCGCGACAAGCGACGACCAAGACCAGTCATCTGACCATGTGCCAGATGCAATCGGCTGTTTCGGACGTGACCTGACTTACTTCGTCGCGTCTTCGGTCTGTGAGGGTGAAAACCGAGTCGCCTTGCCAACCTCGGTTCTGGCAAGTTGCAGGAAAACTGAAACCGAGATTTTGACATTTAAATCCAAAGGTGCGGGTTCGGGTGAAATTGTCATTCCCGACCCCATACGCGAACGGAAGTTTCCCGGTGCTCGAAGCGTTAGGATTCGGTTTGAAGCAGACCAGCAAATGCGGGATTTGTTTGAGTTGGCAGGCTGAGAGAACCTGCCAGAAGAAAAAGCCCGGCTGTTAAGGCCGGGCTTACTTTTTTCACCAATATCAGTTGGACACTGGACCTTCCGAAGTAAATTTCGGGATCACGCTGGTAGACGCCGCGTCGGGTTCGATACCCGGCCAGTTGCCTTCTGCCAAATTGATGTTGCCGGGTACGTCCTCTTCCCAAAAGCCGACGACTACATCGGTGATGTTCAGATACAGTTTGTCATCGACGATCCGCCACAGGTTCGGGTTGGCCGGAACCTTGCCGCCACGCGACACGCCATAGGCGCAGTGTCCATCATATTGCGGCGCATAATAGGCCGGATTTTCGAGAAACTTGTCGCGGTTTTCTTCAGTCGAAAATGCCCAGGTCGCACCGTTATAATCGGCAGAGATGTCAGACCGGCCGCGAACTGCCTCGGGCTGCGATTGACCCACGGCTACTTGATCCAAGTCGCGATAGGCAACGACGTCATACCCTGACACCGCAAATCCGGTACCATCAACATATTGATCTCCTGCGAATGCAGGCATGGCGAAAGCCATCGTCGCTGCAAGGGTCAGTGCAAAGCGTTTCATGTGAATTGTCCTCATGTCCTATCGGTTTCTGGGCACCCGTGCTACGGGGCTGCTCAGACAATAGGTGTTTTTGGCCTCGCGCGAAGACCCACTCGCGCCGCTGTGAAAACGAATTGGGAATTGTGAGGTGTATCCGGGGGATTGTTACAAAATTCCCGCGGTGTTTGGGGTTGGACTCTGAGTTCTGCAATATTAGCTGTTGATTTAGCGGTCCATTGGCCAGCAACGCAGGAAAGGCATGATATGAGCGAACAATCCACCTATACCCCTCCTAAGGTCTGGACGTGGGACAGTGAAAGCGGCGGACAATTTGCCAATATCAACCGGCCAATTGCTGGGGCCACACATGATAAGGACCTTCCGGTCGGAAAGCACCCTCTGCAGCTTTATTCGCTCGCTACACCCAACGGCGTCAAAGTCACTGTAATGCTCGAAGAGCTGCTGGCTCTGGGCCACAGTGAGGCAGAGTACAATGCCTGGCTGGTCAATATTGGCGAAGGCGACCAGTTTAGTTCGGGCTTTGTCAGAGCCAACCCCAACTCGAAAATTCCCGCGCTTTGGGATCATTCGGATGAAACACCTGTGCGCGTGTTCGAAAGTGCCTCAATTCTTATGCATCTGGCAGAGAAGTTCGGTGAGTTTCTACCCGCGAGTGGTGCGAAACGGACTGAGGTTATGAACTGGTTATTCTGGCAGATGGGCAGCGCACCCTATCTGGGTGGCGGCTTTGGCCACTTCTACGCCTACGCCCCTGAGAAGTGGCAATACCCGATTGACCGTTTCGCCATGGAAGCCAAACGCCAGTTGGACGTATTGGATCGGGAACTTGCTGAAAAGACCTATATCGCTGGCGAAGAATATACGATCGCCGATATGGCTATCTGGCCTTGGTACGGACAACTGGTTCTGGGCCGTCTATACGATGCGGCGGAATTCCTTGATGTCGAAAGCTACAAGAACGTAATGCGGTGGGCCAAAGCAATCGATGCGCGCCCAGCGGTTCAGCGTGGTCGGATGGTCAATCGCCCATTTGGCGAACCACACACTCAATTGCACGAACGTCACGACGCAAGCGACTTTGAGACGCGTACACAGGATAAACTGGAAACGGCAGACTAACGCGCTTTGTTATTTCAGGATCGGGGGCCGCTCGGGGTTACTGCCCGGGGCGGCCCTTTCAACTTTCGGAGCCTGTGGCTGGGGTAAATCGAACCTAAGCCCGACCTTAGCCAGCGCGGCGGCTGCCGGATCCTCTGCTTCAAAGAACCCGACATCCAATGCACCCGCCTCAATCCCCGAAAATGTCAGCGCCTCAGAAACGGCGCGCGCCAGAGCAGGCTGCGCGTTTTCAACTGCCGAGACAAATCCCAAAAGATGGCCCCGACCGCCATCATCCGTCTTCGTTCCCACTAGAAAAGCCGCAGTGGCGAGGCCTGCTGCAGTCGCCAGTTTGGTATCAAGTGCAGTTAGCAATTTATCTGGCAGACCGGCGGGCGGGCGAAATTCAGTAAGCCTCTGCTGCACTTCTTGCGGGCCGTGCTGCAGCGTGCTTTCCAACCAGCCCAATGCCTCGGTCGGGATCAACATCGATGACGGCGCGGTCTCGAGGTTCAGGCCCAAACCAATTCCCTGCCCTGACAGCATTCCGGATAAGACACGCCCGGACAGAGCAACATACGGAACCGGATGCCCCGCGAACTCTGCCAAACGTTCCTCAAGATCAAAGGCCAGCACGAAACGGCCATCAGCCACATCGAAGAGCTCAGGCGAAATATTCTCGTCCCTGGCCTCTTCTGACAGCATCAGGAACAGCTCGCTGTCGGCTAACCTTTCAAAGAAACGCAGCCGTGCTGAATCGTCTTCTGGCGCTGCAAGCATAGCGGCATGTGCAGCATCTAAAGCTGTAGTTTCAGTCATTCAGAACCTCTTGCACCCGTTGCCGGAGAACCGGCAAAAGCTCGGCCTCAAACCAGGGGTTTTTCTTCAGCCAAGCCGTATTGCGCCAAGACGGGTGAGGCAAGGCAAAGACCCGCGGCGCATGGTCTCTCCAACGGCTGACGGTCTCGGTGACCGGCGTTTTCACACCCAGATGGTATTTGTGCGCGTGACCGCCAACGAGGATTGTCAGCGGCACCTCTCCCAGCGCATTCATCACTTTTTCATGCCATGTGCGCCCACATAGCGGCGGTGGTGGTAGGTCGGCCTTACGCTCATTATATCCAGGAAAACAAAATGCCATCGGCACAATCGATACCCGCGAGCGGTCATAAAAGCCTTGTTCGTCCAGTCCCAACCAATCCCTTAGGCGATCACCCGAAGGATCGGTAAAGGGCTTTCCCGACAGGTGCACCCGAGCCCCCGGTGCCTGACCCGCGATCAGAATTCGTGCACCGGAATGGAACCAGACAACCGGGCGCGGCTTGTGCGCGGTAGCCGTCTGCGCAAACCTGTCCGCGCAAAGTCGGCACTCTGCGATATCCTTAATTAGCGACTTCATCAGATTGAATCGTTCCCGCAATGAACACTCGATTAAGATAGGAATGAACACGGTCGGAGCCAACAGCACCTAACTTGGCAACACTTCAATGTCATATCGCGGGATCCGCATTGATCATTTGTTTCATATTTCGACATAATGTGGCCAACATGGACCCGTAGCACACACACCTTCGAGCCATAACAAAACAGTACGATGACAGGCCGCAAATGCTGGAATTCGAAAATGTCAGCAAGTCATTCTGGACCGGAACCCGCCGCAAAGTGATTCTGGATCAGGTGTCGTTCCGTGTCGAACTGGGCACCTCCCTTGGGGTCCTGGCCCCGAACGGAACAGGCAAAACCACATTGATCAATATGATGGCAGGGTTGGAAAAACCGGACGAAGGTGTAATTCGACGGGATTGCCGTGTGTCTTTCCCCATGGGCTTCACCGGGGGTGTCGCCAAACGCCTGTCAGCGCTCGAAAACGCGCGCTCGATCGCCAAGATCTACGGCATGGACCCTGATTATGTCGAAGCCTATTGTAAATGGCTGTGCAATCTGGGTGAGTATTTTGACCAGCCGCTTGGCACCTACTCGTCCGGTATGCGCGCCAGATTCACCTTTGCGCTGATGTTGGCTCTGGATTTCGACATGTATCTGATTGACGAAGGGATGCCCTCGACCACAGATGTGGAATTCAACAAGAAAGCCGGCGATATCCTGAAAGAGAAGCTTCGGACAACAACCTTGGTAATCGTATCACACAATCCATCAACCCTCGAGAAATTCGCGCGCCAAGCTGCTGTTTTGGTGGATGGTCAGCTTTATATGTTTGAAACCTTGGAAGAGGCGAAGCAGCTCTATGACTACCAAGCCCAAGGCTAGAAAATACAACCCTGACCGCGCAGCGCGCGGAGCTGGCACTGCTGAGGCGCGCTCGGATGCGATCGATCGTATTCGCAAGGCGACTCAGGCCTCTGGTTCCGGCACAGACGCGCAGCAGCCGGGGACCGAATTGGACGCAATCAAGCGCGAAGGGTTAACCGGGCGGCAATTGCGGGTCGCCAGACGGCTTGCCCACAAGAATGGGTTGGCGGCAACCTCTGATTATGACGCAGTGCGACTGTTGCGTAAGAAAGGGATTGATCCGTTTCAGCGTTCCAATCTGCTAGATCTTGCAGCTTACGATCAACGCAATTCAACCGACGACAAAGCGACGCAAGATAACATTAAAATTCACTTGCCTCAGACAGCCAAAGAAACTCAAAAAAACCTGCCAGGTCCAGAGCTCAGCCCGGCCCAACGCCGCGAATATGAGATCGGGCAAATCCAGAAAGACATCGCCCGCAGACGGCGCCGCAAACTCGTTGCATTATTTGCGCGGCTAACGGCCTTTGTGATCCTGCCTACATTCATAGTGGGATACTATTTCTATCGGGTCGCAACGCCGATGTACGCCAGCGATTCCGTGTTTTCGATTTTGCAAGCCGACGGTGGAGGGGCCTCTTTCGGTGGCTTCCTCGCGGGGACACAGTTTGCAACTGCACAGGATTCGGTATCCACTCAAGAGTTTTTGGAATCCAAGGACGCGCTGGAACGCCTTGAACGGGATGTCGGGTTCGCTGAGTTCTTTCAGCAAGACAATATTGATCCGATCCAACGTTTGCCCTCTGATGCGACGCTTGAAGAAACTTACAAGCTTTTTAAGCGAATGATCACGATCGGGTACGACCCTAGTGATGGTGTCATTCGCATGGAGGTCGCCGCGCCCAGCCCTGAAATCTCGGTCGATCTATCCAATCGTCTGATCTCTTACGCTGAGGAGAGGATCAATGGCCTGACCGAGCTGAAACGCGAAGATCAAATGCGTGATGCATTGGCGGGCTTTGAAGCCGCGCAAGAAGCGCGCAGGCAGGCACAGGAAGACCTGATCGAATTGCAGTTGCAGGGTGCCATACTGGATCCGCAAAGCGTGATCGCCAGCTTGCGTGCCAGAATCGATCAGTTTGAAATTGAGCTGCAGGATAAAGAATTGCAACTGGCCGCCCTTCTTGACAATGCACGGCCCAACAAAGCTAAAGTGGACGGCACGCGTGCAGATATTAAACGGCTGGAGGCCGTGCTGTCAGAATTGAATGCTGAGATGCTGGATGCTTCAGCAGGCGAAAATTCGCTGGCGCGTCTGAGCGTACGTATTCAGATGGCACAGGCCGATCTAGCGGCCCGAGACATGATGCTGCAAACGGCAATGCAGCAAATGGAAGCCACACGGACCGAGGCCAACCGGAAAGTGCGGTATCTGACCGTCTCGGTGAACCCTGTTGCCAGCCAGGAACCCAGTTATCCGCGCAAGTTCGAAAATACGATTTTGGCTTTCCTGTTATTTGCTGGTATCTACCTGATGATCTCGCTTACCGCGTCGGTCCTTCGTGAACAGGTATCCTCGTAAGACTCATGAAACATGTAAAAATCGCCGACCTCATGGTTGGCAACGACCTTCCGCTGACCATCATCGCTGGCCCTTGCCAGCTTGAAACCGCCGATCACGCCCAGATGATCGCGGGCACCATGAAAGAGGCATGTGACGCCACCGGGGCGCAGTATGTATTCAAGGCCTCGTATGACAAAGCCAACCGGACCTCGCTGTCCGGCAAGCGTGGTATGGGCATTGATGCTGGGCTGAAGGTGCTGAACGACATTCGCAAAACCATGGGCATTCCGGTTTTGACCGATGTTCATACCGAGGCCCAATGCACGATTGCAGCCGAGGCTGTCGATATCCTGCAAATCCCTGCGTTTCTGTGTCGTCAGACGGACATGCTGCTGGCGGCAGGCAATACTGGAAAAGCGGTCAACGTGAAGAAGGGACAGTTTCTCGCCCCGTGGGAAATGCCCAATATCGTTACTAAGATCGAAAGCACTGGCAATCAGAACATCCTGCTGACCGAGCGCGGAACTTCGTTTGGCTACAATACGCTGGTCGCGGACATGCGGTCGCTACCGCAGATGGCACAAACCGGATATCCGGTCGTCATGGACGCAACCCATTCGGTGCAACAGCCCGGCGGCCAAGGCGGTTCCTCAGGAGGACAGCGTGAGTTTGCGCCAGTGATGGCGCGTGCAGCTGTGTCTCTGGGCGTCGGAGCCGTTTTCATTGAAACCCATCAGGATCCTGACACCGCACCCTCAGATGGGCCGAACATGATCCCTCTGGATCAGATGGGCCATCTGGTTGACACATTGATGCGATTTGATGCGCTGGCCAAAGAAAACCCAATTCAGATTTAACGATTGAGATTTGTGATGACCAAGCCTTTGCCTGAGGTGACCCCAAACACCTGGAGTTTTCTGCGCGACCCGATGATCAAGCCCACAGGCTTTCGCGAGTATGACGCGCGGTGGAAATACCCCGATGAGATCAATCTGCCAGGCATGACCGCCCTGGGCTTGGGTCTGGGCACACAGATGCACAAACGCGGGATTGAACCCGTGATTGCGGTGGGCAATGATTATCGCGATTATTCCCTGTCGATCAAAAACGCGCTGATCGTTGGGCTTATGCAGGCGGGTATTCAGGTGAAGGATATTGGCCCGGCGCTCAGCCCGATGGCTTATTTTGCACAGTTTCATCTGGATGTGCCCGCAGTTGCGATGGTCACAGCCAGCCACAACCCCAATGGCTGGACCGGAGTCAAAATGGGCTTTGATCGCCCCCTGACCCACGGCCCTGACGAAATGTCGGAACTACGCGACATCGTCCTGAACGGTGATGGTGATGCGCGCCCCGGCGGGTCATATGAATTCGTCGACGGTGTGAAAGAGGCCTATATCGACGATCTGGTTGGTGACTTCAAAATGTCCCGTCCGCTGAAGGTGGTGTGCGCTACCGGCAACGGAACTGCCGCTGCCTTTGCGCCCGAGATCTTCGAACGGATCGGTGTTGAAGTTGTGCCAAGCCACACTGATCTGGATTACACGTTCCCCAACTACAACCCAAACCCCGAAGCGATGGAAATGCTGCATGACATGTCTGATACAGTCAAAGCCAGTGGCGCCGATCTGGCGCTTGGTTTTGATGGCGATGGGGATCGTTGTGGCGTTGTAGATGACGAAGGCGAAGAGATATTTGCCGACAAGGTCGGCGTCATCATGGCCCGCGATCTGGCCAAGATTTATCCGAATTCGACCTTTGTGGCCGATGTGAAATCTACCGGACTTTTCGCCAGCGATCCCGAATTGCAGGCCCATGGTGTCAAAGCCGACTATTGGAAAACCGGCCACAGCCATATGAAGCGTCGGGTCAAGGAAATCGGCGCGCTGGCCGGGTTTGAGAAATCGGGCCACTATTTCTTGGCTGAGCCGGTCGGGCGCGGATATGACTGCGGGATGCGCGTGGCGGTGGAAATCTGCAAGCTGATGGACCGCAACCCAGATCAGAGCATGTCGGACCTGCGCAAGGCGCTGCCCAAGACGTGGTCAACACCCACCATGTCACCTTATGCAGCGGATACCGAGAAATATGATATCTTGCAGCGCCTCGTCGATAAGTTGGTCGCAATGGCCGATGCTGGCGAAACCTTTGCGGGCCGAGCGATCAAAGAGGTTGTGACCGTCAATGGCGCGCGCGTCATTCTGGACAATGGCAGTTGGGGGCTGGTGCGCGCTTCGTCGAATACTCCGAACCTCGTGGTGGTTTGCGAAAGCAGCGAAAGCGAAGACGAATTGCGGGCGATTTTCGCCGATATTGACGCTGTTATTCGCACCGAGCCCGGCGTTGGCGAGTACGATCAAACCATCTAGCCCACCTAACAAGGGCGCTGATTTCAGCGCCCTTGATCGGCGCGATCAATCCCCGCCCAGCAGTTTGAGAAGGCTTTTCTTGGCCTCGTCCTCCAGTTTGTCTTTAAGGGCATCCTCGATCTGACCGGTGTCCGTTACTGTGGTATCAAGTTCCTTCCCGACCTTTTCAAATACCTTTTGCTTGGCGTCATCTTCCAGTGCTTTGACTTTTCCCTCTGCTGCGGCCTCAATGACTTTGGTGAGGTCCGGCTTGATCGACGGGCCACTCCATGGCCCCACGATTCGAACGGGTACCGATATCCCCTCGCCTGCATTGGCGCGTAAAGCCACCGGCGTAAATAGATAGTCGATATCGCGAGCACCAAGACCAATTCGGCCCGTGCCATCCGCTCGAAAATTATCCAGTTTCATCAATAAGTCGTCGTTGTTCAGATCACCATCTTTCATCGTGAAGCTGGCAGTGAGGCTATTGAAAACCGTTGTGCCGCCTGAACCCCCTCCGCGCCCCATAAGGCGGTCCAGATCCACCCCGGAAATGACCCCTTTCCCGACTTCAATATTCCCTTTGCCGCTCAGCGACCGCATGATCTGATCTTCATTCTGCCCCACACCCAGAAACTCTAGATGTCCTGACCCGGTTCCCGACAGGCGCTTGATATCCCCAAGCGTTACAAGGGCTTCATTGATATCGATATTATCGGCCGTCAGATTTCCACCGACCGACAGACCATTGCGATTGTTGGCAACCACCTGGCCATTCAGATGCCCTGAAAAAAGCGACGCGGGATGCATTTTCAACACAGCCCTCGAACGATCAAGGCTGAGCGTCAGATCACTTTTGCCAAATCGCATGCCTGGCACCGAAATCGAATTCGCTTGCAGTCGGATCGTCCCGTTTGCGAGTGCCAACGATGACGCATCTATTGTGGCTTTGGACCACCCGTCAGCCTCAGAACCGCTGCTTGATGTGTCATCATCCCCACTTACACTGGACAAATCGAGATCGCCCGCGTTCAGGCGCGCCGTGATTTTTGGCGGATCAGAGATCTGAATATCCGCTTCACCCTCAAGCCGATTATTGTCGAGGACAGCAACCATTTTCCGCAGTGAAATCCGCCCGTCTCGGGTATAGGTCATCTGCCCGGATACATTCGCAACCCGGCCCAAGCCTTCGGGAACGGTGACACCTCCCTGACCAAATGCAGCCAACATCTTGTGTGTATTTTTTGCGGTGACAGTAGTCTTGCCGTCCATTTCTCCGGCCAGATTCACCCGGCCGGAAAACTGAATCCCTCCACCGGGTGCAGTCAGACTTACTTCCAACGGGGTCACCACCCCGCTCGAGAACGCAGGCAGGTCAGGAATGTTAAGGTTAACCTTAACGTTGCCTCCGGGCACGGGCATGCTGGCCTGCATTTCCATCGGGGCAGTCACGTCGGGCCAACGGGCAGATAGATCAACATCGGCGAACTCCATGCTGACCGCGCCATTCTCAATGTAGATCAACCGTGCGTTCTGCAGTTCCAACTGTTCCAGAGTCACCGGCCGACTTTCAACCGCTTGCGCCGACGCACCGGTGTCAGATGAATTTCCGGGTTGGTGCAACTCCCAATTCCCGCGCCCATCCGAACGTTCCAAACGCAGTGTTGGATGATCGGCTAGCACTCTCTTGATCCGGATATCACCCGACAGCAGCGCCGAGGCATCGACCCCTACAGCCAGACTTTGAGCGCTCAGCATCGGCTCGGACCCGGCCCAGGGCGCATTGCCAAAGGTTACGCGACCGGTTTCCATGCCCAAAACGGGCCAGAAGGATAGTTTGACATCCCCAGACAGTTTTAATTCGCGACCAGTTTGTGCCTTGACCTGCTCAGCCAGGATCGTGGCAAGTTTGTCTCCTGGCATCAGCAGCAAGGCACCAATCACCAGCCCGAAGGCCGCAACCACAAGAAAGAGAATACGAATGAGCCACTTCATGAGTTTGCCTTTCCGGCTTATCTGCTCTGGTACAAGTCAGCCCTGTGTGGGCAGGATTTGCAAGGGGAAGCATTCCCCTCTATATGCCCGGCCATGAGCACGAACCCACCGAACCTCCGCCCCGATCTGGCCCCAGGGGCCCGCATCGCCGAGACACCCCGCCGCGGTCAGCCAACACTTGGAATGGTGTCGCTGGGCTGTCCTAAAGCGCTGGTTGATAGCGAACGTATTCTGACCCGTTTGCGTGCCGAAGGTTACGGTATCTCGCCGGACTATGCCGGAGCTGATGCCGTAATTGTGAACACCTGCGGTTTCTTAGATAGCGCTAAGGCCGAGTCTCTGGATGCCATCGGCGAGGCGCTGGTCGAAAATGGCAAAGTCATCGTGACGGGCTGTCTGGGGGCCGAACCCGATTATATCCGCGAGCATCATCCACGTATTCTGGCGGTGACCGGACCGCATCAATACGAACAGGTACTGGATGCGGTTCATGCCGCGGTTCCCCCGGATCCGAACCCCTATGTCGATCTGCTTCCGGCTTCGGGCGTGAAGCTGACGCCGCGCCACTACAGTTACCTCAAGATTTCCGAGGGTTGTAATCATAAGTGCAAGTTTTGCATCATCCCGGACATGCGCGGAAAGCTGGCCAGCCGCCCAGCGCATGCTGTGCTCCGCGAGGCCGAGAAACTGGTCGATAGCGGCGTGCGCGAATTGTTGGTGATCTCGCAGGATACCTCGGCCTATGGGCTGGATCGCAAATACGACGTGAACCCGTGGAAGGACCGGGAAGTACGCAGCCATATCACCGATCTGGCGCACGAGCTGGGCCAGTTCGATGCATGGGTCAGGCTGCATTATGTCTATCCCTACCCCCATGTGCGCGATCTGATTCCGCTTATGGCGGATGCGGGCTGTAACGTACTGCCCTATCTAGACATTCCGTTCCAGCACGCGCACCCGGACGTGTTAAAGCGCATGGCCCGGCCGGCCGCAGGGGCAAAAACTCTGGAAGAGATCTCTGCATGGCGCGAGACTTGCCCCGATATCACCCTGCGTTCGACGTTCATTGTCGGATATCCTGGTGAAACCGAAGACGAATTCCAAACATTGCTCGACTGGATGGACGAAGCGCAATTGGATCGTGTCGGTTGCTTCCGGTACGAAAATGTCGATGGCGCCCGCTCAAACGATCTGCCAGATCATGTTCCAGTTGACGTGAAACAAGATCGGTGGGAACGCTTTATGGAGAAGGCGCAAGCCATTTCCGAGGCTAAGCTGATGGCCAAAGTCGGGCAAACGATCGAGGTCATTGTAGATGACATCGATGATGAGGCCGCGACCTGCCGCACCAAGTCCGACGCGCCCGAGATCGACGGAAATCTGTTTATCGATGAGGGCTTCGAAAACCTGAATCCGGGCGATATCGTCACTGTCGAGGTTGACGAGGCCGGAGAATACGATCTTTGGGGACGTTTGTGTTCGTCGGTGTGACCGGGACCCGGACTACAACAGCCCAAACAGAATCACGACCCAAGCAACACCAGTGGCAACAGCAGTAAGTGCCACTGCTGCACTTGCCGCGTCCTTGGCCTGCCCCGCCAGCAAATGGTGGTCAGTCGAGGTATGATCGACTGCTCGTTCGATGGCTGTATTGAACAGTTCAGCCACCAATACCAGTATACCGAGCGCAAGGATCAACGCTTTTTCAGCGGAATCGAGCGGAAGCAGGAATGCCAAAGCGCCTGAAACAAGATTTGCCCAGCCCCAAGCCCGAAACGAATATTCTTCGCGCCAAGTAGCTGATAGGCCCTGCCAACTCCAGCGAGTGCGATCTTTAAGGTGATCAAATAATTTTCGCATAGGCCTTTCCGATCAATTCCACCTGAACCGACGTTCGCGACCTGCGGCAGAAAGGCAAGAAAAAACCGCCTTTCGGCGGCGGCAGCGGTTTGAATGTGCAGGCGGTCCGAATATATGGACCGCCTGCGAAACGCTTATTGCGTGACCGGATTACACACGGTCTGACCCGCCTCGGTCGTGGCCAGTTCGTAGCCTGCCGAACAGCTGGGCGTGCCATACTTGTCATAGTCGGGTTGGATATAGACCGGGGTCGGTTCCTCTTGCTGCGAGCACGCAGTCAGTACAACGGCCGTGGCGCAGATAGCAGCAAATTTCAGTTTCATGTCCATCAATCCTCTATTACTTTTCTGATATTGCCCAGTTTTTCGGGGCCGGTATCAGAATAGGACCAAGAATTTCATATGGCAACCGAATCGATAACGCTTTCGTGAATTAAGGCGAATCCACGCTGTAAGGCGGGTTTTCATTCGCAGACTACCTTTTTTGACAAAGAACCCTAAACTCTAACTTCGACGTTAGCTAAAGACGGAGTAGCCACATGTCAGACGCCCCGATCATCGCCCAGAAATCGCCCTATCCGGTCGAAGTGACCGAAGGAAAAACCTATTTCTGGTGTGCCTGTGGCAAGTCCAAGCGGCAACCATTTTGCGACGGTTCGCACAAAGACACGTCGTTCGAACCAGTAAAATTCACGGCTGAGGCCAGCAAGAAGGTGTTCTTTTGTGGCTGTAAGCACTGCGCCAATCCGCCGTTATGCGACGGGACGCACAATAAGCTCTGACGGTCAGGCCAGATCGTTCAGAGCACTGGCATTGGCGCAAAACTGCGGTGCAGCGGATGCTTTTTCCTGCTGATCAGCGAGCCAAAACTGGCATTGCTCGCTGCATCCAGCACTGCGGCAACGGGTCACCATCAGGGCGTATTCTTGAGGCGTGATCCTTCCCTCGGCCATTCCTTCGGTCAGGGATATCCCCATGCAACGCGCCACCGATCGTGTCAGCCAAAAGTGTTTTTCGATCTCACCCAGTCGGGTTCGAGGATCGTGCTCAACCATTGCTTCCTACCTTAATGGCCGCAAACATTGCCCGATTTGGGCAGGCGACTGGTGCCTTCTCTACATTTTCGTTCTTATGCAACCAGTCAGTACAGGCGTGCGCCCATTCGCAACCACGGCATGCGTGGATTATCTGAGCCCAGTCTTGCTGCTCCAGACGCCCATTCCGATGTGCCGCCACAACATCTGCGCCAATTGCCCGCGCCATTCTCTGAACTAGATGGAAATGCGGCATAATCCGCCCAAGTTGCGGCATGAACATGCTCCTCCTTTATGGCGCTAGCCTGTTCAACAATTCCTGGTTACGGCAGTATTCCGGTGCACTGCCCAAGTCGGTGCCCTGGTCCAAAAGGGCCGCGCAATGCCCCGGATTTGGGCATTGGGCACAGCGCAGTACTGCGTCCGAGATTTCATCAAATCGCAAGGCACCGTCAATCGCGGCCTCCTGCAGATCAACCCCGAGCGTTGTAGCCATCTCATCCATCAGACCTGCGTGATATCGCAGTGTTGCTCGGTCAGACATGCGTTTCCCTTTCTTTGCTCGCTGAAGAAAAGGTAGCCCATGCATCAAACGATGCCTTTGACTCAGGTCAATGCCCGGCTTCTAACTGGTCCAGATACACTCGGGTGGCATCTTGTACCCGGCGGAACCTGTCTCCACCCAGTTTCTTGCCGCCATACCAACGCGTCACGATTATGACGTGATCCGAAAGACCCGCGCGCTCCATCATCCGCAAAATGACCATCGCGGCACCGGATTCTCCGTCGTCGGCCTTAAGCGCTCCGGTTGGCAACATCGCGGCCCAGGTGTTGTGCGTTGCCTTGGCATAAGCCTTGTCGGATTTAAGCTCTGCTAGCGCTGCATCAACATCGGAACGGCTGGTAACCTTTGCACCGGTAACTGCATATTTCGACCCGCGATCGCTGAGCACCACGCCCAATCGGTCTAGCTGAATCATTATCGCAATCCCAACTGGCGGGCCGTTTGCAGAACCGCCTCGACCCGTTCAGCATTTGGCGGGTGTGTCGCCAAGAAGCGGTCACCCGGATCTGGAATTCGCTGGAAAAAGACCATTCCAACCATTGGATCGTATCCTGCCGCATGGGTGATTTTTGTCCCCAAACGATCCGCCTCAAGCTCGAACACGCGCGTATAGTTCTGCACCCCGACCTCGGCACCCAGAGCCTGTGCACGCTCAATTCCCGCATCATCTGCACCTTGCTTGCGGGCGAGTTCGCCAAAAATGCGCGCGCTCTCCTTGGCATTTTTCGTTTGTCGGGAGATGTGACCCAGAATGTGATGGGCTGCTTCATGCCCCATGACAAAAGCCATCTCTTCCGCATTCTCTGTTGAATCAATCATCGGCCGCGTGAATATGATCAACGGTCGCCCGTCCTCGTCCAGCGTCTGGAATGCATTTGCTGGCGCTCTTGATGACAGATCAACCAGTATGGCAAAATCACAATTGGCAGAACGTGCCTGGCGGCGGCATTCCTTTTCAGCCGACGCTGCAACCGCGCGGCTGACCTGCTCGAATTCCCGTGCCTTCTCGCGAAGAGCCGGTGATGAGGGTTGCCATTCCGCTGCCGGAATCGCGATTACGGACGAAGAGCCGCAAGCCGCCAACAGCAAAACCAGCGACAAGGCAAAACCGCGCATTCCTATTCCTTTCAGTCAACCTGTCGGCAGGCAAGCATAACGCGCCCAATTTGCCTGGGCTACTGCCGAATGCCGCTGCAACGGGTTGCATTGCGATCTCTGCCTAGGCACTGTGCCGATATGTTTTCAATTGAACACGAATTCGACTCGACGGTCATTACTCTGGTGGACGAAGGTGCCAAACCATTGCAAGAGGACGTCGTCATCAACAACTTTGCCGAGTGCGTCACGCTTGAGCAGTTGGACCCCCGAACTGATCAGATACAAAAAATCACCCTATCACCTGAGCAGGTACGCGATCTGGCGGCGGCTTTGGATTTGCCCGAAGGCGTCTATCAGATTCGTGAGAGCGACGATTTCATTAAATAGCGGTTCCCTTCCGTCTCTTTATCTGATCTCAGGCCGCTTTTCCGATTGAATTAGTCACCTTTTAGGGGGCAATTTGCCCTTGAAAGAAGATGGCATGCCTCCGACATAAGCACTGCCCATGTGAAGGAAGTTAACATATGTCCCTGAAAAACCAAGCTGCGTTGGATTTTCTGCAGGTGCGCCGATCGCGCCCAGCTAAGACGCTTGTGGCACCAGCCCCGACGCGGGAAGAGTTGATGCCTTTGCTCATCGCTGCCGCGCGCAGTCCCGACCACGGAAAGCTTGAGCCCTGGCGCTTTGTCGTTATCGAACATGGGGCCATGCAACGTCTTGCGGCGCTGACCGAAACCTGCGGTCTGGCCATGGGCAAAAGCGCCGAAGATATCGGCAAGGCACGCAGCCAGTTCGACATGGGCCATCTGGCCGTAGCTGTCATCGAAGTGCAGAAACCTTCCGAAAAGATCCCGGCAATTGAACAGACCTATTCAGCAGGCGCCGTTTGTCTGGCATTGTTGAACGCGGCATTGGCTGCGGGTTGGGGCGCGAACTGGCTTTCAGGCTGGCAGTCCCATAACCGCAGCTTTTGCGAGCAAGGACTGGGGTTGTCCAAAAATGAGAAAATAGCAGGCTTCATCCACATTGCGACTGAAGGGACTGCCCCACCTGAGCGGCCACGCCCGGATGTAACTACACTGACACAATGGGTCTCAGAATGATCATCGTTCAGTCATTTCTGCAGGCTCTGGGTCAGATCGGCGACCCAAGATTTCGCAAGGTTCTTCTGTTGGGTGTTGGCCTGACCTTCGCGCTGTTGGTGGCTGCCTATGCCGGCTTTTTGTGGCTGATAAACGCACTGGTCGGCGATCAGGCCACCCTGCCGATATTGGGTGAGGTGACATGGCTGAACGATCTGCTCAGTGTCTCCTCGTTCTTGTTGATGATGGTGTTATCGGTATTCCTGATGGTCCCCGTCGCCTCGGCCATTACCTCTATGTTTCTGGATGAGGTCGCGCAGGCGGTTGAGGACAAGCACTATCCCACTCTACCTCCTGCCACTCGCATCCCATTCAGCGACGCCCTGCGGGATACGCTCAGCTTTTTGGGGGTTTTGATCGTCGCCAACCTGCTGGCGCTGATCCTCTATGCGTTCTTCACCCCATTTGCGTTGTTCATTTTCTGGGGCATGAACGGGTTTCTATTGGGGCGAGAGTATTTCACGTTGGCCGCCATGCGTCGACTGGGGCGCGAAGGTGCACGGAAACTGCGGGCAAAACATGCAACAACGATTTGGGTCGCGGGCGTCCTTATGGCAGTTCCACTCTCGGTTCCGCTGGTCAATCTGCTGATCCCGATACTTGGTGCCGCAACCTTCACCCATATCTACCACGGCTTGTCGGATGACCGACGCTAATTTAGCCGCGTGGTTCCAGTTGGTTCAGCCAATCAAAATCCCTTACGCTGATCAGTCCCGATATGATGATGCCTGCAATGATCGCCCACAAAACCACTGAAATCCCGGTCGTGATCCACAGCTTCTTCTTCATGTGATGAACTTCTGGCGCACCGGCATGGGTTCCCGGAACAATATCGCCCAGATCACCCTGTGTTTTGATGCGAATCGGCAGGACCACAAGCAGGGTCATAAACCAGATAACTGCGAATAGAACAAAAGCTGCAGTGATGGTCATAGGCGTTAGACCTGTTCCAGCTCGACCAGGCAGCCGTTGAAGTCTTTTGGATGCAGGAAAAGAACTGGTTTGCCGTGCGCACCGATTTTGGGCTCACCCGAGCCTAAAACCCGCGCCCCTGTCTCTTTCAGATGATCGCGGGCCGCGATAATGTCTTCGACCTCGTAGCAGACATGATGGATACCACCTGAAGGGTTCTTTTCCAAAAACCCATTGATAGGGCTGTTCTCACCCAATGGATACAAGAGTTCAATCTTGGTGTTGGGCAATTCGATGAACACCACGGTGACCCCATGATCTGGTTCATCTTGAGGTGCGCCGACCTTGGCACCCAGCGCGTTGCGATACTGGGCCGAGGCAGCCTCGAGGTCGGGAACAGCGATGGCAACGTGGTTCAGGCGACCGATCATGAGACTCTCCTTCATTCTGCGCTGCGGCGGTTATGGGGGTTGTCAGGCTAAAGGGCAAGTGCGCCAAAACGCGCGTTAACCCTGTATTAGCCAGAAGTTCCTAGCGTGAGACATCTGCTAATCAGGAGTTCTGCCATGGACGATTCGGAACCTTTCGCTTCTCCGGCGTTGCCAACCAAGATTCGGCCATTACTGGGCCAAACCATCCTAGTGGTCGAAGACAGCCGCTATGCTTGCGACGCGATACGCTTGATGTGCTTGCACAGCGGAGCGCGTATTCGGCGGGCGGATTGCCTGAAATCGGCGCTGCGGCATTTACAGATCTACCGACCTTCGGTACTGATTGTTGATATGGGTCTTCCCGATGGTTCGGGCGCAGATCTGATTGCCGAGTTGACCCATGCAGTTCCCCGAATCGGCGTCATTCTGGGGTTGTCCGGCGATGACAACGCCCAATCACTTGCCCTGAGTGCAGGGGCGGATGGCTTTCTGGCCAAACCCCTCAAATCGGTTGCTTATTTCCAGAAAACTATTCTTGAGCTTTTGCCGGAAGACCGGCGCCCCAGTGACCTCGGCACGGTCAAAGACGAAATCATTCACCCGGACCCGTTGGCGTATCAGGACGACATGGCCCATATCGTCGATGTGCTCACCGGGCCGACGGACCAACGCACGCTAAACTATGCCACGCAGTTTCTGCAAAGCGTTGCGCGAGATGCGAATGACACAACGCTTGCGGGGGCGGTGCATGAGCTTACCCGGTCGCAATCCAAAGGTGCCCCGATGACAGCACAGACGGCAAGAGTCGCAGGCCTTGTGCAAGACCGCCTGGAACGACAGGAGGCAATCTGACGTGCTGACTGCCTACTTCTTAACGGCCTCGATCCTGAGTGTATGGTTCTATTGCCGGACACGATTTACCGCTAAAACCATCCGCCGCAAGCGGCGAAACCATGGGAGCCCGTTTGACTGAACCGTGGCAGGTACTTCTACAATACGCGACCAATCTCGCAATCATCGCTGCGTGTTTGGGTCTTTGCCACCAGCAAGACAAAAGCTGCCCGCTCAAGGCGAGCGGTTGGCTTTAGTCCTGTGGAATGATCCTTAGACCCAACTCCATCAGCTGATCCGATGTCGGATCAGAGGGTGCATCCATCATCAGGTCTTCGGCGCGCTGGTTCATCGGGAACATCATCACCTCGCGGATGTTGGCCTCATCCGCCAACAGCATCACGATCCGGTCGATACCAGCGGCGCAGCCACCGTGCGGCGGCGCGCCGTAGTGGAATGCGTTGAACAAAGCGCCAAAGCGGGATTTGACTTCGTCTTCGCCGTAACCTGCTAGTTCAAAGGCCTTCAACATGATCTCGGGCTTGTGGTTCCGGATCGCACCCGACACCAACTCGTAGCCGTTGCAAGCCAGATCATACTGATACCCACGTACGTCCAGAGGGTCGCCCTGCAAAGCTTCCATTCCGCCCTGCGGCATCGAGAACGGGTTGTGTTCGAAATCAATCGCGCCGGTTTCTTCATCCTGCTCGTAGATCGGGAAGTCCACGATCCAGGCAAAGGCAAAACGGTCTTTTTCAGTCAGACCAAGCTCTTCGCCAATCACATCCCGCGCTTTGCCAGCGACCTTTTCAAAGGCCTTCGGTTTACCGCCCAAGAAGAACGCCGCATCACCGACGCCCAGACCCAATTGCTGACGGATTGCCTCGGTGCGTTCGGGGCCGATGTTTTTGGCCAGCGGACCTGCGGCTTCCATACCTTCGCCCTGATCCCGCCAGAAAATGTAACCCATGCCGGGCAAACCTTCTTTCTGGGCAAAGGCGTTCATACGGTCACAGAACTTGCGGCTGCCACCGCTCGGCGCAGGGATGGCGCGGATTTCGGTGCCGTCCTGCTCCAACAGCTTCGCGAATATCGCGAAGCCAGACCCACGGAAGTGGTCGGAGACCACTTGCATTTTAATAGGATTGCGTAGGTCGGGCTTGTCGGTGCCGTACCACAGGGCCGAGTCCTTGTAGGAGATTTGCGGCCACTCCTGATCGACCTTGCGACCACCGCCGAACTCTTCGAACACGCCGGTCAGAACGGGCTGGATGGTGTCGAACACGTCCTGCTGCTCGACAAACGACATCTCGAGGTCAAGCTGGTAAAAATCGGTCGGCGAACGGTCAGCGCGCGGGTCTTCGTCGCGGAAGCAGGGTGCGATCTGGAAATATTTGTCGAAACCCGACACCATGATCAGCTGTTTGAACTGCTGCGGCGCCTGCGGCAACGCGTAGAATTTGCCCGGGTGCAGACGCGATGGCACGAGGAAATCGCGAGCCCCTTCGGGCGACGAGGCGGTGATGATCGGTGTCTGATACTCGCGGAACCCCTGATCCCACATGCGGCGGCGCATGGATGCAACAACATCCGAGCGCAGGGTCATGTTCTGCTGCATCGCCTCGCGACGCAGGTCGAGGTAACGATAGCGCAGACGGGTTTCCTCGGGGTATTCCTGATCGCCGAACACCATCAACGGCAGTTCATCGGCAGCGCCCAGAACTTCCAGTTCGCGCACGTAAACCTCGATCTCACCTGTTGGCAATTTCGGGTTAACGAGATCAGCGTCGCGGGCTTTGACAGTACCGTCGATGCGGATACACCACTCGGAACGGACCTTTTCCAGTTCAGCAAAGGCTGCACTGTCGCCGTCGCACAGAACCTGTGTCACACCGAAATGGTCGCGCAAGTCGATGAACAGCACACCGCCGTGATCTCGAACCCGATGCACCCAGCCAGACAGGCGGACGGTTTCACCGACATTGGCGGCGGTCAGAGCGGCGCAGGTGTGGCTGCGATAGGCGTGCATGGATCATATCCCTTCGGGCGCAGAATTCGTCGCGCCGATACACCCCTTTGGGCTAGGAAAGTCAAGGCGGGTCGCGCCGTCAAAACGGCCTTTGCACGTTGCCCGAGTAGAAATAGACACCAAGCCCAGCCGCGAAGATAATATTGCCGGCAATTGCATGCAGAAGAACAGCATAGAAGAATGACCCTCGCTTGCGATACGCCCAGGTGAATAGAAGGCCCCCGGCGAAGGTCATGATCGCGACGACCCAGCTCCAATACATCAGGTGCGCAAGCGAAAACAGCCCGGCGTTCAGCAAATAGGCCGCCTGCCCTTGGGGCAAGATCGAATGATAGCGCCGGAAAAAGAGCGAGCGGAACAGCAGCTCTTGCGGCAGAGCGGACAGCAACGGGTAGCCGATCCAAATGAATATCAGCATCTCCGGGCGAT
Organism: Ruegeria sp. AB11; assembly: GCF_056536325.1. Lineage (NCBI taxonomy): Bacteria > Pseudomonadati > Pseudomonadota > Alphaproteobacteria > Rhodobacterales > Roseobacteraceae > Ruegeria > Ruegeria sp. AB11. The sequence continues at coordinate 1,860,108 of NZ_JBQFJO010000001.1, read as the reverse complement.
ACAGCAGCAAAGCAAAGGCCGCATCGGGTCGTGCCCACAATACTAGGGCGGAACAGAAGGCAGCCATGAACAGGGCAAATGCAACGATTTCCGTCCACGACCAGTTTCGCCAACCATATCGAAGCTCGGCCCAAGAGAATCCGGGCGTATCCTGCAGAAGCAAAATGCCGAGGCCGGAAAACGCAAAGAGAGAAGGAAACATCCAGCTCGGCGGGAACAAAGTCGCGATCAGGACCGGGACGGCGACATAGAATAGTATGAACTCGATCCTGAGGCGTTGGTTGGTTGCTGGGGTGCCCACCCACTCGGTGTTTTTGCTCAAGGTGCCACAAGCTCCGCCCGGATCAGCCCCCGCAGGGAATTTCCAAAGTAGATAGATTGTGCGTTTTGAATATCGGTCAAGGTTAGAACAGCTTCGGTAACTTGTTTATTGTCCAGCAATTCCTCACGCAGAACTCCGGGAAGCAATCCGCATTGCAGCGTTGGCGTCAGTTGCGTTCCATCCGGCATGGTCAGGAACAGGTTCGTTATGGTGCCTTCGCATAACTCATCCCGTTCGTTCAGAAACAAAAGCTCATCAACACCGGCCGACAAGCCCGCGCGCGCCATGTCATAAACGGCCCTGCGGGTCGTTTTGTGACGCAGCCAGATATCCGATGAAGAGAGCCTCTGTTTGGCCAGATCCACGCGCCAGACGTGGGGATTGGCGGCCAGTCCTCCGGTTGTCAGGTCAAATTTGCCATCCGTGTCCAGGGTCAAACGGCAGCGCAATGCAATCTCACCCGAACTCGCGTCCAGAATCATCCGCGCGGCGGTTCGGTCAAACGCAATCCCCAACTTCTCAGCTGTGCGGGCCATGCGGGACAGATGGCGGTCGAGCCTAACAAACCCCTGCCCCGGCCGGAACGCCAGAGTTTCGATCAGACGGAAATCAGGCTCAGTTGGTGGGCGAAGCGGGCTTTCCATAGCGCCTCCTCATATTCTGAAGGGGCAGTGCTGTCCCAGACCAGCCCGCCGCCCACATTCAGGGTCGCTTTGTCGTCTTCAACCATAAGAGTGCGGATGGCCACGTTGAATTCAGATCGCCCATCCGGTGCTGCCCAGCCAATGGTGCCGCAATAGGCATCGCGGGGCCACGGCTCAAGATCAGACAGGATTTCCATCGCCCTGATCTTAGGTGCCCCGGTGATCGAGCCGCACGGGAAGAGGGCTGTCAGAATATCCGACAACCCGACGCCGACATGCAATTGCGCCTGCACCAGCGAGACCATCTGGTGCACGGTTGCATAGGTCTCGACCTTGAACAGCTCGGGCACTTTTACCGACCCGGCCAAAGCCACCCGGCTGATATCGTTGCGTAACAGATCAACGATCATCAGATTCTCAGCCCGGTTCTTTCCGTCTGACGACAAGAAAACGCGGCGGCGTTCGTCTTCGACCGGGTCTTCGCTGCGCGGTTGGGTGCCCTTCATCGGGCGCGTTTCGATCCGACCTTCGGCATCGGTACGGAAGAACAGTTCAGGAGATCGGCTCAGCAAGTCGGGCAAGCCATCCTGCTGGACCAATGCGCCATGACCAACAGGCTGGCCCGCCGCCAGCGTAGCGTAAAGCGCGGCGCTGCCCCCGGTCACTTCCAGGTCTATCGGGAAAGTGAGATTAGCCTGATAGATGTCCCCAGCACCAATAGCGTCATGCACCGTACGGAAGGCCTGCGTATATCGCGCCTCGTCCCAACGGGGCTGAAACGCGGTGATACCGCCAATATTTTGTGACAAGCCAACGCGATCCGGTTCATCAAACACCCCGAAACACAACAACGGCAGGCGACGACCTGCTGGCAATCGATCCGCGAGTCGTGGTTCCAGCACATAGCCAAGTTCGTAACTTGCGTATCCTGCCAGCCAAGCCCCATCCGCGCGCACCTGATCAAGCGCCGCCAGAGCCTGGGGCACCTCTTCCGCGTTGTCCGCGCGGATAATCCGGATTGGACGCTCGAAACGAGTTCCGCGCCCGGCTGGTCCTTGATCGAAACGAATACGCAATTGCATCCTCATTTGCCGTGCTGCGCGGTATAGAGAATAGCGCGCCGAGGGAAAGAGGGGAAAGCGGCAATTTTAAACCCATTTCCGATAGCTCTTGCACCTTTTCGCGCGGTCCCTATAACGCAGGACAATTTGGGCGCTGGGGCGGTGCCCTGACTCGCGGACAATCGAAGGAACAAGGCCATGCCGAGAAGAACCGACATCCAGTCGATCATGATCATCGGGGCGGGGCCCATTGTTATCGGTCAGGCGTGCGAGTTTGACTATTCCGGTGCACAGGCTTGCAAGGCTCTGCGCGAAGAAGGCTACAGGGTCATTCTGGTGAACTCGAACCCGGCCACGATCATGACCGACCCCGGTCTGGCCGATGCGACCTATATCGAACCGATCACGCCCGAGGTTGTCGCCAAGATCATCGAAAAAGAACGCCCCGATGCCCTGCTGCCCACAATGGGCGGACAGACCGGCCTGAACACTTCGTTGGCACTGGAAGAGATGGGCGTGCTGGACGAGTTCGGTGTCGAGATGATTGGCGCCAAACGCGACGCCATTGAAATGGCCGAAGACCGTGCTCTGTTCCGCGAAGCAATGGACCGGCTGGGTATCGAAAACCCCAAGGCTGAAATCGTGACCGCGCCCAAGGATGAGGACGGCAAGAAGGACCTCGACGCGGGCGTGGCGCTGGCGCTGGACACGCTTGAAACCGTGGGCCTGCCCGCCATCATTCGCCCCGCTTTCACGTTGGGCGGCACCGGCGGTGGTGTGGCGTATAACCGCGAGGACTACATCCATATTTGCCGTTCGGGCATGGATGCCTCGCCCGTGGGTCAGATCCTGATCGACGAAAGCCTGCTGGGCTGGAAAGAATATGAGATGGAGGTGGTGCGCGACACCGCCGACAACGCCATCATCGTCTGTTCCATCGAAAACGTCGATCCGATGGGCGTGCACACAGGTGACTCGATCACAGTGGCCCCTGCCCTGACGCTTACCGACAAAGAATACCAGATCATGCGCAATCACTCGATTGCCGTGCTGCGTGAAATCGGCGTCGAAACGGGCGGCTCGAACGTGCAATGGGCGATTAACCCGGATGACGGCCGCATGGTCGTGATCGAGATGAACCCCCGCGTTTCCCGGTCGTCCGCGCTGGCATCGAAAGCGACGGGTTTCCCGATTGCAAAGATCGCCGCGAAACTGGCCGTGGGCTATACGCTGGACGAATTGGACAACGACATCACCAAAGTCACACCGGCCTCGTTCGAGCCGACCATCGACTATGTCGTCACCAAAATCCCGAAATTCGCGTTTGAGAAATTCCCTGGGTCTGAGCCCTACCTAACCACCGCGATGAAGTCGGTAGGTGAGGCCATGTCGATCGGCCGCACGATCCACGAATCAATGCAGAAGGCCCTGGCTTCGATGGAATCCGGCCTGACCGGCTTTGATGAGATTGAAATCCCCGGCCTGAATGTAGGTGTTTGGGAAGAAGCCGACGACAAAGCTGCCGTGATCAAGGCAATCAGCCAGCAGACCCCAGATCGTCTGCGCACCATTGCCCAGGCGATGCGCCACGGCCTGACTGATGACGAGATTTTCGGCGTTACCAAGTTTGACCCATGGTTCCTGGCTCGCATCCGCGAGATTATCGAGGCCGAGCGTCAGGTTCGTAAAGACGGCCTGCCGGTGACCGAGGACGGTATCCGCAAACTGAAAATGCTGGGCTTCACTGATGCGCGACTGGGCAACCTGACTGGTCGCGACGAAGACAATGTCCGTCGTGCCCGCCGCAATCTGGGTGTGAATGCAGTCTTCAAACGCATCGACACCTGCGCCGCTGAGTTCGAAGCGCAGACACCTTACATGTACTCGACCTACGAGGCCCCGATGATGGGTGAGGTTGAGTGCGAGGCGCGCCCGAGCGACCGCAAAAAGGTCGTCATCCTTGGTGGTGGTCCGAACCGGATCGGCCAGGGGATCGAGTTCGATTATTGCTGCTGCCACGCCTGTTTCGCTCTGACCGAAGCGGGCTATGAGACCATCATGATCAACTGCAACCCCGAGACGGTTTCAACCGATTATGACACCTCTGACCGGCTGTATTTCGAGCCGCTGACTTTCGAGCACGTTATGGAAATCCTGACCAAAGAGCAGGAAAACGGAACGCTGCACGGTGTGATCGTTCAGTTCGGCGGACAGACCCCACTGAAGCTGGCCAACGCGCTTGAAGCTGAAGGCATTCCGATCCTTGGCACCACTCCAGACGCCATCGACCTTGCCGAAGACCGCGAGCGGTTCCAGGCGTTGGTCAACGATCTGGGCCTGAAACAGCCGAAGAACGGCATTGCTTCGACTGATGAGCAAGCGCTGGAGATTGCCGAAGAGATCGGATTCCCGCTGGTGATCCGCCCGTCCTACGTTCTGGGTGGTCGCGCGATGGAAATCGTGCGCGATATGGATCAGCTGCGGCGCTACATCAACGAGGCCGTGGTGGTCTCGGGCGACAGCCCCGTGCTGTTGGACAGCTATCTGGCCGGTGCGGTCGAACTGGATGTGGACGCGCTGTGCGATGGCACCGACGTGCACGTCGCAGGCATCATGCAGCACATCGAAGAGGCTGGCGTCCACTCGGGCGACTCGGCTTGTTCTCTGCCGCCATATTCGCTGTCCGACGAGATCATCGAGCAGATCAAAGAACAGGCGTTTAAACTGGCCAAGGCGCTGAATGTCGTCGGCCTTATGAACGTCCAGTTCGCGATCAAGGATGATGAGATTTACCTGATCGAAGTGAACCCCCGCGCCTCGCGTACCGTGCCCTTTGTAGCTAAGGCGACGGACAGCGCGATTGCATCGATTGCCGCACGCGTAATGGCAGGTGAAAAACTGGCGGATTTCCCCAAACGCCCACCTTACAAGACAGTAGACGACACCAAGATCGCCGACCAGATGACTCTGGCCGACCCGAACATGCCCTGGTTCTCGGTCAAAGAGGCGGTACTGCCCTTTGCCCGTTTCCCCGGCGTCGATACGATACTCGGCCCCGAGATGCGTTCAACCGGAGAGGTCATGGGCTGGGACCGCGACTTCCCACGCGCTTTCCTGAAGGCGCAAATGGGGGCGGGTATGGTGCTGCCATCTTCGGGTCGTGCGTTTATTTCGATCAAGGATGCAGACAAGGGTCATGCAATGCTTGAGGCCGCTCAGGTTTTGACACAGCAGGGCTTTTCGCTTGTCGCAACACGCGGCACGCAAAGCTGGCTTGAAGAACAAGGCGTTGCCTGCGAAGTAGTCAACAAGGTCTATGAGGGCCGACCCGACGTCGTCGACATGCTGAAAGACGGTCAGGTTCAACTGCTCATGAACACAACCGAAGGCGCGCAAGCGGTCGAGGACAGCAAGGCCATCCGCTCTATCGCGCTCTATGACAAGATCCCTTACTACACCACCGCCGCCGCAAGCCACGCTGCAGCGCTGGCAATAAAGGCGCAGACCGAAGAGGATGTTGAGGTGAAGTCGCTACAGGGCTAAATCCTGGTAGAACCTCTTGCGATTTGACCCCGGCTCAGGCTGGGGTCTTTCATTTTTACTTCCCCTTTGCATCAGGCCTCCACATGATGATGACAAAGGGGGACTGCTTATGGATCTCTATACGACATACGGAAGTAATGACTTACCACGGGCGATCCGTTTTTATGATGCGATCTTTGCGGTTCTCGAACAACCACGCCTGCCCGGATGGATCGATGGCTGGGCCGGATGGGGCACCGATCCCCACAGTGGGACTGGTTTTTGGGTCTGCAGGCCGTTCGACGGTGCGCGCGCCAGCATCGGAATTGGCACGATGATCGCCTTCCCAGCGCAAAACGCCAATCAGGTCCGGCGGTTCCATGCCACTGGTCTGGAAAACAGCGGCACAGACGAAGGAAAGCCGGGCGTGCGACCCCACTACGAGCCCGGTTTCTATGTTGCCTATCTGCGTGATCCTGATGGAAACAAGCTATCCTGCTTTTACTACCATTATGATCCCGAGAAGGATGCGGGCGACTGATCTTATCGCCCGCGACCTTATCAACTGGTCGCCAATCTCCGTTTTTCTTCGCGGGTGAAGAACAACAGGTAGAAGACGGGCGCAGCAACCATGGTCAGGATGGTGGCAAAGGCTAGGCCGCCCATGATCGTGACCGCCATCGACACAAAGAACGCATCGGTCAGCAACGGAGCCATCCCCAAAATGGTCGTGATCGCGGCAAGCATCACAGGTCGCAAACGCGAGACCGAGGCCTCGACTATTGCGGGGCGCAAGGCTTTACCGGTCGCACGGACCAGATCGATTTCCTCGACCAGCACGATACCGTTCTTGATCAACATGCCTGATAGGCTCAACAGCCCCAAAAGCGCTGTGAAGGTGAACGGAAGTCCGGTCCCAAGCAATCCGATGACCACCCCGTTCACCGACATCGGAACCAGCAGCCAGATGATGATGGGTTGTCGGATCGCGTTGAACAGCAGCACGGAAATCAGCACCATGATTAGCAGACTCAGCGGCAATTGCCGCCCAAGGCTGGCCTGCGCATCGCCCGAGTCTTCAAACTCTCCGCCCCATTCCATGCTGTAGCCAATGGGCAGTTCCATCTCTTCAATGGCGCTGCGCACTTCGGAATGGACCTGCGCGGCGGTCATGTCAGGAGGGATATCCGCGCCAACCGTGATGGTCAGCACCCGGTCACGGCGATGCACCAACGTGTTCAGCGCCTTATAGTCGAACCCGTCCACCATCTGTTCAATCGGCACGAACCGTTCCGACTGATCGGAATAGACCACCTGATCGACAATCGAATAGTCTCCATCTGCCGGGCGACGCAGGATAATCGGGATCTGGCGGTCACGTTCGCGCAGAACACCGCCGGTAATCCCATCGGTCGAAAACTGCAGCGTGGCGGCAATATCTTCTCGCGACACACCTGCCGTTTGCGCCCGTTCTGTCGCATAGATTGGCTGCACAGCCAGTTCCTGCTCGCGCCAATCGTGATGCACATGCAGCGCATTCGGGGAGGCCGCTGACATTTTTTGCACGGCTTCTTCGGCCAATTGGCGCAGAACAACCGGATCACTGCCCGAGAACCGCGCCTGGATCGGATCACCTCCGCCCGGGCCAAAGATCAGACGCTTGGTTCGGAACTCTCCTTCGGGGAATTGGGCTGAGCCGAATGCTTCGAGATCTGCCTGCAAGGCGGGGATATCGTCGAGCGTTTCGGTGCGAATGATCATGTGGCCATAGCTTGGGTTGGGCTTCTCGGCGGCGTAGGTCAGCATAAAACGCGTGGCCCCCTGCCCTACAAACGTGGCGACTGAGACGACGTCATCACGTTCAGCCAACCAATCCTCAAACACAGCCATATCTTCCGCCGTACGGGCAATCGGCGTGCCTTGCGGCAGTTTGTAGTGTACGAAGAACAGCGGCGTGTTTGAGTTGGGGAAGAACTGCTGTTTCATTAGGCCGAACCCTGCGAAGCAAGCGACCGTGATCGCTATCAATCCTGCCACTACCAGCCAACGGAACCGCAGCGCCCAGTTCAGGACTGCTCCGTAGACGCGGAACAGAATGCCGCCATAGGCGTCAATCTCGCCCTCTTTGCCCTGCTTGAAGAAATAGTGGCCGAGCAATGGTGTCACTGTGATCGCCAGAACCCAGCTAAGCAAAAGTGAGATGCCGATCACGGCGAATAGCGAGAACAGGAACTCACCGGTCGCATCAGGGCTGAGCCCGATCCCCGCGAAGGCCATAATCCCGATCACCGTCGCGCCCAGCAGCGGGATTTGCGTTTTCGAGGCCACATCTTCTGCCGCATCACGAGAGTTTTTGCCCCGCAACATCGAGATCTGCATCCCTTCGGCCACAACGATGGCATTATCGACCAACATTCCCATCGCGATGATCAAAGCACCCAGTGAGATGCGCTCCATCTCGATCGAGAACATCGACATAAAAAGCAGCGTGCCCACAACGGTCAGCAACAGGGTGGAACCCACGACGATTGCCGCACGCCAGCCCATAAAAATGCCCAGAACAGCGACCACGATGCTGACTGACATGGCGAGGTTCAGCAGGAAGGCGTTCGAGGCCTCATCGACAACAACATGCTGCTGATAGATGGGCAGGATTTCGACACCAAAGGGAACCTCAGAATTCAGCTCAGCCAGTTTCGCGTCTGCACGCTGGCCAACTTCGACGATGTTTTCGGTGGCCAGCCCGGCAATACCTAAAGTGAAGGCCTCGGTCCCGTTGAAGCGGATCATGATATCGGGATCGTTCTGCCGCCCACGATAGACATCTGACATATCGAACAGGTTGATCACCTGCCCCTGCGAACCAACCGAAAGCCCGGCTATGGCCGACACGCTGTCCGAGCCTTCGGCCGTCAGGATCGTTGTCCGATCGCCTTCCGACCGCAATGAACCCGAGGCGTTGACTGAATCCGCATTTGCGATGGCCTCGTTGATCGCCTGTAAGGGCACGTTCTGATTGACCGAGATCGACAGGTCGGGCTCGATAAAGATCGCCTCGTCCGGCAATCCCTGCACCTCGACATCAGCGACTCCGCTAACGGTCAGTAATTCGCGGCGCAGGAAGGTCGCCAACTCGTGCTTTTCGGCGTCCGAAAACCCATCGGCTGTGACCGCATAGAACAGGCCGAATACATCCCCGAACCCGTCATTCACATAGGGCACACCCACGCCCGAAGGCAATCCACGTGCCGCGTCGCGCACCTTGGCGCGCAGGCGGGTCCAGATGTCGGGCAATTCGCTGCCGTCATAGGTGGACTTGATCTCAACCTCGATCAGCGATTGGCCGGGCCGATTGACCGAAGTGATGACGTCCACCTCGCCCATCTGCTGAATGGCGGATTCCAGCGGTTCCGAGACTTCAAGCGCCACCTGTTCAGCGGTCGCACCGGGATATTGCGTGGCGATCACCGCCTGTTTGATTGTGAAAGCCGGGTCTTCAAGGCGGCCCAGCGACGTGAAGCCCCAAATGCCGCCGAACAGGGCAATCAGGATGAACAACCACGTATAAAGCGGCCGGTCGATCGAAGCGCGTGCGATGCTCATGAAACCGCCCTTAGTTCGAGAAGCCGACAAAGCGGCGGACAGTTTGTCCGTCGGATAGCGCACCACCACCGGCGACGACGATTTCTTCGCCATCGGTCAAGCCGGTGAGTACGCGGACATCGCCGCTCTGGGTGGGTTCAATCGTCACGGGAACCCGGCGTACGGTGCCTTCATCGGCACCAACCGGCGAGAAGACCATCGCGCCCAGTGCTCCACTGGCATCAGCGACTATAGCCGTGGGCGGGATGATGATCCCGGTACGCTCGTCCTGCACCTGCACCGTAACCGTTACGGAGGAGCCGGGTAGAATTTGCAACCCCGCTGGCGGGGTCAAACCAAACTGGATGCGGAACGTCTGGCCCACGCTTGAGGATTCTGCGTCGAATTCGCGTATTTCCAGCGGAAAAATCTCATCGCTAACCGGGAACTTAGCAGTAATGGTAATATCATCCTGCTGTCCGGAACGCTGGAACAGGATTTCGGGCACGTCGACCTCAATCCGCAGTTCGGACATATCATGGAGTCGCACGATGGGCGTGCCCGCTGAAACAGTTGTAAACGCTTCAACCGCGCGGCTTGAGACCAGCGCATCGAACGGGGCGGTCAGCGTCGCATGCTCCAACGCATATTCGGCGTCCCGTACCGCAATCGCAGCCAGTTGCGCCGCTGTTTCGGCATCGTCAACGGCCACTTGGCTGGCTGCCGTTCCACGCAGTCGAGACAGACGGGCAAGGGTGCGGTCCGCCTGATCTTTCTGCAGGCGCGTGCGGTCGAACTGCAGCTCAAACGGTTCCTGATCGAGACGGGCAATCAGTTCACCTTTGGGGATCACAAAACCTTCGGTCACAGGCATCTCGACGATCTGCCCCGCGACCTGAAACGCCAGATCAACGGTTTGTCGCGCAGCGATCCGGCCGAAGAACTGACGCGAAAAGCCGGGTGAAGTTTCGCTGACCTGCATCAGTTTCACAGGCTTTGCAGGCTCTTGCGCCATGGCGGGGGCAGTCAACAAGGACAGTGCGAGGCAAACAGAGGTCAGGAGTTTCATTTCGTCAATCCCTCGGGAATTCCGGTTTTCAGAATGTTGTCACGGATTTTGTGAGCCAGCCGTGCAAACTCGGCGGTTTCTTCGGTGTTCAGACCGGATGCGCTGTGAAACAGCTCACCAGCCACGGCCACCAGCATGTTGCGGGCCTCTTCGCCCTGTTCGGTCAGCACCAATAGCCAGGCGCGCCGGTCTTCGGGATCGCGCTGCCGGGTCAGATGCCCCGCCTGTTCCAGTGCATCGGCGGTCGCGGTGATCGTGGATGGCACGGTCAGCATATCTGCCGCCAACACCCCCATACGTTTGGGCGCATCCAGCTTGATCAGCATATGGCATTCCTGATGGCTCAGGTCCGTTTCGATGCAATCAAAGCTCTCTTCCAGTTTCCAGTAAAGCGCATAGACCCCCATCATCGCCTGAATCTCAGGGCTGAGGCGGCCTAGTCGGGTGCTGATTTCGTCAGACATGGGTCTCTTCCATCCGAATCGCGGCGAAATATACTTCGAATAATGAACTATTCAAGTTCTGAAGCGGCCGCGCGTGCATTCCCTTGGGTCAACACATCTTGATCAATACCGGCTGGGGCTGCATTTTGTTCAGATCATGAAATCAGGACCCGCCATGTACACCCCTGCCATCACCGGTACCGGCGTCTATACGCCCGAGAACATCATCACCAACGCCGAACTGGTGGAAGCGTTCAACGCCTATGCCGACCGGATGAACGCCGAATATGCGGATGCGATTGCAGCGGGTGAGATGGAACCGATGCAGCATTCCTCGGAAGAATTCATCGTCAAAGCATCGGGGATTGAAAACCGGTATGTGATGGATAAGACCGGCGTTCTGAACCCCGAGATCATGCATCCAGCGCTGCGCCAGCGCAGCGACGACGAACCGGGGATCATGACCGAGATGGCCGTGGATGCGTGCCGCAAAGCCCTGGCTCAGGCTGGACGCGATGCCGAGCATGTCGATCTGGTGATCTGCGCCGCCTCGAACCACGAACGCGCATACCCGGCGATTGCCATCGAGATTCAACAGGCACTTGGGATCGAAGGGTTCGGGTTTGACATGAACGTGGCCTGTTCCTCGGCCACCTTCGGCATTCAGGCAGCGGCTGATATGGTGCGCTCGGGATCGGTACGTGCGGCGCTGGTGGTGAACCCCGAGATTTGCTCGGGCCATCTGGAGTGGCGCGACCGGGATTGCCACTTCATCTTTGGTGATGTGGCCACAGCAACACTGGTCGAACGCCGTGACAATGCAAATGGCCCGCATTTCGAGATCATCTCGACCCGCTGCGCCACATCATTTTCCAACAATATCCGGAACAATAACGGCTTCCTTCGCCGCTCTCGTCCAGACGGGGTTAAGGATCGCCGCGACATGCAGTTTATGCAGAACGGGCGTAAAGTGTTCAAGGAAGTGCTGCCCATGGTCAGCAAACATATCAGCGACCATATGGAGGCCGAAGGTATCAGCAGTGATAATCTCAAGCGCCTGTGGCTGCATCAGGCCAACAAGACTATGAATGATTTCATCGGCAAAAAGGTTCTGGGCCGTGAACCTGAGGCGGAAGAGCAACCTAATATTCTACAAGACTATGCCAACACATCCTCGGCAGGATCGATCATTGCTTTTTCGAAACACTCCGATGATCTGAGTGACGGCGATGTGGGGCTAATCTGCTCATTTGGCGCTGGATATTCCGTAGGATCAGTGATTGTGAAGCGGCACCAATAAACAGCATATGTTCATTTCTTTACCTACCCGTTCCTTTCGGCCTGCACCGTTTCAGCCCGAAATTGTTGCTTGAAAATTTCTTCAGATAAGCCCCACCGATCCTTCATCTTCGATCAACACCTCATACACGGGTGCCCCGGGCATCCGAGTGGAGTATTGATGGGAGCCCTAAGGTATGGGAAAATCGATGAAAACTGGGATGGCCGCGCTGGTTTCTGCGCCATTCATCGGAGTCATGTCCAGCAGCGCGGCTGTTGCTGAGGCTCAGGTCTGTACAGTCAACACAGCGCGCAGCGCCGCGAATAGTGGTGATTATGGAACGCTTTGCGACTGCTCACATGTCACGCCCGGTTTTGTCAAACATCTGCAAAAACGCTCGGACCTGCCGGATATCTTGCAGAACACGTCAGCGCTATGCCCAGGGCTAACCGATTTGCTTGTCGATCTTCCAACGGCGTCTGTCACCGGCGCATCGACGGGGGAGGATCGCAGCAGTGATCCGAATTTCAGGTCCGCCGTAGCTGAAAAAGATGAAGACGCAGGACCAAATACAGGCGAAGGCCCTGGTTCTGGCGAAGGAGATACGCCTGGAAACGGCGGGGGCGAACCCGGAGATGGAGGAGACAACCCTGGCGATGGAGGCACCAATCCCGGTGATGACGGTGACAAGCCCGGAAAAGGTGGCGACAAACCCGGCAAGGGTGACGGCAAACCCGGCAATGATGGCGACAAGCCCGGTAAGGGCGGTGGCAAAGGTGGCCATGGCGGTGATAAGCCCGGAAAGGGCGGGGCCAAAGGCAACAATGGTGGTGGGAATGGCTCAGAAGGGGCCAGCCCCGGGCGTGGAAAGAACGCCAACAACGACGAAGGCTGAATGAAGGGGCTCAATACGAAGAAAGGCGGCCTGCGTGCCGCCTTCTTCAACAAGAAATCATTGCAAATCCATGCAGAGACTAAGCACCAACAAGTGCGGATGCGTCAGCTGACGCTTTCTTCTTCAAGGTGAAGCTTCATCTCGATCAGCACCTGCTGCAGCATGCTGGTCTCTTTCAGCAAGCGCTTTGCCTCGTTGACGGTGATGATGCCATCTTCGATTGCGGTCTGATATTCGGACATCAGCATCGCAAAGCGTTGGCTTAATGCAATGACGTCAGAATTCACGCCACCGGTACGAGGGCCTTCTGAATTCCGACCGTTATAAGACAGGGTGATACCCTGCAAATCGGCCAGTGCCGAGGTGACATGCGGGTAAGCTGCGGCGTTTTCCAGTTGCGCAACAGCATCCACAGGCATGAAGCGGTCAACGTGTTCGGCATTATCAGAATAATATCTTCCCAGGGTGGCTTTGGATTTACCAGTGATCTCGCACGCGGCTTCGATCCCGACATCCTTTACCAATGCCTCGGTGTGCTTTTTCAGATAGGCCCCGATATCTGCCATGTTGCTACCCTTGTTACCTGCGCTCCTGTCCCCCGCCTGTCCGTGCCGGGGGAAAGGGTAGGGAAATTTCCCATATTCGAGTCATAATTGAAATGCCATAAATTGACTATCCCTCAGATATGCAGGGATTTTGTGAGTGAGTGGCGGCCGTTCGTGCCGGTAAAGAGTGATTGCAGGGCAATATTACCGCCTTGCAAAGTAAATAGGCCAACTATAGGCCGAAGACGCCGCTGTTGCGGACGCGAGGTTATCCATCCCCAAGAGCATCTGCTCGACCTCTGCTGCTGTAGCGGCGGCGTCGCTTTCCCCGTACATGAGACCGCTTGCCCAGACCGATCAGGCGAATTAGACCCACGGCATGGCAAAGCTCTATTTCAACTATTCGACCATGAACGCGGGCAAATCGACCGTGTTACTGCAGGCCTCGCACAACTACCGCGAACGCGGCATGGATACCTATCTCATGACCGCCGCCATCGATGGGCGCGCGGGTGAGGGGCAGATCGCTTCGCGAATCGGCATTTCCGAACAGGCGGACAAATTTCACCCCGCCGACGATGTGTTTGCCATGATCGAGAACCGTCTGAAAAAGGGACAGATTGCCTGCGTGTTCATTGATGAGGCCCAGTTTCTGTCGGAAGAACAGGTCTGGCAGCTTGCGCGTGCTGTAGACGACCTGAAAGTTCCCGTGCTGACATACGGATTGCGGGTGGATTTTCAGGGCAAGCTCTTCCCGGGATCTGCCACACTTTTGGCATTAGCTGACGAGATGCGCGAAGTGCGAACCATCTGCGAATGCGGCCGCAAGGCGACCATGGTGATTCGTCAGGACGAGAACGGGAACGCCATCACCGAAGGGGCCCAAGTCCAGATCGGCGGGAACGAGACCTATGTTTCGCTCTGCCGCAAACACTGGCGCGAGATTGTCGGCGACTAGACCGGGTTGGGCAAGGCTCGCCCCGCAACAAATGCCGCCACATTGTCCAGCGCCATATGGCCCATATCGGTGCGCACCTCTTCCGTTGCCGTACCCAGATGCGGCAACAGCGTCACATTCTGCATCTCGCGCAAAGTAAGTGGAACTTCGGGTTCGAATTCGTAAACGTCCAATCCGGCGCCAGCGATCTGCCCTTCTTGCAAAGCAGCAATCAACGCTGTCTCATCTATGACTTCACCGCGTGCGATGTTGACCAGAATTCCATCGGGTTTCATCGCCTCCAGCACTTCGGCGTTAACCAGATGGCGCGTTTCAGTCCCGCCGGGAACGGCTAATACAAGAAAATCTACAGACGCCGCCAATGCGTCGAGATTGGGAAAGTACTCAGTTGGAAAATCCACCTGCTTTGGGCTGCGCGATTGATACGCGACGCTCATGCCAAAACCAAAATGACAGCGTCGAGCAATCGCCTGCCCAATCCGCCCCATACCCACGATACCCACCTTCTTACCGCTTACATGATGGCCCAGCATTTGCGTCGGGTGCCATCCTTCCCAGCCGCCTGATCTAACCAGACGCTCCCCCTCACCCGCACGGCGCGCGGTAGCCAACAGCAGAGTCATGGCAATGTCTGCCGTGGCATCTGTAACAGCGCCGGGCGTGTTGGTTACCGAAAGGCCTGCTGTCCGCGCTGCTTCCACATCAATATGATTGTAGCCAACGCCGAAATTTGCCAGCAGTTTACAGCGTGGCTCAGACGTTTGGGCAAACACATGTGCCGAAAACTGATCTCCGAGCGTGGGGATAACGACATCAAATTCGGTCAGCGCGCGCACCATCTCGTCTTGTGTCAGAGGCGAGGTCGCCTCACGAATTTCGACGTCGAACTCTGCTCGGGCACGGGCTTCGACAGCCTCAGTCATTGGGCGGGCGATCAGCAATTTCATTAGTGCATCCGCCCCCCGGTAGGAACCTCTCCGTCCGGCCCGATCAGGACGATCTCTCCGTTTTCGTCCGGAAGACCCAGCACCAGAACCTCGGACATGAACTTGCCGATCTGACGCGGTGGGAAGTTCACAACAGCCATCACTTGCTTGCCCACCAGAGTCATCGGGTCGTAATGGGCGGTGATCTGGGCAGACGTCTTGCGCTCACCTATCTCATCACCAAAGTCGATCCACATCTTGATCGCGGGCTTGCGAGCCTCTGGATATGGTTCAGCACGGACGACCTCGCCAACACGAATGTCGACTTTGAGAAATTCGTCGAATGTGATCTCACTCACGAGATAGCTCCTTGGATCGGTTGGTTGCGGCTTTGACGGCACGATGCAGCAGGTCTGGGAACCCTTCCTCTTCGTGCATAAGCACCTCAAGCGCTGCCTGCGTGGTGCCATTGGGCGAGGTCACATTGACCCGTAGTTGCGATGGGTGTTCATCAGCGGCCATCGCTAACGCCCCTGCCCCGGCGACAGTTGATTTGGCCAACTTCATTGCCAGCTCAGACGGCAAGCCATGTGCTTCACCTGCTTGTGCCAGCGTTTCAATTAAGTGGAAGACATAGGCCGGACCTGAGCCACTAACGCCAGTTACGGCATCCATCTGCGTCTCATCATCAAGGCGCACCGTTTCGCCAATCGCCGAAAGCAATCCCTCGGCCAATACAATATCGGCATCCGAGGCTTCCGAGTTACCAATCAGCGCCGTAATCCCCTGCCGAACCGCTGCAGGTGTATTTGGCATTGCTCGGATGATGGGTGTGCCCGCACCCAGAACGTTTTCGAAGGTGGCCAAAGATGTGCCGGCAGCGACCGAAATGAACAGACTATCGCCACCGCCCAGCGCCTGAATGGCAGGCAAAGCCTCACCCATCATTTGCGGCTTAACGGCCACCAAAACCACTGCCGGGGATTCGGGAAGGGGCGTGTTTATGTTGACGCCCTGCGCCTTTAGCCAGTCAGAGGGATAAGGATCGATCACCCAAACCGACGCTGCGGGCAGGCCATGTTCCAACCAACCCGCAAGCATCGCTGAACCCATCTTGCCGCATCCCAGAAGCACCAACCCCTGTTCGGCAACGCGCGAGATATCCATGATTGCCCCTCCCCTATGGTTTGGGGCAAAGCTTTACGCGCGGCCGTAAGCCTCTGCAATGGCGACTTGCATTGCCTGTTCGGGATCACGGTTGCCCCAGGTCACCAGTTGGATCGCGGGGTAGTAGCGCTCGGCGCTCAGTACCGCTGCGGTGATCATGGTATCGATTTGTTCCGGGCTGGCGGTCTGACCACCGGCCAGTACCAAGCCATAGCGATAGACCATCAATTTTTGATTGGCCCAGTAGGTAAACGCCCCGGCCCAACACTGATCATTCATCTTGTTCAGCAATTCATAAAGCTCGGTTTCGCGCTCGGCTGGAGGCTCCATTTCGAACGAACATACCATACGCAGCGTTTCGTCGTAATTCGACCAGGCCAGTGTGATCGAGTATGTGCGCCACTGTCCTTCAACGGCCATGGCAATCTGATCATCCCCGATTCGGTCAAAATCCCAGTCGTGATGTTCTGCAAGATGTTCAACAATGTCGATCGGATGAAGGTCTTCTTCGAGATACTGCTCGGAAAGGGCCATAATGCCACCTCACTAATCTCTAGCAATTTGGGGCTGGCAGCGCCCCAGCGCTAGTTGCCTGCTCTACAAGCCGGGCTTCCCCAGTCTGTCTGTACTAAATATGGTGCGACGCACGCCGGGTTCTGGCAACCCTAATTATTGGGGATAACAGCAATAAGTTGTGGACAGTTGGCAACGCCGATCAAAATATTGGCGTCTCACGCAGCTTTGTCTTGATTATTTTCTGCAAGGCGGCATCATACACGACACCGCTCAATCCAAGTCTGGATTGCGCGGCTGATTGTCTTTGCCTGAAATTTGCAATTCAGTCGGACTTATTTGTCCAGCTTCGCTTCAAGTGCGGCAATACGCTGTTCAAGCGCGGCATTTTCTTCGCGCGCTTTCTGCGCCATGGCCCGAACTGCATCAAACTCTTCCCGGGTGACAAAGTCGCGATCAGCCAGCCAGCGATCCATCATCGACTTCATCGCATTTTCAGCTTCTTCCCGCGCCCCTTGCGCCACGCCCATGGCGTTGGTCATGAGTTGAGACATATCGTCCAGAATCTTGTTACGGGTTTGCATGGGCTTTCTCCGATTTCACGATTGCTCTCTATATGGGTAAAGAATGGCCCGGGCTCAAGGTTGACTTGCCCCGTAAACCCCGGGCAATGAGACGCACATGCAGGCTGTACTGAATTTTCCCGATCTGTCACCCGACGTTTTCTCGATCTCTGTGTTCGGGATGGAGTTTGCGCTGCGCTGGTATGCGCTGGCCTATATCGTTGGCATTCTGATTGCTTGGCGCGTGGCGCTGATCGCGCTGCGGCGACCTGGGCTTTGGACGGACGAGACACCCCCGATGCGCCCCGACCAGCTTGAGGATTTAGTGACCTGGATCATCGCGGGTGTCATCCTTGGGGGCCGCTTGGGTTTCGTCCTTTTCTATCAGCCCGCCTACTACCTATCGCACCCGCTGGAAATCCTGATGGTCTGGCAAGGCGGCATGGCGTTTCATGGCGGCCTGCTGGGCGTGATCATCGCCAGTTATCTGTACGGTAAGCGCCACAAGATTCCGCTTCTCTCGCTAGCCGATCTGGTCGCCCACACGGTGCCACCCGGGTTACTGCTGGGGCGGCTCGCGAATTTCAGCAATGCCGAACTTTGGGGGCGGCCCAGTGAGCTGCCATGGGCGGTGATCTTTCCCGGCAGCGCGGCACAGGATTGTCCCGGCGTTGTGGCCGGAATGTGCGCCCGCCATCCTTCGCAGCTGTATGAAGCAGCACTTGAGGGGCTGCTTCTTGGTGCACTACTGATCTGGTTGGCCTATCGGCGTGGCGCGTTTCAGAAACCCGGTCTGATTATGGGCGTGTTTCTTGCAGGCTACGGCGCTTCGCGTTTCCTGGTCGAGTTCTTTCGCCAGCCGGACGCCCAATTTATCACACCCGGCAACCCGCTGGGGCTTGCATGGCATGTGGGTGGGTACGGCTTGACCATGGGGCAGCTTTTATCATTGCCGATGATTGCACTTGGCCTTTGGTTTGCGCTGCGGGCGCGGCGTAGATCATGAATCTGAAGGATCTTCTGCTCCTCCGCATTCAAAATGATGGCCCCATGACCGTCGCCGACTACATGACCGAATGCCTGATGCATCCCGAGCATGGCTATTACGCGACCCGCGACCCGCTGGGCGCCCAAGGTGATTTCATCACTGCTCCAGAAATCAGCCAAATGTTCGGCGAGTTGATCGGTTTGTGTCTAGCGCAATGCTGGCTTGATCAGGGCAAACCCGAACGCGTCGCACTGGCAGAGCTTGGCCCCGGTCGTGGCACGCTAATGGCAGACATCTTGCGCGCGACAAAAGGTGTTCCCGGATTTCATAGCGCGATCGAGATTATGCTGTTCGAGGCCTCTCCGGTCCTGCGCAGCATCCAGTCCAAAACCCTGCAGAACTATAAACCCCAATGGGTCGAGGCCATTTCTGATCTACCGGATCTTCCGCTGTATCTGGTGGCAAACGAATTCTTCGATGCTCTTCCCGTACGTCAGTTCCTGCGTGACGGCGAAGGTTGGCGCGAGCGATTGGTCGGGCGTGACGGCACTTCACTTGCATTCGGACTTGGCGCGCAGACCCCTCAGGCTGCACTGAACGAACGATTACAGGATACACAGGATGGCGATCTGGTCGAGTTATGCGCTGCTGCAACCTCCATTCTGAGTAGCGTCGCGGGGCAGATTTCACGGAATGGCGGGGCCGGGCTCATCATCGATTATGGCGACTGGCGATCACTTGGAGACACTTTGCAAGCCTTGCAGACACAAAAACCAATCGACCCATTGGACCAACCCGGCCAGGCAGACCTGACAGCGCATGTCGACTTTGAGGCATTGGCGGTTACGGCGCGCGCTGCGGGCTGTGTCCATTCAAGGTTGACACCGCAAGGGGTGTTTCTTGAACGCCTAGGGATCACTGCGCGTGCTCAGTCTCTTGCTAGCCGGCTCAGCGGGTCACAGCTTGAGGCGCTGATATCCGCACATCGACGGTTGACGCACCCGGATGAAATGGGAAACCTGTTCAAAGTACTGGGCCTATATCCGCAACACGCTGCACCGCCACCGGGACTGGAACCATGACATTGGAAATCCTCACCTCTGATATTCTGTCCCCAGTGCGACACGGGTTCTTCAGTCGTCGTGGCGGCGCCTCGTCCGGCATTTATGCCGGTCTCAATTGCGGAACCGGTTCAACTGATCTGGCCGAGGCCGTAGCCTTGAATCGTAGGCGCGTCGCCCAGGCCATGGAAGTCACCCCAGAGGGCTTGATCGGCGTGCATCAGGTGCATTCTCCAACCGTAATCACCGTGGACGGACCAATTAATGGCGAGAAGCCCAAAGCAGACGCGGTTGTTACGGCGACGCCAGGCCTCGCCCTGACGATATTGACGGCGGATTGTCAGCCAGTTCTATTGGCTGATTCTGACGCAAAAGTGATCGGTGCGGCGCACGCGGGTTGGCGCGGAGCGTTAGACGGCGTTCTAGAGGCAACTCTTGATGCGATGGAGGGATTGGGGGCCACACGGGCAAACACTGCAGCGGTCATTGGTCCAACCATTTCGCAACGTGCATACGAAGTTGGCCCGGAATTTCTGGACAGCTTTAT
Source organism: Ruegeria sp. AB11 (assembly GCF_056536325.1). NCBI lineage: Bacteria > Pseudomonadati > Pseudomonadota > Alphaproteobacteria > Rhodobacterales > Roseobacteraceae > Ruegeria > Ruegeria sp. AB11. Next base: position 1,840,023 of record NZ_JBQFJO010000001.1, on the reverse strand, counting down.
CGCTGACTCGTCGGAAAATACGCGATTCTTCGCAAATGGCGAAGGCGACCGCCTGCACTTTGACTTACCCGCGTTTGGCCTGCACCGTTTGCGTCAGGCCGGTGTTGGACAAGCCGAATGGATTAAGCACTGCACGTATTCCGACCCTGATAGGTTTTATTCCTATCGGCGTTCAACCCACGCCAATGAGGTCGATTACGGCAGGTTGATTTCAGCGATCAGGCTATAGATCTAGCCCGAATTAAGTCAACTTCGCCCAGATTCTGCCACATTTATTGTGTTTATCTGTCACAGAATCGTCTCAAATTTTCACCAATGCTCAGACGGTTACCCGAAATTGGGGCAACTGAGCGTTGGCGTACGTAGCCAAGAGGTAACTAAAACCTTCTTATTGTCCTGAATTCATCCCGGATCAGCCTTATCGGTGCCGCAAAGCCGCATCACATTTGGTCGACATACAGGAACCGGGCGTTTCGCCCCAACGAAGCAGGATGATGAATATGAGAATGAAATCGCGCTTTCTGAATGCCGTGCTTACGGCCCTTAAGGATCAGGAACCAGAAATGCCCTGGAAGCGGGTTTCTAGTCACTCTGTCAGAGTTGCGCGCCGCCTGGCGGCGAGACGCTGACAAGCAACCCCATGGGACCAGCTGCCGGTCTCAACGGGCAAGACACATACCGGGTAATGCTCTGGTTCGGTATGTGGGGTCGCGATCGAGATTGCGACCATGTTTCGGAGCGTGTGCGTGCGGGCAATTGAAGCCTGCAGTTTACGAGTTTGTCTGGGGGGTCATGAAATTGACCATGAACATTGGTGTTTACTTTTCGCGGCGCTGCGCACTTGCAGCATCGGCCGGTGTTTATCCCTTTGATTAAAGACAAAGAACATAGCCGTTTGGCGCAGTTGCACGGGGGTTCAAAATGCCCGGACGGTATTTAGAGGAGACGGAATATATGGCTATTCCAAATTCTCTGGCACAAGCTGCCAGAAACGCGGTCGAGACGTCAGCGCTGTTGCGCGATGTGCCTGGGCCGTCAACAAAACCTAAGGCCCAGCTTCGAAGGTACGAAGTTTCTTGCTTGCTGGAAAATGGGGATGTTTCACAGACAAGGCATATCGCACCAGCCTTACCGATGTTCGAAGATGCGTTTTGCGCCTTTACACGTGGCTCGTTGGTCGAGTCAACGCATGGTCCGATGGCCATTGAAGACCTGATGCCCGGTGATGATGTTCTTACTCAGAACGGATCATCCGAAACGGTGCTTTGGAAGGGGTCTGTAACACTAATCCCGGGGCGCGAAGATTCGCGAGGACGGACCCGTCCGCTGACCCGAATTATGGCCGATACCTTTGGGATGCAGAAACCAATGTCGGGCGTTATCGCTGGTCCCGCAGCACGTCTGCTCGCGACACCAGCGCATATGCGCCATTTGCATGCCGGCCAACCTATGCTGACACCCGTGAATGAGTTCCAAGACGGTACGAGCGTAATTGAAACACTACCGCCGACTCCGGTCGAGTTGTTCCATATCTGCGTCGCACGACATTCGGTCATCCGGGTTGATGGTCTGCAATTCGAAACCTACCATCCCGGCGTTAACGCCGTACGGATGATCAGCCACTCTTTGCGATCGATCTATCTGAATCTATTCTCACATATCGAATCACTGAACGATTTTGGCCCATTGCTCTTGCCAAGGGCCGGAGATGGTGAAATTGACGCCTTAACAGCGTGAAATGGTTAACGATTACTGCAAGTGTAGAGGCATCATGCAGATATTAGTAATTTGGGCACTTTCCCTGGCTGTGGCAGCGGTGCTGTCACCATGCGCGGTGGATCAATCTGGCATCAGGGTCAGGCCGTCTGGTTCATCCGGTCTTCCAGTACGTCAAATGGTACGCCTGGCTCGTCTTTTGCGCCTCGGATAACGAGCGAGGTTTTCACGCTGGCAACGTTTGGCGTCGTTAGCAACTCGCCCGTAAGAAATTGCTGAAAACTGCTGAGATCCGGTGCAACGCATTTCAGGATGAAATCCACCTCGCCATTCAACATGTGGCATTCACGGACTAAAGGCCATTCGCGGCAACGGTCTTCAAAGGCACTGAGTTCGGATTCAGCCTGGCTTTCCAACCCGACCATCGCAAAAACCTGCACCTCGAATCCAAGTTCGCGGGCGTTCACATCCGCATGGTAACCATGGATATAGCCCGAATCCTCCAATGTCCGCACCCGTCGCAGACAGGGTGGAGCCGATATTCCAACGCGTTTGGCAAGTTCAACATTGGTCATTCGGCCGTCGGCCTGCAGCTCCGCAAGAATCTTGCGGTCGATTTCATCCAATCGGGTCGCGACCATCGAATGCTCCTAAATTTTTCAGGTTGTTATATCAGCAGCCCCGGTGGGCGCAATAATATTTCACGACTGAGCAATTTTCGTTATCTCAAATGTATGTTCGCCCGATTAACCTGTCATCAGTCGCATCACGCGCTCGCAAAATGAAAGGGCTTTAAGCTCTGCGTTGTGGTCGCTATATCGATCCGGATTGGAAAATTGCCCTAAAAGGCAGATCGAGTGGGGATACCATGGCTGAAACACGACACACAAAGGTTTTGATCATCGGATCGGGACCGGCCGGATACACTGCTGGCGTCTACGCAAGCCGCGCCATGCTGGAGCCGATTCTGGTGCAGGGGATCGAGCCTGGAGGGCAACTGACCACTACTACCGAAGTCGAGAACTGGCCCGGTGACACCGAGGTGCAAGGGCCGGATCTGATGGTGCGGATGCAGGATCACGCCAAGGCCATGGGATGCGAGGTCATCGGTGACATCATCAACGATCTGGACCTCAGCCAGCGCCCCTTCACGGCCAAGGGTGACAGCGGCACGGTTTATACTGCCGATGCGGTAATCCTGGCCACTGGCGCGCGGGCCAAATGGCTCGGCCTGCCATCCGAGGAAAAATTCAAAGGCTTTGGTGTTTCGGCCTGTGCCACCTGTGACGGGTTCTTTTATCGTGGGCAGGAAATTGTGGTTATCGGGGGCGGGAACACCGCAGTGGAAGAGGCGCTGTTCCTGACCAACTTTGCCAGCAAGGTCACTCTGATCCACCGCCGCGATGAGCTGCGCGCCGAGAAGATTCTGCAGGACCGGCTGCTCAAGAACGAAAAGATCGAGCCGCTGTGGTTCCATGAATTGGACGAGGTCGTTGGCACCGATGCTCCGCTGGGCGTCGAAGGCGTCAAAGTCAAGAACGTCAAAACCGGAGAGATCACCGAAATCCCGTGCAAAGGCGTGTTTGTCGCTATCGGTCACGCCCCGGCGAATGAACTGGTTAAAGACACCTTGGAAACCCACATGGGGGGCTACGTCATTACCAAACCGGGCACGACCGAGACCTCGGTTCCGGGCGTCTTCGCAGCCGGGGACTTGACCGATCATGTGTATCGTCAGGCTGTAACGAGCGCTGGCATGGGTTGCATGGCTGCGCTGGACGCCGAGCGGTTCCTGGCGGAGAACGACTAGAATGATCACAGAGTTCTCCGGCCCGGTCTGGAGAATTCTGTTCCGCAGCCAATTGGGCATCCCATTGGCACCTGCCCGCGCACCCGAAGGCCGGTTTCATCATTCCGGCCAATTCGCCCTGTATGCTTCACTAAGCGCAGAAGGAGCTGGGATCGCCATACGGCGCTATGTCTCGCCATGCGATCCGCCGCGTGTAATTCAACAGTTTCAGGTTTCCGCAGCGCATTTGATGGACTTGCGGGGGCACGCCGATGTCTCGATTGTCTGGCAAGACCTGCGGGACAACGGCACCCCTTCCCCAACTTGGCGATTTTCGGATGAAGCACGCGCAGTTAGCGCGGACGGGCTGTTGTACAGTTCGCGTTCGCGGCCCGAACTTAGCCATCTCGTGTTGTTCAGTACTGGGGTCAATTTGATACAGCCGGCTAGCACGCCTAACGATTGGCTTCCCGAAAGGTAACCTTGACCGGCGCACACCGCCGTATCAGGATCGATTCAAACAACGCGACGAACAGGTAAGCTTTTGGATAACGCACTTTGGCGCGGCGGATGGATGAGCCGGCTCAGGATCGCAAGCGGCCTCGTGCTGTTTGTCTTTGCGTTCTTTCACTTCATCAATATCGGCTTGGGTCTGTTTCACACCGATCTGCTGCATGGAATGCAGGACGGGCGCAAAGCTGTCAACCGCCATGAGATCGGCAGCATCGTGATATATGGCGCATTGCTGATGCACATGGGTCTCGCGCTGGTCTCGCTTGCGCAGCGCCGTACGCTCAGGATGCCTTTCAGCGTCGCGCTTCAGGTTATTCTTGGCCTGTTGATCCCGCTGCAGCTAGTCTCTCATCTGGTCCAGACCCGCTATGCGCATGAGATTTTCGGGGTGAATGATGAAATGGGGTACATCATCATCCTGATGTGGCCCAGCACCGCGATCTGGTTCCAAAGCCTATTGCTGCTGCTGGTGTGGATTCATGGGTGTATCGGGCTGCATATGTGGCTGCGGCTGACCACATGGTGGCGCGCGCTGGTTCCATATCTGATCGGCATCGCCGTCTTTGTACCGGGCTTTGCCTTCGCCGGTCTTCTTACCGAGGGGCGGCGTATCTGGGCCGATTTTGCTGACCCCGATCTGCGAGAACAGTATATCGAACACTATAACTGGCCCTCGCAAGACGAGTTTCAGGCCCTGTTTGCAGTCAAAGATTATGCGCAGTGGGTATTCTGGGCCGCGCTGGCGCTGACCGGAATGGTCTATCTCGGGCGCAAGCTTTGGCGGCGGCGGCATTCGGTGAGGGTACGCTATATCAACGGTCCCGAAGTCGTTTCAGAAAAAGGCATGACCCTTTTGGAGATGTCGCGCGCAAACGGCATTCCCCATACTGCGCTATGCGGTGGCAAGGGGCGCTGCACGACCTGTCGTGTTGTGGTTGAAGAAGGCGCCGATCAGCTGCACCCGCCTACCGAAGTCGAAGCCCGCAGTCTGAAAGCCGTCAGCGCGCCCAAAGGTACCCGCCTTGCCTGTCAGATGCGGCCGACCGACCCGCTCACCGTGTTTCGCGTTTTTCGCCCGGACGGTGCGCGCGATCGTGCGCATGCCAGTCAGGGGCAAGAGCGGCAACTGGCAGTTTTGTTTCTGGACATGCGCGGATTCACCGCCCGCACGACTGGGCAATTGCCGTATGACATCGTGTTTCTGTTGAATCGTTTCTTCGACGCAATCGTTCCCGCGATCACCGCGCAGGGCGGAGTGGTTGATAAATATATGGGCGATGGTCTGTTGGCGATGTTCGAAACAGCCAATGCCGCAAGTTCAGCAAGTGCCGGTCTAAGGGCGGCGGCTGGGATCGGGCGGGCATTGGAGCGTTTCAATCAACAGCTTGAAGCAGAAGGCAGCCAGCCCGTACGTATTGGCATGGGCCTGCATCTTGGTGACCTTGTATTGGGCGAAATTGGTGCCGCGAAACACGCGCCGCGCACCATCATAGGAGACGCGGTAAATGTTGCCAGCCGACTAGAGGCCGAAACCAAAGCGCTGGGGGTCGAACTTCTTGTATCGGACAAGGTTCTGGACGCGGCGGGGTTGCAATGTGATCCGCGCGATCTGCGCGAATTCAGCCTACGGGGTGTCTCTGAACCTGTCCCCGCCCTGCCCGTCAGACACGCACCCGACCTTGAATCGCAAACCACGCCCCTGGAACAGATTGCCTGAGAATGCGCCTAATGTCGTTGAGCAGCGGGATTTTTTCAATAGCCTGAAACAAAAAACAGAAAACCGTTCCATTTCGGGAAAAAACCGCGCATATCCTCCTTTGTTTCTACCGGTCTATGGACATCGCACCGAGGTCGGGGCAAATGCCTCACCAGCACTTCTGAAACAACAGCAAACAACACTGCGATAAGAGATTTTCTATGACGATGTTAAGCAATCTGGCCCCGATCCCTGAATTATACGTTTCTTACGAATCCGCACAAAAACTGAAGGTCGAAGCAGCCGACCTAACCAGCTGGGACTTAAGCCCCCGTCAAATCTGCGACTTGGAACTGCTTATGAATGGCGGGTTCAACCCGCTCAAAGGTTTCCTGAGCGAAGCCGATTACGACAACGTGGTCGAAAACATGCGCCTCGCCGACGGGACACTGTGGCCTATGCCGATCACCTTGGATGTGGATGACGATTTTGCCGCCGCGATCGAGCTGGGCCAGGATATTGCCCTGCGCGATCAGGAAGGCGTGATCCTCGGCACCATGACCGTGACCGACCGCTGGACACCAGACAAGACGCGTGAGGCGGAAAAGGTCTTTGGTGCCGATGACGATGCGCATCCGGCTGTGAATTACCTGCATAATGTAGCGGGCAAAGTTTATCTGGGCGGCCCGGTCACTGGCATTCAGCAGCCCGTGCATTATGATTTCAAAGCCCGCCGCGACACGCCGAACGAGCTGCGCGCCTATTTCCGCAAAGTGGGCTGGCGCCGGATCGTAGCATTCCAGACCCGCAACCCCTTGCATCGCGCGCATCAGGAATTGACGTTCCGCGCCGCAAAAGAGGCACAGGCCAACTTGCTGATCCATCCCGTGGTTGGCATGACCAAACCGGGCGACGTGGATCATTTCACCCGCGTGCGTTGCTACGAAGCCGTGCTGGACAAATATCCAGCCTCAACCACCTCGATGTCGCTACTGAACCTTGCGATGCGCATGGCTGGCCCGCGTGAGGCAGTCTGGCACGGGTTGATCCGCGCAAACCACGGTTGCACCCATTTCATCGTTGGTCGTGACCACGCCGGTCCGGGCAAAAACTCGGCTGGTGAAGATTTCTATGGCCCCTACGACGCGCAGGACCTGTTCCGAAAATATCAGGACGAGATCGGCGTCGAGATGGTCGACTTCAAACACATGGTTTACGTGCAGGAACGCGCCCAATACGAGCCGAATGACGAGATTCTGGACAAGAACAACGTCACGATCCTGAACATCTCGGGCACGGAACTGCGCCGCCGTTTACGCGAAGGGCTTGAGATTCCGGAATGGTTTTCGTTCCCCGAGGTTGTACAAGAATTGCGCAATCGTTTCCCGCCGCGATCTCAACAGGGTTTCACAGTGTTCTTCACGGGCTTCTCGGGCTCAGGCAAATCCACAATTGCCAACGCTTTGATGGTCAAACTGATGGAGACCGGGGACCGTCCTGTCACCCTGCTTGACGGGGATATCGTGCGAAAGAACCTGTCCTCTGAGCTGGGCTTCTCAAAAGACCACCGCGACCTGAACATCCGCCGCATCGGCTATGTGGCCAGTGAGATCACCAAAAACGGCGGTATCGCGATCTGTGCGCCGATTGCACCCTATGCCACCACCCGGCGCGCCGTGCGCGACGAGATCGAACAATTCGGTGCGTTCTGCGAAGTGCATGTGGCCACCAGTATTGAGGAATGCGAGCGCCGCGATCGTAAAGGCCTTTATAAGCTCGCGCGTGAGGGTAAAATCAAGGAATTCACAGGGATTTCTGATCCTTACGATGTGCCCGAAAATCCCGAGCTAAGCGTCGAAACCGAGAATGTCGAAGTCGACAACTGCGCCCATCAGGTTCTGCTGAAACTGGAAAGCATGGGATTGATCGCTGCCGGTTGAGCACCTCGTAAAAGTAACGGCAGCCTCCGTCATTCGGAGGCTGCCACCTTCCTCTGAAACACCCCACGTTGCCGGATCTGGTGAAAACCGAATATAGATTGAGCAATCGAATGATTGGGTGTGGTCACTGAATGGCGCAGCCTCTGCCAACTATTGCCGGCTTCTGGTACGGTTCGAATTTATCCTGGATCGAGGCGCTTTGCATCCAATCCTACCTCGATAACGGTCACGAATTCGTTCTTTACACCGCCGAACAGATCGATGGTGTACCAGACGGTGCCGTAATTCGTCCTGCATATGACATACTCTGGCCTGCTCCGTTCGATCTTGAGAATAACTACCGACATCGGATCGCAGTTTTCTCAGACATCTTTCGGCTGCATCTGATGCGGAAAACCAGTTCTATCTGGGTCGATCTGGACGCGTACTGCGTCAGGCCATTTGAGTTCGAAGGCCCTTATGTCTTTGGCTCCACTTCCTCTGGATCACTTCCCAACGGGGTTCTCCGGCTGCCGAGTGAGTCACAGGCACTGACGCAGATGTTGGAATTTGTGGCGGCCGAAAACCCAACCCAACCATGGCGTGGACCACGCTTGCACCGAAAGAACAGCGATCGTTCCATGCGCGGAGAAACATGGGGGATCGAGGCGCTGCCCTGGGGATGTTCCGGCCCCAAGGCGCTGACTCATTTCATGAACAAGACGGGTGAGGATCGCCAAGCAAAACCGCCAGATGCGTTTTATCCACTTGAACGGCAAGAGCTTTGGAAACTGCACGCACCGAACATCGCGCTGACAGAGTTCGAGGGTGAGCGGACCTATTCAGTTCATATCTACGGCCATCAAAAGAAATGGCTCGCAAGTCAAAATGCAGGCCTGCCGCAGAGAGGGTCATATCTGGAAAGGATCTGCGAACGGCATTCGATTGATCCGGCTTCGCGACCAGTCATTCTGGCAGATTGGATGAAGCAGTAAGCTGCGACAGACCCAATGCGCTATGACACCCCGTCAGGCAGGTCTACCTGCCCACGCATCAGCACATGGCCGCGCCCGGCAACTTTGATTCCAGTCATGGCTTGGGAGGGCCCAACCTTCGTAACGCGCGCCTGGCCGGGCCGCCCCATATCGTGCCCCTGCTCAGCGATAAAACAGTCCTTCTTCATCAAATCATATTTCCACAGATAGGCCGCCATCGCCCCGGTCGCCGAGCCCGTAAACGGGTCTTCGGGAGGGCTTGGCGGCGCCATCAAAAGGCGCGAAAATGTATCGCCTTCCGACGTTGCTCCATCGAGCGTGACCAGAAACGGCTCGGCCATGTCGGACCCCGAGAATCCAGCCCTTACAGCAATTCTTCCAAGCGAGTCCACGTCAAGCTTAGCCGCACGCAGCGCTGCGTGATCGCGCAAAACCGTGATGCAGAACGGCAGCCCGGTCGAAACGAATTGAGGTGGAGAGATAATTGCAGCCTCAGGCAACCCGATAGCAGCAGCAACCAACTCGGCTGGCACCTGATCACCAAATTTCGGAGCGACCTGCGTCATCTCAATTTCATCGCCATTAAGATCGATCGATACGATCCCTGCCCCGGTTTCCAGCGTCAGCGCATCGCCTTCGAACAGGTCACGCGAACGCATTGCCGCAACGGTTGCGATTGTCGGATGCCCAGCAAACGGGATTTCCCGGCTGGCAAGAAAATATCGGACTCGGATGTCGGCAACATCTGATGGCCCTGTGAAGGTGCATTCAACCAATGAGGTTTCGCGCACGTAAGACATGCAAACCTCATCCGTCAGGCCGGCCCCGCCATGCACGACTGCGCAGCCGTTACCGCCAAAGGCCCGATCACTGAATGCGTCCACCCAGTCAAAATCATACCAGCTCATGATGCACACTCCTGCTTTGCCGACTGCGGCAAGATCACCGCAGTCGAGGCAAATGTCACGTCATTTCAGCAGAGTGCGGAGCCGGTTCAGTGAACGGCCACGGGCGAAAGATCATGCTCCCGTGCAAGCACAAAGGCCAGTTTGCGGTCGGCCACCAAAGCCAGTTGCTGGCCATCGGAATCGTGAACCGCATAAAGCTGATCCAAGTCGCCTGCCTGCTCGCGCACGTCGCGCGGCAAATCGGCCACATCGACCGCCTTCACATAAACGATCCGGTTGCCTTCGGTATTTATCTCAATCGGTGTATTCATTGCTCTTACCCCTTCTTGATGTTGATTGTCTGAACCACGGTTTCTGGCATGGCGCGGGTCAGATCCACATGCAGCAGACCGTTTTCCATGATCGCCTCGCCCACCTCGACACCATCCGCCAGCACAAACATGCGCTGGAATTGACGGGCCGCGATGCCGCGGTGCAGGAAAATGCGCCCTTCACTGTCGTCGCGTTGACGGCCCCGGATCACCAGTTGGCGATCCTCGATCGTGATCGACAAGTCCTCTTCCGCGAAACCAGCCACGGCCAGTGTGATGCGATAGGAAAAATCCGAAGTCTGCTCGATGTTATAGGGCGGGTACCCTTCGTTGCCAGCCTTTGCAGACCGTTCCAGAAGGCGTTCCAACTGCTCGAACCCCAAAAGATGCGGGTATGAGCCTAAGGTAAGTTTCGACACGTATTTTCGTCCTTCTTTGTCAAAGCGACGTTTTGTGCGGCCCCGTTCTGGCAACCGCGTATAATAGAATATGGGAAGATACAGGGATGTCCACAAGGTCTGGCCGGATAAAGCCTGACACACTATCTTGTGCGTAAAGCACCACATGAGCTACTGAGTCGCCAATGAATGCGCCCACCGATCTTTCGATGAAAACCGATGAAGTCCTGCGTGTTGAGTTGGAGGTTTTTCGCCGCCAGCACCGCGATCTGGACGAGGCAATTGAAGCTCTGCAGGCCAAGGGAACCTCGGACCAGCTGACGATCAAACGACTGAAAAAGCAGAAACTGCGCCTGAAAGACATTATTCGTCTGATCGAAGACCGATTGACCCCCGATATCATCGCCTGAAACGCGCGTACCGCATTGCCACATAAGTGGATTTGGCTATAGTGCGCGCTCTTTCCGAAGGCAGGGGCACAGTAGCTATGAGCGATGTGAAAGTAGGGATCATCATGGGCAGCCAGTCGGACTGGCCCACGATGAAAGAGGCCGCCGACATACTGGATGAATTGGGCATCGCATATGAGGCACGCATCGTCTCAGCTCATCGCACGCCAGACCGTCTTTGGGACTATGGCAAATCCGCTGTTTCGCGCGGCTTAAACGTGATTATCGCAGGTGCAGGCGGCGCAGCACATTTGCCCGGCATGATGGCGTCAAAAACTCGCGTTCCGGTGATCGGCGTGCCAGTGCAGACCCGCGCATTGTCGGGTGTGGATTCGCTTTATTCCATCGTGCAGATGCCCAAAGGCTTTCCAGTTGCGACCATGGCAATTGGATCGGCTGGCGGGGCCAATGCAGGGCTGATGGCCGCTGGCATTCTGGCGTTGCAGGATGCAGCATTGGCAGAGCGACTGGATGCCTGGCGCGAGGCGCTCTCGGCCTCGATTCCCGAGGAACCGCAGGGATGAGCCGCATCGGCATCATCGGCACCGGCCACATCGCAGCGCCGATTGCACGATTAATGGCTTCAAAAGGTCATGAAATTTGCGTCACCGAGCGCAACGTGCAGGTTTCCGAACTCTTGAAGGCAGAGGTTGGAGTCGGAGTCGGAACTCCGCAGGAGGTACTTGATGGCTCAGACATCGTCTTCCTCTGCCTGCGCCCACATATTGCAGAAGATGTTCTGAGCCCGCTGACCTTTCGCTCTGATCAGCAGATCGTATCTGTGATGGCTGCGGTGCCTCAGACCCAGCTTGCCACATTATGCGCGCCAGCATCAGATTTCGTGCAGACCATCCCGCTAGGGTTCTTGCAGACCGGAGGATGCCCACTCGCCGCCTACGGCAATGATCGCTTGTTGGTCGAGTTGTTTGAGCCAGAAAACCCCGTGGTAAAAGTCGCTGACGAAACGGCATTGAACGCCCATTTCGCAATCTGCGCCATGGTGCCAGGCCTTCTGGATCTGATGGCAACCGGTGCAGGCTGGCTGGCCGAGCAAACCGGCGACGAACATGGTGCCGAGTTCTACACCACTCAACTGATGTCAGGCTTCCTTGAAGCCACGCAGAAAGGGCAAGCGGGTCAATTGGCTACAGAGCGCGACGCACTTGCGACCGAAGGCACGCTAAGCCTTCAGATGACAGATACCTTGCAGTCCGAGGGCGCGCATGATGCTTTGCGCAGCGCTCTTACAGCGATTGGCAAACGATTGGAGACGTAACGATGGCAGATATGCTCCCGACCGGTGCGACGATCGGAATACTGGGCGGTGGCCAGCTGGGCCGTATGCTGTCGGTCGCCGCAGCACGACTGGGGTTCAAGGCTCATATCTTTGAACCAGGTACGAACCCGCCCGCCGGACAGGTGGCGGATCGTGTCACAACCGCTGCGTATGATGATGAGAACGCTCTCAAGGTCTTTGCGGAATCGGTAGACGTCATCACCTATGAATTCGAAAACATCCCCACTCAGGCGCTGGATCTGCTTGAAGCACATCGCCCAATCCGCCCCGGCCGTGAGGCGTTACGGGTCAGTCAGGACCGGCTGACCGAGAAGACCTTTCTGCAAGGTCTGGGCCTTAAAACTGCGCCCTTTGCAGACATCACCGATCTGAACAGTCTGCAGGCTGCAATTGATGAAATCGGCACCCCTGCGATCCTGAAAACCCGCCGCTTTGGATATGACGGCAAAGGGCAAGCCCGCTTGCGTGCGCCCGACGACGCCGAGGCAGCTTTGGGTGATATGGCAGGTGCGCCGTCCATTCTGGAAGGATTCGTGGAATTCAGCCATGAAGTGTCGGTTATCGCAGCGCGTGGCCTCGACGGTCAGGTCGCCTGTTTCGATCCCGGCGAGAACGTGCATCGTGATGGCATCCTGCATACGACCACAATCCCAGCACGCCTGTCTCCGGCGCAACGAACAGACGCTGTATTACTCGCGGCCAATATCCTGAACGCGCTGGATTATGTTGGCGTGATGGGAGTTGAACTGTTCGTGACGCCTGAAGGCTTAGTCGTGAACGAAATCGCGCCTCGGGTTCACAACTCGGGTCATTGGACGCAGAATGGTTGTGCCGTAGATCAGTTCGAGCAGCATATTCGAGCAGTGACAGGTTGGCCATTGGGCGACGGGCAAAGGCACTCGGACGTTGTGATGGAGAACTTAATTGGTCACGACATGGACCGCGTGCCCGAGCTTGCGCGTGAGCGGGATATCGCGCTGCATCTCTACGGTAAGACCGAGGTCAAGGTGGGCCGCAAGATGGGGCATTTCAATCGTATCGTGCGTTAGAAGTAATCGCGCTGACGCGCGATGCCTCTGGCGGGGATACTTTGGGCCAGATGAAGCTGGGATCAGCTTAGAAACCGCCTAGCGATATCACCGGACATGTAGCTGACGCGCCCACCTGACAAAGTGGCCGCAACACGTTGGGTAGTTGCGTCCAATATTACAAGATCAGCGCGTTTTCCGGGTTGCAGTGCTCCACGATCCTTGAGGCCCAGAACTTCCGCGGGACCCGAAGAAACCAAAGCCCAAGCATTTGTGAGATCCAGCAAACCGGATTTTACCAGCATCAACGCAGCACGACGTGGGCTGGGGTAGTGGTAATCCGATGCCAGCGCATCACACAGACCCATTGCGATCAGGTCCAAAGCACTGGCATTTCCCTTATGCGAACCGCCACGAACGACGTTTGGCGAACCGAGGATGATGTGATCACCACCCGCTCTGGCGGCTTCGGCGGCTTCAAGCGTTTCGGGGAATTCCGAGATCATGACACCGCGATCGCGCCAGACCGTACGATCCTGAGAAGTGGAGTCATCATGGCTGCCCAGTCGTATGCCTCGTTCTGTGAGTTTAGCGCAAAGCCCATCCAATGCAGCTGGCACCTCGGTACTGCGTGCGTGCATTGATAGCAGCATGTCAAAATGGGTTTCCGGATTACGCCCCGCCTTCAACGCCTGCCCCGTCAGACGCGGTGGTTTGCGCCCTTCCGCCAACCGATCATGAGGCAGATGATCGTTTAGGACCACGTAGGGGACCTGCCAGCTTTCAATGCGCTCTGGCAGCACCTCATATTCGTCCAGCATATGGGTTTCAAAGCGTAGCTGTGGGATCAGATCTGTCGCCACATCATCACCGACCGCCGATATGGCCTCGAAGACTTGCCCGGCAAATTCGGGTCCGCGCACGCCACCTTCCCAGCTGTGAAACTGCGCCAGAACAGCGGTCGTAATTCCGTTTGCCGCCAATTCCGCCTCAACCGATAAAATGCCCTCTGCCATCTGCTTCATCGCGCCACGACGCGGTGCGATATGGCGTTCGAACCCGTCGCCATGCAGATCTATGATCCCGGGCAGAACAAAATAGCCCGACAAATCAATCTGCCTCCCTGCCCTGCCCGACTGTACAAGACCGTCTGCGATGGATAATTCACCGCTCGTAAGCCCATCCTCCGGCAGCAGAACATCTGCGCCGGTCATTGTCAGTTCCAATGAGCTCATTGAGTGCGCTCCGATTCGGGTTCCGAGCAGTCTTCGCCCAGACAGATCTGATCGATTATATCCATCACCCCATCAAGCCAAGTGATCTGGGGATCAAACTGTCCGAATTCGATGAAATGCAGTGTCTGCGCCATGACGCGTGGGTTATTCATCATGAACGTATGGGTAACCGGCAGGACAATATGATCTGACATACCCTCAACTTTTGTTGTCTCAATTGAGACCTTGCCGTCATCGGGCCCGTCAATAAGGGACGAAAAAAGCGGATTTAGAGAATTCTCTCCCGCAATCACCCCCAGATCGAAGTCGACAGGCGGCAAGCGGCGCGGAATGCCCTCGGGGCCTGTTCCCAATGCCAGACCGGCGGGTCCATTCAGAAAACCGAACACCTCCCAAGCGCCAAGCTCATCTACCAGTTGGCTGCCTTGGTTCGGGGGGCCAAGCATAACGACGCGCCCAAGTTTCTCGGGTTCATTATCCTGCAACCAATACCGTAACAGAATGCCTCCCATCGAATGGGCCACGACGTTCACCGTGTCGTCACCACAGGCCTCTAAAGCATCGGGCAATGTCTGGTTGGCGAGCTCAGGTATCGGCAAATCTGTCGATGGGTAACCCGGCCTGATTACCGTATAGTCATGGGCATGGAAAAGCTGCTCCATGACGGTAAACGAAGCCTCGGTACGCGCAAGCCCGTGGAGCAGCACGACGCATTTCGCCTGTACCGCCACGGGAGCAATAGTAAGAAAGATCGCTGCTACAAACTTCATACCCGCCAAATAAGACTTAACCAAAGTTGAGAAAACCCCTAGTCGCCGCGCCGCCGCGTCACTGCCAGCGCAATTCCGCCCAGCACAAAACTTGCTCCTAGCAACAGCCGTAGGTTCGCAACCTCTGATAGCAGAATGATACCGGCGGCAATGGCGATGACCGGAACGCTGAGTTGTACGATCGCGGCGACAGCAGGCGAAAGCTGCGGCACAACGCGATACCACAGTGCATAGCCCAGACCGGACGTGACGCCTCCGGATAACGCCGCCAATACATAGCCCAGCGTCGTCATATGCCAGTCACTGCCCATTAGGAACAAGGCGAGTGCCGTAAATGGCAAAGCCACAATGAAGTTTGCAGCAGTTCCCGACAACGCGTCTGGTTCTGATCGCCCAGAGATGGAATAGATAGCCCATCCAATCCCGGCAGCCGTCATCATACTCGCACCCAACGGATCGACCTGCACCGGCCCGGCAGGCCAAAGGACAAATACCAGACCGCCCAGCGCAACCCCGGCACCGAGTAGCTGCCGCATCATGGGTACCGAGCCAGTCAAAGCCCCGATGGCGAACATCGTGATCTGCACCACTCCAAATAGGATCAACGCGCCAAGCCCTGCATCGAGCGTCAGATAGGCGACGGAGAATCCGATCATGTAGAGTAATAGCGACCCTGCCCCAGCTATGCGCCGGCGGCTAAACACTGGGATTGTGCTGCCTCGCATAACCACCAGTGCAGCCAAAACCAAAGCACCAGACAATACTCGAAAGACCGCAAATCCCGCCGGATCACTAGCACCGCTATCAATCGCGAGCCGATTGAGGATCGAGTTTGCCGCGAAGGCGCACATGGTCAGTGAGGTCAAAATAAACAGGCGCATATCAACGGCATAGAGGTTTCAACGCTGTTTGCACACTCACTTTTCTGCGCGAACACAGCACGCGGCTCGCCGTGTTTACCAGCGCAAACTAAAACGGGGCCGCCCAAAGGCGACCCCGTCGATAAGCGCTATGGCTTGAGCAGCTTACATCATGCCGCCCATGCCGCCCATGTCGGGCATGCCGCCGGCAGGTGCGGCGCCTTCTTTGGCGGGCTTGTCGGCAACCATTGCTTCGGTGGTGACCAGCAGGCCTGCAACCGATGCCGCATCTTCCAGAGCGGTACGGACAACTTTAGCCGGGTCGATGACGCCGAACGAGAACATGTCGCCATATTCTTCGGTCTGAGCGTTGAAGCCGAATGCTGCATCGGAAGATTCACGAACCTTGCCTGCAACAACCGCACCGTCGACACCTGCGTTCTCGGCGATCTGACGCAGCGGCGATTCAATAGCCTTGCGCACGATGTTGATGCCTGCGTTCTGGTCAGCGTTTGCGCCTTCCAGAGTTTCCAGTGCTTTACCAGCCTGAACCAGAGCAACACCACCGCCGACAACGACGCCTTCCTGAACGGCAGCGCGTGTTGCGTTCAGAGCATCGTCCACACGGTCCTTACGCTCTTTCACTTCAACTTCGGTCATGCCGCCGACGCGGATAACGGCAACACCGCCTGCCAGTTTGGCAACGCGCTCTTGCAGCTTCTCACGGTCGTAATCCGACGAGGTTTCTTCGATCTGAGTGCGGATCTGAGCAACACGCGCTTCGATCTCGGCTTTCTCGCCAGCACCGTCGACGATGGTGGTCTCGTCTTTGGTGATTTCGATTTTCTTGGCGGTGCCCAGCATGTCCATGGTGACGGACTCGAGCTTCATGCCCAGATCTTCGCTGATGACCTGACCGCCGGTCAGGATCGCGATGTCCTGCAGCATGGCTTTGCGGCGATCGCCGAAGCCCGGTGCTTTGACAGCAGCAATTTTCAGGCCGCCGCGCAGTTTGTTGACAACGAGAGTTGCCAGCGCTTCGCCTTCAACGTCTTCTGCGATGATCAGCAGAGGCTTCTGCGACTGGATCACCTGCTCGAGCAGCGGAACCATCGGCTGCAGCGAGGACAGTTTCTTTTCGTGCAGCAGGATCATGCAGTCGTCGAGTTCTGCGATCATCTTGTCTGCGTTGGTGACGAAGTAAGGCGACAGGTAGCCACGGTCGAACTGCATACCTTCGACAACATCGGTCTCGGTTTCCAGACCTTTGTTTTCCTCGACGGTGATAACGCCTTCGTTGCCAACCTTCTGCATCGCGTCTGCGATCTGCTGGCCAATCTCGGCTTCGCCGTTGGCCGAGATGGTGCCAACCTGAGCAACTTCAGCGCTGTCTTTAACTTCACGCGAAGCGTCTTTGATGCCTTCAACAACTTTGGCAGTTGCCAGGTCGATGCCGCGCTTCAGGTCCATCGGGTTCAGGCCAGCAGCAACCTGCTTCAGACCTTCGCGAACGATTGCCTGCGCCAGAACGGTTGCAGTGGTGGTGCCGTCGCCGGCTTCGTCATTGGTGCGGCTGGCGACTTCTTTCACCATCTGCGCGCCCATGTTTTCGAACTTGTCTTCCAGTTCGATTTCCTTGGCAACCGAAACACCGTCTTTGGTGATGCGCGGTGCGCCAAAGGATTTGTCCAGAACCACGTTGCGGCCTTTGGGGCCCAGGGTCACTTTAACAGCATCGGCCAGAACATTCACACCGGCCAGCATGCGGTTACGGGCATCGGTGTCAAATTTGACGTCCTTTGCAGACATGTTGTCTCTCCTTGAGAAAATGTATTGAGATGAAGATCAGAGAAAGCGCTTGGGCTTACTCGATGATCCCCATGATGTCGCTTTCTTTCATCATCAGCAGCTCTTCGCCGTTGACCTGAACCTCGGTGCCCGACCATTTGCCGAACAGGATCTTGTCACCAGCTTTTACAGCCATCGCGATCAGTTCGCCGCTGTCCTTGCGCGCGCCTTCGCCGGTTGCGACGACTTCGCCTTCGCTGGGCTTTTCTTTTGCGCTATCGGGAATAATCAGACCACCAGCGGTTTTCTCTTCGCTTTCTACGCGACGAACCAGCACACGGTCGTGAAGCGGTTTCAATGCCATCTTTGCAGCTCCTTGGGCTCAAAGTTTGTTTATCCTCCCCTCGCCGACTGGCGGGGCGTTAGCACTCGGGTCTCATGAGTGATAACGACGCATAGCTAGGGAGTAACCGAAAGTGAGTCAACAAGCTGCATGAATATTTTTTGCAGCTTAAAGAATCCAGAGTAATTGGTTTACTCAAAACCCCGGCAGACTAATCTGGTCGCACCCTTGATTGAGGCGGAAACTTTGATGCCTAGATGCCAGTTCCTTGCCGCCGCGAATGTGCTTCCACTTGCTCTGATCATCTGTTTCGCCGCTACGGCGCAGGCCCAAACCCTTATCCAAAACACCCGATTATGGGAGCACCGCTTGGACGCGCGAATTGGCGTCCTTCTATATGAAACTGACGCTGCTTGGGAAGTCTCGCATCGGGCCGATGAGCTGTTCCCGATGTCCAGTACATTCAAGCCACTCTTGTGCGGCGCGATTTTGGCAGGTGTGGATTCTGGTGCAGTAGACCTGTCAGAAAATGTGGCAATTCAGACATCAGACCTTGTGGATTACTCACCTGCTACGAGCGAACACGTTGAGACGGGAATGACAATTGGTGCGTTATGTCAGGCAACCATGACAATTAGCGACAACGCAGCGGCCAACCTCTTGTTAAAACAACTGGGCGGGCCAGCCGGGCTGACCGAGTTCCTCCGGGCAACGGGCGACGGCACTACACGCCTGGATCGTTGGGAGACTGCCCTGAACGAAGCCACCCCTGGCGACCCGCGCGATACAACGACACCACGGGCAATACTGGAGACATTGGAACGGCTGTTATTCGGCGAGGTGCTTTCACCCGCCTCAACCGCGCAACTTAAGCAATGGATGATTGATGATCAGGTGGCCGACGGGCTTATCCGCGCGCACCTGCCGAAAAGTTGGATAATTGGGGACAAAACCGGAGCAGGAGGTTACGGCAGCCGCGCGATCATCGCCTTTTTGCAGACACCTGAACCACGAACATATATGGCAGCCATCTATCTGACTGAAAGCGATGCGTCATTTCCTGAACGCAACGCGGTGCTCTCGGACATTGGCCAAGTGATGATCGCCGAGATTAGCGCACGGATTGACTGATCACCTTCAGCACGCGGCAAGTCGGCTATTCCGCTTCTTCCCAGCTATATGCCCAATGTTTCAATCCTTCGACCCCCGAGGCAGATAGGGCATATACGCCTTTCTCCACCTTCTCGAACCAGCCGTAGTGGTTGTCATACATCAGGCGCGTGGCTGTTTGGACCCCCGTCGCCTTTGCCACCGTTGCCCCTTTGACCGCGCCATGTTCAGCCAGATGTGCCGCGCATTTAAGCGCATCTTGCCGATAGGCCGTCACAATACCATGGCGCGTGGCACCGCCTGCATTCGGATCACCCTGTAGCCGTTCAAATTCCCGCAGCAATCGCTTGGCTTTCACCTTGTCTTTGCGTGGCGTATATGGGCCAGGGTCGCATTGAACCTCAACCGTACCATCCGGGCGCACGGTGATCAGGCCCAGGCCCAAACGGCGACACATCGCCAGATTGTCCTTCAATGCCCGTCGCGCCATTCGCCCTTTGGGCTTACAGACCCCGATGTAGACTTGATCGGTCACTTTCAGGCGCGTGATGGCCTGATGAAACAGCGCAAGGTTAAAGCGCAGTTTGAGTTCAACGATCACCAAGTCTTCGCCATCGCGTACGGCCACGATATCGGCAGCGCCGACCTCTCCTTTCACGGTATAGCCCTGTCGTTCCAACAACGCTTTGATTGGAGGATAGAGATCTTGCTCAAGCTTCATAAGGCCATGCTATGCGGTTTCGCGCAGATTGCCAGCCGCTGCTTGATAACAAACCACGTTGCAGGCCGTAAGAAGGCAAGGGTATGAATTGGGCATCGTCGCAAGCTGCGGAAGGAATCCCATGCGTCTGCTCAGCATTTGTCTTTGCCTATTATTTCCAATCACCGCGCAAGCAGCATGTGAGGGGCGAGATCTGAGGCTTGATCTGTCGACCGAAGCTCAGGCTGAGCTGGACGAGACGCTTCGCGCTATTCCATTTCCGGAAGGCAATCACTGGATCGCCACGAAGGACGACACTGTGCTGCATTTGATCGGCACTCTGCACACCAACGATGCGCGAATGGGGCCAGTGGTTGATAGATTGGCGCCAATCCTGAGCCAGGTCGACGCGTTCTACTTTGAAGTTACAAAGACAGAGATGGAGGCTTTCGAGAAAGACCTGGCCGAGGACCTCAGCCCGGTATTGATCACATCTGGGCCGACTTTGATCGATCTGATGTCAGAAGAAGATTGGGCCGCGTTATCACAAACGCTGGCTGATCGCGGGATCCCCAGTTGGATGGCTGCGAAGATGCGCCCTTGGTTCCTAAGCATGATGCTTGGCATTCCGCCTTGCCTGATGAATACCCCCGATTTCGATCGGGGCATGGATACGCGCTTGACCGAATTGGCCGATGAACATCAAATTCCTCAGTATTCGCTCGAACGCATCGAGGACTTGATTGTCATGTTCGACAGTCATTCGTTGGAAGATCAGGTTGCCTCGCTGACCCGGATGTCAGGCGCACTGGAGGCGGGTGACGATCAAATGATCACCATGGCGAATGCGTATATCGAGGAACAGCACGCCGCAATCATGGAATTGGCCAAGATACAGGGGCTTGAAGCATCAGGACTGACACCCGAGGAGTTTGACGCCGAATGGCAGAGTTTTGAGGATCAGCTTCTGATACAGCGCAACGCAAATTGGATGGAAATAATTTTGAGCCTGAAGGATCAGACCGCAGTCATCGCTGTCGGGGCCGGACATCTAAGCAATGACTACGGCTTGCTAAACCAGTTGCAACAGGCGGGATTCACCTTGGAGCGCGCTGAATTCTAGGAAATCAGACCAAGGGTCGCAGCACCTTTCCTTCCGGGTGACATCCGGGATTGACCACCCTATAAGGCGCGCAAATCCACATTCCTCAGGACACGCGACATGACAACGCTAGTTTTTGGCCATAAATCTCCCGACACCGATTCCACCGGCTCTCCGATCCTGTGGTCCTGGTATCTGAACGAAGTGAAGGGTGAGCAGGCCCAGCCTGCATTGCTGGGTGAACCCAACACCGAAGCGGCGTTCATGCTGGAACGCTGGGACCTGCCCAAGCCGCAGATCATCGAAGACGTGGCTGAAGATGCGCCCGTTGTCATCGTCGACACCAACAACCCGGCCGAGCTGCCCGCCAGCATCAACAGCGCCGACATCCGCGCGATCATCGACCACCACAAGCTGGTTGGCGGACTTGAAACCAAAGGCCCGATCGATATCACCGTGCGCCCACTGGCCTGCACGGCAACCATCATGGTCGACCTGATGGGTGACGATGCCGCCAAGATGCCTGACGCCATCAAAGGTGCAGCGCTGACCTGCATCCTGTCGGACACGCTGGAGTTCCGCTCACCCACCACCACCGCCCATGATCGTGCCGTGGCCGAGAAATTGGCGGCTGAGCTTGGTCTGGATGTCGCGGCCTACGCCGCCGACATGTTTGCAGCGAAATCGGATGTCTCGTCATTCTCGGACGCCGAACTGATCCGCATGGACAGCAAGGAATACGAAGTCGGCGGCACCAAGTTCCGGGTTTCGGTTCTGGAAACTACAGCACCCGGCGTCGTGCTGGATCGCAAGGACAGCATCGTAAGCGCGATGACCGATGTGGCCAAAGAAGACGGCGTTGATCAGGTGTTGCTGTTCGTGGTCGACATTCTGAACGAAGAGGCGACCCTGCTGGTTCCAAACGATCTGGTCAAAGGCGTCGCCGAGAAAAGCTTTGGCGCTACCGTAGACGGCGACGCGGTTGTCCTGCCAGGCATCATGAGCCGGAAAAAGCAGATCATTCCAAACCTCAAGGTCTGAGTTTAGATCATCAAAGGCGCCCGAACCGGGCGCCTTTCTTATTGCGAGGCTCTGCCTCGCGCTCCGGGATACTTGTGGCCAGATGAACAAGGGAATCCTATTCCCTTAAGCACGCCCAAAGCGGGACCTCTGGCAAATCTGGCCGGGCTCTGCCATAGGCTTGGTATCTTGCATTCCCTGTTCCACGAGGCGCGCCATGACCCAAATCGTTTCTTCACTTGCGGAAATCTCCGACAGGTACAAAGCGCTGTTCGTTGATTTGTGGGGGTGCGTTCACAACGGGATCACCGCCTACCCCGAGGCCGTGGCTGCCCTGCAAGCTTATCGGCAAAAAGGCGGCACTGTGGTTCTGGTGACCAACTCTCCCAAGCCCCGAGCCGGTGTTGCAGTGCAGCTAACGCAATTCAACGTACCTGCGGACGCCTATGACACCATCGCGACCAGTGGCGATTCGGCACGTTCTGCGATGTATCGCGGGACGGTTGGTCATAAAGTCTATTTCATGGGCGAATGGAAACGTGACGCGGGATTTTTTGAACCTCTGAAACTGCTGGATCATCCTATCCATATCGAGCGCGTGGCGCTGGACGAAGCTGAAGGCATTGTGTGCTGCGGCCCGTTCGACCCGATGGCAGACCCGGATGTCAACCGGCCCGACTTTCTATATGCCAAGCAGAAAGGATTGAAACTGCTTTGCGCCAACCCCGATATCGTCGTGGACCGAGGCGAAACACGCGAGTGGTGCGCAGGAGCTTTAGCCCGGCTATACAGTGAGATGGGAGGTGAAAGCCTGTATTTCGGCAAGCCGCACCCGCCGATCTATGATCTGGCACGACGAAGGCTGCAAGCAATCGGAGTCGACGCCTCGGATTCCGAGATACTGGCGATTGGTGACGGGCCGCAGACTGACATCGCGGGGGGCATGGGTGAAGGCATTGACACCTTGTTCATCACCGGGGGACTGGCCGCTGCTGAAACCAAAACCTCACATCACCCGGATGAGGATGCATTGCGGGTCCATAACGAAAAAGAACAGATCAACCCAACTTTCTCGATTGGCCGCTTGAGATAGCAAAAAAGACTTGATTTTCTGCAACTGCGAAGTAATAAAGTTGCCGACGAGCGGCAAATGATGGTCTTTTGTTGCTCTTTCGATCTCGGATGAGGGCAGCATGTTGGACAACCTTCCACGCGGAACGATTTGTATCGAAGACATCGAAATGGGCATGTCACGGCATCTGCGCAAAGTGGTGACAGATGAAGACATCGAGATGTTTGCCCAGGTGTCGACAGACCGTAACCCAGTTCATCTGGATGATGATTATGCCCGCGATACGATTTTCGAAGGGCGTATAGCACATGGCATGCTGACCGCTGGTCTGATCTCTGCCGTGATAGGAGAGCAGCTGCCCGGACATGGGACCGTATACATGGGTCAATCGCTCAAATTTCTGGCGCCGGTGCGTCCGGGGGACATGGTTTATGCCGAGGTCAAGGTGATCGATATCGATTTCTCCAAACGTCGGGTTAAGCTGGATTGTCACTGCGCTGTCGACGGTAAGAAAGTGCTGGTGGGTGAGGCCATGGTGCTGGCACCAAGCCGCAAGTTCGACTGATCACGCAGCTTAGCCGATCTGCCGCTTGAACCTGACGGTCAGTCCCGCTAGGCAATCCTCATGCAGATCATTCGTGACTTCCAGTTTGTCGAGCCAGAAGATCGTGGTGCCAGCGTCGCCATTGGAAACTTTGACGGCGTCCATTTAGGGCATCAATCCGTCATTGAACTTGCGCGCAATGCTGAATTGAACGCACCGCTGGGAGTCATGACCTTCGAGCCGCATCCACGAGAGTATTTTGCCCCAGAGGCTCCGCCCTTTCGTCTGATGCGCGGCAATGCGCGCGCGCACCGGCTGGAAAAGCTCGGCGTGCAGAAGCTTTATGAACTTCCCTTCAATTCGGCGCTGGCGGGAATGACCCCTGAAGCTTTCGCCAGAAACGTCATATGTGATGGTCTGGGGCTGTCTCATGTTGTCGTGGGCGCTGACTTTTGTTTCGGCAAAGGACGCAGCGGCAACCCTCAGGACCTGGTTCGCTTCGGCGAAGAGATGGGGTTCGGTGTAACCATCGCGCCCCTGTTGGAGCGAACCGAGAATGTGGTCTCATCCACTGCGATCCGTATGGCTCTGTCAGAGGGACGTCCGCGTGATGCGGCAACAATGCTGGGTCACTGGCATCGGATCGAGGGCGAGGTCGTTGGAGGCGAGCAACGTGGACGCGACTTGGGATACCCGACGGCCAATATGTCGATCGAAGGGCTGCACCCTCCGAGATTCGGTGTTTATGCAGTTCTGGTCGACGTCCTGGATGGCCCACATCAGGGCAGCTATCACGGGGCGGCATCGGTCGGGACCCGGCCAATGTTCCAAGGTGAGGTTCCCAACATCGAAACATTCCTGTTCGATTTCTCAGGCGATCTTTACGGCGCGACGCTGTCCGTTGGTCTGGTCGACTATCTGCGGCCCGAAATGACATTCGACGGCCTTGACGGGTTGATCTCGCAAATGGATGCCGATTGCGCGCGCGCCCGAGAGATACTGGCTAGTACATGACCACGGATCCAATCGATCGAGCTGGCCTCGCGCCTCGGTTCTGGGAACGCAAGCCACTACGCAAGATGAACCAGCGTGAGTGGGAGGCCCTGTGCGATGGCTGCGGCAAATGCTGCCTGAACAAACTGGAAGACGAAGATACTGGCGAGGTCGCCCTGACATGTGTTGCCTGCCGTCTTTTGGATGACGAAACCTGCCGGTGCACGCAATATGACATCCGGCACCAGTTCGTACCCGAATGCATCGTCATGACACCCGATAACATCGACAGTCATGCCTATTGGTTGCCCCAGACCTGCGCCTACCGACTGCTGTGGGAAGGCAAACCACTTTACGACTGGCATCCTTTGGTATCAGGTACGCCAGACAGCGTTCATACCGCCGGAGTTTCCATGCAGGGGCGAACCGTATCTGAATTCGAAACACCCATGGAAGAATGGGAAGACTACATCATCGAGGAGCCGAGCTGATGCATTTTGCCTCTGACAATTCCGGGCCTGTTCATCCCGAAGTTCTGACCGCGTTGGCCGAGGCCAATCAGGACTATCAGATGGCTTACGGCGCGGACACTTTGATGAACGAAGTCCGTGATCAAATCCGCGGGATCTTTGAGGCGCCCGGCGCGGCCGTCTATCTGGTGGCCACGGGAACAGCCGCAAACTCGCTGGCGTTGGCGACGCTGAGCAAGCCGTGGGAAACCGTATTCTGCTCACCCGTCGCTCATATTCATGAGGATGAGTGCAACGCGCCCGAATTCTACACCGGCGCAAAGCTAACACTGGTGCCGGGTGGCGACAAAATGACCCCCGAAGCGTTGACCAAGTCCATTGAGGGGGAAGAAACCCGCGGCGTACATGGTCCTCAACGCGGGCCTGTCTCTATCACTCAGGTGACCGAGCGCGGCTCGGTTTACTCGCTGGCCGAACTACAAGCCCTATGTGGTGTTGCCAAATCTTTTGGATTGCCAGTGCATTTGGATGGCGCTCGTTTCACCAACGCTCTGGTTGCCCTAAATTGCTCACCCGCTGAGATGACATGGAAAGCCGGTGTTGATGCGGTCAGTTTTGGCGGCACCAAAAACGGGCTGATGGGTGTCGAGGCCGTGATCTTCTTCGACGAAAGCAAAGCATGGGAATTCGAGCTGCGACGTAAGCGCGGTGCGCACCTGTTTTCCAAGCACCGTTACCTGTCGGCCCAAATGGCCGCCTACCTAAAGGATGACCTGTGGTTGAAATCTGCCCGCAAGGCCAATGCCAACTGCGCGCGCCTGGCGGACGGGTTGCGTGCACTCGGCGCAGAGTTCCTGCATGAACCCCAAGCCAACATGGTATTCGCCAGTTTCCCCCGCAACCAGCACAAGCGCCTGCACGAGGCAGGCGCTGTCTATCACCTGTGGGGCGATACGCTGGCGGGCGAAGACGATGACGAGAGGCTGGCCTGCCGCCTGGTTTGCGACTGGTCCATCGGAACCGAACAGATCGACCAGTTTCTAAGCCTTCTTTAGTCGGGCGCGCCTGCCCGGCTATTTCATCTCAGCGAGATGACGGTCTAGGTCGTCAAGACGGTCTTGACCCCAGAATCTTTGACCGTCCGGTGTGATATAGAACGGCGCGCCGAATACACCACGATCCACGGCCTCTTCAAGATTGGCGGCATAGGTTTCCGCACCTACCAGAAGACCGCTATCGGCAAGACTTGGATTAAACCCGGCCTGCTCTAGGCAATCGCGGATAACGCCATCGTCGGCGATGTCCTTTTCTTCTGCCCAGCACGCTCGCAGGAAAGAATGGCACAGCTTTCCGACATCCCCTGATCCATCCTGAATGGCCGCAATCACGGCATATGAGGAAGGCGCCATATTCGTAGGCCAGTGCGCGGGTTGCAGGTTCAGCGGCATGCTCAGATTACGCGCTTGGCGGACCAGTTCCTGCGCGCGGTATTCGATACGTGAGATATGTCGATCTTTTGGAGGCACTCCCCCGGTTCGGCCGAACAGAGCAATGATATCCAGCGGTTTATAATTGATCGTCGCACCATGCTTGGCTGCAATCTCTTCAAGTCGCATCCCCGCCAGGTAGGAATAGGGCGAGAGTGTCGCAAAAAAGTAGTCAATCTGGGCCATGTTCACTTTCTCCGCTGCGTTATCTTTGCGCGACGGTAGACCCATGCTAAGCGGTGTCAACATCACGAATCTGTCACATTGCCACTGCTGCCCGGGGAAAATCAGCCGATGCCGACACTTCACGAACCCAAGCTTATCGCTGGGAACGCCAATCTTCCGCTTGCCGAAACCATTGCCCGCCGCATGAGCCTGCATCGCGGCGTTGACCAGGGGCTGGTCGATGCGCGGGTCGAACGGTTCAACGACGGCGAGATTTTCGTCGAGGTGTTCGAGAACGTGCGCGGCGAAGATATGTTCATCATACAGCCGACCTCGAACCCGGCCAATGACAACCTGATGGAGTTGCTGATCATTGCCGATGCCCTGCGCCGTTCGTCTGCGGCCCGCATCACTGCTGTGATCCCCTATTTCGGCTATGCCCGACAGGACCGCCGCACTAAAGCTCGCACACCGATAAGCGCCAAGCTGGTGGCTAACATGCTGACTGGCGCAGGGATCGAGCGTATCCTTACGATGGATCTGCACGCCGCCCAGATTCAGGGTTTTTTCGACATGCCGGTGGACAACCTCTATGCCTCACCGATTTTTGCCCTGGATGTGAAGAAGCAATTCAAAGATCAGATGGACGATCTGATGGTTGTCTCGCCGGATGTTGGCGGTGTTGCGCGCGCGCGCGAATTGGCCAAACGTATCAACGCTCCGTTGTCGATCGTTGACAAGCGCCGCGAAAAAGCCGGTGAAATTGCTGAGATGACAGTGATCGGCGACGTCAAAGACAAGATCTGCCTGATCGTGGACGACATCTGCGATACAGCTGGTACACTATGTAAAGCTGCCCAGGTGCTGATAGATAATGGCGCCAAAGAGGTGCATTCCTATATCACGCATGGCGTCATGAGCGGACCTGCAGTTGAACGTGTAACCAATTCGGTCATGAAATCTTTGGTGCTTTCGGACACAATCCAACCAACAGCCGAGATCGAAAAGGCCGCAAATATCCGCATCGTACCTACGGCTCCGATCTTCACGCAGGCAATCCTGAATATCTGGAACGGCACCAGTGTGTCATCCCTGTTCGAGGATAAGACGCTGACTCCGATTTACGAGTCGCTCTATCACATGGACTAATCAGCAAAACTGCTGACCACAGCTTCTGCCATTTGAGATCATGACGGCCTACTACTCGGCGACCGTCATGATTTCATCCAACGGCTTTTTCATCTTTGCTACTTTCGGCACCTTCGCCACTTCACTCGGATGACCAACCGCAACGATCATGATCGGTTTTTCGTGATCAGGGCGATCCAATAGTTTATTAAGGAATTTCATAGGGTTGGGTGTATGGGTCAGGGAGACCAACCCAGCGTGATGCAATGCCGTTAGCAGGAAGCCCGTCGCAATACCTGTACTCTCGGGCACATAGTAATTCTTGAACCGCACCCCATCATCGAAATGGCCCCATCTCTGAGCGAATATCACAATTAACCACGGCGCATCTTCAAGGTGCGGCTTCTGGTCATTTGTTCCAATCGGTTCCAGCGCTTTCAGCCATTCATCCCCGGCACCGCCATCATAGAACTTGCGTTCCTCTTCTTCCGCTTCCTCGCGAATTCGGCGCTTCATCTCGGGATTTGAAATTGCGACGAAGTGCCAAGGCTGATGATTAGCCCCTGATGGAGCGGTTCCTGCGGCGCGAATACACTCTTCGATGACTGCGCGTGACACAGGGCGGTCCGAATAGTCCCGTACGGTATGGCGACGCTTCATCTTGTCATAAAATGCCAGCGCCTCACTCAACATCTCGTCATCCGACATGTCCATACGATCAGGCAGATTCAAAGCTTTGTATTCAATGTGCTCGCGTGAAAACACCGACAAGGTCCTCCGTATCCATCGCGCGTCGCAGGCGCTTTTTCCGTTATGGTACGGCTGTCAAAAAGGTGCAATCTCCTCTTACGTGCAATACGGACTCAGGAGATATTCCAATCATCCTCGTGCGCTACCTCGCCGATCGCTGTCCAGGATACCCGAATTCTAGCAATTCGCGTATCAGACCAAGTCCGAAACACAGCATTAAATCCCTCGGGGGTAATATCTTCTGCCTGCACTTCAGCTCGCAGCGCAGATGACGTATCCACATCCCAAAGCGCCACACCGATCTGCACAAATGGCACTGATCGAAACGCCTCTTTGAACCGAATGGCGGTTCGGCGTTCGCGCGCGCCTTGCCCGGTCCACATATCTCCACCGTCAGCGAAATCGGAAAACAAAACGGATTCGCCCTGATCAATACCGATGGGATGGGACAGAAATTTCTTCATCGTGTCGTCTTTTCTTTCAATTCCGGCACCTTACCCTGCACCTTTGACGAAATCACGACAAAAAAACGGCCCCGCAAAGCAGGGCCGTTTCGAATGGGTTGAGATGAACCTTTATAAGCTCATATGCGTTCCAAGGGCTTCCATATCAGCCAGCAACTTAGCTGCATCGTCGACTATGGATTGATCGTCACCCGCTTTCGCGGCCTCATGCGAGGCACGGGCTTCCGCGATCAGGTCATCCATATGCGACCGGGTCACTTCCGCGACCGGAATGGCTTTTTCTGCCAGAACAGAAAGGCCATCGCCGTTGATCTGGGCAAACCCGCCGGTGACCAGGTATTCGCTGGCTCCTGCAGGTGCCTCGACCTTCAGGATGCCCGGGCGCAGCGTGGTGATTGTAGGGGCATGATCGGGCATCGCCGTCATGTCCCCGTCCGCGCCGGGAATCTGGACCGCCGTCGCCTCAAGCGAAGCAAGGCTCCGCTCGGGGCTGACGAGGTCGAATTGCATCGTGTTTGCCATCAAGGATACTCCTTAGGCGGCTTCTGCGGCCATCTTCTCCGCTTTGGCGATCACTTCTTCGATGCCGCCAACCATCAGGAAGGCCGCTTCGGGCAGGTGATCGTATTCGCCAGCGACAACCGCTTTGAACGACGCGATGGTCACATCCAGAGGAACCTGAACGCCGGGCGAACCGGTGAAGACTTCGGCCACGTCGAACGGCTGCGACAGGAAGCGCTCGATCTTACGGGCACGGGCCACGGTCAGTTTGTCCTCTTCCGACAGTTCGTCCATGCCGAGGATGGCGATGATGTCCTGCAGCGACTTGTAGCGCTGGAGGATCTGCTGAACGTCGGTCGCAACTTTGTAGTGCTCTTCACCAACGATGGCCGGATCGAGCAGACGCGAGGTCGAGTCGAGCGGGTCAACCGCCGGGTAGATACCCTTTTCCGAGATCGCACGGTTAAGAACAGTGGTCGCGTCCAAGTGAGCAAATGAGGTTGCCGGCGCAGGGTCGGTAAGGTCGTCCGCAGGCACGTAGATCGCCTGAACCGATGTGATCGAGCCCGACTTGGTCGAGGTGATACGTTCCTGCAGGGCGCCCATGTCGGTAGCCAGTGTCGGCTGGTAACCCACCGCCGAAGGAATACGACCCAGCAGAGCCGACACCTCGGAACCCGCCTGTGTAAAGCGGAAGATGTTGTCGACGAAGAACAGAACGTCGGTACCGGATTGGTCGCGGAACTGCTCGGCCAGAGTCAGACCGGTCAGAGCAACACGTGCACGTGCTCCCGGAGGTTCGTTCATCTGACCGTAAACCAGGGCAACCTGCGATTCTGACAGGTTGTCCGGCTTAATAACGTTCGATTCGATCATCTCGTGATACAGGTCGTTCCCTTCACGGGTCCGTTCGCCAACACCTGCGAACACCGAGAAGCCCGAGTGCACTTTTGCGATGTTGTTGATCAGTTCCATGATCAGAACGGTTTTACCAACGCCGGCACCGCCGAACAGGCCGATCTTACCGCCTTTGGCGTAGGGGGCCAGCAGGTCAACAACCTTGATGCCGGTTACCAGAACTTCCGACTCGGTCGACTGTTCGTCGAATGTCGGCGCGGGCTGGTGGATCGCTCGAGCCTCGGTTGCTTCAACCGGGCCTTTTTCGTCGATCGGCTCACCAACCACGTTCAGGATGCGGCCCAAGGTGGCGTTACCAACCGGAACCGAGATCGGTGCGCCGGTGTCGGTGACGGCTTCGCCACGGACCAGACCTTCGGTCGCGTCCATTGCGATGGTGCGGACGGTGTTTTCACCCAGGTGCTGAGCAACTTCCAACACCAGGCGCTTGCCGTTGTTGGTGGTTTCCAGCGCGTTCAGAATTTCAGGCAGCTGATCTTCAAAGTGCACGTCGACGACGGCCCCGATGATCTGTGTGACTTTGCCTTTTGCATTCGCCATGTTTCGTCTCCGGTATGTCTCTACAGCGCTTCGGCGCCGGAAATAATTTCAATCAGCTCGTTGGTGATCACGGCCTGACGCGAGCGGTTGAACTGGATCGTCAGCTTGTCGATCATTTCACCCGCGTTGCGTGTCGCGTTGTCCATCGCGGACATCCGTGCTCCCTGTTCAGACGCTCCGTTTTCGAGCAGAGCCGAGAAGATCGCGGTCGCGACCCCCTTGGGCAGCAGGTCGGCCAGAATGGCCTCTTCGCTGGGCTCGTAATCGAACACGGCACCGCTGTCGTCATCCTCGGTTTCCTCGAACGAGGCGGGGATGACCTGCTGTGCCGTCGGGATCTGGGTCACAACGTTGACGAACTTCGAGTAGAAGATCGTGGCAACGTCGAACTCACCCCCGTCGAAACGTGACAGGACGTCCTTGGCAATGTCTTGCGCGTTGTTGTAGCCAATGCGCTTGACCTCACTCAGGTCGATATGCCCAACGAACAGATCGCCAAAATCACGCTTGAGCGCATCGCGGCCTTTCTTGCCGACGGTCAAAACCTTGACCGTCTTGCCTTTGCCGCGCAGCTCGTCCGCTTTGGCGCGGGCAAGCTTGGCGATGTTCGCGTTGAAGCCGCCACACAGGCCGCGTTCAGCTGTCATCACAACCAGCAGATGGACATCATCGCTGCCCGTACCACGGAGCAACTTGGGAGCGCTGTCGCTGCCCCCGACCGACGCCGCCAGCCCCGCCATCACGGCATTGAACCGTTCGGCATAAGGGCGCGAGGCTTCGGCAGATTCCTGGGCGCGGCGCAGTTTTGCAGCCGCGACCATCTGCATGGCCTTGGTGATCTTGCGGGTCGATTTGACCGACTCGATCCTGTTTTTAAGGTCCTTCAGACTAGGCATCGGAACCCCCTATCAAGCGAAGGTCGCGGCGTATTCGTCGATCGCTGCCTTGAGTTTGTCTGCTGCGTCACCTTTGATCTTCGGATCTTCGTCGGTAATCCACTTCAGCAGGTCAGCGTGCTTGCCGCGCAGATGCGCCAGCAGGCCAGCCTCATAGCGGCCAACGTCAGATACGTCGATCTTGTCGAGGTAGCCGTTGGTGCCTGCGAAGATGACGCAGACGATTTCGGCGTTGGTCAGCGGCGAGTACTGCGGCTGTTTCATCAGCTCTGTCAGACGCGCACCACGGTTCAGCAGCTGCTGAGTTGCGGCGTCGAGGTCCGAACCGAACTGCGCAAACGCAGCCATTTCGCGGTACTGAGCCAGTTCCAGCTTAACAGGACCAGCAACCGATTTCATCGCATCGGTTTGAGCCGAGGAGCCCACACGCGAAACCGACAGACCGGTGTTCACAGCAGGACGGATACCTTGGTAGAACAGTTCGGTTTCCAGGAAGATCTGACCGTCGGTGATCGAGATCACGTTGGTCGGAATAAACGCCGAAACGTCACCACCCTGCGTTTCGATAACCGGCAGTGCCGTCAGCGAGCCTGCACCGAAGTCTTCGTTCAGCTTCGCCGAACGCTCCAGCAGACGCGAGTGGAGATAGAAAACGTCGCCAGGATAGGCTTCACGTCCGGGCGGACGACGCAGCAGCAGCGACATCTGACGATACGATACAGCCTGTTTCGACAGGTCATCATAGATGATCAGCGCGTGGCGACCGTTGTCACGGAAGTATTCAGCCATCGCAGTCGCGGCATAAGGCGCCAGGAACTGCATCGGTGCCGGGTCGGACGCGGTCGCGGCCACAACAATCGAGTATTCAATCGCGCCAGACTCTTCCAGCTTCTTCACCAGCTGCGCAACGGTCGAACGCTTCTGACCAACCGCAACGTAAACGCAGTACAGTTTCTTCGACTCGTCGTCGCCTGCTGCGTCGTTATACACTTTCTGGTTCAGAATGGTGTCCAGAGCCACAGCAGTTTTACCGGTCTGACGGTCACCAATGATCAGTTCCCGCTGACCACGGCCGATCGGGATCATCGCGTCAACCGATTTCAGGCCGGTTGCCATCGGCTCGTGCACCGATTTACGCGGGATGATGCCGGGGGCTTTAACGTCTGCAACGCCACGTTTGGAGGCATTGATCGGGCCTTTGCCGTCCAACGGGTTGCCCAGACCGTCCACAACGCGGCCCAGCAGTTCATCACCGATCGGAACGTCCACGATCGAGTTGGTGCGCTTAACAGTGTCACCTTCTTTGATGTCACGGTCA
The DNA here is from genome assembly GCF_056536325.1 of Ruegeria sp. AB11. NCBI lineage: Bacteria > Pseudomonadati > Pseudomonadota > Alphaproteobacteria > Rhodobacterales > Roseobacteraceae > Ruegeria > Ruegeria sp. AB11. The sequence goes on along the minus strand of NZ_JBQFJO010000001.1, from coordinate 1,806,830 downwards.
GAACCGAAGATAACGACACCAACGTTGTCGCTTTCCAGGTTCAGCGCCATGCCCATGATGCCACCGGGGAATTCTACCATCTCACCGGCTTGCACATTGTCCAGGCCGTATACACGGGCAATCCCGTCACCGACGCTCAGCACGCGGCCGATCTCGGCCACTTCGGCTTCCTGACCAAAATTCTTGATCTGGTCCTTCAGGATTGCAGAAATCTCTGCAGCTTGGATTCCCATTTATCCGACCTCTTTCATTGCATTCTGTAGGGAGTTGAGCTTCGAACGGATCGAGCTATCGATCATTTTCGAGCCCACTTTAACGACAAGACCGCCGATGAGGCTTTCATCAACGGTCGCATTGATTGTTACGGTCTTGCCCACACGCTCGGACAGCGTCTTGGACAGTTTATCCATTTGAGTCTTGGTCAGTGCCTTGGCCGATGCGACATCAGCAGTCACTTCGCCGCGCTCATCCGCCAGCATGTCGCGCAGAACCTGTACCAGTTGCGGTACAACAAACAGGCGGCGTTTCTGCGCCATCAGACCCAGCGTATTGCGCAGGATGGCATGCAGGCCCATCTTGTCGGCAACTGCGGTGATTGCGCTTTCCTGTTCGGCGCGCGAAACCAGAGGCGATGCAATCAGGTCGCGCAATTCGGCGCTGTCGCCCAATGCTGCTGCCAGATCGTTGATTCCGGTTTCCAGACCTGCGAGGTCATTATTCTCTTTCGCGATCTCGAAGATCGCGGTGGCATAGCGCTCGGCAATGCCTGTGGAAATCGAAGCTGGTTCGGACACGTCCACCCTTCCGATATTTGAGGCCCCGATTTAGAGTAGCGGCCGCTACCTTGGGGCGTGAGGAAACCCCGTCCATTTAGGGCGGGGATCAAAATCACCGGGGATGTAGCAGAGGTGTTCCAACCAAGCAATACGCTATAGCGGTAACAGATTTATCCACAAATCCATATTTTTCATACACTTAAGCCAAGTGCGACCCTTTGGACCGATTGCGGCAGTTGAAAAATGTTACGAATATGCAGGTTTTTGCGATTCCTGTGACCTTTTTCCCGCATTTTTTCCATTCGAAACGCGCCGGATTGTCACGCAGGCTTCAACAAACCATCCAGCGCTTTGATCGGACGTTTCGCGGCGTCTTTGGTGACGTTTCCACTGGGTGGCCGGATAAGTTTGGTCGCCTCAACCATCAGTACCCCTCCGGCCATGACGGTTGGAATCCGCTGCCCAGTTTTTTCGATCAGGCTACCTGATTTCAGCCAAAACCGACGAAACGAGGGCGGAAGATATAGCGCCGAGCAATGGCTTTCGGGTACAAAGTGATGCGCGCGCAGTTGGTTCTCAAGTTGGGTTGTTGAATAGGGTTGCCCAAAGCCGAACGGCGTCCGGTCTGAACGCGACCAAAGTCCGGCCCGGTTCGGTACGACAAATAGTGCCCGCCCACCGGGTCCCAACACGCGCCAGCATTCTTCCAGCAACTGGCTGGGCCGGTTAGAGTTTTCCAAACCATGCATCACCACCAGTTTATCAACGTGACCAGTTTCGATTGGCCACATCGTCTCTTCGGTCAGAACCGAGACATTGGGCATTCCCGCTGGCCATGGCATTACGCCCTGCGGCCCCGGCATCAAGCCGATCACACGACGTGCATCTTTGAGGTAGGGCCGCAACAAAGGTACAGCAAAACCAAAACCTACTACAGTTTGCCCTTTGGCTTCGGGCCAAAGATCCACCAGTCGCCCACGGATCGCCGCTTGGGCCGCGCGACCTAGGGTGCTGCGATAGTAAAAATTCCTCAGATCCTGCACATCAAGATGCATTGCGGACACCCGGTCAATCGGCTTAGCTGGGCGCAGTCTAGCAATGAAAGGGCAAAAGGCCATGCCTCTTGAGATCGTAACCGTCCCCTGCTTGAGCGATAATTATGCCTTTCTCACCCACGATCCCGTCAGTGGCGAGACCGCATTGGTAGACGCGCCAGAATCCGCTCCGATTCTGGCGGAACTTGAGGCGCGAGGCTGGCAATTAAGCCACGTGTTGCTGACTCACCACCATTGGGACCATGTGGATGGGTTGAGTGGTATACTGGAAAAACAACCTGCGCGTGTGATCGGCGCAAAGGCGGATGAACACCGGCTACCAAAACTCGACCAGGCAGTTGTTGAAGGTGACACATTCTATATAGGCAGCGAACCGGTCGAAGTTCTGGATGTCCCGGGTCATACCGTCGGGCACATTGCATTCTACATGCCGCAATCCGGCGCAGTCTTTACGGCGGACAGCCTGATGGCTTTGGGATGCGGTCGGTTGTTCGAGGGCACGCCCGCACAAATGTGGGCCTCTCTCAGCAAGCTGGCGGCCCTGCCAGATGAAACAATCGTGTGCTCGGGCCACGAATATACGCAGTCAAACGCCAAATTCGCCCTGACAATCGATCCTGACAACCCTGCCCTGTTGGATCGCGTGGCCGATATCAACCGCGCCCGCGCTGCCGGAGAACCCACAGTGCCCTCAGTTTTGGGGCAGGAAAAGGCGACAAATCCGTTTCTGCGCGCTGCGGATCCGGTGATTCAGGCCCATCTGGGTATGAAAAATTCTGACCCAGCGTCGGTTTTTGCCGAAATACGTGCCCGAAAAGACCGCTTTTAGTGCCTTTCAAGCCCCTATCACGGCCACGGTCACAACAAATGTGACTGTCAAGTGAAAGAAAACCCTTGAAGCCGGGCCACGATCAACCAAACTCTAATAGTATGAGGACATGGTTGGGATGGGGATCCGGCCTAAGGCCCCCTTCCGGCCCAATACAGAGGAGCACCCGCGTGCCTTCATTCTCGAGCACACTTGAACAAGCCATCCACGCGGCCCTTGCGGCGGCGAATGAACGGCGACATGAATTTGCAACGCTAGAGCATTTGCTGCTGGCGCTGCTGGAAGAACCCGACGCGATACGCGTTATGAAAGCATGCAGCGTTGATCTGGATGAGTTGCGCAGCACGCTGGTTGAATTCATCGACGAGGATCTTTCGAATCTCGTCACCGACATAGACGGGTCCGAGGCCGTGCCAACGGCTGCGTTCCAGCGTGTCATCCAGCGTGCAGCGATCCATGTTCAAAGCTCTGGCCGCACCGAAGTGACCGGCGCGAATGTTCTGGTTGCTATCTTCGCCGAACGCGAAAGCAACGCGGCCTATTTCCTGCAAGAGCAAGACATGACCCGCTATGACGCGGTGAACTTTATCGCGCACGGCGTCGCAAAGGACCCGGCCTATGGTGAGAACCGGCCGGTGACAGGTGCGGATGAAGCCGAAGAAGAAGCGCAGACCACCTCTGGCGAGGCCGATCAAAAGGAAAGCGCGCTTGGCAAGTATTGCATCGATTTGAACGCGAAATCGCGCGCGGGAGATGTTGATCCGCTGATCGGACGCTCGGACGAGGTTGAACGCTGCATCCAGGTGCTGTGTCGCCGCCGCAAAAACAACCCCCTGTTGGTAGGGGACCCCGGTGTAGGCAAAACTGCCATCGCGGAAGGCTTGGCGCACAAGATCGTGTCTGGAGAAGCTCCCGACGTTCTGTCGGAAACCACAATCTACTCGCTGGATATGGGTGCCCTTCTCGCCGGAACCCGCTATCGCGGTGATTTCGAAGAGCGCCTGAAAGCGGTCGTCACTGAATTGGAAGAACACCCCGACGCGGTTCTCTTCATCGACGAAATCCACACCGTGATCGGTGCGGGTGCGACCTCGGGCGGCGCGATGGATGCGTCGAACCTGCTAAAGCCGGCGCTGCAGGGTGGTAAACTGCGCACCATGGGCTCGACCACGTATAAAGAGTTCCGGCAGCATTTCGAAAAAGACCGAGCGCTGAGCCGCCGGTTCCAGAAGATTGACGTGAATGAGCCCTCGGTCGAGGACAGCGTCAAAATCCTGCGCGGTCTGAAGCCTTATTTCGAAGAGCATCACTCGATCAAATATACTGCCGACGCGATCAAGACGGCCGTCGAACTGTCGGCGCGCTACATCAATGACCGCAAGCTTCCCGACAAGGCCATCGACGTGATTGATGAGGCCGGGGCGGCACAGCATCTGCTGGCCGAAAGCAAGCGTCGCAAGACCATCGGCGTCAAAGAGATTGAGGCCGTTGTCGCCAAGATCGCACGTATCCCGCCCAAGAACGTTACCAAGGACGATGCCGAAGTTCTGAAAGATCTCGAAACTTCGCTGAAACGCGTGGTGTTCGGTCAAGATGAAGCCATCGAAGCGCTGTCCAGCGCCATCAAACTGGCCCGTGCCGGACTACGGGAGCCTGAAAAACCCATCGGCAACTACCTGTTTGCTGGTCCGACCGGTGTGGGTAAAACCGAAGTGGCGAAACAGCTGGCCGATACGCTGGGTGTGGAACTGCTGCGCTTCGACATGTCAGAATACATGGAGAAGCACGCGGTCAGCCGCCTAATTGGTGCCCCTCCGGGTTATGTCGGGTTTGATCAGGGCGGTCTGTTGACCGATGGCGTCGATCAGCATCCGCATTGTGTGCTGTTGCTTGATGAAATCGAAAAGGCGCATCCGGACGTGTTCAACATTCTGTTGCAGGTGATGGATCATGGCGAGTTGACCGATCACAACGGTCGTACGGTGAACTTCCGCAACGTCGTGCTGATCATGACCTCGAATGCAGGGGCTCAGGAACAAGCCAAGGCCGCCATCGGCTTTGCCCGCGACCGTCGCGAAGGCGAGGACACTGCAGCGATCGAACGCATGTTCACGCCGGAATTCCGCAACCGCCTAGACGCCGTGATCTCATTTGCGCCGCTGCCGAAAGAGGTCATCTTGCAGGTCGTCGAAAAGTTCGTCCTGCAGCTTGAAGCTCAATTGCTGGATCGTGGCGTGACCATCGATCTGACCCCCCGTGCCGCCGAATGGCTGGCCGACAAGGGCTATGATGACAAGATGGGCGCACGTCCGCTGGGACGTGTCATTCAGGAGCACATCAAGAAGCCTCTGGCCGAGGAGCTGCTGTTCGGTAAATTGGCCAAAGGTGGCGTGGTCCGTGTTTCGGTCAAAAAAGGCGAATTGAGCCTTGAAATCCTGGGGCCCGATCAGCCACGTATACCCGGTGACAAGCCCCCGCTGCTGACAGCAGACTGACCTTAATCTTGAAACCTGCTTGAACGCCTGCCAACTTCATTTGGCAGGCGTTTTTCATTTGCATAAGTCGGCTGAGAACAGGTGCAGAATTGCGTAGAATCGGTGCGTTGATATTTCCCGGGTTTGAATTGCTGGATGTCTTTGGTCCGATGGAGATGTTCGGTCTTCTGGAGGACGATTTCCAATTGGAACTTGTCGCTGAAACCCCAGGGCCAATTCAAAGCAACCAAAGGCTGAAAGCGATCGCTGAACACTCGATCAGCGACGATACTCACTATGATATCCTCTTCGTCCCCGGTGGTGCCGGAACGCGCCGCGAGGTCGGGAATCACCGCCTGCTGGACTGGATCTCGACCAGCGCCGAGAAGATGGAATTTACCCTGAGTGTTTGCACCGGCAGCGCTCTTCTTGCCAAAGCTGGTGTTTTGGACAATCGGCGCGCCACCACGAATAAGGCTGCGTATTCGTGGGTCCGCACGCAGGGGCCAAATGTCAACTGGGTGCCTCAGGCGCGATGGGTCGAAGATGGCCCCTTCCTGACGTCATCCGGAGTTTCCGCCGGTATGGACATGACGCTGGGCGCTATCGCCTTGATGCACGGAGAAGACAGAGCCGAGGAAGTTGCCAAGTGGTGCGAGTATTCGTGGCACAAGGACAAGAGCCACGATCCCTTTGCCCGAATTCACAGGTTGGTCTGATACTCGTTTGCTGCTTACCGCTCAGTCAATTTCAACTCGATCCGACGATTCTGCGCACGGGCCTCGGGAGTGTCCGCTGGGTTAACGGGCTGGAATTCCCCGAACCCGTTTGCTGCAAGCCGATCCGGAGGAATACCCAGCGCATCAACCATATAGCGCACCACAGACAAAGCGCGGCCCTGGCTGAGTTCCCAATTGTCGCGATACCGTCCAGTACTCACAAGCGGTACATTGTCGGTATGCCCATCGACCCGGATGACCCAGTTCAATCCACCAGGGATTTCTGCGGCGACACTACGCAGAATATTGGCGACCTTGGCGACCTCTTGGCGGCCTTCGACAGACAACTCTGCCGAGCCTGTGGCAAAAAGAACCTCGGACGAGAATACGAATCTGTCACCCTCGATCCGAACACCTTCCTGATCGCCCAGCACATCCCGCAAACGCCCGAAGAATTCCGAGCGGTAACGTTGCAGATCTTCCGCCTGTGCTGTCAGCTCCTGGTTTTGACCGGCGAGTTCCTCGGCTTCGGCCTCAAGACGGATACGCTCGGCCTCTTCCAGCAACCTTCGGCGGCGCTCTTCCGAGGCCGCACGCGCGAGGGCTGCATTCAAATCCTGCCCCAGCGTCTGAATTTGAATTTCGGCTGCCGCATTTCGATCTTCATAATCATCCAAAAGCGCCTGCAATGATCCGAGCTGGCTGCGCAACGCCGACATCTGCTGATTCAACAGGGCGGTCTGCCGCTGCGCCTCTGCCGATATCTCTTTCTCTGACGCAAGTGTATCTTGTGCCAAAGCCAAGAGCGCGGCACGCTCGTCTGCGAGTGACTTTTGTTCGTCGACCTGTGCCTCAGCTTGCGTTTGTGCCTCTAGCGCAGCCTGAAGCTGAGCTCTTAACTCTTCGGCATTGATTTCGCCAAATTTCTGCTCCAACTCTGCCTGCGCGGCTCGCGCTGCGGCCAGCAAGGTCAGTGTTTCTTCGGCTTCCTTGCGTTGTGCTTCTAATGCGAGTGTCATCGCCGTCAGCTCGGCATCTGCATCCTGCAAACGATTGCGCAAGGTTTCCGCCGCAGCCGCCTCGGCCAGACGCGCGGCTTCTTCTTCGGTCAGTTGTTGCTCAAGCTCAGTGATTTGAAGGGCTTGAGCATCTTTGTTGGTTTCAAGGTCGGCAATCAAGGCCTCAAGCGCTTCGCGCCGTGCAGCGGCCAGACGCGCGGCTTCGGCTTGCGCGTCGATTTCCTGCCGACTTTGGGCAAGCGCCAGATTGAGGGCCTCTTGTTCAGTCAGCAGTTCATCACGCTGAGTTTCCAGCGCCGTAATATCTCCCTGTGCCCGTTCCTGATCAGCAAGTAATGCGGCGACCTGCGCCTCGAAGTCGGTGATGCGTCCTTGTGCTTGCGCCAAATCATCTTCGACCCGATTCAGGGTCGTGTTCAGCGTTCCCAACCGAGCTTGAAGGCGGCTGTTTTCCCGCTCTTCCAGCCCCAACGCCCCAGCCAGTGCTGCGATTTCGTCGGACAGCGCGGTCAGTTCATCCTCTTGCCCTGAAATGGTCTCGCGCAACACAAACTGGACTACCATGAAGATGGTCAACACAAAGGTCAAAACCATCAGCAAGCCGGTCATTGCGTCCACGAAACCGGGCCAGACCGAGCCCGAGAACCGTTGACCTGTGCGGCGGGACAGCGCCATCCGTTACTCTCCTTCCGGAGAGCTACGCACCGCGCCGCGTGGAAGAGTGAGTGCTTTGACCAGTAGCTCGAAGTCCTTGCGCAGCTCGTTCATGCTGTCCTGACGACCGGCGGAAATCTCTTCGAGAATACGCAGTAGCTGTACATCCATCGATCGCAGGCGCATCCGGCTTTCGGCATCGATCCCCTCACCCGCGCCGTGTTCGCGCATATGATCCAGCAGTGCATCTTGCCCAAGCGCCACACGTTCCAATGCCGCCGTAACGCCTTCGGTCTGGGCCTGCCGCTGGTTCATTTCCCCGATCACATCAACCAATTGACCCAATTTGGTTGAGACATTGATCCGGTCAACTTCTTGCGCCGAGAACATATCCTGCAGGGCATCCATCTGCTCGGACATCGCATCAAGAACCGGTGTCAGCACGGCCAGTTCTGCGCCCCCTTCATCACCCGCCGCAAATCCGACGCGGGTAATTGATGACAGCCATTCCTCCAACTCACGGTAAAAACGGTTCTGGCCATGACCTGCAAATAATTCCAGCAAGCCGACGATAAGTGATCCAGCCAGGCCCAGCAGAGACGAGCCAAAGGCAACACCCATTCCCTGCAGCTGTGATTCCAGTCCCGTCATCAGACGATTGAAGACGGCCAAGCCCTCCTCGCCTTCCTGAGGGTTCAGGCTGCGGATTGTGTCGACAATGGCCGGAACCGTTGTAGCCAGCCCAAAGAAGGTACCCAAAAGACCAAGGTAGATCAGCACGTTGGTGATATAACGCGTGATCTCACGCTCCTCCTCCACCCGTTCGGCGACGGAATCGAGGATTGACCGGGTTGAGCTGGAACTGATCTGAGACCGCGCACCCCGTTCACGTAGAAGCGATGCCAGCGGAGCCAACAATTGCGGCGGGCGCACATCGTCCCGCTCGACCCCGCCGATGAAAGCTTCGATCCAGCGAACCGAGCCGATCAACTGCGTAACTTGCAGAAAACAGGCGGCAACACCGATGACAAAGACGAGCAGGATGAATCCGTTAAGATACAGATTGGCTTGAACGACGGGCAGCACATAGGGCAGCGCCATGAACACGCCTAGCCCCGACAGCCCGATTGCAATCAGCATCATCAAGATTTGACGGATCGGTTGTGAGAAATGCGGTCTCACGCCCTGATGTGCCTGCGCCATGCGCGTGGCTCCTGGTATTGTCTGCTCTGGGCTGAACCTAACGAAGTTCGTCCCGCGACGCCAAGAGTTTATGCACTGATTGTCCGCACCCGTTGCGACAACCACTCAAGGTCCGGGTCGCGCAGCCCTATATCGGTCAGGTGCGACGCGGTATTATAGAGATACTCGGTATTCGGTCCGCGCCCGCCAACCGCATGGGCGATGATCTGGGCCTGCTCTTCCAATGGCAGGCCACCGCAATACTGAACATGATGCGCGTCGATTACGTAAGTCACTGCGTTCACGATCGTCCCGCAGTCCAGATGCACATCAAGCATTCGTTCAAGATATGCTGACGAGATCAGCTCGCGCTCGCGCAGCTCCGCCAAGGTGCGATCTTCATGTCCTGCTTCGACGGCCAGAGCCAATCCAGTGCAGAGCGCGTCGCGCTGCTCGTCTAGCGCCAGCACCAGGCCAGGATCTTCCTCGGTGCCGCGATGGTGGATCGAACGCATACAAAACGACCGGGCGTAGCCATGCAAAGTGGCACGTTCACTGCGGGCTACCGGGAAACCCGGATTCCACAGCAACGACCCATATCCGAATACCCACATCGTCATTGCACTGGTCCTTGCCTGTTTGGCCCTATAAACATCAAATCCGAGGCAGGAAAAAGGGCCATTCATCATGCGTCGCCTGATACGCGTTTTTGTATTTATCGCCCTTGCGTGGAGCGCGTATTGGTTTGTGGCCGGTTACGGGCTGCGCAACGCACTGACCGGTTGGTTTGACAGGCAGCAGGAACTGGGCTGGCAGGCTGACTTCTCAGACGTGACAACGGCCGGATATCCGTTTCAACACATCACGCGCCTAGACAACCCCGCTTTGGCCGATCCAGTTAACGGAACGGCATGGAGCGCGGATTGGATCGAATTCCAAAGCCCAGCAATCTGGCCTGGCCGTCAGATGCTGCGCTTTGCTAGCACACCACAGCGCCTGTCCTATTTCGACCAGACCACAACCGTTCAGGCTGAGGAGCTACAAGCCGAACTGCACCTCCAACCTGGCGTCGCACTGGTGCTTGAGAAAATGGCGCTGACTTCTGAACGCTGGTTGCTGACCACCGAAGGTGATCCGCAGGCTGGTGGTCAAACGCTGGGTCTTGTGATGGAACAATCCGGAGCACCCGAAAGCTATGGGATTACGGCAAATGTCGACGGATTTACACCTGGTGATGATCTGAGGCGTCTGATGCGTTCAGCCTCGACCCTACCGCAATCGTTCGAAACACTTGAGCTGGATATGTTTGTCACTTTCGACAAACCTTGGGATCGCTCGGCGCTTGAGCAGCGTCGCCCTCAACCCGTCGAGATCGACCTGCGTTTGGCAGAGGTGAAATGGGGAGAGTTGCGCCTGTTCGCCACCGGAGAATTGGATGTAGACGAACAAGGCATCCCAACCGGTGAAATCGCGATGAAGGCGGAAAACTGGCGCGATATGATCGCGATGGCAAATGCTGCAGGCGCACTTCCTGATCAGGCAGTTGATGCGGTGACCCGCGCTTTGGGGTTCATGGCCGGTTTGGGCGGCAATCCGAATGCGCTGGATTTACAACTGAATTTCCGTGACGGATTTGTCGCCTTGGGGCCTTTGCCACTGGGCCCTGCACCCCGGCTGGTTCTCCGCTAACGGCAATAAGTACCGCTTCGATACCGCGCAGTATCAAGGTGGAAATGATCCCGATGATAGCGATCCGAGTTTGGCCCCAGAACCGTGCCAAACGGCCCACAAGCGCCGCGCCAGACTTTGGTTAGTTGTTTCTTGGACGGATTCTTGCGCCAACCATCCAGGACTGTCACCACCTCACCATCCGCCATCTTGAAACCCGATATGTCGATGGCGCGCCCCTTGCCGTGTTCGGATATTCGCGCCCCTTTGCGGTTGTTCCGCGTTCGACAAGCGTAGTGCGCGGCGACCTGCAGTTCGACCACCGGACCACGTCGTTTGAACGTGGGTTTAACGGCTTTGTCGACCCATTTGTTCAGTGCCTGCGCTGTGCCGCAATCCATCGTTGATGGGCGGCTTAAATTGACCCCAGAAACCGACGTGATCTGAACCGCATCCTTGATCCCACAGGCTTTGATCTTGCCATTAACGCGCCCGACCGCCTTACCCTGAATGTCGATGTCACCGCACACCGAGGTTTTGCGCAGCTTGCGTTTCTTGAAGAGAACTTGCTGTTCCAATTGTTCTGGTCGAACAAATGGCCGGATCGAATTCTCTGGCCCCAAAAATGGGAGATCAACCGGTCGGGCCGCCGCGGCCGTTACCTGAGGTGAATCAGGCCTTAGGATGGGGCGGATGTTGGAAGTGACAACGGTTTTAACCACCTCGGAGTTCGCTGGGCGTGTCAGCGGAACAAGAGAGGCTTCAGGCGCAGCGGAATGTGAAGTCGTTGCCGTCAATACGACAAAACCTATCAATAAGCTGCTGCTCAAGCCTCTCATGTCGATGTCTTTCCCCGCCCAAAATCTGGTGCATCCGTGTCCTGCCCAGCATCGATAATGCCTCGGCGGATCGCTCGTGTGCGCGTAAAGTAGTCGAACAATTGCTCTCCGTCACCTGTGCGGATAGCCCGTTGAAGTGCAAAGAGTTCTTCGGTGAAACGCCCCAGAATCTCCAGCGTCGCGTCCTTGTTGGTCAGAAAAACATCGCGCCACATGGTCGGATCCGAGGCTGCGATTCGCGTAAAGTCGCGGAAACCGGCGGCCGAGTATTTGATGACTTCGGTGTCCGTAACCCGCCGAAGATCATCTGCGACACCCACCATCGTGTAGGCGATCAGGTGCGGAGCATGCGAGGTAACGGCCAAAACCAAATCATGGTGATCAGCGTCCATCTCATCGACATTCGAACCCATGCCTTCCCAGAAAGCGCGCAGTTGTGCGATTGCGCCTATATCCGAACCTTCCACTGGCACCAGCAGACACCAGCGGTTGTCAAACAGCTCGGCGAAACCAGCTTCGGGGCCGGAATGTTCGGTTCCGGCTAGAGGGTGGGCAGGAATGAAATGGACCCCATCGGGGATGTGCTGCGAGACAGCCTTGATTACATGACGCTTAACCGACCCGACATCCGAAACTGTTGCACCCGGCTTCAGAACTGGTGCGATATCTCCTGCCACGGCTCCCATCGCCCCAACAGGAACACAAAGGACCACCAGGTCAGCATCTTCGACTGCCTCTTGCGCGGTATCGCATACCCGGTCGCAAAGCCCGATACGACGCGCAGTCTCACGTGTCGCCTCAGATCGGGCATAACCGGTAACTTCGCCTGCAAGCCCGGCGCGTTTGATCGCCCAGAACATGGAGGAAGCGATTAGGCCCAGCCCAATCAGCGCCACACGGTCGTATATCTGGGTCATGCAGCGCCCCCTTTGAACGCGGTAATGGCTGCAACCACGCGGCGGCAGGCGTTTTCGTCACCTACGGTAATCCGCAGAGCGTTTGGCAGGTTGTAGCCCGCAACCCGCCGAACGATCAAACCCTGAGTTTTCAGGAAATCGTCACAAGCCTCAGCCTCGTTCCGATCAGCAAAGCGGGCGAGTACAAAATTGGTGCAGGAGGCATCTGAAGCCACTCCAAGCTTGGCCAGTTCCTCGGACAACCAAATGCGAAGGCGCGCATTCTCCGACTGGCAGAACCGCAAATATTCTTCGTCGCTTACAGCGGCTTCTGCGGCTGCCAGTGCGGTCAAAGACAGATTGAAGGGCTGCCGGACGCGGTTCAGCACGTCGATTATCTCTTTCGCTGCATAGCCCCAGCCAACGCGCATCCCCCCAAGACCGTACACCTTGGAGAATGTTCGGGTCATGATGACGTTGCTAAACTTGTCAACAAGCCAGGCCCCACCATCGAAGCCGTCGACAAATTCTGCATAGGCGCCATCCAGCACCATTAGGCAATCGGTGGGCAACCCCTGCGCCAACCGTTCCAACTCTGCGTCAGAAACCATTGTTGAAGTCGGGTTCCCTGGATTGGTTACAAAGACAATCCGTGTCCGGCCTGTGACCGCAGCGAGGATGTTATCCACGTCCACTCGACGATCCCGCTCGGAAACCATGACTGGGGTCGCCCCAGCCATGCGCGCGATGATTGGGTACATGGAAAACCCATGCTCGGTATAAATCACCTCATCGCCCGGCCCGGCATAGGCCTGCGCCACGAATTGCAGCACCTCGTCACTACCGACGCCGCAAATAATACGGTCCGGGTTCAACCCATGCTTTTCAGCAATCGAGTTGCGCAGGCTGGCGTGATCGGTGCTGGGATAACGATGCAGCGAAGCTGCGCTATCGCGCACGGCCTCGATTGCCTTGGGGCTTGGTCCGAAAGGGTTTTCATTGGAACTCAGCTTGATGACTTCAGCCACGCCCTCAACATGTGACTGCCCGCCCTGGTACAGTGCGATGTCCATAATGCCGGGTTGTGGGGTGATCTGGTTCATGAGGGGCTCCAATAACGTGGCCCCTCTTACCCTTCTCATCGCATTGAGAAAAGCGGCAATTCCTTCAGACCGCCTCGAAGCAGGTCATCGCCGGTTCAGCAGAATGAAATGCCCGGATATCCTCGGCTCAGCCCTTGCGCTATCGCAACGCTCACCGATGGGTTCCTCCTCGGATCCGCCTCTTCATCTGGCTCAAAGTATCTCGGGGGAGTCGCAAAGCGACGGGGGCAGAGCCCCCAAAATCAAAAAAGACCGCGCTTAAAGCGCGGCCCTTAAACTCAGCAGATCGGCGAAGATTAGTTCTTCGCGTAGAATTCGACGACCAGGTTCGGTTCCATCATAACCGGGTAAGGCACATCACTCAGGCCAGGTGCGCGCACAAACGTTGCAGTCATTTTCGAGTGATCCGCATCGATGTAGTCTGGGACATCACGCTCTGCCAGAGCAGCCGCTTCCAGAACAACGGCCAATTGCTTGGACTTGTCGCGCACTTCGATCACGTCACCTTCCTTAACACGGTAGCTGGGGATGTTGACCCGCTTGCCGTTCACTTTGACGTGGCCGTGGTTCACGAATTGACGCGCGGCAAACACGGTTGCAACAAACTTGGCACGGTAGACAACAGCGTCCAGACGACGTTCCAGCAGACCGATCAGGTTTTCACCGGTGTCACCGTTCACACGAACAGCTTCGGCGTAGATGCGGCGGAACTGCTTCTCGGTCAGGTCGCCATAATAGCCTTTCAGCTTCTGCTTGGCGCGCAGCTGCAGACCAAAGTCCGACAGTTTGCCCTTGCGGCGCTGGCCGTGCTGGCCGGGGCCGTATTCACGACGGTTGACCGGGGATTTCGGACGACCCCAGATGTTTTCGCCCATCCGGCGGTCGATTTTGTACTTGGCAGACGTGCGTTTGGTCACGGCTGATCTCCTTCGTTTGGTCGAGGCCACATTGGCCACTATGAAGGGCGTTGTCCTCTTGAGGTTTCCCCCATGACAGGCATCCCCTTGCGGGGGCCACCAACACCAATGAAGCCGCGCTTATATCTGCAGTTTTACCAGAGTCAATATGCCGAACCGAACAGTCGGGCCGTTTTCCGTATTATTCATACAATTTTCAGCGGTGCGGCCTGCTATTCAGCGGCAACACCCACGATTTTTGACATATCTGCGGGAATTGCGATCACCCCAGCCGCAGAACCGGGGAAGGCAATCACCTTACTGTCATCGATAAATCCAATATCGGCGGGCACCACATTCTCAGCCGCCTCACTGACCCAAAACTCCTGATCCGCTTCGGGGCATCCGTCCTTGAAAATCAACATCAGAGAAGAACCACCGACAATTTGCACAAGCTCGGCAGTGAATTTCTGCGCTCCATTTGTCAGCTCGACGAGCGAGCCCTGAGCTACAGCAAGCGGGTCAAAAGCAACATCCGCTCGTGCCGCCAGCGCTGATACAACATTTGAGTATGCATCGTTCTGAACATAAACATCAGCATCTGCCGACAATTCGATCTTGCGGCCCCGCCAAGACCAAGCTGCACCGACAACCATATGGGCAAGAGGCGCCGCCTCAAGCCCGTCAATCTCTGTCTGCGACCAAGATATCGCTACCTGACCGTTAAACCCGGTTCCCATATACCCGCCCGTACATTTACTCGCCTAACCTTTTATGTTGCATGTGTATCAGTGAAAAAATGGGCGGAAAAGAGACCGAAATGCAGCATTCACAAAAATGTTGCCAAAGAACAAAGTCACTTTGAGACTTAACCCGTTTCGCCGCCAGGCTACATGACTGCAGCCCTGCAAATATCAAATAACTCGAGTACCACAGTCGGCCGATCTTGTGATTGAAATTCCCGATGGGCGCGTTGAAGCAATTGGCAAGGGTAACCCCGACACGGCCTGCGTGCCCGGGGGCGTGGCAGTAAACATCCGTGGTCGCAACTACGATATCCTTGCAAATGTCGAGATCGAGGACACCAATGCAGGATGGATGATCTTTGTACGTGGTTCGCGCTTTGGCGGTCATGCGCTCGTGGTCAAAGACTAGAGGCTTTGCTACACTTACAACTTCCTTAGCATACAGCCCGAACAGACCTTTGAAGCCAATGTCGAGTTGGAACCCGGCACACATACACTGCGGATGGGTGCCACAGCGAAGCGAATGCTGAAACGGCACTAAAACAGCTGATCGCGGAAATCATGGACCACGCCACTTCCGGGGGTGCGGTCCATGATTTTTTGCTGTATATTGCAGTCCCCGTTAAGTTTGCGCCTCATGCTATCAACCTTGAGGATCTCAAGGGCGGGCAATGTGCCCCATCCAAAATGCGATCCAGTGGAGTGGGACAGCTACCCAGATACTCTGCAGTGGATAATTTCACTTCCTATCAAGCGGTACTCTCAAGGCCGGACGGCAGGTACCTCACCGCGCGCGACGCCGCGCTGAAGGTCCGCGAGATCCAGATGACCCGTGCCGAGGAACGCCGCATTCTCGAACGCGGGAGTCTGGACCTTGTCGCGGGCGGCGAGATTGCCGCCCGGCCCGTCTCCTCCCTGTGGAGACGATTGTTGATGAGAAGCGCTCCGACCTGAACGGGGAACCTATTACTCCATGCCGCAGTCACAAATCTCAGCGGCGTTAACCCCCTTTAACATCCAATCGAGCCGGAAACGCTTCAGTTCACCTGACGTTCCAGAACGGTGCTGTAGGTCGTTCCGTTCCGCAGGCTACGGAAATCGGCAAAGATCTTGCCGTCCTCGTACCGCGCATCGATCAACGCATTCGCGCCGATCACCAGCGGGGAAGTTTCGACGATGCCGATGGAGCCAGACCCATCGAGGCTGATGGTCCCAGTGGCCTCATATTCATTCCATTCAGTGTCACCCTCGCGGCGCCACTTGCTGGGGCCCCAGAAGACATTGTCTTCCTGCATCTGGACGTCGAGCATCCATTCGGCCTGATTAAAGCGGGGCTGATCGCCCTTGTAATAATGGCTGGGCTGGACGGTCGTATAGCTCCCCAACCACGTGCCGCGCAGGTCCGGCGTGGTGTCGGCCATAGCAGCGGTTCCGAGTGCGAGGCTGGTGGCCAGAGCGGCCGCTCCGGCAGTCATGTATCTGGTCATGGGCTTTCCTCCTGAATGCGACCCTTTAGGGTTCGAAAGCGAACATCCTTGCTGTGGCCTACAGATTGGGAGGGGGTGCGCCGGTTACAACTTACCTAAGGGAAACTTCATAAACCGGTAATGTTTGCGTCAGGCCCAGGCCAGCGCGGTGCCGAGGATGACAAGGCCGATGCCTGCCGCCTCGCGATACGAGAAGTTCTCGCCAAACAGAAAGAACGAGGCGATGGCGATCAGAACAACCTCGGCCCCCAGAATGCCGGTATAGATGATCCCCAGCCGTTCCTCGCGCAGCGCGGCGAGTTCCAGCGTGGCCCCTGCCAACAGGGTCGCGACGATCAACAGTCCCAGGCCCACGCCGGGGAGTTTCCACCAGAACTTCATCGCGATCATGGCCACGGAATAGAGACCCGCCGACCCGAGGGCGATGATGGGGATCATGGATGTGGACATCTGCGCCTCCTGCTGAGGGTTCCGTTGGGTCAAGATTAGCAGGATGGTACAGTTAGGGCTGTGAGGTGGGTCACAGTGTGGGTGATGGGTTAAAAACCCCCCACGTAGGGTGGGTTTTTTAACCCACCAATTCGCCCGTAGGGCGGGCTTCAGCCCGCCATCCCCCTCCGATCCATGCACGTTGTTTTGGTCAGGCGAATGGCGGGCTGAAGCCCGCCCTACAGTTTATGAATACCGTTCGATCAAAAGAACTGAGGGCAGCGCCGGCCCGAGGGGAGGCGCAAACGCGCCGCCCGTTTTGCCAGAAGCAAACCTACGGTTTGACGGGGGCGGGTCATGCCGGAGGCATGCTTTCAGCATGACGCGGCCCGGCGGTGCCGCCGGGCGGGTGGGTTGATTTGACTGCGGCACAAAGCAAAAAATGGAAATAAGCACTTGCTGCAGCTATTTTTTTCGCGCTCAATCAGCTGATTGAGACAGAACCTGTTCGAGCAAATACATGAGTGAACAATTTCCTGACAAAGGCACGGCTATGGAAGGATTGCTTCCAAAAGAGTTCGCATATTGCCTAGGGCTCTATCTACAAACCTGCGCTCACATTGAGCTTTGGGTAAGTGCGCTGATTGTTTGCCTTGAAGGATTGAAGCCAGAAAACAAAGACTGGTTTGATCGGTACTGCCAAGTTCGAAAGCTCCATACAAAAGAACTCATCAGAGAATTGAAAAAGTCTAGCGAACTCGCCAAAAACTTCGGATTCGACGAAGACTTGTCAGCGTTATCAGATTGGATAGCACGGTTTGTTGGTAACCGACATATGGCCGCACATGGCGCTTTTTTCGGATCGCTGAACGGTTTCCTTCGTGTTGACTATGTGACGAACACTGGCTCGAGAAAGGACCCTATCTTCAAACGTTCAACAAGTGCCGTGACAAAAGAAAGTATTGACGAAGTACTAGCAGACGCAGACCGAATCTACCTCATCGTTCTTGGGATGATTGGCCGAATCCAAGAAGATTTGCCGACTAGAGTACATCGAGCGATCGTGCCGATAGTAGAGCACCCTACTTAAGAAACTCGGTCGCTATCACGCTCCACCGTGTGGGCACGCAGTTGGCTGCGCCAACCGCTTTCGCCCACCCGCCGTAAAAACTGACAGCCTTTAGCTGTCCATTTTCAAGGCGCTGATAAACGCCTCCTGCGGGATATCAACCTTCCCGAACTGGCGCATCTTCTTCTTACCCGCCTTCTGCTTGTCCAGCAGTTTGCGTTTCCGCGTGGCGTCGCCGCCGTAGCATTTGGCGGTCACGTCCTTGCGCAGCGCCGAGAGGGTCTCGCGGGCGATGACCTTGCCTCCGATGGCGGCCTGGATCGGGAT
Organism: Ruegeria sp. AB11; assembly: GCF_056536325.1. Lineage (NCBI taxonomy): Bacteria > Pseudomonadati > Pseudomonadota > Alphaproteobacteria > Rhodobacterales > Roseobacteraceae > Ruegeria > Ruegeria sp. AB11. The sequence continues at coordinate 1,788,662 of NZ_JBQFJO010000001.1, read as the reverse complement.
TTTGAACATGTGGCGCGGGATCAGGTCCTTGAGCTTTTCGCACATCGCCCGGCCCCGCATCTCGGCCCGGTCGCGGTGAACCATGGTTGACAGCGCATCGACCGGTTCGTCATTCACCAGCACCGACATCTTGACCAGATTGTCCTCGGTATAGCCGGTCATCTGGTAGTCGAACGAGGCATAGCCCTTGGTCACCGATTTCAGGCGGTCGTAGAAGTCAAAGACAACTTCGTTCAGCGGCAGGTCATAGACGACCATGGCGCGGGTGCCGGCATAGGTCAGGTCCAGTTGGATGCCGCGGCGATCCTGGCAGAGTTTCAGCACGTCCCCGAGGTATTCGTCGGGCACCAGAATGGTCGCCTTGATGCGCGGTTCCTCGATATGGTCGACCTTGGAGGGGTCGGGCATGTCGGCGGGGTTGTGCAGCTCGATCATCTCGCCGTCTTTCATGTAGACGTGATAGATCACCGACGGCGCGGTGGTGATGAGCTCGATATCATATTCGCGTTCGATGCGGTCGCGGATGACCTCTAGGTGCAGAAGGCCGAGGAAACCGCAGCGGAAGCCAAAGCCCAGCGCCGCCGAGGTTTCCATTTCAAAGCTGAAGCTGGCGTCGTTCAGGGCCAGTTTGTCGATCGCATCGCGCAGGTCTTCGAATTCGGAACTGTCGACGGGGAAGAGGCCACAGAACACCACCGGCTGCGCGGGTTTGAATCCCGTCAGAGCCTCTTCGGTGCCGTTGCGGTCATTGGTGATGGTGTCGCCAACGCGGGTGTCGCGGACCTGTTTGATCGAGGCGGTGAGAAAGCCGATTTCACCGGGGCCCAGCGAGTCGACCATCTCCATCTCAGGCCGGAAGACGCCGACGCGGTCCACATGATGCAGGGTGTTGTTCGACATGAACTTGACCCGCATGCCCTTTTTAAGCGTGCCGTCCATGATGCGGACCAGAACGATGACGCCGAGATAGGCGTCGTACCACGAATCCACCAGCATCGCCTTGAGCGGTGCGTCCAGATTGCCCTGCGGTGCGGGCAATTGCTGCACGATGGCCTCAAGCGTCTCGTGGATGCCCTGCCCCGTCTTGGCCGAAACCTGAATCGCGTCGGTCGCGTCGATGCCGATCACATCCTCGATCTGTTCGGCCACGCGGTCACAATCGGATGCGGGAAGGTCGATCTTGTTCAGCACCGGCACGATCTCATGATCGGCGTCGATGGCCTGATACACATTCGCAAGTGTCTGCGCCTCGACCCCTTGAGTCGAGTCCACAACCAGCAGCGAGCCCTCAACCGCGCGCATCGACCGACTAACCTCATAGGCAAAGTCCACATGGCCGGGCGTGTCGATCAGGTTCAGAACGTATTTCTCACCATTGTCGGCGGTATAGTCGATGCGAACCGTGTTGGCCTTGATGGTAATGCCACGCTCACGCTCGATATCCATGCTGTCGAGAAGCTGTTCCTTCATGTCGCGATCCTTGACCGTTCCGGTCTCTTGGATGAGCCGGTCAGCAAGGGTGGATTTGCCATGGTCGATATGCGCGACGATGGAGAAATTGCGGATATGAGCGAGGTCTGTCATGGGTTGGGGATATGTAGAGGAATCGTGGGTTGGTCAAGGTGGGACGCACCTGTACTTTGAGGACCTTTAGGTAGTCGGTAAGAAATGAGCAGTTTTGAAGAGATTGAAAGTCGATTTGGTTCGCTATCCGAGCAACAAAAGCGGGTTGTGGCCCTCCGCATGATTTTGAGAACGCTTGGAGTTTCAACTTCGAGTTCGTGGTTTCCGTTTCCGCATAGCAACCTTGCCTCTCTTCGGAGAATATTCACGGCAACTGCATATACTGGAACGGAAAGCCTATCTCTTCGTAGTATCGTCAAGGAGCTCAACGAGAACCAAACTGGAAGAAACATCAGTTATCACGCTCTGGACGGATTATTTCACGCTTTATCCTTGCATGCCATAAGTACTGCAATCGCGCCCGATTTGAATCTTTTGGATGTATTTGAAGAAGAAAACCAAGGATTTCCAACTGTATTCAAAAACTCAGGCACAGCCGAGATAAATCAGAAACAATTCAGCGCAGACCTAAAGCTAGAATTTGAGAATGATTTACATGGCGTTGAGAACGGCGAGTCTCATGATGATTTGATGTCTACCCCCCTTTGGCGTTCTCCGGCGAAAAACACCGCGAGTTTTGAAACCCTAATGAGTGAAACGTCTTCAAAGTTCGAAGGACATACATTCTGGAAAGACTGGTACCAAAGCTTGCTGGATGGCCAACCGCTTGATTGGGAACTTCAGAGGCGAGTTGCACTAATCGACGAAAGAGTCTGGGCAGGCGGAACGAAAGCCGTCTCAGACGAGATTGCGCGGCTAAAGAAAGAGCTAGACGGACAGCAACGAGCTGCTCTTGCTCCCAAAGGGCCGACCGAATACGAAAAATCCTTGGTTAAGAAATCGGTGATTCAGAATCGCGATGCGATTGTTGTGTCCACCGCAGGGTTGATCGAGCAAGTTGAAGATTTTCGTGAAAAGATCAGAGGCATTAATTCTCTCGAAGCGGATTTACGCAGCGATATTCTCGAATTCACAGACTACTTTCACCAACACCTTCAGCAATTGCTTACATCCCTACCTCAGCCAAACGATGATTTGAGCGAAGAGCAAGCTGGAGGTATTGCTTTGTGGTTGCGCGACTACAAAGGTGTTTTGTGGAATAAATTGGCGCACTATTCGTCCCCTGAAAATATAGCAGAAGTAACGGTACCTACAGGCATTGTTTTGACGGCAACAGGAATTGGCGCGATGTTTGGCCAACCGCTCGCAGGTGCAGCTGTAGGTGGGTTGATAACTAATCAGATGAAATCATCGCAGGCTGCGAAGGAATTGCTGAAACCCACGGACACCGGAGAAGCGGGCGACAAGTAAATGCGGCCAAGGAAAAACCCAGCCTCCAAGCCTCAGGTATTCACTTTTTCGAACCACCCAATTGATCCCGAATCCACTTTGATTCATACTCCGCCGCAGACCGAGAGGGGCAGAAGACCCGTCCGGGCAGGCAAAAAACGAGGCTCGAGTATGAAACAGTTCCTCCTCATCGCATTTTGTGCGTCATCACTGACGGCGGTTGCTCCGGTCGCGGACGCGGCGCAGATCAAACGGGCGTGTTTGGCGTCGGACCGTGAGGCGGCGACACGGGCGCGGTGTACGTGCATTCAGCGTGTGGCCGATCAGGCGTTGACGCGCAGTGATCAGAAGACCGTGTCAAAATGGTTCGAAGACCCCCATCAGGCGCAGGAGTTGAAGATGTCGCAGACCGCGCGCGATGATGCGCTGTGGGATCGGTATCAGAACTTTGGCCAGATGGCGCAGGCGATCTGCAGCTAACCGACGGCAAATCCTTGACCTGATGCCCGCTGCGCCCCAGAAAGGCGCAGCGAAAGGTATGTGCGATGGTGATGAAAGGGCTGACCCTGCGGGGCCTTGAGGTGTTCGAGGCACTGGCACGGACCGGATCGGTGGCGCAGGCGGCCGAGATCACGGGGCTCAGCCAGCCGTCGGTGTCTCAGCAGTTGCGCAATCTGGAAAAGGCTTTAGGCACCGATCTTGTCGATCACGGGCGGCGACCGATGCGGCTGACGCAGGCCGGGCGCAGTTTTCTGGCGCGCACTCAAGCGGTGCTGGGTGAGCTGCAAGTGGCGCAGAGCGAACTGGCGGTCATGGATCTGGGGCATCTGACCACTCTGTCCATCGGATTGATTGACGATTTCGACAACGACCTGACGCCCAGGCTGGCCACCCTGCTAGCCGATAGTCTGACCCGGTCGAAATTCAAGCTGATCACGCTGTCGAGCCTCGATTTGTTCGAAGCACTGGAGGCGCAGCGGTTACACATGGCTGTCTCGGCCCATTCTGGTGAAGTATTGGAAGGTGTCGTCGAATACCCTCTGGTCCAAGACCCCTTCATTTTGGTCGCGCCCAAGGGCGCCGAGCAGCCGATGCAGGACCTGCCCTTCCTGCGCTACGCCCGCGAACAGTTGATCAGCCGCCAGATCGAAGGTCATCTAGCTCGGCAGCAAATGGAGTTTGAAGAACGGTTCGAAATCGGCTCGCATCTGGCATTAATGGCGATGGTAGCGCGGGGCTTGGGCTGGGCAATCACCACACCGCTGGGCTATATGCGCGCCGCGCGGTTCCATGACGGGCTGGAGGCGCACCCTGCCCCGTTTGGCGAGTTCGCGCGCAGAATCTCACTGATTACGCGCTCCGACTGGTCGGATCAGGTGCCGCAGGAAGTGGCGGATATGATTAAGCGACTGATGCAGAGCCAGATTGTTGACCCTGCTTTGGCGCAGTTGCCGTGGCTGGACGGGCAGCTGAAGGTGATAAGTTAGTCAAGCATGAATGGATCGCACCGCTGCCTGAACTGCAATTTTTGTCAGCTCAAGGTCCATCGCGGAAATCGCCAGTGAAGGATAGAGTTTGCCGGGCGACTTGAAGATGCCGTGGTGTCGGAGCGTCGCATTATAGGCTTCGTTACGCTTTGGGTCGTCATGCTTGGCGGTCCGATAGTCTCTGCAAACACTGGCTGTAAAAAAGATGTCGAACAAGGTCTCATCACCACAGATTTGATGCGGAATATCAGCCTTGCTCAACTCCTCACTTTGCATGTCTTGCAGCTCTTTTCCGATGGCGCGCAGGCGGTCATAGCTGCCCTCGCGGCGTAGGATATCCATCGTCTTAAGGCCGGCTGCGGCAGCGATCGGATTGCCTGACAGTGTGCCAAGCTGCATTAGCCATTTGTTCGCGCCGACAATAGATTTGTCGAAATGCTGCATGATCTCGGTATTGGCCCCAATGGCAGCCAGAGGAAAACCGCCGCCGATGATCTTGCCCAAGGTGCAGATGTCTGGAGTCACTCCATAGCGTTCCTGTGCGCCGCCATAGGCCAGCCGGAAGCCCGTAACGATTTCGTCAAAGATCAAGAGGACACTGTATTTGTCGCACAGGTCGCGCAGCCCTTGCAAATAGCCGGGCAAGGCGGGAATTATCCGCTGCAGTGGCTCTACGATAATCGCGGCAACGTCCTTGTTTTCGGCCAGCAGCGCCTCGACCGCGGTCAGATCGTTAAACGGGGCGATCAACATCTGATCAGCGACCCCTTGCGGGATGCCCGCGCTGTCGGGAATAGCTTGGGGGAAGTTGATGCGGACTTCGGGCGCAAGGCTCATCTGTGCTTCGGCGCTCATCCCGTGGTATCCGCCTTCGAACTTCAGGACCTTGTCGCGACCGGTATAGGCGCGGGCAAGACGGATGGCGTACATGTCGGCCTCGCCACCCGAGGCCACAAACCGGACCTGTTCGCAGCACGGCACCGCCTCAACAATCGCCTCGGCCAGTTCGATGCCCTTGGCATTGTTAGCAAAGAAGGTCATGCCCTTGGGGAGTTGCTCAAGAACGGCCTCTATGACTTCAGGATGGCCATGCCCCAGAAGCATCGGGCCAGAGCCGATCAGATAGTCGACATATTCGTTCCCATCCTCGTCCCAGACACGGCTGCCTTCACCGCGCGCGATGACTATGCCGGGATCGAAATTGCCGAAGCCTCCGGCAGGCAACACGGTGCGGGCACGGGCGATCCAATCGGCTTGAGAAGTCAGTTTCTGCATAGGTCAGTCCAGTTCAAGAATTGGGGTTCCAAGGATGTCCGGATCGGGCCTCACCCCAAGCCCAGGTCCTTCTGGTGGTGCGATACGCCCATCCTTGCGGGTTGGGCAATCCGGCGCAATGCGTGGCCCTACATAAGACGACAGATCGCAGGTGTTCAGTAGGGCATCTCGCGGTGTAGAGGCGGCGAAATGCAGCGATGCGGCGGTGACGATGTCTGATCCCCAAGTGCATTCCGCGCAGATCTCGGCCCCCAGATGCACAGTCAGATCACGGGCGCGGCGCATCGCGGACAGCCCGCCGAATTTCGACAGTTTCAAGGCGACTGCGTCCAGCATGCCCAGTTCATGCGCGTGCATGAGCGACGCCAAATCGTAGGCATTTTCGTCGATTTTCATAGGCAGTCCAGTTGCCTGTCGGACAGCGGCACAATCTTCCAGCGTTTTGCAGGGCTGCTCCAGCATAACGTCTAGATGTGCCACCGCGCGTCCCGTCCGCGTGGCCTGAAGTTTTGTCGCCCCGCAGTTCCAGTCGCCATAGACCAGTGGGCCGTCGCCCACGGCCTCGCGTACCTTGGCCAACCGTTCGGCATCTGCTTGCCAGTCGGCGTCGGCCCCAAGCTTGACCTGAAACTGTCGGATACCCGTCGCATAAGCTTCGCGGGCAATCCGCGCCATGTCGTCGGGCGCGATGCAGGTGATCGAGTGATAGAGCGCCATGTCAGCTTGGGTGCGGCCACCAAGCAGCGCGTAAAGGGGCTGCCCGCTCGCTCTGCCGAACAGATCCCACAACGCCATGTCGACGATAGATTTCGCATAGAAATGTCCTTGCAGGAACGCATCCAGTTTGCGCATTGGGGCATCAATGCCGAACGGTTCGACTCCGAGGATTTCGGGTGCCATTTCCTCGATCGCACCGGGGACACCATTGGCGAAGGCGGGCAGGTAATGCGGGATGGGGCAGACCTCGCCCCAGCCTTTCTTTCTGTTATCGGTCTCCAGACACAGGACATGGCTTTTGACCGTGTCGCAGGTCTTGCCCTCGGCCATGTAGTAGGTCTCATGGCTGGTCAGATCGACAGACCACAACGAAATGCGAGAGATTTTCATGATATGTCATTTCCATCAGTCAGTTGCGGCCCGGACTCGAACTGATTGCGCCAGAATACCAAACATAGAACCGAGTCTGCGCCCGTCGTCATCGCGTGAGGCTGGTTAGAGGCGTGGAACGCAGTGTCGCCAGCGCTCAGCCAGCGCTTAGCTTGTCCGGCGCGTAGGAACTCTGCCTGCCCGGCAAGCACTAAATAAAGCTCTTCCGCGGGGTGATGATGCCACGGATAGTGCAGATGTGGCGGCATATAGACCAGCCAGACACGCAGTTGGTCTGATGCAAAGCCGCCCTGATCGCCGACCAGACAGAAGCAGCCAAACCGATCCAAGAAATCATCGCCTATCCCGCTATCTCGATAATGCTCGAGCCAGTGCGCGTCGCAGGCAAGCGCAAGCACAGCGTCACGCAAGGTCGAGACTGTCCCAGACCGCAACGCTTGGTCAGTTGCCAGCAAATCAAGCGGGGGCAAGGCCCGCGCCGTGACCTTTTGTGGCACAAGATCAGTCGGAAATGACCTGAACTCCGCAAGAGAGGGGTGGGTACGAAAGCAACGGGCAAGCTCGGCTGCTGCGTGTGTCCAGAACTGTGCTTGTGTCACGCGATCTCCCTTGCGTCGGTTCTGGGCTTTTCGGATTTGGGGTCGTAGGCGGGATCGCCCAGCACTCGGGCTGCGCGGCGGATGCCGTGGATCACCACTTCAAGCGCCGTGCCGGGAGTGGCGACGTCAGGTTTGACATAGGCAAAGGCCAAAATCTTCCCGACTGTTGGGCCAAAGGCCACGGACGCTGTGGATCCGACCACCTGCCTGTTCAAAATCACCGCCTCACCGCCGTGGCCGTCCGCTTTACCGTCGGGCTCGATTTCCAGATAGGCGCAAACCCACGGCAAGTCGGTGTTCAGCGTCTTGTCCCGGCCCAGAAATTCCTTGTCCGTTTGGGCAAAGCGCAGCACGTCGGCCTCGGCCAGTGTAACCTCGTTGGTCAATTCGCCAGCGCCCTTGAAGCCCTTCTCCATACGCATCGCATTCATCGCGAAGCTGCCGTAATCGGCAATGCCGTGTATCTCACCCGCAGCCCACAGCGTAGTGTAGACATCAAGGCTGGCGTCATTGGGCATGTGGAATTCCCAACCGAGCTCGCCCGCGTAGGACATACGGAATGCCCAGACATTGTGACCTGCAACCGTGATTTCCCGCGCAGACAGCCAGCGGAACCCGGCGTTGGACAAGTCGGCGTCAGTGCAGGCGGCCAATACGTCACGGGACTTGGGACCGTTCAGGGACAGTGCACTCCACTCGGACGACAGGGCCGTTATCGTCACATCTTCCTCTGCACGTTGATGGTTCAAGTGGTCCATCAGGCGTTGTTCGAAGAAAGCGGCGCAGACCAGATAGAAGCTGTCTTCAGCCATCCGCACAATCGTCGTTTCCAGCTCGATCCGGCCAGCGCGGTTCAGCATATAGGTCAGGGTGATCGAGCCGATCTTCTGCGGCATTCGGTTAGCAGTCAGCCGGTCCAGCAACGCGTATGCATCCGGCCCTTCGACCAGCACCTTTGCGAAGGCGGTCACATCCATGATGCCGACGCCGGTGCGCACCGCTTTCACCTCGGCCGCGACCATATCGTCGACAGGGGAACGGTTGAAGGAATAGTGGTCGCACTGTTCGATCCCCTTGGCGAAAAAGCGTGGGCGTTCAAAGCCATAGACCTCTTCATGCACGGCACCTTTGCTTTTCAGAAGATCGTGCAAGGGGGACGGCTTGATCGGGCGTCCAGCCAGACGGTTGAAATGTGGGAAGGGGATTTCGTGGCGCAGGCAGTAATCCTCTTCGGCCTTCACTACCTGCCAGTCCTTCGTGGCATAACTGCCAAACCGGCGCGGGTCGAATTCGCGCATCGAAATGTCGGCCGCCCCATGCACCATCCAGCGCGCCAGCTCGCGGGTCAGGCCGGGCCCCCATCCAATGCCGATCTGAGTGCCGCAGCAGCACCAGTAATTGCGCACACCGGGTGCCGGGCCGATCAGCGGGTTGCCGTCTGGGGGATGGCTGATCGCGCCGTGCACCACGCGTTGAATGCCCAGATCGGCAAAGATCGGCATCCGGTTCAGGCTTTCTTCCAAATACGGCATGACACGGTCATAATCCGCGTCAAACAGCCAATTCTCGTAATGCCATGGGCATTCATCGTGCCAGACCGAGTTCGGGTTTTCTTTCTCATAAATCCCGATCAGGCCCTTCTTTTGCTCCATCCGGATATAGCCAGAAACTTTCTTGTCGTCGCGAATGACAGGTAGCTCTACGCCGAGGTCCTGGAACTCGGGCACCTCGTCGGTCACGAAGTAATGGTGCGTCATCGAGGTCATGGGCAATTGCAGCCCCGACCATTCGCCCATCTGCCGCGCATAGGTGCCGCCGGCGTTGACGACATGCTCGCAGGTGATTGTGCCCTTTCCGGTCTCGACCACCCATTCGCCCTTGTCAGCTTGCGTGATGTTGGTGGCCCGGCATTGGCGGATGATCCGCACGCCCTTTTGACGGGCCCCGGCGGCCATCGCCATCGTGACATTCGTCGGGTCCACGTGACCGTCATCCGGCGTGTGAAGTGCGCCCAGAACACCACTGAGGTTGTAGAACGGATGCAACTCGGCCACCTTTTCCGGCCCAACCAGTTCGATGTTGAAACCCAGCGAGCGACCCACCGATAGCGTATGGCGCAACCAGTCCATTTCGTCTTCCGTATAGGCCAGGCGAAACGACCCGCAACCGTGCCATGTCACCGGCTGACCTGTTTCCGCTTCCAATCCACCGGAATAGAGACCGATATTATAGTCCACGCATTTCCCCAACCCAAAGGACGAGGTCGAATGTGTGATCTGTCCGGCGGCGTGCCATGTGCTGCCCGAGGTCAGCTCGGCCTTTTCAAGCAGCACCGTTTCCTCACCCCAGCCTTCATGCCCAAGATGATAGGCCAACCCGACGCCCATGATGCCTCCGCCGACGATGACCACGCGTGCGTGGGATGGAAACTCACTTGCCACGACAACATCCTTTTCGAGTCGTTTTCCTCTCGACAGGCTAAGCAAACAAAAATACCATCGTCAATCATGAATGGGACAAATGTATCAAATACGATTCTCGAGCGTCTGGCCGATGAGCTTTCCGAGCTGACACCCGAGGCACGCAAGGCGGCAACCTATGTCTTGGAAAACCCCCGTGATGTGGGGGTGTCGACGGTGCGCGAAATCGCAGAGGCTGCGAATGTCAAACCCAACACCGTCGTGCGCATGGCCCGTCAGGTCGGGTTCGAAGGCTACGAAGATTTCCGCGCGCCCTTCCGCGATGCCATCCGACGCGGCGCCGCCGACTTCCCCGACCGCGCGCGCTGGCTTCAGGACATTCGCAAATCGGACGATCTGGGCGGGCTATATGCCGACATAGTGCAGGACGTGCTGCGCAACGTGGAAGAGACCTTTGCGGGTATCTTGACCGACGACCTGAAGACGGCAGCCGAGGCGATCTGGGCCTCGCGCAATGTGTTTACCCTTGGCGTCGGCGTCAACAACTCGATCGCGCGCAATTTCACATATCTGGCCTCGACCGGTATGAAGGAGTTTCACGCCATCCCGCGTCCGGGCTCGACTCCTGTCGATGATCTGGCGTGGGCAGATGAAAGCGACGTTCTGATCGCGATCACCTGCAAACCCTACCGGTCCGAGGTGGTCAAAGCCGTCGAGATAGCGCGCGAACAGGGCATGGTCATCGTCGCTCTGTCCGACAGTCCCGCCAGCCCGATCCTGCGTCTGGCCGATCATGACTTCGTGGTATCGGTCGATACACCGCAATTCTTCCCGTCCTCGGTCAGCATCATCGCGCTGCTCGAGACGCTTTTGTCATTCGTCATCGCCGTTGCCAGCGACGAGATCGTCGAACGGGTCGAGAAATTCCACAACCGTCGCCACCAGCTGGGACTGTATCACGAGGAGAAGACATGACCGAACCCATCAGGTCTTTGGCCGCGCGTTATTACACCGATCCCGATATTTATGCGCAAGAAATGTCCGGCCTGCTTGCCCGGACATGGCAATTCGCGGGCCATGTCAGCCAGCTTCCCAATGTCGGTGACTATTTCACTTTTGAAATTGCGGACCAAAGCCTGTTCTCGATCCGTGGCCGGGACGAGGTGATCCGCACCTTCTATAACGTCTGCCAACACCGTGCCCACGAAATGGTCACCGGGACTGGTAACACTCGTGTGGTGGTCTGCCCCTATCACGCCTGGACCTACGAACTGACTGGACATTTGCGCGCGGGTCCGAACATCAAATCCGTTCCGGGCTTTGACCGCTCTGAGATCTGCCTGACCGAAGTCCGGACCGAAGATTTCCATGGCTTTCTTTTCGTCAACCTCGATGACGATGCCGCGCCGATGGACGATTGGTTCCCCGGTGTCCGTGAAGAGATCGCCGAATTCGTTCCCAATGTCGTCAGGCTTGCCCCTCTGGAATGGGTCGAGGTGCCTGAGAACTGCAACTGGAAGGTCTCGGTCGAGAATTACTCAGAGTGCTACCACTGTCCCATTAACCATGCGACCTTCGCCGAGGGTGTAATTAAGCCGGAAACCTATGACATCCAACCGGATGCAGACGGCGGATATGTTCTGCGCCATACGACCGAATGTCAGCCAATGGAAAAGATGACCTATCCCGTGGACATGTCGGTGCCCCATGCAGGGGATTATCAGAGCTGGTTCCTATGGCCCATGTTCTCATTCCAATGCTATCCGGGCAATGTTCTGAACACCTATCACTGGCGTGCCCACGGCCATGAAAACTGCACCGTCTGGCGCGGTTGGTTTACGCCGGAAGGTGCTGAAAGTGAGGTAATCCGGGGTCTTGCCGCTCAAGATCGCGAGACAACAGTAAAAGAGGACATCCACCTCGTGGAAAGCGTGCAGCGTGGGCTGAAATCTCGTGGTTATCGCCCCGGCCCCCTTGTGCTGGACCCCAACTGCGGGGTCAGTTCAGAGCATTCCATCGCTGCATTGCAGCGCTGGATGCGCGAGGCCGTAGATGGTCAAGAACATTAACGCACAATGCACCAACATATTGATCGATCTGTGATGAAGGCCTATCGGCTAAGCTACATTGATGGCGCGTTAGTCAACGGCAGAGCCAGCCAGTTCCATGCGTTGAACCCTTGCACCGACGAAAAGCTGGCCGAGTGTGCGCTTACGGATACGGGTGAGGTTGTCGGCGCCGGTATGGCTGCAAAACGCGCGCATCTATCAGAAGCCTTGTCCGATCTGCGCCCAGTCGATCATGGTCACATGGTGCAGGCCATGGGCCACTATATGATGACCCAAATTATTGCCAATGGCACATCTTATGGTTGGTCGGCGGTGTTTTCACCTGCAACCTCGACTGCGCCACGACGCCGGCCCCCAGATGCGCGAAGCCTTGTGGAACTATGTACAAACCAAAAACGTCGCCATCAAACTGAAGGACTAGACCATGAGCGTATTTGACGAAGATCTGTTTCTGAAAGGGCTCGAACAGCGCAAAACTACGCTGGGGGTCGAATATGTCGAAAAGAACTTGGCTGCAGCAGATGATTTCACTCGCCCGTTTCAGGAGGCCATGACCGCGTGGTGTTGGGGCTTTGGCTGGGGGGATGACGTGATCGACGCCAAGACCCGGTCGATGATGAACCTCTCGATGATTGGCGCACTAGGCAAAATGACTGAATGGGAGACCCACTGCCGCGGGGCCATCAATAATGGCGTCACCAAAGAAGAAATCCGCGCAATTGTTCACGTGATTGGAATTTATTGCGGCGTGCCGCAGGCGTTGGAGTGCTTCCGTGTGGCCAAGAAGGTGCTGGAGGAGAGTTAGAAGGCGCGAGCGCTCAACCTTACACTGGCGGTCTCGCACCACAACGCCGCAGACTAAACCGCACAGACAGTTGCCGAAGTAGAGCCCGGATATGTTGTGCCACAAGCAAAGAAGTACACTCTTTAAGAAGCAATCCTCCTCTGGGCGTGCGAGCCGATAGAACATTGGGCTTCGTATAGTGAAAGTTTTAGAAGGCGCCGCGAAGCAGTAAATTCGCGCAAGGGATGATCAACTTCGGCCGCCTTCGATCCACACTGGGTCCGCAATAGGGATAATTGCTGCCCTCCAGCGCGACTGTTACATTCGGCACTATGGCCTTCTCTGGCGCTTTCGCTGCCTGATGCGCCAATGCAGGAGGTTGGACGCCACTACTGTACACTTGGTCTGCATCCAATGGGGAAGACGCGGGACAAAGGGTCAATACGCTGCGGCTGATCGAGCGTCGGCTGCAAAGTACTGCTTCGGTTCTTTCCATACCACGTATCAACTGCCACTTGTGCGCGCCGATAACGGAATTGCGACATGACGCCTTACGAGTACTCCTGACCGGGCACATCCCACTCGCGCTTTAACCGGCGCTTCCCTCAGTATTGCGACTGCAACCCCAGCAGGAACGCAGAAACCATGTCGGTTATCTCGGCTTCCCGTTCCTCGTCCACTTCTTTTCCGTTCAGCCATGTGATGCTTAGAAATACTAAAATCATCGAGCGGCGCGCGATCGCAATCTGACCCAGCTTTTTTCGCCCAAGCTTGCTCAGTCCGAGATGGCCGCCGATCAGTTCTGCTTCGATATCCAGACCGCAGACGATAATGGCTTCGTTTTCATCAAAAGCATCGCGGGTAGGATCCAAGCACTTCGTAAAAGGCGAAAGTGAAGCCGAGGTGCCGCTGCAAACGGCCGGAGACTATTGGTATCAACCAGGCGGAGAGCATCACAATGACTCGTTTCCCACCAATGAACCAACAATTCTGTTGATTCAATGGGAAGGTCCAATGGACGTGCACTTTCACCCGAATGAATAGAACCAAGATTCAAATGCCGGGGTACATGTCCCTCCATATTTGTTGCTCACCTCTGTTCGGACATTGGTGCGCAGTACAGCATCGATCTAAATGAGCTCTGAGCAGGCATCGGGGCGTTCAGTGCCCTGAATTCAGGGCGTACTCCAGCTTCTATAGCTCAAGCGCTCAAGTACGCCTGCAAGCCATCAACAGCGATCTCGATCAGGTCCAGCGCTCCATCGAAATCGCGGGTATAATACGGATCGGGCACGTGATCGGCGCCGGAATGTGGCGCGAAATCGGTTAGCAGGCGGACAGGAGTATCGCTGCCATCGGGCCGCAGGTCCTCGATATTGGCGATATTGTCCGCATCCATACCGATGATCAGATCGAAGCGGTGGAAATCCTCGGCCACGAACTGGCGCGCGCGCAGGTCGCTGAGGTTAATATCGCGGGCGCGGGCGGCTTTTTGCATTGGGCCATAGGGCGGATCACCAATATGCCAACCCGAGGTTCCGGCGCTGTCGGTTTGGTGATGGGGCGCCCGGGCGCGAAAAACGCCCTCGGCTGCCGGAGAGCGGCAGATATTGCCCAGGCAGACGAAAAGGATACGGTGTGTCATGGGAATGGGTGTAGCGCGTGAGGCGGCCATGGAAAAGATCGTCATTCTGACTGGAGCCGGAATTTCCGCCGAAAGCGGGCTGGGCACGTTCCGCGACAAAGGCGGTCTGTGGGCGCAGCACCGGATCGAGGATGTCGCAACGCCCGAAGGCTTCGCCCGCAATCCGGCACTGGTACATGGGTTTTACAATGCCCGCCGGGTGCAGGCCGCCAAGGCACAGCCCAATGCCGCACATCGGGCGCTTGCCCGGCTGCAGAAGCGATGGCCCGGCGAAGTGGTCATCGTCACGCAGAATGTCGACAGCCTGCATGAGGCAGGCGGGGCTGCACGGGTGCTCCATATGCATGGCACGCTGGCCGGTGCCCTATGTGGAATTTGCGGGCACCGCTGGACCTCGCCACCCGAGATGGAGGTACACGAGCCTTGCCCAGCCTGCTTTCAACCGACGGCCCGACCCGATGTGGTGTGGTTTGGCGAGATGCCCTATTTTATGGATGAAATTTACGATCACCTGGCTGAAGCTGCACTGTTCGCCTCAATCGGCACTTCGGGTCAGGTTTATCCGGCGGCAGGTTTTGCGCAAGAGGCACGGGCCGGAGGTGCGCGAACGATAGAATTGAACCTTGAACCTTCCGCTGGGGCGTCCGTCTTTGATGAGACACACCTCGGGCCCGCCACCGAGGTGATCCCGCGTTGGGTCAATCAAATGTTGGTACGGGGCCGCACGCGATAGGGGCAGACAGAGCAGCGCTTTCGCGTCTATGGTGTTGAAAACAATAAAGCTGAGTGAGTTCATGACAGATCTACCACCCAAAGACGGAGAAATCCTTGACGATAGCAGCATCAACGCGCGTGACACCCTAAGCGAGAATCTGGCTAACCTGTGGTGGACCTTCTTGCTGCGCGGAATTCTGGCCGGTCTGATCGGGATTGCGGCGCTGTTCTGGCCCACTAGCAGTATCTCAGTATTGCTGCGGCTGGTGGGGGCGCTGCTTATATTGGATGGTGCGCTCACTTGGCTTGGGTTTGGGCGACGTGGGCTGGTTGGCGGCTTTGGCATCGGGGCTGCTCTGATCGGATTGATACTATTGATCTGGCCGCAGGGAGTGGCGTGGCTGGCATTTACGCTGATGGGGGCGATGGCGTTATTCGTGGCCATAGGCTCCTTCATGGCCCTGCCTCAGATGCACCCACAGGATCCCGAGCGTGCAACGGTGCGAAATTCAGGTATCTTTGCCCTCATCATCGGGCTAGTGCTTATCTTCTGGCCCGGCAGCGGAATGGTGGCTTTGGGTTGGGCAATTGCTTTCTTTGCATTGACCTCGGCCATCGTGATGTTCTTTCTAGCCGCACGGTTCAAAAATGCGGGTGATCGGTTGGGAATGAAAACTGTCAACCGTTAGCAATACAGGCCGGGCATTGTCCGGCCTGATGCCTTGATGATGCCTGATGAAACGGCGGACTAGTTCGAATGCGTGTGGTCGTGTGAACCGTGCCCGCCCTGATCCTTCCGCTCCAAATCTACGGGGACTTCTACAACAACCTCTCCGGCCTTTTCAAAAATCAGCGTCACCGGCACAGAAGATCCCTGTTGAAATGGCGCATTGAGTCCCATGAACATGACATGGTCACCGCCACGTTTCAGCAGGTGGGCTTCACCTGCCGGTATGGCAAATCCTTCCTCGACATGGATCATCTGGGCAACGCCGTTTTCATCAACCTTGTGGGTGTGAAGCTCGACACGACCTGCCACATCCGATTTGACGCCGATCAAGCGGTCATCGGTATCGCTGTGGTTTTCGATTACCATGAAGGCGGCACCGGCCTTGGCCGATTTACCTGAGGACCGCGCGTAGGCATCGTCAACAACGATAGCATCGGCAGCCATGGCGCCTGAGGTGAACGAAAGCGCAGCCAAAGTTGCGAGCAAAGTGGATTTGAGGGTCACTGCGACTCTCCTTACGTAAATGTCTGATTTTGTTAGATGTCTAATTCAGACAGAGATCGGAGGAGCGCGGGCAGGATGCCGCGGCAAGGGGGCCGAAATCAAATCCGCCGAGCGTAGTGGTGGAGCGGGCAACGCCCTGGACGGAGCCAAAGGCAGGGCAGCGCGCGCGTCGTGCACAGCGCCCAGCAGGCTAAGCGCATAGTCCGGACAGTAATGCGGCGCACGTGTCGGTTGACCTTCGTCATCCATATACACAACCACAGGCCCGGTTCCGGTGCACAGAACCATCTGTCCTACCGCACGATCAATGCCGCGCGATGCAGCAAGGCCCTGCCCCGTGACAAGTACGAGCAGGGACAGCGCATAAGGCAGTATCTGGCGGAAAAAGTCTTTCATCCTAGACCGAGATATACGCCTGAGTTTCTATCCGCTACAAGCGAGAAGGCCAGGCTGAGACAGAATGGCCCGGTTCAGGATTTGGGTGGTTTTGCCGGGTCAGCGTTCATACTCGTATGTAGACGATTCACCCGGCGTTGCATCCGCGTACATCGAACCACTGCCGCCGCAAGTGAAGCTGGCAAGAAAGACAATAGATTTGTTACTCGTAACAGCATGATGACCCCCCCAAAATCAACAATATGCATATACATATATTGATCCCATCAAGACTTCTGTGAACAAAGTCACGGAAAGGCTCGCTTTGTTAGGTTTTTGAAAACAAAGGAAAGGTCCACTGTAATCATCACCGACAAAAAAGCCCCGCATCCAAGGATGCAGGGCTGAATACTTTTGTGTCCGTAAGACTTACGCCGAAGCTTGCGCTTTGGCGATTTCTTTCTTCACTTTCAAGGCGTTCGCCGACAGTTCGTCATCCTTGGCTTTCGCCAGAAATGCATCCAGACCACCGCGGTGGTCTACCGAGCGCAGGGCTGCCGCCGAGATGCGCAGCTTTACGCCGCGGCCCAGGGTTTCCGACTGCAGGGTAACGTCGTTCAGGTTGGGCAGAAAACGACGACGAGTTCTGTTTTTGGCGTGGCTGACATTGTTGCCAGTCATCGGGCCTTTTCCGGTCAGTTCGCAACGGCGCGACATGGTTTCTTCCTTTGTTTCTGGAGGCCGGGTACAAGACCCTCGGCCAAATCACAAGGGGCGCAACCCGAAGTCGCGCCCGAAAACTGGTTGGATGCGTGTAGTGGGAATCACGCGAAGGGTCAAGACGGGTGTGGCGAAATCTTTATCCCGAAGTCGTTTTCCATTGTGGCGCCAGCTTCCGACCGCTGCAATAGAGGTTTGTTGTTCTTCAGATGGCGCGAGATCAACTGTGTCTGCAATCGCCCACGCGGGATCAGGCGGGCCGGATCGATGCGGTAATCTAGTTCGGCCAACTCAGGAAAGATTTCGAATATTTCACGTCTCGCCGCAACACTAAGAGATTTTAACGCTTCGCGGCCGGTATAAAGGCTTTCGGTCGGGGTGTTTTCAGCAAAAATCACTTGATGGCGGTCAAACAGCAGGTGAAAATACTCAACGCTTTCGACGCCTTGATCAACGTGAATATCCGGCATCGCAGTGAGTTTGATGGCCGGAATCAAAACCTCGTTCGTGCCGAACATACGTTGGGCGATCTTTGAGTGCACCAGCATCCGGTGCTGGCGCGAGACCAACAGATCACGATGCGGCAGCCCCTCTCCCAATGCACCTGCAAGAATGCGCACAGGCCAGAGTCTGGGGTTGGCCTCAAGCTGGGGGCGGTCAAATTCGCGCCGTCCGATCCAGCGGATCGGGTGCAGGCCCTGCCCCAGCGTCGGGATCAGGTCACCGGCGCGCAGCGACTGGATCGTAGTCTGGCCGTGCTGCGTCGTGATCAATGTATCGCGCGTGAAACAGGGCATGCCTGATCCGTTCTCGAACGCCGAATAGGTGACAGTTATTCCGGATGGCAGGGTGAATGTGCCGCTTGAGATTGAGTATCCGACCCCATCTTCAACCGTAATCACCCCGAATGTATCGTCCGTGATAACAGTGCCCTCAGGCAGGTTCAGCGTGTCGGTTCCGCTGCCACCGCGAATGTCGCCTGTCACCGTGGTGCTGATGAAATTCAGCGTGTCATTGCCACCGCCAAGCCGGATATTGCCCACGGTTGACCCGCTGATATCAACCGTATCCGCATCGGACCCGCTGGCGATGCGCCCGCCAACTGTGCTGTTGGTGACGGTGATCGTGTCGGTGCCTGCATTGCCCAGGACATTGTTGGCAATGGTACTATCGGTGACTGTGATATCGTCATCGCCACCACGGCCTCGGATATTATCAATCGGGGACCCCTGCGGCGTGCCATTCAACGTACCGTTGTCATTTGTGACATCGATATCGTCGTCGCCGTTGGTGCCATTGATATTGGGCATTCTGACGTGTCCCGTTCCTCGGAGCATCCGGGCACGATCCGAGCTGATCAAGCCCTTTCTCAACCCGGTTCAAACGCAGCAACTCACACTCAAACACAGCAATATATGCAACGATAATACACGATTAGCGGTCAGCGCACCAGCCGCGCGCACATCAATCCGCCAGAGTGTTACGTGTCGGACAGCCCGGCGAGAATTTGTTCGGCCGCCGCCGACGGGCTGAGACGGCCCGCACTGACCTGCGTGCCCAGATCGCTCATCCTGTCGCGCATCTGTGGCGTTTCGAGTCGCGCCAGCAGGGCGTGGCGCACCTCTTGTTTGAACCAGTATTGCGCCTGTGTAGCGCGGTTCGACGCCCAGTGCCCGGCGTCGCGCCGCCATGTGGTCAGCGCCTGCATCTCGTCCCAGGCCTGTTCCAACCCGTGCTCTTCAACCGCTGAAACGGTCATGGCCTTGGGGAACCCTTCGGGGTCTTGCGGGCGTTTGCGCAGCAGACGCAGCGCGCCCGCGTAATCAGCGCAGGTGCGGGTGGCAGTCGCTTTCAGGTCGCCATCAGCCTTGTTGATCAGAATCATGTCGGCCATTTCCATGATGCCGCGCTTGACGCCCTGCAACTCATCACCGCCCGCCGGGGCCAGCAGCAGCAGGAACAGGTCAGACATCTCGGCCACCACGGTTTCCGATTGGCCCACACCCACAGTCTCAATCAGCACAACGTCAAATCCCGCCGCCTCGCAGAGCGCAATCGCTTCACGCGTGCGGCGCGCCACACCACCAAGGTGGCTCTGGCTGGGTGATGGGCGGATAAAGGCGTTTTTCTCGCGGCTCAGCCGCTCCATGCGGGTCTTGTCGCCCAGAATCGAGCCGCCCGAACGGGCCGAACTGGGATCAACTGCCAGAACCGCAACACGTAGCCCCTGCCCCGTCAGCATCATTCCGAAGCTTTCGATAAAGGTCGATTTGCCGACACCTGGCGTGCCGGACAGGCCAATTCGCAGCGCCTGCCGCCCGACACCAGCCAACCGATCGAGCAAGGCCGTAGCTTGCGTTCGGTGGTCATCACGCCCGCTTTCGACCAGCGTGATCGCTCTGGCCAGTGCCCTGCGCTCTCCGTTCAAGATCCTGTCGCCAAGCTCGGCAATGTTCATCGGTCAGTCCCCGGCTGGAATTTGCCATAGATGAGAGGGGATGACCCGGTTTGTCCAGCCCCAACTCGGGCCCGGATCGGCGATGCTGGACCTTAGTCGAGGCTTTGGCGATAAGGCGATATGACCCGGTTGCCCATTGATGACGCCATTCCCGACCTTCTGAACGCCTTGCAAATGCATGGGCGCGCGGTGCTGCAGGCGCCTCCGGGCGCGGGTAAGACGACGCGCGTGCCGCTTGAGATGCTGCATGCGGGCCTTGGCAATGGTCGAATCGTGATGCTTGAGCCGCGTCGACTGGCCGCGCGGGCCGCTGCAGAGCGCATGGCTGAGACTCTGGGTGAACCTGTGGGTCAGACCGTCGGCTACCGCGTACGCGGTGATACGAAGGTTTCAAATTCCACACAGATCGAAGTGGTGACCGAGGGCATTTTGACCCGCATGCTGCAATCCGAACCGGATTTACCAGGCGTGGGCGCAGTAATTTTCGATGAATTCCACGAGCGCTCGCTGAACGCCGATCTGGGGCTGGCCTTATGCCTTGAGGTGGCAGGAGCGCTTCGGGACGATCTTATCCTGCTTGCAATGTCTGCGACACTGGATGCCGAACCGGTGGGGCGGCTGATGGATGCGCCGCTCATCACTTCCGAGGGGCGCAGCTACCCGGTTGAAACCCGTTGGCTTGACCGACCTCTGGGTGCGCAGGCTCGAC
Organism: Ruegeria sp. AB11; assembly: GCF_056536325.1. NCBI lineage: Bacteria > Pseudomonadati > Pseudomonadota > Alphaproteobacteria > Rhodobacterales > Roseobacteraceae > Ruegeria > Ruegeria sp. AB11. The sequence goes on along the minus strand of NZ_JBQFJO010000001.1, from coordinate 1,768,153 downwards.
GCTTGGATGCGCTTGTTGATCTGGTTGTGCAGGCCGAGCAGGAAACTACGGGTGGAATGCTGGTTTTCCTGCCCGGTGAAGGGGAAATCAGGCGCGCCGAGGCTGCTTTGAGACGCCGCCTGCCCCACGACTGCACGGTACACCCTCTTTTTGGTGCCCTGCCATTTGCCGCCCAACGCGCAGCAATTGCGCCAGTGACGACAGGCCGCAAGGTCGTGCTGGCGACATCGATTGCTGAGACCTCGTTGACCATACCCGATATCCGCGTGGTGGTGGATATGGGCCAAGCGCGCCGCGCACGGTTCGATCCGGGTTCTGGCATGTCGCGGCTGGTGACCGAACGGGTAACACGGGCCGAGGCCACTCAACGTGCGGGCCGTGCAGGCCGGGTAGCCGAAGGCGTGTGCTATCGGCTGTGGTCCAAGGGCGAAGAAGGCGCGCTGCTCGCATACCCACCCGCTGAAATCGAAGCCGCCGACTTGACCGGAATGGCGCTGGAGCTCGCGCTCTGGGGCGCGGAGCCGGGTGATCTTGCGTTCCTGACTTCGCCACCTGAGGGCGCATTGACCGAGGCACGATCCTTGCTAACCATGCTCGACGCCTTGGACAGCAAGGGCCGGATTACGGAACACGGGCGCGCGTTGGCTGCGTTGCCGCTGCATCCACGTCTCGCGCATATGTTGGTGCGTGCGGGCCGCGAGGCCGCCTCCTTGGCGGCGCTGATGGCAGATCGAGATCCACTGCGTGGCGCGCCGGTTGATCTGTCGTTGCGGCTCGAGGCGTTGCGGGATATCCGCAAGTTTCGGAACAATCGCGTCTGGCAAGTCAACGAGGGCGCGCTGGACCGGATCAATACCGAGGGAAAACGATTGCGTGCGCAAGCGCAGGGCTCTGGCGATCTGAGCCCTGCGGCGACGGCAGCCCTGGCCTATCCGGACCGCATCGCGCAGCGCCGCAAGGGTGATACCCCCCGCTATGTACTCTCGGGCGGTAAGGGCGTGGTGTTGGAGGCTGACGACACCTTGGCAACAGCTCCTTATCTGGTGGTCACCGACACAGACGGCAACCCGCGTGAGGCCCGCGTACGCATGGCCGCGCAGATTTCCGAGGGCGAAATCCGCGATTTATTCGGCGATCAGATTGAATGGGTGGATAATTGCGAATGGTCCAAGCGCGAACGCCGTGTCGTGGCCCGACGGCAGGAACGCTTCGGGGCGATCACCCTGGAAGACCGCATTTGGAAAGACGTACCCGAGGACGCTGTGGCCCAGGCAATGCTGGTCGGGGTGCGTGATCTGGGAATACGGCTTCAGGGGGCCTCGGCAAGGTTGGCAGCGCGGGTCGAGTTGGTTCGAGCTGAAGGTGTTGACCTACCCGATTGTTCGGAAGGGGGTCTTATGGACGCGCTGGAGGACTGGCTGCTGCCTACGCTCTCGGGCGTACGCAGCGCCGAAGACTGGAAGCGTTTTGACCTGTTACCAGCACTGCGCGCCCGGCTGGATTGGGCACAGACGCAAGAGCTGGACCGCCGCGCGCCAGGGTCGTTTGTAACTCCGCTGGGACGCAAGCTGCCAATCGACTATGGCGGTGCGGTGCCCGAGATTTCGGTGCGATTGCAAGAGGTGTTCGGTGTGACCCAACACCCGGTGATCGGTGGTGAACCCTTAAAGATCACACTACTATCACCGGCGCAGAGACCGATCCAGATCACCCGCGATCTACCGGGGTTTTGGGCGGGCTCTTATGCCGATGTGCGCAAGGATATGCGGGCGCAATATCCCAAACATCCCTGGCCTGAAGATCCAACTCGGGCTGACCCAACTCTGCGTGCGAAACGCCGAAAGACCTGAGGTTGAAGTCGAAATTCATGTGAAATTTAAAAATCTATCCTGAATTCGCCCCATAAAACGGCAAAAAACACACATAATGAACTGCAATTCGGCCAAAATTGCTCAACAAGATAGGGACGTATTGTTTAATCTGCGGTACATAATTATGTAATCTTTTCTGACAACATTGAGGGACGCCCATTTAAACGTCCAAGAAGGCCGAGCATGACGAAATGGATACGCAACATCTGGGAAGAGGTCGCGCGACCGTTATTCCAGCGCCCGAACCGGGTGCAGGTTGCGGCGCTATGCACGCGGGGCACAGAGACCGGCGATGATGTATTACTGATCACAAGCCGCGGAACCGGACGTTGGATTATTCCCAAAGGCTGGCCCATTGATGGCCTTAACGGCCCCGAGACTGCGTTGCAGGAAGCATGGGAGGAAGCTGGCGTTCAGGCGACGGATGTACCGAAGGAACCGATCGGCCAATACTCTTATGACAAGACATTGAACGACGGCACGGCGCAGCATGTGGTCACCAGCGTATATCGTGTTCAGGTGACGAATCTGGCCGACGACTATCCTGAGGCCAATCAGCGCGAACGCTGCTGGGTTTCGCCCAAAGTGGCGGCTGGACGGGTGCAGGAGCCTGAATTGCGCGATCTGCTGCTGCAAATGTAACAATTACGTATATTTCTCATGACAAAGGTTGCCGCTTTCGACGGAACAGGGTAGCGGCGGGCGTCAAATCGAACGGCCTGTGAAAACCGATGTCTGATCTACCACCCAAAGCTCGCTGGCACGCGCTCGACAGCGACCTCCACCGCATTTCTCGTCTTGAGTATGCCAATGCACATGTGGCGCGCCCGCTGCTGGCGCCCGGTATCGCGCTCGTCTTTATCGCTCTGGCAGGTTTGGCCGCCGCAGTTATGTTTGGTCGCGCCGATGGCGGATTAATCGTTGTCGCCGCTGCAGCCTTCGGGGCCTATATGGCGATCAACATCGGGGCCAACGACGTCGCCAACAACATGGGACCGGCGGTTGGTGCAAATGCACTGACAATGGGGGGCGCGATTCTGATCGCCGCAATTGCCGAAAGTGCTGGCGCATTGCTCGCGGGTGGAGACGTGGTTTCGACCATCTCCAAAGGGATCATCGATCCAATGTCGGTGCAAAACAGTGATGTCTTCATTTGGGCGATGATGGCCGCACTGATATCTTCCGCGTTGTGGGTAAACCTAGCCACCTGGGTGGGCGCGCCTGTTTCAACCACGCATTCGGTCGTAGGGGGCGTTATGGGCGCCGGCATTGCTGCTGCCGGGCTTGGTGCCGTAAGCTGGGGCACGATGAGCGCAATTGCCGCGAGCTGGGTTATCTCACCCGTGTTGGGTGGCGTGATCGCTGCGGGATTTCTGGCGCTGATCAAACACAAGATTCAATACCAGGACGATAAAATCGCAGCTGCACGTCGCTGGGTTCCCATTCTGGTCGCCGTGATGGCCGGGGCTTTTGCCACCTACCTTTCGGTCAAGGGCCTGAAACGCATCGTCAAAATCGATATTGAGTTCGCCCTGCTGATCGGGCTGGCCTCGGGCGGATTGATCTGGGCCGCGACCGTGCCTTGGGTGCGACGGAAATCCGAAGGCCTTGAGAACAGAACCCGGTCGTTGAAAACGCTGTTTGGTTTGCCATTGGTGATCTCCGCAGGGTTTTTGAGCTTCGCCCATGGCGCAAACGATGTGGCCAATGCGGTGGGCCCGCTGGCCGCGATCGTCCATGCCGCCGAATTCGGAGATTTTGCATCGAAAGTGTCAATCCCGACATGGGTCATGGTAATCGGAGCCTTTGGCATCTCTTTCGGTTTGTTCCTGTTTGGGCCCAAGCTGATCCGCATGGTAGGCAGCCAGATCACCAAATTGAACCCGATGCGCGCGTTCTGTGTTGCGCTTTCAGCAGCGATTACAGTTATCGTAGCCAGTTGGCTGGGCTTACCCGTCAGCTCAACCCATATCGCAGTTGGGGCCGTGTTTGGCGTGGGGTTCTATCGGGAATGGCATGCAGAACGGCGCTGGAAATATTCGAACCTGCAACGACCCGCTGAACTGCGTCTTGCACGGGAAGAACGTCGGCGGCGTAAGTTGGTACGGCGATCCCATTTTATGACGATCGTAGCTGCGTGGGTAATTACGGTTCCTGCAGCCGCAGCCCTGTCGGCAGTTATCTTCTGGCTACTGACCGCATTTGGTTGATCGGGGGTATTACCTGATCGACCGCAAGTGGCCCGCGCGGTGCTTGATGAATAAGGCCGCAGATGTGGCTGTTGATCGGGGTTGGAATCGCGTGAATTTGCCCGAGCTTGATGATTTCGCCTTGCAGACTGTCGATTTCGGTCGGGCGACCCTCCATCAGATCGTAGGCCATCGAGGTACGCGCGTTGGGGTCGATGGTAAGCATCTTTGCTGCAATCCGCGAAAAGATTGGTGTTGGCAACCGCAGTAGATGCGGGGTCGTCCATGCTGGCAGTGGCGTCGTTGAGGCGACTTCGTTTCCCGCGGCTTTCAAAACGCGCAAAGCCTCGGCCATTTGATCGGCCATCAAGCAACGCCAGCTTCGATCAAGCAGTTGGTTTTGCAGGGTCAGACCTGATAACGCGTTCAGTGCATTGTTGAGATTGATCACCAGTTTGCCCCATTGCACCGCCTCGATCCGGTCGCTTTCGGTGACGGGCAAATCCGGGGCGCTGAGATGTCGGGCGAGATCACCCGGACCTTGTTCGATGACGATATCGCCGGAAGTGGCGCGATGATAGGACGCGGTATTGGTTGGCACCACATTAAAGGGCACCATTCCGGCCCGCACGTCGCGGCCGTCAAGGACCGCACGTAGTCCGCGGGCGTTTTCCAGCCCGTTTTGCCAGGACAGAACCGGGGCATTCGCCGGCGCGTGCGCCGCAATCAACGCTGCCATCTCGGCTGTTGCGCCGGATTTAACCGTGACGATGACCAATTCAGCGCCCACTAGACAGGCGGGATCTTCGCTGAGCATCAATTTCGCGGTGGGCACATGGCAGTCCAGATCTGCGAAATCGGTGACGGTCAGTCCCTGATCGCGGATCGGCTGCAGCACGCGGGCGCGGCCCAGCAGCGTGACTGCGTGGCCCGCATCTGCCAACAATGCACCGCAATAACAGCCTATGCTGCCTGCGCCCGCGATGACGATTCTCATTGAACTCCTCCGCTGTGGCCCAATGATCACCGGGATGGTTCAGTGGCGCCAGAGTGACGTCAAGTCATACACGCGCCAACCGTGGCCGGGTACGTTCAAGCTCGTCTGGGATGGTAATGAACTCCTGATCGTCTCCGGGCGGAAGATGGAACGCACCGTTGGCCCAGTCGGCGGTGTTCCATTCGCGCGTTGCGGTTTCGATCTTTTCCTTTGAGGACGAGACGAAATTCCACCAGATGTAGCGATCCTCGCTCAGGGTTGCGCCGCCCAGCAGCATCAATCGCGCACCCAAAGGCCCCGCCCTGACCGAGAGCTTGTCACCGGGCCTAAACACCATCATACGCCCTTCGTCAAAGGTATCACCGGCTACCTCGACCGAGCCTTGCGTGACATAAACACCCCGATCCTCGTGATCGTCGGGCAATGGGAAAGATGCGCCGGGGTCCAGTTGCACGTCGACATAGAAGGTCTCGGACAACATGGTCACCGGGCTGGTTTCACCATAGGCGGCACCAAGGATCAGGCGAGCGCTGACACCCTTGTCTTCGATATGGGGCAGCGCGCCCTGCTTGTGATGCTCGAAGTCAGGGGCCATGTCCTCATGGGCTTCTGGCAGCGCGAGCCAGGTCTGGATGCCGAACAGGTTGTGACGATTGCCGCGCGTTTCTGCGCTCGTGCGTTCGGAATGAGTTATACCACGGCCCGCGACCATCCAGTTGACCTCACCGGGGTGAATCATCTGATGGGTGCCGAGGCTGTCGCGATGTTCGAACTCTCCCTGATACAGATAGGTTACGGTGCCCAGCCCGATATGAGGATGCGGGCGAACATCAATGCCACCCTCGGTGATGAATTCGGCAGGACCCATCTGGTCAAAGAAGATGAATGGGCCAACGAGCTGACGCTTGACCGAGGGCAGCGCGCGGCGCACCTCGAACCCGCCGAGATCTCGGGCACGTGGGATGATCAAGGTTTCGAGAGCATCTTTTTCGGAGGCGCATTCGGGGTTATGGGTGGGGTTCCAACTCATTCCTGATCTCCGTTTTTTCGGTCCCATAAGACGCGTTCATGTTTGCCAATGCTGAATGTATTGGAAAAATATCGCAAGAAAAGTGCATTTTCGCACAATGATCGTGAAGTCCTTGGAACGACTTGCGGTTACTCACCAAGGCGTGGAACGGAGCACCTGAAGCTCACCTTCGCCGACTCTCGGAATCATAAACAATCGTGCTATCCTTAGAAATCGGGTGTCGCCGGATCAGGGAAGCCGGTCAAAGACGAGGTTCAGCCGACAGGAGTGGATGCAATGACTCGACTCGAAATCAATCGCCGTAAGTTAATTGCGACAGGGGTTGGCACAATTGTAGCCGGTTTGACCGGCGTAATCACACCTGCGCACGCCTCTGGTCTTGCGCCGACACCGTCGATGCGGGGCGGGTCGAACAATTATCGACCCGGCGCGCCGATCGTGGAGCGAATCGGCGGTGGCGGGTTTTGGATGACCGGCACCGTGCGGCGTGCGGGTGACGGAGCCCCCCTGCCCGGTCAACGCATCCAGATCTGGGCCCATACAACCGAAGGGCATGAACGCGATCAGCGCAGCCATGGGGCGACACTCACCGATGCGAACGGAGAGTTCCGGTTGGAAATGCCTCAGATTGTGCCCGCCTTTGGTCAACCACACGGGCATTTGGCCTATGACAGCGGTGAATTTGAGACGGTATTCCTGCGCCCAGTGATGTCGAGCGCGAAGGACAAGACCCTTGCCGCACATTTTGTCTTGCAGCCTGTCTGACGGGTGTTAAGGCAAGCTGCGATCTGGGCGGCATTGGTTGCCACACTTCTTATACCGGTCATAGCAGCGGCTTTCAGCCCGTATCTGGCGTGGCGTGAGCCGATTTACATCCTCGCCGGTTTTGCGGGCATCATCGGGATGTGCCTTCTTCTGCTGCAACCCTTGTTGGCCGGGCGTTGGTTGCCCGGGCTTTCTCCGGTTAACAGTCGCCATTGGCACAGGCGGTGTGGCTTGGTCCTTGTCGTAAGCATTGTGATCCATGTGATCGGCTTGTGGATCACAAGCCCGCCTGACGTCGTGGACGCATTGCTTTTTGTGTCTGCAACACCTTTTTCAACATGGGGAGTCACCGCCATGTGGGCGGGTTTTGCGGCAGCGGCAATGGGGGTTTTACGGCAACGACTAAGCTTGCGGTTTCGGGTCTGGCGCATGGGCCATGCAGGGTTGGCCATAGTGACGATTCTAGGTAGCGTCATTCACGCACTGCTGATTGAGGGCACGATGGAGATCATGACCAAGTTCGCATTGTGCGTTCTGGTGGTTCTGGCGAGCCTCGCAACGCTTGTCAGATTGCGGGTTTGGGATGTGAAACAGCGCGCCTAGACGCCGCATGCGCGTGCCGGGGTTGCATCAGGCTGATAGGCGCTTGGCATATGTGGTGCGGTTCATTTCGACATCTTGCACGGTGATGCTGCCGACCGTGGGCGCAGCCTCGGCCAGAACATTCATGATGATAGCATTCAACTCGGCTCGCGTCGCCTCATCCCGGCCCTGCATCAGCAAAAGCATGGCATGGATGAAGGTCTGCGGTTCGGTCCCAATATGAGAAAACGGAACCGGGGTGGCGCGGATTTTGAGCGTTGGCGGGTCAAACTCTTCATGCCCGGCGAGAACGGTGTAAAGCTGTTCGCAGATGGTTTGAAAATCATGAGACTGTTCAAGACCAGCAGAAAATTCGAGAGTGACGTGCGGCATGGGAAGCTCCGTGATTTGAGAGAGCCATGTGGCTCTCTCGGTACTTTCTGTGAATCTCAGACGCCCAGGCACCAGCGCATGACCGCCTTTTGCGCATGCAGACGGTTCTCGGCCTCATCGAAGATCACCGAGTTCGGGCCATCCATGACTTCTGAGGTGGCCTCCTCCTCGCGGTGGGCGGGCAGACAGTGCATAAACAGCGCGTCGGGTTTGGCATGCGCCATCAGCTCGGCGTTGACCTGATAGGGGCGTAGCATGTTGTGGCGGCGCTCCTTGGCGGACTGGCTGTCGTGCATCGACACCCAGGTATCGGCGACCACCAGATCGGCGCCCTCAACCGCTTTGTGCGGGTCCCGTTCGATCACGACCTTCGAGCCCTGCTGGCGGGCGAGCCCCATGAACTCTTCTTCCGGGTCTAGCTGGGCCGGGCCGGTGAAGGTGAAATCGAACCCGAATTGACCGGCAGCATGCAGGAAAGAGGCGCAGACATTGTTGCCATCACCAGTCCAGACGACCTTTTTGCCTTTGATCGGACCGCGATGTTCCTCGAAAGTCAGCACGTCGGCCATGATCTGGCAGGGATGGGTGCGGTCGGTCAGGCCGTTGATCACGGGCACGTCCGAATATTCCGCCATCTCGGTCAGGATGGTTTCATCAAAGGTCCGGATCATGATCATGTCGACATAGCGCGACAGCACGCGGGCCGTGTCGGCAATGGTTTCGCCGTGACCCAGCTGCATGTCCTTGCCCGACAGCACCATGGTCTGCCCGCCCATCTGGCGCACGCCCACGTCAAAGGATACGCGGGTGCGGGTTGAGGGCTTTTCGAAGATCAGAGCCACCATGCGATCCTTCAGCGGCTGCTCATCATCCGGCGCGGCTTTGGGACGGCCAAGACGGGCCTGTTTCATGGCACCAGCCTGATCGATCATGCCCCGCAAGGCGGTTGCGTCGGTTTTGTGGATATCAAGGAAGTGGTTCATTTTATTTCGCTTTTCAATCAGGCACATTCAGGCCGAAGCCATTGCGTTTTCAACTTGCGCCGCAGCCTTGTCGAGGCGGATCATGGCCTGGGCGATATCATCCTCAGTCAGGGTTAGCGGAGGCAGCAAGCGGATCACATTGTCGGCAGCAGGAACGGTGATGACCTCATTGTCATAGCCTGCGTTGACCACGTCGATATTGGTCGGCTTGCATTTCAGACCGAGCATCAGACCGGAACCGCGCACCTCTTCGAACACCTCGGGGTGATCGGCGATCAGGCCTTCGAGTTTCTGGCGCAACAGGCCTGCCTTGCGGTTGACACCTTCGAGGAAAGCGGGTGTCGCGACCTGATCGATTACTGCGCAGCCGACGGCGCAACCGAGGGGATTGCCCCCATAGGTCGATCCGTGGGTGCCTGCGGTCATGCCGCTGGCGGCCTCTTCAGTGGCCAGAACAGCACCCAGAGGAAAGCCGCCGCCGATACCCTTGGCGACCATCATGATATCCGGTGTGATACCGGCCCATTCATGGGCGAAAAGCTTGCCGGTGCGGCCCACGCCACACTGAACTTCGTCGAGGATTAGCAAGAGGCCGTTGTCATCGCAAATCTGGCGCAGAGCCTTAAGCTCGGCGTCGGGGACTGGGCGAATGCCGCCTTCGCCCTGAACCGGCTCGATCAGGATCGCGGCAGTATTTTCGTTGATCGCATTGGTGACGCCATCGAGATCTCCGAATGTCAGGTGCACGAAGCCGGGCAGCAGCGGGCCAAAGCCTTTGGTCATCTTCTCAGACCCTGCGGCGGCGATGCCTGCTGAGGAACGGCCGTGGAATGAGCCATCGAAGGTGATGATCTCGACCTTTTCGGCCTGACCTTTGTCATAGAAATACTTGCGAGCCATTTTCACAGCCAGTTCGCAGGATTCCGTGCCCGAATTGGTGAAGAACACCGTGTCGGCAAAGGTATGTTCGACCAGTTTGTCCGCCAACGCCTGCTGCTGCGGGATGTTGTAGAGGTTCGAGACATGCCACAGCGCATGCGCCTGCTCGGTCAGCGCGGCCACCAGCGCTGGATGCGCATGGCCCAGCGCGTTCACCGCGATGCCCGCGCCAAGGTCCAGAAAACGTCGGCCATCCGCCTCGGTCAGCCAGGCGCCTTCGCCCTTCACAAATGTCAGGGGCGCACGATTATAAGTCGGCAGAACGGACGGGATCATCGGATCATCCTTTTCGAATAGGTTGAGCCCTGTGAGTGATACACTGGGGCCATGGTCGTCAACTGATTTGGTGGGGATTGCGCGGATTTAGACAGCGCAAATAGATCAAACGGGCCGGTTACGCGGTAGAGCGCCGGCGTCGGAGGCGCAGGATATGTGCGGCTTTGATCATGGCGGGTCGTATAGCGGTGTACGTTTAGTCTGAAAACCCCGTTTTTGCGAATAAGGCAAAAATCATTCTGAGACCGGGATTTGCTGCTTGCCATTTGTCCTGCGCTAACGCACGGGTGGGCCATGACTCCGATACGCCAGAACCCTGCCCTTGCGGCCCTGTTGATTCTTGTGGCCAGCGCCATTCTGGCAGGCACCACATTACTAGCCAAGGCGCTGGGCACAGATGTTCTTGGGCCTGCGCTGAATCCAATGCAGATTAGCCACGGGCGGTTCTTGTTCGCCTTTCTGGTGATCGTCACGACCGTAGGATTCCTGCGCCCGCGCCTCGGGCGTGTCCATTGGGGCCTTCATGTCGGGCGGACGAGTTTTGGCTGGCTTGGGATTACGTTGATGTTCGCCTCGGTTGCGTCCATCCCTATTGCGGATGCGACGGCAATATCCTTCCTGAACCCGGTCTTTGCGATGGTGCTGGCGATCCCGCTGCTGAAAGAAGGCGTCGGTCCGTGGCGCTGGATGGCAGCCATTGTAGCGCTGATCGGTGCACTGGTACTGTTGCGCCCAACACCCGCGAGTTTTCAACCCGCCGCCTTGCTAGCCTTAACCGCGGCAGCAGTGATTGGGATGGAGCTGATTTTCATCAATAAACTCTCTGGCCGCGAAATTCCAATTCAGATCTTGCTGGTCAACAATGCGATGGGGCTGACCATTGCAACGGTTGCGGTCAGCTTTGTGTTCCAAATGCCGACCCCGCAGCAATGGGCGGCCTTGGCGGCGATCGGCGTGTTGATGGCCTGCGCTCAGGCCTGTTTCGTCAACGGAATGGCGCGGGCGGATGCGTCCTTTGTGGCGCCGATCAGCTATGCCACGCTGATATTCGCCGCGTTTTATGATTTCGCTGTGTTTCAGGTTGTCCCGGACAGCGTCAGCATGATCGGATCGGCCATCGTCCTAACTGGTGGCCTAATCCTGGTCTGGCGTGAGGCGCGACAGCGTCAGGCCTTGAGCCGATAGCCGGTACGCAACATTTGCCAGGTCAGCGCGCCAACCAGCAAAGTCGCGCTCGTGCAAATCAACATCCCCAGCCAAGGCGAACTGTCAGAGACACCAATCATGCCATATCGCAACCCGTCGATCAGGTAGAAGACCGGGTTCACATGGCTGAGCCGGTTCAGCACCGGCGGCAGGGCCTCGACCGAATAGAAAGTGCCCGACAGGAAGGCCAGTGGCGTGACGATAAAGTTAGTAATCGCAGCCATCTGATCGAACTTATTGGCAAATATGCCGGCAAAAAGGCCCAGAGCGCCCATGAAAGCCCCGCCCAGAACCACGAAGGTCAGTGCGATCAACGGGTTTTTCGGCACGATACCCAGAACCAGCGCCATTGCAGTTGCAACGACAAGGGCGATCAGGATACCGCGAACGATGCCGCCAGCCAGATAACCCAGCAGGATTTCCAGCGGTGACAGCGGCGGCATCAGCGTATCCACGATATTGCCCTGCACCTTGGCGATCACCATCGAGGACGAAGTATTGGCAAAGGCGTTCTGGATCACCGTCATCATCATGATGCCGGGGGCCAGAAAGGTCAGGAACGGCACCCCCATCACGTCAGACCGGCTGGGGCCGATGGCAATGTTGAAGATCAGCAGGAATAAACCGGCAGTCACCAGCGGGGCTAGTAAGGTCTGCGTCCACACCGCCAAAAACCGCAGGGTTTCGCGCTGCGCCAGCGTATAGAGGCCCATCCAATTCACCGCGCCAAAGCGGCGCGCGTCCTGATCCATGAGATTCTGCATGTCTGCCCCATACCTGATTCGAAGACCGCTTGTAACTCGGGCCGCAGTGTTTAGAATAGGGGGCTGAGACGAATTCCCAAGGCGGCCCGAATCCGGGGCCGCTTTCCGCTTTTGAAAGGCAAATGATGTCCTGGACTGACGAGCGTGTAGAGCTGCTGAAAAAGATGTGGGGCGAGGGCCAGTCGGCCAGCCAGATCGCCAAGGAACTGGGCGGCGTGACCCGCAACGCGGTGATCGGTAAGGTTCACCGTCTGGGTCTGTCGAACCGTGCAACCGGCGCCAGCCCGGCAAAGACCGAGCCCAAGGAAAAACCGGCGCCCGCGCCCAAGGCCGAGGCCAAGCCAAAACCGGCACCCAAAACAGAACCGGCCCGCCCGGCGCCTGCTCCGGAAGCGAAACCCGCTATCCCTGCTCGCCGCCAAATCATTCCGGCCGGTCAGCCGTTGCCACCGCAGCCCTCAGCGAACGAGATCAGCCCCGAGGCGCTGGCGAAGGTCAACGAGGTTGAGAAGAAAGCCAAGAAGCTGACCTTGATGGAGCTGACCGAGAAAACCTGCAAATGGCCCGTCGGCGACCCCGCGACCGAGGATTTCTGGTTCTGCGGCCTGCCAGTTGAGGCGGGCAAACCTTATTGCGAGGCGCATGTGGGCGTGGCGTTCCAGCCGATGAGCTCGCGTCGGGATCGTCGGCGGTAATATCCGATGCGCCAGAATCCGACAGCGATGGAGGATATCTGGCTGACCCGAGCAAAGCGGCTTTTGGCGCTGGCTGAAACCGGCCAGCACTTTACCAAGGACCCGTTTGAGCGCGAGCGCTACGACGAGATCGCAAGTATGGCCTGCGAAATGTTGGCTGATCTGGGTCGCGTTCCTCTAGCACATATTGACGGGCTGATCACGGAGCACTCTGGTGGGTATGCGACACCCAGTGTCGACGTTCGGGGTGCGATTATCCGGAATGATCGTATTCTGCTGGTGCGCGAGCGCCGAGACGGGAGATGGACGATGCCCGGTGGATTTGCGGATATCGGAAGCTCTCCGGCGGAAAACATTGAGCGCGAGGTTTGGGAAGAAGCCGGGCTGCGTGTGAAAGCGGATCGCATCTTTGCCCTGCGGCACAAAGCGCGCCATCCATATCCTCCAAGTCCAAAGGATTTTTATAAGATTTTCTTTCTGTGCACACAGATTGACGAGGCAGACCCAGCATCTGGATTAGAAACAGATGATGTTGATTACTTTGCCGAGGGAGCGTTGCCGCAACTATCACTGAACAGGGTAATTTCTGCGGATATCACCGAAGCCTTCAAGGCGCATCGGAACAAGACGCAGCAGGCAATTTTCGATTAGTGCTGTGCTTTACTGCGCCGGATGCGATGGCAAATTCGGCATCGGCACCCATCGGGGCAGTTCATCGGGTGAGACCGAAACATGCAGCTTCTCTGACCGGTCACGTCCCACTCTGCGATGCTTACGCAGCAAGAAAATCTTGCCCCAGCCGCGCCACGTGCCGACCGAACGGGCGTGGGGGTCGGTGGGGAAACGGTCGCGCCACCCTTCGGGCAGGGGCAGGCCGTGCAGCTCGGCCTTGTCCAGCATCCAAATCAGCGAGATGTTGCTGAGGGGGCGGGCCTCCTCAAAACCGTTCAGCTGACCTCCGACATCGCCGTGGGTGCCGCGGAACCAGACCTGCTCGATATGGCCCTTAAAATCGGGGGTACATTTCCACAATACCGGCTCGAACACCTCGCGAGTCTCGTCCAGACCCATGGCGTGATAACCGTGGCGGGTGGCGGGGCCAAGCCGGTGGTTGTGGAAGGCGTGGCGTTCCTCGGCCCAGCGCCAGAGCAGCGGCAGGCGCAGGCCCAGCGCTTTGACCGTATCCCAGACACCGACCATCTCGATGGCGACATCCTCGTGACAGAAGGCTTGCCGGAATTCAGCCGCCGCCTTGCCGTTGGCGGTGCATTCGTAATGTCGGTAGGCCTGCTTGATATTGCGAACCGTGGCGTGTTCGGCCTTGAGCAGCCCGATCGCGTCAATCACGCCCGCAAGGCTGCGCACCCCGTAAGCGCCGCGTGAATAGCCGATGAAAAAGATCTTGTCGCCGGGCTTATAGCGAGATGCGAGGTAGCCGTAGGCGCGGCGGATCTGGCGATTGATGCCCCGGCCCATCATCACATCCATAGTGGACTTCCAGCTTTCCCACTGCACACCTGATTCGTAGAAGACCGAAACCTTACTGCCCATCTCGCAGCACAGACGCAGAGTCTGGCCGGCGTGAGTTTCATAACCCGGTACAAGTGTCGACATGGTGCCATCAAGGATGATGACATGGCTGATCGGTTCGCGATGGCGTGTTTCGGCCGAGTGCTCGGACCGCAGAGGCCGCCCGAGCCATCCCAGTACCTTTCTACTCAGCCGCGACAGAACCATGCGTCAACAATTCCCAAACTCTATGAGGTGTGAAAGGCATATCCGCCTGCCGCACACCGTGATCCCAGAGCGCATCCTGAACCGCGTTTGCCACAGCGGCCAATGCGCCCACGGTGCCGGCCTCGCCACAGCCTTTCATCCCCATCGGGTTGGCGGTTGATGGAATTGGCACCGAGATAAACTCTATCATGGGTATCCCCGCCGCACGGGGCAAGGAGTAGTCCATGAACGATGCCGTGAGCAGTTGCCCCTCGGCATCATGCACAACATGTTCATTCAGCGCCTGACCGATGCCCTGCACCACTCCTCCATGCACTTGCCCTTCGGCGAGCATCGGATTGATAAGGTTACCGAAATCATCCACGACCGTGTAGCGATCGACCCATGTTTCACCAGTGAAAGAATCAATAACAACTTCAGCAACATGTGCGCCGTTGGGATAGCTGCGCGCCTCTAACTTGGCGCGCGCCTCGTGTTGCAACAGATCGGTGCGCCCGTCTGCGCGCGCCATCTCAGCCGCCTCGGTCAGCGTGGGGGTCAGGTTGGACCCCGGCGCGCGGAAGGTTTCATGGTCGAAGGTCACATCGCTTTCCTCGACCCCCATCTTATCCGCAAGATAGGGCGTGAATGCGGCAATCATCGTATCAACCGTCACCAGTGTCGCGTTGCTTTGGGTCGTGACCGAGCGTGACCCGCCAGTCCCGCCACCTTGCGCCAGCCTGTCCGTGTCGCCTTGCACAACATTGATCAGGTGCGCCGGAATGCCCGTTTGATCTGACAGGAACTGGGCATAGACTGTTTCATGCCCCTGCCCGTTGGACTGCGTGCCGACATAGAGGTTCACCGTTCCATCCTCGCAAAACTCGACCTTTGCCCCCTCGGAAGGATCCCCCAAAATACTTTCGATATAGTAACAAAGCCCCTGCCCCCGGATCAGGCCGTTTTCGGCATCCGCCGCCTTGCGGGCCTCAAAGCCGGTGGTCTGCTCGGCGGCGCGGCTGAGGACCATGTCGAACTCACCCACATCATAGGTTTCACCGGTTGCGGTCTTGTAGGGGAAAGCCTCGGGCCGAATGAAGTTCTTGCGCCGCAGTTCCCACGGGTCGACGCCCAACTCACGCGCAGCACGGTCCATGGCGCGTTCCAGCACATAGATCGCCTCGGGTCGACCTGCGCCGCGGTAGGCATCAACCTGCGTGGTATTGGTGTAGAAGCCCTCGACCCGCAAATAGGTGGTTTGCACATCGTAGACGCCCATCAGAACGCGGCTGAACAATTGGGTTTGGATGGCCTGCGCGAAGTGGCTGTTATAGGCACCAAGGTTGATCTTGCTGTGGACCCGGTATGCGGTGATCTTGTGATCCGCATCAAATGCAAGTTCCGCCAGCGAGGTCAGGTCACGGCCATGTTGATCGGACAGCATCGCTTCGGACCGGTCCGACATCCAGTGAACGGGCTGGCCCAGTTTCATAGCAGCTACAGCAATGGTGAAATATTCGGGATAAGGCATCGCCTTCATACCGAACCCGCCGCCGACATCGGGTGTGGTGACGCGGATCGCCTCGGGATCCAGTTTCAACTTATGTGCCAGTTGCGCTTTCATCCCCCAGACGCCCTGCCCGCCATAGGAGAAATGCAAACGGCCATCTGACCAATCGGCCTGACAGCCGCGCGGTTCGATCGAACTCACAATGACCCGGTTGTCATGAACGCTCAGCGCAACGCTATGCGCTGCTGCCTGAAAGGCCACATTGGTCGCCTCTTCATCACCCAACCCCCAGTCAAAGGCGCGGTTGTCGGGGGCTTGTGGATGCAAAGGTTCCCCACCCGCAGCGACATCCGTCTTGACCGGCAGGTCTTCGGTTTCCATCCAGATCAATTCGACTGCATCGCGCGCCTGCAACAATGAGTCGGCAATGACGACCGCAACGGGTTCCCCGACGAAACGCACGCGATCCTTGGCCAACATGTTCCGTTCGGACGCTGCGCCTTGAGTGCCGTCGCGGTTGGCAACCGTCGTGGCATTCATCACTGTATCGATCCCGGCATCGGTCAGATGCTCGAGTGCCATAACCAGACGCACCCCATCAGCCGCACGCGCCTCTTCAAGGTCCAGCGCAGTTATCGTGGCATGCGCCACAGAGCTTCGAAAGAAAGCAGCAAACAGGGCATTCTCGGGCACCGCATCATCCATGTACCGCCCCTGCCCGGTCAGAAACCGCTGATCTTCGGTTCGTTTGACGGGCTGGCTTTTGCCGAATTTTTCCATGGGATGATCCTTTGGCTGCCTGAATGCGCGACCCTAGCGTGAAGCTGCTCCTTGTCCAGAGGCTGAAAATTTCCCTGCGCGCGGTCTGAAAGCGACATTCATGTCTGGAAACCGCGTTGCGCGCCCAACTTGGGCACGCCTAGGCTGAACCCATATTCAGTCTTGCGGAGGTTCCCGTGACCACAGAAATCAAGCTGACGAATGGCCGATTGAAGAGCCAAGCTGTCGAGGCCTATTGGGATGAGGGGTTTATCTTTCCGATCCCCGTGTTCTCTGCCGCAGAAGCCGCTGGGTTCCGTGCCGAGTTGGAAGATGTCGAAGCCAATTGGCGCGAGGCGGACCTGCCACTGCCATTGAACATGTACAAACGCATCAACGCGCATGTGGTGATGCCTCTGGCCACGCGCATTGCTCTGGACCCGCGCGTTCTGGACGTGGTCGAAGGTGTGCTGGGTCCCGATCTGCTGCTGTGGTCGGCTGAACTGTTCATCAAGGAACCGCGTACGACGCAGGTGGTGGGCATGCATCAGGACCTGACCTATTGGGGGATGGGTGAAACCTCGGACCAGTTGACCGCATGGATCGCCCTGTCCCCCGCAACAGTCGAAAGCGGTTGCATGGATTTTGTGAAAGCCAGCCACAAGAATCCGATCCTGCCGCATAATGATACGTTTTCCGACAACAACCTGCTGTCGCGTGGGCAGGAAGTTGCAGTGGACGTTGCAGATGAGGACAAGACGCATATCGAGCTACAGCCCGGTCAGATGTCACTGCATCACGGGCTGACGATCCACGGATCAGGTCCAAACGCGTCGGATGATCGTCGGATCGGTCTGGCCATCCGCTATCTCAACCCCAACGCGCAGCAAAAGGTCGCCGACCGTGACTACGCCATTCTGGCGCGCGGCGAAGACCGGGTGGGGAATTTCATTCACATCCCGGCGCCGAAGGAATTGTTTGCACAAGACGCTCTGGACCTTCACGCGCGCATTCGCGCCGATCAGGCCAAAGCGATGGCCCAGGGGGCCAGCGAGAAACTGCAGCTTTACGATCAGGCCCCATCGAATCCGGGCTGAGACGGGCCCGACTGCCGCGCAGGGCCTTCCCCTTCCCGCGTCCATTCGCTATTGCAGGCGCTGACCCGAATTTGTTGACGCAGGACGCATCCCATGGCGATGGAAAAGACATTCAACGCGGCCGAGGCCGAGGCCCGCATCTATCAGGCCTGGGAACAGGCCGGAGCCTTCAAGGCAGGCGCGAACAAATCGCGCGACGAGAGCTTTACCATCATGATCCCGCCGCCCAACGTGACGGGCGCCTTGCATGTGGGCCATGCGTTCAACAACACGTTGCAGGATATTCTGACCCGTTGGCACCGGATGCGCGGCTTCGACACTCTGTGGCAGCCCGGTCAGGACCACGCTGGTATCGCCACGCAGATGCAGGTCGAAAAGATGCTGGCGGCCACTCAGCAACCTGGTCGGCGCGAACTAGGGCGTGAGGCATTTCTGGACAAGGTCTGGGAATGGAAAGGCGAATACGGCGGCACGATCATCGAACAGTTGAAACGACTGGGGTCGTCCTGTGATTGGTCGCGCAATGCTTTCACCATGGCTGGCGCGCCGCGCGATCCGCGTACCGGACACGAAAATTCTGCGAATTTTCACGACGCGGTCATCAAGGTCTTCGTCGAGATGTACGAAAAAGGCCTGATCTATCGCGGTAAGCGGCTGGTCAACTGGGATCCGCATTTCGAAACTGCCATTTCGGACTTGGAAGTCGAGAATATCGAAGTCGCCGGCCACATGTGGCACTTCAAATACCCGCTGGCCGGGGGCGAGACATACACTTACGTCGAGAAGGACGAAGACGAGAACGTAGTGCTTGAGGAAGAGCGCGATTACATCTCGATCGCCACAACGCGCCCCGAAACCATGCTGGGTGATGGCGCGGTTGCGGTTCATCCCTCGGACGAACGGTACGCCCCCATCGTCGGCAAGCTTTGCGAAATCCCGGTTGGTCCGAAAGAACACCGCCGTCAGATTCCGATCATCACCGATGATTACCCCGACCCCGAATTTGGCTCGGGCGCGGTGAAGATCACTGGCGCGCATGATTTCAACGACTATCAGGTCGCCAAACGTGGTGGCATACCGCTGTATCGCCTGATGGATACAAGCGGGCACATGCGGGCCGATGGCGCACCTTACGCGAATGAGGCGTACAAAGCCGGTCAATACGCACGCGGTCAGTCCTTTACCGAAGGTGAGATCGACGCGATCAACCTTGTTCCCGACCACCTGCGCGGATTGGACCGGTTCGAGGCGCGCGCCAAAGTGATCGACGAGATCACCAGCGAAGGTCTGGCTGTCATGACCCGTGCTGATGACCCGCGTCTGGGATCGACCGCGCTGAAGCCGGACCACGAAGGCGCGGACAAAACCGTTCCGCTGGTCGAATCCAAACCAATCATGCAGCCATTCGGCGACCGCTCAAAAGTCGTGATCGAGCCGATGCTGACCGATCAGTGGTTCGTCGATGCTGAAAAGGTCGTTGGCCCTGCACTGGATGCGGTCAAGGACGGCACCGTCAAGATCATCCCCGAGTCCGGTGAAAAGACGTATTACCATTGGTTGGAAAACATCGAACCGTGGTGCATCTCTCGCCAGCTATGGTGGGGACATCAGATTCCGGTTTGGTATGGCCTTGATCTATCGGCTGAGAACTTCAAGGACGACGAAAACGACGGCGACCTTGATCTAGTCGAATTGGGACGTCTGCTAAACGAAGGCGGCATGCTCCACCGTGGCAACGTCATGGAATGTGCGCCCAACTTTGATGCTGTTGTCGATAAATTCCTGGACGACAATGCCAATATCCCCAGCCCGCTGAGCCATGCGACCGTTATTGAGGTCGCCGACAAGCATGCGGCCATCCATCAATTCGCTGAAAGCCTTGCTCAGTACGCAGTCGAACAGGACCCGACCAAGCTGGTGTATCCGGTCTGGCGCGATCCCGATGTCCTCGACACCTGGTTCTCCTCCGGCCTCTGGCCCATCGGCACGCTGGGCTGGCCCGAGAAGACCGAAGAGCTGGAGCGTTACTTCCCTACGGACGTTCTGATCACCGGCTTCGACATCCTGTTCTTCTGGGTCGCCCGAATGATGATGATGCAACTGGCCGTGGTCGATCAAATCCCATTCCACACCGTTTACCTGCACCAACTCGTCCGCGACGAGAAGGGCAAGAAGATGTCCAAGACCACCGGCAACGTCATCGACCCGCTTGAGATCGTGGACGAATTCGGCGCCGACGCTCTGCGGTTCACCAACGCCTCAATGGCGGCGATTGGCGGCGTGCTGAAACTGTCCAAAGAGCGCATCACCGGCTATCGCAACTTCGGCACCAAGCTTTGGAATGCCGTCCGCTTTGCCGAGATGAACGAGGTCTTCACCGACAGCGTCCCGCAACTGGATGTGGCTGATCTGAAACCCAAAGCCGCCGTTAACCGCTGGATCATTGGCGAAACCGCACGCGTACGGGAAGAGGTCGACGCGGCGCTGGAAAGCTATCGCTTCAACGACGCGGCGAACGGGCTTTATGCCTTTGTCTGGGGCAAGGTCTGCGACTGGTATGTGGAGTTGTCCAAGCCGCTGCTGCAAGGCGACGATGCAGAAGCGCAGGCCGAAACCCGCGCCACCATGCGTTGGGTTCTGGATCAGTGCATGGTCCTGCTCCATCCGATCATGCCCTTCATCACCGAAGAGCTGTGGGGCCTGACAGGCAGCCGCGCCAAGATGGTCGTTCACGCCGACTGGCCGAGCTATTCTGCCGCTGACTTGGTGGATGCCGATGCGGATCGTGAGATGAACTGGGTGATCTCGGTTATCGAAAACACCCGTTCGGCACGGGCGCAGATGCGTGTTCCAGCAGGCCTTTATGTCCCTATGCTGGTGACCGAGATCGACGCCCACGGGCAGGCTGCATGGGACCGCAATGAAGCGCTGATCAAGCGTCTTGCGCGGATCGACAGCCTGACCAAGGCCGATGAATT
The DNA here is from genome assembly GCF_056536325.1 of Ruegeria sp. AB11. Classification (NCBI taxonomy): domain Bacteria; kingdom Pseudomonadati; phylum Pseudomonadota; class Alphaproteobacteria; order Rhodobacterales; family Roseobacteraceae; genus Ruegeria; species Ruegeria sp. AB11. Next base: position 1,747,403 of record NZ_JBQFJO010000001.1, on the reverse strand, counting down.
GCCCAAGGGGACCATCTCGATTGCTGCCCCAGGTGCGAGCTTTGGCCTGCCGCTGGCGGACATCATCGATATCGGCGCGGAAAAGGAACGGCTGGAGAAAGCCATGGGCAAGCTAGTAAAAGAGCTTGGTGGTCTGCGCGGGCGATTGAACAACCCCAAATTCGTGGCTTCGGCTCCGGAAGAGGTTGTTGCTGAAGCCAAAGCCAACCTTGCAGCCCGTGAGGAAGAAGAAGCCAAGCTGAACGAGGCGCTTGCACGTCTGGCCGAGATCGCCTGATCCTCTACTTTTCATAAGCACTCAAAGTTCAAAAGCCCGCCGTTCTCCCGGCGGGTTTTTACTGTGCAATGACGTATTTCACCTTGTTCGCAGCAGCTTGTGATTGTTAGCAAGTGCGGGTGGTTATAGTCGAGGACAGGATGACACGCGCATTTCCCCCAATGCAGACCGTTTCGACAGGGCTGGTCGTGGCCATCGTCGGGTTCTTCAGCTCATTCCCAATTGTGTTGCAGGGGCTGAACGCGATGGGAGCCTCATCGCAGGAAGCCGCCTCGGGCCTGATGAGTGCAGCCATCGCTATGGGGCTGGCCGCCATTGTGTTGAGCCTGTTTCACAAGCTACCAATCAGCGTTGCCTGGTCCACGCCAGGTGTCGCGCTGCTGGCTGTGTCTGCTACACCGACCGAAGGGTTTTCAGGCGCAATCGGCGCATTCCTTTGCGCCGGAGCCCTGACCGTTCTGGCAGGGCTGTGGAAACCGCTTGGTCGGTTGGCTGCAGCAATCCCAATCACTCTGGCGCAAGCGATGCTGGCAGGCGTGCTCTTGCCGCTTTGCCTTGTACCATTCAAAGCGGCGGTCGAGATCCCATGGCAGGCGTTGCCGGTAATCCTAACATGGTTTATTACGGGCCGCTTCAATCGGTTGATCGCGGTTCCGGCAGCTGTGGTCGCAGCGGCTATCATTGTGTCGCTGAACGCCGGAGATGCTCAATTGATGCCAGATCGTCTGATCGCTGCTCCGGTCTGGACCATGCCATCCTTCTCGGTCGCGTCTGCCATCGGAATCGGCGTACCGCTGTTTATCGTCACGATGGCGACACAGAACATTCCCGGCGTCGCTGTGATGCGCAGCTTTGGCTTCGATCCAGTTCCCGGCCGGTTGTTTTCATCCGTCGGTGGCGCAAGCATGCTCTCGGCCCCCTTTGGAGCGCCCGCAACCTGTCTGGCTGCGATCACCGCGGCGATGTGTTCCAATGAGGACAGCCATCCTGACCCGGCGCAGCGCTATTGGTCCGCCGTAATGGGGGGCGTGTTTTACTGCCTGTTCGGCGTCTTTGCGGTGGCAATCACAAGCTTTGCTGCCCATGCCAACCCATTGCTGATGGGTACTCTGGCAGGGGTTGCTCTGATCGGGGTCATGGCCAACGCCATGCATGCCGCGTTGGATATCCCTGCCGAGCGCGAGGCGGCCATTCTGACCTTGGTCATCACCGCCTCTGGTATCACGGTCTTTGGATTGGGTGCGGCGGTCTGGGGGCTTTTGGCCGGCGGAATAGCGTATTTCGTGACAAACAGAGTGCGGTAATCCCTTTCGCCCGACTGTCACAGGCAGTAGAATACAAACATGTTCGGATCGCTTGGAAAACTGGTGGAACGCCAGATTAAGAAGGCACAGGCCGAGGGCCAGTTACAGGGGCTTGAAGGCGAAGGTGCGCCGCTTCCTGACCGTTCAAGTGAGGCGCAAGGTGATCCTGCCATTGCCGCTGGTCACCGGATCATGGCGCAGGCCGGGGTTCTGCCGGAAGAGTTCAGCATCAAGAAACAGCTCGACGCGGCACGCAAGGATTACGCTGTTCTGACGGATCCCGAAGAGCGCAAGTCGGCGATGTCCCGCATCGCCGATCTGGAGATGCGATACAATATGGCCCGCGATGCGCGACGCAGTTTTATGCGGTGACTACTTGAACTCGGGCTTGCGGCCCTGCATCTGCGCCATGACAACCTCCATCTGATCTGGCTTTCCAATCAGGTCGACCTGCTCTGAGGATTCGGCCATCAAAACATGTGCGCGGTCTCGGGTTTCGGCCACATCGATCAGACGCTTGGCGGCACGGATGGCCGAGGGGCTTTTGCCCGCGATATCCTCGGCCAGCGCAAGTGCCTCGGTCAGCGGGTCATCCGAGAGTTTCGTCACTAGTCCCCAGTCTGCGGCCTGCGGCGCACCGATCGGACGGGCGGTATAAGTCAGAAGGCGCAGAACGTCCGAGCGAACAAGCTCAGGCAGCAGCACCATCCCGCCCATGTCGGGAATGAGACCCCATTTCATCTCCATCACAGACAGCTTGGCCTCGGGGTGCGCGATGCGGATATCCGCACCCAGCGCGATCTGCAGGCCACCGCCATAGGCCACGCCCTGAATGGCGCAGATTACCGGGACCGGGACACGCCGCCAGATCAGGGCAATCTCCTGCAACTCATTGGCATCTTCGTGGCTGCGGGTCATCAGCCATTCGGTCGGGTCTGTTTGGGCCATGCTGGCAAAGCTGGCCATATCGAGCCCGGCACAGAAGCTTTTGCCCTCTCCCGACAGCACCACCGCCCGGATATCGGCGGCGGCGACCTCTTGCCCAGCCGAGAGGATCGCCTTGATCATCGCATCGTCCAAAGCGTTCATCTTGTCGCCGCGAGTCAGCGTGACATGGGCGATGTGATCTTTGTATTCGACGGATACGCGGGACATGGGACCTCCGGTGCGTTCTTTGTTGCGTTAAGCATGCCAGTAAGAGGCAAGCAGCGCTACAACGACGTCAGGGCAAATCGGCGATCGGCATCCGACCAAACCAAGGAGAGTCCAGTGTCATTACATAGAACTGGTCGCCAGCCGCCTGGCCCGCAGTGGTGATGCCCAGCCGCCCTTGGGGGTCTTGCAGCGTACGCAGGATGATTCCGTCACCATCAAACTGCACCAGCATACCGCGGTGGATCGGCGCGGGGCGCACCTTGGGTCCCAACCGCCAGATCACCTTGCGTAGGAAGGGATAGGGCATCAGCTTTTCCGCGGGCACGCGCGGGCTGGCGAATGCCATCCAATAGGTGCCGTCACCTTGCGCTTTGATGTTGTCCGGATAACCCGGCAGGTTATCCAAAAGAACCTCTTGTGCTCCGGCTTTGGGGCCGACCAGCCACAGCTTGTGCACCCTTGCCCGACCCGTCTCGGCAATCAGCAGGAAATCTTCATCCGGTGAAAGGGCAATGCCGTTGGTGTAGACGAACCCTTCGGCGATTTTTTCGGCAGTGCCGTCAGGCGAATAACGTGCCACATAGCCGGTTGGCGATTGCTCCCAGATCGTCATGACCGAGGTGGGTTTGGTGCCGCCCATGGTTTCAGGATCGAACCGGTTTGAGGAGTTCGAGAAATAGACCGTGCCGTCCTGTGCCACGTCGAGGTTGTTGGCATAGATGATAGGCGCGCCATCGATCTCGGAGACCAGTGTTTCCAGCGTTCCGGGCCCGGCCCAGCGCATCAGCCCTCGAAAGCTGTCGGCGATATAAATCGCGCCATCTGGTCCCGCCCGCAGACCCAGGGGGCGGCCGCCAAGTTGATCGACCTCGGCCGGCTGGTCACCGTCGATGCGGTAGAGGGCGCCGGATTGGCCGGTGGTATAAACTGCGTCGTCTGGCATCACTGCGATGTCTTCTGGGCCAATCTCCCCCGCCGGTAGCGAGATCAACTGCGCTGTGTCGAGATAGTTGTTTTCGGCAAAATCGCCCGTGAATCCGGGCGGTTCGGGTGGCTCGTAGGCCACTGGGTCAACCGGGACCGGCCAGAACACGAGATAGGCAAGACCGATAAGGACAAGTGCCAGTATATAACGCATAACGCCTCCGAACTGCGGTTGCGGGCACACTGACTGTGATTGCATCTGCGTGCAAGGCTTGCCCCACTGCGGCGGTTGCGCTTATCTGCCGCCATGACCGGTCCTCGTTACACCCCGCTTGCCCAATCCCTGCCCGCAACCGTGCCATTTGTCGGCCCCGAAACGCAGGAGCGTCAGCGTGGCGCGCCCTTTATCGCCCGGATCGGTGCAAATGAGAGCGTGTTTGGCCCCTCGCCGCGCGCCATAGAGGCGATGCAGCGGGCGGCGGATGAGATATGGATGTATGGCGATCCTGAGAATTACGAATTGCGCCACGCGCTGGCCGCGTATCATGGGGTAGCGCCCGAGAATATCGTTGTCGGCGAAGGCATTGATGGCTTGCTGGGCTATCTGGTTCGGCTGTTGGTCGGGCATGGAGATGCGGTTGTGACGTCGGACGGGGCGTATCCCACCTTTAACTACCATGTGGCAGGGTTCGGAGGGGATTTGCACAAGATTCCCTATCGCGACGATCACGAGGACCCGGAGGCGTTGTTTGCCAAAGCAGCAGAGGTGAACGCAAAGCTGGTCTATCTGGCCAACCCTGACAACCCGATGGGCACTTGGCATTCCGGCGCGGATATCGTGGCCGCGATGGAAGCATTACCAGAAGGCTGCGTGCTGGTTCTGGACGAGGCGTATGTGGAATGCGCCCCAGAGGGCACCGCCGCGCCTGTTGCGGCTGATGATCCGCGGGTCATCCGAATGCGGACGTTTTCCAAGGTCTATGGGATGGCCGGGGCTCGGGTTGGCTATGCCATCGGTGCGCCCGGGTTGATTTCCGCCTTCAACAAAGTGCGCAACCATTTCGGTATGAACCGGGCTGCCCAAGCCGGGGCTTTGGCCGCGCTTGAGGACAGCGATTGGCTGGCGCAGGTTCAGGATCGGATCGCCGACGCTCGGGATCGGATCGCGCAGATTGCAAGGTCCAATGGGTTGGAACCTTTGCCCTCAGCCACGAATTTCGTGGCGATTGATTGCGGGCGCGATGGGGTGTTTGCCAAGGCCGTGTTGGACGCGCTGGTGGAACAGGGAGTGTTTGTGCGCATGCCGTTCGCGGCACCCCAGAACCGTTGTATTCGCGTGAGTTGTGGGGGAGAGGTAGAGATGGTCGCATTCGAGGCTGCTTTGCCCAAGGCCTTGGTGAAGGCCCGATCTATTTAGAGGGCTGTCTGCCCCCCATCGCGCTGAAGCGCGATTCCCCCGAGGATATTATTGGCCAGATGACGACGCGGATCGGGTATTAGGTTGCCAATGCGGCAGCGGCGGCTTCAAGCGCGCCTTTGCCGCGGGGAATGTCGAGCGCGGCCATCGCCGTTTCGACGCCACCCAGCATGGCCATGACCATCTGGGCATTCACGTGGCCCATGTGACCAAGGCGGAAACAGCCGTCCCAGTCTTCCATTCCCAGACCGATGCCCAGCGTCAGACCCAGTTGGGTTTCGGTATAGCTGCGCAGCGGCGTGCCACGCCCTTTAGTCAGGCGAAGGGCAGTGACGGCGTGGCTTCGATGGGCCGGATCGGCGACGTTGAATTGCAACGCGCCACCTTGCGCCCAGATTTCACAGGCGGCCCAGATGGCCTTTGCCAGGTGTTCGTGGCGGGCCCAGACCTGTTCGATCCCTTCGCTGTGGATCAGGTCGAGCGCGGCGCGCAGGCCGTAGAGGTGGTGTGTTGGCGCGGTGCCGTTGAAATACTGGTAGAACAGATCGGGTTTTGCGCGCGGCTGCCAGTCCCAATATTGCGAGACGCGGGGCATTGTGGCGCGTTTGGCTTGCGCTTTGTCGTTGAAGAAGACGAAGCCGGTGCCCGCCGGGGTCATCAGCCCCTTTTGGCAGGCGGTCACCGTGACGTCGACACCCCAGGCATCCATCTCGAACCGATCGCAGCCCATGGATGCAATGCAGTCGGCCATCAGCAAAGCGGGGTGGTCGAGGTCGTCGAGCAAGGCGCGCAGGGCTGGGATATCGTTGCGGATCGATGTGGAGGTATCGACGTGAACCGCAAGCACGGCCTTGATTTTGTGGCTGGAGTCGGCGCGCAATGCTTCGGCGATGCGCTCGAGATCCCAGGGAGAGGACATGCCGAAATCAATCAATTCGACCTTGGCGCCGATCCCCTCGGCCATCTCGGCCCAACCGTGGGTGAAGCGGCCCGAGGCCGGGGCCAGCACGGTTTCGCCGGGCGCGATCACGTTTGAGAGCGCGGCCTCCCACGTGCCGTGGCCGTTGGCGATGTAGATGGCGACGTTGTGCTGGGTTCCGGCAACGCGTTTAAGGTCATGCGTCAGCGCGGGCATCATCTCAATCAATTCGCCGTCATAGATATTGGGCGACGGACGGTGCATCGCCTGTAGCACCGCGTCTGGCATGACCGATGGGCCAGGGATGGCCAGATACTCGCGCCCTTGCGCGAGGGAGATTTGGTTTGTCATGAGGGCAACCTGTTTGAATTGAGGCTTACCCTAGCGTTTCGCCCTGCGACGTCAATCCACCAGACTGGCGGCCTCGCGCGCAAGTGTTTCGATTCCAGCCCAGTCGCCAGTTTGTACCATTTGTTTGGGCGCGACCCAGCTGCCGCCTGCGCAGGCAACATTCGACAGAGACAGGTAATCGAGAGCGTTTGAGGGCGACACACCGCCCGTGGGGCAGAAGGTGATTTGTGGAAGTGGCGCTCCGATTGCTTTCAAAGCGGGCGCTCCGCCTGAGGCCTCAGCAGGAAAGAATTTCAGCATGTCATAGCCCTTTTCCAGCAGAGCCATGGCTTCACTTGCGGTAGCCGCGCCGGGCAGAAGGGGCAGGCATTCGGCTTCGCAGGCGGCGATCAGGGCATCGGTTGCGCCTGGTGAAACACCGAATTGCGCGCCAGCCTCTTTGGCAGCGCGGACATCGTCAGGGGTAACCAATGTACCCGCACCTACTACGCTACCAGGGACGTCGGCCATCGCGCGGATAGCGTCGAGCGCGGCGGGGGTGCGCAGGGTGACTTCAAGCGCCGGGAGGCCTCCGGCGACCAAGGCTTCGGCCAACGGGCGGGCGTGGGCGGCGTCATCCACGACCAGAACCGGGACGATCGGGGCCAGCGCGCAGATCTCACGGGTGCGTTGAGTTTTGGACATGGGGTTACACTCCGAAAATGCTGGCGCCGGTGTCGGCTGAGCCGACATTCTGGCGGAAGGCGCCGAAGAGGTCACGGCCAACGCCGTGTTGGTTTGCAGTGAGGTCTGCAGTAGCAGGTGCACGGTCGAGAACGCCGGGGGTCAGGATTTCCAACTCGCCCTTGATCGCATCGACGCGCAAAAGATCACCGTCCTGCAGATAGGCGATGGCTCCGCCGTCCAGCGCCTCGGGGCAAACATGGATGGCAGCGGGAACCTTGCCAGAGGCACCGGACATCCGGCCATCGGTGACCAGAGCCACTTTCTGCCCCCTGCCCTGCAGGATTGACAAGATAGGCGTCAGAGAGTGGAGCTCGGGCATGCCATTGGCCTTGGGGCCTTGGAAGCGGACGACGACGATAACGTCATCGGTGAATTCTCCGGCCTTGAACGCGGCTTTCACGGCGTTCTGGTCGTGGAACACACGCACGGGTGCTTCGACCACTTGGTGTTCGGGCGCAACGGCCGAGACCTTCATGACGCCCGTGCCCAGATTGCCGGTCAGGCGCGACAGACCACCGGTGGGCTGGAATGGATCGTTGGCGGGGCGAACGATTTTTTCGTTCAGGCTGTGGCCCGCGCCGTCTTCCCAGATCAATTCGCCGTCCTTCAGCTTAGGTTCCTTGGTGTAGTTGTGCAGGCCCTGACCGGCGACGGTGAGCGTGTCGGGGTGTAGAAGGCCGTCTTCCAACAGAGTACCGATGGCAAAGCCCAACCCGCCAGCGGCGTGGAAATGGTTCACATCAGCCAAACCGTTGGGATAGACCCGCGCGACCAGAGGCACGACGGCTGAGATGTCCGAAAAATCCTCCCAGTCTAGCACGATACCACCGGCACGCGCCATGGCGATCAGGTGGATCAGTAGGTTGGTGGAACCGCCGGTGGCCATCAGGCCAACGATGCCATTGACGAAAGCACGCTCATCAAGGATCTGGCAGACGGGCGTGTAGTGATTGCCCAACGCACTGAGGGAAAGGGCGCGGCGCGCGCCTTCTTCGGTCAGCGCATCGCGCAGGGGCGTGTTGGGGTTGATAAAGCTGGAGCCCGGCAGGTGCAGGCCCATGAACTCCATCAGCATCTGGTTGGTGTTCGCGGTGCCGTAAAACGTACAGGTTCCAGGGCCATGATAGGCAGCCATTTCGGCCTTCATAAGTTCCTCGCGGCCCACTTCTCCGGCAGCGAATTTCTGGCGGATCTTGGCCTTTTCGTCATTCGGCAGGCCGCTGGTCATGGGACCGGCGGGTAGGAAGACGGCTGGCAAATGGCCAAACGCCTGCGCGCCGATGATCAGGCCGGGGACAATCTTGTCACAGACGCCAAGGAACACAGCTGCGTCATAGGTGTTGTGGCTGAGCGATACACCGGTCGCCAGCGCGATCACGTCACGCGAGAACAGGGACAGTTCCATCCCCGCCTCACCCTGAGTGACGCCGTCACACATGGCAGGCACCCCACCTGCAACCTGCGCAGTGCCACCCGCCGCGCGGATCGCGTCACGGATCAAGCCGGGGTAACGTTCGAATGGCTGATGCGCCGAGAGCATATCGTTGTAGGCGGTTACGATGCCCAGATTGCCCACCGTGCCGGTGGCCATCGATTGCTGATCCTCACCCGCCCCCGCATAGGCGTGGGCCTGACCGCTACAGGACAGGTGCGCCCGCGCCGGGCCTTTTGACCGGGCCTGTTCCATCCTCTCAAGATGCGGGCCGCGCAGGTCAGCGCTGCGGTCGATGATGCGTTTGGTGACGTCGGATATAACTGTGTTGACCATGATTATCCTCCGATCTGACGCCAGCGGCGCCCATCGCGATGCATCAGCATCAATGCTTCTTCTGGCCCCGAGCTGCCCTGATCGTATTTCGCGGGCTTGCCGCCACGCTCTTCCCAGCCGTGAATGATGGGATCAACCCAAGCCCAGGCGGCCTCGGCCTCGTCACCACGCATGAACAGGGTCTGGTCGCCGCGGATTACATCCATGATCAGGCGTTCGTACGCGTCGGGCGATTGTCCATCATCGCCCAGCGCGTCGGCAAAGCTCATGTCCAGCGCCACATCGGACAGGCGGAACCCACCCTGACCCGGTTCTTTGATCGTGGTGCGCAGAGTTATGCCCTCGTCCGGTTGCAGGCGGATTACCAGCACGTTGCCGTGCAAAGGTCCAACATTCGGGAAGATCGTGTGCGGTGGGTCGCGGAAAAACACCGCGATCTCGGATTCGCGCGCCCGCAGGCGCTTGCCCGTGCGCAGATAGAATGGCACTCCGGCCCAACGCCAATTGCCAATATGGGCCTTGAGCGCAATAAAGCTTTCGGTACGGCTGGCAGGATTACCAACGTGATCAAGGTACCCATCGCCCCCTTTTTCGGTGCGGTATTGGCCACGAGCGATATCCTTGGGTTCCACCGGCTCCAGCGCTTCGATCACTTTGACCTTCTCATCGCGCACAGCGTTGGGTGAGAATTTCGAAGGCGGCTCCATCGCCGTCAGGCACAGCAATTGAACCAGATGGTTCTGGATCATGTCACGCATTGCTCCGGACTGATCGTAATAAGCACCGCGCCCTTCGACGCCTACGGTTTCGGCCACGGTGATCTGGACGTGATCAACATGGGTGGCGTTCCAGAGCGGTTCGAATAGAGAGTTGGCAAAGCGCAGGGCCATCAGGTTCTGCACGGTTTCCTTACCCAGATAATGGTCGATACGGTAAATCTGATGCTCTTCGAAACAGGCGCGCAGGCCCTCATTCAATGCTTTGGCTGATGCAAGATCGTGACCAAAAGGTTTCTCGACTACGATACGACTGTCCAGCGTGGCCAGTCCGTTATCGTTCAGACGTTGTGCGATACCTGAGAAGAGACTTGGGCCGACGGACAAATAAAATGCGCGCACCACATCCGGACGCAGTGCCTTAGCCAAATCGGGCCAACCCGCATCACCCAGTGCATCAACCGGAACATAATCGACGCGAGAGAGAAAGCGATCAAGCGTGTCTTTTTTGAAACCTGGCGCAAACTCTTGCATCGAAGTACGCAGCTGTTCGCGGAACCCATCACTGTCCATGTCGGATCGGGCGGTTCCGATGATGCGCGCATCCTCCGGCATCTGGCCGACCTCGAACCGGTGATACAGGCCCGGCAGGATCTTGCGTTGCGCCAGATCGCCCGTCGCGCCGAACAAAACAAGGTCGAACGGATCAACCGGAATTACGCGTGAGACCATTGCAAGGCTCCTTTCGACTTCCCCGCCAGATTAGGCAAGGATTCAGTCCGGGACTTAACGCATGTGCGTCATAATTCATGTTATCGCTAACATTCATCGGCTGAATAAGAAACCCGAACGCAAAAATCAAGCTCGGATTTACAATCAACATCGCAGAAGGCCGGTCAGGATTGTGTCCGCAGCCAATCCATCACCGCAGGTCGCACGGATTGTTCGCCGCGATGGCGCGCATCGGCGATAATCTTGCGCACTTCCTGAAGGTTCGATCGCAGCATCAGGCTTTTGACCGGCCCGATTGAAGCGGGGCGCATCGACAGCGTCCGAATACCCATCGCAGCGAGGCACAGCGCCTCGACCGGGCGACCGGCATCTTCACCACAGAAGCTAAGCGGAGTTTCGGAAATCGCGCATCGTTCCACAATACGTTCGATAAAACTCAGAAAGCTGACGTTCAACGTATCATAACGACGACGCACCAGCTCATTCTCGCGGTCGGCGGCGAAGAAGAATTGTTTCAAGTCGTTGCCACCGATCGAGATAAAGCCCACCTCGTCAAAGAACTTCTGTGGCGCAAAGGCGAGCGAGGGCGTTTCCAGCATCGCCCCAACCTCGAGTGTTTCGGGCAAGACGTGACCCAGCCGACGTTCACGTTCGATGGTTTTCTTGACCTCCCAGCGCGCTTCCCTGAATTCATCTGCCTGCGCGACAAACGGGAACATGACCGTCAGGGGTCTTCCATCGGCGGCACGGATCAGCGCCTGTAGCTGCATCCGCATCACGCCGCGTTTGTCCAGTCCGACGCGAATCGCGCGCCAGCCCAGCGCCGGATTCGGTTCTTCCACGTGCTTCATGTAGGGCAGAACCTTGTCTGACCCGATATCCAGTGTCCGGAACACCACGCGTTTATCACCCGCCGCATCCAGAACCCGCTTGTATTGCGTTACAAGCTCGGATCGTTTCGGCATCTGATTGCGGATCAGGAATTGCAGCTCGGTGCGGAACAGACCCACGCCTTCGGCACCCGAGTTATTCAGTGATGGCAAATCGGCCATCAAACCCGCGTTCATCACCATGTTGATACGCGCACCATCCTGCGTCACTGTCGGCGTTTCGCGGATCGACGCGTAGCGTTCTTGCGCCTTAGCCTCCATAGCGATCTTGTCGCGGAAGGCACTGACCACGGTGTCTTCGGGTCGCAGATGCACAACGCCGCTATCCCATCAACCAGAATGTGATCACCATTCAGTGCTTCGGTTGTGATACGGCCCACATGCACCACTAGCGGGATCGCCAGAGCGCGTGCCACGATGGTTGCATGGCTGCCAACCGAGCCTTCTTCCAACACGATGCCTTTGAGCGATCGGCCATATTCCAGCAAGTCTCCAGGGCCGATGTTGCGGGCGATCAGAATCGGATCGGGCGGTAGATCAGCCCCGTTGCCATTGCCCTGACCGGTCAGAATCCGCAGTAACCGGTTGCTGAGGTCATCCAGATCTGCCAGCCGTTCACGCAAATACGGATCGGTGACCTGCCCCATGCGGGCGCGGGCCTGGGATTGCTCTTTCTCAACCGCCGCCTCGGCGCTGAGGCCAAGGGCGATGTCTTCCTCCATCCGGCGCATCCAGCCCTTGGAGTTGGCAAACATCCGGTAAGCTTCCAGAACCTGCAACTGCTCCTTGTCGCCGCCCTGAGAAATCTCGAGCATCTTGTCTACGCCAACGCGTAGCTCTTCAACTGCCTCGGTCAGCCGCTCACGCTCGCGGTGTGGATCTTCGGCGATTGGGTTGGTGACGACGACGCGTGGCTCGTGCAGCCAAACATGACCTTCAGCAGACCCTTCCTGCGCAGGTCCCCCGTTCAATTGCACCGACTGCTGATGAAGCGGTGACAAGGCTGCGCCTTCACCCACGAATGCGCCCAACTCGGCCATTTCGGCCAGAACCATAGCGACCACTTCCAGCGCATAGACCTCATCCGCAGAAAACTCACGCGCGTCCCGTGACTGCACAACCAGTACGCCAAGCTTCTGCCCCAGACGCTGCACCGGAACACCCAGGAACGACGAATACCGTTCCTCGCCGGTTTCCGGCATGTACCGAAACCCCTTGGCTGACGGTGCATCGGCGGTGTTGACCACCTTGCCGTACTTGGCGACGCGTCCAACCAGCCCCTCCCCCATACGCATCCGGGTCTGGTGCACGGCTTCGGGTGATAAACCTTCTGTGGCGCAAAGCTCCAGCGTGTCTTCATCGCGGAACAGATAGATCGAGCACACTTCGCGTTCGGTACTGTCTGCGATCAGATGCGTGATCCGGTCAAGACGTTCCTGACCGGCGGCCTCGCTGGCCATTTCTTCGCGCAGCCGCCCCAGCAGCTTGCGAGATTCTGTTTCCGTGCCTTCCGCCATGGCCCACCCACGTTACGGTTTCAGACGGGACACGTGGCTGAAAACTCAGGCCGCCTTGTCCAGTTCAAAGGCATCATGCAGTGCCTGAACCGCAAGTTCCATGTATTTCCTGTCGATCAGGACGGAAATTTTTATCTCGGAGGTTGTAATGACCTTGATGTTGATCCCCTCATCCGAGAGAATCTTGAACATCTTGGCCGCAACACCGGATTGCGAGCGCATGCCGATCCCCACAACCGACACCTTGCAGACGTCTTCGTCCGCAACCAGTTCGGCATAGTTCAGCTCACCCTGTTCCTTGATCGCCAGCAGTGCCTTTTCGGCACGCGCAACCTGATTGGTCGGGCAGGAGAACGTCATGTCGGTACGCCCTTCGTCCGAGATATTCTGGACGATCATGTCAACGTTGATGCCTTCATCGCTGAGCGCCGTGAAGATGATCGAGGCAATTCCGGGACGGTCGGCAACCGAGACAACGGTCATCTTTGCCTCATCCCGTGAATAGGCCACGCCCGAGACTACATTGGATTCCATGATTTCCTCCTCGTCGACGACCAGCGTACCAGCCTCGTCGGATTGTTCCTCAAAGCTTGAGAGAACGCGCAGTTTCACCTTGTAGCGCATCGCCAGCTCGACCGAGCGGGTCTGCAGCACCTTGGCCCCAAGAGAGGCCAGTTCGAGCATTTCCTCAAACGAGATCCGATCCAGCTTGCGCGCTTTCTCGCAGATGCGCGGGTCGGTGGTGTAGACGCCGTCCACATCTGTGTAGATATCGCAGCGCTCGGCGTCGAACGCTGCAGCGAATGCCACGGCGGTGGTATCAGACCCACCGCGGCCCAATGTGGTGATCCGTCCTTCGGGGCTAATGCCCTGAAAGCCTGCCACCACCGCAACACGCATGCCTTCGTCAAACTTCTGAGTAATGTTCTCCGGCGGGATCTCTTCGATCCGGGCAGCCGAATGGGCGCCGTTCGTGATCAGAGGCACCTGCCAGCCCTGCCAACTGCGCGCCGGGATTTCCATTTCTTGCAGCGTCAACGCCATCAGGCCTGCGGTAACATTTTCACCCGAAGAGACAACGGCATCGTATTCTCGCGCATCATAGAGGGGCGAGATTTCATCGACCCAACCTACCAGCTCGTTGGTTTTACCCGACATGGCCGAAACGATGACGATCACGTCATAGCCCTTGGCGACCTCGACACCGACCCGTTTTGCAGCGCGGCGGATCCGGTCCAGATTGGCGACCGACGTGCCGCCGAATTTCATCACGAGTACGGGCATGAGGCCAAAGTCTCCGCGCCTTGAATTTCTGATCCCGTGCGTCTTATGCGAGGGGGGGCGTAAGGGCAAGTGGGCAAAGTCTGCGCAGCAGTGCTTTACTTTGATCGCACGTGATGTAAGCGTTCCATCAACATCTTATTCCAAGAGGATTTCCATGTTCCGCTTTGCCCTTGCCCTGACTCTGATCTCAACCGCTGCCAATGCCCAAGTGGCCACCCTGTCGGGAACGGACGGTGAGAATTCACTGGGCACGGTACCTTGCGCGGCTTTGGCGGGTGACACACTGGCCAGCTGTCCTGCCGAATTACGCAAGCGTGAAGATGGAACCGCGACGCTGGCGGTACAGTTGAACACCGGCGAGGTGCGGCGGATCTATTTTACCAAGGGCGTGCCTGATTCCAGCAGTTCGACATCGAATCTGACATATGAAACACGCGGCGACATTATGGTGATTTTCATCGAGCCCGGAGAAGTCTACGAACTCCCCAAAGCGGCCTTGAACACTCAGTAAGGGTGTGCGCGACCGTCCCAGGTTTCAAAACAACCGGTGGTGTCGAGCGAAAGCGCCGCAAAGCGCTCGATCAGGCCATCCGCCGCTTGATCTACGCTGATCTCTGCGCTGGTTCCGCCCATATCGGTCTGCACCCAACCCGGATGATAGATTCCGACCGCGATTCCATCTGCCTGTAGATCCGACGCAAGGTTGCGACCCAGGTTCAGAACCGCTGCTTTTGAAGCGCGATAGATATAGCTGCCACCGGGTGCGCGCGTATGTGATGCCATCTGAGAAGAGAGAATCGCAATTCGTCCCCGCCCCGCACGCAGGTTCGGCAATAGTGATTGAATAGTCAGGAACACGCCGGTCACATTGGTGGCGAAGCTCTGCGCCCACATCTCAGCAGGATAACCGTTAAGGTCGTGACCTTTATCCAAATACACACCCGCATTGCAGATCAGAAGATCGATCGGGCGACCTTGTAATTGCTCCGCCATCGCCGCGTGATGGGCCGGATCTGTGACATCTAATACGATGTCGGCACTACCGTCTCGCGACGTCCCTATCACATCTTGGCCTGCGGCACGGTATTGATCCGCCAGGGTTTTTCCGATCCCCCGGTTCGCGCCAGTAATAACGATATGCATTTATCAGTTGGTCTTACGGCTGGGGAGAAACGGCAGTGGCGCGACGGGCACGCCATCTTCGATCAGCGACTGCGCCTCTTCGGGCTGTGCCTCACCATAGATGGCGCGCTCGGGCGCATCACCCAAATGTATTTTGCGCGCCTCGCTGGCGAAATCCTTGCCGACATAGTCAGAGTTTTCTTCGACCTTGCGACGCAGTTCGCTCAACACTTCTTGGATCTCGGGCGATGGTTTTGCCATATTGATCTCATCTGCTGGCGCTGGCGTCGGCGCCGGAGTTGTCTTGGCAACGGTATCTCGTGCAGGCCGAACCCGCGGTGTCATGATCGCCTTTTCCACCTGATCGCAACCACAAACGGCGCAGGTGACCAACCCGGTGTTTGCCAACTTGTCAAACGCAGCGGCTGATTGGAACCAGCTATCAAAGCTGTGGCCTTGGCTACATTTCAATGCGTATTGAATCATGGTGTTTCCAGTTTACGGTTGGCGAATAGATACCGACCAACATGGCAATATCAAGTCTTGATCTTGACCCACTAGTGCGAATGGCCGCCGAATCCGTCCAAAAGTGCAGCAAGCTCAGGGAATGACACCTTCGCCGATGCTTTTTCAGGCGAATACCACTTCCTTCTGCGTTTACCGGCTTCGGGGAAACGAGTTTCCATTTGCTGTACATACAGCGGAAAAACATCGACCAGACACAACGCAGAGGCATTGTTAGATCTCTTCTTTACGTATGCAAATCGGCCCAGGCTTTCAGTTCCACATTTTCCAAGCACGCCCGCCTCTTCCCAGGCCTCCCGCGCGGCAGTTTCTGGCGCAGATAGCCCGTTGATCAGCCACCCTTTTGGAATGATCCAGCGTTGCGCCCGACGGGTCGTGATCAACAAAATTTCAGGCGCACCACATTTGATGCGATAACAAAGTGCAGCAGATTGGGTAAACACAGGCAGCGCCCCGGACAGAGAAAGCCCCTCTGCCGAAAGCCTGCCAGCCACGCCGCTGCGCCCGTCAAACACGGTTCATTCCTACTGCTCGCTCCGCTTATGTTGCGGTTTATAAAGTGATATTTATCATATCTGGTGGAATCTGCCAAGCATTACGGGAAAGTTCCTTGCCTAAGGGCCATCCGTCCCGACAATCGGCGCACCAACTCGTCATGAGGGATGTCGGCGTCAATTGCCAATCGACGGAGCCCGAAATGCACCTGCGCGATCTGCTGGTAGTAGCGGGTATAAATAAAGTTCGTGCCACCCCCGGCAAGCGCACCAAGCAGCGGTACGGACTGCGCCGCGAGTTTCTGGCCCAGCACGACCGACAATCGCGGAGCAACCAGCGCAATCAGGCGCTGCATGGTTGGCCCCGTCAGGGTCAAACGCATCGAGAAAAAGCCCAGATCAGCCCCATCATCCTCGGCCAGCGGTCCTGCGGCTGACAGCACCCGGATCGAGTCGAATTTCACGTTTTCAGCCTTCGGATCGAACCCTTCGCGTGCTGCCGCGCCTTGGATGGCACGTAGCATCATTGCTGTGGTCGCGGGCAGTTCAACCAAAGCTGTTGACACGCCGCCCAGGCCTCCGGCTGCGCCCATGGCGGTAGTCAGCGCCGTATTGACCCAAGGTTTCTGATCCGGCACCGCCCGGCGCGTGCCTTCGGCGGCATGCATGGCCAACCAAAGCGCCTGTTCGGTGGCTTCGGTCAGGCCTTCCCGCACCGGTTTTGGCAGCTGATCCAGTAGGGATTCTGCAGACCCGCCCAATTTGTTCAACAGGTTTACCCCCGCACCACCTGCCGAGCCATAAAGTTGCGCCAGCCGGTCAAGTTCGGCCTCGGGATCGAGTTTTTCGACAAGAACAACGTCCTGCATCTGTGCCCTCCTGTTCTGAAAACATCGGCACTTTGCGGCGGGTTTTCAATGGGTCAGCGCGTCCAGCGGGTGACAACTCCTTGGATTCCAGACCAAACTCCAGGAATTAGCTCTAACCCAAGCACGCGATCTGGGTTGGTGGGTGGAGGCATCTCAACACCGGTGAGCCGATTGAAACCAAATCGCGCATAATAGGGCGCATCTCCCACCAACATGACACGATTCCAGCCTTTGGCGCGCCCGGCTTCAACGCCTTGATGGATCAGATAGCCGCCCAACCCCTCTCCCTGATGGGTTGGATGCACAGCCACCGGACCTAGCAGCAATGCGTCGTGATCTTCGATGTGCACGGGCCAAAACCGGATCGCACCCGCCAAAATACCCTGCCCATCGCGCGCAACCTGCGATAGCCCGGCAACCGGAGGCACGTCATCGCGCAGCCGATAGGACGACAGCGCCTCGCGCCCCGGTGCAAAGCACAGGTCATATAGTGCCTCGACCTCCCACCAGTCCTCTGGCTCTTCCGGCCTGATCCTGAATTGCTGCACGCGCACCCTCTTTTCCTTGCTGGAATTCGCCCTAGCACTTCGATACGCCTTGGGCAAACGCTTGGAGATCTTATGTTCTATCGCCCCGAAGACGGCCACGGCCTGCCGCACAATCCCTTCAACGCCATCATCACGCCGCGCCCGATTGGCTGGATTTCAACGCGTGATGCGGATGGAATTAACAATCTGGCCCCCTATTCCTTCTTTAACGGCGTCGCCTACACGCCGCCCCAGGTGATGTTTGCCACAACGGGCACAAAGCACGATCAGGACGGCGGCAAGGACAGCATCGCCAATATCGAGGCAACCGGCGTGTTCTGCGTGAACGTCGTAGCCCATGCGCATCGTGACGAGATGAATGCCAGCTCGGAAGGTCTGGCAAAGCACATTGACGAGTTCGCCCATGCCGGGTTGACCCCGATTGAATGCGAAACGATCGCCTGCTCGCGGGTCGAAGGCGCACCCGCAGCGCTGGAATGCAAACTGACGCGGATCGTGACCCTACCGGGTGAGGCAAATCGAGTGGTATTCGGAGAGGTCACCGGCATTCACCTGCAGGACGACCATATTCGCGATGGCAAGTTTGACGTGACCTCGTTCAATCCCCTCGCGCGGCTGGGATATCGGGACTATTCTGTAGTGACAGAATTGTTCAGCCTTTCACGACCGGATGACTGATGCCGCTGCCCGATCCTCTTCGCAGATATCCGATCTCTCTACCCGACGGCTCTAGCCACAAGGGAACGGTATTCTTATCTCAGGCCGTGGATCATCCCCGGTTCGAGGCCGGAGCTTACACGTATGCTTCAGATTTTGATGCGCCGCAGGACTGGGCGCAGCGGCTTGCACCGTATCTGTTTCCCTTCTCGGAAGAAAAACTGGTGCTCGGCAAGTTCTGCCAGATCGCTCATGGGGTAAGGTTTATCACAGCTTCAGCAAACCACGCGACCGATGGGTTGACCTGCTTTCCGTTTCCGATCTTCAATCCGGATCGCATGACGGGCTACCAACCTGACACACGTGACACGGTGATTGGGCACGATGTCTGGATCGGTTTCGGGGCGCTAATCCTGCCCGGCGCACGGATCGGAAATGGCGCAATCATCGGCGCAGGCTCGGTCGTGCGCGGTGAGGTTCCACCCTATGCGATTGTTACCGGTAATCCAGCGGAAATCCGACGCTACCGTTTTGATCGCCATGTTATCGAGCGGTTGCAAGTATTGCGCTGGTGGGATTGGTCCGCTGATACCATCGCACAGGCCGAAGAAGCGCTGCTCTCGGGTGATATCAACGCATTGGAGCAGATCGCTTTGCAGAAATAAGGCGGCCCAGTAGGCCGCCTTTTCGCGTGATCAATGCCCGCCCAGAATACCGGTCCGAACTGAATAATCGACAGCCAGTTCGTAATCCGGGTCATCATCGCTATCGACCATCAGGTGGCCGGCCTTGTTCAGTAGCGTGTGACAGTCGCGGCTGAGGTGCCGCAGCATAACCCGTTTGCCCGCCGTCTCGTATTTGGAAGCAATGTTTTCGATGGCCTGCAGCGCGGATTGGTCCACCACACGGCTGGCGGCGAAATCGATAATGACGGTCTCGGGGTCGTTTTGTACCTCGAACAGTTCCACGAATCCTTCGGACGATCCAAAGAACAGCGGGCCCTGAATCTCATAGACCTTCGCGCCCTCTTCCGTTTCCGAGTCGCGCGTGACCGCATGGATGCGTTTCGCGTTGTTCCAAGCGTATGCCAATGCCGAGACGATCACCCCGACCACAACAGCCACTGCAAGGTCTTCCATTACGGTCACGACTGTCACCAGTACGATCACGAACGCGTCCATCAAAGGCACCTTGCGCATGATCTTCAGCGAGTTCCAGGCGAAGGTGCCGATCACCACCATGAACATCACGCCCACCAGTGCAGCCAGCGGTATTTGTTCAATCAGCGGAGAGCCGACGAGGATAAACAGTAACAGGAACAGCGCCGCGGCGATGCCTGCAATACGCGTACGCCCACCGGATTTCACGTTGATCATCGACTGGCCGATCATGGCACAGCCGCCCATACCGCCAAAAAAGCCGGTGACCACGTTGGCGGTTCCTTGCGCGATGCACTCCTGCGAAGCACCGCCGCGTTTGCCGGTGATTTCACCCACAAGGTTCAGTGTCAGCAGAGATTCGATCAGGCCGATTGCCGCAAGGATCAGCGCATAGGGCAGGATGATTTCAAAGGTTTCCCAGTTCAGTGGAACCATCGGGATATGGAATTTAGGCAAGCCGCCTTCGATCGATGCCAGATCGCCGACACGCGGGACGTCTAGCCCAATGCCAATGACCAGAACGGCGACAACAAAAATCCCGGCCAGAGGTGCAGGAATGATGCGAGTGATGCGGGGCATGACCCAAATCACAGCCATGGTCAGTCCGACCAAGCCAAGCATTGTATAAAGCTGCAGGCCTGACAACCACTCACCACCACTCATTCCGTGGCCGGTGTTTTCCATGGTGCCAGGTACTTTGAACTGGCCCAGCTGCGCCAGAAAGATCACAATCGCCAGACCGTTCACAAAGCCCAGCATGACCGGATGCGGCACTAGGCGGATAAACCGGCCCCAATGCATCGCCCCCGCGATGATCTGCATGATCCCCATCAGGACAACGGTCGCGAACAGGTATTCGACCCCGTGTTCCGCGACCAGAGCGACCATGACAACCGCTAGTGCCCCGGTTGCGCCCGAAATCATGCCGGGGCGACCGCCGATCAAAGCAGTGATCAGACCGACCAGAAACGCCGCGTAAAGCCCGACCAGAGGGTGCACCCCGGCGACAAAGGCAAAGGCCACGGCTTCGGGGACCAGCGCCAAGGCGACGGTGAGACCGGACAGCAACTCGATCCGCAGGCGGGAAAAGGTTAGCCCTTCGTCCGGGACCCAGCGCAAATCGGGTTTGGCTATACGATTGGCAAAGCTTGCCAGCATGGCTCGGGGCATGGATCGGTCCTGTTGGTCGGTTTTGTTCGCGCGAAAGGGGCCTTCTAGCGGTCAAACCAGCCTCGAGATACTGCGCTAAGCGGGACCCTGATATGCGCCCGGCGCATAGCTTGACGCAGGTGCACACAAACCGTTGAACCTACTTGTCAAAAGAGGCCGTGGCCCGCAGAACTCACCAAGAAGATATTTTCAATGGAGAGCAAACGTGACCCAAACAAAAATCGCCGTCATCGGAGGATCGGGTATCTATGACATCGATGGTCTGGAAAATGCCGAATGGGTCACTGTGGAGACACCATGGGGCGATCCCTCAGATCAGATTCTGACCGGGTCACTGGACGGTATTGAGATGGCCTTTCTACCGCGTCATGGGCGCGGTCATGTGCATTCACCGACCGAAGTGCCCTATCGCGCCAATATCGACGCGTTGAAGCGGCTGGGCGTAACGGATGTGATTTCGGTTTCGGCCTGTGGGTCATTCCGCGAACATATGGCGCCGGGTGATTTCGTGATCGTGGATCAGTTCATCGACCGGACATTTGCCCGCGAAAAGAGCTTTTTCGGAACCGGCTGCGTTGCTCATGTGAGCGTTGCCCATCCAACCTGCCCACGCCTATCGGACGCTTGCGAGACCGCCGGCAAGACGGCAGGCATCACGATCCACCGGGGCGGCACTTATCTGGCGATGGAAGGGCCGCAGTTTTCCTCGTTGGCGGAATCCAAGATGTACCGCGAGCACTGGGGCTGTGATGTGATCGGCATGACCAATATGCCGGAAGCGAAACTCGCCCGCGAGGCCGAGCTTTGTTATGCCTCGATCGCCATGGTCACCGATTATGACAGCTGGCACCCGGACCACGGCGAGGTCGACGTAACCGCAATCATCGCCACGCTGACCGGTAATGCGGAAAAAGGCCGGGCATTGGTCAAAGGTCTGCCCGCTGTGCTGGGGGCAGAGCGCGCACCCTGCCCTCATGGCTGCGACCGGGCGCTGGAATATGCCATCCTGACTGCGCCAGAAAAGCGTGACCCGGCCTTGTTGGCCAAGCTGGATGCGGTGGCTGGGCGGGTCCTATGATCTCAGTTCTGAGACAGGTTCTTTTGCACCTCGTCCCACAGGCCATATGACCACAGATCGTTGTGGGTTCCGTCCGGGATCACGTAAAGCTGCGCGATATCAGACATCTCGGCCAGAGCCTGTCCGTGGTGCAGCGGGATGGTTTCATCCTCGGTGCCGTGAAAGATCAACGTCGGCACCGTGATCTGTTGGATCAGGTCGCGGGTAGCAAACTGATCCTTCATCAGGACAGAGATAGGAAGAAACGGATAGCGTTCCGCAGCGACATCGACGGTTGCAGTGAATGGGGCTTCGAGCACAAGCAATTCCGCCTCGGGGCGCTCAGCAGCAACGGCTGCCGCGATGCCGGTGCCAAGGCTTTGCCCGTGCAAAACAACGGCTTCACCCTTTCCGGTCAGCCGGTCGAACAGTTGCACGCCATCAGAGATCAAGGCTAATTCCGAAGGCTCACCCTCGCTGCCCGGAAAGCCACGATAGCTGGGGGCCAGCAAGCCATAGCCTGAGTTGAGAATTTCGCGCAAACGATCAGCGCGATCACCCAGATTGCCGCTTTGGCCGTGGAAAAACAGGACTGTCGGTGCATCCTGCACCGCAGCCGGCGCGGACCAGACTGTCAGTACTGTGCCATCGGTCATCGGGACCGATTGCATCTCAACATCTGCCAATCCAACGCTGGACGGGTCGGGCAATTCACCATCGGGTTTGTAAAGCAGGGATTGCTGGTTAAGAAACATGTAACCGACGATGCCTGCATAGATGATCGCACCGGTCAGCAGCAGCCCAACCAGAATGTTTTTTACGCGTTCAACGCCAAAGTGGCTGGAACCTGCCTTAGTATCTGCATGTTGTGTTTGAACCATTGCCCCCTCCTTTGGTCGCACTGCGAGTGTGGGAAGTCTTAAGCGCGTTTCAAGATGCATGAGCCAAGCTTCATCCAATCTTAAATCTGTTGCCGCAATGCAAGAACCCCTAGCGTTTGAGATAGAAGCAGTTGAAATGCCCTGATGCCACGCCATGTTGAAGCCAATTATCGATGTAAAGGCATACACTTAGCCAACCCAGCCCGAGCATAGAGAGGCGTTATGAAACGATTGGACGCGCTGGATGCTGCCCGCTTTTTAGCCTTTTGCGGTATGGTGTTGGTTAACTTCCGTATCGCAGCCGAAGTCGCTCCGGACACTGATTGGGCCTCTGTTTTGATTGATGCGCTGGAAGGGCGCGCAGCTGCTTTATTCGTAGTTCTCGCCGGGATTGGTATCGGATTGTCACGTATCTCAGCAGGATTATTGCTACGCAGAGCTGCGTTTCTGTTTGTGATCGGTCTCATAAATATGACCATATTCGACGCCGATATCCTGCATTTTTATGCGCTTTACTTTGTAGTCGGTGCCGCGTTTCTGACGGCTTCGAAACGCGGGCTGTGGCTGGGAGCGCTGGGAATCCTGATCCTCACAGTATTCGCCAACCTGATCTTCAACTATGATCAGGGCTGGGATTGGGAAACGCTGGTGTATACCGATATCTGGAGCTTGCCCGGATTTATTCGCAACGCACTTTTCAACGGCTGGCATCCGGTCTTGCCATGGGCAGCATTCCTATTGATCGGAATGGCGATCGGGCGGTCCGACATTCATACCCTTTGCATTCAGCATCGGTTGATCATGTGGGGCTTTGGCGCAGCGGTGCTGGCTCTGTTTCCGCAGATGTTAACATCAGACCCGGAATTGGCAGTCTATTTGGGGACCGAGTCGATCCCGCCCGGGCCATTCTACATAATGGCGGGGACTGGGACCGCCTGTATGGTGATCGGGTTGTTATTGAAGCTCTGGCCAATGATCGAGCGGAGTGGGATCGCGACGTTTCTGACCGCGCCGGGACGACAAAGCCTGACGCTTTATATGGCCCATATCCTGATTGGAATGGGGCTGCTGGAAGAACTCGGACTGCTAAACGGATCGCTGAGCGCGCCGCAAATCGCGATGTACGCCCTGTTCTTCTGAGTCTTGTCGTCACTAATTGCCCTGCTTTGGTTCAGTAAATTCAAGCACGGACCATTAGAGACGGTGATGCGCCGCCTAACAGAACACGCAAAGGCTTGACCTCGCCGTTGCGGCGAGGCTTGGTGTGGGCGAAGCATCGATAGGATTTCCAATGTCACTTGAACTCTGGCTCGCCTTTGTGGCCGCATCGACCGCTCTGCTGCTGATCCCCGGGCCGACGGTTCTGCTGGTTCTCAGCTATGCGCTGTCGAAAGGGCGCAGCGTTGCGGTTGCCTCGGCAACTGGTGTGGCTTTGGGAGATCTGGTGGCGATGACTGCATCGCTGTTGGGGCTGGGCGCGTTGGTATTGGCCTCGGCTACCCTGTTCACTGTGCTGAAATGGGTGGGTGCTGTTTATCTGATTTGGCTGGGCATCAAACTTCTTCGCAGCGCACCTTCTGGTGGTTTACAGGCTATTGAGACTGAACGAAATGTCACCGCCCGCAGCGTCTTTGGCCATGCCGCCGCCGTCACCGCGCTGAACCCGAAATCAATCGCTTTCTTCATCGCGTTTGTACCGCAGTTCCTGCGCCCGACTGATCCGCTGGGGCCGCAATTCGCAATACTGATCGCCACCTTCGTCGGTCTCGCCGGGCTAAACGCACTCGCCTATGCGCTGCTGGCGGATCGGCTGCGCCGCATGATCGGACGTACAAACGTCATCACTGCCATGACCCGGTTCGGAGGGCTGACTCTGATCGGGATGGGCGTCGCTACAGCTGTATTGCGCCGCCCTGCCTAAGGTCAGTCTTTGGCATTTTCCTTCATTAACGCCCGGATGAACCGGCGGATTGTGCGTGGCTGACGTAAACCGCGCAACTCGTGGCTCTCGAATGCTCAGTTTCGTTACCATGGCCTGCCAAATGCCATCGGCCGCCGCCGCAAGTAGCCGCAGGCGCCAAAGTTTTCTTGCATGACCGACTTTGATGGGCCAAACACCCCTGCGTGTTTGATGCCAAAGGGGTGGCCCATGTCCAGAAACAAAACGGTCAAGGATTACATTCGGACCATTGTCGATTTCCCGCATGATGGGATCATGTTCCGGGACGTCACTACCCTGTTTGCTGATCCGCGCGGGTTTCGTATGGCAATCGACCAGATGCTGCACCCCTATGCGGGCGAGCGGATCGATAAGGTCGTGGGTCTTGAGGCACGCGGCTTCATTCTGGGCGGTGCCATAGCACATCAGTTGAGCGTTGGATTTGTGCCAATTCGCAAGAAAGGCAAGCTGCCCGGCACTACGATCAGCCAAGACTATAAGCTGGAATATGGCGAAGCCATCGTTGAGATTCATGATGATGCCATCCAGCCGGGTGAAAAAATTCTGGTCGTTGACGACCTGCTCGCTACAGGCGGCACCGCTGCCGCTGGCATCAAGTTGATCGAACGACTGGGGGGCGAGATTATCTCTTGCGCATTCATCATCGACTTGCCCGAACTAGGTGGTCGCAAAGCGCTGGAAGATCTGGGTATGGATGTGCACGTTCTGTGCGAGTTCGAAGGGCTCTGACCATCACACGATTCACGGACTCGTGACTGGAATTCGTGCAACCCGCAGGCTTAGCCCGGGTAAGGCGGATTTCAAGAAACTGCGACGCTTAATATCTCTGATCTCTTTGTGAACATACTGCGTACCCCAAATGATGCCACCTAAGGCATTCTTAACAAGGGAAATCACGTCATGTTTCGCAAATTCGCTGTTGCTGGAGTTGCAAGTCTTCTGTTGACCACTTCTGCCCTAGCAGACGGGCATTCTAAAGATATCGTCGATACTGCAGTGGGCGCGGGCAGCTTCGCAACGCTCGTCGCTGCGGTACAGGCCGCCGAACTGGTTGAAACGTTAAAGGGTGACGGGCCGTTCACTGTGTTCGCGCCCACGGATGAGGCGTTTGCAGCGCTGCCCGAAGGCACGGTAGAAAATCTGCTAAAGCCTGAAAACAAAGACCAACTTGTCGCGATCCTTACCTATCATGTTGTGCCTGGCAAAGTGATGTCGGGTGATTTGTCCGATGACATGACCGCCGCAACCGTACAAGGCGGGGATATTACTATCGATCTGGACAATGGCGTCATGGTAAATGATGCCAACGTGGTGCAAGCCGATATTGAGGCCGAGAACGGCGTGATCCATGTGATCGACAAAGTTATTCTGCCTGCGTCATGAACTTGTGGCGCGGCCCGGTAGTCGACCGGGTCGCGCTTAGTTTTTAAGAACCGCACCGGGGTTCATGATCCCCTTTGGATCAAGCGCCATCTTGATGGCACGCATGGCCTGCAATCTTACCGGATCGCCATAGTCTTCAAGATCGTCAGTCTTGAGCCTACCAACACCATGTTCCGCACTTACCGATCCTTCAAATTCATGTACCAGATCATGCACGGCACGTTTAACGGCACTGCGTTGCGGATCAAACTCGGCCTTGTCGTGACCGGCAGGCGGAAACACGTTGTAGTGCAGGTTCCCATCACCCAAATGGCCAAAGCAATTCACCCGGAACGGCCCCTGTTTGGCAACCACACGCGCGCCGCGCTGGATAAATTCGGGGATTCGTGAGATTGGAACCGAGATATCATGACTTGAGACAGACCCGATCAAGCGGTTGGCCTCGGGAATCTGCTCGCGCACTGCCCATAATTCGGCTCTTTGAGCCTCGCTCTGAGCAATGACGGCATCCCCCACCAGACCGCGTTCATCGGCCGCAACATAGATTTCCTCGAGCATGTCCGAAGGGTCTTGACCGGCAGACAGGCCCAACTCGATCAGGACGCTCCATTCCGGTGGCTTCGCAAAGGGTTGCCGAATGTTTGGCAGAACCTCGGTCAGAAACTGCAGCCCTTGCCTGTGGATTAGCTCAAACGTGCTGATCGCCTCGCCCACCTGATCCCGCGCCAATGATAACAGATCAATTGCGGCCTCAGGCGAGGCAACCTCTAGCATCGCCGTTCCGACCCCTTTGGGTTGCGGGAACAGCTTCAGTGCCGCCGCAGTGATGATCCCCAGCGTCCCTTCGGACCCGATCGTCAGGTCGCGCAGGTCATAACCGGTGTTGTCTTTGCGCAAACGACTAAGCCCATGCCAGATATCACCGCTTGGCAATACCACCTCAAGCCCCAAACATAGATCGCGTGCATTACCATAGCGCAGCACATTCACGCCGCCGGCATTGGTGGCCAGATTGCCCCCGATCCGACAAGACCCCTGAGCCGCCAGCGACAGAGGAAACAACCGTTCGGCATCCTCGGCTGCCGCCTGTACATCAGCCAGAATGGCACCCGCTTCAGCAACGAGAATGTTTTCGGTCGGGTAGATCGCACGGATTGCTGACATCCGCTCTAGCGAGATGATCAACGGCGTAGGGCCATCCGGCGCAACCTGCCCACCCACCAGACCGGTGCCGCCGCCATATGGAACAACGGGCACGCACGCGTCAGCAGCCAACCGGACCAGGGCCGATACCTCTTCTACGGTCTTAGGCAAGGCCAGCAACCCGCCCTGCCCCACAAACCGCTGACGTGGCTCTTCAAGATAGCGTTCGGAAACGGGCCTCAGTACATCATCGCCCAGCTGGGCGCGTACTGCTTCGGCAAAGCGGTCATCGGCGGGGTACAGAGTCATACCCACTCCCTGCCAAAGGCCAACGGCAGCGGCAAGCCCTATTCCTGCTCAATCAGATACTGGGGTTCCAACACGACGACCGTCGGTCGGTCTGGCAAAGTCCGCAATGATACGATGAGTTCCGAAACTCCATCTCGCTCAACTGGAAAATCCTCACGTATATCCACTAGAAATCGTTCAAGCGAGAAGTCTGAAAACCAGTGCATTGGAATAATGATCGAGCTTTTCAGCCGCTTCAGAACTTGGATCATTTCGGGCAGAGGCATGGTCGTCCCACCATCCACTGCGGCCATGACCACATCAAGCCGACCCAATGCCGCGAATTGTTCGTCCGAGGGTATATGATGCAGATGTCCCAGATGACCGATGCACAACCCCTCTACTTCGAACACAAAGATCGAGTTCCCGCGCTCTTCCACCCCACTGTAGGCCGATCGAATATCGGTCGACACATTACGCACAAGCAGCTCTCCCAGATCGAGATGATGTTCAATGCCCTGCCCGAACTCACCCCAGCCGGGCAGGACGTACGGGATGGCCGGATCGGGATGGGCGGTCCAGTGGGTGCTGTGCGCATGGTTCATCGTGACTACGTCTGGAATCAGCGCTGCGCCGCCGATAAAGCCGGTGAAATCAGTCACCGCGTTCAATCCACCCTGTGTCTGGATCAAAAACGATGCATGCGCGACATAGCTGATCCGAACCGAAAACTCTGGCACGGGATCCTGCCAGGCCGCTTTGTGAAGATATTCAATCCCCGGCGCTGCATCTGCAATAGCGATACAGTGACTAGGCCGCCGCTCCTGCGCCACAGCCCCGCCCGAGATCATCATCAATACCGCAACAACCCGCCACATGCGTCGAGTGTAGCGCAGAACGCCCGCAAGTCATGCCCCTTGTTCATCTGGCCAAAATACTCCGGGGGAGGCGTGGCCCGCCGCGACGGGGCAGCGCCCCCTAACCTACGTCGGTCTTCCCGCGCCGATCAGACCGCAAAGACGCATACAGAACATGGGTCCGCCACCGCCCGTTGATCTGCAGATAGGATTGCGCCACGCCTTCATATTTGAAGCCCGAGCTTTCCAGCAACCCGCGCGAGGCCTTGTTTTCCGGCAAACAGGCGGCTTCGATCCGGCTGAGGTCCAGACGGGTAAAAGCGTGATGAACCACCGCTCCAATCGCTTCGCGCATGAAGCCCTGACGGGCAAAGGATTGCCCGGTCCAGTATCCCAGCGTTCCGGCCTGCGCTGGGCCACGGCGGATATTATCCAGCGTGATGGCCCCCAGCAGGACATTATCCGTACGGCGAAACAGAAATAGCGGAATCGCCGTACCGCCGGCAACCGAGCGCTGTGCCCAGTAAACCCGGTTGGTAAAAGATTTGCGACTCAGGTGATCCTTCGCCCAAACCGGCTCCCACGGGATCAGGTATTCTTTTGACGCGCGCCGCAGCGCCGCCCAATCATTGAAATCGGAATGGACAGGCGGGCGCAGGCTCAGCCGCTCGGTTTCGAGTTTAAGCTTGCGTCTGCCCAGTAGCATCACGCCGCACGCCTCTCCTGCAGCTCAGCCAGCGATGGCGCACTCGAAACCGGCCCGTACAGCGCCAGCGCCGCCGGGGCCTGCATGGCCATCTTTTCAGCAAAGGCGCGCACATTCTCGGTACTGACCGCGTCGATCTTGGCAACCGTATCCTCAAGCGACGGCACCCGCCCCCAAATCTGCACCAGACGCGCCAGACGTTCGGCCCGGTTCGAGGGGCTTTCCAGCCCCATCAGCATTCCAGCCTTCATCTGTGCGCGGGCACGGGCCACTTCTTCGTCATTCATGTCGCCGGCGGCGCGCTTCATCTCGTCGATGGTGATCGTGGCCAGTTCGGCAACTTGATCGGCGGAGGTGCCCGCATAGATCGTGGTCGTACCGGTGTCGGCATAGGCGCCCGTCTGTGCAAATATCGTGTAGCAGAGACCACGCGTTTCGCGCACTTCCTGAAACAGGCGCGAAGACATGCCGCCGCCTAAAGCCGTCGAATAAATCTGTGCGGTATAGATCGCATCATCGCGATAGCCTGGGCTCTCCAGGGCCAGCGCGAAATGGGCCTGTTCCAGATCTTTTTCCTGCCGTGCCTCACCACCGGTAAAGCGGGCAATTTCAGGGGTCAGACCTTTGCGCGGCTGCAGATGGCCGAACATTTCTTCCGCCATCTTCATCAGGGCGTCATGATCCACCGCACCCGCAGCGGACAGGATCATTTGTTCCGGCCCGTAATGCTCGGCCACGAAACCCGACAGGTCTTCACGCGAGAATGCACTTACCCGCTCAGTCGGCCCCAGAATGGTGCGGCCCAGAGGCTGGTCGTGGTAGCTCTGTTCTTGCAACCAATCGAAGATAACATCATCGGGCGTGTCATAAGCCTGACCAATCTCTTGCAGGATCACGCCGCGCTCGACCTCGATCTCGCGCGGATCAAAGACCGGGTTCAGAACGATGTCGCCGATCACGTCCATCGCCAACGCCACATCATCTTTAAGAACACGTGCGTAATAGGCCGTCACTTCGCGCGAGGTATAGGCATTGATATAGCCGCCCACATCCTCGATCGCCTCGGCGATTTGCAGCGCGGATCGCCGCTCGGTTCCCTTGAATGCCATATGCTCAAGGAAATGCGCGATGCCGTTCTGTTCGATCCGCTCATGCCGCCCACCGGCGGTTACCCAGATGCCAATCGCTGCAGATTGCAGCCCCGGCATATGTTCACTGACGATACGAAAGCCGTTCTTCAGTTGGTCCTGTCTGACTGTCACTCAGCAATATGCCTTCTGATATGATCCTCAAGGGCACCCAGATCGTTGGCAATCCGTGTCACCCGTTCCGGACGTTCATACAGATCAGACATGCGGGATGGAAGAGGCGGATGTTCGCCGCTTGCCTTCTCAACCGCTGCCGGAAATTTCGCGGGGTGTGCGGTCGCCAGAGTGATCATCGGAACGTCGGCAGAGCGATGTTCTTCAGCGACCTTGATACCAACGGCAGTGTGCGGACAAACCAGTTCAACGCTGTGGTTCAGAGTGTGTTTGATTGTGGCCAGTGTCTCATCCTCAGATACACGACCCGAGTCGAAGCTTTCCCGTAGCGCTTCCATCGCGCCTTGGCTGACGTTGAAGCCACCGTTCTTCAGTTCGTCCATCAATTGTGCAACGGCACCACCATCCTCACCATAGGCAAAGTACAGTGCGCGCTCAAAGTTGGAACTGACCTGAATATCCATCGACGGGCTGATCGAGGGGATCGTGTCGCCCTTGAAATACCCCTCGCCCGACAGACAGCGATGCAGAATGTCGTTCTGGTTGGTTGCCACGACCAGACGGTCGATGGGCAATCCCATACGCTTGGCCAGATAGCCTGCGAAGATGTCGCCAAAGTTGCCAGTCGGCACGGTAAAGCTGACCTTGCGATGCGGCGCGCCCACACTGACAGCTGCCGAGAAATAGTACACGATCTGTGCCAGAACACGCGCGAAGTTGATCGAGTTCACACCCGCGAGCTTAACGCTATCGCGGAAGTCGAAATCGTTGAACATATCCTTCAGTGCAGCCTGACAATCATCAAAATCGCCATCAACGGCCAGCGCGTGCACATTACTATCGGCGGGCGTGGTCATCTGACGGCGCTGCACTTCCGAAACACGGCCATGCGGGAACAGGATGAACACATCCACCGCGTCCAGCCCTCGAAACGCCTCGATGGCAGCTGAACCAGTATCGCCGCTTGTCGCACCGACGATAGTTACGCGATCACCGCGCCGTTTCAGCGCTACCTGAAACAGCTGGCCGATTAGCTGCATGGCGAAATCTTTGAAGGCCAGCGTGGGTCCGTGAAACAGCTCCAGCAGAAAATGGTTCTCGTTCAGCTGCTTCAACGGCGCGCGGGCGTCGTGTCCAAAACCATCGTAAGCGCGGGCGATGATAGCCTTGAACTCATCCTCGGCGAACGAGCCGCTGACATAGGGCCACATCACGCGGAATGCGATTTCTTCGTAGGGCAAGCCAGCCAACGCAGCAATTTCGTCCTGCGACATCACAGGGATCTCGGCGGGAAGGTACAGCCCACCATCACGTGCCAGCCCGGTCAGCATCGCTTCTTCAAAGCTTAGTTCCGGCGCTTGGCCACGGGTCGAGATGTATCTCATTGCTCTTCTCTCTCAGAAGGGGCGCGGTGGCGCCACAGGAAGTATCCGGTCATTGCGGCCCAAACCAGAGCCAAACCAAACCATGTGATTGCATATTGAAGGTGGTCGTTCGGGATACCCGCCGTGTCCACCGGAAGAGGTTTTATGTCAGGGTCCGTTTTGGACCGGGCGATCAACAGCACAGGCTCTGTACCTAGTGCCGCAGCCAGAGTGGGCACGTCACGTGCAAACCAGATGTTGCCATCGATATCTGGCTCGGGCGTGTAGCTGTCGATTTCATCAGGCCAGTGCAGATTGCCTGAGACCTCCATCGGACCGGTCACACGGTCGGCTTTCTTGGCGGTCGTCGTCACAAAGCCCCGATCCACAAGAATAGTCCGATCCGCGGTGCTGAAGGGCTGAATGATCCGGTACCCAGCCCCAACCTGCTTGACCGAGACCAGAACGTGGATTTCCTCTGGCTTCATTTCTCCGAAGAGTGTGACAGGAAGATACTTGTCATCTGCTTCCGTGACGGTCTCGGGGAGATCAACCGCATCAGCCGCAATGCGCGCTTCGATCTCGGCCAAAATGCCCTGTTTCCAAGCCAGACGCTGCATTTGCCACACGCCGAGCGATATCAGCACGCCCAAGCCCGCGAGGCCGAAAATCAGCAGAAACAGAATGCGGCGCATGGCGGGGCCAAACCTTGTTGCAGAAATCGGCGTCTTGTTACGGCGCGTGTTGGTCTAATTGCAACCACGCAATTGTATGGGGCGCAATCTTGCGCACCTTATAGAGAAAAAGCCGCCCCTTGGGGCGGCTTTTGCAATTGGATCACCTGACCGGCGTCACATCAGCGGAGCTTGACCCCAGATGTAAACGGCGAAGAACAGGAACAGCCAGACGACGTCAACGAAGTGCCAGTACCAGGCTGCCGCTTCGAACCCGACGTGTTTCTCAGGCGTAAAATCGCCTTTCAGGGCGCGGATCAAGCAGACCGACAGGAAGATGGTTCCAATGATGACGTGGAAACCGTGGAAGCCGGTTGCCATGAAGAAGTTCGAGTAGAACTGGTCATCGCCAAACTTCCAGCCTTCGTGGGCCAGCAACTCATAGTACTCAAAGCCCTGCAATGCAGTAAACGCGATACCCAGAACGATGCCAATGGCCAGGCCATTGATCAGTGCCTTGCGGTCATTGTCATGCACCAGAGCATGGTGTGCCCAAGTGATCGCACAACCCGACAGCAGCAGCACCAGAGTGTTGATAAGCGGTAGGTGGAACGGGTCAACCGCGTGAATGTCGGGCTGGATGTACTCGGTGCCAGCATAGTCGTACATCGGGTACATGCGATGCTTGAAGAACGACCAGAACCAGGCAAAGAAGAACATCACTTCGGACATCACGAACAGGATGAAGCCATAGCGCAGACCAATACGCACAACCGGCGTATGGTCGCCCTGACGGCTTTCGACCACCACTTCGGACCACCATGCGAACATGGTGTAAAGAACACCGATCAGTCCCATCCAGAAGATCCACGGAGTAACTCCGTGCATCCACAGAACAGCCCCGAACAACATCACAAAGCCAGATACCGCGCCGATCAGTGGCCAGATCGACGGGTTCAGAATGTGATAATCATGGTCTTTTGCGTGTGCCATCAGCGTCCCTCACCTACAGGCGTTAGTTCTTGTTTGTTTCTGCCTGCACGTCCAGGGCTGCATAGCCCTCGGGCAGGTCAATTTCATAGAATGTATACGACAGAGTAATCGTATGCACATACTTGGCTTCCAAATCTTCGACCATCTCTGGATCGACGAAGAAAGTCACCGGCATCTCAACCCGCTCTCCGGGTTGCAGAACCTGCTCTTCAAAGCAGAAACAGGCAATCTTCTGGAAATATCCACCGGCAGAATACGGGGCGACATTGTATGACGCCTGTCCCGCAATCGGGCGATCAGTTGGGTTATAGGCTTCGTAGAAGGCCAGCCCGGTCTCACCAATGCGGACTTCCATCTCGCGCTCGACCGGCTTGAATTCCCAGGCCATGTCTTTGGCTTTTGATGCGTCAAAACGCACGGTGACGGTGCGGTCCAGAATCTCGTCTGGTGCCACTTCGGCCACGCCGGTGGTCCCACCAAAGCCGGTGACCCGGCAAAACCAGTCATAAAACGGCACAGCTGCCCAAGCGAGGCTGCCCATCAGGACAACCACGCCAACCGTTTGTGCAACGGTTTTCTGAGGACCGGTCAACGCCATCAGTTCTGCACCTCTTGTGGTGCCATGTTGAAATCAGTGCCCGAGACCTTCACGATCGTCAGTCCAAAGATGATCACGATGAACGCGGCCAGTGTTAGGCCCACGCCCAGATTGCGGCTGAACCGACGCTGATGCAGCTCGTGGCTTTTGCGCAGGCTCATGACCAGCCTCCCAGCCCATAGGGTTTCAGCAGCGCCTCAGCCAGAATCGCGCCAAAATGCAGGAAGAGATACAGCAACGACAGCTTGAAGAAGCTGCGCTCGACTTTGAAATTGTCGGATGCGGCATCGTCTTCGTTTCGGCGGGAAATCTGCCAGGCGCCCCGCAGGAACAAGCCGTTCAGAACCAGTGCGACCACCAGATAGATCGGGCCTCCGATATCCGAGAACGCGGTGCCCACCGCCAGCACCGCAAGCAGTGCGGTATAGACCAGAATGTGCCAGCGTGTGGCGCGGCGGCCGTGCGTAACGGTCAGCATCGGCACGCCTGCGTCGTCATAGTCCGAGCGCATAAACAGCGCCAATGCCCAGAAATGCGGCGGCGTCCACATAAAGGTCAGGGCGAACATCAACCACGGCTCAAGCGTCATCGAACCTGTGGCCGCGACCCATCCGATCACCGGAGGGAACGCCCCTGCGGCACCACCGATCACGATATTCTGCGGTGTCGAACGCTTTAGCCACATCGTGTAGACGACGACATAGAAGAAGATGGTAAAGGCCAGAAACGTGCCGGCGAACCAGTTGGTTGCCAGACCCAGCATGATGACGGACAGGCCAGACAGAGCCAGTCCCAATGCCAATGCCTCGCCTTCCTCGACCTTGCCGGACGGGATCGGGCGGCCTTTGGTGCGCTTCATCACGCGGTCGATATCCGCGTCCCACCACATGTTCAGCGCGCCAGACGCACCGCCGCCGATCGCGATAAACAGGATGGCGCAGAATCCTACAAACGGATGTACTGGAACCGGGGCCGCAAGCAATCCAACCAAAGCCGTAAACACCACCAGCGACATCACGCGTGGCTTCAGCAGGGCAAAATAATCGCCAAAGCTGGCCTCGTCCGCGCGGGTCTGCGCGGAAACGGTGCTGGCATTGAAGCTTGCGTCGCTCATCTTTGGTCCTTTTCGGGGCAAAAGCTGCGCGAAACCCGCGCAGCCCGCACATGTTTACCTAGGCCTTAGTCGGCTTAGTTCGAGGCCACCTGATAGGAAACAGGCTTACCTGCGTACTCTTCCAGAGCGCCCTGCAACCACTGCTCGTAGGCCTCTTCGCTGACCACTTTGACAGTGATCGGCATATAAGCATGGTCCTTACCACACAGCTCTGAGCACTGGCCGAAATAGATGCCCTCTTTTTCTGCTTCGAACCACAGTTCGGCCAGACGCCCTGGCACCCCGTCTTGCTTTACGCCAAACGATGGGATGGTCCACGAGTGGATCACGTCAGACGCAGTAACCTGCATGACAATGATCTTACCAACTGGAACAACTACCGCCGTGTCCGTCGCTAGCAGCCACTCATCCTGGCTGTAGCCCGCATCGGCCAGCTTGGCGCGCATTGCGTCATCCAGCACAAATGGCGTTACATCTGCATCCGCAGGGCGCGCGCCCTCATCCAAAGTGGCCGGGTGGCCCAGCAAGTAGCTGTCGAATGCGAAATCGTGATCGACATATTCGTAAGTCCAGTACCACTGGTTACCCACGACCTTGATGGTGATGTCGCCCTCTGGGATCTCTTGTTGCTTGAACAGAACCGGCAGCGAGAATGCGCCAATGAAAACCAGAATTAGGATTGGCCCAAGGGTCCACGCTATCTCAACCGGGGTATAGTGGGAAAACCGCGCAGGCTCAGGATTCGCACGCCGATTGTATCGCACGATGCAGTAGAGCAGCAGACCGGCGACAAACAGGCAGATGACCGTGATGATCACCAGAATCATATTGTCGAGACTCTGAATTCCTTCGGCAAGACTGGTGGTCGCAGGCTGGAAACCAACGCCGCCTGCCACCGGCTTGCCAATAATCTCAAGCTCCTGAGCCATGGCGGGAAGGCTGGAGAGGGCTGTTGCAAGCCCGGAAAGCATCAAAGCATTCTTCATTTTCTGTCCTGATCGTTTGATCTTTACGTCTCTGGCGAAAAGGTGTGAATCGGTCGCACCTCTCCCGTTGTCTTTGGCCGCGTTAAAAACCATATTCCGTCGGGTAGATAAAGCAAAATGCTTGCGTCAAACAGACGCTATTTTTGATCTGGATCAAACCCGAAAGGTCGCAACCTATGTCTCAGGCCCCATTTCGCCCCTTTGAAAGCGTTCTTCCGAAGGACGAGGCGCTTGCTGTGCTGCAGGCCGCAACCAATGGCGCGGAGGACGGAGAGCTGTTTGTCGAGCGGCGAAAGTCCGAGTCACTGGTGTTCGATGACGGTCGTCTGCGGACGGCTTCCTACGATGCATCCGAGGGATTCGGCCTGCGTGCAGTGCAGGGTGAAGTTGCGGGGTACGCACACTCGACGGATGTTTCGATTCCCTCACTTAAACGAGCCGCCGAAACTGCACGGCTGGCAGTCGGTGATGGTGGTGGGACGCTCGCCGGACCGCCACAGGCCACCAACACACGGCTTTATACCGATGAGGACCCGATCGAATCCGCCAGTTTTCCGGTCAAGATCGAGACACTGCGCGAGATTGACGCCTTTGCCCGCGATCTGGACCCTCGGGTCGTGCAAGTCAGCGCCACGATTGCCGCCGCAGTGCAGGAGATCGAGATTCTGCGCCCCGACGGCGTGCGGGTGCGCGATGTGCGCCCGATGACCCGCCTGAACGTCTCGGTCATTGTAGAACAGAACGGACGGCGCGAAAGCGGCTCAGCCGGGGGCGGTGGGCGCGTGGGTCTGGATGGGCTGATTGATCCTGCCGATTGGCAAGATAAAGCGCGCGAATCGCTGCGGATCGCTCTGGTTAATCTGGATGCCATACCGGCCCCAGCGGGCGTGATGGAGGTCGCATTGGGGCCTGGCTGGCCCGGAATTCTATTGCACGAGGCCATTGGGCACGGTCTGGAAGGCGATTTCAACCGCAAGGGCAGCTCTGCCTTCGCCGGGCTGATGGGACAGCAGATCGCCTCAAAAGGCGTGACCGTCGTTGATGACGGCACGATAGCGGACCGTCGCGGCTCGATTTCGGTGGATGACGAAGGTACCCCCAGTTCGCGCACGGTCCTGATCGAAGACGGTATACTGACTGGATATATGCAGGACCGCCAAAACGCACGTCTGATGGGGGTTTCACCCACCGGCAACGGGCGGCGACAGAGCTATGCCCACAAACCCATGCCTCGTATGACCAATACGATCATGTTGGCCGGTGATTCAGACCCAGCCTCGCTGGTATCTGACATCAAGGACGGCATCTGGGCCGTCGGTTTTGGCGGCGGTCAGGTTGATATCACCAATGGCAAGTTCGTCTTTTCCTGCACCGAGGCCTATCGCGTCGAAAATGGTAAGATCGGTGCTCCGGTCAAAGGCGCGACACTCATTGGTGACGGTCCCTCGGCGCTAAAGCGTATTAGGGGCCTGGGGAACGATATGGCGCTTGATCCGGGTATGGGCACCTGCGGCAAGGACGGGCAATGGGTGCCGGTGGGAGTGGGGCAACCAACCGTCTTGATGGACGGACTGACGGTTGGCGGCTCTGCTGCTTGAGTCGAAATTCAGTGCGACGAATGAGGCGCAGGGTTAACGCTGCGCCTCATCGGTTGAAGAAGTTGCCGATCAACGGTAACTTGCGCAAAAAAAATCATGCAAATTTTTGCTTTATTTTCATATATATAGCGTGACATCTAATTTCAAAATCCGAATAATTCAGTTCTAATTATCCAAGATTTACAGGCTGTTAACCCGCTGCACCGTAAACCAGTTTTGCAATCAGGCGGAGCATCGGATGACCGAAGAGCAGCTTTCTTCCAACCACCCCCCACTCCCACCCACCACGGAAGAGGACCGGTTTTCGTGGCTCCGTCTGTTGCGTTCGCGCAAAGTTGGACCGGCGACGTTTCGGCGCCTGTTGCGCGAACATGGCTCGGCGCAGAATGCGCTGGCCGCGCTGCCGGAAATGGCGCGCGCAGCCGGAATTGAAGGGTACGAAATCTGCCCCCCCGGCGTGATCGAGGCGGAGCTCAAGGCCGCAAAAGCAGCCAAAGCGCGGCTTTTGTGCCTTGGGGCCGCTGACTATCCCGATGCGCTGATCGAAATTTCTGACACACCTCCAATGCTTTGGGCGATTGGTGATCCGACGATTCTGAATCGACAGGCGATCGCTATGGTCGGGGCACGGAACTGTTCTTCGCTGGGTGCCCGCATGGCACGGGCGTTGGCCTCTGAGTTGGGCAAGAAAGACTACGTCGTCGTCTCGGGACTGGCCCGCGGTATTGATACTTCAGCCCATATTGCCACTTTGGAGACAGGAACTGTGGCGGTGATGGCTGGTGGAGTCGATGTGATTTATCCAGCCGAGAATTCTGATCTGGCGCGCGACATCGCAAAAACCGGCCTGCGCCTGTCCGAGCAACCGATGGGCAGTACGCCACAGGCCCGGCATTTCCCGCGCCGCAATCGCATTATTTCAGGTCTGGCACAGGCTGTTGTCGTGGTCGAAGCTGCAGCCAAATCAGGCAGCCTGATCACCGCACGAGACGCGCTAGACCAGGGACGAGAGGTTCTGGCCGTCCCTGGGCACCCGTTCGACGCAAGGGCGGCGGGATGCAACCTGCTGATCCGGGACGGCGCGACATTGGTACGCTCCGCTGAAGATGTGATTGACGCATTGCCGACGCCGCAGCAGCAGATACTGCCCCAACAAATCCCGCCTATCGGACTGGAGACCGCACAATCCGAAAATGCCCCACGCGCACTACACGACGTGATTCTCAGTTGCCTTGGTCCATCTCCAATTGCCGAGGACCAGTTGATCCGGGATGTCGACGCATCCGCTGGCGAAATAGGCCCAGTGCTGGTCGATCTGGAACTTGATGGTAAGATTCAGCGGCAACCGGGCGGGCTTTTGGCCCTTAGCGCCTAATATCCGAAAAGCTGAGATTTTGGGACCAGCGACTGATTACACGGTGCAAACTGCCAGAATCGGCTTGAAAATCAGTGGCTTTGGGCGCGGAAAACGAACGCATTGACAATTCGATCTTGCCCCACACATTTTGCACGGTCATACAAAGCGCAAAATCCGTCGAGCGAGGATTCCCCTTAAATGCCCGTAGTTGTTGTAGAATCTCCGGCCAAAGCAAAAACGATCAATAAGTATCTTGGCCCCGACTACACTGTTTTGGCCTCATATGGCCACGTCCGTGACCTGCCGCCGAAGGATGGTTCGGTCGATCCCGAGCATGAATTTTCAATGAAATGGGAGGTGGGCAACGATAGCCGCAAGCATGTCAAAGCGATTGCCGACGCTCTCAAAGAAGACAATGCTTTGATCCTCGCAACTGACCCTGACCGCGAGGGCGAAGCGATCAGTTGGCACTTGCAAGAAGCGCTCACCAAGCGGCGTTCGATCAAGAAGGACACACCGGTCAGCCGAGTGACGTTCAACGCGATCACCAAGGACGCCGTGACCGAAGCGATGCAGAACCCGCGCGAGGTCGATATGCCTCTGGTCGAGGCCTATCTGGCCCGCCGCGCGCTGGACTATCTGGTGGGCTTCAACCTATCGCCGGTACTGTGGCGCAAATTGCCCGGGGCAAAGTCTGCCGGACGCGTACAATCGGTCTGCCTGCGCCTGATCGTGGAACGCGAGATGGAGATCGAGGCGTTCAAGCCTGTTGAATACTGGTCCGTAAGGGCCTTGTTCGAAACACCACGCGGCCAGACCTATGAAGCCCGTCTTGTTACTCTGGCCGGCAAAAAGCTCGACAAACACGATCTGACTAATGCCACGCAGGCCGAGCTGGCGGTGCAAGCCATCACCAGCCGCGCGCTAAGTGTCACCTCAGTCGAGGCCAAGCCTGCCGCACGTAACCCAAGTGCCCCGTTCATGACCTCAACCCTGCAGCAGGAAGCCAGTCGTAAATTCGGTATGGGCGCGCGCCACGCAATGCAGGTGGCGCAGCGGCTGTATGAGGCGGGCTACATTACCTATATGCGGACTGACGGTATCGACATGGCGCCCGAAGCTGTCGCCGCCACGCGTGATGCCATCTCGGATCGATATGGCCCCGAATATGTGCCGGACAGCCCGCGCATATATAAAAACAAGGCCAAGAACGCACAGGAAGCGCACGAATGTATCCGCCCGACGGATATGTCGCGTGATGCCAAAGCGCTGAAAGTGACGGATGAAGATCAGCGTAAACTGTACGACCTGATCTGGAAGCGCACCATTGCCTGTCAGATGGCTGCGGCACGACTGGAGCGCACGACGGTCGAGATTGGCAGTGACGACGGCCAGGTCGGCTTGCGCGCCACCGGCCAAGTCGTCTTGTTTGACGGTTTCATGCGTGTCTATGAAGAAGGCCGAGATGACGTTGTTGATGACGATGACAAGCGCCTGCCTCAGATCATGCAGGGCGATCCAGCGCGCTTTGCCAAGACATCATTGCGGGATCAGTTCATCAAGGCCACCAGCGACTCGGACAAAGCCGCGATTCTGTCCGACAACGAGGCCGTGCTCGCGCTGCAACACCACACTCAACCGCCGCCACGCTATACCGAGGCGACGCTTGTCAAGCGGATGGAAGAACTGGGGATCGGACGACCATCGACTTATGCTTCGATCGTCACCACGATTCAGGATCGGGAATATGTACGCAAAGACAAGAACCGCCTGATCCCCGAAGAAAAGGGGCGGATCGTCACGATCTTTCTGCTTAACTTCTTCCGCCAGTATGTGGGCTATGAGTTTACGGCCAACCTCGAGGAAGAGCTCGATGACGTCAGCGCTGGGGACCGTGACTACAAGGATCTGCTCGGTAAGTTCTGGCGAGATTTCTCGGCTGCAATTGGTGAGACTTCGGAACTGCGCATATCAGAAGTGTTGGACAAGCTGGATGAGGCGTTGGCGCCCCAGCTGTATCCCCCGCGAGAAGACGGATCCGATCCGCGTATTTGTCCGAAATGCGGCGTGGGCCAGTTGCACCTCAAAACGTCGCGTACCGGCGGATTCGTGGGCTGCGGCAATTACCCGGAATGTACCTATACCCGTCCGATCGCTGGCGAAGGTGCGGAAGGTGATGAACGTTTGCTAGGCGAGGATGCAGGCGATGAGATCTGGCTGAAATCCGGTCGGTTTGGGCCCTACGTCCAACGCGGGGAACCTACGCCCGAGAACAAGAAACCGCCTCGCGCTTCGCTGCCCCGCGGCTGGAACAAAGATGACATGGATCTGGAAAAGGCGCTGACTTTGTTGTCTTTGCCGCGCCAGATCGGCGAACATCCCGAGGGTGGCATGATCAGCTCGAATTTTGGACGGTTTGGCCCATATATCATGCACCAGCTGCCGGAGGAGGCCAAACCCGTCTACGTCAATGTCAAAGATCCAAATGACGTGTTTGAAATCGGCATGAACCGGGCGGTTGAAATGCTGGCCGAAAAACGGGCCAATCCGGGACGGCGCGGACAGGCTGCGAAACCGCTGAAAGAAGTGGGTGAACATCCGGATGGTGGCATGATGCAGATTCTGGACGGGCGTTACGGGCCTTACGTGAAATGGGAAAAGGTCAACGCGACCATCCCCAAAGATATCAAGCCCGAAGATGTAACGCAGGAAATGGCCATTGAACTGGTCAACGAGCGTGCGGCCAAGAAGGGTTCTAAGAAGAAGGCGGCGCCCAAGAAGAAAGCAGCTGCCAAGAAAACCACCAAAAAGGCAGGTTAGGTAGAAATACCACCTGCCCCTTGGATTCGTTGACTTCCCGGTGACGTGGCGGCACAACTCGGCCCAACACCATGTCATTGGGGGAGTTTTCCATGAAGAAAATCTATGCCAATGCCGAAGAGGCGCTCGATGGGGTGATCTCGGATGGCATGTTGATCGCGGCGGGCGGCTTTGGTCTGTGCGGTATCCCAGAGATGCTGCTTGAGGCGATCAAAGCGTCGGGCGCGAAGGATCTGACCTTTGCTTCGAACAACGCAGGCGTTGATGATTTCGGCATCGGCATCCTGCTGCAGACCAAGCAGGTCAAGAAAATGATCAGCTCATATGTCGGTGAAAACGCGGAGTTCATGCGACAGTATTTGAGCGGTGAGCTAGAGCTTGAATTCAACCCACAGGGCACATTGGCCGAACGGATGCGCGCCGGTGGTGCGGGCATCCCCGGGTTCTACACCAAAACGGGCGTGGGAACGGTGATCGCGGACGGAAAAGAGCACAAGGACTTCAACGGCGAGACCTATATCATGGAGGAAGGCATCTTCGCCGACCTCGCGATTGTAAAGGCTTGGAAAGCAGACGACACCGGAAACCTCGTGTTCCGCAAGACCGCCCGTAACTTCAACGTGCCCGCCGCAACCTGCGGTAAGATCTGTGTGGCTGAGGTTGAAGAAATCGTTCCGCGCGGCTCGCTAGACCCTGACAGCATCCACCTGCCCGGAATCTATGTGCACCGTATCATTCAAGGCAGCCACGAAAAGCGCATTGAACAGCGCACCACCCGCAAGAAGGAGGACGCATAATGCCCTGGGACCGTAATCAGATGGCCGCGCGCGCGGCTGAAGAGCTTGAAGACGGCATGTATGTGAACCTCGGCATCGGTATTCCGACGCTGGTGGCGAACTATGTGGGCGACAAGGATATCACCCTGCAGTCCGAAAACGGTATGCTGGGCATGGGCCCCTTCCCGTTTGAGGGCGAGGAAGACGCTGACCTGATCAACGCAGGCAAGCAGACGATCACCGAACTGTCCCGCACCTCTTACTTCGATAGCGCGACTTCGTTCGCCATGATCCGAGGCGGTAAGATTGCCGCTGCGATCCTGGGTGCGATGGAAGTCGACGAGAAAGGCGATCTGGCCAACTGGATGATTCCCGGCAAGCTGGTCAAAGGCATGGGCGGAGCGATGGATCTGGTGGCCGGTGTGGGCCGCGTTATCGTTGTGATGGACCACACCAATAAGCATGGTGATTCGAAAGTGCTGAAGGAATGTACTTTGCCACTAACCGGACAGGGCGTTGTGGATCGGATCATCACCAATCTGGGCGTCCTCGATGTGGTCGAAGGTGGCCTGAAGATCGTTGAACTTGCCGATGGTGTCAGCGATGCGGATATGAGGGCGGCGACCCAGGCAACGATTGTCAACTGACATCGCTCCTCCAAAAAGCAAAAGGCCCGCAATGATGCGGGCCTTTTTTTAATTGGCTGCCTGAAAGACGCAGGGGTCTGATACGAACTGCGGTGCTGACGTGCACAGCGCGCTTGCGACCTGAAACGCGGCAAGGACCTTGGGCACGTAATCTCTGGTTTCAGCATAAGGTGGCACACCGCTGTGTTTATGCACGGCCCCCTCGCCTGCATTATAACCCGCGAGAACGAGGATCGGGTCGTTATCGAATTCCTCCATCAGCCAATGAAGGTATTTGACCCCACCTTCTATGTTCTGTTCCGGTTTGAGGCTGTCTTCGACACCGAAGCGTTCGGCTGTGGCCGGCATGAGTTGCATCAACCCCTGAGCGCCGGCGGAACTAACGGCTTGTGTTTTCCCGGCCGATTCCACCGAGATTACCGCCAGCACAAGCGCAGGCGAGACATTTGTGCCCACAGTCGAGCGCAAGATGTCCACGCCGCGCGCGTCTGCGATATCCTGAAGCGTTTGAAGGCGCGGGGCCGCTACGTCGGTCGCAGACAATGCCTGAACAGCTTCTGCGAGCCTTCCTGCGCTTGCCTGTTGCAGTTCGGGTGAGATTCGGCTCCAGAAAGCCTCATAGGTCCCTACCGGCTCGGTCGTTCCTGCGATCTTCGGAGGATTCGACGGCGGAACGGGTGCAGGGGTCGTAACCTCGGGCACATCCAGCTTTGCCCCAGTGCTGGGTGCCGAAGGCGACGCCGCGTGTTGTTCTGGGGTAATTTGAATGGTCACACGCGGACGCGTGCCAGGTTTGGGGGCTTTGATACGCTTATAAACCCCGCGCGGCTCGATCTCAGTCGCGGATACCGAAATTGCACCCGTCAATAGGAATGCGACTGCACCTGCGCAAAACATTGCGTCCCGGAAATACATTTGCCTGCCTCGATTTCTTATCTTTTGAAGCATTTTGAACCCTATAACGGCCTGCAACGCCAGAAAAACAAAGCGAAATGGGGCAATTTCGCCTCATTTGCCGCTATTTTGCATCGCCCAATCCCCTATGCACGAAAAAAGGTGAAGTAATTTCTACTAATAATCAATATGTTACAAGAATTACGAATAAAATCTTAAGCATTTAGCCAAAAAATATTGGTTTGGCCCAATTCCTGCCACGCGCAAAGGTCAAACATAGACCCATGCCGAGACGATCGGGAGCGGACCGAGAGAGAATGCTCTGGAAGACGCCGAGGTTAATTGCTTATTTGATCCTTTAGGAGGGACGT
Source organism: Ruegeria sp. AB11 (assembly GCF_056536325.1). NCBI lineage: Bacteria > Pseudomonadati > Pseudomonadota > Alphaproteobacteria > Rhodobacterales > Roseobacteraceae > Ruegeria > Ruegeria sp. AB11. The sequence continues at coordinate 1,703,149 of NZ_JBQFJO010000001.1, read as the reverse complement.
AACATGATCAAGTTCATCAAGAACTTCCGCAAAGACGAAGACGGCGCCGTAACTGTAGACTGGGTCGTTCTGACCGCAGCTGTTGTTGCTCTGGCAGCCATCGCTTACAATCAGGTTAGTAGCGGTGCCAGCACACTGGCGGGCAACATCGACAGCGCGCTGTCCGGTATTACCGTTACTACGCCAAACACCAACTAATTAGCATCACACTCTGGTGTGTAATGTGGGGGCCATGTCTTATCAAAAGACGTGGCCCCTTTTGCAAAAGTTCCTTACCTCGGTAACGTACAATGTTTAGCACAATCAAAATTTTTATTAGCGAAGAAGACGGCGCTGTTACGGTAGATTGGGTTGTACTAACGGCCGCGATCGTAGGCATTGCCGGGATGATGTACGTGCTCCTGAACGAAGGCATCCAAAGTGTCGACGAGCAAACCGGGCAAGCCCTCTCGTCGATTCAGGTCCAGCAAATTAGTTTTGACTAAACCAATATACTGGCTTCCTTGACGGATCTTGATACTGCTCCGAAAAATGTGGGGATTGTCCCATTTTTGGACACAATTACCTCCTAGGGTAGCCGCTGAACCATCGCGACAAAGTTAGCCGCGAGACTTACTTGAACGAAACATGACGAGGGACAAATGCGAGCTGTTTTTGGACTTGTTCTTATCATCGGGATCGCCTTGGCCGGTGGTGCTGTCTATATGGCACGCGAATATATTACCGAGAATCAGGCTAAACTTGCGCAGGAGCGAAAACTGCGTGAAGAGGCTTTGGCAAATGCTAAAGCAGGCGTTGTGCCAACAGTCGGAGTCCTGGTCTCCAACCGGTCTCTTAAGTATGGCGAGCGGCTGAACCAGGACGATATCCGCGTTGTCCAGTGGCCTGAAACCGCAATCCCCGAGGGTGCATTCATCGATGCTGCGGTATTGTTCCCCGATATCAAGAATAACGAGCGATATGTGCTTCGGTCGATGGAAAAAGACGAAGCCATCATGGAGGTCAAAGTTACCAATCCGGGCGAAACAGCGGGCTTGAGGTCGCAGTTGCCCAAGGGCATGCGTGCCTTTGCAATCAGCGTCGATGTGGCCTCTGGCGTTTCGGGCTTCTTGCGCCCTGGTGACACAGTGGACGTCTATTGGACCGGATCGCTGCGCGGTACTACTGATGCTGGACGCGGCGAGATTACCCGACTGGTTCTGACAAATATTGAACTGGTCGCAGTTGACCAGATTGCGGGTTCAGATGTCACAGGGACCACGATTGCCCGCACTGTGACCGTAGCGGCGACCTCACAACAAATTGCGGCTTTGGCACAGGCACAAAACACCGGCCGTATGTCTCTGGCGCTAGTGGGCGCGCAGGATGATGAAGTCGCCGAAGTGGTTGAAGTAGACCAGCAATCACTATTGGGAATTCAAGAACGAGCACCCGCACCGGTAGTGGTTGAAAAGAAGGTTTGTACAATCCGAACCCGTCGTGGCGGCGAAACTGTCGAGACACCAATTCCCTGTACAAACTAACGAAAATTCAAACCGTTAACGACCCACAGACCGCGCATTTTGCGCGGTCTTTTTCATGGTGTTGTTGCGAGAAACCCACATAAGGAAAATTCCAGAAACCATTGATTATTGCAATAAATCCGGAATTGGCGCAGGGTTCAGATCATAGGGCATTAGACCCATAAAAAATCGAGTGGTGATCGGAGAGGCAGGTCACATGACAATACGTTCCTGGATCAGCGCAACCCTGCTGGGGTTGTCGCTTGTTGTGAGCCCAATCGGCGATGCCGCGTGGGCCCAAAATCTTCGCGTGGTGAAAAAGGGGACAGCTGAATCGCTGGATGTTCCTGTTAACCGCGCAATTGTGGTGGAGAGTGAACAACCCTTTGCCGATATCAGCATTGCCAACGCAGGCATTGCAGACATTTCTACTCTGTCCGACCGGACAATATATGTATTGGGTCGCGCACCCGGCATAACCACGCTGACGATGTTCGATGGCGGTGGAAATCTGATCACTAACGTGCGTGTGCGCGTTTCGCCTGATGTCTCTGAGTTCAAAGAGCGGCTGCGTCAGATTCTGCCAAATGAGCCGATCGAAGTACGGACCGCAAATGACGGTATTGTTCTATCCGGTACGGTATCAAGCAGTGCAAGACTGGCACGTGCTCTTGAACTCGCCGAGCGCTACGCGCCTGAGCGTGTATCGAACTTGATGAATGTTGGTGGCGTACAGCAAGTCATGCTGAAAGTGCGATTCGCCGAAATGAACCGTTCGGTAGCGAAGAACCTGTCGGCATCTCTGGGCTTTGGCGGTGGAGACGCGACCGGCGGCTTCAACAGCTTGAACAACCAAGCAGCACTTAACAACGCGTTGGCGAATAACATCCCGTTCGTGCAAACCAATACGGGTGCTATCTTGTTTGGGTTCGGCGCAGGCTCGACGCAAGTTCGTCTGCTACTGGAAGCGCTTGAAACCAAAGGCTTAGTCCGCAGTTTGGCCGAACCAAACCTTTCGGCACTATCCGGACAAGAGGCTGAATTTTTGGCCGGTGGCGAAGTGCCGATCCCTGTTCCGCAAGGTGACGGCGTGGTTGCGATCGAGTATCGGGCCTTCGGCGTTCAGCTCTTGTTCGTTCCTCGTGTCGTGGACGGCGACCGCATCAATCTGGAAATGGGCGCATCCGTATCGTCAATCGATCAGAGTTCCGATTTCACGATCAACGGCGACAACGTCCCGAGCTTCATCTCGCGTACCACACGCACGACGATCGAGTTGAATGATGGTGAAAGCTTTGCGATTGCTGGTTTGATCCAGGATGACTTCACAGATCTGAACAGTCAGGTTCCGTGGTTGGGTGATGTGCCGGTTCTGGGCGCTCTTTTCCGCAGCGCTCAATATCAGCGCGAACAAAGCGAGCTGATCATTATTGTGACCGCACATCTGGTTTCACCTACTCGTGGTGAGGCGCTTGCCCTGCCAACTGACCGGGTCAAACCACCCAGCGAGTTCGATCTGTTCGTGAATGGCAAAGTCGCCCGGACTGAACGAGCCGGAAGCGGTGCTGCATCGGAAGTGGCCAAGCAGGACTTTGGCGCCTCCTATGGCTATGTTCTGGATTGATAGGAGGATAGGACCAATGGAAAAGTGGATCTTGACACTGGGCCTTTCGGTTGCTGTCGCTGGCTGTACTCGCGAAGCTGGGTATGAAATCGATCAGGGCACTTTCGGAAACGCGACGCTGAATAACATTCAGGTAATGAATGGCGAGTTGACGTATGGCCAGATCCTGGCTCAGAGATTCGCCGCAGAGGTTCCGACGCAGATCAACTTTGCGTTTGATAGCGCACAGTTGGATGCATCAGCGCAGAAGATTCTGCTGCAGCAAGCCGCATGGATCAAACAGTTCCCCGAAGCGCGGTTCCGTGTTTACGGTCACACCGACGCTGTAGGTTCAACTGCTTATAACAACCGTCTGGGGCAACGCCGTGCCAATGCGGCGGTGGCATTCCTGACGCGGCAAGGGATCTCGCGATCACGACTGGAAGCGGTTGTTTCGTTTGGGAAATCCCGCCCTCTTGTGGCGACTCCGGATCGGGATCGTCGTAACCGTAGGACGGTTACCGAGGTTTCAGGATTTGTTGATAGTCACAAGAATATCCTAGATGGGAAATACGCTGACGTTATCTACCGCGAGTATATCTCAAGCGCGACCCCGGTCAGCTTCATCCAAATCGGCGAAGGCGATTCCGGTGAATAATAATACCTAAGAAATGGGCGGCATTGTCGCCCATTTCCCTACAATTGGTTCTTTTGCGCCCAATTCTCGCCCCACTTCCAAGCAACATTGTGAACAATAGGGTGACCTGCGGCCAAAATTGACCGCATCGGGCGACAGCAAGCTAGAACTGACCTTTCACGCGTTCATCAGGTTTGCTCAGCCCTCTCGACGAGGATTGTGTTTATGACGAGCGCGACGCCGCAAGATGAAAACGACGCCATTCTGGCCTGCACGATTAGCCGTGATGTCCAGAATTTCGATCTGTTGATCGAAGATATGGAAGCCGCGCTAGGAGAACGCTGGGGGGATCTGGGGTTTGCCGAGGCGCTCGCGTTCTTTAGCCAGCCCGAAGCTGAATCGCTTCAGTTTGTTGCCCTGGCGCTGGATGGTGATGACGAAGACAACCTGACCATGATGGGTGAAATCATCACGCGTGCCAAGGAAAAGGGCATAAAAGTTGTTTTGATCGCAGAAGATGTGACTCCGGCTTCCCTGCATCAGCTTTTGCGTAAGGGCGCTGATGAGTTTGTCCCCTACCCGCTTCCCGAAAACGAACTTCAGGAAGCGATTGACCGGATGAACAAGCCCGACCCGGTCACAGCACCACAAGCCGCAGCAGTGCCGCTGGCCAATGGTGCGTCGAAAGAGGGCGCGCTGTTCGTGGTCCAGGGGCTCGCAGGCGGGGTCGGCTCTACAACGATGGCCGTAAACCTTGCGTGGGAACTGGCTACAGTTTCAGCCAAGGAAGCACCCAAAGTGTGCCTGATTGATCTGGATCTTCAATATGGAAGCGTTTCTACGTTTTTGGACCTTCCGCGCCACGAGGCCGTATTCGAAATGCTCTCGGACACTGATTCCATGGATGAGGAATCCTTCGGGCAAGCCCTGCAAACATTCGAAGACAAGCTGCAGGTCCTAACCGCTCCGTCCGATATGGTTCCACTGGATATTATCAACCCTGAGGATATCCAGCGAGTGATCGATACAGCACGCAGCCACTTCGACTACGTCGTGATCGACATGCCCAAAACACTGGTTCACTGGTCTGAAACGGTGCTGCAGGCGGCGCACGTCTATTTTGCTTTGATCGAACTTGATATGCGGTCGGCTCAGAATGCGTTGCGCCTGAAACGGGCTTTGCAAGCCGAAGAACTGCCTTTTAACAAGTTGCGGTTTGCCATGAACAGGGCACCGAAATTCACCGACCTCAACGGAAAAGGCCGGGTCAAACGTATGGGCGAAAGCCTGGGAATTTCGATCGACTTGCTTCTACCTGATGGTGGCAAGGCAGTCATGCAAAGCGGTGATCACGGCCTGCCATTGGCAAACTCGGCGGCCAAGAATCCGCTACGTCGCGAGATCGCCAAACTTGCTCAGTCGCTTCATAGCCTAGGCAGCAGCGACGCTGAAGCCGCATAATTCAAAAGGGAGCTGCCGTGTTTTCAAGATATAAGAAACAGCCTTCGGCGCAGCCGGTTCAAACCCCGGCGCCTGAAAAAGCTGAGGCCGCAACGCCAGCCGCGGCGGCGGCCTCGACCAATGTCGTACGCAAGCCGGTGCAAAAAAAGGCGGCGGAGGTCACCGTCAACGACAAAGAGCGCAAGCGCAAAGAGCGTTTGGGTGAGATCAAGCTGGAACTGCACCGTGAACTGCTTGAAAACCTAAACCTTGCGGCGCTTGAGAAAGCAGCAGAGGCCGAGTTACGGGCTGAGATCAGTGCAATTTCAAGCGAAGTTCTGGAATCGCGCAATATTGTCTTGAACCGTGAGGACCGCACTCAGCTCAACAAGGAACTTTATGATGAAGTCACCGGCCTGGGGCCGCTGGAAACCTTGCTGCAGGACGATACGGTCAACGATATTCTGGTAAACGGCCCTCAGCAGATTTTCGTCGAGCGAGCGGGCAAACTGGAAATCAGCGACATCACTTTCAAGGATGAAAAGCACCTGATGCGGATCATCGACAAGATCGTGTCTGCTGTTGGCCGTCGTGTCGATGAATCCAACCCTTACGTTGACGCCCGTTTGGCAGACGGCTCGCGTTTCAACGCAATGGTGCCGCCGATTGCAGTTGATGGCTCGCTGGTTTCGATTCGTAAGTTCAAGAAGGACAAGCTGGGCATTGACGATCTTGTCAATTTTGGCGCCTTCACGGAAGAAATGGCCGCCTATTTGCAGGCCGCGGTTTCAACACGCCTGAATATCATCGTTTCGGGTGGTACGGGTTCCGGTAAGACGACAACGCTCAACGCGCTTTCCAGCTTTATCGACGACGCCGAACGCATCCTAACCATCGAGGATACGGCGGAACTTCAGCTACAACAGACCCATGTGGGCCGGATGGAAAGCCGCCCGCCCAACGTGGAAGGCAAAGGTGAGGTCAGCCCGCGCGACTGTCTAAAAAACGCCCTACGTATGCGCCCCGACCGCATCATCGTGGGCGAGACGCGTGGTGCCGAGGTGATCGACATGTTGCAGGCCATGAACACAGGCCACGACGGATCAATGACCACCATCCACGCCAACTCTGCCCGCGACGGTATCTCACGTCTTGAGAACATGATCGCGATGGCTGGGATCGAAATGCCGATCAAAGCCGTCCGTAGCCAGATCTCATCGGCTGTGAACCTGATTGTTCAAGCCAGTCGTCTACAGGACGGTTCACGTCGCATGACTTCCATCACTGAGATTACCGGGATGGAAGGTGACGTGATTTCCTTACAGGAACTCTTTAAATTTCAACGCGTTGGCTTGACCCCTGATAACAAGATCATCGGCCATTTCACTGCGACAGGCGTTCGGAGCAACTTTTCAGAGCGGTTCCGCCTGTGGGGTTTCGATCTACCCGCTTCGATCTACGACCCGACCACGATGTAGGAGAACCAAGATATGCAACTGCCTGTCGAGGCGCTCATCTATGTCGTGATTTTCGTCGGGGTTTTTGCCCTGGTCGAAGGTATCTATCTTGTCGCCTTTGGAAAATCGATCAGTCTGAACAGCCGTGTCAATCGCAGGCTTGATATGATCGACAAGGGTGTCGGTCGCGAACAAGTGCTGGAACAGCTGCGCAAGGAAATGCAGCAGCATATGAAGTCGCAGAGCATCCCACTCTATTCGCTTCTGGCAGACAAAGCCCAAAAAGCCGCAATCGCCTTCTCACCCAGACAGCTGATTATGATCATGGCGCTGGTTTCTGGTTTGGTCTTCATGGCCCTCAGCGTGGCCACGGCGACCGAAATAACACTGCGGATCGCGCTTTCGGGTGCCATCGGTATTGGTGCTGTCTATACTTGGGTCAGCAACAAGGCCAAGAAACGAATGGCTTTGATCGAAGAACAATTACCGGATGCGGTTGAACTGATGGTGCGATCGCTTCGGGTCGGTAACCCGTTTGTTTCATCGATCCAGATCGTTGCCAGCGAAGTGGAGGACCCACTTGCGACGGAATTTGGCATCATCTCGGATGAATCTGCTTATGGCCGGGAAGTGGGTGAAGCGCTTAAGGACATGGCAGAACGGCTGGATATGCAGGATTTGCGCTTCCTAGCCGTGGCGGTTTCCATTCAGCAGCAGTCGGGGGGTAACCTTGCTGATATTCTCGCCGGCCTTGCGAAAGTGATCCGGGCCCGGTTCCGCTTGTTCCGTCGGGTGAATGCGATTACCGCTGAGGCAAAATGGTCAGGAAAGTTCCTGTCCGGCTTCCCTCTTGCATGCCTCATGTTCATTCTGGTCAAGGATCCGCACTATTACGATTCGGTGATGGATCATCCGCTTTTTATTCCAGCCTGTTTCTTTGTTGGCATCATGCTGACATTGAACCTGATCGTCATGAAAATCCTGACTGATATTAAGGTTTAGAGGTGCCGCCATGGAAATTCTGAGCCAGATCAATGAGCTGCTGAAAACTCATTTAGGCGAATTTGGCCCGCTGATTGTCGTTGGTATTCTGGGTTTGTTTATGATCCTGATCACCGTCCCTTTGATGCTGAATCAGCCTGAGGATCCACTTAAGAAGCTACAACGTTCAAACGCGGCGCCTAAGAAAAGTAAGAAAGAAAAGAAAGAACGCCTGAGAAACGCCAGCCGCAACGAGCAGCTTGAAAAATTTGCCAATTTCCTCGAACCCAAGGACGAGGAAGAATATTCGGCCGTTCAGCTCAAGCTGCGCCAAGCGGGCTATCAGTCAAAAGATGCCGTCCGATTCTATCATTTTTCGCAGTTTGCGTTGGGGATTGTCGGAATTCTGATCGGTATCTCACTGGTCACGGTTTTCGCAGGTGATCAGGAGTTTGACTCTACTCAACTCCTAATTCGCGTTTTGGGGCCTGGACTGGTCGGATACTTCATACCCAAGTACTGGATCACACGACGCGTAGAGGAACGGAAGGAGGCCATCGTCAACGGTTTCCCGGACACGCTTGACCTGATGCTTGTTTGCGTCGAAGCCGGCCAATCGCTTGATCAAGCCATCGTTCGGGTCGCAGCGGAAATGAAAGCCTCCTATCCCGACATTGCGCTTGAATTTGAAGTCGTCGCCTATGAAATGAAGGCTGGTAAAGAAAAGGATACGGTCCTGCGCGATTTTGCCACCCGTTGCGGAGTTCAGGACGTTAGCGCATTTGTGACTGTTATGATCCAGTCAGCCACCTTTGGTACTTCGATCGCGGAAGCTCTGCGGGTTTACGCCGACGAAATGCGCGACAAGCGCGTTATGCGCGCCGAAGAAGCCGCGAACAAGTTGCCAACCAAAATGACACTCGCCACAATGATGCTGACCGTCCCCCCCCTTCTGGTCATTCTTGTTGGCCCTTCGGCAAAAGGTATCATGGAGTTTGGAAGCCAATAACGCTCACCTTCTGCGTGATAAGGTTCTCAAGCCTTTCGGTTTGCACCTGCGTCATCTCTTTAGGGCCGCCATGGTTATTGCCATGGTGGCCTCTTGCACTGAAACGCGTTCTCCGGATGATCCATTTGCGCCTGGGATTGACCCCGATGGCCCGGCTGTGGATGAAATCGCTATCGGCAATCGCCTGATGGCGGCAGGCGAATACGAGCTTGCGATGGAATCCTTCACCCGGGCGGCGCTGACAGAGGGAATGACACCCGAGATCCTGACTTCGCTCGGCACCGCCAATTTGGGCTTACGCCGGATCGGACAAGCCGAACCCCTGCTACGCCGAGCAGTGGAGGATGATCCCGATTGGCCGGTCGCCTGGAATAATCTTGGCGTATTCCTGATGGAGACGGGCGAATACGCCGAAGCAGCACAGGTTTTCCGGCGTGCTTTTGCGTTAGACAATGGCGAAAGTGACGCAATCCGTGACAATTTGCGGTTAGCACTCGCAAAAATGGAAAATCCTGCTAATAATACCCCACAAGAACAAGAATTTGAGCTGGAGCAGCGCGGCGACGGGCAATTCGTTCTGCGCAAAAACCCAGCAATAGAGGCAGAGCAGTAAAGGACGCAAAAATGCGCCATCCCTTTTTGATTCCGACGATGCTTGCGTGCGGGCTGGTTTTGACCGCTTGCGCAAAAGAAACCGAAGAGGAAAAAGTCGAACGTACATTTCAGGAAGTAAACGTTATTGACGAGACCAACCTGAACGACGTGATGCTGAATGCAGCTGATCCAAACGAAGCCGTCACTTATTTTCAGGGTGCGGCCGCCAAGAACCCGGACCGGATCGATCTTCAGCGTGGTCTTGCGATTACCCTGACCCGCGCCAAGCGCAGCACCGAAGCGTCAGCGGCATGGAAACGTGTGCTCGGGATGAAAGGTGCAAACAACGCCGACCGGGTTGAATATGCAGATGCGCAAGTGCGTAGCGGAAATTGGGACGGTGCAAAGGCAACACTCGACAAAATCCCACCCACTTATGAGACGTTCAAGCGCTATCGGCTTGAGGCGCTGGTGGCAGACTCCAGAAAAGACTGGAAACGCTCAGACCATTATTATGAAACCGCAGTTGGCCTGACTACGCGACCGGCGGGTGTCATGAATAACTGGGGCTACTCCAAAATGGCACGCGGGCAATATGCCGAAGCTGAACGTCTGTTCACCGAAGCCATTCAACAGGACAACGCGCTATTTACCGCGAAGAACAATCTGGTTCTGGCGCGCAGTGCACAAGGCAATTACAGCGTTCCGGTTGTCCCGATGTCTCAGACCGAACGGGCGATGTTGCTGAATACGATGGCTATTTCGGCAGTTAAACAAGGCGATGTAAACCTCGCCAAGAACCTGTATCGCGAGGCAATCGCCACGCATCCCCAGCATTATGACGAAGCCGTTCGTTCGCTTCGGGCACTCGAGGACGCCTGATCCATGCACATACCAGCGGCAGCGGCAGCGTGGTTCTTACCATTTGTCCTGCCGATCTGTTTCTACGTTGCCTTCACCGATATGCGTGAGATGCGGATCAAGAACCATGCGGTCATGGCACTGTTGGTGGTTTTTCTCGTTGTCGGCCTTTTCGTTTTGCCGCCATGGTCGGGCGAATGGCTACCCGGCACTTTTGGTCCGGTCACTGTCAAGCTGCCTTTATACGCCTGGCAGCTGCTTCACATAGTCGTTGTTCTGATCGTCGGCATCGTATTGAACGCTGCTGGAATTATGGGAGCTGGTGACGCCAAATTCTGCGCTGCCGCCGCTGCTTTTGTCTGGGCCAGTGATTTCATGTGGGTATTCATAATTCTGTCTGCCACGCTGCTAGGGGCTTTTTGTTCCCACCGGTTAGCGAAACACACCCGACTGCGCCAGATAGCTCCGCATTGGGACAGTTGGGATCGCGGTAAACAGTTTCCAATGGGTCTGACGCTTGCAGGTAGCCTCGTGGCTTACCTGATTTTGGGCATAATCCACGGTTCGTGAACAATCATGACCGCGCCTTGCCCGCGCCTTGGTCCTGCCACAAAGACGCGTCAAATTTTCCCTAAACGGCCCTGCATGGGGCCTTTGGTGTGATAATAGACAGACGAGTCCCGCTTATGAACATGCAGACGTCCTCCGTTATGGCCCCCCCTGCCCCTAAGGGGTTGGCTGAAATGCAGCTTCCGCTGGTGATGATGCGTGACATTCTGCTGAAAACGATCTTTCGCAAGAACGTGGATACGGTAAGTGAGGTTGCCGCGGCGGTATGCCTGCCCGGCTCGGTGACGCAGGAACTGATCGATATCGCACGGGAACAGAAACTGATGGAGGCGACAGGCACACTGAACGCCAACTCGGGCAACGAGATGGGGTATCAGTTAACCGATTCAGGAAAGGCCCGTGCCTTAGACGCGCTTAGCCAATCGGAGTATTTCGGCGCGATGCCGGTGCCACTGGACGTCTATCGCGAACAGGTTAAGCGTCAGTCGATCCGCAATATTCAGGTCACCCGTGATCAATTGACTGGTGCTATGGGTCATCTGGTTCTACCCGACAGCCTGCTGGATCACTTGGGCCCTGCTGTCAGCGCCGGTCGGTCGATCCTGATGTATGGCCCTCCGGGCAATGGTAAGTCCTCAATCTCGAACGGAATTCGGGACGCGCTGGGTGACAATGTCTATGTCCCGCGCGCCATCGAATATTCGGGGCAGGTGATCACCGTATACGATCCGATTGTTCACACCGCGATTGAACAGGAAGAGGACGATCCCAACAGTTTGCGCCGCCGGAAACGGTTCGATACGCGTTATGTGCAATGCGAGCGCCCGACCGTGGTAACCGGCGGTGAACTGTCGCTAAGCATGTTGGACCTCGTTTACAACCCCACTGCCCGGACCTATCAGGCACCGCTGCAGTTGAAATCGACCGGAGGCATTTTCATCGTGGACGACCTTGGGCGTCAGGCCGAACCCCCTCAGGCCCTGATCAACCGCTGGATCGTTCCGCTGGAAGAAAGCAAGGATATCCTTGGCCTGCAATCAGGTGAGAAGTTCGAAGTACCATTCGATACTCTGGTCATCTTTTCAACCAACTTCCATCCGAATGAAATCTTTGACCAAGCAGCTCTGCGCCGGATCTTCTTCAAGATCAAGATTGATGGTCCGAACCAAGAGAACTTCCTCAAGATCTTTGCGATGGTCGCCCGCAAGCGCGGGATGCCTCTGGACGAAGCCGCTCTGGTACATTTGCTGAAGGTCAAATACCCGACGATCCAGAACATCTACGCGAATTATCAACCGATCTTCCTGATCGACCAGATGATCTCGATCTGCGAATTCGAAGGCATCCCCTATCAGATGAGCCCCGACTTGATCGACCGTGCCTGGGCGAACATGTTCGTCAAGGAAGAAAAGATCGTTCACTAACCCCCTGTCCTTCTGAACCCGGGCGGTTAATCTGCGGCCATGACGCAGATTCCCGCCCGGATTAGCGATTGGTTTGCCGCAAAAGGCTGGTCGATCCACCCGCATCAACAAGACATGTTCGACCAGGCACAGGAGCCGGCGACGCTGTTGATTGCCCCGACAGGCGGGGGCAAGACGATGGCCGGGTTCATGCCGTCCCTGTCCGAACTGGCCGACGGCGCGCATGATGGGCTGCATACGATCTATGTCTCACCACTCAAGGCGCTGGCCGCTGATATCCGCCGCAATCTGCGTGCCCCGGTGGAAGAGATCGGCTTGCCTATACGGATCGAAGACCGCACTGGCGATACGTCGGCCACGCAAAAGAAACGCCAGCGTGTTGATCCTCCACATATCCTACTGACAACACCAGAAAGCTTGGCGTTACTCACCTCCTACGAAGACGCGCCGCGTATGTTTGCGGGAGTCCAGCGCATCATCGTTGATGAGATTCACGCTTTGGCGGAAAGCAAGCGGGGCGATCAATTGATGCTTGCACTGGCACAGTTGCAAGCGCTCTGCCCCGATTTGCGCCGTGTCGGCCTGTCTGCGACTGTGGAAGACCCAGAAGGCATTGCGCAGTTTCTGGCGCGGCATCCTGATCCATGCAGAATAATTCAGGCCGATCCCGGCCCAGATCCCGATATCGCGATGCTTGAAACCAAAGAAATGCCCCCCTGGTCTGGTGGAGGCGCCGCCTATGCCATTCCGGCGGTGCTGGAGCAGGTTCGGCAGCATAAAACCACACTGATCTTCCACAACACGCGCGCTCAGGCCGAAATATTCTTTCATAATCTCTGGCTGGCAAATGATAAAAGTCTGCCAATCGGTATCCATCACGGCAGTCTGGACCGGCAGCAACGCGAAAGGGTTGAGGGCGCAATGGTACGCGGTGATCTGCGGGCCATTGTCTGCACGGGCAGCCTCGATCTGGGAATCGACTGGGGGGATGTGGATCTGGTGATCCAAATTGGCGCGCCAAAGAACGTCAAACGGCTGGTGCAGCGGATCGGACGGGCAAACCATCGTTATAATGCCCCATCGAAGGCGCTGTTGGTACCTGCCAACCGGTTTGAAGTGGTCGAATGTGTGGCCGCACTGCATGCGGTGCAAGAACATGACCTGGACGGTGATCCTCGCGGCGCGGGCCCTCGGGATGTGCTCTGTCAGCATATCCTGATCGCCGCTGCAGCCGGACCGTTCGAGGCCGATGCGCTCTACACCGCGCTGACCTCGGCGGGGCCCTATGCCGGCCTCAGCAGACCCGAATTTGATGCCTGTCTGGATTTCTGCGCCACCGGCGGGTACGCCCTGCGCGCCTATGACCGCTGGCAGCGGTTGCAGCAGCGATCAGATGGGCGCTGGCAATTGCGTGATCCACGAGCAGCGCAGCGTATCCGGATGAATCTGGGCACAATTCAGGACACTGACACGCTGAAGGTACGGTTGAAACGAAATCGCGGTGGCAAGCCACTTGGCGAGGTGGAAGAAGGGTTTGCTGCCTCGCTCACCCCCGGTGACACATTTCTGATCGGCGGCCAGATCGTCCGTTACGAAGGGCTGCGTGAAATGGTGGTTGAGGTCAGCCGCCGTGCCGATAAGAAACCCAAGATCGCAACCTTCTCTGGCACAAAATTCGCCACATCTACGCAGCTTAGCGACCGCATTCTGCGTATGTTCGCGCAATCTGACTGGCCACACTTGCCCGCCCACACCGCCGATTGGCTGGCGTTGCAACGCGAGGTCTCGCGCCTACCGCAGCGCGATCGACTATTGATCGAAAGCTTCCCCGACAATGGGCGTGAACATATCTGTGTCTATGGCTTTGCAGGCCGAAATGCGCAGCAGACCCTGGGCTTGTTACTAACCAAACGTATGGAAGAGACCGGCCTTGCCCCACTGGGCTTTGTCGCTACCGACTATGCCACCTTGATCTGGGGCCTGGATGCGGTAACCGATCCACGCCCATTGTTTCAGATTGATGCGCTGCGCGAAGGGCTGGAAACGTGGTTGGCAGGCAATGCCGTGATGAAGCGCACGTTCCGCGCCTCGGCCACAATCGCAGGTCTGATCGAACGCAATACCGGAGGGCAGCGCAAAAGCGGACGGCAAGCGACGTTTTCGTCAGACATCTTGTATGACACTCTGCTGAAATACGACCCCGACCATCTTTTGATGCAGATCACCCGCGAAGAAGCAATGCGCGGATTGGTTGATTTCGGGCGGATCGAAGCGATGGTCGCGCGGATCAATGGCCGCATCGATCTTCGGCGGCTGGATCGCGTTTCTCCATTGGCTGCGCCGCTCTTTCTGGAAATGGGAAAAGTGCCAGTCAAAGGTGATGCAGAAGAACGCCTTCTGGCCGAAGAGAGTGCCCGCTTGCTGCAAGCTGCAGGCATACAATCTCCGTGAATCCTCTTGCGCCGTCCGTCGAAACAGGCAAAGAACGTACCATGAACAACGTCGAGTTTTCCTTTGCGGGTCACCAACTGCGCGCACTAGGTTCCGGGGCGCTTTGGTGGCCCGATCAACGCCTGCTTTGCGTATCTGATCTGCATCTGGGCAAGTCAGAACGCATCGCTCGAAGGGGCGGTTCTTCGCTCCCCCCTTATGATACACGCGAGACTTTGACACGGCTGGGAGGTGACTTGTCATATACAAAGGCCACGTCAGTAATTTGTCTGGGAGACAGCTTTGATGACTTGGACGCGTCAACTGCATTGACAGCTGAGGACAGGCTTCGGATTACGACGTTGCAAGCAGGTCGGAACTGGATCTGGATCGAAGGCAATCATGACCCCGGTCCGGTTGAAATTGGTGGTACGCATCTATCCGAATGGATTTGCAGCGACCTCACTTTTCGCCATATAGCCCAACCAGATGCAATGGCTGAGATTTCCGGCCACTATCATCCCAAGGCAAGTTTGAATATTCGGGGGCGCTCGATCTCTCGGCCTGCGTTCCTTTTGGATCATGCCCGGCTAATCCTGCCCGCCTATGGGACCTATACCGGCGGGTTGCGCAGCACAGACCAAACACTGACAAGGATCATGGCCTCAGATGCCCGGGCAATCTTGACGGGGGATCAGCCCCAGAAAATTCCAATGCCGCGATGACCCTTATAACAGCCCGTCATCCACAAGATGCTGCTTGTATTTCCGGCTGACAGGTACTTGGTCGCCGTTCCTCAAACGCAGGTAGGTTTTCCCCGTCTCTTTCTTGACCCCAACAATTGTGGAATCCACCACCCAATGTGATCGATGTGTGCAATGCCCAGGAACCGGCTCCATCTCAGCTATCGCATCGGTAAATCGCGAGCGGATGGTAAATGTCCCTTCTGAGGTTACGACATCGACGCTGTGATCACGCACGGTCAGCCGGTAGATCTCCCCCTCGAAACCAGTTGGCAATCGATGATAGAGCCGTGGTCGAGGTTCTTCCACTGCTTCATCTGGATCGCCCCATTGACGAACAAGTATTAGCCCCGTCGCAAACAGAAGCCCATAAGGGACGACCTTCAACAGGTCTGGAGCCATCCGTCCATTCAATGAGAACAGAACCCACGTCAGAAACCACAAAGAGGGGGCAAACAACAACAGGATCAACGCAGCAAAAGCAAAATCCCGGAACAACGATCCCGATAAACTCAGTTTTGTGCGCACAAGTTGCCCCGCAGCCCATGTTGCAAACAGCGCCAGTAGCATTACACCAGTCCAGAACAACAACCGCTGTGAATATGACAGTGTCATGTCTCGAAAGGGTGCGAACGAATAGGCAAGCAATGGAACAAAAACTAGGCCGGCCACTACACGTTGAAGACTGCAAAACGAGATGATCGGACTTAGTTTGGACTTCATACCAAGCAACACACCTTCTTAGCCTGCACCAAAAACATCAAACGGAAGGTAGTCTAACCTCACAACCACTTGGATTAGAAGGCTTATCACGGGTTAACGCTGGGTCAAGTTAACAAGTCCCCATACGCATTAATAATACATGGAGAACAAAAAACCGGAGAGCGCGCAGGCTCTCCGGCTAATCAGGCCATACCCAAATAGGTCTTTGTGTCGGGTATTACGCTGTCAGGCCTTCGGGTTCTGGCAGGCCATTCGCCCGGCACGCGGCGGTCAGCGTATTCGCAAGCAGGCAGGCGATCGTCATCGGGCCTACGCCACCCGGTACCGGAGTGATTGCACCTGCGCGTTCGGCCGCGCTGGCATAGTCCACATCGCCAACCAGCTTGTTCTTGCCGTCACGTTCGATCCGGTTGATGCCCACGTCGATTACGGTCGCGCCTTCCTTGATCCAGTCACCCGGCACCATCTCGGGGCGGCCTACGGCGGCGACGACGATGTCGGCGCGGCGCACCACGTCGGGCAGGTCCTTGGTGCGGCTATGCGCGATGGTCACTGTGCAGCTGTCGCCCAGCAGCAGCTGCGCCATCGGCTTGCCCACAATATTCGAGCGGCCAATTACAACAGCATCCATGCCCGACAGAGAGCCATGGTGGTCGCGCAGCATCATCAGGCAGCCCAGCGGCGTGCAGGGCACCATCGATTTCTGGCCCGTACCCAGCAGGCCGACATTCGAGATATGGAACCCGTCTACATCTTTCGCCGGATCAATCGAGTTGATCACCAGGTCTTCGTTCAGGTGCTTGGGCAGCGGCAGCTGCACCAGAATACCATGCACTGCCGGATCATTGTTCAGCTTGTCGATCAGCGCCAGAAGGTCTTCTTCGGAGGTGTCTGCATCCAGCTTGTGCTCGTATGAGTTCATACCGACTTCAACGGTCATTTTTCCCTTCGAGCGGACATAGACCTGACTGGCCGGATCCTCGCCCACCAGAACCACCGCCAGACCCGGTGTGATGCCGTTTTCTTCCTTCAGTTTCGCAACCTGGTCAGCCACCTGCGCGCGCACTTTGGCGGCAAAGGCCTTACCGTCGATGACTTGAGCTACCATCCTTTGATCCCTTCTTTCAAAAAACGGATCGGGCGCACAAAGCGCCCGGTCATTCAGTCGGGGCCGAGCACGCGTTCTTCGCGCGCAATCGACCAATCAATCAAGGTGCGCCATAGTTTTTCGGCAAGGTCAGGATCCATACCCAGCTCGTCCGAATTCATACGCACTTTTTGCACCACATCCTCGACACGCTCCGGAATACGTGCAGGCAAGCCCTCGCCCGGCTTCAGCGCGGATGCGCGGTCGATGTAACCTGCACGCGCCACCAACATCTCGATCAGCTGCCGATCCAGCTTGTCGATCTGAACCCGCAACTCCCGCATTGAGTGGCAGTCTTTTGGAGGTGTCAGAGTGGGCATGTTTGTCTCCTCATGGCCCGGGAATTCCCCGGACCACGAGATGTCTTATTCGGCGGCTTAGAACAAGCCCTCGATCTCACCTGCGTCATTGAGGCAGATGGTTTCCGCGGCCGGCTTGCGCGGCAGGCCGGGCATGGTCATGATCTCACCGCAGACAACCACGATGAAACCGGCACCGGCGGACAGGCGGACCTCACGCACCGGAACCGAGTGGCCGGTGGGCGCGCCGCGCAGGGTCGGGTCGGTCGAGAACGAATACTGTGTTTTCGCCATGCAGACCGGCAGATTGCCATAGCCTGCCTCTTCCCATTCTTTCAGCTGGTTACGGATCTTGTTGTCGGCCAGAACCTCATCCGCGCGATAGATACGCTTGGCGATGGTTTCGATCTTCTCAAACAGTGGCATATCGTCAGGGTAAATCGGCGAGAAGTTGGCGCTGCCGCCTTCGACGATCTCGACAACCTTCTCGGCCAGCGGCGCAGAGCCTTCCGAGCCCAGCTCCCAGTGGCGCGACAAAACCGCCTCGACGCCATGTTCGCCGCAATAGTCGCTGACCGCCTGTACTTCGGCATCGGTGTCAGTGACAAAGTGGTTGATGGCGACAACAACCGGCACACCGAAGGATTTCACGTTTTCGATGTGACGGCCGAGGTTGGCACAGCCCGATTTCACAGCGTCAACGTTTTCCGCACCCAGATCGGCCTTGGCAACGCCGCCGTTCATCTTCATCGCGCGCACGGTGGCAACCAGAACCACTGCCGACGGAGCAATGCCCGCCTTGCGGCACTTGATGTTCATGAACTTCTCGGCACCGGGTCAGCACCAAAGCCCGCTTCAGTAACGACATAGTCAGCCACTTTCAGAGCGGTCTTGGTGGCGATGACCGAGTTACAGCCATGCGCGATGTTTGCGAAAGGCCCACCGTGAACAAAGGCCGGGTTGTTTTCCAGCGTCTGCACCAGGTTTGGCTGCATCGCGTCTTTCAGCAGCACGGTCATTGCGCCTTCGGCCTTGATGTCGCGGCAGTAAACCGGGGTCTTGTCACGGCGGTAAGCGACGATGATGTCGCCCAAACGCTTTTCCAGATCCTTCAGGTCGTTTGCCAGACACAGGATCGCCATGACTTCGGACGCCACGGTAATGTCAAAGCCAGCTTCGCGCGGGAAACCGTTCGACACGCCGCCCAGAGACGCCGTGATCTGGCGCAGCGCACGGTCATTCATGTCGACCACACGGCGCCATGCGACGCGGCGGGTGTCGATCTCGCACTCGTTGCCCCAATAGATGTGGTTGTCGATCATTGCCGACAGCAGCGAGTGGGCCGAAGTAATCGCGTGGAAGTCACCGGTGAAGTGCAGGTTCATCTCTTCCATCGGAACAACCTGCGCGTAACCGCCACCCGCAGCGCCGCCCTTCATGCCGAAGTTCGGGCCAAGCGAGGCTTCGCGGATACAGATCATCGCGTTCTTGCCGATGCGGTTCAGTCCGTCGCCCAGACCAACGGTGGTGGTCGTCTTGCCTTCACCCGCAGGGGTCGGGTTGATCGCCGTGACCAGGATCAGCTTGCCATCTTCGCGGTCCTGAACCGAATTGATGAATTCCTGACTGACTTTCGCCTTGTCGTGGCCGTAGGGCAGCAGATCATCACTGGAAATGCCCAGCTTCGCACCGATCTCCTGAATCGGCTTCTTGTTTGCCTCACGGGCAATCTCAATATCGGATTTATAGCTCATTGGGTCGGGTCCCTGATTGAATTCCGTGCACGGCCGACGCGCGGGAGTCGGCGCTATGCAGTCCTTACGATGGTGCAGCGCCTTAGTGAACACAGATTCCGACATAATCAAGCCGTGAAACGGCTTCGATCCATTTCGGGCATTACCTATAGAGGTCTTATGTTTTCAAGGTGACCAAGGACGTTGATCCGGTACAAACAATGACATGCAATCGCCTATTCGCACTTTGCCTGGCCGTTCGACCCAGGCCGTCACGCCTCTGCGGCCCTGTGCCGCAGATTTGAATAATGCACCATAACCGGGGGAAACGGCCTCTATTTCACGCCCTGGCAGGACACAGGGGCGGTTTTCCATATCAACGGTGATCGTCAAGCCCCCCTCTGCCTGCAGCCGAGAGCTTGGTGGTATGTGGGTAAAATCCGGGATCCCTTTGAGGACGATACTTGCACCCAGCAAAGAGGGATCAAGCCCATCCAGCCGCATATCACGAGCGATCACTTCCAGTTCATCAGCGCACAGAACCGAAAGCTGACGTACATTCCTTATCTCAGTGCCGTTCGGATACAGGTTCCTGACTCGCGAACACGACGCCCGAGTTTGCCCCTCATGGCGTGCACCCCGGTCGCCTTCGAATTGGAGATCAAGCGCTTCGACCGCCTGTGCGCTAATAGCGCCACCAACCACCACGTGACCCAACCAGACAACCTCGGCAGCGTATTCCATTTTCCGCAGTACCGGCATTTCCTACATCACCCTCTCGCCTTGTGGGTCATAGAGAACATGCGGGTGATGTGATGGAAAGAAAAAAGACCCGAGCAACGCCCGGGTCTGTCTGGTTAAGCTGAGGGTTCAGGCTCCATGCCACCTTCGGGTGGAGACTTCTTAGCCTTGGTTTTGGGAATCGCGGTGACGCTTGGCGCGTTGCCCTCATCAGGTTTGTCGCCTTCGTCATCGCTCTCACTTGGCGATTCTCCGTTCATAACCCGTTTGATCTCATCTCCGGTCAGCGTCTCGTATTCGAGCAGCCCCTGAGCCAGGCGCTCCCATTCCTCGTTCTTTTCGGTCAGAATCTGGTGCGCACGCTCATAACCTTGCTGGATCAGGCGTTTCACCTCTTCCTCAATCAGCTCTTTCGTATGCGCCGATACTGAGAATCCGGCAGTATTGCCCGAATAGCCTTCATGGGCCTCGGCATAGTCGATGTTGCCAACCTTGTCGGACATGCCCCAGCGCATCACCATGGCACGTGCCAACTGACTGGCCTGCATGATGTCGCCTGCAGGGCCATTCGAGACGTGATCTTCGCCGTATTTGATCACCTCGGCTGCCTTACCTGCCATGGTCATGGCCAGTTTCTGCTCGCACTCATCCCGGTGATAGTTCAATCGGTCCATCTCGGGTAAGGACACAACCATACCCAAAGCTCCACCGCGTGGAATAATGGTCGCCTTGTATACGGGATCGCACATCGGCAATTCCAGGCCAACGACGGCGTGACCGGCCTCGTGATAAGCCGTCTTCTCTTTCTGATCCTGGGTCAGCACCATCGAGCGGCGCTCTGCGCCCATCATCACCTTGTCCTTGGCGTTCTCAAAATCTTCCATTGTGACAAAGCGGCGACCCACACGAGCGGCCATCAGCGCGGCCTCGTTCACGAGGTTCGCCAGATCAGCACCCGAGAAGCCGGGTGTACCACGCGCGATGATGCGCAGATCGACATCGGGACCCAAAGGTGTCTTGCGCGCGTGCACGCCCAGTATTTTCTCACGGCCTTTGATGTCGGGGTTGCCGACAGTCACGTTGCGGTCAAACCGGCCCGGACGCAGCAGCGCAGGGTCCAGCACATCCTTACGGTTGGTCGCGGCTAGAATGATCACACCTTCGTTGGCCTCGAACCCGTCCATCTCGACCAGAAGCTGGTTGAGCGTCTGTTCGCGCTCATCGTTACCACCGCCATAACCCGCGCCACGATGGCGACCTACGGCATCGATCTCGTCAATAAACACGATACATGGCGCGTTCTTCTTGGCCTGTTCGAACATGTCGCGCACACGGGATGCACCTACACCCACAAACATCTCGACAAAGTCTGAACCCGAGATGGTGAAGAACGGCACGCCCGCCTCACCCGCAATCGCGCGGGCCAGCAGCGTTTTACCGGTCCCCGGAGGGCCAACCAGCAGCGCTCCTTTCGGAATCTTGCCACCCAAGCGGCTGAACTTCTGCGGGTTGCGCAGGAATTCAACGATTTCTTCCAGTTCTTCCTTGGCCTCATCAATGCCGGCGACGTCGTCAAAGGTTACGCGCCCATGCTTTTCGGTCAGCATCTTCGCCTTGGATTTGCCAAAGCCCATCGCGCCGCCTTTACCGCCACCCTGCATCCGGTTCATGAAATAGACCCAGACACCGATCAGCAGCAGGAAGGGCAGCAATGTGATCAGGAACGACTGGAACCCTGACTGCTGCTGTTTCACAGCCTCAACAGGGATGTTTTTGTCGATCAGCAGCTTGGTAACCTCGGCGTCGGTGGGTTTGATCGTAGTGTAACTGGCGCCGTTCTGAGTCGAGTAGCGAATCTGCTCACCGTCCAGCGTGACTTTGTTGACCTCACCACTTTCAACGGCGGACACAAAATCAGAATAGGTTTTTTCATTGCCCTGAAGCGACCCGCTGGGTCCGCTGAACAGGTTGAACAGTGCAAGGATCAGTAGAAACAGAACGACCCAGAAGGCGATGTTGCGAGCGTTGCCCAAGGAAAATCTCCCGAAAGGTTTCGGCAGGTGGGGACCTGCCGGAGTTACCCCTTAAAATAGAGAGGATTGTGGCAGGTTCAATGCGATAAAATCAAAGCCGCAAAGTCAGACCTTTCTGGCAGCAATTCGACGCGCCATTCATTCGCGAAACTGGCCAAAGGTGCCGCCAAAACCGTATCACCAGTCCAAACGGCGGGTGTCGACAATACTACAGTACGGGGTTTGCCTGTGGAGCGCCAATTTTCAAGCTGCCGAATACCATCTTCACCAAGCGCCCGGATTTCAACATCTGCATGATTTGGACCAGATACGATCCAGCGGCGATCCCATGGTTCAAGCGGTCGTGCGCGTTGATCCCTGATGGCGTTTAGCTCTCTGCAAATCCAAGTTTTTTTGCCTTCTGGAACCAGAATACAGCCCCCGAGCGTCGTCGTCTGGCCAGAAGAGATCGCATCCATCACTTGGTCCACCGCGTTGTGACGCGGAGGATAGCCAGCGCCAGCAATCCACAAGACAGACGCAATCACCAAACGCCGGCGAATTTCCTCGGGTAAAGTTTCGAAATCACCGCGGTCGAGACACAAATCGCCATCCGACACCTGGATGCATCTGACAGCGGATTCCTGCGTGTAGCGCGCCAGAGCCTCACGCGCTTGTGCCATATTTTCAGCGACCTTTGATAAGTTCGCTGCGGTGATGCCGATCTGATCCAACCCGGATAGGACCTGACGCGCCTTGATCCGATCAAAGCGCTGGTCCTGATTCGAGGGGTCATCAATCCAAGAAATGTCTTGCGCAGTCAGATAGTCTCGTAAGCGCTCACGTGTCGTGGTTAGCAATGGGCGCAATAGGGTTATCCCCTCTTCTTTGCGCGACCCGGACATTGCTGAAAGGCCTGAAACGCCCGCTGCGCGCGCCAACCGCATCAGAACGGTTTCGGCCTGATCGTCTGCGGTATGACCCAGTGCGATTGCCTGCAATCCCTTGGCCTTGGCCCAGGCGACAAGCAGTCGATATCGCGCACGCCGCGCCTGATCTTGCAGATTACCGACTCTGTCCCAACCTTGCCATTTCAGTATTTCATGAGGGATACCCCAGCGCTGCGCCAGTGCCGCGGCAGCCAGAGCTTCCGAGGCTGATTCAGGTCGCAGTCTATGATCGACCGTTGCCGCATATAGTTCCAATTGCTCTTGCTGTGCTATGTCCGCCAACAAACGCATGAGGGCAGTCGAATCACTGCCCCCTGAAACCGCCACACCCAGCCGACATGGTAGCGGGTCCGGCAAGCGCGCCCGCACTTCAGCCCGAAGCGTATCGGCGTCAATGTTCAAGAACAGCCCAGCGTTGCCATTTCCTGCACGGCCGAAGCCGCTGGTGCCGAAGTCGGGAACCGCACACCAACTTCGCCGAGTGTAATGCAGGCCTGATCTGTTTGACCCAATTGTCCAAGCGCTGCGCCCAACTCAAACAAAGCCTCAGGGGCCAGGGGGCCTTCGGAATCGCCTGTGAAACTTGCCAAGAACGCGCGTGCAGCTTCCCGGGTATCACCCACCCCTTTAAGCGCCTGCCCGCGACGCAAATTAGCCTGACTCGCCAGCGGGCTACCGGGATAAGACACGTCGAACTGCGCAAACAGATCGGCTGCGGTTTGGAAATCCCCATCCGCCAATGCCTGCGAAGCAGCGTCAAAATCGGCCTGCTCACCCACAGCAAGTTCACCTTGATCCGTGTCCGAAGGTTGCGTCGGCGTTGGTGAAGGAGTTACCGCAACTTTCGTTTGTGTCTCACCGCCCAGTGTGGAGGTTTCGCCCAATGTGCTCAGATCTCCGCCTTCAAGCTCAACCAGACGGAACTCCAGATCACCAATCCGGTTCGTACCGTCGGTGACGATATTCTGCACCCGCTGGTTCAACTGCTCGGTTTGGCGCGTCAGACGCTGCAACTCGGCCTCGATCGCGTCGACACGTTCCAGAACGGAACTGCCGGACAGGTTCGGCGCGGGCGAGCCTGTGGTCGAAAACTCGCGCTTGAGACGCTGGATTTCCACATGCAGCACAGTCAGTTCCTGACGGATATCCGCCAGCGTCTGCTGATCCTGTGCTTGCGCCACACCAGCGACGGCCACAACCGCCGCCAGAACCAATCCTGCAAATCGCATCATCTTACCCCAAGGTTGAACCGGTCAGCACCGTCACCGCGCGGCGGTTTTTGGAATAGCAATCCTCGGTGCTGCAAATTTCGATAGGGCGCTCCTTGCCATAACTGACGGTGGTCAATCGGTTGCCCGCAACTCCGCGCGAGATCAAATATTCCCGAGCTGCGTTTGCGCGACGAGCGCCAAGCGCAAGGTTGTATTCGCGCGTGCCCTGCTCGTCCGCGTGGCCTTCGATGTTGGCGACAAAATCCGGGTTGGCCAGCAGCCAGTCGGCCTGCCCTTGAAGAACCGTCTGCGCCTGCGGACTGAGCGTTGACTGGTCGACGGCAAACAGAACCCGGTCGCCGACTGTCTGCTGGAAATAAGCTGGCGAGCGCGGATCACTGGGAGACCCCGGAACCAGAGCACCGCTGCCACCGGCACCTCCGCCCAGTGCCGACGGATCGTTATTCGTACAGGCAGCAATCAGGGTCAGCACCCCGATAGCCGCGGCTTTGCTCAACAGTTTCATCTCAAGTGCCTCGTGTTTCGTTGTTTATTGCCGCGCTTCTATCACATTGCGGGTTTGTTGTGAACTTTACCTGCTGCCTGTTCCGATCAATTCTGCAGTGGTCCCCAAGACGGGTCGCTACCCCCATCCGGCGTTCGCACAGGGCGCAGGTTCCTTCCCGAAATATCCACGGAGTAAAGCGTCGATCGACCGCTCGCGCCTTGTGTTTCGCGGGTGAACATGATGACCCGCCCGTTCGGTGACCAGGTGGGACCTTCGTCTAGGAAAGAAGCGGTCAGAAGACGCTCTTCACTGCCGTCGGTGCGCATAACGCCGATGTGAAAGCGGCCCTTATTCTGCTTGGTAAAGGCAATCAGGTCACCACGCGGAGACCAGACCGGCGTGCCATAGCGCCCCTGTCCGAAACTGATCCGCGTCGCCTCGCCGCCGTTGGCGGGCATGATATAAAGCTGCGGAGTGCCCGAGCGGTCGCTCTCGAACACGATCTGGCCACCATCCGGC
The DNA here is from genome assembly GCF_056536325.1 of Ruegeria sp. AB11. NCBI lineage: Bacteria > Pseudomonadati > Pseudomonadota > Alphaproteobacteria > Rhodobacterales > Roseobacteraceae > Ruegeria > Ruegeria sp. AB11. Next base: position 1,678,055 of record NZ_JBQFJO010000001.1, on the reverse strand, counting down.
GAATAGCTGGGTGCGGTCTCAATCGCAGGTGTGTTTGTCAGCCGCACACTTTGACCCGAGGCCAGATCCATCTTCCACAGATCCGTGTTTCCGCCCTGCGTCAGCGAATAAACAATCGAGCGACCATCGGGCGAAAAGCGCGGCGAAAAGCTCATGGTGCCTTCCTGCGTTGGCAATTCCTGCCGTTTCACGCGACCGACATCCAGCACGTAGATGCGTGGCTGACCGGTTTCATAGCTGGTGTACAGCAGCCGGTCACCAGTCGGCGAAAAGCGCGGCGCCAACACGATGGCGGCGCTGTCAGTCAGGTACTGCACATTCGCACCGTCATAATCCATGATCGCCAACCGCTTGCGCCGTTGATCCTTCGGGCCACTTTCCGATACGAACGCAACCCGGCTATCAAAATAAGCACCCTCACCGGTGATCCGGGTATAGACCTGATCGGCCACCTTATGCGCCATCCGACGCCAGCCGTCGGTGGTGCCGGCAAACTGCAACCCATTGCCTAGTTCCTGGCCCGAGAATACGTCCCACACTCGGAACCGAACCGTCAGTCGTTTGCCCGAAACATTGACCGCGCCTGTCACCAATGCCTGCGCGTTGATTGCTTTCCAGTCGGCAAACTGCACCGGAGCATCAAAACTGTTGACCCGGCTGATGAACGCATCCGATGAGATTTCGCGAAACAGGCCCGTTCCCGTCAGGTCCGACACGATCACGCGCGATATATCCTGAGCGAATTGTGCCGCAGAAGGCCCATCCGGCACAAAACTCGGCACCGCAAACGGCATCGGCTCGATGATCCCTTCATCGATTTCCAAGCGCAGCGGGCCACTCTGGGCATAGGCCGAGGTCGAAAGAAGGGTCAGGCCAACGAAGAGGCTGGTCAGAAGTTTCATCATTTGATCCGCATCCTCTCGGGATTGAATGTAATCTCAATATCCTGCCATTGATCGTATTTGTCAGCAGGCAGGTCGTATCCTTTGGCGCCACAGCGTAAAATCGCGCGCCGCGCTGCCTCGTAGGCTTGTTTTGCCGAAGCGGCCGAGCCGCCGGTACTGTCCAGCAACTGCAGGCTGCCACCGACCACTTTACCGTCCCGGGTAAGCGAGAACCCAACGACGACGATAGTTTCCAGCGCATCCGTCGACAGAGATCCGACATTCCAACACCGCGACACGGCAACCCTCATCGCATCTTTCTCGCCGCTGGTCAGTGGAGGACCCGAAGGTTCGGTACCATTCCCCAGCGCCTCAGCAAGCGCGTCGTTGATTGCCTGATCATTTTGCGCGGGTTCTGTCGGAGCGGGTTCAGGTGCTTCGGCAAGCTCAGGCTCGGGTGGTGGCGCCGGACGGTTCGGGCGCACGCGCGGGCGGGGCGAGGTGCGGGGAGCCGGGTCCTCGACCTCTTCCGCCTCGGTGACGATCTCGGGCGCGGCTTCTTCAGGAGCAGTCTGGTCCTGCTGCTCTTGCTGAACCTCAGCACCCTCATCCAAAGAGACGGGAGGGGTCTCAATGTCATCCGGTTTCGCCTCCGGCGGGGGTGGTGCAATCTGTTCAGGTGCGATCTTGTCTGCGGGGCTCGGTTCCGCCTCGGGACCCGGAGGAACCGGAAGCGCCGCCACCTCGGGCTCGGGCTGTTCAAGCGTCGGGGGCTGTTCGATCAGCTCAGGTTCGGGCTGTATTTCTACCTCCTCGGGCTCCACCTCAGGCTCGGGTTCCGGCTCTGGCTGGGCAACCGGTTCCGGCTCTGGCTGTTCTTCCGGTGCTGGGTCCGGCGTATCAATCTCGTCCGGCTCTGTGGGTTGTTGTAATTCAGCCGGGTCAGTCGGCACCTCTGGTGCCTCCCGCTGGGCGGTCATTGCCGCAAACTGCTCAGACGATATCACGGTGACATCCTGCACTGCCATCGGCAACGGCTCGGACCGGAAGGTCCCTCCGAACAGCGCCCAGCTGATCAGGCTGACATGCGCAATTGCCGAAATCTTGGTGCCGGTCTCCACCGCGCGACCTCACTCTCACCCTTCGTCCAGCGTTGGCCCGCCGGTATCGGTTACAAGACCCACGTTGGAGAACCCGCCTGCATTCAGCGCACCCATGACCTGCATTACCTGCGCATATGGGATAGCACCGTCAGCACGCAGGAACACTCGATCACTGCTGCGCTCAGCCGCAATGGCGCGCAACTTGCCGATCAGCTCTTCGCGCAGCACATCTGTTGTCTGGATCTGTACTCGGCCGTCTGCCGTCAAAGTGACAGTCAATGGTTCTTCGTTGTCACCGGGTAAGGCGCTTGCGGCCGTCTTTGGCAGATCAACGGGCACACCAACGGTGAGCAAAGGGGCCGCCACCATGAAGATAATCAGCAACACCAGCATGACATCCACAAATGGCGTCACATTGATCTCGGCCATCGGCTGGGCACGGCCGCGACGCCGCCCGCGCCGGCGTCCACTATCACCCGAGGATTGCTGAACCGCCGCACCCATCGTCAGCTATCCAACTGCCTGGACAGGATCGTTGCAAATTCATCGGCGAATGCTTCGTAACCGCCTACGATCCGATCACTGTCGGCGCTGAGCTTGTTGTAGAAAATCACAGCCGGAATGGCAGCAAGCAACCCAAGGCCTGTGGCCAGCAACGCCTCGGCAATACCGGGGGCCACAACAGCGAGGTTGGTGTTCTGCTGTTCGGCAATCTCGATAAAGGCGTTCATGATGCCCCAAACGGTGCCGAACAGGCCGATAAATGGTGCAGTCGAACCTACCGTGGCTAGAATGGGCAGTCCTTTTTGCAGCCCTTCGGCTTCTTTCGCGATCGCCACATCCATCGAGCGGTCAATCCGCGCGGTCGCCCCGGCGATCAAACCACCATCGTTACGATGCGAGCGGCGCCACTCGATCATCCCGGCTGCAAAAATCTTCTCAGAACTGCCATCCGGCTGTGTTCCGATCTTCTCGAACAGCTCGTCCAGAGGATTCCCTGACCAAAAGCTTTCGTCAAACACCTGAGCCTCACGACGCGCCGCCCGGTAATTGATCAGCTTTTGAATGATGATCGCCCAAGACCAAAAGGATGCGATCAAAAGGATCAGCATCACGATTTTGACGATAAATGTCGCACGGGCAAACAGCCCCCACATGGAGAAATCGATCTCCTGCGCCAGCGCCAGCGTTTCAGCTTCCATGAACCTGCTCTTTGTTTTGCCTGATGGCCATTTGGCCTTGTTTTGCCAAACGCTAACGCAGATGGAGGGGAAAAGCCAACAGAACCACCCCTGAGGGTGAAAATGTTACATCAATGCGCGAATCTCTGCCGGAAGGCGCACGGGCTTACCCTGCGCATTCATGCAAACCGCGGTGACCGCGGCACGAAAGATCTCGGTTTCACCACGCCTAACCAATTGCGACATCGACAGCCGCGCACCCGATAGTGAAACCATCTCGGTTTCCACCACTAATTCATCTTCGAAGCGCGCAGCAGCCAGATAATCCGCCTCGATCCGCCGCACGACCCAGACAATACCCGCATCCCGCATCGCGTTCTGATCGTTGCCCAGCTTGCGCACCCAGTCGGACCGGGCGCGTTCGATGAACTTCAGGTAATTCGCGTGATAGACTACCCCGCCCATGTCGGTGTCTTCGTAATACACGCGAACCGGGTAAACATGTTTCATTGCGGTTGTTCCAATCGGGCAAACAGACGCAACGCATGAGAGGAATCCTGCGCTGCCCCGGGTAAAACCGGATCGTAGGCGGCGCGGATCAAGGCGGCAATATCAGGCCGTAAGATCGTTGCGTCACCTGCGATGGCCAAAGGTGACGCGCTACGGAATGCCGTATCGGACCATAGCAGAATGGTCTGCACCACCTGGCTGAGCGCCAGTGTTTCCGCCGGGACCTTGGACATCTCCTTGTCCATGCGCAGAAACACAAAAGCCGCGCGAATTGCGCCATCTTCTTCGAACCGGAAAATTCGATACTGATTGGCAACAGCGGCAACCAATCGCTCGACCAATGGAGCCAAATCCGGGATCAGGCGATCCAGGTCAGGAACTTCCAACAACTCCTGCCAATCTCGGAAGAAGAAGACCATACAGTTGGCACCCAGCTCAGGGTCCGTCTCGGTCATCTTATGACCGGCCAGAGTGACGACCGCTTCAAACGCGCCTTTGACGGTCGCGAGTGTCTCATCCTCGACACCGAATACGATTGGCGCGATGGGCCGCCCCCAGCGCGCAAACAAAAACTCACCGTTTTCGCGCGTGAACAGTGCTTGGATCTCTTCCGGAGTCACGCTTAAACCTTCATCTTTTGAAAAATACTCTCAGTAGAGGCATAAAATCTCTTGCGAGCTGCTTCAACCAAACAGATCGCTTTGCCCTTTGGGCGCAGCCATCCCCAAATGCGTCCATGCTTTCTGCGCCAGCATCCGTCCGCGCGGGGTGCGTTGGATCAATCCTTGCTGCAACAGATAGGGCTCGATCACTTCTTCCAGCGAGTCCCGGCTTTCCGACAACGCCGCCGATAGCGTCTCTATTCCAACCGGACCACCAGCATAGTTCTCGGCAATCAGCTTCAGATACCGGCGGTCGGCCCCGTCCAGACCCAGATTGTCGACACCCAGTCGGGTCAGCGCCCAATCCGCCAATTCGCGGGTAATCCGACCATCACCTTCGACAATGGCAAAATCTACGACCCGCCGCAGCAAACGACCGGCGATCCGCGGTGTGCCGCGTGACCGTCGCGCAATTTCGCGCGCGCCTTCATCGTCGGCAGGAGCTCCCAGCTTCCGCGCATTCCGTGTGACAATCTCATGCAGCTCATCGACCGTGTAAAACTGCAGCCGGGTTGGAATACCAAAGCGATCCCGCAGTGGGGTCGTCAATAGCCCCATGCGTGTGGTCGCCCCGACCAGCGTGAAAGGCTGTAACTCAATTCGCACCGTCCGCGCCGCCGGGCCTTCACCGATCACCAGATCGAGCTCGAAATCCTCCATCGCTGGATAAAGCACCTCTTCAACTGCCGGGTTCAGACGATGAATCTCGTCGATGAATAACACATCTCTTGATTCCAGATTGGTCAAGATCGCCGCCAGATCCCCCGCCTTGGCCAGAACCGGCCCCGAGGTCATGCGGAAATTCACTCCCAACTCACGAGCCATGATCTGCGCCAGCGTGGTCTTCCCCAATCCCGGGGGGCCATGGAACAGTGTATGGTCCATCGCCTCACCCCGCTGGCGGGCCGACTGGATAAAGATGCGTAGGTTCGCGCGTGCCTCGGCCTGACCGATAAATTCATCAAGGCCCTGAGGGCGCAGGGCGCGATCATTGTCTTCCGGCATCGGCTCGGGGCGCAAGGCGGGATCGGCGTCTACCATTAACTTACCCTTTCGGAGCCAGCAGTTTCAGCGCGGCGCGGATCAGATCGGCTTCACCCGCATCGGGCATATTGGCCGCTGCCTCAGCGACAGCAGAAGCCGCCTCGGATGGGCCATAGCCAAGATTGCCCAGCGCCGAAAGCGCGCCCGCAGAAGCAGAAGCAGCGCCTGAGGCCGGTTTTACCGCTCGTTTCGGCGCGGGCGCAGGCTCACCCGCGTCGATGACTTCCAGAGCGGGACCCTCCATTGCTTCGGTTACAGTGCCACCCATAGCCATCACGCCTGGGGCTTTGTCCTTCAGGTCCAACACGATCCGTTGTGCCGTCTTCGGTCCGACACCCTTGGCTGCCTTGACCGCACCCCAATCGCCCAAGGCGATCGCACGGCTGACACCATCCGGTCCCAACGCACTGAGGATCGACAACGAGACCTTCGCGCCAACGCCCTGAACCGAGCACAACAGGCGATGCCATTCCTTCTCTACCAAGGACAGAAAGCCGTAAAGCTGCATCAGGTCTTCGCGCACAACCATGTCTGTGTAGATCGATACACCTTCACCCACACCGGGCAAAGCCGCCATGGTCCGATCTGAGCAATAGACGATGTACCCGACCCCGCGTACGTCGATCAGAACGTGATCAACAGCGCGATAGTCCAGTCGTCCGGTGAGTTTGCCGATCATGCACGCACCTCTTTCAACCGAGCCTGCGGAGCGGAGCCATAGTAGGAGTGACAAATCGCAATCGCCAAAGCGTCCGCTGCATCCGCCCCTTTGGGCGAACAACCCGGCAGTTGCAATTTAACCATGTGCAACACCTGTTCTTTCTCGGCGTGGCCGACACCCACCACAGTTTTCTTGACCCGGTTGGGGGCGTATTCACCCACCGGCAGACCGGCTTGTGCCAGGGTCAATAGCGCAACACCCCGCGCCTGCCCCAACTTCAGGGTTCCTGCTCCGTCTTTGTTGACAAAGGTCTGTTCGATGGCCGCCTGATCGGGCCGGTGTTCAGCGATAACCTCGACTATCTGGTTGTGGAGCGACAAAAGCCGTTCTCCCAATTCATCACCATCGGATTTACACAAGCCATTGGCGACGTGGCTCAGGCGGCTGCCCGTTGATTCGATGACGCCCCATCCCAGGGTCCTTAGACCCGGATCAATGCCCAGAATTCGCATGTTTGCTTCGGCCTGCTCGGGTTTACGTGATCTTTTTCCATCGATTAGCACGAAGCGTGAACATTTTCCAAGAAAAATGGTCGCAGGGTGAAAAACGACATTTGTGTCGCCCCTGGTCTTCCCGGGTTCATTTGCGACACGGACTGGTTCATTTTCGACCTCGATATGAAGGAAAATTAACCAATGATTTAAAGGGCTTTCAGAGATACTGAGCATTGCAAAAAACGCATAGGACACATGCAATTTCAGCGCTTGCGCGGCAAGATTGAGATCACTAGATGCCGCTCAGATCGCAAGATCAGAGTTTAACACAAACCAGAAGGAAACAGGATATGGCTGCACTGGACACCACCCGCACCACCACTGGCTCATTCGGCCTCGTCGGCCGTATCGGCGCGACTTTCGCATCGGTTGTAAGCACCGTAGTCGAATGGAATGACGCCCGTGTAACACGCAACGCGCTGAACGGTCTGACCGATCGTGAACTGGCTGATATCGGCTTGTGCCGTGGCGACATCGACGAAGTCGCCGAGGGCAGTCGATAACAAATTGTCACTGCTCCAAATAAGCCCCTACTTCCTCCCTGTGGGGCGAACAGAAACACCGCGTGCCTCAAGACACGCGGTGTTTTTGATTGAGGAGGGCGTTCAAACTTAGGCTAGAACATTACCTTGTTTAATTGGGTGGCGAAGAATGCAGTCACAGGATCGGCTTGCATGATCCATGCACCAGCTTGTTCAACTGCAGTGCCTTGGTGCAAGGCATCCACGCGCGTGTCGTAGGCAGACGGGCCCAGATGGGACAGAAGGAAAGCTTTGAAACCAAAGAAGCCCACCACACACATCAGTAAAACCTTCGCCGGAACTGCCGAGCGCACGCGCTGCGGCTTCATCACCACCAGTCCATCCGACCGCATGGTCGCACGATACCCACGGCTTAGTTTTTGATGCTTTTTGTTCAAGCGCGTAACGCGTTGATCAAATTCCAGTTGTTTTCCAGTCATGGCAGCCTCCAAAAAACCGCCCCCCGATTGCGTCCAATGACGGTAAAAGAAGAATGCGACAAAAACGTGGCGAAAATCCACAAAACTCCCGCAAATGGCCTAGCTTTCGCCCCGTTTGCTTAAGATTAGCGTCGTCCACTCACCAATCTCACTCCTGCGCACCTGATTGAAGCCATTTTGAATATAAACTGTGAGCACATCATCAGCTTGTTCGTTGAGGATTCCCGATAGGATTGCGTGTCCGCCTACCCGCAGATTCGCCGATATCTCTGGTGAAAGCGTGACCAGGGGTCCTTTGAGAATGTTTGCAAATATCAGGTCATAAGGCGCATGTTCATTCAGGTCGGGATGATCGAATCCCGCGGCTTCGACACATTTCACGGCTCCTGCCATACCGTTTGCCCTCAGATTGGCCTCGGCCACGTCAACAGCAACCTCATCAATATCACTGGCGATGATATCGCCATCCCAAACCCGAGCCGCGGCCATCGCCAGCACGGCAGTACCGCAACCGATATCGGCAACTTTGGTGGCCGCGAAGCCTTCATCCAGAAGAAAGTCCAGAGCTTTGAGACATCCTAAGGTCGTTCCATGATGCCCCGTGCCAAAGGCCATCGCGGCTTCAATCAACAATGGAATACGACCATCGGGCAGCTTGTCTGCGTCGTGGCTGCCATATACAAAAAAACGACCTGCTTCGACCGGGGCCAGTTCGCGACGTACATGTGCAACCCAGTCAGTTTCGGGAAGCTCTGAGACGACGAATGGCTTGGCCTCAAATGCTGCAGCCAAAACGGCCAACGCGGTCTCGTCTGGTGCTTCAGTAAAGTACCCGCCGATCTCCCATAGGCCCGAGCCATCCTCGACCTCAAACACCCCCACACCGGTGGGCTCCGGGTTCAGACGTTCCATCGCCTCGCCCAGACCTCCGGCTGCTACTCTGCCGGTCAGTGTGGTCAGTGCGGTGAATGTGGGCATGGGGGGCCTCCTGTCTCAAGCTGCCCCTGCGCGTAGGGCGGCGCGGCGCCGAGGTCAAGCGCCGGTGACTACTCGGCGGGTGCAGTGGCGTATTTCGACAGGATTGTCTCGTTCCCGGCCTCCGGATGCCGTGGGATCAGAAGAGACAAGCCCAACGACACCATCGCCATCGCAGCGGCAAGACCAAATACGGCGCCCGGTGAAATGACCCAAAGCAGACCCAATAGCGCAGGCAGGAACACTGCCGCGATATGGTTAATGGTAAAGGCAACGGCCGCAGTGGGTGCAATATCTGCCGGATCGGCGATCTTTTGGAAGTATGTTTTCAGTGCCAGTGCCAGCGCAAACAGAACATGATCGATCACATATAATATTGCCGCCAGCAAAACGCCCCAACCGAACCAATAGATACCACCGTAGGCTGCGAATACGATTGCAAGGCCGGTATATTCAAAGATCAGCGTGCGGCGTTCCCCGAATCTGGCAACTGCTTTGCCCAACATCGGCGCTGCGGCCATGTTGATCATCAGGTTGATGAGGTAGAGGCTGGTCAGTTCGTGCACCTCAAACCCGAACTTCTCAACCATCATGAAGCCCGCAAAAACGATGAAAATCTGACGCCGCGCGCCTGCCATGAATTGCAGGGCGTAATACAACCAGTAACGTCTGCGCAGTACGATCTTTTTGGTCTGGGGTGTCGGCGAATCGAACTGCGGAAATGCGATCAGACAAAACAGCGCAAGCAGAACGGTTACGCCGCCAGCAGCCATGAAGACGAAGTTGTAAGACAGATCGAACCGATCCCATGTCAACACGATCAAGCCATAGACCACAGCCGTCGCAGCCGAACCCATCGCAACCAGCCAGCCCAAAATCTGTGGCGCACGATCCTTGGGCAACCACTGCAGTTGCAACGACTGATTCACCGTCTCGTAGTAGTGAAACCCGATTGAGCTGAACAGAGTGACAAACAACAGACCGCCAAGGCTTGGAAACCACGCGGTCACCGCAGTTGCAGCGCCCAGCATCATCAACGAGATCATGGCCAGAACCTGCTCGCGGATGAAGATGATCACTGCGATAACTCCGACGGCCAGAAACCCCGGAATTTCGCGCACCGTGTGCAACAGACCGATATCCGCCCCGTCGAAATTCGCAGCCTCAATGACAAAATTGTTCAGCAACGCACTCCACGCGTTGAACGCGATCGGCATGGTCAACGCCATCACGAACAAGAGCGTCATAGGACGGCGCCAGAGCGGAAGACTCTGCGCCTCAGACAAGGGCATGGGTTTCAGCATGAGGTTGCCTTACGCCCATTTGCACCTTTTGGCGAGTGGAAAGCGGCTGGCGCACAGTGGCTCTGCACTGGTGCAGGGGTCAGTAGAAGCTTTGCGGATCGATATCCACGGCCAGGCGGATATCGCCTTTCAACTTCAATGGCGCAATCCAGCGGGCGATGGCGTCCTGAATAGGCGCGCCTTTCGGGGCTTTGACCAAAAGCCGGACGCGGTGACGGCCACGTATGCGCGCGATGGGGGCCGGAGCCGGGCCAAACACCTGCGCCCCGACGTCGCGCAGCGGTGCATCGTTGCGCGCCATGGCATTGCCGATATCGAATACCGGCCCAACCTCGGGGCCCGACAGGACAATCCCGGCCATACGGCCGTAAGGCGGCACCCCAGCGGCCTGACGCCCAGCGGCTTCGGCCTTCCAGAACCCTTCTTCATCGCCCGATAGGATCGCCCGGATCACCGGATGCTCGGGCTGGAAGGTCTGCAGCAACGCCTGCCCTGGTTTATCCGCACGGCCTGCCCGGCCCGCAACCTGCCGCATCAATTGAAAGGTTCGTTCGGCCGCGCGCAGGTCGGCCCCGTGCAGGCTGAGGTCCGCATCGATCACCCCCACCAGCGTCAGCTTGGGAAAGTTATGCCCCTTGGCCACCAGTTGCGTCCCGATAACGATATCCGCATCGCCCTCGGCAATCTCTTCGATCTTGGCCTTCAAGGCACGGGCCGAACCAAACAGGTCAGAGCTGAGCATAGCGATCTTGGCCTCGGGGAAGGTCGCCTCGGCCTCTTCGGCCAGTCGTTCAATCCCCGGCCCGACCGGTGCCAGCTTGCCCTCGACCCCGCAGGACGGGCAGGTCTCGGGCATCGGTTTGGTCTCACCACATTGATGGCACATCAGGCGTTTCAGGAACCGGTGCTCCACCATCCGCGCGTCGCAATGATCGCAGGCAATCTGTTCCCCACATGCCCGGCACAGAGTCACCGGTGCATAGCCACGGCGATTGATGAACAGCAGCGACTGCTCTGCGCGCTCGATACGCTGTTGCACCGCTTGCCGAAGAGAGGGTGAAATCCACGATCCGGCTTGCATCTGCTCGGCTCGCATGTCGATGGGCTTCATCTCGGGCAGGACTGCCGCGCCAAAGCGTGCGGTCAGATCGAGACGCTCATACTTCCCAGCCTCGGCATTCGCCCAGCTTTCCAGCGAAGGCGTCGCGCTGGCCAGAACTACACGCGCCCCGCAGATCGAAGCCCGCAGCACCGCCATATCGCGTGCGCTGTAATGCACGCCATCTTCCTGTTTGTAAGACGTGTCGTGCTCTTCATCGACCACTACCAGCCCCAGATCGCGGAAAGGCAGGAACAGCGCCGACCGAGCGCCCACAACCAGCTGGGCCGCCCCCTGCCCGACCATTCGCCAGACCCGACGGCGTTCTGTCATTGTTGCGCCCGAATGCCATTCCGCCGGACGCGCACCAAAACGTGCCTCGACACGGGTCAGAAATTCAGCCGTCAGCGCAATCTCGGGTAGCAGAACCAGAGCCTGCCGCCCCCTGCGCAGCGCCTCGGCCACGGCTTCCAGATAAACCTCGGTTTTGCCCGACCCCGTCACGCCCTTCAGCAGCGTGGTCCCATAGTCACCCGTGCGCTGCCCGGCTTGAAGCCGCGCAACGGCTTTTGCCTGATCCTCGGTCAGGTCTTTCCCCGGCAGATCAGGGTCCAGATGGGGATAGGGCAGATCTCGCGGGCTGTCCTCTTCCCGCACAGCGCCTTGTTTGACCAGTCCTTTGACCACGGAGGAGGTTACACCCGCCTGCTCGGCCAGTTCTTTCAGTGTGAACGCCAGCCCACCGTAATCCCGCAGCACCTCCAGCACCCGTGTCCGGGCGTCTGTCATCCGATCCGGTTCCGCGCCTCCCAGCCGATAAACCTTGCGCATTGACGGCGGTTCACCCAACCCCGGCGCGCGCGTCGCCAGGCGCAGCATCGCAGGCATCGGTGTCAGCGTGTAATCAGCTACGCGCCCCAGAAACAAGCGCATTTCCTCGCGCATCGGCGCAACCTCAAGCACCCGGATCACCGACCGCGCCTTGCTCAGATCGAAGCCGCCCTGCCCCGGCCCCCACACCACACCCAACACCCTGCGTGGCCCCAAAGGCACCTCGACAAACGCCCCAAGAAAGCACCCGCCCTCGGGCGCTTTATAGTCCAACGTCCGGTCCAGCGGTTGCGTGGTCAGCACCGCAACCAGCTCTCCTTCGTCGAAAAATCCGTTAGCGCTCACGGCATATCCTTCGCAGGGGGTTCCAGCATGGGTCTCTTTGAGGTAAAGCCATCCGCGACCAAGGCCAACCCATCAAAGGACTGCCCTCATGAAATTCTTCGTAGACACCGCCGAGATCGACGCCATCGCCGAACTGAACGATCTGGGCATGGTGGACGGCGTAACCACCAACCCCTCGCTGATCCTGAAATCGGGCCGCGACATTCTGGAAGTCACCAAAGAGATCTGTGATCTGGTCGACGGCCCCGTCTCGGCCGAAGTTGTCGCCACCGAAGCCGACGACATGATCGCCGAAGGCCGCAAGCTGGCAAAGATTGCATCGAACATTGCTGTCAAAGTACCGCTGACATGGGCGGGTTTAAAAACCTGTAAAACGCTGACCGACGAAGGCCAGATGGTCAATGTGACCCTTTGCTTCTCGACCAATCAGGCGATTCTGGCCGCCAAGGCGGGCGCGACCTTCATCTCGCCCTTCATCGGACGCCTTGACGATATCAACCTCGACGGCATGGACCTAATCGCAGATATCCGTCAGGTCTATGACAACTACGGGTTTGAAACCGAAATCCTGGCCGCCTCGATCCGTACCGTGAACCACGTTACCGATAGCGCCCGCATCGGGGCCGACGTGATTACCGCTCCTCCGGGCGTCATCAAAAAACTGGCTGACCACCCACTAACCGACAAAGGTCTGGAAACATTCTTGGCCGACTGGGCCAAAACAGGTCAGAAAATTCTCTGATCCTTTGCGTTGCCGCGCGGTGCTGCCAGGCACCGCGCCCGGCCCAACGGCCAAAGCTGAATTTCATTCAGCGCATGGCTGGCGGGAGCTCCCGCCACAGCAGTGATGAAATTCGCCTTTCGCGTGCATTTTTCCCAAGGCAAATCCGTCAACCCGTGTTATAAGCCCGCCAAAACAAAAAACGACCGGACGGGACATGAGCAGCGATCCTAAACTCAAGGACAATCTCCGCGCCGCGATTCTGGCTGAGCCTGACGCAGTGCTGGATGACAAAGACCTGATGCAAGCCCTTGTGGCGGCAAATGAACAAGCCCGCGGTGACAATGTCGTTGATCTGCGCGGCATCGCCATGCAACGCCTTGAGGCACGGCTCGATCGGCTTGAGGATACCCATCGCTCAGTCATCGCAGCAGCTTACGAAAATCTGGCAGGCACAAATCAGGTGCATCGTGCCATTCTCCGGCTTCTCGAACCCACAGTATTCGAAGATTTTTTGCGCGCGCTTGGCAATGACGTGGCCGAGATCCTGCGTGTCGATCACATCACATTGGTTCTTGAAACGACTATCGTGCGCGACGATCCTGTAGTGAACCAGCTTGGTGGTGTTCTGACCGTGGTCGAGCCCGGATTTATCGACAGTTACCTGACCTCGGACCGCAATGGCCAACCGCGCGAAGTTACGCTGCGCGAAATTCGCTATCCCAACCCTCAAGTCTACGGTGAACAGGCCGATCAACTGCAATCCGAAGCCTGCCTCAAACTTGATCTCGGCGCGGGACGCTTGCCCGGCATGATTGTCATGGGTGCCAACGACCCACGGCATTTCTCACCTCAGCTTGGCACAGATCTTCTTGCCTTCTTTGCCGGTGTCTTTGAACGCTCGATGCGCCACTGGTTGTCATGAGCCTGATCTCCCCAGCCTGTCGCGATGCTTTGCAGCATTGGCTGGACAGTCTGGGGGCGCTCGCTGGGCGATCAGAGAATACGCTCGAGGCCTATCGCGGTGACGTGACCGAATTCCTGTCCTTCATGACCCTCCATCACAGCGAGCGCCAAGGGCTGGCAGCACTGGAACGTATTACCGTTTCGGATATGCGGGCTTGGATGGCGGATCAGCGCAATTCAGACGTCGGCGCGCGATCTCTGGCGCGCAAACTGTCTGCGGTCAAAAACTTCTATCGTTGGCTGGCTGAGCGCGAAGGGTTCGAGCCGACCGCTGTCCTGTCCACACGCGCGCCTAAATTTACTAAGAAATTGCCGCGCCCTCTGGCCGAAGACGCAGCCCGCGCCATGATCGAAACGGTCGAGTTGCAATCATCTTCCGGTTGGGTTGCCGCCCGGGATGTCGCGGTCGTAACACTCCTATACGGTTGTGGGCTTCGCATTTCCGAGGCACTTTCCCTGACCGGATCGGATGCGCCCCTGCCGGATACTCTGCGCATTTCAGGGAAAGGCGGCAAAGAACGAATCGTGCCGGTTCTTCCGGCCGCTAGGGCAGCAGTTGATCGCTATCTCCGGCTATGTCCGCATCCGCAAACACCTGATGCCCCGCTGTTTCGAGGCGTTCGGAGCGGCCCTCTGAACCCCGGGATCATTCAGGCCGTGGTCGCCAAAGCGCGAATGCAGCTTGGCTTGCCTGCCACTGCTACCCCGCACGCAATGCGTCACAGCTTTGCCACTCATTTACTGTCAGCAGGTGGTGACCTGCGCGCGATTCAGGAGCTTTTGGGACACGCCTCACTTTCGACCACACAGACCTATACCGCCGTCGATACGGCACGGTTGATGGAAGTCTACAACCGCACGCACCCAAAAGCCTGAAGCAAAGACCCTTTTTGCTTTGCATCTGCGCCTTGCTTCCGTCATGACACCACCATGACACTTAGATTCAAAGCGCTTTCCGTTCATCTCTTCACCGCCACAGGTGCCGTTTTCGCAATGCTCGCCATGTTGGCCGCAGTCGAAGAGAAATGGAGCCTGATGTATCTCTGGCTGGTCGTCTCGTTCATCGTGGACGGAATCGATGGCCCGCTGGCGAGGCACTATCACGTCAAAAAGAACGCACCAGAGTTTGACGGCGTGTTGCTGGATCTGATCATCGACTATCTGACCTATGTGTTCATTCCCGCTTTCGCCTTGTTTAAGTCAGGACTGATGGATGGCTGGACCGGCTGGTTCGCTATCATCGTCATCACCTTTGCCAGCGCGATGTATTTTGCGGATACACGCATGAAAACAAAGGACAATTCCTTCTCCGGCTTTCCGGGCTGCTGGAACATGTTCGTCATCGTGATCTTCGCTTTGGAGCCCAACTTCTGGGTCATCCTGCTGCTGGTCTCCTTGCTGTCAGTCGCAATGTTCCTGCCGCTGAAATTCATTCACCCGGTCCGAACCGAGCGTTGGCGCACCTTGTCCCTGCCGATGGCTTTTGCGTGGACCTTCTTTGCAGGCTGGGCCGCCTGGGTCGACTTTCACCCTGAAAGCTGGGCCCATTGGGGGCTGGTGATCACCAGCCTGTATCTGGTTTCAGCAGGAATTGCGCAGCAAATCATCCCTCCGCGCAAAGCCAGGGATTACAAGACTTCCTGAACCTCAAACTCAGTCCCGTTATGGGTGAACACATCACCTTCTTGCAGTCCGACCATGGCCAGATAGATCGGGCTTTGGGTCGAAATACCCATGTAGGTTTTGCCGTCCACGTCAAACCGAGTCGTTGAGACACATACGACGAAGCGGCGATTGTTAAACTTGATCACCGCGCCGGGCTGCACCGTGTCCGTGAGGCTGAAGTCGGTATTCTCGATCACGTCTATCTTCGCATGATGCGCATGAACGGGCGCGTCAAAGGCAGCGGCCAGATCGGCATTCTCGCGTGATGCTGCGATATCATCCTTGTCATGCCCTTCCCGGTCATCCAGTTGGGAATCCTTCAGAAAGGCATCATAATGCGCCTGTGCGGTTGCCAGTTCCTGTTCTTCCAAAGACATCAAATGATCAACAATGGCTTTCTTACGTACGGCGGGATCTGTCTGGCCGGTCATGCAATTCGGTCCTTCAAATTCACTATTTGATATAGGTTGGGGCCGTGTCGCTCTGAATGCAACAGGTAAGTGCGGATCAGATCAACAGGCTGGCTGCACCTTCGTGACGCAGCAGAGCCACTTTGGTCTCTACTCCACCATGCCCTGAAAACCCAACCATCTTGCCATCCGCGCCCAGAACCCGGTGACAGGGAATGATGATCGGGATGGGATTCCCACCGCATCCCCGCCCAACCGCCTGCGCCGAGTATCCAAGCTCGTTGGCCAACTCGCCATAGGTGCGCGTATCCCCGAACGGGATGGCATACATCGCATCGCACACGCGACGCTGAAATTCCGACCCCTTGATCCGGTAGGGCAGATCGAACTGCTGCAAACGCCCTTCGTCATAAGCGCGCAATTGCGCCGCCGCCTCTTGCAGAACCGGGGTGGCCAGGCCTTCGTCTCGGCCATTCCAGACAAGCCGTGTAATGGCGCCATCGATCTCTTCGACACCAAGGCAACCAAACTGAGTTTCTGCGGCGATCATCGGCATACGAGAACGGTTGCAGATGTTTCGCCACACCTGCAACCCGAATCCTGACGATCCGCCTTTCACCTGGCCAAAAATACCTCGGAGCGCGAGGCAGAGCCTCGCATCAGCGAACTCTCCTACGCGCTCCGTTTGTGTGTCAGCTCAGCGCTTCGTTACAGCGCCCGCACACGCCCGGATGGGCATGCAACCCCACATCGGGCAGGATTTTCCAGCACCGCTGGCATTTGTCGCCCTGGGCCTTTTCGAAGACCACGGCGACGCCTTCGATTTCCGGAACCCGGAACGCCTCGGCGGGGGCCGGATCGCCTGTGACGGCCAGGCCGGAGGTGATGCACATATCATCCACGTCGAAGGATGCCAGCAGATCGCGGGTTTCCTGATCTTCGACATACACGATCGGAGCGGCCTCAAGGCTGGATCCGATCACCTTGTCTTGACGCTGAATTTCCAGCGCTGCGGTCACAGCACGGCGGACACGGCGGACTTTGGCCATGCTGGCTTCCAGTTCTTCATGGCGCCAGTCGATGGGCGTTTCAGGGAAATCGACCAGATGGACCGAGCTGTCATCGGCCGGGAATCGTTCCAGCCAAACCTCTTCCATGGTGAAGACCAGCACCGGGGCCAGCCATGTGGTCAGGCGGTGGAACAGGATATCCAGAACCGTGCGCGCAGCACGGCGGCGCTGGCTGTCGCCGTCACAGTACAACGCGTCCTTGCGGACGTCGAAGTAGAAGGACGACAGATCGACAGTGGCAAAGGTGAACACGGCGCTGAAAACACCCTGGAAGTCGAACGAGGCATAACCCTTGCGCACCTGCTCATCCAGATCAGCCAGACGGCTCAGCACCCAGCGCTCCAGACGTGGCATATCCTCTGGCGCGACGCGGTCGGCTTCGGTGAAATCGGCAAGCGAGCCCAACATGAAGCGCATGGTGTTGCGCAGGCGGCGATAGCTGTCGGCGGTGCCTTTCAGGATTTCCGGCCCGATCCGCTGATCGGCGGTGTAGTCGGTCTGGGCCACCCACAGACGCAGGATATCGGCGCCGTATTGCTTTACGACCTCTTCCGGCACGATGGTGTTGCCCAGCGATTTGGACATCTTGTTGCCTTTGGCATCCAAGGTGAAACCGTGGGTCACCACATTGCGATAGGGCGCACGGCCCTTGGTGCCACATGCCTGCAGCATCGAAGAATGGAACCAGCCGCGGTGCTGGTCAGTACCTTCCATATAAACGTCAGCAATACCGTCCTCGGTCCCGTCCTCACGATCACGCAAAACGAAGGCGTGGGTCGAGCCCGAATCGAACCATACGTCCAGCACGTCGAACACCTGATCGTACTCGTCCGGGTTGACGATTCCGTCGAGAATCTTTTCTTTGAACCCGTCCGTGTACCAGACATCTGCGCCGTCTTTCTCGAACGCTGCCTTGATACGGGCGTTCAGATCTGCGTTGCGCAACAGATAATCCGCGTCGGTGGGCAAAGCCCCCTTCTTGGTGAAGCAGGTCAGCGGCACACCCCACGCGCGTTGGCGTGACAGTACCCAGTCCGGGCGCGCCTCGATCATCGAATACAGGCGGTTGCGGCCCGTTTGTGGGGTCCACTTGACCAACTCATCGATAGACCGCAGGGCGCGTTCACGGATGGTGTCGCCCATCTCGCCCATGCCGTCCTCCAGCTTGCGGTCAACCGATGCAAACCACTGCGGCGTGTTGCGATAGATGATCGGAGCCTTTGAGCGCCATGAATGCGGATAGCTGTGCTTGATCTTGCCGCGCGCCAGCAGCCCGCCGACCTCAGCTAGCTTGTCGATGACGGCTTTATTCGCATCACCCTCGCCGCCCTTGCGGGACAGGATGTATTTGCCGCCGAAGAACGGAAGATCAGCGCGGAAAGAGCCATCGTCCATTACGTTATAGGTGATGACCTGTTCCAGCATGCCCAGATCGCGATATAGCTCGAATTCCTCCATACCGTGCGAGGGCGCGCAATGGACAAAACCGGTGCCTTCGGTATCGGTCACGAATTCAGCGGCACGGAAGTCGCGGATGTCGTCCCATTCGCCATTGCCACCTTCGGCCCCGGCCAGCGGGTGGGCAAGGCCTGTGATGACACTCGGGTCAACGTCCCGAACACGTTTCCATTGATCATCGTTCAAGCGCGCACGGCCCAAAACATCGGCAGCCAAGTTGTCGGCTAGCAGGAACTTGTCGCCCACGTTGGCCCAGCACTCTTCCGGTGTCCCGGTGACTTCGTACAAGCCATAGGAGATATCCTTACCGTAAACCACGGCCTTGTTTGATGGCATGGTCCAAGGTGTTGTGGTCCAGATCACAACAAAGGCGTCTTTGAGATCATTGGCAAGACTTTCAAGCTCTCTGAGAGTTTCAGCTTCTTCAGCCGCAGTACTCACAATCATGCCATTGGAGTGAGAGCCAACAACGTCAATACCTGCAACCTTGAAACTCACCCAGATGGTGAAGCTTTCCTTGTCGTGATATTCGACCTCGGCCTCGGCCAGCGCGGTTTTTTCGATGGGCGACCACATGACGGGTTTCGAGCCCTGATAAAGCGTGCCGTTCATCAGGAATTTCATGAACTCGTCAGCGATCACGGCTTCGGCGTGATAGTCCATGGTGATGTAGGGATCGGGCCAGTTGCCGGTGATGCCCAGACGTTTGAACTCTTCGCGCTGAATGTCGATCCAACCTTCGGCGAACTTGCGGCATTCCTGACGGAAGTCGACGATGTTCACCTCATCCTTGTTCTTGCCCTTCTTACGGTACTGTTCCTCGATCTTCCATTCGATCGGTAAGCCGTGGCAGTCCCAGCCGGGCACATAACGCGAGTCAAAACCCATCATCTGATGCGACCGCACGATCATGTCCTTGATGGTCTTGTTCAGCGCGTGACCGATATGCAGATGCCCATTCGCATAGGGGGGGCCATCGTGCAGCGTGAAGGGCTCACGGCCCTCTTTCTCGCGCAAGCGGTCATAGACACCAATCTTTTCCCAGCGCTCCAGCCATGCAGGCTCGCGCTTGGGCAGGCCAGCTCGCATCGGGAATTCAGTCTTGGGCAGGTTCAGCGTGTCTTTGTAGTCAGGTGTTTGGGGTGTGTCGGCGCACATTTGGGGCGTCCTCAGGATGATCTTGTCGTGTATGGATCGAAGCGGTCAGTGCGATATCTCAAGCACCTTTGCCCGGCGTCTCGCGATATCAGAGCGCCGGGGATATAATTCGAATAATGATGGCCAGACGGTCAAACATGGCCGCGCTTATAGGACGCCCGCCCTCAATGGTCCAGAGGTTCCGCATCCTGAGGCGAATGGCGCAGCTTGGCCCAGCGATTGAGCCATGCCAGCCCTGCCAGCGCGAGCCCTAACGCAAGCAGAGAAAAGACGCGGATCAGCCCCCCCAATCCAGCGATATCGATCAGAAATACCTTCGCCACCGCCAACCCGATAACAGCCAAGCCAGCCTTGCGCATCAAATCAGAGTGGCGGGCCAGTGATTGATAAAACAACGCCGCTCCGACCACCAACAACGTGATTGTATAAGTATAAAGCTCGGGCTGAGTGACGCCGTTGCCTTCATACATACCGCCCGCGCCCTGCCAGACATGCCGGATCGCTAATCCCAGCCAAACAGTTGCCAGAGCAGTGGCTGCTCCATAGCTGATCTGTTTCAGCAGAACTGGCTGTGTAACGACACGCCAGGCCGAGAAACCAATTGCCAGCGCGGGCAACAAATAGGCAACGGCGAGCGTGTTCAAAACCGGTGGGCCCAGTACCGGGTCCGCAAACGGGTTGAGCAGCGGGTTGGCTTCTGACAACGCCTGACCCAGGCGATACACACCATGCGCACCGAAGAAAGCAGCCAAGGCGTAGCGCAGATAGTTTAACTTACCGCCCAACTTGAACCGTTGCACCTGTGCGAAAGCCAGCAGCAGCCAGATGACCGCAAGCAATCCCAGCCCCCAGTGGCTGTTGGTGGCACCGCTTTCGCCGAAACTTTCCAGCCAGCGCAGCAACAGCAGCGATAGCAGTATCCCCGCTGTCGCCCAGGCCGCGCTTTCAAGGAGCAATGAAGCATTCGGGCGGTCTAGGGGCTTCAGTAACGTCCAGCCCACAATGAACCCGACAACCGCAGCCGAATAGACCAACGTCATTTCGAGCAATGGAGCGCTTTCGGCCCAAACAAGCCCTGGGTCCAACACCAGTCGGACTGTGACGGTGAATACGCCTGCCCAGATGAACCAGCTCATCGGAGGCAGTTCAAATCGTCTGTCCAACGCGGCGGCCACAACGATCATGGCGACAAGCGCCACGGTTAAAGAAGCCGAACTGAGCACAATAATGCAGGCAAAGCTGAGACAAGAAAGCGCGGACAGAGTCGCCAAGGCTGGGCGCATCCGGTTTTCACCATCGACCCGCGCGAACCGTTCGGCCAGAACTACCATCATCGCGCCCAAAGCGATGGCATGTAGCGCCCATGGGTAGGCTCCTAATACCTCAGCAGGCTGCCATCCGACCTCAAGCGCGATCGCCAGGGCCGGAGCGAATATCGCCGCCCCTCCGGCCCAGACCACGGCATAGCGCCCCGCGTGCAAGGATCGCCAAGCTGCAATCAAAGTGACCAAAGCGCCTAAGGCCACCAATTGCGTGACGCTCCAAGGATAATCTGCCTCGGCTGTTTCCGCATAAGTATCCACAAAGCGAAGCCATACTGCGCCTCCATCCAACCCGTGCACCAAGACAAACCAGATTAGTCCCAGTGCTGGGAATGCGGTCACATCCTGTAATGCCCGTGCATTCTTTGCCCAGAGCATCAGCGCCAATACCAAGCCTGTGAACAGCGCGACGCCCAACCAGAATTCACCACCTGAATCTGGCCAATGCAGCGACAAAATTACTGAGGAAACAAGTACCGCACCAAAGGCAATCCGAGTTGGAAACTCGGGCCATGGTTCTCCTTTCCGGCGTCGGATAATCTCGGTCACCATCGCACCAGAGTGGTTTGGCCAGATACGCCGTATGGGTATCGCAATCGCAATGATCGCCAGTGCCGTGACGCAGGTTAAATACCCGGGCTCGGTCGACGGCGAAGACAGTACCAGCAGAAACGCGGCCCCATAGGCGCCAATTAGGGTCAACACCGAAATCCACGCCCAACGCCTTACTGTATCAATTCCCAGACCCAATACGGCGATTATGAAAAAGTAACCGTAGAGCCAGTTCGGATCATCCGAGGAACCACCCACGGCAAAGGGGGCGGCAAAAGCTCCGATCAGACCAACAGCCGCCAATAGCGGCCCATGGAACCAACCCAACACGAGCCCGAACAGCGCGATGACAATCAACCCGGCCAACGCCGCCTCGGGCCCGATCAGATCATAAAGCTGGCGTGCCGCCAGAATGCCGCCGAACAGGGTTACCAGCCCTGCGCCTGAAAATACCGATGGGAGATAAGCGGTTGAGGCCTCCTCATCATCGCCGAACCGACGGCGGATCACCTCACCCGCGCCGATCAGCAGCAAGCCAAAGACCAGCGCCGCAGCGACCCGCGCAGTGGGGGGCAACAACCCGTTTTCGACCCCATACTGAACCAGAAAGATCCCCGCCAACGCCAGTGAAAGCGCCGATACCGCGTAGAACCAGTTCTCGCGCAACCACGCGCCCAGCGCTGCGATTTTTTCTTCGCGAAATACGATACTGGCTGGAGGATCTTTAATCTCGGGAGCTAGCGGTGTCTCCGTTAGACCTTCGTCGGTGGTGGTTGAAGCTTTTGCCGCTGCCCAAGGCGCAGGCTTAGCTTGCACGGTTGTGGGTTCTGATCGGGACGTTTTGGGTGCCTCAGCAGTGCTTTCTGGCATTTGCCCTGCAAGTTGCTGCTCAAGCTGTTCTACCCGTTTGCGCAACCGCGACTGGCCAACCAGCAATACGATGATCGAAACAGGAATGGCCAGAACGATCAGGCCAATGAGAACAAGCAAGGATTCCAACCGAAACCTCCGAGGTAGGATACATCAAACGTATCGCGGTGATCGGCAGGTTTATAGTAAGGAAATCCACATGATTACCGTATGTTGCTTTGCAAGCCTGCCTAAAACAGCGCCAAGTCGGGGCGCGCCAGCATCAACCAGACGATTGTCAGCACAGCAACAAAGGCCGGAATGCCGCAGGCGAACCAAAGGCGGAACAATCGGAAATATGCAACCGGCAAAGCAGTCCCATCGTGATTGGCCAGTCTTGCATAATCCCGCAGCCTGATTTGTATCCAAACCACAGGCAACCAGAACAGGCCGGTCAGAATATAAAGCAGCACAGACGCCACGATCCAATCCTCTGTCAGAGACCAGCCTAAGCGCCATTCCAACAGTGCGCCCGTCACAGGCTGTAGTACGACCGCGGTTGCGGTGAAAATCATGTCGGCCAACACCACGATACCTGCAGTATGGGCGATAATCCTCGCGTCTGCTGTTCGATGCGCCATCAGCATGAAAAAGGCGATGCCCGCGCCTGTTCCCAACAGAACACACGCTCCGATCACATGCAGCCAGCGCAGAAACAGGTCCGGGTCCATTAGCGGCTCTCCAACATGGGTCGAGCAACCAATGACAGCATCAATGCGGGCGCGATTTTGACCAATGGTCCCAGCGGATCTAGCCAAAGCTCTGGTGCCATCAACGTTGCGGCGATCAAATAAAACATGGCGATCGCGGCTTGAGCCAAACAAACGCGGGCCGCCCAATGTACCCAAGCAGATCAGCCACGGCGGCGACTGCTTTGGTTACCGATGGTGGCATCGTGATGGTTAAGTGTGCAGGCTAAAAGCCAAGCCAGTGTCGTGTCACTGACAAAACCCGCGACAGCGGTTGCGGCGTATCTTCCACCAGATCATAGCTACCTGGCGGCAGATCGTCACGAATGGCAGACAAGACGGCGGCGCACAGGTCTCGCATCCCGACACATTGCACCGGAGTTGCAGGAAAGGCGACCGGCTGTAGGAAAGGCACTGCCGCCAGCATCCGCAACAGTGCCGTGCCGCCATAATCGCTCTGTCCGATCACCAACCCGGGCTTGAAGCACCACAAAGTCGCGCCAGTTGCGCGTAGGGCCGCATCCCCGTCCGCCTTGGAGCGCATGAACTCGGTCGAGGCATCGGTGTCGGCCCCGATTGCCGAGACCTGGACGATTGAAACGCCTTCCTCGGCACAAGCCTGTCCCAGCGATGCAATAGCCGTGTAATGCACGGCGCGCAGATCATCCTTCCCCCCAGCCTGCAGCGCCCCGGCGCAATTCACCACAACATCGACACCTGGGAGGAGTGGCCTCCAGTCCCCGGCTGATCTAAAATCTCGCAGGTCGCCCGACACCAGATCAACCTCGGGCTAGACACGTCCCGCTGTCTTTCGGCTGCGTATAAGGCCCTTGACCGCGAGACCATCCGCATGCAGCGCCCGAACAACAGCCGCGCCGATGAAACCATAGGCGCCCAGCACCAATACTGTTTTTTCATTCAACTTTGCTGCCACAGGATGACCCACACGTGTTTTCGTCACCCTGACGGATCAAACGCCTGCGACCAGCTTGATTGAGCTGTCTGCGACAACAGCACCGATCAGGGATGGAACAGGGAACCGACCAAGAATGCGATCGCAGCGGCCAGACCACCGATCAGAAGTGTTTCGGCTCCGGATCGCCACCAAGGCGCAAGGGACCAGCGGCTTTTCATGGCTCCGATGGCAAAGAATACACCTGCCGTCATCCAGGCCGAAACGGTAAACGCACCTTCAATCGAGAAAAGGAATGGCAGCAGTGGAATCATACCCGCGACCAGAAAGGCAAAGAACGTCGCCATTGCGGCTTTCATCGGGTGCGGGTCGACGCTGCCTAACCCGTATTCGCCCTCGATCATCAGGTTAATCCAATTGTCGTGGTTTGAGGTGATCTCATCCGTGGCCTCGTCCAACACGCGGCCCGACAGACCTTTTTGCGTAAGGATTTCGCGTACTTCCTTTCGCTCTCCGTCCGGATAAAGCCTGATATGCTGTTCCTCGATGGCGCGGATGCGATGGATGTTGTCGATCTCAGCCTTGGTGCCAGAATAGTTGCCTGCCGCCATCGAGAACCCATCCGCCAGCACATTGGCCAACCCGAGCGCTACGATGACAAATGGCGATAGCCCCGCCCCCGCGACACCGGCGACGATGGCGAACGTGGTGACCGATCCATCGATGCCGCCATAGACCACATCACGCAACACACCACGTCCAGGCGGGGCATGGATCCGTTCGATAATCTCTTGCTGGCTGTGGCCGTGATCGGTCATGGCTTGCTCCGACTTTTTTATGACGGATCCATGCTATTGTGGCCTTGCGCCAGATCAACTCTTGGAAAACAGCCCACTAAGTGCGCGTTTGATCATGCCCCGCGTCGAAGGTTTGTGGCGTTTTGAGAAGGGCAGAGGTCGGCACACCTCCATCGCGGCGACGCCAACGCGTGCTGTTAACGCACCATTGACCAAGCCCTCACCGAACCGGCGCGACAGTTTGCTGAGGACTGAGCCGCCCAGGATCGGCTCCAGTAAATCATCCCCTACAGCTACGGCACCGGTCGCAACCAAATGCACAAACACAGCACGGGTCAGGCGCCAACTGCCAAGAAAGCCCGCCCGACCGCCGTAAATCTCGGCGATGCGTCGGATCATCCGCAATGAACTTGCCAACGCCGTTGCGACGTCAGCCAGCGCAAGTGGCACCAGTGCGGTCACGGTAGCGACCTGCCGGGCTGCGGCCTCGACCTCGCGACTGGCGGCGGCGTCCAGCGGGGCCAGCAATTCATCTTCGGCCAAGCTAAGCAGGGTTGAGGCATCGAATAGCTCGCCCATGCGTTCGTTCAGACGATCGCTGCCCCAGCGGGTTTCATCACGCCCCTTGTAGAATGCAATCAGCCGTGTGGTGACGGCGCGGGCTTGCGACAAGTCCTCGTCTGCTAACGCAGCATCGGCAGCGCGGCGTAACCCGTCCACGCGAGAAAGGCGACTAATCGCGGCCAGTTCACGTAGTGCGATAACCAGCACGACCAGCAAAAGCGCGGCGATCAGGCCCGTGACGATCCACCCCAGAATTGGGGCGCGTTCCAGCAGCGACATGGCAAAATCCCACGCCGCAACCGAGACCACCGCGCCTACGACTGCAAGCGCCAAACCCCAAAACCAG
The DNA here is from genome assembly GCF_056536325.1 of Ruegeria sp. AB11. Taxonomy (NCBI): domain Bacteria; kingdom Pseudomonadati; phylum Pseudomonadota; class Alphaproteobacteria; order Rhodobacterales; family Roseobacteraceae; genus Ruegeria; species Ruegeria sp. AB11. The sequence continues at coordinate 1,652,401 of NZ_JBQFJO010000001.1, read as the reverse complement.
CGCGCCAAGGCCGATGGTTTTCGGGCTGCAAACCGAACGGCGGCCTGCATCGCCTGCCCCTGAGGAGGTGCAATATCAGGTACGGGAGGTGCAGTTGAAACATCGGCTGCCGGGGTGTCGTCTTCCAGATCAATCAGCACGGGGCCCTTAGACATCGACCTCCTCCTCACGTGTCCAGACATATTTGATATCTGGCAGGTTTTCGTCATTCTCGGACCCGTCGCTGCGCGCGACCTCGACAAACCCGTTGCGTTCGTAGAACCGGCAGGCGCGGTGATTGGCCTGAAACGCATATAGATTGAGATTGGGGCGCTGCGTCTTCGCAAGATCAAGCAATTGCTGTCCGATCCCCTGCCCACGCGCCGGTGCTGTCAAATAGAGCGACTGCACTTCTTCCCCGTCCAACGCCAGAAATCCGGCGACCTGGCCTAGCACCTCGGCGACAGTGACCCAGCCCAAATCGATCATGCGACCGCAAAATGCAATGGTTTCAGCTTCGGAATGCAGCTCTGGCATCCAGTTGTTTTCCCGTGCGAAACCGTGCAGAATAGCGCCCGTCTTTCCGGCATCTGTACTGCGCGCGGGGCGGAGGATCACGTTCACAACCTGTCTCCAATTAGAAACTGCGCGGCCCGGTCCAACCGAATATGCGGCGGACCGTCTCCGGGATTCAGGGTCAGATGCGCCGGCGCGAAGGCCATATAGCCATAATCCTCGCCCAGCCATCCTTCGGCCCCGTTGCGCGCAGGGCCAAGCAGATGGGCCGGGTCTTCTGGCAGATCACCGGGATAGAACGCCGCCTGCTTGCCGCTATCCAGTAGTGTGCCGCGCACGCAAGGGAGTTCAACGCCGTTATGGCTGCGCATCTCTTCCGTCGTGGTTCGAAGCGAAGCCAACGATAAGGCCGCCGTCTCAGCACCCGCAAAGCTGGCGCGATCGCGCGCTTCACGGGTCAGGGCCTCGATAATCGCTGTCAGATGTGGGTGCTGCGAATGATGCAGGTGATCCGCCTTAGTGGCCGCAAACAGGATACGCTCGACCCGCTTGCCAAGCAGCAGCCTGTTCAGCCACGCATTGCGACCGGGGCGGAAGGCCGACAGGATATCGGCCATGGCGCGGCGCATATCTTCAACCGCTTGCGGGCCTTTGTGGATCGCGCCCAGTGCATCAACCAGTACGATCTGCCGATCGATCCGGGCAAAGTGATCGCGGAAGAAGGGTTTGACCACCCGCGATTTATAAGCCTCGTAGCGCCGTTCCATCTCGCGGTGCAGCGACCTTCGGCGTGATGCTTCAGACACCGGCAAAGGCGCGAAGGTCAGCACTGGAGAGCCTGCGAGATCTCCCGGCAAAAGGAACCGACCGGGAGTGCAGTCGTAGAACCCGGCCTCACGCGCGGCATTTAGATAGTCTGTGAAGCTGCGAGCAAAGTCCTGCGCCTGCGGCTCATCATGCGGCGCGTTTGGATCGGCCGCTTTGGCCTTGGCCAGAAACGCCTCTGCTTGTGGACGGTTGGATATGTGCTCCAGCGTTCCCCGCGACCAATCTTCGTAGGATTTATCCAGCAGGGCCAGATCCAGCAGCCATTCACCGGGATAATCCACGATGTCCAGATGCAATGTTCGCGGTCCCTGCAGCCCCGACAGCAAACCTGCTGGTTGCACTTTGAATGACAGGCGCAGTTCAGACACCGCCCGTGTGCTGTCCGGCCAGTGCGGCGCAGGTCCGGTGAGCGCGGACAGATGGGATTCGAAATCGAATCGGGGCACGGTATCGTCGGGTTGCGGCTGCAGATAGCTGGCGGTGATACGCCCTTCTTGCTGCGCCACAAGGCCGGTCATACGGCCGCGGTCCAGGAGGTTGGCCACCAGCGATGTGATAAATACAGTTTTACCAGACCGCGCCAATCCCGTGACGCCCAGCCGTATGACCGGCTCAAAGAACGTTTCGGACACGCGGTCGCCGACGGATTCGACGCTGCGTACCAAACTGTCTGCCAATGATGAGATGACCAAGCCGTCGCCCCGCAATTATCGTTTGTGCCAAGATAGGTAGCGGTTACCGCACTTGCCAGAGCTTTCGCCCCCTTGCCCGACCGACCAAGGCGCGATACCAGCGCCCCATGCCCAGATACGCGTTGAAAGTCGAATACCAAGGGGAACCGTTCGCCGGATGGCAGCGGCAGAAAGAGCTGCCGTCTGTTCAGGGTGCGATCGAACTGGCTCTGTCGCGGATCGAACCCGGAGAGCATACCATCGCCGCCGCAGGCCGCACCGATGCGGGTGTGCATGCGCTGGGGCAAGTGGCTCATTGCGATTTGACCAAGGACTGGGACCCGTTCCGCCTGTCCGAGGCGTTGAATTATCACCTCAAGCCGCAGCCTGTCGCCATCGTGAAAGCCGCACAGGTGGATGATGACTGGCACGCGCGGTTCTCGGCGCTTGAGCGGCAATATCTGTTCCGCATCCTGATGCGCCGCGCACCTGCGACCCATGATCATGGGCAGGTCTGGCAGATTAATCATATTCTGGATGTCGCGGCGATGCAGGCCGGGGCGGATATGCTGATCGGGCGTCATGATTTCACCACCTTCCGATCCTCCATCTGCCAGGCCGCCAGCCCTGTTAAAACGCTGGATGAATTGCGGGTCGAGCAAGTTCAGGGCTTCTCGGGTCTCGAAATACACTTCCACGTACGCGCGCGGTCTTTCCTGCACAATCAGGTACGTAGCTTTGTTGGAACGTTAGAGCGCGTGGGGGCCGGAGCGTGGACGCCCGAGGACGTGCGCGAAGCGCTAGTGGCAGTTGATCGCTCGGCTTGCGGCCCAGTTTGCCCCCCGCAAGGGCTGTATTTGGCAAGGGTCGGATATCCGGAGCCAGTTTTCGACTAAGGTTACAAAGTCCGCAGCAGCAGCCCGCTTGCAATCACAGCGATTATTAGTCCTGCAACCAGTTCGATTGTAGGGGCCAGCACTGATGCAAAGCGCGTGGCCGAGGCTGAGGCAAGCAACCCGCCGCGCAGCCCGAAGGACGTCCATCCGACCAGAGTCGTCACCGTTGCAGTGCCCAGCGCCATAGCGAACGCGCCCGCGATGCCAACCATCGCGATACCCATCTGCCAAGTCAGAATCAGCACAAACAACGCCCCGGTACAGGGTCGTGCAGCGATGCCTGCGACCAAAACCATTGCCTCGCGCAGGCTGCCGACCTGAGCGACCTCATCGGCAGTCGGGCCGTGGCGGTGGCCGCAGTCAGCGCAAACCTCATGGTCGTGATGATGGTGGTCATGATCATGCGCATGGTGATGGTGGTCGTGCGTATGCGATGTCTGGCTTTTGCGATGCCGTACAAAGCTGCGCAGCGCGCGAAAGACCAACCACAAGCCGATTACCGCAATCATGCCATAGCTGATCGGCGCCATGACCTGTTCGGTCGTGCCTACCAACGACTCGCGCGACATCTGGAACACGAGCACACCGGCATATACCAACACGATTGCCGTGACTGCTTGACCCAGACTAGACATAACACTGATCGCGGATAGTCGCCAAAACGCGACACGACGGCCCAACCCGTACCCTCCGATTAAAACCTTGCCATGACCTGGTCCAATGGCGTGGAAAAAACCATATGCGAAACAGACAGTTAGTAGCGTCGCGATAGCTTCGGGCTGCTCGGCCCGGGCCGCACGCAAGGCGCGGGCGATCTGGTTCTGGAACTCCCGCTGCTCACCAGCCGCCCATGCAGCCAGATGGTCAAAGCCACCGCTGCCCCAGAACCAAAGGAGCAACCCGCAAGCGATGACGACGGGAACGATCAGGTATTTGGACATGAAAGTCTGATCTCAGTTGCGAATTTCTCACCAACCAGGGGGATGTCATTCTCCTCGAGGTCATAGTCGGCATCGAGTGTCCGTAAAAACGCCTGCATCTGCGCCAGTTCTGCGTCAATGTCTGGATCGCTCCGATCAATCTGACAGATGACAGGACCCGAAACCGTCACAGGCCGGGTCACCTCGTAGGCGGTGTAAAAGCTCTCATCAAAGGCTTTGATCGACAGGTCACTTGCCGGAACGGGCGCGCCTTCCACCGAGCGCAAATGCGTGGTCACGATACGTGCATCTTCAGTCGTCGCTTGTGGCTCTAACGGGCCAGACAGGGGGATCACGGTCTCGCCCATACGAATGACCAAATCGCCATTGTACCCTTCGACCCATTGCGCATCGAAGCCGCTTAGAAATTTTTCTTCCGCTTCGGTCAGCACGCCATCGCCGTCCTGATCCAATCTCATGTCTTCCAGCACCAGCAGCGAATAGAATTCATCATAGGCCCAGGTCACACGCACATGGGTCAGGTTGCCTGCCTCATCGACGACGAACTCCAGTCCCGTGTCGATAAAGACGTGCGGGTGGGCCAAAACCGGAAATGGCAGGCAGCAGGTTAGAAGGGTCGCAATCCAACGCATAGCGCAAAGATAGGGTGCGGGGCAGGCATCGGCAATCCGGTTCCCCAGAGTATCGCAGAATCCAGCCGAGTTAATTGGGCGGAAACAGAACCAGAGTCTGTAGCGCCGTTCCCACAGGTCCCTGCGTGTCAAACAAAACCGACTGCGACATACCAATCCCCGACGGCTGCCAGTGCGAAATCGAATCGGAGGCCAGCCAGTCTGAGGTGGGCTCTCGATGGACTTGTATCGTCAGATCGGTGTTCATGAATCCCATCTCGGTCGTGGGCGCATTCCATGATATGCCATTACCACAATCCGCGAGCGGGCAGAGCGCCTGTATCGGCGAGGGATCTTCGCCATCAACCAAGGTGGGCGTGCGCATCCACACGATTTTGGGACCAGCGCCCTGATTGCCGCCGGCTGGATAGCCAATTTCTGAGTGATGGGCAAAACCAGGCAGATCATGCCGCATTTCACCGATTGGAAATGGGCCATCGACGACATCTTCCAATCGCGGTGCGGGCAGGTCGACATTGGGAACAGACCCAAGGTCCCTGCGCACCACATGCATGGTGGTTGCGGTTGCACAAAGCGTATCATCTAGATCATGAACGGTGACGCGTGTGGTCGCCAGCGTTTTTGTGTGGCGCGTGGTCTCCGCCGCGACCCGCAAACCGGCCAAAGGCAGCGGGCGCAGCAAATTGACCGTGAGACGGGTCAACATCTTATCTGGTCCGACCTCGGTCTCGGCCGCTCGCACAATCAGGCCACTGACCGGCCCCGCATGACAGTGATCTGCTGACCAGGGCCCGCGCGCGGGATCATTGCCGACAAACTCACCTTGCGTATTCTGATGAAAATACGCCTGCCCCAACACATCCGATATCATCGCGGTTGCTTCTGCCTCAGACTTTTTCTTGCGTGTATTTCTTTAATTCGGCGCGCGCGACCTGGCGACGATGCACCGCGTCTGGCCCATCCGCCAGACGCAAGGTGCGTATATGGGTCCACGCGTTGGCCAAAGGTGTATCCTGGCTGATCCCTTGCGCGCCAAACATCTGCACAGCTTCGTCGATCACCTTCAGCGCTACTTTGGGCGCCACGACCTTAATCTGGCTGATCCAAGGGGCCGCCGCCCGCGCATCGCCCTGATCCATGTACCATGCCGCCTTTAGGCAGAGCAGTCGGGCCATTTCGATCTCCATCCGACATTCGGCAATGATGTCGTAATTGGCGCCCAGTTGCGCCAGCTTCTTCCCGAATGCTTGGCGTTGCAGTGACCGCTTGCACATCTGTTCCAATGCGGCTTCGGCCTGACCGATGGCGCGCATGCAATGATGAATGCGACCCGGCCCCAGACGACCCTGCGCGATCTCGAACCCGCGCCCTTCGCCCAGCAGGATGTTCTCGGCTGGAACCCGGACATCTGTGAAACGGATATGCATGTGACCATGAGGTGCATCGTCGTGGCCGTAGACTTCCATCGGCCGCAATACCTCGATGCCAGGCGTGCCTGCTGGCACCACGATCATCGACTGGCGCTGGTGTTTCTGCAGATCATCTCTGCCCGTTTTGACCATCACGATATAGACCTTGCAGCGCGGATCACCTGCCCCGGAAGACCACCATTTCTCACCATTCAGAATGTAGTCAGCACCGTCCCGCACACAGGACATCGAGATATTCGTGGCATCCGACGACGCCACATCCGGTTCGGTCATCAGATAGGCCGACCTGATCTGGCCATCGAGCAACGGCTTCAGCCACTGTTCCTTCATCGCGTCCGAGCCGTAGCGCTCAAAGACCTCCATATTCCCGGTATCAGGTGCTGAGCAGTTAAATACTTCAGCCCCCAAAGGGGTCTTACCCATTTCTTCGGCAAAATAGGCGTACTCAACTGTACTGAGGCCAAAGCCCTTATCACTGTCCGTCAGCCAAAAGTTCCACAGCCCTGCCGCTTTGGCCTTGTCCTTTAGACCTTCGAGGATTTCGGCCTGACGCTCGGTGTATTGCCAGCGATCGCCTTTGTTGATCTCCGCATGATACTCCTGTTCAAGCGGCATGACCTCATCCCGGATCATATCAGCAACACGTTGCAACAAGGCGCGATTTTCATCGCGCAGTCCGAATGTCATGGTCATGTATAGTCCTCTCTACAGCACCGCGCGCACCCGACGCTTGGGTCCGAGGATGGCTCAGCACCTATGACACTGTCCAGTTGGGTGACGGAACGTCATTCAGATAAAACGATACCATACACTGCATCACAGTGAGGTGCCTGAGGTCGCGGCAGAAACGTTCGATTGGATTGGGCGTAGATACATGAGGTCAGACGCCGACCCAGCGACAGCCTTTAAGGTGCCAGTATCCAGTTACCATCGGCAGTTCTGCAACGGCGTGTTCTGATATCCCGAGCCTGTTCCGCGCCTTCGGGCTGCACAATATGCTGGAGTATTACACAATTATCCTGAACGCTGAGAACTCGGATCGTCCCTTTTGAGCCCGTATCCTGATTAAGCCATGCCCTCTCTTGCCCAACCGAGGGCGAGCCTGAGGACAACAACGCATTCGAGGTGGCGCTTAGCACTTGGAAATCCGCAGGGCTCAACCCCATTTCCGCGATGATTCGGGAAATCGATTTGGCCTGAGCGATTCCACTCGAACCCAGTAATAGAACGGTAACGAGCGCTGAATAAAAGAAGGCTTTCATTATGGGGCCTCGCCGATCTGAACAACTTTCACGCTCATAGATATACCTCTGTGGGTGTGTGGCCAAGCCCAACTTGGTCACCTTCAAATTATCCCGAACAAACCTATTGCAAGGCGGGTGCTAGGTCCCTCCGCCCGTTCGCCTCATATTACCCCAAGACGAACCAGAGGCACTTGATGACACATCCAAAATACTATGCACCTACAGGCGGTCACCCGGGGCAAGAGCAGTTATTGACTGACCGCGCCATGTTCACCGACGCCTATGCGGTGATCCCGAAAGGCACGATGCGCGACATCGTCACCAGCTTTCTTCCTTTCTGGGAAGGGACACGCCTGTGGGTTCTTTCGCGGCCTCTGAGTGGGTTTGCAGAGACATTCTCGCAATACATCATGGAGGTTCAGCCCAGTGGCGGCAGTGATACTCCGGAAACAGACCCAAACGCACAAGGTGTGATTTTTGTAGTCGAAGGCTCTGTAACCCTGACGTTGAACCAAGCGGAGCACGTACTTGAGACCGGAGGATATGCTTATATCCCGCCCGGAAGTGACTGGGCCCTGCACAATCGCGCCGATTCCGTTGCCCGGTTCCATTGGGTTCGCAAAGCCTATCAGGCCGTGCCCGGTCTGCCAGCCCCTGATCCGATCATCACCAACGAATGCGAAGTGACGCCCGTCGAAATGCCCGGCACCGAAGGGCGTTGGTCTACCACGCGTTTTACCGATCCGCATGACCTGCGGCATGACATGCATGTCAACATCGTCAATTTCGAGCCCGGTGGCGTAATCCCATTTGCAGAAACCCATGTGATGGAACACGGCCTTTATGTGCTGGAGGGCAAGGCGGTTTATCGACTCAATCAGGATTGGGTCGAGGTCGAGGCCGGAGATTATATGTGGCTGCGCGCTTTCTGCCCCCAAGCCTGTTATGCGGGTGGTCCGGGTCGGTTCCGATATCTGCTATATAAAGATGTAAATCGGCATATGCCTCTGTCGGTTCCCTCGCGATAGACGACCATAGCGTCAATGTCCGGTATAGGGGTTCACAGAATCGCTGGAATCTGATGAAATTACGTAAGTTTTCAGCACTGGAGATTGTTCAATGTTACTGCGCGGTACGATGATTGCACTGGTTGCCACCCTTGGCCTTTCGGCGTTCAACGCCGAGCCGGTCGCAGCCAAGGAAGAAACCAAGTCCGTTTTCGTCATGAGCCGTACCTGGGCGGTGACGCAGGTCTCGGACGCGCCTGTGGTCTATCGGGCCACGCGGGACAACAACAATCTGAACCCCTTTGGCCCCCCGCCACGTCTGCGCACCATTCAGGCGATGGCTGCGATACAGCAGGCGACCGGATGCAAGGCGATCTATTCCAGCATGTATCAGAACATCTCGGGCCAGTTCTTTTCACAGGTCAGCTGCAACTGAAATTGGTACAATACTTTGATTGAGATCGCATGATCTGCCTGCCATAGCTTGCGCATGAAACTTGCGATCAACGGATTCGGCCGTATCGGCCGCACCATCCTGCGACAGGTCCTAGGCCCGTCGCAGAATTCGGATATCGAGCTGGTGCTGATCAACGATATCGCACCGCTCGAAACCTGCGCATATCTGTTCAAGTACGACAGCACTTTCGGACCTTATCCAGGTTCGGTGGCAGCCGAAGGTGGAGCATTGAACATCGATGGCCGGATTGTTCCAATGTCCCACAGCGCAGATTTGGCAAAGGTCGATCTGTCCGGCGTCGATGTGATGCTGGATTGCACCGGCATCGCGCGCACATCGGATGTTGCCAGCCGGGGATTGACTGCCGGGGCGGGCAAAGTGCTGATTTCCGGCCCCTCACCTGCTGCCGAGGTCACGGTTGTACTGGGTGCAAACGAAGATCAAATGGGCAACGCACGGATCGTGTCGAATGCGTCATGTACCACCAACGGGCTGGCCCCACTGGTCAAGCTGATCGATGAAATCGGCGGGCTTGTCTCTGGCCACATGACCACGATTCACTGTTATACTAACAGCCAGCCCATGGTTGATGCGCCGCGTGGGGATCTGGCCCGTTCGCGCGCCGGAGCATTGTCGATGGTGCCCACGACCTCAAGCGCCACACATCTGATCGATGTTGTGCTGCCAAATCTTGCCGGTCGCATTTCGGGGGCTGCGGTGCGTGTTCCCACGGCCAGCGTATCTGCTGTCGATCTTGTCGCCACCCTTGAACGGGGCAAGAGCGCGGATCAGTTCGACCAAGCGTTTCGCAACGCGGTCGCAGCTTCTGCCGTACTGGGCTGGACCGATCTGCCCTTGGTATCATCTGATTTGCGCTCCCGTCCTGAATCACTCGTTTTGGCCGGGCCCGAGACGCGTATGATCGGAGAGAACCAAATCAGGGTCTTTGGTTGGTATGACAATGAATGGGGGTTTTCGGCCCGCATGCTGGATGTCGCACGCTTGATGGCCGAAGCGGGGTGACCCGCAGCGCTGAGCCGCGCTGCGGGATTGCTCATAGGCCTCATTCGTGAGGCAGGCTGCCAGAGCCGTGACCGGCCATTCCGCCAGAAACTTCCTCGGTCGATTCTTCTGCCAGCTCTTCAGGCAGGACCAGGTTCAGCACGATGGCGATCAGAGCCGCTGGCAGCAGGCCGCTTGTCATCAGAATGCGGAGCGTATCCGGCAGGTGCTGGACCGCACCAGGTTCCAGCTGCAACCCAAGACCAATCGACAGTGAGATCGCAAAGATCACCATGTTGCGGCGATTCCAATCCACGTCCGACAGCATCGAGATGCCTGCCGCAACCACCATGCCGAACATGACGATCACGCCGCCACCCAGCACTTCGATGGGTACTGTGCGAATGATCGCTCCGACCTTCGGCACGAGACCACACAGGATCAGGAACAAGGCCCCGCAGGTCACAACATGACGGCTCATGACGCCTGTCATTGCGATCAAGCCGACATTCTGGCTGAACGATGTATTCGGAAACCCGCCGAAAATACCGGCGAGTGCAGTTCCAAAACCATCGGCATATGTTGCACCTTCGATTTCTTTGTCTGTCGCCTCGCGACCTGCACCACCCTTGGTGATCCCCGATACGTCACCGACGGTCTCAATGGCCGAGACGAAAGACATCAGACAGAATCCGATAATGGCCGCCAATGAGAACTCAAAGCCATATTTGAACGGGACTGGCAGTGCGAATGCAGAGGCCCGCGACCAGCTGTTGCCGATGGCTTCGAACGTCACCATACCGACCATTAGGGCATAGACGTAGCCAACCGCCAATCCGACGAGTACGGCAGACACCGACAGCATACCACGCGCAAAGAACTTGAGGCCCAGCGTCACGACAACAACGACCAACGCCGCCGACCAGTTGAGCAGCGATCCGTATTCCGGAGTACCAATCGCAGGCACGCCACCAGCAGAATATTGAATGCCAACCTTGACCAGCGCCAAACCGATCATTGTCACGACAAGCCCGGTCACCAGCGGCGGAAGCGCAAAACGTATCTTGCCAATGAACAGGCCTAGAAAGGCGTGAAAAAGACCACCGATCAGGACACCACCGAACAGTGCTGCCAAAGCATCCACACCCTTACCAGCGACAAGCGGGATCATGATGGGCAGAAAGGCAAAGCTTGTTCCCTGAACAATCGGCAGTGCCGCGCCAACTGGGCCCAGCGTCACAGTCTGCAACAAGGTTGCCAGACCCGCGAACAGCATCGACATTTGGATCAGGTAGAGCAGCTCAGGAAAATCAGGGGAATTGGATCCAAATCCAAACCCGGCGGCTCCGGCCACGATGATGGCCGGTGTGACGTTTGAAACAAACATCGCCAGCACATGCTGAATGCCCAGCGGTATCGCCTTGTGTAAGGCGGGCGTATAGTTCGGGTCCCGAAGTTGTTCGGGGGTCCCTATCGAAGTTTCGGCCATGATCTCATTGTCCTCCCTAAGATCCAATGGGGTTCTTACCGCTTCTTTGGCGGCTTCGTATTTGGATTCAGCGGTCGACCACCTCGTACGGAGTGCTGAACCAGTATTCTTCTAGATTTGGACCGTCCCCGATCCTATCGACGACCGCGAACAGGCCGGGCCCGTGCAGAGGAGTTAGAACCCCGTGCCAAGTGCCTCGGTGATAGTTCACAGCTTGTCCGGGGAGCGTGATGAAAGCCCTTGGTTGCCCGGGTTTTCCGCCCTCATCCGGTGCGACGATCACCAGAAAAGGCTGGTGAGTCATCGGAATAAAGGCCTGGCTGCCATCGGGATGACGCTCGACCATTTCCAGCCGGTAAGGCAATTCGCGCGGGTTGGCGTTAAACAGGCTAATACCGGCACGCGCGTTACCGAAATCCAGCCCAGCCCGGTCGTGATAACGGCCGCATTGGCCCTGATTGATCATCTTGTCAGGCTCACCTGAGATATCAATCAGATCGCCAAATGGCGCGAACGCTGCTGCCGAGATCGTTTCAGCGACAATCTGGGTCATGAGGGCAGCACATCGCGCAGACGGAATTCGGCGATCCGTTCGACCTGTCGGCATGCCTCAGCGAACTCGGTCTCGCGATCCTGTTCGATCCGCCGCTCAAATGCGCCCAGGATCGAGGCCTTATTGTGGTCCCTAACAGCGATAATGAACGGAAAACCAAATTTTTCGGTGTAGCGCTGATTTAATTCGGTAAAGGTGGCTCGTTCGTCATCCGTCAGCGCATCGAGACCGGCCGAAGCCTGCTCAGACGTGCTTTCCTGTGTCAGCCGCTTGGCCTGCGCCAGTTTACCAGCAAGATCGGGGTGGGCCGTTAACACACCCAGCCGTTCCTCGTCCGAGGCGGACCGGAACATGCGGGTCAGAGCATTGTGCAATCCACCCGCCGTGTCATGTGCCGCGCCCAGTTCCAGACCAAACGCACGCTCGGCGATCCATGCGGAATGCTCGAAGTTACCTCCGTAAGCGGAGACAAATTCGTCGCGGCCCATCTGTGAGGGTTTTGGGCGCTCAGCCGGCGGGTGCGTTTCAGCCCAATGTTCCGCAATCTGCAATCGCGTTGCAAACCACACATCCGAGAACCCGAGCGCGTAATCCAGAAACCGTTTCAGCGCCATGACGCGTCCCGGACGCCCGATCAAGCGACAATGAAGACCAATCGACAGCATCTTGGGTGCGCCAGCTTCGCCTTCTGCATAAAGCGCATCGAAACTGTCTTTCAGATAAGAATAGAACTGATCCCCGGCGTTGAACCCCTGCGGTGTGGCAAAGCGCATATCGTTGCAATCCAGCGTGTACGGAACAATTAACTGATCCCGGCCACCGGTTTGCATCCAGTATGGAAGATCGTCTGCATAGGTGTCCGCGACATAGGCAAAACCACCCTCTTCGGCGACCAGACGCACAGTGTTGTCCGAACAGCGCCCGGTGTACCAGCCACGCGGGCGATCCCCCACAACTTCGGTATGCAAGCGGATAGCTTCTGCAACCTGAGCCCGCTCTTCATCCTCGGGCATGTCCTTGTGCTCGACCCATTTCAGCCCGTGGCTGGCAATCTCCCACCCTGCCGATTTCATTGCGGCCACCTGATCTGGCGAGCGCGCCAAAGCCGTCGCCACACCGTAGACAGTGATCGGCAGATCTTTCATCAACCGATGCAGGCGCCAGAACCCTGCCCGCGCGCCGTATTCATAGATCGATTCCATGTTCCAGTGACGCTGGCCCGGCCATTGCGCCGCCCCGACTATCTCGGACAAGAACGCCTCAGACGCAGCATCCCCATGCAGAACACAGTTTTCACCACCCTCTTCGTAGTTCAGCACGATCTGTACTGCCAGTTTCGCCCCGCCGGGCCATGCGGCGTCAGGCGGGTTGGCTCCATATCCGATCATATCGCGGGGGTAACGAGGCGGCTGCATAGGGTCTTCCAGTCCGATTAGGTGTTTTGACAGCTTTACCGCAGAAACGGTACATTGATTATCAAATCAATCCGAACACTGTTTCCAGTTCTTTCGGCATTTCAACCATTTTGCTGTTTGGCCCAGACTGTGGCACACCAAAAGAAACACATAGGAGAGACCCTTGGCTGGCTATCTGACGACCCATGTTCTGGACACGGCACGCGGCTGCCCTGCTGAGGGGTTGAAAATCTCTCTTTACGAAGTGTCGGGAGATTCTCATCGCAAACTGGTCGAGATGGAGACCAACGCGGATGGTCGCACCAACAGTCCGATCCTACCGCAGGACGACTTCAAAGCCGGCACGTATGAACTGATTTTCTTTGCCGGCGATTACCTCCGCGCGACGGGTCAGGACGGCGATGATCCTCTGTTTCTGGATCAGGTGCCTATCCGCTTTGGTATGTCCGACCCGGATGCCCACTACCATGTGCCGCTGCTTCTATCCCCTTATGGGTATTCGACCTATCGGGGCAGCTAGACCTAGATTTCGGCGCTGCGGACCACCTTGCCGATACGATCAATCATGAAATCCATAAACAGCCGTGCCTTGGGATCTTGGTGGCGGCGATGGGTATACAGGCAAGCCATTTGAACCGGCACCGGTGGCGTTTGCATCGCCACCGGGATCAATCGTCCTGCCTTCAGATGTTCGGACACTTCGAACACAGGCTTCATAGCAATTCCCTGCCCCGATAACGCCCAATCGGTTAAAACATCGCCATCGTCGCACTCATATCGGCCTGAAACAGCGAACCGTTTCGGGCCATCAGGCGTTTCCAGCATCCACTGAAACTCTGCCGCTCCGGGGAAGCGTAGGTTCAAACACTCATGTTTGCCTGAAATCAGATCCGTTCCAGATTCGGGCATCCCACAACGGCTCACGTAATCAGGGGCCGCGCATAGCACGCGCTGACAATCCGCGATCTTGCGAATGCGCAATGTGCTGTCTTCGGGCTGACCGATGAAAAAGGCCAGATCCAACCCTTCGGTGGTTAGGTCGACAGATCGGTCTGTCAGCCTTAGACGCACATCAATCTCAGGGTATTCTGACAGAAAATCAGGCACATGAGGTGCCAGAAGGCGGCGCCCGACACCCAGGGGCGCTGCGACGAATAGCGACCCGCGCGGCGCTTCGGTCAGATGTGTGACTTGCGCTTCTGCCTCATCCACCGCATCCAGAACTGCAACTGCACCGGGGTAAAATGCACGCCCTTGCTCAGTTGGAGTCAAGTTGCGTGTGGTTCGCTGGAACAGACGAACCCCGAGGTGATCTTCTAACTGCGAAATCCGCGCTGACGTCACCGCAGGTGAGATTCGCATATCGCGTCCGGCGGCTGACATACTGCCTAGATCATAAACCCGTACAAAGGTTCGAATGTTATCGAGATAGGACATCTTATCGTTTTTTTTGATACAGTTTGACAATATACGGGAATACCGAAGAAAAGCCCGTTTGCCTAGTGTGGCGATAACTTATCGGAGACCTCATCAATGTACGACTTCGCCGTGTTCTGGGATTGGATTGGTTTTGGCGTGCGCTGGCTACACGTCATCACTGCGATCGCCTGGATCGGATCATCCTTCTATTTCATCGCGCTGGACCTTGGCCTGAACCGCGATATTCCCGGCCCGGCGGACGGCGAGGAATGGCAAGTCCATGGCGGTGGCTTTTATCACATCCAGAAATATCTTGTCGCGCCGGAGCGCATGCCTGACCACCTGACCTGGTTCAAATGGGAAAGCTACGCGACTTGGCTGAGCGGCGCCGCGCTATTAATGATCGTCTACTGGGTTGGCGGCGAGCTTTATCTGATCGATGCGCATAAAGCTGATCTGGCGCTGTGGCAGGGCATCCTGATCTCGGCCGCGTCGCTGACCATTGGCTGGCTGGTCTATGATTTTCTGTGCAAGTCTGGTCTCGGTGAACGCCCGACGCTGCTGATGGTTCTGTTGTTTGTCCTGCTGGTGGCCATGGGATGGGGTTATAACCAAATCTTCACCGGCCGTGCGATGATGCTGCATCTCGGGGCTTTCACGGCCACAATCATGACGGCGAATGTGTTCTTCATAATTATGCCAAACCAGCGCATTGTTGTGGATGACCTCAAAAACGGACGTACGCCTGATCCTAAGTACGGCAAAATCGCCAAACTGCGTTCTACCCACAACAACTATCTAACCTTGCCCGTTGTGTTCCTGATGCTGTCGAACCACTACCCGCTGGCCTTTGCCACCGAGTACAATTGGATCATCGCCGCGTTGGTCTTTTTGATGGGCGTCACCATTCGCCACTATTTCAACACCCGCCATGCGCGCGCCGGTAATCCAACCTGGACCTGGCTGGTGACTGCACTGCTGTTCATGGCCATCATGTGGCTGTCGACCGCTTCTATGCACGACCCGTTGGAAGAGGCCGAAGCGCAAGAGCTTACACCATATGAACAGAAATTTGCGGCGGCGGATGGCTTTGAAGAAGCGCACGATATTGTTTTGGGGCGCTGTTCCATGTGCCACGCGCGTGAGCCTGTCTGGGAAGGCATCCTGTGGGCACCCAAAGGTGTGTTGCTGGAAACCGAGGCCGACATCGCGCAGAACGCGCAGCAGATATATCTGCAATCAGGCGTCACCCACGCAATGCCCCCTGCAAACGTCACTTTCATGGAGCCCGAAGATCGCGACGCGATCATTAGGTGGTTCCGAAATGCCGATCTGTGAAAAATTGGGACACGGTCGAGCCAATAATAGCAACTGAGTTTGGTTTAGTTCTTCCCCTTGGCGCCGCCAAATGCTCTAAATGAATTCAACAAGCCGCATTTCTATTGTTTCGCGGCCATAGTGATTTCGACTTGGGGCAGTTGGAGCCAGACAATGATAGGGAGCAGACCGCGCAGCGTTCTGAGGAGCTGGCTTTTTTGCGCTCTTTTGGCGTTGTCTCCCAATCTTGCATCCGCGCTGGAAACCACCCTCTCCGCTCCCGGCGCATCAAAAGATCTGATTGACCGACTGGAAGAGACCTCATCGGTTTTCACCTCAGAATCGCGTGGACTGGATACGTCGCTGGAAATCCTGTCGGCTGCTCTGTCCGACTACCGCACCATCGTTCAAATTATGTATGACGAAGGGTATTTCAGCCCCGTTGTCAGCATCAAGTTGGACGGGCAGGAAGCTGCAAATATCAACTCTTTGAATGTTCCTACCCAGTTCAGACGTGCAGCGATATTGGTCACACCAGGGCCGAAGTTCAAATTTGGCACGGCTGTCGTTCAACCATTAGCACCAGAAACCTTGTTACCCGAGGAATTTGCCACAGGCAAAACGGCCACCACCGGAGCAATCCAACAAGCGGCATCCGCAGGGATCCAAGGTTGGCGCGATACGGGCCACGCAAAGGCAGGGGTGTCGGACCAAAGAGTAATCGCGCGACATGCGCAGGCACGACTGGATGCCACAATTGATCTGGCACCGGGACCAAGGCTTCGGTTCGGCAAAATGAACATCCAAGGCGACACTAACGTTCGCCATCGGTCGATCGAAAAAATTGCAGGCTTCCCCTCGGGTGAAGTTTATTCCCCAGAACAGGTACAAAAGGTTGGAACCCGACTGCGGCGCACCGGCACATTCAGCACGGTTTCTATTAAGGAACATGATGAGCCCAACCCGGACGGCACTTTGGATTTCGATGCCACATTCGAAGACCTCCCCCCCCGTCGGCTGACATTCGGGGCTGAGATCGCCTCGCGCGATGGGCTGGATTTAACTGCCACGTGGACCCATCGAAATGTGTTCCGGCGGGCAGAGCGGCTAAGGTTCGAGGCTGCGATCCGCAACATTGGCGGCGCCGAGGATATCGACGGGCGCATTGGCCTGCGTCTGGATCAACCAGACCGGCTCGGCCCAGACGACAATACATTCTGGAGCGCGCTGCTGGAACGGCGAAATACCGAGAATTATAACGTCACTATCGCTTCGCTTGCCTATGGTGCCCGCCGCACTTTTTCGAACCGTCTTTATGCCGAAGCCTCAGCCGGTTTCCAATGGTCAGACGCGGATGACGCCTATGGCGATGGCCGCAAGTTCCGGTACTTCATCCTGCCTTTCCGGTCTGAATGGGATGAACGGGATAGCAAGGTCAGCGCCACGCGCGGCTACTATCTGGATTCGCAGGTAATGCCCTTTGTCGGGTTCTCTGGTTCTGACACTGGCCTGAGGATGTTTTTTGACGGGCGTTACTATAACGACATAGGCACAGGCGGCCGGTTGGTGCTCGCCGGGCGCGTTCAACTTGGATCAGTCCTTGGCCCGCCGCCAGACGGTGTGACGCCGGATTTCCTGTTCTTCTCGGGCGGCGCGGGAACGGTACGCGGTCAGCCCTATGAAAGCCTCGGCATCCCAGTCGGGGACGGTGTTGCCGGCGGTAAGTCCTTTCTGGGACTGTCAGCTGAAGTTCGTGGCAAAGTCACCGACACAATCTCGTTGGTCGGCTTCTATGACTATGGCGTCGTCGACACGTCCTCGTTCATCGGCAGCGGCGCGGAAGAGCATTCTGGCGCCGGGCTAGGTATTCGCTATGATCTGGGCGGTTTCGGGCCATTGCGCTTTGACCTAGCCGTCCCAGTTCAGGGTGACACGGGCGATGGGTTGCAGTTCTACCTCGGGATCGGGCAGGCCTTCTGATGCGTCGCTTTATATATCCTCTATTGCTGGGTTCAGCAGTATTGCTGGGTTCAGCAGTGATCATCGTACCCTTCGCAGCGACCGCGCAGGACGAAGGCGGCAGCATGATCGAGCAGTTCCTGCAGGACACCCTGTCAGGTGACGATCAAAATGTGCGGGTGATTGGTCTGGAAGGCGCGCTGAGTTCACGAGCGACGATTCAGGAAATTACCGTCGCCGATGACGAAGGTGTCTGGCTGACCATCAAAAATGCTGAGCTGGATTGGAACCGGCTGGCGTTGCTGCGGGGTCGATTCTCAGTCAATACATTGTCGGCGCAAGAGATTGACATCGTCCGTGCCCCGGGCACGACGACTAAGGACACACCGCCGCCTTCAGCTGAGACCCAACCCTTTCAACTGCCCGAGCTTCCGGTTTCCATTGAAATTGGCGAGCTTCGGGTCGATGACTTGTCTTTGGGTGAGCCATTGATCGGCGTCGCGGCTGATCTTGCCGTGAATGGTAACCTCTCGCTGGCGGACGGAACGCTGGATACAACGCTGGATATCGACCGGCTGGATCGAGCGGGTGATACGATTGATCTCAAAGCCGGATTCCAGAACGATAACAGCCAGATCGACCTGGACCTCACCGTCGCCGAAGCCTCGGGCGGGTTGATCGCAACGGCCCTGTCCATCCCCGATGCCCCGCCGCTAAAACTGACCGCAAAAGGTTCGGGGCCGGTATCAGATTTCAACGCCGATATCGGGCTGAGCAGCGATCAACAGCTTCGCGTATCTGGCCAAGTTCGACTGCGGACAGCCGAAGAGAATGGCACTGCATCCGATGGGATTGCATTTACTGCCGATGTCGGCGGCGACCTGACTCCGTTCCTGGCCCAAGAGATGGACACGTTTTTTGGCACAGACACGAGGCTTTTCGTGGACGGGCGCACCCATTCCGATGGCGCGCTGGACATCTCGGACATTGAGATCACCTCAGAAGCATTGGAACTGAAAAGCGAGGTGAGCCTTGCCTCGGGCGGTGCTTTGCAACTGGTTGCCCTTCAAGGCCGCATCACGCCACCAGAAGGCGACAAAGTTGTTCTGCCCGTCAGTGGCGGCGACACGTCCATTGGCGCGGCGCAGATTTCGGCCTTGTACAACTCCAAAAACGGTAACTATTGGGATCTGAGCCTGACAACTGACAACGTTGAGACCCCCAATCTGAATATTGATCACGCCAGAATTACTGGGCAGGGCACCTTGGATCAATCCAGCGGCTTATCGATGGATGGAGACGTCCAGGCCGTGCTTGATGGCATCGATTTGACTGATCCAGCGCTGAAAGCTGCCGTTGGGGATCAGATCACGCTGGATGGACGGTTCGATTATGGCAGTGACCAGTCCTTACAACTGACCGGTTTCGAACTGGTTGGCAGCGACTATACCCTTGAAACCGATGCCGTGATCAGCGGGCTTGAGACAGGGTTGCAGGTTGATGGCGCGGCACTGCTGCAGGCCACCGACCTATCGAGGTTTTCGAACCTCGCACAGCTGCAGCTAGGTGGCGAAGCTTCGATCAAAGTTGAAGGCAAAGGCTCACCGCTGGAACGCAGCTTTGATGGCAAGCTAACAGTAAACGGGCTCGATTTGGTTACTGGCCGCGACGATATCGACCCAATGATCACCGGTGAAACCGACATTGTGTTAGATGCCAAACGCGGAACCGATGGCGTGTCCATACGGGAGCTTTCGATCAGTGGTGATGCACTGACTGCTCAGGCCAGCGGTACGGTCACGACCCTTGATGGCAACATGACGATCGATGGGCAGGCCAACGTCAACGCCCCCGATCTGAAGGTATTCTCGGGCCTCGCTAAGCGTGATCTCTCCGGTGCGGTGCAGGCCCGGCTGGATGGCAAGGGCACCGTACAAACACTGGAGTTTGACGGCCAGGCCAGCGTAATCGGTACAAATATCGAAACAGGGATGATTGAGTTCGATCCGCTGTTGAGAGGCCGGGTATCGATCAATCTGGACGGCGCACATTCCGGCGATCAGGTCGTCGTCCGAAATGCTACAATCAAAAGCGCCGCGTTGACCGCCGAGGTCGGTGCTACGATTAATGATCCTATCGGCGACATTGCCGTAGACGGCAGTGCAAAGGTAACGGCACCGGATTTGACAGTGTTCTCAGGCCTCGTCGGGCGCGACCTGACGGGATCAATCAATGCTGATGTCACAGGCAGAGCCGCGCAAGGTAGCAAGACTTTTGAGATCATTGGCAAACTCAGAGCGGATGATCTTGGAACAGGTATAAACGTGATTGATGCGCTTGTTCAGGGCAGAACAACGCTAAACGTGGATGCCGCAAACGACGATCAAGGTCTTAACATCCGCACGTTCAATCTGAACGGAACAGCGCTGACTGCAGATGCATCGGGACGATTGGACCGTGAAGCAGGAGGCCTGAATTTCTCGGCCATGCTGGACAATGTGGGTCGGGTCTCGCCTACTCTGTCGGGCCCGCTAAAACTTGATGGCAATGTCGCCCCGACCGGGTCTGGCCTTGAGGGCAACGCCCGCTTGCAAGGACCTGAGAGCTCTTATGCCGACTTGTCGGGAACC
This sequence comes from Ruegeria sp. AB11, assembly GCF_056536325.1. Taxonomy (NCBI): domain Bacteria; kingdom Pseudomonadati; phylum Pseudomonadota; class Alphaproteobacteria; order Rhodobacterales; family Roseobacteraceae; genus Ruegeria; species Ruegeria sp. AB11. Next base: position 1,632,016 of record NZ_JBQFJO010000001.1, on the reverse strand, counting down.
GTTGACACCAATGGTTCAGCCGACTTTGATTTTGAGGCCAAGATCAATCGGCTCGAACGTCTGATCCCCGATTTCCCTGGAACCCTGTCTGCCAATGGAAATGCTCGTCGTGATGCAGGCAAGTGGACTATCGACGCCAAAGCCGACGGCCCCGCCGAGATTAACACTACGGTCGCGGGTACCCTTGATGAAAGTAGCGGCGAGGCAGACTTGAAGATGCAAGGCGGTATCAACATAGGTATCGCCAATGCGTTTATTTCACCCAATAGCCTGGCAGGTAAAGCTCGGTTCGATCTAGCCCTGAAAGGGGCGCCTGCACTGGATGCGCTCAGCGGAACGATTTCAACATCCGGCGCATCAATGGCGCTGCCAGATGTGGGGCAAACGATCACCGATATCGGCGGAACGGTCAACATCGCGCAAAGCCGTGCAACTGTTGCACTGCAGGGTGGCCTGCGGGCAGGAGGAGGCTTCACCGTCAATGGCCCGATCAATCTGACCTCGCCCTTCAACACTCAGATCACCACGAAGCTCAATAATCTCGTTCTGACAGACAGGCTTTTGTATGAGACCACATTGAACGGCCAGATTGCCCTGACCGGGGCATTGGCTGGAAACAGTGCTCTGGCCGGTCAGATAAACTTTGGTGAAACTAACATAAACCTTGCCGCAGCGGCAGGCGCAGTTGGCGCAGCACCAATCCCAACAATCGACCATATTAACGAAAGCCGTGCCGGTTTTGTGACGCGGGAACGTGCCAATCTGGTCGAAACCGAAGACAAAGCCAAAAGCAACTCGCGCATGTCATTGGACATCGGCCTGCTTGCCCCCAAAGCCGTGTTTGTTCGAGGCCGAGGTGTCAACGCCGAATTGGGAGGGCGCATTCAGATTGGCGGAACCACTACATCCGTCGTCCCATCGGGTCAGATCGAATTGATCCGGGGTAACATCGACATTCTGGGCCGTCGTCTTGCGCTGACCAAGGGTCTGGTGACACTGCAAGGCGACCTGACCCCCTATATCGAGTTTGAATCTTCGACCAGCACCTCGGACGGTACAGCCACCATTGAGATCGCAGGTCCTCTGGATTCGCCCGAAGTGGACGTGTTCTCAGACCCCGAACGCCCGACCGAAGAAGCACTGGCCATGCTGCTGTTCGGCAACCGTTTTTCGGAGTTGTCGCCTTTTGTGATCGCGCAGATGGCGGCTTCACTGGCCCAGCTCAGCGGCGCGGGTGGGGATGCAACCAAGGGCGTGCGCGAGGCTACGGGGCTTGACACTGTAGACCTTGGCGCAACGGAAGGCGGCGGTGGCAGCCTAGGGGCAGGCGCATATCTAAGCGACAACCTCTATACCGATTTCACCGTCAATACCGAAGGCGATACCGAAGTGAATTTGAACCTGGACGTCACCGACAGCTTTACAGTGCGTGGTACGGTGGATGGCCGGGGTGAGACGGGGTTGGGTATATTCTTCGAACGGGATTACTGATCACAAAAAAGGGCGACCTCAAATGAGCCGCCCTTTCTAAGAGTACGTGAAGTTTATTCCGCCGCGATGGCGTCTTCGATCTTTTCGACACGAATGGCCGAGAATTTAAACTCAGGGATCTTGCCGTATGGGTCGATGGCCGAGTTGGTCAGGATATTCGCCGCCGCCTCGACATAGGCGAATGGTATAAACACCATATCCTCGGCAATCGCTCGGTCGGCTCGCACCATGATTTCAATCGAACCGCGGCGAGTAGTCAGACGGATCATCTCGCCCGGCTCAATCCCCATCAGTTTCAACGTACGCGGGTTCATCGAGCAGTTCGCTTCAGGTTCTACGGCGTCCAAAACAGTGGCCCGGCGGGTCATCGACCCGGTGTGCCAGTGTTCCAGCTGCCGGCCCGTGGTGGCGATCATCGGGTACTCGTCATCCGGCGCCTCATCCGGCGGAATGACGCTGGCCGGGGTGAACCGGGCCCGACCATCTGCGCGCGGGAACCCGTCACCGAACACGATGGCCTGTCCCGGATCGGTTTCGCTGAGCGAGGGATAGGTGATGGTCTCGGTCTCCAACCTTTCCCAAGTGATATTGTCGAGCGAGGCCATGGTCAGCTTCATCTCGGCAAAGACCTGGGACACGTCCGTGTACTCCCAGTTCAGACCTATGCGCTGCGCAAGCTCGACAGTGATTTTCCAATCCTCGCGCGCCTCACCCGGAGGCGTCACAGCAGGACGCACACGTTGTACCTGACGGTTGGTGTTGGACACGGTGCCGTTCTTCTCATAGAGCGCCGAGGCGGGCAGGATGATGTCGGCATAGTTCGCCGTTTCGGTCAGGAAGATATCCTGCACGATCATCAGCTCCAGCTTGGCCAGAGCCTCACGCGCGTGGCCTACATCCGGGTCAGACATGGCAGGGTTTTCACCCTGAATGTACATGCCCTTGATGTTGCCTGCGTAAGCCTGATCGATGATCTCGGTGACCGTCAGGCCCTTCTCGTTCGAGAAGTCGCGTTCATCGTTCCAAACATTGTTGAACTTGGCCCGGATGCTGTCATCGGTGACTGACTGATAATCCGGCAGGAACATCGGGATCAGACCCGCATCTGAGGCGCCCTGAACATTGTTCTGACCCCGCAACGGGTGAAGACCCGCGCCCGGCTTGCCAACGTTACCGGTCATCAAGGCCAGCGAGATCAAGCAGCGCGAATTATCGGTTCCGTGGATGTGCTGGCTGACACCCATACCCCAGAAAATCAGACCGGCCTTGGCTTGTGCAAAGGTGCGCGCCACTCGGCGCAGTTGATCCGGTTCAATACCACAGATCGGCGACATCGCTTCGGGCGTGAACTGGCGCAGATGCTCTTTCTCGGCTTCCCAGTTCTCGGTCCAGCGGTGGATGTACTGGCTGTCATAGAGCTCCTCTTCCACAATCACATTCATGATCGCGTTGAGCATCGAGACATCCGCTCCCGGACGGAATTGCAGCATCTCATCTGCAAACTTGCGCATGCCGACGCCGCGTGGGTCCATCACGATCAGCTTGCCGCCACGTTTGGTGAACTGCTTGAAGTAAGTCGCGGCTACGGGGTGGTTCTCGATCGGGTTGGCCCCGATGATGATCGCCACATCCGCGTTTTCGATCTCGTTGAAGGTCGCAGTAACAGCGCCGGAGCCGACGTTTTCGATCAGGGCCGCAACAGACGACGCGTGGCACAGACGGGTGCAGTGGTCGACGTTGTTGTGGCGGAAACCCTGACGGATGAACTTCTGGAACAGATAGGCTTCTTCATTGGTGCACTTGGCCGAGCCGAAGCCTGCAACGCTGCGCGGGTCTTCGTCGCGCAGAGCCTTCAGCTTGGTGGCGGCCAGATCCATCGCCTCTTCCCAAGTCGCTTCGCGGAAATGAGTTGATAGGTTGCCGGGATCGACATTCAGGCCCTTCTCAGGCGCATCTTCACGACGGATCAGCGGCTTGGTCAGGCGATGCGGATGGTGGATGTAGTCGAAACCAAAGCGGCCTTTGACGCACAGACGGCCTTCGTTTGCGGGACCGTTGATGCCCTCGACATATTTGACCTTGCTGTCTTTGACCTTCAGCGAGACCTTACAGCCGACGCCGCAGAACGGGCAGACGCTTTCGGTTTCACTGTCGTAATCCTTGCTGTCACCCTGCTGGTTCTCATCCAGAATAGTGGCGGGCATCAAGGCACCGGTCGGGCAGGCCTGCACGCATTCACCACAAGCCACACAGGTCGAAGCACCCATCGGGTCGTTCTGGTCGAACACCACTTGCGCTGTGTGGCCACGTCCGGCCATACCAATCACGTCGTTGACCTGCACGTCGCGGCAGGCCCGGACGCAGAGGTTGCAGTTGATGCAAGCGTCCAGATTGACGCGCATCGCAACGTGGCTGTCATCCAACAGCGGGATTTTCTCGGCCTCTTTCGCCGGGAAACGGCTGTCGCTGACATGGTTCAGCTTGGCCATATCCCAGAAGTGGCTGGAGGTGTCGTGTGCTTCCTCAGGCTGATCCGCGACCAACAGCTCCATGACCATGGCGCGCGATTTCTCGGCCCGATCACTGTCGGTCTTCACGACCATACCGTCCGCCGCCGGGCGGATGCAGGAGGCAACCAGCGTGCGCTCGCCTTCCACCTCGACCATGCAGGCACGGCAATTGCCGTCGGGTTTGTAACCGGGTTGCGGCTTGTGACACAGGTGCGGGATTGTGAACCCCTGCCCCTTGGCGGCTTCCCAGATGGTCCAGCCCTCGGGCACGGTGACATCTTCGCCATTCAGGTTGAAGGTGACGGTCTTGTTTGGGCTTGCATCAAGCATGGCTGTCTCCCTCAGATTTCGTCAGCGAAATGTTTCATGACCAGGCGGATCGGGTTCGGGGCCGCCTGCCCCAGACCGCAGATCGAGGCATCGCCCATGACCTGACACAGGTCTTCCAGCAGGTCCTGATCCCATTTTTCGGCTTGCATCAGCTTGACCGCCTTTTCGCAGCCTGCACGGCAGGGCGTGCACTGGCCGCAGCTTTCGTCTTCGAAGAAGCGCAACATGTTCAGCGCCGCATCGCGCGCGGTGTCCTGATCGGACAGAACCACCACAGCGGCAGAGCCAATAAATGTGCCGTGCGGTTGCAGCGTGTCGAAGTCCAATGGGATATCGTCCATCGACGCGGGCAACAGGCCCGAGGATGGACCACCTGGCTGATAAGCCTTGAAGGTCTGCCCTTCGGCCATACCACCAGCAGCTTCGATCACATCCAAAATGGTCGAGCCAGCAGGCAGAAGGTAAACACCCGGCTTCGCGACCCGCCCCGAGACCGAATAGCTACGCAAACCCTTGCGACCATTCTTTTCGGTGCTGTTAAGGCATTCAGGCCCTTCACGGCAAACTTTGGTCACCCAATAGAGGGTCTCGACATTGTGCACCAAGGTCGGGCGGTTAAAGACCCCAACCTGCGCCACGAACGGAGGACGGTGACGCGGCAGGCCCTTTTTACCTTCGATCGATTCGATCATCGCGGATTCTTCACCGCAGATATAAGCTCCGGCGCCGCGGCGCAGATCGATATAGCCGGGCTCAACAATCCCGGCCTGTTCCAGCGCGGCAATCTCACGGCGTAGGATTTCCAGAACCGCCGGGTATTCGTCACGCATGTAGATAAAGCACGTCTCGGCCTCGACTGCCCATGCGGCGATCAGCATACCTTCGAGGAAGACATGCGGTGTACGCTCCAAGTAGAAGCGGTCTTTGAACGTGCCGGGCTCGCCCTCATCCCCGTTTACAGCCAGATAGCGCGGACCTTCGTTCATGCGAACGAAGCCCCATTTCTTGCCGGATGGGAAACCTGCGCCACCCAGGCCTCGCAGGCCCGAGGACAGAACGTCTTCCTGCACTTTCTCCCAGTCACCGCCGTCGCGGAGCTCATTCAGCTTGGCGTAGCCGCCATTAGCTTCATAAGCGGCAAAGGCTTCGTAGTCGGGCAGATGCGCATGCGTGTCTTCGGCCGCAATCGCCGCCTGTACTTTTTCAGGGGTCGCATGATCGATATGATTGTGACCGATCTCAAGAACAGGCGCGGTGTCACAACGGCCCATACAAGGTGCGCGAACAACGCGGACCTCTGCCGGGTCAAGACCATCTTCGAGCGCCTTTTGAAGTTGCTGGGCACCGGCCATTTCACACGAAAGAGAATCACAGACCCGGATCGTCAGCGCGGGCGGAGGCGTCTCGCCTTCCTTCACCACGTCGAAATGCGCATAGAAGGTGGCCGTCTCATAAATCTCAGCCTGCCCGATCCGCATCTCAACCGCCAAGGCGGCAATGTGATCGGCGCTGATATGGCCGTGTTCGTCCTGAATCAAATGCAGAAATTCGATCAACAGGTCGCGGCGACGCGGGCGGTCACCCAACAGACGCGTGATTTCAGCCTGCGCCTCATCCGTGAACTGACGGCCTTTAGGCGTGTGCCGACCTTTGCCTTTACCTGACTTCCAGACGCCCTTGGGTGCGCCTGATGGCTTGATATCTAATGGTGCCATGATGCCCTCCGATTAAGGCTCCGTGTCTCATCAGACTAGCATATCGTCAAATCGCATATCTCAATCGTACGATAACGACAGATTATCACCGTAAAGACGCCACCACATCACGTAATGCGCCGACCGTGGGCAATTCCGGGTCGCGAGTCAGGGTCGCCAGACAAATCGGCTTGCTGACCACCGGGTCGACCAAAGGCAGCACTTTGGTATCTTTCAAATCCCCCAGCGCCCGCACCAACACGCGCGGGATCACAGTGGCAGCCAGCCCCTCGCGCGCCATAACCATCGAGGCAGTGAACCCACTGGTCTCGGCCACAATATCCGGGTGCAAGCCCTGTTCGGCAAATATCCGGTCCAGAATTCGCCGGTTCTGCATCTGAGGCTCCAATAGGCTAAGCGGGAACTCGGCCACGCGCGCCCATGGGATCGGGCCTGTCTCATCGGTCATATGCGAAGGAACCAACAGGACGTAGGTTTCTTCGTACAACGGCTGCACCTGCCGCAAGTCGGTGCCGATGCTGTCGCCATAGGTAATACCCGCGTCCAGACTGCCTTCGTCCAACCGGTGTTGGATCGCGGTCGCGGACATGGTCTCGATCCGGGTCACGATACGCGGGTGGGCGTCGCGCAACCGCTTGGTCAGTCGTCCGGTGAAGGCAATCGCCGTAGGGATCACGCCCAGAATAAGCGTGCCGGTGATCTCGCCCTTGGCAGCCAACACCTGCTGTTCCAAAGCCTTGGTGTCATCGAGAATGCGTCGCGCCCGCTGAACGATCATCTCGCCCTCTTCGGTCAAGCCCTGAAACCGATTGGCGCGCCGGACAATAGAGACACCCAATCGATCCTCGAGATTACGGATGCGCATTGAGAACGCAGGCTGGGAAATGCCACACTCCTCAGCCGCTTTGGCAAAGTGGCGGTGTCGGGCAAGGGCGCTGAGGAGTTGCAGGTCGCGGATTTCGATCATTTGGGGTCTTCTCGAACGGCAAGCTAAAAAAGTTATTCTAGCGAGGTTTTCAATGCGTAGAAACGCGAGATCTGACTGGAATCTCAGCCTAACGCGAGTATGCAGAGCAAATTACGAGCAGGCAAACTTCCTGAGATGGTATCTGAATGTCAGAGAAGCGGACAAAGCTGCCATTGCTTACTGTTACGGAACGGGTATTTTGTGCCAACCACTCTTCACAGCCAAGGCACTTGGTACTGTCCCAAGGTCTATTGCGACGAACCGCTTTGTCTTGGGATAATTGTCGGAACTGTTCTATCGACGCAATCGAGTACAGGAATCTAGTGGGTCTTATTTGGATTATTTTCTTGTTTGTTTTGATGCCGCTGTGCTTTCGTCGCCAAACAAAGAGGCCAGAATATAAAGCACTAATGGAGTCTGGTCAGCTCATAAACCTCAATTTACTTACGCTTGCGTCGGCATGGCTCCGAAAAAAGGACGATCCACTAAGGCGCTCCCACATACGGATAGCGCTGATTGGTTTTGTACATTTCTTCGGGCTATTGTTCGGGGGGCTCTTCGGTCTTGTAACTATTATTTTGGCATTTCGTTTTTCGGCATAAGTGTGACGGTGTGCTTGGTCACTTAGGGCTCAAAGCGGTCCCGGCTCGGGTGCTTGCTCAATGACATCCTAGCATTGGAGCGGTGAAGCTACCGCTGTTCAAGTATTGAACAAAAAATGCATCACATCGCCGTCCTTGACGATGTAACCTTTACCCTCGGCTCGCATCTTGCCCGCTTCTTTCGCGCCCTGTTCCCCATTGGCGGCGATATAGTCATCATAGGCGATGGTCTCGGCGCGGATGAAGCCTTTCTCGAAATCGCCGTGGATCACGCCAGCCGCCTGTGGTGCGGCGGTGCCGGTGCGGATGGTCCAGGCGCGGGCCTCTTTCGGGCCTACGGTGAAATAGGTTTCCAGCTTGAGCAGATCGTAACCAGCGCGGATCAGGCGGTCGAGGCCGGGTTCTTCTAGCCCCATTTCCTCAAGGAACATCTGCGCTTCCTCGTTTTCCAGCAGGCTGATCTCTTCTTCGATCTTAGCACTGATGATGACATGAGCATTGCCCTGCGCAGCTGCCATCTCGGCAACCTTGGCGGAATATTCATTGCCCTCAGCGGCTTCTTCCTCGGACACGTTGCAGACATAGAGCACCGGTTTGGTGGTCAGCAGCTGCAGCATCTTCCAGGCTTTGGCGTCTTCGTCCGAGACTTCGACCAATCGCGCGGGCTTGCCGTTTTCCAGCATCAACTGTGCCTCGGCCAGCAGGCGATCCTGCTGCTGCGCCTCTTTGTCGTTCCCCTTCAGCTTGCGCACCAGATTGGCACGGCGCTTTTCAATACTTTCCAGATCGGCCAGCATAAGCTCGGTTTCGATCGTGTCCGCATCCGCCACGGGATCGACACGACCATCCACATGGGTCACATCACCATCCTCAAAACAGCGCAGAACATGAGCAATCGCATCGGTCTCACGGATATTTGCCAGGAATTGGTTTCCAAGTCCTTCGCCCTTTGATGCGCCTTTTACCAGACCGGCGATATCTACAAAGGTCATGCGCGTTGGAATGATCTGTTTAGAACTGGCGATCGCCGCCAATTTGTCCAGGCGATCATCAGGAACAGCAACATCACCCACGTTGGGTTCGATGGTACAGAATGGGAAATTCGCCGCCTGGGCTGCCGCAGTTTTTGTCAGCGCATTGAAGAGGGTCGATTTGCCAACATTCGGCAAACCCACGATTCCCATTTTAAAGCCCATGACGGCCTCCTGATACCATTCGAGCGCCGCTTCTAGGCAGGTCTGGCGCAATGCGCAAGGCGTAGCACTCCCTCCCACCTCCGAGTCTGATCTGCCACTTCACGAAATTGGCATGACATTGTGTTCTTGCCCTCATTGAATTCCTGCACTTACAGTCCCCAATAAAACTAATACCAACGAACGACGGACATAGTAGGTACGATGAAACCCCTTGTTATTCTGGCCTTCGCGCTGGCGGCGACTTCTGCGCATGCACAATCCATCATTTTCGGCGCTGGCTACGCAGATTACTCCCACAGCGACGGAGACGATCAGGCCATTTTTTCGCTTGAGTATCAGCATCGCCCGTTTCACGAGGCAACTCGGTTCAGCGCAACATGGGGTGGGGCTCTCTCGGTTGATACAGACGGCGACACGCATATTGGTGCCGGATTGATCGGAGTATATAGCTTTGCCGACCGATGGTTTATCGAAGGCAGCGTCATGCCCGGCTACTATAGCGAAGGAAGCGATCAGAATGATTTGGGAGGCAGTTTTCAGATTCGCAGCCTGTTGGGTCTTGGTTATACGCTTGAAAGTGGGAACAAACTGTCGGTTGCCATCACGCACAAATCCAATGCTAGTACGCAGGGCGATAACCCCGGTGTGAACTCACTACTGCTGCGGTATCATTACTCGTTCTGATCTCTAGTCCACCAAGCGGGATTGATTTTCAGCGAAAGTTTCTGCACATCAGGTCCAAACCCGAGTGCAAGGACTTCCGATGACCCGTATCGACGCCAAATTCGCCGCTCTGAAAGAACAGGGTAAAAAGGCATTTGTAGCTTATGTCATGGCCGGGGATCCCGACTATGAAACGTCGCTGGAGGTCGTAAAGGGTTTGCCCGGCGCAGGCGTCGATGTGATCGAACTGGGCCTGCCCTTTACCGACCCGATGGCGGATGGCCCCACCATCCAGGCCGCTGGTCAACGGGCGTTGGATGGCGGGATGACGTTGCAGCGCACGCTTGATCTGGCACGCGCTTTCCGCGAAACCGATGATACCACGCCGATTGTGCTGATGGGATACTACAACCCGATCTACAGTCGAGGAGTTGAGACCTTTCTGACGGATGCAAAGTCTGCCGGAATTGACGGGCTGATCGTCGTCGACCTGCCACCTGAAGAAGACGAAGAGCTTTGCCTGCCAGCACAGGCTGCCGGGTTGAACTTTATCAGGCTGGCAACACCGACAACCGACGATAACCGCCTACCTCGCGTGCTGCAGAACACGTCTGGCTTTGTTTATTACGTGTCGATTACCGGCATCACCGGCGCTGCTGAGGCGCAGGCGACCGATGTCGGACCCGAGGTTGCACGGATCAAAGCCGCAACCGATTTACCGGTCATTGTCGGGTTCGGGATCAATACGCCAGAGAAGTCACGCAACATTGCCAGCGTGTCAGATGGCGCCGTTGTCGGGTCCGCGATTGTCAGCCAAATCGGGTCTGGAAAACCAGTGTCCGAGGTGTTGGACTTCGTCAAATCACTTGCTGACGGCGCGCACACCGCCTGATAACTCATGTTATTTCAAATCGGTGTTCACTGCAGCAGGCGTTCAACTTGCTGCGGTATTTTTCGTTTTTAACCACGCGGCAACCAACCGCAGTTGATCGCCATTGCAGGGCGAAGGAAAAATTGGTAAAGAAACTTAACCAATCCTGCGGAAGCCAGATCCATGCCGACAATTACCAATATCGAAGATCTCAAATGGATCTATAAACGCCGGGTTCCACGCATGTTTTTTGACTATGCGGAAAGCGGCAGTTGGACGGAACAAACATTCCGCGAGAACACCTCGGATTTCGAAGACATCCGCCTGCGTCAGCGGGTGGCCGTAGATATGACCGGGCGCTCGACCGCGTCGCAGATGATCGGACAGGATGTGTCGATGCCGGTGGCACTGGCTCCGGTAGGTCTCACAGGCATGCAACACGCAGATGGTGAGATCAAAGCGGCCAAAGCTGCCGAGGCCTTTGGCGTGCCCTTCACCCTTTCGACGATGTCAATCAACTCGATCGAAGATGTTGCTGAAAACACGACCGCTCCGTTCTGGTTCCAACTCTATACAATGAAGGATCAAGACTACGTCGGGCGACTAATCCAGCGCGCGAAGGATGCGAAATGCTCAGCCTTGGTGATCACGCTCGACCTGCAAATCCTCGGTCAGCGACACAAGGACTTGAAGAATGGCCTCTCCGCCCCTCCAAAGCTGACCCCCAAAACCATTGCCAACCTGATGACAAAATGGGCCTGGGGTATCGAAATGCTGGGCGCCAAGCGCCGGGAATTCGGTAACATCGTCGGTCATGTCGACAGCATCACCGATACCCGCTCACTGGGAACATGGACTGCTGAACAGTTCGATCCCAGCCTCGACTGGGGCAAGGTTGAGAAGCTGATGGAACAGTGGGGCGGCAAAGTAATCCTCAAGGGTATATTGGACGCCGAAGACGCAAAGATGGCCGCCAAGCTGGGTGCGGACGCCATCGTCGTATCAAATCACGGCGGGCGACAGCTGGACGGTGCACTCAGTTCAATCCGGGTTCTGCCTGAGATCATGGATGCCGTTGGCAATGATGTCGAAGTGCATCTGGATAGCGGCATTCGTTCGGGGCAAGACGTGCTAAAGGCTCTGGCGCTTGGGGCCAAAGGAACCTTCATAGGCCGCGCCTTTGTTTATGGGCTGGGTGCGATGGGTCAGAAGGGTGTGACGACGGCTTTGGAGGTAATCCAGAAAGAGCTCGATACAACGATGGCACTTTGCGGTGAGCGCAACGTGGCTGATCTGGGGCGCCACAATCTTCTGGTCCCGGAAGACTTCGGCGGCCGCTGGCAGGCCTGATCCTCGACTTACCAAAAAAAGGGGGCGCTGCCCCTGCCGCCTTTGGGCGTCTCCCCCGAGATATTTGCAGCCCAATGAAGAAGTGGACCCCATCTTCATCTGGCCCTAAATAACCCGGAGCGCGAGGCAGAGCCTCGCAAAATTCCTCAGGCCACAAAAAGCCCTTTCCAAACCAATTGAATCAAGCTAAGGACGCGGCTTCACGCGGGCATACAGCCTTGGAGGATGCCCGCCCTAACATTGGAGAATTATCATGGCTGGAGAGATTCCTGATCTCGTAGCTCTGGAACGGACGGGGACAGGCAAGGGCGCCGCTCGTCAAGCACGCCGCGACGGCATGGTTCCGGGCATTGTGTTTGGTGGCGACAAAGACCCGCTGCCGATCCAAATCCCGTTCAACGTCCTGTTCAAGCGACTGAAAGCAGGCCGGTTCAAGTCGACCCTGTGGAACCTGAAGGTTGAAGGCCACGAAGACGTTCGCGTCATCTGCCGCGACGTTCAGCGTGACGTTGTCAAAGACCTGCCGACACACCTGGACCTGATGCGCCTGCGTCGGACCACAAAGATCGCGCTGTTCATACCTGTTGAATTCGTCAACGAAGAAGCGGCCCCCGGCATCAAGAAGGGTGGCGTTCTGACCGTTGTGCGTCCAGAAGTTGAACTGTTGTGCACCGCGGGTGACATTCCTGAGAAGATCACCGTTGATCTGACAGGCATGGAAATCAACGACGTTGTCACCATTTCTTCGGTTGATCTGCCTGCTGGCACCAAACCAACCATCGATCGTGACTTCGTGATCGCCAACGTTTCGGCACCCACCGGTCTGTCGACAAGCGACGATGAAGAGGGTGAAGAGGGCGAAGTTGCAGCTGATGAAGTTGAAGTCATCGGCCAGGACGAAGCTGAAGAATAAGTTCGGATCATATCCGAATAGTGTAACGGGGCTCGTTTGTAGCCCCGTTTTTTTATGCAGATGTTGGGCTGGAAACGAGACGGTAAGATGTGGCATCAACCGCTGAGATTACGCTGTTAAGGACGATGCGATGAAACTGTTTGTCGGCTTAGGAAATCCCGGGCAGAAATACGCCCGTAACCGGCACAATATCGGGTTTATGGCATTGGAGCGGATCGCCGAAGACCATGGCTTTGGCCCGTGGAAATCTAAATTTCAGGCTGAGATCGCCGAAGGTCGCCTGGGCGGGCAGAAAGTGCTGCTGGTCAAACCTCAGACATTTATGAACCGTTCGGGCCAGTCCGTGGGCGAGGCAATGCGGTTCTACAAACTCGATTCGACCGACGTGACCGTCTTCCATGATGAGCTTGATTTGGCCCCGGGCAAGGTACGTGTGAAAGCTGGCGGCGGACATGCGGGACATAACGGGTTGCGGTCGATCCACGAACATATCAGCCCGGCCTATGATCGCGTGCGGCTGGGCATTGGGCATCCGGGCCGTAAGGAAATGGTCTCACCCTATGTTCTGAGTGATTTTGCCAAAGCCGATGCAGACTGGCTGGATAGCGTCCTGCGCGGGGTTTCGGATGGTGCGGATTATCTTGCCGATGACGAAAGCGGCAAGTTCATGAATGCTGTTGCTTTGCGAACCGCTCCGCCAAGATCGTCGAAGCAGTCTGGCAAACCTGAAAGCCCCCCTAAAACGAGAGTCGAGGCCGCATCTGTTCCAGATGAGCGTTCAGCCATGCAGAAGCTGTTGGACAAATTCAGGTAATGCTTCCGCAACGTAGTAATTGCGTAATGGAACTGACCAGGGTCCACTGTTAGGTGTAATGGGAGACTTCGGATGAGATCTGCTTTTAAGTGGCTGCTACGTCTTGTGTTGGCTCTGGCGTTAGCGGCGTTGGTGGTCGGCTTTTGGAAACGCGAAGAGATTCAACGCCTGATGGCCGTGAACTCTTTGTTTTCAGAAGAAAAGATCGTGTATAATTTTTCGCACATGAACGAGGCGTTTCTGACCACCGATTTGCCGCGCGGTGACGGCCCGACCTGGGAACTGCCTTATGGCCCCGGTTTCGATCTGCCCGATGGAACTGACCAGTGGATCGAAGATCGCGCGGTAACTTCTTTGCTTGTGATGCAAGACGGAGCGATCCGATTTGAGGAGTATTATCTGGGCACCGGACCCGATGACCGGAGGATTTCGTGGTCAGTTGCAAAAAGCTATTTGTCGGCCCTGTTTGGTATTCTGATGGCCGAGGGTGCTATTTCATCGCTGGATGACCCGGTTGCACAATACGCCCCAGAGCTCAAGGGCAGCGCCTATGACACTGCGACGATCCGCAATGTCTTGAATATGGCCAGCGGCGTGACCTTCGACGAAGATTATCTGGATTACGACTCTGACATCAACCGAATGGGGCGTGTGGTTGCCTTGGGTGGTGAGCTGGATGATTTTGCGGCCTCACTGCGGGACAGCTTTGTCGCGCCGGGCGAAACTTGGCAATATGTGTCCATAGATACCCATGTAATCGGAATGGTTATCCGGGGCGCGACAGGGCGCAGCGTCGCAGAGCTGCTGACCGAGAAAGTGATCGAGCCGCTGGGGTTGGAGCGGGACGGTTACTACATCACCGATGGCGCAGGCGTTGCATTTGTTTTGGGCGGTCTCAACTTCACAACGCGCGATTTTGCACGGTTCGGGCAGTTGATTTTGCAGGGTGGCGAACGCGATGGCCGGCAGATTGTACCTGCGGATTGGATCGACACATCTACTTGGCCTAGCGCCCCGACAGACCCCGGCGAGATCGGTTATGGCTATCAGTGGTGGATACCTGTTGGGGCGCATGAGGGTGAATTCATGGCGCGCGGCATCTATGGCCAGTATATCTATTTCGACCAGCCACGCGGGGTCTTGATCGTGACAACTGGCGCTGACCGAAAGTTCCGCGAACCCGGCGTCAACGAGCTGAATGTCGAAATGTTCCGCAAAATTGCGCAAAGCCTGTAAGATGCAGCCATGCAAAAGCTAGACAGCATCAATGTTCTGGGAGGCGTACTCGCCCCTTGTTCTCGCGATCCTCTGACCGGGTTCTTTCGCGACGGCGTGTGCAACACCTGCCCGGAAGACCAGGGCAGCCACACGGTTTGCGCAGTAATGACCGCTGAGTTTTTGGCGTACTCGAAATATGTCGGCAATGACCTGAGCACGCCTCGACCTGAATTCGATTTCCCAGGTCTCAAACCCGGCGATAGCTGGTGCCTATGTGCGTCGCGCTTCTTGCAAGCCTATGACGAGGGCTGTGCACCCTTGGTCCACCTTGAAGCCACCCATCAGAGAGCGTTGGATATCGTTCCCCTGCATATCCTGCAGGCGCAGCGTTCCGAAGACGAGACCTAGATCGCGGTCGCCCGATATCCACGTGACGTGCGCGATGGAGGCCCGGTCGGAAAGCTGTGTTCAGCTTGCAGATCCCATCCTGAGCGGGACAACATCTCCACCACCGTCTCTGGCCTGTAGGTCCGGTGCCGCCACTGAAACCAGATGATCGCATTGCACCAATGCGGTTTGCTCACGACCAGCCAGAGCGTCGCCCCGGGTTCGGCAAGATCGCGCATTTGGCGCAGAGCCTCAGTAGGGTCGGCGCAATGTTCCAGAACATGCGCGGCCAGTAGGCAGTCAAATCGGGCCTCCGGCTGAAAATCGTCCAATCGGGATTGAATGAGCGTCGCATCGAATCCGCGGCGCTGCAAAGCTGAATGCGCCAAGTGCAGCATCCGGGCAGAAGGCTCGAGCAGCGCGATGTTACCTTCGGGCCGGATGACTGTGCGTGCTTCGGCGAAAGCACCCGTCCCACACCCGATATCCAGCGCATTACGCCCCAAGTCTGCAAGCGGTTCTGACGACAGAAATCCTAGGTAGGCATCAAAATACCCTAGCAGCCGCATCTTATCCGACCAGCCGGGGGCTGCCTGATCGTATTTTTGGTCAAGCCGATTAAGTTCAGCCTTTGAGGACGCGCCGCTCATGATTAGCAAACTGGCACAGTTCCTCAAAGGCGCAAAGCCTGTTTTGGGTGATCAGTCTGCTGTACGGCCTTCGGTGTCGGACATGTCGAAGTTCAGGTATTTCGCAACCGTCTGCACATCCTTGTCGCCGCGTCCGCACATGTTCATGCAGATCAGGTGATCTTTGGGCAAATCTGGTGCGATCTTCATCACATGCGCCAGCGCATGACTGGGCTCGAGCGCCGGGATGATGCCCTCGGTCGCACAGCACAGCTGAAACGCCTCCAGCGCCTCGTTGTCGGTGATTGAGACATAGTTGGCACGGCCGATATCGTTCAGCCAGGAATGCTCAGGCCCGATCCCCGGATAATCCAGACCCGCCGAGATGGAATAGCCTTCGAGAATTTGCCCGTCATCATCCTGTAGCAGATAGGTGCGGTTGCCATGCAGCACGCCCGGACGACCACCAGTGAGCGAGGCGCAATGCTCCATCTTCTCGTTCACGCCCTTGCCGCCTGCTTCGACACCGATGATGTTGACCTCTTTGTCATCAAGGAACGGATAGAACAGGCCCATCGCATTCGATCCACCGCCAATGGCTGCGATGATGGTGTCGGGTAGACGACCTTCGGCCTTGTGCATCTGCTCTTTGGCTTCCTTACCGATGATCGACTGGAAATCGCGTACCATCGCCGGGTACGGGTGCGGACCGGCCACTGTGCCGATGCAATAGAAGGTGTCGCGCACATTGGTTACCCAGTCGCGCAGCGCGTCGTTCATCGCGTCTTTCAGCGTACCCCGACCGCTTGTCACCGGAATCACCTCAGCCCCAAGCAGGCGCATACGGAATACATTCGGGGCCTGACGCTGTACGTCATGCGCGCCCATATAGACGATGCATTTCAGGCCGAACTTGGCACAGACGGTAGCGGTGGCTACGCCGTGCTGCCCTGCCCCGGTTTCCGCGATGATCCGGGTCTTACCCATGCGGCGCGCAAGAATGATCTGGCCCAGCACGTTATTAATCTTATGCGCACCAGTGTGGTTCAGCTCATCGCGCTTCAGATAGATTTTGGCCCCGCCCAGATGCTCGGTCAGGCGTTCCGCGTAATACAGCGGCGAGGGGCGGCCCACATAGTTGGCCCACAGATCATCCATCTCGGCCCAGAAAGTAGGGTCATCCTTGGCTTTGTTATATTCCTCTTCCAGCGACAGGATCAGCGGCATCAGCGTTTCGCTGACGAACCGTCCGCCGAAGATGCCGAAACGGCCCTGCTCATCCGGGCCGGACATGAAGGAATTAAAAAGATCGTTGGCCATGGGTGTCTCCACTCGTCGTACGCGACTTTCATAGGTGGTAGCGGCAGGATTTGCCATGGCAAAACGCATCATTGCTGATCCTGGACGCATTGCGCCCAGACCTTCAAAGCCTGATCCCTGCTAGGGACAGCAATGCAGGGAAAATGGTGGAATTCATAGGTCTTGGCCAAGCGCGAAGCCGCATCCACCACACATCGATGCGGGCCCGATTGGGCAAATGTCAGCATAGCCTCTACGTCTTCCCAAACACTGAGTGAAAAAAACATGCCCTGATGTAAAAAGACCTGTGCTTCCAGGCACAATGGATCGCCGCGCGCCTGAAGCAACGCCTGACGCGCCCGCCAGAATAGTTCCGGCCCGTAGTACCATCGTCTTAACGAAACACCGCCAATTGCCGCAAGCATTGTCTCCTCCCCTTTTCCGGAGATACGCAGCAGACAATTGTTCAGATCACCGTGTGGCGTCGATAAATGCGCTGATCAAGGCCTCATCCTTGATACCCGGAGCACTTTCAACGCCCGAAGCGACGTCCACTTGCCGGGCTCCTGTGGTACGAATGGCCTCCGCCACGTTGTCGGGAGTTAAACCACCCGCCAGCATCCACGGCTTGCGCCAATACTTCCGCCCGGCCATAAGACGCCAATCGAACGCCAAGCCGTTGCCGCCCGGTAGAACAGCATTTTTTGGTGGTTTGGCATCGATCAAAATCTGGTCAGCGACGTCGCTAAAGGCATCAATCGCATCCAAGTCTTCAGCATCAGCCACTCCAATGACCTTCATCACTGGCAACCCATAGCGTGATTTGATTTCCGAGACCCGTTCGATGCTTTCGCCACCGTGCAACTGCAACATATCGAACGGTGCGGTTTCGGTAATCTGATCCAAAACCTCGTTCGACTCATTCACAACCAAAGCCACCTTAGCGACCCCAACAGGCACAGATTGCATCAACTCTGCCGCTTGCACAGCGGATACGTAACGCGGCGATTTAGGAAAGAAATTGAAGCCAAGATACCGTGCACCTGCTTCAACTGCCGCACGCACATGATCAGGTGCGGTAAGACCGCATATTTTGACACTGATTTCACCGGACATAGTCGGCCTCAGCTTGCCTCATCCAGCAGAGCGAGCACATCATCCTGCCCATCGTTCTGCTTTTTCTTGAGCTTCTTGACCTCGCGCTCAAGCTTGCGCACTTCGCTTTTCTTCACAGTGGCGTCTTTACGGTGCTTGTGCTCACGCAGCCACTCCCAAAGGAAGCCGATGACCAGACCGGCCACAACGCCACCAAGGACAACCAAGAACAGAGGGAGCGAGGTTGAAAAGTTGAACCCAAGCAACTCTGCCAGTGCATCCGGCATCAGCTTTAGTTCAACCAGTTCACGATTGGCCAGAGAGATGGAGACCAATATGATCCCTAAGGCAGCAAGAAAAGCATAACGAATGTAGCGCATCATGACTTACGCTTTACCGTTCAACCGATCCCTTAGCAACTTGCCGGTCTTGAAAAACGGAACACATTTTTCTTCGACCTGTACGGTTTCTCCGGTGCGGGGATTTCGCCCTACACGAGCATCGCGTTTTTTCACGGAGAAAGCGCCAAAGCCGCGCAGCTCAACGCGATCACCGCGCGACATTGCATCGGTCACTTCTTCAAAAACCGTATTTACAATCCGTTCGACGTCGCGCTGATAAAGATGCGGGTTTTCGTCGGCGATTTTTTGAATCAGTTCTGAACGGATCATGCGTAATACCCTCCCAGGCGTCCGGTATGTCTGGCCTACTGATTTGACAGTATAGGAAAAAACCCGGTTTGGGGGAACGCATACTCTGCATCGATTGGACTTATTTTGCCACATTCTAACGCGAATATTAGCGCACAAGCTCGTTTTCTACACCTATTGAGCGAACATGACGGGAAAAAACCCGGATAATTGGAACATATTGATTCGCAACAAAAACGGCCTCGCGCATGCGCACGGGGCCGAATTTCTTGGTTAGGCTTTCGCCCTGAATCAGTCGCCGGACTTCAGCGCTGCACCCAGGATATCGCCCAGCGATGCGCCAGAGTCGGAAGAACCGTACTGTTCCACGGCTTCTTTCTCTTCGGCGATTTCGCGTGCCTTGATCGACAGGCCCAGACGGCGGGTCTTGCTGTCGACGTTTGTGACGCGGACGTCGACCTTGTCACCGACCGAGAAACGCTCGGGGCGCTGTTCGGCGCGGTCACGGGACAGGTCCGAACGGCGGATGAAGGATTTCATGCCTTCGTATTCCACCTCGATGCCGCCATCTTCAATCGCGGTCACTTCGACGGTTACGATCGAGCCACGCTTCACGCCGCCCACGGCTTCGGCGAACTTGTCACCGCCCAGGGCTTTGATCGACAGCGAGATACGCTCTTTTTCGACATCAACTTCCGAGACAACGGCCGAAACCATGTCGCCCTTGCGGTAGTTCTGGATCGCATCTTCGCCACGCTCGTCCCAGGACAGGTCCGACAGGTGAACCATGCCGTCGATGTCGCCTTCGAGGCCAATGAACAGTCCGAATTCGGTGATGTTCTTGACTTCGCCTTCGACCTCGGTGCCCTCGGGGTGTGTTTCTGCAAACACTTCCCATGGGTTGCGCTGAGTCTGCTTCAGGCCCAGAGATACGCGACGCTTGGCGCCGTCGATTTCCAGAACCATGACGTCGACTTCCTGGCTGGTCGAAACGATCTTGCCGGGGTGGACGTTTTTCTTGGTCCAGGACATCTCGGACACGTGCACCAGACCTTCGACACCAGCTTCCAGTTCGACGAACGCGCCGTAGTCGGTGATGTTGGTGACGCGACCCTGATGGACCGAGCCCAGCGGGTACTTGGCAGCAACCAGATCCCACGGATCTTCCTGCAGCTGCTTCATGCCCAGGCTGATGCGGTGGGTCTCTTTGTTGATCTTGATGACCTGAACCTTGATGGTTTCGCCGATCGTCAGGATCTCGGACGGGTGGTTCACACGACGCCATGCCATGTCGGTGACGTGCAGCAGGCCGTCAACGCCGCCCAGGTCAACAAATGCACCGTATTCGGTGATGTTCTTGACGACACCCTCGACGGTCTGACCTTCGGACAGGTTGCCGATAACTTCGGCACGCTGTTCGGCACGCGATTCTTCCAGGATTGCGCGGCGCGACACAACGATGTTGCCACGGCGACGGTCCATTTTCAGAATCTGGAACGGTTGCTTCAGACCCATCAGCGGGCCAGCGTCGCGCACGGGGCGAACGTCAACCTGCGAGCCGGGCAGGAACGCGACTGCGCCACCCAGATCGACGGTGAAGCCACCTTTGACGCGACCAAAGATTGCACCTTCGACGCGCTGGTCGTCGGCATATGCTTTTTCCAGACGATCCCATGCCTCTTCACGGCGGGCCATCTCGCGCGAGATGACGGCTTCGCCGCGGGCGTTTTCTGCGGCGCGCAGGTAAACTTCGACCTCGTCACCAACAGCGATTTCAGGGGCTTCGCCGGGATTTGCGAATTCTTTCAGATCAACGCGGCCTTCCATTTTGTAGCCTACGTCGATGATGGCTTGGCCGGCTTCGATCGCCAGAACCTTGCCTTTGACAACAGAACCCTCTTCGGGTGTGTCCATTTCGAAGCTTTCATTCAGGAGGGCTTCGAATTCCTCCATGGATGCGTTAGCCATGTGGCGTTGTTTTCCTTTACAGTACGTTTTTGCTGGCCGAGCGGTTGTCTCCGCCGGTCTTGTTTCATGATGTCTTCAGGCGTGATCCGGTGCGCCCCTGAGCAAACAAACACAAAGGGCCGAGGTTACCCGGCCCTGCTCAGAAACGTCATCCGGACGTTGACCGCCCTTGTATCGACAGCGCGCGTATAGGCGGATTCCAATGCTTGCGCAAGTGCAAAGCCAACAAACGCTGGCTTATGCGGCGGGATCAGCGCTTGATTGCTTGCCCGGCGTGCCCCAGATCAACGCATCTTGCTGCAACATGGATCGCTCAATGGCGTCAAGCCGCAGAATAGCGGCCATGGGATTTGCCGAACCCCCAGCTTGGTCCCAGATTTTGAGAGCCGAGGCCGGACTCCATGGCAAACAGGCAGACGCCAGCCACTGCCTAAGGCCTTGCGGTAATGCGTCATAGGCCTGCATCGGCGAGCCCCGCCGCCTACGACGTTTGAGCTGAGTCCGCAAATTACGGCCTGAATTGCCTTTGATCGCCCTACCGGCGTTGGCAGGGATCACACCTCGTTTTACATCGTAACGCGCAGACACACAGAAACTCCATCTTTCAAGCCTGTGTTACGATATCATATAACATAACCCTTCTAGCAAGACGTTCTTTGGGCCGTACTGTCGGAAATTAGATTTCCTCGCCCTTTTTTAACAGTTCCTTGAACAGCTCTTGCTGCAACTCACCGCTGTCGCCGCCGCCAAACTGTGCTCCTCCGCTGGAATAGAGGGTGCCATATGTTTGTGCGATGTTCACAGTTTGCGCGATACCCGAAATCAATTGATCCCTTTCCAGCGACAAAAGCGGGTGCAAGAACACCGCCCAAACCCTACCGTTCGCGATCGCATATCGCGCATCCAATGCCGTATCGAAATTGGCCTGCATCATCCGTTGCATGTCGGCCTGAGTCAGACCGTCTGCAGGTCGGATCGGAACCATCACGCGCATACGGTCCGCATTGATATCCGTCACAACAAATACGCGCACCTCCGAGATCGTCAGTTCAAAACCAGGCCCGTGGGGTTGCGCTTCGGGATCCAGTGCAAACAGGATTTTACCCAGACGTTCGTAGGTCATCGGGGGTTCATTGATCGGAGACGGGGTTTCAGCTTCCTGAGCAGCGATGCCTGTGGCTGTTAACACCAGAAACAGAACTATTCGGATCATGTGGCGCCTCCTACAGATATAGAAACGACAATATGACGTTCAGCTCTGACGAACCAAACAAAGCTCTGTGAACACTTATCACACATCATGCATCGGTTAGGACGATCTGCAATACTTTGCGTTCTATCGGCGATTACACGTCCGAAAAGCCTTTCCTATTTTCACCCCATCGGCCGACGACTGTTGCGGCCAGGAACCAAATGGAAAGGAATAACCAAATGAAATCTCTTGCCCTTACGGCCCTTGCGATGACACTTGCCCTTACTGCCCCTGCATTTGCTGCAGATGAAATAAACGTCTCAAAGGGTATCTCTGCTGCTGGCGCTCCATTGGCGGTACATGGTGTAGATCTGGTGGCCCTGGTGAATGACGGCAATCCGGTCGAGGGTTTTGCAGCCCATACAGCGACCTATGACGGCGCGTCCTACTATTTCACCAGTGCTGCAAACCTTGAAGCGTTTGAGGCCAACCCAGCAGCATACTTGCCTCAACACGGTGGATATTGCTCATTCGGTGTTTCGGTCGGAAAGAAATTTGACGGCGACCCGGATCAATATCTGGTTGCCGACGGAAAGCTGTTCTTGTTCCTGAACGCAGACACCCGTGCATCTTTCCTGAAAGACGTCACCGGGACAGCAAAAACCGCCGATGATCAGTGGGCCAACATCAAAAGCATCGCTGTAGGCGAGCTGTAAGGAATTGGCCCTGCCTGAAGGCGATTATGCTTTAGGCAGGGTCATTTCGATGACTTCGATCGCACGGGCCAGTGCAGCATCGACACTCAGGTCCGAGGTATCCAGCAGCACAGCATCAACTGCGGGCTTCATCGGTGCAGTGCTGCGTTCAGCATCGCGGGCATCGCGTTCTTTGACGTCTGCCAGCACCTGTTCGCGCGAGACGTCATCGTCTTTGGCTGCAAGCTCCAGATATCGCCGTTCCGCGCGCACTTCGGCACTGGCCGTGACGAACAGTTTGACCTCGGCATTCGGACAAATAACGGTTCCAATATCACGACCGTCAAGAACTGCGCCTCCGACACGTCGCGCAAAGGCACGTTGGAAATCAACCAGCGCGCTACGAACCTCGGGTATGACAGCCACTTTTGAGGCCGCCTGTGCGATCTCGGCCGTACGAAGGTCATCCTGACCCAACTCTTCTGCGGTTAGAGATTGCGCCGCCGTAACAGGCTCTTCCCCTTGCAGCATGCGTCGTCCAACCGCTCGGTAAAGCAATCCAGTATCCAGATGGGCAAACCCAAAATGCGCGGCTACCGCCTTCGAGATCGTGCCCTTACCTGCCGCAGCAGGGCCGTCGATCGCAACCGTATACCGCTGCTCGAGCATCAGACCGGCCGGTTGTCGCGAAGCAGCTTGGCACCCAAACCCGTCATCAACGGCTCAAAGATCGGGAACGAAGTTGCAATCGGACCACCATCATCTACCGAAACCGCCTTTTTCGCGCCCATACCCATCACCATGAAGGACATGGCAATGCGGTGATCGAGGAAACTCTCACAAATGCCGCCGCCGGGAACACCACCAATGCCTAGGCCCTCGACTGACCACCAATCGTCACCCTCGTCTACCGTCACGCCATTCGCGCGCAGGCCACGCGCCATTGCATCGATCCGGTCACTTTCCTTGACGCGTAACTCTTTGACGCCGCCCATAATCATTGTGCCGGTTGCATTGGCGGCAACAACGGACAGCACAGGGTATTCGTCAATCATCGAGGCAGCGCGTTCTGGCGGGACGGAAATTCCCTTCATATTCGGCGAGTATTTTGCCCGCAGATCTGCAACGGGCTCACCACCCTCTTCGCGCTCGTTCTCATAGGTAAGATCCGCACCCATCTCGCGTAGCGTTGTAAACAAACCTGCACGCGTGGGGTTCAATCCGATGCCCGGCACCAAAACGTCCGATCCGGGGGTAATCAGCGCGGCACATACTGGGAACGCTGCGCTAGATGGGTCACGCGGCACCGCAATGACCTGCGGCTTCAATTCTGGACGCCCGGTCAGGGTAATCACTCGACCCTCGTCGGTATCCTCGACGGTGATTTCTGCGCCGAACCCGGCCAGCATCCGTTCGGAATGATCACGGGTTGCCTCTTTCTCGATTACCACGGTCTTGCCGGGGGCATTCAGCCCTGCCAGCAGAACAGCGGATTTCACCTGAGCCGATGGCACAGGCACCTCGTAACGAACCGGGATGGGGTCCGCAGCGCCGACAATGGTCATCGGCAGGCGTCCACCATTACGACCGACAGATTGCGTACCAAACAGCACCAGAGGATCGGTGACCCGGGCCATCGGACGTTTGTTCAGGCTGGCATCCCCGGTAAAGGTCGCCGTTATCGGAGAGGTTGCCATCGCTCCCATAATCAGGCGCACACCGGTGCCCGAGTTCCCGCAATCGATCACCTGATCGGGTTCCGCAAAGCCGCCTACGCCTACGCCGTGCACCGACCATTCGCCGCCTCCGTGATCCGTAACTTCGGCCCCGAAGGCCCGCATGGCCTTGGCCGTGTCCAGCACATCCTCGCCCTCAAGCAGGCCCGAAATCCTGGTTTCGCCAACAGCCATCGCCCCGAGGATCAGGGACCGGTGCGAGATTGATTTGTCGCCAGGCACCTCTGCCGTGCCGGTCAGCGGGCCGCATGGATGCGACGTCATCGGGATGGGCGTGCCGTGTCCGGACATGGGGGCTCCTGTTTTCGCTATCGGTCCTCAGGCCGATTAGCGAATTGGGGCCGGTTGGTCCAGCGGCAATCAGTCTTTGCGTCGGAAGGTCAGATAATGCGGGGTACGCCCCTCGCGTAGGGCTTTTTGTTCGTAGCGGGTGGAAATCCAGTCATCCCAAGGCTCGCGCCAGTCGGCGGGGCGCTCGGCCAGCCACTCGAAACCGGCACGCGGTACCTCGTCAAGAGTCTGGCGCACATAGTCGGGGATATCGGTGGCAACACGAAATATCGACCCCGGTTTCAATGCACGCGCCAGAGGCTCCAGATGTTCAGGGGTCACGAACCTGCGCCGATGATGACGTGTTTTCGGCCACGGATCAGGGTAGAGCAGAAAGGCGCGCGAGATGCTGGCCTCGGGCAGCACATCAAACAAATCCCGCGCATCGCCAGGGTGCACGGCAAGGTTTTCGGCACCAGCCTGACGAATTTTGCCCAACAACATTGCGACACCATTGATGTAAGGCTCTGCTCCGATAATGCCGATACCGGGATTGTTTTGCGCCTGATGCACCAAATGCTCGCCACCGCCAAATCCGACTTCGAGCCAGACAGGCTTGCCACCGAACAGGCCCTCTAGGTCCAAAGCGGTGCGTTCTGGGTTGGTTTCCCAATCTACCGCACCTGGAGACAGGGCGGCCAGATCTTCTGACAGATAAGTCTTTTGGCTGGGCTTCAAGGTCTTGCCTTTGAAGCGGCCATAAAAGTTCCTGCGGGGGCGCTGTGGGGTCTGGTTGCTCATGCCCGTGCCCATACTGCTGACTCGTGCCTGAGGCAAGGGTGGAGGTTGGGGGCTGGCCCCCACACCTCCGGCGTATTTTTTGAATAGGTGAACGGCGCTCAGACAGCCTGCTTAAGAGCGTCGGCCAAATCGGTACGCTCCCAGCTGAATCCGCCATCTGCATCGGGTTCGCGTCCGAAATGGCCATAGGCTGCAGTACGCTGATATATCGGCTTGTTCAGTTGCAGATGCTCGCGAATGCCGCGTGGTGTCAGGTCCATGACTTGACCGACAGCCTTCTCGATAACCGCGTCAGCGATCAGGCCTGTCCCGTGTGTGTCGGCATAGATCGACAGAGGTTTGGAGACGCCAATCGCATAGCTCAACTGAATGGTGCAGCGTTCCGCCATTCCTGCCGCTACCACGTTCTTGGCCAGGTAGCGTGCGGCATACGCAGCCGAGCGGTCCACCTTGGTCGGGTCCTTGCCAGAGAACGCACCGCCCCCGTGCGGAGCAGCACCACCATAGGTGTCCACGATGATCTTGCGCCCGGTCAGACCCGCGTCGCCATCGGGGCCGCCGATCACGAACTTGCCGGTGGGATTCACATGCCACTCGGTCTCGGCGGTCAGCCAGCCATCGGGCAGGGTTTCGCGAATATAGGGTTCGACAATCTGGCGGATATCATCCGAGGTCAGCGCCTCATCCAGATGCTGAGTGGACAGCACGATTGAGCTGACACCAACTGGATTGCCATCCCGGTAGATGACCGACAGCTGCGATTTCGCGTCCGGACCCAGCGCGGGCTCGGTACCGTTCTTGCGAACTTCGGCCAGACGCCGAAGGATTGCATGCGAATATTGGATCGGAGCCGGCATCAGCGCCGGGGTCTCAGTCGTGGCGTACCCGAACATGATACCCTGATCGCCTGCGCCCTCGTCTTTGTTGTCAGCGGCGTCGACGCCCTGCGCAATATGAGCCGACTGTTCGTGCAGCAGGTTGGTCACCTCGACAGTTTCGTGGTGAAACTTGTCCTGCTCGTATCCGATATCTTTGATGCAGGCGCGCGCAATATCATCGATATGCGCCATGTAATCGTGGAGCTTGTCCTGATCCGACAGTCCCACTTCGCCACCGATGACCACACGGTCCGTTGTAGCGAAAGTTTCGCACGCAACGCGGGCTTCGGGCTCTTCACGCAGGAAGGCGTCTAGCACCGCATCGGAAATACGATCGCAGACCTTATCAGGGTGTCCTTCGGACACGGACTCCGAAGTAAAAGTGTAATTCTGTCGGGACATAAATGTGCTCCACTAAGATTTTCCCATCACGTCAGGAAGCCGTTGTGAAGGGCAATTGACCGAATACGCGCGCAGTCAGGTAGGGTCAATCGGTATTTGACCGTTGAACCTACGGGTATGACGCCAGAGCAACGCCCAAGCTGCTAATAGAAGGAAAAACACCGGTTTGTCCCCAATCCGGGAATATATCGTCGCGGCTTGGGGCTGCGGCAATTCGGCGTCGATAAACCCGGCCTGCCCAAGCGCCAACGCGTCAGTAATTCGCCCCAAAGGGTCAATCATCGCAGAAACACCGGTATTGGCCGAGCGCAACATCGGCAGACCCTGCTCGATAGCGCGCATCTGTGCCTGTGCAAGATGCTGATACGGACCGGAGCGAGTCCCGAACCACGCATCGTTAGTGATCTGCAACAGAAAATCTGCCCGGCCCGGCGCGGACAGAACATCTTGTGTGAATACGGCCTCATAACAGATCAGCGGCAGAGCTTTCCCAAGCCCTCCTGCATCCATCAGGGCAGCGCCCGGCCCAGCGCTGAAACCACTTCCCGTGGTTGCCGCCATTCCGTGAATTCCAAACCGCGCCATCAATTCACCAAAGGGCACATATTCTCCGAATGGGGCCAGGTGGTGTTTGTCATAGAGCCCTGCCTGTTGACCATCTCCATTCAAATAGATCATCGAGTTATAGATCTGCCGTCCGGCAGCACGCTGAATACCTAGAAAAACAGGCGTACCCTGCGCCGCTTCACCAATTGCTGAAAGATAGGGCTGCGCACTGCCAAGCCACGCCGGAACCGAAGTTTCTGGCCAGACAATCAGATCTGGCCTGGGCTCGGCTACCGTGAATTCAAGTTGGCGGGCAAAAAACAGGGGTGCATATTCCGGGTCCCACTTTTGGTGCTGTGGAGCATTAGGCTGTATCAGCCGCACGATACGGCCGGTGTATTCAACCGACGGCCGGTTCGCGGCGTAAGCCAGAGCCAATACAGCGCACCCCGCAGGCACAAAGATTGGCATCCCCAGACCGCGTGGAGTCCGATCACTGGCGATGGCTGCACCGAGTGGCAAAGTCGCAATCAGCGTCAGCGCGCCCAAGCCATAAGGTCCTATCAGCGACAGGAGCTGAGAAAAAGGCGTATCCACCCAGATCTGGGCAATACCCGCCCAAGGAAACCCTGTTAGTATGTAACCCCGCGCAAACTCGGCCAGAGAGAGCGTCAAAGCCAGTAGCATACCCTGCACGATCGGCGATCCACCGATGCGTTTTGCAACTCCAAAGGCCAGCGCCCAGAACAATGCCAACCCGCCTGACAAGAAGATCAGTGCAAAGGGTGCCATCCAGGCATGGCGTTCTGCGTCAACCAAGAATGGTTCGATGATCCAGTTTAGCGCATTGGCAAAATACCCGGTGGCGAACACCCACCCCAGCAAAGCCGCGCGGCGGGATGTTTCAGAGTTCAAGTACAATGGAGTAAGCAGGATCAGCGCCACCAATGCCGCTGGCCAAAAATCCAACGGGGCAAGCCCACAAGCAGCCAAGATTCCCAAGGATGCCGCTAGCAGCAACCGCAACCAATAGGGCCACCCCTGGGCAGGATTCATGCAGCGATATCCGGCAACATGACGCGCAACCGCTTTATGCGGCGTGGGTCTGCGTCAAGAACTTCGAATTCAGGCCCTTCGGGGTGGCATACCACCTCACCACGCGCCGGGACGCGCCCGGATAGCATGAAGACCAAACCGCCCAAAGTGTCGATCTCTTCTTCGTCCACATCTTCGTGGCTGGTCAATGAACGACCAATTTCGGCTTCGAAATCTTCAAGCGGAACCCGAGCTTGAACCACGTAGTAGCCGGGTTTTTCTTGTATCCAAAGCTGATCTTCATCGGCGTCATGTTCGTCGGCAATTTCGCCCACAACCTGTTCGATTAGGTCTTCGATGGTCAGCAGGCCGTCGACACCACCGTATTCGTCAATGACCAGCGCCATATGACGACGTTCAGTTTGCATCTTGGTTAAAAGTACACCAATCGGCATCGAGGGCGGAACGAACAGCAAGGTCCTTAGCATTGACGTCAAATCAAACTCGGACGAGTTGCCATTAAATCCATGGGTCAGCGCGAAATCCTTGAGGTGGACAAAGCCCAGTGGCGTGTCGAGCGTTCCCTCGTACACAGGGATTCGCGACAATCCACTATCGCGAAAAATTTGCGCCAACTCGTCCTTGGGTGTTGTCGAGGGAACCGAGATAATCTCAGCCGTGGGTATCGCGACATCTTCGACCCGCATTCTGCGCAGGTTGATCATACCCCTCGGTTGTGAATCCGTGACCTTAGCCCCGTTCACCTGACTGGCTTCATCGCCCGGAGGTGAAAATGCGTCGAAAATCCGGGATAAAAGCCCGCCTTTTTCATCGCTATCCGTGTTGCTGTTCTGTGAATGCGCGCCTTGCGCTGCCCTAGAACTGCCGTCTGTATCGCCCATTATCCTGTTCCAAATGATCGGGCAAAGCTGCCCCTGTCATACATTATATGGGTTATCTATACCCAGTTTGCCAAGTATTTCGATCTCAACCCGTTCCATCAAAGTGGCGTCGAGGTCACGAATGTGATCGTATCCTAACAAATGTAACGTGCCGTGAATTATCAAGTGAGTCACATGATCTTCTATTGATTTACCCGCTGCGATGGCCTCACGCGCGCAGGTGTCATATGAAATCGCAATGTCTCCCAATGCGATTTCCCCAGTGAAATCGGGCTCGGGCAACATTGGTATGCCCCCAGGCTGATCAGGGGACAAATCTTCGGCAGGCCAGCTTAGAACATTTGTCGGCTTCAGTTTTTCCCGGAATTCGGCATTCAGAACTGCGATCCGTTCATCGTTACAACCCAACAAGCTGATTTCGCAGAGGTCCGATTTGAGACCGCAATAATCAAGAACTTCAATGAGTGCACGTTGCGCCAGCGGCTCCAATTCCCGCCAGCGCTCGTCTTCGATCGTTACATCCAGATTCATACCGGCTCTCCAAGGCTCCAAAACCCATCGGAACCTTGGGTTTCACCCCGTTTCGCGGCCCGTGTCGGCCTCATACGCCTCAATAATGGCGGCGACAAGCGGGTGGCGCACGACATCTTTCGACGTGAAATAATTAAAACTGATATTCGGGATCGTCTTCAGCAGTCTTTCCGCATCCGCCAAACCCGATTGCACACCGCGCGGCAAATCGACCTGTGACCGGTCTCCGGTGATCACCATGCGGCTGCCTTCGCCAAGTCTGGTCAGGAACATTTTCATTTGCATGGTGGTGGCATTTTGCGCCTCGTCCAGCACGACAAAGGCATTCGCCAGCGTCCGCCCACGCATAAACGCCAGAGGCGCGATTTCGATCCGCTTTTCTTCGATCAGCTTAGCCAGCTGCTTGCCCGGGAGGAAATCATTCAGCGCATCATAAAGCGGCTGCATGTAGGGATCGACTTTATCCTTCATGTCACCGGGCAGGTAACCCAGCTTTTCGCCGGCCTCTACCGCTGGACGGCTGAGAATGATCCGGTCCACATGGCCTCCGATGAACATCGACACACCCACAGCAACAGCCAGATAAGTTTTACCCGTACCTGCAGGGCCGATTCCAAAGGCCAGCTCATTGTTGAAGAGCGACTGAACATATGCCTTCTGGGCGTCTGTCCGCGGCTCAACCAGCTTCTTACGGGTTTTGATTTCGACCGTTCCGCCTTTGAACATCTCAAGCTGGTCACCATCCCGCGTGCCGGTTCCGGCCTCGGAATTGCCCATGCGCAACTCTCGGTCGACATCTGCTGCTTCGACATCTCGCCCACCTTCAAGCCGAGTGTAGAGCGCCTGCAGCACTTCAATCGCCTGTTTTTGCGATTCTTCATCACCCAGCACGACCAACTGATTTCCACGCCGCAGGATCTGCACCGAAAGCTTTTGTTCGATATCGGTCAGGTTACGGTCATATTCGCCGCACAAATCGATTAGTAGTCTGTTGTCTGGGAACTCAACAAGCGCCTCACGCTGGGGCATATCTTCTTGCGGTGGGGTCAGGGCACCGATGGCCAATCCGTTCTCCTGTCTTGGCGTTTCACCCCGAGCGTAGACAACATCGTGAGGTGGACGCAAGGCGCAGTTTCGTTTTTTGCAAACGGGATGACAAATGCGCCGATCAACGGCGTTGTTGCGCATAAAATATCAGTTTTTGCGAATGGTTCAGAATGTATAATTCAATCCGATCCGCAATCCGCGGTAGCTTGGCGTCGATTTGGTGCTGAAAGAAGGGCCCAGTTCCACGGTTTTTGATTCGAACTGCAGATATTCGAGCTCACCAGTGATCGACCAATCGTCATTCAGTTTATGCTCGGCACCCAGGCTGGCAGAAAAACCCTGACGTCGATCAACGTCTTCAAAGCGGGTAGTCCCACCCACTTCGGTCACAGAAGCCGACGTTGTGATATCACCACGCACATAGCCCACTGTAACGAAGTAAAGGACACTCTTGCTGCGGTTTGTAAGTCCATTTCGAAGGCGGATCGAGAATACATCGGAAATTGCAGATCTGCCGCTGACGGGTGTTCCGCGGATCTGTCCCGACGTGCTGCCGTCCAGGGTGCCAAAGTCGTAGCCGACTTCCAGACCATAGACATAGTCGCGCCCGCCTCTCGCAGGCAAAATCCCGCGCCAACCCCCGCGAAACCCGGCAAAGTTGCCGTCAGTACTGACCTCTCCGATCCCGAAAACTGAGCCGCCATTGACCTGCAAGCCAAACTCATCGGAACCACCCGTTGCACGACTGGCGCTCACCCCCAGATAAAACGCCCGGATATCGTTGGCATATCGTTCGGACGAAATCACGTCAGGTTCAGTGACTTCCCCGGTCACATCCCCAGCCAAAGTCGGAGCAGCGCAAGATAACATCAATAAGAGGGCCGTCAAAACGCGGGACATCTTCGATTTTGGAAAACATATCCAACTCACTACTCGCACCCTCCGCCATCATGGCTTGCCTCTTCGGGTCAACAGTTTCGTAGGCCGCAAAACCCACACCCGAGAAATCTGGCCTCTCTCGGAGCATAGTTCCAAGTCATAAATCAAGGGTTAAATTTGGTCGGAAGGAACCCTTGCAGCATACGTATATTGGATTAAATCAAATCGCCGCCTAGCGAGTTCGCGCCAGAGGATTTGATCCTTACCTTACGTAAATCTCCACGTGCCAAATCTGCATCCGAAACGTGAACCGCGTGAAGATACTCAGATTTTCCAACCATCTGGCCCGGTTGACGCCCAGATTTTTCAAACAGGACACTGACTGTTTTGCCAACCATGGAATCCTGAATCACTCGCTGATGACGTGTAATCAAGGCTTGTAACCGTTGCAGACGCTCGTCTGCCACTTCGGCATCGACCTGTGGCCGTTCTGCCGCAGGCGTACCGGGGCGGGTAGAATACTTGAATGAATACGCGTAGCCGTATTTGACCTCTTCCACCAAATCCAGAGTAGCCTGAAAATCCTCATCTGTCTCTTCGGGGAAGCCTACGATGAAATCGCCGGACATTAGAATATCGGGCCGGGCTTCGCGGATGCGTTCGATTAGCCGCAGATAGCTTTCAGCCGTGTGACTGCGGTTCATGCGTTTCAGGATTTTGTCCGATCCCGACTGCACCGGCAGGTGCAGATAAGGCATCAGTTTTTCGCAGGTCCCATGCGCCTCGATCAGCGCATCGTCCATGTCGTTCGGGTGCGAGGTGGTAAAGCGGATGCGCTCCAGCCCATCGACCTTGTTCAACTCCCAGATCAGACCGGCAAGGGTCATGTCCCCATTCGGCCCAGCCCCGTGATAGGCATTTACGTTCTGCCCCAGCAACGTGATCTCGCGCACGCCGCGTTCGACCAGATCCTGCGCCTCACGAATAATGCGGTCTGCAGGCCTGCTGACCTCGGCCCCGCGGGTATAGGGCACCACGCAGAATGCACAGAATTTATCACAGCCTTCCTGCACGGTCAGAAAAGCAGTCGGGCCACGCTTCGCTTTGGGACGGTTCTTGAGCTTTTCGAATTTGTCTTCTTCGGGGAAATCGGTATCCAGCGCCTTTTCACCCGCGCGCGTCTTCGCCTCCATCTCAGGCAGGCGGTGATAGCTTTGCGGACCCACCACCAGATCGACCAGAGGCTGACGGCGCATAATCTCTTCGCCCTCGGCTTGGGCTACGCAGCCAGCGACACCAATCTTCAAATCCGGCTTGTCTGCTTTCAGACCCTTGAACCGGCCCAGTTCGGAATAGACTTTCTCAGCTGCCTTTTCACGGATGTGGCAAGTATTGAGAAGGATCATATCCGCATCATCGGCCGACTTGGTCTCGACATACCCCTGCCCGCCCAGCGCTTCGGCCATGCGTTCACTGTCATAGACGTTCATCTGACAGCCATAGGTCTTGATAAACAGCTTTTTCGGTTCAGACATGGGTTGGCCTTTGCAGTCGCTGGGTCGGCGTCGTCTATACGGATCGAACGCCGCTTGCAATGCTGGCGCAATTACCCGAATTTGGCGGGAATTTCCAGCGAGGCGGAAACAAAGCCAACGATGCAATACGATTCCCTTGATCACCTTCTTAAATCCGGCGGTGAGGCCCTGAACAAGGGCCCTATAGCGCTGATCTTCGCCGAAGATGAAGTCGAATTGGAAAGCACGCTGCATCACCACCTAAAACTGGGGTTCAAATCGGTGATCGCGTTCCTGCCACAGGAATTTGCGATCGACGATGATCTGAGCGAGAGGGTCTACCGGGTTGTGATGACATGCGCGCCCAGAACAGTCGTTTTTGACGCCGTAAACCGGATCATCCAAGCCACGCAAGGCGTCTGGATATACTACTGCTACAACGCGGAATACCTGTTCTATCCGTTCTGCGAGACCCGCTCGGTTGGCGAATTGCTCGCCTTCCATTCAGAAGAGCGGCGTCAGGCGATGTTGACCCATGTGATCGATCTGTATGCGAACGATCTGACGGCCTTTCCCAACGGCGTGGCCCCTGATCAAGCAATGCTGGACAAGACCGGATACTACGCCCACACGCGGCATGATGCATCTGGCAAGCCGCTAGAGCGGCAGCTGGATATGTCCGGTGGCCTCCGCTGGCGGTTCGAAGATCATATCCCCTATGAACGGCGCCGCATCGATCGGATTTCGCTGTTTAAAGCAAAATCCGATCTGAAGCTTCTGCCGGATCACACGTTCAACGAGGCGGAATACAACACCTACGCATGCCCGTGGCACAACAACCTGACCGCCGCGATCTGCTCCTTCCGTGCGGCCAAGGCGTTGAAGACGAACGCCGGGTCGACGTTCGATATCTCTGACTTCTGCTGGAACCATTCAACTCCGTTCGAGTGGGATTCGCGCCAGTTGCTGGATCTGGGCCTGATTGAATCGGGCCAGTGGTTCTAGATCCTAACGCTGCAACAGAACCGGAAACCAGTCCTGGCGCAGCCGTTGCCCCGGCACCATGTCATGCCCCGGAAATGGCGGCGAAGTCCGCCCCGGACGTTCAACATAACGCGCGTCATCACCAACCAACCGCAGCGAGAAGGCCCTGCGCCGACTGTCAGAAGT
Source organism: Ruegeria sp. AB11 (assembly GCF_056536325.1). Taxonomy (NCBI): domain Bacteria; kingdom Pseudomonadati; phylum Pseudomonadota; class Alphaproteobacteria; order Rhodobacterales; family Roseobacteraceae; genus Ruegeria; species Ruegeria sp. AB11. The sequence goes on along the minus strand of NZ_JBQFJO010000001.1, from coordinate 1,597,750 downwards.
ATTGCCTCGGGCCCCGTGTAGCGTGCGATAATTGAAGGCCACGGCGTCACCGGGCTCCATTTCAAACTCCACAATCTTCATACCCTCGGCATCCGGGTCCGGGATCGGCATGTATTGCCCCTCATCAGGAAAGAACCCTTCTTCCGAGACCCAGCGAGTAGGCAGCACTTCTTTTTCCCAGCGGTGCGATCCGGCGACGCAACGCAAGGTCGCTTGTTTCACCGGGTCCAACGGTGACCAGAAGCTTATATTTTGTTGGCCATCGACAAAATAGTAGGGCCCATCCTGATGCCACGGAGTCGCCATTGAGGTCCCGGGCTCCTTCACCAGTACATGGTCGTGGAACATCTGCACGGATTGCGATTGCATGAGGTCGGCTGCAACTTCGGCAGCAGGGGATGTTTCGATCACTTCACGAAACTGCGGGATACGAGACCAGTTGCAATAGTCGTCAAAAAAACGGCCAGTCTCACCGTCTTTCTTGTTCTCTGACGCATAGGGACCCGGTTCATCCATATTTGCCGCAACCCCGGCCCGCAGGGTTTCAATGTGATCGGCGAACAGGCCTTTGACCAACACAACACCGTCCGTATGGAAGTCGTCAATCATGGCTTGGGAAACAAGAGGGTGAGTCATCGCGGTCTCCTTGGATTTGTCGCCCGATCTGCGCATGAATGAGCCCTCTGTTCAAATCATATCTTTCGATTTAGGTATTAACCTAATGTTATACCTTACACTCCGCCAATACGAATATGTCTGCGCCATTGGTCGACATGGCAGCCTGTCTGCGGCAGCACAGCACCTGAACGTCTCGCAACCCGCCTTGTCCAATGCGCTGACCCGGGTCGAATCACATTTGGGATATCCACTCTTTGCCCGAAGGCGGGGTGCCGCGATGGCATTAACCCCGCAAGGCCGCAAATTTATCGAAGAAGCCGAAGCCGTGTTGAACCGAGCAGCCCTATTAGAACAGTCAAAACAGCCGCTAACCAGCGAGAACCGATTGCGCCTGGGATGCTTCGTCGATTTGGCCCCCTTTCTTCTGGCCCAGTCTCTGCACCGTCTGCGAGAGTCCTTGCCCGATGTCGTCCTGACACACGGGGTTGAAACGTTCGAAGGTCTGATTTCCGGCCTGATCGATGGCAGATATGATTTTGCGCTTACGTATGATCTGGGCATGGACGCCGGTTTTTTGTGCAAGAAGCTGTTCGACAGCACGCCACATGCACTGCTTTCACCCGATCATACACTGGCGAGGGCCGAGCAGGTGACCCTAACCGAGCTCGCGGCACATCCGTTGATTCTGTCCAAAGAGGGTCTGTCCGCGCAGCATGTGCTCGCGCTCTTCAGACGCAAAGGTCTGAATCCCACAATCTCGCACCGGGCGGAATCACTCGAGCTTTCGCGTAGTCTGGCTGCTCATGGGGAAGGTATCGGGATAAGTTATACCAGCCCTAAAAGCGGCTTCAGCTATGATCAGGTCCGCCTGGTAAGCCTGCCGATCATCGATCCGGACGCAACCGAATCCGTCGTTTTGGCGCGGCATGGCACGGGGCCTACTGATCCACTGATCACGCAGGCCGAACATGCATTGGTTACGCTGTTACGAAAGGATTAGCGGTTATTTCTTCCGCAAGCGGATCACCACATCGACCGATGCGATTTCGACGCCTTCAGGCGCTTCCGGCAATTGCTGAATCACCAATTGGTCTGACGGCGCATCGCTCAGGCGGCTTTCGTCTTCCCAATAGAAATGCGGATGGTCGTGCGTATTGGTGTCGAAATAGCTTTTGGATCCGTCCACAGTGATTTCCTGCAGAACCCCGGCATCGCAGAACGCGCGTAATGTGTTGTATACGGTCGCCAGCGAAACCGCGTCACCTTTGGCTTTTGCGGATTCAAACAGGCTTTCTGCGGTCACATGACGATGCAACCCGTCACCCACAAGCAATTCGGCCAAAGCAACCCTTTGGCGCGTGGGGCGCAAACCTGCGTCAACCAACCAATTTGCAGCGATGTCACGGCTCTGAGGTGTCATGAATCCGATACCTGTGTTTTGCTGCCCTTAATATAAGTGCGCCCGACCTGCAATTTCAAATGAAATTCATTCGCAAGAAGTATACGTGTCACGGCATGATATGGCGTGCTGGTCTTGCAGGACCTTGCAAACGGGTGCTAGACGAGACCAGATATAACGAACAGACCCAGGCAGGAGAGGCGGCAGAATGGCCCAATTCCCAAGCAGTTTTGACAAGGACGATCTGCTGAAATGCGCCCGCGGCGAGCTTTTTGGCCCTGGCAACGCGCAGTTGCCCGCCCCGCCGATGCTGATGATGGACCGGATCACCGATATCTCGGGCGATGGTGGTGCGCATGGCAAAGGCCATGTACTGGCCGAATTTGATATTAAACCCGACCTTTGGTTCTTTGACTGCCATTTCCCCGGCAACCCGATCATGCCCGGCTGTCTGGGCTTGGACGGTCTGTGGCAACTGACCGGCTTCAACCTCGGTTGGCGCGGCTGGCAAGGCCGTGGCATGGCCGTTGGCGTCGGCGAGGTCAAGCTTACCGGGATGGTACGCCCGGACCGGAAGATGCTGACCTATAAAATTGATTTCAAAAAAGCGATACAAACGCGCCGTCTGACAATGGGTGTGGCAGATGGCATCGTCGAAGCCGATGGCGAATTGATATACGACGTCAAGGACATGAAGGTCGTTCTGTCAGACGCCTGAGCCTGACCGGCCGAAACAAGGAGTACGCACATGCGTCGAGTAGTCGTCACCGGTTTGGGGGTTGTGTCCTCGATCGGGAACAACGCTGAAGAGGTGCTTGCCTCGCTGAAAGCAGGCAAATCTGGCATTGAGGCCAACGAACAGATGGTCGAACATGGCTTTCGCAGCCAGATCGCCGGATCGCTGAAAATCGACGTGGCTGATCACGTGGACAAGCGCACGCTGCGGTTCATGGGACCGGGCGCAGCTTATGCCCATATCGCGATGAGCCAGGCCATCGCTGATGCCGGGCTGACCGAAGATCAGGTCGTCAATCCGCGCACCGGTCTGGTCGCGGGTTCGGGCGGGCCTTCGACCAGCGCGATGCTGACCGCACACCAAACCGTGCTGAAAACCGGCGCGACCAAACGGATCGGCCCGTTTGCAGTGCCTAAATGCATGTGCTCGACGATTTCAGCGAACCTTGCGACGGCGTTCAAGATCAAGGGCATCAACTATTCGATTACCTCTGCCTGCTCGACGTCGCTGCACTGCATCGGCAACGCGGCTGAACAGATCATGCTGGGCAAGCAGGACGTGATGTTCGCAGGTGGCGGCGAAGAACTGGACTGGACCCTGTCCTGCCTGTTCGACGCGATGGGTGCGATGTCGTCCAAATATAACGACACGCCCGACAAAGCCTCGCGCGCATTCGATCAGAACCGCGACGGGTTCGTAATTTCCGGTGGTGGCGGCATCGTAGTTCTTGAGGAGCTCGAACATGCGCTGGCCCGTGGCGCCAAGATTTATGCCGAAGTCACGGGTTATGCCGCGACATCTGATGGGCACGACATGGTAGCACCCTCTGGCGAAGGCGGCGAACGCGCGATGCGTCTGGCGCTGTCGACCGTGCCCGAAGGCCGCAAGGTCGGCTATATCAACGCCCACGGCACCTCGACCCCGGTTGGCGATGTAGGCGAAGTCGAAGCCGTACGCCGTATCTTTGGCGAAGGCAGCGTACCTCCGATTTCATCAACCAAATCGATGACCGGCCACGCGCAGGGCGCGGCTGGCGCGCTTGAGGCGATCTTCTGCCTGTTGATGCTGGAACATGATTTCATTACTCCGTCGATCAATGTCGACACACTTGCCGAAGGCATCCTGCCCGGTGAAATTGCAACTCAAGTAGTTGAAAACGCAGGCCTGGACAGCGTGATGACCAACAGCTTCGGCTTTGGCGGCACCAACGGATCCATGGTTCTGTCGAAGTATAACGGGTGAACAAGATGTCGGATATTCTCAAGGGTAAACGCGGCCTGATCATGGGCGTGGCAAATGACCGCTCGATTGCATGGGGCATCGCCAAAGCCATGCACGAGGCGGGCGCTGAACTGGCTTTCACCTATCAGGGCGAGGCGTTCGGCAAGCGGCTGGAACCTCTGGCCCAGAGCCTTGGCAGCGACTTCATGGTCGATGCGGATGTCACCGATGACGCATCACTAGACCGCGCATTTGGCGAGTTGGGAAAGCGCTGGCAGACCATCGATTTTGTCGTCCACGCTATCGCCTATTCGGACAAGAACGAACTGACGGGCCGTTTCCTGAACACCACACGCGCAAACTTCAAGCATTCAATGGATGTGTCGGCCTATTCGTTTATCGAGGTCGCGCGCCGCGCCTATCCCCTGATGAAGGACAATGGCGGCACGCTTCTGACCCTGACCTATCAGGGCTCGAACAAGGTGGTGCCGAATTACAACGTCATGGGCGTAGCCAAAGCGGCGCTGGAATCTGCGACCCGTTATCTGGCAAACGATCTAGGCCCCGACGGCATCCGCGTCAACGCCATCTCACCCGGCCCTATGAAGACGCTCGCCGGTGCCGCCATCGGCGGAGCGCGCAAGACCTACAAGTTCTGCGACCAGAACGCCCCCATGCGTTCGAACGCCACGCTTGAAGCGGTTGGCGGCACTGCCGTTTATCTGGCTTCAGATGCGGGAAGCTACACCTCGGGTGAGATCATCCGCGTCGATGGCGGGTATCATATTCTGGGTATGCCTCAGCCCGAGGCCATGTGACCATATCTTTCCCTGCGGGTGCCAAGATTTGACCATCTTTGCCCCGCAGGGATTACGATATGAGCAAACTTGAACAAATCCTTGCGAGTAACGCGCGCTCGCCAGCGTTGAAACGCAAGTCAGGAAGCGGGCGTGCACGTCTGTTCCTGCTAATACTCACATCGCTGCTGATTGCCTTTGTGTTTCTGACCCAACCGCCCGTACGCGATGCGGTTGAGCCTATGTTGTCACATATCCCCGGCCTTTGATCTGAACGGGATCAGTTGATCGAAACTATTTCGATATCAAATACCAGATCCTGCCCCGCCAATGGATGATTTGCATCCAGGGTCACCGTCGCCTCATCTACTTCGACAACAGTCACTGGCAGCGCCTGACCGTCAGGTGTTTGCATCTGCAATTGCGTGCCGGGTTCCAGCGGAATGTCATCCGGGATGCCTTCACGCGGTATTTGTTGCCGCATACCCGGATTGATCGGACCATAGGCTTCGACGCAATCAATCTCGACACGCTTTTTCTCGCCAATCTCCATCCCCGGCAGGGCAGCATCCAGACCGGGGATGATCTGCCCGGAACCAACCGCAAACTCAAGCGGATCGCGCCCCTCGGAGCTGTCGAAGACTTTGCCGTCCAACAGAGTTCCGGTGTAGTGGATGCGAACGGTGTCGCCATCTTTTATTGCGGTCATGGTGGCCTCCGGCCTGAAAGGAATGAACGGCGCAGCCTAGAGGCTGACACGGCATTGTAAACCCTGCCCTCTTTAACCCCGGAACCGGTTGTGTTTACCTGCGCCCGATCAGGGGAGGATCGGATGGCTATCACCACATGTGTATTCGACGCGTATGGCACTCTGTTTGACGTGGCTGCTGCTGCCCGGCAGGCCGCAGCGGAACCGGGGTTCGAGGCGCTGGCGGATAAATGGCCCGAATTGGCCAATCACTGGCGTCTGAAGCAACTGCAATACACTTGGCTGCGTGCTGTCGCTGATGCGCATTGTGACTTTTGGGACGTCACGCAAGATGGGCTGGATTGGGCGTTGGAAGCGGTTGGCCTGCAAGGGGATAACACCCTTCGGCAGCGCCTGCTGGATTTGTATTGGGAGTTGCAGGCCTTTCCCGAAGTCCCCGAGATGCTGAAGGCGCTGAAAGCAGGCGGAATGCAGACGGCCATCCTGTCCAACGGTTCACCTCCTATGTTGGATGGTGCGGTTCAATCTGCTGGGATCGGAGATGTGCTTGATGGCGTGTTGTCGGTTGAAAGCGTCGGGGTCTTCAAACCCCACGCCAGCGTCTATGACCTCGTGCAAAACCGGTTTGGCTGCGCGCGTGACGAAGTGCTGTTCGTCAGTTCAAACGGCTGGGATGCCGCTGGGGCAAGCGGTTATGGATTTGTTACCGCTTGGGTGAATCGCGCAGGGGAACCGATGGACCGCCTGCCCTGGAAACCTGCCCATGTGCTGTCTGACCTGACAACGATCCCGCAATTGGCGGGGCTTTGATGGCGTATTTCACCACTTCGGACGGCAGGCGCCTCTATTACGAAGAGACAGGTACAGGTCAGCCACTGCTTTGCCTGGCGGGTTTGACCCGAAATTGCCGAGACTTTTCATTTCTTGCACCGCATGTGGCGGATCTTCGAATGATTTCGATGGATTATCGCGGGCGCGGAAAATCCGATTTTGATGCGGACTACATGAACTACAACATTCTGCGCGAGGGGCAGGATGCTGTTGAATTGCTGGATCACCTGGGCTTGGGCAAGGTAACGCTGTTGGGCACCTCGCGCGGGGGCCTGATTGCCATGGCGCTGGCCACCAGCCATCCTGACCGTCTGGCAGGTGTTATCCTAAACGACGTTGGTCCGGTGATCGAACTCGGTGGTATTGCCAAGATCTTGGACTATGTCGGCAACCGCCCAACTTCAAAGACCTACGACGATGCGGCACACGCCCTTGGGGTCATTATGGAACCGCAATTCCCAGGTGTCTCTTTGGACATCTGGAGACAGCAGGTTGAGAACCAGTACATCCAGACCGACACCGGTCTGGACCTGCGCTATGACCCTGCCCTGAGAAACGCGCTGATCGAACAGGCGGCAAACACGCCCGCTCCTGACCTTTGGCCTATGTTCGACGCGTTGCACGATATCCCAACTGGCGTTATCCGGGGTGCGAATTCCGACCTGCTGAGCACTGCCACAGTACAAGAAATGCACGCGCGCCACCCTAAACTGATCTCAACGGAAGTGCCGGACCGTGGTCACGTTCCGTTCCTGAACGAACTGCAATCCCTCGACCTTATCCACCAAATATTGGATGCCACATGAGCAACATTGACATGATCGAAGCCGCATCCGACAGGCTGAAGGGGCACGTGCGCGAGACCCCGCTTCTGTCATCTCCTTTTCTGGATGAAATCGCGGGTCGCCGCGTATTGGTAAAACCCGAATGCCTGCAACACACCGGTAGTTTCAAGTTTCGCGGCGCGTGGTCCGCAATCTCTGCGCTGGATGACGCGGTGCGCAACCGCGGCGTGATCGCCTATTCCTCGGGCAATCACGCGCAGGGCGTTGCCTATGCAGCAGCTCAACACGGGATATCTTCAGTCATCGTCATGCCGTCGGATGCGCCGAAGCTGAAGATTGAAAACACCCGCGCGCTGGAGGGTGAAGTGGTCCTCTACGACCGTGCAACCGAAAGCCGTGAAGACATCGGTGAAGCGTTGGCTACTGAGCGCGGTTTGACGCTGATCCGACCCTATGATGAGCCGCAAGTGATTGCAGGGCAAGGTACGACGGGATTGGAGTTGGCGCGTCAGGCGCTCGAGCTTGACGTGACCGAAGGCGATGTCCTCGTATGTTGCGGCGGAGGTGGGTTGACCTCTGGCGTTGCACTGGCTCTGGAACATCATGCACCCGGCCTACGCGCGCGCCCATGTGAGCCCGAGGGGTTTGACGATGTTAAACGCTCTCTGCAGGTTGGCGCTATCCAGAGCAACAATGCCTCATCCGGCAACATCTGCGACGCAATCCTGACACCGCAACCGGGGCGAATTACCTTTCCGATTCTTCAACGGCTTTGCGGCCCCGGACTTGCAGTATCTGAACAAGAGGCACTGCACGCCGTGGCCCTCGCCTTTTTGCGCCTCAAGATAGTGTTGGAGCCAGGTGGAGCGGTGTCTTTGGCGTCAGCGCTGTTTCGGAAAGATCAAATTGAGGGGGATACCGTGATCGTCGTGGCCTCGGGCGGGAATGTAGATCCACAGATATTTGAACAAGCGTTGGAATTCCTTACCTGACAATCGGAAGCGATCGGTGCAAAATCTGATCGAGTTTGTTTTATTAGGCACCCTGAGCAGACGGGGACCGATTACATGCGTATCGCTAACCTGAAAGACGTAAGTCTACACTATCGAATTGACGGAGATGTCGACGGAGCCCCCATTGTATTTGCCAATTCACTGGGTACCGACATGCGCCTTTGGGACCCGATTATACCTTTTCTACCCAAAGGGTTACGGATCATCAGATTCGATAAACGCGGACACGGATTATCGTCCCAACCGGCCGCCCCATACTCAATGGGGAGCTTGATACGAGATGCTGAACAACTGCTGGATCATCTCGAGGTAAAAGACTGCGTGTTTGTCGGCCTGTCCATCGGCGGTATGATTGCGCAGGGATTGGCGGTAAAGCGCATGGACCAGATCCGCGCACTGGTGCTGTCGAATACCGCTGCCAAGATTGGGACGCCTAAGATCTGGCAAGATCGTATGGCAGCCGTTCGCGCCGGTGGGATCGAAGCTCTTGCTGACGCCACAATGGAGCGTTGGTTCTCGAAACACTTCCAGTCCGGCCCTGAGATGCCCTTGTGGCGAAACATGATGGTTCGGCAACCAGTTGAGGGCTATCTGGGGTGTTGTGCCGCAATTTCGGGCACAGATTTCTATACGCCCACCAGCGGCCTGCGGCTGCCCACATTGGGAATTGCCGGCAGCGAGGACGGTTCGACTCCGCCCGATCTGGTACATGAAACGGTTGATCTGATACCTGGCTCGCGCTTTGCACTGATCCGACGGGCGGGTCATCTGCCATGTGTCGAGCGCCCGCAGGAATATGCCGAATTGCTTGGCAATTTCCTGATCGAGATCGGCCATATCTGAGGGAGAAAGAGTTGGCGGACTTCTTACTAGTCCACGGGTCATGCCACGGTGCCTGGTGCTGGCGTGACCTGATTCCGGAATTGACCACATTCGGGCATTCTGCCCGCGCTATCGATATGCCAAGCCATGGTTCGGACCCAACTCCAATTCAGGATGTGACCCTCGATTCGTGCCGGGATTCAATTTTGAAAGCCTCAACACCACAATCGATCATCGTGGCACACTCCTGGGGTGGTTATCCCGTCAGCGCCGCTGCCGAGGCTGATCCGGACGCCATGCGGGGTGTAATTTATCTCAGCGCATATGTCCCGCAATCCGGGCTTTCCATGATTGAAATGCGTAAACGCGCGCCTCGCCAGCTGATAGGTGATGCCGTCGAAAAATCTTCTGATGGTCTATCGTATACGGTTGTGCCGGATCGGGTTCATGATCTGTTTTATCATGACTGCCCGCATGAGGTTGTGGCCTACGCGTTTGGTCGCTTATGCCCCCAAGCTATCGCGCCGCAAGCGACACCATTAGATACAGGCAAAAACTTCGCCAGCGTCCCAAAAGGATACATCCGAACGACTGATGACCGTACAGTGCCGACCGAGTATCAAGCCGAAATGGCTGGATGCGCAGACGCCGGTATGTGCCTGACCATCGACAGTTCTCATTCACCGTTCTTCTCGCACCCTGAGCATCTGGCCGGATTGATGCACCAGATCTCGGAACGAATGTGACCGGGGCCCGATGACAAGCGATCGCAATCACCGCGAAGGCGGGGTGTAAAACTGGCCCAGCTATTCGTTCGGCTCTTGCGGAATGCGAGGCGGAAAGATTGATAACAGCCTGCTGCATTTATGAACGCGCGCGCCGCATTGGCATAACAACGACATATACGTGACGGAAACCACCTTGCAGGTTAGACCAGGACGGGCCACCGTGAGCTCAAACGGGAACGGGGAAAAACATGCAATCCATCAAAGCAGCCGTGTGCCGGGCGTTCGGCGAACCGCTAATCATCGAAGACATTCTGATCGCCCCACCTGGAATGGGTGAGGTAGAAGTTACGCTGGAGGCCGTGGCAATCTGCCATTCGGATATCTCATTCGCCAGCGGGGCATGGGGCGGTCACCTACCTGCCGTTTACGGGCATGAGGCCGCTGGGACAATCTCGGCAGTCGGAGACGGTGCAGGCGATTTTAATGTTGGTGACCCGGTGGTCGTGACACTGATCCGTGCGTGCGGGTCATGCCCCTCTTGCGCTGGGGGAAAACCCACAATTTGCGAAACGCCATATGACACGATCAAAGGACCGCTACGAACCGCAGACGGGGGCGCATTGGAACAAGCGATGGCTTGCGGTGCATTTGCCGAGAAAGTCGTGGTTAGCCATCGTCAGATCGTCAGAATTCCCGAAACACTACCAAAGGATCTCGCCAGCCTGCTCTCGTGTGGCGTGATCACCGGGGTCGGTGCCGCCGTAAACGCCGCTGAATTGCGCCCCGGGCAGGATGTTGTGGTGATTGGTGCCGGTGGGGTTGGCCTAAATGCGATTCAAGGCGCACGTATCGCCGGCGCGCGCCGTATCGTTGCTGTCGACATGACCGAAGAAAAGCTTGAGATCGCTAAAGAGTTCGGAGCGACGCATGGTGTTCTGGGCAACCTCAGGGAGCCGTGGAAAGCCGCGTATAAAGCGCTTGGCGGGCGTGGAGCAGACGCGGTTCTGATTACCGTTGGCGCAATCCCAGCCTATGACCAGGCCCCGCGCTATCTGGGCCGCGGTGGCAAAGCGATCATGATCGGGATGCCGCATTCTGGTGACATGTCCAGCTATGAACCCGTTGTTTTGGCAGCGCTTGGGCAAGGCATGGTTGGGTCAAAAATGGGAGACGTCGTGATCCAGCGCGATATTCCATGGATGATTGATCTTTATGAACAGGGGCGGCTGAAACTGGACGAATTGATCTCGGGTCGCTGGTCCCTTTCACAGATCAACGAAGCCATCGAGGATACCAAGACCGGTGCTGCTAAGCGCAATGTGATCATGTTCGACCGCGACTGAACCCCTGAAAGGAGCGCCTGATGAAACTGCAGGATCTCGATGTCATCGTTACCGCCCCTCCGGCCCCAGGCTGGGGTGGGCGCTATTGGATTCTGGTCAAAGTCTCGACCGATACGGGTGTGGTTGGATGGGGAGAATGCTATGCATCCTCGGTCGGACACGATGCCATGACCCATGTCATCCGCGATGTGTTCGAACGGCACATGCAAGGGGAGAACCCCGAGAATATCGAATTGATGTTCCGGCGTGCATACTCCAGCGGATTTACGCAGCGCCCGGATCTGACTGTCATGGGCGCGTTTTCGGGCTTAGAGATCGCATGCTGGGACATTCTTGGCAAAGATCGGGACCGACCGGTCTATGCACTTCTGGGCGGCAGGATGAACGACCGTATCCGGGCCTATACCTATCTCTACCCGCTTCCTCAGCACGATCTGGCTGACTTCTGGACCTCGCCGGAACAGGCCGGTGAAAGTGCGGCAGAAATGGTTCGACGCGGCTACACAGCTATCAAATTCGATCCGGCGGGGCCCTATACGATCCGCGGCGGGCATATGCCTGCTATGTCGGATATCTCAATGTCAGTTGCATTCTGTAACGCCATTCGCGAGGCGGTCGGAGACAAGGCCGACCTGCTATTCGGCACCCACGGTCAGTTCAACACCGCCGGAGCAATTCGTCTGGGACAAGCGCTGGAGCCCTATTCACCTTTGTGGTTTGAGGAGCCCACTCCTCCGGACATGATCGAAGATATGGCTCGCGTGGCGCGCAATGTCCGCATACCTGTCGCGACGGGTGAGCGGATGACGACCAAGGCCGAATTCGGCGCGGTATTGCGCGCAGGCGCCGCCGAAATACTGCAACCCGCACTTGGCCGTGCAGGCGGTATCTGGGAGATGAAGAAGGTCGCCGCCATGGCCGAGGTTTTTAACGCGCAGATGGCACCGCATCTATATGCGGGCCCGATTGAATGGGCTGCCAACATTCATCTGGCCGCATCGATTCCAAACCTGTTGCTTCTGGAAAGTATCGAAACGCCGTTTCACGACCAACTGATCAAAGGAAGCATCCGCGTCAACGAGGGCTTTGTCACTCCTCCCACCAAGCCCGGGCTTGGTATTGACGTTGACGAGGACCTTGCGCGCGCACACCCCTACATAGGTGATGGTCTGCACTTAGAGATGCAGGAAGCGCCCTGCGACTATGTAAATGGAAATGCATTTCAGGGCGGCGCTCCTGTGGTCGAGGGGTGACAATCGGACGGCAAGTAAGGCATATTGATCCGACCCAGAAGTAGATCTTAGGTTGTTGCGTGAGACCTCAGGATAACGACACTCAAATTTTGTCGGGGGAAACCCCCGCAGATATGAAAGAAAGTGCGGCACGGGCAGCGGTATTCCTCAAGGCCCTGGCACATGAAGGTCGCCTGATGATCCTGTGCCATCTGGGAGACGGCGAGCGTTCTGTAGGAGAGTTGGAGGATTTGCTGGAGCTTCGGCAGGCAGCGGTCAGCCAAATGCTTGCACGCTTACGCGACGAAGGACTAGTAAAAACCCGACGCGATGGCAAAACGATCTATTACGCACTGAATGATGGCAAAGCTGCGCAGATGATCGAACTTCTCTATAGCCTGTTTTGTGAGCCAGATGCCTAGGCCGATCAGTTCGAGACATATCCTGCGATAACCTGCAGCAGCTTGAAGGCTGTGGCGGCATCATTTTCGACCACGGCCAGGAATTCTTCTTCACCAATTCGCAGACAGGACAGGTCCGTTTCTGCCACCATGCTCAAGGCCCGTGGCTCTTTACGGATCAATCCGAGCTCACCGACCAAAGCACCAGCGCCGACGGTTATGATAAGTTGGTCGTCCTCGCCCGAACGCGGCAGATAAAGACCCGCTTCGCCTTCGAGGACGACATAGGCCCCATCGGTTGGCTGGTCGTCCTTTAGGAACACCACCTGGCCGGCCTTGGCCTCGAACCAACGCGCACCAAAGGCCAGCAGGCGGAGCTGACGGCGGTCAAGACCCGAGAACAACGGTGTTTGTTCCAGCGCTCGCAATTTGCGACTCAGGTCGGCAGATGCAGCGCTGTCACCCTCGACGTCGGTTGGGCCTTCGCCAGTCACGACCCGACCCTGACGAATTTCGACATGCATGTCGAAAACATCTGGATTTTCGAACGTATCATTCAGGTAGATTACCGTAGTTTCGGGCAAAAGTTCACGCAGATTTTTGTAAACCGCGACCTGCGTTTCCATGTCATAGCTGGCCAACGCAGTTTCCAGGATCAAAATGTCCGGCTTTTTGATTGTTGCGCGCGTAAAGGCCAAGGGTTCAGCAAACACCGCCGGCAAGTTCTGACCACCAAGTGAAACCGGCACATCATAGATCAATTCAACCACCAACGGACGCGCGCCATTTTCAGCCAACGCATCGACGATCAGCTTGCGTGCCTCATCGGTTCGCGCACCACCAATCTGGCTGACCTTACCGAATAACGCATTTTCCATGACAGTCAGGCCAGGCGCAAAGGCGTTCTCATTCAAAGGCACAAAAACATCGTGCAGAGGTTCCAGCAATTTTTCCGAGTGGCTGTGGCGAAGCTCGAGGATGCGATTTTTTAGCTCGTCCGAAAACGCAGGACCGATCTGTTCCGCCGAGATCACAAACGGCACCGACAACAAGCTGGCCAATTGCTCGTCGTCCAAGCCCTGTGTGCCTTCTTTGCGGGTTTGCTCAACCAATTCGACCGCAGCCTCGTAGGTTTGAGCCTCGAGCCCGAGTTTGCGGAACAATGGGTGGTCGGTTCCATCCAGTCCGAAGATCTGGCGTAGCATTTCAATCACGTCACGGGTCAGACTGACCAGAGTTTCATCCAGCCCCAGCTCACGCAACTGACCCAGAAACACGGTTTGGCGCGCCAAAAGTTGTTGATTGACTGGCACGCAGGGCGTCGCGAACAAGAGGTTTTCAGCAACCGGTAATGCGGGGTTATAAGTGGACCGGTCAAAAACCAAAGCTTGCTCGGCTAGACCAGCCTCGCGCACTACCTGTTGTACCAATGGCCGCAGCTCGATCAGTTTGGCCGCCAACTGCGGATGTTCATTGGGATCAAATGCCTGTTCTGCCCCGCGCTGAAACAGAGCGGCACCTGAACCCATGCCGTCTATCAACTGCAGCCACCATTCACGCAACTGATCGGTATCGTCAAAACCGGCCAATCCCGGATCAAACCATTTGGTATCTATTGGATCCGCGCTGTTACCCGCACGCAGCGTTTCCGCAAAATTCGGATCATCAGATGAGGTGGACAATGGGCGGGGGCGCATCGGCATAATCACGTTCTCGCCCAACGTACCCTGAAACATCACCGGCCGAGAGGTAGCCAGACCGATCCGCGCTGCCACTACGCTCTGATGCAGGCCTGCCATATTGATGCCGCCGATTTCGATCCGTCCAGAGGTCGGTGCAATCTCTCGGATCAGCAATTCGGTCAGTGCATCACGATCTTCTTCGCTGGTTGCCGAGATACCAATGGTCTTGCCGGCCGGAAAAGTCAGGTTCAGATCGTCAAGCACCTGATTGCCATCAATATCGCGAACCGAGACCCGGTCCAGCACGATATCACCATTCAAGTGGGGGCGTTCAGAAGGCTCGCCTTCGAACAGCGACTCGTCAATCATGCCTTCCGGTGCGAATCGCTCGATCACAACATCCCACCGCAGCGACATATCCTGCGTTTGGTTGTAGTAGGTCAGCAGTTCCTTCCAAGGAGAGCTCAGATCTTTGTAGGCGGCCAGCGCGGCCACCAATGCGCCCAAAGAAACCGACCCCTGCAATACCAGCAGGCCTCCGACGAGATAAAACATGAAGGGCGTCAGCTGCGAGATGAAGTTGTTGATGAACTTCATAAAGAACTTTTTCTGATAGATCTCAAAGCGGATGGCGAACAACCGCCCCAACTGATCCGAGATCATCGCACGACGATACCGCCACCCCCCATTGGCACGCAAAGTCGATGCACCGGCGGCATTCTCACCGATCTGGGCGGCCAGAACGCGGACCTCCTGAATGCGCTTCTTGTTCAGCAAGTTGATTTGACGCTGCAGTTTGGGGATCAACCAGGCCTGTAAAGGAATCAAGGCGACGGCAGCCAGACCGAACCAGACGCTTTGCAGAAACAGAAAGGACAGAATCGTGATCATCTGACCCGCCTGCAGCACAGGCTGACTGATCGCGTCCCCCATCAAGCCCCCCATGGGTTCGCTTTCAGCGGTGACCATCGACACCATTTCGCCCTGGCTCACACGCTCAAAATAGGGCTGCGGAAATCTAAGCGCGCGATTGATCAACTGATACCGAAATCGACGCAGCATTCGTTCGCTCAAGACACCCTTCATGGTGTTTATGCGCATTTTCATCAGACCATGCGCCAGCACCGCAGCCAGAAAGGCAAAGCAGAGAATCGTCAGGAATGCAGTTTGTGTCAGGCTATATCCCCAAACGTCGACAATCTGACTGGTCGCACCGATTGCATCATTGATGATGCGTTTGGGGAGCTCCAAGGTGAGATAAAGTAATGGAAATAGCGTCGCAGTCACGGCCAGTAGAATCAGCTGATCGCGTTTGGAGTATTTCCAGATGAACCGAAAGATCGTTCGCTCGATTGAACCCGCCCCTACTAATGACCCACCGCTCAAATCACTGATTTTGGTGTGAATACAACGGCACGAATTTACCGCAATCGTATCCTCAGACGCAAATGAAAATCCGATTCGCGCTTATTTCGCGTTGTGTGAACAAGTTCATTTGCGCGGCAGGCCATTACCCCCTAATCTTCTGATTCAGGACGATATCGGGAGGATTCATTTGCCTGCCAACTTTGGCGCTGTGTTTCTGTTGCTCTGCCTGCTTCAGATCAAGCACATGTTCGCCGATTATTATTTACAGACGCCCAAAATGCTTTCTGGGCGTGGCACGTATTTCCACATGGGACGCGCACAACATGCAGCTGTGCATGTTGTGGGATCGGTTATTATCTTTGCGCTCTTTCGTGCGCCGATAGAATTTATTCTGATCATTGCTGCATTGGAATGGATCGTGCATTTCCACATAGATTTCGCAAAAGCCAATTACTCAGATCGCAAACAGCTACAACCCAATCAGGCAGCTTTCTGGCGCGCTGCTGGTCTGGATCAATTGCTTCATAACCTGACCTATATCGGGATGGCCTGGGCCTGGGTGGTCTTCGCAGCTTGAAGCTTAAGGCACGATCGGTTGATTTCTTTTGATTGTACGCAACACCACATTGGTCTGCGCACTGGCAACGGCTGGCAGCCGAAACAGGAAGTCCTCCAGAAACGTATTGTAAGCCGCCAGATCTCGGCAAAGGACACGCAAGTGGTAGTCCGCCTGCCCCGTGGTTGCATAGCATTCCTGGATTTCGGGGCTTAGTTCCACCGCTCGGATGAAGTCGACGATTTTGTCCGGATCGTGTCGCGTCAGATGCACATGTACGATTGCTTCGAACGTCAATCCCATCGCCGGTGGGTTCACCAAGGCACCATAGCGTTCGATTATCCCTGCGTCTTCAAGAGCGCGCACTCTGCGCCAAAGCGCCGAGGCCGACATCCCCACTGTGTCGGCTAAATCTGCATTCGAAATTCGACTGTCATTCTGCAGCAGCGTCAGAATTCGGCGGTCTCGGTCATCTAGAGCAATCATATTGGATATTCTAATCAAGATTTTGATCTATTGTGAGTTTTTTTTCCAAAATATCGTATCTCGGCACACAAAATGGAACGGTTAACCATTCGAACTGGGTTAAAATATCCTCAACCAAAGGCATAATCCCATGGACCCGATGCAATGAGCCACCTCGACCGAAATATTCGCACCTATCAACTCGACGATCGCTATTCCCTAACTCAAGGCCGGGTCTTTTTGACGGGCACTCAGGCCCTCGCGCGGATCATGATGGATCAGGCGCGGCGCGATCGGCAGGCAGGTTTGAATACATCAGGTTTTGTCTCTGGCTATCGCGGATCGCCATTGGGCGGGTTGGACCTGGAGCTGTGGCGCGCCAAAGAGCGATTAATAGCAGACAGAATCACCTTCATGCCCGCTGTGAACGAGGACCTCGGCGCAACAGCCGTACTGGGTGCCCAACAGGCCACGTTGGACCCACATTGCGAAGTCGAGGGCATCTTTTCGATGTGGTACGGCAAAGGCCCTGGCGTCGACCGTTCAGGCGATGCGTTAAAACATGGCAATGCTTATGGTTCCGCCCCGAAAGGCGGCGTGCTTGTGGTGGCGGGCGACGACCACGGTTGCGTCAGTTCGTCGATGCCGCACCAATCGGACGTGGCCTTCATGGCGTGGTTTATGCCCACATTGAACCCGGCCTCGGTCGAGGAATATCTGGAATTCGGCGAATACGGATACGCTCTTTCCCGCTTTTCGGGCACATGGGTCGGGTTCAAGGCGATCTCGGAAACAGTAGAAAGCGCGCGTTCGGTCGACCTGCGCCCGGACCGCAGTTTCACCCCGCCCCGGATCGATCTGCCAGAACGCGGCTTGCATGTGCGGACGGCCGACCTGCCCTCGCCTGAAATCGAGACCCGCATACAACACAAACTGCGTGCCGTCCGGGCATTTGCCGAAGAAAACCCCATCGACCGACGCATCTATGACATCGACAACGCCAAATTCGGATTTGTGACCACCGGCAAAGGTCACCTTGATTTGATGGAGGCGCTGCGTTTGTTGGGCCTTGATCAAGCCGCTTGCCGTCGCTTGGGGATCGACATCTACAAGGTCGGGATGGTCTGGCCGCTGGCCCGCCGCAACGCGTTGCGCTTTGTGAAAGGCAAGGCCGAGGTTCTGGTCGTCGAGGAAAAGCGCGGCATCATCGAAAGCCAGTTCAAAGAGTATTTCTATGACTGGCCCGGCGACAAACCCCACAAGATGGTGGGCAAATATGACAGCCATGGTGAACCGCTGATCCCGTGGACCGGGGAACTCAGCCCGTTGATGCTAGCCCCCATCGTAGCCGCCCGCCTTGACACGTTCTTTCCAGAAGAAAACCTGCCTGCTAAAGCGCGCGCGCTGACCGAGACGGAAGCGCCCGTGATCAACGTCCCGGGTGCAACGCGAACGCCCTATTTCTGCTCGGGTTGCCCGCACAACACCTCGACTAAAGTACCCGAAGGCTCCACTGCTGCCAGCGGCATCGGGTGCCATGTCATGGCATCATGGATGGATCGCGAAACCGTCGGCTACGCTCAGATGGGCGGAGAAGGCGTGCCTCACGTGGTGGCCTCACAATTCAATGGCGGCAAGCATATCTTTCAGAATCTGGGCGAAGGGACGTGGTACCATTCGGGATCCCTCGCGATCCGACAGGCGGTCGCGGCAGGAACGAACATCACCTATAAAATCCTCTACAACGATGCGGTCGCAATGACCGGAGGGCAGCCGGTGGACGGGCCAGTCAGCGTGGCAGGCATCGCGCAAACCTGCCGCGCCGAGGGGGTCGAGCGGATCGCACTGGTCTCGGATGACATCACCAAGTTCGGCCGTGCCGAATTCCCTGCGGGAACTACATTTCATGACCGGGCAGAAATGGACAGCCTGCAACGCGAGCTGCGCGACATACCCGGTGTCACCGTTCTGATCTACGAACAGACTTGCGCGACCGAAAAGCGACGCCGCCGCAAGCGCGGCATGATGGAAGACCCACAGAAATTTGTTTGGATCAATGATCTCGTCTGCGAAGGCTGTGGCGATTGTTCGGTGGCATCGAACTGCCTTAGTGTCGAGCCGCGTGAAACGCCGCTGGGCCGCAAGCGCAAGATTAATCTGAGCTCTTGCAACAAGGATTTCTCGTGCTTGAACGGGTTCTGCCCCAGTTTCGTGACCATTGAGGGCGCTACTCGACGCAAGCAGAGCGTCGATCTGGATCTTGATGCGCTTGAGGCGGGACTGCGCCTGCCCTCAGCCGCATCTTTGGAGTCCCCCTTTGATCTGCTGGTGACAGGTGTCGGAGGCACCGGGGTGGTTACGATCGGGGCCTTGATCACCATGGCGGCGCATCTAGAAGGTAAGGGGGCTTCGGTTCTGGATTTCACCGGATTTGCGCAGAAATTCGGAACCGTACTCAGCTACATCCGCCTCGGTAAAGAACCTGATACGCTCAACCAGGTGCGCATTGATCATGGCGCTGCAGATGCTGTGATCGGATGCGATGTGGTCGTAAGCTCGGCCCCGAAAGCATCGGCTCACTATGCGCCGGGGACGCACGTCGTTCTGAACCGGGCCGAGATGCCTACCGGAGATATTGTGCTGCATCGTGATGCCCAACTACGGGTTGACGCGCGGGAGCAGGCGATTGCAGACGTAGTGGGTGCGGAAAATTTAACCAGCATTGACGCAAACGCGATGGCCGAAGCGCTGTTAGGCGATACGGTTTTCGCCAATGTCATCATGTTGGGCTATGCTTGGCAAAAGGCGCTGGTGCCTGTGTCACACGCCGCGCTGTTGCAGGCAATTCTTCTAAACGGTGTCGCGGTTGAGAAGAACCGACTGGCTTTTGCCCTTGGACGGTGTTTGGCAGTTGATCCGGAACGCGTTCAGGGATTGGCTCAGCCGACCGAGACAGAGGACACACTGGACCAGATGATCGAGCGGCGGGTTGCCTTTCTTACTGACTATCAGGACGCCGAATATGCCAACCGCTACGCACAGCGGATCAAGGCGATCCGATCGTCAAACTCAGACATCCCGGACGGGCTTGCTGAGACGATTGCCCGAAATCTGTTCCGTTTCATGGCCTACAAGGACGAGTTTGAAGTCGCCCGTCTGCAGACATCTTCTGACTTTTCCGAGGAGCTGGCACAGCAGTTCGAAGGTGATTTCAAAACCAAATATCATTTCGCCCCGCCGCTGCTGAGTTGGCGCAAGGATGAGCGCGGGCGACCGGTCAAGTTTGCGTTGGGCGCATGGATGCACCCGGTTCTGCGTGTTCTTTCACGGTTGCGCGGATTGCGCGGATCACCTCTGAACCCGTTCGGATATCACGCCGAAGCGCGGCTGCACCGTAATATCCTGAATTGGTTTGAAGGGCTTCTGAACATGTATCAGACCAATCCGACAGCACGAGCAGAAGCAGAGTGGTTGCGCGCGTTCTCGGCGGCGGACCAGATACGAGGGTTCGGACCGGTACGCGAAGAGAGCTTCGAAACAGCGCGCGCAGAGGTGTCTTAACCGAGAACCGAAAAGCTGCTTTCGGTATTGATGGGCCGTTTGCGGGAATAAAATCCGGTGTCGATTGTCCGGCCTAAATAGGGCAACTCGAACTGCAACGGATTGGCATCATGATCTGCGCCACCTTCGACATAGCCGATCAAAGCGGTCATCATCTTGCCCGCGATCGGAGCATTTTTGTATTGGTTCCCGCTGGTGCCGCAGGCCATGTAGAACCCCGGAAGGCTGGATTTATCATAGATCGGAATCCAATCTGTCGATGCATCGTACAAATCCACGACTCCCCGGGTGCGTGAGGGTATCCCCAGGCTGGGAACGCGCTGCGCGTAGCGCATTGCTTGCGTTGTCCACTGGTCTGTAAATTCGTGGTTATAATTCACGTCATCTTCGCACCACTGATGCGGATCGCAAGCCGGATCTTCCGAGCCGATCAGAATGTGGTTGCCATGCTCAGGGCGGCAATAAAGGGCGATGTCGCTATCTGAGACAATTGTTCCTTGTGTCTCAAAATCAAACCCTTCGGGTGCCGGTACATGCACGACTTCCTGCCGCAGCGGGCGGGTCCGGATGGTCATGTCACCCAGAACCCCAGCCATTTCGTTAACAATTGCCGACCCAGGCCCAGCGACGTTTACAACCACTTTGGCATGGATCTCTTCACCCGAGGCAAGTTTGACGCCCGCAACGCGGCCCTCGCTGGTCAGTATTTCACGCACCTCAGCACCGGTGCGAACGTCGGCACCATGCAACTTCGCCGCATCCAGCAGGTTTTGGGCCGACAACGCCGGATCTGTCACATATCCCGCGTTAGGCCAGAAAACCGCGCCTTGAACATGTGCCCCGTTCGATTGCCCAAACTCTGGATCATCCATGCGCCGCGCCGGAGCGAAGCTGTCTAACGTGTAAATCGGCAGACGTTCCGTAATCTTCTCCGGTGTCCATTCTTCAAAAGGACAGTCCAGTTCGGTACTGTACTTCTTATGGTTTTCAAGAAATCCATTGGCCTCCGTCTTCATGACCATACAGCCGGTTTCACGGAACTGTGCCAGATTGGCATCATCGGACAATCCCAGATAATCTGCCCAATCACGCCAATAATGGTATCCCTCCCAGGCGAAGGCCGTGCCATCAAAAGTCGAATAATGCATCCGAACGATGGCGCATGAACCGGCGGTCGATCCATGCCCAACTTGAGTATTGCGGTCCAGTGACAGAGTCTTCCAACCCGCCTTTGCCATCTCGAAGGCGATGGCGGCCCCAATTACGCCGGTTCCGATAATGATTGCATCAGGTTGGCTCATGTCCTGTCCTCTCCCAAAGGCGTTTCGCATAGTCGCTGAATTCGGATACTTCTTCGGGTCGCGGCTCAACCCCAGTGAAGACGTAAAGATAGTGTGGCACCATCGATAGCCTGGTCGCCATCGGCTCGTTCAACTGCGCCAGATCATATCCAATCTGCATATAGTACAGTACGCGTGCACGAGTCTCGGCTTCGGTCTCATCATAGTTGAAACGGATGAACATCGTGCACAGCGCTGCCAGACGTCTCGCGTCGGATTGATCCAACATGCGTCGCACCTTTCCCGATCGTCGCGCCCAATCTCGAACGGCAAAATCAAGCGCCGTATCAAAAAGCTCTGAGTTCACGACACAACGCTGAACATTGCAAACGGCCGCCGTTATCGTCTCTGCAGGCAGTTCGGATTGTGCGATCAATGCTGCCGTGTTGGTCGCCTGCCATCGCGCCAGCAACGCATCCAACAACTCCTGCCGGGACTTGAAGTACCAGTAGAACGAGGAGCGCGAGACCGCCATACGTTCCGCCAGGTTCATGACCTTCACCTGCTCGACCCCATCCGAGATCAAGACGTCCATGGCGACGTTCAACCAGTCATCACGTGTGACCTTAATATTGCCGGTCAAGGGTTCAGCTTCCGGATCGTCCCGGTGGAGGATTGGTTTTGTGCTCATTCAACTCTCCGGCGGTGCACCGCCTGCTTCCGTGCGACGTGCGATGAATTCATGCAACGTGCCAAGACGGCTCACATCCTGGGCTGGGGCTTCGAAATTCGCTAGAATTTCTTTCCAAACGCCTGTCGCCCGGTGATTTGCGTCGACCGAACCACGCTCGGTCCAAGTCCCGAAATTGGCATAGTCATGAATATGTGGCTCGTAAAATGCAGTGTTGTAACGTTCCATCGTCTGGCTGGTCGCGAAGAAATGCCCGCTGGGTTCAACTTCGCTCAGCGCGGAATCGAAACCTATCTCTGAACTATCTGCCTGCGCTCCGGCGCAAAGTTCGGCCACCATGTTCAGGACTTCTGCATCACAGATCATCTTTTCGAAGGACACCGTCAGGCCACCTTCAAGCCAACCGGCTGAGTGAATGATCACTGTCGCTCCGGCCATTAGGCAGCCCCAAAGACCGAACTGGTTCTCGTTGGCTGCCTGTACGTCATTGAGGTTCGAAGCCGACCCTGCCGCCGATCGCCAAGGCAGGCCTAAGTATCGTGCGAGTTGCCCCGCGGCCAACGACGCCTGAAAATGCGAAGGCGTTCCAAACGCAGGCGCACCGGATTTCATATCAACGTTGCTGGTGAAGGTCCCATAGCACACTGGCGCGCCGGGGTTTGTCAACTGCGTCAGTGTCAAAGCAGCGAGCGCCTCGGCATGCGACAGGGTGATGGCTCCGGCAACGGTGATTGGCGCCATTGCACCCATCAGGGTAAATGGAGTGATAATCGACATCTGCCCGTGGCGCGCAAAATCGATCAGCCCCTGCGCCATCGGAATATCCAGCGTCCGCGGGCTATTGGTGTTGATGATCGTGTAACAATGCGGATTGCCACGGAACTCATCATCGCTAAACCCGCGCGCGATGGACAGCATCTCAAAACAGTCGATCACCTGAGGCGTTCCGCGCGAGAAGAAGAAGGGGAACTTGTCCGTCAATTCCATTTGCGCTTGGGTGGTGAAATAGTGCCTGACGTTGGTGGGTACGTCCTGCGGTTCGACCTGAGGCGAGATCATCTGGAAGACATCGAAATGATGCGTGAGCTTGAGGAACTCCAGATAGTCTTGCCCGTTTGCAGGCCTGCGCCCGCGCTCCAGATCAGTCGCATTCGGAGCACCAGCCCCGGGTTGGAACACCAAAGAACCTAGCTCCAGCGTGAAATCCCTGCGCCGCGCCCCGGCGCGGCAGGCAATGGATTTCGGGGCCGACGCCACCGCAGCCTCGACCATGTCGCGCCCGATGAAGACCATCTCATTATCTTCATTCACGCGCGCACCACCCTGCGCATAAATCCGGCGCGCCTCGGGCAGCAGGACCTTCACACCCAATTCTTCCAGCGTGCGCAAGGCCGTCTCGTGCATCTCAGCAATCTGATCCGCCGGAAATACTTCCATCTGCGGAAACGGATTGCGCAGCTGACGATAGTTCACGTCACGACTGGGTTGCGGGACCGCCTCGGCCCCACGCCCTCGGCGACGGCGTCTTCCGGCCTCTGCTTCCATGATCAACCCCGCATCGCTTTGCCCTGCGGGTCGTACGGCGACGGCTCAACCACGCGGGCTGGGCTTTCAACGCCAACCACATGCACCGACAGTTCAGTCCCTGGATTAGCCTTGTCGCGATCTACTAGAGCCATGGCCAGGGACTTGCCGGTGTAGTGCCCAAAGCCTCCCGACGTCACAAAACCCACACGTTCGCCGCCTGCCCAAATGGGTTCATACCCGCTGGCATCCGCGTCCAACGCGTCGACCTCAAGCGTCACCTGTACCTGCGCTGGTCCGTTGCCATCGCGCTCGGCCAGCGCCGCATCTTTGCCGACAAAATCCTTGTCCCAGTCGATCCAGCGATCCATCCCGGTCATGCCGGGCGTATAGAGTTGGGTGAATTCTGCAGACCAGATACCAAAGCTCTTCTCAAGCCGCGTCGACAGCATCGCGTTGAAACCGCATTCGCGGATTTCCTCATCGGCCCCGGCCTCCAACAGCATACGGCGTAGCTTGATATGGTCGCCATAGCGGCAGTTGATCTCATATCCCTTTTCGCCCGTCACTGACATTCGGGCAACGCGGGCGCGGACCAGTCCGATATCGAAGTCACCACAACCCATGAATTTCAGGCCCGAGATGTCCTGTTCTGCCAGTTTCTCGACCACAGTCTCTGACCTCGGCCCAACCACGGCAAATCCACAGTATTCTTCACCCAAATCGCGGACCGTGACGCCATCCATCATGTGATCATCGAACCAACGCAAATGCCAGGCACGCAGATAGTAGCTGCCCATGATCCACCAGGTGCCATCGCCCCAGTTGAGCACAGTCAGATCACCCTTGAGCCGTCCGTTCTCGCCCAGCATTGGAGCCAGTTTAGCCCGACCCGGCGCGGGGAGTTTTGAGGCCATGACTTTGTCGAGCCACGCCTCGGCATTCGGACCTGAGACCTCAAACCGCGAGAAACCCGAGATATCAAGCAGGCCCACACCTTCGCGGATGGCCTTGCACTCCTCAGCCACGATGTCATGCGCGTTGGACCGCTTGAGCGTCGGCGTCTCCTCGAACCCTTTCGGCGCGAAGTAAAGTGGCACTTCAAGGTCCCAGCTAACACCCCATTTACAGCCTGCCTCGGTCATCGCGTCATGGGCCGGAGCCATTTTCAGCGGGCGGCCTGCGGGCAGCTGCTCGTTCGGGTAGGTCATCACGAAACGACGGGAATAGAACTGACCAGTTGTTTCGCGGATGTAGCGTTTGTTCTGAGCGAAATCGCCATAACGTGCCACGTCCATCGGCCAAGCGTCGGCTTCGGGCTCGCCATGGATCATCCACTCGGCTAGCGTCTTGCCGACGCCACCACCCTGTAGGAACCCGGCCATCACCGCACAGGCTGACCAATAACCGCGCTTGCCCGGGACTGGACCGACCAACGGGTTACCATCGGGCGAGAAGGTAAACGCGCCATTCACCCATGTCTTGATGCCAACATTCTGGATCGACGGATAGCGTTCAAAGCCCAACGTCAATTCGTTTTCGATCCGGTCAAGCTGTTCCTGAAACAGCTCTTCGCCGTAATTCCAAGGCGCACCGTCCATGGCCCAGTGTTCATGATCGACTTCGTAGATGCCAACTAGAACACCCTTCTGGTCCTGCCGCATATAGGTAAATCCTTCGAGGTCGACAGTCATCGGCATCTCGAAATCGGCCTCAGCCACTTCAGGCACGGTATCAGTAATAAGATAGTGATGTTTGAGTGGCGATACCGGCAGTTCCACCCCTGCCATACGGCCCACCTGCTTGGCCCAGAGACCTGCGGCATTGACCACATGCTCACACGTGATGGTGCCCTTGTCGGTCACAACTTCCCAGCCATCCGCGGTCTGCGTCAGGCGTTCGACCTTGGTTTCCTCGTAATACTCGGCTCCGCGCTTTTTGGCTGCTGTGGCATAGGCCTGAACTGTTCCAGTGGTATCGATATAGCCTTCGCGGTCCGCCCACATTGCGCCAAGCACGCCGTCGGTTGACATGATCGGGCAGCGTTTCTGTGCCTCTTCCGGGGATAACAATTCGCAATCATCAATGCCGATAGATTGAAAGATGCGGTAGTTGGCCTGCAACCACTCCCACCGTTCAGGCGTTCCGGCCAGCGTCAGGCCGCCGGTCATATGCAGGCCGATGTTCTGACCCGATTCCTTTTCGATCTCGCTGAGCAAATCGATGGTATAGGCCTGAAGCGACGCCATGTTGGGATCGGCGTTCAACGCATGGATGCCCCCCGCCGCATGCCAGGACGAGCCCGAGGCTAGGCGCCGACGCTCCAACATCACCACATCCGACCAGCCGAACTTGGCAAGGTGATACAGAACCGAAGCGCCCACAACGCCGCCGCCAATTACCACTACGCGATACTGCGATTTCATCCCAACCTCCCAAGGTGACTCGCAAGGGACGCTAGACGCACTGTTCACTTCTGTCTAGACATTTCTGTACAGTTCTGTGCCTTCTATAAAAACGCGCGTTAAATTCGGGCACTTGGTCGCGCGCGAATGGAATCAAACCAAGCTTGTGTGGCTGTGTTGTCGTCAGGAATGCGCATCTTGATGACACGTGCAAAATCGACAAATACAAATGTGGTGATATCAGCGAGCGTGAATGAGCCGCATGATACGAAATCATTTTCGCGCAGACGGGCTTCTAGTAAATCAAAAAACGCGCCCAACCGTGCAGTTCCGCGCTGCGCCAGTTCGGGAATCTGCGCATGGTTCGCGGTTCCTGTGATGGCACGGTCTTTGAAAGAGGGATGGGTATTGCGCAACGTCTCGGCAATCGGCGCACCGCATTGCTGCTCGGCGATGGCGTTCCACATCAAAACTTCGCCCTTTTCATCCGCTGTTCGGCCCATCAACGCAGGCTCAGGAAAACGCGCTTCGAGATAGGCCGCAATGCCGAGATTTTCGGTGAGCACGGTACCTTCATCCGTGATCAGCACCGGGATCGTCGCGCCGGGGTTCACCGCCCGAAAAGCATCACTCAGTTGCTCGCCATTTGCGATCGAGATTTCGCGCGTCTCAATCTCCAACCCTTTTTCTGCAATGAACATCCGGGCTCGGCGTGGGCTGGGCGCGGTCGAGCAATCATAGAACAGCATTTGACGATCCCCTCTGAGGCTTCACACCCCAAACGTTAGACCGCCCCAGTGCAACAGCGCGAGTCCGATCACAAAGTGACCCTACGGCAGATCAGCGTTGATAGATAAAGCAGCGACCCTCAACCGCACCACTCGGCAGCGGCAGCTCGGTCAAATCCTCGAAATACATGCGATCACTCGAGACCATCAACCCACCACGCGCCAACAGCGGCTCGATCAAAGGTGAGACGAGACGGGCAAATGTATCGTTCTTTTGCCGGTTATGTCCCCCTAGATCGGCGTGGATCAGACTGGCCGACGCGCCAAACTGCGCGACCGATGCGGGCAGCGTTTCACGCACGTCACCCAAAATTACGCGATCATCGGGCGGTGTTGAATCGGGGTGCGAGGCGACCGCACGTTCAAAAACATAAACTGGGCGGTCCTTTATATGCTGAACCATGTGATGATAAGTGCGCCCATTTCCCAGCCCAAGCTCAAATACCGGGCCTTCATGCCCAGTGGTCTGCGCGATTGCATAATCCAAACAAGCACGCTGCGAGACCATGCGATCAATAAACAAATCTAGACGACTTTGAGCTTCCGGCACAACGATTACCCCTATTTGTAGACACGGCACCTTACGTGTGCCTTTCGATCAGGTAGTGACAAATTCTCAAGGGAATGTGTAGGCGCACCGCCAAGAATTCACGATTCCGCGACGTTTCAGGTGCAGAAGGTGTTTGACTACCCCGCCCGAACCGCGCGAAACTACGAAAAAAAGACAGGGAGTTCACAAAGCCGATGTTACCTAGCGGCCAGACGGGTGGAAAACCCGCATGAGTGCGTTGTTGTCCGTTCGGAATCTCAGCATCGGCTTCGGCAAGGGTCCTTCCGTGGTTCAAGATGTCAGCTTTGATGTCGAGCCTGGACAGACACTTGCATTGGTTGGTGAATCTGGATCGGGCAAGACGATTTCGTGTCGCGCTGCTCTGCGCATCCTGCCCCGTACTGCTCAAATCCGTAGCGGTACGATTACCCTGAACGATTCCAGAGGCACGGCGGAGTTAACTCAACTCAGTGAACGTCAAATGCGTGACATTCGAGGCAATCGGGTGTCGATGATCTTTCAGGAGCCGATGCGCTCGCTCTCTCCGCTTCACAAAATTGGAAACCAGGTCAGCGAAGTTCTTTGGCTGCACCGCGGCGCATCTGAATCTGAGGCACGCAAAGAAGTACTGACGCAATTTGAACGGGTGGGCTTTCCCGACCCGGCCCGCGCCTATGACAGCTATCCGTTTGAATTGTCCGGTGGCATGCGACAGCGGGCCATGATCGCGATGGCGATGGTTTCCAAACCTGAATTGCTCATCGCGGACGAACCAACCACTGCGCTGGATGTAACAACTCAGGCGCAGGTTCTTGGGCTCATCAAAGAACTGCAGCGTGAAACCGGTATGGCGCTAATTCTGGTCACGCATGATTTGGGTGTCGTCGCCAACATGGCCGAGCAGGTTGTTGTCATGCACAAAGGTCGTGTGATGGAGGCCGGTCCAGCCGCCCTGATCCTGAACGACCCGGCGCATCCCTACACCCAGCAACTGTTCGATGCAGCACCAGAAATACCTGACCAGGATGCGGTGGGCATACCGATGCCCGATGAAGACCTGATATTGCAGATGACCGGGGTTTCGAAGACCTACACTATGCGGTCCAGCAAAGGCTGGAGAGCGGACAAGCTGATCCACGCCTGCCGCGGCGTCGATATGAAGCTGGCGCGCGGCAAAACACTTGCGATCGTTGGCGAAAGCGGATCGGGCAAAACCACCGCAGCGCGTATCGCTCTGGGCGCCGAATTGCCGGACCCCGGCGGAGAAGTGCTGTTCCGGACAAACAAGGAAGCCGATCCGCTCACAGTTCACAACATGACGCGCGCCGAGCGTACTGCCTTCCAGCGCAAGGCGCAGATGGTGTTTCAGGATCCGTATAGCTCACTTAGTCCCCGAATGCGCATTCAGGATGCGATGACCGAACCGTTGGAAATTCACCGCCTCGGAACAGTAGCAGAACAGCGCGATAAAGCAGCCGAAATGTTACAGAGGGTCGGACTGAACGCAGACATGCTCAAACGTTATCCGCACGCGTTTTCAGGCGGGCAACGGCAACGTCTGTCTATCGCCCGCGCGATGATGTTGGACCCGGCTTTGATCGTTTGTGACGAGCCTACTTCGGCCTTAGATGTTTCTGTGCAGGAACAAATTTTAACCCTGCTCGAAAACCTGCAAGACAGTCTGAACCTGTCTTACCTGTTCATCTCGCATGATCTCGCCGTTGTCGCGCGCATCGCTGATGAAGTTGCCGTAATGCGTCGGGGGCTGGTGGTTGAACAAGCCCCACCTGAAACTCTCTTCTATAATCCACGTCATCCTTACACAAAGGCATTGATTGCCGCCCAGCCTGAACCGGATATCAATCGTCCGATAGACCTGAAACTGGTTGCTTTGGGCGCGGGTTCGCCCGACAGTTGGGATGACGCCTTTCGATTTTCCGACACCGTGATACCCTCGCTGGTAGAGTTGGAGCCCGGCCATAAGGTACGTTGCCATGTTTAAGACCACTCATTGTTTGATTCTGGCGACCACGCTGGTCGTTGCAGCAGGGCTGCCCGCCACGGCAGAAATCCCGGCCAATCTTCAGGAAATCCCCTACTGGGAAGCCGAAGTTGAAGGTGGAAAGCTGCCACCTGTCGCCGACCGCATTCCGCATGACCCGCTAATCGTTGATCTGGCCGCAAAGGGGCGCGATTTCGGAACGCCCGGCGGAACATTGCGAACCATGGTTACCCGGTCCAAGGACATCCGCCAGATGGTGGTCTATGGCTATGCGCGGCTTGTCGGCTTTGACCATGAATACAACATCGTGCCCGATCTGTTGGCCTCTTTCGAAAACGAAGACAATCGCAAGTTTACCTTGAATTTACGCCCTGACCACAAATGGTCGGACGGCACTCCGTTTACGTCTGAGGATTTCCGATATTGGTGGGAAGACGTCGCCAATAACGAGTTGCTCAGCCCTTCAGGCCCACCTGATTTTTTGCTGGTTGAAGGTATGACGCCTACGGTAACTTTCCCTGATGAAACGACCGTCGTGTTCGAGTGGGCAAATCCGAACCCTGACTTTCTGCAATCTCTTGCACAGGCACGCCCACCGTTTATCTACCGCCCATCAGAATTTCTCAAAAAATACCACGAGAAGTTTGCCGATCCTGAAGAATTGGCTTTTCAGGTCGAAGACGCGCGGGTCAAAAGCTGGGCGGCGCTGCATAACAAGTTGGATAACCTGTACAAATATGACAATCACGAATTGCCCACATTGCAGCCTTGGCTCAATGCAAGCTCGGGCAAGAAAATCCGGCATAGCTTCATCCGCAACCCCTACTATCACAGGGTTGATTCAAAGGGGGTACAGCTCCCTTATATCGATGTGGTCGAGATGGAGATTGTTGCCCCAGGTCTTGTCGCGGCCAAGACTAACGCGGGTGAAAGTGACCTGCAAGGGCGCGGGCTGGCATTCCGCGACGCGTCGATCCTGAAAAAAGGCGAAGCGCAAGGAGACTACAAAACGCTCTTGTGGAAGACCGGAGTCGCATCCCAAATCGCCATCTATCCAAACCTGAACTTCGAAGACGAAGCCTGGCGCAACGTACTACGTGATGTGCGCGTCCGCCGGGCCCTTTCCCTCGCGATAGACCGCAAAACAATCAATCAAGCGCTCTATTTTAAGCTGGCCCATCCCGGCGCGATGTCAGTTTTGCCTGCGTCGCCATTCTATGACGAAGCAAATGCAAAGGCTTGGGCAGACTACGACGTCGATATGGCGAATGCGCTGTTGGATGAGGCTGGATTGACCGAGCGGGATAAAGACGGCATTCGCCTACTGCCTGACGGACGTCCTATGGAGTTGGTTATCGAAACTGCAGGCGAGAGGCAGGAAGTAGAAAATGCCCTCCAAATCGTTACAGATACCTGGCGCGAGATCGGTGTCAAACTTGTGATGCGCCCCCTGGATCGGGACATTCTGCGTAATCGGGTCTTCTCGGGCAACACGATGGCCTCAGTCTGGTTTGGCTGGGATGACGGCATCCCGCAATTGCACACCTCGCCTGCCTATCTGGCGCCTACCGATCAGGTCTTTCTGGCCTGGCCCAAGTGGGGGCAGTATTACCAGACAGCTGGAGGATCAGGCGAGCCACCAGACCTGCCCGAAGCCGAACTTCTCATGAAACTCGCGCATGACTGGGAAATCGCCACAACCGATGAAGAGCGCGCGGCAGTCTGGACTAAAATGCTGAAAATTCACGCGGATCAGCTGTATGCCATTGGTATTCTTAACGGCGCACCGCAGCCAATCGTTGTGTCAAACCGGCTGAAGAACGTGCCCGAACAGGCCATGTGGGCCTGGGAGCCCGGTGCGCATTTCGGCATTCATCGTCCCGACGAGTTTTTCTTCGCCGACTGATCAGGAGCAGCTAAATGGTCATGCTGCGCTATGCGGTGTATCGCTTTTTCACGATGCTGCTGACGCTGTTGGTGGTGTCGGTACTGATCTTCGTGATCATCAACCTTCCCCCAGGCGACTACCTCAGCAACCAGATCGCTGAGTTGCAGGCCTCGGGCCAGTCTGCGGGCGTGGCCAAGGCCGAGTTTCTGCGCAAAGAGTATTCTCTGGATCGTTCGTTGCCGGAACAATATCTGATCTGGATAGGCTTCTGGCCCGGCCCGCACGGGTTCGAGGGCCTCTTGCAGGGCAATTATGGCTGGTCATTCGAATTTGACCGCCCCGTGCGCGAGATCGTGGGCGATACGCTCTGGTTGACTGTCGTGGTTAATCTGGCTGCCATTCTATTCGTCTATGCTGTGGCCTTGCCGCTGGGCGTTCTTGCGGCGGCCAAATCAAGAACATGGATCGATTATACTTCTGCTTTTGTTGGGTATCTGGGCCTTGCGACGCCAAACTTCCTGCTGGCGCTGATACTTTTCTACTACGGCCATCGCTACTTTAACCTGCCAATTGGCGGCCTGATGGACCCTTCCTTTGAGGGTCAACCGATGAGCTGGGACAAGCTGAAATCCATTCTTGTTCACCTGATCGTTCCGACCTTCGTTATCGGCACCTCGGGCGCTTCGGCAATGATGCAGCGCCTGCGTGCCAACATGCTGGATGAGTTGGGCAAGCCTTATGTTGAAACCGCTATCGCCAAGGGGATGGCCCCGTCGCGGATGTTGACGAAATACCCGCTGCGGGTGGCCTTCAACCCCTTTGTTGCCGATATTGGCAACCTACTGCCTTCGATGGTTTCAGGTTCGGTTCTGGTCTCGGTTGTTCTGGGTCTGCAAACCATCGGGCCAACATTGCTGACCGCACTTAAAACACAGGATCAGTTCCTGTCTGCTTTCATTCTGATGTTCGTGGCCTTGCTGACGCTGATCGGTACCATGATCTCGGACATCCTGCTGGTCATGCTTGACCCGCGCATTCGGTATGAGGGGCGAGAAGCATGAGTGAACGCCCCGATGGTCGCTATGTCGACGAAGCCCCGTTTGATCCGCAAGCCTCGCTCCAGCAGCTTGAGCGTGCAGATCTCGATGCCCCAAATTGGGTCTTAGTCTGGCGCAAGTTCAGAACACACAAGCTGGGTCTGATTTCAGGTATATTCCTGCTGTTGTGCTATCTGATGCTACCCTTCGCGGGATTCATCGCCCCCTATGGACCGAACGACAGAAACGGTGAGCACCTCTATGCCCCACCCCAGTCTGTCAACTGGTTCCACGAGGGCGAATTCATAGGTCCTTATGTCTATCCCATTGTTGCAGAAGCGGACCTTGAAACCTTCCAATGGAAGTTCGTACCCGACACAGAAGACCCGCGCCCGATCCGGTTCTTCTGTGAGGGCTCCGAGTACAAACTGGCAGGCCTGATAAAATCCGACACCCACCTGTTCTGTGCACCTGAAGGCGCCACGCTGTTCCTATGGGGCTCCGACCGCTTGGGACGTGACGTCTTCAGTCGAATTCTTTACGGCGCCCAATTGTCGCTGACCGTAGGCCTGATCGGCATCTCAGTGTCTTTCTTCCTCGGCATCCTGTTCGGATCGATGGCCGGGTATTTTGGTGGGCGCATAGACTGGGTCATAAACCGTGTGATCGAAATTCTGCGTTCTCTGCCCGAACTCCCACTTTGGCTGGCTTTATCTGCAGCCGTGCCTTCGAATTGGAGTCCTGTTGCTGTCTTCTTCATCATCTCGATCATTCTCGGTATACTCGACTGGCCCGGCCTTGCCCGATCCGTACGCGCCAAATTCCTTTCGTTACGGGAAGAGGAATATGTTCGCGCCGCCGAGATGATGGGCGCAAGCTCGGGTCGAGTGATCCGCAAGCACCTGCTTCCGAACTTCATGTCGCACCTGATTGCCTCAGCCACACTGTCGATACCAGCGATGATCCTTGGAGAAACCGCGCTCAGCTTCCTTGGTCTAGGCCTGCGCGCCCCGGCGGTCAGCTGGGGGGTCATGCTAAATGACGCGCAGAACCTTGCTTCGATCGAGATTTACCCGTGGACGGCGATTCCGATGCTACCAATCATCGTAGTCGTGTTGGCCTTCAACTTCCTTGGCGACGGACTGCGCGACAGTCTGGACCCCTACCAGCAATGAGCCTGCTATCCGCCCTCCCTTCAACTGACACATATCGGGTCAACGGGGAGGGTGCGCGGCCCAGCGCTTTTGCAGTCTCGGAACTGGCAACGGCCAGTTTTGCTGCTGTTGGTCAGGAAATGTCACGCCTTGTTACTGCGCTCAACCTGTCGCCAGAACCGCCGGATGTTTCCGTGGACCATCGGTTGGCTTCTCTATGGTATGGCTTCTCATTCAAACCCGACGGATGGGACATGCCCAACCTTTGGGACGCGATCGCAGGAGACTATCAGGCCTCAGATGGCTGGATCAGACTGCACACCAATCTGCCGCATCACCGCACTGCTGCTTTGAAGGTACTCGAGGTCAACCCTGATCGGTCATCGGTTGAACGCGCGATCCGAGACAGAACCATTTCGGAACTCGAAGCCGCAATTGTCGCCGAGGGTGGGGTTGCTGCCGCGATGCGCAGTCGTGCAGAATGGCATGACCATCCGCAGGGACGTGTACTCGCACGTGAACCATTGATCGGCTGGCAAGGCCCACGGAATATCAAGCTACGCGACCGGCCACAGGCGACCGTCGAGCGCCCCCTTGCAGGGCTACGCGTGCTCGACCTCACACGAATACTGGCAGGGCCGGTTTCTACAAGAACACTTGCGGGTTTTGGGGCCGAAGTCCTTAGGATCGACCCTCCTGGCTGGGATGAGCCCGGCGTCATTCCTGACATCTCACTGGGCAAGCATTGCGCCTATCTGAATCTGAAATCGCCCGCGGGAATTGGACAACTTCAGGAACTTCTCAAACAAGCTGATGTATTTGTTCATGGGTATCGCCCCGGTGCCCTAGACGCGCTTGGCTTGGCTAAATCCACGCGTGATCAGCTTGCCCCCAACAGGGTCGAGGTCACATTGGACGCCTATGGCTGGCAAGGCCCTTGGGCGACACGCCGGGGTTTTGACAGTTTGGTCCAAATGAGCGCCGGTATCGCGCACGCAGGAATGGAATGGGCGGGGGTCGACGAGCCAACCCCGCTACCTGTGCAGGCACTCGATCACGCGACTGGATACTTGATGGCTGCTGCTGTTCTTTCGGCTCTGGCCGAGGCTGCATCCGGTCAAGCGGTCATGGATGCCCGACTTTCACTTGCACGCACCGCAGAACTGCTCGCGACTCTCGCCAAAAGCGATACTGAAGTAGATATCACCGGTGCGTTACTTGCAGATTATTCAGATGTGCAAGAACATTCCGGATGGGGAGCAGGTCACCGTTTGAACCCAGCACTGACTGTAGGCACTTCCAAGATGCGATGGTCTCTGCCCGCCTCAAAGCTTGGATCATCAGAACCAGTCTGGCCTTCACTCGCCACGTAGACCAACCGCCGCGCGGAGCGCGGCCCCGCCCAACGTTTTGTATGGCGTCTCATTCGAGACGCCGCTCAAAGAGGCGGGAGCCGCCTTAGCGATCGTCGCCGCCGGGCCCGATATCATCCAGATAATCCTCGTCAATCGCAGCCTGAACAGCGCCTGTAACCGCTTCGCGCTGCTTTGGCGTTAAGTCTTCGGCCTCTTTGCCGTCTGCCAACCTTACGGTGACCTCGCGATGCGCGAACCGGATACCTTCGCGGGCAAACAGTTCACGGATATCTTGATATACTTTCTTGCGCACCAGCCACTGATCGCCTGGTTTGGTCATGAACTTGACCCGGATAATCATCGCCGAATCCTGCATCTCGATCACACCCTGAGATTTCAGGGGCTGGATAAAGTTTTCTCCGATCACCGGATCACTCAACAATTCCTGACCCAATTTTTTGATCAGCTTCCGTACTTTTTCGACATCCGTGTCATACGTCACACGCAACGGCAGCTTCATGATCACCCAATCGCGCGAGTAATTGGTCAGCACCTTGATCTCACCAAAGGGAATCGTGTTGAGCGCGCCCAGATGGTGTCGCAACTGGAAGGACCGAACCGAGATCTTTTCAACCGTTCCCTTCACATCGCCGATATCGATATATTCACCCTTACGGAATGCATCATCCATCAGAAAAAACGCACCCGAAAAGATATCGCGCACCAGCGTTTGCGACCCGAATCCTACGGCCAATCCTACAACACCGGCACCCGCAAACAGCGGGCTGACATTGATCCCGAGTTCCATCAATACAATCAGCGCGATAGTGACAACGACCACAGCCAGGATGGCACCGCGAAACAGGGGAAGCAAAGTCGCAAGCCGGCTCTGTCCACCTTCGCCCCCTTCGTCGCCGAGCTCGGCATCGGCGGCACCATCGTCAACCTCTTCTGCAATCTTGCTGTCGATCCAGACCCGGAAAAAATGAAACAGAATGTAGCCGATGAACAAGATCACCATCACATCAAGCGCTCGCTCGATGGGCAGATCATCGCTCCAGTTGGCTTGCGGATTCCAGATCACGACCAGCGCATATAGCCCCACCACAAAGGCCAGAATACCGGCCACCCTTCGGGCAAGATCTTCGTAGGTCAATATGGCATGTTTGCGCTTTTCAGCCTCGGGTGTGACAAGCGCTGCAGCCTCACCTGCCTCGGCTTCATCTGCTTCGGTATTCAGTTCCGCGATCTGACGATTGCGATCAAAGTAGCGTTCCAGCAGATAGTTCATCGCACCATATGCAACGACCACTGACATGAATATTGCATAGCTGCTGGCTACGATCGGGACGGAATCCTCGATCTCCAAAACCAGATCAACTGCAAGCTTGAACCAGCTGAACACAATGTAGAGCATCAATACCGGCGCCCAGGCGAACGAGATAAATCGTAATATCCACGAAACTTGTTCGGGCATACGCCCGCCACGGATCGCATGAGAAATCGCGCGGGCATTGAACAGTATCATTAAGAGATTGCCCAGCGCACCGGCCAGTGTCAGGCTGCCATAAACCAAAGCATAAACATTGTAGTTCAGCCCAAAATCCGCAACCCAAGTCGAGAAAAGCACGACCGAGATATCAAACGTCGCGATTGCCGACGCCCACCGGTATAGCCGCTTGGCGTCCCGATCGGAAAACGGGGGCAAACGGTACTGGCTGAGAAACGGTGACAAGATCATCCGCCACAAGTCCGCAACCGTGCGCGACAGGAAGAACGCAGTAAAAATCGCGGTGACAGTGAACTGAATGGATATATCCTCGGCTTCGCCGAAAAACAGATAACCCACGATCAGCGCCATAAGCATCGCAAAGATCGTCCCACCGATGCCCATTACGAAGCGGTAAACCAAGAAAGGCATTTTATCGCGATAGCCAACGGGGTTTTCCTTGATGCGGGCAACAACCCAGCGCTTGGCGATACGCTTTCCGTAAATCTCGGTCGATAACCAGCGTCCCAGCAGAAGAAAAACAATGTTCCAGGCCAAGACCTCGAAATAGGTCTGAATACGGCCATCCGGGCTGGTTTGTCTCAGAACATACTGCACCTCAAAAACCGAATACGGAAGCGCTTCTAAACGCGAGCGCACAGATTCCCGAAATTTCGAGAACCGCTCCTGAGCCTTCATCAGTTGAGACCCTTCCGCCATCGGGTCAGCAACCTCTGGATCGGATGTTGCCCCGCCATTATTGGCTGACGAAACCACCTGTCCCGCGCTGTCGATTACGATGACACTTGCACCAGCGTCAGAAGCCGCGCGGATCGCAGCTGCCAGATCGCCCTCTTCTGCCGAACTTGATGTGCTGGTTTCTTCGGACGATCCAATTGGATATCCCGGGATCAGCGAGGTTTGTGCCTCTGCTCCGGGTACGCATGCAAGCATTGCGGCCCAAAGCACCAGAAACAGCCCGGCCAGAATATTCGTTTTCATAGTGTCTCGCACCCAAATCACAGTTGCCGGCAAGACTACAGAAGCTTGGTCTGCTGTTCAAATCATCCGCGCACGCAAAGGCATCTTTGCGTGAGGCCAGTGGCCTCGGCGCAAACGTCTGGATAAGGTATTTTCAAGCAACCAAAAATTGAATATGACGGCCTGAGCCCTAGGATCGCACGCAATCTTGTTCATTGCGGGCAATCGCCAACAAAGGGGCCGCGTCACATTGACGACAAGGTAACGAATATGCTGTTGCCAATTCGCAATGTTTGGCGCATTTGCAGGGAAAAATTCCCACCTTTTGCGCGCAGGCGCGAATGAAATAGGATACTCAGGTGCAAACGCGCGGAGTTGCATCGGAACCGAAACAGGCGAAGGCATGAGCCGAGGTAACAAAAACGAACATCACGGCCGCGCGCCTCGTATCCTGCTATACAGTCACGACACGTTCGGTCTGGGCCATTTGCGCCGGTCTCGAGCTTTGGCGGCAGCGATTACACAGGCCGATCAACGCGCTTCGGCTTTGATCTTGACCGGCTCTCCGGTAGCGGGTCGTTTTACTTTTCCACGACGGGTCGACCATGTTCGCCTGCCTGGCGTCACCAAACGCTCGGACGGTTCTTACGCCTCACAAACCATTGGCATGGGGATTGATGATGTAACTGAGCTGCGTGCAAGCCTTATCCAAACGGCTGTCGCGCAATTTGACCCGGATGTTCTGATAGTCGACAAAGAACCGACCGGGTTTCGCGGAGAATTGTTGCCGACGCTGGAATATCTTGAGAGCTCGGGTTCGACCAAGCTGGTTCTGGGTCTGCGCGATGTTCTGGACGAACCCGATGTACTGGCCGCCGAATGGGAACGCAAAGAAGCGAACTCGGCAACCGAGCGTTTCTACGATGAGATCTGGGTATATGGCTTGCGCTCGATCTATGACCCGACCCAAGGTCTACCCCTCAGTCCGGCAGCGCAACAACGCATGCACTGGACCGGATATCTAAGG
Source organism: Ruegeria sp. AB11 (assembly GCF_056536325.1). NCBI lineage: Bacteria > Pseudomonadati > Pseudomonadota > Alphaproteobacteria > Rhodobacterales > Roseobacteraceae > Ruegeria > Ruegeria sp. AB11. The sequence goes on along the minus strand of NZ_JBQFJO010000001.1, from coordinate 1,559,312 downwards.
CGTGATCTGGGGCCTGTCGGCGAGCCCCCCAAGCAACCTTATATCCTGATTACGCCCGGCGGTGGCGGCGATGGTAAAGCGATGGTCAACCTCGTGCTGTCCGCCTATGAGAAAGACCCGGACCTTTCTCCTCGTGCCGTGCTGGTCTATGGGCCATTCCTGTCAGGTGAATTGCGCGAGGATTTTGAAACCCGCGTCGCCGCACTTGATGGCCGGGTCACAGCTGTAGGCTTTGAATCTCAGATCGAAACGCTGTTCGCCGGAGCAGCCGGTGTGGTCTGCATGGGCGGCTACAATACCTTCTGCGAAGTACTGTCCTTCGACAAACGCGCGGTCATCGTCCCGCGCACAACACCCCGTCTGGAACAATGGATACGCGCTTCTCGCGCGGAAGATCTGGGACTGGTGCGAATGCTCGATGAAAATCGTGACGGTCTGACGGCGGACGCGATGATCCACGCGATCCGTAATCTTCCCCTTCAGCCATTGCCGTCGCAAGCCATAAGCGCCGGTTTGCTAGATGGTCTGAACTACGTCACCCATCGCATCACCGCACTACTAGCCGCAGAACAAGAGCGCGCGACAGGATGACCAAAACACACCCCAGGCTTGCGGTGCTAGTCAAAGGCTGGCCGCGCCTGTCCGAGACGTTCATTGCCCAAGAACTCGTTGCCTTGCAGGAGGCTGGCCACAACTTCGATATCTGGTCTTTGCGCCATCCGACCGACGCCAAGCGGCACCCGCTGCATGATCGTTTCAATGGGCAAGTACGCTATCTGCCAGAATACCTTAATGACGAACCGGAACGGCTTGCCGCTGCACGCGCCGTCGCTTCGGGTTTGCCTGGATACCCAGAGGCATATCGGGTCTGGCGGCAAGACCTGCGCCGAGACCAAACCCATAACCGCATTCGCCGGTTCGGACAGGCCTGCGTGCTAGCTGCCGAGTTACCTGAGGAAACGCAAGCGCTGTACGCGCATTTCATGCACACGCCATCGTCGGTCGCCCGTTACGCTGCGATCATGCGCGGCCTGCCGTGGAGTTTTTCAGCGCACGCCAAAGATATTTGGACCTCGCCAGACTGGGAAAAGAAGGAAAAACTACATCTGGCGAGCTATGGAGCCACTTTTGGGGCAACCTGCACCGCCATCGGTGCAGCGCATCTGCGCGAATTGGCTGATGATCCTGCGCGCGTTGAGTTGATTTACCACGGTCTGGACCTGTCCCGTTTTCCGACCCCTCCTGAGCGTGGCCAGCGGGCGGCCGACGCACCCTTTCATATGCTTTCAGTCGGGCGGTTGGTCGAGAAAAAGGGCTTTGATCGCCTTATCGACGCGTTTGCTCTGCTCCCTGACACTTTGGACTGGCACTGGACCCATATCGGTGGCGGGACACTGGCCAATAAACTGAGTGTACAGGCCGATGCCGCAGGGCTGTCAGATCGGATCACCTGGATGGGTGCATGCGACCAACCTGAAGTCATTGCAGAGATGCGCCGCTCTGACCTGTTTGTGCTGCCCAGCCGGATTGCTGAAGATGGTGACCGAGATGGCTTACCGAACGTGCTGATGGAGGCGGCGTCTCAGCGCCTTCCGATTTTGTCGACGCCGATATCGGCGATCCCAGAGTTCATCGAAACTGGCGTCCATGGAATTCTATCGCACGACGACCCGGCCTCTTTGGCCTCCGCCATTTCCAACCTTGCCCAGAACCCGGCCAAAACCGCGCAAATGGCAGAGGCAGCGTATGACCGTTTGATCGCCGACTTTCGTATGGATCCGGGCATACATCGCCTGTCCGAGCGGTTAAACGCATTGTGCACGGATGGTCGGTGATGGCTCGGGTGGCTTTTTATGCGCCGATGAAATCCCCCGACAGCCCCAAGCCTTCGGGCGACCGCGAAATGGCACGCAACCTGATCACTGCAATCCGCGCCCAAAACAACATTGTTGAACTCGCATCAGAACTGCGGATTTACGACAAGAAGGGTGAGCACGCACTTCAGAATCAATTGCGAGATAAAGCGATGGTCGAAGCTACGCGGCTGATCGCGGAACTGCCATCGGACACGGACCTTTGGGTGACATATCACAACTACTACAAAGCGCCGGATCTATTGGGCCCCGCAGTATGTCGCGCGCGGGGTATCCCATATGTACAACTGGAAAGCACCCGTGCCACCAGTCGGCTTTCTGGTCCATGGGCCGGGTTTGCCCAGTCGGCGCACGACGCCTGTGATGCCGCGCAGATAATATTTTATCACACAGCCAACGATCTGATCACACTAAAGCGCGAGAAATTCGGCGCACAAATATTGGTAGAATTGCCCCCGTTTCTACCTGTTGCTGAATTGCCTTCCGCATCTACCCCCGATGGTCCGATGTTGACTGTGGGTATGATGCGTTCCGGGGACAAATTGGCCTCGTACACGATTTTGGCCAAGACGCTGGAACATCTCAACGGCGATTGGTTACTGGACATAGCAGGCGATGGCCCTGCCCGCCCCAAGGTCGAAGCGCTGATGGCGCAGTTCGGGTCCCGCGTCAGGTTTCTGGGTCAGCTTGATCGAGGCACATTGCAAGAGCACTACCGTCAAGCATCGATGTTTGTCTGGCCCGGCGTCAACGAAGCCTATGGCATGGTCTATCTTGAGGCCCAGGCCAGCGGTGTTCCGGTCGTGGCACAAGATCGCCCCGGCGTGCGTGATGTACTGATGCCCTCTGATCATCCCAATGTAAGTTCGGGCACCAAAGGGCTGGCCGCTCGTATACAGTTGCTCTTGGATGATCCCGACCTTCGGCGAACCGAGGGTGATCGCGCCCGCGCCTACATCGCGCAACGCCATCTGATCCCGTCGGCGACGGATCGGTTCTGGACTGCCGTGCGCCCCTTGTTGGAGAAAGAAGAATGACCCGCCTCGCCCTATTGCGCCACGGACATACCGAATGGAACCGCGCTGGTCGCATTCAGGGTCGCAGCGACATTCCCCTGGATATTGATGCCCGTGCCGAGCTTGCGGGATATTGTCTGCCATCGCCGTGGAACACTGCTTCGATCTGGTCCAGCCCGCTAAGTCGCGCAGCTGAAACCGCTGAACTTGTATCTGGCAAAGCCCCCAAAACATCCAAAGCCTTGACCGAGATGAACTGGGGAGATTGGGAAGGGCAACGCGGCGTGGACCTGATCGCGATTCCCGATAGCGGCTATCGTCATATTCAAGAGTGGGGTTGGGATTACCGACCACCTAACGGTGAAAGCCCGGCAGAACTTTGGGCAAGAATCGCACCTTGGATGGATGGCCTGACGGGCGACAATCTTGCCGTCTGCCATATCGGCATCATGCGGGTGATTTTGGCCAAGGCTTGGGGCTGGAACTTTGCAGGCCCCGCCCCGTTCAAAATCAAACGCAACAGGTTATTTGTCATCGAGTTGAATCCGATGCGGGCCCAGCCCGAACCCGTCCGCCTGCTTGCGCGTGAGGCTTGAAAATGAAGGTGATGATCGTCGTTACCCACCTGTTGGGCACCGGGCATCTGAGCCGGGCACTGACATTGGCGCGCGCATTCGCTGATCAGAACCATGAGGTTCTTGTCGTTTCCGGAGGTATGCCCGCACCGCAGCTGGATACGACCGGGATGTCTCTGCTGGGTTTGCCGCCGCTGAGGTCGGATGGCACCGATTTTACCCGATTGCTAGATCAGGATGATACCGTTGCAGACGCCGCCTATTTCGAAGCACGCGCAACCGGACTGGTTCAGGCAGTACGCAGCTTCGGGCCGCAGGTTCTGATCACCGAGCTATATCCGTTTGGACGACGTTCGCTCGCAGCAGAGTTCCAAGCGGCAATAAAAGCCGCGCGGGGGATATCTCGCCCCCCTGTTATACTGAGTTCAATCCGCGATATTCTTGCGCCGCCATCAAAGCCTGCAAAAGCGATCCGAACGGACGAAGTTATTGCAGAGTTTTATGACGGCGTTCTGGTCCATGCCGACCCTCGGATCACACCGCTCGACATCAGTTGGCCTGTTTCACCGCAGCTGGCGGCACGGCTGCACTACACGGGTTTCGTCGCACCAAGCGCACCGCCAAGCCATCCGGAGGGTACAGGTCGGGACGAGATCATCGTAAGTGCCGGTGGCGGATCAGTTGGCCAACCGATCTTTCAGGCGGCCATTGAGGCCGCCCGAAAGATGCCCAACAGGCGCTGGCGCCTGTTGGTGGGTGGACAGGACGCCAAAGCGCGCATCGCCGAGCTTTCGCAGTTGGCCGAGGGGAGCACGGTTATTCTGGAACCCGTTCGCCCCGATTTTCGTCAAATGCTTCCGCTTGTTGCGGCCTCGGTTAGTATGTGCGGCTACAATACAGCCATGGACCTGCTGCAATGCGGTGCCCCTGCTGTGTTGATCCCATTTGACGACGGCAAAGAGGTCGAGCAGGGATTGCGTGCGCGGGCACTTTCGCAATTGGATGGGGTTGAGGTGCTGAACAGTTCTGAACTATCCGGACCCTCACTTGCAAACGCTCTGGAGCGTGTCATGTCGGGTGTTGCTCGTCCTCAAATGTCTGAAGGGTTTGATGGCGCCCGCCGATCGGTGGAAATTGCGACAGACTTGTATGAGGCCCGTCGATGAGCCCTGATTGGCAACCCTTGATGATTGAGTTGCAGCGCTGGGAAGAAGCGGATTTGACGCTACCCTTGTGGTGGCGCGATGACGACGCGATCTCGGTGACGCCACAGCTCGAAAATCTCACCTTGATGTCCGTTGAGCTGGGCCTGCCGGTCCATCTGGCGGTGATCCCGCGCCCAGCTGAGGTGTCATTGGCGGATTATGTGCGTGATCAGACCGCCTTAATCCCGGTTGTGCATGGCTGGGCGCATCAGAACCACGCACCCATAGGTGAAAAGAAAGCTGAGTTCCGTTTGCACCGACCAATCGAAGCCATTGTTTCTGACGCAAGGGCCGGACTGACTCGGCTACAGAATCTGTTCGGTGATCAGTTACGCCCGATGTTTGTGCCACCTTGGAACCGGATTGATCCTGAAGTTACAGCTCATCTCCGAGGACTGGGTTTTCGGATAGTATCGACCTCAACACCTCGGAAAACACCACTCGCCGCTCCTGGTCTCGAGCAGGTAAATACGCATCTCGATCCTATCGACTGGCGCGGAACTCGCGGCTTGGCTGACCCGAATACGCTGATTTCGCAGGTGGTCGTGCTGCTACAGGATCGACGCACCGGGCGAGCAGACAATGCAGAAGCATTTGGGGTGTTGACGCATCATCTGGTCCATGATCAGGACATCTGGACGTTTACGAAAGACCTGTTGCACAGGCTGCTTGATGGGCCAGGAATTCCTTGGACTGCGCCATGCAACGAAATTCTAGGAGAACCCGAATGAGTCGACTGGATTCCATGCTGCGACGCCTGACCGCGCAACGCGACGGGTTGAATTGGGCCGCTGCACAGATCGACGCCATGGACGGAGATGTTCTAGACTTGGGGCTGGGCAATGGACGTACCTATGACCATTTACGCGAGATCCTGCCTTTACGCCGAATTTGGGTAATGGATCGCGTATTGCAATGCCATCCTGACAGCACGCCTCCTGCAGAAGATTTTCTGCAAGGCGAAGCGGAACCGATGTTACTGAAATTGGCGGAAGCTGGCCATATTATCGCACTAGCGCACTATGATTTTGGTCGCGGGATCAAGTCAGACGACGTTGCCGAAGCAGCCCGCCTGAGCCCTCTGGTCAAACAGGTGATGTGCCCCGGCGGCTTGCTGATATCAGGACAACCCCTGGTAGGTTTCACCCCGATACAGGGCCCTGAAACCATCGCACCTGATCGCTATCTGTTTTATCGCGCCTGATGCAACTTCATATGCTGCTCCAAGCGATCAACAAGCAATTTGGTCACCAAAATGAGCAAGTGTACCGTACTTTGGGGATGCTGGTAGCGGAGGAGACTGCCAAACTAGCTTCTCATGTGATTTCTGAAATTCTCACTTCATTCTGTAAACTAAGAAAAATATCCAGCTTTTCGTCCTATCCTTTTTCATCCCATCTCGCACTGTCTTATGTTTTTTGATCGGTCAAATGATGGGACAGAAAAACGGTGCCTTCTCTTACAGTACGAAAAGTTCAAAGCCTCAAAGAGCCGGGGATGCATGGCGATGGAGGCGGTCTGTATCTGCGCATTGGCAAAGCCGGGGTAAGTCTTGGATACTTAGGACCGTCGTATACGGGAAAAGAAGAAACCTAGGGTTGGGGTCCGCCTCGTTCGTCAGGCTGGCCGAGACCAGAGAGTTAGCGCGTGAGTAAAGAAAAGTGGCTCGGTCTGGCAGCGATCCGGATGCCGTTAGAAAACGGGAAACGCTGACGTGTCGCGAAGCCGCCCTGCGCACGCACGCATATCTGCTGCCAATGTGGCATAGCAAACGGTATGGGGAAATTTGGCTTTTGGCGATTGAGAGATATGCCTTTCCTAGCTTGGGGGACCGACAAATTTAGACCATCGGGACATCTAGTCTGATGGCCGTGCTACAACCGATTAGTAGGGACGTATTCTCGGGAGAAGATGTAGAAAAAATGCAAGCGTTCACTAACGATGCTATGCGGTGGTTAGATAAGAGTTTGTAGAGGGATTAAAGCCAAAGGGAAATCTTCACGGCATCTACGCCGGATTTCCGCCTCCTCATCGGTAACCCGCCTAAACGCTCCAATTCAGACTATTACATCTCTATGTGGGCGACCTGTGCTCTGATGGCGCTACACAGAGCCACATCCGAAATGCTGGAGTACTCTGAGATTTGGGTCGCCAGCGTAAACACTGGCTGCTCCTGCAAAATTGGTCCGGTCAGACGTGAAATGGGCGGCCAGCGCCGCCCAAAATGATTCTCAATTCCGGCTGTGTTACCGTCCTTCGAACCTATCAAGCGCCGAAGGATAGTTTCTATCGTCCCGCGAGCCTCCGTTTGTGCTCTTTGACGAACTTGTGCCGCCTGAGAAACTCCCTGCATTTGTGGTATCGGCACCGTTGCCCCAGCCGTTATCCCCTTTCTTCGTTTGGGTGGGCGGGTCAGGGTCATCAGGTACGTCCTCGGCGTAAACAGGCACCGAGAAAGCCATGGTCGCCGCTAATAAGCTGATGATAGTAAGTTTGGATTTTGACATAATATTCCCCCAAATATAGTCGGATAAACACTTGGCCAAAATTGAGGCAAGCAATACCAAATTACTTGAACGAGATTGAACCAAATTTGAATGCATCGTTCACGCTACGTTAACATTCTCTAATGCCCTCAAAGCTGGGAAACCCTGAAGCAAGAAGGGCTCGGTGGCAGGTAGCCATTTGATAATGGTGGAAAATAGAGCGCTGGGCATGGAATCACACACATGGGCTTCCAGCCACAACAGCCAAGATCTGACATCAGTCCTTGGCCAATGTATAAGCACCAGAAAGAAAGGCGTTCTTCAAATAGACCGGCAGCTTCTCGGGATACTCTTTAACTTCCTTCTTGGCGAAATTGGACAAAGCCACCGGATTAACGAACCTAGTGTGACATCCTTCTGTAAGTTGGATCAGAGTCTCGATTTTGAAAGAGACCGCACCGCCTGCCATACGGCCTTTCTTTGCGCGCGTTTTGATCGCAAATGTTCCAACCTCGTTTTCGCGAGCAAACTCATCAAGCGCGGCCATGAATGAACGCAGATCTGCCTCGGATGTATCATCCTCGAGTTCAATCCTTGTGGTCTTAGGTCGGAGCATCTCCACCTTGCCCTCGTCATCCAGGTCGACAACTGCAAGCCGAACTTCCTGTGCCGATATCTCGCAACCGCATACTCTCATCTGTCATTCCTTTGTGTGACAGTTCCTCACTAACATCTTTCGGACCAGAATATATGCCACCTATACCGATGTGCGCGCGTTATTGCGGTCAACAAGCTTAGTTTTTACGATCCGAAATGCTGGCATAGACAAGACGGAAGAAGGCGGTCATGCCGCGCCAGAGAGCCCAAAAAAAGTCCACCCAAGTCTCTCTGTGAGGTATTCCGTAGGTACCGAAAAGGAAATTCTGAATTGTGAGTTTTGATCTTGCTTAGCTTAACAAAGCGGACATTCGCTTGGCTCACGTCGAACGACCGCTGTGCGGACGTAGTGTAAATTCGCTGCAGTTGCACCAATGTCTGTTTTCCAAAACCTCGCTGTTCTCGGGAACGCTTCCAATCCATGGCGGACATATCCTGCGCCTCACGCGCAGTTGTGAAATCGCTTAGGTATTCCAAAGCCTAATAGCCAAGTAGAGACACATTTCACAGCACATCACATGCCGAAGACATCTCGTCGAGAAACAAGCGCATCCGGCGATTGAGCAGGCGTTTTTTGGAATAGGCCAGCATGATGTTCCAATCCGCGAAGTAAAGATCTGGCAGAACAACCTGTAGTTCCCCCCCGCGATAGGCCTTGTCTGCAATGAAGTCCGGGAGGCGCGCGATCCCGTGCCCGGCCCTTACCGCCGCAAGTAGGAAGTGGCCACTGTTCGAATTGAGTGCCGGCTGAAATTCGATTGATTTAGTGCCGGCGTCAGTTTCGAATTCCCATGTCGCGCGGCGCGAGGCGCCGAAGTGCAGGAGCGGGTGATTGATAAGCCCGTCAATAGTCGCGGGCAACGTGTTGTTCTCTGCATATTCAGAACTCGCGTACAGGCGATGACGGGCTTGGCCAAGACGTTCAAAGATCAGGTCAGGATCTTCAATTTCGGAAATTCGAATTGCCAGATCGTAATTTTCGCGCTCTAGATCTACACGCCGGTCATCAAAATCAACCGTAAGCCGGATTTCCGGGTGACGCAGCGCAAAACTTAACAACACAGGCTGCAAGAACCCCAATCCGAACTCTCGCGGGATCGACACCGACAGCGGCCCGAAAAGGCTTTGCCGTGCATTGGAAAAATCTGCGTCGATGTCGTCTACCTCGGACAAAACGCGCAGCGCGCGTTGATAGAGTTCCTGCCCGGCGGCCGTCACTTCCCACGAACCGGGCTGCCGGTCGATTAGTTGAACACCGTAGCGCTCTTCCAAGAGCTTCAACCGCCTACTGATCGCGGATTTGGCGATGTTCATGCCTTCGGCAGTACGCGCAATCCCACCGTTGTTCACGATTTCCACGTAGGCGCGAAGATCTTCAATTTGCCCCATTCGTTCTCTTTTTTCGATCCTGACGTTCATATTTTTATCTCTGGTTCACTATTGTGGAACCATTTAGGTTTGCTCTCAAGCAAAAAAGACAGCCGATAGGACGAAAACATGGGTTTGCTACAAGACGGAAAATGGGTCGACCAATGGTACGACACCAAATCCAGCGGTGGGCGCTTCCGGCGCAAGGCGGCGCAGTTCCGCAATTGGGTGACAGCGGACGGAAGCGCCGGGCCAACGGGTGATCCCGGTTTCAAGGCGGAAGCAGGACGTTATCACCTGTATGTGTCTTTGGCTTGTCCCTGGGCGCACAGGACATTGATTTTCCGGGCCCTAAAAGGGTTGGAAGATCACATTTCGGTTTCCGTAGTTCATTGGTTCATGGGAGACAATGGATGGACATTTGAACCCGGCGAAGGCTCGACCCCGGACCCGATCCATGGCGCCGATTCCATGCATCAAATCTATACGGCTGCCGATCCCACGTATTCCGGTCGGGTCACGATTCCGGTTCTGTGGGACAAGAAGATCGGCACGATCGTTTCAAATGAATCCTCCGAGATCATTCGCATGCTCAATTCGGCATTTGATGACGTCGGAGCCGCAAAAGGCGATTACTATCCTGCGCCGCTGCGCGATGAGATCGACGCGTTGAATGACAGGATTTACGACACCGTCAATAATGGCGTGTACAATGCCGGTTTTGCGACCACCCAGGAAGCCTACGAAGAAGCCGTCATGCCTTTGTTTGAAACCCTCGACTGGCTCGAAGCGCGCCTGTCAGGTCAGCGTTACCTGACGGGGGTACAGGTCACCGAGGCGGACTGGAGGCTGTTCACGACGCTTTTGCGTTTTGATCCGGTTTATGTTGGCCATTTCAAGTGTAACCTGCGCCGCATCGCCGACTATCCGAACCTGTCCAATTATGTCCGCGATCTATACCAGCACGCAGGTATCGCCGATACGGTCGACATCCCCTACATCAAGAAACACTATTACGGCTCCCACGAGACGGTGAACCCATCGCGGGTTGTGCCGATAGGACCAGACATTGATTTCAACGCACCCCATGATCGTAACCGTTTTAGCGAGGAACGCTGACCATGACCCAGCAAACAGTACCGATTATCGCGGCTAAACATCCTGCCAAAACAGACCTTGAGGCCGGGAAAGAATACTACTGGTGCCGGTGTGGCAAATCCCAATCCCAGCCGTTTTGCGACGGCTCGCACGCCGGGTCCGGGATCACGCCACTGAAATTCACCGCTGAAAAGGACGGCCCGGCGGTCTTGTGCCAATGCAAATCATCCGCCAATGCGCCGTTTTGCGATGGCACACACGCGACGCTTGGCGATTTTGAGCCCGGCGACGCCGCCCCGGCACCTAAAAGCGAAGTGCCGGCTGCCGTGGCAACGCCTGAGGAACCGACAGTGGCCCGCATCCACGAACTGGCCCGCGATGGGCTTTCGAAGCTCGGCCATCACGGTGAAATGGGGGCTATGGGCGTGCCGCGCAAGGACCTGCCGCATTGGGACGACATTCAGGTTCTGCCGGCGCAGATGTCACGCAAACCCCTGCTGGATGATGCAGTGGTGGAAACCTCAGTCACCATTGGTCCACGCGCAGAAAAGCCCCTGACCCTCAATATCCCGCTCTTTGTCTCGGACATGAGCTATGGCGCCTTGTCCGAAGAAGCCAAAACCGCGCTGGCACGTGGGGCAGAACTTGCCGGAACCGGTATCTGTTCCGGTGAAGGCGGCATGCTCCCGGAAGAGCAGGCCGAGAACTCTCGCTACTTTTATGAACTGGCGTCGGCCCGGTTCGGTTGGGATATTGACCTTGTTGAGCGGGTCCAGGCGTTTCATTTCAAGGGGGGCCAAGGCGCCAAAACCGGCACCGGTGGGCACCTACCCGGCGACAAGGTTCAGGGCAAAATCGCCATGGTGCGCGGCCTCGAACCCGGTCAGGCGGCGATATCACCATCGACGTTCCCTGACCTGCATACGCCCGCCGATTTCAAACGCATCGCCGATCAGGTGCGCGAACGATCTGGCGGCATTCCGATCGGCTTCAAGCTTTCGGCCAACCATATCGAAGACGATATCGACTTCGCGCTCGAGGCCAGCGCCGACTACATAATCCTTGATGGCCGCGGCGGGGGCACCGGTGCCGCACCGTTGATTTTCCGTGACCATATCTCGGTTCCCACCATCCCAGCGCTGGCCCGTGCAAGACGGCATCTGGATGCCAAAACAGGCCGAGAGGTGACGCTTGTCATCACCGGTGGTTTGCGCGTGACCGAAGATTTCGTGAAAGCCATGGCGCTTGGTGCAGACGCGATTGCCGTCAGCAATTCCGCAATGCAGGCCGTGGGTTGCATCGCCGCGCGCATGTGCAATTCGAACAACTGCCCGGTGGGTGTTGCGACCCAAAAGCCTGAACTGCGCAAACGGCTTGACGTTCAAGTCGGAGCCGAGCGTCTGGCGCGCTATTTCGGAGCAAGTGTCGAACTGATGCAGGTGCTGGCGCGCGCCTGCGGACACGCTTCGCTGTCTGGTTTCACGTCGGACGATATCACCACATGGAAACGCGAAATGGCCGACCTGAGCGGTGTTCGTTTCGCAGGTCTGCGGAAATAGCAAACCGGCTGTGCGGAGATGGACCTAACTTCAGCGCACAACACGCCTCATATCCCTGCGGAAAGGAGCCAAACCATGCTCGATACACACGATATCCGCACAGATAACATGCCAAGCGAGATGCAGTTCCTGCTTGAGAAGTACCCGCCCGACAGTTGGGAAGCCCATCCCGGGTTCAAGGAAAAGACCCGGCATTGGCTGGGCGCGTATGTGATGTTTCGACGGTTGGCTCACCGTGTTCGTCAGGACACCGAAAGCTACCTTGATGGCAACAGCGACGCCTCTGACTATGCCAGCCGCCTATCCTACTATGGCGGTTTGCTGGTTGGCAACCTGCACGGCCACCATGGCTGGGAAGATCATAGTTACTTCCCCGAGCTTTCTGCGGCCGATCCACGGTTTGATGCCGGGCTTGAGGTGTTGGAAAAAGATCATGCTGACCTTGACGTGGTGCTGGACGCTTTCACGCGCACGGCAAACCGGGCGATCAAGCTTGTGCAACTTGACGAAGCCCAGGCACATGATGAAGTGGGCCTGTTGCATGGCACGTCACAAACGATCGAGGCGTTCCTGCAACGTCATCTGAGTGACGAAGAGGAACTGGCGGTGCCGATCATTCTGCATCACCGATTGAGAGGGTGACACAATCATGAGCGGTAAAAAGAGCGATAGCTCGGTCCAGGAAGACCAGACCAATGCCGCGACCCGCCGCGCGCAAGGAGAATTCGTGCGCGGCGTCAGCGGGTTCCGCGGGTCAATTGGTGATGCAGATTTCCCGCCCGCACCGGGGCGTTATCATCTGTTCGTGGCGTTCAACTGTCCCTGGTGCCACCGCGTGACCCTGGCCCGCAATGTACTGGGCCTGCAGGACAGCATCACAATGGACGTAGCCTTTCCCAACCGAACCGGCGACGACGATCCCGAAGGGCCAAGTCTATGGGAATTCAATCCCGAGCGAATTGCGACGCTGACGGGTGAAACGTTACCGGAATGCACGTATGAAACTGGTACTGGCCGGGGATATCGGCTCGCCAAACAGATTTATCAGGCCGAGGGATCTGACGAACAGTCGGTTCCCATCCTCTATGACAAGAAGGCCAAGCGCATCGTGAATAACGAAAGCGCCGAGATCATTCGAATGCTGGGTCGTCACGCCGCCGCCTTGGGCAATGTCATTTCCGACCGCAACCGGATTACACTTTATCCTGAGGAGGCAGCGCTCTGCACAGAGATCGATGTGCTGAACAGCCTTGTTTATATGGCGATCAACAATGGAGCCTACAAAGCTGGGTTCTCATCTGATCAAAGCGCCTATGCCGAAGCATTCTCTGACTATTTCAATGCACTTGAAAAGCTGGACAACCTGTTGGACGATGGTCGGCCGTTCCTTACCGGGGACTGGTTCACCGAAGCAGATTTGCGCTTGTTCCCGACGCTCTATCGTCATGATCCGGTTTATTATGTCCGGATGAAACTGAACGGCGCCAAAATCCTGGACTACCCAAACCTCTGGCGATGGCTGTGCCGCGTTTACGCATTGGAAGGAGTGGCCGAAAGTAACTCATTGATCCACTGCAAGCAGGGATACTTTGGCCGCTCGTGGAATGGTGTTGTCCCTGTTGGCCCATTGAAGCCGATGCAATACCCAGAAGCCTACCGAAAGGCGGAACTGGCGAACAAACGGCCAAATCAGCCTAGTCCATCGCTTACTGTAAACCGCCACATCGGACATTGGTGAATGACGCAGCATTCGTTGTTGTGGGCTCCGAGTAGTCTTTCGCTGCGGTGCGCATCAATGTCCGCTTGCAAGAAAACCAGGTGCAAAGCTCGTCAGCTGTCACCCAAAATGTCACCCAGAACAAGGAGTCATTGCTACTAGTGATGCCAGAATGCATACAGTATTCTGATATTGTTAAGGGAATTTGGTAGCGGAGGAGGGACTTGAACCCCCGACACGCGGATTATGATTTAGTCCGGCTTGCCCCGCACCGCGCCACAAGCTGCCCCAGCCAACCACATTAACTATTTGGCTTTGTTAGGATTAAGGTGTGCAGGCGGACACATGCTGCCACAACGCGACGCACCCAACCACAGGGTTATTTGTCACCCATGCGCTACCCAGTCCCGAAAGCGGACATTGATGCGCAGCATGGCGAATGGCCGCTCCGAGCCAACTTTGATCGATGCTGCACGGTGCTCCAATGACCGTAATGCGTAGTTAAGCGGACTTCGCGCCGTCAGGCTTATACCCCAGTGCGGGTAATCATTTGGGCAGTGGTGAAGGTCAGAAAAGCAACCATAGTAGGCGAAACAGATAGCGCTTTGACTCATGTAAATCTGCTAACTAGTAACGCAATTTGCAACTTGTTGACCGCAAGGAGGAGAGCAAACCTGCTTCCAGCCGCGTCTATGCTAACATGCGAGAGGTTTCGTTTGTTGGACTCAAGTTTGGTAGGCGCTGTAGCAGCAGGATCAATCTCGGAAGCCGCTGGTGAAAGTCGGTCATTAGAACAGGTAATTCATCCCTTCGACGGAGCAGCAAAAATACAGCGCATCCAAGAAGCCTCATTCTCGGGTCAAATAACGTTTCCCGCAACTAGCGACGTATCTATTATTTTTGCTCTTCCCACCTCATTTCGGTGCGTCGCCAAAGTAACCTCCAAAAAATGCGATCATCGCCAACAACACACTTACCAGTATCACAATCACAAACAGTGCTCCGCTTCCTTTGGCGAAATATCCCAATGAGATTAGGCCAACCACGAAGATGCCGACCAGAAAGTAGAGAACTGTATTGTCCATCTTGACCCCCGAACGAGTTGTTTAAACTAAAGAACTACTTGCTCCGCAAAAAATTGATCCAAAGACCGGGTGAAAGGCGACGTCAAAGGGCTTTCGATGATTGTCGAATGCCATGCACTGTGGCGAACAAAACCGGGACCAGGATCATTGTGAGCATCGTACCCACCGTCAAGCCACCCATGATCGTAACAGCAAGACCCACCCAAAACACATCAGGCAGCAGCGGTATGACACCCAAAACTGTAGTGGCCGCGGCCAGTACGACGGGGCGAAGTCTTGAGGCGCCGGCGTTCAAAACCGCATCATAATCCGGCTGACCCTCAGCCAAGTTGTCGTTGATCTGATCGATCAAAACGATCGCATTTTTGATCATCATTCCTGCCAAGCTCATGCCTCCAAGCAATGCGACAAACCCAAACGGTGTGTTTGTGAGAAGCAGGCTCGGAACAATACCTATAAGCACAAAAGGTATTGTCAGGAAAATAACCAGCGGTCTGCGGTATGAGTTAAACAGCCCAACTACAATCAATGCCATGATCGAAAACGCGGGGATCATACCCGGAATCAAAGACGCTTGCGCAGACACTGTGTCCTCGTACTCACCACCCCATTCCATGCTGTAGCCCGGCGGCAACTCAGCCTCCAAAGCTTCAAAATCGGCAAGAACTGCGGCGCGATAACTTGGCAGAGTTACACTATCTATTGGGTTGGCTTGCACAGTCAGAACGCGGCGCCGGTCGCGGCGATTGATCGTCGGGTCTTCGGGCTGGATATTCACGCCGCGTACGACCTGCGCCAATGGGACAGGCTCAACAGAAAACGGTGACTGGAGTTGCAACAGTTCAAAGTTGTCGACGGCAGCCACGTCTTCCGCGCCAGGCCGGACGATGATTGGCAGCAACTCGTCACCTTCGCGGTAGAGGCCGACCGAACGCCCGTCAAATGCACGTTTTGTCGTGTTACCAAGATCTTCATAGGTGATTCCGGTCCACCGTGCTCGGTCCTGGTCATAGTCTGGGACAGTTTTCAGGACACGGTTGCGCCAATCGGTGCGCGCCACTTTCGTCCATTGATGCTGATCCAGTATCGCAACTGCTCTGTCGCCAATTTCGCGCAATGTCTCGGGATCGGCATCTGCTGGACCAATGATACGATTTTCGAAAGCCCAAGTATTGCTGGGCCCCACACCGAACTGGCGTGTGAAGGAGGTCGCTTCGGGCATATTAGCTGATATCCAAAGTGAAATCTCCTTGGTCATCTCCGGAATGTCGCGGTAATCTTCGACGTTCACAATGACTTGCGCGTAGGAAGGGTTTGTTCCTTCGGGGTCGACCGGCAGGTAGAAACGCGGTGGACCAGCCCCGATGAAGCTCGCGATACCCGTCACGCGATCGTCCATTCCAACCTGTTCTTCGATGCGGGTAATAGCCTCGGATACGGCTTCTATCCGGGTCCCTTCGGGTGCGTAATAGTCGATCATGTATTTGGTCATCGACGACGTTGGAAAGAACAACTGTGTGACGGAACCAAAGCCCACCCCCGCAATAACAAGAGCACCAACAGCCACTCCGATTGTCAGGTAGCGAACGCGGATCGCGGCGGCCAGAAAACGGCGGTAGACGGCGTATAGACCGGTGTCAAAGGTTTCACTGGTTCCCCCCTTTGGTTCCGGCAGCATGGCAACGCACTGCAAAGGGGTGATGGTCATTGACAGCAACCAACTAACGAGAAGCGCAATCCCAACAACGGAGAAGAGCGTCCGGCAGTACTCTCCAGCGCTCTCAACGGACGCAAAGATTGGATAAAAGGCCATAACAGCGACGAACGTTGCCCCTAGCAAAGACATCGCGGGTCGCGTTGCGGCATCGATTGCGGCTTTTGCGCGGTCCATTCCCTGTGACATGCGAACCATGGCACCATCCGCTACCACGATCGAGTTGTCGACCATCATGCCAAGCGCAATGATCAATGCGCCCAAGGACATGCGCTGAAGATCTATTCCCAGCATCGCTAACGGAATGAAAGTGGCAAGTATCGTCAGGATCAATCCGCTGCCGATGATGATCCCCATGCGAAGACCCATCGCCAAAGTCAATACGATCAGAACAATCGCGACGGCTTGGCCAAGGCTTACTAAGAAACTGCTGACTGCCAGGTTGACGTCGTCAGATTGCCAATGAACCCGTTCAAGTTCGATGCCCACCGGCAGGCCTGCGATTAGTTCATCTACTCTGGCGTCGACAGCCTCCCCAACACTGACAACGTTGACACCAGACTGAAATGATATTGCCAAGCCAATAGACGGAAGGCCGTTATAGCGCATCATGGTCGTTGGTGGGTCAGCATAGCCTTCCTTGACCTCAACAATTTCGCCCAACCTTAGCAGCTCTGGCCCTCGAGGTTGGCCGCTTTGAGCTTGGTCCAGACCACTTGGCCGAACAACCAAATCCGCGATATCAGTTGGGCTGGTGAATGTACCGCTTGGCGCAATGCGCATGCGGTAGTCGCCGATGTTCACGCGACCTGCATCCACAATCGCATTTTGGGTTTGCAACGTAGCGAGGATAGTCTGCGCCGAAACACCCAATGCGGCCAAGGCTTCTTCGCGTGTTTCCAGATAAATGACCCTGTCGCGCTCCCCCCACAAATCTACACGCCCTACGCCGTCGATCAACGAGAGCTCTCGCTTGAAGTCTTCGGCAAAATCATCAAGTTCCCGGGCGGAGAATCCATCAGACGTCATCGCCAACAGCAGACCAAACACGTCACCAAAATCATCGTTGATCGCAGGACGACCTGCGCCCGGGGGCAGGTCTGTTTCCACGTCTCTGACTTTGCGGCGCAGCGTGTCCCAGATTTGTGGCAGTTGGTCCGACCAATAGTTTGGGCGGATTTCGACTTTAATGGTCGACACACCCGCCCTGCTTTCGCTCGAGATGTAATCAATCTCTTTAATCTCTTGGAGCTTCAGCTCGATCCGTTCTGTGACCTCCTGCTCTACTTCTTCGGGACTGGCGCCAGGATAAAGGGTGGTCACAACCGCAGTTTTGATAGTGAACTCGGGGTCTTCTAGCTGTCCCAGACTAAAGAAAGCCGAAATGCCGCCCAACGTAAGCATGACAACCGTGAACCAAACGAATTTGGCGTTGCGGATTGAGAACGCCGCGAGACCCATTACTCTGTATCCTCAGAAAGTAACGAAACTTTCTGACCCTCTCGCAAAGAGTTCGCTCCGGCAGTGACTACGACGTCACCAAATTCCAGACCTTCACTAACAGCCACCCCTTGCGACCGGGGCGTACCAAGCGAAACTTTCCTTGCCGTTACGGTTTCTGAGCCGACATCGAACACCCAGACATGCGGATCTGTTTCCCCTTCAGGCACGAAAACCGCGCTGGCCGGAACCATGATCGCATCAAATGGTTCGTGCCCTTCCTTTGGCTGGCCACGGACGCGCCCAGCCATACCCGGAAGAACAATAGCGTCTTCTGGTTGCTCCATAATCAACGTGACGGGGAAGGTTCGGGTCGTTGCCGAAGCCTCTGATCCAATCTCGCTGATTTCCGCCGGTAAAACCACGTCCCCCAGAGCGTCAAATGTAACGGTTATGTCTTCAATGTGGGGGATCAGGGCAATGTACCTTTCGGGGATATCGATCACGACTTCGATGTGCTCGGCGTCCAGGATGCGTAGCACCGGTGTCTGTGCTGCAACTTCTTCAAAATCTTCAATGTATTTGGCAACAACACGTCCATCGAACGGTGCCGCCAAGCTCGTGTAGGTTAAATCCAGAGTGGCTCTGTCCAAAGCCCCTTGGACAGAATTGATTGCTGCTTGTGCTGATGTTTCGCCCGCGACAAACCGGTCGAGTGTAGCCTGAGCAGCAACATCTTTTTCGACCAGTGATCGTTGCCGATCTGTTTGCAATTTGGCGTTTTCAAACGTCGCTTGAGCGCTCTCAAGTTCTGCAGTAAGCCGATCGACTTCGGCCTGATACGGGGCTGGGTCCAAGGCCGCGATGACGGCACCTTTCGTTACAAGGTCGCCAACCTGAACATCGACACCGACAACATTGCCCGGCACGCGAAACGCCAACGACACTTCGCGTGCGGCTCTCGCCGTTCCGACAAAGTAGCGGTCATGCAAACTGGATAGGTCAGAAATCTCGGTGGCTCTGACAGGTCGTATTAGTGTTTGGGTTGCTTCTTCTTCTTTCTCCCAGCAGCCGGTAAGCAACACGAAGGCTAAAAGCCAAATCGATAATCTCTTCATATCCCCCTCCCGTGCCGCCCGCGTTCCTCTCTTCGTCGCTGTGAAGGTGGCCTAACTTGCGGATTTTGCGCCTAAAGCTGTTACAATTGTACGCGCTTACTAATCAAAGTCAAAAATCCGAATTTGTTAAGGGGAGGCGGAGAGAAACCCGAGTACATCCTGTCAAACTGGCAAGACAACTTCGCAGTACGACGTCGCCTAGATGCTGCTGTTTGTCTTATCGGCCGCACAGAAGGCCGTGTTTCGAGTTAGTGTAGCTGCTTAAAAGGTAAACGTGCGGAGGTTACACTGTGATTGATTCAAGCCAAGGCCGTCGTCCGGACCCACATGTGGAGCTGAAATGTCCGCTTTTCGCGAACCGCTACCATTGCCCACTTATTAGCTAATGGCAGCTTTGTCCGCACACTTGCCGTTACCGGCAACGCCGCTCTATGACCGGTTTGGCGCACATGCCCGCATGTCTGTCGCTTTCACGACCGCATTTAGATTCCAAAAAGTCCAGCCGGAATCCGTCGTGAGGATTTCTGTAGGCGGATAGAGGAATTCCAAGATTTAAGATTTGGGTGGCATTATTTAAGCCTCGTGGCTCATGCCTTGTCCGAAGCATTCCATATTGCGCCTTATGCGTCTTTGATTCGCCGGAAATAAGCTTTAGCGGGAATTTGTGGCTTCTACTCGCCTCGACGGTTCGCCACATACGGCCACATCCCGCCATATCTGGCGCGGAGACAAGCATCTGTTTTCGTGAGATAATATCTGCTGTCACCCATGAGATTGGTCGACTGTCAGATTATATATCTTGTATGAAAAAGAAGCTCACATCCCGCTACGTTGAAACCGTCACCGCGCCTGACCCAAAGCGCTTAGAAGTCTACGATTTGGTGCTGCCGAGTTTCGGCATTCGCGTTTCAACGACTGGTCGCAAGACGTGGTTTTGTTCACCACGCGTCGATGGTCGCATCCAGCGCACGAAAATCGGTACCTAGGCTACAAAATTCGTCTGCTGTTACCCAAAATGTCACCCAAAGCATATTTGGAGTGCGTGCGAGTGGTGCGATACTCGAGTATCTATCTGATTTTTATGAGAGAATTTGGTAGCGGAGGAGGGACTTGAACCCCCGACACGCGGATTATGATTCCGCTGCTCTAACCAACTGAGCTACTCCGCCACGAGTGAGAGGCGATGTAAGCGACGGACCGGAGAGGGTCAAGAGGGAAATGAGGGTCTGATGGGATTCTTTGTGTGCACTTTCAGTGAGGGTTTTGTTTTGTCATGTCGGCGTGGGTCATGCCAGCGATCTGGCGGATGAAACGTGCGCAGATATCAGGCTCTGTGATCAGGATCATGTGACCTCGGTGTTCCAGTTTTTCGAAGGTGAGGCCGAATTTCGTCATTGATGCACCGTGTGTCTCAGCCGACAGGATCGGATCTTCGGTGCCGAACAGGATGCCCCCGGGCGTTTTCAGATCACTGTATCGTTGGGTTAGTTCACCCATGCTGCTTTCTACGCCGATGACGTCTTGCGACGCGGTGATGAAGGCCGAAGGTCGCAGGCCGAGAGCGCCCCCGGCGCGGTTCAGAAAATCGGTTGGCGCGGGTTCAGGGGCGAAGACATCTTTCAGAACCAGCGGTGCTGTTTTACGGGCCATCGGCACGGCGATGGTGTTTCCGATTAGACTGCGCAACCAATCGGAGCGGATTTCCAGTGGTTTGAAGACGGCAGGCGGTTCGGGCATCTGCTGCGTGAGAGGGGCCAGAAGTGCCAGCGCCGAGATAGTGTCGGGATAGTCCAATGCCATTGCCAGCGATACCGCGCCGCCAAGCGAATGGCCAACCAGTATGGTCTGGTCGACGTTCTTGGTTTCCAGAAATGCGTGGATCATCCGGGCCTGTTCAGGCAGGGCGGCCAGCGCAGCGGTATCACGGGTTGAGTAACCGCAACCCGGTCGGTCGACCGCGAGAACGTGATATTCCTCTGCCAGATCATCCATCAATGCGTATGTAAAATGCTGCAACTGGCCCGAGAGGCCGTGGATCAGGACGATGGTCGGATTAACGGGGTCGCCCTTTTCGACATAGTGGATGCTGCCTCCCTGAACGGCCACGATTTGTCCCAATTGTGGCACCATCTCGATCCCTTGACGGGTCAGGCGGCGCGTCCAGAAGTTCATGCACAGCAGGAAAGCCACCAGCAGCAGGACAATCGTCAGCAGGATCGACATCATGGGTCTCCGATCGTTTCTCTCACAGGATGATATTGTTCGAGCCCGGATCGCGCCATGCGTTTTCTGTACTCGGACACAGTGCCCGGCCACAGCGTTGTATTGCGCCCCTCAGCGTCCTGATACCATGAGGTGCAGCCCCCAGATTGCCAAACGCTTTCGAGGTGACGGTCCTGCATCTCTTTCGTAAACGCCACCTGTTTGTCGGTTTTCGGGGGGATGGTGCGAAGACCACCCTCCTGCATTTCTGTTAGAACACGACCGATATGAGCCACCTGTGCTTCGATCATAAGCACGACAGAGTTGTGCCCCAGCCCGGTATGCGGGCCGAGTAACATGAAGAAATTAGGAAACCCGGCAATTGCGGTGCCAAGGTTGGCCTGCATACCCCCTGACCAGGCCTGTTTCAGTGTCAGATCATTGGTTCCAGTTATGTCGAGATTATCGGCGACATCAGTGACATGGAATCCGGTTCCCCAGACCAGAACATCAGCGATGAACTCGCGGCCGTCACCCGCGATGATGTGATCACCTTCAACCCTGGAGACGGCATGCGGCACCACATCCACGTTGTTTTGTGCCAGTGCCGGATACCAGTCATTTGAGCTGAGGATGCGTTTACATCCAATTGTGTAGTCAGGCGTCAGCGCGGCTTTCAGGTCTGGATCGGTGATCGCGCTGGCCAATGGTTGCCGTCCTCTGTCTCGACCTGCCATCGCGTAACATCCCACCGCGCAGATTTGAGTTTCCGATGAAAGTGACAGAGTTGGTACAGCCCCTCATCCCGCGCGATTTTCTGCAAATAGGACTGGATTTCGGCGCCACCTGCATAGGCGCTGCTCCAATCCGGGTTCATATATGTCGCCATCGAGTAGAGATGCGAGGGGATATCGCAGGCGACGCCAGGATAAGTATTTTCTCGCCATGTACCGCTGATGTCGGCTGCTTTCTCCAATATTACAATATCTGCGATGCCGCGCTTTCGCGCCTCAATTGCCATAATCAGCCCGGAAAAACCTGCGCCGATGATAAGCATATCTGTTTGCTTCGTCATCCTTCGGCCTCCTCCGTTGGCGCTCCACTCGGCTGATCAGATGATAAAGGTCGCAAACGCATTTTGAACAGAGTGCCGTTTGGTCAACCGCTCCCGCTTAGAATGGCAGCTGAGGGCCGTGGAAGCAGATCAAGTATGCGAATAATGCTGTTTCTACAGGCAGGGCCGACCCAATCAGGTGGGTAAAAGGCTGCAGGCAGGTCCGGTTGGCGCAGCACCACACGCCGCCATCGATGCACCAGCAGAGTCCGTAATGTGGCGCTCTGCAATGGTGTCGGTGTCCATTCCTCGGGGTGAGTTTTTGCTGCGTTCTGGACTGCAGTTAGCAATGCCCGGCACGAAGCGCGCAGCTCGGGTGGGCATAACCGATCCTGAATCCACTTCGGGGCTGTTTGCGGCGAGATATCCAGCGCAAGTAATCCTTCCGCCTGAAGCGGAGCCGCACCTGCCCTCATTGCTATGTTGCGTCCGATTGGAATGTAGTCATCGCTGAGCATTACATCGTCAAGCACCTGCGTACCCGTTCCGTCCTCGGCAATCAGCAGATGCCAATGTTCGACAGGCGCCGAGTCACGCGCATAAATGCGCGGTGTGACGGCCGCTGATTGGGTTCTGCCAAATTCCGAGAGGACATGGCGCGAGACGCGACCGATCCGGTCACTCTCGATCCAACCGTCCTTGCGCAAACGGTGGAGCGCCACCCGGATCGCTTCGGGTTTGATGCCCATCGGTTCGATAATCTGGGTCAGCGCGCCGCCCGAAATCTGCGCGCCCGGTTCCTGTGCCATATCTCCGAACAAAGAGACAATAATCGACCAGACCCGCTGGTCTTGCGGATCCACTAGGTCGGCTACGGCCGTTTCGAACCATGAGCTTTGATTGGTCATGGGACCAGTTTAACCCATTAGGCCCAATAAGAAAAACAGGTTACGCTAACGAGTTAGCGGGCATTCATTGTCAAAAGTTCGTATTCTGCAACCGGCTCGCCATCCTGATTGGTCAGGGACACGTGCCAGCGAACCTCGCCATAATCGTCATTGCGTGGGGTTTTCTGCTTGACCGTCAAACGCACTTTGATGCTGTCCCCCGCGACGACCGGCTTCATGAACCGCAACCCGTCCAGCCCGGTATTGGCCAACACCGGCCCCTCGTTCGGTTCAACAAACAAGCCAGCTGCGAAGCTGAGCAACAGATAGCCATGCGCCACACGACCGGGGAAGAACGGGTTTCGCGCCGCCGCGTTGTCGTCCATATGGGCATAGAACGTGTCGCCGGTGAATCTGGCGAAGTGTTCGATATCCTCAAGCGTGACAGTGCGCGAGGCTGTGTGCAGCGTCTCTCCGACCCGCAACTCACCGAATTTACGTGTGAACGGATGTGCCGGACCTTGGATTTCAGGTGACCCAGGCACCCATTTAGCTCCGATACTGCTGAGCATGCGCGGTGAGCCCTGAATGGCGGTGCGCTGCATATAGTGTTTCACACCACGCACTCCGCCCATTTCCTCACCGCCGCCCGCACGGCCCGGCCCACCATGCACCATATGCGGCAGCGGAGAACCGTGGCCGGTCGATTCTGCCATCGAATCGCGGTCGTTGATGTAAATCCGCCCGTTATAGGCCGCGGCCCCCATCACCACATCCCGCGCAACCTCAGTGTCGTGGGTGATCAGTGAGGTGACCAGAGACCCCTGCCCGCGATTGGCCAGTGCCACCGCATGATCCAGATCGCGATAGCCCATAAGGGTTGAGACCGGGCCGAACGCCTCGGTATCGTGCACGCGCTGCGCTTTGTCGGGGTCAGCGCAGTGAAACAGCATCGGGGGAACGAAGGCGCCAGTTTCGGGGCCGTTCAGGTCGAACGCGTCGGGATTTCCATAAACCCGTTCAGCCTCTTGCCCGATCAAAGCTGCCTTTTCCAGCACGTCAGCCTTCTGCCCCTTCGACACAAGCGCGCCCATGCGCGTGGTCTCGGCCCGCGGATCGCCGATGGTGATCTTCGCCAACCGTTCCGAGAGCGCGGAAATCACGGCATCGACCTGACTATCGGGCGCGATGATGCGTCGGATGGCGGTGCATTTCTGGCCCGCCTTGGTGGTCATTTCACGAGAGGCTTCCTTAACGAACAGATCGAATTCCGACGTGCCGGGCTCTGCATCCGGGCCGAGGATTGAAGCATTCAAGCTATCCTGCTCAGCAACGAACCGGACCGAGTTCTGCAAGATCGCAGGTGTCTGCCGTAGCTTCAACGCGGTGTTCGCCGAACCGGTGAAGCTGACCACATCCTGACAGCTTAAGTGATCGAGCATATCTCCCAACCCGCCTGACACCAATTGCAGCGCACCGGCGGGCAGGATGCCACTGTCCAGAATTATCCGCACGGCCAGTTCGGTGACATAACAACTATTGGTAGCTGGTTTCACGATGGCAGGAACGCCCGCCAAAAGTGTTGGAGCGAGTTTCTCCAACATGCCCCAAACCGGGAAGTTGAATGCGTTGATGTGGACCGCCACGCCTTGCAATGGCGTGCAGATATGTTGCCCCAGAAACGTGCCGTTGCGCGACAGTTGCTCGATATCTCCATCCAGGTAGAACTGCGCGTCCGGCATCTCGCGCCTACCCTTAGAGGCGAAGACGAACATCGTGCCCATGCCACCGTCTATGTCGATCAGGTGGTCCTTCTGCGTGGCACCAGTCTCAAAGCTCAGATCGTAGAGCGCTTGTTTATGCGCTGACAGCTCTTGCGCCAGCGCTTTGAGCATCCGCGCGCGATCATGGAACGTCAATTTACGTAGGGCTGGGCCACCGGTGTTGCGTGCATAATCAAGCATCGCCTGCACGTCGAGCGCCGCGTTGCCAGCGCTGGCAAACGGTGCGCCGGTGATGGCGGATGCGATGGTGCGTGCGCCTTCTCCGGGCGCGACCCAAGTGCCAGCGGCAAAGCTGGAAATCTGATGCAGGGACATGATGTTCTCCTGTTTGATGAGGCGGGGCTCAGTGCCCCAGCGCGCCCATTTGCTCCGGCAGATACAGCACCACGATGGGCACCAGCACGATCAGCGCAAGGCGGAAGATATCGGCAACCCAGAATGGTGTAACGCCGCGGAAGATGGTGCCTGTCGAGACGTCGCCCACAACGCCTTTCAGAATGAAAACGTTCAGACCAACGGGTGGGGTGATCAGCGAGATTTCGGTGACAACCACAACGACGATACCGAACCAGATCGGATCATAGCCCAGCGACGTGACCAGCGGGAAGAAGATCGGGACCGTCAGCAACAGCATCGAGAGGGATTCGAAGACGCAGCCCAGAATGATGTAGATACCAAGGATCATCAGAATCACGACAAACGGTGCCACATCATAGGCCGTGACCATTGCAATCAGGGCCTCGGGCAAGCCGGCCAGATTGATGAAGTTCGAAAATATCTGCGCGCCGATCAGCACCGCGAACAAAGCAGACGCGGTAAAGCAAGTCTCTTTCAGCACCTCAAAGGTTGAGCCGACAGTCAGACCGCCTCGAAACAGAGCGATCAAGAAGGCCCCGGCGGCGCCCATGCCTGCAGCCTCGGTGGGTGAGAAGGTCAGGTTCAGCGGCTCAAAGTCGAAAGCTCCGTACAGCCCGCCGATCACCAGAAAGAACAACAGCAGCACGGCCCAGACCGAGCCCAGCGCACGGATACGCTCCGACCAGGTGGCGCGTTCCCCGGCTGGCCCAGCCTCGGGGTTGCGCCAAACGGTCCAGCGCACGGCGAAAAGGTAGAAGAGGATACCGAGAATGCCGGGTATGATGCCCGCCATGAACAGTTTCCCGATCGAGGTTTCGGTCAACAGCCCGTAAATGACCAGAATGACCGATGGGGGGATCAGAATGCCCAACGTGCCACCAGCTGCAATCGAGGCGGTCGAAAGTTCGTCTGAATAGCCATAGCGGCGCATCTGCGGCATCGCGACCTTTGACATGGTCGCGGCGGTGGCCAGAGACGAGCCGCAAATGGCCGAGAACCCGCCGCAGGCTGCGACCGTGGCCATAGCGATTCCGCCGCGCATGTGGCCCAAGAAAGCGTTGGACACCGCATAAAGCTCGCGCGCCATACCGCCTTTGTTCACGAACAGGCCCATCAGGATGAACAGCGGCACCACCGACAGACCATAATCCTGAGCAGTGTCAGTAATCTGGCGGCCCACCATAGACATGGCAGCCTTCAACCCGCGCTCATCAAAGATCGAGCCGCCACGTTCGTAGGCGAAGCCTAATGTGCCGACCAGTCCCATGGCAAAGACGATGGGCAGGCGCACCAGCACCAGGATCAATACAATCGCAAATCCGATCAGCGCTGCGGTCATTACATAGGCTCCGACAGAGTATTTGGGGCGAAGGCCTTTAGCAGCCCGGTGGCGATCATCACCAGTGCGGTGATGGCAACTGACAGGGTAATGAACCAGCCGATCAGGTAGGTGGGGATTGAAAGATATTCGGTCACATCCCCATAGTCCCGCGCCCGCTCGGCCAGGACCCAGACGCGTTGGACCGGCCAGAACAGCATGATGCCGCTCACCACATAGATCACCACGTCCCGCGTGCGCGACAGGTGCAGACGGTGGAAGAACCCGTCGGTCAGATCGACCGCGATATGTCCGTTGGTAGTGGAGACTATCGGGAGGACTGAAAACACCAGAATCGCCATCAATATCCGCGTCAGTTCGGTTGCGGCCTCAATGGGCGCATTGAAGACCGAACGCAGGATCACGTCGCAAAATGTCATTGCCATCAGGATGAACAGGGCGATGCACGCCACGATCACGGGAAGGGCGCTGGCGCGTCGCACAAGCTGGATTATCGGGGTCATGGGAAACTCGCGCAGGGTAAGTCAGGGCGGCGCAAAGGCCGCCCTGAAGTTGGATCAGTTCGAGGACATTTCCGATTTGATCATGTCATAGGCGGCCTGAGCGTCGACACCTGTTGCGTCAACCTCGGCGATGACCTTGCCGCGGATGTCTTCGGCGATGGCCGAGAACTTCTCCATATCCGCGTCCGTGGCAGCGTTGATGGCATTACCTTCTGCCGCCTCGGTTGCCTCGCGACCTGTGGCATCAATCTCATCCCAGATCTTGCCGATCTCACGGCTCAGCGGTTCACCGAATACGTTTTCTTCCAACGCCGTCTGCAGCTCGGGCGGCAGATCTGCGAAGGTGTCTTCGTTCATGATGAAGGCAAACGAGCCACGATAAAGGCCACCGGGCATCTCATAGACGTTCTGTGCAACTTCGGTCAGCTTGAAACCCTTGCGCGATTCCAAAGGCATAACGACGCCGTCAGCGGCCTTGGACGCCAGTGTTTCATAGACTTTTGGGGCGGGCACCTGAATGCCGGTCGCGCCCAGCGCCGCACCGACGTCTCCGCCAACGCCGCCTGGGATGCGGACTTTCAGGCCCGAAACCTCATCCAGAGTGGTGACCGGCGCGCTGGAATGCAGCTGCGCAGGCCCGTGTGTGTGCAGGGCGATGACTTTTACACCACGATGCTCGTCAGCAGCTTTCAGATGCTGATCGTAGGTGCGCCAGTAAGCAACCGAAGCGTCCTCGGCCGAGCCTTCATAGCCTGGCAGTTCGATCAGCTTGGTGGTGACAAAACGCCCGGGCTGATACCCGTGGAAAATAATCGAGGCATCGGCGGCGCCGTCCATGATCAGGTCCATCTGTGCCGGTGGCGGAGCGATGCCCAGCTTGAGTTCTGCAGTAACCTGCCCGTCAGTGGCTTCTTCCACCATCTCGACGAACTTGGGCCACATCTTCGCATTGATGCCGTGGGTGGGTGGGGCCCAGCTGGAAATTGTCAGGGTGTAGTCAGCCGCAAAAGCAATAGTGCCTGACACCGCCAATGTTGCCGAAGCCAGCAGCGTGGTGAGCTTGGTGAATTTCATGACCGGGTCTCCTCCTCAAAAGCGCAAGTCGTGAATGTGTTAATGGTACGTTTTGTAACTATCAACGACGAGAAAAGCAGTTCAGCGCGTAGGCCAGAGGGCATTTCTGATCGCCGAGTCACAAACGGCTATAGAATTTATTGACCAACCGTTCGGTTTATGCAAGAAGTTTGTTGTAACTTATGAAAAGCGAACCGGGCATGTCTGATACGATTATTTCGCAGAATATGGGGCAATGGGTTGAAATCTCACTCAATCGCCCAGATCGCCTGAACAGTTTCACGGATGAGATGCACTATGCATTGCGCGCCGCGCTTGAGGCCGCGCGCGATGGTGGAACCCGCGCTGTGTTGCTGACTGGGGCCGGACGCGGGTTCTGTGCCGGGCAGGATTTGGGGGATCGAAACCCTGCAACGATGGAGGGCCCGCCAGACCTGGGCAACACGGTGCGCACGTTTTATGCACCTCTGGTGCGCCTAATCCGGTCGCTGAATTTCCCCGTCGTCTGCGCCGTCAATGGTGTTGCGGCAGGCGCGGGTGCCAATATCGCCTTGGCATGTGACCTGGTACTGGCCGCCGAATCTGCCAAGTTCATACAGTCGTTTTCCAAAGTGGGACTGATCCCCGATACCGGGGGCAGTTGGCATCTGCCCCACCTGCTAGGTGAGGCACGGGCCAAAGGGCTGGCTTTGACCGGGCAGACATTGCCCGCGCAACAGGCTGCGGATTGGGGGCTGATCTGGAAGGCCATCCCTGACGCTGACCTGATGACTGAGGCGCGAGCGATGACGGAACAGTTCGCCAATGGTCCAACGCTGGGACTTGGCTTGACGAAACAGACGATTCAGGCAGCAGCCATGAATTCCCTGACCGACCATCTGGAGGTTGAAGCAGACGCGATGAAAACCTGCGGTGAAAGCGCGGACTATGCTGAAGGTGTCACAGCGTTTCTGGAAAAACGCGCGCCGGTCTTTCGGGGAGAATAAGATGACGCCAAAGGAGCGCGCCCAAAAAGCCGCGGCCGAAATGTGGGGGCGAGACAATGCCTCGAAATGGGCGGGCATGGAATTGGGCGAAGTTGACGAAGGGACCGCGATCCTGACGCTCGCCGTTCAGGACCATCACTGCAATGGGCACGGTATTTGCCATGGCGGTGTAACCTTCATGCTGGCCGACAGTGCCTTTGCCTTTGCCTGCAACAGCCGCAACCAATCGACAGTCGCGCAGCACAATGTGATCAGCTACGTCGCGCCCGCGCGATCCGGTGACCTGCTGACGGCCTGTGCAACGGAACTGAGCCTGACCGGGCGCAGCGGCATCTATGACGTAACCGTAACCAACCAGACCGGCCAAAAGATCGCAGAGTTTCGGGGCTTTTCCCGCGCGGTCAAAGGCCCGGTGTTTGACGAGACCTGAGATGAGGGGGATGGCATGAAGGATCTTACTCCGAATAAGGCGGATCTTGATCCGATCGAGATCGCCTCGGTTGATGAAATTCGCAGCTTACAGTTGGATCGGCTTAAATGGTCGCTGCGCCATGCCTATGAAAACGTACCTATGTACCGGCAGCGGTTTGATGAGGCTGGGGTGCATCCTGATGACCTGCAATCTCTCAGTGATCTCGCGCGTTTTCCGTTTACCTACAAAAACGATCTGAGGGAAAACTATCCTTTCGGCCTGTTTGCCGTTCCGCGTGAGCAGATCATCCGTGTTCACGCCTCATCGGGGACCACGGGCAAGCCAACCGTGGTGGGCTATACGCAAAGCGATATCGATAATTGGGCCGATCTGGTGGCAAGGTCACTACGTGCCAGCGGGTTGCGCCGGGGTGACATGGTACACAACGCGTATGGCTATGGCCTATTCACCGGTGGTTTGGGTGCGCATTACGGGATTGAGCGCCTGGGGGCTACCGTCGTTCCGATGAGCGGTGGGCAAACCGCCAAGCAGGTTGATCTGATCACTGATTTCAAGCCCGACGGGATCATGGTGACGCCATCTTATATGCTGAATATTCTTGAACAGTATCATAAGGTTGGCCTAGATCCGCGCGAATGTTCTCTGGCTGTGGGCGTCTTTGGTGCTGAACCCTGGACGGATTCCATGCGTGCTGAGGTTGAACAGGCCTTCGACATGCATGCCGTCGATATCTACGGCTTGTCCGAGATCATGGGACCTGGCGTCGCCAATGAGTGCGTCGAAACCAAAGACGGACCGGTGATCTGGGAAGATCACTTCTATCCAGAAATCATCGACCCCCAAACCGGAGAGGTCATGCCCGACGGTGAGATTGGCGAACTGGTCTTCACCACGCTGACCAAAGAGGGCCTTCCGATGATCCGCTATCGCACCCGCGACCTGACGCGGCTGTTGCCCGGCACGGCGCGGTCGATGCGGCGGATGGAAAAGATCACCGGCCGTTCGGACGATATGATCATCCTGCGCGGCGTAAACGTCTTCCCCAGCCAGATCGAAGAGCAGGTTTTGGCAACCGGCGGTCTAGCACCCTATTACCAGATCGAGCTTTACAAAGCCGGACGGATGGACGCGATGCGCGTACATGTCGAGGCAACGCCGGATGCCGCGGATGAGCTGAGCAAAACTGCGGCAGCCCGGATGCTGTCGCGGCGGATCAAAGAGGTTGTTGGCATCTCGACCGAGATCGATATAGGCGAGCCGGGCGAGGTTGAACGCTCGCAGGGCAAGGCCCGTCGCGTAATCGACAATCGCGATAGTTAAGACAGAATCGGAGGGTCAGGATTTGGCGCGTACGATAGCAAAAGACCATGACGACAAGCGGGCTCGCATCCTGAAATCTGCCGCCCGCGTCTTCGCGCAGGAGGGGTTTGATCGGGCGTCGATGTCTCAACTGGCGCGTGAATGCGGAATATCCAAGGCCAATATCTATCACTATTACGATAGCAAGGACGCGATCCTGTTTGACATACTCGACAGCTATTTGCTGCAACTGCGTGATCAGATTTGTGGGTTGGACCTTGAAGCGCTTGAGCCAGCGGATCGCCTGAGACGCGTGGTGCGGGAAATCCTGCTGGCCTATCAGGGCGTGGATGATGAACACCGGGTGCAAACCAGCGGTATGTCTGCTTTGTCCGAGGAACAGCAGAAACTACTGCGTGGCTATCAGCGGGATTTGGTCGAGTTCGTCAGTGACATCATTGCCAGTATATCACCGGCCACTTTCGAGGATGACGCGGCAAAACTGCGGGCAACCACCATGTCTGTCTTTGGTATGCTGAATTGGTTCTACATGTGGAACGCCGGCGCGGATTCTGATGCGCGCAGCGATTATGCTGCGTTGGTAAGTGATCTGACTTTGTCGGGTGTTGACGGTCTTTGACAGGCGGCTGGAACAGAGTTGATTTGGTTCTTCCACCCAAATAGGTTTGAATGAGGGCGGAGGACCCTTATGCAACGCCCTGATCGTTTCGATAAATTCTATTTCGCCAAAGTGGGCTTAGGCGAAGCCTGTGGCTGCGCCGAACGCGTGATTGATGTGTTCGAATTCAACCGGAAGGCTGGCGCGCAGACACAATCAGCGAAGAAAGACCGAGGCAAACGGCGATCTCTGCGTGGGTTGGCCGTGAAATACGGATTGCTTAGCCGCAAGCGTCAGCCCTGAAAGTCAGGGCGCTTTCAGCCCCAGACTCGCGACCTGCTCAGTCGCCTTCGCCACCCACTGATCTCTCATCTCGGCTCCGGTCAGTTGCCGTAACCCCAGCTTGCGCAGCGTCTCGATTTTCTCCGCAGCCCCGGCCCCAAAACTGGCCGCCACGCGGGGCCACCAATAGTCAATTGACGCCTGCATCTCGGCAGCCTTCCCCTGTTCGATCAGCTTGAGCGCGCCTTCAAGGGCCAGTTCTCCATGGCGCGCCTCGATCGGAGCGATATCCCGGAAGGCTTCGGCCAAAGGTTGATAAGATATCTGAGAGAATTGAGCGAGTTGAACAGCAACCGCCTGGCTCATCAGCAGGTTCATCACCACAGCATCGCCCCACCCTTCGATCGGATAGTTAAAGACCGCAAGACGCATATCGTGCTCGGACCGGGTCGCCCCAATATCCGCATCGCGATCCAGACGCTTGGTCCAAGGGTGATGGTTTGCATAGCGATCAGTGTTGGCCCCGAACTCGCCCATGATTTTCAGCACACGATCCGCATTGTCGGTCTTTTCCAACACAATCTTTGCCGCCGCTATGCGTTCCTTGATGCCAGGGCCCTGATTGATGATGTCGGCAAAACCCGCAGCACCTGCCAGCTCACTATCCACGAAGGTCGCCATCAGCTTCATGAGTTCTGCGCGGTAGCGCGGAGGCACGTTGGTGGGATTACTCAGAACACCACCCGCTGCCAAATAGCTCTCGATTGTCATGTCTTCAGCCATCGTTCCCTCCGGTCTATTGATCGTAGTCCACGACTACTTTGTCGGTCAGCGGGTAAGCCTGACAGCTCAGGACGTATCCTTTTTCGACCTCGTAATCTTCCAATGCGTGATTGGCGACCATCTCAACATCGCCCTCGAGCACACGGCAACGACAGGTCGAGCACACCCCAGCTTTGCAGGCGTAAGGCGCGTCCATCGCATTCTCTAACGCGGCATCAAGAACCGATTGATCCTTGGACATGGTGATTGACTGCGTTGCCCCATCCATTGTGATCGAGGCCTTGGTCTGGTTGGCCTGAGACGCCGTGTCCACACCACTTACCTTGCGCTTAGCCCGACCGGGTTGGGCGCTGGCGAAAAGCTCGAATTTGATTTGTCCATCATCCAGCCCATGTGCACGCAGGGCAGAAGCGATGCCCAGCATCATGGGCTCGGGGCCGCAAATAAAGGTTGTGTCGACATTCTTGATGTCGATCCAGTGTTCGAACAGGTCGGCACATTTCTCTTGCGTGACCAAACCGGTGAACAACTCGATCTCCTGCGCATCCGATTCCAGAATGTGGATCACGTTCAAGCGCCCCATATAGAGGTTCTTTAGATCTTCAAGCTCCTCTCGAAACATGATCGTGTTCACGCCCTTGTTGGCATAGACCAATGTGAACCGCGAATGCGGTTCCCGCGCGAGCGTTGTTTTCAGGATCGACAAGACCGGGGTGATACCCGACCCACCGGCAAAGCCCAGGTACTGCTTTTCGGCGGTTGGATCGATTGCCGTGTGGAAGCTTCCCATCGGCGGCATCGCCTGAACCGTATCACCCACCTTCAGGTCAGTATTGGCCCAGGTCGAGAACGCCCCGCCATCGACGCGCTTGATGCCGACCTGCAGAATGCCTTCATCCTTACCAGCGCAGATCGAGTAGGATCGGCGCAACTCTTCCCCGTCGAAATCGCGACGGAAGGTCAGGTATTGGCCTTGGGTGAAATCGAATTCCTCAGCCGAGCCGTTCACCGGTTTCAACGTCACCACCACCGCGTCGCGGATGGTTTTGTGAATGTCGGTGACTTCCAGATCGTGAAAGCGTGCCATCCGGTGATCCTCCCTCAGATGCACTTGAAATAGTCAAAAGGTTCCAAACAGTCGGTGCAGCGCCAATGGGCCTTACACGGGGTCGAGCCGAATTGGCTGACCTTCTCGACCGCTTTGCTGCCGCAATGTGGGCAACGTTCGGGGCCACCTGCGGGCTGGGGCGGTGCGATACCGTATTCCTCAAGCCGGGCACGGCCCTTGTCACTGAGCCAATCGGTGGTCCACGCGGGCGCAATGCTTGTTTCGATCCGCAAATCGTCAATCCCGTGATCACGCAACGCGGTTTCGATATCCATGCTGATCACCGAAGTCGCCGGGCAGCCCGAATAAGTCGGGGTGACTGTGACCAACAGCGTGTCATCGTCCCACTGCACATCACGCACAATGCCCAGATCGACGACCGAGATCACTGGGATCTCGGGGTCGGGAACAGCGTCCAGCCACTCCCATACCTGATCAGTCGATGCCCTCATGCGCTCTTACCAAGCGGCGCCGGGATAGGCGCGTTGAAGCCACTGCATCTGTGTCAGTAAATGGCCCAGATGTTCGGTATGCATCCGCCCGTCACGCCCACCCTTATGGGCAAAGCGGCTTTCGGGAATGGTCAGCGTTGCCTCGCTCAGAACCCGCATGATCAGAGCGTCATATTCTGCTCGCAGAGATGCCGGGTTCGGAGCAATCCCCGCCGCAACCATCTCAGCATCAACATCATCGCTGGCAAACATCTCGCCTACATAGGGCCAGAGATAGTCCAGCGCCTCTTGCATCCGGGTGTGGCTTTCCTCGGTTCCATTGCCGAGCCCCACAACCGTATCGCCAGAGCGTTCGAGGTGATAGGTGACCTCTTTGCTGGCCTTGGCAGCAATCGCCGCGACCCGCTCGTCGGATGATTTCATTAATCGCCCCAGCATGATCGAATGCCACGCATCGAACAGGAACTGGCGCATCAGAGTGCGCCCGAAATCGCCATTCGGGACCTCGACCAGCAACACATTACGAAAGTCCCATGCGTCGCGCAAAAAGGCCAGGTCATCGGCGCTTTTGCCGCCGTCGATCTCACCGGCGAGGCCCAACCACATCTGGGTCTGACCGATCAGGTCCAACGCAGTGTTGGCCAGAGCGATATCCTCCTCCAGCACCGGCGCGTGGCCGCACCATTCGCTAACGCGATGGCCGAGGATCAGGGTATTATCCCCCATCCGCAGCAGAAACTGCAGGAATGCTTCGTCCCGGGTCATCACATTGCCCCCACTTCATCGGGAATGTCGAAAAAGGTCGGGTGACGGTACACTTTGCTCTCACTGGGCTCGTAAAGCGGGCCTTTGTCGCTAGGCGAAGAGGCCGAAATGTTGTTGGCCTCGACCACCCAGATCGACACGCCTTCGTTGCGGCGGGTATAGACGTCGCGCGCATTCTTGATTGCCATCTCCGCGTCAGGCGCATGCAGCGAGCCGACGTGACGGTGGCTCATCCCATGCTGACCACGGATGAAGATTTCCCACAGGGGCCATTCATTGTTCATTTGGTATCCTCCTTGGGTTTACTCTGCGGCCAGATTTCGTGTTCGTTTCTTGCGGGCATGGGCCAACAACCCATCGCGCACCCATTTTCCATCGTCCCACGCCTTGTTGCGCGCGGCCAAACGATCGACATTGCAGGGGCCGTTGCCTTTGATCACATCGAAGAATTCGGACCAGTCCGGGTCGGTGTAGTCGTAGTGGCCCCGCTCTTCGTTCCACTTCAGGTCGGGGTCGGGAATGCTCAGGCCGAGATACTCGGCCTGCGGCACGGTCTGATCCACGAATTTCTGGCGCAGCTCGTCATTGGTATTGATCTTGATCTTCCAAGCCATAGATTGCGCTGAATGCACGCTTTCCTTGTCGGAAGGTCCAAACATCATCAGCGACGGATACCAGAGCCGGTTCAATGCATCCTGCGCCATCTTGCGCTGTTCTGGCGTGCCTTCTGCCATCTTGCGGATCGCATCATAGCCCTGACGCTGGTGAAAACTCTCTTCCTTGCAGATGCGGATCATAGCGCGCGAATAGGGGCCAAAGGACGTCCGCTGCAGCGGAACCTGGTTCATGATCGCGGCACCATCGACCAGCCATCCGACCGCGCCGATATCAGCCCAGTTCAATGTCGGGTAGTTGAAGATCGACGAATACTTCATGCGGCCATCCAACAGCATCTCGGTGATCTCGTCCCGGCTGACGCCCAGCGTTTCGGCCGCACAATAGAGATACAGCCCATGCCCGGCCTCATCCTGCACCTTGGCCAATAGGATCGCCTTACGCTCCAGTGTTGGGGCGCGCGTGATCCAGTTGCCTTCGGGTAACTGGCCGACAATCTCGGAATGCGCGTGCTGGCCAATCTGACGGATAAGAGTCGCGCGATAGTCATCGGGCATCCAGTCTTTGGGCTCGATTTTGATATCGGCGTCAATCTTGTCCTGAAAGGCGCGCTCCTGCTCGGTCATCTCTTCGCGGGATTTCACGCCTGTTCCGGCTGTCTTGATCATCTGAGCATACATGTGAGGTCTCCTCCCTTACACGCGTTCGAGAATAAGTGCGGCACCCTGCCCTACCCCGACGCACATGGTACACAGCGCATAGCGCCCGCCCGTGCGGCGCAGTTGATAAGCAGCGGTCATAACCAACCTTGCGCCACTCATCCCAAGCGGATGCCCGATCGCAATGGCGCCTCCGTTCGGATTTACATGGGGCGCATCATCGGGCACCCCCAGTTCGCGAAGCGTAGCAAGGCCTTGCGAGGCAAATGCCTCATTCAATTCTATCACATCCATCTGATCGATGCTGAGACCCGCGCGGGCCAGTACCTTGCGGCTGGCTGGAACAGGACCGATGCCCATCACGCGCGGTTCGACCCCGGCAACGGACATTCCGACAACGCGGGCAATTGGGGTCAGATCGTTCTTTGCCGCTGCGGATTCATTCGCCATCAAGATCGCCGCCGCGCCGTCGTTTACGCCCGAAGCGTTCCCAGCCGTGACGGTATTTTCCGGCCCGTTGATGCCCTTCAGGCCCGACAGTTTCTCGGCTGTGGTTCCAGGACGCGGATGTTCGTCCGTATCGACCACCACAGGATCGCCCTTACGTTGCGGGATTGTGACCGGGGTGATCTCCTCCTGAAACACCCCGGTCTGGTGCGCCGCGGCCCAGCGGGCCTGGCTGCGTTCGGCAAACGCATCCTGATCGGAGCGGTTGATACCGTAAGCTTCCGCTACGTTATCTGCTGTTTCGGGCATCGAGTCGATACCGAATTCTTGCTTCATCTTGGGGTTCACAAAACGCCAGCCGATTGTTGTGTCGTAGACTGAATTAGCGCGCGAGAAGGCGGACGTCGCTTTGGGCATCACAAATGGTGCGCGCGACATGCTTTCGACACCCCCGGCGATGGCCATGTCATAGTCCCCGGCGCGGATCGCGCGGGCCGCCATACCTGCCGCATCCATACCAGAAGCACAAAGTCGGTTGATGGTCGTTCCAGGCACATCCATCGGCAGCCCCGCCAGCAACGCCGCCATCCGCGCCACGTTGCGGTTGCTTTCCCCAGCCTGATTGGCGTCGCCGTAGATCACGTCGTCTATGCCTGTCCAATCAACCTGAGGGTTTCGCGCTATCAGCGCAGCAATTGGGATCGCTGCCAAATCATCCGTGCGAACCTGGCTGAGGCTGCCGCCATACCGTCCGATTGGTGTGCGCTGCGCGTCGCAGATAAAGGCGTCCATTGGGCGAGGGCTCCGAGAATTATGTCGCGTGATTAAGTGACCGATAGGTCGGTTAATAAGCAACGCCGCGATTCGCAGCAAGAAAAATGTAACATGATTTTAAGTTTTTGAGGATAATGGTAACATATTAGGGCGGCTAAATTATTAAAGCCCGCAGATTTGCGGGCTTTAATACTTGGCATGAATGACGACGAAATTCAGACCATCGCAAATATGCGGGCCGGACCGCCAGACCCCCCGCGATGAGCTGGCGCACCCACAATCAATGTCGCTCCACTGGCTGGCACTTTGTCCAGGTTTGCAAGATTTTCAATGCCATACCTGTTCGTAGGTAGCCACGCGTAGTGAGTAGCAAAATCGGCTGATGGTCCGTGATCGAGGGATAGGGAATCCACCGCTAAGGCAACAGCGCCTGTGCCATCCATCAGCATCTGTGCGGCTTCGACATGGAAACCCGGAAAGTGCATTTTGCCTTCGGCGTCTGCGTTGCGGAAGTCTGGCGTTGCGGATTTAGCTCCCCAACCTGAATGCATCGCGACGCAAGCACCGTCTGGGATCGGACCGTTTGCAGAGATCCAGGCCTCAAGATCGTCAGGTGTAACCTGAGCATCCGCATCCTCTGCTGCCCGCGCAGCGATATCAATTACGCAAAGTGGGCATACCAGATTGGATACAGGAATTTCATCAACCGACTGACCATCGGCCGAGAAATGTAGCGGCGCATCGATATGCGTGCCTGTGTGTTCATTTACAGCGAGATTGAATAGATTGAAACCGTGGTCCTTGAAGTTGAAGGCTTGAGTTGCCTCAATTCCGGGTTCGCCAAAATAGGTCGGAAAATCAGCATCATATATATGTGTCATGTCTACGACTTCGCCATGGCCCATCGCCATTGCAGGTGTCGTCGCAGCCGAGCTTAGTGCGGTTCCAGCCACCATTGCGGCCCCGGCTTTAAAGAAAGAACGCCGAGATAGCATCCGATCTTTTACCGCATTCATTACGCATACATCACACATCTTGTAGCTCCCTTATTAAATGACACCGACAGCGGAATACTGCCCGACATGCTTGACTGAGTCCAATTCTGCCCCCTTGAGTTCAGTTGAGCCCGACGCTGATGATGTGCGTTTCACATGTTGGTAACGCTGCGACCGTAGCACAAAAACCGAACGGTTGGTCGATTAAAGGGTTGAATACTGCCTCAGTACGGTTCAGTCTC
The DNA here is from genome assembly GCF_056536325.1 of Ruegeria sp. AB11. Lineage (NCBI taxonomy): Bacteria > Pseudomonadati > Pseudomonadota > Alphaproteobacteria > Rhodobacterales > Roseobacteraceae > Ruegeria > Ruegeria sp. AB11. Next base: position 1,520,741 of record NZ_JBQFJO010000001.1, on the reverse strand, counting down.
TGACTGCGTGGCAAATCGGGTTGAATGGACCACAACGCATATCTTTTCGGGAGGCAGGAACAAATGTCCCAGGTTATTGGCTATGAAAAAGTAGGCGACATCGCGGTTTTGTCGGCAAATAACCCGCCGGTAAATGCTCTGGGTGCAGAAGTACGCCAAGGCCTCTTGGCAGGGATTGAGCGTGCTGAAGCTGATGGCGTACGGGCCGTTTTGATTTACGGTGAGGGGCGGACCTATTTTGCCGGCGCTGATATTCGCGAATTCGGCAAGCCGCCACAGGATCCTTGGTTACCCGCGCTCTGCGATCGCATTGAAGCATCACCGCTTCTGGTGGTTTCATCTTTACACGGAACAGCGCTTGGCGGCGGGCTTGAGGTTGCACTGTCCTGTCACTACCGTATTGCGCCCCCATTAACAAAAGTCGGGCTACCCGAGGTCAACCTTGGCATCATCCCCGGCGCGGGTGGAACGCAACGATTGCCACGGGTTGCTGGCGTCGAGGCCGCATTGGACATGATCACCACAGGCCGCCATGTGCAGGCCTCTGAAGCGTTACAGATGGGCGTGCTGGACAAGGTTCAGGACGGAGATCCGCGCGAGATTGGGTTGGCCTTCGTACGAGATCTACTTGATACGGGCGCACCGCGCCGACCTGTCTGCGAAATGGCTAAACCAACGCCGATCGACTTTGACGCGACCTATGATGCCGTATTGAAGAAAGGACGGGGGCAGCTGTCGCCTGCGATTGCCGTGCGTGCTGTGCAAGCCAGCTGTGAAGCCCATGATTTTGCAGCAGGACAGGCTCGCGAACGGGAACTGTTCACCGAGCTGATGGCGTCAGATCAGCGAAAAGGGCTGATCCATGCCTTCTTTGCTGAGCGCGCTGTCTCCAAACTCCCGGAACTACAAGGGATCAAACCCCGCGAGCTTCATCAGATAGGTGTTGTCGGAGGAGGTACGATGGGCGCAGGCATCGCCACATCCGCTCTGCTGGCAGGGCTTTCGGTTGTATTGCTTGAAATGTCGGTGGACGCAGCCAAGGCTGCAAAAGACCGGATCGCAGCAAATCTGGCGGGTGCAGTGAAACGCGGAAAGCTGAGCCCGGACGCGCAAGTGGAAATTCTGGAGAACAGGATAACCCTGTCCACGGACTATGATGCGCTGAGTGGCGTTGATTTGGTGATAGAAGCCGTTTTTGAGGATATGGAGATCAAGAAACAGGTTTTTGCAAAACTGGATGCGACCTGTAAATCCGGTGCCGTGCTGGCAACAAACACCTCATATCTCGACCTGAACGAAATTGCAGCATCCACAGGCAGGCCCAGTGACGTGATCGGTCTGCACTTTTTCTCACCTGCACATGTGATGAAATTGCTTGAGATCGTTGTTGCGGACCACACTGCGCCCGAAGTTATTGCGACAGGATTTGCTTTGGGCAAACGGTTAGGGAAAGTATCCGTCAGGGCTGGCGTATGCGACGGTTTCATCGGTAACCGTATTCTCAACGCCTACCGAACCTGCGCTGATCACATGGTTCTGGATGGGGCAAGCCCTTTTCAGATTGATGCCGCGTTGACCGGATTTGGATTTGCAATGGGGCCATTTGCGGTTTCCGACCTTGCCGGGCTAGACATCGGTTGGGCCGCGCGCAAACGCAAACGGGCTTCGGGCCTGGACCCACGTGCGCGTGACAGCTTCTATGCCGATAAACTATGCGAAGCAGGGAATTTTGGTCAGAAGACCGGCAAAGGATATTATGTCTACGAGCAGGGGAATCGAAACAGAAGACCCAACCCTGAAATCATGCCTTTGATCGAAGCCGAGCGCGCCGCCAAAGGTATCTCTCCACGAGAGTTCACCGACGAAGAGATCGTGCGTCGTTATATGATTGCGATGGTGAATGAGGCGGCAAAGGTAGTTGGTGAGGGGATCGCCCGCAGACCACTGGATGTGGATATCACGCTGCTTTATGGCTATGGATTTCCACGATATTGGGGCGGACCATTGAAATGGGCCGACTTGCAGGGACTGTCAAACGTGTTGGATGACATTCGCCGGTGGTCAGGAGAAGATCCATATTATTGGCAGCCCGCGCCTTTGCTTGAAAAACTGGCAACCGAAGGTCGTTGTTTTGACGATCTCAACAAAGCAAGTTGAGATCTAGGCCTCCTTGCCCGCCAGATATTGAAATTGCCAATGTTGCCGGGCGGAGCAAGAGAAGGCGTTTCCAAAGAAACGCCAATACATGACAGGTGCGTTTGGGATTAGTTCAGTACACCTTCAGCAGCTGCGCGAACTGCACGAATATTGTCGCCATAAACAGACGGATTTGAAACTGACCCACCCTTGAAAACAGCCGAGCCAGCGACCAGCACATCTGCACCGGCGGCTGCAACCAGAGGTGCGGTGCTGGGATCGACACCACCATCTATTTCGATATGCACCGGGCGGTCACCAATCATCTGACGCAAACGGCGCACCTTGGCGGTCATATCAATGAACTTTTGCCCGCCAAAACCGGGGTTAACGGTCATAACACAAACCAGATCGGTCAGATCCAGCAGATGCTCTACCGCCTCAGCTGGTGTTCCCGGGTTCAAGGCAATACCTGCTTTCATCCCGGCGGCGCGAATGGCCTGTAACGTGCGATGCGAGTGCGGCCCGGCCTCAACATGAGCTGTGAGCACATCAGCCCCAGCATCGGCATAAGCCTGAATGTATGGATCGACCGGTGAGATCATCAGATGCACATCCATAACCGTCTTCACATGTGGTCGGAATGCTTTGACCGCCGGGGGGCCAAATGTGAGGTTGGGCACAAAATGCCCATCCATAACATCCACATGAACCCAATCGGCGCCTTGCGTTTCAATGGCCTGAATCTCTTGTCCGAAGTTTGCGAAATCTGCCGACAGGATCGACGGTGCGATCTTGATGGAACGGTCAAAGTTCATGGCGGGCCTCATGTGGATATGCAGTTGCGAGGGGATATATCTGTGATGGGCAAGGAGCGGTAGACCCGAGATACGAAAATCTTACCAGTCTCCCCTAACCTGCCGCCGCTCATCCAAGCCTCGGTACAAGTATCTTATTTATCGAGAGCGCGAGTGGGATTTCATACCTAAAAGTGAAAGCTATATGCGACTCAAATGTCGGTCGTCCTTCCGTTCAGGTATCAGTATTTCGCAACCAAGACCGCCGAGGCGTTCCGAAACGCCAAGTTTAAGCGTACCACCATAAGCCTTCAGCAGATCGACAGTAATAGCCAATCCCAAACCAGTCCCGCTGACAGAGGTATCCAGGCGCCCGCCAGATCGTAGCACGGCTGATTGCGCCTCTTCTGGAATGCCGGGTCCATCATCCTCAATACAGATTTTTATGTTGCGCCCATCACGATGTGCCGAGATATGAATTGTCGTTCGGCACCACTTCAGGGCATTGTCGAGAAGGTTACCCAACACCTCTTCAATGTCCTGAGTGTCGACGCTGACCCAAAGACCGGCTTGGTGGTCTGAAGTTAGAGATTTGCCTTCGCGCTCTGCCATAATTGAAAAAAATTTAGATAGCCTTTCGACCGAATTCGAGATATCCGTTCGCGAATGGGTCAATTCGGCGGTATTTGACGCACGCATGCGTGCAAGCGCTCGACCAAGTTGGGAATCTATACGTGCCAGCGCCTCTTCCGCGGGCCCGGTATCGGATCCGGATTCCGACAAGTTCAACAACTCGTTTCGGAGAATCGATGTTGGCGTCTTAAGTGCATGGGCCAGATCTGCGGCCTGACGTCGAGAACTCGAAACGATCTCGCGATTTCGGTGCAACAGCTGATTGAGGTCTTCCACAAGCGGCGATACTTCTTCGGGATAATCATCCGGCTTCAGGTCGTCTCCGTTGTCCCAGCGATGGGCAACGTCAGCACGCAATTTCCTGAGCGGGCCAATGACCGCAGACATCAACAAAAGAGAGCCCGCAACACCAATCAGCCCAACCAGCCCAAAGACTGGAAGCAGGTTTGATTGTGCAGCCCGACGTTCGCTTAGCAGTTCGAGCCTGCTTTCCGCAACGCTCACGCCCCATTCCGTTCCGTCTTCAAAGGTGATTTTCTGATAAATGCTGCGAACAGCTTCATTGTCTGGTCCTAGCGTGTTCCAAATGGTTGCTTCGTTGCCAGTACGCGTGGGCTCTGCGATCGTTTCGTCGAACAATGAGGCCGATGTATAGATGTCGCCTTTGTTATTCGTCACCTGCCAATATCTGCCTGAATAAGGCGTACCATATGCGGGGTCGAATATCAGCTCTCTCAGGACATCCGGAGTGTCGGTGGTGACACTTAGTCCAACAACTAACTGAGTGTGACGGTCACGTAACGTTTCATCAAACTGCTGGAGCACCCTCGTATTGATGTAGGAGAAAACGACCAACGTTCCGACACCTACCGACACTGTGGCAGTCGCAAGCCCACTAAGTAGGGCGCGATGGCGCAGCGATAGCATCAGGCGGTATCGATCATATAGCCGCGTCCTCTGACCGTAGTGATGAGATCAGGCCCCAATTTCTTGCGTAGCCGGGTAATGAATACGGCGATAGTGTTTGAATCTCGGTCACCGTCGTATTCGTATATATGTTCCGATAATTCAGTTCTGGAAACCATGCGCCCCAAGTTGTGCGCAAGGTAGGTTAGCACTGCAATCTCCTGCGCGGTTAGATCGACCGGAATCCCCGCAACACTGACTCGCCCGTTCCTGGTATCCAGCGAAACGTCTCCCATTTCGATAACCGGATTCAGCTGACCACTCTGCCTGCGTAGAATTGCCCGCACACGCGCGGCCAGTTCCGGCATGTGAAACGGTTTGGTCATGTAGTCATCTGCGCCCGCATCAAGACCATCGACACGCTCGCTCCAACCGTCACGGGCCGTCAGTATCAATACCGGTGTCTTAACACCTGAGCTGCGCCATTCGCGCAAAACGGAAATTCCATCCCGCTCAGGCAACCCAATGTCGAGTATGATCATGTCATATGGTTCGGTCGCGCCCAAATGAAGAGCGTCCGTTCCATTATGGGCCACATCCACCACACGCCCCTCGACCCCCAGAAGTTTTTTGATCTGTTCGCAGAGTTGGGGTTCATCTTCAGCCAGAAGTATTCTCATATCTTAAAACTACAGGCACAATCGCTTTGGTTTAAGTCCTAATTTCTGCCATTCCCGTTCCCACCGGAATTGCCGCCGCCATTACCCCCGCCGTTCCCGCCAGCATTACCTCCGCCGTTTCCGCCAGAATTTCCACCGCTGTTTCCACCGCTGTTACCGCCGCTGTTTCCACCGGCATTTCCACCGCCGCCTCCGGTATCATTTCCATTGCCACCAGCATTCCCATTATCACGGTTTGCAGCTGATCCGGGCCCATTGCGGTTACCACGATTGCTATTGGCTTTGGTCGAATTGGAACGCGCTGCTTTCGAAATCTGATTGCCGACCCCAGACCGGTTGGACACAACGGTGCCCGTCTGCGCATTCACAATCACGCTAAAGATTTTTCCATCCGGCTTTTTTACAAGAATTCGATAATAAATCTCACCCGCTTGAAACGCGCGGGCATCAACAGGTGTGCCTCCGTAAGTTTTTGCGACGCCTTTGATGACCCGTGCAAGCCGAATCGTATTACCCGATAGGGTCGCTTTGCGCAGTTCGCTCTGTTTAAGCTCACGGACGTCGGCGGTTGCTTCCCTAACAGGTAAAGCAACAAGCAAACTTACTACCGTCAATATAACCGCTGCACGCATCTACTTCCTCACACTTGCAGGTCAAAAGATACGTGAATCGACGTGAACCGGTGATGAACAAGAAGTTAGCCCTGCGTTCAAGCGCACTCAAGTTAAATGATTGAGAGATCAGACGATTCGTACGTGAATTGCAGCATTCGAACACAGCACGCCATTTCTTAGAATAAAGCGCCGCTGTTGTTCCACCAAGGAGACTGATATGAAAACCTCTATCCTCAGCCCCATAAAAGCCTCTGCAGTGGCTATCGCTTTGCTGGGATCGACCGCCGTTATTGTTGCAGTCGCAATGCCGGATGTTGCCATTGCCAAAGAAGGAAAAGGCAACGGCGGGGGTAATGGCGGCGGCAATTCCGGTGGAAACGGGAACAGCGGGAACAATGGTGGTGCCGACAAAGGCGATCGCGATTCAGCTGGTAACAAAAACAATAAGAAAGGGTCTGACGGAAACCGCAAAGTTGGAAATTCCGGAAAATCCATTTTCGGCGATTCAAAGAGCAAGTCTTCGCGTTCCACTTCAGAGAACCGCGGTCGATTTTCACTAAAAGATCTTTTTAATGGAAGCGGCAAATCAAAAGGCGCTGCAAATTCCAGGACACACACCACCAGCAGTGGGAAGCAAACATCCAAGACCAACAAGCAGACTACAGAAAACTTGATTGTCGAAGAATCTGTTCGCCCCGCAGTTCGGCCCACGGGTAACAGGATGGCGGCGCTTCTTGGTGCCCACCCTTCTGAACTGGGTGCGCTTAATGCTGCGAACGCAAGTGCGACAGCCTTGGCCAATGCTTCACCTAATTCACGTGTCGGAAGAATAGCGACATATCGTGACACGGTGCTGGCCGGAGATCTCTTGCGGGAGGATCTTGCAGAACAGTTGGAAGAGCTTACCGGGCTGGAACCACCAGAGCGTACTGTCGCGGAGATCGAAGAAGATTTAGAAGTCGCATTAGATGATGTTCAAACCAATCAAGAGCTTGTTGACGAACTTGAACAGGCTTTGGAAGATGCCGGCGGAACGGACCCTGTGATCGAAGAGCAACTCGAACAAGCGCGGATGGATCTGGAAGGTTCAATTGAGGAGGCGCAGGACCTCAATGAGGAACGTCAGGCAGCATTAGAATATGAAGAAGCGACAGAAGAGGTTCGGGAACTGGTTGAACTTGTTGAAGAACAAGAATTAGCCGAGCGCGAAGCCTTGGAAGCGGCGGCCAACAAACCTGTTACCGATGCCGTTGAAGAAGAGGTCAAGTCGCTTCTGGGTTTGTAATCGAAGCCGCAAATCTCAGGTATAACTTTCTAACGGTGCAGACAACTCACGGAAGCACCAAAGGCCGGGGCGGTCATTTACTTTATCATAAGCGGAATGGCCGCCCCTTGGTTTACTGGCATTGAACTATGCTTTGTGAGCTACAACCCACGATTTCTTATAGTACCAAAAGAAAGAACCCCGCCTAATTTAGGCGGGATTCTGTTGTCAATTCCGTTGTTTAGGACGAGTATCAGGAATTGAACAAGGGTCGACTGAACTACCTTCAGACGTTGGTTTGCGCCTCAGAAAGTCGCTTGTTTTTAATAATTTCTGTTAGTGCATTCTCGATAGGAGGGAAGCGACCGCTGATTGTAGGGCGTTTGGTTGGCAACTTGTCCGCAGCGATACTGCCAGAGGTTTGCATCACAGCAACAGTGTCGGGCTCTTCAGTCATAAAGGCAGACTTGATCATGCGTTTCCCCTCATTTGCAATTGAACAATAACTCGCTCGTTCAACTCTATAGAGCACTATGCCTCATCTCGGTTGAACGTCGCGAAAATACATTGTTCATGTTCGGTTAATGTTGTCCCCAAAACGAAAACAATGGGATAGTACGGCCGTTTGCCAGGGTTTGTTGCGCAGATCAGGGCATACCTTTGCTTCACTGGCGATCTGTCAATGGTCTTAATTGGCTATGCTAAATTGCTTGATTGACCCTCGTTTGCCTCAGTTCTCTCGAATTGTCGGCCTCCGGGATCGCCTAGTTGTGTTCAGCGCCCTGAGAGTGGTCCTTTGTTCAAGCCTACAGTGTTATTTATTGGCCCGCACCTCTCGGGTGATTTCTTGATTGGGGTCGTAGACACTAGAAACCGCTTAAGCGCTCGATAAGCCAGTACATTGAAACCGATCCGATGCCATAGGCGGTGAGAACGACCGGTCCTCGACCAGTCGGCGAGGCAACCAAGCGCCAAATCGCAGTGAAGACGGCCAGCGCAGCGATGAAACTCAACTGACCAGCCTCAACACCGAGATTAAATGCCAGCAACGCTGCCGGAATATCGTTTGGTGGTAGTCCAATTTCTGCCAGGGCACCTGCAAAACCAAGGCCGTGCAAAAGGCCAAACCCAAAGCAAACAATCCACGGTTTTTGCTTGGAAAGTCGGAAGCGACCTTCACCACCTTTGACAATCTCCATCGCCAGAAACACGATTGAAAGCGCGATTACTGCTTCGACCGGTGGCCCAGGAACATTCAAAATACCAAAGGTCGCCAGCGCCAGAGTTATTGAATGCGCTAGTGTAAAAGCTGTTACGGCTCCTACCAGTCTCCAGACATCTCGGACCAGAATAAACAGCGCGAACACGAATAAAAGGTGATCCCAGCCTTCCAGTATGTGTTCAAATCCCAATTGAAAATAGGATACGAAAACTGACCATGTCGTCTGTTCAGGAGGTATGGTTTGGATTGCTGTATCTGAGGTGAGACGAAGGGTCGTCGGTGCGGTCTCTAAGGGGTGCAAGCGCACCAAAACATCGTTTCTTTGTGCCTCCAAGCCTTCAATCGCAATGGATTTCCCCGCAATATCTTCACGACACTCCATGACCCATGATGAAACCCAGGCCCGACTGTCACGTGTTGCTTCCGGACCACGTGACGGAGCGCAACCATTTGGCAGCACTGCGTCAATCGCCATTGGCTGACCATTCACATCGGGCTTTCGCCAATGAACGCTCCATGTGTTTGACGCGATTTGACGGATTTCCAAATATCCCGGATCAAGCGCATGTGCGTTGGCGTCGGCTTCGGGCCACACGAACAACAACGCAATTAACATACAGACCAAATGTCTCATTTGGTTGGTCCCGCGATATCGGGCACCACAATCTCATAGGCATCAGCAAGCGCCTCATATTGCGCTTTTGCCAGATCTGCACTCATGGTGCGACGCCAATCCTGTAGGACCGCTTTGCGTATCTCTGATAACGGCGGTATTTGAGCAGACTCGATAGCGACCACTTGAACAAGATGAACGCCGTAACCTGATTGGATCGGCCCTCCCCATTGACCTGGTTCGAGTTCAGTTAGACCGTTCGAAAACCCGGCGCCAAACACCGAGTCGACAACCCGAGTTGCAGTCAAAGGCATTGAGGCAGGCAGTAATGTTGAACGCCCAAATTCAGGAAGCTCTTGTTCCTCACGCACCGCGCTCAACGCGTTTGCGATCGCAGCGTCACCTGGCGCTTCGCCAAGAAAGATCTGATTGAAGGCTACCTTTTTGGACGTCGCGTATCTTTCACGGTTCTTCTGAAGATAGGCCTCCAAATCTTCGTCTTCAGGGGTAACTGATGCAGCAATCGCTTCAGTAAGAAAATCCATCTTTTGGCTTAGCCGCGATCTGATCACGCTATCTCCGCGATCCAGCCCAAGCTTTCTTGCTTCTCTGACCAAAACTTCTTCACGAATTGATGCATCGATCAACGCTTGCAGTTCAGCTTCGTTTGGTTGGCGTTTCCACCTGGCCTCAAATTGAGTAACCAGAAGCGCGACATCATCTTTGTCGATTGATATTGTCACGAGATTTTCGGTGGTCTCATTTTCCGGCGCGACTATATGGAACCAAATGAATATAGCCGCCCCAATCAGGAAGAAATGAAACAAAGGTTCTTTCAATAGGCGCATGCAGGCTCCTGCGTGAAATGCATCTGGTTCTACGTACCAATGCTGACATCAGCGAGTTAATTTTTGCAATAAAGTAGGCTCTTGTCGCGCTGCAGAATTATAGGCTTCTGCCGAGGCAACTATCGCCACCTCGACTTATACTAATGTGATTAATGCTGATCACTCTGCCGGCGTGTACCAAATCGGTGATGAATACGCGCGTTCCTGATGCGTCAGCACCGCATCCTCGGGCAAGTCGATACCATATCTTAGCTTGTCATACAGTATCCAACGCGGAGTCGGAATTTCCAATGCGCGTACATAATAAAATGCCCGTGCATTTGGGTCGAATTCAGGGTCGGACCAAACGGTCACAAGCTCGGAGGCACCGATTGTGTTGGCCCAACTGGCGGCTTCAACATCCACTGTATTTCCCACAGCGGGAACCTTTCCGCTATCATCTGCAACACGATCATCCGACCACGCAACGTCGTAGACCTTTTCCTGCAGGGCGCCTTCAGAATCAAGCCAGCCTTTGATCACCTGCACACGATCCAAGTTAGCACCCACAGGGTCGCGCAGCGCAGCGATCAGGAATGAAGGTGCACCATCTCCCTCGCGTGGGCGCATGTCCGAACCCATTGGAACGCCTTTGGTATAACCAACATTAGCAAGAAAACGGGTCTCAACATCAGCTTCACTGAAATCCCAACCACCAAAAAACCTCAGACCGATCCGAGGACCTGTTGTCGCGTATGTCTCACGTCGTTTAAACGCGTCGAAAATCGCAGCACGCGTATTGTCGGTGGCCCAAACTGCCGTGTATCCGGATGCCACCAAAAGGTCGCCCGGTATTTCACCGAGATCATTCGCAATGAAAGGGTGCTTGATCCGCGAGGCCGACGGTTCAACGCTGACCGACTTGCCAAAGAAGTTGTCTTCTTCGGCAGTGGCCAAAGACGTATGGCTGTCCGTCGCGCCCCCCATGCCAAATTTATAGGGATTCACGCCAAACTTTTCTTCCAGCAGCAATCCTCGTTTCAGAGCTTCTCGGGCGTACTCCCCTGCTAGCATGTCATCGGTCTTCAGCTCGGTTATGTCGAGATTGCCGACGTCCCAGTTCTCGTAATCCGCAAATTCGTCGTCTGGGCTCAGGAACGGATGCGCTTCTCCGTCACCTTTGATTTGAGTGACTTCATAATGAGGCTCCCATTTTGCGCGGGCGGCTACGTAATCCGCGTCGACCTTGCCACCGTGATAGGTATCTTCGGTTGGGAACATCCACCCGTTTGAAAGGTTGCCGTTATGTGCAAACGCAACTGCGCGTCCTCCGGTTTTCTCCTGATATTCTTCAAGCCAAGCATATAGCGCTTTTGGATCGGTATCGCCGTAGGGTGGTTGTGTGACCGGTGGCACCATCTGCAAGGCACGGATTGGCCCATCGCGCAGCATGACGTTCCGGTGCAGGTTGAAACCCTTAGGCACCGAAGTCCATTCGAACCCGATGAATGCAGTAAAATTACCCGGGTCGTTGTGCCGCTCGGCCGCAAGGACAATATGTTCCCAGGTAAAGGAAAAAGCGTCGGCGCCGGGGCTGTAAGACTCCAACAGAACTTCTGGCAGGGTCATTTGCGAGAAATTGGTAATTATGTCGAAGGCTGTTTTCCCGGCCTCTTCGCCTCCTGCTTTGTAGCCTTCGTACCATTCCAGCCCTTTTGGATCAGCCAGAACACCGGGTTTACCAGCTTGCAAATCCGGAGCAAAGCCCATGAGGTCCGTATGATCTGTCAGAACCATCCAATCCAATGGTCTGGCCAGCCTTACGGGCTGCCCTGTGGAGGAAATGACCTGCTCTCCCTTTGCAAAACGCCAAGCTTCATCGGGTAGCAGGGTATTTCCAAATGCTCCCGCATCTAATGACAGCCCGGTGTGTAGATGTGTATCACCCCAAAGCGGGCGTTCAGGGAAAGAACGCTGTGCGTACGGCGAATATGGTTGATTGGAAAACAAACCTTCGACTGCCTGTTCGCTTGGAACAGCGTCAGAAAGCACAACGGTCGGCGCAAGAATAAGAGTTAGAAAACAAGCAGAAATTCGATACATAATGCCCCCCAAAAAGCAAAAAATACTCAGCGAGTTCCCAGAGTCTTTTGTGACTCCAATATATTCGATTTTTATGATATCATATCTAACGGGCTCGTGGAAAAAATTTTGCCGCTAAGTCTTTGAGCTAATTGTATTCGAGGCGGTCGGCTCCTCGTTCCCGGATCAAAACTGCTGACTTTCGCCCTTGAATACGTGTCCAACAGTCTGGGGAGCACCGGAGCGGACCACAATTCGATTGCTCCGGTGATCGGCCAAATTTCATGTTGAACTCAGGGGTTTTCCCACCAATCGGTCGGCTTGGCGCGTTTGCCGCGGTTACGGTCAAGCCAAAGGGCAAATCTGCGCAAAGGTGAAAGCGCCAGTGCCAACCAGAAACGATGGCGCAATAGCGTAAAGTCGCGGTTGAACGGACAGACGCGCATGCAAATTGCACAGTCGGAGGACAGTTTGGCCCAAAACCCAAAGCACTTAGCCGCGTCGGAAGTCCACTTGCGCACACCCTTTATGGCCGAGAGATCCTCGGTTGTCTCCGGCGCTCCGTAAGGGAGCGCTTTGACCGGGCAGGCATCTGCGCATTTGGTGCAAATGCTACAGAAAGCACGTACGCCCAAAGGCCTGGGGGGATCATGTGCCAGTGGAAGATTGGTGAATATCTTGGAGAACCGCAATCGCGGACCATATTCAGGTGTTATCACCATCTGGTTGCGGGCATATTCTCCCAAGCCCGCCTTGATCGCATAAGGGATCACGAGACCGGTGTCATTCATAGAGGCCGTGGCCTCATAGCCCAGATTACGGATGTAGGCTGCAAGCTGCATCACGATACTGGCCTCATGGGAGTATTCGCGTCCAGTGGCAGCTCCCGCGAGGGCAGACGGATATGTAGCCACAAGGTCTTCATCCATCTGATGGCCCATCACGATGACGGATGTCATGCCATCCGGCAAATCGTTGGGCGCATCAGAGAAGTCGCGAGTGTCAACTCGGGTCGCGTAAAGCCAACGGTCATCCATATCGGTGATGCCACAGAGATCGGCCCCAAAGAATTTCGCAATTCGTTTAACCTCCCTTGCCATCGCGACAGGGTCGTCTATCGGGTGCTGTGTCGGAGCCACAGGTGTGTCATTGTTGATGGGGGCTTGGAAGCCCTCGCGCCTGCCGGTCTCCCCTCCTCTTTCGGAGATCAAGTCTGAAATCAACCAAGCCGCGTTTCTAAGCGCAAAGTCGCGTTGGGTGAAACCATCCCCACGACGCGGAATGGCTTCCATGCGATACGAGGCAAAGAAGGCGTCGGTCTGTTTGCTGCGGATACGCTCATCCCAAAAAGCGCGGGTAAATATATCATTACGCTGATTGAAGCGCTCAAAGTCATCGGTGACATCAATGCCTGCGGCGGCATCGTCGGGTCGTTGGGGGTGGTTGGAGGGATAGCCCATTGCGAGACGATGCAGCGTGATAGGTCAGTTGTCAAAGGGGAGCAGATGCAACGCTTACATTTGCCCGTCTGAGTTTCCGGTTATGTTGCTGAGGAGGATTGATCGTGAAGCAAGCAGTTTGGTGGACTGTTTGTAGATCGAACGGGTTGTTTGGAATTTGGTTGCGGGAGCAGGATTTGGCCTTTGCCGAACAGCAACGAAACTTTTCACCTAACAAGCTATCTATGTGTAGCCCTTGGGCGTTCGTGCAGGGCCATAAAGAAGGAACTCTAGAAGTTGATTGATTGAAGCGGTCGACAGATGGCCACTCCGCTTGGGTAAATTCAAGACCAAGGTTGTCCCGGAGACCAACGCCGTGCAACCCCTGCAATGAAATGGCCGAGGTGACCGACCATTGTGTCCGCATGGCAGACATCAGGCTGAAATCACTGAACATCCGCTTCGAGCCCACTTTGGCCGATGATGCGCGTTGCCCGAATTACGGAAATAAGCAGCCAAGCGTTGCGACAGCAACTATGACGCTTTGCATCGACAACGATGCGACGCGTTTCATCAGTATCTGATCAGAGTATCCAATATAGCTTCCCGCGTTGCGTCATCATTGTGGAAGATCATGCCGACGAGAAACTCAGATGGAAACTCCGGCCACGTTTTTCGCATTTCGGTGATAAGTCGCTGAGCTTCTTCGGTATGTCCCAACTGATCGTGCGCAACGGCTTGGAACAGGAGAGAAGGAGCACTTACAGGCGCACCGGCTGCGGGTGCTCCTTCAAATGCTTCGACAACCCTTTCGTAGTTCCCGAGCATCAGTTGCGATACACCCCAAATATTTCGCGCGCCAAAGCGGCCCGATCCTGACCTGTATCTTTCTGGATCGCTAACCTCAGCCGCAAGATCCGGAGCGTTCGCCATGATGGCGGTGATGCCAACAAGATCCAGAATATGACCATCATTCGGCGCAAGCTCGACCGACAGTCCCGCGTATTTCATAGCTTCGACTGGTTTGTTTTGGGTGGCCAATACCCAACCATTTGCACCGTTTGCCCACGCATCGGTGGGAGATAGATCAAGCGCTCTTCCGGACATCTCGGCAGCTTGGTTAAAGAGGACGTCTCGTTGTGCCTTGTCAGGAGACAGCATGGCCAAAGTCGCCAGGACCTGCGCCGATCCTGCATAGCCGTCGGAGAGTGCGGGGTCGAGTTCCACGGCATGCCTAAACATTCCCAGTGCTATTTTCTGGCGCTTGATATCAAAAACAGGAAAAAACATGCCTCGGGCTTGATCCGCAAGATTAGCCGCCTGAAGCCTTGTCAAAGACTGCTCGCCAAGCGCGCTTCGCTCAGCCTGTTCGATGGTTTGCGCTGAGGGCAAAACCACCTTGTTATTCCGAGCGAGCCAAAATCCAGTCACCGCAATCAACGCCAGGCAACCCAGCCCAATTGGTAGCACTTGCTGTAGACGTCGATGCCTGCCAAGCAAATCGCTGTCTTGAGCGTTTGTGTTTTCGCCTTCTGTCGCCCTTCCTTGCGAAAACCGTGGCTTGTATCCGCCGGAATCAACAAAAATTCGAACTCCCTGACCGTCCCATTGATCTTCATAAAACTCATGTAGCAGTCTCCGCAGTCGCCTGGCTTCGACGCGGACAAGGTTTCGACCACCGGTGCCATCAATGCTCCGACCATAGACTTCGACCGCGATTGCTTTGCCTCGGATCTGGGCACCGCGACCTGCGAGAGTTTCTTCGACCACGTAAGTAAGAAACTGCTGGAGTCGAGGCGAAGCCTGGAACGCTACGCCGGAAACAACGCTCTGAAGTGCTTGTCGAACAAGCTCCGGCGATGGCGGTGCAACATCTTGATCTATCGGCAATTCATTGGCTTGGTTCAAAGCAAACTCACCCCCAACTCACGGTGACTCACTTGGCGCATGCCGTCAACCGCACTCATCTTGATGTGAGAATAGATAGTGGGAACCGGGGATTATCCAGTGACTTGGGAACTGAGTGACGAGCTTCCAGATCTTTCCGATGCGCTTTCAGGGCGTATCGAAACGGATGCGTTGCTCAGCGAGGCAATCGAAGACCTAAGGAAAGTTACTGCGCTGTTGGATGACACATCGATCACAGCCACAGAGCGCGCGGAATGGGCCCACATCAGATCCGAACTCGTGAACGAGCTTCGCCGGATGGTGAAGCGCAACCTTCATAGCATTTCCAACTAAGGGCACAGCCATGACAAAAGAAGACAACGGCAAAGAACTTAAGAACGAACAAATCCAGAAATCTGACGACATCGAAAACCCCACCCGGCGACACGTTATGCAGGGACTGGCAGCAGGTGCGGTCGCAACCGGTGCCGTTAGCTACGGTACAGGAACTGCACAGGCGCACCCCGGTGATGGGCCACTGGGCGAAAGCCTAAAGAACCCTTACGGCGGTCGGCCTGCCGGGGGCATCACTCTGCCGGAGTACTTCCGTCCTACCGAATACATGACAGGTTCGAACGCGAACTATTTCCCGCTGTCCGAGGACCTCGGGCCCGACGAAATGCGGATATCGTTCTGTGGTTCGACGCCATTTCCGCCCCGCGAAGATCAGGCTGGAACCTGCATTATGGTCGAGTTGGGGAACGGAAAGAGGTTCTTCTTCGATTTCGGTTCGGGCTGCGTCCGCAACATCATCGGGATGCAGGTTCCAGGTCAGTTGATCAACGACATCTTCATCACGCATCTGCATGTCGATCACTATGCAGACATCCCTTACATTTACCCATTTCGGGCTTGGTCCGGAGGATACACACCGCTGCGCATTCACGGCCCCTCTGGTCGGACACCAGAGCTTGGTACAGCCGGAATGGTGAAAGGCATGCAGCAGATGCTCAAATGGCATCTTGAGGCCTTCGATGTGTTCCCGATTGGGGACGGCTACGAGATCGAAGTTAACGAATTCGATTTCCGCCAAGAAGGCGGCATTGTTTATGACCAAGATGGCGTGACTGTTCGGTCCTGGCCTCGTAGCCACGCCAAAGACGGTGCTGTGGGGTATCGGCTGGATTGGAATGGCCTGAGCTTTGTTTGGACCGGCGATGGCCGCCCTGATGAACTGAGCCTTGAATACGGAAAAGGCGTCGATGTGTTTGTGACCGAAATGTCCGGACAGGATATCGGTCAGTTGATGACCTACAAATACGGTTTGCCGCAAGAGCTGTTCAACTACACAATCGATACGCACCATACATCGCACTATGCGGTCGGTAAGATGATGGCTGAGGCGCGCCCGCGGCTTGCAATGGTAACCCACTATACGCAAGACGAGGACATCGATGCCGAAATGCTGGCGGGAATCCGTGCCCACTACGATGGGCTGTTCGCTTGGGGTTTGGACGTCGCCGTCGTCAACGTCACCAAAGATGCAATCTGGTATCGGAAGGCGACACTTCCCGGAAAATCTGGTTCGGTCGCGCCATTCCGCGAATTGGGCAAGATGGAAGCAGAAGGCAAGATCACATTGCCAGATGAAATCAAGCCGCCAGCACCGCGGTCATCACGTGCTGAACAGCAAGACCAGAAGTACCGGGACATGGAGATCGATCCTAAAGAATACTACCCAGCTGATGTATTCCGGGCTCCCGATCCAGAGTGGCCCAGTGATTTCGTAATCAAGGTCGATGACGTGATCCCGAACCGCAAGAAGAAGGCGGAGTAACGACATGATCGAATTTGGGTCGTCTTCCGCAATCCCCGTAACGATCCTTACCGGCTTTCTTGGAGCCGGTAAGACAACACTTTTGAACCGCATCCTGACAGGCAATCACGGGTTGCGGGTTGCGGTTCTGGTGAATGACTTTGGATCAATAAACGTTGACGCTGACTTGGTCGTCGGTCTCGAAGATGATGTGATGAGCCTTGCGAATGGCTGCGTTTGCTGCTCGATCCGAGATGACCTGATCGAAACGGTAGAAGCCGTTCTCGCCCGGCCTGAGAAACCAGAATACATCGTCCTTGAAGCAAGCGGAGTGTCGGATCCATCGTCAATCGCGATGACATTTACAGATCAAAAGTTTCGGGACATGATCCGCTTGGACAGCCTCATGTGTCTTGTCGATGCGGAACAACTATTTGCTGCACCAGAACAAATGGAACTGAAGCTCCGTCAAATTGCGTTTTCGGACATGGTTATTTTGAACAAGGTCGACCTCGTCGACAGGGCGGCTGTTCAAAGGGTGCACGATTGGCTCGGATCTCGCTTCCGTCGATATCGCCTGGTCGAAGCTGTCAACGCAGACGTCCCACTGGATATACTTCTTTCAGTTGGTCGTTTTGCCGCCGAACAGCTAGAAACAGAAATACCCGATCATCACGAGCATGGACCGGATTGTGGTTGCCACCACTCTGATCACTCGGACAGCTTCTCAACAACTATGATGAAAGCTGAACACCCGATAAGCTTGTCTTCTCTTCGGAGTGCAATTCGAAAGCTTCCGGGCGACGTTTATCGCCTCAAGGGCTTTGTTTTTAGCGAGGAGGATCCGGATCATCGCATTCTTGTACAGGTTGTCGGAAAGCGCATGGACATCGCAAGGGATGGCGCATGGGGCCACCGAAAACCCGAAACAAGGCTTGTTGCAATAGGTGCACCTGGGGCACTTTCGGAATACGAGCTTTCCGATGCGTTGTTGGCGACCGCATAGCAGCAAGTTAGACCAAACTTGTTTGCGTGTGTTTCTTGAATTCCTACACGTAACAGCTCGTAAGCCCGCAGCGCCGCGGACCAAACATGGAGAAAAACCTAATTGCTGAAGCAGTTTAGGAAATGGAGCCAAGCGATCAGATTGTTCGCACCTGCCACTGCGTTTGTCTTGTCAGGCACGGCTTTATGCGCAAAGGACGTCTCAAGTCGAGAACTTGAAGATACAACTCCAAACCTCGGATTGCCGAGTTCAGCTGGAGGGCAAGAGGCCGAGTTGCTTTCTGCGTTCCACGGGCTCGAGGCGTTGCCCCGTGTAGCAAATCTGATTTGCAGAGGTTCCAGGGGCAAAGACGGGATGCCTGTTATTTTTTCTACCCAGGTAGATCTGGAAACTTTGCAGGCTGGTGACTTCAGAGTCATAACAAAGTCAGGCCAGATCGGAACAATGCACTGCGCGTCAGTGTTGCCTGCTACCGATCCCGGTGAATTGCGCACTGTGCTTCTCATCGGGGATTTTGGTAACGTTTCCGAGGATCCACCGGTTGAAGTCGAGATTATTGGACACCTTCATTCCATCGATGGAACGCTTGATTTTCGAGGTGCCACTGTCGCCGTGACTCCTCTGGAAGACGGGCCGTCATTGATCTTTGCCGAGGTTGTTGAAGATTGGACTTTGGTCGGAAATTTGGGGCCACGCCGAACCAGAGGAAGCCTTTGTCCAAGTGAAAACATCGTACAGGCCATTCGGGTAACTTGGGCGGGTGGCGTTACGCTGGCTAACGGCAAGGAACCTGGCAATGTGGAACGTGATCTGTACAGTATCATCGTAGAGGTCGAAGATGGATCTCAACGCACAGTTACGCCCGCAGCGCTGGCCGATCTGGGTGACGGGGACAATAACCACATGCTCTGCCTTGATACTAAAGATCGACCTATCTCGGTTTCCTTTCCAGCCGGCGTTTTGACGGATCCGAACGATGATCTGAACCCAGAAACCAGCGTAATTGTCTCAATATCCAATTAAGAAACGGCTTTACGATCGTTCGAAGGGACGCTTGGCCGAAAATTCTCGGCCGGGCCGGTTAAGGGTGTTGCAGCGGCGAATGAGAATGAACGGACTTGTTCACATCTCGGATATTTCAAAATCGGTTTTGAAGGTCCGCTTTGGGTTGAGAGCGGTCATTGCTTTGTGCTGAGTGGACGGCGACTCTGTCTATGGTTTGTGGCTGCTGTCAGCGCGAGCTGCAGCGGCGACAAATCCGACAAGGAGGAAAGCGCGGGCTGTTTTGGAGCTATGGGGATTGTGGGCTACAGCTGGGATGCCGAATGTTTAGAGTGAACGGCTGCTTGACGACGGGCGGTGTATGAGAGCCTTTTTTCCCGATACTGCCTGATTGGATGGCCTCTCGCCATGAGGTTGCGGGCCTGATGGCGCGCATGATTTGGAGAGGTGGCCGCACTGAATGGTCCGGTGCCTTTTCGTTGCGAGGCCGATTGGGTTGGGCTGTTCATGCGGCATCCTCCCATGGTGGTGCCAGGATTTGGGTGCTTGGCCGCGCAGGAAGACCTCGATAACGATCATGGTACTGCCGCATTTTGGGCAAGACTGGTGCGCGGGTCGATCATCGCATTCGGCGCTGGTTACCTCATCCGGTGTTTGATCGGGCTTTGGCTCTGCATTCAGCAAACGCCTGATCTTCGCGATCCTGTTGCGACGAATGCCGTTAGCCAGAAAGCCCGAGTTTCTGATGCGGTGGAAGCCGAATGGCAGAACGTGGATCAGGAAGCGGCGGATGAACTCGTCCGTTGGCAAGCGCATGACCTTCATCCTGTCTCCGCGTTTGATGCGATAGTCGTTCCACCGGAAGACCACGGTGCCCGCGTCGGCACTGACCAGACGATGGTTGGAGATCGCCACGCGGTGGGTATAACGGCTTAGATAGGCCAGCACCGCTTCCGGCCCGCCGAAGGGCGACGACCCAATCGGTTTTGCGCAGCGGCGCGAGATGGGCAGCGAAGGTATCCGGGTCTGCCAATCCCACCAGATTACCGAAGAAGCGCAGCTTACCTGCCTTATGCAATCTGACCAGCCCATCGAGGAACAAGCGCCGAAACAGCCTCGACAGGACATTCACCGGCAGAAAGAACCCCGGACGGCAACCGATCCAGGAGGTGCCATCCGGCGACAGCCCGCCTCCCGGCACGATGACATGCACGTGCGGATGATGGGTCATCGCTGATCCCCATGTGTGCAGCACCGATGTCATGCCGATCCGAGCGCCCAGATGTTTGGTGTCAGCAGCGATGGTCAGGAGCGTCTGCGCGGATGTCTTGAACAGCAGACCGTAGACCGCTGCCTTGTTCTGATATGCGATGTCGGCGATCTGGGATGGCAGGGTGAAGACCACGTGGAAGTACTCGGCCGGTAGCAGATCTTCCATCCGTGCCTGCATCCAGTCCTGTGCTGCGTTGCCCCGACACTTCGGACAGTGTCGATTGCGACAGGAGTTATAGGCGATGTGGTGATGATCACACTTTGTGCAGGCCGCAACGTGCCCGCCGAGCGCGGCGGTCCGGCAATTCTCGATGGCAGACATCACTTTGAGCTGCGGCAGGTTCAGGTGTCCGGCATGGTCCCGACGATAGGCAGCCCCATGGGCGCGGAAGATATCCGCAACCTCCAGTTTTGGCCGGGGTATCTGGGCGCGACCTAACCGGGACCGGCCTCCCGGCTCACCAGCAGATCAAGTGGGCTGGTCACATCTTGAATCGTCTTGGTCGCCACCTTCGTGTAGATCGTCGTGGTCTCCAGTTTGGCGTGTCCCAAGAGAACCTGGATTACACGTATGTCCGTCCCGCCCTCCAGCAGATGCGTCGCAAAGCTATGCCGGAGCGTGTGAGGCGACACCTTCTTCTTGATCTCGGCGAAGTCGCGCGCCACCGCGAAGGCCCGGTTGAACTGTTTAGTCGATATCGGATCGACCCGGTTGCGCCCGGGGAACATCCAACCTGCGGGCCGGGCCTCACGGTAATAGTCGCGCAGAAGTTCCAACAAGCTCGGCGACAGCATGACATGACGGTCCTTGCGACCCTTTCCTTGATCGACGCGGATTAACATCCGGTCGCTGTCGATGTCGCCGAGCTTCAAATGGGTGACTTCGCTGGCGCGCAGCCCGCCGCCATAGGCAACGCTGAAGGCTGCGCGATAACGAAGACCTGGTCCGGGCGCGGCCTCCAGAATGCGCGACACTTCCTCCGCACTCAGCACCACCGGGATCTTCTTGGCGGCCCGTTGATACCGCATATGCCGCTTCATCTCCGGGCGCGGGCACGTGGTCGCAAAGAAGAAACTCAGCACCGTCAGACGGTTGTTGAAGGTTGGCGCACCGACACCCCGTTCCTTCATATCAAGCTGGAACGCTCGCAGTTCCTCCGGCGTTGCGCTATCGGGTGCATGCCCCAAAAACCGGGTGAAGTCCCGCATCGCACGCAGATACATCGTCTGCGTCTTTGCTTGCAGTCCCTTGATCTGCATGTCTTCGACAAAACGTTGGCGTAGTTTAGGAACATAATGATCTGACATCGAAACCTCCTGTCATCAGATTGAGAAGGTCCCAATCGTCAGACAGGCGCGCCTATCCACCAAATCCACCGCTCAAATCAGCGCGTAAGTCCCGCCACAATCGCCATTACCGCGAGAGCGGTTTCGTCCATGTCCCGCAAAGCGGTCATTCGGGACTGGCGCGGCGAAGGTCTGCTTACAGAGAAAATGGGCCTATACCTATGAGAGAGCACTTGGAACTTCAGTAAAACTCACCCGAGTATCTCGATGTAGTTTCTATTTTTCTGTTTGCGTGCCGATTGCATGACGCTCTGTCAAACCAGATGCCGGGACTGAACACCTAGCTTTGACCGATGATCCGCTCATAAATAGTGGTTACTGCCAGAATGATCAGGCCGAAGATAAGAATCCGCACCCCCTGAGGCATCTGTAAAAGCGTTAGCATAGTATCAACAACGCGCAGAATGAGCGCACCGACAATTGCGCCGCCATAGCTTCCTCTCCCTCCAAAAATTGAAGTACCGCCAATTACTGCTGCCGCGACCGATGGCAACAATAGTGGGTTCGCCAGGCTGAGTGATGGGGTCCGGATCATCCCGAGATAAAGCAAACCCGCGAGCGCTGCGATCAAACCGGATAACGCGTAAAGAGCCACCAAAACCTGCCACGAACGGACACCCGAAACCTTCGCCGCATTTTCGTTTGAGCCAAGCGCAAACAACAATCGTCCGAACCCGGAAAACCGCATCACCCATAGAATGCCAACAGCGAAGGGCACAAACAAAAACAATCCGTTGGGTAAACCAAATGTCCGTCCGGTACCCAACCACAAAAGCATCTCAGGAATTTCGGTGCCTGTCGAAATTACGAACCGCTGATAAACCTGCAGGCACCCTGTTGCAATCAGGCCGGTTCCAAGCGTCATAATCAATGGGTGAACACGAACGACGCCGGCCCCAATCCCGTTGACCAAACCGACGAGCCCCCCTGCCCCCAAGGCTATCGTGATCGCAAGGGGCACCCCAATGAGCGGTGAAAGAGTTGCGCAGACAAATGCTGCCACTGTGGCGACAACCCCAGCCGACAGGTCGATACCGGCCGTCAACATGGTCAAGACCTGACAGGCAGCCAACATGGCCAGCGGAATTGCAAACTTAATCAGGTTGCCTACCCAGAAGATTGATATCAATCCATCTCGCCCGCCGCGTAACGGAATGATCATTCCTGGTTTCATGACCTCCAGTACTGCAATCAAGAAGACCAGCAACGCGATCAATGGCATGACAGGATTGGCTCTGACGAACCGGCCGAAGCGCACCGTCATCGTTACATCAGACACCATACTCATGCCCTGGCTCCCTTATAGGTTACAATGGTGGCAAGCATGACGACGGCGACCATGACCGTACCTTCCACAATTGTCGTTACATTAGGGTCCACGCCCGCCAAGGTCAGGATTGTTCGGATTATTCTCAGGACGAAAACCGCGATGATTGGCCCCAATAGACCGCCACGACCGCCCCCAAGCACTACCCCGCCCAAAACGACAGCCGCGACCGACGCCAAAAGGTATGGTCCTGGGACCGGCTCTCCGATCCCGGTCAGAGATGCTAGGCTCAATCCTCCAAGTGCACAGAAAACCCCGCATATACCGTAGGCGAGTACTCGAGTTCGCCCGACAGCTACGCCGGAACGAAACGCAGCGCTCTCTAGGCTACCTGTCGCATAAATCGCCAGACCTGTTTTGGATTTTCGCAAAGGCATCCAGATCACTACGACAAGGAGCACCATCAGAACAAAAGCCTTCGGCAGCCCGGGTATCAGGATATCCCCGCTGATGGCTTGTCGCAGCCAGTCAGGTACGCTCCCACCCGGTGATTCCAGTATCAGTAATGCTGTCCCTTCCCACACGAACAGCATGGCTAAGGTCACCACTATGTCCGGAACACGGGTCAGAACGATTAAGGCACCATTGATCGCTCCCATCGCGGCACCTAACAACAGGACCACGACGAGGCCACTAAGCCCACCAATTTCCGGCATCAAGACTGCTGCGGTAACTGAGCAAACAGCCATCATAGAAGCGACCGACAGATCAATACCACCGACCAGAACCACAACGGCCATGCCTGCCGTCGCAAATGCAAAAGGCAATGCGGCACGCGACAGGCTTTCGAGGCCTGATATACCGAAGTCCGGCTGAATCGACCTCGCCACGGCCATCAAGACCAGAAAGAGAACGAGCAGCCCAAGGCTCCACGCGTTTCGCAAAAAAAGCATCTTCACGCCACTTTCTCCGTTTTCGAAAGCCCGTATGCCGCTCGCATTAGGGTCTGTTCGTTGGCCTTTTCAGCGTCGATCACATCAACGACCCGACCATTGAAAATTACCACCGCGCGGTCACACGCCAGCGGGACCTCCTCCAACTCGGATGTGTAATACAAGACGGCTGCCCCCTGTTCCGCGAGCTCGCGGACAAGTGGATAAATCTGGCGCTTCGTTCGCACATCGATGCCGCGCGTCGGATCGAATAGCAGAAGCGTTTCGACGCCTTTGGCAAGCCATCGGCCAATGGTGACCTTTTGTTGGTTTCCACCCGACAATCGTTGAACTTCACCTTGCGCGCGTGTGTCGATCTGCAAGCGTTCAATCGCATGTGCCACGCGCGATTTCTCGTGCCGTCGTTTCAGAGCCCCCCAATTGCGCATACGCGCCGAGAACGGCAAGGCTATGTTTTCGTGGATAGAGCGCTCGGCCATTAGCGCATCGGCCCGATCACCGGGCACAAACGTCAATCCCAGTGCGATCGCGTCGGCTGGGTGAAAGAAACTCACAGGGTCGCCGTTGACTTCGATGATCCCTGCAGACGGCTTTTCGAACCCTGCAAGAACGTCAAACAGTTCATCCTGACCCTGACCCTCGAGGGCTACCACGCCAAGCACCTCCCCGGCAAAGAGATCAAAGGACACATTTTCGAGCTTTGGCCCGGCAGTGATCTCTTTGACACGTACGCGCGGTGTCTCAGTTCGAAAACCGCTTTCCTTGCCGACCTCGCGTTGTCCAAGTTCGATCTTGGCACCCAGCATCAGTTCAACCACCCGGTCTTCAACGCCGGGTTCAATCTTTAACTGGCCCACGGTTTTTCCGTCTCGCAAGACTGTTGCGGTATCGCAAATGGCAGAAATTTCTGTGAACCGATGGGATATGTAGACCACACCGC
Organism: Ruegeria sp. AB11; assembly: GCF_056536325.1. Taxonomy (NCBI): domain Bacteria; kingdom Pseudomonadati; phylum Pseudomonadota; class Alphaproteobacteria; order Rhodobacterales; family Roseobacteraceae; genus Ruegeria; species Ruegeria sp. AB11. The sequence goes on along the minus strand of NZ_JBQFJO010000001.1, from coordinate 1,496,038 downwards.
AACCCTCGTTGGCCGCCTTCCGCACGACTGAAAGAACACGCTCAACCAAATCTGTTGGGAGGGCCGCTGTCATCTCGTCTAGCAGCAAAACGTCCGGTTTCGACGCGAGCGCCCTTGCAAGATCGAGAACGCGGAGCGTTGCCAGTGGTAATGCGGAAATCATCGCTTCTAGCGACAGGTCTAAGATCCCCAAGTGCTCTACAAAATGTTTGAAATCTCCCACCGGTGTATTCGTGAGCCGGAGATTATCGATGACACTTAAGTCGGGCACGAGCGACGGTTCTTGATATACCGGGACTAGTCCCGATGCCCGCGCCTCGGCCGGTGATCCCACATGGGCGGCGGTGCCTTTGATGAGTACCTCGCCTCCATCTGGGCGAAGCGCACCGGTCAATATCTTTACGAATGTCGATTTACCTGCACCGTTGGCCCCCATGAGAGCCACGATTTCACCCGCGCTCACATGCAAACTGGCATCGGTCAACGCGTGTACGGCACCGAAACTCTTCGATACACCGGCAGCATCTAGAATGTGTTGAGATGGTTTGACAGTTGACATCGTCTATCTCAGTTCTAAGTGACCGACCCCCGATAGATTTCGGAGGTCGCTTGTTTCTGATCAGGATTCCGGACCTTCGCACGCAATGATCTGATCCATCGTATAATCAGTCCAACCGGGAACCATAACGGAGACAGGCCATTCAGGATCGAGGTTCGGATTCTGCGCTGCTTCGATAACGGCCCGGCCCTCGTCCGTGGCGTTTTCCCAGAGAACCGGATCGACCAACACCAGTTTATCCGCCGGAGCGTTGCCATTCAGGACGTCAACGGCAAGTGCCACGCCCGCACCCCCGACAGATCCCGGATTGGTCACCGCCGCTCCATTCAGCCCCTCAACTTCTGTCAGGTATTGAACAAACCCCGCATTGTCAGCGCCGACGATCGGCACCAATGGTGCGCCAGATTCGACAATAGCGTCGACAATCACGTTGTCGATACCACTGGTCCAGACGCCATCAAAAGGAACACCTGTCGCAAGGAAATCGAACATCTGCTGCTTGCCCTGGTCTTGCTGCCAGCCGGTAAAGACCTCATGCACGACGTTAATATCAGGATGCTCGGCCAACGCACGCTTGAAGCCGTTGTCGCGATCTGTATCCGCCGAGACACCGGCAATACCGCGCATGTAGACAACGTCTCCCGAACCACCAAGTTGCTCGAACAGCCACTTCGCGCCCAGATAAGCGTACTGCTCCTGGTTGTTGGACAGGATATAAGCCCCTTCTGCCGATACGCCTGCGTCTACCGCGACAACCACAATCCCTTTGCTGATCGCCGTATCAATTGCCGAGTTCAACGCGTCCGGGTTCGACGGGTTCAGGACGATCGCGTCAACACCTGCCGCAATCAAATTGTTCAGATCTTCGAGCTGACCTGCACTGTCCGTATTGCGATGAGACACAATAAGGTTCGCCACATCGCCCTCGACCAAAGCCTGTGCTCGCATGGCACAGATCATCTGCTCACGCCAGCCGTTTCCCTGCACGGTGTTGGACACACCGATCGTATAGCTTTCAGCGGCAGCAGAAGTCGCCATTGTACTACCCAACGCAAAAGCTGTCAGGGTCATCTTAAGATTTCGCATGTTGTTTCCCTTTCTGTTGTTGTTTTACTTCAGGGGCTTGGCGCCCTCGTCATTTGATGTACGGCTGCAGAACATCACGGGCGAGAGTGAAGCCACGCTTCACCTTCTCGTCCGAACCTTCAAACAGCCGATCCTCATGTTCGATGATAACTGGGCCGTCATATTCGGCCCTGTAGAGTTCCGAGAAAAACTCCGGCCAGTTGACATCGCCCAAGCCGCACAAGCGAGGCACCTGCCACCCCATGCCTGCGCTCATTACGCCGCGTTCGTACAAACCTTCACGGTCAATCATCACGTCCTTGGCGTGGACGTGTTCCATATTCGAACCAAATTCACGGATGAAGCGCCCCTGGTCGATCATTTGCCAAACCAAGTGACTTGGGTCGAAATTCATTCCGACGGCATCACCCCATTCTTCAAAAATGCGCCGCCATATCATTGGTGAATGAGCGATATTGTGGCCGCCGGGCCATTCGTCGTAGCTGAAGATCATCGGGCAATTTTCAAAGCACAGTTTGACACCAGCTTCTTGTGCGTGGGCGATGATCGGAGCGAAGATGACCCGGGCCCGATCCCAGTTTTCATCTACATTCAAGCTTCTGTCTCCGCCGACAAAAGTATTGACCACAGAAATGTTCATGATCTGCGCCGCCGTGATCACCTTTTTCAGATGAGAGATAACTTCGTCACGGTGAGAGGGATCTGAATGCAACGGGTTTGGATAATAGCCCAAACCGGATACCTCGATATCCAGATCAGTCAGCATGCCTGTAATCTCCGAGGCCTGCACTTGCGTCAGATCACTGACGTCGATGTGTGACGTCCCGGCATAACGCCGCTTTTCACCGCCAAGCGAAGGCCAGCACGCGATTTCCAAAGCTGAAAATCCGCTCACCGTCGCCCAGGATGCCACATCCTTCAACGGCATGTCCTCGAATGGTGCTGTCAAAAGCCCAAGTTTCATAGTTCACTCCGGATTTCTTGAATTTGAACCCATCGCCCCTCTCTGGAGGATCGAAGCACGGCGTCGCAAAAGAGCATCTCTTCATGCCCGTCTTGGAATGTTGCCCAGGTTGAGCCGGCTTGCCGCCCCCCGCTTAGAACGTCCGAATACACGGCGCGAAAAAACGCATGAAAGCTGTCGGCAAATCCTTCGACGTGCCCCGGTGGCAAAGTCGCCGAAGCCGAACCGGCAAAGTTCATCAGCGAAATATCCCGCATCAAATTTTGATTGGGTTCGTCGCGGTGCCCGATAAACAATTGCTCGGGCATTTCACTGTCCCAAGCGGCGCTGGATTTTGATCCGGTAATATCCCAACGCAGAGCATTTTTTCGGCCAAAATTTACCTGACTCGTCGACATCACTCCTTTCGCGCCACCCACATAGCGGATCAGGATCATTGCGGCGTCATCGGTATCTACAGTCACGGTGTCGGCTTCTCCGCTGGCACCGGAGAATGTTTCTATGGATCCTACAGGGCGCTCGCGTTCGGAGATGAAGTTGGCAAGTTCGGCAAAGACCTCGTCAATCTTCAGGCCGGATACGAAGCCCGTTAGATCGGCCCAATGTGTCCCGATATCCCCGACCGATCGCAGCGCACCGCCAATCTCGGACTGCAATCGCCAGTTCCAATCGGTACGCTTGGCCAGCCAGTCCTGATGGTATTGCCCACTTACGAACCGAATATCCCCAAGCTTGTTGTCACGAACCATTGCATGTGCGTGCTGGTTCAATGGGTAGAACCGAATGTTGTAGCAGATTGCGGCGATTTTTCCGGACGTCATTGCGACTGACACCATTTCAGCGGATTGTTTGGATGTCATCGCCAGTGGCTTTTCACAAACCACATGCTTGCCAGCCTTCAATATGGCCAACACTTGTTGGTAATGCGCATGATTGGGTGAGGTCACATGCACCACATCGACGGTCTTGTCTGCGACCAGTTCATCGATCGAAGGATAGGCCATCTGCACACCCAATTCTCGGGCGCGTAGAGAACCTCGCTCAGCGCTCGAACCTAGGACACCAACCACCTGAACTCCAAGACGTCGTAACATTTGTATATGCAACGACCCAATGAAACCGGCACCGATTACAGCAGCACGAATAGTTCCGAAAGCAGTCATCACTTACACCTCCAGCCAAAAGTGCCGTCACCGTGTGGAAGACCAAACATTGCAACTCTGTAATCGATTACATCGTGTGGTAAAAAAGGGGAGAAATTGCCAAATTGATACCCAGACCGAGAGCTCTCACTAAATCCCACGAACAAATAGGAATATGCTCTTGCGGGCGCGGCGCCGGATGCCAGTCCCAAGCCATAGATACTACAAATTTCTCTGAGCTTAGAGTTTATGATCGATCCAAATGACAGTTCCTCGCCCCCCTCTGCGCCGTTTTGGTCCATGATTGGAGAAACAGCTTAAGTTCAATTGATTTCGAGTTATGAAATCGATTACATAATCACGGCAGCTGATGCGAGTTGTCAAGAATATATTTCAGGAGCGATCTGACCACATGGCCCAAAAACCCGCTACAATTCAGGATGTCGCAAAAGCTGCAAAGGTTTCGACGGCCACCGTCAGTCGGGCCTTGAGCAAACCCGACCTCTTATCCGAAAAGGCGAGAAAAGCGGTATTTGAAGCCATCAAAACAACAGGTTATCGGGTGAACCGCGCCGCACGAAACTTGCGAACAAGACAAGCGGGAGCTGTACTCGTTTTGGTGCCAAACTTGGCAAAACCGTTCTACTCGATGGTTCTGTCAGGCATCAATGACGGCTTTGAAAACAGCGGCCTCGAAGTCCTCATCACCGACACTGAAAGCAGTCCGATTATCGAAAATGATCTTGCTGGCCGATTCCTGGATGGCAGCATAGATGGTGTTATTTCGCTTGACGGCTCGGTATCCAAATCGGTGCTGGATCACTGCCGGGCGGCCAACGTGGCAGACAGGATCGTCTTTGCCTGCGAATGGAGCACCGATACAACATTCCCGTCCATTCGGAGCGATAATACCGAAGGCGCACGATTGGCAATCCGGCATCTTCACAAGCTGGGCCATCGAAGTGTGGCTCATGTTACCGGCCCCGAAGGCAATGTCCTGACCCGAGCTCGGCGGACGGGCATGATTGAAGAGCGGGAAAGGCTCAATCTTCAATCCAGGCCCCAATGGATCATTAGGGGAGATTTTTCATTAGAATCCGGACATGCGGCAGCTGCGCAGATTCTGGCAATGCCGGAACGCCCTAGCGCTGTATTCTGTGCAGCTGATATGGTTGCTTTCGGCCTGATTTCCGGGTTGCAACAGGGTGGACTTTCCGTTCCACAGGACATTTCCGTTGTTGGCTTTGATGATATTGAAATGTCTGAGTATTACGTGCCAGCTCTGACAACTATCCACCAAGACCGTCACAAAATCGGAATGCAAGCAGCTGAGCGGCTTATGCTCAGGTTAAACGGACAAGCCGACGACAATGAAGTCAGTATTGTCGACGTCGAGTTGATCGTACGTGACAGTACGCGTCCTGTATAGAAATAACCAGAACCCAGTCGCACGGTCTGATTCTTGAAAACCATGTATGGGCCAAACTGCGGGCAGACTGAGTGCCGTGAGACGGATTCCGTCAATTCTTGACGCGATTTTTAAGATTACCATTTTGTGGAGCTATGATCACGTAACTCAAAAGGACAACTAAACACCGCAGCCCACCAATAGCGCAGGCGGTTCGGGTCAGCGGCTCGACACAGAACCTAACCAAATTGTTCCCTTCCTGTTCTTTCCTGTGTGCAACCTTTGAGGGGATCGCCTCGTCTCAACCAGCGCTTTCTGAGCAAACGGTACTGCCTTGATGCACGTAAGCTTTTCGACGTGCGACCAAAGTCCTCGACGAGCTTGAGACCCCAAAGACACTTAGCCTAGCCCGGACCCGTCAGTAATCCGAGCGGGACAAAGCTGCGCGCAAACTGAATGGGTTTTATGACGCGATTGCAAAAGGCATTCGCGCCTCAGCTCTTCAGGCCAGGCTTGAAGATCTCGAAGCGCAGATCGCCGAACTTGATGCGAAGCTGTCTGAGCCCGCGCCATCGCCGGTGCGACTGCACCCAAATCTGTCTGAACTCTATCGCTCCAAGGTCACTGATCTGGCACAGGCGCTATCGGATCCGTCTATCCGCACAGTGGCTTTGGAGATCATTCGGGGCTTGATCGAACGTGTTACGATCCAACATGAACGGGATGGCGTGCAGATCGAACTGGAGGGTGCCCTGGCAGCAATGGTTGGGCTGGCCCAAAACGACAAAAGCCGCCTTGCGGCGGATGGTTCGGTAAAAGTGGTTTCGGGAGGGTGCAACCACCGTTGTCGAATACGGTTGCAATGTCTGGTTTGAAGCCTCAAATCAAAAAGCCCTCGACCACTTATTCAAGCATCGGTCTGCTAGTCGAAGGTACTCGCGCCGCCTCAGCACGATTTTTTAGAATTAGTTTCTATTCCAAGATGATCCGCCCTATGACCAAACAGGAAGTCATAGAAGCCAAAACGTTCGGCAAAAGAAGCATATCGACTATATCAGAGCAGTTAGAAGACGCCATTCATTAGATGAGGCAATAGACCGAAGACAATCCTATCGTTACTCTGCCTTCAAGTTATCATTCATAAACAACGAACAGGATTCTTCAGAAAGACTTTCAATGGCGAGTGAAAACGAACCTCCAATTTCTGAAACGCGCAGGCTTGCAGTTGTCGCGTTCGCAGATGTTGCCGGTTTTTCCCGCCTAATGGCAGAAGACGATGTTTGGACAAGCAACCAGTGGAAATCGCTCAGAGAAGAGTTGCTGTTGCCATTGCTTAAGCAATATGATGGCCGATTGGTCGAAACTGTCGGAGACGCGATCCTCGTTGAATTCAGCAGCGTGGTGGCTGCCTTGAAATGGGCTGTCGACGCTCAGAAGAAACCACATCCAGAGGCGCAAAGGGGCACCCGTGAAAATTTGCAATTAAGGATTGCAGTAAATGTCGAAGATGTTTTGGTGAGCCACGGAAACATATTGGGTGACGGCGTCAACATTGCCTCGCGTATTCATGACGCTGCAGCGCCGGGTCAAATCGTTGCGACAGGACTGGTTCGAGAACTGGCAGGAAGTAAGATCAATGTTCGCTTCAGAGATATTGGTACGCCGCGACTAAAAAACATCAATCGAGTTATCCACTTGTTTCAGGTTGTGCCACTGGAAACTTCTTCCTCAGAAAGCGCGAGCCTACACCAACCTTTCATTGAATGGACATCGCGACCTACAGTGGCCGTCTTGCCATTTCGCGCGTCTTCTGGCCATGAAATGGAAGAGTATTTTGGATCAGGGATCACCGAAGACATTATCAGCGGCCTATCCCGCAGCCATGCATTTCACGTAATCGCCCGCGCCTCCACATTGCGTTTTGCCAATCGATCGATTGATCTCCAGGAGATCGCGGCGCAGTTGGGCGTAAACTATGTAATGGATGGAAACGTGCGCCGACAGGGCAATCGGCTTCGGATTACAGCGGAATTGGTTGATGTTGCCTTGAACCGATCAATCTGGTCCGAGTCGTTCGACGGGACCGCCGAAGATCTGTTCGATTTTCAAGACACAATAGTTGCCGCAGTTGTCGGCTCATTCGAGCCCCGCCTGAACGCGCACGGGATTGAACGCGTTCGAAATCGCTCTACCCATAGCCTTGATGCGTATGATTGCGTTCTCAAGGCGGCATCAGAACTGTATCGGTTCACAGATGAGGGGTATCATCAATCCGGAATAGCGTTGCAAAGGGCTATGGAACTGGATCCTACCTATGCCAGAGCCTATGCTTACTCCGCTTGGCGATTGAATTACCTCGTTGGCGAGGAACGCTCCAACAATCCTGAGCGCGACAAACTGCTGGCTGTTGAGCATGCCAGACATTCCATCGCATTGGATCCTGATGATCCTTTCTGCCAAGTGGTCGCTGGGCATCTGACAAGCCTCATTGAGGGTGATCCGCATCAAGCGATGTCGATGTTTGATCTGGCCCTGTCCCTCGATCAGAATAATGCACTCGGCTGGGCAACCAGTGGAGTAACATTGTCGTATTTAGGCCGAAGAGACGAGGCGATACCCCGGTTTCAGAATGCATTTAAACTAAGCCCGTTTGACACCTTGAACTTTACTTGGTGGACCGGGGTTGGAATCGCCGAGTTTTCCTCGGGAAATTATGCTGAAGCGATTTCCTGGTTGCAGAAGGCACGTCAGGTCAACTCTCGCTTTATTGCGACCTTGAGAATTCTGGCGGCCAGTCTTGCAATGAACGGTCAAGAGGAAAAGGCACGGGCCGTTGGAGCCGAGATTCTAAGGCTCGACAAAGATTTCTCGGTGGATCGGTTTGTTTCGTGGTATCCATTTGTACGTAGAGAAGACAAATTGGCCCTAAAAAGTGGGTTATTTATTGCGGGTTTGCCGCGTTAGAGGACTTTGAGTCGACGAAATCTCAAGTCCATATTATTCGATAGGGGGATTTCCAATGACTTCTAGAAAGGACACAGCCAACGGCATGGGTAGTGGCATGGGCATGGGTCGCGGCATGGGCATGGGCATGGGCATGGGCATGGGTAGTGGCATGGGCATGGGTAACGGCATGGGCATGGGCATGGGTAGTGGCATGGGCATGGGTCGCGGCATGGGCATGGGCATGGGTAACGGCATGGGCATGGGCATGGGTAACGGCATGGGCATGGGCATGGGTAACGGCATGGGCATGGGTAACGGCATGGGCATGGGCATGGGTAACGGCATGGGCATGGGCATGGGTAACGGCATGGGCATGGGTGCGATCCCGGTCGGAGCTGACGGTGGCATCGGCTTTATCCGTAGCTACTATGCTACCCCCATTGAACTGGCGCTGTTGCCTTGGTCGCTTAACTTCACACCAGACAATTCCGGTGAAACTCCATTTCCGCTCGAATTCATAATCAATCCCTACCAACCTAACAGTGACCCGCTGGAATGGACGACCGCCGACTGGGATCCGGATTTGCGTTTCTGGACACTTCCGTTTGATCCGCAATTGGGTGAGTGGCTGCGCGCCGCTGACCGGAGTGAGCCCGGTACGCTCGCAGCCCTTGAAATCGCTGGGCAATTTGGGAAATGGTTACCGATTTCCCTTGGCCGCATCCCGCCAGGTATCGACCCGATTAAGCTGCGTTGGCTGGAAGCAAACGACCTGAAATGGCAACCCGGAGATACAGCCGCTGAGAATTTGGCCGCGTTCCTATTTATCAAGGGCGAGTTGGAGAAACTCAAAATCTATATGGAGGACGATCGGTGGAACTATCTTGTGGAAAGCGACGTCCAGGCAGATGGTCTACCGGATTATCTCATTCATTTTCTGGGCATCAATTCGTTTGATCACCCCAATACGCTCGACCTGATAAACGTCGGGCTGGCAATAGGTAACGTGATCTACATGGCTTACAAAGCACATTACAAAAGAGTGCGACCATCGATCCTCCGCCCCGGCCTGACTGTACCGTTCGGCCCACCCGCACATCCGGCATTCCCAAGCGGACATTCATTTCTTGCGCATTTCATTTCGCTTCTTTTGCTAGAAATACCGGGAATTTATTACCGCTACGGAGTGCTGAAAGATAAAGTTTCGATTGATGGTGCGGATATTGTTCCAAGCCCAGAGGATGGGCAACTGCTTCGGAAACCACGATGGAGTGACTTGCGCGGGACCGCGCCCATAAAGTCACCACTGCTTGCAATTGCGCATCGAATAGCAGTGAACCGAGAACGTATTGGCGTGCACTACCCGACCGACAGTACGGCCAGTCGCCATCTGGCTGCAGGTATTTGGGATGCCCTGTTTGACAGAGCCAACGACACAGACGTCGATGGAAATCCAATAGCGGGTATCGATTGTCCGACGCTGATGACGGTGCTGGACGCGTCAAAAGTCGAATGGCCCACGCCATGGGACAGTGATCCTGTGCCGGAAGTCATATGAACTGAATAACCCGCAACCCAAGGTTATTGTCATTAGCTACGAGGTCGGTCAACGCTCGGGGTGTTTTGGGTAGGTTGCTGGATGTTGTCCCGACAGCAACCCCAAGGCTTTGCAGCGGATCTGTATTGGCACGATCGTCTGGACAAGTGATTTCATAAAGCGCCAGACCATACGCTGTGCTACCTTGCGGTCGGTCGGCGTACACTATTCGCTTAATCTCAGCCAGGGCTTCGCCCTCGTCGTTGAACGGCAGAACCCGCCTGTCGCCTGCTCCAATGTCCGGCAAATTGTCTTCCTGTGAAAAGAGCGGAAGCCAGATAATAATGGAGGAAAGACCCCAATCCTCCTCGGGATTAAAGACCACCCCATACCAGCGGCGAAGCGTGCAGCCCTCAGCTGCAACCGATCCACGATTCCCGAAAATCACCTGATCCGGCATTATCCATTGCGCATCATCACGCCAATCTAGCGAGACCGGACAATAACTGCCCACGCCGTAATTGAACCAACTTCCGTTCACCATTTCTCTAAGCGGTCGGGAATCTTCGATATAGACATCGACGTCAGGCGCTTTGCCCATGCCATTATGCGTCTCTTCAATGTTCTCGACAAACATGCCTTGCGTTTCAAATGACCACCGTACCACTTTGTGGACCATACCCCCTTTCCAACCATCCGGTTGGGGTAGGTTATTTGGTAGATCTGGGCTTGGAGGCATTTCAATCACTCCAGCCTGCAAACGGTCAATTTGTTCGATCGCGAGCTCCAGCATTTCTGCCCTAGATGGTGATTGTCCGAATGATTGGATTGCCCTTACCAACAAATACATCGTCACAAAAGACGCACGTTGGCGCAGGTAAACATCCGGTGCGTCCGCATCCATCGAATCTCCACCCAGTGCGCGATAAAGCCGGAAGAGCGTTGTCGAAAGAATTTGTTCTGTCAAATAACCCTTCAGGTCATCACAACCAGTCGGCGGTGACTCAATAACAGACCGGTTCAATTCTCCGTACCACGCCCAACCTAACGTGGGGGATCTGTCGTGGCGACGCGTTGAAAAGACGAATGGAAATGTGATTCCGCGATAGCTTCCAGCGACACCATTTCGTGGGTCAGCCAGCCTAGACTCCGGATCACAAACAATAGCGGCCATTGCGTCACCGGCGCTGTGCGCAAAATCAAATTCAAGCTTCCCAAGACGCGCAGCCAACAAATAGTGCCCAAACTCATGAAGCATCCAGCGCTTGTCAGTCGCGAGGCCAAGGGGCTGCGCCCAGGTACGCTCTCCGTCACTGTTCAATGGCCGGTCCCAACGTGTCAGTTCTGCAAGTGCGAGATTCATTCGAATTGTCGGCAACGTCGCAGCATCAGATTTGCAGTCATAGGCGACCTGTGCGTTCACCGTTCGCCCATCTTTGCCAGGACCCGGAGCAATACCGTACCGGTAAAAGATCTGGATGTCCCTTTCTGCCCGAACAACGAAATCGTCCAAGATAATTCCAAACGATCTCAACAATTCGAAAAATTCAACGCAGTTAACATAGGCAAGTAACGCTGAATACTCATTACTTCGTAGTAGAATCTCCTTGTTCGCAGGTAGCCTCAAAACTTTGGTCGGTCCTGGATTGCCAAGTCCATCCTGGTCTCCCGGAACAAAATCTGGGCATCGTCGAACACGAAACCCCAGATCTTCCAGCGTCAATTCATTCCCGTTCGTCAGTTTCCCCAACTCTCTGAATCGATCAAGGAAATCATCTGTACGAGTGGGTCGCCTTCGATCCCACTCGTAAGGCAATGCGGGATTTGCAGGATCAAAGGGTAATTTCGAAGCAGGTGGAACTTGAGTCCAGATTTTTGCTTCGCCCTCACCTATATGGGTGATCAGTGGGCAATTTTCAGTGGATAGCAATTCGAAGTGGAATTGCCTCTGTTGCGCACCGTCATTTGGAATTGCCTTAATCTTGTTGGTTACCAAATAGCTCAAACGATTTGGAAATCGCTCGATTGACCCAAGCGCTTTCGAAACTGTTTCTATAACAACCGGTTCTTCCAGAAAATCCGGGTCAACATCGGACAAGACAAAGATTTGCTCTAGATCGATGGACCTCGGTTCAACGGAAGCCGCGGCTCCAATTTGATTCAAGATATCAGATGGGTAGTTTACCAAATCATTTGTAAGCGCCCCAAGTTCGATCTGGCGTTCCTCTCGAGACGGAAAAGCGGCCTTGGCATCCACGGTCGACCAACTCTGTTGCGATACAACCGGGTACTCTGCTGTGAACGAGCGAATGATGAAACGGAGTTTACCGCCATCAGTTTTCTCAACCAGCATAGGAACGCTGACACCGATAGAGAACTCGGCAGGTTCCCCCTGATTATTTATGAATTCCGTCGCCACCATAACTATTGTCGCTGGCAATCTGTGGAGTTCATCGTGGGACAGGTTCCATGACGCAATTTGAGGTGGGTTGTCATCCGCACCACTGTCAACCGGAGGCCAGATATTCAGCCAGTGAACCAAGTCCCAGTTTCCAGCTTTGGCGTTGTCATTAAACTGATTTCCGCCCCACCCTTCAGGCCAATTCAACGATTGCCCATGTCTTGTTAGATAATCTTCAACTTTATCCAAATAGTCCGATGCAATAGCTCCAAGTGTTTCCCGATCAGACTCTTCATCCGTTGCGATGGCGATATACGGCGCATCGGAATGCGATATTAGTCGCGAACGCCGCTCCGAATTTGGATACTCGCGCTCAAATCTAAGCCACGGTGGTGGCCAACTGTCAGAGTTGTAAGGTTCTGGCGGCCAATTTGGAAAATCAATAGACAAAACTATGCTCCCTTTCCTTCAGAAATAGGTTTGATTGAGTTGGGGCACGTAACTTCAAATTAATCGAAATTTTGAGATTCCGATAGTATGATAACTCAACGGGTAGGTTTGCCGAACGACGGACGATAGTTACGGACTGTTAGAAAAGGGGGCTTCTAGCGCGCTACTACCTAGTAACATGGTATAGAGGAAGCGGGTCTCCTAGATCCGCCCAGTGATAGTTCATTGCGATAAAGCCACTGAAAAATCGGTCCATAAGTTACGGGAGGTATTCATAGATTCAACCAACTGCCACAAACTGCGAAATGACACTAAGAACCTCTCTGAATATATGCCATTGTCGGCTATCAGAGATTCGATTGGTCCCTGAATATGGGACATATACAATTGAACTCATTGGGGAACTGGCGGGCTTGATGGCGTTGGGAACATCTCAGAACGACAAAAGCCGCCTTGCGGCGGCTGGTTCGATAAAAGCGGTTGCGGGAGTAGGATTTGAACCTACGACCTTCAGGTTATGAGCCTGACGAGCTACCGGGCTGCTCCATCCCGCGTCAGAGTCAGATTTGTATCATCGTGTTAGAGAGAAGGGGGATTTTACTAGGTTTGGCGGTGACCTACTCTCCCGGGGCTTAAGCCCAAGTACCATTGGCGCGGCAGTGCTTAACTTCCGGGTTCGGGATGGGACCGGGTGTTTCACTTGCGCTATGACCACCAAACCGAGGAAAATCCCCATCGCTCTTTTTGCAGTGCAAAAAGGCGACGCGCGGCAGGCAGCGTATTCGCGAAGCGAATGCGCGTTGCCGCACGGTTGTTATGTCACCTTACGGGGTTTCACATCAATCAACGTTGTCCAACTCAAGGTCGGTGTATGCTTCTGGTTTGATTTTGTCTTTCCATTACTGGATCAAATCAAGCCTATCGGGCGATTAGTACCGGTCAACTGAACGCATTACTGCGCTTACATCTCCGGCCTATTGACGTGGTGGTCTTCCACGGCCCTCAGGAGACCTTGTTTTGAGGGGGGCTTCCCGCTTAGATGCCTTCAGCGGTTATCCTGTCCGATCATAGCTACCCAGCACTGCCGTTGGCACGACAACTGGTCCACCAGTGGATCGTTCACCCCGGTCCTCTCGTACTAGGGGCAACTCCTCTCAAGTCTCCTACACCCACGGCAGATAGGGACCGAACTGTCTCACGACGTTCTAAACCCAGCTCACGTACCTCTTTAAACGGCGAACAGCCGTACCCTTGGGACCTGCTCCAGCCCGGGATGAGATGAGCCGACATCGAGGTGCCAAACACTGCCGTCGATATGGACTCTTGGGCAGTATCAGCCTGTTATCCCCGGCGTACCTTTTATCCGTTGAGCGATGGCCCTTCCACTCGGGACCACCGGATCACTATGGCCGTCTTTCGACTCTGCTCGACTTGTCAGTCTTGCAGTCAGGCTGGCTTCTGCCATTGCACTCAACGAGCGATTTCCGACCGCTCTGAGCCAACCTTCGCGCGCCTCCGTTACGCTTTAGGAGGCGACCGCCCCAGTCAAACTACCCGCCACGCAGGGTCCCGGATCCGGATAACGGACCGCGGTTAGACATCAAGAGTGCGAAGGGTGGTATCTCAAGGGAGGCTCCACGGATACTTGCGTTTCCGCTTCAAAGCCTACCACCTATCCTGCACATCACAATCCTGATGCCAGTGCGAAGCTGTAGTAAAGGTGCACGGGGTCTTTCCGTCTAACCGCGGGAAGCCTGCATCTTGACAGGCAATTCAATTTCGCTGAGTCGATGTTGGAGACAGCGGGGAAGTCGTTACGCCATTCGTGCAGGTCGGAACTTACCCGACAAGGAATTTCGCTACCTTAGGACCGTTATAGTTACGGCCGCCGTTTACCTGGGCTTCAATTCAAGGCTCTCACCTCTCCTTTTAACCTTCAGGCACCGGGCAGGCGTCAGACCCTATACGTCGTCTTGCGACTTCGCAGAGCCCTGTGTTTTTAATAAACAGTCGCCACCCCCTGGTTTGTGCCCCCAGCCCCTAGTTGCCTAGGAACCGGGCCTCCTTCTCGCGAACTTACGGAGGTATTTTGCCGAGTTCCTTCAACATCGTTCTCTCAAGCGCCTTGGTATGCTCTACCAGTCCACCTGTGTCGGTTTAGGGTACGGTCTGATGGAGGGCTATTTCCAGGAACCACTCAGCAGCCCAATCAATCCGATAAGATTGAACTACACCTGTGATCCGTCACATCCTCCTGGCCTAGGAATATTAACCTAGTTCCCATCGCCTACGCCTTTCGGCCTCGGCTTAGGGGCCGGCTTACCCTGCTCAGATTAGCTTTAAGCAGGAACCCTTGGACTTTCGGCGAGAGTGTCTCTCACACTCTTTGTCGCTACTCATGTCATCATTCTCACTAGTGATCTCTCCACCGGATGGCTCACGCCCCGGCTTCATCGAAAGAACCTATGTCTGCGCTACCGCCTATTCGGCTACTTGAGCGCGATTACTCGCGCCGCATAACCGGCGGCAATATAGACAAGGTTCTATGTCACACTACGCTCTGCTACCGATGCTTACGCATCCCTAGACTTCGGCTCATGGCTTGAGCCCCGTTACATCTTCGCCGCAGGACAACTTATTTAGACCAGTGAGCTGTTACGCTATCTTTAAAGGATGGCTGCTTCTAAGCCAACCTCCTGGTTGTTTTGGTCGTCCCACCTGCTTTCCCACTTAGCCATGAATTGGGGGCCTTAGTCGTAGGTCAGGGTTGTTTCCCTCTCCACTACGGACGTTAGCATCCGCAGTGTGTCTGCCATCTAGTACTCCCGGGTATTCGGAGTTTGGTTAGGATCAGTAAGCCTGTGGGGCCCCATTACCCATCCAGTGCTCTACCCCCCGGGGTATTCGGATGACGCTCTACCTAAATAGATTTCGCAGAGAACCAGCTATCTCCGAGTTTGATTGGCCTTTCACCCCTAGGCACAGCTCATCCCGATCCTTTTCAACGGATGTGGGTTCGGTCCTCCAGTAAGTGTTACCTTACCTTCAACCTGGCCATGCCTAGATCACTCGGTTTCGGGTCTGATCCCACGAACTCATTCGCCCTATTAAGACTCGCTTTCGCTACGCCTACACCTAACGGCTTAAGCTTGCTCGTGAGACCAAGTCGATGACCCATTATACAAAAGGTACGCCGTCAGCTCGCAAGGAGCCTCCGACTGATTGTAGGCGTTCGGTTTCAGGTACTGTTTCACTCCCCTCGTCGGGGTGCTTTTCACCTTCCCTCACGGTACTGGTTCGCTATCGGTCAGCAAGGAGTACTTAGCCTTCGAAGGTGGTCCTCCGATCTTCAGACAGAATTTCACGTGTTCCGCCCTACTTAATACGTCCATCAAAGCTTCCTATACGGGGCTGTCACCCGCTATGGCCACGCTTCCCAACGTGTTCTAGTCACTTATCTGGCTCGGCTGGTCCCCGTTCGCTCGCCGCTACTAGGGGAGTATCAATTGATTTCCTTTCCTCCGGGTACTTAGATGTTTCAGTTC